>JACRQG010000008.1:658977-704962 GCA_016222805.1 Verrucomicrobiota bacterium | reverse complement strand
TACGCGGGGTAGTCCGGGCATTGGCATGCATGTCCTTTCGGGTCCTCCTGGGTTAGGTGTTTTTTCATCACACCCATCTCTCTCAGGACGGACTCGGAGGGACAACCTCCTGAAAGATCACATGTAGGCCACGCCGTTGCCTTCGAGCGACTGCTCGACGAGTCCCGCGGCGGCGGCCTGGCTCCGGACCTTCTCCCGCCGAACGTAGTGCGGATCAAAGATACTCTCCGCCACCAGCAACCGGCCGCCCGGTCGGAGCGCGGTCGCCAGCACCGCGAAAATCTTCACATCTTCCGGAATCTCGCCCAGCGCCATCACCAGCACGGCGCCATCAAACGATCCCGGAGACAGGCCGGCGTGGCGCGCATCCGCGGCGAGGGGTGCACCTGCGGCAACCCCGCGTCGGCGGCCTTCGCCGCCACCCGGGTGAGCATCTCGGGTTGCACGTCGAGCGCCACCACTTCGCCGTCCGATCCCACCGCCCGCGCCAGCGGGAGCGTCACCCGACCCGGACCGCAGCCGACGTCGATCACCCGCGCGCCGGGCGGTGGCGCCAGATGCCGGACCAACCGCTCCGATCGCGTGACGCGGGCGATCGGGTTTTCCAACTCGACCAGCCACCGGAACTCCGACGGGCAGGGCAGCAACGCCCGTCGCGACCGCACGCGCCAGACGATCCACCCGATCGCCAGGCCAACCAACCCGAGCACCACCAGAATCGACGCGTTCATCTTTCCGCGGTTGAAACCGCGAACCAGCGAGTCCCGCGCAACCGGCTGGTGAAGTCGAACGCGAATTCTCCCGAAACCCGCAGTCGGCGCTGCCGGCGAGATTGCCGTCGCGACGCACTTGTCGGTTGACGACCTGCGTCCGCAGGTTCGCTCTGGAAACGGGCTCCGGCCGCCGCCGGTTCGCCCCGGCCATCGCCATGTCCGAACCGACCTTGTCTCGCCGCGCTCTCCTGAAACAGGCCGCCTCCGCGGCCGCCCTGCTGGGACTTTCCGGCCCGCTGCCCGCGCAATCCGAGACCGTGCGGACCCCGCGTCGCCTGGCCCCCGGGGAGAAGCTCAACCTCGCGTGTGTCGGCTGCGGCGGCAAGGGAACCTCGGACATCGAGGCGGTCAGCTCCGAGAACATCGTCGCCCTCTGCGACGTCGACTGGTCGCGCGCGAAGCGGGTGACACAGCTCTACCCCAACGTGCCGAAGTTCCAGGACTACCGGGTCATGTTGCGGGAGATGGATGCCCAGATCGACGCCGTCACCGTGACGACGCCCGATCATATGCATTTCCCGATCGCGAAGATGGCGATCGAGATGGGCAAGCACGTCTATGTGCAGAAGCCGCTCACGCACAGTGTCTGGGAAGCGCGTCAGCTCACCGAGCTCGCGCGCCGGCATCGTGTGGCGACGCAGATGGGCAACCAGGGCCAGGCCGAGGAGAGCGTGCGGGTGCTGTGCGAGTACCTTGACGCCGGCGCGATTGGCCCGGTGCGCGAAGTGCACGTCTGGACCAACCGCCCGATCTGGCCGCAGGCGATCGAACGTCCGAAGGAGAAGCCGCCCGTCCCGGCTACGCTGGCGTGGGACCTGTGGCTCGGCGTCGCCCCGGAGCGGCCGTTTCATCCCGCCTATCATCCGTTCAAGTGGCGTGGCTGGCACGACTTCGGCACGGGGGCCCTGGGCGACATCGGGTGCCATTCGTACGCGCCAATCCAGCGCGCGTTGAAACTCGGCCCCCCGACGAGCGTGGAGGCGGTGTCCAGTCCACTGTACAAGGAGACATTTCCCAGCGCCTCGATCGTGCGTTACCAGTTCCCGGCCCGCGGCAGCCTGCCACCGGTCAAGCTCGCGTGGTACGATGGTGGCCTGAAACCGGAGCGTCCGCCCGGACTCGAGCCGGAGCGCTCCCTCGGCGAAGGCGGCACTCTCTACGTCGGCGACAAGGGGGTGATCTACAACGGGCGTCTGCTCCCCGAGTCGCGGATGCGCGAATTTCCGCCGCCGCCGAAGACCCTGCCCCGTTCGCCCGGCCATTACGAGGAGTGGCTCCTGGCCTGCAAGGGAGGCACGCCGGGTGGATCAAACTTCGACATCGCCGGACCGCAGGCGGAGACGATCCTGCTCGGCAACATCGCCCTGCTGACGAAGAAGCGGATCGAATGGGACTCGGCCAGCCTTCGCATCACCAACGTGCCGGAGGCCAACGAACTGTTGCGGCCGAAGTACCGCGAAGGTTGGGGCGTGTAGTTGCTCCCCCTCCACGCGGCTCTGGGCCGCAACCCAAGGCGAGACAGGTCATGGTGTAGCCGGCCGCGCTGAGGCCGGCTTCGACCAGGAAAGCGAAGGCGCCGTCCGGGGTCGCCGCCCCCGGCTACAACTGAATCGTCGTGAAACGGTGCGAAGTGGATCGATACCAGTACGCAGCGTCGCCCTGCGCGCCGCGTTGACCTTTCCGTGGGCGGCAAGACCCCCTCCTTCGCAGGCGATTACCATTCGTGGTTCAATTCCTCGGATACAGCTGAAGAGTCGAACCTGGGTCGACACTCCGGTGCAGAAAGCTCCCCTCCAGGGAGGGGTGCCCGCAGGGCGGGGTAGGTCGGGATCCGAAACGCGAGATCGGCCCGCGCCCCAGGGGAAATTCGGCCGCATCGCGGGACTCCCGGGCCCGGCGATACGCGGCGGGGCCCCTGGTTTCTCCGCTTGCGCATTTCGCGGGCCTGTTTCTCTTCCGCGTCGCCAGCCCTGTCGCCCTCCCGCCATGTCTCTCCGCTCCCTTTTCCTCCTGCCGCTCACTTGCCTCGTCCTCGCGGCCGCCGGGATCCCTTCCGAAGATCTCGCCGCCGCCCGCTCCCTCTACGAGGCCCGCAAGCTGGCGGAGGCCCAGGCGGCCTTCGAAAAACTGGCTGCCACGGATCCAAAGCACCCCGAGGTCAACCACTATCTCGGCCAGCTCGCCAACCGCCGCGATGATCCCGACAAGGCCGTGAAGTACTTCGAGGCCGCGGTGGCCGCGGAGCCGAACGTCGCGCGCCACCACCACGGACTGGGCGATGCCTACGGCCGCAGTGCGCAGAAGGCGGGCATGCTCTCCAAGTTCGGCCTGGCGAAGAAGTGCCTCGCCGCCTACCAGCGCGCCGTCGAGCTCGGGCCCGACACGATTGAATTCCGCCAGAGCCTCTTCGAGTACTACCGCCAGGCCCCGGGCATGGCCGGAGGGGGGTTCGACAAGGCCGCCGCCCAGGCCGAGGCGATCAAGAAGCTGGATACCCTGCGCGGCCGCATCGCCTTTGCCACCCTTTATGCCGGCGAGAAACAGTACGACCGCGCCTTCGCCGAGTTCGACGAGGTGCTGAAGGCCAGCCCCGATGACTACGCCGCGCTCTATCAGGTCGGCCGGCTTGCCGCCATGACGGGCCAAAACGTCGACCGCGGCGTGACTTCGTTGCGGCGCTGCCTCGAATTGCCGGCCCCCACCGCCCCCAATCTCCCCGGGCACGCCGCCGCCCAGTGGCGCCTCGGACAGTTGCTCGAGAAGAAGAAGGACCTGGCCGGGGCGCGCGTCGCCTTCGAGGCGGCGGTGAAGCTCGACCCCAACTTCACGCCGGCGAGCGAGGCCCTGCGCAAGCTCAACGCCCAGCGCAACGGTTAGCTCCGGCAGCTGCGCCGGATCGGTACAGCGCAACCTCCGCCGGATTTCCGCCAAGTAATGCGCGGATCAGCCACCGCTCCGGCGGTATGCTCCGGCCGGTCTGCACCTCCGCATGTCTTGGCCGGCAAGTAGCTCCTCTGCACGTTTCGTCCCGCGTCCGGGACCCGGGCTTCCCACGAGTGCAGCGATAGAGCGACGCTTCGGATTGGCCGGCCACGATAAGTCCCTGCCAACCATGCACCTGTCGCCGCCAGCCTCCGCTGGAACACACTGTGCTACGCGGGAGGCACCTGCCGCTGCCGATGAGTGACTTCCGCCTCGCGTTCCGCCAACTCGCCCGGACTCCGGGACTGACCCTCGTGATTGTGCTCACGCTCGCGCTGGGCCTCGGTTCCCTTGCGACGGTGCTCTGCTGGCTCGACCGCCTGGTCTGGCGGCCGTTGCCGGGCACCACCCAGCAGCGCGACTTCGTGTGTTTGGTTTCCAACTACGGAGGCGGGGCGGTGTCGCTGCCGGATCTGCGCGACTTCGACGCGCTCTCCGAGGTCTTCGTCGGCACCCAGGCGTCGATGCCGACGACGGCCTGCCTCACGATCGACCGCCAGCCGGAGTGGATTCCGGCCCAGGTGGTCTCGGCCAACACCTTTTCCCTCCTGGGGGTGTCGCCCTTGGTGGGGCGGACCTTCCTGCCGGACGAGGATCGGAAGCCCGGGGGCAATCCGGTCGCCGTGATCAGCGAGCGACTCTGGCGGCGGCGATTCGGCGGCAGTCCGTCGGTGCTCGGGCGGGTGATCGATCTGAACCGGCATCAGTTCACGATCGTGGGCGTCGTGCCGGCGGCGTTCCACGGGACCATCGGAGGTGGCACGATCGATCTCTGGGCGCCCCTGTCGATGATCTGGGAGGTTCGCAACCAGGGTCACGATTTCCTCACCGGGCGATCGGCCCGTGGCTGGCACAACATCGCCCGCCTCCAGCCCGGCGTGAGCCTGGAGCAGGCTCGCGCGGCCGTGGCCGCCCATGACGCGCGCCAGGCCCTGGCCCATCCCGACACGAACCGGGAGGTCCGCCACCGGGTCGTACCCAACTCGGAGTGTCCGTGGGGCGCCCAGGCCACCATGGGGCCCGCGCTTCGCCTGCTGCTCGTGGTGTGCCTCGGGGTGCAGCTCATCGTCATCGCCAATGTGGCCAGCCTGCTGCTCGCACGCGCCACCGGCCGCCGCAAGGAAGTCGCCGTGCGCCTGGCCAGCGGCGCGAGCCCGGGGCGGATCCTGCGCCTCTTCCTGGCCGAGAGTGTCGTGCTCGCGGCGGTCGGCGGTCTCGGCGGCCTCCTGGCCGCCAGCTGGGCAACCGATGCCGTGCGGTGGTTCCTGCCGCCGGAGCTGGCCGCCCGCGCGCAGCTCGATTTTTCCCTCGAAGCGCCCACCGTGCTGGCGGCGGCGGCCTTTTCGCTGGTGACCGCGCTGGTGATCGGCCTCGTGCCGGCCTGGCAGGCGGTGCGGCTTGTTCCGCATGAAGTGTTGAAGGAAAGCGGCCGTTCCGCCCTGGCGGGAGCGGCGACCCAGCGCGTGCGCCGCGCCCTGGTCCTGGCCGAGATCGCCCTTGCTCTCGTGCTGCTGATCGGCGCGGGACTTTGCCTGAAGGGACTCGACCGCGCCCGGGAGGTCGATTTCGGCTTCGCCCCCGAGGGCGTGCTCCTCGCCCGGCTGCAAATCGGCATGAACGGCTATACCCGCGAGACCGGCCCGGCGTTCTACCAGCAGGCGCAGCAGCGCCTCGCCGCCCTGCCGGGGGTGGAGGACGTCGCCCTCGCCAGCTGGCTGCCCCTCGGGCTCACGGGGTGCAAGGGCTGGAACGTCTTTGTCGAGGGTTACACGCCCCGGCCCGGGGAGAATCCGACCCACGAATACGCCATCATCTCGCCGCGGTATTTTGCGACCCTGCGCATACCCCTGCTCGCCGGGCGGGATTTCGGCGAGCAGGACACCCTCTCCGCCCCGGCGGTTGCGATCGTGAACGAAGCCTTCGCGCGCCAGTTCTGGCCGGGGCTGGATCCCCTGGGCCGGCGCTTCCGGACCGGGGCCAAGACCTGGCGGACCGTGGTCGGAGTGGCGCGCACCGGGAAGTACAACCGCCTGGACGAACCCCCGCGGCCGTTCTTCTACCTGCCCTTTACGCAGGGCGTGCCCGACCTCGATCTCGATCTTTGCGTCCGGACGAAGGGCAGTCCTTCCGGGATGACGGCGGCGGTGCGACAGGGGCTGCGGGAGATCGATCCCGGAGTGGAATTGCGACAGACCCTGCCCCTCACGGCCCATTCCAGTCTCGTGCTGTTTCCCCACCGGGTGGCCTCGCGGCTGCTCGTGCTCCTGAGCGCGGTCGCCTTGATCCTGGCGGCCCTGGGGGTCTACGCCGTGATGGCCTACGCCGTCAGCCAGCGCACGCCGGAGTTCGGCGTGCGGCTCGCCCTGGGGGCGACGCCGGCCGATCTGCTGCGCCAGGTGCTTGGACAGGGGATGCGGCTGGCGCTGGCCGGGACCGTCGCCGGCCTGGCCCTGGCCCTCGCGGTGACTCATCTGCTGGCGGGTTTTCTTTACGGGGTCAGTCCTTTCGATCCCCTGACCTTTGCCAGCGTGCCGTTCCTCCTGATCCTGGTGGCCGCGTTGGCGTGTTACCTTCCCGCCCGGCGCGCCACCCGCGTCGATCCGGTGGAAGCGTTGCGGGCGGAGTGAAGGCGAGCCGTGGCGAAGGCCCCGTTTTCTCCCGGCGATCTTCCGTCTCGATCGGGTCTTCACGACTGACCATGAATCCACCGGTGCTTCCGATTCGCGTCTCTGGTGCCCTCCGGAGTCTGGGCAGCTTGCTGCTGTCCGGAGCAATCTTGGCCGCGGCTGATTCGGGAACTCCCGTCCCGGCCGCGCCCGCGCGACCCGACTGGGCCGCCGATCTCGCCTTCCTGCGCACCGAGCTGCCCCGCCGGCACAAGAACCTGTTTTTCCAGACCGAGCGGGCGGTCTTCGAACAACGCCTCGACGCCCTGGCCCGGGAAGCCTCCGGCCTCTCCGACCTCGGCGTGGCGCTGCGTCTCCAGGAGATCATCACGGCGCAGGGCGACGACCACAGCGGTGCGGTCTGGACCCAGCTGCCCGGCCGCCCGCGTACCTCTCCGCTGCCGCTCGGCCTGTATTGGTTTTCCGACGGCTGGCGCATCCTCAGTGTCGGACCGGACCATCCCCAGCTGCTTGGCCGCAGGCTCCTCGCCGTGAACGGAATTCCCATGGCCGAGGTTGAGCAACGGCTGGCGGCGCTCCTTTCCACCCATCCGGTTGTGGTCAAGGCGCGCCTGCCCGGCCTCTTCGCCCTGCCCGAAGTGCTGCGGCATTGCCGGCTGGTGACGGGCGACCAGCTGCGCCTGCGCTGCGCCGACGAGGCTGGGCGAGAGGAGGAAATGGCGTTCCCGCTGGCTCCGCCGTCGCCGGCCTCCGGGCCCCTCCGCTCGGTGACGCCCCAAGGGGGGCGCCTTGCCCTGGGCTGGCGCGATCAACGATCCATCCTGTGGTCCACCGTCCTCGCTGATTCGCGCCTCTTCTACGCCCAGTACAACCGGTGCGACGGTCGCGAGGTTGCCGAGCGCCGCGGCGACAAAGCCGCTGCCGCAAAGCTGCCTTCACTCGAAGGGCTCTTCGCGCAGACCCTGGCGGACCTCACCACCGCCCTGGCGGAAGGGAAGGTCGACGCCTTCGTCTTCGACCTGCGCCACAACAGCGGCGGGGCGTCCGACTTCGGCACGCGTTTCGCGCAGAAGCTGGCGCAACTGCCCGCCCTGCGTGGTCCCGGCCGGGTGTACGTCATCCTCGGCCGGCGCACGTTTTCCTCCGCCATCCTCAATGCCCGGGACTTTCAGCGGCTCCTCGACGCGACCCTGGTGGGGGAGGCCACCAGCGGCACGGCCAATCACTACGGCGAGGTCCAGACGTTTGTCCTGCCGTCGTCCCGCCTGCCCATCGCCTATTCCACGAAGTACTTCGGTACGCCGGGCGGCAAACTCGAGCCGCTCCAGCCGGCGCTGCCGGCCGAGATGAGCTTCGCCGACTTCCGCGAGGGCCGCGACCGTCCGCTGGAGGCCATCCTCCTCCACCGCGCACAATTTCTGAAACCGAAGTCCCGCTGATGGGTTTTGGTACCGGTGCCGAGTGCGCGGCGCCCGTCCCCCATGCTCTCCGAACTTCGCTTCGCCCTGCGGTCCCTGGCCAAGGCTCCCGGTTTCACCAGTATCGCCATCCTGACCCTCGCGCTCGGCCTCGGGGCCAACGCGGGGGTTTTCAGTTTCCTGAACACGCTGCTGACGCGCCCCCTGTCGCTGCCGCAGGTCGACGAGCTCCTGTTTGTCGGCGAGCACTCCGCCCAGGTGCCCAACATGTCGGTCGCCTATCCCAACTTCCTCGATTGGCGCGAACGCCAGCGGAGTTTCACGCACCTTGGCGCCTTCCGAAACCAGAGTTTCAACTACCTCACGGTCTCCGAGGTCGAGCGCGTCGTCGCCGCCCACGTTTCGCATGACCTGCTGCCGGCCCTGGGGGTCACCCCGCTCCTGGGGCGCAGGTTCGGAGCCAACGACGATCGACCCGGCGCCGGCCGGACCGTGGTGATCGGCGAGCGGTTCTGGCGGCGCGCCTTCGCCGGCGACCCCGGGGTGATCGGCCGGGAGATCAACCTCAGCGGCGAGCTCTACACCGTCGTGGGGGTGCTTCCGGTGGGGTTCATTTTCCCTTCGCCTACGACTGATCTCTGGGCGCCAATCGGTCTGTGGGCGGACCAACACTCGGACCGCGGCAATCATCCCGGGATCTACTGTGTCGGACGGCTTCGCCCGGGCGTCACGGCCGAGGCCGCCCGGGCGGACCTCGTCGGCATCGCCCGCCAGCTCGAACGCGAGTACCCGCAGAGCAACACGGGCAATTCCGTCACGGTGGAATCCCTGGTCGACCGTGTGGTCGGGCAGGCGCGCCAGGCCGTCTGGTCCACCGCCCTGGCCGCCTTCGGGGTGTTGCTGATCGCCTGCGCCAACGTCGCCAACCTGTTGCTCGCGCGTTCCGCGGCGCGGGGTCGGGAGTTCGCGATCCGGCTCGCCCTCGGCAGCGGCCGCGGCGGCATCCTCCGCCTGGTGCTGGCCGAATGCCTGATCCTGGGGCTGGCGGGCACGGCCCTCGGCCTAGTCTTCGGTCACGCGACGATGCAGGGCATCCGCTCCCTCATCCCCGAGGGCACGCCCTTCCTCACCGAGACGAGAATGGACGCCACGGTCTTTGCGTTTTCCACGGTGATGGGGGTGGGAGTGACGCTGCTGGCCGGCCTGGTACCCGCCCTGGCGGGTGCGCGGGCGGATCCCAATGCAGCGCTGGCCGCGGGAGGTAGGACCAGCGGCGGCCTCCAGGGTCGCTGGCGCTCCGCGTTGATCGCCGGCGAATTCGCCCTGACGGTCGCGCTGCTCTTTGTCTCGGGCCTGATGTTCCGGACCATCCAGAACGTCTACCAGGCCAGCACGGGACTGCGGACCGAGGGTGTGCTCACCTTCACCTTCGATCTGCCGGGCCGGGAGTGGTCGGATGCCAGCCGCCGCACGCAGCTCCTCGGTCGGGCCTTGGAGCGACTGCGGGCGCTGCCGGGTGTGACTCACGCCGCCCTGGTCAACCCGCTACCCCTGTCGGGCGGGGGGAACCAGACGAGTTTTCTGCCGGAAGGGATGCCCGATCCCGGTCCGGGCCGCTGGTTTTCCACGGAAAACAACGCCGCCAGCGCCGACACGTTTGCCGCGCTGGGCATTCCGATCGTGCGCGGACGCACCTTCACGGACCGCGAACAACCCGGCGACGAACGCGTGTGCCTCATCGACACGACCTTCGCCGCGACGCACTTCGCCGGACAGGATCCGATCGGGCGGCGGGTCGTCTTCGGGGGTTCCGGGGGCAATCGCCGTACCTCGACCATCATCGGGGTCGTCGGTCATGTCGCCAACTACGGCGTCGGCCGTGAGACGCGCGTGCAGTTGTACTATCCGTACCGGCAGAGCTGCCCCACGGGCGTGAAGTTCGTCCTCCGGACCACGCAGGACCCCGCCGCCCTTGCGGGCGCGGTGCGCGCGGCGATGCACGAGGTCGAACCCACGCTGCCCATCTTCACGGTTCGCACGATGGAGGAGGTGTTCGAGCGCACGGTCACCAACCAGCGCATCATGATGACGCTGCTCGGCGTATTCGCGGGTCTCGCGGTCCTGCTGGCCGCGGTCGGGCTGTACGGCGTGCTTAGTTACGTGGTCGGCCAACGCACGCGGGAAATCGGGATCCGGATCGCCCTGGGCGCGCCCCTGGAGTCGATCCGCCGGATGCTGCTGGGGCAAGGCCTGCGCCTCGCCGCCCTGGGTTTCGCCGTGGGCGCCGCCGCGGCGTACGCCTTGGCGCGGCTGATCGCCAGCATGCTCTATGGCGTCGCGCCGCACGATCCGCTGAACCTCGGTCTCGTCGCGGTGCTCTTGACCGCGGTCGGACTCGCCGCGAGCTGGCTCCCGGCCCGCCGCGCCATGCGGGTCAACCCGGTCGAGACCCTGAGGACCGACTGACGCAGGAACCGGAGGCGAATTCCGCGGGGTGAAGGGCGCCCGCCCACAGGAGGCGGGTTTGCAGCGAAGCACCTGGGCGCAGGGCGTCGTCCCGACGATGATCCAGCCAGACCTCTGCCGGCTGACCGGGCCCTGTAGGCGCGGCGACCTCGCCGCGCGCTGTCTCGTGACGTGGATGGCTCGATGCGGGGCGGGGTCGCCCCGCCCACAGGGATCGCCGTTGGATCATGAAGGCGCGGGCGGCGGGCCGGCTCAGAACGTGCCGCGCAGGCCGAGGGCCATCTGGATGCCGAACTCCGCCTCCTGGTACTGCCGCGCGTAGGCCGGGGTCTCGGATCCGTAGCGGAGCAAGGTCTGCGGCTCGTTGAGCACGTTGTTGGCACTCGCCACCACCGAGAACCGACGCGAAAGCTGGTAGGAGCCGTTCATGTCGAGCGTGATGCGCTCTTTGAAGTACTCGTAGCCGTCGGGCCCGAACGCGGCCTGGGGCAGGCGGCGGTCCAGCCCGCGGTAGTTCCAGCGGGCGGTGAGCGTCACCCGCCGCGAGCTGAAGGTCGCGCCCCAGTTGCCACTCTTCGGGATGAAGCTCGTGAACGACGCCCCGGGTTGCCCGTCGAGGTCAAGTTTCGTGCCGTTGGCAAACAGCGTGAAGTAGCTGCCCCAACGACCCAGGCCGCGGAGCGACTGGCGGATGTTCACCTCCACGCCGCTGATGCGCGCGTCGCCGGCGTTGAACTTGGTGATGACATTCCACCCGACGTAGCGCGGATCGAGGCCCATGGTCGCGAGCAGTTCCGGCGTGGCGAACCGCGCCGAGTCGCCGAAGAAGTTCTGGATGTCCTTTCGGAACAGGCCCGCGCTGAGCAGGCCGCCGTGCGCCGTGTAGAACTCGGCGGAGAAGTCGTAGTTGTCCGCGGTCCATGGCTTGAGCGCCGGGTTGCGCACGGTGAGCGTGCCGCGCCCGGTCGGCGGATCCGGATCGTCGTCATCGAGATCCGCCCCGGTGGCGACGATGCGCGGGATGATGTCGGTGAAGTTCGGCCGGCCGTAGGTCGAGGCGTAGCCGAAGCGGGCGAGGAAGTTTTCGGTGACGTTGTAGGTCAGGTGCAGGCTGGGGTAGTAGCCCTCGTAGGTGCGGTGGGAGAACACCGCGCGCGGCTTGCGGGTGAGGAGGAACTGCGCGTAGGAGTTCACCGCGCCCGCCTCGGGTTTGCGCACGCGCTGGCCGGCGGCGTTGCGCACGAACGAGCCGTCGGGATTGCGCTGCCAGACGGCGTCGTTGTCCGTCAGCGCCCCTTGGCCGTCGTCGAGTGTGCGCTCGAAGCGCACGCCGCCGAGCACCCGCAGGCGGTGGTTAAAGAGCTGCGCCTCCGCCTGCACGTAGCCGGCCTGCACGGACTCATCGAGGCGCTCGTAGTTGTCGACGGCGTAGTTGGCCTCCGTCACGCGCTGGGCCTCCGTCTTCCCGTAGAGCAGCGGATTGGCGAGATACGCCTCCCACGCCCGCGAGGGTGACATCCACTGGATGTTCCGGAAACCGTAGTGTGAGTCCACGTTCCGATAGACCCGCATGATATAGGGATCCAGCGGGGCGGTCGTGCCGGAGCGGCCATCGGGCCCCTGGAAGGTCCAGGCCTCGCTCGTCATGTTGGTGTCGAGTTTCTGGTCGCGGCGCGAGGCGCCGAGCTGGAGCGCCGTGGGAAACGGCAGGAAGTTGAAACCGCGGCGCACGTTGACGTAGCCGTTGTGCACCTCGTTGACATTGCGGGTTTGCACCGCCGTCGCGGTCGTCCCGCGGAAGTTGGCGATCTCCCGCCAGTCGAGCGGCGTGCCGCTGTTGTCGAAAAGGTCGATCCGCCCCGGTTTGTCCTCGTCGATGTCCTGGAAGCTGATCCGGATCGGGTTCCGATTGGTGGCGTTGGCGGTATAGAAGAAACCGGCGTCGCCGTACCGGCGCTTCATCTCGGAGGCGGAGCGGCTGATGCCAGATTCGATGCGCCAGCGGCCGTCGTCGAAGCGGAATGTGAGGTTGGTGGTGTCGGTGATCTGGTTGCCGAGCTGGTTGGTGCCGCTGTTGGTCATCGTCCCGCGACCGGTGGCCCCGCGGGTCGAGCGGGCGTCGAAGAGCATTGGCAGACCGGTCGCGGGCGTGGGGGTGCCGTTGGTGCCGGCGTTCAAGGTCATCGAGAGGGAGCCGATCCAGGTGTCGGTGCGGCTGGCGACATGGCCGAGGGAGAACACGCTGTGCGGGGTCGCCTTCCAGTCGGCCTTCACGCTCAGGGTGTTGCGCACGATGTTTCGCGGGCCGTCGAGCAGGTAGTACTGGTACATGATCGGGTTGCGCAGGGAGGCGGCCGCGGCGTTGGTGCCGCTGCCGGTGGCGCTCCAGTAGGTCCGCGTGAAGTGCTGCTCATTGTAGATGCTCGCGTTGGTACCGGCGATCACCAGGCCGAAGGTCTTCGTGACCGGCCAGGTGAAGTCGAGGTTCGCCCCGGGCAGGATCTTGAAGGTGTTGTGATCCCGGTTGGAATGCGGGGTGCGCTGCAGGGTGAGGTTCTCGTGATTGCCCACCAGGTTGAGGCTGTAGCGCAGCTGCCGGCCGGTGCGCTCGAAGGCGCTCTTGCCCACCATGTTCACCGAGCCCGCCAGCGAATCCGCGGGGGTCGCCGGGGTGGGCACCTTGGTCAGTTCGATGCGGGCGATGTCGTTCAGCGCCATGCTGCGCACGTCCACGCTGCGCGTCGGCGTCGCCCAGATGTTGGAGGCCGGCGCGCCGTCGGCGGTGATGGAGGTCATCGCGCCGCCGATGCCGCGCACCGAGATCCCCGCCACGTCCGCCCAGTCGTTCTCCACCGTCACGCCGGGCAGGAACTTCAGGAACTCGCCCACGCTGCCGCCGAGGATGTCGCCGAGCGTGTCCGTCGCCATGACGTTCTTCAGGTTGGGAGCGAAGCGCTGCTCGTTCGTGGCGATGGCCTGCGAATCGGTCTCGCGGTCGCTGGCCACCACGAAGGCGTCGAGCTTCACCGTCTCCGCATCCCGTCCGTAGCGCGCGACGCTGGTGAGGTTGACCGCCTGCTCGACCGTGCCGCCGGCTGGCACCTGGATCGGAATCCGCGCCCGATCGAGGTCGGTGTAGAACACCTCCAGCACCGCCGGGCCGGCCGGCACGCCCACCATTTGGAACACGCCAAACTTGTCCGTGTAGGCCGTGTGGGTCGTGCCCGAAAGGGTGACCTGCGCGTTGTTCAGGTACTGGCCGGTGACGACATTCTGCACGCGCCCGGTAACCGTGCCGGTGGCGGGCGTGGCGGCCCTTCCCGGAAGGACAGGCAGCACGAGGAGCAGGGCCAGGGTCAGCCAACGGAGCGGGGGCAGGGGAGAAAACGTGCGCGGCATGGTGAAAACGGGGCCGGCGCCGGATTCCGGCCGACGACCGGGACCCGTTCAGGGGAGACCGCGCGGGCCGGAACTGCAACGATCAAGCGGTTGAATCCCCCGCGGATCCCTGATCCACTCCCGCGCTCCCATGTCATCCGCCGCTCCCTCCTTTTTCGCCCGCCTCGGCCTCGCCTTCCGCGTGCTGGGCGATGCCACGCTCGCCGCCCGTGTCGCCGCCGCGGATACGCCGACGGCTCCCGCGCCCGCCCCGCGCGCCCCTGAACCCGCGCCGGAGCAGACCCACGCCGCTGGCCTCGCCCTGCTGGCCCTGCTGCAACGGGAGGGCCGGCTCGTCGATTTCCTGCAGGAGGACGTCGCCTCGTTTTCCGATGCCGAGATCGGGGCCGCCGCCCGAGTTGTACATACCGGCAGCCGCAAGGTTCTGGCGCAGTACCTCACCCTCGCACCCGTGCTTCACGAGGCGGAGGGGGCCGCCGTGCAGGTGCCGGCCGGCTTCGACGCGGGCCGCATCCGGCTCACCGGCAACGTCGCGGGCCAACCGCCGTTCCGCGGCACGCTCAAGCACCACGGTTGGGTGGCGACCTCGGTCCGCCTGCCCGCCGTTTCCCCCGCGCTCGACCCGAAGGTCGTCGCCCCGGCGGAGGTGGAGTTGTGATTCAATGGCCAGTGATCAGTAATCGGTATTCAGTAATCAGTATTCAGTCATCGGTGATCACCGACCACTGAATACTGACCACTGATTACTGGTCACCGCCTCAGAGGTCTCCCGCGTTTTCCACGTCTTCCGAGTCTTCCCCGTCTCCCATGTCTTCCCAATTTTCCATCGGCATCGATCTCGGCACGACCAATTCCGCGGTCTCGTATTTCGAACTCAACCGCACATCCGGGCGCGGGGCCGACCAGGCGATGCTGCCGCTGCCGCAGGTCACCGCCGTCGGCACGGTCGAGGAGCGACCGCTGCTGCCCTCCTTCCTCTACCTGCCCAACGCGCAGGAGTTTCCCGCCGGCGCCCTCGCGCTGCCGTGGGACCGGAAGGGCAAGGCGGGCGAAGCCGCGGGGGCGGTCGTCGGTGAATTCGCCCGCGGCCACGGCGCCAAGGTGCCGGCCCGGCTGGTTTCCTCGGCCAAGAGCTGGCTCAGCCACGCCGGGGTCGATCGCCAGAGCGCCATCCTGCCGTGGCAGGCTCCGGCCGACGTCGCACGGGTGTCGCCCGTCGAAGCTTCGTGCCGCCTGCTCGCGCACCTGCGCGCCGCCTGGGATCACCGGTTTCCGGATACGCCGTGCGCGGAGCAGGAGATTGTCCTCACCGTGCCCGCCTCGTTCGACGCGGCCGCGCGCGACCTCACCCTCGCCGCCGCCCAGCAGGCCGGGCTGCGCCAGGTGACGCTGCTGGAGGAACCGCAGGCGGCGTTCTATGCCTGGACCGAGCAGCTCGGGGAGGGCTTCCGCAAGCAGGTGAAACCCGGCGACGTAATCCTGGTGGTGGACGTCGGCGGCGGCACCAGTGACTTTTCGCTCATCGCGGTCACGGACCAGGGCGGCGAGGTGCAGCTCACCCGCCTCGCGGTCGGTGACCACATCCTGCTCGGCGGCGACAACATGGATCTCGCCCTGGCCTACGCCGTCAGCCAGCGGCTGGCGGCCGAAGGGAAGAAGCTCGATCCCTGGCAGTTCAACGCGCTGACCTTCGCGTGCCGCCAGGCCAAGGAGACGATGTTGGCCGATCCCAAGCTCAAGCGCACGCCGCTCGTGATTCCCGGCCGGGGCTCCTCGCTCATCGGCGGCACGATCAAGGCCGAACTGGCGCGCGAGGAGCTGACCCGCGTGCTCACCGACGGGTTTTTCCCCGAGGTGCCGGTGACGGAGATCCCGCGCACCGCGCGCAGCACCGGCCTCGCCCAGATCGCGCTGCCCTATGCGCAGGATGCCGGGGTCACGCGCCACCTGGCTGCGTTTCTTTCCCGGCAGGCCCGCGCCCTCGCGGGGGCCGGCGCCACGACGGTGCCGTTGGCAGGCAAGGCCTTCGTGCACCCGACGGCGGTGCTTTTCAACGGCGGCGTCTTCAAGGCGCCGGTGCTCAAGCAGCGACTCCTCGATGTGCTCAACGGCTGGCTCGCGGCCGACCACGGTGCTCCCGCCAAGGAACTCGCCGGGGCCGAGCTCGACCTCGCCGTGGCGCGGGGCGCCGCGTACTACGGCTGGGTGCGCCACGGCCACGGCCTGCGCATCCGGGGCGGCACCGCCCGGGCCTATTACGTCGGCGTGGAGTCCGCGATGCCCGCCGTGCCCGGCATGGCGCCGCCGGTGCGGGCGCTCTGCGTGGCGCCGTTTGGCATGGAGGAGGGAAACAAGGCGGAAATTCCGCCCCAGGAATTTGGCCTGGTGGTCGGCGAGCCGACGCGGTTCCGCTTCTTCTCGAGCTCCGTCCGGCGCGACGACGCCGTGGGCGCGATGATCGACGGGCCGGCCGACAGCGACGAATTCGAGGAGGTCGCGCCGATCGAATCGACGCTGCCCGCCAAGGGCGGCGATGCCGGCCGCCTTGTGCCGGTCAACCTGCAGGCCGCGGTCACCGAGGTCGGCACGTTGCAGCTCCACTGTCTCGAGAAAGGCGGCACCGGCCGCTGGAAACTCGAGCTCAACGTACGGATGAAGGAGTGAGTCGCAGGATTACCACGAAAGACACGAAAAACACCAAACGGGCTGACCCGGGTTTGGTGTCTTAGGTGTTTTTCGTGGTTCCTCGTCATCCCGCATGTCCGCTTCCGCCACCCACATCGTCGGCATCGATCTCGGCACGAGCAATTGCGCCGCGGCCTATGCCCGCTTTGCCGGAGAAGATGCGCCGGTCATCACTGATTTTCCGGTGCCGCAGCTGCAGCGGCCGGGACAGGTCGCGGCGCAGGCCCTGCTGCCCTCCTGCCTCTACCTGCCGGGTCCGCACGAACTTCCCGCCGGGGCCAATCGGCTGCCTTGGGACGACCATCCGCCCTTTGCCGTCGGTGAATTTGCGCGCTGGCAGGGTGCGCGGGTGCCCGGCCGGCTGGTCGCCTCGGCCAAGAGCTGGCTGTGCCATGCCGGCGTGGATCGCAGCGCCGCCATCCTGCCGTGGGGAGCGCCCGCCGAAGTTTCCAAGGTTTCACCCACCCAGGCATCGGCGGCCTTTCTCGCCCATGTGGCGGCGGCCTGGAACCACGCCCATCCGGAGGCGCCCCTGGCGCGGCAGGAGGTCGTCATCACGGTGCCGGCCTCCTTCGACGAGGTGGCCCGTGCGCTCACGGCCACCGCTGCGCGCCAGGCCGGACTCGAGACCTTCACGCTCGTCGAGGAACCGCAGGCCGCGTTTTATGATTTCACCTCTCGCCATCGCGAGGACCTCAGCGATGCCCTCGCCGGTGTCCGGCTCGTGCTGGTCGTCGATGTCGGCGGCGGAACGACGGACTTCACCCTGATTTCCGTCGCCGTCGGCGACGACGGCCCCGTGCTCAAGCGCATCGCGGTCGGCGACCACCTGATGCTGGGTGGAGACAACATGGACGCCGCCCTCGCGCGGCGCGCGGAGGAGCGCCTCACCGCCGCCGGCCACAAGCTCGGGGCGACGCAGTGGACCCAGCTCGTGCAGGTGGCGCGCTCCGCCAAGGAAGCGCTGCTGGCCGTCACCGCCCCGGAACGCCACCCGCTCGCCATCGCCGGCAGCGGCAGCCGCCTGATCGGCTCCTCACTCTCGACCGAGCTCACGCGAGAAGAGGTGGAGCAGTTGATCGTCGAGGGTTTCTTTCCGTTCTGCGCACCCGACGAGCTGCCGCGGCGGAGCGGCGCGCGCATGGCGTTGCAGGAACTCGGCCTGCCCTACGCCCAGGACCCCGCCATCACCCGCCATCTCGCCGCCTTTCTCGCGCGCCACGCCGCCGCCGCCCACGCCGCATCTTCCTCCCCGACTTCCCTGCCTTCCAAGTCTCTCCAGTCTTCTCCCTCTTTCTCGTCTTCCAAGTCTTCCAAGTCTCCCACGTCTTCTCTTCCTTCCGCCCTTCCGCGTCCCGACGCCATTCTGCTCAACGGCGGTGTGTTCAATGCCCCGCGGCTTGCCCATCGCCTGGTCGAAGTCGTCTCGGCCTGGTGGCCCGACTGCCCCCGCCTGCCGCTGTTGCATCATGACTCCCTCGACCTCGCCGTCGCCCGGGGAGCTGCAGCCTATGGCCTGGCCCGGCGGGGGCTTGGCCGCCGCATCGGGGGCGGGGCCGCGCAGGCGCTTTATGTCGGCCTGACCAGCGGTGGGAGCGAGGCGGCGCCGCAGGCCGTCTGCGTGATCCCGCGGGGACACGAGGAGGGCCAGACGCTGGATCTGACGGAACGTCCCTTTCAACTCACCGTCGGGCAGCCGGTGCAGTTTCCGCTGTTCTCCACCACGGCAGATCGCGTGGACCGCCCCGGAGAAATCGTCGCGATCACGGAGGAGTTTCATCCGCTCCCGCCGCTGCACACGCTGCTGCGGGCCGCGCACACGAAGGGTCGCACCGTGCCGGTACACCTGCGCGCCACGCTGACCGAGTTGGGCACGCTGGAGTTGTGGTGCGTCTCCAATACCGCCGACGAACGCTGGCGCCTCGAGTTCGAGATTCGCGCCGCCGCCACCCGCGCCGGCACGACGGTCACCGAATCGATGCCCGCCGCGTTCAGTCAGGTGCGCGATCTCGTCGACCGCGTCTTCGGGCCTGCCCCGCGCACCATCGAGTCGCGCGACGTGAAGCGGCTTGGCGACACCCTGGAGGCGGCGCTGGGTCCGCGCGAAGACTGGACCGTGCCGCTTCTGCGCGAACTCTGGGGCACACTCTTTGCCGGGGCGCGCCGCCGCCGCCGCTCGCCCGTGCACGAACGGGTGTTTTATCGCTTCGTCGGCTACGGCCTCCGCCCGGGTTTCGGCTACCCGCTCGACGAGTGGCGGTGCGAGCAGACCTTCGGCCTCCTGACGGAAAACGTCCACGCCCACGGAGAAGTCTCCGTGTGGAACGAATTCTGGGTCATGTGGCGGCGCATCGCCGGCGGCCTCACTCCGGAGCACCACCAGGCCCTCTGGCGGATGCTCGAGCCGCACCTCGCCCGGCGCGTCCCGCCCAACGCCGGCAAGAACGCCCCGCGCCCCAAGGGAATCCAGCCTGAAGGGTTGGAGGAGATGGTCCGCACCGCCGCCGCTCTCGAGCACCTCGAGCCGGCGCAGAAGATCACCCTGGGCAACTGGATCGCCGCCCGCCTGCAGGCCCCCGATCTTTCTCCGGCCGGCCCCTGGGCCTGGGCACTCGGCCGGCTCGGCGCCCGCGTGCCGGTGTTTGGCAGCGGCCATCGCACGATCGATCCCGATCAGGCGGCGGGCTGGCTCGAACTGCTCCTGGCCCGCGATCTTCGCAGCGTGGATGGCGCCGCCTTTGCCGCCGTGCAGCTCGCCCGCCTGACCGGCGATCGGACCCGCGACCTGGAGGCGGATCTCCGCGCCCGCACCGTCACCGCGCTGACGACCGCCAAGGCCCCGGAGCGCTGGCTACGCCTCGTCCGCGAGGTCGTCGCCCTCGAGGCTGATGATCAGGCCCGCGCCCTCGGCGACACCCTGCCGCTCGGCCTGAAACTCTGAGCCTGGAAACCGCAATTAACCACAGAGGCACGGAGAACACAGAGCATGAATCCGGGAAACTGCAGAGATCGTGGTTCACCCGGACGGTGAGTGGCCTCGTCCGGGCTTAACCTCCGCAGGTGATTTTCTCTGCGCGCTCTGTGTCTCTGTGGTTTGATTCCAACTGCAGCATCAAGATTGAGGCCGCGGTTCAGTACTTCTGCCCGATCCGCCGATAGATGAAGCTCATCAGCCAGGCGGGGCCGACGAGCAGGAAGATCACATCCTTGAAGAACGACGGCTGCCGGCGTTCGAGGATGTGGCCGATGAACTGTCCCGTCCACGCCAGCATGAAGGCGATGACACAGATCTTTCCGACGGACCAGGGGGCAAAGAGGTCGAGCATTACCAGCACCGAGTAGCAGACGGACATGAAGAACAACATGCCGGCGCTGAGCGCGGGGGAGAGGCGCACGTAGAAGACCAGGGCCAGGGCCATCGCGACGAGCGTCCAGTTGAACCAGGGCACCACCTCCTGCCAGGGCTCCGGCACGGGAATCGCCCAGGTGAAGCCGAGCACACACCCGAAGATGATCGGGACGCAGATCCAGTGGAGCCGCTTGTTGATCGGATGTTGGTGGCTCTCGCCGTACTCGGCGAACCACTGATCGGCGGTTTTGCGGGCAGCCATCGGGCGCAACGGGTGTCAGACCCGGAGGAAGATTTGCCGGCGGTAGAGGAAGTGGGCGAGGACGAACATCAGTCCCAGCCCGACGATCGCGAGCATGCCCTGGCCGGCCCCGGCCCCGATGGTGGAGTCCAGCCAGGCCTTGATGTCACCGCCGACGAAGCGCTGCGCCAGCACGCGGAACCGGATCACGTTGCTCGCGATGTAGAGGGTGATGGGATTCATCCCGATCCACACGAACGGCACGCACCAGCGGCGCCACTGCCGGATGTCCACGATGTAGTAGAAGGCGCCCAGCAGCAGGAGACTGTAGCCACCGGCGACCAGCACGAACGACGAGGTCCAGATCTTCTTCACTACCGGAAACTGCAGGTGCCACAGCCAGCCGAGGGCAAGGGCGACGGCTCCCGCGATCAGGAGCTGGCGCAACTTGTGCCGCGCCTCGAGATCGCTCCGGCGGAGGAGAAGGCCTGCAAACACGCCGCTCAGGCAGGTCGCGATCGCGGGAAGGGTGCTCAGGTAGCCCTCCGGATCCCAGTAGGTGTCGTACTTGCGACCGGGCAGGTACTGGAAGTCGAGGTGGTTGGTGAGGTTGTAGCCGGGTTCGTACTTGCCCGTGACGCGGGTCGTCGTGGCCGCGAAGGCAGCCTGGACCTGGGTGGAAGACGGACTGGCGACGCCGAGCCGCGCGGCGAGGGCCTTCTTTTCGAGCTGGATGTCGCGGATCGGCACGAAGGTGAGCAAGGCCCAGTAACCGACGAGCAGCGCCGCTCCCGCGCCCGCGAGCGCCCGGGGCTTCAGGAAGCAGAAGAGGAGGCCGGCGCCGGTGTAGGCGAGGGCGATGCGCTGAAGGACGCCGAGCAGTCGCAGATCGGGCCAGGGATTGGTGAAGCCTCCGCTGTAAAAGATACCGATCAGGAAGAGGATCACGCCGCGGGTCACCACATGGCGCGCGGCGGTGGCGCGGCCGTCGCGCTCGATCTGCTTCGAGAGCGAATAGACCAGCGACACTCCGGAGATGAAGATGAAGAGCGGGAAGATGAGATCGTAGAACGCAAATCCGGCCCACGCCTTGTGGTCCAGCTGGCCGGCGAAGAAGCGGGCCACGGCGGAGCCGTTGACCTCGCTGAGGGCGTGCACGAGGGCATCGGCGCCGAGGATCCAGAACATGTCGAACCCGCGCAGCGCATCGAGCGACATGAGGCGGCCGGAGTTCGCCGCCGGGGCGGCGGGGGCGGACGGGGCAGGGGCGGTCATCGCAAAGCGCGAGCCCACACCATCCGCTTCCGCTGGTCAATGTCCGCGGCGTCGCGCCACGCTTTCGCGTGGCTCAACGCGCGGTCCGCTGGGAGGGCGTCGGTGGTCAGCCGGCGCGCGGGGCGCCCTTGTCGGCGGGGGCCGGCGGCGGCACCGGCGCAGCCGGAGACGGCTCCGGTGCGTCGTCGCGGCTCGCCTGCTTGAACTCCTTGATCGACTTGCCGAGACCCTTGGCGAGTTCCGGCAGTTTGCTGCCGCCAAACAGCAGCAGGAGGACCGCGAGGATGATGATGACTTCCGGGCCACCGAGCCCGAGAAGACCGGCGAGGAAAGAGGGAAGATTCATGGAAGGATTCGTCGGAACGTGAAACCTCGCGCCACGGGCGGGAGGTGGGGCGGCACGACGCCGATCGGGGCGATCGTCCGGGACCCAGGAAAGACCGGGATCAGGCGGACCTGGCCGCTCAGATCTGGAGGACGACAATCCCGATCAGGGTCGTAGGGCGAAGATCCGCCGCTGGCCGGAAGCCCCGTCGTTCCGGGGAGAAAAGCACCGGTGGCGGTGCCAGGCGCGCTCCGGGATCGCACCCGAGGAGCGGGCCGGTGCCGGACATCCATCCGCCAAAATCATCCCCGTCGAAGCCGGCCCCGAGTGACGTCGGGAGGTCCGCGGACATGCCGGCAGCGGGGGACCAGAGGTGCGCTGCGACTTCGGCTGCCGGCGCGATCGCCAGGCCGGCGGCCGTGCCCATGAAGAGGAGCGCGCCGAGCCACGGCAGCACGGAGCGGAGACGACGCATCCACGGGACCAGACGCGCGAACCGGAGAGGGGTCAAGTGTGCGCCGCGACCTGGGCGGAGGGCGGGGTTGATTCCGCCCTTGCGCGCGCGGGGGTCCTGCATGCTGTGTTGGCGGATGAAGTTCTCGTTCACGCAGAAGGAATATGCGCGACTCCTGGAATTGGTGCACATGGGGCTGTGGGTCGCGGGCGCTCGGCCGGAGGATCCGGCGACGATGCCGGAGCGGTACGCCGAGCTGGCGCAGAAGCTCTTCGGGCTCGCCGAGCCGCTGGGCTGCGCGGACCTCGTGGAGATGGACGTGAATGGCCAGTATTTTCCGACGGAGAAGCTCACGACGGGCGCGGCCAACGAGAAGATTGATCGGTTCGTCGAGGATGCCTTCTGGGGTGAGCTGGTCGCGCGTCTGGCGGAGCGGGACCTGCGCTCCGAGTTTGGTGCGACCAAGCTCTCGGAAGAATTGACGGAGGACGAGGAGGAGAGGCTCGCCGCGCTGGAGGACAGCTATTGGCGCGAGTTCGAGACCAAGGGCGTCGACAACCTCGTGGTGCTGCGCGGCGGCAAGGGTTGAGGGAGCGGCGTTGACCCGGGCGCGCCGCTGCCGCAGGGTGGCGGGTGATGCGCTCCCTCCGACCCTTGTCGGTTTTGCGGGCTTTCCTGCTGGTGGCCGGCCTGCTGTCGGCGGCGTCTTCCCAGGATGTCCTGGTGGCGCCGGTTCGCTGGACGGAAAACCGGGACAACCCGGATACCCTGCCCGCGGTCAAGCAGAAGCCGGGCATCGAGTTCCCGGAAGCACTGCGGGCGAGTCCCGATTTCGGCTATGCGGTCTACCAGGCGGTGGTCAGCCAGAAGAGTCGCCTGGTGGCGCTCACGCCTCACGCCACCCTCGACGCCTTTGTCCGCGCGAGTTCCCTGTCGGGCCAGAGTTGGGAATTCGCCGCGGCCCGCCGGAGCGGCAAGGCCGTGAATGCGGCGGTGACGTTTGCGGTGATCTTCAATCCGGCTTCCGCTGCGGCCGGGGGAGCAGAGGCGACGCCCCGCTTGCTGGACGCCGGCCTCGTCCGACTGCCGTGGCCGAAGAGTGTGCGCAAGGACACGGTGATTCCCGATCGGGTGATTTCCGTGTTCGTGCAGATCGACGAGACCGGACGCGTCACGGGTGCGGAGGGCGTGCCGCCCGAGGTCGCGGCGCCGGTCAAGGCGGCGCTGCCGCAGTTCCGCTTCGCCCCGGCACGCCAGGCGGGGCGCGCGGTGTCGGCCCGCGTGGCACTTCCCCTGGTGCTGGTCACGGAGCACCTGATACCGGGCGGCAAGACGACCAAGCTGCCCCAGGTGGTGGAGCAGGCGCGGCCGATCTATCCCTTTGCGATGCGACTGAGCGGCATGCGCGGGGAGGTCGTGGTTGATTTCATCGTCGATATCGAGGGCCGGGTGCGAAACCCGTATGTCATCCGCTCCCTCAATCCGTCTTTCGACGAACCCGCCATCGACGCCGTGCGCAAGTGGCGCTTCGAGCCGGGCATGGCTGGCGACCGACCGGTGCCGACCCACATGCAGGTGCCCATCCTCTTCCAGATGGACATGGTCGGGGAGGGGGGATCCGACGGGCTCAAGGACTTGCGGCGGCCGGATCTTTCCAAGCTCCCGGAAGCGTTCCGCTACGACACGCCTCCGCGAATTCGTGGCACCGTGCGCCCGGTCTACCCCTACGCGCTGCTGCGCGAAGGAAAGGAAGGACACGCCGTCGTCAGCTACGTCGTGGGGCCGAAGGGACAGGTCGTGCGGGTGGAGGTGCGCGAGGCCACGGCGCCGGAGTTTGGCCAGGCGCTGGCGGCGGCCGTCGAGCAGTTCCGCTATGAACCGGCCACGAAGGGCGGCCGGCCGAGCCTGGCGCTGCTGGCCTTCCGGCAGGACTTTCACCGGGATGAGGCCCATCAGCTGGTGTCGAACCTCGACCTCGCGCTCCTCGCCCGGGAAAAGAAGGACCCCGATTCGATTGTCGGTTTGGGCGACCTCGATCAGCCGCTCGTCCCGCTGTCGCGCAAGCCCCCGCACTATCCGCTCATCGAGGATGAATTCAACGGCCCGGCCGAGGCGGTGGTGGAGGTCATTGTCGACGACGAAGGGCGGGTTCGGCTGCCGCGCCTGGTTTCGGCGACCCACCCGGCCTTTGGAGAGGCGGCCTTGTCCGGCGTGGCGAACTGGCGGTTTGAGCCCCCGACCCGCGGAGGCCGGTCGACCCAGGTGCGGGTTCGGATTCCGTTTTCGTTTGCCGCCTCGCCCGCGCCTGCGGCGAAGTAGCTCCGTCCCGCTCAGTCCCGCCCCCTTTTTTTGCCGCCATGAACACGAATCCCTCCCGCCGCAGTTTCCTTTCCCAACTCGCCACCGCCGGAGCCGTGGCCTCGCTGGCCCGCGTGGCCTCAGCCGCCGAAGGCAAGAAGAAGGAAAAGGCGGGTGCGCCGGCTCCGCTCGCCCCGTGGAAGGGCGGGCCCACGGTGGTGCATGTGTTTTCCAAGCCGCTCTACTGGATGTCGTATGCGGACACGGCGAAGTTCGCCGCCGCCGCGGGCTACGGTGGCATCGATTACACCGTGCGCACGGCGCAGGGCCACGTGCTGCCGGAGAAGGTGCAGGAGGATCTCCCGCGGGCGGTCGAGGCCGCGCAGAAGGCTGGCCTGAAGGTCGAGATGATCACCACGGAAATCACGAGCGTGCGCGAGAAGCACACCGAGACGCTGCTCAAGACCGCGGCGAAGCTCGGGGTGAAGTACTACCGGACCGGCAACTTCAACTACGACCTGAAGCTCGGCATCCAGGGCAGCCTCGACGCCCTCAAGCCGCAGGTGAAGGAACTGGCGGCGCTCAACCAGAGCCTCGGGATCCACGGGGCAATCCAGAATCACGCCGGCACCCGCGTCGGCGGAGCGGTGTGGGACATCTATGAACTCCTGCGCGGGGTCGATCCGCGCGGCCTCGGCATCCAGTACGACATCCGGCACGCGGTCGTGGAGGGGGCCCAGTCGTGGCCGACCACGCTGCGCCTGCTCGCGCCGTGGATCAAGTGCACCGACATGAAGGACTTCAAGTGGGAGCAGGCCCCCGGCAAGTCGACGATTGAGAACGTGCCGATCGGCGAGGGCATCGTGCCCTTCGACGCCTACTTCAAGCTCGTGCGCGAGCTGCAGCTGGCGGGCCCGATGTCGATGCACCTCGAATATCCGCCCTTCGAGCGTTCCCAGCTGAGCGAGGCCGAGAAGCGCGCGCAGTTCCCGGCGCTGATGAAGAAGGACCTCGTTTCGCTGCAGGCCTTGATGAAGAAGGCGGGCATCGCCTGACGCTCCCGGCGCGCGACCCTTGGCTGCTGTGGGCGGGGTCGCCCCGCCCACAGCGTCGGTCTTCCGCACCCCTTGATCGCATGACCTCCCCCCAACCCATCACGATCGCCCGCGTGGGCGCCAACTTCGAGCGCGAGCCGCTCATCCGGCCCTTCGGCTTCAAGGGCGGCTACCAGTCGGAAATCTGGCAGAGCGCGGCCCTGCTGGAGAGCGCCGCCGGCCGCCGCGGGATCGGCTTGTGCACGCAGGGCGTGTTGTGGAGCGACGCGCAGGTATTTGCCGCGCACTCGGAGAGCGGCGGCAACGCCCTGATGTACGCGGTCACGGAATGGGCGGTGCAGCGGCTCAAGGGCCGGACCTTCACCGATCCCGTCGCGCTCCTCGACGAGATCCGCCACGAGGTCTACGCCTATGCCCGGACCATCACCGGCCACGCCGGGCTGCGGGAGACCTTTGCGCTCAACGCGCTCGTCGGCGTGGATTTCGCGGCCTGGCTGCTTTACGCGGCGGAGAATGGCATCACGCGGTTCGACGACCTCATCCCCGCGGGCTACCGGCCGGCGCTGGCGACGCGCCACGCGAAGATCGCGAGCATCCCGCTGATGGCCTACGCGGTGCCGATCGACGAGATCAAGGCGGCGGTCGACCAGGGGTACTTCTTCATGAAGATCAAAATCGGCCAGCCCGGGACGCAGGCCGAGATGCTGGAAAAGGACAAGGCGCGGCTCAGCGCCATCCACGCCGCTATCGGCGGGGCGCGCACGCCGTACTCGGCGAGCGGGAAGCTGCCCTATTATTTCGACGCCAACGGCCGGTACGAAAGCAAGGAGACGCTCTGCCGCCTCCTCGACCACGCACGCGCGATTGGGGCCTTCGACCAAATCGCGCTGATCGAGGAGCCGTTCCCGGAGGAACTGGAGATCGACATCAGCGATCTGCCCGTGCGGGTGGCGGCGGACGAGAGCGCCCACACCGACGCCGACGCGCTGAAGCGGATCCAGATGGGCTACAAGGCGATCGCGCTGAAGCCGATCGCCAAGACCTTCTCGATGTCGCTGAAGATCGCGCAGCTCGCGCACGAGCGGGGCGTGCCGTGCTTCTGCGCGGATCTCACCGTGAGCCCGCTGCTGGTCGAGTGGAACAAGAACGTGGCCGCGCGCCTCGCGGCCTTTCCCGGGCTGGGCCTGGGCCTCGTCGAGACCAACGGACACCAGAACTACCGCAACTGGGAGGCGATGCGCCGCCATCACCCCGCGCCCGAGGCGCCGTGGGCGCGGACAACGCGCGGCGTGTTCGAACTCGACGCCGACTACTACGCGCAAAGCGGAGGCGTGTTCGCCGTGTCGCCTCACTACGCCGCGATGTTCGGCCCGCCGGCCTGATCGGCCGGTCTGGGGTGCGGGTTGCCCGGCAACTCACCGGACGCGCCGCGCCCGGACGCGAGTGGATTGCTCGGAGCAGGGTCGGGTCGGTGCGCGCGCCTGCCGGGAAAGGGTGGACAGGCTGGCGCCCCTGCGGCGGACTCAGGGCGGCCGGGTCGGGAAGTGAGTCTGCCCGCCCGGCGTCTCCCACCACCCACGCATGATCCGTCTGCTTTCCGCCGAGATTTTCCGTCTCGAACTGCGCCTGCGGCTGCCGTTCCGGTACGGCATCGTGACGCTCACCGAGGTGCCGCAGATCATCCTGCGCGCCACCTTCGAACTCGGCGGCCGGCGCGAGTACGGGCTGGCCGCGGACATCCTCGCGCCCAAGTGGTTCACCAAGGATCCCACGCGGCCCATCGCCGAGGAAATCGACGAGATGCTCGGCGTCATCCGCACCGCCGTGCGGCACGCGCCGACGCTCCGCGCGCCGACACCCTTCGCGTTTTGGCGCGAGTTGGACGCGGCGCAGGCGGCCTGGGGCACGGCGGCCGGACTCCCGGCGCTGCTCAGCAACTTTGGCACGTCGTTCGTCGAACGCGCGCTGATCCACGCTGCCTGCCGGGCGCAGGGAGGATCGTTGTCGGCCGCGCTGCGCGGCGGACTGCTGGGCGTCAACCTTGGGACGGTGCACGGCGAACTGCGCGGCTCCGCGCCGGCGGACTTCCTGCCGGCGGTGCCGCCGGCGGAGGTCTTTGCCCGGCACACCGTGGGTTTGGGAGATCCGATCACCGCGGACGACTTGGCGCCGGGCGAGCGGGTGGATGACGGCCTGCCGCAGACGCTCGAAGAAGTGATCCGGGGCTACGGGCAGCGGCACTTCAAAATCAAGATCAACGGCGAGGCGGAGCGGGACCGCGATCGCCTGGGGCGGATGGCGCGCGTGCTGGCTGCCGAGTGCCGGGGCAACTTTGCCTTCTCGCTCGACGGCAACGAGAGCTTCCGGGACGTCGCGGGTTTTCACGAGTACTACCGCTGGCTGCGCGCCGAGCCGGCGCTCCGGGATCTCTGGGCGCGCCTGCTCTATGTGGAGCAACCGTGGCACCGCGGCGTGGCCCTGAGCCCCGCGATCGGCGAGCTCGCGCGCGACTGGCCGGATCGCCCGCCGATCATCATCGACGAAAGCGATGCGGACCTCACCAGTCTGCCGGCGGCCCTGGCCCTGGGCTACGCGGGGACGAGCCACAAGAACTGCAAGGGCGTCTTCAAGACGGTGGTCCATGCCGGACTGCTTGCGCGACGTCGGGCCGCCGCCCAGCCCGGCGTGTTGAGCGGCGAGGATCTTTGCAGCGTCGGCCCGCTCTCGCCGCTGCCGGACCTGGCGGCGCAGGCGGCCTTCGGGGTGACGAGCGTGGAGCGCAATGGCCACCACTATTATCAGGGGCTCGCGCAGTTCCCGCCGGCGCTGCAGGAGCACGCCCTGCGGCATCATCCGGATCTTTACGCGCGCACGGCGGGCGGCTGGCCGCGGCTGACCCTTCGCGACGGGCGGCTCTCGCTCCGTTCGGTCAACGCCGCGCCCTTTGGCGTGCCCGGCGAGGTCGATCTGCGCGGGATCCCGGTGGAGCAGGTGGTGTAGGCGCGACCACCGGCCGCGCGAGGTGGACGCGTGTTTTCCTTGTGGGCGGGGCGACCGCGCCCCGCGGAAAGGAGTTTCCGCCGCGCGAGGCGCGGGGCGGGGTCGCCCCGCCCACAAGGTCCGAACCGGGAATTGTCGGTGCAGGGCCTTCCAACTGCGGGCTCGTCTTCCGACGCGAGGCTGTTTGCCTTGGCCCGGCGCGCCGCCCCGGCGCGACCGATGGCAGGCAACCTCCCCAACCCCTCCCTCCCGTGACCCCGTTCCTGGCCGAACTCGTCGGAACCATGTTCCTGATCATCCTTGGCGATGGCGTCGTCGCCAACGTCGTCCTCCAAAAGAACAAGGGCCATGCCAGTGGTTGGATAGTCATTGCCACCGGATGGGCGCTGGCCGTGACCATCGCGGTCTATCTGGTGAACGCGGTCAGTGGGGCGCACCTCAACCCGGCGGTGACGATTGGCCTGGCGGCGATCGGGAAATTCGCCTGGGCCCAGGTGCCGGTGTACATCGCGGCGCAGATGCTGGGTGCTTTCCTGGGAGGCGTGATTGTGTGGCTGGCATACCTGCCGCATTGGGCGGCGACGTCGGATCAGGGCGCGAAGCTCGCGGTCTTTTCCACCGGTCCGGCGATCCGGCATCCTTTCGCGAATTTCATGACCGAAGTCATCGGGACCTTCGTCCTCATGGTCGGGGTGCTCGCGATCCTGCGACCGGAGAATCTCGTGCCGAACAGCGGTTTCGAGAAGGGCTTCGCGCCGGCCCTCGTGGGAGTGCTGGTGGCCGCCATCGGTGTCTCCCTCGGCGGTCCGACCGGGTATGCCATCAACCCCGCCCGCGACCTCGGGCCGCGGCTGGCGCACGCGGTGCTGCCGATCGCCGGCAAGGGCCACAGCGACTGGGGCTACGCGTGGGTGCCGATCCTTGGCCCCGTCTTCGGCGGTTTGCTCGGGGCGCTGTTCTTCCGGGCCTGCTGGTAAGGTCCCCTCCTTTCCCGTTTCCCGATGAAGTACATCCTCGCCCTCGATCAGGGCACGACCAGTTCCCGCGCAATCGTCTTCGATCGCCAGGGGGCCATCGTCGCGTCCGCCCAACAGGAGTTCCGCCAGATCTTCCCGCAGCCGGGTTGGGTGGAGCATGACGCGGATGAAATTTGGGCCTCCCAGTCCGCCGTGGCGGCCGAGGCACTCCGCAAGGCCGGGCTCTCGGCGAGTGACATCGCGGCGATCGGCATCACCAACCAGCGCGAAACCACGGTGGTGTGGGACCGCGCCACGGGACGGCCGATCGGGAACGCGATCGTCTGGCAGGACCGGCGCACGGCCGGTGCCTGCGACCGGCTCAAGAAGGCGGGCCACGCGCCCCTGCTCCGACGGAAGACCGGGCTCGTCGTCGATGCGTATTTCTCGGGGACGAAGTTGCAGTGGATGTTGCAGCGCATCCCGGGCGCGCGGGCGCGGGCGAAGGCGGGGGAACTCGCCTTCGGCACGATCGACTCCTGGCTGGTCTGGAACCTGACCGGCGGGCGGGTGCACGTGACGGACGTGAGCAACGCGTCGCGCACGCTCCTGTTCAACCTCAAGACCCTCGACTGGGACGACGACCTCCTGCGCCTCTTTGACATCCCGCGCGCCATCCTGCCGGCGGTGCGGCCCTCGAGCGCAGTGTATGGCGAGTGTACGCTCTGGGGTGGGGCCATCCCGATCGCCGGCATGGCGGGGGATCAGCAGGCCGCCCTCTTTGGCCAGGTATGCACGCGACCGGGGATGGTAAAGAACACCTACGGCACCGGGTGCTTCATGCTCATGAACACCGGGCCCAAACCGGTGGCGTCGAAGAACAATCTCCTCACGACGGTGGCCTGGCAGGTGGGAGGGCGCACGGAGTACGCGCTGGAAGGCAGCATCTTCATCGCAGGCGCGGTTGTGCAGTGGCTGCGGGATGGACTCGGCCTGATCAAGTCCTCCGCCGAGGTCGAGGCCCTGGCGGCGCAGGTGCCGGACAACGGTGGCGCCTACGTCGTGCCGGCCTTTGCCGGGCTCGGCGCGCCGCACTGGGATCCCTATGCGCGCGGTCTCATCGCCGGGCTCACCCGCGGCACGAAGGCGGCCCATCTCGCGCGGGCAGCCCTCGAGGGGATCGCCTACCAGGTGCACGACGTGCTGCACGCGATGCAGGCCGATTCAGGGATCAAGTTGAAGGAACTCCGGGTCGACGGTGGCGCCTGTGCGAACAACCTCCTGATGCAGTTCCAGGCGGACATGCTCGGGGTTCCCGTGGTGCGCCCGCGGGTGGCGGAGACGACGGCACTCGGGGCGGCCTACCTCGCGGGGCTGGCCGTCGGCTATTGGAGGGACACCGCGGAAATCGGCGCGCTCTGGCAGGTCGACCGGCGCTTTGGCCCGGCGATGAAACCGGCGGTGCGCCGGCAACTCCTGGGCGGCTGGAACAAGGCCCTGGCGCGCTCGCGGCGCTGGGAGGAACCGGATTAGGGCGGGTCGACGATTCCCCGGACGGTATCCCTCAGCGGCGCCGGACGGAGGCCGGTTGATCGGACAGCGCCGGCGTCTTCGCCAGCAGATGATCGATCATGGCCACAGCGATGTCGGTCCGCGTGTGGCGCTGCGCCTGGGGGAAATAACACGGGAAGTTCACTTCGAGCAGGTAGGTGTCGCCGGCGGCGGTCTCCAGCAGGTCGACGCCGCCAAACTCCAGGCGCAGCGCCCGCGCACCGGCGACGGCCAACGCCCGCGCGGCGGCGGACAACCGCACCGCGTGGTCGGCGCGCCGGCCAGTCGGGTAAGAACGAAAATCCTCCGGCGCCACCGGGCTCCGGTACCAGGCGATGGCCCGGTCGCCGACCACGATCACCCGCCAGTGCGTGGCCTCGGGCACGTAGGTGCAGAGCAGGGGGTGTTCCCGGCGGGCCAGGAGGTAATCGACCACCGAAAAGAGGCTGGCGAGGGAATCGACCTTCATCACGCCCACGCCGCCGGAGCCGCCCGGGATCTTGACCACCAGGGGCGGCCCGCCGAGGCGCGTGGCCTGGGCGCGCAGCACCGTGCGCCGGTTGGTGGTGCAGAACTCGGTGCGTGGAATCGGCAGGCCGGCCCGCGCTAGCACCAGGGTCGGGCTGAGGCATTCCTGGTAAATCTGCGCCGGGTCGGCGTAGAATGTGAGCACGCCCTCGGTGAAAAGGAACTGCTCGATCCGCTGGGCCGCGAGGGAGATGGCCGGGCGGTAAAGCAAATCCCCGGGCCGCAGGCGGTCCCGGGGATTGAACGCGAAGGTCGAGGGCTCGACCTCCCGATAGGTCAACGAACGACGGCGACAGGCGCGGCGCAGGAGCGCGGTCGTTTCCGGCGGGACGCCATCATTGACACAGCAGAAGCAACGGGTGCGAAGGCTGCGGGGCATGTCACCGGCACGATGGCCAAGAAGGGCGTTCGCGCCCACGCGACCTCAGGGCCGTTTTCTGGCCTCTTCCTTGCTGCTGGTCATCAAGCCACCCTTGATGGCATCGGTGACCTTCGGGGCGAGGTCCTTGGCCTTGGCTTTCGGAGCGGGAGTGGCGGCTTTCGGGGAGGGCTTCTTGTTCATGGGGGACTTCGTTCAGGGGTGCGGACGTTGTGGGTTTTCGAGGTCCGGCCGGGGATGGCCGCCCTCGCACGAGGGGTGTCGGTGTGGCGGGTACGTGCGGGAGCGACAAGCCAACGTTTCCGCCTGCACGCGGCAGCGATCGGATCCCGGAAGGGCCCGGATTAGCTCCCTTTGTCACGACCGTGAGGCGCCCGCGCCGGGGCCTGCGGTGTTCGAATGAGTCGCGATAATAACTGCGAAGCCCGGGCGCGGGCCGGCTGAAGCGGCTACGGAGCCTGGAGCCCGAAACGCATTGGCGCCGCCCCGCGAGGATGGGCGCCGATATCCGGGCGCGTACCGGGCGGAACGCCGCTGAAGTTGGGCAGGTATTCTCCGGCGGCGACACCGGGGCTGCCCCCGGCGAGCTGGAAGCGACCGGTTTTCGTCGCGGGATCGAAGCCGGCGCCGGGTTCGTAGATCGGTTCGCCGCGAATGCCGTGCGCTTCGGTGCCGGCGGGCACCTGGCCGTTGAAGAGGTCGTAGTCGTAGCTGTTGTCCACATTCGCCTTGTGATTGCTGTGGCTGTGACCCTGCGGGCTGCGCACCTGCAGGATGTTGTTGCGCGAGACGGTGTGCTTGACGATGCGCGTGCCGCCGAAGCCGCCGTTCGGGAGCCAGTCGCCTTCGCGAAAGACCGTGTTGTGAAAAATGTACTGCGTGCCGGTCATCCAATCCTCGCTGCCGGCGTACCCCATCTTGATGAAGTTGCCGCCGGGGGTGTCGGGTTTGGTCTGGGTGCGTCCGACGATGTTGCGGAAGAGGTACAGCGGCCCGATCGAGGTCGCGGCGTTGGCGATGCCCATCATCGACTGGGTGATGTAATTGCCCCAGACGCGCACGTTGCGCCCGCCGCCCTCTACCTCGAGGCCGTCGTCCCAGCAGTGGCTGACGACGTTGCCGTAGATGTCGGAGTCGGGTCCGGGCGAACCCTGGAAACTGCCGTTGCTGCCGCCGCCGATGACATCGTTGTACATGTGCTCCAAATCGGAGGTGCACTCGTTGTAACGGAGGACGTGGTTGCCCGCGGTGTTGAAGAGACTGATCGCCTGCGGTCCGGCAGAGTGGGTGGGATAGACGGGCTCCGACCAGTTGCTGCCGTCGCAGGTTGGTGAGTGGATCCGGCAGCGTTGGACCACCAGCTGGCTGAGCTCGGCGGCGCGGGAGAGGATGGCGGAGTCCATGTTGAAGCCGAAGCCGGTCTTCGGGTTGAGGCCGCCCCAGTCAGAGATGTCGCAATCCTCGATCACGATGTGATGGCCGCCGTCGAGACGGATGGCGCCGGTGAACCGGTTGTTGGCGCGCGGATGGGAGCCGGCGCCCTTGAGGGTGAAGCCGCGCAGGATCACGTAGGTGGCGTCGACGGTGATGCACGTCTCGTGCTGGTGGCGCACGTCGATGGTGGCGCCGCGGCCGTCGTAGACGCGATAGGCGCCGGGGCGGCCCGACTCGGTGATCACCAGCGGTTCGCCGCGGCTGGCGATCCGGACCGTCTCACCGACGGGAAACTGCTCGCTCCAGGTGGTCGCGGTGAGCCGCGCGGTCGTGGTCGTGCCGGTGAGGGCGAGTTCCACCTCGTAGGTGGTGCCCGCCCGGAGATCGACCAGGCTGCCGCGGTAATCGGTCAGGTCCTCCTCGGTGCCCGCGATGGGATGATAGCGCATCGGCAGACCTTCCTGCCAGGCGGTCGTCCCCTGCGCGCGAAAGCGAAGGGTGACCGGCCGGTCGGCGGCGCCGCCCGGTGGCGACCAGTAGAGACCTAGGCAATGGAAAGTTGGGATGGCGAACGGCCCCGGGCCGCGCGCCGCAGGGGCGTCCTTGGCCGGGGCGGCCATACCCGGGGCGATCGTGATCAGGAGTAACCAGGGGAGCAGGGACAGGCGCATGGGGAATCGGACCTGCCTCCAGCACAATCGAAAGGAGTGTATGGATCGACCTTCTTCGGGCAGATTTGTGGCGGACTTTCGAAGGTCGCTGACGAGCGCGAGTGCCGCGACCACGAGATCTCGCGTTCGGTCGCACAAACGAAAGGGCGCGGAAGCGTGGTCTCGTCGGGAGGAAGGCGCCCGGACCAGAATCACCCGGTGACCTTCGCCAAGGCGGGGCGAGGTCGCCCCGCCCACAGATAAATCCAGACGAAGTTACAGCAGAAAACAGGGTCAGCCTGGCGAGGCAGCGCCCCGGACTCTCCTCACCGCGGAGGAATCCGAAAGGACACCGCGGGGGAGATCTTCATCCGTGTCTATCCGTGGTTCTCTGGTTTGGGAATCTGACCTGTTTACCACGAGTTTCGGATTACCAGAACCTCAGAACGGCACCGTGACGGCGAGCGTGTAGCTGCGCGGGACCTGGTACCAGTAGTTGTTCGGCACGGTGACGCGCGAGGGGTTGGTCACGTCGCCGCCGGGCGGACGGAGAATGGTGCTCGTGTACCGGACCTTCGCGTCGTCGAGAAGATTGTCGATCGAGAGATTGAGGCGGATTTCCTGCTTCCGGGTCAGGCGCCAGTTGTAGCCGACGGTGGCCGTGGCGACCCAGTAACCTGGCGCGTAGACGATGGTGAAGGCGTCGACCTTGGGGTCGTCGATTGCCTGGGCAGGGTTGGCCGGATTGACCATGGAGTCGGCGCCGCGGTTGCCGATCACCGTGCGGCCACGGTAGCGCGCGCCGCCGCCGAGGCGCAGGCCGCGGAGCCGGCCCTCCGGCAGGGTGTAATCGGTGAAGAGATTGGCCGAGGTGGTGTTCTGCGTCACCACGGTGCCGGAGACGATGCCGGCGCGGCCGGCAATGAGTGAATTCCAGCCCGAGACCGCGGTATTGACGTCGGGGGAGCGCTGGTTGGCGGGGATCGAGGCGTCGACGGTGGCGACGTTGGCCGAATCGACGAGCCCGCCGGCGTCGAGGACGATTTGGCGCAGGGTGGCGAGGTTGCGGTCGATGAAGGCGGCGGTGATCTCGCCGGCGTTGGTGGCGTAGGCGCGGGCGATGGCGTAGTTGGCGGACAGGCGCCAGGATTTACTGAGGTTGGCGACGGCCTCGAACTCGTAGCCGTTGGCGCGACCCTGGCGGCGGTCGATGAACACGGCGGGCAGCGGCTGGAGGCCCCGGATGTTGAGGCCGCTCGCGGAGAAGTCGCCGACGACGTTCGCGTTGATGATGTTGTTCATCGGGCCGCCGGTGTTGGCCGGGGCGCTCGTGTTCTGGTTGGCCTCCTTCGAGAAGTACCGGTTGAAACTGAGGTTGAGGCGCTGCTGGAAGAGCTTCATCCGGACACCGGCGTCGATGCCCTCGGCGACCGTGGGAGGCAGCGTGTTGCCGGTCAGGGCCGGCTGGACGTTAGGCAGGTTGTAGGTCTGGGCGTAGTTCCCGTAGACACTGAGCCAGGACAGCACATGCAGGACGCTGCCGGCGGAGTAGGTGGTCTTGGTTCCCGTGATTGGCGGCGGCGAGTAGTCGTCCTGGAAGCGATCGCCGGCGTACTGGGTGAGCCGGTTGCCGGCGCCGTCGCGGGGGCGCTGCAGCGCGGGCTGGGCCGGGCCGGTGGCGCGACCGGAGGTGTCCTTGGGCACGTAGCTGAGGGAAAGGTAGTCCGCCGGGGCGGCGGGTTTGAAGACGATGTCATTGCCGTTCCAGTCGGCGGGGTAGTCGCGGATGAAGGAGTTGTAGGCGACCTCGTTCTTGTAGTCATCGAAGCGCACCGCCCCGAGCACGACGAGGCGGTGTTTGAAGAACTGCGCGTTCATGGAGCCGAGCGCGTAGTTGTAGGTGGCCTTGGTGTTGGCGTTCACCTCAGGGCGGGAGGTGTCGTAGGTGTAGGCCGGCGTCACCTCGCGCGTGGTGCCGAGCACCGGGTCGACAAGTTGGATCTTCTCGAGTTGGGGCAGGGGCCGGCCGCGCTGGTTCCAGTAGTAGCGATAGTTGATCAGATCGACGAGGGACCACTGGCGCGGATCGGCGTTGATGCGAGCCCCGAGCTTGGTGAGGCGGCCGAGGTTGTCCTGAATATTGGTGCCGAACAGGGAGTTGAACCTGAAGTCGCCGAAGCGGGTGTCCTTCACGTAGGCGAGGGCGCCGCGGACGTTGGTGGCGTCGACGCCGCGCGGGTTCTGCTGGCGGTTGGCCTCGCTGTAGGGCTGGAGGAAGTTGGGATTGGGCGCCCCGTTGGGCAGGTTGCGGTTGATGTCGATCAACGTGGTGACGAGGCCGCGGTTGAGGGTGATTTCGGCGGCGCGAAAGCTGTAGTTCCGGTCGAGGGCGAGTTCGAAGAAGAGCGAGCGACCGAAGGAGTGCGTGAGATAGAGCGCGACGTCGCGGTAACGCTGCCAGAAGACGGGCGCATCGAACGACGGGGCAAAGGTGCGCCCAGGCAGGCGGAAGGCGGAGCCGCGGATCGCGTTGGCGAAGCGATCCTCGGGCAGGTTGAGCGAGTTGAGCAGGTCGGCGTTGGTGGCGTTGACGGTGGTGCCGGCGAAGAACTTCCCGGCGATGGGCACGGCGGTGTTGGCGCCGGCGCCGAGGGTGATCGCGGTGTTCTGGTAGTTCATCACCCCGGTGAAGCCGGAAGCGGGGGCGTAGACAAAGTAGCCGGCGGTGGCGTTGCGGGAGACGCCGCGGGCGTTGTTGTTGGCGGGGGTGGCCGTCAGCGGGGCATCGAACGTGGAGACGCCGTCCCAACCCGCGAAGGCGTCGTTGATGTTGGTGAACCCGGACATGCGGCTGTTCTCGCCGTATTCGCCCTCCAGGCGGATCGTGGTGTTGGCGCCAAGGCGCGCGGAGCCGGTGAGGGCCAGGCCCTTGAGCTTGGAAAAATCGCGGTCACGCCAGCCGCGTCCGTTCTGCCAGACGGCGTTGGCCCGCACGGCGAAGGTCCGGCCGAGCGGCTGGTTGACGTCGAGGGAGACGCGCCGGGTGTTCCAGGAGCCGTAGGTCGCCCGCAGTTCGCGCACCGGCCGATCGAAGCGAGCCTGCTTGGTCACGACATTGGCCGAACCGGCGAGGTTGCCGTTGCCGAAGAGGATCGAGTTCGGGCCGCGCGAGAAGTCGTAGCGCTCGAGGTTGTAGCTGTCGAAGTTGACGTAGAAGGGGAAGAAGTTGCGCTGCGGGGTGGAGGCGCCGACGCCACGCGTGGTGTAGGTGACGTTGGAGGCGAAGGTGAGATTGGCGCCATTGTCGTTGTTCACGTTGGTGTTCACCGTCCACTCGATCGCCTGGTTGAGGTCGGTGAGGTTGAGGGCGTCGATGAACTCCCGGGTGATCACCGAGTACGCGGCCGGGGTGTCGGCGAGATCGCTGGAAAGGCGGCCGCCGGCGAGGGAGCTGTTGGCGACGAAGCCGATGTCCTTGTCGGTGCTGACGGTGAACGGCGAGAGCACGACGGCCTCGTCGCGGGCCGGCGCGGGCGGTGGAGCGGCGGGGGCCGGGGCGAGCTGCGCGTGCGGGGAGGCGGCGGTGCCCAGGAACAGCAGGGCGCCGAGCATTGGGGCGGGGTGAGGGAGAGACATCGGGGGCGGCCGAGATAATTCCATGCGGGGGATGGATTCGACCTTTTTGTGTCGCCGGCCCGAGGGGAGGCCTGGCGGATCCCGACCGTGCCGGAACTTGATTTGCATCAAGGCGCGCCGGCGGCGTCGCGGCGATAATGGCGGCTCGGTTTTATTGCCTCCTCTTCTCCCATGACACCCACATCACTCCCTTCCGTCGAAACTGCGGGGTCCGCCGGGGCGGACCCTCTCTTCGATGTCCGGCCGATTCCCTGCCGCATCAAACACGGCATGATCTTCCAGCGCTGGCTCGACCTGCCGGTCGGCGGCCACTTCGTGCTGTTGAATGACCACGACCCGGTGCCCCTGCGGTACCAGTTCGAGGCGGAGTTTCCCGGGGCGGTCTCCTGGGAATACCTGGAACGCGGGCCCGACGACTTCCGGGTGAAGATCACCAAACTGAAGGCCGTGGGTGGATCGGTGCCGACCCCGTTAAGCTGTGCGGTGCCACCGGTGGCGGCGGTGGCCACCGAGGCGAAGGGCGTGCTGGAAATCGACGCCCGGGGATTGGAGCCGCCGGAGCCGCTGATCCGGATTCTCTCTGCGCTCGAGGCGCTGCCGGCCGGCGGGACGCTGCGGGCCCGCACGGATCGCGAGCCCTGTCATTTGTTTGGTGAAGCGCGGCAACGCGGATTCCGCCACGAAAGCAATGCCCAGCCTGACGGCAGTTGGCTCACGGTTCTCACGCGTGGCTGAGCCGCGACCGGACCTGCCGGCGGCCGCAAGGCCGGGGCCCGCCCCCGCGCGGCCGCCGATGTCGCCCGGCTGGCTCGCGGCCCAAGGCCGGTTGCCCCTGGCGTTCATGGGGCTCGGGCTGGCGTGGCTGGCGGCGGCGGCGGTCATGCTGTTCGTGCGGCCGGACCTCATCGGCCTGCCGCACCTGCACCCGCACGTGGTGGCGCTGACGCACGCGTGGGTGCTGGGGTTTTTCGTGACCATCGCCTGCGGGGCCGTGTACCAGCTCGCGCCGGTGGCGCTCGGCACGACGCTGTGGAACGAACGGCATGGCTGGTGGCATTTCGGCCTGCACGCCGTGGGCGTGCCCGGCATGGTCTACGCATTCTGGCAGTGGGATCTCACGCTGCTCGGACACGTGGGCTTCGCCGTGGGGCTCGGATTGGCGCTTTTCTGCGTCAACACCTGGAAGACCGTGCGTCTCTCCGGCCGCCGGGGGACGGTGGCGTGGTCGCTGCTCCTGAGCGCCGGCTGGCTCCTGCTGACCGTGGTACTGGGCCTGCTGCTGGCGGCGAACCGGTTCTGGCACTTCCTGCCGCTCGACCCGCTGGCCCTGCTGCGCGCCCATGCCCATGTCGGGCTGGTCGGTTTCTTCCTTTCGCTGCTTCAGGGGGTGGGGTTTCAGTTGGTGCCGATGTTCACCCTGGCGGAGGTGCGCGACTGGCGACTGGCCAGCGTGGGCCTCTGGTCGACGCAGGCGGGTTTGCTGGCGCTGGCTCCGGCGCTGACCTGGTCGCTGGCGGGGCTGGCGTTGGTTGGAGCGCTGGCGATTGCGGGCGGGCTGGGTTGCACGGCGGTCGGGTTGAAGCGGGTGCTGGCCACCCGGAAGAAGCGGGTTTTCGACCCGGGAGTGACCGCCTTCCTGCGGGGGGGCGTGGGCGTGGCGGCGGCGGCCGTGGCCGGACTGTTGCTGGTGGCGCCCGGCACCCCCTGGGGTTCGGCCCCGGGCGGCTACAGTGCGATGGTGTATGCGGTGCTCGGGGTGGCGGGTGGCCTGTTGCCGTGCATCGCCGGCATGCTCTGCAAGATCGTCCCGTTTCTCACCTGGATGCGCGCCTATGGGCCGCTGGTCGGCCGGCGGCCGACCCCTCCCGCCGGAGCCCTGACTCATCCGCGGCTCGAGCGCTGGGGTCTGGGCCTCCAGCAGGCTGCGGTGGCCCCGCTGCTGATCGGCGCCTGGACGCTGCAGGAAACGTGGTTGCGCGCGGGGGCCTGGATCCTCGCCGCCGGCGTCGGCCTGTTCCTGGCCGACATGTTCGTCGTGCTGCGCCACCTGCGCCTGGCGCCGGTGGCGGCGGCGGCCCCGGGCCCGGGCGGCCGGACTTTTTCCTCATGAATTCCTCCCCCGATACCGAGGCGGTGTGGACCGTGCTCCGCGCCATTCCGGATCCGGAGTTCGGGATCAACATCGTCGACCTCGGGCTGATCTACAGCGTCGAGTGCGACGGGCCCGACATCACGGTCGTGATGACCCTCACGACGCCCAACTGCCCGTCGGGCGGCTGGATTCACGAAGGGATCCGCCGGGCGGTGGAGGGGCTGCCCGGGGCCGGGCGGGTGGACGTGCAGCTGGTGTTCGATCCACCGTGGACGCCGGAGATGCTCAGCGAGACCGCCCAGCGCCAGCTCGGTGATCGCGGCTAGGTTTCGGCGGAGTGGAAGGACCCGACGTCCTCAGGTCTGCCGGACCGTACGGCAATCACCCCGATAGACTCCCGGCGGGTTTGCTTCATCGGGGAGGCCTGCCGAGACCCCCGGCGCGCCCCCCATAGGTCGTTCGGTGGTTGCGGCGCTCCCACCCAAATCCGCATGAAGAGCCAAACCCACCCTGCCCGCGCCCGGATGCACCTGGCCGCGGCGCTCGCACTCACTCCGGTGGCCGCCCTGTTCGGGCAGGCCTCCGCCCCCGCCAAGGACGAAGCTGTGGTCCTCGCCCAGTTCGTCATCACCGAAAACGCCGTGAATCCCTACCAGTCGCAGCAGGCGCTCTCCGCGTCGCGTGTGGCGATGGCGGTGCAGGACATCCCGCAGACCATCTCGGTGGTGCCGCGGGAGTTCATCGTCGATTCCGCGGCAAACCGCATGCTCGACGCGGCCAAGTACGTGACGCCGATCGTGGAGAACACGCTGCCGTACGGCGGCGATCGGTATTCGATCCGCGGTTTCCAGGTCTCGGCCGAGTTCATCGACGGGACGATGATCTCCGGCGCGGACGGCTACAGCATGTCGCAGTCGACGGCGAACATCGAGCGGCTCGAGATCATCAAGGGTCCGAATGCCATCCTCGTGCCCGGCGGCAGTCCCGGTGGCGTGATGAACCCGATCACGAAGTCGCCCCTGGCGAAGAACGCGGCGAGCCTCATGCTCGGGGCCTCGAACTACTCGGGCAACACCCTCGATCTCGACTACAACCGCGTGCTGACGAAGGACGGCCGGGCGGCGATGCGCCTGGTCTACTCGCTTTGGCGCGTCGACTACTACGTCCGCGGCCAGTACCGCAACGGCTACGAACTGGCGCCGTCGTTTTCGTACCAGCTGTCGCCGCTCCACAAGCTGACGCTCAAGGCGGATTTCGTGCAGAACCGGGAGACAAACCTCGGCGGACTGCCGCTGGACCCAAGCGTGGGCGGCACGCAAACCGCGCGCATCGCGCGCGGCCTGCCGCGCGACTGGCAGTTCGGCAACGAGATCGACACCCGCCACCGCTCCACGGAGCGCGGCAGCTTCGAACTTCTCTCCACCCTCGGCTCGCACGTGACCTCCCGCCTGTACGGCATGGCCAATCATGTGCGGCGTTATGACATCGGTGGCACCAGCGCCGGCCTGACCAACGCCGGCGGCGGCAGCCGCAATCCCTTCACCGGCCTCTACGAGCCGGGCGTGAACTGGAACACCGCCGCCTTCAATGCGACACCGGGCGTGACGCTGGTCGGCACGCCGGTGCCCGTGACCGATCCCTCGACCTGGATCTACACGCGGAACAACGGCAAGAACGACCTCGAGTACACCGAGGCGCACCTGAAGAACGATTACGCGATCGTCTTCGACACGCCCTACGGCAAGTCGACGACGCTGACCGGCTTCAGCGCCAACACCTCGAAGGTCCACTGGGTTTCTCCCGCGGCGGCGGCCCGCCCTCCGGTCCCGGCCAACAACCTGGCGTCGATCACGTACCCGCCCTACGACTACCCGCCGATCCGGCCGGGGCTCACGACCACGCCGGGCCTGGGGCTGGATCGCACGGGCAAGCATGACGATCTCCAGGTGTTCGCCTACGAGAACGTCGAGCTCTGGAAGAACCGCGTGCAGCTTTCCGGCGGCGTCTCCCGGTACTTCGGCACGCTGGCGCGCACGGACACGACCGGCACGGCGATTAACCCGTCGTTTCCCAATTCCCCCGCTTTCAACCTGACGAGCAACGCCACGTCGTTCGGCGTGGTGGTGAAGCCGATCAAGGAGGTGTCGCTCTTCTACAGCCGGAACACCACCGGCGGCACCATGCCCGGCTCACTCAACGCGGGGGTGACCGACCCCAACCTCAAGCTGGCGCAGGGCGGCCAGAAGGAATACGGCGCGAAGACCTCGCTGCTGGGCGGCCGGCTCACGGGCTCGGTCGCGTACTTCGAAATCGCGCAGAAGAACACCTCGGTGACCAACAGCGAGTTCTTCCGGCTCCAGTCGCTCGGTGACTTTGCCGCCGCCGCCCTCCTGCCGCAGTTCCTGCTGCTGGATCTCACCTCCAAGGGCTGGGAGTTCGAGACCACCTACTCGTGGAACCGGAACCTGACCTTCGTTGGCAACATCACCTCGGTGAAGATTCGACAGCCCATCACGAATGTCCGGGTGCGCGGCATTCCGGACAAGTCGTATGCCTTCTACGCGGACTACCGCTTCACGGAAGGCGTGCTGAAGGACTGGGGCTTCAACCTCGCCCTCGACTACAAGGGCGACGTCGCCGGCGAAAACGCCACCGGTTTCACCACGACGCGTGCGCTGCCCACCGGCCCGGCGTTTGTCCCGGTGCAGCCTTCGTTCCTCGTCGCGGCGCGCACGCTTGTCAACGCGGGTGTCACCTACCGCCGCGGCCAGTGGTCGGCGGCGCTGACGATCCTCAATGCGCTCAACAAGGACTACATCCTGGCGGCGGGCAGCCGCGGCGCGGTGACGGTCGGGACGCCCCGAGACTGGAAGGCTTCGCTGACGTACAAGTTCTAAGATCACCAGGCGACGCCGGCTGGCGTCGCCTGGCCATCAACGGGGGCGGGGCGCGGTTGCCCCGCCCACACCCCGGAGCGTCGCCGCGCTGGCGATCCGTCCACGTGGCTCTCGCGCGGCTCAGTACCCGACGGCCCGCGCATCGGGTTCGCGCGGATCGGCGGCGCCGAGGAGCCGTCCCGTGGCCGGGTCGATGGCGATGGTCGCGGCGTCGCCCTGTCGGCCGCGGTTGGTCTCGCGCCCACGGAGCCGGTGGCCGCGGGCCTGCAACTCGGAAACGACGTCGACGGAGAACCCGGTGCTCTCGTGGACCAGTTCGTCGGGCATCCACTGGTGGTGGAGTCGCGGCGCGGCGACGGCGGCCGCCACGGGCATCCGGTGGTCGATCACGTTGATCAGCACCTGCAGCACGGTGTTGATGATGGTGGGCCCGCCGGGGCTGCCCGTGATCAGGACAAGCCGCCCGTCGCGGAAGACCAGCGTGGGTGTCATCGAGGAGAGCGGGCGCTTGCCCGGCGCGATGGCGTTGGCCGGGCCCTGGAGGAGACCATACAGGTTCTTTTCACCGACCTTGGCGGTGAAGTCGTCCATTTCGTTGTTCATCAGGATGCCGGTGCCTGGAATCGTCACGCCGCTGCCGTAGCCGCCGTTGAGGGTGTAGGTGCAGGCGACGGCGTTGCCGGCGGCGTCCACGACGCTGAAGTGGGTCGTTTCGGTGGACTCGGCCGCGAAGGATGCGGACGGGCGGCTCCCTGCCGGGGACGTCGCTCCGGCAAGTTTCAGTGGCCCCAGGCCCGGTTGCACTCGGTCGGAGGAAGTAGCGCGATCCGGATCAAAGTCCTCCAGCCGCCGGCGCAGGTACGACGGATCGAGCAGGCGATCGACGGGCACGGGAACAAACCCCGGATCGCCGAGGTACTCGGCGCGATCGCGAAAGGCACGCCGCATGACTTCGACCATCAGGTGGTACTTGGTGGCCGAATGGGGATCGAGAGACGCGAGCGGGTGGGGCTCGAGCATGGCGAGCATCTGGAGGAGGGCGATGCCACCGGAACTCGGCGGCGGCATGGTCACCACCACGTGGCCGCGATAGGTGCCGCGCAGCGGCTCCCGCTCGACCGGTCGGTAGGCGGCGAGGTCCGCGACCGTGAGGGTGCCACCGTGGGCCTCCATGGCCGCGGCGATCCGGCGGGCGGTCTCGCCCGTGTAGAAGTCGCCCGGCCCCTGCTGCTGCAGCCGGGCAAGGGTGGCGGCGAGATCCGGCTGGCGCCAGCGTTCGCCCGCCTGCCAGAGCGCGCCGCCCTTGAGATAGATGCGTTTCGATTCCGCGAATTGTCCGAGGTGCGGCGCGTGCTCGCGCAGGTCGGCGGCGGCGGCGGGAGTCAGGACGTGGCCGTCCGCGGCGAGGCGGCGGGCCGGTTCGCAGGCTTCGGCCCAGGTGATTTTTCCGGAGCCATGCTGGTTCAGTGCCAGGGCGAGGCCCGCGACGGTGCCCGGTACCCCGCTGGCCCGCCAGCCGACGGTGGAGGAGCCGGGGCCCTCGAGGACCTTGCCTTCGGGGCCGAGGTACATGTCACGCGAGGCGGCCGCCGGGGCGGTCTCGCGAAAGTCGATCACGAGCTCGCGGTTGGCCACGCGGGCCACGATGAAGCCCCCGCCTCCGAGGTTGCCGGCGGTGGGATAGACCACCGCGAGGGCGAGACCCGTGGCCACCGCGGCATCGACGGCGTTGCCCCCGCGGCGGAGCATCTCGAGTCCCGCGTCGGAGGCGAGAGCGTGCGCGGACACGACCATCCCGTGCCGGGCCTCCACCGCCGCGCGCTGGGCCTGAAGCGCCGGCGACAGGACCAGGAGGAGGCAGAGCCCGGCAAACGCCGGCACCGGAAGACGCGGAGGCATGGCGGGCAACCTGCCGGGGTGCCGGTTGAAGGCAACCCCGGCAGCGACGATCGCCCCGCCGGTCTGACGGCACCGAGGAAAAAAGACCCCCGCGGTCCCGACGAGGGGCCGGGGGATCCATTCCCGCGGTGGCTCACGATGAGACGGTGTGAAGCGTCCACGGGACCGACTCCGGTTCGGGGGTGGGTTTCCGCGACTCGGTGGGCTTGGGGAGCCGCCGGCTCGGTTCGGAGCCCCGGCGCGAGTAATCCGGAATCAGGATGGCCAGGAGTCCCACGCCGATGAAGCCGGTGAGGAAGTCGATGAAGCCGGGAGCGGGAAACGGAATCAGGCCGAGCGAATGGGCTGCCGCGGTGAGCGGGTAACCCACGAGGAGGACGAGCAGGGCCGGCACGAATGGATTCTTCATGGATCGGTTGGATTGAGGGTTGAATCAAGGGAGCGCCGGATAGGGCGGTCCCGTCGTTCAACGCGCAATTGGTCCCCGCCAAGCGATCATCAAAATGCGGGGCCAACCGGCGGCCGATCCGCGGTGGGTTCGCGAACCGGTGCGTCCATCCGCTTCAGGCGAAGGCGATCAGCGCTGCGCGACCCGCATCTCGCGGATCAACCAGGCGCGTGCGTAGGCCCACCAGCGGCGGGCCGTGGGTTCGGCGATCCCGAGAACGCGAGCGGACTCCTCCAGCGTCAGGCCGCCGAAGAAACGCAGCTTCACGAGCTGGGCCTTGTCGGGATGGTGCACCGCCAGGGAGGAGAGCGCTTCGTCGACGCGCAGCACCCCGGCATCCGTGGTCGGATTGGCCAGGTCCAGGTTGTCGAGATCGACCCGCTGCATCCGCCCGCCGCGCCGGAGGGCGTGGCGGCGACGGGCGCGGTCGATCAGGATGCGGCGCATGGCCTCGGCGGCGGCGGAGAAGAACTGGGCGCGCGAGCGCCAGTCGGGCTGGTCGTCGCCGCCGAGGCGGAGCCAGGCCTCATGCACCAGGGCGGTGGGTTGCAGCGTCTGTCCCGGGGTCTCCCGGGCGAGGCGGGCGGCGGCGAGTTTGCGCAGTTCGCCGTAGAGGAGCGGAAGCAGACGGACCGCCGCCGGGGAGTCTTCCCGGGACCCGGCAGGCGGCGCGTCGTTGGCAATGACCGTGGGCATCAGTTTTCGTTCTCGACGACGGGGTCGATGAGGCCGAGGGCGCCGTCGGATCCCCGCTGCAGCAGCAACGAGAAGCGGTACTCTGTAAACGTCGGGTTGGCCGACGAGCGCTTCCGGGCCGGGGGCAACTGGTCCGTGATTTCCAGCACCCCGCCACTGATGATGAGATTGCCGAACGGTGAAACCTGGGTGCGGACCGGACCGGTCTCGCAGGGTACGGCGCGGCTTCGCGCCGGGGTGATGACCTGGGAGAACGCGATGCCAATCGGGAGGTACGCCGACCCACGGAAGCGGACGACGGAGAAGCGCAGGATCACCCCGGGTCGGAAGACGCGGATCTTGTCCGGGGGCACGAGCTGGCACACCGCTGCGCCGGCGGGGTCGAGGTCCATCGTATAGTCAGTCCGGAAGACCGACTGCCCATGACACACGCCCAGGTCCGTGACTTCGGTGAGCGTGAAGGTGACGTCGA
>JACRQG010000008.1:461252-658956 GCA_016222805.1 Verrucomicrobiota bacterium | reverse complement strand
TGACTTCGGTGAGCGTGAAGGAGACGTCGAAGGCATCCATGGTGATCTCTCCTGTGGTTGAGGTTTGGTCTCAGGGTGGTGCGGGAAAGGGGCTGGAGGCGGCGGGCCAGGGTTCGAGCGGGACGTAGCCGAGTCCTTCGAGGCGGCGGCGGATTGAGCTCGCGTCGTCGGGACGGGCCAGCAGCAGGGCGGCGCGGGCGGCCGGATCGAGGAGACGCCAGTCCCGGGATTCGGCCACGCGCGGGGCCACGAGGTCCCACGCCGATTGCCAGTGCCGGCGGGCCCGGGCAGGATCCCCCGCGGCGGTGGCCAGGCGGCCCTCGAGCAGCGCAGCCAGGGCGCGTTCGCCCCGGTGTTCATCCTCGATGCCCGGCCGGCGCAGCAGGTGATCGCCGGTGTCGGCGGCCTCCCGGGCCGTGGCGGCCGCCTCGGACTGGCCCGCGGCGAACTGGAGTTCGGCCTCGATGCGCAGCGCGGTGGCGAGGCGGTACTGGAAACGCAACTCGGACTTCTCCTGCCCCGCCAGTTCGGCGGCCGCGCGGCGCGCGGCGGCCACGGATTCGCGCGCCCGGGGTGAATCGCGCTCCGCCAGCGCCAGCAGCGCCGTCCGCAGGTGGACCACGACGAGGGCGTTTTTCCACCGGCTGTTCTGCGGCTCCTTTGCCACGAGGTCCTCCAGCAGGCTGTGGGCGCGGTCCAGCGCCGCGGCGGCGCCGGCGCGTTTTCCGGTGACGGCGTGGACCGCGGCCTGAAACGAGAGCGCGTCGGCGTGTTTGTACCGCCAGTTGGGGATCTCGCCCTGGCTCTGGCTGAGTTCCTCGTACTGCGCGACCTGTTCGGTGAAGCGCCGCGCGGCCTCGGCCAGTTCTCCATTCGCCTCCGCGAGGCTGCCGAGGAAGGAGTTGGCGTTGGCGATGCCGGAACGCGCCTCGGCATCTGCCGGGTCGGCCAGCAGGATCTTGCGCAGGACTTCGAGCGCCGCGAGGTGCCCGGTGCGGGCCGCGGTATGGTTGCCGGCCTTCTGCTCGACGGCGACGAGGTTCTGCTGGCTGTAGGCATACTCCCGCTGCGCCTTCAGGTCCCCCGGGCTCAGCGCCACCAGGCGCGCGCTGGTGTCGCGGTACTGCCCAAACCAGTCCCGGGCCTCGGCCAGGCGATTCTGACGGAACATGACATTGCCGGCGCCGAACTCCGCCTGGCTGCGAATGTGGAGTGCATCGCGATCCCGGGGGTTGCGCTGGCAGAGGATCGCGGCGTGCTCGCCGGCGGTGCGAAACGCGACGAAGGCCTCGGGATAACGGGCCTGCTCGTGCCGGATGGTACCGAGCAAGGTCAGGGCCGCCGCGCGCCGCGCGAGGGAACGATCGTCCCGATCCTGACGGTCGGAGGTCCCGAGAAAGCTGGCAATCTTGCTGGCGAGGGCGTCGAGGGCCCCGAGCTGGCCGGCCTTGGCCAGGAGCGGACGCAAGTCGACGAGCATGAAGTCGAGCAGCTCACTGGAGCGCTCGCGTTCGGCCTGGGCCGCGCGTTCCGCGCGGATCGCGCGGACCGCCAGCCCGCCGGAAACGACGATGCCGGCCAGGAGCACCAGGGCCACGGTCGCGGCGGCGGCAAAGACAAGACGGTTGCGACGGATCAGCTTGCCGAGCCGATAGGCGGTGGTGGGCGGCCGGGCGGCCACCGGTTCGTGCTGGAGGTGGCGGGTGAGGTCGGCCGCGAGGGCGGTGGGGGTTTCGTAACGGCGGGCCCGGTTCTTTTCGAGCGCCCGCAGGGCGATCCAGTCGAGATCTCCCTCGAGGGCGGCGGCGAGGCGGACCGGATCCGTGGCCCGCTGCCGGGCGATCCGATCGGCCTCCTCCGGGGGAAGTTCCCGGAAGCGCCGGGATGGCCGTGACGGCTCGACGTCGCAGATGAGGCGGCGCAGTTCCTCGTGGCTCGCCCCGGACAGGGACTGGGAATCGAACTGCAGGCGGCCGGAGAGCAGTTCGTAGAGGACGGCGCCCAGGGCGTAGACGTCGCAGCGGGTGTCGATGTCGAGGGGAGTGAGCGCCGCCTGTTCGGGGCACATGTAGGCAGGGGTGCCGATGAACTGATCGCAGGCGGTGATCAGGGTGGCGTCGGTGAGACGGCCCTGCGTGGCCTTGGCGATGCCGAAGTCGATCACCTTGGGGATGGCCCCGGTCTCACTGAAGGTGACCAGGATATTGGACGGCTTCAGATCGCGGTGGATCACGCCCTTCTGGTGCGCGTGCTGGACCGCGGCGCACACCTGAATAAAGATCTGCAGCCGCGCGACGAGGTCGAGGCGGTGGTCGTCGCAAAAGCGCGTGAGGGGAATCCCGCGGACGAGCTCCATCACAAAGTAGGGCCGGCCGGAGTCCGTGGCGCCGCCGTCGAGCACGCGGGCGATATTGGGGTGATCCATCAGCGCGAGGGCCTGGCGCTCGGCTTCGAACCGTGCGATCACCGCCTTGGTGTCCATCCCGAGCTTAATCACCTTCAGCGCCACCGGCCGGCGGACTGGAGCCTCCTGCTCCGCGAGGTACACGATCCCGCAGCCGCCTTCCCCGATTTTCTGGAGCAGGTGATACCGGCCGATCCTCGCCCCCGGGACGTCCTCCGGTGGAACGACGTCCGCCGGCAGGTCGGGGGCGCGGGTCAAGGGGGCCGGAGAATCGTGGGCCGACAGGAGCGAACTCAGGCGGGCCCGCAGATCGCCATCCTCGCCGCACGCCACAGCCAGGAAGGCGGCGCGGTCCCCTGCCGGGAGGGCCACGGCGGCGGCAAACAAGGACTCTTCGCGGTCGGGAGGCGAAGGCATGGCACCTCCGGGAAGGAAGAAAGCGGGTCTCAGCGAGAGCGAAGGCCTCGCGGATCGGGGAGGCCGGGGAGCAGGACGCAGGAGGTCAGTGCGGACGTTTGGCGTACTTCGACGAAGGCGAAGAAACACCTGCGTCCGCGTTGTCGGACGGAAATCACGACGACGTCATTGTAACGCGCAAGGCCCCGGCGGGGAAGCGTGAACTTCCCCGAGCCGCCGCGGAAGACGCCGGCGACGTGATTCAGGCGGCGACCACGCGTTTGCTTCCCGCAACGCGTGGCGACTTCACAGGCTGCGGTGGCGCCCGCTCAGGGCGCCCGCGCCGCCACCGCTCCCGGAGCGGGCGGAAGCGCGAGGCGGGCGATGCGCTCGGGCAACAGCACGTAGAGGGCCCCGTCGGGTCCGCCAATCACGTGCCGGATACGGCCAAGATCCTTGAAGATGACCTCCTGACGGACGACCTTGTCGCCGGCGATTTCGAGCCGGCGCAACTCCTGGGCCGCGAGCGTGGCGACGAACAGGTGGTGCTTCCACTTGGGGAAGAGATCGCCGGCGTAGAAATTGGCGCCGCAGGGCGCAATCGACGGCACCCAGTACGTGACCGGCTGAGCCATCCCGGGCATCGCCGTGACGTCGGTCATCGCGGTGCCGTCGTAGTTCATCCCGTAGGTGATGACGGGCCAGCCGTAGTTCACGCCCTTCTGCACGTGGTTGACCTCGTCGCCGCCACGCGGGCCATGCTCGACATCGTAGAGCGCACCGGTGGCCGGGTGAAACGCAAGGCCCTGGGGGTTGCGGTGGCCGAAGCTCCAGATGGTGGCGCAGGCACCGGCCTGCGCGACGAAGGGATTGTCCGCGGGCACGCGGCCGTCGTCATGGATGCGGTGCACCTTGCCGTTGGGGCGGGTGACGTCCTGGGCGTGCGGCCCCTGGCCACGCTCGCCGATCGTGAAGTACAGATAACCCTGGCGGTCGAAGGCGATCCGGCCGCCGAAGTGTACGCCGCCGGCCTTGAGGTAGTGCTCGGGCTTCGCCTGGTAGATCGTCTCCTGGTCGATCAGTGCGCCGTCCTTGATCCGGCCGCGGAGGATGCGCGTGAGGCTGACCGCCTCCCCGGCGGCATTCTTCTGTGGATCGCTGTACGCGAAATACAGCCAGCCGTTCTTCGCGTAGTCCGGATGCGGCACGACATCGAAGAGTCCCGCCTGGCCCGAGGTGTCGACCAGCGGCAAGCCGATCAGTGGACGGGCGGCGAGCTTGCCGTCCTCAATCAGGAAGGCGTAGCCGCGCTTTTCGGTCACGATGGCGACGTTGGGTTTGAGGAAGGCGAGGGAGTAGGGCTCCTTCAGGCCGCCGACCCAGGTGGTGACGTGGTAGTCGTGCAACTCGCTCTTCGCGGTGACGTCATCGGCGGGCTTGTTGAACTGGAGCTGGCCGCGGCGGTGCAGGTCGCGTTGCTCGCGGATGTAGATCACCATCGCGCGGATCTCCTTCTCCGGGATGGCCGCTCCCCAGGCCGGCATGCCCTTGTCGGGAAAGCCGGTGCGGATGCTGCGCTCGATGCTGGCATCGTCGCCGCCGACCACCCAGATGTCGTCGAGCATCGACGGGGCCTGGGCGCCCTGGAGCTTGTCGCCATGGCAGCTGGCGCAGAGTTCGGCGTAGCGCTGGGCGACGGTGTTGGGCCGCGGGCGGGCGGGCTGGGCGGCGAACGACAGGGTGACGGCCGGCAACACGGCAAGAGCCAGCGAGGCCGCGCCAGGACGAAGGCGAGGAAGAGTCATGTGGGTGGAGGCGACAAAAGGACGAAACCGCCGGGAGGCAAGGGCTTTGCCGGGTGAAAAGAAGGAGGCGGGCCGGGCCGCCCGCGGCGGGGGGGCGCGGCCGAACGTCGGCTCAAGATACAGCCACCGAAGAACGGAATCCGCTCTACGTGCGCAGCCTGACGACCAGCGTATCGGTTTCCGTCAGCACGGTGTCGGGGGGCAGGGTGAGGGTGAGGCGGGAACCCGCGTGTGCCGCGGTGGCCGCCAGGGGACGGCCATTCCACTGTACTTCGATTCGGCCCGGGGCGGTTGCGGTGGCGAGGGCCAGCGTGCGCAGGCGAAGGCGCCCGTAGGCGAGGCGGACGGAAGCCTCGTGGACTCCATCGCGGATGCTCTGCGCCAAGGTGCCCCATCCCTCCGCGGAGGTGAAGGCGGCGCGAAACTCCTCGGGCCGCAGCCGCGGGGCAAAGCCGAGATGACCCTGCGGGCCGTGGTACTCGAAGCCGCAGGCGGCGAGAAAGACCCCGTAACTCGCCATCGAGCGGGCGTAGTGATCGCCGCACTCGACCTCGTTCCAGGGGTTGCGCCGCGCCGGGTGGTAGCGGTCGTGCACGGCACGCGTAATCGCGAGACCCTCGAGCAGCATGCCCTCCCAGATCAGGTGCCCGGCGGCCTGGTACTCGAAGCCGTTCATGCACTCGTTGAAGTAATAGTCGTAGCCGGTCGACACGCGCTGCGCCTCGCCGCGCGGCCAGGTGCCCATCAGGAGGCCCGCCTCGCCCGCCAGCGCAAACCAGCGGCCGCCCGTCTTCGCCTGCCGGTAGACCCCGACGTCCGGGGAGAAGTTGTAACGCCAGAGCGAGCGGAGGGCCGTCTTCACCTTGTCCTCGTCGAGAACGCGCCCGAGCCCCACCTGCCAGGCCCAGCTTTGCCCGAAGACCTGGTCGATCTCGCAGCCGTCGTACGAGCCGACGGTTTTGGCGTGGGCGGGATCGCCGACCTGGATGAAATATTCGCCGTTGAACAGGCGCTCGCCGATGGCGCGCCGGCCCCGCGCCGCCAGGTCCCGACACTTTTCCGCAAACGCGGTTTCGCCCAGTTCGCGCGCCATCTCCTCGCCGGCACGGAGAGCCGCGACGTAGAGGCCGCTGAGCCAGGCCACCTGGCCGTACCAGTCGTGGTCAAGCGTGTTGTGCTGCGGCCCATCGAGGAGGCCGTCGCCCTCGGCGTCCTTGGCCATCAGGAACTCCAGCGAGCGGCGCACGCGCGGCCACAGGCGCCGGAGAAACGCGTCGTCGGCGCTCATCTGGTGCTCGCGGTAGACGCGCAGGATCGTGCCGGCCTGGCCGTCGGCCGCCCAGTGGTTGTTGTGCTCGGCCCGGAAGCGGATGCGACCGGTGTCGGGCTCGAAGGCGACGCCGTAGTCGGTGAGTTCGCGCAGGCTGCGCTCGATGACCGGAAAGAGGCGCGCGGGCGCGTGGGCGTAGTGCCAGACGTGCGTGCAGGTGCCCGGGCAGCAGCCGACGCCCTCCCAGCCGTAGAAACGGTTGTCGGTGAACCAGTGGCTCGTCGACGTGGCGAGGATCGAGGTGTTGAGGAAGGTGCGGTTGAGAAACCAGTGCGGCAGCGTCGAGTCGTGCCAGGTGGCATGCCACTGGCGGGTGCGCGCGGCGAGGGCGGGGAAGTGATCCCGGACATGCCGCAGCACCTCGGTGGCGGAGACGAAGCGGGCCGCGTAGCGGCGACGCGTGGTGGTTTGCAGCCGGGCGATGACGTCGTTGGGAAAATGCCAGGCGACGACAAACGTGACGGTGGCGCTGGCTCCGGGACCGAGGAGGAGGCGGCGGCGCAGGGCGCCGATCGGGCCGCGACCGTCGACTTGCTCCGCCGTCGCGGCGGCCTCTGGCATCGCGGCGAAGGCACCGGTTGCCACACCTTCGGTCGCGACGCGGGCGAGGGCGGAGTCCTCACCGGTGGCGTCGAGCAGGGCGAGGCCGAGAGATCCCCAGTCGGGCTCCGCGGTGAGTGAGCCCGCGGCGGCGCGCGGTTCGTCGCGGAACTCGATCTGATCGACGTCGATGTGGCCCCAGCCGCCGTCGTGCTGATCGATGATCTCGAGGTGAGCCGTCCGGCCCGCGAACTCACGTACACCCCAGTTCACCCAGGCGAGGGCATCGCTGCGCTGGCCGCGGGCCTCGCGCACGACCCGGCCGTCGATCACCAGGCTCACGCACGTGCGTCCGGCGTGGTCGCCGCCGCCCACCAGCAGTGAAATGCACTGGCGCTCGATCGTGAAGGTTGGGGAGAGGAGGCGCCCCTTCGGCCGATCCGAGCCGCGGTACGAGTTGGCCAGCCCGCGGCCGACAAACCCGCTGAGGCGTTGGTTGGGCGCCCCGGGGCCCCGGGCCGGTCCGGGGCCGAACGCTTCGCCTTCCACCTTCCAGTCGCCATAGGTCTCGCCTTCGAAGTCCGCAAACACGATGACCGGGCGAGTCGGGCCGGGGGGCGCGGCCTCGGCGGTGCATTCGAGCAGCAGGGCACCCGGCTCGCGGCGGACGGAGTTGCGACGAAGGAGGGATCGGTATTCGCCGCTGTGCAGCGCCACGGCGTTCTCGAGCCAACCGGAAATCCCAGCCTCGATCGCGGCGGTCCCGGTGTTCTTCACCGTGAATTGCAGCACCGTGGCGGGAAGGATCGAGGCTTCGGCGTCGAGCGGAATGAAGGGGGAAAAGGCCTCGAGCGTGACCGCCACCGGCAGGGAGGGATCGCGGTAGTCGACCCGAGCGAGGGGGTACTCTCCCCGGAAGGAGATGTCGGGAAAACCGCGCCGATCGAGGGGGCGCACCTCGGTGCGGTCTCCAACCTGCACCCGCAGGGCGAAACCCTGTTCGAGGGGGGAGGCCGGGGCGGGCGGATGCTCGTAGTGCCGGCTGTCTGTGCGGATCGACTGGTTGAAGATATCCCAGTGCCAGAGACGGCCGTCGCCCCCGAGATAGACCTGCCCGGTGCCGATGCCGCCGATCGGCATGCCGATCTTGTCGAGCTCGGATCCCCGGTAGATCTCGGGTGTGCCGCGCGCGAACAACGACTCCACCCAGGCGGGCTGGAGCTTCTTGTCCGCCGGGACGAGCCGATCGAAGTCCGCCGCAGTGAAAGGGCCGGCCATGATCGACGGGCGGACGGCGAGGGCGGTGGCGCCGACCCCGAGGCATTTGAGCGCGTTGCGGCGGGTGAGCGGCGCAGTCGCGCGCGCGGAGGCTGCGGCGGACGCGGGCCGGGAAGTCTTCAGGGGAGTGGACATCGCGGTGGTAGGTGCCGGCGGCACCGGCACCATCTGTAGGCGCGGCGACCGTAGGGTGCGAGCCCGCGCTTTCGCGCCGAGGGGCGGGCACCGAGGCCCTTGGGTGGAGCGGAAGTCGCGGGTGTTGCAGGGCAGGGCGACCGGCTCCAGGTCGTCCTCGAGGGTCCGCGGCACCGTGCACGCGTGGTTGCCGCCGCGGGGGCCTTCGCGAGCAGGCTGCGGACGAGGTTGCTGGCATCGTCGCTGTAATTGGGTCCCCAATACCAGTCGCCGCTCCGGTTCTCGCCGATCCACGGCTGGTCGAGCGGGATCGCCGACGGCACCTCCACTTCCGCGGTCATGCCGACGGCCGGGTTGCCGGACTGGAACTCGACGACGGCGGTGCCGTCGCCACGGCCGCGCCGCGCGGGGGAACGGTGGTAGAAGTGGGGGACGATGCGCCGGCCGGCGTCGCTCTGCAGACCGGAGAAGGAGAGGGCATCTCCGGTGCGGGGTCAGTCGGTTACTTGTGTGCGGGCCTCATCTCTCTCGTCCGCCCGGATGGCGTTTTCATAATGGATTTGTCGCCCGTCTGGGGGCAGCGGAGAATCCTCGGCGCCCGGAGGCGCGTCTTTCCTCGGGATCTTACGCAAAAGGACGCCACTTTCATGAAACCCGTTCTCGCCGCCCTGCTCCTGCTGGGACTTCACTTGCCGGCGCTGCCGGCTGCCGAGGCACCGCCCTTCATTCCGGTCAAACACTACCGGTTCAGCACCGAGCACAAGGACGCCCAGATGTGGAGCGCCCTGTACATTGCGAGCAACGGGAAGATCTACGTCGGCCTCTGCACGCATGCGGATGCGGCCAACCTCTACGAGTTCGATCCCGCCACCGAGAAGATGCGGCACCTCGCCAACCTCACCGAGGTGAGCGGCGAACGCGGGCAAGCCACCTGGACCAACGGCAAGATCCACGTGCAGATGCAGGAACTCGACGGCTGGGTCTACTTTGGCTCGCTGAGCGAGGACAACGGTCCACCGGTGATCGACGCCGCGACCTACCGCGGGCCCTACTGGTACCGGGCCGAGCTGAAGACCGGTCGCGTCGAGCAGTTGAGCCGCATCAACAGCTTCTGGGGTTTGCTCGGTCAGGCGATGGATCCGAAGCGCCGGCTAATCTACGGCCTCGCGGAGAATGGACACCTCTACAAGTACCACATCGACCGCGACTGGACCGAGGATCTCGGTCGCGTCGACGAGTGGGACATCTGCCGCACCATCTTCACGGACGATCGCGGCAACTGCTACGGCAGCTACCCACCGGGGCGCATCTGGAAGTACGATGTGGAGCAGGATCGCGTCTTCGATCTCGAACACCTCCGGCTGCCGCTGATCAACCAGTCGCGCACGATGGCCAACCCGATGCTCGACCGGAAGACCCAGTGGCGGATCATCGAATGGGACCCCGTCGACAAGGTGGCCTACGGCATCATTGGCGGCAGCAACCTCCTGTTCAAATGCGACCCGCATGCCGGTCCGGTCGGCGCGATCACGCCGCTGGCCCCGATGGCCGCGCCGACCGTCCGCGACGGCGATCCCTTCAATATTCCCTACGCCACCCTCGCCATGGCCCTGTCCCAGGTGGAAAGGAAGATCTACTATGTGACGGTCATGGCCGGCGACTTCGACTACGGTTCCGTCACGAAGGACGTGATGGGGGCCTCGTTCCTCGTGACTTATGACCTCAAGACCGGGCGGCGCGAGGATGTCGGGGTGCTGCGCACGACGGACGGCCGCACGACCTCCGGGATGGGCGGGGCGAAGATCGATGCCCAGGGTCGCCTCTGGGTGGTCGGCGCCTTCAGCGAACCGGATCCGCGTTACCAGATCGGCCGCGGCGGCAAGACCTACAGCATGGGACTCGCCTGCTACGATCCGCGGGCGGTCGCGAAACCCGGTGCCCGGTAATCCCCGCCATGAACCCGATCCGTTTCTCCCTTCTTCTGCTCGTCGTCCTGGTGCCGTGCCTCCGGGCTCAGCGCTGGGTCAACCCGCACTTTGACACGCACCGGCTGGACCTGCGCGATCTCGGTTACCCCGAGCAAAACCTCATCCCGGCCGACAACAGCCGGATCTCCGCCCTGCTGGCGCACTCCAACGGTTTCGTCTACGGCGCCACCAGCGGGCGCACCCAGGCGTATTTGTTTTTCTACAACCGCTACCTTAACAAGGTCCGTCCACTCGGGAAGATCGCCGACGCCCGCGGCGTCTACCACGGGCTGCTCGAAGGCCGGGACGGCGAGATCCTGATTGGCACGGGCCTCAGCCTGTACGCACCGGTGGAGCTGACGAAGCAGTTCCCCGTGGAACTGGAGGGCATCGAGAAACAGCTGTGGAAGGATCTCCAGGCGCCCTACGCGAGATTCCCCGGCGGGCACCTCTACCGCTACGACCCCAAGCAAGGTGACGCCGTGCGGTACACGAACGACTCGTCCACGCCGCTGGAGGACCTCGGAATCCCGGTGCCGCACAACACGATCTATGCGATGACGCTGAGCCCCGACCGGCAGGTGCTGTATGGAGTCACCTACCCGGATGCGCACTTCTTCGTCTTCGATCTTCGGACGCGCCAGACGAAGGATCTCGGCGAGTTTCTGACCTATCGGGTCTACAGCGGTCCCGAACGCCACTGGCGGAGCGTGCCGCGGGCCCTCTATTGCGAACCGAAGACGGGCGACGTCTACACCTCGGGCGACAACGGTTTTCTCGTCCGCTATCGCCCCGGGGCGACCGCGCTCGAACTTACGACGCTTCGCCTGCCGGGCGAGTATTGGGAGGGGTTGAGCTCTTACGATTATCCGGTGGTCGAGGCCTTCGTGACGACTCCAGACGGGCGGGTGTTTGCCGGGACGAACGACGGCTACCTCTGTCGGATCGATTTCACCGCGCCGAAGGTCGAGGTCCTGGGCAAGCCGCGCGTGATGCGTCGACTGCGGGCGATGGCGGCCGGCCACGATGGCAACCTGTACCTGATCACGGGCGAGTTTGAGCGCTCGTGCAAGCTGCACACCTGGGATCTGAGCGGCCGGCGGGGCTTCAGCGAACTCGGACCGTTCGCGGTCGACCGCAGCCCGTACTACGCCCATCGGGCCTATCAACTCGACGCGATGGCCGTCGGGATCGATGGCACGGTGTTTTGCGGGGAAAGCGATCGCGGAGGGAAACTCTTCCTCTACCAACCGGGCCCGGGGCCGTTTCCGGAGGGGCTTAACCCGTTCAATCCGGATCTCGAGCGCCACCGCCCCGACACTCACGGCTTGATTCGCGAACACCTGTAGGCGGCCGATCCTCCGTTTCAGCCGGCGAGTCGAGAAGGGTGGGACCGGGCTCGGCCAGGATGGCACCGAGCGGCAGCGCCATCTGGGAATCACGGATGCAAGGTCGGCAAGACACCCCTTCGGCGTCGCCTGCCTAACCCTTGGGTAGCTTCCCGCCTTGCACCAGGTGTGCCTCGGAGGACATATTGTCGTCCTTCTCGCATGAAACGCTCGCTCCTCGCAGTCCTTGGAATGATCCTCGCCTCGCCCCTGGCCGGTCTGGCCCAGCAAGGCACCAACTCCTCTCTCCAGTCCTTGCCTCCCGCCCTGCGGGCGGCCGTCCAGAGCGGCAATTCGCAGGCGATTCAGCGGGCGATTGCCGCCCTCGCGGGCGGCGATCCCACCCGATCCGCCACCTTGGCAAATCAGGTTGTGGCAGCGGCGGAGCAGTTGCTGGCGACCAACCCGCAGGGGGCCGTCCTGGCGGCGGCGGCGGCGGTGGAGACGATTCGCGGGAGTAGCGTCCAAACGTCCGCGCCCCAGCAGGTCGAGTCGGTACTGACGACGGCGGCGCGCATCTTCATCTCGCCCACGGCTACCCGCGCCGTCCCGGAACAAGTGGGGCAGTTGGCGGCTGCAGCGGTGCAGGTTGCGAGTGCTTCCGGCAATCCCACGCTGACCGCTTCGATCAGCGCGCAGGCGGTGACCGCGGCGGAGAAGATCCTCACGGTGGCTCCCGCTCAGGCGGTGCAAATTGCCGCCGCGGCGGTTCAGGCCGTTCAGCAGGCGCCGGTGCAACAGGGGGCGCCGCAGCAGACGCTGCAGGTAGCGACCACGGCCGCCCGGATTATCTTGCAGCCCGAGGCACAACGGGTCGCGCCTCAGGCGGTGGCCGGCATTGCCACCAATGTTGTGCAGGTGGTGAGCACCCCGGCCGTTTACCAGGCTTCACCCACTGCCGCGGTGGCGGTGATGGCCAATGCCTACACGGCGGTGACCTCTCCGGTGGTCAGCGCGGCCGCACCGACGGCGGCGGCGAGTGTGACCCAGACCCTCACGCAGGCCGGCCAAAGCAGCTCCCTGAATCAGTCGAACCCGACCAACGCGAGTGCGATTGCGGAGATTCTGGCGAAGACTGCGAATCCACCGAACCAGGGCACCAACAATCCTCCCATCCTGAATTCCGTGGATCCCACCCTCAACGCGAGCCCGTCGAGCTGAGGGGCGACGAGGAACGGGTCTCGCGGGTGGTGCGGCCCGCCTCCGCCGGCGCGGTGGCGGCTCTCCCCGTCCTTACTTTGCGAGATCGTACAGCGCGTACCCGGCCAGGAGGTTGGGTGCGGTCGGGCAGGGCGTGCGCCAGTTGCCGGCAAGGTGGGCGCGCCGGGCGATGCGGATCTCCTTGGTGGCGCAGAAGGACTCGAAGTCCGCGATCGTCACCGGATTGGCCGGGCGACTCTCGTACCAGTCGGTGGTGTAGACCTCGTTGCGGATCTTCCGACCCTGCAAAAGGGTGTTGAGGCGGTTCTTCCAGAATCCATGATTGACGAAGCCGACGGTGAGCGCGCGGCCGACGCGCAGCGCTTCGAGGATTACGGCCGCGGGATCGGCGAGTTCGTGCACCGTGCGCGAGCAGATCACGCGATCGAAGTGCTTCGCCGGAAACGCCCGCATGAACTCCGTCATGTCACCCTGGTAGGCGGACAAGCCGCGCCGCACGCACGCGGTGATGCGGGTGAAGTCCAGGTCGACGCCCACCGCCGCGACCTGCTTCGTCTGGACCAGGTAATCGAGCAGCGCGCCCTGGCCGCAGCCGAGATCGAGCACCCGGGTCCCGGGCTCGACCCAGTCCCCGATGATCTGCATGTCGACGGTGCGCTTTTCGACGAGGCGGCTCATGGGAGGATGAAGAGACGGGCGGAGGCACCACCAAATACACGGAAGATACCAAAACCAGGAGGCGTGCAGACGGGTGGCTCCGTGGGGTTCATTTCGTGGCTTGGGTGTGATACGTGGTTCACCGGTCGGTCGCCTGCGCCTCAGATCTCGTAGGCGAACGCGTAGGGCTGGTCGCGTTCGAGGAAGCCGCGGACCAGGGCGTAGAGTTCCTCGGATTCGAGCAGGAAGGAGTCGTGGCCGAGATCGGTGGCGAGTTCCGCGTAGCTGGCGCGTTTGCCGGCGCGGAGCAGGGCGAGCGCGAGCTGGCGGTTCTGTTCCGGCGGAAAGAGCCAGTCGCTCGTGAAGCCGACGACGAGGGTCTCCGCCTCGACACCGCTGAAGGCCCGCTCCAGGGAACCGTAGGCCTGCGCCAGGTCGAACTGATCGAGGGCGCGGGTGATGTAGAGGTAGGAGTTGGCGTCGAAGCGGTTGATGAAGCTCTGGCCCTGGTGGCGCAGGTAACTTTCCACCTCGAACTGGATGTCGAACGTGTAGGCGTCCTGGTGGGCGGTCTCCTTCTTGCGGCGCCCGAACTTTCGGTCCATCGACGCATCCGAGAGGTAGGTGATGTGGGCCATCATCCGGGCGATGGCGAGACCCACGCGGGGGCCGCCGTCGCGCGGGTAGTCGCCGCGGTTCCAGGCGGGATCCTGCATGATCGCCTGGCGCCCGACCTCGTTGAAGGCGATGGCCTGGGCGCTTTCGCGGCCGGTGGTGGCCATGGCGAGGACGCGGCGGACCAGGTGCGGGTACTCGATCGCAAACAGGAGCGCGAGCATGCCGCCCATCGAACCGCCGATGGTCGCATGCACCTCCGCCACCCCGAGGTGATCCAGCAGGAGTTTCTGCGCCCGCACCATGTCGCGGATGGTGACGAACGGGAACAGCACGCCGTAGGGGCGGCCGGTCTCCGGGTTGACGGACGAGGGTCCGGTGGAGCCCTGGCAGCCGCCGAGGACGTTGGCGCAGATCACGAAGAACCGCGACGTGTCGACGGCCTTGCCGGGCCCGATCAGGTTGTTCCACCAGCCCGGCTTGCGATCCTCCGGGGAGTGCCAGCCCGCGCAATGATGGTCGCCGCTGAGCGCGTGGCAGATCACGACCGCGTTGTCACGGGTGGCGTTGAGCCGGCCGTAGGTCTCGTAGCGCAGCGTGAACCCGGGCAGGATCTGACCGCTCTTGAACGTGAACGGCTGGGTGCAGACGAAGTCGCGCGGGGTGACCAGGCCGACGTCGTTGGGCGCGAGGTACCGCGGGGTCGCGGACGTGGCGGGCGCGGTTTCGACGTCGTCGGTCATCGGTGCGGAGGCAGAGGCAAGCACGGCGCCCCGGGCGACGCAAGTGGCGCGGGGGCTTATGACGTGGGGCCGGCGGCGGCGGCCGGGGCGGCGAACTACTCCCCGCCTTCCTCGTTCGAAAACACCTGCTGGACGTCGTCGAATTCCTCGAGGGCCTCGTGCAGGCGCTCCAGGCTCTCGCCGTGGTGGGCATCCTTGATCGGCACGGTGGTCGTCGGGATGTAGGCGATCTCTGCACTGTCGCACTTGATGCCCTTCTGCTCGAGCGCGTGGGAGACCTTGTCGAAGAGGTGCAGATTGCAGCGCACCTCGTAGCCCTGCTCGCTGGTGATGACGTCGTCGGCGCCGGCGTCGAGCGCCACTTCGAGGAGGAGATCCTCGGCGACCCGGTCGCGGGCGATCAGGAACTGGCCGGCGTGGAGAAACTGAAACGACACGGCCCCGGTGGTGGCGAGGTTGCCGCCCCAGCGGGCGAAGATCGAGCGCACCTCCTGGGCGGCCCGCTGCTTGTTGTCGGTCGTGACCTTGACCACGAACGCCACCCCGCCCGGACCGTAGGCTTCGTAGGTGATTTCCTCGTACACCACGCCGGGAAGCTCGCCGGTGCCCTTCTTGATCGCCCGCTCCACGTTGTCGGCGGGCATGTTGGCCTCGCGGGCCTTGAGGACGAGGGTGCGCAGGCGGGCGTTGCCGTCGGGACTGCCGCCGCCGGCCTTGGCCGCGAGGGTGATGTCGCGGGCAAGGCGGGAGAAGACCTTGCCCTTGCGGGCGTCAGTGACGGCCTTGAGCCGCTTGACTTTGGACCACTTGTTGTGACCAGCCATGTTGAGAGTGGTGGGTGGTGACCAGGTGCCGGTGATCGGGGTTCAGTAAGCGGTAATCAGTGGTCAGTATCCAGTAATCGGTGATTTGTGATCGGTGGTTCGGGGTCGGCGGGCGGTGGGTGGGAATGTAGAACGGACGGGAGGGACGGTCCTGGTGGGGGCAAGGTCGGAAACCCGACCCACGGCCCCCGGACTAGCGGCCTTGGTTTCGAATACCGATTACTGAATACCGATTACTGATTACTGGATACTGACTGCCCGGGACCGGCGCCGACTACTTGTGCTTCTTCCCGGGCGTGACGTTTTTCACCGGCCGGCCGGCGGGGCCGGAAGCGGTGGCGGGGACGGTTTCCTCGGGATCCTTCATGCGGTTGATCACGAGCTGCTGGCCGATGGTGAAGAGACCGTTGATGGTCGAGTAGAGCGCGAGGGCGCAGGAGAAGCCGTAGCAGAAAAGGGTGAAGATGTACGGCATGAACTTCATCATCTTCATCTGCACGTTGTCGACGGACGGCGTCGGCGTGAGGCGCATCTGGATCACCATGGTGGCGCCCATGAGGATCGGCATGATGTTGATGGGCAGCCAGGGGATGCCGAAGAGGTGGCCGACGGTGTCGGGGGCGGCGAGGTCCCGGGCCCAGAGGAAGGGCTGGAGCCGGAGCTCGGCCGTGCACTGCAGCATGGCGAAGAAGCCGATGAAGAGCGGGAAGGTGATGAGGATCGGGATGCAGCCGCCGAGCGGGTTAATCTTCTTGGCCTTGAAGAGCTCCATCGTCGCCTGCTGCTGCTTCTGCGGGTTGTCCTTGTATTTCTCGCGGATGACCTGGAGCTCCGGCTGCAGCTTGGCCATCTTCTTGGCGGAGCGGGAGGCGGCGATCGTGAAGGGCAGGCTGACGACCTTGAGGATGAGCGTCATCAGGATGACGGCGACGCCCCAGTTCCCGACCCAGTTGTGAGTCATGTTGAGGAGGATGTTCTGCAGGGGCGCGACGTAGCCGCTGAGGAAGATCCGGTTGAAGAAGTACTGGGTGTACGGAAGCACGCGGTCTTCGTTGGCCTGGAAGCGGGCGAGCCGGCGGTACTCCTGCGGGCCGACGTAGAGCAGGCCGGTGAGCGAGGCGGAGGCGTTGGGCGCCAGGACCGGCAGGTCGAAGCGCGCGGCGCCGGACATGCCGATGTTCGGGTGCTGGGAATTGGGAAAGGGCGGCAGTTCGATCCGCCGGGCGGCGACTCCCACGGCGGGTTTGTCCGGGGTGTAGATGCTGGTGAAAAACTGGTTCTTGGCGCCGGCCCACGCGACATTGCCCGGTTTCTCGAGCAGCGGCACGGCCTGGCGGCCAGCGCCGACGATGGAGCCGATCCCGCCGCCCTCCAGTTCGCTGCGCTCGATGAACTGCGTGTCGCTGCCGTTGGAGCTGACGATGTTCAGGTACTGGCCGACATCGGCGGCGTCCATCAAGCCGGCGGTGCCGACACTGAGGGAGGCCTTGCCGAGCGGCAGGGTGGAGCCGCCGAGGTTGCGGAAAGTCGTCTCGTGGTGGATCCGATACGGGTCGCCGCCCTTCTCCTCCTCGCGCGTGAGACGGTAGCGGCGGGTGACCTCGACCTTGCCGTCGAGCACGTGGCGGAAGACGACTTCCGTCGCCGAGGAGCTGACGAGTTCGTAACGCGTGGTGCGGCCGAGCCCCGGGTAGTCGGTGAAGGCGAGCAGCGGATCCTCGTGCAGGAGGTTGAAAACGTACGGATCCGGATGGTCGAGGACCGCGGCGTACTTCTTGAAGGCGACATCGCGCACGGCCCCGCCGAAATCCGTGAAACGGGCCGAGATGTAATCGTTCTCGAGCTTGACGACGCGGGCGTCGGCGGCGTCGCGATGCACGTTGGCGAGCATCGTGTTGGGCGGGGTCGCGGCGGCCGCCGGCGTCGCAGGGCTGGCGGCGGTGGTCGTGGATCCGGCGGTCCCGGCCGGTTCGCCAGGGGCCGCCTTGGGGGCGGGCGCTTCCGGAACCGGCGCCTGGGGTGCCGGGCGGGGGCCGAAGAAGAGCAGGGCGAACGCCGCGACGAGCAGGAGGGCGCCGATGGTGAAGTTCTTTTTGTCCATTACGGAAGGCGGAGGGCGGAAAACGGAGGGGGAGCGGAGAGAAGAGGAGAATCAGCGGACGCCGTGACAGACCGGCGCCGGGCGCCGGGGAGGCACGGGATCAAAGCCGCCGGGATGGAGCGGGGTGCAGCGCACCAGCCGGCTGAGGGCGAGCAGGACCCCGGTCGCGGCGCCGTGCGTGCGGATGGCCTCGGCGGCGTAGTGGGAACAGGTGGGGCTGAAACGACAGGCGCAGGCGCCCAAGGTGATGACCGGCAGCACGGGCGAAACGGTGCGCTGGTAGACCCGGAGCGCAAACAGCAGGGCGCGTTCGGGCACGGCGCGGAGCGCGGCGGCGGTGGCCTGGAGCGGGCGCGGAATCATTTCTCGCCGGTAACGACGCCGGTCGCCGAGACCTGCCGGCAGGCTTCAGAGAACCGTTTCTCGAGTTCCGGCATCGGCCACGTCGTGGTGCCGCTGCGCGCGATCAGCAACAGGTCGCAGTCGCGCGGAAGTTCATCCTGATGGCGCCGGAAGAGTTCCCGCAGGCGCCGCCGGGCCCGGTTGCGATGCACCGCCCGGCCCACCGCCGCGGTCGAGGCGATGACGCAGACGCGGGGATGGGACAGCGGTGAAACGGTGGGCAGGGCCGCGGGATCGCCGCGGGCGCCCGGAGGCAGGGAACCCCGCGTCATCCACCACACGGTGAAGGCGCGGCAGTCAAACCGCCGACCCAACTCGCGCACGGTGCGGATGTCGCGCGGCCGGCGAAGATGTTGCTCCGGACGAAATCGCATGGGCCGTCGCAACGGGCGGGTGGGACTCCACGCGCGAACGCAGAAGGCAGGCAATCAGACGACGGTCAGGCGCTTGCGACCCTTGCGGCGGCGGGACTTGATGACCTTGCGGCCGCCCTTGGTAGCCATCCGGGCACGGTAACCAATCTTTCGGGCGCGCTTCTTGCGGTGCGGGCGGAATGTAGGTTTCATGATTCTTTTCGAAAAAGAGGGTCAGAAGTGCCGAACGGCACGGGGGGTGTCAAGGGATAGAATCCTGCGGCGGGCGATTCCCTACCAGCCGGCGGCCTGGCCGTCTTTCCGGCTTTCACTGGCCCCGAGGAAGACCTTGTTCTTCGCGTCCCACTGGATGGCCTGGTAGCCGCCGAAACCGCCGAGGTCGGTGCGCAGATCGTGGCCGCGGCGGCGGAGTTCCGCCTTGGTTTCCCACGGGACGCCGTTCTCGAGGTAGACGAAGCCGCCCGTGGTCATCTTCGGGGTGTCGTAGTCGGTCGAGCCTTCGTGCTGCCAGCGCGCGGCATCGCCGGCCTCCTGCACGTTCATGCCAAAGTCGATGAGGTTGACCACGATCTGCACGTGCCCTTGGGGTTGCATCGCCCCTCCCATCAGGCCGAAGCTGAGCCACGGGGCTCCATCCTTCATGATGAACGCGGGGATGATGGTGTGAAAGGGGCGCTTGCCCGGGGCGTAGTCGTTGGCGTGGCCGGGCACGAGGGTGAACATCTCCCCGCGGTTCTGGAACCCGAAGCCGAGGCCCGGCACCACCACGCCGCTGCCCATGCCGCGGTAGTTGCTCTGGATCAGCGAGACCATGTTGCCGTCGGCATCGGCGGTCGTGAGGTAGATCGTGTCACCTTCCTGCAGGGCCGGGTTGCCGGCGTCGTAGGTCTTGGCCGCGCGGTCCCGGGAGATCAGGGCGCGGCGTTGGGCGGCATATTCCTTGGAGAGCAGGCCGCGCAGCGGGATCTTCGAGAACTCCGGATCGGCGTAGAACTTGGCGCGGTCCTCGAAGGCCAGCTTCTTGGCTTCGATCATCAGGTGCAGGGCATCGGGGGAGTTGAACCCCATGGCGCGAAGGTCGAAACCCTCGAGAATGTTGAGCATCTGGAGCGCGGCGATGCCCTGGCCATTCGGCGGCAACTCGTAGACGTCGTACCCGCGGTAGTTGACACTCAACGGGTCGACCCAGGTCGAGGTGTGGCGTTCGAGGTCGACCTTGCGCAGCCATCCTCCCTGGGCGGTGAAGAAGGCGTCGATGCGTTGGGCGATCTCCCCGCGGTAGAAGGCGTCGCGCCCGCCTTCCGCGATCAGGGAGAGCGTGCGGGCCAGGTCCGGGTTGCGGAAAATCTCCCCCTTGGCGGGGGCGCGTCCGCCGGGGGCGTACGTGGCCAGAAAGGCCCCGGGCTCCTTGCCGAGGATCGGCACGCTGCGCTCCCAGTAGTAGGCGATCAGTTCACTGACCGGGAAGCCGTCGCGCGCATACCGGATCGTCGGCGCCAGCAGCCGGTTCATCGGCAGGCGGCCGAACTTCCGGTGCAACATGAACCAGCCATCGACCGTTCCCGGGACGGACACCGGCAGGAAACCGCGTGGCGGGATCGTCGTGCGCTTGAGCTTCGCCAGCTCCGCCAGCAACGCGTCGCGGCTGAGCCCGAGCGGCGAGCGGCCCGAGGCGTTGAGCCCGTGGAGCCGCTTGGTCTTCGCCTCGTACACGATGGCGAAGAGATCCCCGCCGATGCCGTTGCCCGTCGGTTCCATCAGGCCGATGGCGGCGTTGGCGGCGATGGCCGCGTCGACGGCGGTGCCGCCCTGTTTCAGCACGTCGAGGCCAACCTGCGTCGCCAGCGGTTGGCTCGTGCAGACCATTCCGTGCTGGGCGATGACTTCGGAACGCGTGGCGAAGGCCCGGCCGGTGACACGATCGATCTGGGCAATGGCGGAGGACGAAACCAGGCCCACCAGCAGAAAGGCAGCCAGGCGCGCGGCGCGGGGTGACGGGTGCATCGCCCGAAGCTGGGACGCGCACCGCTTCCGGTCAACGATGGGGCGACGGCTGGAACTCCCCGGCGGCCAGGCTACGGAATCCGCAGCGTGCGACCGACGACGAGGTTGTTGTTCTCGCCGAGCACGTCGCGATTGGCGGCCAGGATGTCGCCCCAGCGGGCGGTGGTCCCGTAGTAGCGGGCCGAGATCTTCGCCAGCGTATCCCCGCCGGTGACGACGTGGAAGCGGGGTCCGGCGCCCTCAGCGGCGGGGAGAGCGGACTTGGATCCGGGCACGGTGGTCACGAGGGTGGCGGTCACGGGGCTCGGCTTGATCGTGACAATCCCGGAGGGGGCGCCCCCGCCCATGGAGGCGGCAGGGACTGGAGCGATGGCGCTGGCCGCGGGAGTCTGGCTGGGGGCGCCGGTCACCATCGAGACCAGGCGGTCCTTCAGGCGGGCGTTTTCCTCGGCCAGCAAGTTGACCTGCGACTGGGTGTCGCGCAGCTGGTCGCGGAGCGACTGGGTGCCGGCGGATCCGGCGGCGCCCTGGCGCAACTGGGTGAGCTGGTTCTTCAGATCGGAATTCTCGGTCTGGAGCTGGGCCGCGCTTTCGAGGGCGGTCGCGAGCTTGGCCTCGACGGTGGCGAGTTCGGCCGGCGGCGGCCGGCTGGTGGCAAGCTGCTGGGTGAGTTTCTCGCGCTCGGCGGCGAGGGCGTCGGCCTTGGCGCGCATCTCCTCGACCTCCTTCTTCAGCGCGGCGGTTTCGGCGGCGTGTTCAGCGGCGAGCGAGCGGGCCTCCGCGGCCGCACCGGTCCGCTGTTGGGCCAGGAGCGAGGAGTTCGGCGCGACGGACTTCAGCTCGGTGCGCAGGGTCTCGGCGTCCTGCTCGGCCCGTTGGCGCGCCTCCTTTTGGGAGAGGAGATCGGAGTTGAGCTGCGCCAGGGCGGCCTGGGCCTGTTCGTTCTTGGACGTGATGACCCGCACCTGCTCGGTGAGCGCGACGTTTTCGGTCCGCGTGCGATCGATCTCGCCCCGGAGTTTGGTGACTTCTCCCTGCAGTTCGGTGTAGTTGCGCAGGGCCGTCGCCAGCTGCTCCTCGGTCGCGCCGAGTTTGGTCTTGAGGTCCGCCGCTCCGGCGCCGGCGGAAACCGCTTGGTTTCTCTCGGCCTGAAGCTGCGCATAGCTGGCACGCAGGGCGGTAAGTTCCCGGGTGGTTTGGCCGAGCTTCTCCACCAGGTCCTTGGTGGTCTGGCCGTCGGCCGCCCGGTTCTGGAGTGCCATCCGCAGTGCGTCGCCCTGCGACCGCGTGAGGGCGAGTTCCTGCTGCAGCATCTTCTTCTCGAGCCGCAGGTCGGCGTTTTCCTTCATCAGCTTGTCGTCCCCGACCACGGTGGTCGTCGGTTCGGGCAACCGGCCCAAATGGACGTAGCCGCATCCGGCGGTGAGCAGCAGGACGAGCAGAAGGGGGGGGAGCGTGAGTTTGCGCCGTGCACCCATAGGGTAAAGCCCGGAGGAAGGTGGGGAAAAATATCCTGTCGGCAATCGACGGTTGTTGCGGAGACTACGAGGCTAGGGGATACGCAACGTTCGTCCAGCAATCAAACTGCGTTCGTCCCGCACAGTGTCGCGGTTGGCCGCGAGTATCTCGGGCCAGCGGTTGGCGGTGCCGTAGTACCGGCGGGAAATGGCGGAGAGCGTCTCTCCTTCGGCAATAGTGTGGAGGCGTACGGTCGGCGCGGGGGCGACCGAAGTGGGGGTTGCGGAAGGTGCCCCCAACGTGGCGGTATCCGCGGGGCGGCGGGGCTGGCGCAGGGGGGCGGGGGGGCTTTCGGTGACGGCCATTCGCGGGGCAGGGGCCGCGCCGCCCCCCGAGGAAGGTGCCGCCGCAGCGGGAGCCGGGCTGGGTGTGGCAGCGCGGGCTTCGAGCTCCCCGACCCGGCGCTGAAGGTCGTCGCGTTCCTTCACCGCCAGTTCGTAGGAGCGAAGCGCCGTCGCAAGTTTGGATTCGGCGGAGGCGCGGGCGGCCTCCGCGCGGGTAACGGCTGCGACCTGTTCTTCGGAGTCGCGGGACTGGCGCTGCAGGCCCGCCTGCTCGGCCTCGAGGGTGCGGATCCGGTTTTCCGCCTGCGAGCGGAGGTCTGCGGCGGCGGCCAGTTCGCGACGAGACTCCGCGTTGGCGGCCTCCAGGGCGGTCAACCGTTCCTCGGCGCGGGTCCGGGCGGCGAGCGTTTCCCGCAGCTTGGTTTGGGTGGCGCGCAGTTCCTCCTGCAGGCCGGTGACGCCTTCGGCGCGCCGAGCAAGTTCGGCGCCGGTGGCTTCGGCCGCGGACAGGCGCGGACGCAGGGACTCCAACTCGGTGCGGATGGTCGCGTGCGCGGCGGCAAGGCGGTCCTTCTCCCGCTCCAGGTCAGCCACCCGGGTCACAGCGGCGTCGCGTTCGGACCGAGCCTGTTGCAGCGACGTCTCAAGGGCGGGGACACGGCGTTCGGTTTCGGCCGCGGCGCGGGTGCTCTGGCTGGCCTCGGCCGCGCGGCGTTCGGCGAGCGCGCTGGTTTCCGCGAGGTGCCTGGAGAGGCGTTCCACCTGGGCGGTAAGGGTGTCTTTTTCCGTGGAAAGCGCGGCCAGGCGTTGTTCGAGGGTGGTGATCCGGTCGGCGGCGGAGCGCGCGGAGACTTCCGCCTCCTGCCGGGAAGAGCGGAGCAGGGTGATCTCTTCGCGGAGAGAGGAGGCTTGGGCCTGAACTTCCTTCAACTGGGTGCGGCTGGCGTCGAGTTCGCGGCGGGCAGAGGCCAGGTCGGCCTGCGCGCGCGTCATCGCCTCGTTTTCGCGGCCGGAAGCCTGGTCACGGAGCGAGGCGGCGGTGCGACGGGCGGTCTCCAACTCGGTCGTCCGGGCAGCCAGTTGCTCCTCATGACGGGCCTTTTCGGCGGCATGGGCGGCGGAGGTGGCGCGGAGCTGTTCCAGCGCTTCGTCGCGGGCGCGGGTCGCGGCCTGCAGCGCCGTCTCCCGTTCGGCGGCGCGCGACGCCGCGGTCTCGGCGACGCCGAGGCGTTTCGCCAGTTCGGCCGCTTCCTGCTTCTGCTGCGCGAGTTCTTTCTCCCGATCTCGAAGCCGGGCCTGAGCGGCGGCGAGTTCGTCCCGGGTGGCACCCAGTGCGGCGACGTCGGCGTTGCGGGCCTGGAGCTGGTCGGCCGCGGCCGCGGCTTCTGTCCGAACGGCGGCCAGTTGCCGGCGGAGATCTGCCGACTCTGTCCGGGACTTTTCGAGGGCCGCCTCGGCGGCGGAGATTCTGGTGGCGGCTTCGGCCCGCACCGCTGCCAACTCGGCCGCGGGCACTCTCGTCTGGGCCGTCTCGGCCGCGACAAGGCGGGAGCGCAGGCTTTCGGCTTCGTTGCGCGCAGCGGTCAGCGTAGCCGTCAGGGACTCCTTTTCCCGGTTGGCTTCGGCCGCGAGCGAATCGCGGGCGGAGGCCGCCTGCCCGCGGGCCGCCTCGGCGGCGTCGAGTTGGCGCTGGGTGTGGGCGAGGGTTTCCCGCGCGTCGACGAGAGCCGTGCGCATGCGCTCCAGTTCTTCAGCGGCGCTGCGGGCGGCGCCGGTTGTCGCCGAGGCGTCAGCCAGTTCCTTGCGGGCGGCGCCGACTTGGGATTCCAACTGCGCGATCTGCGAGCGGGCCTTGGCCGCCTCGGTGCGGGCAGCGGCCAGTTGCTCGGACTGACTGGCGAGAGAGGCCTGGGCTTCGCGCAACGACTGTTCGGTCGCGGAGGCGCGGCTCTCGGCCCCCGCGCTGCGTGAAACGGAGTTGCGAAGCTGTTCGATTTCGGATCGGGCGGTGGTCAGGTCGGCCGCGAGGCGGCGGACTTCGCGTTGGGCGGCGGCGAGTTGCTCGGCGGCCTTGCGGGCTTCGCGGTCCGTGTCCGGCGGAGGGACGCTGGTCGCGGCGGCGGCAGGAGGTGTTTCGGTCGGGCCCAGCTTGATCGCGAGGCCGGTGCCCGGGGTCGCCGGCTCGGGTCCACTCCTGGCCGCGCCGGCCGGTGCGGTCGTGGCGCGCAGCGCGGGATGGGCGGCGCGCAGGGCCTCCACGCGCCGCCGGCCCTCGACGAGATCGAGGGGTGAAAGCTGGGCGGTGGCATTTTCGAGGGCGCGGCCGGTGGACCGGCCATCCGAAGCGAGGGTCAGCCAGACAAAGGCTTCGATCCGATCTTCCTTCGACCCCTGGGCGCCGGCCTGGGCGTGGGCGAGGCCGAGGTTGTACTGGGCGATCGCGTTTCCGCGGAGGGCCTTGGCCCGCAGGCTCGCCGGATCGGTGCTGTCTCCGGCAGGAACGGATGGTGTCGACGCCGGGGCGGCCTTCTCCGCCTCGGCGGCGGAAAGCGCCGCGACCAGGAAGAAGGGACTCAACCAGCGGACCGCGAGTCGGGTGGGTGGCATGTGGGCGAACTCCGGCATGCTGGACCAGGCCGGTCCTGAGACAACACGCGAAACGGCGGTCCCGACCGGGTGGCGACCGAACACCACGGCGCATTGACCGAATCGGACTCGCCCGCCTCACTCTGCGCCACGATGCACTGGATTACCGACCCCAACATCTGGATCTCCCTGGTGACGCTCACCGCGCTCGAAATTGTGCTGGGCATCGACAACATCATCTTCATCTCGATCCTGGCCGGCAAGCTGCCGGCCGAACAGCAGGCCAAGGCCCGCCAACTCGGCCTCGGGCTCGCCCTGATCACCCGCGTCCTGCTGTTGCTGAGCCTCACCTGGATCATGGGCCTCACCCGGCCGCTGTTCACGCTGCCGGTGCTCGAGCGCGAAGTCTCGGGCCGCGACCTCGTGCTCCTGCTCGGCGGCCTCTTCCTGATCTGGAAGAGCGTGAAGGAGGTGCATGAAAAACTGGAGGATGCCGACGGCCACGCCACGGCGGGCCGGACCCAGGTCACGTTTGCCAACGTGATCGTGCAGATCCTCCTGCTCGACATTGTCTTCTCGCTCGACTCGGTGATCACCGCGGTCGGCATGGCCAGCCAGGTGGGGGTGATGATTGCCGCGGTGGTGATCGCGCTCGGGGTGATGCTGGTGTTCGCCGGATCGATCAGTGATTTTGTGAACCGCCATCCCACGTTGAAGATGCTGGCGCTCAGCTTTCTCATCCTGATTGGCGTGACCCTGGTCGGCGAGGGGCTCGGCCAGCACATTCCAAAGGGCTACATTTACTTCTCCATGGCCTTCGCGTTCGGCGTCGAGATGTTGAACCTCCGGATGCGCTCGAAGCAGGCCCGGCGCCAGCCCGTCGAGCTCCACCAGCCCTACCGCTGAATTCCGGGAAATCCGCCGCCCCGCAGCAGGGACCGGTCGCGCAACGGGGTCACCGATCCTCGTTCCACTCCGCGGCGGTATACTGCTCGGTCAGGCCGATGACCTCTTCCTCGGCGAGTTCGGGCCAGGGGACCGGGCGGGGCTCCGCCCCGAGGCAGCGTCCCAGATCGGCGACGAAATCCTCCTGGAACCGATCCCAGTCGATCGGCTTTCCCACCGCGGGCCGCCAGAGGGAGCCCTGGAAGAGGAGTCCGCGCTTGTTCCGCTTCTGGGCGGCGCCGGCAATCTTGGCCCCGGTCACGGCGTGGATCACGTCGAAGACCTCGGCGCGCTGAAAGCATACGCCGGCGGGGGCGGCCGCGCCGTCGTTGTCGTCGCGCACCGCCTTGGTCACGGCCTCGACCGCCTGGCGCCGGAGGGCGGCGGCCAGGGCCTCGTGAACCTCGCGGTAGCTCTGGGTGGCCCGCATGTCCTCGAGCGGATGGCCCCGGGGAATGACCAGGGAATAGGTCCAGTCGTCGCGATGATCCACGACACCTCCGCCGGTGGGCCGCCGGCAAAGATCGAAGCGCTCGCCGACGGGCAGCTGCGTCTGGACGAACGCGAACTTCTGCGAGTAGCCGAAGGTGAAGGAAGGGCGGTGCCAGCCGTAGTGGCGGAAGCGCGGCGTCCCGGCGTCGGGGTAGCGCTGGAGCAGGAGGAAATCGATCGCCATGTTCTCCGCGGCGCCGCCGTGGCGGGTAGGGAGGAGGTCGAGGTGCATCGGGGGGGCGCGGTTCAGAGGGAGGAATACCAGGTCCGGCAGGGCGGAGGCACATGGAGTTCGCCGAGCTGGTCCGCAAAGGTCTGCGGGCGGGTCTTCAGCTTGCCCACGAGGGGCGTGCAATCGAGGGAGAGACGGGCCGGGCGCTTGCGGACCGCCTCCGGATGGTCGGCACGCGCGATCCGATCGAGCGGGGCTTGCGTGGCGGTCAGCTTGAAGTGCTCGCGCAGGCGCACGCCGATGTCGTGGCGCGAGAGCAGTTCGCGCCCGGCCCAGTGAAACACGCCCAGCAGATCGCGCCGTTCGCACAGTTCCAGCAGGACCTCCGCGAGGTTCTCGGCGCTGCAGGGCTGGCGGAGTTCGTCTTGGAAGAGCCGCGGCGTGCGGCCGGCGGCCCAGTCCGCGAGCAGGCGTTCGTGCGGGCTGCGCGCGCCGCCCGCGCTGTTGCCCATCAGGAGCGGGGCGCGGACGGTGGCGGCGAATTCCGGGGCCGCGGCGTGCACGGCCCGTTCGCTGGCGAGCTTCTGGCGGCCGTAGAGGTTGATCGGATTGGGCCGATCGGTCGCGGCATAGAGGGTAGTCCCGGTGCCGTCGAATACCTGCTCCGAGGATACATGAATCAGTCGGGCGCTGACGTGGTGGGCGAGCCGGGCCAGGAGGGCGGGCAGCTCGACGTTGAGGGCCTGGGCCCGCGCCGGATCCGCCTCGCACTGCTCCGGCACCGAGACCGCCGCGCAATTGACGATGGCATCGGGAAACACCTCGAGCACGGCGCCGGTGACCGCGGCCTCCTGGGACAGGTCGACCGTGAGCTGGGTGCCGACGCCCTCGATCTGTCCGGCAAAGGTGCCGACCGTGCCCGTGACCCGGTGGCCGCGGCGGGCGGCGGCGCGGGCGAAGGCAGAGCCGACAAGACCGGAGGCGCCGGTGAGGAAGAGGTTCATGCGAGGAGGTCGGGCCAGACGTGCCAGCGGACGATCCACTGGGAGCCCCCGCCCTCGAGGGCGAGGACGGCGGCTTTCTTCATGGCAAAGCGAGGGGGCTCGCTGGCACCCGTGACCAGGAGGGAGGCGAGGGCGCTGAGGTGGGGCTCGTGGCCGACCACGGCGACCCGGCGAGGCAAGTTCGCGAGACGGCGCGCCAGCAGGCGGGGATCGTCCGCGGGAGTGAGGTGTTCGGCCTCGCGGAGAGGCACGGAGGGATGGACGCGGCGCTGAATCAGCTCGGCGGTTTCCCGCGCGCGCAGCAACGGGCTGTGCCAGATCTCCTCCGGATCAAACCTGCCGCAGCGGCTGAGAAACTCTCCCAGCACCTTGAGCTGCGTGCGGCCCCGGGCACTGAGGGGGCGGAGGTGATCGGGCGGGCCGTCCTCGGCATGGGCGTGGCGAATGAGAAATAGATCCATGGCACGATCTCAGGCGGGGCTGTCGAGCAGGCGGCGGGCCGCCCGCACCAGTTCGCTGAGGGCGTAGGGCTTGGCGAGGGACGCCTGCCGCGCGACCGGCACCAGCGGGCTGTGGCTACCGGCCTGGGGATTGGGCCGGATGAGCAGGAAGCGCAGGCCGGGGTTCTGCCGGAGGAGGTGGCGGGCGGGTTTTCCCCCCTCCGCCACGCAGGGCCCGATCAGGAGTTGCACCTGGGGCGGGGTGTCAGGCGCGGCGACCAGTTCCGCGTAGGAACTCGCCGCGGTCACCCGATAGCCATCCGCGGTCAGGATGCCGGCGACCATCTTGCGGACCACGTCGTCGTCCTCGACCAGCGCGACGGACTCATGGCCCCGCGTGGTGGGCAGGGGGGTGACCGCGGGGGGCGGTTCCGCCACGGGCTCGCGGGTGGCCGGCAGGAAGATCTCGAAGGTGGATCCCACGAGGAGGGCGCTGCGCACGGCGATGTCGCCGGCGCTCTGTTGCACGACTCCGTACACCAGCGCCAGGCCGAGACCGGTGCCCTTGCCTTCGGGCTTCGTGGTGAAGAAGGGCTCGAAGAGATGCCGTTGCGTCTCGGCATCCATGCCCGTCCCGTTGTCCGCGACGGACAGCACCACATACCGCCCCGGCCGGAGATCGGTGGCGCGCCGATGGTGGTTGGCCGGGAGTTCCCGACACGCGGTGCTGACGACGATGCGGCCGGCGTCCCGGAGGGCGTCCCGCGCGTTGAGCACGAGGTTGAGCAGCACCTGCTGGAACTGGGCGGGGTCGGTGCGGACGTTGGGGAGATCGGGCGCCAGCTGAAATTCGATTTCCCCGGCCGTGCCGACCAGCCGGCGGAGGATGGCCGCGTTCTCCTCGATCAGCGGGTTGAGATTGATCACGCGGCCGTCGAACGGCTGGCGCCGGCTGAAGGCCAGGAGCTGCTGGATGAGCGCCGCCGCCTTGCGTCCGGCGTGGTGAATCTCCGTCACCTCGCGCATCGCCTGCGGGTGGCTGGCCACGTGGGCCGCCAGAATCTCGCAGTAGCCGTTGATGACGGAGATGAGATTGTTGAAGTCGTGCGCCACGCCACCGGCGAGGCGGCCCACGGCGTCGAGGCGCTGGGCATGGACGAGTGTTTCCTGCAGCCGGCGGCGTTCGGTCTGGTCGCGATAGGTGGCGACCAGGTGTGTCGGACGGCCGCGGGCGGGCGGCAGGGCGTCGAAGCTCCACGCCGCGTTGAACGTGGTGCCATCCCGGCGCCGGAGGAATCCATCCCCGGTGAGCGCGGGGCGGGGCGGGGCGGCGGCGAGCCAGTCGGACAAGCGGGCCAGATCCGCGGGGTTGGCGTGCAGGTGCTCCAGCCGCCGCCCGACCAGCTCGTCGGCCAGCGGACCGACCATGGCGCGGAGGCCGTCGTTGACAAAGAGGACGAGGGGCAGCTGGCGGCGCCCGTCGCAGCGGGCGATCAGGACGCCATCGCTCTGCGCCCGCAGAGCCGCGGCGAGAAGCGGATCGGGAAGTTCGGGAGGGCGCCGGCGGGCGCGGCCCGCACCTCCGCCGCGCGTGCGCCGCCCGGGGCCGCTGCGGGAGGCGCTCACGGGGCGAGGCGTTCGACGGTCCAGCCGTCCTTGCCGCGCCGATACCGGAGGCGGTCGTGCAGACGGCTGCGGCGGCCCTGCCAGAACTCGACGGTTTCCGGGGCGAGCCGCCAGCCGCCCCATTGCGGCGGCAACGGCACCTCCTGGCCGGCGTATTTCTTCTCCAGGGCCTTGAAGGTCTCCTCCAGCACCGCCCGGCCCGGCAGGATCGAACTTTGCGCCGATCCCCACGCCGCCAGCTGGCTCGCCCGCGGCCGAGAGGCGAAATACGCCGCGCATTCCTCGCGGGCCACCTTGGACACCGTGCCTTCCACGATCACCTGGCGTTCCAGGGCGATCCAGGGGAACACCAGCGTCGCCTGGGGGTTGCTTTCGAGTTCGCGGCCCTTGCGGCTTTCCAGGTTGGAGAAGAAGACGAAGCCGCGGCCGTCGAGGCCCTTGAGCAGCACGGTGCGCGCGGAGGGGCGGCCGTCGCGCGTCGCGGTGGCGAGCGTCATCGCATTCGGTTCCGGAACCTTGGCCGCCTCCGCCTCCTGGAACCATTTCTCAAACTGGCGGAACGGGTCCCGCGCGAGGTCCTTCTCCGCGAGGCCGGACAGCGAGTATTCCTTCCTGAGGTCGGCGAGTGGCACGTTCGAAAGGTGGGCGGCGCGCCCGGGGCTGTCAAAAATTCATCGCGTCAGGTCCCGGATGAGGTCGGCGTGCGCGGGAAAGGCCGCCAGCAGGTCCGTGCGCTCACCCAGGCGGAAGCCGCGCTCGTCCCAGGGCGGAGCCACGGTGCAGCCGAGCAGGGCGAAGCCATGCTTCCCCCCCGCGGCGAGCCGGGCGCCCTGCCAGATGCCGGCGGGCACCACGGCCTGGGGGCGGTCTCCGTCGGCGAGGTCGGGGCCGAGGCGGGTCTGGAGGGCTGCGCCCCGCCGGGGATCCAGTTGCACGTGGTCCACCGCATCCCCGGCATGGAAGTGCCAGACCTCGTCCTGCTCGATGCGGTGCAGGGCGGAGAAGTCCTCGGGGGTGATCAGGAAGAGGATCGCCGAGGCATGATCGTTGCGCCACGTCGCGCGGAAGTAGCCGCCTTCGCCGGGAAGCGGGGCGAGGCCCAGGGCCGCGACCAGCTGGTGCGCGGCTTCATTCACCGGCGGCCGGGCTCGTAGGTCGTCTTGCTCGGGAAGAACGGCGCGATCTTGTCGACCACCGGAGTCAGGAAACGGGGTTCGCTGCGTTCGTAGACCCAGTAGAAAAAGATCAGAAACGCGGCGAGGGCCGCGGCGATGTAGGGGATGAACTCGTTGATCTTCTTCAGGGCCCGCCAGACCTTCACGATCACGACCACCGCCACGATGCAGATGGCCAGGTTGATCCAGGTTTGCTTCGGCATGGACTTCATCTGGTCCCAGAACGAGGTCTGGGTCGCGGCCAGCGTGTGGAGGAGCAGGGCGTTCACGGCGCACGGGTAAGCCGGGGAACGCCGACCCGCAAGCAGTTCGTGAGGGGGCGGGACGATTACTTGCCTGGAGGGGACAACGCCCTGCGGACGGGCAGCCGCAGCCTGCCGCGCTGATTGGTTATTTTTTGGCGGGCCGGCTTTTCTTCGCCTTGGCCGCAGGGTCCGGGGTGCCCGGCAGGGGCCAGCGGTAGCCGATGGCGGACTTCTCCTGTTCCAGCCGGGCGGACAGCGTGGTGAGGAGGGCCGAATGGGCGGGGTCGGCGGAAAGGTCCTGCAGTTCGTGGGGATCCTGCTGGAGGTCGTAGAGCTCGCGCCGGCCATGGGTGGGGAACTGGATCAGCTTCCAGCGCGCATCGCGCACGGAGAACTGCTGATCCATAAAGAAGGTCGCGGCCACCTCGCGCACCGCCTCGCGCCGCCCCTCCAGGATCGGCCGGAGACTGCGGCCGTCGACGCCCGCCGGGATCGGCACGCCGGCGAGGTCGCAGAGGGTCGGAAGCAAATCGGTCTGGTAGACGAAAGCCTGGGTTTCACGGGGCTTGATCCCGGGCCCGGCGATCAGCAACGGCACGTGCAGGCCGCCGAACTCGTAGACGTCGGACTTGGCGCCCAAGCCGTGGTGTCCGATGGAGTAGCCGTTGTCGCCGAGGAAGACGATCCAGGTGTTGTCGGCCTGGCCGGAGGCGGCGAGACCGGCGAGCACCTCGCCGACGCCGCGATCGAGAAACGACAGGGAGGCGTAGTAGCGGGCGAGGGTGGTGCGAACCGTCGCCTCGGGCCACTCCTCGCCGGGGAGAAACGGGTGCCGCACGCGATAGTCCGGCGGCAGCCGCAGCTTGGAGGGATCGTAGAGTTTCTGCTGCTCCTCCGTCGAGGGATAGGGCGAGTGGGGTACGCGCGGCTCCAGTACGAGCAGGAAAGGACGCCGGCCGGCCTGCTCGCGGATGAAAGCCAGGCCGTTTGCAACGTGGACGTCGAGCGGCAGGGAGCTCTGCTCGACGTTGCGCTCGAACTCGGCGCAGAGCGGCGAGGGCACGTTGACCCCCTTGCCGCTGCGCAGCGTCGCGTAGCCCGCCGCGCGAAACGCGCGCCCGAGACTGTAGTGGGCCGGATCTTGGCTCGCCGGCTCCCGCTGGCTCCAGCGGTACAGGGTCTTGCCGGAATGGATGCCGGTGCGGGCGGGGGCGCAGACCGCAGTGCGGTCCGCGGCCTGGACGTAGGCATGCCGAAACACCGTGCTGCGCCGGGCCAGCGTGTCGAGGTGCGGCGTCTGCAGCTCCGGGTGGCCGAAATAACCCAGGCAATCGGCGCGATGATCGTCGGAGATGATGACGATGACGTTGGGGCGCGCCGTCGTCGCCGCCGGGGCGGTGAAGGCGGAACTCAGCAGGGCACCGCCGAGCAGGACGGCGCGAAAGGGGAGAGCCATGGAAAAACCCTCACGACCCGAAGCGGAAAACTCAATCTCCGGCAAACGGGATCAAGTTGGGAAGCGCGAAAACCCGGCCGACCGTGGAGTGACCGGGCCGGATCGCGGCAATGCCGTCAGGAGAGTCCCCGCGTTTCGCGATTTGACTCCTTCCACCTTCGCGAGGCGCGGGATTTCAGGGCGTGGTCGCGGGTCGGTGCGGGCCGGCGCCGAGGTTGTCCTTCACGATGCAGTCGGTGGCGTCTCCGAGCGCGATGGCGGGCTCGCCGGGAGGCGAGCCGCGGTTCACCTCCGCGATCACGTTGTTGGTGATCAAGAGACGCTGGCAGCCGTGGCGGGCCGCCACCGCCGGCGTCTCGAGACCGCCAAAGGTATTGCCGGTGATGGCGATGTCGCGCGTCCCCTCGAGGAGGATGCCCGTGCCGGCGTCACGGCCCATCGGATCCTTGTGTGCCGGCGGGCGCTTGTTCTTTCCGCCGATGAAACTGTTGGAAAACGTGTTCCCCGAAATCGTGAGCCGTCCGCTGTCCGGACCCACCCGGATGGAACCGGCATGGACGAGCGGGAAGGTGTTGCCGGTGATGGCGCACCCCCAGGCGTCGGGCAGATGCACGCCACCGCCGAGGTGGTGGGCGATGGTGTTGCCGGCGACAGTGATGCCGTAGCAGTCGCGATCGAGAAGGATCGCCGTGCCGTTGCACTCTTCGATCATGTTGCTGGAGACGATGGAGCCGTAGGTGTTTTCAATCACGACCCCGTGGCGCAGGTGATCGTCGAGGTTGTTGCCGGTCATGCACAGGTTGAAACTGTCGAGGCAGCGGACGGCGTCCTGATTCTCCTCGAATTGGTTGGCGTTGACGACGATGTCGTGGCACCCCTCGAGCAGCAGGCCGGCGGCGCCGTTGTAGGTGATGATGTTTCCGATCAGGCGCGGGTCTTCATAGCAATCGCGCAACACAATGCCGTGCCCGCCGTGATGATCGACGGCGACGCCGCGCAGGTAGATTTCGTCGACGCCCTCCGCCCGAATCCCGTCGCCGCTCTCCTTCGAGCCGCTGACGCGAAAGTCGGCGAGCATGATCCGCCAGAGGCGGGCCTTGCGGACCTTGGGGTAGTCGGCGTGTTTGATCACGATGGCGGCCTGGCGGTCCGGCGAGCGGTTGATGAGGTGGGTGGCGGTGCCGGCCCCCTCGAGTTTCACGTCGCCCATCCGGATGACCAGCGGCTGCCTGAGTTCGTAGGTTCCCGCGGGAATGCGCACCACCCCACCGGCAGCGGGCAGGGCATCAAGCGCGGCCTGGATATCGAAACCGCCCGGGCTCTCCGCTCCCCGGAGTGCGACCAGGAGAAGGCTGACGCAGAGGAAGCGGAGCGGTACCGCGAGGCGAAGCACAGGTTCAATCGTGGTATTCATGGAGAAGGGGCGTTCGGTTGATGTGCATCCGAATTGCTGCCGATTTGACCCTGCCAAGATTGCCCTACCGGCGCAGCAGGTACGCCGGGGTGCAGCTCCAGGCGTGGCAATAGCTGTTCATCAGGTGGCTCTTGTAGGGCGAGGCGTGATCGTCGCCGGGAATGTAGACCTCCCAAAACGTGTCGGCTCCCTTCCGGATCATGCCGCCCCAGTACTCGTGCAGGAGGCGGCTGGCCTCGTCGGCCAGCCCGACGGCCTGCAACGCCTCGACCACATAATGGTAGAGGTAAGGCGTCACGGGTTTCTCCGCGGAGGGCAGGCGCATCACTCCCTGCAGGGCGCGGCGGCCCTGCTCGCGCGTCGGCACGCCGGCGAGCACCATCCAGGCCTGTGCGGCCCAGGAAACCTCCCGCTTGGGACCACTGATGAACAGCCCCTGCGCTTCATCCCACAGCTGGTCGCGGGCGGCCTGTTCCATCCGTTGGATGACTTCGGGCAGGAACCGCACGTCGGCAGTGCGGCCGAGTTTCTCGGCGAGCCGCAGCGTGGCCTTGGCGCCGACCAGGACGATGGCGTGTTCCGGGGCCTGCTTGTCGAGGGTGCGGTGCCAGTCGATGAAGAGCCACCAGCCCTTGGGCGGGACGAACAGTCCCTCCGGAGTCACCGGTTCGAGCGTAAAGGCGAGTTGGTGCACGACGAGCGGCCAGAGGTCCTCGGCGGTGGTGCGATCGCCGCTGGCCTCGAGATACTCCAGCACCGTCGGGGCCCAGAGCGCGGTGTAGTCGAGGATGCTGTTGCCTCCGCGGACGGGCACCGGGCGTTCAAGCATGCAGGTGGCCACGAGTCCTTCGGCCGTGGCCGTGCCCGCGAGCAGGTAGAGGCAGCGGCGCACGAGGTCGTGGTTGCGGAAGGTGGCATAGTTGGCGAGGGCCTGCAGTCGCAGGTCGCCGAGCCAGAGGCGGCGGTCCCGCTTCGGGCCGTCCTCGAACACCGTCTGCATGCAGTCGCGCAGGGTGCGGACCGCCACGCGGTCGATCGCGGCGTCCTCGGGTGTGCGTGGCGTGAACGGCGCGAGTTTCGTCTCATCGGCCGAAGTGATCGCCTCGGCGCGGATGCCGGCGAAGCCGAAGCGTCCGTGCTTGCTCGCGGCGGCCACCGTGACCTTGAGATAGCGGAACGCGTAACGCCGGGGCAGGCGCACCGTGCCGGGCACCTCATCAACGGCGATCGTCTCGTCCTGCAGCCAGGAGCGCGACAGGGTGCCGCTGTAGGGATCGAGCGGCTCGCTGACCTCGGCGAGCACCTCGCCGAAAACCAGGGACAACCGCACCGGGGCGTCGACGGGAATGGCGAAGGCGCGCAGCTCGAGTTGCAGCGTGCCGGTGAAGTGCTCACCGAAATCGAGGATGAAGGAGTCGCCGGGGACGAGCGGCCGGTTCAGCACCGATTCCACCGGCTCGGTGGCGCCGACCTTCCAGCCCTGGAAGCAGGCGGCGTCCTTTTCCGGCCGGATGACCGCGACCGGCACCTTGGCGCTGCGGAGGAGGGGAGGCGTGGCCTGCTCCGCACGCGCGAGCCAGCCGGCGCGGCGGGTCTCGATGGCCTGCAGCTGCGCGGGGAAGAAGTCCGCGGGGATCCCGACGGCGGCCTTGAGCGTGCCCTCGTGGCGGGGAGTCTTGCCCGGCCCTTGGGCGAGCAGGGAGGCGTTGGTCGCGAGCGCGACGAGGGCGGCGAAGCGCAGAAGTGCGGCGGGCAGAAAGCGGTTGCTCATGGCGGAGTTTTGGCGGGAAGGCCGGGCGAGCGGATGGTCGTCAGGCGCCGGCGGCGAGGTCCGTCCGCTCGATCGCCACGGCGAGGCCCATGCCCCCGCCGACGCACAGGGCGGCGATCCCTCGACGCAGGCCGAGGTCTTCCATCGTGTGCAACAACGTGACAAGGATACGGGCGCCGCTAGCGCCGAGGGGATGGCCGAGCGCGATCGCGCCGCCGCGCCGATTGAGTTTTTCCGGGGCTAGGGCGAGCTGGCGGGAGCAGGCCAGCGCCTGCGCGGCGAAGGCCTCGTTGATTTCAACGGCGTCCACGGCGGCGAGATCCCAGCCGGTTTCGGCGCAGAGGCGGCGGATCGCCGCGACCGGGCCCAGGCCCATGGTCGCCGGCGCGCAACCGACCGCGGCGGCCGCGACCAGGCGCGCCCGGGGTTTGAGTCCGAAGTCGCGGACGGCGTTCGCGCCGGCCACCAGCAGCATCGCCGCGCCGTCATTGAGGCCGGAGGCATTGCCGGCGGTGACGGTGCCGTCCGGCCGGAAGGTCGGCCGCAACGTCGCCAACCTGGCGAGCGTGGTGTCGGGCCGCAGATGCTCGTCGGCGGCCACGACCGTGCCCTCCGCCGCCACCGGCACGATCTCCCGGGCCAGGGCCTCGCGGGCGGCGCCGGCGCGGCGCTGGCTTTCGAGGGCAAACTCGTCCTGCGCGGCGCGAGAGATCCGGCCTTCGGCGGCGAGGCGTTCGGCGGTCTCTCCCATGGCGAGGTTGAGGACGGGATCCGTGAGGCCGTCGACCAGCAGGGCGTCGTTGAGGGTGGCCGGCCCGAATTTCCGACCCCAGCGGGTGTCCGGGGCGTAGTACGGGGCCCGGCTCATGACCTCGACACCGCCGGCGAGCACGAGCGCCGATTCGCCGAGGACGATCGCATCCGCCGCCAGGACGACGGCCTTCAGGCCGGAGGCACAGACTTGGTTGACGGTGAAGGCGGGCGCCGTCTCCGGCAGGCCGAGACGCAGGCCTACCTGGCGGGCGACATTCATCCCGGAACCGGCGGGAAGGACCTGCCCCAGGATCACCTGGTCGACCTTCGGCCGCAGCGCGGGCGGAACCACGGCCTCGGCCACGGCGAGAGCGAGGTCGGCCGGCGGGAGCGACTTCAGGCCGCCGCCAAACCGGCCGATGGCGGAGCGGCGGGCGCCGACGAGAAAGACGGGATCACGATAGAGCATGAGAAAGAGAAAGCGTGGGATTGGAGGCGGGGCGACCTCACCCCGCTTTTATTGCGTCGATGCCTCGTCTACGCGGGGCGGGGTCGCCCCGCCTACAGGGATGGTTCGGGAGATTCCCGCGAAACGGTGCGAGAGGGAGGCACAGCATGGGAGGATCAAGCGAAGCACTCGGCCGGCATGGGCGAGACCACTTGGACCTGCGGGGTGAACTCCATGCGTGAGAGCACGTGCGCGCCAAGGTCGAGGCCCGGGGCGACTTCCTGGAGCCGCAACCCCTCCGCGGTGAGGGCAAACACGGCGCGTTCGGTGACGTAGAGCACGGGCTGGCCGCGGGCGACCGCCGAGGGGCCGTGAAAGGAAACCTGCCGCACCTGCCGCACGAATTTCGCCTGCGGTCCCTCGCGGGCGATGGCGAGCCGGCCCTGCGAGCTTTCCACCGCGAGATCACCGGCGCGAAAGGTGGAGCAGAAGATCAGCCGGCGGGCGTGCTGGGAGATGTTCACGAAGCCGCCTACCCCCGCGAACCGATCGGGCAGCTGGCTGACGTTCACGCTGCCGTCGGCCCCGATCTCCAGGGCGCCGAGGATCGCAAGATCGAGCCCGCCACCGTCGTAGAAATCGAACTGCGCCGGCTGGTCGACGATCGCCTCGGGGTGATGGGCACAGCCGAAACTCAGGCCGCCCGCGGGCAGGCCCCCGATCGGGCCGCTCTCCACGGTGAGGGTGAATTCGCGCAGCCGGCCGGTCTCCGCGGCCACGGCGGCGACGGCCTCCGGCAGGCCGATCCCGAGGTTGACGAGTTCGCCGGCGCGCACCTCCTGCAGCGCACGGCGGCCGATGATCTTCCGCTCGGAGAACGGCAGCACCGGCAGGGTCGCGATCTCCCCCGGGCTCGACGTGACATAGGCCGGATTGAAGGCCTCGCCAAAGGTCTGCGCGTGTTCGCCGGGCTCGGCCACCACCACGAAGTCGACCAGCGCTCCCGGCACCCGCACCGCTTTGGGGTCGGGGAGGGCATCGACGATTTTCTCCACCTGCGCGATCACGATGCCACCGTGGTTGTGCGCGGCCTGGGCAATCGGCAGGACCTCGCCGATCAGGCCCTCGCGCTCCAACGTGAGGTTGCCGCGGGCATCGGCGCGGGTGGCGCGGATCAGGCCGACGTGAATCGGAAAGGTGCGGTAACGCAGCCAGGTTTCGCCGTCGAGGGTGACGCGCTCCACCAGGGGCTCGGTCGTGCGGGCGTTCAGCCGGCCGCCGCCGTGCCGCGGATCGACAAAGGTCTCGAGGCCGACGCGGGTGAAGACGCCCGGGCGCTTCGCTGCGATTTCGCGCAGCAGCGCGCAGATCACACCCTGCGGAAAATTGTACGCCTCGATCGCGTTGCCGAGGGCGAGGGCGCCCAGGCGCGGCGCGAGATTCCAGTGGCCGCCCACCACGCGGCGCAGGAGGCCGGGTGGGGCGAGGTGATTGAGGCCGCGGCTGCCGCGGTCGCCCTGCCCGGCCGCGTAGACGAGCGTCAGGTCGCGCGGCGTGCCCGTGGCGAGGAAGCGCCGCTCGAGCGCAGCGGTCAGAGCCTCGGGGTGACCCGCGCCCACAAATCCGCCGACGGCCACCGTGGCGCCGGTCGGGATGGCGGCGACGGCCTCCGCCGCCGAAACCTGGCGGGCGGCGCCCCTCATCCGCGCCAGCCTCCATTCACCTCGATGGTCTGGCCGGTCACGTAGCCGGCGAGCGGCGAGCAGAGGAAGAGCGCGACCTGGGCAACCTCGGTCGGGGTGCCGAAGCGGCCGAGCGGGATCTGGTGCAGCATCTCGGCGCGGACCGTTTCGGGAATGGTCGCGGCCATGGCGGTGTCGATCACTCCGGGGGCGATGGCATTGGCGCGGATGCCGCGCCGGGCACCCTCGCGGCTGACCACGCGCATCAGCGCCTGCACGCCGGCCTTGGCCGCGGCGTAGTTGGCCTGGCCATAGAAACCCTGGAGCGCGGCGATGCTGCCGAGGCTGACGACCGCGCCGCCGTCGCGCATCACCGGCAGGCCGTACTTGCAGCAGTGGAAAACGCCCGAGAGGTTCACGTCGATCACGCTCGACCATTCCTCAAGGGTCATCTTGGCGAGCGTGCGATCGCGGATGATGGCGGCGTTGTTGATCAGGTAGTCGAGTCCGCCCAGTTGCTCGCAGATGCCGGTCATCATCGCCTCGACGGCGGACGCGTTGGCGACGTCGGCGGCCAGGACCAACGCGCTCGCCGGGCGCTGCTGGTTCAGCGCGGCGGCGAGGGTGTCGGCATCGTGGCGCGTGGTGCCGACATCCGGGTGGTTCAGAACCACGGTGGCGCCGGCGCGGTGAAAGACGCGGGCGGTTTCGGCGCCGATGCCCTGGGAGGAACCGGTGATCAAGGCGACTTTGCCGGCAAGGGAGACGGTGAGGCTCATGGTGGGGTGGAGGAGGAGCAGGCAGAAGGCGAAGGCGCGCGGCGGCTCAAGCAGGCTTCAGCAATAGGACGATGACCGGAAGACTCAAAGCACAGATGCACACGGATGGATCCGGAGGTTATCGTCGATCTCCTTCGCACCGTTTCGGGCCGGTTCGGTGATTGCTGGGGGCGCCGACCTATCAGTGCACACTTTTCCGTATTCAGGCAATGGAACCACGAATGAACACGAAAGAACCCGAATGGAGATAGCCTGCGGAAGAGGAGGTCTTGCCACCCACCCAAATGTGACGCGGCGCGCAGGCCGATGCTTCGTGTCGATTTGTGTCCCTTCGTGGTTTTCCACTGAATTTCTCCGGCTCGAGAGGGGTGTCGCGGCAGCGACGAAGTGTTTCTGTCGGGAGTTTTCATCGGTGATTGCTGCGGGCTACGTTGGCGTTCGTGGGGTACCGATCCGGGTTGGGACCTTTGATCTCCTGCTCGAGGCCGGCCTCAACGCGGCCGGCTACATCCGGCGAGGTGTCGTTTTTTGGTTGCGGCCCGGCGTCGCGCGGAGGCGCTCGGCCTCACCGTTTCTTTTTCGTCTTCTGCGGGCGGTATTCGGGGGCGGTGGGATCCTCGGTGGAACTGCCCTGCCAGAGGGGGGCGATGTTGCCACGGTTCCAGTTCTCCCAGTCGCGGCTCAGGCGCGCCACAATCTCCGGGTGGCGGGCGGCGAGATCATCCTGCTCACCGACATCCCGCGACAAGTCGTAGAGCTGCCAGCCGCTCTGCCGTTTCGCGGCGAAATCCCGCCAGTCGACGAGTTTCCACTGGCCGGCGCGGATCGCCCGCTGCGGTCCGAGTCGCCAGTAGAGGGCGGCGTGGGGGGCGCCGGACTTCTCGCTGCGCAGCCAGGGCAGGAGGTTGACCCCGTCCATCTCCGGCGGAATTGGGCGCCCGGCCGCGGCCAGGGCGGTGGCTGCGATGTCGAGCGAGATGACCGGCTCGTCATAGGTTCCGCCGGCCGGGAGCGTGCCTGGCCACGAGAGGAAGAATGGCACGCGGTTGCCGCCTTCGAGGACCTGTCCCTTGTTGCCACGCAGCGGCGCGTTGCGTCCGGTGTTGTAGGAGAGGTAAGGCTTCTGCCCGGCGCCGCCGTTGTCGCTAAAGAAGCAGACGAGGGTGTTCCGCTCCTGCCCGCTCTCGCGTAGGTGGCCGAGGAGGCGGCCGACATTGTTGTCGAGCCCGATCAGGAGGGAGAGGTAGCCGCGGCGCTCCGGATCGGTGATCGCCGCGGGCACGCGGTCACCGTACTTCTTTAGGACCTCGAGCGGCGTGTGCACGGCGTTGTGGGCCACGCAGAGAAACCAGGGCCGGCTGGTCTGGCGCCGAAGGAAGGCGATGGCCTCGTCGGTGAAGAGGTCGGTCGTGTAGCCGTCGAGCCGCTGCACCTCGCGACCGCGGTAGATCAGGTTGCGCGAGTAGGCGGCCTCGAACTCCGGCTCGCGATCCGCGCGCAGGATGAAGTTGTGCATGGCGACGAGGAACCCGAAGTACTCGTCGAAGCCGCGGGCCAGCGGATGGCGGTCGGGGCTGAAGCCGAGGTGCCACTTGCCGATGAGGCCGGTGGCGTAGCCGGCGGCACGAAGATGGTCGCCGATGGTGCGTTCGGCGAGCGGCAGGCCGAGCCGGGATTCGTCGCCGACGCGCGCGTTGAACTCCGCGCCGAAGCGGGTCTGGTAGCGGCCGGTGAAAAACCCCGCGCGGGACGGGCCGCAGTACGGGGCGGAGACATAACCGTGGGTGAACCGGACACCAGAGCGGGCGAGGGCGTCGAGGTGCGGCGTGGGGACGTCCCGGCCGCCGTGGACGCCGAGATCGGCGTAGCCGAGATCATCGGCTAGGATGACGAGGAGGTTGGGCCGGGCCGGCGCGGCGGCGAAGGACGGGGCCGGGGCGAGGAGCACCGAGGCCAGCGCGAGGCAGGGGAGACGGAAGAACCTGGGCATGGAGGAAACCGGTGAAGGGGCGGGGGCAAAGGGCGTCGATTCGGTCGGGCGCCGTGGCGGCGACCTGTAGGCCGGGCGACCTCGCCCGGCGGCGGACGATGCGTCGCGGGGCGGGGTCGCCGTCCTGAGCGCCAACCTAGGTTCCCACTCGCGCATGGGTGCGAGGTACTCCGCTTCGCCCGGGTTCCCGCTGGCCCCGGGAGAATTCAGAGGGCAACCACGAAGGGACACGAATCGACACGAAGCCCTGCCCGGCGCGCCGCGTGCAGCGTTCGGTGGGCGGCAAGACCTCCGTCTTCGCAGGGCGTTTCCATTGGTGTTTGTTCGTGTCCATTCGTGGTTCTATTGCATGGATCCGGCGGAAGAAGGGTGGCGCGTCAGCGACGGGGTGTGTCTGCTTGGTCTTTTCATCAGTGAGGGCGGCCGGCGGCGCGTCGCGGGGCGAGGTTGCCCCGCCCACAGGGTCTGCTGGACAGGGATGAACCTTAGTAACTGCCTTTCACGCCGGCGGTGATTTGGGCGCCGAACTCGGACACCATGAACCGGCGGGCGTAGGCCGGGGTGAGGGAGCCGTAGCGCATGGCCTCGTTGGGCACGTTGAACACGTTGCGAATGGAGAAGAAAACGGCGAGGCGGCGGCTCAGCTGGTAATCGGCGTTGAAGTCGAGGTGGGTGCGCCCGCCCAGGTAGTTGAAAGAATCGGGTCCGAGAGCGGCGAAAGCGCCGTTGCGCTGCAGGCCGCGCCAGTTCCACTTCGCCATCAGGGTGAGCGGCGCGCGCGTGTAGGTGAGACCCCACGCGGCGCTCTTCGGCATGAAACCGGCGAAGTCGGCCTGTTGTGAACCCGAGAGTTCGAGTCGGGAACCATTGGCGAAGACCGAGAAGGACCGGGCCCAGGCTCCGAGCGGAGCGAGTGACTGTCGGATGCTCAACTCGTAGCCGCGAATGCGGGCGTGGCCGGCGTTGATGGTGGTGGCCAGCTGAAAACCGGCATAGCGCGGATCCAGGCCGAGGGCGGCGATGTCGCCCGGGGTCGCGATGCGAACCGCATCGGCGAAGAAGTCGCGGATGTCCTTCTGAAAGGCGCCGACCGAAAAGACCCCGCCTTCGCGGGTGTAGTGATCGAGGGACAGGTCGTAGTTGTCGGCCTGCCACGGCTTGAGGTCCGGGTTGCGCACCGTGAGGGTGCCGGGGACGATGCCGGGATTGGCGAGGTCTTCGGTGGAGAGGTCGCGCTCGTTAATCACGACGTTGGGGATGAGCTCGCTGAAGTTGGGCCGGCCGTAGGTGCGGGCGTAGGCCAGGCGGATGACCGAGTTCTCGGTGGCATTGAACGTGAGGTGCAGGCTCGGATAGAAACCGTCGTACCCGCCGCTGGCGTGGTTGCCACGCTCCCGCCGTGTCAGGCGCACTTCCTCCAGGGAGCCGGCGGCGCCGGCCTCCGCTTTGCGGATTCGCTGGCCGCGCGAATCGAGCGCGAAGGTGCCGTTGGCGTTGCGCACGAAGGCCGCGCCCGGGTCGTAGATCGGACCGTCGCCGGAACCGTCGGTCGCCTCGTGGCGGACGCCGCCGAGGAGTTTCAGGCGATTCTGCAGCAACTGCACCTCCGCCTGCCCGTACCAGGCGGTGACCTTCTCCTCGAAGTATTCCGAGGTGTTGATGCGCGACACCGCTTCGGCGGCGACCTGTGCCGGCGTCTGCGTGACCAGCCGCGGATCGGCCCGGTAGGCGCGCGAAAGGCTGACCACGTTGAGGAAGGCGGCGTTGCGGACGCCGAAGCCGGAATCCTGGTTCACGTACACCTGCATCCGATACGGCAGCGCGGAGAAATCACCGTTGAGGCCGTTGTAGGTGAAGTTCCGCACGGGAATGCGGCTGTCACGCTGCTGGCGCCGCTGGAGCGCGCCGGCCTCGACGGCGACGGGAAACGGGAGGAAGTTCAACCGGCGGCGCAGGCTGGCGTCGGCGGAAAGGACGTCGTCGGTGATGCCGCGCCCGCCAATAGCGGCGGTGGTGATGCGGTAGTCGCCGAGGGCGTTGATGTCGGCCTCACGGCCGTCATTGAGGAAGGCGCGGACCACCGGCGCGGAACCGTCGCGGTCGAGGGGGGTAACCTGGGTGTACGTCACGCGAAGCGGGAGCGCGTAGGTGGCGTTGAGGCTGTTGAAGACCCAATCCCGGCCACCGCCGCGGAACCGCGCGGTGGAGGAGGAGCGGGCGAGCGCGGCCTGGGCGCGCCAGAGTCCGTCGTCGTAGCGGTAGCGCAGGTTGGCCGAGAGGGTGTTCTCCAGACGGTTGGTGGCCTCGCTGGTCAGGTTGATCACGCCGCGGCCTGTGGCGCCCTGGGTGAAGTCGGGGCCGAAGGTCAGCGGGATGCCGCCGGCGGAGGCCGCCACGGTGGGCGTGCCGTTGGTGCCGGTGCCGAAGGTGCGGAGGTTGTTGCCGCCCTGGGAGTGGAAGTCGCTGAAGTTGAAACTCGCGGACAGCACCGATACCGGCGAGATCCGCCAGTCGGCGCTGAGGCCGGCGGCCTTGCGCCAGGTGAAGCGCGGGGAGTCGCGCGTGACATCGCTCGACAGGTACGGGGAGGAGAGCGAGGCGCTGGTGCCGGTGGCGGCGGCAGTCCAGACCGACTGGTGGAAGCGCTGCGGGTTGAAAAAGTTCGAGGTGAGTCCGGTGACGACGAGCCCGAAGTTGCGGCTGACGGGCAGCGTGTAGTCGAAGTCGAAGTTCGGGAGGATCTTGGCCGCGCGCTTGTCGTCGTAGGTGTAGGGTTCGCGGAAGCGGAGCGAGAGCGAGTTGGCGGAGAGGTAGGCCCGGTAGCGGAACTCGGCCCGGCTCCGTTCGAAGGCGCTCTTGCTGACGAGATTCACGCTGCCGGCCAGCGAGGCCGCGGAGGTCGCGGGTGTCGGCACCTTGGAAACCTCCACGCGGGAAGCCCCGGTGATCGAGGTCTGCGACATGTGCGGCGCACGGGAATTGCCGAAGTAGTTCGCATTGGAAGTCTGCGCACCGTCGACGGTGAACTCGGTCAGGTTGGGCGCGAAGCCGCGCAGGGACAGATCGCGCGCCTCGGCGTCGACATAGTTGACGAGCACGCCCGGGAGAAACTTGAGGAACTCGCCGACGTTTCCCTCCTGCACGTCGCCGAAGACATCGCTGGCGACGACGTGCTTCAGGTTGGGCGAGAACCGTTGTTCATTGGTGGCCAGGGCCCCGCCTTCGAGCTCGCGGGCCTGAGCGACGACAAAGGCCTCGAGTTGGACGGCGTCGGCGGGCGCGGACGGGCCGCCAACCTCGGCCAGCGGCACATCCTGCACGACGGTCTGACCGGCGGTGAGTTGGAGGGAAACCCGCCGCGGTTCCAGTCCGGTGAAGTAGACCTCGAGCGTGATGGGGCCGGCCGGGATCCCGGCGAGGCGGTAGAAGCCGAAAGGATCCGTGAACGCGACCAGGGTGGTGTCGATGACCCGCACGCGGGCGTTGGTGAGGAAGCGTCCGGTGGCGGCGCTTTGCACGCGGCCGGTGACAGTGGCGGTGGCCGGCGCCGGCTCGGCGGCAGTCGCGGTGGTGGTGATGAGGTCCGGCGCCGCGGGGCCGGCGACCAGCAGCAGGAGCGGCAGGAGTTTTTTCATGGCACGCGGAGGGAGGTGGGCAGAACAAACGTCATTGTCGGATCCGGCCGATGTAGGCGGGGCGACCCTGCCCCGCGGTCGGGGGAAAGGTCGGTGCGAGGAGCGCGGGACGGGAGCGGTAGGGCGCGGGACGGGGTCGTCCCGCCCACAGGGGCCACGGCGCGGGACGAGGTCGTCCCGCCTACAGGGGAGCGGATAATTCCGGGGATCATGGCGCGGGGGTGGCCGGATCGATCGCGGAGAGCTCCTGCATCGCCTCGATGGCGAGAAGCTCGCAGTTGAACCACATGGGGCCGGAAGGCTGCATGACCCAGGTCAGGTAGCGGCCGGCCGCCTTGGGGTTGGATTGGGTGCGGGTGAGGGTGCCGGCGAGGGCGCGGGCCTTGGCGAGGTGCAGCGGATCGCGCGTGGTGCGATAGGCCGCGAGGAAGGTGCGGATTAGTTTGGCGGAGCTGGCGCAGACCGGCGCGTAGGCGCGGTACTGCTCTAGCACACACGGCAGGAGCCAGCGGGAGGAACGGGAGCCGGCGACGCCGTCGGGACTCTGTTTGCCGGGGCGTTCGGCCGGGGGCTGTGCCCAGATGACGAATTGATCCTCGGAGAAGCGGAGGATTTCGAGGGCGAGCTCCCGTTCCGCCGCGGTGGGGGCCGGCTGGCGCAGCAGGTGGATCGCGTAGTCGCAGGCGTCGTGCTTGGTCAGGTTCTCGTAGGCCGGCTGCGGTTTCACGTCCTCGAATTGTCCCTGCCAGTTCCAGCTGCGGACGGGATTCGCCTCGATCCAGGCTGCGGCGCGGCGGCGCATCGGGTTGAACTGCGTCAGCCCCGTCTCCCGCTCGAGTCGATCGAGAAAGTCGACGACCATCGTTGGCACCATGAGGTTGTCCGTGACGAGGGCGCCGTCCCGGGCGCGAACAAACAGGGGCCAGCTGCCTTCGGGCCGCTGGTGGCGGGCATAGGTTTCGGCGATGCGCACCGCGGCCTCGCGGTACCGGACCTCTCCCGTCGCGCGGTGCAGGGTGAGAAAGTAGAGCCCGCTTTCGGCACCGGAAGTGGTCATGTGGTTTTCCGGCGACATGTGGCCCTTCAGGCGGTCGCGGAAGCGCGTGGGATGGTAAGTCGGCGTGTGATGGGCCCAGGCGGCGTCGGCGGGGAAACACAGGCCGAGCAGGTAGTCGGCGGCGCGCCGCGCGGCCTGCAGGGCGGCGGTCGCATCGGCCGGGGCGGGTTGCTGCGCGGCATAGAGGGCGAGTGCGGCCGCCGCCGCGCCGACGATCTTGTAGGGGTAGCGATAGAGGTGAAACTGCTCCTCGGGCTCGCCCGTGGTGAACCAGCAGCGCAAATCCGGGGAGTGTACGAGTGCCTCCAGCGCCAGGCGCGCGCTTTCCCGCCAGGCGAGGGCGGGCGGTGGGTAGGTGGCGTCGAAAGGTGCGGCGCGGTGAAACGTGCGCCGTTGCGGTTCGCCCAGGGGCTGGCCGCGGACGTCGATCGCCTGGACGGTGAGCGTGGTGCGGCCAACGGGCACGCGGGTCCACACGGGAGCGAGCGACGCGGTCGGTTGCGGGGCGCTGAAGGGCAGGGTTTCCCCGGCGGCGGGAGCGACGGTGAAGCGGTACTCCCGGGCGCCGGCGATGGGGGCGAAGTCAAACGCCGGTGCGTAGAGAAACTGCACGGCCTCGCGGTTCCAGAACGGGGCCTTGCCGGGCTGGCCGGGGCGCACCGGCACGACGGTTTCAGCTCGCGCCCGGGCGGCGAGGTCCGTCTCCCGGGCGGCGGCGGCAGGGAACGTTGCCGGCAGAAGCGCAAGCCCCAGCCCCAGGACAAGAATACTCTGGAACCTGTGGGCGCGACGACCTCGACGCGCGGAGGTGAGATTCCGCGTTCCTTCGCGGGGTGAGGTCACCCCGCCTACAGGATGAGGGAGGTGGACTGCTCCCCGTGCGCGGGACCAAAACCGAAGGCAGGGGCGATCAAGGGAGGAGTTCATGGCGTGGGCAGGCGGTGGGGGGCGACGCGGCGGGCGACGTCGTCGACGAGCGCGCGGGCGTTGTCGTAAAAGAAGGCGGCGATCTGCTCGCGCGTGAAACCCGCGGCGATGGCGGCCTGCCGGATGGCGCGCAGCTCCTCGTTGAGGAAGGACGTGAAGCGGAGGCGCCCGCGATCGTCGCAAATCGAGAGGGACCACGGGCGCGGGGTCACATAGGTGTACTGGTGGTTGATCTCGACCGCCTTGCCCTGGGCGAGAGCGATGGGGAGGTCGGTGCCGAAGAGCAGGCGTGAGGTCGGAATCTCACGGAACAGATGCGCGATGACCTCCGCGTGCTGCACCATCGCCACGTCGAAGTAGAGGTTGGGCAGATCGCGCAGCGGACCGAGGAAGCCGGTGACGCCGCGCAGGTAGTAGGACCGGCCGACGTGGGCGAGGATGACGCGGGCGCCGGGCCAGCGGGTGCAGAGCTCCTGCAGCTGGCGGCGGTTGAGCGGATCCTCGAGCCGGCCGGGTCGCGGGATGTGCAGCATCACCAGCAGGCCGCGCTCGTGGGCGACGGCCATCGCCCAGTCGGGCAGCATCTCCGGAATCTCCGCGTGGGCGACGTCGTGCGGGCGCGCGTAGTCGGGGTAGGGCTTCAGACCGAGGAAACCGTACTGATCGAGATCACGTTGCAGCGTCGCGGCGTCGTCGCGTTGCGGGTCGAGCAGCCGCAAGGGGAAGAAGCGGCGGAAGTCGGCCTGCGCGCCGACGTAGGTGTTGTGGATCTGCCGGTCGAGGGCCGGCAGCGGGAAACCAAAGCACAGCGCCTCGGTGTGCCGGCCGGGAAAGGCCACGGCCAGGTCGTTGGCCAGCTCCTCGTAGGTGTACGATGAGATTGGCACCCCGCCGCACGAAAAGGGTGCGCCGGGGGCGAAGCCGTGCGGCGGCGCGAGGTGCACGTGGATGTCGAAGACGCGCTCCGGAAGAAAATCGGCGATCTCCTCTTCGAAGATCCGGCGGTTGGCGCCCGCCTCGGTAGGTGAGTTCCAGGGATTCATGGGCGGCTACGGCAGCGGGCGGTGTTCGAGGCCGAGGAAGGCGGCGAAATCCGCCATCGCGGCGGCGTGGTCGCCCGGCAGGAGGGCGCTGTGGTGGGTGCCGCCGGCTTGGGAGAAGCGTTCGAGAAAGGTGGCGACCGGCCCCGGCGGGCGGATCCAGGCGCGCACCCAACGTGCGATGCCGGGATGGGTGCCGTCTTCCAGGATCTCGACCGGGCACGAAATCAGCCGGAAGGTGCCGGCCGGCCCCGGCGCGAGGTTGACCCAGGTGCCCGGCCCCGGACGAGGGGCGCAGGCCAGCACCGCGGGGTTCCGGGCGGGGGAGAAAGTATACTCCTTTTCGTAAAGCAGCGGCCGGGCGGCGGCGAGGGCGGGATTGAATTCCCCCATGTGGGAAAGGAAGAGCGACTGTCCCGCCCAGTCCGGGCAGAAGATCTCCGCAAAGGTCGTCGGGCCGAAGCCGCGGGCCAGCGCTCCCACCAGCGCGGCCGTCAGCACATCGCCCTCGCCGGCGTAACCGATCCCGCGGGCCATCGCCTTGCTGCATTCGAGAAACGGAACGGTGTCGACCGGCCCCGCGGCGTCGCGGAAGGAGAGGAAGTTCAGGCTGAATGCACCGAAACCGCCGGCGGTAAGACGGGCGCGTAGCCCGAGACCAACGCGGTTCGACCGGGTGTGCACCGCCGCCTCGCACTCGATGCGGAACTGCGCGCGGTCCGCCGCCGCCTCGTCTGCGAGGGCCGCCGTCGTCACCGCCGCGACGTCGGCCGCGAGGTCGCCGGGGTCGCCGTTCTCCACCGTGAGGCCGAGGCCGGCCCGCAGGGCGTCGTCGCCGGCGGCGAAGTCTCCCATGCCGGGAAACTCGCCTCCCAGGCGCAGCACGCGCATGCCGCGCAGGGCGCGGGCGGCGGTCGCCGCCCGGATCACCTCGGCGCAGCGGCGGGGAAACGCCGGGTCGGTGAGGTGGCCGGCAATGACGCGGTAGGGTTTGCCCAGCCGGCGCAGCACACAGGCGAGATCCTGCAGCCCGTGGATGCCGTGGTTGTAGAGCAATCGCTGCGGATCCACGCCGTGCCCGAAGGCGATGTCCGGCGTCGTGCCGAGGAGAATCACGGGCAGCGGCGAGGCGGCCAGCAATTCGGCGGCCTCGAGCGAGGGGGAGTAGGCGAGATGGAGGACGACGATGACCTCGATCCCGGCGGTGTTGAAGCGGGCCAGCGCGGCGGCGAAGTCGGCCCGCGTGCGGCAGATCGGGGCGGTGTCGACCGTGCAGCCAAGGGTGGCGAGCAGGTCGGCGCTGCGGCGAAGAAACGGCTCCTGTTGCGAGGCCAATTCGGGCAGCGCCTGATCGTACAGGGCGATGTAGCAGGGCAGCAGCCCGACCTTGGGTGAGTTCATGGAGCGGAAGAAGGACGGGGCGGCGGCAGGAGCTGATAGGCGGCCCCGGCCGGAACCTGCCCGCAGAAGCGGGTGAAAGCCGCGTGATAGAGCTCCCGCGCGGCTTCGATGGCGCCGACCTCCGGCAGGCGCGACCTGTCCACGGGCGCGACAGACGCGCGAGCCAGCTGGCGGTCGAAGGCGAGCAGCGCGCCCCGGGTGCCCATGAAGGCAGGCTCCACCACCGCGAAAACCGGGTGCGGCACCCAGACCGCGGCAAAGAGGGCGCGGAGCGCCGGACTGGCCGCGCGACCTCCGCACAGTACGAGGGAGTCGACGGCGCGGCCTTCCCGCACCGGTGCAAACACCCGGCCAAACTCGAAGACCATGCCTGCCGCCAAGGCGCGGTACAGATCCTCGCGCGTGGTGGCCGGACCGGCGCCGAAAAAACCCGCCCCACCGATGACGGAGGGTTTCAGAGGATGGGGGCGGTTGAGCCACGGCAGGGCCGTGAGTCCGGCAGGAGGGAGCAACTGCCGGCGCAGGACGGCGCCACGGTGCGCCTCCGCGCGGCCGGGCGTGGCGTCGAGCAAGTTAGCCTCGGCCCATTCAAGGGTCACGTTGCCGGTCATCAGCGGCTGGATCACCTGGCAGCCGTTTCCGTCCGGCGCGGGCACGCAGAGCTGGAAGGGAGAACGCCCCCGCGACGCGTCCGCCAGGGCGAAGTTTCCGACCCAGGCCGTGCCGAGCGAGGCGGCGAGTGGGCGCGCCGACGCGTGCAGGATTGAGGCGAAGCCGGCCTCGTGGTCGTTGTAGGGGCCGGCGACCGGAACTCCCGCCGGCAAGGCAAAGCGCCGGGCCGCCGCCGCGGATCCCGGCTGCGGGTCATGGCCGGAGCGCAGCGGCGCAGCCAGCGTCGGCGCGAGACCGAGCCGCCGGAGCGGGCGCGTGGTCAGCCGGTTGCCGGGGCCGTCGTAGCAGCCCGATTGCAGGGCGTGACACGGATCCTGGCGCCAGAGACCCGTCAGCAGAAAAAAGACGTACTCACCGAGGCCCACCAGCAGGCGGTCGCCCTCGAGCAGGCGCGGATTGCGGTCGCGCAGCCAGCAGGCTCGGGCGAGGCCCATCGCCGGCTCGTCGCGTCGGGAAAACGAGCGCCACCAGTGCGGAGGCAGCGTGGCGGCGAGGCGGTGAAAGTGGGCGAAGGCCCGCGTGTCGTTCCACAGGATCAGCGGCGAATGCGGCCGGCCCGTCGCGCGATCCACCACCAGGGTGCTGCCGCCCTGCGCGGCCAGTCCGATGCCCTGCAGGGTGCTCCAGCGGCGTCCGCAGCGGCGGCGCACGGTGGCGAGGACCGTGGTGAGCGCCGCCACCAGGGCGGCCGGATCCTGTTCGCGCCGTCCGGTGGCATCGGTGCGCAGCGCGAGCGGGATGCTGGCGTGGGCGAGCCGCCTCCCGCGGCGGGCGTCGTAAGCTGCCGCCTTGAGGGTGGTGGTGCCGATGTCGAGACCGAGGTACACGCGGGGAAATCCTGGATCCTATCGCGTTTGGAATTTGTAGGCGGGGCGACCCCGCCCCGCGGGAAAGACGTGTCGCAGCAAAACCAGCGGCGTGGCCGAAAGGCGCGGGGCGGGGCCGCCCCGCCGACAGGCAGTGGCGCTAAACATCGGTCGTGGTTTCCTCCCGTAGCGCCGCGCGCAGCTGCGCCAGAACGAAGTCGATCATCGGGGCCGTGGTGAGGAGCGGGAGCTTGGTCAGCACCGCCGGCGGGCAGTCGGCCTTGTAGGTTTGCGCGCTCACATCCAGGCCGCGGGCGAGCAGGCGCCGCACAAAGGCCTTGGCGGTTGCGAGGGAATGGAAGCAAAGCGCGGCGAGGTGGCGCCGCCCCTCCACCGCGGCGATTTGGTCCGCCTGGCGGGCGGCCAGTTCGCGCAGGCGCGCTTCGTAGAGGTCGCCCAGCGCCCGCGTGACCGCCGCGTTGGCCCGGGCCCATCGCATCGTCACGAGGTAGGCGAGGGAGGCCAGTTCCTCCTGCCCGTTGGTCACGAGGGCGCCGAACTGCGGCAGGCAGTCGTAGGCGGCGCTGAAGATCAGCCGCGAGGCGGGGTACTCGCCGCCGGGAAAGCCCTTGCCGACGGCGATGAACGACGGCGTTAGACCGTACTCGCGGTGGAGAAAAAACTCATGGTGCCACAGGCAGGACTGGATCTCGTCGGCTACGACCGGCACGTCGTGCCGCCGGCAGAGTTCATAGGCGTGCCGCAGGAACTCGGGCCGCAGCAGGCGTGCGCCGTAGTTCATCATCACGATTTCGTGGAAAAAGCCGGCGATCCGGTGGCGGCCGTCGTCGACGGAGGCGAAGGCCGCGTCGAGGTCGGCAGTGCAGTTCGGCCGGATCGGTCGAATGCGGTAGAGACCCGACTGGCCGGCCGCGGCTGCGAAGTCGGGCCACATGCCCCGCAGCGTCTGCGCCAGCACGGTGGTGCCGTGGTAGTTTCCGGTGGGGGCGCCGGCGTCGTCGCCCATGACCAGCAACACCGGCCCGCGGCCCGCGTATGGCGGCACCGGGCTCGCCGGGTCGAGGCAGTGAAAGCGCGCGAGGATCATCTTCAGCGCGGCTTCGACGGCGAGGCTGCCGGTCTCGAGGTTGAGCACGCGGTTGCAGAGGCCGGGCTCCGCCCGATCGCGCAGGGCGCCAAGCGCCGCCGAGTCGGCGGGGTCGAACCCGTTGGCGGCGGCCACGAGTTCCTCCTCGAGCCGCCGGGTCAGATGCCCGCGCGTGTTGTTGTGGGTGGCATTGGGAATCCCCAGGCGCCGGGCATGGTCGAGCAGCGTGTAGCCGGGAAAACCGTGGCCCAGCGGCGTGTGGTAATGCTCGCTCTTGGCGATGAAGAAGGCGCGGCCATCCTCGCCCACGCGGACCACCCCAAGGGCGCTGAGCGGAGCCAGCGCCGGCTGGCTGGCGGCGTGAAACATCCGGGTCGGTGCTCCGCTGGCGGACGCACCGGGGAGCGCCGGCGCCAGGGGCCGGCCGATCCGGTCGAGCAGCTGGTGCTGACGCGCCAGGAACGCGGCGGGCAGGAACTCCACCGCTTGGTGGGCGAGCGCCAGCAACGGCGCGATCGGCTCGCCGGTCAGCGCGGCGCGGGCCTGGGCCACGGCTTCCGCGTAAGGCGCGCCCGCGAGGTCCGCGAGCGAGGCGGTGACCGGGACAAACGGGTTCGGGGAATGCAGCATCGATCCGCTCATGATCTCACCGACCCCGTCCGGGGCCGAAGAACTGGAAGTGCAGGAGGTAGAGGTAGAGCACGGTCACGATGGCGGCGAAAAGCGCCCACCAGAGCGTGAGGCTCCGCCAGCCGCCGTACCGGGCCCGCTCCGCCTCCGGGAGCGCCGCCATCCGCGGGCTCCAGATGATCCCAGCGAGACGCGCCGGATCGGGCGCGCGCGTGAAGAGCGACACCACCACGAGGGCGATCACACAGGTGGCCCAGACCACGAACGTGCGGTTCAGCCAGTTGTCGAAGGAGCGCAGCGCGGCGACGTGCTTGAACAGCCCGTACTCGACGAAAGCGGTGAACGGAAATCCGAACCAGAGGACAAAGGTGGCCGCGGCCGCCGTGGCGCGACCCCAGAGGATGCCGACGAGAAAGAGCGCGGCGACCGGAGCGGCGACCCAGGCGCCGACGTTCTGGATCACGTCGAACACCCCGAGCTTCTGCCGGGTGAACCACCACGCGAGCAGCGTGGCGATCGCGAGGATCGCAAAGGCGCTCCAGCGCCCCACCGCCACCAGGTGGGCTTCGTCGCGGTCCCGCCCGATCAACGGGCGATAGAGGTCCATGGTGAAGACCGTGCTGCTCGAGTTCAGGACCGAACTCACATGAGAGAGGATGCCGCTGGCGAGGGCGGCGATGATGATCCCGCCGAGCCCGGCCGGCAGCAGCTCGCGCACGAGCGTGGGGAAGGCGAGGTCCTTGTCGGCCAGCCCCGGATAGAGCCGGAAAGCGATGATGCCCGGCAGGACCACGAGCAGCGGCAGCAGGATCTTGATGAACCCCGCGAACACGACCCCCATGCGGGCGTCCCACTCGCTGCGCGCCCCGAGGCAGCGCTGCACGATGAACTGGTTGGTGCAGTTGTACCAGATGCCAACGGAGAGGAAGAGCGTCCACACGCCGAGCCACGGGTAATCGGGGTCGGTGATCGGGTAGATCATCCGGAACTTCTCCGGGGCGCTGGTCATCAGCGCCTCAAGTCCGCCCACGCGCGCGAGGCCGGCGCCGGCGACGAGGAGCCCGCCGGCCAGCATGACGAGAAACTGCAGGAAATCAGTCCAGGCGACGGAGCGCAGGCCGCCGTAGATGGTGTAGCTGCCGGCGAGGGCGGCGAGGCCGAGGATCGTCGCGGTCTCGTCCCAGTCGAACATGCCGCGCATCGCCTTGGCGCCGGCCAGCAGCACCACGGCGAGCTGGGCGACAATCCACAGCACGAGGCAGCAGACGGCATAGAAGTAGCGGCAGTGCGCGTTGTACCGCCGCTCGAGAAACTCGGGCATGGTGTAGAGCCCGCCGCGGAGATAAAAGGGGAGGAAGATCCAGATCAGGGCGGAGAACGTGATGACGTTGCCCCACTCCCACTGCGCCACGACGAAGCCGACCGCGTAGGCGATGCCGACCATCCCGATGAAGTGCTCGGTGCTGATGTTGGCCGCGATGATCGACCCGCCGATCGCGTACCAGGGCAGTCCTTCCCCCGCGAGGAAGTAGCTGCGCGGGGTGGCCTCCCGGCGCCGCGCCACCCAGAGGCCGAGGCCGACGTTGAGCGCCAGGTACAGGGCGAAGAGGACGAGGGCGGTCGTCGTCATGCGGCGGCGGGCCCACGCCGGCGCACGGGGCGGGTGCGGCGGGGGGAGGGCGGCGGCGGGGTCGGGCGGGGCACGGTCCCAGTGTGGGCAAAGTGCGAAAGAATTGACATGCACACCGGCCGCCGGAGTTATGCATTTTTTCAACCATGGCCTGGCTCCCCTATCACCACGACTGGCGGCTGGTGCACGAGGCCAACCTTGGGGTGCGCCTGCACTGGTTCGACCGCTTCGCGGGCACGCCGGACTGGAAGGTCGAGCCGTCGCGGCTGGCGGCGGACATGGTGTCGTTCTTCTTCGTGGAGCGGAACACCTGCTGGGCGGTCGTCAACGGCCGCCGCTGGGAACTGGGCCCCGGGGACCTCCTGGTGGTGAAGGGCGGCGACGCGTTCTCCTTCGGGCACGATCCGGCCCGCCCGCATTTCAGCCTGAGCGTGTCGCTCGCCTTCGAGGAGGGCGGCCGGGCCAACGCGCTGCTCTACCGGAAATTCCGCCGCCGCTACGTCTGGCCCGATCCCGAGGAATACGTGCGGGAGTTTGAAAAAGTGCGGGCGGCGCTGGCGAGCGATTCGCCCTTTCGCGAGCTGCGGATCAACGGCGCCCTCTTCCAGTGGCTGGCCTTCGTGATGGATCGGCTGCGGCCGCCGCGCGGCGGGGCCTACCTCGAGGAGCGCGGGGTGGTGGAGAAGATCCTGGAGGCGGAGACCTGGGCCCATGCGCGCCTGGCGGAGGTGATCACACTGCCGGCCTGGGCGCGCGCGGTGGGGCTGCACCCGGTGTATTTCGGCCGGGTCTTCAAGCGGGAGACGGGGCTGCGGCCGATGGCGTGGCTGAACGAGCGGCGCCTGCAGCTCGCCTGCCAGCTCCTCGCCGGCACGGCCAAGAATGTGACGGAGATCGCGGAGGCCTGCGGCTTCGCCAGCCCGTTCTACTTCTCCCGCGTCTTCCGCCGCCACTTCGGCCAGCCGCCGGTGAGCTACCGGCGGACGCAGGCCTAGGCAGCCCGCGCCGCCAACGGGGCACGGCGTGAAACGTGGAAACCCGGCCGGCCCCTGGCCGAGTTTTCTCACCGCGGATCGGAGCCGCCACCCAAGGCCAAGGCAGGTCGGCCCGCGGAACACCCGGAAGAAGCGGAAGCCGTCCACGCCGCCTGTTCCGTGGATTCTGTGGGCGGTGCGGATTCCTGACATTTTGTACAGACCGCGCGCCGGTCTCGCGTCGAATTCGCCGGGGGCGCCGTCGCGTTGCACGACTTGAGGGCGTTGAGGTCGACGTCGCGCCGCGAAGATATCCCAAGATCCATCCGGCTTTGGACAAGATCTGCGCAGGCGGTTCGCGGGGCGGTCCCTACTGTGGCGGCACTCCGGCGCTGGCTGCGAACCGCGCGCCGATCAACCCAAAACCCTGACAACCCATGAAACAACGCACGCGTTGTGTTGCTAACTATCTCCTTTTCGGAGGAGCCGCCGCCTGGGGACTGCTGCTGGTCTCTTGCGTGATGACGACGGGAACCGTGACTTCGATTCCGTCGGTCCCGGGGGCGACGTTCGTCGGCTCCGCCGGCTGCGTCGAATGCCACGAGAACATCACGACGCAGTTCTACGACCGCACCCACGCGGGCTTGATGGGCCATGCGAACAAGGCGCGCACGCCCGAACAAGGCTGCGAGTCGTGCCACGGCCCGGCGTCGCTGCACGTGAAGTCCGGCGGCGAGTCCGGCACCATCGTCAAGGGTGCGCAGGCCTGCGCGTCGTGCCACCAGGAGGTGCAGGCGCGGTTCAGCATGGCGTCGCATCATCCCCTCCGGGAAGGCGTCGTGGGTTGCACGAGCTGCCACGCCGCGCATGGCAGCAAGCAGGCGACGCTCACGAGCACCAACGCCACGTGCACGTCCTGCCACCAGGCGATGCGGGGCCCGCATGCCTTTGAACATGGGCCGGCCGTGGAGAACTGCACCAATTGCCACCACCCGCACGGCTCGCCGCTGCGAAAGCTGCTGACGATGAGCCAGCCGATGTTGTGCCTGCAGTGCCACAGCCTGCCGAACAACCGGCATGGGCAGACCGGCGCCAACGCGACCGGCACCCCGTTCAGCGCGGCGGTCCTGCGCGATTGCACGAGCTGTCACAGCCAGATCCACGGCAGCAGCCAGGATCAGCACCTGCGTTACTAACCCCGCCATCGTCCACCCATGAAGACCAACTTTCTTCCTGTTCTCACGCTGGCCGGAATCGCCAGCCTCCTGCCTTCGGCCGCCGCGGCCCAGCCGCCCGCCGACCCGCTCTCCGGGGAAGTCACGGTGAAGGCCGTGCTGTTTGACCAGTTCGACGGGGTCGATGCCGATCGGACCAGCTTTCTCGAACGCTACCGCGCCCAGCGCGGCTGGTCCGGTGACATGCGGTCCGGAGTCTACCTCGACCTCGACGTCGACCTGAAGTACCAGCCCGACGACAAACGCACCCTCACGGTCAAGCGCTGGGGCGAGGGTCAGTACCGCCACGGCGGCCAGGCCCAGTGGGACACGGAGCAGTTCCGGCTGGGCGCGACCTACGACTTCTTCCGTCGCTCATCCGGCGGGCTTGACCACTACTTCTCGCCCAACGTGGTTCCCGGCGGAACCGATCCGTCCTATTTTCCGGCGGGATCGACCAACACCGCCTCCGGGTACGCCGCGCAATTCAATCGCGACACCGACCGCACGCTCTACCACGTGAACCGCTTCGACTACGGCCTGGGCTTCTCGCTCAAGCCCGGAATCCTCGGCGGCGGCACCACGATCGCGGTGAACTTCGACGGGTACCTGCGCTACGGAAAACGCCGGCTCACCTACGTGCTCGGCGGCAGTGACGTGCAGAAGGCCCCGGTGGCGCCGACCAACGACTTCGTGCTCCAGCGCTGGCGCGGCATGACACAGAACGTGGACGAGAACATGAACCGCGTGACCTGGAACCTCACCACCTCGCCCGGGAAGGTCGTCAACCTCGCCTATACCGGCTTCACGGAGGGTTTCGACAACCGCGCCCGGGATTACCGTCATCGCGACATTCCCCTCGTCGCACCCTACTTCTACAACCCGACCGCCGATCAGGATCGGCCGCTGGGCTTCAACCCCGACTCGAGTCTGACCAGCCATGCCCTGCGGGTGAACCGGACGTTTGGCTCCACCCAGGTGGCCGCCGGCTATGCCCGGACAGATCTGAAACAGGACACCTTCACGGTGCCCCAGACGCGTTTTGGTTTCAACGTCGGCAAGATCAAGACCCAGCATGCCAACCTGGACATCGATGCTGGTGTCACTCCCGCGGTCACCCTGCAGGGGCACTTCCGTTTCGGCCAACGTGACAACGACTCCAGTTTCCCAGTCGCCGGGCTCCTCAACGCGGCCGAATCGGAACGACTGGGGACGCGACTGAACCGCCTCGAGGCGGTAAACTACGGCTTGGCGGCGGTGTTTCGTCCGCACGGCCTGGGTTCCTCGTTTGCCCTGGGCTGGAAGGGCGAGGACAAGAGCCGCGATCTGACCTACCACGCCTCGGGTATCACCCAGGGAGTTTCGAACTACCGCGGCGACACCGACGCCGACGAGCTCTATGCCCGCTGGAGTGCGCTGAACCTGCGCGGTCTCACGCTGCGGTTGACCTCGTCCTATGCCTGGGCCGACCGCACCGGTCTGGTCACCGAGCCGAGCGGTGCCCTGGGCTTGAAAGCTGTCCTGGGCTACACCGCTCCGAGCGGCACCGTCTTCAGCAGCTACTACAGTCTCAAGGACCGTGAAAACGATCTGGGCCGGCTGACGGACAAGGCGGTCACCGCCCCGATCACCTATCAACAGGATCTGAGCAGCACGGTGCAGTCTGCCGGTGCGGCGGTCAGTTGCCAGCCCAGCAAGGAGAGCAGTGTGCATGTGGGCCTCGACTGGACCCGCCTGGATGCCAGCGTGCTGTTCTTCGAGAGCAGCCGGCGTCGTTTCGAAGCGACCACGTCCTTCGCGCTGCGCGACACCGTCGGCTCAGTGGTCGACCACTACCTGCTGGCGGTCGGGGGTGACTACGCTGCCAGCAAGGAGGTCAAACTCACGTGGGCCTATGAGTGGTCGAAGGCGGACGGCGAACTGGCGAGCGGGTACGTCGCCCGGCAGTTGCACGCGATCGACGACACGCTCGACAATGTCCTGCACACGCTCGAACTCGGCGCCCGCTGGCAGCTGACGAAGGACCGCCAACTCCGGGTCGCCTATCGCTACGACAATTACGATGACGCCGCGTATCCGGTGCTATCGGGAGGGATTCACTCCCTGATGGTCGCCGTCAGCCTGCGTTTGTGACGTCACGGTCGGCCCCGGCCCTCGGAGTTGGGTCGGGGCCGGCGCCAGTCCCGGACTCACTGCGTCGAGTGCAGCCCGATCAGGTTGCCCTCGGTGTCGTGCACCAGGGAGATGAAGCCGTACTGGCCGATGGAGAACTTCGGCTTGAAGATCTTTCCGCCGTGCTGCGCGGCGCGGGCGGCTTCCTCGGCGCAGTCGACACACGAGAAGTAGACCATCGTGCTGCCGCCGGACGGCACGCCGGGCGCGTGCACCAGGGCCCCGGTGGCGCCCGGCAGCCCGAAGTTCATCGGGAAGGCGAGCATGGTGATGCCGGGACTTTCCAGCGGGGTCAGCGTCACCTGCAATGTGCCTTCATAGAAGGCCCGGGCGCGGGCCATGTCCTGGACGTAGAGTTCGAACCAACCGACGGGGTTTTGTTGGGGAGCGAGCATGGGGATTGTGGGTGGGTGGGATGCCCTGTGGCACCGCGCACGGCAGCAGGTCCGCCGCCGGACAGCGAGCCAGTTCCGCAGCGGGCCGCCGCGACGTCAGCGCGACTGCGGTGAAATCGCACCGCGCGGCGACGAATCGACGGCCGAACGCCATGAGCGGAGGCGGCCGGCCCGCCGGAGATCGCGGGGCGCGTTGCTCCCGCCCGGACGTGACGGGGCAGGTCTATTCGCGCGGGTCGAGGCCGGACTCCCGCCACAAGCCGGCGATCTCGGCCGCCGTCAGTGCCCGGTCGAACACCGCAATCTCGTCGAGCTTGCCCTGCAGCCCGCGGCCAAACACGAAACCACCGGAGGGCGCCGACGCCGGCAACTCCAGCGCGAGCGCCGGCGCGGCCTGGCCGTCCACGTGCACCTGCACGCGGTCGCCGTCGCGCACGAGCACCGCGCAGTGCCAGGCGTCGGCGCGGAATGTGGCGGGCGCGGTCGTTTCCCCGAAGGCGAGGCGGGCATCGTGGCGCTGGTCCTGCCGCACGCGGAGGGTTTCGCCGCCGGGCGCACGCACCAACACCCCGTCGCGATCGCTGGCGCCACTGCGTTCACCGAGCCAGAACCAGAGCACCGCGGAGTAGCCACCCTTACCTCCGCCGACGTCGGCTGAAAGTTCCCCCCCGGCCACGTGGATCGCCCGGTTGAGCTGGTGCGGACCGGAGAAGGCTGAGGGTTGCAGCACCTCGCCCGCGCCGGTGCCGCTGCCCGTCCCGACTCCGGGCAGGTACCAGGCGAATCCACCGCGGAGGCGGGCGGGCCGCCCGCCCGGCACCGCGTTCGCCGCCTGGCCACCATCGGCGTCGTTGAGTCTCCAATACGCCACGGGCCGCGCCGCCAAGATCGCCCGCGCGTAAGGGCCGGGCTCGTCGCGTTCGACGCGCCGCGGACGGCCGGTGACCTGCTCGAGCGCCCCGACGAGGGCCTCGACGATCTTCGGTTCCGCCTGCACCTCGAGCCCGGCCGTGCGGGCCGGCCATGTGGTGTAGCCGCCCAGGTGGTGTTGCTCGGGCGGCGGAATGTACCCCTCGGCGCCGTTGGCCAGTTCGATGTTGAAGTGCGCACCTCCCGGCGCCCGGGCCTTCAGCTTCAGGCCGGTGAGCGCATAGACCTCATTGGGCAGCGCGGCGATCGTGAGGTCCCCGATCCGGATCGCCTGCAGCAGCAGCTCGGTGCGCGGGCGTTCGTGCAGGAGGATGGCCTCCCGGGCGTACACTTCCGTGCGATCCTTGGGCCGATCCTCCACGATGCCTGCCGCGATGGGCCGGGCCCAGGCGAGCCGCGCTTCATCCGGGACGCGGTAGGCGAGGGGCAGCCGGCGCTCGACGATCCCCAGGGCCGCATGATCGCGGTCCGACGCGCGACCGACCGCGCGCGCGGCGCTCGCCGCCACGGCGGCGGCGTAACGGTCGAGCGTCAGATCCGACTTGGGCGCGCCATAGTCCATCCACATGAGGTCGCCGCTCGTGCCCTGCGTCATCGCCGCCACGAACGGTCCGTTGCCCTCGCCCGGCTCCTCCAACAGGCGGGCGAGGTGCCGGCAAAAGTGGCCATAGTAGTCGGCCGAAACCGCGGGCGCTCCAAAGTAATGCTGCGAGTAGTTGGCCCAGACCGCCAGCGGACGGCCCGCCCGGGTGCGCACCACCAGCACGGACAGCTCCGGATCGACCGGCCCCGAGGGGCCGATGACATCCGGGCTCAGGTAGCCCGGGTGCATGTTCGCCAGAGCCGTGTCCGCGCCGAAGGGATCCTTGATCTTTCGATCCGTCCGCCGGATCCAGCGGCGGTTATGCGTGTGCTGCCAGTCGTCGACGGAGGCCCATCCGATTCGGGCCGGTTGCAGGTTGGCCGCGGCCGCCGCGATGCCCTCGGCGATCTTCCCGGGCAGCCACGCTTGGTAGGCGGGATCGGCGCGCGTGCCCAGGCAGCTCATCGCGGCGGGCGCCGAATGGGTGTGGGTGGCCGAGATCGTCAGGTGGTCGATGGGGATGCCACAGCGGGCGTGGGCGAGGCGCTTGGCTTCGTCGATCAGATCGCGGGGCATCATGCAGGTGTCGACCACGACGAGGGCAAGCCGCGTCCGGCCGTCGTCGAGCACCAGACTGCGGACATGGAGCGGGTCCTTCATCTCCCGGCCCGCACCCTCGAGAAATCCGCCGGCGATGCGCACCGGCAGCGTGGGCGGTGAGATATCCACGGTGGCCGCGCCGGCGCGAAACTCCGGGCGCGTCGCCGGCCTCCGCAGCGCGGTGCAACCCGCCAGGAGGATCAGCGTGCTCAAGGCGATGACGGCGAGGGCGGGGACTCTCATGGGCGGGAGGGGTTTCAAATCCTGGCGCCGCCGGCTCCGGCCGGACGACGCGGGGTCAGGTCAGGGTCCAGCCATGGTGGAGCGGCCGGCGGAGCCGCGCGTTGGCTTCGTCGTGGCCCACAAACCGCTCCAGCCGCGGATCCCAGGTGAGCTTCGTCTGCAGTCGCGCGGCGATCTCCGCCAAGAGGCCGAGGTACGAGGCCACATGGGTCGCGTGGGCGTCGGAGACCGGGTCCCGGCGGCTCCGCACGCTGCGGAGGAAATCGTCGCCGTGATTGTCGGAGCGGTGCAGATGGATCTCCTGTTCCGACAGGGTGTGCTTCAGGAGCGATTCCGGTTCCGCCCAGAAGCCCGCCCGATCGACATGGACCCAGCCCTTGTCGCCAACAAAGCGCGTGCCCACCTTCTGCCGGCCGGGGTCGGAGAAGAGCATGCGGAGTCCGCCGGAAAAGGTGAAGGTCGCCTGCCAGCTCTCGATGTTGTCGGTGAAACCCTTCCGGCGGTAGACTCCCTGGCACTCGATCTCGCATGGTTCCTGGGCAATGCGCGGGCAGCCCCAGTGGGCGATGTCGAGATGATGCACGCCCCAGTTGCAGATGAACCCCGCGCAATAATCCCAGATCAGGTACCAGTCCGGCCAGGCAACCCGTCCCGGGTTGAAGGGTTGGTCGGGAGCGGGTCCGCGCCACATCGCCCAGTCGAAACCCGCGGGTGCCGGTTGGGGACCGAGTGCCCCCTCATACTTCGGCTGGTACTGCGGACCGGGCGCGGCGACCTGGATTTCCCGCAGGGTGCCGATGTACCCGTTGCGCACGAGTTCGCAGGCCCGGCGGAACTTCGCCTGGGAACGCTGCCACGTGCCCGCCTGGAACACCCGTCGGTGCCGGCGCACCGCCGCGAGGATCTTCTGACCCTCCTCGACCGAGACGCCCATCGGCTTCTCGCAATAGAGGTCCTTTCCGGCGGCTAGGGCGGCGGTGGCAATCACGGCGTGCCAGTGATCCTGCGTCGCAATCATCACCGCATCGATGTCGGGACGCGCGAGCACCTCCCGGAAATCGCCGTAGGCGGCGCAGCCCTGGTCGCCGTACTTCTGGTCGACCAGTTGCCTGGCCTTCGCCCGCCGATCGGCCTGGACGTCGCAAACGGCCACGACCCGGCAGTCCTCGAGCCCGAGGAAGTTCTTGAGGTTGCCCGTGCCCATGCCGCCGACACCGATGCAGCCGAGGGTGATCTTCTCGTTGGCACCGCGCGCCGCGGCGGGCAGGAGGTCGGGGTGGCAGGCGATCGCGAGTGCCCCGGCGGAGCGTTTCAGGAATTCACGCCGCTTCATGGGTAGGCCGGGAGGATAGTGGCCTGTGTCGTGGACAGGCAATGCCGCCGTCACCAGGCCGGCGCGTGCCTTCCGGGCCGAGCCCATCGGGCGCGCTCCGCGCGACGGGGCTTTTGGGCTGTGAATGGGAGCACGCGTCTGTTGGGTTGTCCGACGATGAAGCGGAAGGCGCGCTGGTGGATCCCTTGCCTGCTCGGAATTGCCGCCCTGCCCGGGCAGGTTCCCACCACGTCCCGGATCTGGCCCAACCTGGAGTCGAACATCGGTCGGCCCCTGCGCTACCGACCCGACGGAGCGGACTTCGTGATCGAGAACGGCGCCGAGTTCTTCAACCGCCCGCTTTATGGCGGCAACACCGCCTTCCGGGTCGACGGCGGCGACAAGCCCGAATTCGTTCTCTACCTGCCCGGACGCGGTGGCAACGTCCGGCTGGGTCTCGCCGCAGGCACCTCCGCGATCTGGCTCCACGGCGCCGCCCGGATCACCACGCGCTACCGGCCCGGGGCCCTCGCGTATGAAATCCGTGATCCCCTGCTCGGCCCCGCCGGGGTGCTGAAGCTGACCGCGCTCAGTTACCACCAGGTCGAGGGACTGATCCTGCGCCTCGAGGCTACCGGCGTGGCGCCGGGAGTGGAACTCGTCTGGGCCTTCGGCGGCGTGAACGGCCAGCGCGGGGCTCGCGATGGCGATATCGGCACCGAACGCGTGCCGATCGGGCAGTGGTTTCAGCTGCAACCGGATTTCTGTCAGGACAACACGATCGAACTTGGCGCTGACACCTTCACGCTGCGCGCCAAGGCGGCGACGATCCGCGGGCTGACACCGGCCGGAACCCGCCTCGGGATCCGGGAGGCATCGCAATGGGACGACCTTCCCGCGTTGCTCGCCGAACACCCGGCGATAGCGGTGGGGCGCCCGATCGTCGTGGGGCGGGTGCCGTTGGTCAGCGGCTCGCCGCATCTGCTCTCGCTGCAGCGCCTGGCTGCGGGTGCGCCGGCCGTGGATCTCGCCACCTATCGGGAGGTCGGAGCGCCGCAGGAAAAATCCCGGGCGACCGGGCCGGTGCCGGTGCTGTCCCACGGGGAGCTGGCGCGGCGTTTCGAGGAAACGGAGGCGCATTTCGCCGCGCTGCGCGGCCGGGTGGTGATCGACACGCCGGATCCGTTTCTCAACGCCGCCGTCGGGGCGCTCAACGTCGCGGCCGACGCGGTGTGGGACGAACCGCAGCAGGCGATCATGCATGGCGCCATCGCCTGGCGCACCAAGCTCCTCGGCTGGCGCGGACCCTACGCCCTGGATGCGCTCGGGTGGTTCGATCGCGCCCGCCGGCATTTTGAATATTGGTCCACGCGCCAGAACGTGAGCCCGATCCCGGCCTCGCTCCCGCCGGCCGACGAGAAAGCCAACCTCGCCCGCAACGAGACCGGGCTGCACAGCCACGGCGATCTTTCCAACAGCCATTACGACATGAACCTCGTGTTCATCGATGCGCTGTACCGCCACCTCCGCTGGACCGGCGACCGGGAGTTCGCCCGCCAGATGTGGCCGGTGATCGCGCGGCACCTGGCCTGGGAGCGCCGGCTGTTTCGCCGCGAATTCAACACGGCAGGCGGCGAGAAGCTCCCCCTGTACGAGGCGTACGCGGCCATCTGGGCGAGCGACGACCTGCAGTACGGTGGCGGAGGCACCGCCCATGCCTCCGCGTACAACTACTGGCACCACCGGATGGCGGCGCAGATCGCGCCGTTCGCCGGCGCGGATCCGGCTCCCCTGGCGTTCGAAGCGGAGCGGATCGCCCGCGCCCTGCGCGAGCTGCTCTGGCAGGAGGATCTCGGCATGTTTGCCGAGACGAAGGACTGGCTGGGCCTCCAACGCGTGCACCCCGAGGCGGCGCTGTGGAGTTTCTATCACGTCATGGACGCGGAGTTGGTTTCTCTCCGGGAGGCGCGCCGGATGGCGGCGTACGTGCGCGGCTGGCTGCCCGTTCTGCCGGTTCGCGGCCCGGGCGTGCCACCCGGTCTGCTTACCCTCGGGACGAGCACCTGGATGCCCTACACCTGGTCGCTCAACAACGTCACGATGAACGAGAATGCCCACGCCGCGCTGGGCCTCTGGCAGGCCGGGGAGGCCGAGACGGCCTTTCGCGTGCTCAAGGGCGCCGTGGTCGCCTCGATGTTCATGGGCATCTCGCCGGGAAATGTCGGTTCGATGAACTACCTCGACGTCCATCGCCGCGAGTCGCAGCGCGATTTCGCGGATGGTTCCGGCACGCTGAGCCGAGCCTTGGTCGAAGGACTCTTTGGCGTGCGCCCGGATCTGTTGCAGGACGAACTGATCCTCGCCCCGGGTTTCCCGGCGGACTGGCCGCGTGCGTCCCTGCGCCACCCGGCAATCGACCTCGACTACCGGCGGACCGGCGGACGGGAGCAGTGGGAAATCACTCCGCGGCTGGCCCGTTCTCCGCAGGTGCGCCTCCGCCTGCCGGTTCGCGGCGCCACCGCAGCCGTGAACGTGAATGGCTCCACGGTCGCGGTGCGCGCGGATCCCGCCACCGGGCAGATCGAGATTCGCTCCCCTGCCGCGGCGCGCCATGTGATTTCGGTCATCTGGAAGGGTGCCCCGCCCGTGACGGCGGCGGTCCCGCCGCCCGCTCGGACGGAAGTCCGGCGCGACCCGGTGCAACGCATGCCAGGCACCCGGCTCGACTGCCTCGACCTCGGCCCGTGGTTCAACGATCGCGTTACCGAGATCTTCCGTCCCGGAAAGTACCGTTCTCCGCGCTCCCCCTTCGTCTCGCTGGCGCTGCCGGCCCAGGGGATCGGCTATTGGGCGGGCCACGTCAACGCCACCGCGGAGATCGACGACACGGGTCTGCGCGCGGTCGCCGCCCGCCACCAGAGTCGGTTGCCGCTGCCCGATGGCCTCGAGTTCGCCACCCCCGGACCCGGTGAGGCGCGCAACATCCTGTTTACCTCGCAGTGGGACAACTACCCGCGGGAGGCCACCATCCCCCTGGACGGGCGCGCGCACCGGCTGCACCTGCTGCTGGCCGGATCGACCAACGCGATGCAGAGCCGTCTCGACAATGGCGAAGTGGTGGTCACCTACACCGACGGCACCACCGCGCGGCTGGCGCTGCGCAACCCGGAGACCTGGTGGCCGATCGAGCAGGACTATTTCATCGACGATTTTCAGTTCCGGCTGGAAGGCCCGCTCCCGCCGCGCGTCAACCTCCGGACCGGCGAGGTGCGCCGGCTGGATCGCGAGCGCTTCAAGGGGCAGGGTCGCGTGATCCCCGGCGGCGCGGCCACGGTCCTCTCCCTTTCGCTTAATCCCGCCAAGACCCTGCAGGGCCTGACCCTGCGGACCCTGGCGAACGACGTCGTGATCGGCCTGATGGCGGCGACCCTGGAGCGGTGAAAGGAGTGGCTGGCGGCCACGTCGAGGACGCCATCGATCCCTGGTTCGTCTCGTCGCGACGGTTCTGATGTAGCCGGGGGCGGCGACCCCGGCAAGGGACGCCTGGGAGGTCGATTCCGTGCGGCCGGGCTCACCGCGCCCGGCTACGTGCCAGAGTCCCAGGTTACCTTTGGTTGCGGGTGCTACGGTCGCCGCGTGGTGTCGGAAAGCGACCAGGCGCCGACGGGCTTGCTGCGCAGGCGGCCGACCGTCTCGACGGCGGCGCGCTGGCAGCGCTGCGGTGGCAGGCCGGCGAGGATGGCCTCGAGATCGTCGACCACGAGCTGGCCAATCAGCGTCTGGATCTCCGGCACGCTGCCGCAGCGATGGGCCTGGACGAGGGTGTTGGGCAGATTGCGTCCCGGCTCGTCCTTGGGGATGGGCTCCACGGGCCAGACGTCGACGCCGGCGCGAATCTGCCCGCTCGCGGCGGCCGCAAGCAGCTCCGGGAAGTTCACCAGCTCGGCGCGGCTGGCGAGGATGACGACGCTGCCCGGCTGCATCCGGGCGAAATGGGCCGCGCCGATCCGGCCGGTGTTTTCGCTGGTGTTGGCGGCCAGCAGGAACACCACGCGCGCCCGGGTGAAACACTCGTCGAGCGAGGCCGGGATCAGGTCCTGCTCCCGCAGCACCGACGGGTGCACCCAGGGATCATGGATCAGGAGTTCGCGCGAGAACGGCCGGAGCAGCGGCACGAGCGCGCGGCCGAGGTTGCCGTACCCAACGAGGGCGAGCGCCTTGCCGTGGAGCAGGAAGGAGTCGTGGTTGTCGCCCTTGAACTCGCGGCCGGCGCGCACGGCGGCGTCGGCCTCGTGCATCCGCCGGGCGAGGGCGATGGCCATGCCGAGCACCATCTCGGCGACGGGGCGGGCGTAGACCGGGGCGGTGGAGAGCACGGGGATGCCGCGCCGGTGGCACTCGGCGTAGTCGACGTTGGGCAGGAAATTGCTCTCGACGTTGAAGATGGCGCGCAGCCGCGGCGCCCGATCGAGGCGCGCCCGGTCGAGCGGCGACTGCCCGATCAACGCGATGGCCTCGGGCAGGTGGCGGTCGAGGTGCTCGGCGGGGGCCGGGCAGCCGTCGTGCCAGAGCACGCGGCCGAGCTTCTCGAGGCGGCGCTTCGTCGGCTCGTCGAAGATCCGCTCGATCTTCCGGGGAAACGGATCGAGCAGGATGACGCCGTCGGCGGGAGGAGCGGAAGTGGACACGCCTCCACTTCGCGCACCGCCGCACCGCGGGCGGCAAGTCTGAAATGGGCCGGCGAGTGCCCTGCTCAGCGGTTGTAGCGCGGGATCGGGCCGTGCAGGCGCTGCCACACCCGGTCGCAGGCGGCGATGACCTCGGGCGCGAGGGGGCCTTCCTCGACGGCCCGCAGGTTCTCCTCGAGTTGGGACAGGCGCGAAGCGCCGAGGATGAGGCCGTCGACCGGCGTGTGATGCAGCACCCAGTTGAGGGCGAGGCTGACGAGGGAGCGGCCCGCGGCCTGCGCGATCGCGGTGAGTTCGCGCACGGCGTCGAAGTTGGCGGCGTGCCAGTAGCGATCGAGGTAGATCTGGTTCTGATCGAAACGCGTGCCGGGCGCCGGGGCGGCGAAGTCCTGCTTGCCGGTGAGCAGTCCGCCGGCGAGCGGATTGTAGACAAAGGTGGCGAGTCCGAACGCCCGGCACATCGGCAGGAGTTCCTGCTCGATGCCGCGGGCGAGCAGGTTGTACATCGGCTGCACGACGTGGATGGCCGGCAGTGGTTTCTTCTCCGCCAGCCAGCGCAGCTGGACCAGCTGCCAGGCGGCGTAGTTCGAGGCCGCGACGTGCCGGACCTTGCCCGCGCGTTGGAGCGTGCCCAGGGCTTCGAGCGTTTCCTCGAGCGGCACCTGATAGTCCGGCCAGTGCAGGTAGTAGAGATCCAGGTAGTCCGTCTGCAGCCGGCGCAGGCTCTCGTCGGCGGCGCGCAGGATCGCGGCCCGCGACAGGCCCACCTGATCGGGATCGGAACCCATCTTGCCGGCGACCTTGCTGGCGAGGACCACTTGCTCGCGCCGGCCCTTGAGGAGGCGTCCGAGGATCGTCTCGGCTGCGCCCTGGTGGTAGAGATTGGCGGTATCGAGGAAGTTCACGCCCTGCTCCAGGCAGCGATCGACCATCGTGCGGGCGGTGGCCTCGTCGGTCTGGCCTCCGAAGGTCATCGTCCCGAAACAGACGCGGGACACCGTGAGTGGGGTTTGGGGCAGGGAGCGCGTTTCCATGATGACGAAGGCCGAAGGCAGCCGCGGAGGCCGGAGCGACTCTGGCCGGGGGCGGCGCCGGTTGGCGAGTGTGGGTTCGGACGGACGACGTGATGACCGGACGCCATGCCGCCCGGTTTGCGGCCTGGTGGTCGTGACGTCGCGCCAATCGTTCAGCTCCGACTCGACGCTGTGGGCCGCCGCCTTCAGGGTGTCGCCGCCGATGAAAGTGCCCCCTGCCCCACCTTCCGCCGTGGAACCGCGCCGCCGGACAACGCCGGCCGCCGGAATGCTCCATCGGGGGCGCCCGCCCCGGGGACTGAGGGCGCTGCTTCTGGCTGCGCTAGGCACGGCCGGCCTCACGGCGGAGCCCTTCACCTGGCAGGTGGCAACGCCGGAGAGCCGCGGACTTTCGGCTGCCCGGGTGGAGGAGCTGCGCGTCCATTTGGCGGCGCACGCCACGAAGGCCTTCCTGCTCATCCGGGAGGATCGCATCGTCTGCGAGTGGTATGCGCCCGATCACTCCGTGACGAAGCCGCACTTCAGCGCCTCGATGGCGAAGGCCCTCGTCGGCGGCATGGGGGTGGCGGTGGCGCTGACCGACGGCCGCCTGGCGCTGGACGATCCGGCGGCCAAGTACGTGCCGGCGTGGCGCACGGATCCGGCCAAATCAAAGATCACGCTGCGACAACTGGGCTCGCACACCTCGGGCCTGGAGGATGCGGAGGACGGCAAGGTCCCCCACGACAAACTCACCGGGTGGAAGGGGGATTTCTGGAAACGCCTCCCGCCGCCCCGCGATTCGTTCACGGTTTCGCGCGACCTCACGCCGGTCGTGTATCCGCCGGGCGAGGGCATGGGCTACAGCAATCCGGGGATTGCGATGCTCGCGTATGCAACGACGGCGGCGCTGCGCGACGCGCCGGAGAAGGACCTGCGCACGGTACTGCGCGAGCGCGTGATGCGACCCATCGGCGTGCCCGACGCGGAATGGAGCGTGGGCTATGGCCAAACCATCACGGTCGATGGGTTGCCGCTGGTCGGCTCGTGGGGGGGTGGCAGTTTCACCTCACGGGCCACGGCGCGGGTCGCCCGGTTGATGCTGCGCGAAGGCGATTGGGAAGGGCGCCGCGTGTTGTCGGCCGAGGCGGTGCGGGCGGTCACGCGGGATCCGGCCACGGGAGGCAGCGGCGGGATCGGCTGGTGGGGCAACCACGCGCGTCGGCGCGCGAGCCTGCCGCCAGACGCGTACTGGGGTGCCGGGGCACAGCATCAGATCGTGCTCGTGATCCCCAGCCTCCGCGTGATTGCCGTCCGCAATGGCGGCGTGCTCAGCGCGAAGCTGGATTACGAGGAGGCGCGCGACACGCTGTTCTTCCAGCCGCTCTGGCGCGCGCTGCAGCCCTGATCCACCGCAACCGCATCTAAACATGCCAGCAGCTTCCGTGACGATGCAGCGCGACGGGGGGCAGCGGGGAGCGCAGTTGGCCGATCCCGCCGGCCTCGCCGCGGCCGGCTACAGGCGGGCGCGAGGTGGCGATGTAGCCGGGGGCGGTGACCCCGGCGGAAGGAGGACGGAGGTTCGATCCGACCTGGCCGGCCTCGCCGCGGCCGGCTACAGCGCAGCCCGCGGGTGGCTGACCCTGTTCTTCTCTCTCGGCACCTCGTTTGCAGCGGTGCCATCGGCGGAGTTTCCCGGGGCCGCCTGGTCGAAGGCGGAGCCGGCCGAGGTGGGACTCGCGGAGGCCCGCCTGTTGCAGGCGCGCGATTACGCGCTCACGGGCGGGGGATCCGGAAGGATCGTCCGCCATGGTCGCCTCGTGCTCGCGTGGGGTGACCAGGCCCGGCTCTACGATCTGAAGTCGTCCTCCAAGTCGATCGGCGTGACGGCGTTGGGCTTGGCACTGCTTGACGGCAAGGTGCGCCTCGACGATCCGGCCATCCGGCACCACCCGGATCTCGGGCTCCCGCCGGAAGGCAACCGCGAAACCGGCTGGCTGCCGCGCATCACCCTGCGGCACCTGGCCAACCAGGTCGCCGGCTTCGAGAAGCCCGGTGGCTATGGCAAGGTGCTGTTTGAGCCGGGCACGAAATGGCTCTACAGCGACGCCGGGCCCAATTGGCTCGCGGAGTGCCTGACGCTGGCCTACGGACGCGATCTCAACGAGGTGCTCACGGAGCGCGTGTTCATCCCGCTGGGAATCCGGCCCGCGGACTTGCGCTGGCGCGAGAACGCCTACCGGCCACAGGAGATCAACGGCGTGAAACGCCGGGAGTTCGGCTCTGGATTCAGCGCCAACGTCGACGCGATGGCGCGTCTCGGCTACCTCTACCTGCGCGAAGGCCGGTGGGGCGGCCGGCAAATCCTCCCGACGGACTTCGTGCGGCTCGCGCGGGCACCGGCTCGTGAACTCGCCGGCTTGGCGGAGCTCGACGACAAGCATGGCAACGCCTCCGAGCACTACAGCCTGCTCTGGTGGAACAATGGCGATGGGACGATTTCCGAGCTGCCGCGGGACGCCTTCTGGTCCTGGGGACTCTACGACAGCCTGATCGTCGTCATCCCCAGCCTCGATCTCGTCGTGGCGCGCGCCGGCCAGGGCTGGAAGCGGACCTCCGACGAGCACTTCGACGTGCTCAAGCCCTTCCTCGAACCCATCGCGCTGGCCGCCGGGGAAGGATCCCGGCGCCCGACCCAGGTCGCGCGCTCGGCCGTCCCGCCGGTTCCGCCCAGCCCGGTGATCCGCGGGATGACGTGGGCGCCAGCCGCCTCCATCCTCCGGCTCGCACCCGGGAGCGACAACTGGCCCGCGACCTGGGGCGACGACGATGCGCTCTATACGGCGTATGGGGATGGCAACGGTTTCAAACCCTTCGTGCCGGCCAAGCTGAGCCTCGGCCTCGCGCGGATCACCGGGGTGCCGCCGCAGGTCGGCGGCGTCAACCTGACCCCTTCCGAAGCGGAATTTCGCGGGGATGGTCGCTCCGGCCGCAAGGCGAGCGGCATGCTGATGGTGGACGGCGTGCTCTACCTGCTGGCGCGCAACCTCGACAACGCGCAGCTCGCGTGGTCGCGGGACCGCGGCCGGACCTGGGAGTGGGCGCCGTGGAAGTTCACCACGAGTTTCGGCTGCCCCACCTTCCTCAACTTCGGCCGGAACTACGCCGGGGCGAGGGATCGCTTCGTCTATGTGTATTCTCCCGACGGAGACAGCGCCTACGTGCCGGCGGATCGCATGGTGCTGGCGCGGGCGCCGCAGGATCGCCTGACCGCGCCGGAAGCGTGGGAGTATTTCGCCGGCCGGGATGCCGCGGGAGGTCCGCGGTGGAGCCGGGCCGTGGCCGACCGCGCCGCGGTGTTCACCCACCCGGGCAATTGTTACCGCGGTGGTGTGACCTATCACCCGGGACTGCGGCGCTACCTCTGGTGCCAGGTCCTCCCGCACAGCACACATCCGCAGGGCCCGCGCTTCCAGGGCGGGTTCGGAATCTATGACGCCCCCGATCCCTGGGGCCCCTGGACCACCGCCTATTTCACGGGGAACTGGGACGTTGGCCCCGGCGAAAGCGGCAATCTGCCCACCAAGTGGATGAGCGGCGACGGGCGGACCGTGCACCTCCTGTTTTCCGGCGACGATCACTTCTCGGTGCGGGCGGCAAACCTCGAGCTCCATGGCAACAACTGAAGGCACCAGGCTGGCGGGACAGGGGGCGGTGGTGACGGGATCGGCCCGCGGGATCGGCCGCGACATCGCGCGCCGCTTTGCGCGGGAGGGGGCGCGCCTCGTGATTGCGGACGTGCAGGAGGAGTCCGCCCGTTCCGTGGTGGCGGAGATCGTGGCTGCCGGCGGGGCGGCGAGGGCGGGCGCGGCGTGCGGGTGAAGCCATTTCTCCGGCCGCTTTGGATCCCGCGCAGAGCCGCGGCTCCCACGCGGCGGCGCGGGCGCAAGGAAGCGGGGCGGGCGCCGGGCCCGTTGTATCAGTTCGTCCGAGACGAGGGGCGCCCGGGCCGGGGCGCTACACGCGAAGCGTCCGACGGCGGGCCACTACCAGCAAGGTGGCCGCCAGGCCCAGCAGCCCGATCGTCGCCGCGGTGTCCGGAACCGCCGGGGCGGGGACCTCAGTCGCGACGGCCCAGGTGACCTGATTCATGGGACCAAAACCGCCGATCATCATCAACGTGTGGTCGGTCGTGTACGAGGCGTTGTTGCTCTGTTTCCACGAGAAGAACGGCCCAAAATACCCAACGTACGTGGCTCCGAAAGCGGACCCAACCTGTTGCGCCGCCGAAAGGGCGAGGGTGTTCCCCTGGCTGCCCGCGTTCTCGTACCACCACGGCGTGGTGCGGAGAAGAGGGTCGGTCTCATAGGCCACGATCGTCGTCACATCATAGAAGTGATTGTTCAGCGTGATGACGACGGCCTGGCTGAGGGGTGCCACGGCCAAGGCGAAGCAAAGGGCCAGGCCGGCGCGGAGGTGGCGGGGGAGGAGGGGGTTGACTTTCATGGAGGTGCGGAACGTTGGATTTGGTCCGCGGCGGTCGTGCAACCTACGTGCCAGAATCGACTTTTGAGGCCATTTTCGGCAGTTTTTCGTTAGATAATCCATTTCAAGGATCTAGCTAATTTAGGTTATCTAATTCAGATCTCGTGCGTTTTCTACTGCACGGCCGGGCGTAAGGGATGCCGACAGTGCGCGACCCCGGCGGCCGGCCTCAGCGCGACCGGCTACAACCGGAGCTTCGCTTCGTCCTTTGGCGGTAATTCGGCACGGGCAGGGAGCGTTCCGTAAAGTTGCTTTCGTGCCCTTTCGCTCTTTCCGGCCGACTCGTTCCAAGGGGATGGAGCCGAAAAAGAACCGGACGAGAAGAAAGGAACGGTTCGGGCTGTAGCTGGGGGCGGCGACCCGGGCGGAACGATCGATCTCGTGGGCCAGGCCGGCCTCAGCGCGACCGGCGACATCGTGCGATGTTTCGAGCTTGGGCGGCGGCTTTGAGCCGCAAGGGGGAGAATGCAGGCTAGTGTACAAATGAACACTTGCCAAAAAGTCCCGGGAGGTTTCACTCCGGCGGCATGAACGCCACTTCCGCCGCCGCCCCCGTGCGGGCGTACCGCCGCGCGGGCCAGATCGTGCTCGAGATCGACGAGCGACATTTCTGCGCCGATGCCTTCCTGCAGTCCCGGGCCCGGATCATCGATCGGGATGCCTTTCTCGCGTTTGCCTGCGAACACCTCTTCACCGTCATCCATGACGACGACGATTCGTGCGAGCCGACGTGGTGCCTGCGCTGGGCGCAGGCGATTGGCGAGGAGGCGGCCAACGCCGGCGCCGGGGTGCGCCGGGAGGTCGGGGAGGAGGTGCTGCCGATCAGCCAGGAACCGGACTTGTTTCCCGACGAGGTCACCCGGGCGCTCCTCGGCCAGCACAGCAAGGAAACGCGGCTGTTTCCCGCGCCCCGGTTTCTCCGCGAAATCAACCCGCCCCTGGCGACGGGATAGAATGCGCTCCCCCGGGAGTGGGCCAGCCTACTCCACCCGCAGCGCCACCATCGGATCGACCCGGATGGCGCGGCGCGCGGGCACGAGGCACGCGAGCGCGGCGGTCAAGGCGAACAGCACCGCGACGCCGCCGAACACCGTGGGATCGAGCGGATTCACCTCGAAGAGCGCCTGGCGCAAGAGCACGGTGGCGGCGGAGGCACCCCCGAGACCGAGCGCCAGGCCGAGCAGGATTTGCCACGCGGCCCGCCCGAAGATGGAACGCAGGATGTCGGCCGCGGAGGCGCCCAAGGCGATGCGCACACCGATCTCGCCGGTGCGCTGGACCACGGTGTAGGCCATGACCGAATACACCCCGACGATGGCGAGCAGGGCGGCCAGAACGGCGAAGCAGATCAGGAGCGCCATCGTCAGACGCTGCACGCCGATGGATTGAGCGACCAGCGCCTCGACCGTCTGCGGCTGGGCGAGGGCCAGCAGGGGATCCACCTCCGCCAGGGCGCGCCGGAGGAGCGGAATCACGGCGGCCGCCGCCAGCCCGGGGCGGGCCTCGCCGACCATGGTGCAGAAGCTCGGGCCCCGCTGCAGGAGCGGAAAGTAGATCTCGTCTGGCGGGGGGACGTTGAGGCCGACGGTCTTGGTGTCGCGCACGACGCCGACGATCCGGACGATGATGTCGGAATTGGGGCCGATGACGAAGGAATGATCGAGGGGGTTGGCGTTGGGGAAGAGCTTGCGCGCCAGAGTCTCGTTGATGATCGCGACCGGCGGGTTGTCGGCGCGGTCCGTGTCGGCGAAGAAACGCCCGGCGCGCAGCACGATGCCGATGGTGGCAAAGTAGTCGGTGCTGACGTTGGTGATCGTGGCGAGCGGACGCTCGCTGAAGGGCACGAGGGGGCGGCCGTGGATGAGGTACGGCGAGAGGAAACCGCCGTTGTTCAGCGGCAGGTTGGCGGTCAGGGCGCCCCGGGCAAGGCCCGGGACCTGGCGAAGGCGTTCCTGCAGACGGAAGTAGAACTCGCGCACCAGTTCCGGCGAGGAGTAGCGCGACGCTGGCAGGCTGATCGCGCCGAAGGCGCGTCCGGCGGTGGCGAAACCGGGTTCGGTGCGCTGCAGGCGGTGGAAGCTCAGCACGAGCAGCCCGGCGCAGATCAGCAGGCAGAGCGAAAGGGCAATCTGGAAGACGACCAGCACGTGGCGAAACGACTTTGCCGCCGCGCCGCCGCCGGCCCCGCGGAGGTTGTCCTTGAGCACGCCGCCGACGTCGGTGCGGGAGGCCTGGAGGGCCGGATAGACGCCGATCAGGAGGCTGGCGACGAAGGCGAGACCGACCGCGAAGGCGAGCACGGTGCCGTCGAGGGCGATCTCGTTGCCGCGCGGCAGTTGCTGGCCGGCGAGCGCCTGGATGCCCTGCAGGCTCCACCACGCGAGGAGGACGCCCAGCAGCGAGGCGACGAAGGTGAAGCCGAGGCTCTCGCCCAGGAACTGCCGGATCACGCGGCCCCGGGCCGCCCCGAGGGCGAGCCGGACGGCGATTTCCTTCTGGCGGGCGCTGACGCGCACGAGAAAGAGGTTGGCGATGTTGGCGCAGGCGATCAGGAGAACTGCGGCGACCGCCCCTGCCAGCGCCCAAAATGTGCGGCCGAGGTTGCCGAGCACCTGCTGGGTGAGCGTCCGCACCTCGTTTTCGTTGGCGGAATCCAGCTTGCCGGGGTTGGCCGTGGCGAACTGGCGCGCCATCTCCCGCAGGCGGGCCGAGGCCTGCTCGACCGTCACGCCCGGCGCGAGGCGGCCGATCGCCTGGTGGAAGACGGCGTAGTCGCGCTGCTGCGGCTGCAGGTAGGGAAGCTCCCGCGCCTGGGTCACCACCACGTCGGTGTTGGCGAACGGGACCGGCATGGGGTCCGGCAGGACCGCGATGATCTCGCGGGCCACCCCATCGATCTGCACGAGGCGGCCGAGAATGGCCGGGTCCGCACTGAAGCGGGTCTGCCACAGCCGCCGGCTGATCATGGCGACCGGGGCGCCCCCGGCGCGATCCTCCTCCTCCCGGAAGTTGCGGCCGCGGCCCGGCTGGAGGCCCAGCACGGGAAGGAAGTTGGCGGATACCTGCTGGCCGAAGACCTGTTCGGGCTCCCCCCGGCCGTCCGTGAGGGTGAAGGCGTTGCCGGCCGAGAGGCTCAGTTCGCGGAACACATCCCGGCGTTCCCGGAACGCCAGGTACTTCTCCCAGGAGACCGCCGGTGCCTGCAGGTTGCGCTCCTGGTTCACCGCCCAGACCGAAACCAGGTTCTCCGGCTCCGGGTACGGCAGCGGTCGGAGGACCACCGCCTGAAGGACACTGAAGAGTGCGGTACACGCCCCGATGGCGACCGCCAGGGTGAGGATCGCGACGACGGAGAATCCGGGCGTGCGCAGCAGGGAGCGAAAGGCGAAACGAAGTTCGGACATGCGGTGAGTGGTGGCCAGTGATCGGTAATCAGTGGTCAGTGATCGGTGATCGGTGAAGCGTCAGCCGAGGATGGGATAGGGGGAGAAGGGAGTTTGGCGGTCCATTCAGTGGCCATGGCATCCGGAACACGAGTCACTGGGCACTGAATACTGGCTACCGATAACTGTTCACGGCTCTCACTCCGATCGCAGGGCGATCATCGGATCGACACGAGTGGCCCGGCGTGCGGGGACGAGGGTGGCGACGAGGGAGACGGCGCCGAGCAGCGCGGCGACGACCGTGTAGGTGAGGGGATCGGTCGGGCTGATGACCCCGGCGAGGCTGGTGCGGAGGCCCTGTCCGCCCAGTTGCGCGATCAAAAGGGCGAGCAGGATCCCCACCGCCAGGCCGGCGAGCAGCTGGATGCCACCCTGCCGCACGACGAGGCCGAGGATTCGGCTGGGTTCGGCGCCGAGCGCCATGCGGATCCCGAACTCCTGGGTGCGTTGGTTGACCGAGAAACTCATCACGCCATAGAGGCCGACGGCGGCGAGGAGCGTGGCGACGCCGCCGAAGATGCTGAACAGGATCGCGATGACCCGGTTCTGCCCGAGGAAGCTGTCGATGCCCTCGCGCGGGGTGCCGACAAAATAGAGCGGCAGGTTGGCGTCGACCTTCTGGGTCTCGCGCCGGAGCGCGTTGGCAAAGGCCTCCGGGCGCCCGGCGCGCGGCTTGACGATGATGGTGCCAAACTTCGCGGCGCTGGGCTCGGGGGTGACCGGGCCGAAGACCGCCGCGTAGAACGGGACGTAGAAGCCGACGTCCTCGACGTTGGGGTTATTGAAGGGCCCCGTCATGCGGACGTCGGCGACCACCCCGACGATGGTGCGCCACGGCCCGAAAAGCTGGCCGTTGTTCCCGACGGTCCGGAAGCGGCGGCCGAGCGCGCTCTGGCCGGGAAAGTACTTCTGGGCGAAGCCGGCATTGACGATCGCCACCGGCTGGCGGGTGTCGAGGTCGTCGGTGGTGAAGTCGCGTCCCTCGCGGAACCGGATGCCCAGGGAATCGAAGTAGCCGTCGGTGACATTCTCGAAGTTTACGTTGGGCCGTTCCCGATCCTCGCTGTAGGCGCGGCCCTCGATTTCGATCCGGCCGTTTCCAGAGAAGGTCATGCGAAAGCGGTTGGTGAGCGCCGCGGCGGCGATTTCGGGGGAGGCGCGCAGCGACAGGAGCAGGCGATCGTAGAACTGCCGGCGGGAAGCGGCGTCGGGATAGTCGCCGTCCATCAGGCCGAGGCGGGCGGTCATGACGCCGGCGGTATCGTAGCCATAGTCGAGCCGCTGTTGGCGCAGGATGGCCTGCACCTGGAGCAGCGAGGCGATGAGGATGACGCAGGTGATCACGATCTGCAGGACCACGAGGCCGCGCGTGATGAAGGAAATGGTGCGCGAAGTGTTGCCGCGCCCGGCCTCCTTGAGGACCTCGACCGGATTGGCGCGCGACGCCATCCAAGCTGGCAGCACCCCGGAGCCAACGGCGGCGAACACCGTGCTGCCGACCACCGCGGCGAGCACCGTGAGGTCGATGTCGAAGGTGATGTAGGCCGGGATGGGGTTGGGCAGGTTGCGCACCGCCGCCAGCAGCAGGTCGGTGGCATAGTAAGCGCCGCCGACACCGAGGGTGGCCCCGAGGGCAGCCAGGAGGAGGCTCTCGGTCAGCATCTGGCGGATGAGGCGCCCGCGCGTGGCGCCGAGCGAGGAGCGGACGGCGAGTTCCTTGGCCCGCAGGGTGGCGCGGGCGAACTGCATGTTCATCACGTTGGCGCAACCGAGGAGGAGCACGCCCACGCAGACCGCCAGCATCGAGTAGAGCAGCCCCTGGAGCTGCCGGGGGGTGAAGGCCTGGATGAGCGGCTGCACCAGGGCGGTGTGGAAGCGCTTGTTGGTGTCGGGAAACTCCCGTGCCAGCCGCTGGGCAAAGGCGGACATCTCGAGGTTGGCCTGCTCCAGCGAGACCTCGCGCTTGATCAGGCCGATCACGGCCGGGGTGGCCGCGGCGGCGGCGCGATCGGAGCGAGGAACGGCTGGGAATTCGTTGAACAGCGGCAGCCAGAGCTCCTCGTTCACCGGGAAGGCGAAGCCGGGCGGCATGACCCCGATGATGACGGCGGAACGGCCGTTGATGCGCACGGAGGAGCCGATGATGTCGGGCCGCCCGCCGAAATCGCGCTGCCAGAGCCGGTGGCTGAGGAGGGCGACCTTTTCGACGCCGGGGCGGTTGTCCTCGGCGGTGAAGTCGCGGCCGAGCAGGGGCGCGACCCCGAGAATCCGGAAGAAATGCTCGGTCACGTAGGCGCCGGTGTAGCGCTGGGGCGTGCCGTTGAAGGTGACGTTGACCGTGGAGCCGTTGATGTAGGCGGCGACATGGTCGAAGGACCGCTGACTGGCGGCGATCTCCTGGTAATCGAGGGCGAAGATCTGGTTGGCGACGCCGAAGAAATTGGTCTGGGCCGGATCGATGAACTGCACGCTCGTCAGGCGATCGGCGTGCGGAAACGAGAAGCCGCGGAGCATCACGCCGTTGACGACGCTGAACATCGTCGTGACTCCGCAGATGCCGAGACCCAGCACAAGAATGGCGAGGGTGGAGAAGCTCTTTTCCTTGATCAGGACACGGAGCCCGATGCGCAGATCCTGCAGAAAAGTTTCGATCAGCATGGCGGAGGAGGGAATCAGGAGGGGTGGAGCGGGCGGCGATCGGCTGCCGTGGGCCGGGAGTCGAGGAACTGGAGGAAGTCGTCGGAAGGCGGGGCGTCGTCGGCAGGCGCCCCGGGCGCCCCGGCGATTGCAGGCGCGATGCCAGCTTGGAGGGCTGGATGTTAGCGACCGATGGACAGGAAGTTAGGCACTTCGGAGGATGTCGACCCCGGTGGAGCGGCGCCGAAAGTGAAACCGGGATGTCCCGGGAATGGGACGCCCCGTGGGAGACGAATCGTGCGCCCGCCCGGCTGGCGGGCTGGGCACGGCGGAGGCGGTGCGAGCCCGAACGACCTGCGGGGTCGGCTGAACCGCGGTGGGAGCGACGTCTCCGAATCGTGGAGACAGGATGCGGATGCGTCCCGATTCCGGCACCCGGGAGTTCCGGGGCCGGCACGCGAGGGTGAGCAGCGGAAGGACGTGATTCTGCCCAACTTGCTCGCGCCCAGCCGCTCCCTCGCCTGCGCGGGGTGTTGGCACGCCTCGTGATAAGACGCCGGCCTTCATGAAAACCATCGCAAAGAACTTTGTAATCCTGGCCATGCTGGCTGCAGCTGGGTCCCAGGCCGCGTCGGCGGCCGAATATGAGTGGCTGGTTGATCCAGTGCCTTTTGAGCAGCGGAGCACCCGGCTGGCGGAAATTTCCGTGCACCGCTACGTGCCCGAAGCCGGGACGGGGCGAATCCTGGAGCGCCGGTACCTGCTGACCGCCGGCGGCCTGCTGGCGCGGGCCGGCGACTTCGCGGTGCCGGCGCTGGTGACGGTTCCCGAGGAGGCCTTCGACAAGCTGCTCGTTTCGGCCTCGGCATGGCTGGCCTACGGCCAGCTCGGCCCTCACGCCCTGGCGAATTTCCGGCTGGTGAATGACCTGATGCCGATCGATGTCGCCGGGCGGTGGCACTACGAAGTGGCCTTGAGTGCCGAGGCGAATGGCAATGTCGGGCGGGTGCCGAACCTTTCGTCCCGATCGGAGGTGGCCCTCGGGGCGCCGTTGGTCGGAGGTTTCGTGGTGGAGGGAGCGTCCCGCACGGTCTTGATCCGCGCCGTCGGGCCGGGGCTGCGGCAGTTTGGCGTCAACAACGCGCTGGCGGCCGTGCGTCTCGAGTTGTTCCGCGGCGATCTGCGCCTCGGTGCGCACGAAGATTGGAGTGCCAGCCCCGCGGAGCGCCTCCTGGTGGAACGCGCGACCCAGCGGGTGGGGGCCTTCCCGCTGGTGCCGGGGTCCCGGGATGCGGCGACCGCCGTCACCCTGCCACCCGGCAACTACACGGTGCATGCGAGCGGGCGCAACGGCACCGGGGGCGCCGTGCTCCTCGAGGTGTATCTGTTGAACTGAGACGCAAGCCTCCGGGATTCCCCGTCGGCGGCGGCGTGGAATCCCGGCCGGGGCGGATGGGCGGCCAAAAAAAACGCCGCCCGGATCGTTCCGGGCGGCGGCGGATGCGGCGGGCCTGTCAGGCTCGCTTCGCGCGGCCGAAGGCCGCCAGCACGGGCAGCGCGAGGCCGACCAAGAGGAGAGACGTGCCGCCGTCGGGCACGGGGGAAGTGGGCGGAGTGTGGGTGACCACGACCTTGAGGGCGGAGGACGCGACTTCGCTGGCACCTTCCTTCACGACAAGGCGGAAATCGTACTCGCCGAGAGCGGAGGGGTTGAATCCGCCGCCGCTCAGGAAGCCCATGCCGAGGTTCCACGAGTCCTGGAAGACGCCGCCCGCCAGGGCCGCCGGGCCGTAGGTCGTGTAGATGGCACCGAGCAGATCGAGTTCGTTGGTCGTGCCGTTGCCGGCGGCCGGGTTGAGGTCGTATTTCAGGGCGACCGTGTTGCCCTGAAGGAACCAGGCGAGAGCGTTCAGCGGGGCGGGATTGAAGCCGACGTAGAAGCCGAAGTTCCAGCGTCCGTAACCGGGCTGGCCGTTCGCAGCGTCGCCTCCGGGCAGCGCATAGAAGGTGTCGACGCCGTTGTTGGTCAGGGCCGGGTTGTTGTAGCGCTGATGCGCCGTCAGCGCCACGGTGATGTCAAAGTCCTGCCCGTCATACGTCGAGACCGCGACCTGATCGTTCGGGATGCCGGAGCCGCCAAACGTGGCGGTGGGAAAGGGCACCAGGCTGGCGAGTGCCGTCGAGAAGGCGGCGCAGGCGATCGCGGAGAGGCGGAGCAGGGTGGGAATCGCACGCATGGTTGGACGGGTTTGTCCTTCCCGTATTGCAGATGCCGTGCCGCGGACCCCGCCCCCACGGTGTCCCGCCCAAAGCCCCTCTGGGGCCTGATCTAGGGGAATACGCATTTTCCGGATACGTAGTCGCCGATCGGTCAAGTTGTAAGGTCTGCCGACACCGGCGAACATTGGTTCTACGGTGTAGCGTTCGGTTGTGGCGGGACGGAAAATCACGATCCGCGATCGCTGCCGCGGTTTCGACCGGCCCGAAGAACTCGGGGTGAGCCCCCACAGGTCGAAACGAACTCGCGACGATGTTGTTCCTCCCAGTGGGTGGACGGGTTCATCGCTGACTAAGCTGTTTCCCTCCGGGGAGATTCCAGGCTGGTCCGTCTTGGCGAAGCATCCCCGCAGGAACGGGCGCCCGGGCTTCAGCGATCGCGGGGGCGACGGCGGATCAGCGCGATCCCGAGCGCGCCGAGGCCGGCGCCGAGCGCGTAGGTGGAGGGTTCGGGCACGGCGCCAAGACTGATCACTCCGGTGGTGTGGAGCGCGTCGGTGTTCCAGGCGTAGCCGGGAGGGAGCGACACCGCGGCGAAAGTGCCACTCAACGAACCGAAATCGAGCAGGTCGAACGACGCCCCGCTGCTGGGGCTGTAGCCGTTGATCAGCGAGACCGTCAGTGTGCCGCCGGCGCTGAGCGCTCCGGTCACCGTCAGCGCGTCGTAGCCGGAGCCGCGCGCCGTGCCGCCGAGTTCCAGCAGGAGGGTGCTGGTGGCTTCGAGGGTGAGGTCGCCATTGATTGTCAGCCAGCCGGCGGAACTGCCCGGGGCGATGATGCCGTGGTTGGTGAGGATGCCGCCACCGGCGCGGCTGAAGTCGATTTCCGCTACCGAACCCGCGGTGCCGCCGCCCTGGATGCGGCCGTAATTGACCAGACGTGCCTGGCTGTTGAGGACGCCTCCGTTCGAGGGATCGGTGTATTGAAGCGTGGAGGTGTCGTGGGAGAAGGTCAGCGTGCCGTTCTTCCCGAGCGTGAACTCACCGGCGTAGTTGTAGGTCAGCGTGCCACCCCCGAAGATGTAGCTCTCGGAGCGTCCGGTAATCTCGACCGTGCTCCCGGCGTCCACCGTGAGCGAACCGGTGGGCGAGGGATAGGGGTTGAAGCTGTAGGAATCGAAATAGCTGTAGCCCACTTCCAGGTGCTGCGTCCGGAAGATGGAACCCGACCCGGTCACTCTCAGCGTCCCCGAACCAGCTACCGTACTGTCGGCGTACCCCAGGGAGGTCTTGCCGCGCACGTCGAGGGTGGCGCCCTCGGTGATCGACACCGTCGCGGCGCCGGCGATGCCGAGGAGAGCCGCGCCGTGAACCTGCACATTGGCGGGATCACCATCGTTGCCACTGACGCTGAGGAAGGTGATCGTGTTTGGGTTCGCCGCCATCCGCAATCTCTGGGTCGTGTCGTTCGCGACGGCGGGATTGCCGAGCGTGAGGAACGACTTGTCCCGGACGGTCACGGAGCCGTGCAGGATCTCGAGCAAAATGGCGATTGCGGGGGTGTCGACCAGTTCCAACCGGCTGCCGTGGTTGATGAAGGTTTCGCCGATATCAGAAGTCGTGGCCCAGGATTCAAAGAAAGCTTGGCTGCCAGTGGTCTGTCCCAAGACCAGCTTTGCCGTGGTCAGGGTACCCAGCATGTACAACCCTTGGGAGAAGTCGCCCGTGGAGTAACCATTGAAGGAATCCACGATCAGTTCCGTCAGGCGGGCGGAACCGGATTCGCGAATGGTCAACTGGCTGCCGGGCCTGACCACCACCCTGGGATCGGCCGCGGTACCTGGCAGAATGCTGCCCGCCAGCAGGCCGTCGGCGAGGTAGAGCTGCCCCCCGCCGGTCCCTCCCCCGACCTCGATCAACCCGGCGGGATGAAACCACTGGGCGCCGTTGTCGAGCCGCAGGATTCCGGTCAGAGTGCCCCCTCCGCCCACCGGCGCGCCGACGCCGATCATCGCGATGCCGCTGGAGGTGAGGGTGGAGCCGGAAAGAACGAGCGTGGAGGTGCGGGCTTTTGCCTCGGCGGCGGACACACCGACCCGAAGGGACTCCCCGAGCGCCATCGGGGTGAGACTCAGCAAACCGCCGGACAGGGTGACGGTTTGTGCGGTGTAGTTGCCGGAGGGGTCCTGCGCCGTGGCGAAGATGGCCAGGGAGCGAGCGGTTGCCGGTGTTTCGGAGGTGGAAGTCGCCGGGGGCAGAGCGACCGACTTCGACTCGAGAAAGTAGACGTTTGCGTTCAGGTCGGGCAGTCCGTCGGACCAAACCTTGGGGTTGGACCAGTGGGTGTCGGAGAACGTCCCGCCAGCCTGGCCCGGGCTAATGATCGGCCAGACCAACCAGTGCAGCTGGGTGAACTTGTTGCCCAAGAGATCCGTCACCAGGATCGGGCGATACTCGAAGACGTAGTTCGGCGATGGGTCGGGCTGAACGTAAACGGAGTACGATGTGCCGGTGATTCGAGGGACGGCCCACTCCGTCCACGTCCCGAGAAAGGTCGTCTGGGCGCCGAGGATTCCCGACGCGACCCAGACGAAGGCGAGTCCGGCCTGCCACTGCCGCCGTGGGCGGATCGCCAGGCGACCCAAGGAGGGCCGGTAGGCCGTGGCAAATCGAGGACGGGTGGGGAAGGGAAGGCGAGCGGAAGGCATGTGTGGTCACCCTGCGTATCGCAGAACGCGGGGGAGCTGTTGCAGCTCGCTGGCTTTTCCCGGGTCCGACCGCGATTGCGGCGAATCATGCGCGGCCCGTTCCTCCACGCCGGTAAACACTCCGGGAAAATCTTCGTCCGGGCTTTTCCGGCTCGAAACCGACCACCGCGACGGGCACTGCTCTGTTCGACCCACTCCCCCGACCTGCCATGTCACGCTCCTGGTCTCCTCCCTGCCTCCGCCTGCTGGCGGTGGGGGCGGTGCTCGCGGGGGCGGCGGCGGCGTCCCAGCCGGTCAGCGGCCCGGCGGATCGGGACGGACTGGCAGCCCGGGTGACGGAACTGCGCGGCCTCAATCGCGACGCCGAGCTGGCGGGGGCTCTCGAACGACTTGGCCGGGCGCATTACGCGGCGGGGGCCTACCCGGCAGCGTGGGCGGCGCTCGACGAGGCCGTGCGGCTGGGACCGGCGTCGGAGACCGAAATCGGGAAGGCCGCGGCACAGGCGGAACTCCTGCTCTATCGTGGTGACGCGGCCCGCCAGGGCGCGGCACCGGCGGTGGCCGAGCCGGCGTTGCGCGAGGCGGTGGCCGCTTACGACCGTCTCGGCGTTGCCGGAGCGAAGGGCCAGGTCAACGCCCGCAACCTCCTCGCCTCCCTCCTGCTCTTCCGCCTGCATGCACGCTACGACGAGGCGGAGCGATGGTTGCGCGAGGCGCTGGCAGTCGCGGAGGGGCAGATCGGTCCGGAATCGGCGCACGCCGCCGCCGTGCTGGCCAACCTCGGCAAGGTACATGAACTGCGGGGTGAACTCGACACGGCGGAAGCAATGATGCGACGGGCGTTGGCAGCGATGGAGCGCACGGCCGGTCCGGAAGCGCGGGCGACGCTGGTCAACCGGCGCACGCTCGCGTACCACTACCAGAAGCGCGGGCTGTATCACCTGGCCGAGCCGCTGGCGGTCCAGGTGTACGAAGCGGAGCGGCACCAGCGACCGGGCCAGCCGTCGCTGGCGGTCGCGGCGGATGAACTGGGATGGATCTTCCACCTGATGGGCGACACGATCCGGGCGGAGCCACTCCTGCGCGAAGCCCTGGCGCTGCGGGAGCAGAGCCTCGGTGGCGATTCCTTGGAGACGGCGGTGTCCTTGGCGCACCTCGGCGTGCTGTTCGACACGACGGGACGCGGGGCGGAGGCGCTGCCGCTGCTGCGCCGTTGCCTCGATGTCCGGCGGAGGCAGCTCCCCGAGGAGAGCGAAGCGGTGGCCGGCGCAATGTCGGTGCTGGGCGAGGCGCTGGCCCGCCTCGGGCTGGAAGACGAGGCTGGGCCTCTGCTGGTGCGCGCCCGCGATCTGCGCCTGGCCGTGAAGGGGGCAGATGATGTCGAGGTCGCCTACACCTGCCTCGCGCTCGCGCGGCTGGCGGCGCGCCGCGGCGAACTCGCGACGGCCCGCCGGGAGGCTGCGGAGGCCTGGAGAATCGTAAACCGGGCGCCGGTGGTGTCCGCGGCCGACCGGGTGGAAGCGTCGTGGCTTGTGGGCGCGCTCGGTCTCGTCGCCGGTGATCCAGGGGCGCGGGAGGCGATCGGGGTGGCGCAGGGGGAATACGAGCGGTTGCTGGCCGCCACGCTCGGCTTTACGGCGGAGTCACAGCGGTTGGCGTTGTTGCGCGGAAATGCTCCCTTCGATCTGCCCGCCAGCGCGAACGATGCCGCAGCCGTGGCCCGGGCGGCGGTGCGGATGAAAGGCATCGTCCTCGACTCCCTGCTTGAGGATGAACGCCGGGCCCGGGAGTCGGGCGACCCTGGGCTGGCGGCATTGGCCAATCGGCTGCGGCGGGCGCGAGTCGGTGCACTGGCCACGTCCGCGGCGGCGTTGTTTCAAGAGGTGGAAAAGCTCGAGAAGGAGCTGGCGCGGCGGGTGGCGAGTATGGAGGGGCGGAGTGGTCTGCCGGCGCTGGAGGCAGGAACGGTGGGGGCCGCGATTCCGGAACGGGCCGCTGTCATCGAGTTCGTGCGCTACCAGCGAATCGGGCCGCGCCTGGCCCTCGCGCCGGCCTACGGGGCGCTGGTCTGGGTGCGCGGGCGCGACGCCGCCTGGGTGCCGCTCGGGGACGAGGCTGACCTGCGCCGCGAAGTGGAGCGGCTGCAGTTGCTGGTGCAGAGCGGTGGTCCGGAGGGCTGGTTGACCGAGGCGCACGCCCGGCTGCTGGCGCCCGCGCTCGCGCTCGTGCCGGCTGAGGTTCGCCGGCTTTATCTCGCGCCGGATGGCGTGCTCCACTCCGTACCGTGGGCGATCCTGCGGCATCCCCGCGACGGTTTCCTGGTTTCCCGTTGGGAAATCGCCCAGGTGTCCGCGGCTCGCGACCTCCGTCCGCGAAGAGCGACTTCGGCTGGAGATGAACGGCGGCTGACGGTGGTGGCGGCTCCGGCGTTTGCGGTCGCCGCGCCGGGCGCGCCAGGGATGGCTGCGACGGCTCTGCCCGCGCGCTCCGCGTGGCGTGGACTCTCGTTTAATGACCTGCCGGGGGCGCGCCGGGAGGCGGAGATTGTGGAGCGACTGGCGAAGGCCCGGGGCTGGCAGACCGAGATCCTGCACGGAGAGGCGGCGACGGAGACGCGGCTGCGCCGGCTGTCCGCGCCACGAATTCTGCACCTCGCGACCCATGGGTTCTTCCTGCCCCCGGCCCCCGGGGGCGGGGGCGATCCCATGGACCGGGCGGGACTGGCGCTGGCGGGCGCCCGGGTGACGCTGCAGGCTTGGGAGCGCGGGGAGACTTCCCGGAGCGAGACGGATGGGATTCTGACGGCGCAGGAAGCGGCGGCGCTCGACTTGCGGGGTACCGAACTCGTGGTGCTCTCGGCCTGCGATACCGCGACGGGAGTGGCGGCCGCCGGCGAGGGGGTGTTCGGACTGCGCCGGGGCTTCGCGCGGGCCGGCGCGCGGCAGCTCCTGCTCACGCTCTGGCCGGTGCGCGACGAGGAAACTTCCCTTTTCATGGGAGATTTCTATCGCGGTTTGCTGGCGGGCCTCGAAGCGGAGGAGGCGCTGGCCGAAGCCCAGCGAGCGAGCCTGCGACGGGTGGCGGAGGCAGAGGGGAACGTCGGGGCGGCGCGGGTGGCGGGAGCGTTCATCCTCGATGTGCGGAAGTGATCGGTGGCCAATCGGCTGGACGGAGGGATGCGGGGCGGCAGGCTGGAAGCGCCGTGTTTCCATGATCGATTCCCGCGATCCCTTCGAACCTCCCGCGCTGACCGATCTGCGCGACGGGCAGGCCGAGGCCTGGCGGCGGGCGTTCGATCTGCTCTGGAGAGTGGTGCAGCGCGCGGCGGCGCGGTACCTTACCGATCGCGGGGCGGTGGAGGAGACGGCGGCGCAAGCCTTGCAGGAGACGCGGGTGGCGGCGAAGACGGCCGGGAGCTGGGCGGAAGTCGGAGCGCTGGCGGTGGTGATCGCGCGGCGGCGGGCAATTTCCCGGCGACGCGCGCAGGCGGCCGACAAGCGCCCGCCGGAAATCGTGGCGCCACTCGATCCAGAACTGGTGGGAGAGGATCGGGAGCCTCCGCAGTATGCCGCGTTGCGAGCCCTCGACGTGCGGGAACTGCTCGCGACTCTCGAGCCGACACAACGCGAGTTGCTGGAAGACTATTTTCTCGTCGGGCTGACCTCGGAGGAGGTCGCGACGAAACGCGGGGTGCCCGCCGCGACCGTACGCAGCCAGGTGATGCGCATGCTCGCCCACCTGCGGGAGCGCGTGCAAACCCGGCGAAACGATCCGGCCCGAAAATGCGACATTACCTCCGGGGACCTGCGATGAACTCCGACGACTGGATGGATCTGGCGCTCCGCGTGACCGAAGGCACGGCCACGCCGGAGGATCGTCGCCGACTCGAGGCGGAGCTCATCGAACGCCCGGAGCGGCGCGAGGAGTGGCTGCGACTGCGCCAGGAACTTCAGCGGGCCCGCGAGGCGATGGCGGATGCCGCCGACCTTGGCGAACATCCGGAGGAGGCGGCAGTCGGAAAAGGGGCGAACAAGGAGGAAGATCTCCCCGCCACCGCCGGCGGTCGGGTGCGGTGGTGGTGGGCGGGACTGGCCGCGGCGGGGATCGCCCTCGGCTGGTGGCTGGGGCGGCCGGGGACGGGACGGGAGGGCGTCGTCGGCGCGGAATCGCCGCGGGTGGCCTACGTCGTGCCGGAGCACGGGAGCCTGATTGTCGAACAGGCCGGAGAGCGGAGGACGGTCGACCGGCCCACGCCGCTCGTCGGCGGGGAAATCATCCGGGCACCGGGGAATCAGGACGTGCTCTTGCTCACGGCGGAAGGCCGGGTCCGGCGCCATCCCAGCGGCGAGGTGGTGGTCCCGACCGGGCAGCCTCCGGCGGAAACGGTGCGGTCGTGGTGGACCACGACGCTGGCGACAATTGCCGCTCGCCCCGGAATGAGGGGAGGCGGGGTAATTCGGGTGCACTGCCCGCGCGGAGCGACCCGGATGCGATCACCGGAAATCCACTGGAGTGCAGTGACCGGCAAGACGTACGACGTGGAATTGCGCGATCAGCTCTTGCCGGCCCGTGCGCCGTGGCGGGTGACCGGAGTCGTGCCACCCCTGAGCCTGGGGGCGTTGCAGGCTGATCCCCTGGTGGAGAATGGCATCTACCTCCTGGTCGTGGCCGAGTCGGGCCGGCCGATGACGGCGGCGAGCGTGCGGTTTTTGGTGGAAGCATCTGCCGCGGATCCAGGGGTCGAGGCGGGACCGTCGGCGGGGTTGACTGAGGCGTTCCAGGCGGTCGCGGCCTCCCCGGCACGAACGGGAGATGCGTGGTTGCGCTGGCACCAGTTGCCGGCCGCGTGGCGTGAGTCGGAACTGGGGCGGCGATTGGAACTGGCGATCCACGAGCCCTGATCGGGGGCTGGTTTCGTCCGGTCGCTGGACTTCCCTGATCCCAGAGAGCGCACTAGCACCGCGGAACAGCGGAGACCACAGGGACAAACCGGCGGGAGCTTCAGAAAGAGGCGTTTCCCCGCCGGGTGAGTCGATTATTCGAGCCTGCTTGGCATCACAGGCCGGCGTCGGTCGCCTATTCCGCCTTCGCCACGTACCACTCGACGGTGGCGCTCAGAACCTCCGTGCCGCTTGTGTCGTGAACCGAGACGGGAATCTCGATGCGGCTGCGGCCCCTGGCCAGCAGGGTGGAAAGAAACTCCGCGAGCGCGGGTGCCGGGGTGTCCGCGCGCGAGTGAACGGCTCCGCGGGCGGGCCGGCGGAACTTGGCCTCGACGCGTCGCACCACCGGAATCACAGGAAACGGCAGCGCGGGAAACGCCCGCAACAGGTACTCGCCGCTCGTGTTCTCCGCGAGGGCCAGCAAGGCGCCGGCGTGCACGGTTCCGAGATGATTGCCGTAGCTCGGATCATCGGGCAGGCTAAGGAGCGCGTCCGCGCGGTCCGAGCGGGCCAGACCGATCCGGCGGTTGAACGGGAGACTGAGGATATCCATGAAAGCGAAGGTGCGGGCGGGGGTGGGCCAGGGTGTTTCCCGGGAGCGAGGCGGGCCAGTGTTTTCTCGCTGATCAGGCCCGCCCCCGTTTGGCTGGGACGGTGGCTCCCGAACTGGTCTTTCTGGGCGTGCTGGTCTCCATGGCCGTGCTCTTCCTGCTGACACTCCATCAGCAGCGGAAGGAGCATGAGAACCTGACGGCCCTGGCCCTGCGTCTCGGGCTGGAACTGAAGGTGGAGACGAAGGCGATGGGCCTCCAGGCCGTGCGCATCAACGGGTGGCGCGAAGGGCGGAGGGTGGAGGTCTGGGGCTTCACCACCGGCAGCGGCAAAAGCCGCCGGCGATGGGTGGCGGCCGGGGCGCATCCGCGGGAGTGCGGGTCGCTGACGTTCCGCTTCGATCCGCAGGGCCTGGGCACGAGCCTGGCCGAGTTTTTTGGCGCGAAAGAGATCCAGGTGGGCGACCGGCGTTTCGACGAAGCGTGGTTCATCCGGACCAACCGGCCCGACATCTTCGGCGCCACGCTGGTCCCGGAACTGCGCGAGAAGATGCTCGAATTGCGCGACGCCGGCCTGAAAGGGGCCTACCGGCTGGAAAACGGCCGGGTGATGTACGTGGAAGAGGGCACGTTCGCGAGCGCGCGCGCGGTCGCGCACCTGGAGATGGTCGTGCCCGTGCTGCTGCTCCTGACCGATGTCGTGGAGTACTGTGTGCGCCGCTAGGCCGGAGGTTTCGCCACCCGACTCACGTCTGCCACCCGAGGTGAGCACCAAGGCGGGCGCACAGCCGGGCGCGGCGGACCGGCTCGCGACGCCTCAGGGCAGCACGTGCCGGTAGCTCACGAAGGCCACGCGGCGGCTGTCGGGCGACCACGACGGCACGTTGATCGTGCCCTGCCCGCCAAACAACGTTGTGATGACCCTGGGCCTGCCGCCGGCGAGCGGCATCAGGCGCAGCACGACGTTCTGGTTGGCTGGATGGCCCTTGACGCTCCGTTCATAGGAGAGGAACACCAGCCAACGGCCGTCCGGGGACGGATGCGGGAACCAGTCCCCGAACTCGGGATCGGTGGTCACCGGTTCCTGCTGGGAGCCGTCGGGGTTCATGCGCCAGATCTGCATCACGCCGGTGCGTTCCGAGTTGAAGTAGATCTTCGAACCATCGGGGCTGTACTCGCAGCCGTCGTCGAGGCCCTCGGCGGTGGTCAGCCGGCGCTCCGCTCCGCCGCCGGCGGGAATGGCGTAGATGTCGAAGTTGCCTTCGCGCCGCGCACAATAGACGAGCGTCTTCCCGTCAGGGGACCAGCCATGCCAGTAGGAGGGGCCGAGGGGAGTGACGAGCCGCGGCTCCCCTCCGGTGGCCGGCAGCACGAAAATCTTGGAGCCCTCCTTGCCGACGGCGGCGCTGATCGCCAGCCAGCGACCGTCGAACGAAAGGCCGTGGTCATTGTTGCACTTGTCGACGGCGCCCGTGTCGAGGCGGGTGAGCGTGCCGCCCGTCGCGGGGATGGTGTAGATCCCACCGCCGCGGTTGACGTAGAGCGTGCGACCGTCGGGCGACCAGTTGGGCGCCTCGAACGAGGAGCGCTCGCGGTAGATCACCAGGCGTTCGCCGTTCGCCACCTCGACCGTCTCGAGGCTGGTTTCGCGCTCGCGTTTCTCCCCGGGCCGGGCCCGGCGTTCGCGGAGGACAACCCGGGAAAACTCGGCCGTCTCGAGGTTGTCGGCGTGGTGGGCGCTGACGGCGAGCCCGGCTTGCACGGGTTCACCCAGTGCGACCGCGATCGCGCCGATCGGCTGGAAGGCGCCACCGGCCTTCGCGACTGACGCCGTGAAGACATCACCGTCGCGCTCGAGTTTGACCGTGGCCGGGGCGCGGATCGGCGTGCGCACGCCGGTGGTCTGGCCGCCCGTCGCGCGCCGGAACTGGAGTTCGATCAGCCCGTCGCCATGCACGGCGACATCGACGTAGGGGGCGTCGGCGCCGAGTCCGGCGCGCGCCATGAAGCAGGCTTTGCGATGCGGCTCGCGGCCGGGACCCTCCCAGGTGATGTCGCCCTGGAAGACGAAGTCGCCCGCCACCTCGCGCCAGAGGAAATGAAACGCATCCTCGCGCCCCCAGATGTTCGCCCCGCCCCCGGTGACGCGATAGGCCTCGCGGGCCGCGTCGAACTCCGCGCGCCCAGGCCGCGCTCCCCGACCGACGTCTGCCGCCTGCTCGAAGCGACCGATGGCGGCGGGTGACGTGCCCGGAAAGGCGAAAAGCCAGAGTGCCGCGAGCACGGGCAGGGACCGGCGAAACTGCCGGCCGCGGGGCGGGTGACGGTTCATGCCGGGATTTCACCGGGCCCGGGCCGGGGGAGCGATTCGGAATTTGCCCCGGCGTGGCCCCTGCTCCCGCGAAAACGCGCTTTCCGAAGGGGCGCCGAACCGCCACCGTGATCCCCGATGAAACCCTTCGCCCCCGTCGCCGCTCTCGCCTTCAGCCTCGCCACCGCCCTGGCCATGTCCGCCGCCGAGCCGAAACTCGTGCCGCTGTTCAACGGCAAGGACCTGACCAACTTCAAGGCCGAGGAGTCGAAGGCCTATTGGCGCGTCGAGAACGGCGTCCTCGTCGGCGAGAACGACGCCGCGAAGAAGGGGAACTACCTCTGGACGCAAAAGGAGTACCGGGACTTCGTGCTCGAGTTCGATGTCCGCTGGAAGACCACCACGCCCCGCGGGGTGGACACCGGGGTGGAGATGCGAAAGCCGCGGATCCAGCTGCAACTCGGCGTGTCCGGCAGCCTGAAGGTCGACATGTCCGGTTCCTTCTACACCGGCGGCAAACCCGCCTATCCCGAGGCGGGGCAGGCGAAGGAGGCGAAGAAGCTCATGAAGCCGGAGGGCGAGTGGAACAGGATCCGGATCCAGGCGAAAGGGGACACCTTCACCTGCTGGATCAACGGCGCCAAGGCGTCGGAATACACCGATGCGAAGTTCTCCGGAGCCGCTCCCCTCGGCCTGCAGATTCACCCGAACGTCGAGATGAAGTGCGAGTACCGGAACATCCGGATCGCGGAGCTGTGATGCCATCCGGCGGCCGGTCGCCAGTGGTCAGTGATCGGTAATCCGTGATCAGTTTTCGGTGATCACTGACTGCTGATTGCCGGCCACTGACTGCCAAGGGAGCAACGCGCGCGGCCGCCGCGCCTCACTCCGCCCGGAGGGCGGAGGCGGGGGCGATGAGGGTGGCGCGGCGCGAGGGCAGCCAGCAGGCGAGGACCGCGACAGCGGCGAGGAGCACGGGCACGATGGCGAAGGTCGGCGGATCGTGGGGGCTGACGCCGTGGAGGATTCCGGTGAGCAGGTGGGCGAGGGAGAACGCGGCGACGAAGCCGGAGAGCAGGCCGAGGCCCACGAGCTTGAGTCCGCGTTGCACCACCATGATCACGACATCGCCGGCCTGGGCCCCGAGCGCCATGCGCAGGCCAAGTTCCTGGGTGCGCAGGGCGACATTGTACGACATCACGCCGTAGATGCCGATGCACGCGAGCAGCAGGGCGACGCCGCCGAAGACGACGAAGAGCTGGGTGAAGAAACGCACGTGCCAGAACTGGCGGAATTCGACGTCGCGCAGCGGGCTGACGTAGTAGATCGGGATCTTCGGGTTGGTGGCGAGCGTGGCCTCGCGGGCAGCCTCCGCGAAGGTCGCGGGGTGGCCACGGGTGCGCATCACGATGGAGAGAAAGTTGCCGCGCTCCTGCGACTGCGAATAGTAAATGGTCGGACGATGGGAGTCGCGATCGACGCGATGGAGAATGTTGCCCGCCACGCCGATGATCTGCACCCAGGCTTTGGCGGGATGCGCCGCGGCCGGATCCTCCGGCCCCGGGCTGGGCGCGAGAGTCTTCTGCGCGGGCGGGCCCCACGGCTTGATGCGCTGGCCCAACGCGGCCTCGGGCCGGCCGAAGTGGCGGCGGGCGAAGCGTTCGTCGACCACGGCGACCATCGGGGTGTCGGGCCGATCCAGCGCGTCATCGAACCAGCGACCGGCCAGGAGGGGAATCTGCAGGGTCTGGAAATAGCCGGCATCGGCGTGGCGGATCGCGGCGAGGGGGGCCTCGCTGGCCTCGGTGGCCGCCGGGCGTCCCTCGACGATGTAGCCATTCACGACATCATCCGACCCAGGCAGGAGGCTGACGAGTCCCGCGGACTCCACGCCTGGCAGGGCGCGCAGGCGGGGCAGGAGTTCGGCGAAGAACCGGGCCGGGATATTGCGGTCGTTGCCGAACATCACCGGAGGGAAGCCGGTGCGGAAGGTCAGCACCTTCTCCGGGTTGTAGCCGCGATCCACGCGCTGGAGATGGAGAAAGCTGCGCATCATCAGCCCGGCGCCCACCAGCAGCACCAGGGCGATCGCCACCTCCGCCACCACCAAACCGTGCCGCAGTTGCTGCGACCGGGGGCCGGAGAGATCCGCCGTGCGTCCGCCCTCCTTCAACTCGGCGACCAGATCGACCCGGGAGGCGCGCAGCGCCGGGACCAAGCCGAAGAGCGCCGCGCCGACCACGGCCAGGGCGAGGACGAAGCCAAAGACGCGCGCGTCGAGGTTGAACCGCAGCCAGAAGGGCAAATCCACCGGGATGGCTGCGATCATGGCATCGCCGCCCCAGAGGGCCACGATCAGGCCGCCGACTCCACCCGCGAGCCCCAGCACCAGGCTTTCGGCGAGGAGCTGGCGGAGCAACTGGCGGCGGCCCGCCCCGAGGGCGAGACGGAGGGCGAACTCCTTGGCGCGGGCGGAGCCGCGGGCGAGGAGGAGGTTGGCCACGTTCAGGCAGGCGATGAGAAAGACGAAGAGCACCGCGCCGAACAGCAGCAGGGTCAGGTGGCCGGTCGCCTCGACCGCTTCCTCGCGAATGGGGCGGAGGCGAATCCCGACGTTGCGGTTGGTCTCCGGAAACTCCCGCGCCAGTGCCCCCATGATGGTCTCGGCCTCGGCCTGGGCCTCGGCCAGCGAGACGCCCGGCTTGAGCCGGGCGCGTCCGTCGAGCCAGTAGAAGCCGCGGGTCGTCACCTTCTCGCCTTCCGGGCGCATCGGCGACCAGACGTCACTCACTTCCGGATACCGCCAGCCCGGCGGCATCACCCCGATGATGGTGACCGGCTGGCCGTTCATCGTGACGGTGGTGTCCACCACGGTCGGGTCGCCACCGAAACGGCGCTGCCACAGGCCGTGGCTGATCAACGCGACCTCCGGCGCCTGGAGGGCGGCGTCGGCGGCGGTGAAGGTGCGGCCCAGGGCGGGCTTGATCCCGAGCAGGGCGAAGCCGTCCCAGCTGATTTCCGTGCCGAAGATGCGCTCCGGCAGATCGGTGCCGGCGATGATCACCGTCCGGTCGCTGTGGACGAAGATGCCTGCGAGCGTTGTGGTGCGCTCGCGCAGGCTGAGGTAGTCCGCATAGTTCCAGCCGAGTTGCTGGAAACCCAGGCTGCGATTCACCTGGGTGGCATGCAGCAGGCGGTCCTCGGTGGCGCGATCCAACAGGGGGATCGGCTTGAAATAGAGGGCGTTGACCGCCGTGAAGATGACGGTGGCGGACCCGATGCCGATCGCGAGGGTGAGCAGCGCAACGACGGTGAAGCCCGGCGACTGGGAGAGGCGGCGGCAGGCGAGTTTCAGGTCGGCGAGCATCGGGGCGGGGCGGAAAGCGGGCGGGGACTTACCCGGGGGCAACCGGCGGGGCGCTTCGGATCACGCCCCGGCCGAGTCACGGAGCCCGGGCGGGGAGGCTTTCACCGCGTCGGATCCGTTTCAACCTGCTCCTGCACGACACGGCCGTCGAAGATGTGAATCGTGCGCTCCGCATGCCGGGCGAAGCGGGCGTCGTGGGTGACCATGACGATGGTGGCGCCGCCCCGGTGCAGGTCGGACAGCAGCTGCATCACCGAGTCGCCGTTCTTCGAGTCGAGGTTGCCGGTGGGCTCGTCGGCGAGAAGCACGGCGGGCTGCCCGGCGAGGGCGCGGGCCACCGCGACGCGCTGCTGCTGACCGCCGGAAAGCTGCGAAGGCAGGTGCCGGGCGCGGTGGGCCATGCCGACCTTCTCGAGCGCCTGGGTGACCGCGGCCTTGCGCTCGGCCGCCGGCATGCCGCGGTAGGTGAGGGGGAGTTCGACGTTCTCGTAGACGGTCAGGTCCCCAATCAGGTTGAACGATTGAAAGATGAACCCGATCTCGCGGTTGCGGATGCGGGCCCGCTCGGGCAGCGACAGGTGCTGCACCGGCCGCCCGTTGAGCAGGTAGGTGCCGTCGGTCGGCGAATCGAGGAGACCGAGAATGGAAAGGAGGGTCGACTTGCCGCAGCCGGAGGGGCCGGCGATCGAGACATACTCGCCCTGCTTGATATCCAGGTGGATGCCGGAGAGGGCGTGCGTCTCGACTTCGTCGGTGAGGAAGACCTTGGTGACACCTTCGAGTTTGATCAGGGAGTCCATGGGGGGAGGAGGGTTGGGGGAAGAATTAGCGCTCGTGGGAACTGTCGGTGGCGACCACGGCGACGAGCAGGGCGAGGATGACGGACAGGACGATCATGGGAGGAAAGGAGGAACGGGTGGGCGCAGTGCGCACGGATCGGGAGGCGGAAGGTTCAGTTCAGTTTGATGCGGTCGTGCGAGTCCCACTGCGAGGTGTCGGAGAGGATCACGCGATCGCCGGGTCGGAGGCCGTCGAGGATTTCGATGGTATTCACGGAGCTGCGACCGAGCTTGACCTGGGTCCGGGTGGCGAAGACGCCGTCGGCATCGAGTTTGAAGATCCCGACCGTGCCGCGTTCCTGGCCGAAGGCGGGCCGGCCGACAAAGACGGCTTCGGTCAGGCGCTCGAGCTCGATCGTACCGTCGACGGAAAGGTCGGGACGCGCCCCGCGCGGAAGCTCCCCGGTGAGGGTCACGTCGACCGTCACCGTGCCGTTCTGCACGGAGGGGTCGATGCGGGACACACGGCCCTCGACCAGGCCGTTGCGGGTGTCGATCGAGGCGGACTGGCCGATCTGGATGTCCTTGGCCTGCGTCTCGGCGACGCGGATTTCGGCCTTGAGCCGGGCGGGATCGGCGACGCGCGCGAGGTTGAAGCCGGGGTTGACCTGGGCTCCGACCTCGACGGGGAGGAGTTGCAGGACGCCGTTCATGCTCGAGCGGACGGCCAGGGCCTCGACCTCATCGCGGCGGAGTTTCGCGATGGCCCGCAGGCGGTCGACCTCGGCCTGTTTCACGGCGAGCTGCGGATCGATGGAGTCCTTGGCAAACTGGAAGCGCTTCTGCTCGATGGCGTGGCGGGTGGCCAGTTGTTCGGCGCGGACCTTGGACAGGCGCAGTTCCAGGGCAGAGATGAGGCCGTCCTTCGCGAGCTGTTCATTCACCTCGGCCTGGAGGCGAGACTGTTCGAAATCCGCCTTGGCCGAGGCGGCCACGGACTCCGCCTGGAGGACGCCGCTCTGCAGCGTGACGCGAAGATTGAGGAGTTCGGCCTCGGAGGCCTTGAGCTGCGACTCGGCGTTGGTGGCGGCCTGTTCCACGTCCGGGTTGGTCAGCATCAGGAGGACGGTGTCAGGAGTGACGGTGGCGCCGGGACGAAGCAGGATCTTGTCGACGCGCCCCTGGGTACGGGCGGCGATCCAGCGGATTTCCTCGGGTACCAGAGTTCCGATCCCGCGCACCTGGCGCAGCATCTGGCCGCGCTTCACGGTGTCGATCCACACCAGATTGCGCTCGACGGTCGGAGCCGCCGGTTTCAGTCGGCCAAGCAAGATCGTGACGACCGCGGCGAGAACGACTGCACCCGAAACGAAGAGGATCCGTTTCTTGCGCTTGGCGCGGGCGAGGTCGGGGCGGGCAATATCCATGGCAGAGCGTGGCGTCGTCGGTATTTGCAGCGCCTGTGCCGGTGTGGGGGCACAGTGTGGAAGTCGTTGGAAATGAGTATTAAGAAATTTTGTCGGTTTGTCTGCTCCTCATGCCAAAGGCGCGTCCACGGCGCTGATGGGACGCTACTTTCCCGAAAATGGGACGAGTGGCTGCCGATAACTGGGCTACGGGCGAGGCTCGCCTTTGATCAGCACGGGCACTTCCAGCAGGACCTGACCCTCGTCGAGGGTGAGTTGGAGCTTCTGGGTGTTCATGCCTGGCTGGGCCGGCGTCACGGTGAGCACGAAGACAAAGTCCCCGTTCGGTCGCCGCCCGCGGGGCTCGATCTGGCCGGCGGGGAGTCGGAGGAGTGGCGGCGTGGACTCGTCCCATCCCGACACCGCAATTTCCCGCGAGGCGGACTGACCCACGCGGGTGGCCGGGAGGATGACCGGATGGGGTAGGACGGTGGCGGCGGAAAGCACGGGCACGTACACCTTGATGGCGAGAATCGGCTGGTCGGGATCGTCGGTCCTCAGGCTTACCACCGCCGTGTGCGGGCCGGACGGCGCCTCGGGGAGTTTGCGGAGGTGCACGCGGGTGGTATCGCCGGATTGGGGAGCGGAGAGTTCCGCCTGCAGCCAAGGTTGATCCGCCGAGGCTCCAAGCACCCTTTTCCGGTCGGAACCAAGATACGTGGCGGTGAGCGAGAGGTTCGCGGCTTCCAGTCGCAGACTGGGGGAAAAGAAGGTCGGGTTGGGTGTGACATCCCAGGAGGCGAACAACCGGATCGTCGCGCGCACGCGCAGTTCGGCGTCCCCGGCGTTGGTTTGCACCGTCAGCCGCCGAAGCACTGGTCCCAGGTACGTGCGCGTGTCCATCCCGACTGGCAGCCTGGTGGCCTCACCGGGACGAAGGCGCGGTTGTCGTGGCTCGCCGGCGGCACACGAGCAGTCGCTGGAGACGCCGAGCACAACGAGGTCGCGACCCGAGGTGTTGATCATCTGAACCTCGGCTTCCAGGTGCAGCCCCTGGCCCGCCGGGCCGAAGTCCAACTCGGCGGGCACGAACTTCACCGGTTCGGCCCGAACCCCAAGGGACGCGGCCCAAACCAGGAGCAATCGTGGCCAGCGCATGCGTGGAGGATCAAAGGTCCCCCGGGGGGACTTTCGAGCGCAAAGGGCGGCGGCCGGTCCGACGGATCGAGCCCCGGCTTCAGGGGACCCAGAGATCCTGGGGGGAGACGGAGGTTTGTGGCGGGCCACCCAAGGGCAGCAACCAGGGGGTCGGTACCGGCCCGGCCTCGGTCAGCCGCGTGGCCTGCCGCTCGAGGAGCCCGCGGGCGCGGCTACGGGCGTCGGGCGATGGGCGCAACAGCCCTGACAACCAGGTGGCGGCGGCGGAGGGATCGGCCAGGATCAGATCCCGCTGGGAAAGGAGGAGGGCGGTTGCGGCCGAGAAGCGGTCGCTGGGTGCCGCGCCACCCGGGTCGAGGCAGGCGGCGAGCCACGTTTCGACCAGGAGGCGATCGCGCGCGTCGGTCTTCACGTACAGCGCCGCCCCGCGACGGTCCGGCGGCCAGGGAGCCGTCACGATCATATCGAGAAGATCGAGACACGCGGGACAGGAGAGGCTCAGCACGAGGACGGGGCGCCGGCCCGCGGCACCGGGACTGCGGTCCAGGAGCAGGAGCGCGTCGGTGCCCGCGACCAGCCGGGCGGATCGGTCGAGCGTGCCGACGGCCCGGGTGGCGTTCTGCCCGGCCCAGCCATAGCCGGCGAGGGCGCCGCCGATGCCGAGGAGGAGGGCCCACCCGGCCGGGCGCACCTTGCGCCAGCGCCACGCCGTGAAGGCGACGGCCGCATGAAGGGTGCAGTACGGGCAGAACGCCCGCAACAGCCCGAACTGAATCGCCATGAACACAGCGGCGCCGATCGCCAGCAGCGCGTGGAGCAGGAGGCGGATCGTCGGCGGCATGATCAGGACGAGCGCTGCCCAGAGCAGCGTCGCGTAGGCCCCGACCGGAACTCCGCCCAGAGCCCCATACCGGCTGTGCAGCACGCGGGCGCAGTCACCGCCGAAGCACGGCAGGCCGCGCCATTTTACCAGGGCGAGCCAGAGTGCCAGGCCCAGTCCCGCGGCGGTGACCACGGTCGCAGCCACCGAGGTCCGGGTCGGCGGGGAGTCGGGGCGCATGGAGAACGGAACCGGGGCTGGCTTCCGGGACCGGTGTTCACAATGGCAGGCGCAGGAGGGCGCGGCAGCCGGAGGCGTCGGTGCGATTCGCCAGCGCGAGGGTGCCGGAGTGATTCTCGGCGATTTGGCGGCACAGCACGAGACCGATGCCGCTGCCTTCCGGCTTGGTGGTGAAGAATGGGACGAAGAGATTCGTGGCTTGGGCGATGCCCGGACCGTCGTCCTCGACCTCGATTTCAACCGAGGCGCCCGGCCGGCGCCACGTCAGCCGCACTCCTGCATCCGGGCGGCCCGCGGCGCGCTGTTCCAGGGCGGCCTCGACGGCGTTCTTCAGGAGGTTGATCAGCACCTGCTCGATCTGCGCGGCGTCGCAGTTGAGCGAGAGTTCCGGTCCCGCGACGACCGTCACCGCCAGACGCGTCTCGAGCGCGACGACCCGCTGCACCAGCGGGCGCAGTTCGGTGGGCGCCAGGGTGGGTTGGGGCAGCCGGGCCAGCCGGGCGTAAGCCTGCATGAAGCGCGCCAGGCTGTCGGCCCGCCCGCTGATGATGTCGAGGCCGCTGCGCATGTCGTCCTCCCAGTCGGGGGCGCGGCGCGGGTTGCGCAGGAGGCAGCTGAGGCTCGCGGCGATCGACTTGATGGGGGCGAGGGAGTTGTTGAGCTCGTGCCCGAGCACCCGGACGATGCGCTGCCAGGCCTGCAGTTCCTCTTCGCGCAGGGTCCGGCTGAGATCCGCGATAACCACGAGTTGATGCGGCCGACCTCCCTCCCGAAACGCACTGCGGCGCATGCCCCAGCGGCCGGACCCACCCGGGAACGAGAGGCTGAGAAGCCGCGCAGGTTCCCCGTCGAGGCAGTCGGCCAGGCCGATCTCGGCGGCATCGCGGCCGAGGATGCGCTCCGCGGGTTTGGCGAGGAGGAGCTGGCCCGCGTGGTTCGCGAGGCGCAGCTTGCGGTCGTCGTCGAAGGCGAAGATTGCGATGTTGATCTCCTCCATCACGGTCCGCAGCAGCGCGGTGGCCTCGAGGGCGCTAAGGCGCTGGGCCTGGAGCGTGCGGCTGAGCGTGTTGATCTCGGCCATGACGTCGCCCAGCGGTTCGTCGCGCCGGGCCCCGCGGGCCCGGACGGAGAAGTCGCCTTCCCGCAGCGCGGAAAGCAGGTTGGCCATGGTATGCAGGGGCCGCACCACGAGGTTGCGCGCCGCGAAGGAGAAACCGAGCCAGCTTTTGGACATGTGGGACCGCGGACGGGCTGGGCCGGGTCAGGAGGCCGCACCGGCCGGAACGGAAGGGAGCGGGATGCGGCGCCTCATGGCCCACTTCATTGCGGCTCGGGCGCGGCTTGGCGGCAAAAAAACGCGCGGGCCTGCTCAGAGCCCGTACTTTTCCAGGCGCCGATAGAAAGCGCTCCGGCTGAGGCCCAGCTCCTCGGCGGCCCGGCGGGCATTCCCGTCGCAACGGGCCAGCGTCTTTTTGATCAGGAAGGCCTCGACCTCCTCGATGCTCATCTCCTCGAGGCGCGGGGTGGCCGCGCCGGCATTGAGGCCAAGGTCGGGCCCGCGGACCACCTTGCCCGGTGCCATCAACACACCGCGCTCGACGGCATGATCCAGCTCGCGGACATTCCCCGGCCACGCGTAGTCGCGGAGCGCCTGCAGGGCGGACTCGTCGAAGCCGGTAATCGCCTTCCGATAACGAGTGACGTGCTGCTTGAGGAAATGCTGGGCGAGGAGTTCGATGTCCTCGCGGCGCTCGCGCAGGGGCGGCAGGTGGAGCTGAATCGTGTTCAGCCGGAAGAGCAGATCCTGACGGAACTTCCCCGCCGCGACTTCGGCGGCGAGATCGGCGTTGGTCGCGGAGATCAGCCGGACATTGGCGCGGTACGTCCGCGACGACCCGACTCGCTCAAACTCGCCGGTTTCGATCGTGCGCAGCATCTTGGCCTGCTGGCTGAGCGGGATGTTGCCGATCTCGTCCAGGAAAAGGGTGCCGCCGTCGGCCAGTTCGAAGCGCCCGGCGCGGTCAGCCTTGGCGTCGGTGAAGGCGCCGCGGACGTGGCCGAAGAGCTCGCTCTCGAAAACCCCTTCGGGAAGTCCTCCCATGTTGACCGAGATGAAGGGCTTTCCGGCGCGGGCGGAGACCGCGTGCAGCGCCTGGGCGACCAGGCCCTTGCCGGTGCCGTTTTCACCGGTGATCAGGATATTGGCATCCGAAGGTCCCACGCGGGCGATGACGTCCAGCACCGGCCGCATGGCGGCCGACTGGGCGATCAGTGCGGGTCCGGCCTTGCCGCTGCCGCGAAGCAGTTCGTTTTCCTGCTCGAGCCGGCGGTAGGCGCGTTGGGCGCCACCCAGTTCGATCTGGTTCCGGACGATGGCGAGGAGCCGCGGGTTGTCCCAGGGTTTGGTAACGAAATCGCGCGCTCCCCGCCGCATGGCCTCCACCGCGATGTCGACGCTGGCCCAGGCCGTCATCACGACCACGGGCAGGGTGGCGTCCGCCGCCTGCAGCCGCTGCAGCAGTTCCAGCCCCTCCTGCCCGCTCGTGGTGTCGCGTGCGTAGTTCAGATCCATCAGCACGAGGTCGTAGTCGTGGGCCTCCACGGCCTTGATCACGGCGGAGGGAGACTTGGCGGACTCGGTGGCATAGCCCTCGCTCTTCAGGAGCAGGCGCAGTGCCTCGATGACATCCGCTTGATCGTCCGCGATGAGGATCCGATGGACGGGCGCGTTGGCCATGATGGGAGTGACGAAGGGGCGTCGCCTGGTGTCAAGGCGACCAATCAGGCGGCGAGCGGGTGGCAGGACTTGGGCAACACGTGGGCTTCCACCATCCGGGGCTTCCGAATCCGGGTATAGTCGGAGAATGCAATCAGCGAAACCAGCGAGGCCACAAACAGGCTGAAGAGCGGAGCGACTCCGAGGGCGGAAGGCAGCGAGAAGCCGAGGGTTTCGGCGGTGAGGGTCCCGAAGAGGGAGACCGTCGTGGCCAGCGAGAGGAACTTGAGGGTGTTTTTCATAAGTGGCATCTGCCTTCGCAGCCGACGTGCCAATCTTCTGTGATGTCGCAAAAAATTATATAGTAATGATTTAAGAAAAAATACGTACTGAGTAGCTGCGGGAAGCGTACGGTCCTTGGGACGGTGGACTCCCGAAAATGGGACGGTAGCGGCCTGGCCGGTGGGGAAGGCGCCGCCGGCGGCCAGCGCGGCCGGGATGGTTTCTTCGCGCAGGCCAAATCGCGGTGGACGACACAACGCCGGGGTTGAATCGCGGAGGTCGAGAGGTATGGTGGGCGACCGAATCCGATCCGGATTACGCCTTCACCCATCGTCCCAACCTTGATCGTTTACCCGCCGAACGTCTCGGCTTGCGAAGCAACCCTGCGGGTTGCCCGGCGGGCCGGAGCGCCGGATTGTTCCGCACCATGAGGCTGCCTCCCCGGGCAAAGTCACGCGCACGCGCCTTCACGCTGGTGGAGGTGGCGGTGGCGGCTGGAGTGATGGCGCTCGGCCTGGTGGGGATGATCCAGGTCATCGTATCCGGTTCGCAGATGCTCGACGTGGCGAGAAAGCAGAACATCGCGATGCAGGTAATCCACGGGCAGATTGATCAGGTCCGGTTGCGGACCTGGTCGGAGATCCTGGCGTTGCCGGCGTCCGATACGGTCCGCGTGGACGCAAGCGATTACGGCGGGGACCAGACGGTGAACGTCAGCAAGGGCTTTGTTTTTGGCCCCAACCTGCCGATGGTTTGCAGCGGATTCCGCTGCAAACGGGAGGTGGCCGACATTTCTGGTCGGGCGGACTTCAAGCAAATCACGTTTACGGTGACGTGGACCGGAAACACGGGGCGTCCCTACTCGCGCAGTGGAACGACCTACGTCGGCAAGAACGGCCTGTATGTCACCTACCAGCGGTCATAAGCCGGCAGGGAGGGGGTCGCGGGGGTTCACGCTGGTCGAAGTGCTGGTGGCGGTGAGCCTGTCGGCGATTGTCTTTGCCGGTATCCTGTCAGCTTTCTTGTTCATGGGTCGTAACTTGACTCGACTGATCAACCTTCAGACCCAGGAGGTGGCCAGCCGGCGGGCGGTGCGGCAATTCACCCAGGATCTGAGTGCGGCGATCCGGCTGACTTCGTCTTCTTCCACGCAGGTTGCCTTGACCAAACCCGCGGCCAGCGGCACCGCGGCCGTCAGCTACGTATACACCGCCGGTGCCGGCACCTTTGTGCGCACGGACTCTACGGGGTCCCAGACCCTGCTTTCGGGCCTCACCGCGCTGACAATTACGTATTACAACGAGGGGGGGACGGCCATTTCCGACAGTCCACAGAGCGTGAAGGCGGTCGAGCTGGCGTTTACTACCACCACTGGCAGTGAACCAAGCGGTACGAAAGTTGCGTATTCCACTGTTGCACCTCGTGTGCTTTTACGTAATAAACCTCTGTTGGAATGAACGATTCGGGTCGCCATTGCTGTCAGCGAGGTGATCGGGGCTCCGCCCTGCTCGCTTCGCTTTGCTTTGCGACCGTCCTTGCCGTGGCGCTCGGCAGCTACATCACGGTCTGCTACCGTACCCTCGACTTGAGTACGCGCAACCTGCGGGGCATGCACAGCATGGCACTCGCGGAGAGCGGCCTCGAGGAGGCGTTGTGGGCCCTCAATAACAACGACTGGTCGGCGTGGAGTGTGTCCGGTTCGACGGCGACCCGGATGCTGGGGGGGTTCAATTTTGACGGAGGGGTATCGGGAACGGTCTCGGTCAAGGTCACCAACTTCAATGTCGCGGGTGTGCCGAGGGAGGTCACGGTCAGCGGGTCGACCCGGGATGAGAATGGCGTCAGCCAGAGCCGGACGGTCACGACGGTGGCCAGCCGTGCGCCGTTGTTCGTGAACGCGGTGGCGGCCACGTCCGGTCGGGTGCGATTTCGGCTTGGGGGCACGGTGGACAGCTACGATTCCACCTTGGGAGATTACTCCGCGCAGACGCCGGGTCACTCTGCCGTCCTGAGTTCCGGTTCGGCGAGCACGCTTTCCGCCACGGTGCAGCTCGGAACCGCCCAGGTGAGGGGTTTTGTCGCCACGCTTGGCACCGGTCCTTCGTACAGCACCGGGGCGGCGTTGGGCGGCCCGTATTCGTTTGCACCGGGAAAGATCGATTCGGCCCGGATCAGTACCAGCCCGTATCAGCCCAGCTTCGATGAAGTGGTGCCAAGCGGCAGCGGGTCGTTGCTCCCGTCGGGCACGGCGACGATCGGGACACCGGGAGCCGCCGCGCCGGCGCTGTATTACTCCACCGGGGTTAATCTGGTGGGCACCGATGTCCTCACGGTGAACGGTCCGGTGGTTCTGGTGATCCGGGGGGATTTTTACATCAGCGAACTCGCGAAGATCCTGATCACGACCCAGGGTTCGCTGCGGGTCCACGTGCAGGGGGATGTGGCGATCAATGGTGGTGGCATCCAGAACGACACCCGTCTGCCCCGGAAGCTGGTGATCGTCTCGACGACGAACCTCTACGAAAGCTACGGCATGGCCACCCTCACTCCATTTTACGGCGTGATCTATACTCCGACCAGCACCTTCACGGTCAGCTACAACCAGGCGATCTACGGGGCGATCGTGGCCCGATCCGTGACCTTTCTGGGGTCGCCAGCCGTGCATTACGACGTCTCCTTGCGCAGCACCGTGATCGAAGGGTTCAACAGCCCCTTTGGCGTGGGCAACTGGCGCGAAACTCATGACGGTGTCTGAGTTTCGTCTGGCACCGGCCGTGCGATCCCGCTGGTGTCGCTGCCGGACTTTCCGCTGGGCCCGCTAAGTTTCATGGCATTCTTCTCGCTGTTAACGCGCAGTTCCCGCTCGGGTGTGCTCTGGAACATCAACGAGCACATGGTGCAACTCGCGCGCCTCCCGCGGCCGGACCTGAAGCCGGTGCTCGTGGATCAACTGGCGGAGTTTGCGGTCGGGGATGACGACGGGATCGGGCGCTGGTTGCGCGAGACGTTTTCGGACCGGGGTCGGGGCTTCGTGCCCGGGTATTGTGGTTTTCATCCCACGGATCGGGTGCTGCTGCGCGAGACCATCAACACCAAGCGCATGGCGGAGCCGGGCTACCTGCCGCAGTTGCTGGCGGAGCAGGCCAAACTCACCGCGGTGAACGATTGGAGTGTCGCGGCCCTGCATCCGATCGAAGGCGAGGTCTTGACCTCCGCGACGCCCTCGCGGCCGGGCCTTCTGGTCGGCCTGCCCCTCACGAGCGTCCGGGAGCTGCAGGGGCGACTGCGCAAGCTTGGCGTGCGGCCGCGGCGGCTGGAACTGGGCACGCTGGCGCTGCTCGGTGCGCTGACGCGGTACATCCGGGAGACCTCGTATCCGCACGCGACCGTGGTCTGCGAGATCGGCCTGGGCCAGACCCGCGTCTATTTCCTGGCACGCGATGGCGTGCACACGCCGGCCACGCTGCCGCACGGGCTCGTCTCGATCATGGAGGCGACGATGAAGGAGATCGGGGCGCCGGGTATCGGGGCCGCCCGCGACGCGCTCTATGCGCCGACCGACGAGCTGCGCGGCCACAGCCGGCGGCTCGTGCGCGTGCTGACCCGGCACCTCAAGCCGGCGATCGACTATTTTGAGATGCAGACGGGCCAGCCGATCGGCGCCCTGTACTGCGCCCATCTGCCGGTCCGGCTGGCGTGGTTGGAGGAGGCGTTGTGCACGGCGGTGGACCTGCAGTTCCTGGTGCCGGACCTGGAACACTGGCTGTCGCTCGCCGGCGTGCAGCTCGCCCCGGGCCTGCCCGCCCCGTCGCGATCCTGGTTGCAGCCGCTGAGCCTGATCGGCCAGCTCACCCCTCCTGCCAATGAGCCGAAGTAAGGATCCCCTGGTCCTCAGCCCGCACTGGCACGTCGACTACCGCATCGAGGCGGAGTTGCCGGAGGACACGATCATTGGCCGGCGTTTTCTCATCAATGTGGCCTTCACCCTGCCGGCGCTGGTTGCGCTCTATTTCGCCGGACTGAAAGGGGCGGTGGCGTGGAACCTTTACGGCCAGATCCAGGAGATCGAACGCCGGATCAACGAGAATCGGGTCGAGATCAAGGCGATCGATGCGATCCACCAGGAATATGTCGTCGAGGCGCTCAAAATCGACGAGGCCTACTCGCTGCTGAAGCCGCAGCTGTACGTCTCCGGTTTCATCGCCAACATCGGCCGGACCCGTCCGCCGCAGATGGCGATCGATCTCATCGAATGGAATGACGGCGGGGTCGTGGTTCGCGGCAACCTGCAGGAGCGGTCCGAACGGGCCAGCCGCATCCTCGGTGGTTACGTGGAGCAGTTGCGCAAGGATCCGAAGATCATGCCGCTCTTTAACGCGATCCAGCTGACCGACATCGACCGCGGAACCGGGGGCGAGACCCTTCGGTTCGAAATCAAGTTTGCGTTGAAGGAGGGCAAATGAGCGATTCCCTGGCCGCCTTCTTCCATTTCCTCCGCCGCTGGCCGTACAGCGTGACCTGTGCGCTGGCGGCCGTCCTGTTCGCCGGCGGGGCATGGTACCTGAACGGCAAGTCGCACGAGTTGGAGCGCACGCTGCGCAACCGGAACGACGAGGGCGACGCCATGGAGGCGAAGCTCGTTGGCCGCTCCACGCTGCGGCAGGAACTGGCCGATCTCCGCGCCATCACCCGGCGGATCGACGAGAACCTCGTGGTCGAATCGAACCTCGCGGAGAACCTTTGGTACTTCTACAAGATTGAGGAGCAGACCAAGGCCCAACTTCCGGAACTGCACCAGGTGAGTTCCCCGACCACCGACAAGACCACGCTCTACCGCCGGGTGCCGTATTCGCTGCGCGTCAGTGGCACCTTCGAACAGGTGTCGGCCTACCTGCTGGCGCTGGAGACGGGTCCGCGCCTCGCCAAGATCACCAGCTTCAACCTCACCCGCACGGACCCCAGCGGGCGCACCGTCGCCCTGGATCTCAACCTCGAGTTGCTCGGCAAGAAATGAACACCACCCGGCAGATTCTCGCTTGGCTGCTGTTAGCGGCCGGTCCGGCGCTCACCCGATTGCCGGCGGCCAAGCCGGCCGATTCGGCCAAACCGCCGGCAGTCGAAACGCCGGCCCCTGCGGAGGCCGGGGTGTCCGCCGCGGCGACCGCGCCCGACAAGACTCCGGCGAAGGTCGCACCACCACCCCTGTTTGCGGCCCGCTTCAAGCAGGTCGAGGATCGGGTCGGGGCGCTCTTCAGGCACCGGCGCGAGGCTCCGCCGACCCCTGATCCGCGGCACAATCCGTTCCTCGCCCCGGGGAGCGCTGCGGCGACGACGGCACCCCGCCCGGCCGGCGACCCGCCGAACAAGCTGCCCGAAGGTGCGGCGCCGGCCGCCGACGCCGGTCCGGCGACCAGCCTGACCCAGTTGCAGCAGGCGGCGGCCACCCTGAAGGTGAGCGGCATCTTCGAGACCGGCGGTGGCACGCAGCTCGTAATCAACAAGCGCCTCTACAAGGAGGGCGACGTCGTGCAGGCGCAGGTGGGAGGGGAGACGGTCTACCTGCGGGTGAAGGAAATCGGCAAACGCAACGTCACACTCTCGCTGAACGACGCGGAGATGACGCTGAAATTCTGAGGCCCGCGGCGCGGCGCCGTTGGCTTCAGTAGGAGAAGAAGTACTCCTGCAGCACCCGGGGATCCGCGGTGCACGTGAGTCCGAGCATCAGGAGGACCCGCGATTTCTGCGGATTGAGTTCGTCGGCGGCGATGAAGCCGGAAGTGTCGTCGTCGGTCTCGATGTTGCGCTCGACCACGCCGCCGCCGGTCCGCGAACTCCGCACCACGGCGATACCCGCGGCGGCCGCCTCTGCCGCCGCCCGGAGGGCCAGGGAGCCCGCGTTGCCGTCGCCGACCCCGGCGAGGACGAGCCCGCGGGCGCCGGCCTGCACGGCGGCGTCGATCAGCTTCCGATCCATGCCCGCGTGGGCATAGATGATATCAACGCGGGGCAGCGCGCTGATTCCCGCCAAAGTAAACTCGCTGGCGGTGGTATGGCGCCGCACCGGCGGTCCATAAAGATGGAGACGGCCGTTATTCACCAGGCCGGCCAACCCGCGGTGTCCGCTGCGGAAGGTCCCGACTTGGGTCGTGTTGGTCTTGGTGATCTCGCGGGCGAAGTGAATCTCGTCGTTGGCCACCACCAGGGCGCCGCGACCCACTGCCGCGGGATCCGCCGCGACGGCGACCGCATTGTAGAGATTCATCGGCCCGTCTGCGCTCATGGCGGTGGCCGGCCGCATGGCGCCAACCAGGACGATCGGCTTGGCCGTGCGCACGACCAGGTTCAGGAAGAAGGCGGTTTCCTCCATCGTGTCCGTGCCGTGGGTGATCACCACGCCGGTGATGGCGGAATCGTCGGCGGCCGCCTGCGTGCGTGCGGCCAGCCGCAGCCACGTGGCATCATCCATGTCCTGGCTGCCGATGGCGGCGACCGGTTCGACTTCGAGGGCGGCGAGCGCCGCCAACTGCGGCACGGCGGCGATCAGCGCCTCGACGGAAAACGCCCCGGCGCGATAACCGCGTGCCCGGTCACCCGTCTGGGCGCCGGCGATGGTGCCACCGGTGGCGAGGATGCGGATGCGGGGAAGCGAGGCGGACATGGTGCGGGCAGCGAAGACGTTTTTTTCCGTTTTGGCGAATTTCGGTGCGCCGAAGGGCGGCGGATCCGGGTAGACCCGGCCGGTCACAACTGGGTCGTCACGGTGAAGTTGACGGTGGCCGGTTCGGCGTAGCGGTAGATCAGATTGGGCTGCCGCATCGTGGCGTTGAAGCCGGTGGCGCCCGTGATGCGATAGGGGGCGCGTCCATTGATGGCGTCGTAAGCGTTCTGCAGCCCGAGTCGGAAGGAGAACGAGCGCCGGTGCCACCGCACATCGTACATCACGTAGCCGTGCAAGGGGAACATCGCGGCGCCCTCGTAGGTGACTCCGTCGAAGATCGCCACGGTGTAGTCCGGGGTCAGGGAGCCATTGAGGCCGAGGCGCAGCCCGCGCACCCACGGCACCTGGTAGTCGGCGACGATGCTCGCGGAGTACGGCGCGCTGCGGCGTCCGGAGATGCGTTCGGTCAGGGTATTGGAGCCGAGGATGGTCTGGGCGTTGGCCAGGACAGCGGCGCTTTCGGCCATGGTGCGGTCGCCGCCGGGCGCGTTGGCGGCGGCGGTGCGTTCCACGGCGGCGTCGAGGTACTCCCGGAACCGGGAAAAATCCGCCCGCGCCCGCACTCGCGTGGTGGAGAGGGTGAGGCGGGTCTGCAGTCCGCGCCAGCGCTGGCCCTGCAGTGTCAGATCGAAGCCCCGCGACTGCTCGGAGGAGTTGACGGTGCGGCGCTCGTTGTTGAGGCCGTTCACGACCGTGAGGTAACGGGGATCGCCGGGCAGCACGTTGTTCGGGTTAATCAGGTCCTCCAGTTGCGTGACCGTGAGGACGTCGGGTGACCAGGTATAGGCCGAGTTGATCCGGCGGATTTCGTAGAAGGCGAGAGTGTAGAACAGCTGCCGCCGGAAGAGATCGCCCTTGAAGCCGAACTCCTTCGTCCGGCCGAGCACCGGGCCGATGTCGGGACCGTAGAACACCTGGCGGGACTGCCAGTTGAACGACTCCGAGTACACGGTGTACGCGTTGACATTGGTCTGGTCGCCGCGCCAGAGGGTGAACGTGAGCCCGATGACCTTGCTGGTGGCCGACAGGTTGAAGTTTGGATCATAACCATAGGCCCCGGGGTTTTCCCACGGCATGCCGGGGTGGGTGTAGAAACCTCGCGCGTCGGTCTGATAGGCGGCCGGACCCGGGATTTTCCGGCTGAGCCGGTTCCAACTCATGCCCAGGAGGGAGTTCAGCCGCCCGCCAAAGTACTCGCCCGATAGCGACGCGGTCTGCGTGCCGGAGTAGCGGATATCCACGAAGGGCCCCGTGTTGGTGAAGACCTCGTACTGGATCGCGCGAAACGTCGAGGTGACGGGGAGGTTGCGGAGAAGGAACTGATCCCAGAACGCCGGCTCGTTGATGCGGGGATCGTCCATGTAGGCGCGGTAGTGGAGCAGGTTGTTGCCGAGGATCCCGGGCCCGAGGTCGTTGGAGATCGAGAACCGCTTCGATGTGCCCACGTCGCGCTGGCGCAGGGCGGTGACGACTGCGAACTGCCGGCCCCAGCGGCCGAAGTCGAAGGGATACACCGCGGCGAGGCGGCCGGCCTTTACCACGTTGCCGAAGACCTTGTAATTCGTGCCGGTGCCCATCTCGACATAGGGCCGCCCGGCGGCGTCGACGTTGAAGACCGGCGGCGACTGGCTCGTGCCGAAGGAATTGTCGTTCCGATCCTGATGCTGGAACTGCTGGTTGAAGGCGACTTCAAGGGCGAGCCGGCCAATGCGCTGCTCGACGGTGACATTGGCGACGTTGAACGTGCGGTTCTGATAGTCGTTTGTGCCAAGCACATTCAGGTACTTGTCGAAACCGGTGAAGAGCTTGGCGCTGCCGTTGGGCAGGCGCACGGCGCGCGTTTGCCCGGCGAGGAGCGAGACCTGGTTGGCGCCGGTCGGTCCCGTGCGATCGATGGCCGCGGGAAAGGTGCTCGTGCGAAGGAAGATCTCGCCGTCGGACGTCACGTACCAGCGGTTGTTCTGGGTGAAGCCGCGGCCGGGAGCGGCGACGTCGTTGATCGCGAGGGCGCTGTCGGCACGCTCGCGGAGGGTGAGCCCGCGCTCCAGTTCCACGCGGATGGAGGTGGTCCGGAACGGCTCGTAGGTCACGGCGAGATCCAGGGCGCGCAGGTTGTCCTTCGTGCCGCGCACGTAAGTGCTGTTGGTGCGGTTGACGGCGTTGAGGCGGAGGAAGAGGTTGCGGCGCAGCTGCCGGTTCACGTCGAACTGCACGCGGTAGGCCCCAAAGGAGCCATAACTGAGGAGCGGCAGGGCGAAGTTTCCCGGGCGGGCGCGCTTGGTGTACGTGGTGGTCTGGCCGCCGGGCGAGGCGTCCCCGAACATCAGGGAGTTGGAGCCCTTGTTGAAATCGAAGCGCTCCACGTTGTAGGTGTCGGCCGGCACGTACCAGAGGAAGAAGTTGCGCGAGGTCGTGCTCGTGCCGCCGAGGCCGCGATAGGTGATGCGACCCTCGTCGTTGCGCGACTCGAGGCGCGGCGAGACGGTGAGCCCGGAGACAAACTGGGCCGCGTCCTCCATGCTGAAGATCCCCAGGTCCTTCATGAAGTCGGCGGTGATGACATCGACCGTGACCGGCACCTTGGCGAGTTCCTGGTTCGTCCGCGTTCCCACCAGCGTGGTGGTCGCGACCCAGGAGGTATCCTGGGCGGCGTTCACCGTGAACGGAGACAGGGCCACCACCTCTTCGGTCGCCGAAAGGGAGGAGGGGCGGCTGGCCGTCTGCCCGGGCACGGCGGGGGAACCCGCCAGGAAGGCGAGGATCGCGCCGATGGCGGGTCGGAGAAGCAGAGACGAAGACGGGCGGAGCGGAAACATGGAGTACCGAAGGAGGAGGGGAACGCCGCGCAGGTGCGCGGCGCACGGCGACGGAGTCGCAGGAAACCGGGGCAAAGGCGAGTTTCGAGGGGGAGAACGGCGCGGCCGCCGTGGAATGCCGCGACGGCGCCGTGTTTCCGCGGCTCGACGCGCGGCCGGGGAGCGCCACACTTGGGCTCTTCTCCATGAAGCCCTCTCCTGCGTCGCGTCGCTCGTTCCTTCGCTCGGGTCTCGCCGGTGTGCTGGCCGCGGGAGTCGCGCCCCGGTTCCTGCCGGCCCGGTTGTTCGGTGCCCAGGCGCCGTCCAAGAAAATCACGCTCGGCTGCATCGGACTCGGCGCCCATGGGTTCGGGGTCAACCTGAAGCAGTTCCTCGAGGAGGATGACTGCCAGGTGGTGGCCGTGTGCGACGTCTTCGCCAGCCGGATGGCCAAGGGACGCGAAACCGTCGACCAGAAATATGGCACGAAGGGCTGCGCGGAAATCGCGGACTTCCGCGCGCTGCTGGCGCGGCGTGACATCGATGCGGCGGTCATTTCCACGCCCGACCACTGGCATGTGACGATGGCCCTGATGGCGCTCGACGCGGGCAAGCACGTCTTCTGCGAGAAGCCGACGCTGACCATCGCGGAGGGTCGCGAACTCGCCGAGGCCGTGAGTCGGCGCGGCGCGGTCTTTGCCACCGGCCTCGAGGATCGGTCCGTGATCCAGTACTACAAGATGGCCGAAGTGGTGCGGAATGGCGGCATCGGGAAGCTGCAGCGGATCAAGGTGGGGCTACCGATCAAACCGATCTTCCCGGAGGAGAAGCCGGTGCCGGTGCCGGCCGGACTCAACTACGAGATGTGGCTCGGACCCGCGCCGTTTCGCCCCTACACCCCCTCCCTCACCGACGCCCAGGTGTGGCGCCAGATCCGTGATTTCTCCGGCGGCTCCCTGACCGATTGGGGAGCGCACTTGATCGACACCGCCCAGGTGGCGAATTTCGCCGAGGCCAGCAGTCCGGTGGAGGCGCGCGGCCGGGGCGTCATTCCGCCCCACGCGATCAACTCCGTTCCGCAGACCTACGAGCTCACGTACACCTATGCCAACGGCGTCGTGCTCGAGGTCTTCTCGGAGGCCCCGTCGATCCGCCTCGAAGGCACGGAGGGCTGGGTGGGCAACAAGGGCTGGCTGGGCCGGCTCGAGGCGAGCAACCTCGACGTCTTCCGCCGGACCTACGATCCGGCGACGAGCAAGATCTGGCGGATGCGGCCGCGCGAGCACCGCGACTTCCTCGACTGCGTGCGCAACGGCCAGCCCCCGATGTACACCGCCGAGGCGCTGCACCGGTTGAGCACCACCCTGCACCTGGGCGCGATCGCGATGGAGCTGGGCCGGCCGGTGCGCTGGGATCCGCAGGCAGAGAAATTCGAGGACGCTTCGGCCAACGCGCTGCGCGCCCGTCCGCGCCGCGACGACTGGAAGCGGCGGGCTTGAAACGGAGCCGGCCTGGGTCACGTGTCGCCGCCGCGGGGCGCCGAACCGGCCGGGCGGTTTGCCAAAGGCGACCGGACGGCCTACGATCGGGGCACGGCCCCGGTAAAGGCCCGCGCTTCGCGCCTCCGGCTTTCCGCTCTGGGCCGTGCCAACCTCAAACACCGGAAATCCGATGCATACGGCCATGGAGATAAGCCAACCCTTGGTGTCGGCGCTGCGGATGTCGGAGCCCCTGCCGAACGTGCAGGACGCCCGCTGCGGCACCCTGCGACTGCTCTACGCGGAACACTATCACCCGGTCGGCTACCTGGTGGAGAAGCGTGCCGGCGACGATGCCTGGCAGAGTCTTGAATCGCGCTACTTCATCACCGCTTCCCACGCGGAGGCGATGGAACTGCTGACGCTCCCGTTCGAAGCGCCGCCGGTTGAAGCCGGGACCGTCGCCACGGCGTAAGGCCAGCGACGACGGGGTGGGTCCGGGCTGGAGGCCAGCAGGATCGCGGCCACGACGTTCGGCGCGCGGCATTGCCACGCGCCGGCCGGCGGGTATCCTCGCGGTCATGGCCAGCCCCACGCGAAAACTCACGGGTCAGGTGGTCGACCTCCATGCGCGGCGGATCTTCGCCGGCCGCGTGGAATGGCGGAACGGTCGCATCACCCGCATCACCCCGGATGCGGCCGGCCGCCGGGGTCCCTTGCTCCTGCCGGGCTTTGTCGACGCGCACATCCACATCGAGAGTTCGCTGCTGCCGCCCTCCGAGTTTGCCCGTCTCGCGGTGGTGCACGGCACCGTCGCCACGGTGTCCGATCCGCATGAAATCGCCAACGTGCTCGGGGCGGCGGGCGTCTCCTACATGATCCGCGATGGTTGGCGGACGCCCCTGAAGTTCAATTTCGGGGCCCCGTCATGCGTGCCGGCCACGTCCTTCGAAACGGCCGGGGCGGCACTCGATGCCCGCGCCGTGGGGCGCCTGCTCGCGCGGCGCGACGTGCGCTATCTCAGCGAAGTGATGAACTTCCCCGGCGTGTTGGGAGGGGACCCGTCGCTGCGCGCGATGATGGACGCCGCGCGGGCCCGCGGCAAACCGATCGACGGCCACGCGCCCGGCCTGCGGGGAGCGGAGGCGGCGCGTTATGCGGCGGCCGGTCCCTCGACCGACCACGAGTGTTTCACCCTGGCGGAAGCCCGCGACAAGCTCGCGGCGGGGATGAAGATCCTCATCCGCGAAGGTTCGGCGGCGCGGAACTTCGCGGCGCTCGCTCCGCTGCTGCGGACGCACCCCGATCGGGTGATGTTCTGCTGCGACGACCTGCATCCGGATCTCCTGCTGGGCGGTCATCTGGATCGGCACGTGCGCCGGGCCTTCGCCACCGGCGCGGATCGCCTGGCGGTGTTGCGGTGCGCCTCGGTGAATCCGGTGGAACACTACGGCCTGGACGTCGGCCTGCTGCGCGAGGGCGATCCGGCGGACTTCATCGTGGTCGACGGCTGGCGGGATTTCCGGGTGCGGCGGACCTACCTGCAGGGGGAGTTGGTCGCGGCCGACGGTCGCACGCGGCTGCCGCGGCTGCCGGTGGTCACACCCAACCGGATGGCGGCTGCGCCCCGGACGCCGGCGGATTTCGCGGTGCCGGCCGGCGCGGGCAGCCGGCTCCAGGTGATCGAGGCGATTAACGGCCAGCTCATCACGCGGCATCGGGTCGAGCGCGCGCGGGTGGAGGGAGGGCGGCTGGTGACGGATCCGCGACGCGATCTGCTGAAGATCGCGGTGGTCAACCGGTATGTCCGGCGCGCGCCCGTGGCAGTGGGTTTTGTGCGCGGATTCGGCCTGCGGGCCGGTGCCATCGCCTCCTCCGTGGCCCACGACTCGCACAACATCGTGGCGGTGGGGGCGGACGACCTGGCGCTGGCCACTGCGATCAACCTGGTGATCGGCAGCCGCGGCGGTCTCGCCGTGGCCGGCGAGGGACGGAGTGCGGTCCTGCCATTGCCGGTGGCGGGACTGATGTCGGACCTCGACGGCCGCACCGTGGCGCGCCGCTACACCGAGCTCGACCGGCGGGCCAAGGAACTCGGGGCAAAGCTCGATGCCCCGTTCATGACCCTCTCCTTCATGGCGCTGCTGGTCATTCCCGATCTCAAGCTCAGCGACCGCGGCTTGTTTTCCGCGCGCCGGTGGAACTGGCAGCCGCTCCTGGAGGCCTGAGACCGGGCGGGATCAGCGACCGGCGGACTCCAGCGCGCGACTGAGCTCGCGCAGGGCGGCGTGGAGCCTCGGCGCGGTCTCGGGCCCCAGCGAATTCACCTCGCCATACACCGGCTTGGCCGCGCCGTAGAGGTACGGCGGCTTCTGATCCCATTCGCTGCGCGGGATGATGTAGCCGATCTCGTCGTTCGCGAGTCCCAGCACGAACTTCACCCGGCCGGGGAGGAATTCCCGCAGCGGCGGGACCTCGACGGGCGGGAGATCAAAGTCCGCTCCGGGCGGCCGCTCGATTCCGCCGTTGACGATTTCCGGGTAGATTTCCCCCGGCACGCAGGCGATCGAGGCCTCGCCGAAGCGCAGCACGGCGACCTCGGTGCGGAGGTGTCGGAACCGGGCGTGGCCGCGGTCCAGGATGCCCAGGATCGGGGCGAGCAGAAAATTGGGATTGTCCACGGGCAGTTCGATCGTCCGGGCCTGGACGGCGAGCGGCGCATGGGTTGTTCCGGCTACGCCCGCGGCCTGCAGGCGGGGCAGGATGCGCGCGGCAAGCTGCTGTCCGAGGGCGCGGCTCTTGTCGTGGCCCGGGGCCTTGAAGCTGCGCTTGGACGCGAACGGGTCGGGCACCGTCACGCTGGGCGAAGTGGTCATCAGTCCACCGACCGCGCCATTGATGAAGCAGTGCACGCCACCCAGGCCTGGCAACCGCGGGCGACCGTCCCCGTCGGTCACACCCTTTTCCAGAGCGTCGCGCAGGAAGCCGCAGAAGTCCGCGGTGATTTCCGTGTTCCGGGACCACGGGGTTTCGGGGTGATTGCCCCAGGAGACGAGAGTCCCGATCGTGGCGGTCGTGCCGGGCAGGGTGAAGTGCATCACGCGCAGATCGGCGTCGAAGACGATGGGCTTCCGGGTGTCGGTCACGAGCCCGTCGGGTGGCACGTTGATTTCGTAGAAGGACACGGCGGCCGGCTCGAGTGCCCGCACGGCGGAGGCCAGGGTTCGGGCGGCGGTGGCGATGACCTGTTCGCGGTAGGCGGGGTCGACGCCGTTCTTCAGCGGATGGGGTCCCCAGAGGCCCAGCAGATCCGGGGTCGAGTGATTGTGCGTGGCGCAGACGATCGCGTAGTCGAGCTTGAGTCCGGCCTCGAGGCGGCGCCGGACGGCGATCGCGTCGTCGTGCATGAAGCCGATGGCGTCGAGGGAGACAAACCCGACGCGCGTGTAGCCATCGTCGATGACCCCGGCCACCGCCCAAAGATCGTCGTGAACGGCGGTCGCCCGGCGGTTCTGACTGAAGCCCGCGAGCCACACCGGAGGCGAACCCTCGGCCAGCGCGGGGTTGATCTTCTCGCGGGCGAAACCAACACGCAACGGACGTGGCGCAGCCCGCGAGGCGCGATCCTCGATGCCCAGTTGCAGCGTGTAGCCCGGATTGCGGTCGCGGAAGGCATACCACGTCCGCAGGCCGACACCGACGAGCGCCAGCACGCTGGCCACGGCAAAGAGCCGCAGGAAACGGAGCCAGAGGGATCGGCCGGGACCCGGTGGGTTCATGGGGAACGCGGGGAAGTTCGCGGATCCTCGGGAGGTTTTTCGAGACATTTCCGGAAAAGCGACCTATGACCGACGGTGGCCGCCGGCGATTCCCGTCGACCTGCCGGACTCCCTCATGTCCCAACCCGTTCCAATCGTGTCGAGAGTGTCTCCCTGCCGTGTGGCCGCGTTTGGGGCGACGCGCGCGCTCCGGGCCGGCCGTCGGTGGACGGTAGTGGCGGGCCTGATCGGGTTCGTCGGACTGCTCGCCGCCGCCGAGGTGAAGACCCCGGCGCTGCCCGACCTTTCCACCGTGCCGGCCGATTTGACGGTGCCGGAGGCGCGGACGGAAACCCCGGCCCCCGGGGTGCGTTCGGTACAGACCACCTCCGGGTGGGAAGGGACGGAGGTGCACCATACCCTTTACCTGCCCCGCGACTGGCGTCCCGGGCGGCGGTTTCCGGTGATCGTCGAATACGCGGGCAACGGCGGCTACCGCAACGCCTATGGCGACGTTTCCGAGGGAACGGTCGAGGGATGCCGGCTCGGTTTCGGCATCACCGGGGGAGAGGGATTCCTGTGGGTCTGCCTGCCGTTTGTCGAGGAGGTCGAGGGGCGCAAGCGCAACGCGATCAAGTGGTGGGGCAGCGTCGAGGAAACCAAGCGCTACTGCCTCGCCACGGTGCGCGACGTGTGCGCGCGTTTTGGTGGCGACGAGCGCGCGGTGATCTTCTGCGGCTTCTCCCGCGGGGCCATCGCGGCCAACTTCATCGGCCTGCACGACGACACCATCGCCCCGATCTGGCGGGCCTTCATCTGCCACAGCCACTACGACGGTGTCAGCGAGCGTTGGCCTTACGCGGGGGCCGATCGCGCCTCGGCGCTGGTGCGGCTTCGGCGGCTCGGCTCTCGGCCGCAGTTCATCAGCCACGAGGGATCGACCGCTGCCACCGAGGGGTGGCTGCGGGGCACGGGAGTGCCCGGGCGGTGGACGTTTGTCCCCCTCCCGTTTCGCAACCACTCTCCCGACTGGACGCTGCGCGACCTGCCGGCACGCCGCGCCGTGCGCACCTGGCTGGCGACGGTGCTGGCGGAGTAACCCATGGCGGCGCCGGCTCTCCGAGCGATGGTGCGCCGGGGCGGTGGACGCGGATGACACGCGGCGCCCTTTACATCGGGCGGCAAACGTGATTTGCCCTCTCTGTTCGCATGTCCCTCCGCGCCGTCATTATTGCCGCCATGATTATGATTCGCCACGAATCAGGGCGGCGGCGCGTGACTGCGTAATTCGACCTTACCAGTCACCTCTTTCCCGAAGCCCTGAGCCAACCGCTCAGGGCTTCTTCTTTTTCCGCCCATGAACTCAAACCAGCCTCCGATCCTCAGCTCCGCTGATGTCGCCCTTGCCCGCCGTCGCCTCGCGACCGGGCTTCGTCGGACGCCGTGCCTGATTGCGCCGGCCCTTGGGGAGATTGCCGGGATGTCCGTCTGGCTGAAGCGGGAGGATCTGCAGCGCACGGGTTCATTCAAGGAGCGGGGCGCCCGGCATGCGCTGCTCTGCCTGGACGGGGAGGCGCGCGCCCGCGGGGTGGTGGCCGCATCGGCGGGCAATCACGCCTTGGGGCTCGCCTACCACGGGGCCCAGTTGGGCACTGCGGTGACCGTGGTCATGCCGACGCAGGCGCCGGAGGTGAAGGTCAACCGCTGCCGCGGCCTCGGGGCCCGGGTCTTGCTGCACGGGGCGACCTTTGATGAGGCCGAGATTGAGGCCCGCAGGCTGGCCGCGGCTACGGGGGCGGTGTTCGTGCATCCGTTCGACGATCCCGCGGTGATGTCCGGGCAGGGCACCCTCGCGCTGGAGATTCTCGAACAGGTGCCGCACGTGGACACCCTGGTCGTGCCAGTCGGTGGTGGCGGCCTTCTCGCTGGTGTCGTGACGGCGGTCAAAGCGCACCGCCCCGACGTGAAAGTGATCGCCGTTGAACCGGCAGAGGCCGCCGGTTTCGTCGCGGCCTATCTCCACGGCGCGCCGCAGCGCATCGATTTGGGTTCCACGGTCGCCGACGGTCTGGCGGTGGAACAGGTCGGACCGGGGGCGTTCGCCGCCGCCGCGCCGCGAGTCGATGATTTGGTGACCGTCAGCGAGTCCGAGATCGCCACTGCGGTCGCGCTGCTGGCTCGCCGCTGCGGCGTGACCGCCGAAGGCGCTGGCGCGACCGCCTTGGCCGCGGTCCTCGCCGGCAGGGTTTCAGGACGATCGGTGGTGGTGCCCGTCACCGGCCGGAATATCGATCCGCGCGTCCACTCGGCCCTGGTGGCGGGTGCGGTGGTCGCCGCTTCGGCGCCTGAGGCGTTCCGCCAGGCTGCCTGATCCCCTACGCCACCCCGGGAATGTCGCCCGTTAGGTTACAGCGCGCCCTTCGGCCGCGTGGGGGTGTAGCCGGCCTCGCTGAGGCCGGCCCGGACCATGAGATCGAACATGCCAGCCGGGGTCGGCGCCCCCGGCTACAACTGCACCGTCGCGGAGTGGCGATAACAGATCGGGTTAAACCGTCGCCGCGTTGGGGCGCGGCCCGCCCGATTCCCGCTCACGGAAGGCACAAGAAGGGCGCGCTGCGCTCCGTTTGCGGGATCTCCCGGGTTGCGTCGCGGCGCGGGTTGCGCGAGAGGATGGAGTGCCTTTCGCATGACGGAAAACCGAGGTAGCCAGCAACGTCCCAATCCTCCGCGGGAAACCCGGGGAGCAGCCAGCGCCGGCGCGCCCGGGGACCGCTCGTCGGGACAGGGGATGCGCGGCCAGCGCAATCCGCGGGATCCGCGGACGTTTGGCGGGAGGTCTGTAGCGGCCGAACCACCGCCGCCGCGGGTGACGGCGCGTCCGGCGCCCGTGTCGGCCGCGGTCGTGCAGGCCGGGGTGCCGCATGGCTCGCGGGAGGGAGGTTGGCTGCCCGATGCCGTCTACACGGGTGGCAAGGTCGAGCAGGGTCTGGCGTTTTTTGCCGACGCGATGGGCCGAATCACGCGTTTCTCGCGCGAGCCGGCGGATCTCGCCGCGGCACGGCGGCTGCAGGGGCAGTTGGCCCTGCCCGGCCTGGTCAACGCGCACTCGCATGCGTTGCATCGCGTACTGCGCGGGCGAGGCGAACGCCACTCCGCCTCCCCGGATTCGGGAGGTCGGCGCGGGGCGGAGGCGGCAGCGTGGCAGGAGGTCTCGTTGCGGTGCCACGGGGAAAATATTTTCGATGCCGCGCGGATGGCATTCCTGGAGATGTTGCTGGGCGGGGTGACGTGCGTGGGCGAGTTTCATGCGCTGCATCATCAGCCCGACGGCTCGCCCTGGCCGGATTCGAACTTCCTGGCCAAGGAGATCCTCCGGGCGGCGCACGACGTGGGAATCCGTCTGGCTTTGCTGAAGGTCGCGCAGTTCCGCGCGGATTTCCGGGCCGAACCCGGCACGGGTCCGGTGCGCAGCCGCAGCGGATCCGTGGAAGCCTGGGTCCGCGACCTGGAGCTGTTGCGCACCGCGGTGGAGCGGGAGTATCCCGTGGACGAGATCTGGCTGGGCGCGGCGCCGGATTCGCTGGCGCAGGTCCCCCTGGAGGCGATGAAGGCCGTGGCCTCCTACGCCCGGACGCAGCGGCTGCGGTTGCACGTGCACGTGGCCGTGACTGCGGAGGAGAATGCGGCCGGTGTGGCGGAGTTTGGGCGCACGCCCCTCGCGTTGCTCGCCGAGCACGGGGTGGTCGACAAGCGCTTCACCGCGGTGGGCGCGATTCACCTTTCCCCGGACGAGGTGAAGCTGCTCGGCACTACCCGGGCGGCGGTCTGTGCGTGCCCAGGCAGCGAGATGCGGCTCGGGCTCGGCGTGGCGCCGGTGGGGGCGATGCTGCAGTCCGGGGCAGGGGTGGCGCTGGGCACCGACACCAATGCCCGAATCGATCTTCTGGAAGAGGCGCGCCTGCTGGATTACCGGCTGCGCGCTGGTCCCGCCCCGGAAGGCCTGGGGCGGGATTGGGCCGCCGCGGCCTTTCATGCCGCCACCGTCTCAGGGGCCCGCTGTCTCGGAGCGCCCGGAGGGGCGCTGGAGGTCGGGCGCCCGGCGGACTTCTTCACGGTGAATCTCCACGATCCCGTGCTGGCGGGGACGGACTCCACCGCGCTGCTCGCCGCGGTGGTGGAGGCGCTGGATCGCCGGGCGATTCGCGATGTCTGGATCGGCGCGCGGCAGCGGATCGCGGCCGGCCGGCACGTGAATCACGGCATGATCGTGGGGAGGTTCGTCGATATGCAGCGGAGACTCTGGCCCGCCTGAGCCGCCGTCGTCGGCGGGACCGTCCGGACGTTGACCGCGCTGCCCGGGCGCCTTTTCGTTCGCGGGCATGGCACTTTCTCTCGTCGTTCTCGCCGCCGGCATGGGCTCCCGCTACGGCGGTTTGAAACAGATCGATCCCGTCGGTCCCTCGGGCGAGACCGTGCTCGACTACGCGGTGTACGATGCGTGGCGCGCGGGTTTCACCCGCGTGGTGTTTGTGATTCGCCGCGACTTCGAAGCGGTGTTTCGCGACCAGATTGGCGCCCGCTACCGCGGCCGAATCGAGGTCGACTATGTCTTTCAGTCGCTCGACGTCCTGCCCGCGGGTTTTGCCGTGCCCGCCGGCCGGGAGAAGCCCTGGGGCACCGGGCATGCGGTCTGGTGCGCGCGGGAGGCGCTGCCGCACAACTTCGCGGTGATCAACGCGGACGACTTCTACGGGGCGGACTCGTTCCGGCAGCTGGCGACCTTCCTCGCGAACGCGCGGGGCGGGGAATTCGCCATGGTCGGTTTCCGCCTGGCCAACACCCTGTCGGAACACGGTGGCGTCTCCCGTGGGGTGACCCGCACGACGGCAGACGGGACCCTGCTGGCGGTGACCGAGGAGCATGGCATCACGGCCGCCAACGTGGGACCCGGGCGAAAATACTCCGGCGACGAGTATGTCTCGCTCAACTGCTGGGGTTTCACGCCGGCGCTGTTCGCCGGGCTCGATCGGCAGTTTCCGGAGTTCCTGCGGGCGACGGCGGGGGAACCGAAGGCGGAGTTTTATCTTCCGGTGGCGGTGTCCGGTATGATCGCGCGTCAGGAGGCCTCGGTAAAGGTCCGGCCGACCGAGAGCACCTGGTTTGGGGTGACCTATCGCGAGGACAAGCCGCGCGTGCAGGCGGCGATTGCCGCGCTCGTCCGCGCCGGAAATTACCCGGAGCGGCTGTGGAGTTGATCGCCGGCCGCCCAGGAAAAGCGCCGCCTCAGTTCAGGTCCTTGTCCTTCCAGTATTTCGTGCCCTGGAGCGTCGCCTGGAGGGCGAGGCCGTTCTTGGTGATCTGGTAAACCTCCACCCCCGGGATCACCGTGGCGGCGCCGGCGACCGCGGCCCCCTTGTCGTCGGACTTGGCCGCGGCATCGGCCTGCCCGCTGAAGTCCCAGCCTTTCTCCACGAAGGCCGCGAGCTTCTCCTTGTCGTGAAAGACAAACACCGCCCGGAAGTCTTTTACTCCCAGTCCGAGCCCGATTCCCGCGGAGCCCATCTTCATGAACACCTCGCTGTCGCTCAGGAATCCGGTCTTCACGACGACCCCGCTGCCTCCCGCCACGCTCGCGAAGAGGAGGTTGACGCCGACATTTGAAAAGACCGCGTACCCCGCGGCCTGCTTGATCTTCGCCTTGGCATCCGGGTGCAGCTTGTACAACTCGGCCAGAACGGAGTCGCGCATCTTGCGGATCTCGGCCCGGCGTTCGTCCGGGCTGCCCTTCGCGGCGCGCGCGACGGGCGCGGCAAGGCCGACGGCGAGGGCAGCGATGGTCAGGAGACGCAGGAAGGTGGCAGGCTTCATGGGCGGGGAGGGGAGGATTGCGGAGCGGCCAGACAGTACAGGTTCTTCTCGCCGCGGACAATCACGCTGCCCTCCACCGCGATCATCGAGGCGATGATTCGATCGGGGAACTTGTGCTCGGAGAGGATCTCCAGTCGGCCCTCGATGCGGGCGACATACGCCGAACCATCCTCGCGCACGGCATACAAAAGGTCTCCGGCGATCAAGGGAGAGGCGTAGAAGTTGGAACTCGTGCGCGGAAACGACCCGCTCCATTGCGTCGTCCCGGTGGCGGGATCGAGGCAGTCGAGCTGCCCGCGGTCGCTCAGCACATACAGCCGGCCCTGGTGCAACGCGGGCGTCGGCACGAAGGCTCCGGTATCCTCGCGCGTCCAGACCCGGTGGCTGGCGGTCACGTCGCCCTGGCCGCCGAGGCGGACCCCGTGCAGGCGCGGCGTGCCGCGATCGGCTCGCCCGAAGCAAACCACGGCGAGGTCGCCGGCGATCACCGGCGAGGCGACGGCGGGCCAGAAGGTTGCCGCGGTGGGGTTGAAACCGCCGCACGACCAGAGGAGTTTTCCGTCGGCGGCGTCGTGGAGCGTCACGTGCTCGGCACCCCACGTCAGCACCGCCTCACGACCCTCGTGGCGAAGCACCTGGGGCGTGGTGTAGCCCTGGTCGACTTCGCGCGGCACCTCGTAATTCCGGGGAGTCTTCCAGCGGAGTGCGCCGCTGGCCTGGTCGAACGCGGCAATCCACGATTCCCCCTGATGCAGGCGGGTGACCACGACATCGCGGGCCGTGAGCACCGGGGAACTGCCGTGGTCCCAGTACAGATTCACGGCGCCGTACCTTTCCACGAGATTGATCTGCCATCGCACCCGGCCCGCGAGATCGATTGCCGCGAGGTGCCCGCTCTTGAAGTGCACGTAGACGCTCCGGCCGTCGGTCACCGTCGACGGGTTGCTGCCGGAGCCGTTCCGATGCCGACCTGGCGTCTCGGAGCCCAGGACCGCCTGCCAGAGCGCGCGGCCGTCCCAGTCAAAGGCGAGCAGCGCGTCCTTTCCATCGACCGGGGCGGTGAGGTAGATGCGCCGATCGTGGACGATCGGAGTGGAGCATCCCTTGCCCGGCAGGGGAGCGGTCCAACGCACCTGGGATTCGTCCAGCCGGGTCGGATAGCGGCCGCCACTCACACTGCCGCTGAAGGCCGGCCCACGCCAGTTGGACCAATGCTCGGCGGATTGGGCGTTTCCGGCGCCGGGCCAGAGAGTGAGGATCAGGACCAGCGCGAAAGGATGGGTCCGGGCCGGCATGGGGGTGCCTGAGCACGCGGGAAGGCCGACGGCGCCGTCAGCCTTCCGAGATGCAATAGAGGTGCTGGTGGCCACGGAGGTACAGTTCGCGACCGATGATCACCGGCGAAGCGTCGATGCGATCGTCGAGCTTGTTCGTGGCGACGACCTCGAACTGCGGGGCATCCTTGATCACCATCACCGCACCCTCGCGACCGGCGATGTAGACGTGGCCGTTGGCGGCCACCGGCGAAGCGTACAGCCCGCGCAGGCCCTCCAGGCGCTGATCCTGGTAGTGCACCTCGCCGGTGAGGGCGTTGAGGCAGGAAAGATAGGCATCGTTGCTCTTGCCCATGTACAGGCGGGGGCCGGAGAGCACCGGGGACGGCACGTACGGCGCGCTCTTGCGGACGCTCCACACGATGGCCGGAGTCTCGGACACATCGCCCTTCGCGGTCAGCTTGATCGCCTGGATCGAATTGCCGCGGAATCCGCTCATCAGATACACCATGCCGTGACCCACCACGGGGGTCGGAATCACGTTTTCCGTGAGGCCGGCGGCTTCCCAGACGACTTCGCCGGTGGCGACGTCGTAGCTGCGCGTGCGGCGGGCCGCGGCGACGATGGCCTGCTTGCGTCCCTCCACCTCGACGATAAGTGGAGTCGACCAGTTGGAGATCTCATCGCGCGACTTGCGCCAGAGCTCGCGGCCGGTCTTGGCTTCGAGCGCGGTGACGAAGGAGCCCTCCTCGTGATCCCAGGTGACGATGAGCTTGCCATCGGCCAGCGCGGGCGAGGCGCCCTCGCCAAACGTGCCCCGGGTGCGCATGTTGCCGAGGTCCTTTTCCCAAAGGAGGTTTCCCTGCAGATCGTAGCAGTAATAACCCCGGGATCCGAAGGCGGCGTAGAGTCGCTCGCCGTCGGTGACCGGGGAGGCGGAAGCAAAACTGTTGGTGCCGTGCTTGCCCTCATGGGGCACCTCGCGCCGGGCGGTCTTCTGCCAGGCCACCTTGCCGGTGGCGCGGTCGAGGGCCACAACCACGAACTCGTGCACCTTTGTCGGCTTGGGCCCGCCACCGAATCCGGGACCGCCCCGCTTACCGCCCTTGCCCTTCGGATCGCCGCCGCCGGGGGGAGGGGGTGGCGGGGTGGGGGCGGGGGCCTTGGCGCCCGGTGCCTCCTCCGACGTTTCAATTGCGGTCAGGAGGTAGATCCGGTCCTTCCAGACAATCGGCGTGGAGAATCCGAGGCCGGGGACCGCCGTTTTCCATTTGATGTTCTGGGTGTCGCTCCAGCGGATCGGTGGCGTGGCGCCGGGGACCGTGCCGGTGCCGTGGGCGCCGCGCCAAGTGGGCCAATCGGTGACCGTTTCGGCATTGAGAGTCGGGCCCAGGAGCAGGAAGGAAGCCAGGGCGGACCAGGTGCGGGGTGGGGGGTACTGCATGGTGGCGAAGGGAGGGAGTGGGGAAGCCGGCGCAACATCGCGGGCGGCGCGAAGATTGTGTAGCCCCGTGGAGGTGGTCAACCGCCCGCCGCCAATTTTTCCCGAATCGTCGCTTGAATTGGTCCGTCAATCCCGCCCACCTTTTGCCCCATGGCCCCCCCCACCCACCCAACCGCGCCGGCCGGTGCCGGCCTGAGCCGCACCGCGTGGCTCATCTGCATCATCGCCGCCATCGGTTTTGCCTTCGATATCTACGAGCTGTTGATGCTGCCGCTGATCATCAAGCCGGCGGTCGCGGCCCTGAGCGCTCCCTTGGTGGAGTCCCTGGTTGCCGGAGGGATGGAGCGGGCGCGGGCGGTGGCGCTCTGGTCGCCCGGGGGCGACGAGTACGTGCGCTGGGCCCGCACGCTGTTTTTCGTGCCCGCGATCGCCGGCGGAGTGTTCGGCCTGCTGGGCGGGTACCTGACCGACTTGCTCGGCCGCCGCCGGGTGCTGACGTTCAGCATCCTGCTCTATGCCTTTGCGGCCTGTGCGGCGGGCTTCGCGACTTCGCTGCCGCAGTTGCTGTTCTACCGGTGCCTGGTGTTCATCGGCGTCTGCGTGGAATTCGTCGCCGCGGTGGCCTGGCTGGCCGAGTTGTTCACCGAGCCCAAGCAACGCGAGAAGATCCTGGGCTACACGCAGGCCTTCTCCTCGTTCGGCGGCTTGATGGTTGCAGGCGCCAACATCGTCGCCGCGAAGTGGGCCGCCGAACTTCCTGCCATCCACGGGAATCACGAGGCCTGGCGGTACACCCTGATCTCCGGTGTCTTCCCCGCGTTGCCGCTGATCCTCATTCGGCCCTTCCTCCCGGAATCTCCCGCCTGGCAGCGGAAACGCGAAGCCGGCACCCTCAAGCGGCCGAGTCTCGCCGCCCTGTTTGCCCCGGAACTGCGCAAGACGACCGTGCTCACGACGATCATCTTTGCGTCCAGCTATGGCATCGCGTTCGGCGCGATCCAGCAACTGCCGCAGATCCTCGGGGCCCAGCGAGTCGGAACCCCGGCCGAGGCAGGGCATGTCGCGGTGCTGGCGGTCGCCAAGGAAAAGGGCAAGGCGGCGCTGGAAGCGGCCAAGGCGGCCAAGAAACCCGAACCCGTCGTGCAGCGGGAGATGCGGCAGGCGGCCGGCAATGCCAGCGACCAGATGGTCGCCGGGGTGACGTTGTGGCAGGAGATCGGTGGCCTGGTCGGTCGGTTCATCCTGGCGGCGGCGGCGGTGGTGATCGTGTCGCGACGGACACTTCTGCGGGTCTTCCAGATTCCCGCGCTCCTCTTTGTGCCGCTGCTCTTCTGGTGGATCTCGGGCCAACTCGGAAATCCGGACAGTCTCGGCTGGATCAAGATTGGCATCTTTATCGCCGGTCTGCTTACGATCGCCCAGTTCAGTTTCTGGGGGAACTACATTCCCCTCGTCTTCCCGGTGCACCTGCGCGGCACCGGCGAGAGCTTCGCCGCCAACATTGGCGGACGCGTGATCGGAACGGCGGCGGCGTGGATCACCCTGACCCTGTCTTCGTCGGACAAGCCGGATCCGGCCCGCGTGGCGATCGTCGGTGCGTGTGTCGCCGGTGCCTATGTGCTGGTGGGCGCTCTGCTGACACAGTTCCTCCCCGAGCCCAAGGCGGAGGACATAAAGGAGTAGGCGGGGCTCTGCCCACCGCGACGCTCGGCCGCGACCGGTCCGGCTGCCTGACCAGGTTCCCCGTCTCCATAGGTTCTTGTGGATCCCGGGGAGGTCGGGAAGATCGGGTGCATGCGCTTCGTTCCCTTGTCTGTCTCTCTGGCGATGGTCTGCCTGGCCGCTCCGTTCCAGGCTGCGTCCCTTCCCACCTGGGCCGGTGATCCGGGGCAGGCGGAGGTGGAGTTGGAGCAGCAGTGGAAGGCCATCAATCAGCCGGACCGCCCGTTGCCGATCCGGGGCACCCTGCGCTTTGTCCTCGAGGCGGCCGGCCGGGGCTGGCATCCGGAGCGCCTGGAAACCGCGCTGGAACGAGTGCGCGGGATGCAGGATCTGGATCCCGCCAGCGCGACCTTCGGCAACTTCAAATGGCGGAGCGATCAGCCGCGCGTGATGGATCGAAACGCCGTCGAGTTCGCCAGCCAGCTTCTCGGCCTCATCCACTGCCGGTGGAGCGACCGGCTGACCGGGAAGGGCCGCCGGGAGATGGAGGCCATCATGGGTGATGCCGTCGAGGGCCTGCGGCGCCATCGCGTGAGCCTCGATTACACCAACATCTACCTGATGCAGGCATGGAGCCTGATCTCGCTGGGAGAGGCGCTGAGACGGAACGACGTCGCGGCGGAGGGATACGAACGCCTCCGTGCCTGGCTGCGCCACACCGCGCGCCAGGGAGTGGGGGAGTACGGCGCCGTCACCTATTATGGCATCGACCTTGATTCGCTGGTGATGATCGCGCGGTTTGCCGGCCGCCCCGCGGCGCGCGAGGAGGCCATGTTGGCCATCCGGCTCTTGTGGACCGACATCGCCGCCCACTGGTGGGCACCCGGCGATCGGTTGGGCGGCACCAACTCCCGCAGCTACGACTACGCCTTTGGCCGCGGCTATCTCGAGGCACACACCTGGACGGCCGGTTGGTTGCGCCGCCGGCCGCAACTTGAGGGGGCCGGCTGGATCAGCGGTCCGCGCGAGCATCTCAGCGTGCTGCGCGAGACGGTCACGTTCGTGCCGCCCGCCGCGTGGACGGATCCGATCCGCGCCCAGGTGCCGCGGACCGTGGTGCAGCGCTGGGGCCCGGGACCGGAGCATGTTGCCACCCACTGGGTGGGCCGGCGCGCGAGCCTGGCCTCCTCCGGGGCTTCCCGCGGCAGCGATGAACGTACCCTCGTCGCGGATCTCGGCGATTCGCCTGCCGTGCCCCAGATCACGCTCTTCATGGACGGCCGGGGCGACCCCTACGGCAACAAGCCGCAGCCAACGGCCTCCGGACACAGCAAGGCCCTGCATCTCACGCCGTTCCTCGCCTGCGTGCAACGCGGTCCGGAGGTGCTCCAGTTGCTGATGGACGAACCGTTCGCTCCCGGTTCCCGCTACCGCCGCTCCGAACTGGAGTGCGTGCTGACGCACCTCATCCTGCCCGCGGCCGCGGAACTCTGGAGTGGCACCGCCCGGGTCTCCCCCGGCACGGCGGCCGCTCCGACCCTGATTCCGGCAGATCGCCCGTTGTATGTGCGCTTCGGAGACGCCGTGCTCGGGCTGAGGATCCTCGTTGGCCGGTCGGTCGACGGCGGCCGCGCGCCCCTCCAGTACATCGCAGAGCGGCCGGAGGGACCACTGTGCCGTCTCACCCTGGTCCACGCCGAGCGTCCGGCGGAGGGCCGGGCATTGGCCGGAGTGTGGCTGCGGGTGGCGGACGGGATTGACGATGCCGGCTTTGCCGCGTGGAGAGAGGACTTTGCCCGGGTTCTGACCGAAGCCCGCGAGGACGGGGATCGCCTGGCGCTCCGGGTCGTGCTTCCCGGTGGTCCGCTGGAGCTGGTGGCCGACCTCGCGTCCCGCGTCCGGCTCACCCTGGCCGGGGGCGAGCCGCCCGCCCTGTTGAGCGTCAACGGCCATGACCTCGGCGCGGAGATGCTGGCGGGATACCGCGAATAGTCTTCGGCGGAAGTTCGCCGGCTTCCCAATCGCAGTCAGTTCCCGCCGGGGTCAGAGTTCCTCGTCCCGCGCCTGGCGCAGCGCCCCGGCCGCCGGATCTTGTCGCACGCGCTCCAGCCATTCGATCATCAGGGGATCCGTCGGATGGGAGGCTGCCGGCCAGGGCGCCGCCACCAGGTCGATGACGCGCAGTCCCCCGTCGGCGCCGCGCACGAAGTTCCGCGCGTGCAGATCGGCCACCAGCCACGGTTCGCCCCGCAGGAAGAACAGACGGGGATGATCCCGGTTGGCCCGGAGAAAACGGGAGGGAATTTCAATCAAACCCGGCGGCAGTGAGCGGGAGGTGTCGGCGCCCTGGGGCAGCGGTTCGCCGAGCACCTGCTTGGCAACGAGGATGCCCTCGACCGTGATTCCGACGACTTCCGTGGCCATGCCACCCAGGGCCTGAATCAGGAGCAGTTTCTCCAGCAGTCCCCGATAGCCGCCCAGTTCCGCCTCGGCGTGCAGCGCCACTTCGTCTCCCGCCCGGAATCCGAACACGCTACCCACCCGCTTCTCCTCCCGCGGCAGGAAGAACTTGTACACGGAACCATCCTCGACGGCGACAAACGCCGACGCCTCGACACCGCTGTGCAGATAATGCAGACGCGGGTTGCGTTCTTCCAGCGGGTGTTCGACGCCCGCGGGGAAGCCGAAGTCCTCGAGCCGGCAGAGTCGCAGCCGGGCCCGAAACCCGTGGATCGCCGCGCCCAGCTCCGTCCACGCGCCACCGGCGCTTTCGAGCAGGCTTACTTCGTCGTCCGCGAGGAGGACGAGATCGCGGTCCGAATCTGCTCGGAGACCGCATTCTTCTGCCGCCGCGCCGAGGCGAGCGAGCGCTTCCAGTCTTCGTTCGTGATCGTCTTGAAGAGCGGCGCACTCGGCCGCGCCGGGGAGGGCGCGGCCCCGGATGCACGTGGGTTGGCCGGTGAAGACGTCTTGCATGGGTCCGCCATGGGCGAACCGTCGGCGCCGCGGACCGGAAAGGCAAAGCCCTTTTGTGGCACCGCGCGCTTCGCGTTGACGCGGGGACGCTCCTCCCGGTGGCGGGCGGCCCGCGTCGGCGCAGTGGCCCGCCGGGAAGGCGGGAGCGGGCCGTACCTCAAAAGCAGCGCCGGGCTTGACAGGTGGAAACTTTAGATACTATTAGAGTTTCCTAAGACTCCATGCCGCCCGCCGCCGTCGCTTCCCCTGCCGCCACCGAGCTCCGCCAGCGGATCCTCACCGCGGCCCGCGCGCATTTCTTCGCCTACGGCTACAGCGCGCTGACGCTCGACGAACTCGCGGCGGAACTCGGGATCAGCAAGAAGACGTTCTATGTGCACTTCGACGGCAAGGACGCCCTGATCGAGGCGCTCCTCGCCGAGTTCGTCGCGGAGATCCGCGCTTCCGCCGAAGCGCTGTTCTCCGACCCCGACCTCAGCTTTACCGTCAAGCTGCACCGTTTCAGCGAGGCGATGGTCAAGCGGTTCGTCCGCATGAACCCGCATGTCTTCCGCGATCTCCAGCGGGCCGCTCCCCACCTCTTCCGGCGCATCGAGGAACTGCGGCACCACAACATCCCGCACATCTTCGGCCTCATGCTGCGGCAGGGCCAGGCGGCCGGCATGGTGCGTTCCGACGTCGACGCCGCCTTCGCCATCGAATTCTGGCGGCCGGCCATCCAGAGCCTGATGCATCCTGACACGCTCGACCGTCTGCAGCTTCATCCCGACCAGGTCTTCCCCAAGGCCATCCACCTCTTCTTCGGCGGACTTCTCACCACCGCCGGGCGCAAAGACTATGAAAAGAATCTCCCTGCCTGATCGCGCCGTGCTGACTCCCATCCACTTGCTCCTGGCGCTTGCCCTGCTGGCAACCACCGCGTGCCACCGCCGGGGCGGCCAGTCCGGGGAACTGGTGCTCTCGGGCAACCTCGAAGTCACGGATGCCCAGCTGGCCTTCAAGTTGCCCGGCCGCGTCGCCGCCCGGCCCGTGGCGGAAGGCGAGCGGGTGGCCGCTGGTCAGCTCGTGGCCCGGCTCGACGATGCCGAGCAGACCCACGAAGTCGCCCTGCGCCGCGCCGAACTTGCCGCGACCCAGGCGGTCCTGGCGGAGCTCGAGGCCGGTTCCCGTCCGCAGGAGATCGCCGCCGCCGAGGCCGTGGTGCGCAGCGCGGAAGCGGAACGCGAGCGGGTGCGGCTCGATTTCACCCGCCAGCAGGAGCTGCTGGAAAAGAACGCCATCTCCACGCGGGAGTTCGAGGCCGCGCAGGCGCAACTCAAGGTCGCCAACGCGCGGGCCGCCGAAGCCGCGGAACGGGCCAAGTTGATCAAGGAGGGACCGCGGGCCGAAACCATCCTGCAGGCGCGAGCGCGCACGGAACAGGCGGCCGCCGCCCTCGCGCTCGCCCAGACCCGCCTCGAGTACACCAGGCTCACCAGTCCGCTGGCGGGCGTGGTGCTGTCCCACAGCATCGAACCAGGAGAGTATGTCTCTCCCGGCACTCCGGTGCTGACGGTGGCCGACACCGCCCACATGTGGGTGCGCGCCTACCTCAACCAGACGGATCTCGGCCGCGTCCGGTTGGGACAGAAGGTGGCCGTCCGGATCGATACTTTTCCCGATCGCGCCTACGACGGCACCGTCAGCTTCATCGCTTCCGAGGCGGAGTTCACGCCCAAGACCGTCCAGACGCCCAAGGAGCGCGTAAAGCTCGTCTTCCGTCTCAAGGTCGACGTCGCCAACCCTAAGGGCGAACTCAAACCGGGCATGCCAGCCGATGTGATCCTTCACGAGGCAACGGGGGAGGGAAAGGAAGAGGGAAAGGGAAAGTGAGCGGGAGCGAAGCCATGCCCGCCATCCAAGCCAGCGGATTGCGCCGCACCTTTGGCGAACTTGTCGCGGTCGAGAGCCTCGATCTCGAGATCGCGGAGGGTGAGATCTTCGGCCTCGTCGGTCCGGATGGCGCCGGCAAGACGACCACAATGCGCATGCTCACGGGCATCCTGCCTCCCAGTGCCGGCCGTGCTGCCGTCGCGGGTTGCGACGTGGCAAGCGATCCCGAGCGGCTGAAGGAACACGTCGGTTACATGAGCCAGCGCTTCGGGCTCTATCCGGATCTCACGGTGATCGAGAACATCGATTTCTATGCGGACATCTACAGTGTCCCCGCACGGGAGCGGGCGACCCGCACCGATCGCCTGCTGGGTTTCAGCAACCTTACCCCCTTCAAGGACCGCCTGGCCGGGAATCTCTCCGGCGGGATGAAGCAGAAGCTCGGACTCGCCTGCGCCCTGATCCACACGCCGCGCGTGCTCTTTCTCGACGAGCCGACCAATGGCGTCGATCCCGTCTCCCGCCGCGATTTCTGGCGCATCCTGTATCAGCTGGTGCGCGAGGGGGTCACCCTGTTCGTCTCCACGGCGTATCTCGACGAAGCCGAGCGCTGCAACCGCCTCGCCCTGCTGCATCGGGGCCGCCTGCTCGGCCTGGGCACTCCGGCCGAGGTCAAGCGCCTCATGGCCGGCGCGCTGCTCGAGGTGCGCACCGCCGCGCCCCGCCGCACTGCCGCGCACCTCCGCGAGAGGCTGCCGGGCGCCCAGGTCGGCCTCTTCGGCGATCGGGTCCATGTCACCACGCCGAATCCCGACGCGACGGCCGCCCAAGTGCGCGACCTGCTGGAATCCGCCGGCTTTCCCGTCATTTCCCTCCGTGTCATCGAGCCGTCCCTCGAGGATGTGTTCGTCTCAGTCCTCGCCCACGAGGCGTCGTCATCATGATCGCTGCGATCGTCGTGTTACTGCTCCTCGTCGTGCTGGTGGTCACCGAAGGCGACCATCCCGACGATCCCGCGCCACCTCCCAAGGGGCGCCCTCCCGCCTGGTAACCGCCAGGCCGCCCTCCACCCGTCCACGATGCGCACCGAGCCGCCGCCTGCCGCGGAGACCATCGTCGAGGTCCGAGACCTCGAGAAGCACTTCGGCGCGTTCAAGGCGGTCGCCGGCATCTCGTTTGCGGTCCGGCGGGGCGAGATCTTCGGCTTCCTCGGCCCCAATGGGGCGGGCAAGTCGACCACCATCCGCATGCTCTGCGGCCTCCTCACCCCCACGGCCGGCACCGGCCGCGTCGCAGGCTTCGACATCGTGCGCGAGACCGAGAAGATCAAGACCCGCATCGGCTACATGAGCCAGCGTTTCTCGCTCTACGATGAGCTGACCGTGGAGGAGAACATCGACTTCTACAGCGGCATCTACCGCCTGCCGCGGGAGCGCAAAGCCGAGCGCAAGGACTGGGTGTTGGGCATGGCGGGTCTGCGCGATCACCGCCGGGCGCGCACGGCGGAACTTTCCGGAGGCTGGAAACAACGCCTCGCCCTTGGTTGCGCCATCCTCCACGAACCGCCGATCCTCTTTCTCGACGAACCCACCTCCGGAGTGGACCCGAACAGTCGGCGGCGCTTCTGGGATTTGATCTACACCCTGGCGGAGCAGGGGGTGACGGTCTTCGTCACGACCCACTACATGGAGGAGTCCGAATACTGCGACCGGCTGGGCATTGTCTATCGCGGCGAGTTGATTGCGCTGGGCACGCCGCGCGCGCTGAAGTCCGACCACATGCCGGAGGCCGTGCTGGAACTGGACTGCGCCCGCCCCGCCGAGGCGATGGCGGTGCTGGAGCGGCTGCCGGAAATCAAGGAGGTCGCGCTCTTCGGCAAGGGACTGCACGCCGTGGCCGCCGATCCCGGCGCCGCCGAGCGGGCGATTCGCGCGGCGCTGGCCGCCGAGGGTTTCGCGCTCGAGCGCCTCGAACGCATCACGCCGACGCTGGAGGATGTGTTTGTGGCGCTGATCGAGGCCCGCGACCGCGCCGCCGGCACTTCCCGGGAGGGTCGGCGATGAACTTCCGCCGTCTTCGGGCGGTCGCCCGCAAGGAGTCGATCCATATCCGGCGGGATCCCCGCAGCCTGATCCTGGCCGTCGGGATCCCGATGCTGATGCTGCTGATGTTCGGCTATGCGCTCACGCTCGACGTGGAACGCGTCCCGTTCGTCGTCTGGGACCAGAGTCATACGCCGGCGAGCCGGGAGTTGCTGGCCCGCTTCGAGTCGACCCGCTACTTTGATTTTCGCGGGAGCGTCGGCGCCTATGCGGAAGTCGAGCGGGCGCTCGATGCGCGCGACGCCATGCTGGCGCTCGTGGTGCCGCCCGACTTTGCCGCGCGCCTGGAAGCGGGCCGCCCGGCCGGGCTCCAGGCGATTGTCGACGGTTCCGACTCGAACACGGCCGGCATCGTCCTCGGCTACACCACCGCCATCGCCAGCTCCTACAACCAGCAGCTGGCGCTGGAGCAGGTGCGACGAATCACCGGGACGACCCCGGCTCCCGCGCTGGATTTGCGCACGCGCGTCTGGTTCAACGCGGATCTCGAGAGCCGCAATTTCATCGTGCCGGGCATCATGGCCGTGATCATGGGCTTGATCGCCGCCCTGCTCACGTCTCTCACCATCGCCCGGGAGTGGGAACGCGGCACCATGGAACAGCTCGTTTCGACGCCGGTGAAGCCGGCGGAGCTTATTCTCGGCAAGCTCCTGCCCTATTCGGTCATCGGGCTCGCCAACATGGTCATCGCCGTGCTCCTGGCCGTGTTCCTCTTTGACGTGCCGCTGCGCGGCAGCGTCGGTCTGCTCTTTGGTGTTGGGATGGTCTTTGTCGTCGGCACGCTGGCGCAGGGCATCCTCATCAGCACGCTGGCGAAGCAGCAGCTGCTCGCGAGCCAGTTTGCGATGATCTCCACCTTCCTGCCGGCCTTCCTGCTCTCCGGCTTTGCGTTCGCGATCGCCAACATGCCGCTGCCGGTCCAGGTGCTGACGTACGTCGTCGTGCCGGCGCGGTATTTCGTGGCGCTGGTCAAGGGGATCTTCCTTCGCGGGGTCGGGCTCGAGACTCTCTGGCGCGACGCCCTCCTGCTCGCCGGCTTTGCGGTCATCGTGACCGCGATCGCCATCCGCAAGACCCGCAAACGCCTGGGCTGACCATGTGGGAACGCATCCTCACCATCCTGCGCAAGGAGTTCCGTTCCGTCTTCCGGGACCCGCGGATGCGCATGGTCATCATCGGCGTGCCGATCATCCAGACGATGATCTTCGGCTACGCCGTGACGCTCGATGTGCGTCATGTGCAGCTGGTGATCACCGACCACGATGGCACGCCGGCAAGCCGCGCGCTCGTCGCCCGTTTCACGGGCTCGGCCTATTTCGATGCGGTCGCCCACACCGACAATGACGAAACGGCCCGCCGCTGGATCGACGCGGCCCGGGCTTCGGCGATCCTCCAGATCAACGCCGGCTACCAGGAGAACCTCCGGGCGGGCCGGACGACGCCGGTACAGCTGATTGTCGATGGGTCCGATTCCAACACGGCCCGATTTGTCGTGAACTACGGCACGCAGATCGCCGCGGCCGCCAACGCCGCGGTGCTGCTGGAGCAAACCCAGCGCCGCGCGGGCCGGCCGGTCAGCCTGGGAACCGTCGACCTGCAGCCGCGCGCCTGGTTCAACGCCGATCTCGAGAGCCGGAACTACTTTGTCCCCGGGATCATCGCCCTGCTGGTGATGTTGATCGGGCTCATGCTCACCAGCATGGCGATCGTCCGTGAGAAGGAGGCGGGCACGATCGAGCAGATCATGGTCACGCCGATCCGCCCGGTGGAGTTCATCCTCGGCAAGTGCGCCCCCTTTGTCGCGATCGGTTTCCTCAACACGGCGCTGGTGTCGGTGGTGGGCCTGTTCTGGTTCCAGATTCCCCTGCGCGGCAGCTTCGGTCTCCTGCTGCTCGGCACTGCGCTCTTCCTCCTCAGTACCCTTGGCATTGGCTTGTTCATCTCGACGGTGAGCCAGACCCAGCAGCAGGCGATGATGACGACGTTCTTCTTCTTCTTTCCGGCGATGCTGTTTTCCGGATTCATCTTTCCGATTTCCAACATGCCCGAGGTCATCCAGTGGCTCAGCCTGCTGGATCCCCTGCGCTACATCCTCGTGATCATCCGCAGCGTGTTCCTGAAGGGGGCGGGCATGGAAGTGCTCTGGCCGCAGTTCGCCGCCCTGCTGGGCCTCGGGGTCGTCGTCATGACCTTCGCTGTGTCCCGTTTCCACAAGACGCTCTAACCCGGATGCCACTCGAAGCCTGCAGTTCCTTTCCGGGGCGTCCTGCCGTTCGCCGGCGGCCAACCTTCCTCCGCCCCACTGCGGTCCTCCTCTTATGAAACGTCTGGTCCTGTCTCTCGCCACTGTCGTTGCCGGCCCGCTGGCGGCACAGACCGCCAGCCCACTCTCCCTGGACGACTGTCTGCAACTCAGCGCTTCCCGGCATCCGGCCCTGGTTGCCGCGCGCGCCGGCGTCACAGCGGCCCAGGAGGCGGTGGCGGAGTCTCGTGCTCCGCTGTATCCCCAAGTGGATGTCGCTGCCGGCTACCATCGGTGGCAACACCGGGCATTTCTTCCCGCCGGTCTCAGCCTGCCCGGACGCTCCCTGCCCGAGGTGGTCGGTCCGTTGGATGATTGGAACGGAGGGCTCACCTCCCGCGTGCTGCTCTATGATGCGGGCGAACGCCGGGCTGCCATCGAGGCCGCCCAAGCCCGGCGTGGGGCCGCCGAAGCTGATTCGACCGCGACAGCCACCGATCTTCGCCATGCCGTGCGCGTCGCCTTCTACACGCTGGCCGCCGCCTCTGACGTGCGGGCCGCGGCCGACCAGAATCTCTCTCGGGCGGAGGCCCACCAGCGCCTGGCTGCCGCCCGCCAGGCCGCCGGGGCCGTGCCCCGCGCCGACGTGATCCGCCTGGAAGCGGAAGTCGCGTCCGCTCGCCTGCAGGTCATCAGTGCCGAGAGTCGGGTGCGCCTCGCCCGGGGTCGATTGAACACTGCCATGGGTCGACCGGCGGAGACTCCCCTGGAAATCGCCCCGTCCCGTGAGCCGCTGACTCCGCCGGCCAGCGGGGACGTTGCCGCCTTGCTGCAACGTGCCCTCGCGCAAAGGCCGGAGCTGGCGGCGGGCGAGCGCCGGGCGGACGCCGCCCGGGCCGCGGTCGCCGCCGCCCGGGCCGCCCGCGCGCCGCGAATCCGGGCCGATGCGGCCTTCGGTTGGCGCGACACCGTGCTACTGCCGGATACGCGTGACTGGCAGGCCGGACTGTCCCTGGAGATTCCGGTCTTCGACGCCGGCAGCCGCACGCGGCGGGCCGCCCGCACGCGGGCCGATTTGGCCCGGGAGGAAGCGTTGCTGGAAGGCCGCCGGTTGCAGGTGCGGGACGAGGTCTGGTCCGCGGCCACCGAAGTGGACCGCACCTGGGCTTCGATTGGCGCGAGCACGGCCGGCGTGCGGGCCGGCGAGGAAGGACTCCGCGTCACTCGCGAGCGTTACGAGCGGGGGGCGGCCGTGATCACCGACTTGCTCGAAACCCAGACAACGCTCGCCCGCGCCGAGGCGGCGCTGGCCGAGGCGCGATGGGGCTACCTGGCGGCCCGCGCCTCGCTGGAACGGGCCGTGGGGGCCGAACGTTGAGGCGAAAGTGGCCCCGAGACGGCGCGGGCCGCTCTATCGGGGCGCCGCCCGGTTGGAGGCCGGCGCGGCCGCGATGCGATCGAGCGCCGCCCCGGTGAGTTCCACCGTCTGGGTGGGATAGGCGAAGGCCAGGCCGCGCGCCGCCACCGCCTGCATGAGGGCGAGGTTCACCTCCTGTTTCACCTTCATCGCCTTCTTGAAGTCCGCGTCGAGCACTTCGTAAACCAGCCACAGGTCGAGCGAGGACGCGGAGAAATCGCGGAAATACACCATCACCCCGTCGCGATCGACCTCGGGTCGGGCCTGGACGATTTCTCGGATCGCCTCGATCAACTCCTGCAGCTGTTCCGGTCGACTGGCATAGGTGAGGCCCAGCACCTGTTCGAACCTCCGCCGGGTGAACCGGGAGAGGTTGGTGATCGTGTCCGAAGCGACCGTCTTGTTCGGGATCACCATCAGCGACTTGTCGACCAGCCGGATGCGCGTCGACCGCAGGCCGATGTCCTCGATCGTCCCGACATTGGCGCCGATGCGGACCGTCTCGCCGATCTTGAACGGCTGGTCCACCGCCACGACGATCGCGCCGAAGATGTTGGCGATGGTATCCTGCGCCGCGAGGGCGAAGGCGAGGCCGCCGATGCCGAGGCCGGCGAGGATGGCCTTCACATCGAAACCAAGGCTCTGGATCGTGAGCAGGACCGCCAGGATCGCGAAGACCGTCAGTAGCGACTTGCGGATCCACGGCATGAACGCGGCGATGCCGAGTCCGCGCTCCTGCGCCACCTCGTTGCCATGTTCGAGCAGGGCCGCCAGCGCCCGCCAAAGGCCCCAGAAAATCACCAGGGAAAAACCCACCTGCGAGCCGCGGCTGATATAAAAGTCCGCGTCGGAGGAGAGCTTCAGCACGCGCAGGGACGAAAACAGGCCCACCATCATCACGAAGGCGGCAGCCGGTCCTTCCAGCGCGGGGAACAGCTTGTCGTCCAGGGTCGTCTCGGTCTTGGCCGCGAGCCTCCGCAGGATCGGGAAGAAGACGCGGGTCACAATCCGCCGCGCGAGCAGGGCCACCACAAACAGGAGCGCACTGATGGCGTAGTGGGTGACGGTGTTGCCGCTCGTGCTGACATTGAACAGCCGCAGGATCGAATCGACCACGTGCTCGAGGAAATCGGGCGCCTCCTTCTCGTTTTTCAGCAGGGTGGCGGCTGCCGCGGCGGTCTTCAGGAGTTCCTCGCTCGGTTCGCTGGCCGGGGCGGCATCGGCGGCCGCCTCGGCCGCGCCGAGGCTCGGCCATCCCATGCCGGCAAGGACCAGCACCAGCAGCAGTCGGCGGTAGAGGCTTTTCATCAGGGGCGAGGACTCAAGGCCTGCCCCCTGCCATGTCAAAGGCTTAGGACCGGGGATCCGCCCTCATGCGGAACGGGCTTCCTCCGGCGCTTCCGGGCGCTTCCGGCGCAGCCAGCCCAGGAGGAAGATGCCCGCGCACAGCAGGGCTTCGACGGACCAGCCCAGGTACACATAGGCCTGCGAGGCATCGGTTGCCCGGGTCACTTCTCCCCACCACGGCAGCAGCCAGGAGGATACCACCTTGTCCGTGAGCATCATCTCGCCCCCCACCTTGCCGAGGATAGCCGCGCCGACGAAGACCACGATCTGGTACTTCGCCATCAGTTTCGAGATGAGATTGCTGGCGAACACTACGAGCGGAATGCTGAGGGCGAGCCCGAACATCAGCAGCCCGAAATGCCCGCGCGCGGCTCCCGCCACCGCGAGGACGTTGTCGAGCGACATCGTCACATCCGCCACCAGGATCATCCACACCGCCTGCCAGAGGCCGGCGGCGCCGTTTCCTCCCTCGTCCGCCGCGCTTTCGTTCTGTTTCAGGAGCTTGATCGCGATCCAGAGAATGAGGGCACCTCCGACCAGTTGCACGAAACGCACCGTCAGCAACTGCGTCGCCACGAACGTCAGGCCCACCCGCAGCAGGACCGCGGCGCCGGCCCCGAGCACGATGCCGAGCATCCGCTGTCGCGGGGGCAGGTTGCGCACTGCCAGCGCAATCACCACCGCATTGTCGCCCGCCAGGACGATGTCGATCCAGACGATGTTGAAGATTGCGACAAACCACTGCCAGGCAGTCTGGGGTTCAGTCACAAGGGCAGCGGCGAACAGCATGGGTGGGGCCGCACTGCATTTCGGGGTCCAGCTGGCGTCAACGGCAAATCTGCGTGAGCGCGTGCCCCCTCAGCCATCCCAATTTCGGCCAAAGAAAACGCCGGGGGTGCGGAAGCACCGCCCGGCGGTTGCGGCGCCGGCCCGCTGGTTCAAACGGCGGGCCGGGCGAAGGAGATCAACTCACAGTGATCTTGCGCGGCTTGATCGCCTCGTGCTTGGGAAGGGAAACGCGAAGCACGCCATCGCGCAGCTCGGCGACGATCTTTTCCGTGTCGATGGCATTCTCGTGGGCGAGCACCAGCTCGTACGGGGCATCGGTGGTCTCCCGGTGCAGGGCGGTCCAGCCTTCGGGTCGCTTCCAGCTGCGGCGCCCGACGATGCGCACCTCAGACTCCTCGACCATGATTTCGAGGTCCTCCTTGGCGACGCCGGGAAGTTGCACGGTCACACCGAAGGCATCGGTTGTCTCCGAGATTTCGTAGACCGGCTTCACCGAGTTGGCGAGGTCCGCTGGCCGGCCGGCCGCCACGGTGGCGGGCGTGCGGGCGAGGGAGGGAATGAGGGTGTTGATGAGAGACATGGGAAGGGTGGCTTTGAAGGTTGCGGTTGGTTGAGGGCTCGCCCCGGTTTACTTCACCGTCACGGCGATCTTCTTCGGCTGCGCGCTCTCGCGCTTGGGCAGCGTCACGGTCAGGACTCCGTTCTCGTAGGAGGCGGTGACCTTGTCGGTCTGCACGTCCTCCGCGATGCTGATGGCGCGGCTGAACGAGAACGACTCCTCCGGCGCGGCTTCGGGCTTGCCCGTGGCCTTGCCGGCCTTGGCCTGCGCCTGGTGCGCCGCCGTGATCGTGAGGTAGCCGTCGGTCATCTCGACGTTGATCTCGTCGCGGCTAAGGCCCGGCAGCTCGGCGCGGACGTAGGTGTTGGCCTTGTCCTCGTAGAGGTCGACGGCGAAGCGCGACGGGGTGGAGAAGCCGCTCAGCGTGGACTCGAAGAGCCGGTCGATTTCCGACTCGAGTCCGGACCACGGCGAACGGGGGAAGCCGCCGAACGACGGCGCCAGTGAACGGAAGGCAGGATAGGAATAACGAACGAGTCTCATGGGATGGTTCTCCAGTTGGGAGGGTTGTTACGTTGCACCCCTTACGCACGTCGCGGGCCAGCGGTCCGACCGCACCAAGTTGCGATGGCATCGCGGGTTGTTTCTTTCGCCGCCGCCGCTGTGGGAAAATCCGACGCGCAGTGGGTCGTCCCAGTCGGGAAATTTCGACGCTCAACGCCGCGGAACGGCGCTGCACCCGCCGATTGCGGCCTTAGTCGTGCCAGGTCAGGACGCAGGTTTCGTAGGCGCCCAGGCTCAGGGAAACGGCTCCAGACTTGGCCTTGAAGGGCGCGCCCCCGACCAGCGGGGTCACGGTGCCATCCGGCAGGGCGGGCGAGCGGATCTGGCCCTGCCAGGGTTGTGGGCCGCGGTTGACGACCATGAGCAGACCCCGCCCCGCGGCGCGTCGCATTCCGGCCGAAATCGTCAGGGTAGCGGGCTCCGCGACCGGGGGTGGGGCGGCCGGCGCGAGGAGCAGCGGTTCAAGCCCGTACAATTCGCGCACGAGCATTCGCAACTCCTCCCAATGTCCGTCCCGGGGATTGAGGAAGAGTCCGCCCGTGACGGAACCTCCATACCACATCAGTCCTTGCGCCCCGCTGATCAGGGCCAGGTAAGCCTGCGCGCGGTATTCGGTCGGTGTCGGATAGCGTTCGGTTGCGCCCGGTTTGCGGTAGGCCTGGATTCCCACCCAGACCGGCTTGCGCGTGGCGCGCTGGGTCAAAAACGTCGGAGCCTCCAACACCGGCCCGGCTGCCTCGATGCCTTCGAGGGCATCCGCGGCCCGTGACTTCAAGGGAAACGGATACCACCACCACATGCCCAGGTCCATTTCCTCCTCGGGAAACAGGCGGCTGCGATCGGTGATCCTGCCGATCACGTCCCTGGCATCACCCACCATGAAGGGATGATGAGGATCCTCTTCCTGCAGGATGCGGCGGATCCTGCGGAGGTCTTCCCGCTTCAGGTCGCCCCGCGCGAGACCCTCTTCCTCGTCCCAGGCGAGCAGCGCCGGGTGGTTGCGAAACATGCGGATTCGCCGGGTAAAGGCATCCCACTGGCCCGCGGCGGCAAACTCCATCGGCACGAGCAGCAGGACGCGCAGGCCAAGACGGGCCGCGCGGTCGAGTTCGTTCTTCAAGCGCTGGTCATCCGGTCGGCTGCCGGCCTCAACCCGCGCGGCGTTGTACATGTGCACGAGGTTGAAACCCGCCGCCGCGGATTCCTCGAGTCGCGCGGTGTTGTTGAACATGCCCAGCGGAAACACCGGCCGGCCTCCCACCTCCGGGAACCCGTCGCTGCGCAAAATCGTCCGCGCCTGCCCGCGGGTAACGACGCTCCAGGGTTGCTCCACGGTCGGTGTCTCTCCGGCGATCCCTTCGGTTGAAAGGACTACCCGGTAGTCGCCCGGATCTGCTCCTGGCATCTGCACCGCGAAACGAGCGGGGTCGGTTCCTCCCGGGGGAGGAAAGGTCTGCCGCGAGACGGCCAGTTCCCTTCCGCTGGAATCCAGGACACGCAGGACCAGGCGCGCCGCGGGCCCGGCGGTGGAAAGCGCCGGCCAAACTTCGGCTTCGAATCGCGGCGGGCCATCCTCGGCGACCCAGTGCGTGGGGATCAGCGGAGCGAGCGTGAGTCCTGGCGGCACCAACAACGTCTGCTCACCGGTGGTCCAGACTGGAAGTGACGCGGAGTCTCGGATCTCCAGGGAGAGCTTCTGCCGACCCGGGGAAAGGCCGCTCAGCGGGAGTTGGAGCCGCTGGCGAAACGCGCCCGACAAGGCGACGGTCATCGCAGCGACCTCGCGACCGTGGGCAAGGCGCACGGTCACGGAATCCCGCAGTCCGCGACGGTTGATGATCTCGACCGGCACCCCGGTGCGGTCGGGCACGAGCCTTCCGTCGCGGAGGAGCACGCGGGCCGTGAGGCCCTGTTCGGCTTCGAGACGGAGGTCGTCCCACCAGCAGATCCCTCGGGAATAGCTGAACCCGCAGCGCACCTGCAGGAAGTTGGCCCGGGGCGGGACGGTGACGGTTCCCTGGATCTGCTCCCAATCGCCCGTCTGGCTGGCCACGGCTACCTTCGTCGGACCTCCCACCGGGGCATGATCGGCCACGAGGAAGTCGGCAATCAGGATGACCGTACCCTTTCCCGCCGGAACCTCGGCAGTGCGCACCCAGGCAGACGCGCGGATCCGTTCACCCGGGGTCACCGGGATGAGCCCGCTGCAGAAATAGGAACGGGTGTCCTCCCGCGCATTGATGCGCGCGCTGTACCGGCCGTCGCGCACGATGGTGGTGTCGACGCCATACTCCGCTTCGGCACCGATGCTGCGGGGTCGCCATCCTGCCGGGAGTCCCGTGGGAGCGACCGCGTCGAATCCCAGGTTCAGATCCGGTCCGTCCGTGAAACGAACTCCGATCTCCGCGCCCACAGCGAGCGCACTCGCCGCGACGGCGAAAAGAAACCCGCGCATCCCTGCCGGCATCACCCTGGCGGACGGAAGTCTTCCGGGCGGACGACGACTGCTTCCGGTGGCCGGGTTGCGCTCAGCCGATCTCATGCGGTCGTGCCAGCTGTCGCGGATGAGCAAGGCGAATCGGTGAGGGGCGGGTTTGACTCCCGGGCCGGGCCGCGCCGCCGGTACGGAATCCCGTCCGGCGATCGACGTCGGCGCGGCACTCCGTACCGGCAATCAAGCGGCTCAGTACTCCCGCTTGGTTTCGATGCCCGGCCGGGGTACCGGATAGCGACCGTCGGCACCCAGGGGCAACGGAGACGGGCTGTCCATCGTCAGCTTGTCCACGTCTGGCGCGAACTCGTGGTCGTGGTTCAGCATCTGGTCGAAGGTGATGATCTGCCCCGTGTGGGCCGCCATCCGTCCCATGCAGGCAACCAGGCTCGCCTCGGCGCCGCGGCGGACCTCGTTGTAGGGTCGGTCCTGGCGGATCGCGGCGATGAGGTTGTCCCACTCCAGTTGCTGCGGGTTCTTTTCCGGCTGGGGGAAGGCCCACTGCAGATTGGGATCCGCGAGGTCGATCTTGTCTTTGGGCGTGAGGATCCGCGGGACATTGTGCCCGCGGTAAATCCGCACCTGGCCGGGATGATGCGACCGGGTCGTGATCACGGCGGACCCTTTCGAGCCGTGCGCGTAGCTGGCGAACTCGTTGTGCACGCCGGGCATGTTGCGGCCTTCGTAGAAGAGCTTGGTGCCGTCGGGGTAGGTGTACTGGACCGAATACGTGTCGAAGTTCTGATCGAGCGAGTCGCCCCGGTAGTGCCGCCCCCCGATCGCCATCGCCTCGACCGGCCAGGCGTCCTTCATCCAGGAGCACTCGTCGATCTGGTGGATGTAGTAGTCTGAGAACACGCCCCCGCTCAGCCAAAGGAACGCATGGAACTTGGAAATCTGATACATCAGTTCCGAGACGTCCGCCGGCTTCGGCGGGGCCGTGCCGCCGCCGGACCCCATCCGGTAGGCGCGCATCGAGACAATCTCGCCGATCTGTCCGTCGCGGATGCGCTGGTACAGCTCCTTCCGGCCTTCGCAGTGGCGGACCATCAGGCCGACGCCCACCTTGAGGTTCTTGGCGGTGGCCTGTTCCCCGAGTGCGATCATCCGCCGGGTAGTCGGGCCGTCCACGGAAACCGGCTTCTCCATGAAGACGTGGAGACCTTTGGCGATGGCGCGTTGGAACATCGGCCAGCGGAACGCCGGCGGCGTCGCCAGGATCGCCACGTCTCCCGGTTTCAGGCACTCCATCGCCTTCTCGCCGGCGTCAAAGCCGATGAACTGCCGTTCCGGCGGCACCTCGATCTGCGCCGCCCGCTGCGGGTACTGCTTGGTGAGCCGCTCGAGCGAAGCCTTCAGCTTGGCCGGGAAAACGTCGGCCATGGCCACGAGCTTGATGGGCCCGCTGGTCGTCGAAAGCGCCTGGCCGGCGGCCCCGGTTCCCCGTCCGCCACACCCAATCAGCGCGACCTGGATCAGATCGCTGCCGGCGGCATGCACGTGGGGCAGGGCAACACCCGCGAGGGCGGACACCGTGGCAAATTGCCCCGTGTTTTTCAGGAATTCGCGCCGCGAGCGCGCAGGGGATGAGGTCGATCTCATGGGGAGGATAATATCTGTGCCCGGCCGGCAGCCGGGTCCCGGGCAACGGCGTCCGGGCGCCGCCGAGTGTGCGCAGCGGGAAAACCGGGGCAAGGAAAGTCAGGGCCGGCCTGCCCGCCAGTTGCGATTCCTCTTCAGAAGGAGGTGTCGTGATCCGATCAGGGGATCGCGGACCATGATTCTGACCGCGATCCTCCTCTACCTCCTCCCCGGCGTGGGCGTCGGGGCGTTGAATTACCTCGTTGAGGAAGGGGACCCCGGCAACGAGTCCACGCATCGGGCGGTGGTGTGGAAGAGCATCGCCCTTGGCTTAGTCTGGTTGCCGTACCTGCTCGTCGCCATCAGGCCGCGGCCGGATCGACTCTTCGAGCCCAAGGCGCCCGACAACCACGCCGGGTGGGGGCGCCCCGCCTCCAAGGCCTGATCCTCTGGCGCGGCCGGTTTCCCGCCTACCGACGGAACGACTTGGTGAAGTCCTCCGCCACCGTCTGCACGACCTTCTTCTCGTGCTTCGATTCGGCGATGAGCTGGTTCAACTTCTTCTCCCAGGCTGCGCTGTCCATCGGGAGCTGGATGCTTTGGTTGATCAGCGAGGAGTAGAGCAGCACATTGGCCAGTTCCACCGATCCCATGCCTTCGGCGCCGGGCGCGATCAGCGGCGTGCCGTCCAGGATGGCGTCGACGAAGTTCTGCATCAGCGTGCCATGGGGATTGCCGGCGTTTTCGATGGGAATCTCGACGTTCCAGACCTCGGGTTTTGCGAAGCCGCTCTTTGAGGACTTGCTGAACTCGATCATGTCCGCGTCGTTCCGGGTGAAGCTGAGCTTGTTGTTTTCAAGCACAAGCTTGCCGCGCGTGCCGCACAGTTCGAAGCGGTTGGTTCCGGGAGCTTCACCGGTCGAGGAGATGAAGACGCCGGTCGCGCCGTTCTTCCATTCGAGGTAGGTGGTGATGTTGTCCTCGACCTCGATGTTGTGGAAACGCCCGAGCTGGCAGAAGCCGCGCACGCTGGCGGGCATGCCGCACAGCCATTGCAGCATGTCGAGTTGGTGCAGGCACTGGTTGAGCAGGACGCCTCCGCCTTCGCCCTTCCAGGTCGCGCGCCAGCCGCCGCTCGCATAGTAGGCTTCGGTGCGGAACCAGTCGGTGATGATCCAATTCACCCGCACGAGCTCACCCAACTCGCCGCTCAGGATGAGCTTCCGGATCTTCTGGTAGCGGGGTTCGACCCGCATCTGGAACATGCCCGCGAAGACCTGCTTGGGCCGCTCGGTCGCACAGGCGATGAGCCGTTCGGCGTCGGCCTTGTGCGCGGAGATCGGTTTCTCGACCATCACGTGCAGCCCGGCCTTGAGGGCGGCGATGCCGAGCGTGGTGTGCAGAAAGTGGGGCGTGGCGATGACGATGGCGTCGATCTCTCCCGAGCGGATCATCTCGTCCGCGTCGGCGTACGTCTTGAGGCCGGGTTTGTTCTTGAAGGCCTCTAGGCTCGGCGCGAAAGCGTCGCTGACCGCCGTCAGCGTGCAACGCGAGATCTTGTTCTCAAGCAGGTAGCCAGTGTGAAACCGGCCGATGTTGCCCAAACCAACGATGCCGAGGCGTACGTTTTTCATGGAGGGGAAGACCCACTATCGCCGCCGCCAAAAACCGGCGGCAATCACTTTCTGCGCGGGAGCGGGGTGAACAAGCAGAACGTCATCGCGGCAGGGTTCGTCTCGTCCGTGCCCGGAAAAAGAAAGAGGCAACTCACCGGGTGAGTTGCCTCGAAGACCGCGAAAGTCGCGTGGACCGTCAGTTCCGGCGGCGCAGTCCCACGACCAAGCCGGCTACACCGAGCAGCATGAGGAGGGAGGTGCTGGCACTGTCCGGGACGCCAGGGGCCGCTTCGTTGATGTAGAACTCATCCATGCCGAAGCAGTCGACGGCGTTGGTGACGTAGAACTGGACCGTGGTAGCGGCGTCAAACTGGGAGCCGAGGAAGATCTGCGTCGTCGTTCCCAGGCCCCAATTCTCCGGGGGCAGCAGCACCGCGGCGCCGATCTGGGCATTGGAGCCGTCCAAGGCGCGGATATACGTCTGTTCCGTGCCGCTTGCCGCTCCGCCACCGGTCATGGTGTTGGAGGTAAGAATGAAGTAGTTCAGGTCGAACGTGCCGCCGCCGATCTTGGTGATTTCAACCGCGGTGACGTTTCCGTAGTCACCCAAGCCCCAGTGGGTATGGATGACATTGTTGCCCCCGCCATAGTAGGCCCCGAACGACGAGAGGCCGCCGACAGAGGTAACTCGGAAACCGTTTTCTTCGTAGTAGTTGGAAGAGCCAACAGTGGTGACGGTACCGCCCGTGAAGTCAATCACGACGGCCAAGGCCGAACTGAGGGACAGCGATCCGGCGACGCAGGCGCCAAGTGCCAGTTTGGTTAGTTTGTTCATAGATACCTTTGGGTTGAGGTTGGATTTCTTCCTTCGCCAGAACCCCAAACGCCGGGAGTAACTTCGAAAGCGCGAGAGGCAAAGACCGGAGGGATGGAAACTACGTAAGCTGACCACGTGCCACAGTGGATGGCTCTTCTAGTTTAAGTTCTAAGGCTTTATTTAACAGTGCTTAATGTGGTCATTCCCACAGAATAGGCATCGGATCGGGAGTCACTCCTCTCGTAGATTTGTAAGGCGTTCCGACGTTTCGGAACGGAGGAAATGCAGGGTGCGGCTTCTGTCCGACCTTTGGGGCCCGGCTCAGGAGCGATAGGGCTGGGTCGGGGCCGTTGCCGGTCGGGAGCACTTGCGTGGAAAGCGGGTTTGGTGGGGGGCGGCGGAGGGTCTCCTATTGTGCGAACACCGAGACCGCGGGGGTCTTCCGTCTCCCGCTCTCCAGCGCAGAACAGCGCCAAGCATGGCATGCAGTTCTCTTCGCCAGCGGCTCAGGTTGGCATCAACCCGAGCATGAACGCTCACCCTTGCCCGTTTAGGGCAAGACACCCGAGGCTACAGTCTCCTGGTAGTGCCTCAGCGCCGAGGGCAGGGCAAAATAGCCCGTGCCATCAGCGGCGGCGGGGCCGACTAGCCTTTCTTGTTGTTTAGGAACGCAAGCACCTTCTCGGCCTGCTTGTCGGTCTGTTTCTCGTCGTGGTAAACGACCTTCCCGTTGCGATCGATCAGGTAGGCCTCGCGGCTGGGAAAGGCGACTCCGCTCTGTCCGAAGGCCTTGACGACTTTCTTGTCTGTGTCGGCCAGGAGAGGGAAGGGGAAGTTGTTGGTTTCCTTGAACTTCTTCTGGAGCTCGACCGTGTCGTTGCTCACGCCGACGACGGCCACCCCGTGCTTCTTGAGTTCGGCGCTGGCGTCGCGCAGCGAGCAGCCCTGCTTGGTGCAGCCACCCGTGAGAGCCTTGGGATAGAACCACACGAGGGTGTAGTTGTTGGACTTGTAGACCTCCGCGAGGTTGAGGGTGGTGCCCGCGTCGGTCACGGCGCTGACGGCGGGGGCGGCGTCACCCACTTTGAGGGCTTCGGCACGAGCGAAACCAAAAAGGAGCGAGAAGAGGGACATGAGGATGAGGGTGCGGGGTGGGATCATGGCGATGGGACCGTAGGAGGAGAAGGCGGCTTCGCAAGCGGCGGTTGATGGATTTTCTCGGCGTGCCCCGCCGATGGAACCGGGCGGCAGTGGTAATCACGGAATTTTCCGGAACCGGGGTTATCCCCAGCTCTCTCATTTTCGCCGGAAGGCGGCAGATCCGGATTGCCACCGCGAGGCTGGCCGCACCAGACCGCCATTGCAGCCCGGGTGAGGCATCGCTTGCCTTGCGCCGCGGCGGGTCCCAACCTTGATCTTCTCTTCCAAGTTCCCACCAGCCAACCCGACCGCCCGGCTCCCTTTTTCCATGTCCCTCGCCCTGTTTTCCCGGCCTTCCCTGCCGTTGGTCCGCGTTCTTTGTCTTGTTCTGGCAGTCAGTGGACTGTCGCTCGTGCCGACTGCGGCGCAGTCAATTTCCGCGTCGGACGGCTTCGTCCCGGACGTCGACGGCACCGTGAACGTGCTCGTGACCCAGCCCGACGGGCGGATCCTCGTGGGCGGGCAGTTCAGCATGGTCGGCGGATCGGCCCGCGCCAACGTGGCGCGGCTGAACCTCGACGGCTCGGTGGACCAGTCGTTCAACCCGAACGCCAATGGTCCGGTCCGGGCCCTGGTCCTCCAGCGTGACGGGCGCATCGTCATCGGCGGCGACTTCACGGAGGTGCGACCGGGTGCCTCCGGAGCCGCCGTCACCCGCAACCGCCTCGCCCGCCTCAACGCGGATGGAACCGTCGATGCCACCTTTAATCCGAATCTGGGCGGCCAACTGCAGCCCCAGGTGCACGCACTCCTGCTGCAGGCGGATGGCCGGATTGTCGCCGGCGGCACCTTCACCACCGTGCAGCCCAACGGCGCCCCTGCGGCCACGACCCGCAACTACCTCGCGCGGTTCAATGCGGACGGCACGCTCGACACCGCCTTCAATCCGAATCCGAACGGCATCGTCCTCGCCCTCGCCCTTCATGTGGACAACAAGATCGTGGTGGCGGGTGGATTTACTACGGTCTGGCCCGCGGGTGACGCGACGGCCTCGGGGCGCAACCGGCTGGCGCGGTTCAACCCCAACGGTTCGCTCGACTCCGAATTCAATCCCAACGCCAACAACGGCGTGACGACCCTCGCCGTGCAGCGCGATGGCAAGATTCTCCTCGGCGGCTTCTTCACGACGCTGCATCCGCCCAACGATTCGGCCGATTCCAACCGTGCCCGCCTCGCGCGCCTCAATGTCGACGGCACTCTCGACTCCGAATTCTATCCCCGGGCCGATGGCAGCGTGACCAGCGTCGTGGTGCAGCCGGACGGTGCGATTCTCGTCGGCGGTTCCTTCACCTCGGTGTGGGGTCGCGGCGCTTCGTCCGTCAGCCGCAGTTACGTGGCGCGCTTCAATCCCGACGGCTCCCTCGACAACAACTTTGCCCCGGCAGTCAACGGAGCAGTTAATGCCTTCGCCTTCCAGCCGGATGGCAAGGTGATCATCGGTGGCCTATTCACGCGGGCCACGCCTCCCGGAGCGGCCAACGCCATCCTGCTCAACCATGTCGCTCGTCTGAATACCGACGGTTCGTTCGACACGACGTTCGAACTCCAGGCCGGCGGACGACCCCTGGTCTCCGTCACGCAGGCCGACGGCAAGGTGGTGATCGGTGGGTCCTTCTCGAGTGTCGCCGGCGTATCGCGCAACTACGTCGCGCGCCTGAACGCCGACGGTTCCCTCGACACCGCTTATAATCCTGACTGCAACGACCGGGTGTACGCCATGGCGGTGCAAGCCGACGGCAAGGTGATCATCGGTGGGGCTTTCACCACCGTGGGGGGCGAGCGCCGCGAGCGCCTCGCGCGCCTCAATCCCTCCGGCACGATCGATTCCGAGTTCAACCCGCACTTCGACGGTCAGATTGGCACCCTCGTGCTGCTGTCGGACGGCAAGATCCTGGTCGGGGGAACCTTTGGGAACGTGACGCCGGCCCGGGCCACCGAGTCGCAGGCCCGGACCAACTTCGTGCGCCTGAACGCCGATGGCACGCTCGATTCAGCCTTCGACCCGAACCCGAATTCCACCGTGTCGGCGGCGGTGGTTCAGTCCGACGGCAAGATCATCATCGGCGGCTTGTTCAGCGCGGTGCGTCCCGGCGCCACCAGCAACACCTCCGCTTCATTCGTGACGCGCAACTTCCTCGCGCGCCTCAACAGCGACGGCACCCTCGACACCGCGTTTACCCCGACCCTCAACGGGCAGGTCAGCACGCTGGCCCTCCAGTCCGACGGCAAGGTCATCCTGGGAGGAGCCTTCACCACGATCGTGGGAAGCGATGGGAAGCTGATCGAGACGAAGAATGAGAATGGCACGACCAGCAGTGCCGCACCGACCCGCAACCGCATCGCCCGGCTCGACAGCAGCGGCAACCTCGACTCCGCCTACGATCCCAACGCCAACGGCAACGTCCTCGCCTCGGTCCTCCAGTCCGACGGCAAGTTGGTCATCGGCGGTGCCTTTACCACCCTGCAGCCCAACGGCGCGTCCGACTGGACGCTGCGCAAATACGCGGCGCGCCTGAATACCGACGGGTCGGTCGACGCGACCTTCAACCTTGATTTGAGCGAATTGCCGGGCAACCGCGTCGACTCCCTGCGGTTGCAGTCCGACGGCCGGTTGGTCATTGGCGGAGCCTTCACGTCGCTGCATCCGCTGGGCGGTGCCTCGCGGGTGGCGCGGGCCAATTTCGCCCGGCTGCTGAGCAACGGGCAGGTTGACACGGCCTTCGACGCGGCGGCCGGTGGCGCCACCGGGGCCGTCGTCAATGCGCTCGCGCTGCAGTCCGACGGCCGGGTGATCGCAGTGGGCAGCTTCTCGGATTTGGGAGGCGCCAAGTCGGTGAACATTGCCCGGTTCCGCGCCGAAGGCACGCCCGACCCGGAGTTCTCGCCGCAGTTGTCGACCGATGGCGCCGTGAATGCCGTGATCGTCCGCCCGGTCGGCGCCCCGACGTCCACCCAGTTGGGCGGCTTTGCCTGGCTCAACGCCAACGGCACCCTGCGGACATCCTTTGCGGCGACCACCCAGTTGAGCGGTGAGATCAGCGCCATCGCGGTGGATGGTCGCGGCCGGCTCCTGCTCGGTGGCTCCTTCTCGAATCTCAGCGGCGCGACCGGCGGCAACCTCGTGCGATTCAATGCCGATGGGTCCCTCGATACCGGCTTCAACCCGCGCCCCAACGGCGCCGTGACCGGCATCATCGTGCAGTCCGATACGCGCATCGTCGTCGTCGGCAGCTTCACCACGGTGGCGGACACGACCCGCAACCGCATCGCGCGAATCGACGATAATGGCTCGCTTGACGTCACCTACGATCCCAACGCCAACGCCCGGATCGCCGCGATCGCCGTGCAGGACGACGGCCGGATGGTGGTCGGCGGCGAATTCACGAGCTTCACGCCCAATCTCGCCAGCACCGCCGTCACCCGCAATTACCTCGCGCGCGTGAATGTCGACGGGACGATCGACGCCAACTACAACCCGTCGCCCAACTACTTTGTCAACGCGCTCACCGTGCAGGGCGACGGCAAGATCGTCGCCGGCGGCTCGTTCACCAGTGTCTCGCCCAATGGGGCCACCACGGCGACCACCCGCAACTATCTGGCCCGGTTCAATACCGACGGCACGCTCGACCAGAACTTCAACCCCAACGCCAACTCCACGGTCAATGTCATCGCGGCGTTGAGCAACGGCCAATTCTACCTTGGCGGCTCGTTTACGACCCTGCAGGCCAACGCCACGGGCACGATCTACACGCGCAACAACCTCGCTCGCATCAACAGCGACGGGGCCCTCGATCAGGCCTTCAACCCGAATCCCAACGGTGTCGTCACCAGCATCGCCCGGCAGTCCGACGGCTCCGTGCTGATCGGCGGCTCGTTCACGACCCTCCAGCCCAATGCGGCGGGGAGCGCGATCGCCCGCAACCGCTTCGCCCGGATCCGGAGCGACGGCACCCTCGACCTGGACTTCAATCCGGATATCCGCGGCACAGTCAATGTGGTGGCGGTGCAATCCGACGGCACCCTCCTGGTCGGCGGCAATTTCACCGACCTGCAACTCAATGGCTCGATCCTGGTCGGCGGCAGTTTCGCCTCGGTCGGCGGCGTCGGGGCCCGGAATCTCGCGATGCTGAACAACAACGGCTCGGTGACGACCTCGTTCCAGCCGCGCCCCGATGGGGCGGTGTTCGCGCTGCTCGCGTTGCCGGACGGCCGGGCCATCGTCGGCGGCGCGTTTGGCAACATCGCCGGCGTCGCCCGAAGCCGCCTGGCGCGCTTCAACGCCGACGGCTCGTTTGACAGCGCCTATAACGCCAGCGCGCCTGGTCCGGTGCGGGCCCTCGCGCTGCAGGCCGACGGGCGGGTGCTGGTCGGCGGCACCGGGATAATCCGCCTCAACGCCAACGGCACGCCGGACGCCACGTTTTCCTCCAGCGTGACCGGCCAGGTCACCGCGCTCGCGGTCCAGGCGGACGGCAGGATTCTGGTGGTCAGCGATGGCAGCGGCGTGCGGAGCGTCCTTTCCCGGATCAATGCCAATGGCTCGGCCGATGCGACCTTCACCGCGGTCAACGCCGGCTCGGCGGTGATCCATACGCTCAGCCTTCAGGCGGACGGTGCCATTCTGGTGGGCGCCGCCGGCACGCTGGCGAGCGGGGGTGGCGGCGCGACGCGGCCGTTCCTCGCCCTGCTCCGGCCCAATGGGGCGATCGACCCCGCGTATGCGCCGGCGATTGACGGTGCGGTTTCCGCCCTGGCCCTGCAGCCGGATGGGCGGTTGATGGTGGGGGGCGGCTTCCGGCGGATTGGCGGCGTGGCGCGGCCCTCCATCGCGCGGCTCTCGGCGGCGGCCCCGGCCGCGCAGGCTCTTGGGGTCGCGGCCAACCGCGGCTCGGTGGTGCTTAACCGCACCGGCGCCCTCGGCGAGGTCTCCGCGGTCATCTTCGAGCAGTCCGCGGATCGCGCGACTTGGACGCGGCTGGGCGAAGGTATTCGCGCCCCGGGTACCGCCAACTGGCAGATCGCAGGGTTGAATCTGCCTGCGAGCGGGATCTTCTACCTCCGGGCCCGGAGCCTCGCGGTGACGACCGCCGGCACGGCGTCCGGTCTCTACGAGACGGTGCGCGAATTCAACTACACCAGCCCCGTGCCCGGGCTTGGTCTCCCGGCCGCCGCCACGTCGGTGCCGGTGCAGGCGGCGGCGCAGCTGCCGATCGACGAGGCCACGGGGATCATTCCGCGGTCCGTCCTCACCACCGTGCCGGGCGAAGGCACGGTCGAGATCATCGTCAACGGCGCCTTGCAGGCCTCCGGTGCCCGGGTCGCCCGCCTCACCAACCTTTCGACGCGCGGCCGGGTGTCCACCGCGGATCCGTTGGTGCTTGGCTTCGCGCTTTCCGGTCAGGAAACCCGGCGCGTGCTGGTGCGTGGCGTCGGACCCGGCCTCGGTGGCTTTGGAGTCGCGGGAGCGATTGCGACCCCGCGGCTGCAGGTCGCGGACGCGACGGGGGCGGTGCTGGCGGTGAACCAGGGATGGAACAATGCGGCTGAAGTGGCGCAGGTCGCCGCGCGGACCGGTGCGTTTCCCCTGGCCTCGGGGAGTGCGGACAGTGCCGTCGTACTGAATCTCACTCCCGGCAACTATACGCTGCAGATCGACGATCCCCGCGGGGCGGGCGGCGTGGCGCTGGCGGAAATCTATGATGCCGGGACGGGCTCCGGAGCCCACCTGGTCAACGTGTCGAGCCGCGGCGCGGCGGGTGCCGGGGCGGATGCCTTGATCAGCGGGTTCGTGCTCGAGGGCGGCCTCTCCGCGCGCGTGCTCCTGCGCGGCGTCGGTCCCGGACTCGCGCCCTTTGGCGCCACGCGAACGGTGGCCGACCCGGTCGTCGCGCTCTACGACGGCACCGGTTCCGCCCTCGGCGCGAACGACAACTGGGTTTCCAGCGTGCCGGACATCGCCTCGGCCGCGGCACGGTCCGGCGCGTTTCCGTTGACCGCGGGCAGCAAGGATGCCGCGGTGCTCGCGACTTTGCCGGCCGGTGTCTACACCCTCCAGGTCAGCGGAGGTACGGCGAACGCCGCCACCGCCCTGCTCGAAATCTACGAGGTGCCGTAAGCCCTGCCCTGTCGCCGGAGCTGCCGGGGCAGGAGGGCCCGGAGATGGATGGATTCGGTCCTCCGGGCGCGCTTTTCCGGGGGCCCACGCGCGGGTCCGGTAGGCGGCGCGGTGTCTTGCTCCCTGGCTTCTGCCGCGACAAGCTCGCGGCATGAAGCGCTTCGTCTTCGCCCCAGGACTGTTCTTTGCCACGGTGCTCGCGGTTTCCGCCGCCCAGAAGGTGGAGATTCCGATCAACTACGATGAGGCGAAGGTGCCGAAGTACACCCTGCCGGATCCGCTGGTCGCCAACGACGGTTCCCCGGTGCGCGATGCGGCGACGTGGCGGGCGAAACGCCGGCCGGAACTGCTCGAGGTGTTCGCTAGCGAGATGTTTGGTCGCACGCCGGCCGGTAAGCCGCCCGGCATGCATGCGGAAGTCACATCCGTGGAGCGCGCGGCCCTTGGCGGCAAGGCGGTGCGCAAGGAAATCACCCTGTGGTTCACCGCCGGAAAAACCGGCCCCAAGATGCACCTGTTGGTTTACCAGCCCGCCACCGGCCCGGGGCCTTTCCCGGCGTTCCTCGGCTACAATTTCTACGGCAATCAGTGCGTCCACGCGGATCCCGGGATCACCCTTTCGACAGCGTGGATGCGCACCAATGCCGAGAACAAGATTGTGAACAACCGCGCCACCGAGGGCACGCGCGGGGTGTCGGCGTCCGCCTGGGACATCGAAGCGGTGCTCGCCCGGGGCTATGCCACGGTGACCGCCTACTACGGCGATCTCTGCGAGGACCGCGCGGAAGGACTGACGTTGGCCGTGGGGGCGCTCTTCGGCACGCCCGCAGTGGAACAGCGGCGGGCGGACGAATGGGGGGCGATCGGAATCTGGGCGTGGGGCCTCAGCCGGGCCCTCGACTACCTGGAAAGCGATCGGGAGATCGACGCCGGGCGGGTCGCCGTGCACGGACATTCCCGGCTCGGCAAGACCGCCCTCTGGGCGGGCGCCCAGGACGAGCGCTTTGCCCTGGTGATCTCGAACAACTCCGGTTGCGGCGGGGCCGCGCTGAGCAAGCGCGTCTATGGCGAGAACGTGGAACGCATCAACACGTCGTTCCCCTTCTGGTTTGCGAAGAACTTTCGCGCCTACAATCGGCGTGAGGCGGAATTGCCCTTCGATCAACATGAGCTGATCGCCCTGATCGCGCCCCGGCCGGTACATGTGGCCAGCGCGCAGGAGGACAAGTGGGCCGATCCGCTGGGGGAGTTCCTGGCGGCGAAGCACGCCGGGCCCGTCTATGCCTTGTTCGGACGAAAGGGGCTCGGGGTCGAAAGCCAGCCCCCGGTCAACCAACCCGTGATCGGCGACGGCGTGGCCTACCACCTCCGGACCGGCAAGCACGCCATCACCCCCTATGACTGGGCGCAGTACCTGGAACATGCGGATCGGGTGCTGAAACCCCGGCGCCGGTGAGTCCTCGAGGCTGCGTGGGGCAGCGCACCCCGTCGCGGTGCCCTCGTACAATTGGCTTGCCGCCGGGATCCCCGGGGGATCGGCTTGCGCCGTGCCGAATTCCCCCCGTCCGACTCGTTCCCGTCGTCCGCCCTCCGACCCGGAAGTGAGGGAGTTTCGGCCCGAGGAGGGCGTGATCGAAGCCGGCCCCGGAGTCCAGCAGCCCAGTCGGCTGGTCCATCGCGACGATGCGCGCGGGGTGTATCTCTATCATGGAGACTGCCTGGCGGTGTTGGACGTGCTGGCTGCCCGGCACCCCGGCGGAGTCTTCGACCTGATCTTCGCCGACCCGCCCTACTTCCTGTCCAACGGGGGCGTCACCTGCCAGGCCGGCCGGAGGGTGAAGGTGGACAAGGGAACCTGGGACAAATCCCGCGGCGCGGAGGAGAATCACCACTTCAACCGGGAGTGGCTGCGGCGGTGCCAGGCGCTGCTCAAGCCGCATGGCACCCTTTGGGTGAGTGGCACGCACCACGTGATCTTTTCCGTCGGGTACGCGATGCAGGAACTGGGGATGAAGGTCCTGAATCAAATCACGTGGCAGAAGCCCAACCCCCCGCCCAACCTCGCCTGCCGGTATTTCACCCACTCGACCGAGACAGTGCTGTGGGCGGCCCGCGATGCGAAAAGCCGGCACTGCTTCAACTACGCCGAGATGAAGCGGAGCAACGGCGGCAAGCAGATGAAGGACGTCTGGAGTTTCACCGCCCCGAAAGGGGAGGAGAAGGCGCACGGCCGGCACCCGACGCAGAAGCCGCTCGCCTTGCTCGATCGAATCGTGCGTGCGGCGAGCCGGGAAGGCGATCTGATCCTCGATCCCTTTCTCGGCAGCGGCACCACCGCCATCGCGGCAGTCCGGGCCGGCCGGAAGTGCGTCGGCGTCGAGAGCGACGCGGCACACGCGGAACTCGCCTGCCACCGCCTGGCGGAGGCGCTGCGACCGCGCCCCGTACAATCGGAGCTGCCGGATCTTCGGCCGGGGCCGGGTTGAGCGCGGCGACGACGCCTTACTTCACCAGCGCAGCATCGCGGATCGCGCGGACGACGGCCGGGTCGGTGACGATCCCGAGCACGCCGTTCACGACGAACTGGATCCCGATGCAGAGAATCAGGAAGCCCATCACCTTCGAGAGCGCGTTCATGCCGTTGACCCCGACGACGAGCACGATCCGCTCCGAGAGCCGGAGGGTGACGTAGGTGATTCCGGCCACGACGCTGATGCCGAGGATGATCGCCGCGTAGTCGAGCCAGTGGGTGGCGAGCGAGGTGAAGCCGATGGTGACGGCGATCGAGCCCGGTCCGCTGAGCATCGGCATCGCCAGGGGCGAAAAGGAAATGTCCCGCTTGGCCCGGGCCTCCGCCTCGGCGGGGTCGTCGGCCTTGGGTTGCCGGGTGGGACCGACCAGCATCGTTGATCCGATCCCGGCCACCAGGAGGCCGCCGGCGATGCGCAGCCCGGGGATGGAGATGCCGAAGAAATTCATGATGAAGGTGCCGCCGATGAGGAAACTCACGAGGATGCCAATCATGTAGAGGCAGGCCAGGCGCAGCTGCTCGAGGCGGCGCTCGCGGGAGTCGCCCTCGGTGATGGCGAGGAAGGTCGGGGCGGAAGCGAGGGGGTTGATCATCGGCAGCAGGGCCACGACCGTGCCGAAGATGAGTTCCCAGAAATGACTGACGTTGTGCATGAGGTGCCCGGCGCCCACTTGGGGCGGAGCCGGCGCCCCTACTCTTTCGGGGTGGAAGCCGGAGCGAAAGCGGAAAGAGGACGGCGCGCCGGCGCCCGCGCTACCAGACGTCGACCGGACCTTTCGGCACGGGAATGGCGTCGCGTTCCCCGGAGGAGGGATCTTCCGGATCGCGCAGGAAGGACGCCACCAGCGGCGCCGGGGCGAAACGGGGCAGCAACTCGCCGCGTTCGTCGCAGAACTGGCGGCGCCAGGTGAGAAAGTCGGCGACGGCCGCATCGAAGTCGGCCCGCGTCCGGATCGTGAGGATGGCCCGTTTGAACGGCTTCGCCGGCCCGAAGCGCCGCGCGTACCACGGGGCCACGCGGCGGAACAGGCGCACGCCGTGTTCCTCGCCATAGAACTCGAGGTAGCGCTCGAAATGCCGCCGCATCACGCGAAGGCGCTCCGCGAGATCCGGTTCGGGAAGCAACTCCCCGGTGCGCAACAGGTGGGCGGTGCGACGGAAGATCCACGGGTCGTAAAAGGCTCCGCGGCCGATGCTGACCCCGGCGCAACCGGTCTCCTGAAGCATGTGCCGGGCGGCCTCGGGCGTGGTGACATCGCCGTTGCCAATGACCGGGATCCGGCGCACCGCGTCGACGACCGCCCGGATGCCGGCGAGGTTCACGGTTCCGGAAAATCCCTGCGCCCGCGTGCGGCCATGCACGAAGACCGCGGCCACGCCGGCGTCTTCGAGGACGCGGGCCAGGTCGGGCGCGGTGAGGTTCTCGTCATCCCAGCCGAGCCGCATTTTCGCGGTGACCGGGATCTTCACCGCGGCGACCATGCCGCGAACCAGCGCCGCCGTGCGGTCGAGTTCCGTCATCATGGCGGAGCCGCCGCCGATCCGCACCACCTTGCGCACCGGGCAGCCCATGTTGATGTCCACGGAGTCGGCGCCGAGTTCCTGGCATCGCACCGCGGCGTCGCGCATTTCCTCCGGCACACTGCCAAAGAGCTGGATGGCAAACGGCCGATCCTGCGGGGCGGACGCGATGAGTTTCAGGGCGGTGCGGTTGCGCTCCAGCAGGGAGCGGGCGTTGACGAGATCCGTGGTCGCCCATGCGAGTCCGCCGAGTTCCCGCAGGGTGAGCCGCATCGGCAGGTTGGTGTAGCCGGCCAGCGGGGAGAGGAAGAGGTTGGACGGAAGTTCGTAGGGTCCGAGGCGCACGCGCGGGCAGCGAAGCCGCCTTGCCCGCGTCCTGCAAGCATCCCGCCGGTCGGATGCACCGGGGATTGACGCGCCACCGGCCCGAGCCCACCAAGTCGGCATGACCCCATCCCGCACCTTGTTCGTGGCGGCCGGTTGCGCCCTCGCCGCTGGAATCCTGGCACCGGCCGCGTTGGCCGCCGCGCCGTCGATCACCTACCCTGCCCAGCCCGGTCCGGGGGCAGGACGGCACCTGGTCTTCCTCACCGGTGACGAGGAGTATCGCGGAGAGGAGGGCCTGCCCATGCTGGCGAAGATCCTCAGCCAGCGGCACGGCTTCAAGTGCACGGTCCTGTTCGCCCTCGATCCCGACGGGACGATCAACCCGGACAACAACGCGAGCGTGCCCGGCGCCGAGATCCTGCAGGAGGCCGACGGCATCGTCATGGCCCTGCGTTTCCGCCAGTGGCCTGACTCCGCGATGCGGAAATTCGCCGAGGCCGTGGAGCGCGGAGTGCCGATCGTCGCCCTGCGCACCAGCACCCATGCGTTCCGGTTTCCCGCGAACCACCCCGGTTCGTACAAGCACTTCAACGATTTCGGCCGCAAGGTCCTCGGCGAAAACTGGGTGAGCCATTGGGGGGCCAACCGCCGGGGCGCCACCCGCGGCGTCATCGAGCCCAACCGCGAGAACGATCCTGTGCTGCGTGGCGTGACGGGGATCTTTGGCGATTCCGGCGTCTACGAAACCCATCCGGTGCCCGACGCGCGCATTCTCGTCCGCGGCCAGGTCCTGAAGGGCATGAGCCCCTCCGATCCGCCGGACACCGAGCAGCGAAAGGTCCGCAAGGCGGACGGAGTGGAACAGGGCATCAACGAACCGATGATGCCGGTCGCCTGGATGCGCCTGAACCACAACGCCAACGGCACCACCAACCGGGTGTTCTGCACCACCATGGGTGCCGCCACCGATCTGGCCAACGAGGGCCTGCGCCGGCTGGTGGTCAACGCCGTGCTCTTCGCGTTCGACGTCGAGATCCCGGCGCAGACCGACGTGCGTTACGTCGACCCCTACGAGCCCTCTCCGTATGCCTTCAAGGGATACCGCCGTGGGCTGACCCCGGCGGATCACGCGTTGGGCCGGAAGCTGCCGCCGGGCGCCCCGCCACCCGCGGACGGAAAGAGGAAGCCGTAGGCCGGAAGTCTCCTGCTTTGCGAGAGGGCGGCACGGTAAGGCGCTCGGAAGCAGCGGCGGCGTTGGTGGCGCGACCGGCGGTGGCCCCGCCGCCTGTTCAGCCTCCTTGTTCCTCGCGTTCCCAGTGCCGGCGTTGTTCCTCGAATTCCGGTTTCTCCTTCAGGACTTCGCCCGTCGTGGTCAGACCGATCTTGAAGGTGAGCGGGCCGGCAGGGGTTTCGCGCGACTCGAACCGCCGCGCCAGCTTCAGGCGATCCCAGCGACGATGGCGGATCCCGAAGGAGGTGCTGTGGCGCAGGAACCAGTCGGCGAGACGGGCCCAATCTGGTTCGGCGGCTAGAAACTGCAGGCAATGGAGCGGGCGGCCCTTCTTGCCGGTACCGGGGCTGATCCACACGTCGAGCGCCCCGAGTGCGAGAAGGCGCTGCGTGATCCACGCGAGGTGCTCCCCGGTGTCGTCATCGATGTTGGCGGCGACTTCCACCACTTGATCCGTTTCGTAGGGCAGGGCGGGCGCGGCGTCAGACGGATCCGCCTCCAGCAGCGTGACGCGAAAGACGTTGGGAAACTCTCCGAAATCAAGCGTCCCGGCGCCCATGCCCTGCGCCCGGACCGTGCCGGCGGGCATTTCGCGCACAAACTCCGGCGCGAGCGATTTCACGATGGCGATGCCGGTCGGCGTGGAGAGTTCGATGTTGGCGCGCGTGATCGCGGCCGGTGTCGGCGCGACGGGCAGATCCGTCAGCAGCCGCGCGCTGGCCGGGGGTGGCACGGGTTGATGCCCGTGCTGCATCCGCACGAAGCCGCGCCCGGGCCGGAGAGGAGTGGCGCAAATGCGGTCGGGTTTCACCTGTTCGAGGCACCACGCGGCCAGGACCACGTCGACGATCGAATCCACCGAACCGACCTCGTGAAAGGCCACCTCCTCGAGCGGCGTGCCGTGAGCGGCGGCTTCCGCCTCGGCTAGCAGGCGGAAAATCCGGCGCGCCCGTTCGCGCACCCCGGCCGGAAGATCCGACCCGGCAATGCGCTCGTCGATCTCGGCGTGGCGCGTGTGGGTGTGGCCAGCGGGAGCATCGACGATGAGGTGGGTTTCCTCCTCGCCCGGGTCTGGCGCGGGCGGCGGAGGCACCTCCGGCGAGCGTCCCGCGGGCGCTCCGCGCACCGCCAGGTGCGTCGCACTCATCGCGGCGCGGATCACTGGCCGGACTTCGACACGCACGCCAGCAAAGCCGAGTTTCGCCGGGAGTGCGGCGAGTTCCGCGGAGGAGACCAGGCCGGCATGGACGAAGGCCGCGGCAAACATGTCGCCCGCGACGCCGGAGACGCTTTCCAGATAGAGCGTGCGGCTCATGCGGAACGGCCTGCCGCCGCCTGCACGGCGCGCACCACCTGGCAGGCGGCAAAGCCGGCGGAGAAGCCGTTGTCGATGTTCGTCACCGTCACGCCGGGAGCGCACGAACTCAACATGGCGAGGAGGGCACTGAGGCCATGGAAGCTGGCTCCATAGCCGACGCTGGTTGGCACCGCGAACACCGGGCGGCCCAGCAGGCCGGCCACTACGCTGGGTAGCGCCCCTTCCATGCCGGCCACCACGACCAACGCCGTCGCGGACTGCAGCACCTCGACGCGCGCCAGGAGCCGGTGAATCCCGGCTACCCCGACATCATAGTGGCGCAGGTGCGGCACTCCCATGGCGACGCACACCTCCGCGGCCTCTTCCGCGACGGGAAGATCGCTGGTGCCGGCGGCGACAATCGCGACGTGGTGGACGCCCGGTCCACCTTCCGCAGGAGCCGGCGCGTGCAGGATGAACGTGCGGGCGGCAGGATGGGCGCGTCCGGCGGGATGTTCGGCTTGAAGGCGCGCGAGCTTCTCGGGTTGGAGGCGAGTGATCAGGACCGGTTTGCCCGCGGCTCCGGCCTCGGCGACGATGGCGAGGATTTGGTCGATCGTCTTGCTCTCGCCGTAAATCACCTCTCCCAGACCCTGGCGCAGACGGCGGTGGTGATCGACCTGGGCAAAGCCCAGGTCCGCGGTGCGGAACGGTCCACTCTTGAGGCGTTGCAGGGCGTCGGTGGCACTCACGGCACCCGTGCGCACACCTTCGAGAAGCTGGCGAAGATCGGATTCGGTCATGAAGGGCTGGGCGCGGTCGTCGGGCTGGTCAACCAGGGCGGTTGGTTCCCCCGCCGGTTCGGTAGCCGCCGAGATCGAGCGTTACCCACTGGTACCCGCGGTCGCGGGCGGCACGATGGAGGGCGTCGCGCACGGTGAGCACGGCCGGCATCTCGCCGGGGTCCACTTCCACGCGCAGCCAGCGGGCGCCCGGCGTCTCGTGCAGGCGCACGCGGAATACCTGCAGGCCGCCCTGGCGCAGGATCGCTTCGAGGTCTTCGACATCCCGGAGTTTCTGCGGGGTCACCGCCACACCGGTCATCAGGCGAGAACTCAGGCACGGGCTGGAGGGTTTTTCCGAAAGGGGAAGCTCGAAGGCCCGCAGGAGCGCGCGGATGTCATCCTTGGTCAGATTGGCTTCATCCAAGGGGGCGAGAATGCCGTTTTCCAGGGCCGCCTTGTGCCCGGGGCGAAAGTCGCCGCGGTCCGAGGCATTGTAGCCATAGGCGATGGCGGCGAAGCCGAGACGTTCGGCCAGGGAGTGACTGAGCCGGAACAGCTCGGTCTTGCAGTGATAGCAGCGACTGAGGTCGTTGCGGGCGTAGTCGGGGTTCGAGACTTCGCCGCTTTCCTCCCAGCGATGATCGACCCCGAGGTTCCGGGCGAACGTGGCGGCATCCTCCCGCTCGACCTGCGCCAGGCTGGCGCTGACGGCGGTGACGGCCAGCAGGCGGCCACCGTGGGTGCGGCGCTCGTTTTCGGCGGCCCAGAGAAGGAATGAGCTGTCGACGCCGCCGGAATAGGCAACGATCAGGCCGTCGCGCAGGCGTCCGCGCAAGGCGGAGCGGAGGGCTTGGAGTTTCGCCTCCAGGACGTCAGTGAGCGGGGCGGGGCCGACCATAGGGGGCGGAACGTAGGCGGACGGCACGCTGAGTCAAAAACGGAAACTGCCAACGACTGCCGGGCTAGCCCTTCACGTTCATCTCCTCAAACTGCGTCCACATCGTGATGATGGTCCACAGGGTGAGCCACGTGATCAGGATGGCGGGGCATTGAAACGGGAAGTCCCACCAGCCGTAGCCGAGTAGCAGAAGGAGCCCGAGCACCACCGAGGCGCTGAGGGCGTTCTCCCAAAAATAACTGCGCACCAGGGCGAAGAGAAACCAACCGAGCCCGGCGAGGAGGAGCAGCACCCCGGTGATTCCCAACTCGATGGGGATTTCCAGGATGTCGTTGTGGGCGTGCTCGAAGAAGATTCTGCGGCCTTGGAAGGAAACCAGTTCCGGGTGGCGATGCTGGTAGAGGGGAAAGACAAACCGATACGAGCCGGCGCCGATACCCAACTTCCAACGTTCCTGCAGCATTTCCCACGAGGCCCGGGTAACGCGATCCCGAAACTCGAGGGAGAGATCCTCGCGGGTCACTCCCGCCTTCAGGCGGTCCCAGGCTTCCTGCGAGCGCAGGGCCTCGAGACCTGTCTTGAGGAAGTAGCCGAACACGAGCACCAGCACGATCAGGACGATGGGTTTGCGGTTCTCAGCCGGCATCCGGATCTGGTGAACGAGAAAAGCGCCGATGGTGGCGAGCAGGAAGACCAGCATCACCAACGTGGCGCCGCGGGCATAGCTGGTGAGGATGCCGACCGCGATGCAGGTCGAGAAGAAGGCGATCACACCGCTGGGGTTGGATTTCTCCAGGCGCCGCAGGCCGCGCAGGTAATACCACGCGGCGAGGCCGCAACTGACCGCGAGCGTGAGGTCGAGGTAGGCACCGCTGTGATTCTTGTAGATGAAGCTCGAGAAGAACTGGGGATTGGGAGAATCCACGAACCAGAAAATCTTCCCGTTGCCGAACAGGCGCTGCGCGATTCCGAAGAGAGCGAGCAGCAGGCCGTTGAAGGCCAGGGTGACCAGCAGCAGTTGCACCGTGCGACGGCGGGTAAAGGCCACCCAGACGGTGCACATCGTCAGCCAGGCGGAGGTGTAGATCGCGAGCATGCGCCAGGCTCCCCACTCTTCGAACTTCACCGCCACGCCGGAGGGCAGCCATTCGATGTGCGGCCGGGGCGTGATCCACCAGAGCTTCCCGGTGTTGTGGTAGTTCCACGCCGGGTTGAAGCCTTGGACGGTGACGAGCCCGAGCAGCGCCAGGCCAATCCAAAAGGGGGGAAACTTGAGGAGCTTCGGAAAGGTGAACAGGCGGAAACTGGCGGCTCCGGTATGCTCCGCGGTGTAGTTGCGGGGCAGCAGGCTCAGGATAAAGGCGAGGATGGCGAAACCGAGGCTGATGACTTGGGCCCACGGTCGCATCGTGCCGAGCGCCCAGGGCAGGAAGACCAGGTGAATCCCCACGACCCAGAGCACAGTGATTTCCGCCGAATGAACCTTGAGCCGCTTGGTCTTCGCGCGGAAGTGTTCAAGCGGCTTCTGCAGGTCGGAAAGATTACGTGCAGGCTGGGAGGCGTCCACAGGAGCCCTAGCATGCCGGATCGCCGCAGACCCGGGGAAGCGCAAATTTCCAAAACCGGTTTCGGAGCGCGGATACCGCGGAGTCGAAGCCGGTATTCAGGTGGAGGAGTTTAGAAGTTGACCAGGAAGGGACACGAATCGACACGAAGCATCACCCGGTCGGTGTCGTGTTGCCCTTTCGATGGGCGGCAAGGCATCCACTTAGGCAGAGTATTTCCATTCGTATTCGTTCGTGTCCATCGGTGGTTCCATTGCCTGGACCCGGTATTCACACGGGGAAGTTCGATATCCCGGGACCGCCGCGACGACTCGCATTGGGACGTTATTTCGCGGTCTTCGGCCTTGGCAGCACGGGCACCGGATTGCCCGGTACGATCAGAGGACCCGCGGAAAAGACGGCGATCGAATCTGGATCCACCGTCACCAGCACGGCGTGAAAATTTTGGGCGCCGAAGGTCTCCAACCGCGTGACGTTCGGCACGGGCTCCGCGCCGGCGGTGAACCTCATCCCCACATCGAGCCGGTACCGGTGTTCGTCCGCATGCACGAGCAGCACCGGTTTCGCCAAGGCGCGCGCTTCCGTTTCGACGGTGCGAAGGAAGCGCGCGAACCCGGGATCAGCGTCGGGGCGCCCCCGGTCGACGCCAAAGGGGGCCGCTTGGAAGAAAAGCGCCAGGCCGGGGGCGGAAGTGGCCCGGGCCTCGGCGAAGGCCGCCCGCACCCACGCCTCGTTGGCGGCGTCGCGCTCGGCCCATTCCTCCATCGCACCGGGGAACTGGGGCTGGTGGTTGTTGTGGCTGCCCACCACATGCACGGTGGCGAAAACCACACCGCCGTGCGTCCAGCGCGCATTTTCCACGAAGCGGGCGAACTTCGGATCGCGCCGCTGCGTCACCAGCGGAATCGGCGAGCGCCCCAGGCTGCGCTCCACGGCAAAGTACCACGCGCGGATCTTTGCGAGTCGCTCGAGCGGATTGTAGCTCCCGGCCTTTTCGTGGTGAGTGTCGGTCCACTCGTTGTCGCCCGGAGTGTAGATCAGGGCGCCGGCGACCGAATTAAAATCCCGGAGACGCTGCTGGAGGAGATCATCGGTGCACTTCTCGTCACTGCCCAGGGTGTCGCCGAGATGGACCGCAAACGCGGGCTTCTGCCGGTCGATCTCCGCGAGAGTGCGGGTGAACGCGGCGGCCGCACCCGGGTTGCGGGCGTAGGGCATGCAGCCCAGGGCGGCGAACTTGAACGGTTCGGCGGCCGGCAGGGAAGTGACGGCCAGAAGCAGGAGGAGACCGGCCTGGCAGGCGGGGCGCATGTGGGGGGGCATGGGCGGCGACAATTCGCCGCCGCCGCGGGGGTTTCAAGCCTCGGGAGCCGGGCGCGTTCGGCCCGGCTTGGTGCTTGGTCCTACTGCCGCCAGGGCTGGCCGCGGCGGTAGGAGTCGAGCCGGCGTTGCAACGGGTTGACCGCGGTGCCGTCTCCCGCCGCCCGGACCGCGGCCAAGGCGCGTTCCGCTGCGGCGACGGCGGCCGGAAACCGTCCGAGTTCTGCGTGCGACGCGGCGAGGGCGCTGAGGGCGGTGGGATCGACGGGTGCGGTTTGCAGGGCCCGTTCCGCGAGAAGGAGAGCCCCGAGGCCATCCCGCACGGCCGCGTCGCGACTCGTCGCGAGAATCCAGGCGGCGGTAACCGCGACGGGTGGATGAAACTGCAGGCGGAGCGAGCGCTGGAGCAGCCGGGCGGCGATCGCATCGGCGCCAAAGTCGTAAAACGCCGTGCCCGCCGCCGCGAGCAGGTCGGGCCGCCGGGAGGAAGGGAGGCGATCGAGGGCGGAGTCCAGCGTGCGTTCGCCGACGGCCGCCTCGCCGGCGGCGGCGTGGGCCACCGCGGTGTGAAACGCCCAGTCGGCTTCGTCCTGGGTGGGAGCGAGGCGGAAGAGCCGCACGCGGCCGACGTTTTCCTGCAAATCGGGAGGAGGGCGGTAGGGAATCGGCTGCAGCCAGAGAGGTGGTTCCGGCGTCGTGAGGAGGCGATACCCGAAGGTCTCGCGGGCTGCTTCCGCCGGCGCCGCGGGATGGAGCAAGCGGTGGTATTCCCCGAGAAAGTTGGCCTGGGCGAGCAGGGCGATGTGGGTGACATTTCGCTCGCGGAGGAGGCGAAGCGCCTCGTCGTCGCTCCCGGCGGAGAAGATCGCGGCGGCGTCGCGCAGGCCCGGGACGTTTTCCCAGAACAGGGTGCCGAGCGATCGAAACTGCCCGAAATAGGCGATGCCGGCGGAGGCGTTGGGGCTGGACAGGAGGGTGATGTCGCCCTCGGGTTGGCTGGCGCGGAGGGCGGCGGCGAGATCCCGGTAAAGCGGCGGGAGCAAGTCGCCGGCGGTCACGCGCCCCAGGCGATTCTCGGTGCGGGCGATGGCAATCCGCTGCCCCGCGGGCACGAGGAGCAACAGGGTGACTCCCACCGCGATCCAGGCGTGCCGGTGCGGAAAAAACTCCCGGGCCGCGCAAGTGGCCAGCAGCAGCAACAACGCGAGTTGCGCGACACTCGCGGTGCGGCTCCAGCGCACCTCAAATACCATCAACGCCAGCAGCGCGGCGTTGACCAGCACCAGCCAGCCCAGCGCGATCGCGGTCGGTCCCCGCCGTCGCGCGATGACGAGGACTGCCGGCACGATCAGGAGCGCGAAACCGAGTTCGAACAGCACGGGGCGAATTCCGCTTTGGCTCACGAAGGCCGGCAGGGAACGACCCTCGGCAACAAAATGGCGCAGCGCCCCGACAAACGGGTCCAGCACGAGGAAGGCGGAAGGCCCGGCGACCGTGACGGTCGCCGGAGCCGCAGCCAGGGCGAACACGCCGGCCACAAGTGGCCCGGGCTGGAGGCGGGCCTCGGCACCCGTGGCTCGGGCGATGCGCCACGCCGCGACTTGAGCAATCCACTCCGCACCTCCCCACCACGCCAGGGCGTGGAACGGGTGATTGACCTCGAGGCGCAGCCCGAGGTGGGCCGGGGCATACTCCAGCAGGTAGATCAGCAGCGAGGTTCCGGCGCCGACGCGGCCCCAGATCCGCCAGATCGTCGGATCAAACTCGGCTCCCTGCCGCCGCGCTTCCGGTCCGAAGCACCAAGCGACGATCCCTCCGGAGAGGCCGACGACAGTGAGAAGGGGAATGACCGCGGCAGCACTCAGGCCGAGGCCGATTCCGCCGCACAGACCGGCGACCGCCGCCGCCCGCCGTGCCGCGCGCGGGGAAGCGGGCAGCCAGCCGGGCGCATCGTCCGGACGGTTGCGCCACCAACCGGCCCCCATGAAGACCACCCCGAGCAGGAGGCCCAGCAGGGCGGCGTTGATCAACCCGTGATGGTCGACGTTGGTGGGCGCGAATCCCTCGTAGAACCGATTGTGCCCGATCAGGCCCGCCGCCACGATGACGCCGGCCCTTGCTCCGGCGTGGGTCGTCACCCACGCGGAGAAGCCCGCGAGCAGGACGAGTAGGAGGGGAAGGTTGAACCACCGGAGCGCTTGTTCGAGGGCGGCCGGTGGGGAGGAGGTTGCCGGTGGCAGCGCGGCCGCGCCGCGGAGGAGCCAGAGAAATCCCGAACTCCAGTGCACCTCCCGGCCCGTCGGAGCATTGTCCACCGGGGTGAAACGCAGGCGCAGCGCTCCGGTCTGCTGCTGGACGAGGGCGTGCCGCACCCACATCTGGGCATCCGCGTGGCGGGCGGGAATGACCTGCCGCAAGGGAGTTGCGGCTGCGGGAGCCTCCCGCAGGCCGAGACCATTCAGGAGATCGAGGTACTCCCATTCCGCTACGGCGTGGAACCAGGCCAGCGCCGCGCACCCCACCCAGACCGCGCCGAGCAGTGCCCAGGAGCGCCAACCGGAAGATCGCGGTGCGGGACCGGCCCCGGGAGTCGATTCCGGGGGCGGTTGGGTGGGGCGCGTGCGTGGCGCGGGCCCCTTCCTCATGCGCGGGGTTGCCTCCCGGCACTCGCTTTCGTGGTGGGTGTCACCGGGCGGCCGCGCGGCTTAGAACGTGTAGTCGACCCCCATCGTGGCCCGCCAGCCGGAGTTGCTGTTGTCCTCCACGTAAGCCGGATACGACTGGTACGACACCTGCGGGCGCGAGGTGAGGTTGATGACGTTGGCGTTGAGGCGAATTCGGCGGGTGAGCCGGTAGCCGAGCTCGAGATCCACTTGCTCCCTCGCGGCGAAGGTGTCGTCGATGTAGCGATTTTCGCCCAGGCCGGTGAGGTACTCCGAGCGATAGGAGTAGCGGATATTCGCCCGGAAACTCCCGCGTGCGTAATCGAGGGCGCCGTTGAACATGTACTTGGAGAATCCAAACGTCGGCATCTTCTCATCCGGTCGGGTGGGGTACTTGGCGTCGCTGTCGCTGAACGTGGTGCTGAGGTTGACGGTGAACCCCTGCAGCAGCGCGGGCAGGAAATGGAGCTTCTGTTGCACGATCAACTCCACGCCGGCGTTGACCGCCCCGTTGGCGTTTTCCCAGCGGCGCCAGCGCCGGGCCCCGCTCGCGAGCGGAACCGGATCACCATTCGCGTCGAGTTCGTTGAACTTCAGGTCGGTCTGGTAATAAAAACCCTTCATCTTCTTGTAGAAGATTCCCACCGAATAGAGTCCGCCCTTGGCGGTGTATTTTTCCAGCTGCACGTCGACATTGTCCGAGGTGGTCGGGTTGAGGTAGGGGTTGCCGACGGTGATGTTGCCGTTGGCGTCCTCGGCCCGTCCGAGCGTCAGGCGGCTGAGGGTGGGGCGGGCGTAGCTGCGATTGTAACTTTCGCGCAGGATCAGGTTGGGCTGTAGCGCGTGCCGCAGGTGCAGGCCGGGGAGCCACGTCGTGTAGTTGCGGCTGTTCTTCACGTCGTGGACCCGCACGGTGCGGGCGTCCACCTCCTTGGTGATGGCCTCCCAGGTGTTGCGCTCCACGCGCAGGCCGCCGACGACGGTGGTCCGCCCGATTTGGACTGTGCCCATCCCGTAGGCGGCCGCGGTGCCCTCGGTGGCGTCGTAGTCTTCCTCGGCGGAGCCGCGGGCGGACTCGAAAGGCAGCAACCGGAAAAGGGCCGGATTGCTGGCGAGGAGCGCGCGGACCTTCTGCGGCTCGACCTCCATCCACATCTCGCGTCCGTTGATCGAGCGGTTGCTGACCTTCATCACGGAGGCATACGGGAAGGTGGCGTCGGTCCGGAGTTCGAACTGGTCCTGCTGGAACTTGGCCTGGGTCTCGGCGTATTTCCCGCCGACCTTGAGCGATCCGGCTAGGCGCTCGCCGGTGAACTTCCTCTCGTAGTCGACTTTCGCCTGATAAAACGTCTCGTGGCGATCTTCCGGCTCGATGCTGAGGTTGCCCTGGTAGGCGCCGCTCAGATCGCGCGGATCGAGTCCGTTCACCACCCACACCTTCGGCTTGAGGGGATTGCGCGTGTCGTACTGCCACTGGAAGTAGCCGCGCGAGGCGAGGTTGCTGCGGACGATGAAATCGGAGTCGAGGTCGCGATAGCTGTGCTGGTACCGGTAGAAATAGTCGTAGTTGAGGGTGGAGGAGCCGACCTCGTGCCGGCCTCCGGTGGCGAACGAGTAGATGTTGAAGTCGGTGTTGGACTCCTCGGCGCTGTACCGGATCTCCCCGCGGCTGCCATTGGTGCCGGCCGTGCCGCGGCCTTCGCCGTAGCGCAGCCACTCAAAGGTTTTCCGGCCGTTGATGGCGTCCTGGAACCGTGTGTCGACATACGGCCGGCTGAGATAGCGCGAGGCGTCGATGTCCTGGTGGCTGTGCAGCGGCCGAAAGTAAAAGGTGTTGTGTTTGTCGATACGGAAGTCGATCGAGGCCTGGGCCGCGTAGGCCTGGGTGTCCCGCAGGTTGAACTGCTCGGTGAGGTTCGGATTGTAGTAGAAGGGGAACCCGGGGAGGTTGTAGGTGGGGTTGGTCGCAGGGTTGATCAGAGTCCAGTCGGAGTCGTTGTTCTCGTAATAGCGGTTGGTGTGGTACTGGGAGAGCGTGACGCTGACGCCGAGGTTCTTCTCCTGCCCGAAAATCCCGTAGAGGTCGCTGTAGGTGGCGCGGAAGTTGTGGCCCCATTTCTCGGCCAGCCCGAGATAGTTGGCGCTGGCGCTGAGGCGGATTTCGCGCCCGTCGCGCTGGAAGGCGGAGCGGGAGATCACGTTGATGGTCCCGCCGAGGGCATCGCCGTCCTTGTCGGGCGTGTTGGCCTTGATCACCTCGATGTTGGCGATGCCGTCGGCCACGAGATTGCGGGTGCTGAATCCACGCATGCCGAGGCGGTTGCCGTCGACCTGGAACGAGTTGAACTCCCCGGCGAGCCCGCGGATGTTCACGTTTTCGGGTGCGCCGTCCTCGCCTTCGTTGACCGTCAGGCCGGGCAGGCGCTGCAGGGCATAGCCGATGTTGCCCTCGTTCATCGCGCCGAAGACCTCCTCGGAGACGATGTTCACGATGCCCCGGGCGGTCTTCTGCTGGTTGATCGCGAGCGCCTGGCCGCGGGCCGCCTCGGCCACCTCGAAGGCCGCCATCTTCAGGACCTCGCTTTTCATCTCGATGCTGATCTCCACGGTGCCGCCGGCGCCGACCAGCACCGGTTGCCGGGACAGGTCCAGACCCACATACTCGACCTCGACGGAGACGGTGCCGGCGGGCACGCCGGTGAGGGAGAAGCGTCCCTCGGCATCCGTGAAGTCGGAGGCGCTGGTGCCTACGGCCCGCACGACCGCTCCCTGGAGGGAGCGTCCAGTCGCCCCTTCGAAGACGCGACCGGAGATGGTGCCGGTGCCGGTTGTCTGGGCGAGGAGCAGGGAAGGCAGGCAACCGAGGAACAGGAGCACAGCCACCCAGGCGGGGCGGCGCGGGGTTTGGTTGGTCGGGGTCGGGTTCATGTGACGGTGCAGGAAATCTCCGAGGGGCGCACGGCCCGTTCGAAACGATCAGGGCAAGAGGAGCACGCGGGGGGTGGTCCGCGAAAGCAGGGGCGGAGAGTGCGGTGGCATGCGGCAATGGCTCGCCGGAACGGGCGCATTCTGCCTCCCTGCCGATCGGAAAGCAACCCGCGACATGCCAGCGAGTACGACCCGGGCCGGCGCGGCGTGGAAACGGGGTTTCTCAGGCCGCGCCGGCGTCGAGCCGCGCCGTGCGCCACACGGTGGTGCCGGTGCCGGCGCACATCCGGACGAGGACCTGCGGCCCGTCGACGGTCACGACGGCGTAGCCCGGCAAGTCGGCATATTCGAAGGCCGTGACCGCCGGGCGCTCCGCGACATAGACCGCGCGGCGCTCCGCCTCGTTCGTCGGGGAGAACGAGGGTTCGACCGAAATCTGGTCCGGCGTGTACCGATCGATGCCTTCGAGAACGGTCTGCGGGCGAACCTCGGGCGCGGTGAGCACGCTGCTCAGCGCAAACTGCGTGAAACGCCCCCGGCCGGCCCGGCGGGTGATGCGGTTGTAGCGGTGGATGTGTCCTCCGAGCACGATCGCCTGCTGATCGCCGAGCAGCGCCAGGAGTTTCTCGCGGCGGGCCTGCTCCTTGGGGGAGGCAAACACGTGCCAGGTTGAGCGCGCGCCATAGGGCACCACCGGCGGATGAATCACCACGAACCAATGCTCGGCCGTGCGGCGGGCGGCCACGGCTTCCAGCCACTCCAGGCTCTTCGCGGCCTCGTACGCATCGAAGAACACGAATTGCGCGCGGCCGCAGTCGACCGTGAAGCGCGCGCTGGTCACCTCCGCGGCCCCCGGGGTCAGGCGGCGCACCTGCGTGGTCAGGTAGGGATGAAACACCTGGCCGAACGCCGGCCCGGCACCGGGACCGGTGATGTCGTGGTTGCCCTTGGTGAAAAGAAACGGCCGGCCGGGCAGCGCGCCTTCGACGAATTCGACGGCCTCGCGGTTCTGCCGGGCGGCGAGTTCCTCGCTGCCGCAAAGACCTTCGACCAGGTCGCCGACCTGCAGCACGAAGGCCGGCCGGGCGGCGGGCTGGCGGTGCAGTTCATCCCAGGTACGGCGCAGGGTCGCCAGCAGCTGCGGGGTCACTTCGCGGGTATTGCGGCAGTAGCCCTCGATCTGGCGCACGTCGTTGGGCTTGTCCCGTTGCACCCAGGCCAGGTCATGGTGTTCGGGCCGGTCGAAATGGAGATCACCGAGCAGAAGAAACGAGAAGTTCCGATCGGGCGAAGCCGCCGGGGAGGTGGCGGCGGAGGCGGTTGGGCGGCCGGGGGGCAGGCTGGCGGCGAGCGTCAGGGCCGCGGAGTGGCGCAGGAAACGGCGGCGGGTAAGGAGGGGCATCGGAGGGAGGCTCAGGATTCGAACTCGATCTGCAGCACCGTCAGTTCGCGAGGTCCGCGGGGAGTGCGGTGCACGACGCGATCGCCGATGCGGGCGTTGAGGAGGGCGCGGGCGAGAGGGGAGAGCCAGCTTACCCACTGGCGATCGAGATCGATCTCATCGACCCCGACGATCCGGTAGCGGGTTTCGGTCCCTTCGGGTTCGCGGACCGTGACCGTGGCGCCGAAGCGCACAACGTCGGCTGGCCCGGGAGGAGGCGCGACCACTTCCGCGGTGCGCAGGCTCTCCTGCAGGTAGCGGATGCGCTGATCGAGCAGCTGCAACTCGCGCTTGGCATCGAGATCCTCGGGGGCGGCGGCGGCGAGCCGCGGACGCTCGGTTTCGAGACGACGGGCGAGTTCCTCGCGCAGCCGGTGCGCCCCGCCGGCGGTGAGGTAGTTTTTCGTCCCGGGAGGCAGCGGGGACGGCAGTGGCGGGAGTTCGGGGAGCGAAGACTCGTCGGATTCGCGGACGAAGGCTCGACTCATGGCGGAAGAGCATGGGCGGTGGCCTGGGCAGGGAAAGTCGGAAACGGGGGATGCCGGAAGGGACGGCGGCAGGGCGGATTTTCGATTCCCCGGCTTCACAAAGCCGCGGATTGCCCCCATCAACGCCGGATGCTGCCTTCCCGCTCCGGGTCGATACCGCTGTTTCGTTTCGCCGGCATCCAGGTGTACCTGCACTGGTGGTGGTTCGTCTTTGCCGCGGTGGAAGTGACCATGCGCAGCCGCGTGTACTCCTCCTTTTTTTGGAATGTGGCCGAGTACCTCGCGCTCTTCGTCATCGTGCTCCTGCACGAGTTCGGGCACTCGCTGGCCTGCCGGCAGACCGGTGGGCAGGCCGATCAGATCGTACTCTGGCCGCTGGGGGGCATCGCCTTCGTCCGCCCGCCGCCGCGGCCCGGAGCGGAGCTGTGGAGCATCGCCGCGGGGCCACTGGTCAACGTGGTGCTGGTGCCGGTGCTGTACGGGCTGAGCTGGGCGCGGGTGCATCTCGGTTGGGGTCTCGAGTTTGCGGACTACGGCCGCTTCCTGCGGGATGTGTTCTGGATCAACTTCGGCTTGCTGGTCTTCAACCTCCTGCCGGTCTATCCTCTCGACGGCGGACAGATCCTGCGCTCGGTGCTGTGGTTCTTTCTCGGCCGCGCCCGCAGCCTCCAGGTGGCGACGGTGCTGGGTGCCGCCGGCATCGTCGGGCTCGCTGCCACCCTCCTCTGGCTGCAGCCCGAACGCTGGCTGATCACGCTGTTGATGGCCGGCTTCCTCGGCCAGCAGTGCCTCCTCGGCTTCCGGCATGCGAAGCTGATCCGCGTACTGGAGCAGATGCCGCGGCACGGCAGCTTTCGCTGTCCGGTGTGCGAGCAGTCGCCTCCGGGCGGTCCGCTCTGGCTCTGCCCGGCCTGCGGCAACCGCTACGATCCGTTCTCGACCGTGGGGGTCTGCCCGCACTGTGCGACCGCGCGCGTCTCAATCCCGTGTGCGCACTGCGGCACCGAGCACAGCGTGGCCCGCTGGGGCCTGGCGCGGGCTCCGCGTCCCGGCGACGCGCCGGTGATCGACGTCTGACGAAGCCGAGCCTCAGGCGACCTGAACCACGGATAAACACGGAGGGATATCATTTGGGTGATCTTCATCCGAATGCATGCGGGACCCTCCGTGGTTCTCAGGTTTGGGAAACCTGACCGGATCACCACGAGTCTCTGGCTGCAACGACGCCCTTGAGCCGGAGCAATTCAGGGGACAACCACGAAGGGACACGAATCGACACGAAGCATTGCCGTGCGCACCGCGTTGACCGTTCGGTGGACGGCAGCCTCCGGTTTCGCAGGGTGTTTCCATTCGCGTTTGTTCGTGTCTATTCGTGGTTCAATGGCATGGATACGGCTTGAAGGGGCGGACGGCGCCTCACTCCATCCGCCGGATTTCCGCGTGCAGGGCCGCGAGGTCGGAGTCCTGGAGAGCGGACTCCTTCCACTCGGGGTTCATCTGGCAGGCGCGGCGGAAGCGCCGGCGCGCCTCGGGGCGCTCCCCCAGCAGGCAGTGGTAGCAGGCGAGGTTGTAGTGCAGGACGCCGGAGGTCCGGCCATGGAGCGGTTCGGCCTCCAGCAGGACCGCCTTCGCCTCGGCGATGCGTTGGAGTTCGCGCAGTGCGAACGCCCGGTGAATCCAGCCCTGCTCGCACGTCGGGTGGCACCGGGTGAGCTCCTCGGCGACGGCGACCAGCCGCTCCCACTCCTTCGCCTCGAGATGCCGGTCCGTCCGCACGGCGAGCACCGCCTCGGCGCCCTGTTCCTCCGCGGGGATCGTCGCGAGTTCCCGATCCGCCTCGGCCCACATGCCGAGGCCAATGTAACCGGAGGCGTGGCGCAGCCGGCGCTGGGAGGTTTTCGACACCGACGACATGGAGGTGATCAGGAACAGATTTCCGCGGACGGCAACGCTCCCGCGTGGCGGCGGCCCGACGCCTGCATTGACGCCGGCACGCCGCTCGCGTCGTCTGGCGGCGCATGCCCTGGCCCCTGCGAGTTTCGGCCCTGTTCCTGGCGGGATGGCTGCCGCTGGTGGCCGTGGCCCAGCGCCACCCGGTTTCCTCCGAACACCCACGGTTGCTGGGCACGCGGGCGGAACTTCAGACCCTGGCCCGCGAGCGGGCGGAGGACTACCGCCGGGTCGCGGCCGTGGCGCGGCAGCCCCGGGTCGAGGCCCTGGCGGCCGTGGTTTCGCAGGCGCTCGTGGCCGCCATCGAAGGCGATCGGGCCCTCGCCCGCCAGGCGATCGAACGCGTGCTACCACTGATTGACGGGCCCATCCGCGCCGGCCACGCCACGTTCGGCCATGATCTCGCGCAGTGCGCCCTCGCCTACGACCTGTGCTTTGATGCCTGGACCGAGGCGGAGCGCGCGCGGTTTCATGTCTATTTCAACCGCACCGTCGACGCCAACCTCCGATCCGAGACGCACGTTTTTCACAACGGCTGGTACGGCTACAAGAACTGGGGCATCGGCCTCGCCGGCTACGCCTGCTACCATGAGAACCCGCGCGCCCCCGCCATCCTGGCGGCGCTGGAACGCGATTATCGGGAGCGGGCGGCTCCCGCACTCGAACTGGCCGGCGCCGGCGGCGGCTGGGCGGAAGGCTACTATCTCCACTACTGGCTCCATGAGTGGCTCTGGTTCTGCGAGGTGGCGCGAAGGTGCGAGGGTGTCGACTACCTGGCGCTCGCGCCCCGTTTCTTCTCCACGCGGGCCGTGGCCTCGATGTTCGAAATGTATCCTGGATTCGGCGACTACCGGTCGCGGCGGCCGGTGCCGATGGGCGACGGTGGCGGGCGCACCTTCGGCGGGGACCGGGACAAGGCCCTCGCGGCCCGGCGCATCCTGGTGAACCGCTACCGCGACGATCCCGCCCACCAGGCGGTGCATGCGTTCAACGAACGCACGCCGCGCTCCGCGGTCGGGAACCTCGCCTACCTGGACTTCCTCTGGCGGGACCCGTCGGTGCCGCGCGGCGACCTGGCGGGGTTCCGGCGTTCGCACCTCAGTCCGGGCCCGGGGCATGTCTATGCCCGCAGCTCCTGGGACGAGGAGGCCACGTACTTCTTCTTCAAGTGCAGCGATCGGTTCACGGCCCACCAGCATCTCGATGCGGGGCACTTCAACCTGTACCGGCGCACGGAGCTCGCCGGCGATGGCGGCCACTACGACGGCTTCGGCTCGCCCCACGACGTGAACTACCACCTGCGCACCATCGCACACAGCACGCTGCTCATTCACGACCCGGCGGAGCGCTGGCCCGGCATCCGCGCAGGGCGCGTGACCGGCAATGACGGCGGCCAGCATCACGCCTGGCCGCACCACAATGGCGGCGTGGCCGATCCGGCGGAGTGGGAACGCGAACGCGCGCGCCACGATATTTCCGACCTGCCGGCCTTCGCGGATCACGGCGATCACCTCTACGTGGCCGCCGACGCCACGCGGGCTTACGCGCCGGCGAAGCTCCGGCACTTCACGCGGCAAATTGTCTACCTGCGACCGGAGACGTTCGTCATCTTCGATCGGGTCGTCGCGACCCGGCCGGAGTTCCGCAAGACCTGGCTCCTCCAGGCCATGAAGCAACCGGAGCGCCGGGGCGACGACCTGGTGATCACGAATGGCGACGGCCGGCTCTTCGTGCAGACCCTGCTCCCGGCCCGGGCCGACCTCCGCCTCGCCACCGGCGCGGATCTCTACCGCTACGACGGCCAGGCGTTTCCCCCGGAGAAACTCACCGGGCCGGCTCCGGAATGCCGGGTTGAAATCTCCCCGACGGTTCCCGCCGAGGAAGATCTCTTCCTGCATGTTCTCACCACCGCGGATGCCGCGACCCCGGCGGTGCCACGGGGCCGCGTGACCGTGCGGGGTACGCGGGTCCAACTGGAGCTTGGCGGTTGGCAGCTCGAATTTCGCACGGATGCCCTCGGGGGTGAAATCCGGCAGGGCGAGCGACGCGTGCCATTCCCGAGCGACCTTCCCTCGGCGGCGGCGGAAACGACGTCCTCCTTGCGGTAATCACCGAACGCGAGTTCCCCTCGATGGACCGTTCCCGCCTGGTCTTGGCAAGGGTCCGACCATGCGTAGGCTGGGGCGATGAAACCCCGTTTCTTGCGCGGTCTTTTCCCCTGCTGCGTTCTGATGGCCGTCCAGGCGCAATCGCCACTCGAGCCGGTCCGCAATGTCGTGGATCCCGGGGCGGTGGTCACTCGGCAGAACATCACCCCCGCGGGCGTGCAGAGCGTCTTCGACGGACGAGTGCACGGCGTGGCCTTCGGTGGAAGCCCGGGCGAGGTGTGGGCCCTGACCGAGACCCATCTGTTCGCCCTGGACTGGCGGGCCAATCGCGTGGTGTCCGCTCTGCCGCTGGCCATGCGCGCGAAGGCGGCGGCGCCGACACGTCCGGACGATCCAGAGGTCAACGCGGCACCCGCTTTTTCCGGCAAGCCCGGAATCCAGGGCCTGGCTGTCGATGGGCGGGGGAGTCCTTACCTGAGTGCGGCGACCAGCAGCGACGTCCGGTTACTCACGGTCGAGCAGGGAGCGTTGCGAACCGTCGTCGGTCAACTTGGAGCCCAGGTCACCGGAACGGTGGCACTGGCCCGGCAGCCGAATCCAAGCGGACAGCGCATTGCCGTCGTGCCAATCCTGGCGCGGAACACCGCGGCGGTGATCGACCTGGAAGCCGGCCGGCTCCTGGCTTCGGTCCCAACCGGAATCGCTCCGGTGGGCGCGGTTGTGAACGCGGCGGGTACGATCGCCTACGTCAGCAACTGGGCGGGTCGCCTGGCGCAGCCCGGCGACCGCACGGCCCCGACGGGTCTCGCCAAGGACGCGGATCGGGTGGTGATCGATGAGCGGGGCATCGCCGCCACGGGGAGCCTGACCCGGATCGACCTCAAGACCTTCCAACCCCTCTCCATCAGCGGTGTCGGCCTGCACCCGACCGCCCTGGCCTGGGACGAGGCGCAGGGGCGGCTCTATGTGGCCAACGGCAACAGCGATTCGGTGTCGGTCCTGGACACGCGGACCGATCGGGCGCTCGAGCCCATCGTCCTGCAGCCCTTCGCGGTTCCAACTCCCGGGGTCGCGCCGACCGCTCTCGCCCTGTCCGCTTCCGGGGATCGGTTGTATGTCGCCGCCGGGGGCATCAACGCCGTCGTGGTGGTCGACACCTCCACGCGACAGACCCTCGGGATGATTCCCACGGCCTGGTATCCCAACGGACTCGCCTTGAGCGCCGATGGTCGCCATCTCGCGGTGTCCACCATGCTGGGGGTCGGGTCCGGCGCCCAGCGCGGCGAGGCGGGCAAGCGCTTCGTCAAGGCCTACCGCGGAACGGTGAGCATCGTCCCGCTGCCGGACGAGGCCCAGTTGGCGAGCTACAGCACTGCCGTGGCGGAAAACAACCACCTGGCTCTGGCCGGGGCCGCCAAGCCCGCCAAGGCCGCGATCACGGCCGGCCGCCGCGTTCCGCCCAAGGCGATTCCCGCCCGCGCCGGCGAACCTTCGCTCATCGAACATGTGGTCTACGTCGTGAAGGAGAACCGCACCTACGACCAGGTCCTCGGCGACATGAAGAAAGGCAACGGGGATCCTTCGCTGGTCATGTTCGGAGAGGACGTGACCCCCAACCATCACCGCCTCGCGGATCAATTCGTGTTGCTGGACAACTTCTACGCCTCCGGGGGCAACAGCGGCGACGGCCACCAGTGGATCACGCAGGCCAACGAGACTGACTACGCGATGTGGCCCGGCTGGGCGGGGAGGAGTTACCCCTTCGATGGCACGGATCCCGTGGCTTATGCCTCTGGCGGATTTCTGTGGGACTACGCCCTGCGCGCCCGCAAGACCGTCCAGGTCTTCGGCGAGTTCGCCCCGCGGGTGACGCGGGGCAAGGGAGATCCCGGGCGGCCCGAACTGCTGGCCCAGTGGCGCGCCGGGGAGACGTTCTCCGGCCGCTGGGACACGCGCTCGCCGATTCCCCCGCTGGACGCCCTGCTGGTGCGGGACTTCCCGGGCTACTCGACGAATATCCCGGACGTGGTTCGCGCCCGCCTCTTCCTCGCGGAGCTGAAGCAATGGGAGGCGGCGGGCCGCATGCCCAACCTCGTCTTCCTCCAACTGCCCAGCGATCACACCAACGGCACCTCACCCGGCGGACACTCCCCTAAGGCGATGGTGGCGGACAACGATCTCGCGCTGGGCCAGGTCGTCGAAGCCCTCTCCCGTTCCACTTTCTGGAAGAAGATGGCGATCTTCGTCGTGGAGGATGACGCCCAGAACGGAGTCGATCATGTGGACGGGCATCGCACGGTGGCGCTGGCCATCAGCCCCTATGTGCGCCGCGGCCACGTCGATTCGACGTTCTACGCCCATCCAAGCATCGCCAAGACCATCGAGCTCATCCTTGGGCTCCCGACCATGTCGCTGTTTGACCTGATCGCGAACGACATGCGGGCGAGTTTCCACGACACCGCGGATTTCACGCCGTATGTCGCCGTGACCCCGGCCCAGTCCCTGGAGGAAATCAACCCCGATGCGCGGGCCTTGCGCGGGAAGGCGCGCCAGGCGGCGCTGGATTCGGCGCGCATGCGTTTCGACGTTCCCGACGCGGCCCCGACGGATCGCCTCAACCAAATCGTGTGGCACCAGGTGCGCGGCTGGGAGGTGCCGTATCCCGGCGTCAAGCACGGGGTCTTCGCCCCGCTGTCGGTGGATCTTGCCGACGACGAACGGCAGGCCGCACCCGATCCCCGGTGACCACCGGGCGGCGGTTCAGGGCGGCAGCAGGCCCGCCAGCACTGCGACCGCCTCCTGGCGCACCGAAAGGACAGCGCGGAGTTCGGCGTGGGCCTTGTTCATCCGGGCCTGGTTCTGCTCGAAGACCTCATGGGCGCGCGCGAGACGCACCTTGAGTTCGGCATCCGGCAGACGATCGCGGACCGCGGAGCGCAAAGCCTCCTGTTCCGCCCGGCCAGGTCCGCTGGTGCGGGGACTCCGCTTGCCCTTCTCGGCGATGGGCGCCGGACCCTTGAACCCCGGGACTCCGACTCCCAGCGCCGTCCGGGACTCGACCACGGCTTGAATTCGTTCCGCGATGACTGCCCACTCGGCGTCGTCCGTGACCTCCAGGTACTCGCGCAGGCGGGTCAGGGTGCGTGATTCGCCCTCGGCCTCTGCGGTCGCCCGCCCTTCCTTTCCCTTAGCCTCCTGCTTGGCTTGCTTCTTGGGTTTTCCCGCGAGCGGGTCCGCCTGCATCTCGCGTTTCAACTCCCGCATTTCCTCCTTGTCGGGCCGCTCGGGCTTGACCTGGGCGAGCCCCAGAGGAATCAGGCCGGCGGCAAAGGCCGCTCCCCACCAGGCCCAGCGCTGGAGGCAGAGGCGGCGGATTGGGAACGAGGACGGCATGGGGAGCGTGAGGAATGTGAGCTTGCCGCAAGACGCGCCTGCGTCTCAAGCGTTACGACCGACTGTCGGTCGCGGTGCGCCGGGCCAGGAGTGTCCCCGTCACCCCGCCGGCGGCCAAGCCGCAGCGACGGGATTTCCAAACTCGCTGGCGCGATGCCCCTTGGGCGCGCCTGGCTCAGAAGCCGAGGGTGGCGCTCAAGGTGAAGGACCGCGGCGGCAGGTAAAGGAAGGTGGTCGGGACCGTCACGCGATCAGGCCGCGAAATGTCGCCCTTCGGCGCGCGGAGGCCGGCACCGATGTAGACCAAGTCGTCGTTGTCGAGCAGGTTGCCGACCTTGAGATTCAGATCGAGGGTCATGCCGCGGCGCAGCTTGTACTGGTACCCAACCGTGGCGGTGACCGTGTAGTACCCGGGCATGTAGATGCGGGTCGTGGCGTCGACGTCCGGGTTGTCGATGGCGAGAGCCGGATTGGCGGGATTGACGATGGTGTCTCCGCCGCGGTTGCCGATGGCCTTCTTGCCGATGTACTGCACGCCGCCCCCGACACGGAGGTTCTGCCACATCCCCTGCGAAAAGCGGTAGTCGGTGAAGAAGTTGGCGGTGAACTTCGGTTGATCGCTGAAGGTCGCCACCTTGGGATCACTGGTGGCCTTGAAGGTCTGGATGTCGTTCCAGGCGGTTGCGGCCGCCGCCGCATCGGGTGATCGGTTGGCGACCGGCACCGAGAGATCGACCGTGGCCACGTTGTTGGCGCCGATCGTCACGCCGGCATCCTGCACGATCTGCTTCAGGACCGCCTCGTTGGCGTTGAGGTAGGCCCACTGTTCCTGGTTCGCATTGGTCGTGAGATTCTTGGGGATCCCGGCGTTGGCGGTCAGGCGCCAGTTGCGGGTGAGGTTGGCGACAATGTCGATCTCGTAGCCGCGGCCCTTCGTGTCCTGGAAGTCAAAGGTCGGGGTTGGGACGAGCGGCAGGCCGCGCGTGTTCTGGCCGTCGGCGGAAAGATCGCCGACGCGGTTGGCGGCGGCGATGTTGGCGTACTTGCGCGTGGCGCCGGTGTTGTCGAAGGAGTTGTTGCGCTGGGTGGAGCCGTAGCGGCCCAACGAGGCGCTGACCCGTCCCTGCAACAGGGTGAAGCGCACGCCATAGTCCCAGCCTTCGCTGAGTCCTGGCGGCAGGGCCGCGCCGTTGATGGTGATGCCGGCGCCGGGCGGGTTGAACGACTCCGCGAAGTTGGCGTAGGTGCTCACCCAGGGCAGCACGTGCAGCACGCCGCCGTAGGTGATCGTGCTGACATCAAATTCGACCGGGGGAGAAGAATAGTCGTCGCGGAATCGATCGTTGGCGTACTGCGGCAGCGCCCGCCCGGAGCCATCGCGCGGCCGCGACAGGGCGGGCAGCGTGGCGCCGTTGCCGCTGATCGCACCGTTCGTGTCTTTCGCCTTGTAGGTGAGATTCCAGTAGTCCGCCGGAGGCAGCGCGCGGTAGATCGGGGTTTGACCGTCCCAGTTTGCCGGGTAATCGGAAATCACGGCATTGGCGTTGCCGTTGAGGGTGTAGAGGTCGCGCTCGAGGGTGTCGCGGCGAGCCCCGCCGATGAGGTTGAGGCGGCCGTTGAACAGCTTGGCGTTGAGGGCGCCCTGCAGGTACGTGAAGGTTGTGTCGGAGGCGCGGAAGTTTCCGGCACTGCGGATATCGAGGATCTTGGTGATGCCGTAGGTGGTGTTGGTGCCCGTAACGGGGTCGATCAGTCGCACGCTGGCCGGAATGGTGAAGGGCTTCACCGGGTCGTTGAGGTAATAGCGGTAGTTGAACAGATCATCCCGCGACCGCGTGCGGATGTCGGCACTGCGGTTCATCACGTAGCCGTAGCCGCGCACGTCGTTGTGCACGCTGCGTCCGCCGGCAATCAGGTTGGCGCGAAAGTCGCCCCAGCGCGTGCGGTCGAAGACCAGGGCGGCGGCGGCGCGGGCCTCCTTGATGTTGTTCAGGTAGTAGTAGGTGCCGCTGATCGCCTCGCTGTACGGTTGCCTGAAGTTGGGGTTGGGCCGGCCGTCGGGCAGCGTGGCGTTGACGTCGATGAAGACGCTGCCCATCCGCGAGGCCACGGCCTCGACGTGCTTCTTCGTCCGGGCCCAGTTGGCGGCGGCCTCGAAGAAGAGGTGCTCCCCCTGCTGGTGTTCGAGGAACACCGCGGCATCGCGAAACTGGTAGGATAGCGTGGGCGCGTCCGGCTGGAGGACGCTTTCGCGCGTGGGCCGGCGGAAAAACGAGCCGGACTCGGCCAGGCCGAACAGCAGTTCGCCGGCGTAGATGCTGTCGATCATCGGGCCGTTGTTGATGCCGAGGTTGGCGGTGGAGAGCGGGAACCGTCCGCCCACCGGCACGGCGGCGGTGGCCGCGCCGCCCTGGGTCCGCCAGGAGTTGGCCCAGTTCATCACGGTGGAGCCATCCGAGCCCGGGATGTAGATCAGTTGCGGCGCGGTGCTGGAGCCGAAGCGGGCGAGGCCGACGGCATCCGAGTTTGCCACCGCCACCGTTCCCGGGACGGGCACCGTGGTGCGGCCATCCCAGCCGGACAGCGATTCGCTCATGGTTTCACGACCCATGATCGTGCTCTGCTTGTAGTATTCGAACTCCGCCCGGACCTGCGTGCGCCGGAACGGCCGGTAGGTGACGGTGTAGTGGTTGCCGCGGCGGTTATCGAACTCGAGGTTGCGCCAGGTGTCGGCATCCTGCCAAAGGAGGTTGGCGCGCAGGGCGAGTTTGTCGGTGAGTGGCCGGTTGACGTCGTACGTTGTGCGGAAGCGGTTCCACGAGCCGAGCGTGAGCCCGGCCTTGTCGAAGGCCTTGTCGAGGCGGGCCTGCTTGGTCATGCCGACGACCACGCCACCCAGGCCGCCGGTGCCGATCAGCAGCGCGTTGGGACCCCGGGCGAAGTCGATGCGCTCCTGGCTGTAGGTGTCGGCGTTGAGGCCGAGTTGAAAGAAGTTCCGCTGGGCGGCGCCGGCAATGCGCACGCCGCGCGACATCACGCTCGAGCCGGCCTCGTTGTCGTTGTAGCGGTAGGTGCTGGTGTCCTGGAGCGGCATGTAGGAACCGACCGACCAGGTGAGCGCCTGCTCCTGATCGAAGAGCGCCAGGGTGTCGAGGAAGTCGCGGGTGAGCACCGAGTAGGCGACCGGAGTGTCGCGCAGGTCCGTGGCGAGGCGTCCGCCGGCGAGGGAGGCAGCGGCGACGAAGCCCTCGTCTTTCTCGGTCGCGACGGTGAAGGGTGTCATCACGATCGTGTCGGCGGACAACAACTCGGCTGCCTGCCGCTGGCCGGTGGTGGAGCGCGGGCCGGGCACGGCAGGGGCGGGCGCCGGGGCCGCGGCCCGCTTCACCGCCAGGGCGCCGGACTTCTCATCCTGTACGAGCTGGAGATCGGTGCCCGCGAGCATCCGCCGGAGCGCCTCCTCGGCCGTGAAGTCGCCCCGGACCGCGGTGGTGCGGGTGCCCCGCACGGTTTCGGCGAGAAACATGATTTCGCGGCCAGCCTGCTGCGCGGCGAGTCGGAGCGACTGGGCGGCATCGCCCGCCGGGATGTCAAAGGTGCGGGTGGCCGGGGTGGCGGCGAGGACGCTGGCGAGCAGCAGGGCGCCACAGGCGACGCGCCGAAGGGAGCGAAACGGGAGGAACAAGGGGGGCATGCTTGGGCAGGGTTGGTGTTCCCAAGACGTACCCGGGAGAAAAACACACTAAGGCGACTTCTTGGGCCGGAGCCGGATCGTCTCGCCCTCACGGGTGGCGTGCACGCCGGCCGTCACCTCGAGCAGGCGGACGAAGCCCTCGACATTGTCGGAGCGGAACGACGCCACGATGGGCAACGCGCCCAACGCGGGATCCTCGAGGATGAGTTGCACGGCATTGCGCCGGTTGAATTCGGCGACGACCTCCGCCAGCGGGGTCGAGGCAAACTCCAGGAGCCGCGGCTGCCAGGCCAGGGTGCGGGCGATTTCCTCGGCGGAAACCCGATCCACCTTCGGCAATGGACGGGCGGAAGCCAGAGGCACCGTGATCCGCTCCCCGGCGCCGACGACCGGCGGCAGGCTGCCGTCGGCCGATGCAACCTGCACCCGGCCTTCCGTCACCAGCACTTCGACGCTGGCGGCCCCCAGCCGGACGTGAAAGGCGGTTCCGACCGCGCGGGCCTCGACCCCGCCCGCCAACACCACGAACGGCCTGGCCGGCTCCTGCTTCACGGTGAAGTGGGCCTCTCCCTGGGCGAGGATCACGCGGCGCTCGCCGGCGGTGAACGTGGCGGAGATGGCCGCGCCACGATTGAGCTCCGCGATCGAACCGTCCTCGAGCACGCGTTGCTCGTAACCGCTGGCGGCCACCGGAGCGGGAGAGCGAACGGGATCCGCCCGGAAGGCGACGTATCCGATCACCGCCAGCACGGCGGCGGCCGCAAGGCCGACGGGGACGAGCCAAGGGCGGGGAGCGGCTCGGCGGATTGCCACCGGTCGGGCCAGCAGATCTGGATTGGGTTCGGCGGCATGTTCCGGGCGCCAGTCGGCGAGCAGGTCAAGCTCGCGCCAGGTCTGCTGTTCGCGGGCCAGGGCGTCCCCATGACGAGGGTCGGCGGCAAGCCACTGCAGGAACTCATCCTGCTCCGCGGGAGTGAGTCCCCGGTCGCGTCGCACCAGCCAGTCGGCCGCCTGGTCGGCCAGGGAGCGGGGCGCGGTCATGGGCGGCCTTCCTCCCGGCGCAGCAGCGCGAAATGCTCGGTGCACTTGCGCACGCCGATGGTGAGTTGCGCCGAGACGGTGTGTTCGGAGATGCCGAGCCGGGAAGCGATTTCCTTCTGGGACAAGCCGTAGATCTTCCGCAGGGTCATCACTTGGCGGCAGCGATCGGGCAGCGACTGGATGGCGGCGGTCAAGAGTTCGAGTTTCTCGTTGCGGTCGGCGATCTCGGGGATGCCGTCCGCCTCATCCAAGACGTCCAGGGTGTCGATTGGCACTAAATGAACTTCGCCCCGCGCCTGGCGGTGGCGCAGCAGGTCGAGGGCGAGGTTGCGGGCCGTGGCAAACAGGAACGCCTTGGGCGACTGCATCGTGGCTCCGGCTGCCCGCGCCCGGAGCACCCGCGCATAGGCCTCCTGCACGAGATCGTCGATCTCCACCCCTTGGGGAAAGCGGCTGTGCAGCCACGCGCGCAGCATCGGTTCGTGCGCCTGGAGGCGCGTTTCGAACCAGCGGCTTTCCTCGGGGGTGGACGGGGGCATGACGGACGTGACGGCGACCGGCGGGAGTTGGACCTACTTCAGCCGTCCGGTTTCGCGGGCCAGGGCGGTCACCACGCCGACCACCGCCTCCTGGGCGGCCGGAGTGAACTGCCCGACGGCATCGCCGCGGTCGATGCCGCGCGTCTCGTAGCCACCCTCGGCCAGCACCCGGGCACTGGGCACATACCCGAAGACGTCGTGGCAGTACCCCGCGACCCAAAGGCGCGTTGGGCCGAGCGCGTTCTCGATGAGGTGCACGTAGTCGTTGACGGGTTCGCCGCTCAGGCCGACGAGCGCGAGGTCGGAGCCAAAATGCCAGAGGGAAATCGGCATCGGGTAGCTCGCCGCCGGGGCCTGGCCCTTGTTCAGCAGCGCGAGCTGCCGGGTGCCGATGTACTTCAGCCAGCTCGAGGAGGACTTGGCCATGGCCTCCAGCTTCTCGCGCGACTCCGGCGGGGTGATGGGGAGCGCCGCCGGAGCGAAGGCCATCCGCAGCGGGGGCCGCAGGGGCGCGGGTTTTTCCGCCAGCACTCGGGCCACTTCGGCCGCGAGGGTGGCGCCGTGTTGCCGGGCATGGATGAGTTCTCCGCGCGGCCAGGGATTGGCGTCGCCGCCGCAGCCGGTGAGGAACATCGCCTGCACGCCGGGGAACTGCTCCTCCACCAGCCGCTGGGCGTGGCCGGCATAGTCGCCGTCAATCTGCTGGTTCTTCGGGCCGGAGCAGGTGCAATGACACGCGACTCCCATCAGGACGGCGCGGAGATGCCCCTGGGCGTTGTGGGCGCGCAGCACGAGCACGCTGCGGTCGACCGGGCCCTTGGGATTGAAGCCGAGGACGATGCCGCGATCGGTGAACTCGCGGCGGTTCATCACAAACGGCGCCATGCCCAGGCCCCACGAGAGTGCAGCCGGCTCGAGGCGGTCGAGGGCATCGAGCGCCACACGCTCCAGCTTCCGTTCCAGCTCCGCGATGTAGGCGCGCGTTTGCTGGAGGGTCGCCGGACTGACGCCCTCGATCTCGTCGCGCGAGAGCCAGGCCTGCGGCCCGGCGTGGGTGTGGGAGGCGTTGTAGATCACGGCGGCCCGCGGCAGCCCGTGCCTTTCCCGCAGGCGGGTGGCGAGGCGATCGATCATCGCGCCGTGGACGCCTCCCAGGTCGCACGTGACCAGCACCGCCTTGGCCCCCTGGCCGTCTTCGAGCGCCAGGGCCTTGGCGAACAGGTCGCTCGCGACCCCTTGGTGCGGCTCGATGCGGCTCGCGTAGCCATACATGAGCACGGGTTGTTCCGGCGTGATCTTCACCGCGGCGAGGCCGATTTTCCAGGGCAGCTCGGCGGCGATCACGGGGCCGGCGAGGGCGAACACCAGGACGGAGAGAAGCAGGCGGGATTTCATGGAGCGAAACGGGGTTGGGCCTTCACCGGGGAGCATCGCGTCCAGTCGGCGCCAGGTCGAGCCTCCGGGCACGCGGGAGGGAGTGCGCGGCAGACGATGCTCCGGCGGCGGAAGCACGGCGGCGCGTCGCTGCGACCGGAGCGCGGCGCGGTCCGTCCGGACTTTGGACCGGTTCGTACCATTTGCCGGCCGGTTGGTGGCAGAGGTGTCGTCGGAACGGAGGACCGGGACCACCCTGGCGTCATGAAACCGAATTCCCCCGTGCGGACGGTGACGCCGGAGCCCAAGCCCCTCTTCCCATGATCACGCGCCTTCTCTCCTGGATCGTGTTGGCGGTGATCGCGGTCGCGGCCGTGGGGTGGTGGCGCCGTTCCGGCGGAAACGCCGTCGCAGCGCCGACATTTCGCACGACCACCGTGCAACGCGGCGACGTGACGCAGACGGTGACCGGCAGCGGCACCCTGGCGGCGCTGACCAATGTCGACGTCGGGAGCCAGGTGTCCGGCAACATCCTCGCGTTGTACGCCGACTTCAACGATGTCGTGAAGAAGGGCCAGTTGCTCGTGGAAATCGAGCCGACGACCTACGAGGCGCGCCTGTTTCAGGCGGAGGCCGACCTGCTGTCCGCGCAGGCCACGCTCGAGTTGCGGCAGCTCGCCGTGCGGCGGGCGAAGGGTCTCCTGGAGCAGAAGCTCGTGTCGCAGTCGGAGTACGACGAGGCGGCGGTGTCGTTGCGGCAACAGGAGGCCTCCGCGAAAAAGGCTGAGGCGGCGGTCAAGAGCGCCCGCACCGACCTCGAGCGCTGCAAAATCTACTCCCCGGTCGACGGCGTCGTGCTGAAGCGGGCGGTGTCCGTCGGGCAGACGGTGCAGTCCAACTACAACGTCGCGACCCTCTTCACGATCGCGCGCGACCTGCGGCAGATGGAGATCGAGGCGGCGGTTTCCGAGGCCGACATCGGGGGCGTCGAGGCGGGTCAGGCCGTCACGTTTACGGTCGATGCGTTCCCCGGCCGGTCGTTCCAGGGCAAGGTCCGGCAGATCCGCAACAACTCAACGATCCAGAACAACGTCGTGACCTACCCGACGATCATCTCGGTCGAGAACGCCGACCTGAAGCTGCGTCCCGGGATGACGGCCAACCTCGTGATCGCGACCGCGCGGCGGACGGGTGTCCTGCGGGTGCCGAACGCTGCGCTGCGGTTCAAGGCGCCGGAAGGCGCGACGGTGCTGCCTGCGGCGGACGCCGGCGGCGGGGCGCCTGACATTGACAAGATGCCGGCGGAGATCCGGCAACGGCTCCTCGCGGACTTCGACAAGAACGGCGACGGCAAGCTCGACGCCGATGAGCGCAAGACGATGGAGACGACGATGCGCAACCGGCGGGCGGCGATGAGCGCCGGGGGTGGCGGTGGCTTCGGACCGCCTGACGGCGGCATGGGCGGTCCGCCTCCCGGGGGTGGCGGACGCGGCCCAGGAGCCGGCGGGGGCGGGCAGGGCGGAGGTCCGCGGACGGCTGCCAGCAGTGGCGGTGGCGGGGCGGCCACCCAGCCGGTTACGGTGTATGTGCCCACGGGCCAGCCCAACGCCACCGGTCTCGTCACCGGTACCCTGCAGGCGACCCGGGTCTTCCTGGGAGTGAGCGACAGTGCCAACACGGAGATTCTCTCGGGCCTCGCCGAAGGCGCCATCGTGGCCACGGGGACGGTGTCCGCGCAAGCGGCCGCGGCCTCGACCAGCGGAACCAACAACCTCTTCAGCCCGCCCCGGCCGCCTGGCGCCGCGAAGAAGTGACCGCCATGACCCCCGTTATCGAAATCGCCGATCTGCATCGGATCTACCAAACCGGGGCGACTCCGGTGCACGCCGTACGCGGGCTCTCGCTGCGCGTGCAGCCCGGCGAGTTCGTGGCGGTCATGGGGGCGAGCGGATCGGGCAAGTCGACGCTGATGAACATGCTTGGCTGCCTCGATCGTCCGACCCGCGGCACGTACCGGATCGATGGGACCGATGTCTCCTCGCTCGACTCCGATGCGCTCGCGGCGATCCGCAACCGCAAGATCGGCTTTGTCTTCCAGGGCTTCAACCTCCTCGCCCGCACCACGGCGCTCGAGAACGTCGAGCTGCCGATGCTCTACTCACATCCGCCGCTGGCCAGCGAGGAGCTGCGGGCCCGGGCGGAGCGCGCGCTGGCGCAGGTCGGGCTCAGCGATCGCGGTGACCATGTGCCCAGCCAGTTGTCGGGCGGGCAGCAGCAGCGTGTGGCCATCGCGCGCGCCCTCGTGCTCGGCCCTTCGCTCCTCCTCGCCGACGAACCCACGGGCAACCTCGACACCCGTACGAGCATGGAGATCATGGGGGTGTTCCAGGGGCTCAACGACAGCGGGATGACGGTGGTGATGGTCACGCACGAGCTCGACGTCGCCCGGTTTGCCCGCCGCACGATTGTGATGCGCGACGGCCGCATCCGGCGGGACGAACCGGTGACCGCCCGCCTGTTCGCCGGTCCCGAAGTGGCCCGCCTCGAGGCCGAGGAAAAAGCCGTCGATCTCGCCCCATGAAACGCCTCCTGGCCATCCTGCGTGTCGCGCTGCGGGCCCTCCGCCGCAACGTCCTTCGCACCTTCCTCACCATGCTCGGCATCATCATCGGCGTCGCCGCCGTGATTGGGATGGTGAGCATCGGCACCGGCGCCCGCGTGCAGGTGGAGCAGCAAATCGCCGCGCTGGGCCAGAACGTGATTATGATCATGGCGGGCAACATGAGCCGCGGGGGCATGTTCTCCGGCATGGGCGGCGCGCCGACGCTCACCCTCGAGGACGCGCTGGCCCTGCGCCACGAGGTCGACGGCGTGGCCTACATGAGCCCGGAGGTGCGCGGCAACGTGCAGATCGTCGCCGGCAACCTGAACTGGAACACCTCGGTCATGGGGGTCAGCCCGGAATACCTCGACCTGCGGGCCTGGCCGCTGGCGGACGGTGATTTCTTCACCGAGCAGGATATCCGGGGCACCACCCGCAGCGCCGTGCTCGGGCAGACCACGGCGAAGAAGCTCTTCGAGGACGCCAACCCGATCGGCGCCACCATCCGCGTCCGCGGCATTCCGTTCACCGTGATTGGCCTCCTGGCGGCCAAGGGTTCGAACATGATGGGCCAGGATCAGGATGACGTCGTCTTCGTGCCGTACTCGACCGCCATGCGGCGGCTCTTCGGCCAGAACTTCCTCCGTTCGATCAACGTCAGTGCCGCCTCGCCGGAACAAATCAAGGACGTCTCCACCCAGATCGCCGACCTGTTGCGGCAGCGCCACCGGATCCAGCCGGGAAGGGACGACGACTTCATGGTGCGCACGCAGCAGGAGATCACCGAGTTCGCGACGTCCACCGCCAAGACGATGACGGGCCTGCTGGGCGCCATCGCCGGGGTGTCGCTCCTCGTGGGTGGCATCGGCATCATGAACATCATGCTTGTGTCCGTCACGGAGCGCACCCGCGAGATCGGCATTCGCCTCGCGGTCGGCGCGCGCCGCCGGGACATCCTCCGCCAGTTTCTCACCGAGGCGGTGGTGCTCAGCGTGGTCGGCGGGCTGATCGGCATCGCCACCGGCGTCGGGGTTTCGGCCGGGCTGGCGGCGCAGTTCAACTGGCCGACCCTCACTCCCGGCTATGCCATCGGGGGAGCCTTCCTCTTCAGCGCCGCGGTGGGGGTCTTCTTCGGTTACTACCCGGCGCGCAAAGCGGCGCAGCTCGATCCCATCGAGGCCCTGAGGTACGAATGAGCCATGCGAGCCAGGCGGACGCCGTTAGCTTCCCTGCCCGCGGTATCGGGTTTGCGGTTCCCCGGTCGTGGCGTTTGGGTCTCAGACCGCCCGTGACGACTGACGCTTCCAACCACTCCGACGCCGCGTCGTCCACCGCCCGCCCTGGATCGCAGGTGCTGCTCCCGGTGGGCTTCAGCCTGCTCTGGCTCGTGGTGAGCGCGGTCTTTGCCCTGCAGATCTCCGCGGCGGGGCTGATGCCGTGGACCACCGCGTTTGGTCTCTCGCTGCTGGATTGGGGTCCGTGGTGCATCCTCACCCCGCTGGTTCTCTGGCTGGCGCGCCGGATGCCGCTCGGTCCGGGAACGTGGCGCTGGGCCCTCCCGGCGCACCTCGTGGCGAGTGTCCTGATGGTCGGGACCATCGAGGTGACCATGTCGGCGTTGTCGCTGCGCAAGGAGTTGCTGATGCCGCCTCCGGAGGGAAGGCGACCGCTGCCCGAGGGTTTCGACAAAGGGGGCGGGCGCCGCGAGCCCCGTCGCCCGCCGCCGGCGCCGGCCGCCTCGTTCCGGTTCTTCGACCGGGCGCGCATCGCCGTGCCGGTTTATTGGATGCTGGTGGCCGCTGCGACGGCCGTGGCTCAGCAACGCCGGGTGGCGGAGCGGGAGCTTCGGGCCCTGCGGGCGGAAGCGCGGCTGGCGGAGGCGCGGTTGGCGGCGTTGCAGGCCCAGCTCAATCCGCACTTTCTCTTCAATACCCTCAACACCATCGCGCAGCTCATCTACGACAACCCGCCCGCAGCAGAGTCCAGCATCACGGCCCTCGGCGGGTTGCTCCGGGCGGCGCTGGCGGCACAGCATCGTCGCGAGGTGCCGCTGGCCGAAGAGCTGCAGCTCATCGAGCAGTACTGCGCGATCCAGCAGGTGCGTTTTGCCGACCGGCTGCGCTTCGAGTACGAGATCGACCCCGCGGCGCGGTCGGCCGCGGTGCCCACGCTCCTGCTCCAGCCGCTGGTGGAGAACGCCGTGATCCATGGGGTGGCGCCGGCCCGGGGCGCCGGCCGCGTCTGGATCCGCGCGCGGCTCACGGCGGAGAGGCTGCAACTCGAGGTGGCCGACACCGGCAATGCGGAGGCGACCACGGCCGGTGCAGGCCTGCAGTTCCGCGAGGGTGTGGGACTGGGCAACACGCGGGCCCGGCTCGAGACCCTGTATGGCGATCGCCACCGCTTCAGCGTGGCGCGGGCCGTCGAGGGCGGGGTGTCGGTCCGGCTGGAAATTCCGCGGCGCGTCGCGACCTGACCATGAAGATTCGCACCCTGATCGTTGATGATGAGGCCCCGGCCCGCAGCCGGCTGCGGCGGTTGCTCGCGCCCGAGGAGGATCTCGAAATCGTCGCGGAGGCGGGCAATGGCGACGACGCCATCCGGCTGATTGGCGAGGAGCGGCCCGACCTCCTGTTTCTCGATGTGCAGATGCCGGCGCCCAACGGCCTGGCGGTGCTGCGGGCGGTGCGCGACGAGTGGCTGCCGTGCACAATCTTCACCACGGCGTTTGCGGAGCACGCCGTCGCCGCCTTCGAGCTGCATGCGCTCGACTACCTGCTGAAACCGTACTCCGCGGAGCGGCTCCAGGCGGCGGTGGCACGGGCGCGCCAGCAACTGCGGGGCGCAGCGGCCCCGGCTGAGGATCCGCGGGTGTCCGCGCTGGTGGCGGATCCGGCGGTGGCGGTGACGCCGGTGGAGCGGTTCCTGGTGAAAGCCCACGAGCGGTACGTCGTGGTCCGGGCGGTCGACATCACCTGGGTCGAGGCGGCGGCGAATTACGTCGTCCTGCACACGGCGGCGGGAAACCACATCCTGCGCCGGGCGATCGGTGCGCTGGAAGCGGAGCTCGATGCGGCGCGTTTCTTCCGGGCCAGCCGATCCGCGATCGTGAATCTCTCGCTCGTCCGCGAGGTGGAGGCCGCGGGGGCCGGCGAGCACACCATCGTGTTGCAGGATGGCACGCGCGTCCTCCTCACCCGCGGCCTGCGCGAACTGCAGGAGCGGTTGAAGTCGATCACCTGAGGGGGTGCCGCGCTTCTCCGGGCTCAGGCCTTGAGCTTCGCGGCGATCGCGGCGCTGTGGGCCTGGATTCTCGCCACCGCCTCGACGATGTGGCCGGTCGCCGTGCGGTCGCCGAGCAGCGTGGTCTGGGAGAGGCCGACGGTGTTGGCGCACGTTTCGCGGTTGCCCTTCAGCTCGTGGAAACTGTCGCGGTAGGCCTTGAGTCGCTGGGCGCTGAAGAGGCGCTTGTAGCCGCGCGAGGCGATGGTCTCGTCGAGCAGACCCTCGAAATACTGCTCCTTGTAGACGGCGTGGCCGGCGATGCCCTCGGCGTTGAGCGCGCGCACAAAACCGTCGCGGCTGAGCCCGTGGAAGCGGCTGGGATCGTAGCGGAACGGATAGAGGTGGTACACGCCCCGGCTGTCGGCCGGCAGGCGGGGCGGCGTGATGCCGGGGATCTTCGCGAGTTCGGCGTTCAGGTAGTCCGCATTGCCGCGGCGATGCGCCGTCTCCTTCACCAGCTTGTCGATCTGCTGGATCAGGAGCGCACCCTGGAACTGCGTCATGCGGTAGTTGGCGCCGCGCGTGAAGCAGCCGTTGCCCTTGAAGTTGCCGACCGAGCGGCCGCAGTTGTGGAAGGAATTGCACCGGTCGATCAGATCCTCGCTGTCACCCGTGATCGCGCCGCCTTCGCCGGAGGGAATGTGCTTTGACTCCTGGAAGCTGAAACAGCCGAGGTCACCGAGAGTGCCGCACTTGCGGCCCTTGTATTCGGCGAGCCAGGCCTGGCAGGCGTCTTCCACCACCTTGAGGCCGCGGGGGCGGGCGATAGCGTTGATCGCGTCCATGTCGCAGGGCAGACCGTAGATGTGCACCGGCATGATCGCGCGGGTGCGGTCCGTCAGGCGGCTGGCGATCGACTTGGGATCCATCGTCAGCGTGGCGGGATCGGTGTCGGCGAAGACCGGCAGGGCCTTGTGGGCGAGAATCGCGTTGTACGAGGCGACGAAGGTGAACGGGGAGACAATCACCTCGTCGCCGGCGTCGACGTCGAGCACGTGCAGGCTCACGATGAGGGCGGTCGTGCCGCTGGCGGTGGCGAGGCAGCGCCGGGCGCCAATCAGCTTGGCGTAGGCCGCCTCGAAGTCGGTGACATACGGCCCGGAGGGGCGGTACCATTTTCCACTGCGGCAGACCTTGAGCATGGTCTCCTCCCATTCCGGTTTCCACACCGGCCATTTCTGCCAGCCGCCGGTGTGCACCGGGGTGCCGCCGAGGAGAGCGGGTTGGGCGGATGCCGCGGCGGAGACGATCGTGGGGGAGGCGGCGACAGCAACGACCGGGGCGAGGCGCGTGACGCCGGCGGAAACGCCCGCGCCGGCGAGCGTGGAGGTGGCGAGGAACTGGCGGCGGGATGTCTTCATGGGGTGGTGGTTGGGGCAAAGGCGCGGCGGACGGCCGCGTACTTGGCCGGTTGGGACTTCGGGTTTTGGTGGCAGTAAACCATGATTCCGTCGGCGGACGCGCGACCGGCGGCGAGCGCGGTGGCGACGTATTCGGGCGTCGAGTCGCCCAGGCTGCTGTGCCGCGTGGCGTAGACGTCGACGATGACGGGCAGCCCGGGGCGGAAGAGCGCGCGGACCTTGGCCACTTCGGCGGCGACCTGGCCGGGATCGGTGAGGTTGGCCTTCACCGACTCATTGCGATACGGGAAGAGGATGCCGTCGATCAGTTCGCCATAGCGGGAGGCGAAGGCCGGGGTGATCTGGCGGAAGTAGAGACACGGGGCGAAGGCGAGACGCGGATTGATCGCGCGGGCCGCCGCGAGCATGGCGCGCAGCTTCTCGGGGGTGAACGTGGTGAGGTTGTGGGCGAAGTCGTCGATGCTCCATGCGATCAGTGCGGGCTCGGCGACGCTCAACCGCGCGATTTCCTGCGCCCAGCGTTCGTAATCGAGGCGGAAGGGTTCGGAGTACCACTTCTGCTTCGGCGGCGACTCCGAGGGCGGCACCAGGGTGACCCAGACGCGGAGGCCGCGGGCGCGGGCCTGGGGTAGAAACGCCTGCAAGTCCTCCCAGTCGGTGGGCTGATGCCAGATGAGCCAGTTGTAGGTGTTGGCGCCGAGTTCGCCGAGCTCCGCCAGCAAGCGCGCGGTGTCGACGCGATGGTCGGCCGTCCGCGGTGGCGCGTTGTAGGTCGCGAGGCACCCGCGGAGTCCGGCCGTCCGGTCGACGGCTGCGGGTGGCGTCGCAGCGGCGCCAGGTACGGCCAGACCGGACAGCATTGCGATCGCGGCCAGGACGACCGCCAAATTCCTCACCCTCCCGACCCTGGAGATGAACTCGACCTGGGAAGACAGCACGGCAGGAAGCAGCAAACCGAACTCCGGCGGGCGCGTCAACGCGCCGGAGGCTCTGCGGTGAAACGGGGGTGTCTCTTCCGATTGGCGGGGCCGGTCGAGGCGCGACCAGGCCGACGACGCAGAATCCTCCCCGATCGGGGAATCGGGAGTAAAACCCGGGGCCCGGCCTTACGTGGTCTCCACCCTTGAGGGGGTGGTCCGGGGACGCATGATCACCGTCTCCGACATGAATACGACCACCGCTCGCGTGATGGTGCCGGGACTGGCGTCCCTCGTCCTGTTGACCTTGGTGCAGAATCTGGAAGCCGCCGCTTCGATCAAGGAGCGGGAGGGCCGGCAGCAGGATCGCATTGCGGAGGGCATCGCCTCCGGGGAACTCACGCCGGCGGAGGCGGCGCGGCTCGAGGCCCGCGAAGCGGAACTGCGAAAGCAGATTGCGGCGGATCGCGCCGCCAACGGCGGCAAGCTCACGGCGGCGCAACGCAAGGCCATCGAGAAGGAGCTCGACGAGATTTCCCGCAAGATCGCTCGCAACAAGCACGATGGTCAGCGGACGAAGGCCGAACCGAAGTCCCAGGTGGGCCGGCGGGAGCAGCGGCAACAGCAGCGGATTGCCGAGGGGGTGCAATCGGGGGAACTGACCCCGGCGGAGGCGGCGCGGTTGGAGGCCCGCGCGGCGGAGTTGCGGCGGCAGATTGCCGAGGACCGCGGGGCAAACGGCGGGCGGTTGACCGCGGAGCAGCGCGCCCAGATCAACACGGAACTCGACCAGATCAGCCGGCGAATCCGCGCGCAGAAGCACGACGCGCAGGCGACCCCGCAGAAGAAGTAGCGCGGGCGGCCTACTCGAAGCGGACGGGCGCCGCGGCCGAATTTCCGGAGGCAACCTCCAGGGATGTTCCCTGGAGGCGGAGCTGCGGCGGCGTCCACCCACCGCGGTCATCGCACCAGAAGACCCACCACGAGGTCCCGCCGGCGCCGGATAGGCGCGTCGGATGGGCGAGGGCGATTGGTCCCCGGCTGCCGGGGTGGCGGACGAGCGAGGCCGGGGCGATCGGCGCGCCGGCGTGCCCGATCCAGACGGCGCGCCGGCCGTCGCTGAGGCGCGCCCAGCCGCCGACAAACGCCCAGGCGAGATGGTGTCCGCCCAGCCAGTGGTGGATGATCTCCGCGCCGGCCGGCAAACCACCGAAGGTGTCGCGCACCACCAGCGTGGCGGGCCCCTGGGCGGCAAACCAGATCTCGCGGGCGATGACGGCGTCCTTCGGCAACCCGGGATAACATCCGGCCAGTTGCAGGCGGGTGTGCTGTCGGCCGCTGGGGTCGGTCTCGACCAGGTCAACGACGGCGGCTCGCGGTTTCTGGATCGTGCCGTTGATCACCGGGACGTTGTGCGCCTGCACTCCGAGCGTGTACTCCCGCTCCTCGCCGGCGCGGTACTGCTGGTAGCCGGGGTCCGTGATCCAGAAGCGACCGTGCCAGCCGAGGACGACCTGGCCGGCATCCGCTTGAAGGTGACCCATCGGATTGCGCACGGCACTGACGACCGCGGCGCGATCCGTGGCGGACCAGCCCGTGCGCAGCGCGACGGCGTGGGGCAGTTCGCGCGGACCGGCCGCCGGCGGCTGCGAAGGAAAGCGGAGAAAGGAGTCCGGACCGAGCGTCTCGACCACCATGGCCGCGG
>JACRQG010000008.1:0-461212 GCA_016222805.1 Verrucomicrobiota bacterium | reverse complement strand
GGTACCAGGTCGCCGCGCGGGCGAGCACGGTGGTCCAGAAGGCCATTTCGGGCTCGACGTCTCCAATCGGGGCATGGAGGTCCAACCGGCCGGGAAGGATCAGGTGTATCCACTGATCCGCCACACTGCGGAACGCCTTCTCGCCCTCCTTCAGGAGGCTGGCGCGCTGCGGATGCGTCGCGAGCCATGCGGTGACGGAATCGAGCAGGTAGCCGTCGTAGGTGGTGCCTTCGGTGTGGCGCTCGGGCCCGGTGCGGAAGCGCGCCCAGACCCCGAAGATTTCACGCATCTTCGCCTCCAGGGTCGCGAGCTGTGGGTGCGCCGTCACGCGGGCGAGTTCCGCGGCGCGGGCCAGGGTAATCACGGGAATGTTGACGAGGCGCTGGGCGGTCCAGGGTTTCTCCGCGGCCCACTGCCTGGCGTACCACGGTGCAACGTCGCCCTCGAGCAGGTGGCGGGCGGCGGCGCGGGCCTGCGCCAGGAGACCGGGATCCCAGCCTTGGGGATTGGCCAGGGCCTGCGCCAGGCAGCCGGCGAGGTGGGCCGCGCCGAGGCCGGTCTGGTCGTTCATCTCGGTGAACTTTTCCCAGGTGGCGAGGGCCGCGAGTTCCTGTTGGAGCAGGCGGCCGGCTTCGGCATCGCCGTTGGCGCGCCAGGCGGCATGCAGCACCCGCCAGCGTTCCTCGAGTTCCCAGATGAGCCAGATCAGCCACGGATAGGTGAGATTGGACACTCCCGGGGGGAGTTCGGCGCGGGCGGGTCGACGGCTGACCGGCAGCGGGAAAGCGAGCGTGTGTCCGATGCGGTAGTAATAGACATTGATCTCGTGGCGGGACTTCTCCCGTACCGTGCGCTCCCGCAACGCCCGCTCCAGGTCGCCGCGAGCCCATGGAGCGGGATCCGGCGCGAGGGACGGGGCAAGTTCCCAAGCCGAGGTGTCGTAGGCGAGCGGTTGGGCGGGCAGCGAAGTGCCGGTCACCAACGCCAACCCGGCGAGCAGCGAGAGAAGAACGGGCGCTTTCATCGCGGCGAGCATGGGGCACAATCACCCGCGGGAGAATCGAAAAGCGCAACCGGGTTGCGTTGCGAGATTCGCCTCGCTTCCGCGCAGCGCCCGACGTTGCGTCAGGGCCGTCCCCACACGGCGGAACCGCACCCCGGGTTCGCGCCGAAGCTTCCTCCCGATGCTCGTAGCCGCGTGACTCTTTCGTCCGGAGCAATCCGGTTTCGTCAACCCACAGTCATCCCCAGCCATGTCCAATACCGCACAACTCAGGTTAAACGTTACGCAGTTCGTCGAAAACTCATCGACTACCCCCGGTGCTCCTTTTTGCACCGCGGACAACCCCACGATCATGAACGGCCCCGGCAGCAGCGGGCCGCAGAACGCCAGCGGTCAGGTGGGCATCGATCCCGACGATAGTTCGATGATCTTCGTCAACCGGAAGAACCCCGCCAACTCCGCGGTGACGTTGGTCTTCAACCTCACCGGGGTCGCCGGCTTGCAGGCGACGGACATCAAGTTCCGGCAGGATCTGGGCAGCGGTGATTCCGATGGGAGCATCAACTTCAAGAACAAGTCCTCCTCGGGCACTTCGATTTCGGTCGACAACCAGTGGCAGTCTCACGGGAAGAAGAAGGGTCCGGGGGGCAACCAGGCGCCGACCTGGAAGTACTTCATTCGGGTGCAGAATGCCTCGGGCAAACTCGGCTGGATCGATCCCGGAATCGAAAACGCCGAGGATCTCTGAGCGGGCGTCGCAGCCGCCGGATCTGGAATTTCCGGGTCGCTGCTTTGCTTTCCTGTGGGCGGGGCGACCGCGCCCCGCTCCAGGCGGGCTCTGAAACAAGGGGGGCGGGTGAGGTCGCTCCGCCTGCACGAACTTGCCCAGGTAATGCTGGAGCGGATTGCGTTAAAGCGTAGCGCCCAGAGGAACGGATTGCGCTCCCACGTGGTGTCCGGGCCGTTCCTCACCGCGGCTCGGTCGTGAGGAACTTCAGCAGTTCCACGACCTCGCGCTCGGGCAGGGCCTCAAGCAGCCCGGGTGGCATCAGCGACATCGGTGTCTTCTGGCGCTCCTTGATCTCGGTCTTGGGCACGTTGACCGTGTCCGTGACGGTGCGCACGACCAGGGCGGTGTCGGTCTCCTTGTCGATCATGCCGGAGACCACCGTGCCGTCGCGCTTGGTGATGATCTGGAGTTCGAAGGCCGTGCCGACGACGGCGTTGGGATCGACGATGTTCTCGAGGAAGTAGTCGAGTCCGTTGCGCCAGGTGCCGCTGAGGTCGGGGCCGAGTTTGCCGGCGCTGGAGCCACCACCCATCGCATGGCAGGCGGTGCAGAGCCGCTCGTACACCTTGCGGCCGGCCTCGAGTTCGTAGGACCAGACCGGGGCGTTGCGGTAAACGTCGCGCAGCCGGGCGATGGTCGCCTTGGCATCCGCCGAGGATTCGCTGGTCTTGCCCCACACCCGTTCGAGGGCGCGGGTGACGTCGGCGTGGCGCAGGTTGCGGAGCTGCCGGGCATGCAGGGCGGTCAGAGCCTTCTTGTCGAAGACCCCGGTCTCGACCGCGCGCAGCAGCGGCAGGGCGAGCGCGGGTTTGCTGGTGAAGGCGGCGAGCGCCGCGTTCTTGTCCGCCGCATTGAAGGTGCCGAAGCGGGCGATCAGCCCTTCGGCGGCCCGGGCCGTGTCGGCGGAAATGCCCAGCAGGGGAATGACGGCGGAGCGCAGTTCGCGGTCATCCAGCAGGCTCACGAGCAGGGCGGTCGATTCGGTGTCCCCGGCGCGCCGCAACAGATCCAGCGCGCGGCGGCGCTCGGGCAGGGGCGTGGCTTTGTCGGCCAGGCGGGCACGCACGGGCGCCAGGACGGACTTGTCACCGAAAAGCGCGGAGAGCTGCTCGAGCGCGGCGCGGGTGGTTTCGCCGGCGCCGGCCAGGCGTTGTGCGGCGGCCGGCCACGCTGCCGGCATCTTCAGGCCGGCCTCGCTTTCAAGGGAAAAGGCGAAGATGCGGACGGCACGGGTGGCCGCGTCGAGCGGAAGCTGGTTGAGGCGGGCGGCAATTTGCTCGCGGCCTTCCGCCGTGCGGGCGACGAACCACCGGAGGGAATCCGCCAGCGTGGGCAGCGGCGTGCGTTCGGCCAGGTCGAGCGCGCGCGGCAGATTGGCGGCGACGGTCGGGGCGAGCGCGAACCAGATCATCTTCGGGAGGTAGCGATCCGCGGCATCCTCGGCGTGGGCGGCGAGGGCGGCGCCGACCGGCCAGCGGTCGGCAAGCGGAAGCGCCGGCGTGGCCGCGGCCACGGCGAGGCGCACGTGCGATGAAGCGTCGCGGGTGGCGAGGCGCGTGAGGGTCTCGGCGGACAGCGCGAGCTGGCGCGGGTTGTCCGTGCCGAGTTGAACGGCCCAGCCGCGGACGATTTCGGAGGAATGGCCGAGCGCGGCTTCGAGGCGTGCGACGTCGAGCGCGTTGCAGACATGGAGCGTCCACAGCGCGCGAAGCTGCGTTGTCACCTCCGCGCTCCGGTCGTCGGCCTGCCGGCGCAGGGCGGCGAGGGCGTCGGGCTGCAGCGGGCGCTGGGCGGCGCGTTCCTGCAACAGGCGCCGGGCGGTGCGCACGTGCCACTCGCTCTGGTGCGTGTGAAGGGCGGCCAGTTCCTGATCGGTGCGGGCCGAGAGGTGGACCCGGGCGGGCTTGAAGGTGGAGGCCCACGACACGCGGTAAAGCCTCCCGTTGGTGCGATCCCAGATTTCGTCGCGGGGGTTGTGACAGTGCTGGATGTCGCTCCAGTCGATCGCATACACGGCGCCGTCCGGGCCGTACTGGAGATCCACGGGCAGGTAGGTGGCGTCGGGGGCGAACAGCACGTCGTAACCGGCGTGGAAGGTCTCGTAGGCCGAGCCGGTGCGGAGGTTGACCTGGTGGTTGATCTGGTGGCCGTGGAGATTGTGGGTGAACAGGTGGTCGCGATACGTGTCGGGCCAGTTGTCGCCGAGGTAGATCATCGTGCCGACGTGGGAGTGTCCCCCGTAGACTGCGGTGGTGCCCGGCTTGCCGGCGCCACCTTCGCCGCTGTCGTAGCGGGCGGAGGCGAGCAGGTAGTTGCGCAGGTCCGGGGCGAAGTCCGGCCCGCGATTGGAGATCCAGGGGGCGTAATCGTTGTTGGCCTGGTTCCAATAGTGGCCGTTGCGGAGGACATAGGTCGTGCCGCCGCCGCCCCAGTAGCTGCGGCAGTGGGTCATGAAGAGGTGCCCGACGGCGTTGAAGTCGAGGCCCCACTGGTTGCTGCCGCCGTGCGCGAAGACCTCGAACTCGTGGCGCACGGGATGGTAGCGCCAAACCCCGGCGCGGATTTTCTGCCGTTGGGCGTCCGGCGTGCCGGGCTTGCCGACGAGCGAGTGGGTGAAGACGCCGTGGCAGCCGTAGAGCCAGCCATCGACGCCCCAGGTGAAGCTGTTGAGGGTTTCGTGGGTGTCCTGCCAGCCCCAGCCGTCGAGCAACACCTGCGGCGGGCCGTCGGGGATGTCGTCGCCGTTCTTGTCGGGGATGAACAGCAGGTGCGGGGCGGCGCCGACCCAGACGCCGCCGAAGCCCACCTCGAGGCCACTGACCAGGTTGAGGCCCGTGGCGAAGACCTTGCGCGTCTCAAAGGTGCCGTCGCCGTCGCGGTCTTCGAGGATGAGGAGGTTGTCGCGTCCTTTTCCCTCGGGCTGCTTGTTCGGATAGCAGAACGCTTCGGCCACCCAGATGCGGCCGCGATCATCAAAGGCGAAGGCCACGGGCTGGTGTAGGTCGGGCTCGGCGGCGATCAACTCGGCCTGGAAGCCGTGCACAAGTTTCAGGCCGGCGACGACCTTCTGGGCGGCGGTGTTGGCGACGGCGGTAGGCTTCGCCGGGTTGTCGCGGAGGTGCCAGAGGATGGGGCTGGCGTGGAGGCGCGTGAGATCGTCGACCCCGGCGTTGCGGCGGAGCGGAGGATCGCCGTTGCGTCGGGTCGTGCCGATCTTCGGGTCGACAGTGAGTTCGGCGGCGGCCACCGGAGCGGCGGCGGGGGGAGGGAGTTGCGTGCGGCCGAGGGGCGTGAGCTGCAGATTGCGGAACTGGACCTTTACGGGTCCGGGCCCGCTGTGGAGCTGGAGGGCGAGCAGGCCGTGGTAATCGGCGGCATCCGACTGGTGATCGTCGAGCACGGCGACGCGGGTGCCGTTGATCCAAAGTTCGACGTGGGGACCGCTGGCGTGGAGGCGGTAGGTGTTCCAGGCCGGAGCCGGGCGGAAGAGGGCGGCGTAGTCGGCGGGTTCGCCGAACTTCTCGCTCCAGCGGCGGCCGTCCGGGGCGATGGCGACGCGGTCGCCACGCTCGACCAGGAGCTTGCGGCCGTGTTCATCATAGATGCGGCCGAGCCAGGTGGCGCCCTGGTCGAGGTCGGCCTGATAGCCGGCCGCATGGCCGTCGGGGAGTTTCTGGGCGCGGAACTGGATGCCGGAGTTGGCGCTGGCGTCGCCGCTGAGGCGGAACTCCACGGTGAGGTCGAAGTCGGCGACCTCGCCCTGCCAGTAGAGGAATTCGTTCTTCGCGAGGCGCTGGCCGGCGGGAATTTCTCCGGTGATGGCGCCGTCCTCGACGCGCCAGCTCTGCAGGTTGCCGGTCCAACCGGCGAGAGTACGGCCGTCAAAGAGGGACTGGGTTGCCGGGGCGGCGGCGGAGGCGCGAACGGCGGCGAGAAGGCAGAGGGTGGCGACCAGCGCAAGCGAACGGGGGAGCATGGGGACGCGGGGTGGAAGGGACGACAGCGGGGTGAAAAATGAAAGGTCGAGGCGGCAGGAGTCGGGGTGCGACGGTGCTGCGTCTCGGGACCGGTGGGCAGAGGGGTAGGCTGAAAGCCCAGCAGCAAGGAGGCAGGCCGTCCCGGGCGCAAGCGTGCGGTGGGGTGGGGGCAGCCAATGGCGCCGGTGCCCGGCCCCCGAGAGGCCGGCAGTTGGAAGAAACCACTACCCAAACCCAGCCGGTTGCGGCATAGTCCCGGGCTGATGCGCATCGCGGTGATTTCCGACACGCATGATCGCTATCCGACGGGGCTGCCGGAGCGGCTCCGGGAGGCGGATGAGATCTGGCATTTGGGTGACGTGTGTGCACCGGAAACGCTGGTGGAGTTCGAGCAACTCGGCCCGCCCCTGCGGGTCGTGTTGGGCAACTGCGACGCCTATGCCTGGCCGCACACCCTTGATTTGGTGCGGGAGGGACATCGCTTCCACCTGGTGCACATCCCACCGCGCCAGGCGCCGCGCGGGGTGAAGACGGTGCTCCACGGGCACACGCACGTCCCGCGGGATGAAACCGATCCGCTCGGCGTCCGCTGGCTCAACCCGGGTTGCATCACGCGACCCAACCGCGGGGCACCGCCGAGTTTTGCCTGGCTGACGGTCGCACGGGATCAGGAGCCCCGATGGCAACTCGCACCCCTCTGACGCTTCGTGGTTGCGGCTGTGCAGGCGGGGCGACCTCGCCCTGCGCGTGGCGCGGTGCGGCCCATTCTCGCGGGGCGGGGTCGCCCCGCCTACAGGAAGACCAAGACGGAGGGGAATCTCGTCATCCACCCTTGGGCTGCCGCGTCGCGGCGAGTGCGCCATGAACCGCAAACTCTGGCCCAATCTGCTCAGTGCGACCCGCATCGCGCTGATGCCGGCAGTGCTGGGCTCGGCGATCGCGGGCTCGCGGGTGTGGTTTACGGTGCTGATCGCGGTGTCGCTCGCCACGGATGCGCTCGATGGGTACTTCGCGCGCCGCTTTCACGCCTTCTCGGAACTTGGTCGCAAACTCGACAGTGCGGCCGATTACGTGACCCTCGTCACCGGCGTGACGGGCATCGCCCTGCTCTGGCCGGAGATCATGCGCCGCGAGTTGCCGTGGGTCGTGACCGGGATGGTGTCGTTCTTTGCGGTCATCATCTACGGCTTCATCCGCCTCGGCCATGCGCCCTGTTATCACACCTGGGCCTCCAAGACCGGCGCGGTGGTCTGTCCGGTGACGCTGGTGCCGCTCTTGAACGAGTGGACGGCGGTGCCGTTCCATCTGACGATACTCTGGCTGGTGCTGACAGGGATCGAGGAGATCGCCATCTCGCTCGTGGTGCCGCGGCATGTGGGGGAAATGCCGACGTTGTGGCATGCGGTGCGGGCCCGGCGGGGACGGGTGCGTGCCGGCGGCGCCGGAAGCGCGGAGTGAACGGGGCGGCGGAAGGGGGAGTGGCGTTCAGCGCGAGGTTGACGCGCGCGGCGTGCCCGGGCACTTCCGTGGCCCGGTGAACGACGAAGGCCAGCAAAGTCTCCTCGGCTTGTTCACCCCCGCCGCGGGGGTGCATCATGCGCCGCCGGCGGAGGCGCGGCCGGATGTCGTGTTGGAGCGCAGCCATCGGGCGCGCAACTACCGCCTGACCCTCCGGCGGGACGGCACGGCGGTGGCGACGATTCCGGCGCGGGGCTCGGAGCGCGAGGCGTGGCGATTTGTCGAGCAGCACCGGGAGTGGCTGGAGCGGGCGCGGGCCCGGCAGCGGAGCCGCCCGCGGGCGGCGGAGATCTGGACGGTCGGAACGCACGTCCTCTGGCGGGGGGAATTGACCGAGGTGCGCATCGCCACCACGGGCGAGAAACCGCAGGTCTGCCTGGCGGCGGATGTGTTTCGCGTGCCGCGGCTGGAGGGCGACCTGCGCCCCACCCTCGAGGCGCATTTCGCGCGCCGAGCGCGAATCGAGCTGCCGGCGCGGGCGTGGGAACTCGCGGCGCTATGCGGCGTGGAGGTCAGCGCCGTGACGGTGCGCAACCAACGTTCGCGTTGGGGCTCCTGCTCGGCCAACGGCACGATTTCGTTGAACTGGCGCCTCGTGCAGACGCCGGACTTCGTGCGCGACTACATCATCTTCCACGAATTGATGCACCGGCGGGAGATGAACCACTCGGAGCGCTTCTGGTCCCGGGTGGAGGAGGTCTGCCCCGGATGGCGCGACGCCGAACGCTGGATCAAACGCAACGGCGCGCTGGTGGGTTTGTAGAAACAGGGAGAAGAAGAGACGGCCCAAACGACAGAAGGAAGAAACGCCGGGGTCGCGGAGTGCGGCTCCCGCTTTCTGCCTTCTGGGAGGTTTCTTGTTTGTCGGTCCGCTACCGCCAGTCGATCAACTCGACCTCGAAAACCAGGGTGGCCTTGCCGGGGATCTTCGGGGGCGAGCCTTTTTCGCCATAGCCGAGCCAGTACGGGATGATCAGGGTGCGCTTCTCACCCCTTTTCATGGAGAGAAATGCCTCGTCCCATCCTTTGATCACCGCGCCGGTGCCGACGCGGAAGACGAACGGCGTGCCGCGCCGGTAGGAGCTGTCGAAGGACGTCCCATCGAGGAGCCGCCCGTCGTAATGGGCGATCACTTCGCTGCCAATCTGTGGGGTGTCGGCTCCCGAGCCCGGGGCGCGGACCACCCAGCGCAGTCCGGAGGGGCGCTTGTTGGCGTTGTGATAGTGCTCGGCGAGGTACATCTCGTCCGCGGTGCTGAGCTGCGGGTTCTTCTTGTCGAGGGCCTCGCGCATCGCGCTGTTGATCGGGCGGTCGCGCGGGTCGTTGCGCCAGAAGATCCCGGAGCGGGTGATAAGGGCGAGGGTCGCGAGGATCGCGCCGAGCAACAGGAGGTAGAAGAAATTGCGCATGGGAGCGAAACCCGAGCGCCTAGTCGGCTTTTTCGGCGGAGACGAGGTCGTTTATCCCATGCTCCGCAGTTCGATGTTCACCACAAAGAAACAGAGCATACCGAGACGAGGTGGTGGATGCAGAGTGGGCTCGAACGATCGAGGCCTTCCGTATGTGATTTGGGAAGACCTCCCACGCGGCCGACAGGCTCGCGCCGCAGGGGTGATCCTGCTTCGTCGCTTCACGCCTTTGCGCGCCACCCCGGTTTGGGGGCGGACCGAAGGGGTCAGTCCGCCGGAGGCAAGGACTGACCCCCTCGGGGCGCGGCGTGGTTCAGGCGCCTCGCGGTGAACGGGCGATCGTCTCGCCGGCCCGGTAGGCGGCCAGTTCCGCGGCGCGCTGGGTGGCGGACCACCCGCAGGCCTCGGCCATCCAGTCCGCGATTTGCTCCGCCCGTTGCGGAGTGACCCGCTCGTAATAGTGCCAGCCACTGCGGCGGAACATGATGTCCGCCAGATGTCGGGCCCATTCGTGGCGCACGTAGTACTCCACCGCCTCGCGATGGCACGGGGCGGGCAGGATTCCGCTGTAGGACGTGACCTCGGCGGCGGGCAGCAGGGGTTCCTTGGCCGTGCGGCACGGCGCCACGGAGCGGCCCAAGTGTTTCACCACCTGATCGACGGCCTGTTCCGCCATCAGCCGGTAAGTCGTGAGCTTGCCACCGGTGATGTCCCACCAACCCGGCTCCGGGCTGCGAATCTCGTGGGCACGGGAGATGTCCGAGGGCGTGCCATCGGGGTTCGCCACCAGCGGCCGCAGCCCCGCCCAACTGCTGACGATGTCGGTTTCCTTCAGGGCCACGGAAGGGAAGAACTCATTCACCGTCCGCAGCACGTAGGCGATGTCGGCCGGCTCGACCGCGACGTCCTCCGGCGCCCCCTTGTAGTCCGTATCGGTCGTGCCGAGGATGACCCGTTCGCCCCAGGGCAGCACAAAGAGAATCCGCTTGCCCTCGGTGATGACGACGGCGGATGGCACGGCCAGCCGCGACCGATCGATCACCAGGTGAATGCCCTTGGTCAGCCGGAGCTTCACCGCGCTCTGGGGAAGCTGGTCGGCCCATGGTCCCGAGGCGTTGACGAGGCAGCGGGTGCGAACCGCGTGCGACTGGCCGGTGACGCGGTCCTCGATGGTGCAGAGCCAGGCATCGCCCTCGCGGCGGGCGCCGGCAAAGCGACTGTAGTTGACCACCGTGGCGCCGTGCTTCTCGGCGGAGCGCAGGGTGTCGAGGACCAGGCGGGCGTCGTTGGTCAGGGCGTCGAAGTAACGCACCGACCCGCGGAGCTTGTCCGTCTTCAGCGCCGGCAGGAGCTGCCGGGTTTCTTCCTGGGAGAAGCCGCGCGAGGGCTGGAAATTGCGCCCGCCGCAGAGCAGGTCGTAGATCTTCACGCCGATCCGAAGCTGCCACATCGGCGGTCCCTCGCCGCGGTAGGCGGGAAAGATGAATCCGAGCGGTTCGCCGAGGTGCGGGGCGATCTGGTGGATCGTCTTCTTTTCCACGCTGGCTTCGTGCACCAGGCCGATGTGGCCCTGGGCAAGGTAACGCAGTCCGCCGTGGAGCAGGCGGCTGGAGCGGCTGCTCGTGCCGGCGGCGAAGTCGTGTTGCTCAACCAGGCCCACGCGCAGTCCGCGCAGGGCGCCGTCGCGGGCCACGCCGCTCCCGACGATGCCGCCGCCGACGACGAGCAAGTCGACCGGTTCACCCGTCAGCCGGGTGAACGCAGTGCTGCGTTTCGGGTTTTGGATCGAGTCCGGTTTCATGTGCAGAAAGGGGCCGGGGCGCGGGCGGCCGCCAGCAGATCGCCCAATTCGGCGAGGCTGGGCAGCGTGAGGTGTGGCGGATTTTCCGCCTGCGCGGCATCGTCCGCGGTGGCTTCGCCGGACAGCACCAGCACACCGAGGGCGCCGGCGCGATGGGCCATCAGGACGTCGGTGTAGATGCGATCGCCCACCATCGCGATTTGGACCGCCTCCAGGCCATGGCGGGAGCGGATGCCGTCGAGCATCGAGGGATCCGGCTTGCCGAAGACCTGGTCCGGCGCGCGGCCCGTGGCCTTTTCCAGCATGGCGCAAATCGAACCGCAATCGATCAGGACTGTCGGCTGGTCGGTCGGGCAGACCCAGTCGGGGTTGGTCGCGACATACAGCTTGCCGCGCTGGATCCACCAGGCGGCGCGGCAGGCCCGCGCGTAGGCGAGGGTCAGGTCGAAGCCGACCACGACTGCATCCGGTTCGTCGGTGGGCGCCTCGCCGGTCAGGACGAAACCGGCGTCGCGGAACTGCGCCTGCATGCTGGCGGTGCCGAGGACGAAGAGTCGGCGGGCTTCCGGCCGGTGGGTGCGCAGCCAGTCGATGGTGGCCTGCGCCGAGGTGTAGAGTTCGGCGGGGGTGGCCGCGATGCCCAGTTTGGCAAGGTGCGCCAGGTAGTCGGCCGAGCTCTTCGACGGATTGTTCGTCAGGAAGGTGCAGCCGATGCCCAGTTCGCGCATCCGTGCGAGAAAGGGCCGCGTGAAAGGAAAGAGCGAGCCGCCCTTGTAGATCGTGCCATCCATGTCGAGGGCGAGGTGCCGGATGTCGCGCAGGCGCGCGAGGACGGCGGCGGATGGGGAGGGCAGCGGGACGGCGGCGGACATTTCAGGCGGAGGTGGTTTGGTAGCCGTGCGCGGGGGCGCGCCAGGCGAGGATGAACATGACTGTGCCCACCGCGCCGATGGAGAGGAGGGCGCCGAAGGCGACGTGCCAGCCCGCGGATTGCACGAGCAGGCCGAGCCCCCAGCCGGACACGAGGGTGCTGGCGTAACCGAAGAGCCCGGTGAAGCCGGCGGCGGTGGCGGCGGCGCGCTTGGTGGCGAGGTTGGCGGCGGTGATGCCGATCAGGGCCTGCGGCCCGTAGATGAAGAAGCCGGCCGCGGCGAGCAGCACGGTGGCGACCGCCGGGGTGGAGCCGAATTGCCAGAAGAGGGTCAGGGCCGTGCCCGCCCCGATCATGCAGAACACGCAGGTGCGGGAACCGCGGCCCTTGAACACGCGGTCGGTCAGCCAGCCGGCGAGCAGCATCCCGACGATGCCGGAAACTTCGAAGGCCCCGACCATCCAGCCGCTCTTTTGCACCGGAAAGTGCTTCATCTCCTTCAGCAGCGTCGGCCCCCAGTCGAGGATCGCGAAGCGCAGGATGTAGACGAAGAAGTTGGCGAGGGAGATGTACCAGATGTACGGATTCAGGAAGACCTGGTGCCTCACGAACTGCTTGTAGGACTCCGACGTGCGATCCTCGTGGTCCTCGGGCCGGGCACCCTCGACCTTGATTTCCGGCAGGCCGATGGAACTCGGGGTGTCGCGCAGCAGGACGAAGAGCAGGAGCCCCGCGAGCGTGCAGAGGATGGCCGGCCCGAAGAAGCACCAGCGCCAGCCGAGCAGCACGAAGTAGCCGCAGGCCACGCTGGCCACGGCCGCCCCGATCGAGTGCGAGGTGTTCCAGATCGACATGGTCGAGGCGAGCCGCTCCGGCCGGAACCAGTGGGTCATCAGCCGGCAGCACGGCGGGAAGCCCATGCCCTGCACCCAGCCGTTGATCATCCACGCCACACCGAGCAGCAGCACGGTGGAGCTGAAGCCGAAGAAGACATTGGCCACCACCGAAAGCAGCAGGCCCGCGACCATGAAATAGCGCGCGTTGGCCCGGTCCGCCCACATGCCGTTGACGAAGCGGGAGACGCCGTAGAGCAGGCCGTGCAGCGTGAGGAAGATGCCCAGGTCCGCCTTGGTGATCCCGAGATCCGTCTGCATCGCCGGCATCGCAAAGCTGAGGTTCTTGCGGACGAAGTAGAACGCCGCGTAGCCAAACATCGTCGCGATCAGCGTGCGCACCTGCCAGTAGCGGAAGAGCTTCTCCACCCCGGCGGGGTCGGGTGCGGCAGGGGGCGGAGTGGAGGTGGGGGAGGAGCTCATGCGGGGCGGTGGGTTGCGGTATTCAGTAATCGGTGGCCGGTAATCAGTGGTCGGTATTCAGTGGTCGGTGATCGGCGGTCAGTGGTTGATGGGCGAATTGCAGGGGGCGGTGAATCGGTGCCGTCAGCAGCGGACGTCCCAGGGAGCGCCGGGGCCGAAGAGCTCGTCGAGCAGGGCGTCGCGCAGGCCGGCCCGCACGGCGACGTCGAGCACGGTGAAACGCCGGCGGATATGGTACGCGCGGACAAAGGTGTCGCGCAGGCGGGCGCGGGAGATGCCGATCTGCTCCGGTTCGCTGGGGGCCCCGACGAGTTCGAGCCGGCGTTTGACCTCGGCGGCGGGCAGCAACTGCCCCTGCAGGCGGGCGCGGGTCTGGGGCCAGCCGGCTTGCAGCCGGTGCAGCTGCTCGCGCAGGGCGGCCGGCGCAATCTGCTTGGCCTGCGTCTCGGCCACCGCGGTGGCGACAAAGTCGGTGCCGGCGAAGCGGGCCCGCAGGACGGCCTCGCCGTTCACCTCGGCGCTGCTCCATCGCGCCACGGCGGCGTCGACGTCGAGTGACTGGAGGTCGCGCGCCAGTAGGCGCTCGTAGAAGCGGGAAACGGCGTGCGTCGCGACCCCTACCTTGAAGCCGTGCGAGGGCGCGGCGCCCTGGTGGGTGTGGTGCTCCATGTCCCAGAGGTGGCTGAACTGGTGTTCCGCGCCCGAGGCCGGGCGGCTCGACTTCGACCACTGCATCGCGAAGCCGCCGAGCATCAGGCCTTCCACCAGCGGGGCGATGGCTGTCGGTCGGCCGGCGCGGGCGCCGGCGGGATCCGCCAGCGCGTCCCGCAGCCCGCCCTGCACGATCGCCCACGCGCGCGCCTCGACTGGCTCGACGCTGAGGGCATCGGCCAGAATCCAGTCGGCGCCGGCCGGGACCTTGGCGAGCAGGTCGGCATAGCCGGAGGCGGTCATGTCCGGCGGGGCGCGGCCGATGATGTCGAGATCCGCCACCACGGCGCGCGGCGCGGGGCAGTTGAAAGTCTGTTTCGCCCCCTCGAAGGTGATCGAGGCACCGAATGCGGTGTAGCCGTCCATCGATGCGGCGGTGGCGACGCACAGGTAGCCGGGACGGCCCGTTCGGTGCGCGGCCAGCTTCACGAGGTCGTTGATCGTGCCTGAGCCGACCGCGATGGGGATCGCCCCGTGCGTCCGCAGGGAGGCCTCCAACTGGGCGACAAAGCGGAATTCGGCGTAGAGCCCGGGATCGGTGAAAAGGAACGGCGACTCGGATGCGATCCCGGCCGCCCGCAGCGCGGCGATCACGGACTCGCCGGCGACCCGCTGCGTGGTGGGGTCCGCCACGACGACCGCAGTGGCGCCGGGAAACTGATCGGCGAAGACCCGGGCGGCCTCGCGGACCACGCCGCGACCGACGACCAGGGCCCGGGTTTCACGCGCAGACGAGAGCGCGTCGGTGAGGGTGAGTTTCGCTGGGGTGGGCGAAGGGGGTTGCGGAGCGGGGCCGGTTGTCATCGCTTCGCCGCCGAGGGTTTCGCCGCGTAGTAGGCGCGGAGTTCACGCAGACAGAGGTCGGGATAATCCGTCGCAAAGGACATCACCCCGAGATCGAGGAGCCGCGCATAGACTCCGGGATCGTCCGTGTAGGGGAAGACCTGAAACACGACGCCGTGCGCGCGGAGTTCCTTGCCGACCTCGATGAGAAAGGCGTTGCGGAGACGGAACGGGTTGTCCGGCGGACTCGGATCCGTCGGTGGCGCCCACGTGTCCTTGGTCTCCTTGGGATAAACGTGAATCTGCAGTTGCGTGATGCCCGCGTATTTCGTCCGCCGGTGCTCCTCGAGGTCCCGGCGCAATTCCGCCTCGTTGCCGTGCATCCAGAGCAGGGTTTCGGACTCGGGGACCAGCGCCTTCCAGGCCCGGATCTCGTCCACCTTGCGCGAGGCGAGCACGATTTGGCGTTCGATTCCGTACTTGCGGACCTCGGCGGCCAGGCGGGGAAACTCGATGCTCTTGATGTCCATGTACAGGTGGCGCTCCGGCCGGCCTCGCATCAGCTCGAAGATCGTCGCCATCGGCACGACCCGGCGGCCCGCAAACTGCGCGCCCTTGTAGGAGCCGACGTCGAGCTGCGAGAGCTCGGCATAGGTGAGGTCCTTCACCCCTTTCTTCTTCAATTCCGGGGAGGCGTCCTTCACGACCCGCGCGAAGTTGTTGTCGTGGAACGGCACGATCACCCCGTCGCGGGTCATGCGCAGATCCGATTCGGGGTAGATGCCGAGCTTCCAGGCGAGTTCGAAGGCCTCGATGGTGTTTTCCTCGGCCAGATTGCCCACGCCGCGGTGGCCCTGGATGATCACGCGCTCGAGCGGGAGGTGGTCGCGCAGGTTCCAGTCGGCTTGGGTGGGGGCCGCCAGGGCGACGGAACCGGCCAGGGAGGTGAACAGCAGCGGGGCGAGGAACGACCGGGAGGCTTTCATTTCTTGGCTTTCTTCGGGGAAGGGGTCGGGGCGCCGGCGAGGAGCGCGGCGGCGCCGGCTTCATCGATCACAAGGGCCTTGATCAAGCCGCCCCGCACCGCCGCCTCGATGGCCGCGGTGCGGTCGGTGCCGGAAACGATGGCGATCACCAGTGGAATCCGGCGCAGCTGGCCGAGGGTGACGCCGATCACGCGATCGCGCCACGTGGTCGGGCATTCGTGGCCCCGGGCGTCGAAGAACCGCCCGCAAACCTCACCGACCGCGCCGGCGCGCTTCAGGTCGGCGCACATCGCCGCGTCGAGGGTGCCCCGCTCCACGAAGACCGAGTTGGCCAAGGTGCCCAGTCCGACGAGCGCGACGCGGGCGCGATCGAGGTGCTCGTGCACGTTGCGCACCTGGCCGAGCTCCAGCAGGGCGTCGCGGGTCCGCTTTTCCGGAATGAACGCCGGCGTGTTGAGGGAAAGGAAGGTGCCGCCCAGCCGCCGCACGAGCACGCGGCCGATTTCCTGGGCGTCGTAGATGCTGGCGCTCGAATCGACGCTGCCCATGGCCTGCACCACGGTCAGCCCCCGGGCGCCGGCTTCGGGGAGCTGGTGCACCAGCTCATGGATGGTGCGCCCGCCGGCGAGGGCTACCACGTCGTGCGCGGCCAGCCAGCCATCGACGACCGGGGCGCCGAAATGCCCGACCGCGCGGCGCAGGTCCGCCGGTTCGGCACTCCCGCCGCCCTTGAGCACCGCCACCTCGGCGAGGCCGAGGCGGGCGCGAATCTCCTCCTCCAGATCCCGCCGGCGCGGCTCGTAGTCCGTCACCGTGATCCGGACGATGCCGCGCTCCCGCGCGAGCGCGAGCAGCCGGGAAACCTTGGCCTGCGACACCCGCGCAAACCGGGCCACCTCGCTCTGCCCGAGTCCGTCGAGGTAGTAGAGCCGGGCCACGAGCCGCAGTTGATCGTCCTCGGAAACGGCGGCCGCCCAGCCGCCGTCCCCCGCCGGGGCGGGAGCCTCCGCGGCGCGGCCCCGGGCGCCCCCGCGGGACGCCGGGCCCGGCAGTTGGACAGGGCGCAGCCTTGACATGCCGCACGGCATGGGCGTAAACCAGGAATGTCAATTCAGAATAAAAATTCACAAGGCCCCATGCACCCGACCCCTGCCCGCCCCGGAAACCTCCTCCCGACCCGTGGATTCGCCGCCTGGCGGTGGCTGGCCGGCGGCCTGGCCGCCCTGGTCGCCGCGCTCGCGTTGCCGGCGCAGGCCCCGGCCACCGGCGGCGTGCGGGGCCGGGTCTTCAACACCGGCGCCAACGAGTACGTCCGCAACGCGGAGATTCGCGTCGAGGGCACGCCCATCGTGGTGTACTCGCAGGATGGCGGCGACTTCATCCTCACCGGTGTGCCGGCCGGCCCGGCCACGCTGGTCGTGACCTACACCGGCCTCCAGCCCGCCACGGCGATGATCACGGTCGCGGCCGGGCAGGTCGTGACGCGGGACATCGAGATGCAGGCGACCACCTATGGAGCCGACAAGGTGCTCCTCCTGGACAAGATGCAGATCACGGAATCGCGCATCGGCCAGGCCAAGGCCATCATGGAGCGCCGCGCCGCCCCGAATGCCGTCAACGTCGTCGCCGCCGACAACTACGGCGAGCTCACCATGGGCGACGTGGGCGAGTTCATGAAGTCCATGCCCGGCCTCTCGCTCGACTACGTCGAGGTCGACACCAGCGCCGTGCGCATCGGCGGCCTCGATCCGAAATACTCCACCTTCACCACCGACGGGGCCCGCATGGCCACCGGCACCTCCAACAACAACGCCGGCCGCCAGAATTCCTTCGAGCAGATGTCCATCACCGGCATCGAGTCGATCGAGTTCAACAACACCCTGACTGCCCGGATGGACGCCGACTCCCCCGGCGGCTCGATCAACCTGCGCAGCAAGTACGCCTTCCAGCGCAAGGGCCGCACCATCCTCTTCCAAGTCTACGGCATCGGCACCTCCGACGCCGACTTCAAGCGCGAGTATTTTCCGGACGACAAGAAGCACCACCGCATCTTTCCGGCCGGCCAGTTCGGCTATGCCGACATCTTCCTCGGCGGCCGCCTCGGGCTCGAATTCAACACCAGCTACAACGCCAACTTCGTCCAGCAGGATCGCGTGCAGATGCGGTACAACTACAACACCCCGGCCTCCGGCGCCACGGTGGACACGCCCAAGCTCAACGACATCATGTTCCGGCCCGGCCCGAAGATGACGTCCCGGCAGGCCGCCAACCTGAGCCTGGACTACCGGCTCACGCCCGACCTGACGTTCTCCTGGCGCAGCACCTACTCGTTCTACGACGTCGAGTACGTGAACCAGTACACCTACCTTTACGCCCCGGTGGCGAGCCAGCCCGCGGCCAGTTCAATCACGCGGCTCATCTCCAACCCCACCAACGCCACCTCGGGCGCGGCGCTGACCGCCGGCAACAGCCCTCGTTTCCGCACGGAATACTCCCATCGCTACGCCGGGACGCCGGCTTTCGTCCTCGCGCCGAAGCTCGTCTACCAGGGCGACGGCTGGGAGGCCACGCTGCGCGGCAATTTCTCGAAGTCCGAGTTCAACTTCCGCGACACCAGCAAGGGCTTTCTGCAGCGCACGGACACCTGGATCACCCGCATCGGATTCACCGCGACGCGACCGGACGAAAGCTCGCCGACCTGGACGCTCACCCAGACGGCCGGCCGCCCGTGGGGGGATCCGCGCAGCGTCAATCGCGACGACGACATCGGCAACAACATCCGCACGAGCGAATCCGACGCGACCAACCAGCAGAAGGGCGGCTACCTCGACCTGAAGAAGCAGCTCAAGGTGCGCAACCTCCCGATCACGATCTTCGGCGGCCTCGGGCAGCGCACCAATGAGTGGGCCACCGTCGAGGGCTCGTACAAGCAGTTCCAGTACGTCGGGCCGACCAACGACCTCACGCAGATGTCGCCCGACGCCGTCGTGCCGTGGACGCAGAACTACAAGTTCGACCTAAATCTCGACGGCCGCGGCGGCAACGTCACCGCGCAGAACTTCCGCGCCGACAGCAACTATGCGACCAACGATCTGTACCAGGCGCACCCCGAGTACTTCGTCCCCGACACCACGGGCAACCTGACGCGCAAGTATCAGAACAACAAAAAGGTCTTCGAGAAGATCGGCGCCGCCTACGCCGAGGGCCAGACCCGCCTCGGGCAGGCCCGGCTCGATCTCGGCCTGCGCTGGGAGAAGACCGAGACCGAGGCGCTGGTGGCCGATGTCCGCCCCGATCGGGAGGTCACCGCCGCCGGTTACGCGCTCACCTCGGTCGAGGGCATCAACTACAAGTTCAGGAACGGCCAGCAGTCCACGCGCCGCGGCAAGTACGACGACTGGTTCCTCAGCGGCGGCCTCAAGTACGACGTCACGCGGCGGCTGGTCGGCCAGGTCGCCTTCAGCGAGTCGATCCTCCGGCCCGACTACGGCAACCTCGGCGGCATCGCCTCGGTCAACGACAGCACGATGATCGTCACGGTGCCGAACCCGCAGCTGAAGCCCGAACACTCGACGAAATCCTATGCCGGCCTGCAGTACTTCCTCGAGCCGTCCGGCATCATCGGCGTTTCCTTCTACCAGCTCAAGGTGCAGGACATGCAACAGACCGGCTTCACGGTGCGGCCGGAGGACGTCGGCTACACCGCCGAGGATTATCCGGGCTACACGTTCGTCAGCGCGCAGAACGGCCTCGGCACGTTCGAAACCAAGGGCCTGACCTTCGAGTACAACCAGCAGCTCACCTTCCTGCCCCGGGCCTTCAAGGGGCTCGGCGTCTATGGTTCAATCACCCGGGTCATCGCCGACGGCCTCCGCATTGGCGTCCCCAACAAGACCGCCAACTGGGGCGTCCGCTACCGCTACGGCCCCTTCAATATCCAGATCAACGGCACCTGGCAGGCGACGTATCGCATCGGCGCCCTGGGCGACACCCCGACCACCGCCAACACCGGCATCCGCTGGCTCGCCTCCCGCGAGATGTGGAACGTGAGCGCCGGCTACAAGCTGACCAAGAACTTCGAACTCATGCTCTCCGGGCGCAACCTCTTCAACGAACCCTCCATTCAATACACCAACGTTCCCGGCCGGATCTACCTCTATGATGTCTACGGCTCGATGTGGAACGCCGGCATCCGGGGCTCGTTCTGATGCCGCCGCGGGCGCGGATCGGCGGGGACGACGTTCGTGAGCGCCGTACCGGGGCGGGATTGCCCCGCCCCCGAGTTTGGGGTTGCCTGGAACTCCGGGCCTCCCTTCCGCATGCGCTCCCTGACCTGCCGCTGGCTTCGCTTCCTGAAACTGGCCGCGCTTTCCGGCGCCGTCCTTGTTGCCAGTTCAAGGGGGCTGGCCCTGGAGGCGGTCCGCCTGCGGTGCGACGCGGCGGATGACCCTTTGGGGGTGGACGCCACTCCGCCGCGCCTTTCCTGGCAGCTTCAGGGCGGTGACCGCGGCGCGCGCCAGACTGCCTGGCAGGTGATCGTGGCCTCCGGCATCGAGGCGTTGGCGGCCGGTCGTGGCGACGTGTGGGACAGCGGCCGCCGGGAAGGCGACGAGCAATTGCATGTGCCCTACGCCGGCCGCACCCTGCGGTCCTCGGAGCAAGTCTTCTGGAAGGTCCGGGTTTGGGACGAGGCGGGTCGGCCGGGGCCTTGGAGCCAGACTGCGACCTGGACGATGGGACTTCTCGCGGCCGAGGACTGGCGCGCCGCTTGGATCACCGATCCGGAGCTGTTGCGCTGGGTGCGTTCCCAGGTGGGTTACCGATCCCTGCCTGTCCCCGACGACCGGACTCCGAAATGGGTGAGCGTCGACCTCGGTGCATCCCACGTCATCACGGCCGTGCGCCTGTCGCCCATGCGCCAGGTGATCGAGGAGATGCAGGGCTTCCCGCTGCGCTTCAAGGTCGAGGTGGCGGAGCAGGCCGATTTCGCGGACGCAAAGATCCTCGCCGATTACTCGTCCCGCAATTTTGCCATCAGCCGGCGTGCCACCGCCCAGACGCTGCCGGCGCCCGCAGGTGGGTTGCGCGGTCGTTTCGTGCGGCTGGTCACTTCGCAGCTCAAGCGCGATGGAGCGGCTTGCTACCTGGCGCTGAGCCAGCTGGAGGTGATCGCCGGGGGACGAAACGTCGCCGCCGGCCGGCCGGTTGCGGCCTCGGACAGCCTGGAGGACAAGACCTGGAGCCGCGTCGCCCTGACGGATGGCCTCGAAGGTCCGGGCATCAATCCACGGGAAAGTGACACCCTGCTGGTGCGGCGCGAATTTCGCGCGAAAGCCGGCCTGCGTCGCGCCTTGGTGCACGCGAGCGGCCTTGGGCATTTCGAGTTGCGGCTCAACGGCCGCAAGGTCGGGGAAGACCTCCTCGCGCCCGGATGGACGGCGTACGATCGCACGGTGTTGTACGACACCCATGACGTCACCGCGCTCGTGCAGGCGGGCGGTGCCAACGCCATCGGGCTGGTGCTGGCCGGCGGCTTCTACAACACCCGCGCGGTGCGTTATGTGAAATTGGAGAGCCTCTTTCGACCGCTCACGGCCATCTGCCAGGTGCGGCTCGAGTATGCGGACGGCACGACCGAGATCATCGGAACCGATGCGCGATGGAAGGTGGCGCCGGGCCCGACAACCTTTGCGAATATGTTCGGGGGCGAGGATTTCGACGCCCGCCGCGTGCCGGCGGGCTGGGATGCGCCCGGGTTCGATGACAGCCGCTGGACCGCTGCCGTGACCACCTCCGGACCCGGAGGCACCCTGCGCGGAAGCTCGCACGCCGCCCCGCCGGTGCGGGCCTTCGACGTGCTCCGCCCGGTTTCCGTCCAGGCCCTGCGACCCGGGGTCGCCATCTACGACCTCGGTCAGAATGCCTCGCTCATGCCGCGGCTGCGGGTGCGGGGTCCCGCGGGGTCCAGCGTTCGCCTCATCCCGGCGGAACTGCTCGCGGCGGATGGATCGCTGGATCGCCGATCGGTGGGCGGAGGCGGCGGCGACGCCTGGTGGCAATATACGCTGCGCGGCCCGGCCGGCGCGGAGGCCGAAACCTGGTTTCCGCAATTTTTCTACCACGGCGCGCGGTACCTGCAGGTCGAATTGCAGCCGGGCGAGGGAGGGGACTTGCCGGTGGTCGAGTCCCTCGAGGGCGTGGTGGTGCACACGTCGTCTCCGGCGGTCGGGGAGTTCGCCTGCTCGAACGAGTTGTTCAACCGGATCCGCACCCTCATTCGCTGGGCGCAGCGGAGCAACCTCGTGTCGCTGATCACGGACTGTCCCCACCGGGAGAAACTCGGCTGGCTCGAGCAATACCACCTCAACGGTCCGGCCCTGCGGTACGAATTCGACCTGGCCCGGCTCTACACCAAGACCTTTGGCGACATGGCCGCGGCGCAGCTCGCCAGCGGCCTCGTGCCCGATATCGCGCCGGAATACGTGATCTTCACCAGCGGGTTCCGGGACTCCCCCGAGTGGGGCTCCGCCTTCCTCCTCGCCGCGTGGCAGCACCTCGAGTGGACCGGCGACGACACGCCGATCCGCCGGTACTACGATGGCATGAAGCGGTACGTCGCCTATCTCGGCACCAAGGCGGAGGGCGACATCCTCGATCATGGATTGGGGGACTGGTACGATCTCGGGCCGAAGCCGCCCGGGCGGGCCCAACTCACCCCGATCGCCCTCACCGCCACCGCCATGTATGCGGAAAACCTGCGGATCCTCGGCGTCATCGCACAGCGCCTCGGACGGGCGGCGGAGGCGGCGGAGTACGCCGCGGCCGCCGCGCGGGTGCGCGGAGCCTTCAACCGGAAGTTTTATGATGCGGCGACCGGCTCGTACGCCACGGGTTCGCAGTGCGCCAACGCCCTGCCGCTTGTCTTCGACCTGGTTGAGGCCGGAGAGCGACCGCGGGTCGTGGCTGCCGTGGTGCGGGATGTCGAGGCGCGGGGCCTGACGGCGGGCGACGTCGGTTACCGCTATCTCCTGCGCGCGCTCGGCGACGCGGGGCGATCCGATGTCGTTTTCACGATGAACAACCAGTCGGAAAAGCCGGGTTACGGCTACCAGCTCGCGCGGGGAGCGACGAGCCTGACCGAAGCCTGGGACGCCCGCCCCACGTCGTCACACAATCACTTCATGCTCGGGCAAATCATGGAGTGGTTCTACCGCGACCTCGCGGGGATCGGCCCCGATCCGGTGGCACCCGGGTTCAAGCATGTCGTCGTGCGGCCCCAGCCGGTCGGAGACCTCACGTGGGTGCGGGCGGCGCACGATTCGCCGCGCGGCCGGATCCGCACGGCGTGGCGCCGCGAAGGCGGCAGCTTCCAACTGGAGCTCACGCTGCCGCCCGGAACGACCGCCACCGTGTACGTCCCGTGTGCCGACGGCGCGCCGGTGTTTGAAGGGGAAGGCGAAAACCCCGCCGCGTCGCAGCCGGGCCTGCGGCGGCTCCGGCGCGAGGCCGGCGCCGAGGTCTATGCCGCTTCCTCCGGAAGTTTCCGTTTCCGAACGGGAGCCGTCCGGCGCTGAAGCACCGTTTGCCCTCCATGGCACGTTCCAACCCCTCTATCGTCAGTGCCCCGGCCGGAACCGCGGCAAACGTGCGGTCCCGGGCGCCGCGCTCCGGAGCCCGCCACCATCAGTCGGTGATGCGGGGCATCGAGGCGCTGGAGGTGCTGCTCCGGGCCCATCGTTCCCTCGGCATCACGCAGCTCGCCCGGGCCCTCGGTCTGTCCAAATCCACGACGCACGATCTCGCCGCTGCCCTGTCGAGCCTGGGCTTTGTCGATCAGGATCCGGCGACGCGGCGGTATGCCATCAGCCCCGAGATCTTCCGGTTCGTGCACCTGGTCTCGACGGAGTTTGGGCCAAATTCGGCGCTGAAGCCCTTCCTGCGCGCGCAGGCGCGGCGGCTGAAGGTCAGCATCGTCATCACCGCGCTTTGTCGCGATCAGACCTACGCGTTGTGCGGGAGCGGCCCCCAGGCCGACACGTTTCTCATCGGCGACAACGGTGCCGCCTGCACCTCCGCGTGCGGGAAGATCCTCGTGGCCCAACTCCCGGAGGAGGAATGGGCGGCGTATGCCCCGCGACCGGGCGCGCGCCTCCCTTCGCCGCATGCCAATCACGATCCGCAGCGCTTCTTTGCGGAGTTGCGGGCGGCCCGGGCCAACGGCGTGGCCTGGAGCCTGCGCGAGCGGGACCCGCGGCTGTGTTCGGTCGCGGCGCCGGTGGGGGTTGGTACGCCGCCCTGGAGCCGGGCCGTCGGGCTGGCCCTGCCGTACGAGGAATGGCTGGTGCGGGATCGCGAGGAACTCGCGGTGCAGGCGAAACTCCTGGCCGCCGAAGTGGCGCAGTTGCAGCGCGGAACCGGCTAGAGTGCCGACGATCGTTCTGTCGCCGCGCTTCCTGGGGTGGCGCCGCGGGTGTCCGCCACGGCGAACCGAAATGGGCGGCGGAGTGGGCCCCGGGTTGCACGGCCCGGCGACAGGCGTCGAACTGCCGGGGCCTCGGAAACCCCAACTGTGCCATGAACCTGCCCCGTCCCCTGCTCCTCGCGTTCGGCCTCGCCAGCGCTGCTGGCCCCCTGCTTTTCGCCCAACCCGTGACCCCGGCCCCTGCCCGATCCGGGGGAGGCGATGAGGTGGTGACGATTCCCGAGTTCCAGGTGTCGTCGACGCGCGAACGCGACGAGTGGTTTGCCTCGCAGGCGATGTCGGGCACCCGCTCGGCCGCGCCCATCCTGGAACTGCCCTATCAGGTGCAGGTGATCACCCAGGAGTTTCTCGAGGACTTCCAGCTGATGGGTGTGACCGAGCAGCTGTCCTACTTTCCCGGTTACAGCGGTGTGGCGGATCAGGCCGACGCGGCGATCGGCGTCACGCTGGGTGGCAGCTCGCTCCGCGGATTCCCGCAGACGGTGTTGCGCGACGGGTTCCGCCGCACCCCGCCGCCCCAGATCGGCAACACCGCGCAGGTCGAGGTCATCAAGGGCCCGATCTCCACCCTTTACGGCGACGCCTCCCCGGGCGGTCTGATCAACTATGTCTCAAAACGGCCGAGTGCGCGCCCAGCCTATTCCCTGACCCTGAGCGGTGGCGACGACAGCTACTTCCGCAGCAACCTCACGGCCTCCGGGCCCTTGTTCGGGCGGAAGCTCTTCTACCTCTTCAATGCCGACCACTACTACCGGCAGGGTTCGATGAGCTACACCTACGGCCGGCAGGGGGACTATTTTGGGACGCTGCTCTTCAAGCCTTGGGCGGGGACGAGCTTGAGTGTGACCTGGGAGTCGGTGCACCTGACCGGCGCGCGGGGGGCGACCATTCCCTCGTACGTCGTCGGTACGCGGCCCTCCGGGACGAATCCACTCAACTGGACGGGCGGCATCGTGCAGGGCATCGACTGGCGGCTGGCCCGCCTCCGCTACAGCCGCTTCGGCCCGGGGGAGTACTACCGGCGCCGGTACGACGGCCTGAACGTGCTCCTGGAGCATGCGTATAATGAGAACTGGAAACAGCGCGTCGGCTACCAGGGTCAGTGGAAGAAGTTCTACCTGATTTACCGCACCAGTTCGAACGTGTCCGCCGAGACCAATCGCATGGCGGGCATTGTGCCGAACAAGCGCCTGCAGGACATCGACAGTCCGGGCGCGGTGCAGACGGATCTCCTCGGCCATTTCGACACGGGTTCGGCCCGCCACGCCTTGCTTTTCACCCTCGATTACGCCCAGGAGGAAACTTACGACGCCCAGCTGCGCTACCCGACGGCCCTCGAGGCCACGCTGCCGGATCTGTTTCGCTACCACGACCCCTTCAATCCGGACTGGAGTCCCGTCATCAACTACGACCTCGCCACGCGCCGGGCGTCGAAGAGCTGGGAGAAGGTCAAGTCGCGCGGTGGTTCGGTCAGCGACCGGGTGACGTTCGCCGGTGGCCGCGTCGCGCTCATGGGCAACCTGCGGTTCGACAAGTCCGACTTCGCCACCGACTCCAGCGCCACGGTCGATCGTTTCACCTTCGGGACGGCGGACGGATGGACGCACAGCCTGGGGGCCAACGTGAAGCTCGCGGGCGACGCCCTGGTCGCCTTCGCCAACCGCAGCACGTCCTTCAACACCAACATCACCGTCGATCGCAACACCGGCACCACCATCCCCAACGAACAGGGGCGCGGGCTCGAGGCGGGTTTCAAGTCCTACTCCGCCGGGCGCCGGATGGGCGCGACGCTCTCGGTCTTCGAGATCGAGAAGCGCAACATCGGGCAGACCAACCCCGACTTCATCATCGGCAACGGCCTGCCCGAGTTTCTCGGGTCCGGGCGCGAACGGGTCCGCGGGGTCGAGGGCGAGACGAGTTGGAAGGCGACGGACGCGCTCATGCTGGTCGCCGGCGGCAGCTATCTGGATGCCCGGGTGCTGGCGTCGTCCAATGCCGCCCTGCGCGGCACGCGGAAGGTCAGCGTGCCACGCACGACCGGCGCGTTTTCCGCCCGCTACAAGTTCACCGGCCCGCTGTCCGGCCTGAGCCTTGGCGCCTCGCTGCGCTACACCGGGGGTTTCGTGCGGGCCAACGCCACCGCGGCCCGCCGCTACGAGGAAGGAGCCGCGCGCCAGATCTACGCCGGCTTTGCCAGCTACGCCTGGCGCCGCGGCCGTTTCGCCCACACGCTGCGGCTCAACGGCAACAACCTCACGGACAAGCTGTACATCGGTCCGGACGGCAACGTCGCCCTTGGCCGCCAGTTGATCGCCACGTATACCATCGCCTTCAAGTGAGTCCCCTGCGCCGCCGCTGGTTCATCCTCGCGCTCATCTTCGGCGCGATCGTGCTGAACTATGTCGACCGGCAGATCCTCTCGATCCTCAAGCCGACGCTGAAGGCGCATTTCGGCTTCGACGACCGCGGCTACGCGCTCGTCGTGAATGCCTTCACCGTCTGCTACGCGACCTTCTATCCCGTGGCGGGGTGGCTCGTCGATCGCTTCGGCGCGCGCCGGGTGATGCTCGCCGGCATCATCGGCTGGTCGCTGGCCTGTATCGGCGCGGGCCTGACGCGTACGCTCGGACAGTTTGCGTGCTTCCGTGCCCTGCTCGGCGTCGCGGAACCCACCGCGTTTCCGTCGCAGTTGCGCGCGGTCACCCTCTGGTTTCCCGGATCCTTGCGGGCCACGGCCAACAGCGTGTCGGTGGCGGGCGGGACCTTCGGGGCGGTGATCGCCCCGCCGATTGTCGCCTGGCTCGCGCTCACCTTCGACTGGCACGCCGCCTTCATCGTGCCGGGCGTGGCGGGTCTGCTCATCGCCATCGGGTGGTATTTCCTCTATCGCGATCCCCCCGCGGAAATCCTCGCCCAGGCCACGGCGACGGCCGGCAGCGCGGGAGCGGGATTCACCTGGCCCCAGCTGTGGCGCACCCGCACGCTGTGGGGGATCCTGCTGATCCGGTTCATCAGCGACCCGGTGTGGTACTTCTGCCTTTTCTGGCTGCCGGGGTACCTGCAGGAGAACTCCGGCCTCACCCTCAAGCAAATCGGGCTCGTCGGGTGGATTCCGTTTCTGGTGGCGGATATCGGCGGCATCGCCACCGCCCACTGGTCGGACCGCCTCGTCCGCCGCGGGGTGGAACCCCTCGACGCCCGCCGGCGCATGCTGGTCACGGTCGCGCTGGTCGCGCCTGTCTGCGTCCTCACTCCGCACCTGCCGCACCCGGCGGCCACACTTGCCATCTTCAGCGTGGTGGGGGCGGTCTGCCTGAGCTGGCTCTTCAGCCTGAGCGTCGTCATCGCCGAGACGTTTCCGGTGCGCAATGTCGCGTCCGTCCTCGGCATCGCCGGTGGTTGCGGGGCCGCGGGTGCCGTGCTGTTCAACACCTATGTCGGTGACATGCTGGCGCGGTTCGGACCGGGCCGCGTGTTCGCCGTGATGGCCCTGCTGCACCCCGCGTCCGCGGTCCTGCTCTGGACCATGACCCGCCGCGAAATCCCGCCGGCCGCCTCTGCGTCTCCCACTCCCGCCTTCCGATGAACCCCTTCACCCGTCGTCGTCTCCTTCAGGGCTTCGCCGCTGCCGCGGCGCTGCCGACCCTGGCCCGCGTCGTTCCCGCCGCGACACCGGCGCCCCCGCCCGGGGGCCGGAAACACACCGTCCTCACCTGCAACATCCGGGTGGCGCTGCCCGAGGACGATGCGTCGGGCAACGGCTGGAAGGCGCGGCGGCAGCTGTGCATGGACGTCATCCGCGCGCAACAGCCCGATCTGGTCGGCCTGCAGGAGGTGTTGCGGGAGCAGATGGAGGACCTGGAGCGCGGTTTGCCGGAGTTTGGCAGCTTCGGTTTCGCCGGCCCGGAGATGGACGCCCGGCGGGACGGTTACCACGGGATCGCGAAGAACCCGCTGCTGTACTCGCGGAAACGCTACGACTTCGTCTCTGCGGGCGGCTTCTGGCTTTCCGAGACGCCGCACCTGCCCGGCTCGCTCTCGTGGGAATCGGCCCGGGCCCGGCACGTCAACTGGCTCCGGCTGCGCGAACGGGCCACGGGCCGCGAGTTCCGTTTCCTCAACACGCATCTGGATCACCAGGGCCAGCGCGCCCGCGAGGAGCAGATGAAGCTCATCCTGGCCGAGGCGGCGGTCTACGCGCCGGAGTTTCCCCAGATCTTCACCGGGGACTTCAACGCCCGGGCCAGCAACCCGGTGGTCAAACTCGCCCTCGATGCCGGCTGGACCAGCACGTACTTCGCGGCCCCGGAGCCGCGCGACGAGGGTTTCACCGGACATGCCTTCCTCGGACCCGCCTACCAGCCTAAATCCGCCGCCAGCGGCCCGAAGGCCATCGATCACATCCTCACGCGCGGCCCCGTCACCACCCAGTCCTGGCGCATCATCCGCGATTCGCGCGAGGGGCGTTATCCCAGCGATCACTACTTCGTCGCCGCGGAGGTAATCCTGTAGCGCACGGCCAGTAGGCGGCGCGATCCCGCCCCGCCGACTTCCGCCTCCGTCAATACCTGCTTTTTCAATCATGTCTTCCTCATCTCTGCGTGAAATCCACGAACCCGCCCGCGCCGTCCCGGTCCGGGCTGAATACGACGTGCTCGTCGTCGGCGGCGGCCCGGCCGGACTCACCACGGCCCTGGCCGCGGCGGAAAGCGGCCGGCGCGTCGGCTTGATCGAGAGCCGCAGTTTCGTCGGGGGCAATCTGACCATCGGCCTGCCCGTACTCGGCTTCCTCGGGCAGAAGAAGAACCAGATCATCCAGGGTCTGCCGCAGAAGTTCATCGACCGGCTGCGGGCCGTGAATGCGGCGAGCGAGCACCGCTGGTGCCCGCTCCACATGGGCATCACGCTCGTGGAGCCGGAGGCGGTGAAGACGGTCGCGCTGCAAATGCTGCTCGAGGCCGGTGTCGAGCTGACCTTCAACGCCTTCAGCGCCGGCGTGGTGATGGACGGCGACGCGATCCGCGGGATCATCATCGAGAGCAAGAGCGGCCGCGAAGCCGTGCTCGGCCGCATCGTGGTCGACTGCACCGGCGATGCCGACGTGGCCTACCGCGCCGGCGTGCCCTGCGAAAAGGGCAACGCCCAGGGCGGGCTCCAGCCGCCGACACTGATGTTCTGCCTCAGCAACGTCGACACCGACAAGTTGCGGATGAGCATCGCCCAGCACACCCGCACCTACCTGACCGACTTCATCCCAGCGGAGTATTTCGGGCAGAACCACCAGTTCATCGTCGTCGGCCTGCGCGAGTTGATCGCGAAGGCGCGGCAGGAACGCGGCCTGCAGATCCCCAACGAGCGCACCATCATCATCACCGGCCTGCGGCGCGGCGAGGCCTGGATTAACATGACGCGGGTCGCCGGCACCGACGCGACCGACGTCCGCAGCCTCACTCAGGGGGAGATCGAGGCGCGCCGGCAAATCGACGACATCCACACCTACTTGAAGCATTACGTGCCCGGCTTTGAGGCCTGCACCTTCTCCAAGACCGCCCCCTTCCTCGGCATCCGGGAGACGCGGCGCATCGTCGCGCAGTACATGATGACGCAAGAGGACGTCCTGGGTTGTCGGAAGTTCGACGACGCCATCGCCGTGGCCAGCTACCCGATCGATATCCACCGCCCGGGCGACGAGGGCTGCACGTTAATCTGGTGCGGCGACTGCTACGACATTCCGTACCGTTCGCTCGTGCCGCAGCAGGTGCGCAACCTCCTTGTTGCCGGCCGCAGCATCGGGGCAACGCACGAGGCGATGGGCGCGATTCGCGTAATGGCGACCTGTATGGCGATGGGCGAGGCGGCGGGACGCGCCGCGGCGCTGGCACTCCAGGATGGCGTGCCTCCGGCCGCGATCGACGTCGCAAAGCTGCGCGCCGAACTCCGCGCCAAGGGTGCCTACCTGCGCTGACCGGCGGCTGTCGCCACGAAGGCAGCTGGGCGCGCGCCGTGGCTGCGCTGTAGGCGGGGCGACCCCGCCCCGCCGACGCGACAGAAGAGCCCGTTTTGGCGAGGCCGCCGGAGCGTTCCCGTCGGCCGTCCAGGTTTTACTGGAAACAGAAAAAGCCCTCGTTTGTGCGGACGGGTGTGCGCAGGCTCGGGACCATGCGCTCCACTCCGGTGATGATGGCGGTCTTGGCGCTCCTGTCCCTGGCCGGTGGCTGGCGGATTGGCCGTGCGCAGATTCTCGGACCGACGGAAACCAGGCCGCCCACACCTCCGATCGACTGGCGCGACCTCCAGCACGGCTCGGTTATCCCCGATGAGGAATACGTCGACCAACCGTACCTCGTGCGGTGCGATGATGGCGCCTGGTTGTGCACCCTGACGACCTCGCGCGGCGGGGAAGGCGCGACCAGCTCGCATGTCCTCGCCACCCGCAGCCTGGATCAGGGCAAGACCTGGTCGCCCCCGGTGGCCCTGGAGCCCGAAACCCCGCCCGAGTCCGCCTATTCGACGCTGCTCAAGACCCCGACGGGCCGCATTTACGTTTTCTACAACTTCAATGCGGACAACATCCGCGAGATTCCCGGGCCCGGGGGCAAACCGGTGAAGCGCGTCGACTGCCTCGGGCAGTTTGTCTTCCGCTATAGCGACGACCACGGCAAGTCGTGGTCGGCCCGTCGGTACGAGATGCCGATGCGCGAGACCCGGATCGATCGGGAGAATGTCACGCAGGGTCGCGTGCGGATCTTCTGGCATGTCGGCCGGCCCCTGGTGCATCGCGGCGCGGTCTTCGTGCCTTTCTCGAAGATGGTCGGGATTTCCAATCTCTCGCGTTCCGAGGTCTTCTTCCTGCGCAGCGACAATCTCCTGAGTGAACCCGATCCGGGGAAGATTCACTGGACGACGCTGCCGGACGGAGAGGACGGCCTGCAGGCGCCGCGCGGCATCATCGCCGAGGAGCCGAGCCTCGCCGCGTTGTCGGACGGCACGCTGTTCTGTGTCTACCGCACGCAGGCGGGCCGGCCGGCGCATGCCTACTCGCGCGACGACGGGCGCACCTGGACCACTCCGGCGTTCCTGACTTATTCCCCGGGAGGGCGGGAGGTGAAGCACACGCGGGCGGCGAACTTCGTCTGGCAGCCCGCCCCGGGAAAATACCTTTACTGGTTCCACAATCACGAAATCCCGGATTTCACCGGCCAGCGGAACCCGGCCTGGATCGCCGCCGGTCGTGAGATCGAAACGCCGGCAGGCCGGCGCCTGGCCTGGTCGCAGCCCGAAATTCTGCTCTATGCCGCAGAAGCGTCGACGCGGATGAGCTACCCGGATCTTCTCGTGGAGGGCGGGCGGTACTTTGTCACTGAAACCCAGAAGACGATTGCACGGGTTCACGAGATCCCGGCGGCGTTTTTCGAGCAACTCTGGGCGCAGGCGGAAAACCGGCAGGTCGCTTCCAAGGGTCGGCTGTTCGACTTGCGCGGTTCGGCCTGTGCCGCCGGGGCCACGGCGCCACTGCCGGTCCGGTTCGATCTCGATGCCGCCCCGCCGTTCGGCGGGTTGACGATCGAAGCGTGGGTGAAGTTGACGGATCTTGCCGGCGGTCAGATCTGGCTGGATTCCCGCGATGCCGCTGGCGCCGGATTGTCGCTGGGCCTCACCGACCGCGGCACGGTGCAATTGGCCTTGCGGGGGACGTTTGGCGGGCCGGGCCGGGAGAATGCCGTCCTCGCCGAGACAGCCTGGGACTGCGATCCGGGTTTGCTGCGCGCCGGCGAATGGCACCACGTGGTGGTCATCGTCGACGGCGGGGCCCGGATTGTGGCCTTCGTGATCGACGGCCAGCTCTGCGACGGTGGCACCGCGCGACCATTTGGCTGGGTGCGAGTGCCGCGCGATCTGCGGGTGATTCCGACCACCAAGACCCTCCGGCTGGCGCCTTCGCTGCACGGTGAGTTCGGCATCGTTCGCCTGTATGGCCGCCGCCTGCACGTTTCCGAGGCCGTGGGCAACTGGCGGGCGCCCCGTGATGCCACCGCCGTCCCGAGCCGGCCGGCCGGCAAGTAGTCTTCTGCTGATCCTCCTTTCCTCCCGTGAATGCCTTCCTTCGTTTCCCCTCCCTGCTTTGCGTCGCGTGGTTGGTCAGCGCAGTTCTCCCGGCGTTCGGCCAAACCAACGTGCGGGTCCCGACGGCCAAGGAGGTCGACGACGCCGTCGTCCTTTCGCCCTTCACGGTGAACACGGATCGCGACACCGGCTTTGTCGCGGCGAGTTCCCTGGCGGGCGGCCGCCTGGCCACCGATCTGGCCGATACCCCGGCCGCCTATTCGGTGCTGACGCGCGAGTTCATCGACGCCCTCGACATCACCAACCTGGTGCAGGCCATCGAGTGGACGGTGAACACCAATGCGAGCAACGACAACGGTGCCATCCAGCTTAGCCAGGTGACCAACCTCTACACGATGAGCCGCGGGGTCACCGCCGGCACACCGCAAAAGAACTTCTTCCCGTTCGGCGTGAACTTCGACAGCTACAACCTCGATCGCTTCGATTTTTCGCGCGGCCCCAATTCGATCCTCTTCGGCACCGGCGCCCTGGGCGGCTCCGCCAACGTCGTGACCAAGGCGGCCCGCTTTGATCGCCCCTCCCGCGAACTCACCACCACCGTGGGTTCGTGGGCCAACTACCGAACGACTTTTGATCTCAACCAGCCGCTCGGGAAACGCGTCGCTTTGCGGGCCAACGGAGTCTGGCAGGACAGCCGCGGCTGGCGCGATCGCGACTACACCAAGGTCCGCGGGGTGACCCTGACCGGTACGTTGCGCCTCGGCCCGGCGACCGATCTGCGGGTGGAGGGCGAGTACGGGGAGAGCAGCCGGATGAACGCCTTCACCAACATCAACGACAACTTTGGCGGCTGGGACGGCACCAGCACCTTCGACGCCCCCCTCACGGCCACGCCGACCAACGCCAATGCGCGGGGGATCAGCCGCAACACCACGACCGGGTTCTACGTCTACGCACCCGCCTCGGGCTTCAACGGCGCGCTCAACTACCAGAACGCGGCCATTACCTTGGGCGCCGGTGCCAACCAGCAGGTGCCGATCGGCGGCCGCCTCTACGTGGGCGCCGGGCCGAATTCCGCCGGCACGAACCTCATGTATTCCCTCAACCTGCCGGAGGATCGCTTCGCCCGCGCCGTCGCCGGCTCGCAGTTCCGGATCCCGGATCGTCGCTTCACCCAGTCGTTCGACGCGCCGGTCTTCTGGCAGCGGTACCACGACGCGGCGCTCTACCTGAACCACGCGGTGGGCCGGTCGCTCTTCTTCGAGGTGGCGGGGGACGCCAACCAGAGCCTGCGCAACGCCGAAACCACCCTGAGCGCGCTCTCCAACACCCTGATCGACATCAACCGCAACCTGCCGAACGGGGCGGCGAATCCCAACTTCCTCGTCCCCTACAGCGAGTCGACGCGCCTGAAGCAGGTGCGCGATTACACCTTCTACAACCTCCGCGGCGCGGCGGCCTGGCTCGCTGACACCCGCTATGGCGACTTCAAACTGAACCTGCTCGGCGGGATCAACAACCAGCGGACGGTCGCGCGCTACCTGCAGCTCGACGCCCAACTCGACCCCGATCCCCGCCGCTGGCCGACCGGCAGCCAGCTCCGGTATCGCTATTACTGGAATCAGCCGGGGCGGCCCCTGCCCGAGTTGTCCACGGTGCAGCTGGTCGATCCGGTGCTCGGGATCAACCGCGAGGTCCGCCTCGGGTACCACCCGCTCCCGACGCAGCCGCAGATCAACTCCCAGGCCGACGCCAACTACCGGTACGCGCTGGCCGCGGTCAACGCCCGCCTCTTCAACAAGCGCCTGGTGCTGCTCGGCGCGGTGCGGTTCGACAGCTACGCAAACGAATTCCAGTACAACGCGGCCTACGGCGACTACCCGGCCAATTGGGACGGCGCGACGGTTTACTACCGCCCCGCCGCCCCCGCCGACTACGCCACGCTCACCTACGTGCCCAAGGATGCCCAGGGCCGGCCCACCGGTCCGGCTGCCCCCGCCGCCACGCGGCCGCGCGATGCCAGCGGTTTCCGACTTTCCCAGTACGCCAACGATCGCTTCCAGGACGACTACAACTTCCCGTCCATCGAGGACAGCCAGGTCACCTATTCGGCGGGCACCGTCTACCATGTGCGACCCTGGGCCAGCCTCTACTCGAACTTCGCCCAGACCTTCACCATCCCGCCGCCCAACGCCACGATCAACAACGACGTCCTCGCGGCGACCGTGTCGGAGGGCGTCGATGCCGGCTTGCGGTTCAACCTGCTCGACCAACGCGTGCGCCTCAGCCTGAACCGGTATTTCACCAAGCAGAACAACCAGCCGTTCAGCGGCCCGCTGTCCGGCGCGGTCTTCAATGCGATCATCAACGCCAACGCGCTCGGCGACTTTTCCGATGCCGGCACAAACACGCGCGGCCTGCAGAATGTGCCGCCGGCGTTCATCCAGGATCGGCGGCAGGCGCGGGCCAATGGCTGGGAGTTCGAACTGGTCGCCAATCTCACGAAGTCGCTGCGCGTTTCCCTCAACTACGCGCGCGCCTATGTCGATGCCACCAACGCCGCGGAGCTCACCGCCGCCTACATCGACAAGAACCTCGCGGTTCTTCGCCAGATCGTGATCGACGCCGGCGGACTGGTGGGCGCCAACGACGTGGCCACGGTCGACACCTCCATCCCGCTCGACCGCCGCTCGCCCGACGTCAACACCGCCGTGAGCAACTGGAACTCGATGATCAATGGCCGGCGCAGCATCGCGCCGGCGGCGCAGATCGTGCAGAAGACGAATTCCGGCAATTTCTTCGCCGACTACACGATCGGCAGCGGTCGGTTTAAGGGAGTGCGGATCGGCGCGGGTGCCCGCTACCGGGGACCCATCGTGATCGGCAATCGCGGCGCCGACACGATCGTAAATCCCGCCAGCCCCGCCACGGCGATCGACGATCCGACGGTCGACGCCTATACTCCGGTCTACGCTGCCGGCTACACCGTGGCCACCGGCACGCTCGCCTACACGTGGCGCGGGTTCCGAAACTATCCCGTGAGCTTCAATCTGCGGGTCGACAATCTGCTCAACGAGAGCAAGCCACACTACGTCAATGTCCTGGTGCGGCCGCCGGGTGGCGACGTCACCAACCCGGCGCGGGTCGCCACGCCGCGCGACTTCTGGTATCAGGTGCCGCGCAACTACAGCCTCACCGCCCGGGTGTCGTTCTGAGGTGTCGTCAACTCTACAGTCGCCGCGCTCGAGCCGAAGGCGTGGCCACCTGTAGCCGGCCTCGTTGAGGCCGGCATCGCTCGTGGACCGGAGGTGCCCCCAGAGGCTGCCGACCTCGGCTGCCAGCACGGGCGCAACCGCGCGCCGTCCGATGCCGTTCGCGCTTTCGGCTCGCGCCGTCCCCTGACGTGCGCCGAGGATCGGGCGCCACCGTCATCATGCCCGACCCCATCCTCTCTTCCCGTCGCGATTTCCTCCGTGCCGGCTCCGCCGCCACCACGCTCGCCGCCCTGGGCACTCCGCTGCTCCGGGCGCGTGATGCGGCCACCGAGGAACTGCTCCGGGAGTTGGTCCGGGCCAATGATGCCCGCGTGCCGGAACTGCTGGCCAAGCAGGAACGCCGGGCCGGCCACCGCTGGCTCGGGGCGATCCCCAACGAATATGGCATTCACACGCCGCACGGCACGGCGGCGATGATCGCGGCGCTGGTGAGCGCGGCCTTTTCCCCTGGGGGCAAGTACCAGCGGTCGCGCGAACTGGTTGAGCCGCTGCGGCTCGCGACCCGCGCCTTGCTGGCCGCCCAGTATGAGGACGGCACGGTGGATCTCTACTCGACCAACTTCCGCTCTCCGCCCGACACCGCCTTCCTCCTCGAGATCATCACGCCCTCCTGCGCCCTCCTGCGCTCCAGCTCCGACACCGAGTGGCAGACCCTCGGCGCCGAACTTTCCCGCTTTGTGGTGCGCGGTGCGGACGGCCTGGTCACCGGTGGGGTCCACACGCCCAATCACCGCTGGGTCGTTTGCGGCGCGCTGGCGCTGGCGAACTCGGTGTTTCCCAATCCGCGGTACGTCGCCCGCATCGAGCAATGGCTGGCGGAGACCATCGACGTCGATCCCGACGGCCAGTACACCGAGAAGAGCACGACGGTCTACTCGCCGATCGTGGATCGGGCGCTGATCACGGTGGCGCGCCTGTTGCAGCGGCCGGAGCTGTATGAGCCCGTGCGCAAGAATCTCGAGATGACACTCTACTACGTGCATCCCGACGGCGAGGTGGTGACCGAGGCCTCGCGCCGGCAGGATCGCTACCAGCGCGGCAGCATGGCGCGGTACTATTACGCGTACTTACGCCCGCGTCTTCAGCCACTCCAACCTGGCGCGCATCCGCCGTGGCACGGCCAGCGGCACGATCCTGGCGGCCAACACCACCCTGTTCTCGTTCCGCCGGGGGGCGGCGGCCCTCGAGGCGCTGCGCGTGGCCAGTGCGTTTTTCGGCAAAGGGCAGTTCTCGGCCGACACGCTGGAGGTGCGCGACGGGCGCTATATCCTGCGCCAGACGCTTGCCGGCCCGTATTTTCAGCCGTTGAGCAAGGATCAGATCGCCGGCGGCGAGCACGTGAGGATGGCGCCCAACGGCACGCTGGCGGCCGACAGCAAGGCGCGGCGTCAGCAGAGCAATATCCAACACCTCGAGGCGGTCGTCACCGTGACCGAGGCCGCGGGTCGTTTCACGCTCGAGTTCTCACTCGACGGCACCTCCGGCGTGCCGGTGGCGATCGAGCTGGCCTTCCGGCACGGGGGCAAGTTGCAGGGCGTGGAGCCGGTGCCGGGCGTGGCGGATGCCTACCTCCTGCGGGGGGGCACCGGCCGCTACGTCGCCGGCGGCGACACGATCGAGTTTGGCCCCGGGTGGGCCGAGCACACCTACACGCAGTTACGCGGGGCGCTGCCCAAATGGGATGGTCAGAGCGTCTACCTCACCGGCCTGACTCCCTTCCGGGCGACCGTCCGGGTGGGGTGACGCCTTCCCGAGACTGCCAGTCGCAATAGAGGCATCGGTGGCGGGCTGGCCTCGCCGGGCGAAAAAGCGTCGCCACCTGCGGTTGGTCGCGGGGAGAATGAAGGGATGAACCCCGTTCCTGCGCCCCGACTCCTGCTGCTCTTGGCCGGCACCGTGTGGTGTTCGCTGCCGGCCGCCGAACCTTCCCGGAGCGCGTTCGAGCGTGCGGCCGCGCAGGGAGCCCTCGTGCAGGAGGGGTTGAACCGCTGCAACCGCTACCTGCATGGCTGGCTGGGGGTGGCGGAACCCACGACCGGTCTCATTCCCCGCAACCTCAAGGACAGTCCGTATTGGAACGGCCGTGACAGCGCGGCCGACAACTACCCCTTCATGGTCCTGAGCGCCGACTTCACCGAGCGGCCGCTGCTGGCCGCAAAGTTGCGTCCCATGCTGGAGGCGGAACGACGTCTCACCGCGCGGCCCGGCTGGCTGCGGCTCACCGACGAGTACAACCTCAAGGGCACCCTGGGACTCCGGTTTCCCGAGGCGAACGCCGAGCGGATCTTCTTCAACTCGGCCGAGTATGTGAAGGACGGCCTGCTCGCGCTGACGGAGTGGCTGGGGCCGAGCCCCTGGAGCGAGCGGATGTTCGAGCTGATCGACGATTCCTTTGCCCTCGCGGCGGTCGAGACTCCCTTCGGCAAGGTGCCGCTCAAGGGCGTCGACAAGGCGGTCGCGGTGGAAGTCAGCGGCGATTACCTGCAGGCCCTGGCGCGGATCTACTGGATGAGCGGGTGCGAGGAGAAGTACCTGCGCTGGGGCATCCGGCTGGCGGACACCTATCTGCTCCCGGAAGGCCGGAACCACCCCACGCGGGACTTTGCGAGCCTGGGCCTGCGCGACCACGGCTGCGAGATTGTGAGCGGGTTGTGCGAGTTCTACGCCACGCTGCACTTCGCCGGGCGCCGGCCGGGCGGGGCGGAGTGGACGGCGAAGAAGGCGACCTACGAACCCCACGTCCACGAGATGCTCGACCGCATCCTCGCCGTCGGGGTGAACGAAGACGGGATGTTCTACAACGCCATCAACCCGCGCACGGGCGCGATCGTGAACCGCGGCATCTCCGATTCGTGGGGCTACGTCTACGATGCCTATTACACGGTCTACCTCGTCGACGGGACGACCGCCTATCGGGAAGCGATCGTGCGCCCGCTCGCGGCGATGGACGGGAAGTATCGCGGCTTCGGCTGGGAAGGCGCCTCGGCCGCGCGTCCCCGGGGGGGCATGGATGGCTACGCCGACTCGATCGAGAGCGCGCTCAACCTCTACAACCGCCTCGCGGCGGATCCGCGGGTGGCTTCGGTGACCGCCTGGATGGACTCCGAGATCCAGCACATGTGGACCTACCAGCAGCCCAATGGCATCATCGAGGCGTGGCATGGGGACGGAAATTTCGCGCGCACCACCATCATGTACTGCCTGTGGAAGACCCAGGGGGTGACGGCGCAACCGTGGCGGGCGGACTTGCGGCTCGGGGCGGTGCGCGAAGGTGACGCGCTCGCGGTCGTGGTGGCGGCGGAGAAACCCTGGGAGGGCACCCTCGTCTTCGACCGGCCGCGGCACGCCGAAAACCTGAAGCTCCCGATCGACTGGCCGCGCATCAACCAGTTCCCGGAGTGGTTCACGGTGCAGGCGAACCGGCGCTATCAAGTGCGCCAGGCCGGAGCCCGGGTCGAAAGCCACAGCGGCCGCGAGCTGGCCGCGGGCCTGCCGGTGAAACTGGCGGCCGGTGCGAAACTGGAACTTACCGTCACTGCTTCCCCATGAAACTCCTGCCGCCTGCCCTCTTTGCTGCCTCGAAAGAAAGACCGGCCCGTCCTTGTAGGCGGGGCGACCCCGCCCCGCGGCGTGCCGGCGACCTCGCGGCAGAACGCGCGCCGGGGTCTTCGCGTCCACAGGAAAAGAGCACACTTCACGGTGTGCGCCGGCGCCTGGCCGCCGCCACGGCGCTCGTCCTCGCGCTGGCCTGGGCTGCACCGGGCGGTGCGGCCGAAAAGCCCAACGTGCTCTTCATTCTCGCGGACGACATGGGCATCGGCGACGTGTCGTGCCTCAACCCCAAGAGCCTCTGGCAGACGCCGCATCTCGACCGGTTGGCGCGGGAGGGGATGATCTTCAGCGACGCCCATTCCTCCTCCGGCGTCTGCACCCCGACGCGCTACACGCTGCTCACCGGGCGTTATTCCTGGCGCGGCCGGCTCAAGCGCGGCGTGCTGCAGGGCTACAGCCCCAGCTTGGTCGAACCGGGACGGCTCACCCTGCCCGGATTCCTGCGAACGCAGGGGTACGCGACCGCGATGTTCGGCAAGTGGCACCTCGGGCTCGACTGGGTGAAGACCGGTCCGGGGGCGGAAGCCGTGGACTTCGGCCAACCCGTCGGCGGTGGCCCGGTGGCCCATGGTTTTGATCGGTTCTTCGGCATCAGCGCATCCCTCGACATGCCGCCCTATGTGTGGATTCAGGACGACCGCGTGACCGCGCCGCCGGCCGGCCGGGTGGGGGACAGCCCGGCTCCAAAGCTGTGGCGGGCGGGCCCGATCGGAGCCGACTTCAAGATGGAGGAGGTGCAGCCCCGGCTGACGGAGAAGACCGTCGCGTATCTGGCGGAACGGGCGGCGGCTCGCGATGGCCGGCCCTTCTTCCTCTACCTCGCCCTGGCCGGACCGCACACACCCACCCTGCCGACGCCCAAGTTCGCCGGGTCCACGCCGACGCTTTATGGCGATTTCATCCGGCAGATCGACGCCGACATCGGCGCGATCCTGGGCGCGTTGGAACAACACAACCTCGCGCGCCGCACGCTGGTGATCTTCACCACCGACAACGGCTACGCACCGGCCGGCGACATCCCGCGGCACCGCGACCTCGGTCACGACTCGACCGGTGGCTATCGCGGTTCCAAGTCCGACTCCTTCGAGGGCGGCCATCGCGTGCCGTTCTTTGTGCGCTGGCCCGGGGTGACTGCGCCCGGCTCCCGCTGTGCCGAGGTTATCGGTCATCTCGATGTTTATGCGACCCTGGCGGAGTTTCTGGGCGCCCCGCTCCCGGCGACCGCGGCCGAGGACAGTTCGAGCCTGCTGGCGCTGCTGCGGGGCCAGCCGCCGCCGGCCAGTCGGCGCGAGGCGCTCGTGCATCATTCCTCCGAAGGGGAGTTCTCCATCCGGCAGGGACAGTGGAAGTTGATCCTGGCTCCGGGTTCGGGAGGCTGGAGCCCGCCGACCCGCTCCCCCTCGCCCTGGACCCAGCCCAAGCCCGACAGTTTCGAGGGCCTGCCGCCCTTCCAGCTTTACGACCTGGTCGCCGACCCGAAAGAGACCACCAACCTGGTTGAACGCCACCCGGAGATCGTCCAGCGCCTGGGAAGACTGATGAAGAGCACTATCGAGCGCGGCCGCAGCACCCCGGGCGAGGCGCAACCCTATGTCCGCGACGGTTGGCCGCAGCTGGCCTGGATGGCGGGCTTCGGTCCCTGACCGATTCTGCGTTGACCGCGGGGCCCCTTTTGGGCCCTGCTGCCGGCCTCCGCACCCTCATGAAATCCGTTTCCCTTCTCGTTTCCTGCCTCCTGCTCGGAACCGTCGCGTACGCGGCGCAAACCAAGCCCGCCTCCCCGGCTGCGGCGAAACAGTCGGTCGCTACCATCGCGGCCGGCGAGTATGCCGGCACGTGGAAGGCCACCAATGAATCGGGCGGCGCCTTGCGCCTGAAGCTGAAGAACGAGAGCTCCACCGGTTGGTCCGGCGAAGCCTCCTTCACCTTCGATGGGGCGAACATCCCGGCGAAGGTGACCTCCATCAAGGTGGACGGCGCCAAACTGGAGCTCGTGTTCGAGTGGGAGATCCAGGGTACGCCGGGCAAGAGCCGGCTTTCGGGCGAGTGGAAGGAAGGCCGCCTGAAGGGCAAGTACGACTCGACCCCGGCCGAGGCGGCCGGCGAGGGCACCTGGGAACTCGCGCGGGCCTGAGGCTCGCGGAGAGGGATCGGCTGAACCGGCCCCGGGGGACCGCGGCCGGTTTTGCCGTGCGCGGGGATTCCTCCTTCCGGCGTTTACTTCCGGCCGGACCGGGCTAGACTCCGGTCAAACCCGGAGACGCCCGGCCACGCGTCGCCGCCGGGCGGATTCCGTTCCGTCCCATCGCGACATCCACCAGCAACCGAAGGAGGAGTCATGGCCTCGAGCCGATTGATCCAGTATCTGGATGAACATCACATCAAGTACGTGAGCATCCGGCATTCCCAGGCATTCACCGCGGCGGAAGTGGCGATGTCGGCGCACGTGCCGGCCCGCAGCTTCGCCAAGACGATCATCATCAAGGTCGAGGACGTGCCGGAGATGCTCGTGCTGCCGGCCAGCCGCCGGATCCTGATCCACGAGCTGCGCGAGATGCTCGAGACCGAGCACGTGAAACTCGCGAGCGAGCGCGAGATTCGGGAGATGTTCCCGGACTGCGAGCTGGGCGCGATGCCGCCGCTCGGGCCGATCTATGGCCTAAAGGTGCACGTGACCGCCGGTCTGGCGCAGGAGCGCGAGATCACCTTCAACGCCGGCACCCATACCGAGACGATCACGATGGCCTACGCCGACTTCGAGCGGCTGGTGCACCCGGCGGTGATCGACATGGTGACGGCGTAGCGCGTCAGCGCCGGGCGGGGTCGGCCTGCCCGGCGCGCGATGCGGAGCGGTGCTTTTCCGAGCGCCGCTCCTCGTGCGTCACCGCTTGATCGGTCCGGGCGGCGGCGGCGGCAGGGTCTGTCCCTTGGTCGTGAGTTCGGCGAGGATGACCTCGATCGCCTTGTCGAGTTGCTGGTCTTCGCCGCGGAATTCGCGGGCGGGATCGTTGTCGACCACGATGTCGGGCTCGACACCGCGACCTTCGATGATCCAGTTGCGTCCGTCCTTGGAGTAGGGGGCAAACTCCGGTTTGCGCAGCTCGCCGCCGTCGACGAAGGGCAGGGAATTGGAGATGCCGACGACACCGCCCCAGGAGCGTTTGCCGATCAGCTTGCCCAGCCCGTGTTCACGGAAGCGGTAGGGGAAGAGGTCGCCGTCCGACGCAGAGTACTCATTGAGGAGCGTGACCTTCGGACCGAGCAGCATCTGGGCCGGGTTGGTCGCCGGCGTGCCGTTGCGGCGGATGTTGACCATGGCGAGTTCGCGCCGCAGCCGCTCGATGATCTGGGGCGAGACGTTGCCGCCGCCATTGCCGCGGACGTCGATGATCATGCCCTGCTTGTTGAGCTGGGGATAGAAGCGGCGGACAAACTCGTTCAAGCCCTCCGGGCCCATGTCCGGGATGTGCAGGTAGCCGATGCGCCCGTCGGTCTTCTTCGCCACGTAGTCGATGTTTCGCTGCGCCCACTCCTCGTAGTAGAGGGAGGACTCATCCGCGATCGGCACGATCGTGACATCGCGGGCGCCGGCCTCGGCCGGCTGGGAATTCACCCGCAGCACCACCTGCTGGCCGGCCGTGCCGACCAGGGCGGAGTAAAGGTTGTCGAGTTCCGCGACCGGGCGGCCGTTGACGGCGAGGATGTAGTCGCCGGCACTGACGTTGACGCCGAGTTCAGTGAGCGGGGAGCGCGTCCGGGTCTGCCAGTTTTCACCGCGCAGGATCCGGTCGATGCGATAGGCGCGGCTCTGCGGATCGTGCGACACCTGGGCGCCGAGCAGACCGGTCTTGATCCGCGGGGCGTTCTCGCGGTCGCCGCCGCCGACGTAGGCGTGGCCGACGTTCAGTTCGCCGACCATTTCGCCCAGGAGGTACGTGAGATCGTTTCGCGTGGCGACATGGGGAACGAGCGCGCGGTACTTGGCGCGCTGGGCCGGCCAGTCGACCCCGTGCAGGTTGGGGTCGTAGAAGAAGTCGCGCATCTGGCGCCAGTTCTCGTCGAAGATCTGCAGCCACTCACTCCGGCGATCGACGCGGGTGGTGAGCCCGGAGAGATTGATCCGGGCGTCGGGCTTGAGCTCCACCCTGGCCGTCGGAAGGTCGATCAGCGAGTAGTCGCGGCCGGTGGCGACGAGCATCTTCTTTCCGTTGGCGGTGATCTCGAAGCCGTCGAAGCCGCCCACCTCGGTTTCGCGCTTCGCCTTCAGGTCATAGAAGGCGACGACCGCCCGGGAACTCCCGCGTGCGCCCAGGCCTTCGCCGTCGCCGCCGCCGCCCACCGGGCTGCCCGGCACCCGGCGGTAGTAGACGCGATCGCCGATCATGCGGATCGAGCTGTAGTTTGACGGCGGTACGGGCAGTCCGAGGATCCGGCCGGGCAGGCCGTCGGCGTCGACTTTGACCACGACCTTGGGGTCGGGCTTTTTCGCCTCGGGTTTCTCCGCTCCGGCGCTGGGCGCAGTTTCTTCGGCCGCCTTCTTTTCATCCGAGTCCTTCCGGGTGGCGCCTTCCTTCTTCGCGTCGTCCTTGGGGAGGGTGACCTCGTCACTCTTGGGTGCGAACGGCGAGGGCGTGTCCTTGGCGAGGGCGACGAGATAGACCCGCTCCATATCCTTGTAGGCATGGTTCCACTCGGTGTCCGAGTAGATCGGCCGGTAATCGCGCGCGGAGGCAAAGAGGAGCCACTTGCCGTCCTGGCTGAACGCCGGTGCCGTGGCTTCGTACCACCCGTCGGTGACCGCCAGCGTGCGTTTGTCGGCCAGCCCGTAGAGCATCACCTTGGTGAGCGTGCCGCGTTCGGTACGGGTCCAGGTGATCCACTGCGAGTCCGGCGCCCAGGCAAACTGCTGGATGGGACCGTCGGGGTTCGAGTCGACCGTCGTGACCTCCTTGGTGGCGGTGTCGACGAAGCGGAGACGTTGCTGGCGGTCCGCCCAGAGGAGTTTCTTCGAGTCCGGGGACCAGGCGGGCGTGAAGTAGTAGGTGTCGGCGCCGCGGGTGAGTTGCACGGCCGGGCTGCGGCCATCCTGCGCCTGCAGGTAGAGTTCGTTCTCGCCCGTGACGTCGGAGAGATAGGCGATCCACTTGCCGTCCGGGGACCAGGAGGCCCCGCGCTCGTGAGCGCCGGAGGTCTGGGTGAGGGAACGCGTTGGTCCTTCTTTGGCCGGGACGGTGTAAACATCGCCGCGGGCCACCACCACGACCCGCTGCCCATCCGGGGACGGCCGGACGCTGGTGACGAAGCGGCTCACCGGGGTGAGGGCGGGCCGGGTAGCCGGCAGATCCTCGCGGATGGTGATGGGCACGGCCTGCGCCCGCTCCGTGGCCAGATCCAGCCGCCAGACCTGCCCGGCCTGCTCGAACACGATCGCCCCGCGGCCCAGCGACGGGAACTTCACGTCGAAGTCGGTGAAGGTCGTGACCTGCCGCGTCTGCTTGGATGCGAGGTCGTAGGCGAAGAGGTTGGCGCGCGGCGTGCGCTCGGAGACGAAGTAGATCCGGCCGTTGGGGGCCCACATCGGGAAGATGTCCTGGGCCGGGTGGTTGGTGATGTTCTCGATTGCGCCGGTCGCGAGGTCGAAGATCCAGACGTCGTCCGCCATGCCGCCCTGATAGCGCTTCCAGGTGCGGAATTCCCGAAAGACGCGGTTGTAGGCGATCTTCTTGTCGTCGGGGGAGTAGGTGAGGAAACCGCCGTGGGGCACCGGCAGCTGGCGCGGCACGTCGCCGTCGAGGCCCACGGTGTAGAGTTCACCGATGAACGGATTGAACGATCGCCACCGCGAGCGGAACGCGATCTCGGGGGCGGTATTGCGCCAGGCGAGCACGAGGTTGTTCGGGCCCATGCGGTCCGCGAGGTCGTCGCGATCGAGGGTGGCGGAGGTCGTCAGCCGGCGCGGGGTGCCGCCTTCGGGTGGCATGACGTACACCTCGGTGTTGCCATCGTACTGCGCGGTGAACGCGAGTTGCGTGCCATCCGCGGAGAAGCGCGGGAAGATCGCGTACCCGGGGCCGTCCGTCAGCCGCCGGGCCGTGCCGCCGGCGACCGGCACGGTGTAGAGCTGGCCGGCATAGCTGAAGACGATCGCCTTGCCGTCGGTGGCCGGGAAGCGAAGGAGCCGGGTGGGTTCGGGCGATTCGGCCGCGCTCAGCAGGTTTGCGGCGAAACCAAGCGAAAGCAGGAAAAGGAATCGGGCGGACATCCCGACAGGAGAGGCAGCCGCGCCCGCGGGTGCAACGCGATTGCGGGCAGGCGTCAGGAAGGAGGGCGCGCCTCATCTTCCTGCCAGCTTCGCCTGCCTCGCTCGCTGGCGGGCGACAGCGGCGGCCCGCCTCATGCGGGCCGGGCGGGTGTCGTCAGCGCGCGGAGGTAGGTGTCGCGGGCGGTGCGGTTGTGGCGGCGCAGGATGCGCTCCAGCGTTCCGGCGGTACCCCGGCGGACGGCCTCGACCATGGCGCGGTGTTCCTGTTGCGCCTCGTCCACGCGGGGTCCGGCGGCGGTGCGAAAGAAGTGCCGGCGGATTCGCTCCCAGTGATCGAAAGCGATGCGCAACTCGTCCTGCACCAGGGGCAGGCGGGCGATGCCGGCCAGGCGCAGGTGAAAGGCGGTGTTGACCCGACCCCAAACGGCCGGGTCCTCGCCGCCGGCGGCCCGATCGAGTTGCCCGAGGAGGGTCTCCAGTTCCGCGAGGTCTTCGGCGTTCGCCAGGGCGGCCACGCGGGCGGCGGAGGCCGTCTCCAGGCCTTCCAGGAGCGCAAACACGTCGTGCACCGAATGGTCGTCGAGCGGGGCGACCTCCGCCCCGAAGTGCGGGCGGATGACCGCGAGGCGCTCCGTCGCGAGGCGGGCCACCGCCTCCCGCACGGGAATGGCACTCACGCCATGGCGGCGGGCCAGTTCGTCGATGTTCAGGTAGGTGCCGGGCGCCAGGGCGTGCGTCAGGATCGCCTCGCGCAGCCAGCCGTGCACCTGTTCGGTCTTGGTCGGCGGGCGGACCGGAATGGACGGCAGCGCACGGGACATCGCGGCAGGATGAAAAGGGTTTGACGCCTTGGCAATCATATATGATATAGGATGCAGTCTCTTCTCCTCGTGTCCTCTCCCGCCCCTGCCGCCCCTGCCGCCCCTGCCGCCCCTGCCGCCCCGCTCCCCGATCTCCGCCGCCTCTGCGTGCACACCATCACGACCAAGCCGTGGCCCATCGAGGTCGCAGCCGCGAAGTTCGCCGCGGCGGGCGTCTCCGGGATCACGGTCTGGCGCGACACCCTTGCCGGGCGCGACATCGCGGCCACGGGCCGCCTGCTCCGCGAGCGCGGGCTGGCCGTGGTCTCGCTCTGCCGGGGCGGTTTCTTTCCGGCCCGCACGGCGGAGGACCGCGGGAAGGCCATCGATGACAACCGCCGCGCCATTGCCGAGGCGCACGCCCTGGGCGCGCCGTTGATCGTGCTGGTCTGCGGGGCGGTGCCCGGGCAGCCGCTTTCGGAGTCGCGCCAGCAGATCCTCGACGGCATTGCCGCGGTGCTGCCCGAGGCACAAGCCGCCGGCGTGAAGCTCGCCATCGAGCCGCTGCACCCGATGTACGCGGACAGCCGCTCGGCCGTGAATACCCTCGGTCAGGCCAACGACATGGTGGAGCAGCTTCGGTCGCCGCACGTCGGCGTCGCCGTGGATGTCTACCACCTGTGGTGGGACCCGACCCTGCAGGCGGAGATCGCCCGGTGCGGCAGGCTCGGGGCCCTTTTCGCCTACCATGTGTGCGACTGGCGCACGCCCACCATCGATCTCCTCAACGACCGCGGCCTGATGGGCGAAGGCTGCATTCCCCTGCGCCAGATCCGCGCCTGGGTCGAGGCCACCGGCTACCGCGGCTTCAACGAGGTCGAGGTCTTCTCGACCCGCCTCTGGGCCACCGATCAGGACGATTACCTGCGGAAGATCGTCCAGGCTTACCGCGACCACGTCTGAGACGGACCGAGGAACCAAACGCCTACGGACCCCGCGACTTGACTGGGGAAGGTGACGCCAACTCCCTTCCCCCTTTCGTTGTCACTCTCCCTCTCACCTTCACTCTCACTCCCCCTCTCTCCTCCTTATGAAAATCCACAAGCTCGGCATCATCATGAATGGCGTCACGGGACGCATGGGTACCAACCAGCACCTGATCCGGTCGATCAAGGCGATCATCGATCAGGGGGGCGTGAAGCTCTCGGACTCCGAGGTCATCCTGCCGGACCCCGTGCTGGTGGGCCGCAGCGAAGAGAAGTTGAAGGCCCTCGCGGCCCGCACCGGGGTGTCGCGGATCTCGACCAACCTCGATGCCGAACTCGCGAATCCCGCCAACCAGATTTACTTCGACGCCACCCTCACCGGGCAGCGCCCGATCGGCGTGCGCAAGGCGATCGCCGCGAAGAAACACATCTACTGCGAGAAGCCGACGGCCACGACGGCCGCCGAGGCGCTGGCGCTGGCGAAGGAAGTGACGGCCGCCGGCCTGAAGAACGGCGTCGTGCAGGACAAGCTCTGGCTGCCGGGCCTGGTGAAGCTGAAGTACCTGATCGATACCGGGTTTTTCGGCCGCATCCTCTCGGTGCGCGGCGAATTCGGCTATTGGGTGTTCACCGGTGAGTTCGAGAAACTGCAGCGTCCGTCGTGGAACTACCGCAAGGAGGACGATGGCGGCATCATCGTCGACATGCTCTGCCACTGGCAGTACGTCATCCAGAATCTCTTCGGCGAGATCAAGAGCCTCACCTGCCTGGGCGCGACCCACCTTCCCCAGCGCTGGGATGAAAACGGCAAGCCGTACAAGTGCACCGCGGACGACTCGGCCTACGCGACCTTCGAATTGGTCAACGGGGTCATCTGCCACTTCAACTCCTCCTGGGATGTGCGCGTGCGGCGCGATGACCTGCTCACGCTGCAGGTGGACGGCACCCATGGATCGGCCGTGGCCGGCCTGCGCGATTGCACCGCGCAATCGCTGGCGGCTACTCCGCGCTGCGTGTGGAATCCCGACATCGACAGCCCGATCAAGTACATGGATGGCTGGACCCGTGTGCCGGACCAGGGCCCCTACGACAACGCCTTCAAGGTCGAGTGGGAGCTCTTCCTCAAGCACGTCGTCACGGGCTCTCCCTTCCCCTGGTCCCTCCGCGAGGGAGCCAAGGGCGTGCAGTTGGCCGAACTCGGCCTGAAGTCCTGGGCCGAGCGTCGCTGGGTCGACGTGCCGCCGCTGAAGTAAGGGGATCTTGCGGCTACCCCGCGTTCACGCCGCGAGCGTGGGGTAGTCCGTGTACCCCTTGGCGTCGGGAGTGTAGAAGGTCCGCGCATCGGGCTCGACGAGGGCGGCGCCGGCCTTGACCCGCTCCGCGAGGTCCGGGTTGCTGATGAAGTGGTGGCCGAAGGCCACGGCCGCGAGTTGGCCGCTGCTCACCGCGGCGGCGGCCTCCGCCGGGGTGTAGCCCATGTTGCCGACCAGGGCGCCCTGGAAGGCCGCCCGGGCCGGGCTGACCACGTCGCCCTTTTGCACGCCGAAGAAGTCGCCGCGCATGAGGTGCAGGTAGGCGATGCTGCGACGGTTGAGCTCGGTGGCGACATGGCGCGTCAGCCCCACCGGATCGCTGTCCTGCATCGAATTGTAGCTGTTGAGCGGGGAAATGCGGACGCCGACGCGGCCGGCGCCCCAGACCCCGATGACGGCGTCGGTGACTTCGAGCAGCAGGCGGGCGCGGTTGGCGATGCTTCCGCCGTAGGGTCCGGAGCGCTGGTTGCTGCCATCGCGCAGGAACTCATCCAGCAGGTAGCCGTTGGCCCCGTGAATCTCGACGCCGTCGAAGCCGGCGGCCTTGGCGTTGCCGGCCGCCCGGCGGAAACCATCGACGATCCCGGGGAGTTCGTTGTCGCGCAAGGCGCGCGGCGTCTCGTACGGCTTTTTGCCCTGCGGGGTGTAGGTTTCGTCGTTGGTGATGGGGATCGCGCTGGGTGCGACCGGTTGGACGCCGTTGTTCCACAGGGAGTGGCAGGCCCGGCCGCCGTGCCATAGCTGCAGCACGATCTTGCCGCCCTTCGCGTGCACGGCGTCGGTGACCTTCTTCCACCCGGCCACCTGGGCGGCGTTGTAGATTCCGGGATCGCGGCCGCCGAAGGCGGAATTGCCCTCGATCACGGCGGTGGCCTCGCAGATGAGCAGGCCGGCGCTGGCGCGCTGGACGTAGTACTGGACCATCAGGTCGGTCGGGACGTGCTGCGTGTCGGCGCGGCAGCGGGTGAGCGGCGCCATGACGATGCGATTGGCGAGCGACAGCGAGCCGAGGGAGACCGGAGTGAACAGGGGGGCGTGATGCATGGGAACCGGGTGGTTATCCGGGCGGGCGGGAATTTCAAACCCGTCTGCGAGATTTCGCGGCCACCCTGAGACACGACCTCTGCGGCGTTCATGGAAACAAGGCCCCCTCCACCGGTGCCGCCGGCGCGGTGCGGAGTTTGCTCGCACCCGGTTGGCTGGTGTTGCTCGCTTGGGGGCATGGCAGTGTTTCCCGAATCCCGGCGGCTGCGCGCCGTCCAGGCGCCGATCATTCCCGTGGTCGCCGACTGGATCCGGGCGCATCCCGGCACGATTTCCCTCGGGCAGGGAGTCGTCGGCTACGGTCCGCCGCCGCAGGCGCGGGCCGCCCTGGAGCGGTTCTTCGCCGAACCGGCCAATCACCGGTATCAGGCGGTTTCCGGCCTGCCGGCGTTGGCCTCCGCCTTGGCAGAGCGGCTGGCACGGGACCACGGGGTCACGGCGGGCGGCGACCAACCGAGCCGGCTGATGGTGACGGCGGGCGGCAACAACGCCTTCCTCGCGGCGCTCCTCGCCGTCGCCGATCCGGGGGACGAGGTGATTCTGCCGAATCCGTACTATTTCAATCACGAGATGGCGGTGACGATGGCGAGCTGCCGTCCGGTGCCGGTGGCGACTGACGCCGAGCAACAGCTCGACCTGACGGCCCTCCGGGCGGCGATCACCCCGCGGACCCGCGCAATCGTCACCGTCTCACCGAACAACCCGACTGGCGCGGTGTATCCGGAAGCGGCGTTGCGGGCCGTCAACGCCCTGTGCGCCGAACACGGCCTGTTTCATTTCAGCGACGAGGCGTACGCGGACTTCACCTACGACGGTGCCGTGCATTTCTCGCCGGCGTCGATCCCGGGGGCGGCGGGTCACACCCTCGCGCTGCACTCGATGTCGAAGTCGTTCGGCTTCGCCAGCTGGCGCATCGGTTGGATGGTGTATCCGGCGGCGCTGGAGGGGGCCTTGCGCAAGGTACAGGACACAATCGTCATCTGTCCTCCCGTGATCTCGCAGCATGCGGCGCTCGGGGCGTTGGAAGCTGGGACGCCGTGGGTGTTGGAGCAGCGGCGGGGGATCGAGGCCAGCCGGCAGCGGGTGCGGGAGGAACTGGCGCCGCTGGTGACGGAGGGCATCCTCGAAGTGCCGCCGGCGACAGGGGCGTTCTACTTCCTGGTGCGCGTGCGGACGAGGCTCCCGGCCCTGGAACTGGCGGAGCGGCTGGTGCGGGAACATCGCGTGGCCGTGATTCCGGGCACGGCGTTCGGCTGCGAGGACGGCTGCCACCTGCGCCTCGCCTACGGGGCGCTGCCCACGGAGGCCGTGGCCGAGGGGATCGGACGATTCGCGCGAGGTCTGCGCGCGCTTGCGAGCGACGGAGGTTGAGTCCTACGGGGTGGCGGCGGAGCGCCGGAGTTCCGCGCTGCCGTACCACGGCATCAGCTGGTGCGAGCCGAGGGCCTCGCGGTGCGGGGCCAGCAGCGCTTCGCCGGCGGCGATGTCGCGCGCGTCGAGAAGGAACAGACCCTTGCCCGCACGGGATCCACCGAAGCTTCCCTCCATCACGATGCCTCCGCCGGCGCGGACCGGGCCGAGCGCGGCGGCAGCCTTGGCGTGATCGTCGGCGAACAGGAGCACGTAGGTGCTCATGCCCTCCTTCATCGGAATCGACGGATCGGCCTTGCGCCGCTCTTCGAAAACCATCGCGCGGCGGAGCACATCCCCGAGATCTTTGGTCGTGCGGAAGGGCACGACTTCCGTGGAGAAGATGCCGGCAGCAATCGAGGGGTCGGTCTGGCACAGGGCTTCGGCAGCGGCGACGTCCCCTCCAAAGAAGATGAAGATGCCGCGGAGTTGCGGGTCGGGCGAAGGGCTTCCGAACGGTCCCGCCACGGCCAGCTTCTTTTCCGCGGCCAGGCGGCCGATGTTGGCCATGTGCCCGCGCATCATCTCCGTCATGGCTTCACCCTTGAATTCGGCGCGTTTCGGACCGGAGCGCAGGAAGGCAAAGGTATACTCCGACGATGGGGCAGCGGCGAAAGCCGCGGTCAGCAGTGGGGCGCAGGCGAGGAGCGCCAGGACGTGGGAACAGCGCATGGGCGGGGTTGTCGGCGCAGCCGGAAGCCGGGGCAAGGGGAAAGCGACGAGGCGCTGAATCGCCACGGCCGGCACCGGCCAGTGGTTCCGGGGTGAACCGCGTCGCCGGGAGGAAACCACACCTGGAGGTTGCCAGCCGCGGGTTCCCGTCCACCTTGGCGCGACCCCATGAGCCCTTCGCCTAAGCCCACCACACCGGCGGCGTATCTCGCCGCCCTGTCCGAACCACGCCGTTCGGAGCTGAAGACCCTCCATGCCGCCATCCGCCGGACCGCGCCGCGCCTCAAACCGCACGTCGCCTATGCCGGCACGATGATCGGGTATGGGCCGTACCACTACAAGTACGCCAGCGGCCGCGAAGGCGACTGCCCGATCGTCGCGATCTCCAGCCGCGCCCAGTACATCAGCCTGTACGTCCTCGGTCACCGCGGCGGCAAAAGCCTCGCCGAGGCGGCCAAGGCGCGCCTCGGCAAGGTCTCGGTGGGCAAGGCCTGCATCCGGTTCAAAAAGCTCACCGACCTCAACCTCGAGGTCGCCCTGGAGCTGGTGCGGGAGGCGTCTGCGTTGCTCGACAACGGCAGCACGGATTTCTCGCTCTGACGCAGCCGTCCCGCGGCGCGCGGCGAAAGCGTGATGGGGCCGGAAAGACGCGCGGGCCCGGGCCGACGCCGCTGGCCGATCTCAGCCGGACTTTCCCTGCAACGCGTCCCACGCGCGCACCCAGGTCAGGGCGCTGCCAAAGCCGCCGGGTTTGTTGACCAAGAGCAGGGATGAGCCAGGCAACTGCGCCCGGGAGAGGCTCATGCCGGGTTCCAGTTCGGCCTCGTAATCCAGGGTGGAGACACCCAACGCCCGACAGATGGCATAGGCGGTCTCGCCACCAGTCACAAACAGGCGCGCCGCGCCGCTTCGGGCCAGTATTTCGGGCACCGTGTTCGCCAGGAGTTGGAGCACGCGGTCGCTCGCGTGGCGGTTGGTCTCGACCAGCACGCTGGCACCGCCGGTCTCGCGCAGGCTGGCGATGGTGGCGGCCACAGCGGGATCCGGGTCGCCTAGGGCAATCGTGTGCACCGGCACCCTTCGGGCCTGAGAAAGCGTGCCCGCCTGTTCGCGATTGGCCGGATGCGCGCTCCCGCAGCAGAACAGGATGGGACCGTCAGGTGGCGGTTTGGCACCGGTGGTTTCGGGTGCGGTGCGGCGGGAAGCGCCGAGTGAGGCCACGGGACGGGCCAGGGCGCCCGAACCGACCGCCACCCACGCACCACCCTGTGCCACTTGCTGGCGCACCGCTTCGGCCAAATCGGCGTCGTTCGCGGCGTCGGGAAAGGTCACATCGCCTGCTCCGGCAGAGCCCAGCAGCCGGCGCAGGTCGCTCTCCCGCACCGGGCAGACGGGATCGTGTGCAAACTCGGTTTCATGCACCGGCCTTCCGTGCACCAGCAACCGCCCACCTTGCACCGTGCGACCTACTGCGGGATTGGCGGGGCAGAAGAGCACCCGCGCGCCGGGCAGGGCCTCGCGGACGGCGGCAAGTTCCGCCGCCACGGCGCCGCGCAGCGTGGAGTCGATTTTCTTGTAAAGGAGTCGCGCTCCCTGGGCCTGTCCCCGGGCCAGCGCGCGGGCCACGCGGGCGGCGGCCGCCGCTGCGGTGGCGTTGCGGGTTTCGGTCGTGACACCGACCACCGCGTCCTCGGTCGCCTCCCAGGCATCGTCCTGGAGCGTGATGCGCACCCGGCGTCCGGCGTGGTGAAACGCTCCCGCGGCGTCGAGGGCGCCGCTCAAATCGTCCGCCAGGAAGTAGTCCTTCATTATCGGTTCAGGCGTGCGACAGCGTCAGATTTCGGGAGCGGCACCGCAACTCTGCCGGAGGGTAGGACTCGATCCCGACGCGGCGCTGCCGTCCAGGCCAGAGCCGCGGGCGGCGTGAAGTCCGCCGCATAGACTGCGTGGTCGCTCACCCGCAAGCCGTCGAGGCGTCCGGGAAAAGGGAGTTCCCCGGTGCCGCTGCTGCCTACGGCAAGATAGGCTCCGGCCCAGGGGGGGAGTTTTATCATCGCCGCCGCGACGACGGCAGCGAGGCGGCCTCCGCTGAAGAGCCGGATTTCCCCGGCGCCATCGTAGACCAGGGCCACATGGTGCCAGGTCCCGCGTGGGAGCGGCGTGCCACTGGCGAGGGTGGCTGAAAAGAGCATCGCCGCTCCCCCGGGGGGGCCGCTGGGGTCGGGCCACTCCACGCGACGCCCGGTGATGCCGGCCTGGGTGGACGGCAACGGCGAAAGGCCGTGAAGGCAGAAGGCCTCCTCGCGGGGGACAAAGGTCAGGCGCGTTCGCAGCAGCTCCCCTCCCGGAAGGTCGCTCCCGATTTCCAGGAGCACGCCCTCGTCCTGGCCCTCGGGGCGGAGTTCGACCCAGGCTTCGACCGTCCAGGCGCCATCGCCGAGGTTCAGGGCGGAAGCGGCGATGTTCCCACGCGGACCGGAACGATCGACACCGTTGCGGGGGGCGGTCCGGGCGGCGAAAGCGCGGGGGTGCGAACCTGCGGAGAGCGGACGAGGATCGAGTGCGCCCCCGTGCCTGCCAGGGGAAATCGTCGCACCGTCCCCGAGGATCAGCTCGCAATCGGCGGAGCCCGCGGAAGTGAGCCGAAGACCGGAAGTGCCGGGAACCTGGTCGTCGAACCGCCAGTGGGCGACCGTCTCGGCTGGCAGCGCGGGGAGGGCGCCGAGGAGCACGACCAAACCGACGCGCCGCCACGACATCGTCGGGCGACGCCGCGGATCCCCCCCGATCGCCGGGGGGCGTCGTCTCAACGAGGGCAGCACAAGTGCGGGCTCCACGCTCCACGAGATGATCGGGGCGGTGCCGGCCGTCGATGCCAAGTTGCGGTGGGTCGACAGACGTGCGCTCCGGGAAAGAGTCGCCTCGGGCCGGAAAATCCGCTGAGTGAAGACGCGCTTGTCATGAATCCCGCCCGACTTCTCCCCTGGCTCGCCTCCCTCGTGGTCACGGTCCCGGTTTTTTCCGCCGAAAAGGCCGCCGCCGCCGTCCGTCCCAATCTCATTTTCATCCTGGCGGATGACCTTGGCTACGGGGAGCTCGGATCCTACGGGCAGAAGCGGATCAAGACGCCCCATCTCGATCGTATGGCGGCCGAAGGCATGCGGTTTCCGCAGTTCTACGCGGGCAGCACCGTGTGTGCGCCCTCGCGGAGCGTGCTGATGACCGGCCTCCACCTCGGGCACACTCGCGTGCGCGGCAACGCCGGTGGCCGCAACATGGAGGCGCAGACCCTGCTGGCGGGCGACATCACGGTGGCACGGGTCCTCCAGCAGGCGGGATATGCCACGGGCCTCATCGGGAAGTGGGGCTTGGGCGAAATCGATCAACCGGGAGAACCGCGGAAACAGGGTTTTGACTATTACTTCGGCTACCTGAACCAGGGCCACGCCCATAACCACTTTCCGAGTTACCTCTGGCGCAACGGCGAAAAGGTGGCTCTGCCCAACGACCTGGTCTCGAGCGGAGTCTGGGAAGGCATGGGCTATTCGAAGAACCGCCAGGTCTATGGGGATGACCTCATCGCGCAGGAAGCGCGCGACTTCGTCCAGAGAAACCGCGAGAAGCCCTTCTTCCTCTTCTGGTCCCTGGTCACTCCGCACGCCAACAACGAACGTTCACGCGACCTCGGCGAGGGCAATGAAGTGCCCGATCAGGGCATCTACGCGTCGGAGCCGTGGCCGGAGTCCGCGCGGAACCATGCCGCGATGGTGACGCGGATGGACCGGGATATCGGGGAGCTGTTTGCCCTGCTGAAGAAGCTCGGGCTCGACGAGCGGACCGTGGTCATGTTCTCGAGCGACAATGGTCCCCACAAGGAAGGCGGCCCCAACTACGACCCCTCGTTCTTCACCCCGAGCGGTCCATTGAGCGGCATGAAGCGCAGCCTGACGGACGGTGGCATCCGTGTGCCGTTCCTGGCGCGCTGGCCGGGGCGGATCAAGGCGGGCGTGGTCACACCGCACGTGGGTTACTTCGGCGACCTGATGGCGACGTGGGCGGAACTCGCCGGAGCGACTCCACCCGCCGCGATCGACAGCCTCAGCTTTGTGCCCACGCTCCTGGGCCGGGGTGAGCAGCGGCGGCATCGCCACCTGTACTGGGAGTTCTACGAGCAGGGGGTGAGTCAGGCCGTGCTGATGGAGGACCGCTGGAAGGCGATTCGCCTCAAGACGACGTCGGCCCCGATCCAGCTTTACGATCTCAGCACCGATGTGGCGGAGAAGAACGACCTCGCGGCACGCCATCCCGAGTGGGTCGCTCGCGCCCGGGAATTGATGACCACTTCGCGCGTCGACAACGAGCATTGGCGGATTCCACCGGTCCCGGCCCGGAAATGACCGGGTGAGAGTTCTTGGCGGGGCGCATGGGCGCAGGGGATCCGTCGCCGGCCCGGCAGGGCGCGGCCTGCCGCCGCTCAGCCGCGGGTGGACAGAAACGCCGACGGCGAAACACCGTGGATGCGTTTGAACGTGCGGGAGAACTGAAACGGATCGACGCCCAGTTCATCCGCCACCTGGCGCACCAGCCGGCCGGAGGCGTGCAGCCGTTCCGCCGCCCATTGCATCTGCAGGCGCTGCAGGTAGCGAAAGGGCCGCTCCCCGTGGAAACGGCGAAACAGGCGGCACAGGTACGAGACGTCGACGTGGCAGGCGGCGGCGGCCTGCTGCAGGGAGCGCAGCGCGAGGAAGTGGTCATCGAGGTGCTGCCGGCAGCGCTCAAAGGAGGCGAGGGCGCGGCGTTCCGACAGGGAACCCGGCTGCATCGCCCGGCGGGTGACGAGGAGCAGGAGTTCCAGTTGGAGGGCGCAGGCGCGGGGAGTGTGCCGGTCGTGGGAGGAGCCGAGCCGCACCAGCGTGTCGAACGCGTGCCTTACTTCCGTCGACGCCCCCAACTCCACGCAGGTGCCAGGGGTGAGCCCGGCTTCCCGCAGCAGCCGCCGGCCCCGTGGACCGGCGAAGTCGATGAAGTACTTGCCGAGGCGGGCGTCCGGCGAGGTGCGGATGCACTGGGCGACTCCCGGCCCGTAGGAAAAGACCGTGCCCGGGGCGAGCGGATGACGCCGACCGCCGAGCACCAGCTCGCCACGGCCGCTCGCGACAAACTCCACCGAAAGGTAGGGAAAAGTCGCGCGGTCGATCGCGTAGTCAGGGGCGCATTCCTCCCACCCGCCGCAGACGACGGTCAGGTCTCGGCCGGGGCGGGGCCTGAGATCGAGATAGAAGCGGCGCGCGGCCGTCACCTGCTGGGAGAGAAAGCTGGGCGGAGGTGATTCCGGTCGCGTGGCAGGCATCGGCGCGAACACGGTCGAAAAAACGGAGCAGGTCAAGAGGCGCAGGCGGGGGAGACCGATGCACCCGGGCTGGCGGCCGGCACGTATTATCCGCGATGAGACTTCGTGGGTCCCTATTCGCCTTCTGGTTGCTGCCCGTTGTCGCGCTCCCAGCCGAGACGGACGACCTGTGGCGCGAAGCCCTGGCCGCCGAGGCGCGACTCGACACCCGGCGGGCCTTGGAACTCCTTCTCACCGTGGAGGCCCAGCGACCGGATGACGCGGCACTCCTGCAGAAAATCGCCCGCCAGTACTCCGATCTCGTGGTGGATCTCGCCAGTCCGGAAGAGAAGCGCGCCGCGGTCCAAAAGGCCCTGGCCTATGCGCAGCGGGCCGTGGCGCTGGCTCCCGATCGCGCGGAAAACGTGCTGTCGGTGGCCATCTGTTACGGCAAGCTCGGCGTCTACGGCGGCACCCGGGACAAGGTGCGGTATTCGCGCCTGATGCGCGAGGAGGCGGAGCGGGCGCTGGCTCTCGATCCCAACTATGCCTGGGCACACCACCTCCTGGGCCGCTGGCACTACGAAGTGGCGGAGTTGGGCACGACCGTCCGCTGGCTGGTGAGGCTGTTTTACGGCGGCCTCCCGGAAGCTTCGGTGGCGACCGCCGTCGCCCACCTGGAACGGGCGGTGGCCCTGGAACCCACCCAGCTGAAACACCATCTCGAGCTCGGATTCGCCTACCTTGCGGCAGGAGCGCTGGACCGCGCCCGGCAGGCCTTTGCCCACGGACTCGCCATGCCCTCGCGCGAAAAACACGACGAGTCGGCCAAGGATCGGGCCCGCGCCGCCTTCAAGTAGCCGGGGCGTAAACGTGGCGAACGCGTGGTCGCATTTCGCACCACGTGGTCGCTCGCCCGCCGCCGTCCGCGTTCAGAACCGGGTGGCGAAGGACAGGATCACGCGGCTCGGGAACCCGCGCTGCTGGTTGGCCGGGAAGTACTCCTCGTCGGTGATGTTCTTCCAGGCCAGCGAAACGTTGCACGGCCGCTGGCCGCACTTGCCGTCGTAACCGACAGTCACGTCCCACAGGGTGTACGCCGGCAAGGTGAGCAGGCGGTTGTCGACGCGCTGGGCCTTGTCGCCGGTGTAGTTGGCGCCGCCGCCGATCCACCAGCCCTGCAGGGCCCCGGTCTTGAAGGAATAGCGGGTCCAAACGTTGAAGAGTTTCTTCACCGAAGCCTCCGGGCGGGCGCCGAGCAGCGGTTCGAGGCCGACGGGTACCTTGGTCAGCTTGGTGTCGATGTTGGACCAGCTGAGATAGACCTGCCACGCGTCGAGCGGGGAGAGCGTGGTTTCAAATTCCCAGCCCTTGCTCCGGTCCTCGGTGTCCTGCAACTGCGTCGTCAGCGACTGCGTGCCGACGCGCTCGGAGAAGTTGAGCACGCGGTTGAACTGGTCGACCTGGAAGACCGCCACGGACGCCGAGATCCGACCGCCGAGGAAGTCTGACTTGAGGCCCGCTTCCTTGCCCTCGGCGAGGCTGGGGGCCGCCTTGGACGACTGCTCGCCGCGGAACTGCAGGAAACGGCTGTCGACCGAGAATGACTCGCTGTAGGAGGCATACGCCATCAGTTCCGGGGTCAGCTTGAAGCCGCCGCCCGCCTGGTAGATGGTGCGCGACACCGAAGTCCACTGGTTGTTGTTGGCCTCGTTGCGACCGGCGACGGTGGCGGGATCGGCGGCCACGAGGTAGTTGTCACCCGCGGCCTCGGCCTTGTTGTAACGGGCGCCGCCGACCAGAAGGAGACGGTCGTTGAACAGCGAGAGGCTCTGGGCGGTGTAGTAGGCCGTGTCGCGGCCGAAGGAGATGCTCGCCGAGGTGAGCGGGATGAGGGCGACATTGTAGTCGCCGTTGGGCAGCAGCGCCGGGCTCGCGCGGCCGAACGACGACGGCGTGTCGACCCACGTGGCGGGGTTCATCAGGTCCCAGGGCTGATAGAAGTCGGTCAGGTTGCGCTGGCGGCTCCGGCTGTTGTTGCTGGTGTAGAACGCGCCGAAGAGCGGCTTCCACTTGATGCCGTCGAATTCCTGTCGGCCGGCGACTTCCGCCTGGTAGGCATTGCCCTGGCCGAATTCCTCCTGCAAGCGGGCGCGCCGCGGCAGGAAGACGGACCCGGCGCTGAGGTTGTTGGTCACGGTGCCGGTGGCCGGATCGAAGCTGAAGGTGCCGTTCGCTCCCCGCACGGTGGCCACGCCGTTGCTGGTGGAGGCCGAGTTGCCGGTCCGGGCGCTGAACGCGGTGGCCGTCTGCTGGACGCCGCTGGCCCAGATCCGCGCGTCGGCCACGCCCGTGAGCTTGTTGCGGACGGAGCGCCGGTTCCAGTTGTAGTTGGCGCGGGCCGTCCAGCGGTCGCCCAGCTTGACGGTGTATTCAGCGTAGACGGACTCGAAGTCGGAGTTTCGGAAATCGTGCCGGCCGACGTAATTGAAGTCCTTCGGCAGGGGAAAGAACGGCCCGAAGCCAAAATCGATCGGGGTGAAGGTCTTGCCGTCGGGACTGGTGTAGGAGGTCGCGAGGCCCTCGATGCGGATATTGGGCTTCATGAACACCGGTGGCGTCTCGCGCCGGCGGAACCACTGGTAGTCGACCACGAGCGAGGAATTCGCGGTCGGCTTGACCAGGAGGGTCGGGGCCATGACCCAGGTGCGCTGCTCGGAGGGATCGATGGCCTCGGAGCCGTTCTCCCAGGAGCCATTGAGGCGGAGGCCGAAGCGCGGGCCGTACGGCAGGTTGGCATCAAGGGTGGAGCGCCAGAAATTGTCCGTGCCGACCTGCTGGTTGACCGCGACGAAGCGCTTGCCGCCCGGAACCTTGGTGATGACGTTGACGGTGCCGCCGGGCTGCACCTGCCCGTAGAGGATCGAGGCCGGACCCTTCACGATTTCGACGCGCTGCACATTCACCGTGTCGATGTAGGCCGTGCCCACGAAACCATTGCGCTGGGGCGAGAGTTGATCGAAGCCGCGCAGGTTGAAGCGGGTGTTGCCCGCGTTGAACTCGCGGGCCGCACTGGTCACGCCGGGGGCGTACCGGACGACGTCAAACAGGTCGCGGGCGCCGACGTCGGCGATGAACTGGTCGGTGAACGCATTGACCGAGAATGGCAGGTCCTTGATCGCGGCTTCGATGCGGGTCGCCGACACCGAGTTGCCGGCGCGGTACCCCTTGTCGGCCGAGGTGCTGACCTGGAATTCGGAAAGGCGGACCACTTCGTCGCCGGCGGGTGCGGGCACGGTCTGGGCGGGGAGGGCGGGCGCGGCGCCGGCGAGCAGGGCCAGGCACGGAAGGGGCAGGCGGAGGAACTTCGGGTTCATGATTAGCAGAGGGGTTTCCCGGGGAACGGGGGCAACGGGTCGCAGGGGCCTGATAATTATTATCAAACGCGGCGCGCAAGCCAAATCGCTACGCCGGGGCGGCCGCTTCGCTGGGGCACGACGCTGCACTCCGTCGTGGCTGTCTTGTCAGCGGGGCCAACCTATCCCGTCTCCACCGAACGAAACCAAGTCGAACTACTCGGCGCGGAGGCGGGTGGTGCCGTCGGCGAACTCGGCGGCGACCGGCTGTCCGCTCCGCACGTCGGCCCGGCGGGTGATTGGGCGCCCGTGCTCATCCCGCAGGAGGACGAAGCCGCGGTGCAGCACCGAGGCCGGGCTGGCGGCCTGGAGACGTTTCCAGAGCGAGAGCAGTTGGTGGGAGGCGAGCTGCACGCGGGTCTCGGGCGAGGCGAGCGCGAGGCGGCGGCGCGCCTCGGTCAGTTCCTGGCGGCGAAGTTGCGCCGCGTGGCGCAGCGCTGCGCCGAGGCGGCCCGCGAGATCGTCGACGCGCTGGAATCCCTGCTCGATCTGCGCGGAGGGCGTGAGCAGGCGCAGCCGGGAACGGGCGTGGTCGAGGCGCTCCGTGGCGCGGGCGCAGGCGCTGTCCACGAGGGAGCCCATCGCCGCGTCGGCCTGGCGGGCGCGCTCGGTGCAGGCGACGAAGTGGCTGGTGATGTGCTCGGCGGCCGCGCTCGGGGTCTCGGCGCGCAGGTCCGCGGCGAAGTCGCAGAGGGTGAAGTCAATCTCGTGCCCGACGGCGGAGATGATGGGAACCGGAGAGGCCGCCACGGCGCGCACCAGCGCCTCCTCGTTGAAGGCCCAGAGATCCTCCAGGCTGCCGCCGCCCCGTCCGATGACCAGGAGATCGAAGCCGCCCAGCTTTTGGGCGAGCTGCAGCATCTCCACCATCTCCGCGGCGGCGCCCTCGCCCTGGACCTTGGCCGGCAGCACGACGACGCGGCCGCGCCAGGCCCGGCGCGAGAGGATGCGCACGAAGTCCTGGACGGCGGCCCCGGTGGGCGAGGTGATGAACCCTACGGTACGGGGCATCTCGGGGATCGGACGCTTGCGTTCGGCGGCAAACAACCCCTCGGCGGCGAGGCGGGCCTTGAGGGCCTCGAACTCCCGCTGCAGCCGGCCCACGCCGTCGTCGACCACGACGCGCACGATCAACTGGTACTGGCCGCGGGCCTCGTAGACGCTGACCTCGCCATAGACGATCACCTGCAGGCCGTCGCGCAGCCGCACCGTCTGGCGGGCGGCATCGCCGCGGAACAGTACGGCGCTGAGCTGCGCGCCGGCGTCCTTGAGGGAGAAGTAGACATGGCCGCTTGCCTGCGCGCGCAGGTTGGAAACCTCGCCGCGGACCCACGAAGGGCGGAGACCGCCTTCGAGCAGCGCCTTCACCCGGCGCGTGAACTCCGTGACGCTTTCGGCGCGGTTCTCACCCGGATCCGCCGCGTCGCCGCCCGGGGCGGAAACACCCCCGCGTGGTTTCATGGCGTCGCCGGTTTTTTCCCGAGGTGCTTGCGCACGAGGTGCGTGCCCGCAACGAGAGCGGCCAGCAGGCCAATCGCAATCACCGCCATCTTGCCGCGGCCCTGGCTGAGCGCATCGCCGAAAAGCATGAAGGCGATGTTGAACGACCACTGGACGGCGCAGGAAATGGCCAGGTAGCGGCCGAAGGGAACCTCGGCGAGACCCAGCAGGTAGTTTTGCACGAAGAAAGGCGGGCCGGGCGTGACCCGCAGCAGCACGATGAGATCCGTGGCGTCGCCCTTTTCAATCTGGGGCATCTTGTAGCCGAGCCGTTCGACCAGCCGGGCCAGCAGGGGCCGGAGCCAGCGCCGCGCGAGCCAGTAGGCGACGGTGAGGTTGAAGGTGATCGCGGCGAGACCGAGGAGGATGATGGTCGTCGTGCCGAGGCGCTCGCCGAACAAGGGGCCGGCGGAAAGGGCGAAGGGAGACATCGGCACGCCCGCAATGGGCAACAACGCCATCGCGGCGAAGAACACCCCCGGCCCGGCGCCCGACAGCGTGTCGAACACGACCTTCCATGCCCGCTTGCCTTCCTGGACGGCCTGTTCCCAGCCGATCAGCTTGATCAGAATGGCACCGGCAATGACCGCCGCCACGCCTGCAATGGCGAGTGGCACCAGCGGCAGGCGGCGTTTCTCGGGCGCGGGAGCAGGGACCATTCGATCAGCCTGCCGCCCTCCGCGCGGCACCGTCAAGAACGCGGACACGGGCAAATCGGGGCCGGGCTTCGCCATGGAGGGACGGCGATGGCCGAACCGCCGCCCTCGTCGCGCGACGGAACCGGCCGCGGATCGGGCGGCCAGAAACTCCCGCTGGCGCCCCTCCTAGCGGCTTGCCGGTCGAAATCGGCGCCGTTCTTATCCTGCCCGGATGACGTCCGCTCTCACCCCCGCCCGCCTGGTGGCGCGCTTGCTGCCGGTCGGCGGATGGCTCGCGCTGGCTGGCATCACCCTCGCGAGTCCCGGGGCGACCCGGATGTACGCGACGCCGTGGAACCTGGTGTATGCGATCGCGCTGTTGGCGCCGGCCCTGGCCTTGTTGGCGCGCGGGTGGGACCGCAACGACCCCCTGCGCCGGCCCGGCCCCGGCTGGAGCGGGGCGGCGTTGGCGTGGGGCGGGGTTGTCGTGATGGCGGCGTTGGTATCCCCGTTCCCTGGCCCGAGCCTGCTGGCGGCGGCGGCTCTGCTCGCGCCGATCGCGGCCTTCTTCCTGTGGGTTGATGGCTTGCTGGCCCAGGGAATCTCGCGGGAGGCCTTCTGGCGGGCCTGGCTCATCGGCTCGCTCGGGGTGGAGGTGGCCAGCCTCGGACTCTGGGGCCTTCACGCCCTGCAGGCGGGAGGTGGTCTGGCGGCGCGCAATCCGTATCCGCTCGGGCATTCCAATTACACGGCGGGTCTTTCGCTGCTCGCGCTGCCGCCAGCCGTCGTGGCGCTGTGGAGGCAAAGCGGAAGGGAGCGGATGCTCCCGGCCCTGGTGGCGGTGCATTCCCTGGGCATGCTCTTCACCAGTGGCAGTCGTGGGGGCCTGCTCGGCGTGGGTGCGCTGGCCCTCACGGCGCTCTGGTACGCTCCCGCTTCGCGGCGGCGCAAGGTGCAACTCGCCGCGTTGCTCGCGGTGGCGGCGGGCGCGCTGGTCTTCGGGCACCCGCGGATGCGGGCGACCTTGCTGGGTGGGGCTGGCTCCCATCTGGTTGCGGCGAGCGAGGTCCAGCGATCGGCGATGAGTGTCGCCGGCTGGCGCATGGGGCTGGATCGTCCGATGCTCGGCTGGGGACCGGGGATGGTGCCCCTGGTCTATCCAAAGTATCGCAGTGGACTGCCGGGCGGGGCGGAGAACGTGCTGCAGCTGCACTCGCTGCCGATCCAGATCTGGGCGGAGCTCGGTTTCGGGGGAATCGCGGTTCTCGTGGCCTGGGGAGCGTTTGTGGCGATCGGCCTCCGCCGGTCGCCCCTGGCTGCCAGCACGCTGCTCGGTTACGGGGCCTTTGCCCTCACCGACTGGCAGCTGGATGTTCCCGTGTTTGGCTTCGCGGTGGCCGCTCTCGGTGCGGTCATCGCGGTCGACTGCCAGCCGGCCCGGCGGCCCGCCCCCGGACGGGACCGGCGGTGGAGTGCGGTGCTTGGTTGCGTTGCGCTGGCCGGTGTCCTGCTGGTCGCTTTTGGCGGGCGCCGGGACCCGACGCCGGAACTCAACGTGCGTGCCCTGGCCCTGGCTCGCGATCCGGCGCGGGCCGCAGAGTCGGTCGCGTTGCTGCAGGAATCCCTGGCGCAGAATCCGGATCAGGAGATCGCCCATTTCAACTTGGGCTGGCTCCTCCTGGTGCGGGATCCGGCGGGATCCGAGCGTCATTTCCGCACGGCAGCGCGGCTGGTGCCGGACAAGGGTGGGGTGTACTTCGGGCTTGGGCTCGCGTGCCTCAACCAACGCCGGCCGGCGGCGGCCGTCCGGGCGTTGGCGCTCGAATGCCTGAATGATCCGGCCTTCCTGCAGTCCCCCTGGTGGCGCGAACCCGCGCTGGCGGCGGTGCGGGATCGGGCGGCGGCGGAGCTGGCCGAATTGCTGCGGCGGGTGGGACCGGCGGCGGGAACGCGGCGCCTCGATCCGGGATGGTTGGGAAGGGTGCCGGATGCCCCGGAACGGGTGTACCGTCGCGAACGCACGGGCTATCCCGTGCTGATGCGCAACCTCGATCTGCCGCCGCCGCAGGATCTGTACGACGTGCGCGAAACCACCGCCCCGCCGCCCGGCCCCCTGCCGCCGAAGGGGTGGCTGCCGTCTCCGTTGTTGCTGGCGTTGCTCGACGCTCCGCTTTCGCCCAATCCTTGAGCCGTGGCCCGCCCGGCAAATCCCTTTCGAGAGACCTTCGTCCCGCTGATCCTCCTCGGCGGCGACATGGCGGTGACCTTTGCGGGGCTCTCGCTGGGCTACTGGCTGCGTTATGCGTCGCCGCTGGCCCGCATCGGGATCGACGTGCCCGATGCCACCTTTCGGCTGTACCTGCCGCTGCTGCTCGTCGGCGTGGCGCTGCTGCTCGCGGCGTTTGCCCAGTTCGGGCTCTACGACACGCGCCTGTTGCTGCGCCGGTATCAGAGCCTCAATGCGATTCTCAAGGGCGCAGCCTTCTGGCTCGCGATCTACCTCGGGGTTTCGCTGGTGCTGAAGTTCGAACCGCCGATCTCGCGGCTGTTTGTCGTCTTTGCCTTCCTGTGTGTGGTGGCCCTGTTGTATGGCTGGCGGGCCCTCGCGTTTTCGTGGCTCACGCGTCCCGGGGTGGTGGGCCGGTTGCGGCGCCGGGTGGTGCTCCTGGGATGGAGTGACGACGCCCGCACGCTCGCCGCGGAGATCGCGGCGGACCCCGCGCATCCGTTCGCCCTGGCCGGCGTGGTCGCCCTTCCCCACGACACCCGTTCCCCGCTCGTCCCTGCCCGGTCCGCTTCCACCAGGTCCGCCCCTTGCCACCGATTGGGTGACACAGCTCCGTCGGCCGAGGGGGCGGAAAGGGAATCGGGCCACTCAATGGGTGACAGCACCGGGCGGGGCGCCGGCGAAGGTGCGGGGCGGGTGGCGGCGGAGGTGGACATGCGCGGTCCGGAACCGGAGGTGCTCGGTGGAGTGGAGCAGCTCGAGGAAATCCTCGCGCGGGAGGGCGTGGACGTCGTGATCATCACGCGGCTCGACCTGCCGCGGGCCGAGGTGCGGCGGATGGTGGAGACGTGCGAGCGGGCGTACGTTGAGTGGAAGGTGGTGCCCGGGGCCTTCGACATCTTTCTCAGCGGGCTGCACCTGCAGACCATCGGCCGGGTGCCGGTGCTGGGGGTCGAGGAGCTGGCGATCCGGCGCCTCTTCAACCGCGGGCTCAAGCGGGCACTCGACCTCGTCGGTGCGCTGGTCGGGCTGGTGGTGGCGGCGCCGATGATCGCGGTGCTGGCGGTGGCGATCAAACGCGAGTCGCCGGGAGGCCCGGTGTTTTTCCGGCAAGTTCGGGTCGGCGCGGGGCACCGGCCGTTCCCCCTCTGGAAACTGCGGAGCATGGTGCCGGAGGCGGCGGCCACCGACGATGCACGGCAGAGCACGCTGCGCGGGGACGCGCGGCTGCTGCGGATCGGGGCCTTCATGCGACGGTGGAATCTCGACGAACTGCCGCAGTTCTGGAACGTGCTGCGCGGGGACATGAGCCTGGTGGGTCCGCGTCCGGAGCGGCCGCACCACGTCGACCGCCTCTCGACGGAGATTCCGCACTACCTGCCGCGGCACCTGGTGAAGCCGGGCATGACCGGGTGGGCGCAGATCAACGGCCTGCGGGGCGACAGCGACCTCGTGGCGCGGGTGCAGCACGACATCTACTACATCGAGAACTGGTCGTGGTGGCTCGACGTGCAGATCCTGCTGCTGACCTTCGTGCGCTGGAAGAATGCCTATTGAAGCGCGTAACGAGGCGGGGGCGTTCGGGCCGGCGGCCGTGCCGGCCAGCCGCGGCTGGAAGCTGGCTCCGTTCGCCCTGCTGCTCGGGCTGGCGTTGCCCGATCTCCTGTCGCCGCCGATTTCTCCGACGCTGCTCCGGCAGACGCAGACCTATGCGCAGACCGTGAACTTCGTGGCGGCGGGGTTCTCGCCGACGGGCCTCACCATCGACATCAACGGGACGGTGCCCTTCCGGGTGGTGTACGAGTTTCCGCTGTACCAGGGAATCGTCGGGGTGCTCTTCCTGGTGTTTGGTCCGGCGTACTTCTGGGGAAAACTCGTGAGTCTGCTGGCGATGCTGGGAGCGGTGGGGGTGTTCCAGCGGCTCGTGCGGGCGCGGTGGGGGGAGGCCGTGGCGTTGCGCGCCGGGCTGATCGTCGCGGCCTGCCCGATCACGCTGCTCCTGGCGACGGGGTTCCAACCGGATGCCCTGGCCCTGTTGCTGGCGCTGCTGGCCCTGCACGCGTTGAAGCGCTGGCGGGATCGAGCCACGTTTGCGAACTGGGGGTACTTGCTCGCGGCGTTGCTCGGGGCGGCGCTGGCGAAATTCACGTTGCTCGTGCCGCTCGTGCCTGTCCTGGCGGCGGGTCTGATGCGACCGCGCCCGGGCTGGCGGGAAATCGCCGTCGGGGTGATCGGTGGTGCGCTGCCGTTTGTCGCCTGGCTGGTGTACCGGGGACAGTTGATGGACCCGGCCTATCTCGCGACCGATGGGCGCGATTTCCTGCTGGGGGATCTTGGCCGGTTTCTGCGTCCGGCCTACTACGTGAAGCCGGCGTTCATCCTCGGCGGGATGGTGGGTTGTGGCATCGGCGGCTGGTGGCTGATCGCCGGGTTGCGCGGGGCGGGGAGACTCGAGTGGCTCCTGCTGGCGGGGGTGGGGCTGTACCTGGTGCTCATCCCGACGGCCTCGGAACAGACCTACTACGCCCTTGCGGTTGTGCCCGCGCTGGCGCTGTTGATGGCACGGGGGCTGATCCGGTTGGAAGCCGCGGCGCCCAGCCGGCGCATGGCGCTGGCGGCGGCCTGGCTGGCCGGGCTGGCGGTGATCGGGCCGTACACCCTGCGGCACGATCGGGTGACGCTCGAGGCGGCACTCGCCGCGCGGGAGTTCACCGCCCCGGGAGATCTGGTGTTCGTGCTCAACATGCACGATCGCGGCGTGGGCATCGGCGCCTTCAATCCCGCGATCGTGACCCTCGCCGGTCGCCGCGGTTGGAACGTCGATTTTGCGAGTGACGATCCCGCGGCGATCCAGGCCCAGATCGAGGCCCGGCGCCGGCAGGGGGCGCGCTGGGTGGTGGCGACGTGGTGGAGTCCGCCACTCGATCCCTGGTTCACGCCGCTGCTGCCGACGGTGTTCTCGCGTTGTCCGAAGTTCGCGGACCGCACGGTGAACGGCGCGGCGATTGTCGCCGCGTTGGAAAGGTCCTACCCCGTCGGAGTGCGGGGCGAGAATTTCGCGCTCCTGCGCCTGCCTCCGCAGTGACGGCGACGGCGGAGACCGCGCGGGCAGCGGGAAATGGATTTGACCACGCGGGCGGACCTTTCTTCGCTGCGCCCCTTACCCCCGATGAACAAGGCTGACCTGGTCGACGAAGTGCAGCGACTCCTGGCCAACGGCACTTCGAAGGCCGCGGCGGAGCGGGCGACGGAGGCGGTGTTGTCCGCCGTGAAACAGGGCCTGCGCCGCGACCGGGAAGTTTCGCTGGTCGGGTTCGGCACCTTTGCCCTGGCGGTGCGGCCGGCGCGCAACGGCTTCAATCCCCATACGAAGAAGCCGATGAAGATCCGCGCGATGAAGACGGTGCGGTTCAAGCCCGGTGTCGAATTACGCGCCCTCGGCTGAGGGCGGGGCGGCGCGGATCGGCAGGCTTGGCCGGGCCCGGCGAGGGGGCAGGGGCGCGCGGGTGAAGTAGAACCCCGATGGAAGCGCGCTAGACACCGGACGATGAAGATGATCAGATCAGGCGATGCCCCGGAGCCGGCTTCGTTCCCAAACTGGAGGATTCACGCTCGTCGAGGTGATGGTCGTGGTGCTGATCATCAGCGTCCTGGCCACCTTGGCGGTGCCGTCGATCCGGCTGCTGCGCACCCGGGCCAAGACCGCGATCATCGTCTCCGATTTCCGGACCTTTGACGCGGCCTTCAGCGCCTATGCACAGGAGACCGGCAGCTGGCCCGCGGACACCGCCGCCGGCGTGATGCCGGCGGGGATGAGTGACCGGTTGAACAACACGGCGTGGCTCCGGCCCACGCCCATGGGCGGAAGGTACAACTGGGAGCGCAACCAGCTGCATTTCGGCATCCGCTACAACGCGGCCATCGCGATCAGCGCCACCGCGAGTTCCCCGCTGCCACTCGATGTGAACCAGTTGTACGATATCGATCGCAAGGGCGACGACGGCAATCTGTTCAACGGCATCTTCCGCATCGGCTCGAGCCTCAACCCGCTTTGGATAGTGCAGCCATGAGCGAGCCCTTTTCGTTCAATGTCACCACCCGCCACCTGTCGCCGGATGGGCGGACGGCAGGCAGCAGTTTTGGCGAGGTGCGGCTGACCGGGCTGGGGCGGCGGGAGTTGCGGAGCATGCTGGAGGCACTGGCGGCGGTGGCGCCCACTGTGGAGTACCCGACGGCGCCGGAGATGCGGATCACCAGCGGGGACCAGCAGTTCCTGATTCAGGTGCGGGATGGACGGCTGCGGTACAGCAGTTGGGCGGTAAGGGCGGGGGGATGCGATCTGCCGCCCGCGCAGATCCTCGAGGCCATCACCGGGCGGGAGGACGAGCCGGTGGCGAAGGCGTCGCCGGTGGTCGTGGCGGCGGCTCCGACGGCTCCGGTCACCGAGGGCCGTCGGACGGGGATGCTGGCTGTGCTCGTGGCCGGGGTGGTCATCGCCAACGTGGTCACCGCGGTGATGCTGTTTTCGCCGGAACCGGCGCTGCCGGCCGAGTTGTTGCCGGAGCATCAGGTCCTGGATCCCCAGGCGGGCCGCCGGCATTTCGAGCGGGCGGTCGGCACCTATGAGACCGGCCGGCAGGAAGGCGATCGCCGGTTGATCGTGCGGCGGGACGGCACCGTCCTGTGGGCGCGATATGGTCCGAAGCAGGCCGTCCTCGAGGAGCTTCCGCTCACGGCGCAGGCGGCGGAGAGTCGCGGTCGCCCCGCCTTCCTCACCAGCCAGGGCGTGCTCATCGAAGTGCGCGATCCGCTGACGCTGGTCTACATGGGGGACACCTACCGGCGGGTGTTGCCGTAGGTGCGACGCGGTTGCCCAGAAATTCCCCGCTCACCTCCGCCGACGCTGCGGGTCGCGGCATGAAAAAAGTCCTCCTCGTCTCCCCGCATTTTCCCCCCATCAATGCGCCCGACATGCAGCGCGTGCGCCTGGCCCTGCCGCACCTGCGGGATCGGGGCTGGGAACCGTCGGTGCTGGCGGTGGCCCCGGAGATGGTGGAAGGCGGGGTGCGCGAGCCGCGATTGGAGGAGACGTATCCGGGCGAGGTGCCGGTGGTGCGGGTGCGCGGGGTGAGGGCGGAGTCCACGCGCTGGGCCGGGATCGGGAATCTCTGGTGGCGCTGCGGGCATGCCCTGCGCCGTGCTGGCGACGACTGGCTGCGGCGGGAGGCCTTCGACGTGGTCCTGTTCAGCACGACGGTGTTTTCGGCGTGGAACCTTGGGCCGCGGTGGCGGCAGGCGCGGGGGGTGCCTTACGTGCTCGACTATCAGGATCCCTGGGTGAGCGACTACTACGCGCGCACCGGTACGCGGCCCCCCGGGGGGCGGCTGCGGTTCGCCCTCAGCCAGTGGGTGGCCCGTCGCGACGAGCCACCCGTGCTGCGTCAGGCGAGCGGCGTGATTGCGGTGTCGGATACCTACGCGGCGATGCTGGCGCGATTGTACCCGTGGTTCGACGCCTCCGCGGTGAAGGTGCTGCCGTTCGGGGCGGCGGAGGCGGATCTGGTGGTCGCGGCACGGCACCGCCCGTCGCATCCCCTGATCAATTTCGAGGACGGCCACCAGCATCTCGTGTACACGGGCCGCTGCGGCCCCGACATGGTCGAGGCCCTCACGATCCTGTTCCGGGCTTTCCGTCTCTACCGCCGGAGTCATCGGGCCGAGGCGGCGCGACTGCGGTTTCATTTCATCGGCACGGGGTATGCACCGCCGCCGGGCGGCGAGGATACGGTCCTGCCGGTGGCCGCGGCCGAGGGCGTGGCCGACGCGGTGAGGGAGCATCGCCACCGAGTGCCGTATTTCGACGCCCTCCATTACCTGCAGCGGGCGCAGGCGCTCGTGGCCGTGGGCTCGAACGACCGTACCTACTCCGCCTCGAAGATCTTCCCGTATCTCCTCGCCCGCCGGCCGATGCTGTTGATCTACCATGCCGACAGCCTGGTCCAGAAGGTCGCGGCGGAGATGAGGCTCCACGGGCGGTTTGCGTTCCAGGGTGCGGCCGGGATCGAGGAAGCGGCCGCCCGGGTGCATGCCGCCTGGTTCGTGCCGCGGGCCTACGAGGAGGCGTCGTCGTTCGATGCCGCGGCATTCGCTCCCTACACCGCGGCGGCCATGACGGCGACGCTGGCGGACGTGCTCGACGCCGCGACGCGGCGGACATGAAATCCCCACCCATGGGTCCGCGCATCCTCTTCTTCGGCTACAGCGAGGTCGGCTACGAATGCCTGTCACTGCTCCTCGAACGCGGCGACAACGTCGTGGCGCTGATCAGCCATGAGGACAACCCGAACGAGAAGATCTGGTTCAAGACCCCGGCGGTCGCGGCGCGCGAACGGGGCATCCCGGTCCACACCCCGGAGAACGTCAACACGCCGGAGTGTCGCGAGCGCATCGCCGCCCTGCAACCCGAGTTGATCCTGTCCGTGTACTATCGGCACATGATCGGAACCAAGATCCTGGGCCTGGCGCGGCTGGGTGCCTGGAACATGCATGGCTCCCTCCTGCCGCGTTATCGCGGGAGGGCGCCGATCAACTGGGCGGTGCTGCACGGTGAGACGCGAATCGGCATGACCCTCCATCGCATGGTGGCCCGCGCGGATGCCGGAGCCATCGTCGACCAGGTCGGGGTGGAGATCGGCCCGCGCGACACGGCGGAGCAGGCGTTTCGCAAGGTGCTGCCCTGTGCCCGGCGCGTCCTGGCGCGGCAGATCGACGCACTGCTCGCGGGAACCGTGCGGGAGACGCCCCAGGATGAGACGCAGGCGACCTATTTTGGCGGCCGCAAAGCCGAGGATGGGCGCATCCTCTGGAGCCAATCCTCCCGGCAGATCTTCAACCTCGTGCGTGCGGTGACGGATCCCTATCCCGGGGCGTTTGCCGACGTCGGGGGCGCGCGGCTGATGGTCTGGTGGGCGGAGGAGGACACACCGGCCACCCGCGGCCGGCGGGGTGCTCCCGGCGAGGTGCTCGCGGTCGACCCGCTCGTGGTCGCCACCGGGGATGGGGCGCTCGAACTCACCCGCACCGAATGGCGCGGGGGGACGATCCCGCAGTTGCGGCCGGGGGTCCGGCTGTGAGCTTTAGCCTTCTCGTTCTTGGTCCGTCCGCTTTCCTCCTTCCATGCCACTTCGAGTCCTGATTCTCGGCGCCAACGGGTTCATCGGCAGTTCGCTCACGCGGGCGATCCTCGAACAGAAGGACTGGGAGGTGTACGGCATGGACGTCGGCAGCCACAAGCTGGACGAGAGCCTGGGCAATCCCCGGTTCCGCTTCGTGGAGGGCGACATCACGATCAACCGCGAGTGGATCGAGTACCACGTGAAGAAGTGCGACGCCGTGATCCCGCTGGTGGCGATCGCCAACCCCATCCAGTACGTGAAGGATCCGCTGCGGGTCTTCGAACTCGATTTCGAGGCGAACCTCGATGTCGTGCGCAAGTGCGTGAAGTACCGGAAGCGGATCATCTTCCCGTCGACCTCGGAGGTGTACGGCATGTCGCCGGATCGAAAGCTCGACGAGTCGAAGAGTCCGCTGGTGTACGGCCCGATCGAGCGGCAGCGCTGGATCTACGCCTGCTCGAAGCAACTGCTCGACCGGGTGATTTTCGCGTACGGGACGCGCGACGGCATCGACTACACCCTGTTCCGCCCGTTCAACTGGATCGGCCCGAAGCTGGACGACGTGATGGAGCCCAAGGAGGGCAGTTCGCGGCTCTTCACGCAGTTCATCTCGAACGTGATCTTCCGGAAGCCCCTGCAGTTGGTCGACGGGGGGAGGCAGACCCGGTCTTTCACGTTCATCGACGATGGCATCGACGCCCTGTTGCGCATCATCGAAAACCGCGGAGGCTGCGCGTCGCGGCGGATCTTTAACCTCGGCAACCCGCGCAACGAGGTGAGCGTGGCGCAGCTGGCCCGCATGATCATCACGGCATTTCGCGCCTATCCGGACTACGCGGAGCACGCCGCCGCGGCCCGCACGGTCGTGGTGCCGTCGGCGCGGTATTTCGGAAAGTATTACCAGGACATCCAGAAGCGGGTGCCGTCGATCGCCGCGGCGCGCACGCACCTCGGCTGGCGGCCGCGGGTCAACCTGGAGACCGCCATCCGGCGCACCCTCGACTACCACCTCGCACACAAGGACTACCGGCTGGAGTGAATTCTGCTCTGCGTCGGCACCCGCTCCCATGCCCCTGCGTCTCGCGCTGAAGGTCGACGTGGACACCGATCGCGGCACCCGCGAAGGGGTGCCGAATCTGGTCGAGGATCTGCAGGCCCATGACGTGCCGGCGTGCTTCCTGTTTTCGCTGGGGCCGGACCAGACCGGCCGGGCCATCACGCGCGTGTTCCGGCCGGGGTTCTTCCAGAAGGTGAGCCGGACGAGTGTGGTCAGCCTCTACGGGGTGCGAACCCTGTTGAACGGCACGCTGCTGCCCGCGCCGCACATCGGGCAGCGGAATGCGCACATCCTGCGGGCCGTGCGCGAGGCGGGCTTCGAGGTGGGGATCCACTGTTTCAACCACTATCGCTGGCAGGATCACGTGCAGACGATGACGCTGGACGAGATTGCCGCGGAGTTCGGCGCGGCGCGGGAGGAATTCCGGCGGATCTTCGGCGGCGAGGCACAGACGGCGGGGGCGGCCGGTTGGCAGAGCAATGCCCGCAGCCGCGAGGTTTACGACCGGGCGGAAATGCTGTATTCGAGCGACACGCGCGGTTCCGGTCCGTTTTTCCCGCGCATCGACGGGCGCGTCTTCCGGACCCTGGAAATCCCGAGCACGCTGCCGACACTCGACGAGTGGATGGGACGCCCGGAATATCCGGACGACGCGATCGTGGACCGTCTGGTGGCGCAGCTCCGGGAGGATCAGGTGAACGTGTTTACGCTGCACGCCGAGATCGAAGGCATGGGCCGGCGCGGCTTGTTCCAGGAGTTGCTGGCCGCCTGCCGGCGCAAGCGGGTGAAATGGGTGCGCCTTGACGAGTACGCGCGGGATCTGCTGGCGCGTCGGGAGACAATCCCCGTCTGCGACCAGAGCCTCGCCCCCATCGATGGCCGCAGCGGGGTGGTGGCGGTGCAGGTGGGCGGCGGCGGATGCCCGGCATGAAAGGTGCCGAAACCGGCCGGAACCCGCCGGCGGCGCGAGACCTGTCGGCGGACCGCCGGGTGCTGCTGGACGTGCTGCGCGGTTGCGCCCTGTTCGGGATGATTCTCGTGCACGTGAGCGGGTTCCTGATGATCCCCGGAGGTTGGTGGGAGGGGGTCACCCGAGAGGGAATCGCGCTGCTGGTCCAGGGAAAGGCGCGCGCGGTCTTCGCCTTCCTGTTTGGCGTGAGCTTCGCCCTGATGGCGGCGCGGCTCGAGCGGGAGCATCGTCCCGTCGTTCCCAGCCTCCTGCGCCGGCTCGCGGCGTTGTACGCCATCGGCTGGGTGGTGGAGATACTCACCCGGTTTCAGATCTTGCGGGAGTATGCCTGGTGGGGGGTGGTCCTCCTCTTCGTTCGCGGGCTTCCGACGCGAACCCTCCTCGCCCTGGCCGGGTTGAGTGCAGCCGCGCTGGCGGTTCGGGACTGCAGCAATTCAGCCTGGCTTTGGGCCTGGCACGGACGCGAGCAGGCGATCGCCGCGGACCATGCCTTGCTGGATCGGTTCGCCGCCGAGCGCGCCCGGGTTGCGGACGCTGAATCCGGAAGATCCTACCCGGAGACTGTGGTCGCCCGGCTGAACACCTGTCTTCGGGGGATCTGGAGCTACAACCAGATCACCCCGGGTGCGACCCTCGCGTTCTTCCTCCTTGGAATCCTGGCCTGGCGTCACGGAATCCTCACAGCACCGACGGAGCACCCGGCGTGGTTGGTGGGGGTGGGCCTCGGCGGGGTCGCGCTGTGGGGAGTCCACCATTGGCTGCTGCCCGCCATTCCAGACGTGCTTGCCACTCCCATGATAGTCCGCCACCTGCGCAGTGGGTTCGGAATCGTGACGGATCAAGCCCTCGCCTTCGCGTATCTGGCCGTCGGATGCGTGCTTCTCGACGGTCGAACCGTGTGGTCGCGCGTGCGTTCGGGATTGTCCGCCGCCGGGCGGATGGGATTGACCAATTACCTCCTCCAAGCCGTGGCGCTCGAGGTCGCGATCTGGTCGGGTTGCTCCCTCCCGTGGTGGGAAGCGTTAGGGTGGTCGGTCGCGCTCTTTTGCGCCCAGATGATGGCCAGCCAGAGGTGGCTCAATGCACACCCGTATGGGCCGGTGGAATGGGCCTTGCGGGCCGCCATCCATTGGCGGCCAATCCCTTGGCGGAGATGAGCGGAGGGAGGTCTCAGCCCTTGGACTACACTCTCGGGATCAGTTACTTGCCCTTGCGGCGAAGCAACAGCCCGAGCACGGCCATCCCAACGACGAGGAGTCCGAGGCCGCTGGCGGAATCAGGGACAGCGGTGGGACCGCCGTCATTCGCGCTGGCGATCGACGCAGATGAAACCAAGGCAAGGGAGAGGAGGATGACGCGGCTCATGGTAAGGAAGTGAGTTTGGAGGTAGCCATCACGTTAGCATGATCGGCACCAGATAGGTACGTTGATACCTAGTTGAGTAAGTGTAATGTACTTATGTGTTTTTGTCCCACATTCGATCTCTCAGCTGGGTCGGGAGAGTGTAAGAGATCCTGACGGGGGAGGGAGGTCCCCTTCACGCCCCTCCCCTACGCAGCGGTGGTGGCTACCGGCGCTCCACCCGGCGGAAGAGCCAAAGGCCCAGGCCAATACAGAGGAGGTTGGGCAGCCAGATCAGCAGGTCAGGCCGCAGCTGAGGCTTCTTGTCGAGGCTCTTCACCGTGGCGGTCAGGATGTAGAAGCCAAGGACCAGCAGCAGCGCGAGTCCGAGGTTCGCGGAAGTCTCCCGCCGGGAGACCTTGATGCCCAGGGGCACACCGAGCAGCGCAAACGAAAAGACTGCCAGGGAGAGGTTGAACTTCTCCTGCACGATGAGGGAGAACTGCATCTGTTCGCGGGCGTGGGCGGATCGTTTCTCCGGCGGAGGCGTGGAGGCGGCATGGCGGGCCTGCTCGGCGCGCAACGCCCCGTAGGTGAGCCACTCCGGCTTCATCTTGACGAGGTTCTGGCCGAGATAGCGATCGAGCGAGATGCGGACGTCCTCGAATTTCTCGAAGGACGCCACCTTGGGAGCCTTGGCGAAGTTCTCCGGCTCACGCGCCTCCCTTTCCTCGACCGTGGCTCGCACCAGCGTCGGAATCAGGCAATTGGTGGCTTCATCGTAGACCAGGCGTCCCGATTCGGCCCGCACCAGGCGGCGGACCCGCGACTCCGCATCGAGGTCCCAGAGCCAGATATCCCGCAGGATGTTGCCTTCCTTGGCCCCGACATAGAGCACCGCGCCCTTGAAGTCCCGGATGAAGGTCTTGGGGACGATGACCCCGATCGGGTTGGTGCGGACGGCATCGGCAAACTCGCGGTGAAACTGGGCGCGCGCCCAGGGAGCGGACTCAAGGTTGATCTGGAGTGCGAGCGCGGCGCACAGCACCGCGAGCAACAGGACCGGCCGGGCGATCCGGGCGACGCTGATGCCGGCCGCGCGCATCGCGGTGACCTCGCTGTCGGCCGACAGCCGTCCGAGGGTCAGCAGGATGCCGGTGAGCATGCCCATGGGCAGCGCGAAGGAGATCGCGAAGGGAAACAGCAGCGCCACCAGCCGGGCAAAGGTCGGCAGGTCGAATTGCCCGGCGAGGAGGGGACTGAGCAGATCGCGAACGATGTTCGGCAGCGCCACCACAAAGGCGAACAGCCCCACGGCGGCCAGGCACGTGAAGAGCACACTCTTGAAGAGGTGGCGGTCGAGAAGGTTCAAGGTTCGGCGAGGACGCGGGCGCAGGAAATGCCGGCCCGCGGGCTAGACAGCGCGCCGGGCCCGCCGCCGTCAACCCCGGGGCACTCCCCCTTCCGTTGGACGTTCCGGAGATCCGCCGTCGCGAATCCGCGGGCGCGGGGGGGCGTGGGCGTGTGCTTCATCCCAAGTCCAGACCCAATTGGCGCCCGGTCGATTCCGGGGCGGGTGCGGGGGGCGGCACCGGCTCGATGCAGTCCGGCGCTTCGTACCGGACGTTGTTCATCTTGGGAGAGACGGCCGTTGCTTTCATGAGGTCACCGGGCAGTGGGCGCAGCAGCGCCTCGAGCCGGCCCGGATTGTCGATGGTGGAATCGAGCCAGGTTTCCACGGCGTCGCCCTGGAGGATGACGGGCATCCGGTCGTGCAGGGCCCCGACGACGGGGTTGGCGGTGGTGGTGATCAGGGAGCAGGTTTCCAGTTCCACGCCATCGGTGCTGCGCCAACGATCCCAGAGCCCGGCCAGGACGAAGGGGCGCTCATCGCTCAGCTGGAAGAACCATGGGTGCTTCAGGCGGCCAAGGGTCTGCCACTCGTAAAAACCGCTCGCGGGCACCAGGCAGCGCCGGCGGCGGAAGGGCTCGCGAAACGATGGCTTGCCCGCGATGCCCTCGGATCGGGCGTTGGCCATCCGCGCTCCACCGCTGGCGTCCTTGGCCCAGAACGGCACCAATCCCCATTGCAGGCCCACGGCTTCGCGCTCGCCGGTGTCCTGGCGGAGGCGAATGGCCGGAATGACCGTCCCGGGAGCGATGTTGTAGCGGCTGACGAAGTCACGCGGATCCTTGACGCCAAGCTGCGCCATCAGGGCCTCGAGATCCTTGCGTTTGAGGACGTAGCGACCGCACATGCCGGGGAGGTGAAAGCCTACCCTTGGACGGTGGTGAGCGTTTGGCGATTCGCAAGATGATGGCTGGCGGGCCGGAGGATCAAACGAGCGCCTCTCCCTGCCACCGGGGCAGGGCTCAAGACTGGAAAAGTTCCAGCTGGCCGCCGGGCCGGACGAACTGATCCGTCGCCAGGGGGATTCGTTCCTGCCGGAGTCCGGCGCGGCGCGCCGCTGTGGCGAACAGCGTGCGAATCTGTTCGGCAAACACTCCGTCGCCGTGCATGCGCCGACCCCACTCCCCCACGTTGAGGCGACCGCCGCGGATGGCGCGTACGCGATCCAGGATGCGGGCCTTCTTGCCGGGCGCGTGATCGTCGAGCCAGTGCAGAAAGATGTCCTTCACGGCGTAGGGCAGGCGCAAGAGGGTGTAGCCTGCATGGGTCGCGCCCGCGGCCGAGGCCGCCTCGAGGATGGCGGGCATTTCGTGATCCGTCAGCCCGGGGATGATGGGCGCCACCATCACGCCAACCGGGATGCCGGAGGCGGCGAGCTCGCGAATGGCCCGAAGCCGGTGAGCGGGACGGCTGGCCCGGGGTTCCAGGCGGCCGGCGAGGGTGCTGTCGAGCGTGGTCACGGACACGAGCACCGCGGCCGCGCGCTGGGCGGCGAGTTTCTCCAGGAGATCGCGATCCCGGGTGACCAATCCGCTCTTGGTCACGATGGCGACCGGGTTGCGGAACTCGGCACAGACCGCCAGGCACGCGCGGGTGACGCGAAACTGCCGCTCGGCCGGCTGGTAGCAGTCGGTCGCTCCGCTGAAGGTGATGCACTCGGGCCGCCAGCCGGGCGCCAGCAGGGCTTCGCGCAGGAGAGCGGGGGCGCGGAGCTTGACCATGATGCGGGTCTCGAATTCGAGACCGCTGGAGAAGCCGAGATACTCGTGGAACGGGCGGGCGAAGCAGTAGGCGCAGCCGTGTTCGCATCCCCGATACGGATTGAGTCCCCAGGTGAACGGCACGTCGGGGCTGTCGTTGTGGCTGAGGATGGACTCGCTCGCGTCGAAGTAGAACTCGGTGCGGGGGTCGGGACGGTCCTCGTCGGGCACCGCGGGGTCGGGGGAGAGGTGGAGGCGTTCGAAACGATTGGGCGGGTTCAGCCCGGCGCCGCGTCCGGAGAAGGGGCCGGGAACAAGCCGGGAGGAAGTGTTCATTTGAACACGTTAGCGGAATCCGGCGCGGCGCCAGCCGGAAATCGCCGGAACGGGGGGCGGGTGCGGCAGGTACGGTTTTGGAATCCTGCGAATCCGGTGGGCGCGGCGACCTCGCCGCGCGGACCGGGTCCTCGCCGGTGGGAATCGGTGGGGTGAGGTCGTCTCACCTACCGAGTTGAGGGGCGCTTTGGACGTCTGGTGCCGTGTCCGCGGCCGGCGGAGGCGGCGGGGTCCCGGAAATCCCCGAATGATCGTTTGCCCCGGCACCCGGGAGACGGAAAGGTGTCGGACGCGACTCCATGAGATCCTCCCTCCTTTGCCTGCTGGCTGGTTTGCTGCTGGCCGCCTCCTCCGGGGCGGCGGAGAGCGAAAACCTCGCGGAGCGCAACCTGCGGCGCATCGTCGACCGGCAGAAGGAGCTCTTTGCCGAGGCGGCGAAGCAGGGCGACAAGCTCGACGAGGCGAATTTCAAGCAGCAGGTGCAGCAAATCACGCACGACTTCGAACTGCTGCTGCGCAACAACCCCGACTATGCGGCGGGGTACGCCGCGTATGGCTATTTGCTCTGCAAAATCGACATGCGCAAGGAGGCGATGGCGATGCTCCTCAAGGCCAACCAGCTCGACAGCGACATCGCGCTGGTGAAAAACCAGCTCGGCAACCTGCTGGCCGAGGAAGGCAAGGCCGTGCAGGCGGCCCCTTACTTCATCGCCGCCATCCAGTTGGAGCCCAAGGAACCGCTCTATCACTACCAGCTTGGCACGCTTCTGGTGGAAGGGAGGGACTCCTTCCTCAAGACCGGGGAATGGAACCGCGCCAAGCTCGACGCCGCCATGCACCATGCCTTCCAGCGGGCGGCGGAGCTGGCGCCGGATCGCTTCGAGTTTGCGTATCGGTACGCGGAGTCCTTCTACGATCTGGAAAAGCCCGACTGGGACGCGGCCCTGAAAGCCTGGAGCGATCTCGAGGACAAGGCGACGACGACCATCGAGCGCCAGACGATGCGGCTGCACGCCGCCAACATTTGCCTCAAGATGGGCAAGCCGGCCCATGCCCGGGCCCTGCTCGCCACGGTGGACGAACCCAAGTTGCAGGGGCAGAAGGAGCGCCTGCTGCCGCAACTGGCGGAGGCGGAGAAGAAATAACGGCCGAGGCTCGAAGGTGGCGGAGCGGTGGAGCAGCGGGCCTCGCCGCAGACTTGCCCTCGCGGGACCCCCCGGCGCAAGCTCGGCGCCTTTGATGCGCTTCCTCGACCAGCTCGAACGCCGTTTTGGCCGTTTCGCAATTCCCAACCTCGCGCTCTACCTGGTGATTGGCCAGGTGTTCGTGTTCCTGACGGCATTGCTCGGGCTGATCAGCCTGGAGTCGTTGGATTTCGCGCCGGCGCTCGTGCTGGAGGGGCGGCAGTGGTGGCGCATCGTCACCTTCCTGTTCATCGTGCCGATCCCCGGTGGGACGCTGGGCTTCGTGTTCACCGCGTTCGGGTGGTACATCTTCTACCTGATGAGCAACGCCCTCGAACACCACTGGGGGGCGTTTCGCTTCAACGTCTACCTCCTGCTGAGCTACGTGCTGACGGTGGCGTTGTCCTTCTTCGCGCCGCTGTATGGAGTGACCAACCTGTACATCCTCGGCTCGGTCTTCCTGGCCTTCGCCTACCTCAATCCCGATTTCGAACTGCTGCTGTTCTTCATCCTGCCGGTGAAGATCAAGTGGCTGGCGCTGATCGCCTGGGCCTTTAACCTGGTGCAGTTCATCCGCGGCGACTTGTCGGAACGCCTGCAGATTGGCGCCTCGGTCGTTTCGTTCTTCGTCTTCTTCGGACCGGACATGGTGCAAACCCTGCGGCAGGGGCGGCGGGTGGCGACGCGCCGGGCGGAACGCGAGGCGGAGGAGAGCGTGCCGCGCCATGTGTGCCATGTCTGCGGGAAGACCGATCGAACGCATCCCGACCTCGACTTCCGTTACTGTTCCAAGTGCGCCGGCGACCAGTGCTACTGTCCGGAGCACATCCACAACCACTCGCACGTGGTGGATCCCGATGGCGCGAAGTCCGGGTGATCCTTTCGCGGAGGCGGCGGCGCTCGCCACCCCGGGCGCGTGGCTGGCTTGGGCCGAGGCGCTGATGACCCGCCGGAAGGTTGCGCTTGGCCAGGTGGCGACCAACGCCCACGACGAGGCGCTGTACCTGATTCTGCGCAGCCTCGGCCTGCCCCTCGACAGCCAGCCGGAGGTGCTGGCGCGGCGGCTACGACCCGCGGAGCGGGAGCGGCTCGGCGAGGTGTTTCGCCGCCGGATCGGCGACCGGGTGCCGGCCGCTTACCTCACGGGCGAAGCCTGGCTGGGCGCGCACCGTTTCTACGTCGACGAACGCGTGATCATTCCGCGCAGCTACTTTCTCGAGTTGATTCCGGAGGTACTGGCGGAGCAGCTGCCACGCGGCGTGCCGGTGCGCCGCGCCCTCGACGTCTGCACGGGCTCCGGCTGTCTCGCGATCCTGCTGGCCCATGGATTTCCCGAGGCGCGGGTCGACGCGTGCGATCTCTCCTCGGGAGCGCTGGAGGTCGCGGGCCGGAATGTGCGCGAGCATCATCTCGGCCGGCGCGTGAAGTTGTACGCGAGCGATGTCTGTGCGGGCGTGCCGCCGGCGAAATACGACCTGATTCTCAGCAATCCCCCCTACGAACCGAGTGCGCACGTGGATCGGCAGGAACCCGAGTTTGCCGCCGAGCCGCGCCTCGCCCATGATGGCGGACCCGACGGCTTGGAGATCATTCGAAAACTGGTGCACCAGGCCGGCTCGCGGCTCGAGCCCCATGGCGTCCTGGCCATCGAGGTCGGCGGCCTCCGCCGCGCCATCGAACGGGAGTTCCGCGCTTTGCGGCCAGAGTGGCTCCCCACGCAGGACGGCTCAAATTGTGTGGTGGCCTTCCGCGCGGAGCGGCTGCCGCCAACGGGTGGCCTGGCCTGACCGGCCGGCCTCCGAGCCGGAGCGGAAACCCTACTCGACCTTGCGCACGGGCAAGCCGGCCTTGGTCCAGTCGCGGAGGGTGCCGATGTTGGCCGCCTTGTACCCTTTTCCGACCAGGGACTCCGCCACCGCCGCGGAACGACCGCCACTGCGGCAATACAGCAGGATCTGCTTGTCGCGGTTCTTGGCGAGGAAGTCCTTCCACTGCCGCTGCTCGCCATTGAAATCGCTCATCGGCAGCAACACGGCCGGTTCGGCCACGCCGGAATCCCGCCACTCTGGCGGTTCACGCACGTCGACCAGGACCGCCTTGCCTTCTTTCACGAGGCGGGCGGCTTCCGGCGGGGCGACGGGCTTGATCTCAGCGGCGCAGGCGGAGCGGAGAGCGAGGGTGGCGAACAGGACGGCGAGGAGCGGGCGAAGGAGGAACACGGGACTCAGGCTTTTTTCTTGGTGGGAGCGGGCGACTTGGCGCCCGGGGGAGGCGCCGGCGGGGCATCGCCGATGGTGACGCGGATGAGCCCGCGAAACTGACCGGCGGCATACCCCGTGGCTTGGTCATCAGGATAGTGCTCCTTCAGCCGGGCTTGCAACTCGGGGCTCATGTTTTCCTTCGGGCCGTGGCAGGCGACGCATTGCGGCAAGATCCCCACGGGGCGGTAGACGCGCCACTCGCTCTTGCCGCCGGGCAAGTCGATCTGCTGCACCATCAACTTGGGCGGGAGGCCCTTTTCCATGTCGCTCTCCACCTTGCGCAACGCTAGTTGCTCCGCGGGATCGGGGGAGTTGGCGGGGTTGCGCAGTTTCAGGCTGGTGCGCTTGATTGCCGTAATCCGCGGCATCCCGGAGAGAATTTCACCCGTGAGCGGCAGGGCTTTCAGGTGACAAACGTCGATGGCCTTCTCGGCTCCGCCTTTGGAGACCGCGACGCTGACCTCGTTGACGAGGGTGACGGCGAGGCGGTTGATCGCGCGGTCGCCGAGGTTGCGAATCTCGAGGTTCTCCGGGGCCTCGGGATCGACGAAGCGGGCGGTGATGTCGGCAGCGGTGGCCGAGGCCACGGCCAGCACAAGGGCGGGAATCAAGGCGGGGACGGGGAGGGTGCGCAGATGCATGGCAGGGGTAAGGCAGGTTGAGCCCGGTCCGGGGCGGTTGCGGGGAGTTTAGCCGAACCGCCGGCGCGCGGGAACGGGCAATCGGAACTTCCGGGGCGAAAGAAGCGCACGTGTTGGCTGGCGCAAGGTCGTGTCATCGGCAATCCGTTTAGGCCCTGGGGCCCTTGGACCGGGCCGGACCCCGGCGGCGAGATTCCTCCGCGAAGGTCTTGGCGGAAAATGGCGGTATGCTGTAATGGTCGGGCGGTGGCGGGGTTTCTCTCCCGGGTGAATACCATCCTCATTCCTTCCTTCCTCACCTTCGGGTGGCTGCGCTGGCTGATGGCCGCGGCGGAGGAGCCTGTTCCGAAGGCGGGAGATGAAGCCATGGAGGAGGACACCGAGCGCCTGGTGCGCGTCGGCGCCGGTGACGAGCGGGCGCTGCAGCAGCTCTTCGACAAGTGGAAGCTCCCGCTGCTCAGTTTTTTCTACCGGTCGCTCGGTTCGCACGCCGATGCGGAGGACCTGACCTTGGAGGTGTTCGTGCGGCTGCACCGGGCGGCGGCCGGATACCGGCCGACGGCGAAGTTCTCGACCTTCCTCTTTCACATCGCGCAAAACCTCCTGCGCAACGAGCACCGCCGCCGCGGGCGCAAGCCAGCCCAGCCGGCCCCGCCGGAGCTCTTCGAGGAGGTGGTCGCCGAAAACGGCGACGATGGGCAGCGCCTGGCGGAGCTCGAGGAGGTGCTGCAGCGGGCCCTCGAACGCCTGCCCGAGAAACAGCGGACGGCCCTGCTGCTGGTCTACCAGCAGCAGATGGACTACCGCAGTGCGGCCGCCGCCTTGCAGACCAACGAAAATGCCTTGCGCGTGCTCGTGCACCGGGCGCGCCAGCTCCTGAAATCCGAGATGGAGGCACAGCCATGAAGCCCAACGAAAACACCCCGCCCCGCGACGACGAGATCGAGGCCCTGCTGGCCCGTCGCTACCGCGATACGTCCCCCGAGTTCGAAGCCCGCTGGGTCGCGTTGAAGCGTGAGTTGCGCCAGGCCCCGGCGCGGCCGCGGCCCTCCTGGTTCGAAGGCTGGAACCGCTGGCTGGCGCTCGGTGGCGCCCTGGCAGCCGTCGTGCTGACGGTGGCGGTCTGGCGGCGCCCCGCGCCGGTCCGGGAGAATGTCCCGGCCGAGGTTTCCCCGGCGCTGGCGGAACTCTTCGCCATGGACGCCGTGCTCGGGCGCGGCACCGCCCTGCTCGACGCCGAAAACCGCGACGCCCTGCTCAATCTTCCCGTCCGCCCCGCCAACCGCAGCTGATCCCCGCCATGAAACCATCGCTGCCCCCCCTCGCCCTTACCGTCCTGTTGCTTCTCCTGCTGGCCGCCCGCCCGAATGTAATGGCGGGTGAACCGTCGCCGCGTCCTCCCGCCGAACTGAAGGAGCTGGCGGCGGTCGAGCAGTTCCTGGGCCTCTCCGACACCGAGCTCGATCAGATGCAGCAGGTGCTCGCCCGCATCCGCGCGATGAAGCCCGAGGAGCGGGCCGCGCTGCGCGCCGAGGTGGCGAAGTACCGCCAGTTGCCGGAGGCCCAGCGGCAGCAGCTACGCCAGGGCTGGGGCTGGATGCCGCGCGAGATTCAGGATGCCTGGCGCGAGATGATGCAGAGCGCCACCACCGAGGAGCGCACCGAAATCCAGACCAAACTGCAGGCGATGTCCCCGGACGATCGCCTCGCCTTTCGCCGCCAGCTGACCGAGGCCTACCTGAAGAAGAAGGCCGAGAAGAAGGCCGGGAAGCCGTAACCACCCGGCCCTCTCATCCGACTCCGCCCCCGCTGCCCCCTCCGCCGGCCGTGTCACCCAAGAGGTGACACAATCGTTTTTCCCGAGCGGAAGGACCACCCGAGTTGTCACCTATTGGGTGACGACGGCGGTGGTGATGGCGGGAGTGGCGGTCAGGGGTGGACGGGGCCGAGTTGGAGGAGGCCGAAGGGGATCGTCTCGGGCAGGCGGCGCGAATCGGCGAGGAGCTTGGTCCGGAGATTCGAGGCGATGACGTTCAGGGTCACGAGGGTGGCGCGATCCCAGTCGGGATGACGCCCGAGGACGAAGGTCCCGCGATGGAAGGCCTCGAGGCTGAGCATTTCCGAAGCGTTGCTGACCCCGAAGGCGAGAGTTTGCGCCGCAAGGTTATCGAGGGCGCGGGTAACGGCGGTGCGGACGCGCGCGAGGTCCGGGCTGGAGGACTTTTCCAGCAATTCGACGTAATCGGCCAGGGCGGTGCAGAGAATCGCGTGGTATTGCGTGCGGGCGTTGTGCGGGTCGAACCAGCGTCCGGTCGCAGTCTGGCCGGGCAGCACGCCGAGATCGAACTTGCGGCGCGCGGCAGCGAGAAAACGCTCCTCACGCGTGGCGAGATGGGTGCGGGCGAGCAGGCGGGCGGAAAACGCGTTGTAGTTCCAGTTCGGGACGAGCGGCCGGGTGGCGGCCCACTCCGCGGCACGCACGGCGCTGGCGAGAAAGGCGCGGTCGCCGGTGAGAGCGTGGGCCTCGAGCATCGCGAGGCCGCAGACGCCGTTGTCGAACTGCAGATCGCCGCCGCCGAGATCTTCGATGATCCAGGCCCCTTCGGTCATGGTGCGACCTTCTTTCCGGCCGCGGGCCACCAGCGCGGCGGCGTGTTGACCGAGGCGATCGGTGCGCTTGGGGTCGTACGGGTAACCGAAGACCCCGGTCGAGGCTTGGCAGGAGCGGATGAACCGCAGTCCCGCCAGGGCGCGTTCGCGGAATTTCGCGCCCGCTTCCGGGCCGACCAGCCGAGCGGTGGCCAGGTAGGCTTCGGCCACGCGCTGGCTGTCGCGCAGCCGGTTCGGGGTCCGGCCGGAACGGAGAGCAGCGGCGGCGACGTCCCACGGTTCCCGTCCCTCGCGCCGGCGGCAGTCCTCGAGCCACCAGGTCAGGAACTCCGGGGGCTTCCGCGGCGTCGTGTCGGGTGCGCCGACGTAGTCGGGTTTCGCCTCCGGCAGGCTCACCTCCGGACCGAGCTCGGTGCAGAGGGCGGCGACGGTCTCCGTGATGCGGGAGGCATCCTCGGCGGCCAATGCTCGGCGCAAGTCCTCATGCAGGGCGGCGACACGGGCTGAACGTGCGCGAGTGGGTTCGTGCCAGCGCTGGGGGTCAAGGGGATCGGACCAGCCGCGCGCGACGATGAAGACGAACATGGCCGCGAGGGCGAGTCGGGGGTGGCGAAGGGTGAAAGGCACGGGTGGCAGGTCGGATCGAAAACGGCCGGGCGACCGCTGGACGAAACCGTAGCCTTATTTCCTCGCCACGAAAAAGCACCTTCTCAGCGAGGATCCGCCCGCCCGGCGGAGCGATGCCGTCGCGGTTGGCGCCGATGCGGCGATGGCGAAAAACAAAGAGGCCGGGTCGTGAGACCCGGCCTCGGGGGTGCGCGGACTTCGCTTCAACCGCGGAGCGGCGCACGGGGCGCTGCGCGGAAATCAGCCGGCCGGCGGATTCGGGCAGTTGGCGTTGTTGCCCGCGCCGTCCTTCGGGCCCTTGCCGGGGGCGGTCGCCTTGCCGGATCCGTCCCGGAGCGGAGTGCCGGTGGAGTTGGGATTGCCGCGGCCGCTGATGGTCTTGCCGGAACCATCCTGCAGAGGCGTACCCTGGCCGGGCCCGGTGAGGTCGCAGGAGGCATTGGCACGGCTGGCGCCGCGGTTGGCGCCACCGGGTCCACGGGCGAAGGCAGAGGAACTGGCCACCAAGCCTGCGCCGAGGAGGGCGATGAGGAGGATGTGGTTGGATTTCATGATTGAATCGGGTTCGCCGGATTCAACCCCGGCGCGCGTCGGTTGTTACACGCCCGAAAAATTTCCGGACTGGAAGTAATGTCGGCCCACGCCCCGGGGTTTCATGGAACAGAATCCTCCATCATCCCATGAAAACTCGCTCCAGCCTCCCTCTGCTGATCCTCTCGTGTGCCGCGTCCCTCGCGCTCGCCGCTCCCGCCCAACGCGGACCCAACGGCTCCTGTGACGGTACCTGTCCAGGCAAGCCCGCGGACAGCGCCGCCGGTGTGGCGACGTCCGCCGACACGACTCCACTCACCCTCAGCGCGGCCGCCCGCAGCGCGCTGCTCTTCCAGATCGATGAAGAGCGGATGGCGCGGGAGCTCTACTCCGCCTTTGGCGCCAAGTGGGACCTTCGTCCGTTTGCGAACATCCCCCAGGCAGAAGAACGCCACGAGTCCGTGTTGCGCCAACTCGCCGTCCGCGCCGGGCTGACCGCGCCGACGACGGTGGCGGGCCGTTTCGACTCCGCCGAGGTGCAGAAGCGCTACGACGACCTGCTGAAGCTGGGTCTTGAGTCCGCCGACGCAGCCCTGCGCGTGGGCGCGTACGTCGAGGAAGTGGACATTGCCGATCTCAACACGCTGGTGGCGACGACCGACAGCGAAGCCCTGAAGGCGGCCGCGCATGCGTTGAAGACCGCTTCCGGGCATCACCTCAGCGCGTTTATGAGCGTGCTGGCGAGCCGGGGAATCACCTACGCCCCGCAGGTGCTCTCCGCTGAGGACTTCAAGTCGCTGACCATGCAGGCCGGGGGCCATCGGGGTCTCGGCCAGGGCCGTGGCCAGGGACGAGGCTGGCGCGGGGGAACCGGTTCCAACTGAACCTGCCCGCGCCCAAGAGACCGGACTTCGCTTCAACTCAAATCCGCCCATGAACGACAAGACCACCACCTCCTCCGCCGGCTTCCAATGGCGTGCGCTGACCAGCGTGCTCATGACCCTCGGGTTCCTGATGCTGGCCCTCAGCGGCCTCATGCTTTTCCTCGCCCCGCCCGGGCGCGTGGCCAACTGGACCAACTGGACCCTGCTCGGTCTGCGCAAGAGCGAATGGGGCGGCGTGCACATCTGGTTTGGCACGCTCTTCCTCGTGATGACGGCGTTCCATGTCTTCTACAACTGGCGGCCGCTCCTCAGCTACTTCAAGAACCGCGTGACGCGGGCGGTGGGTTTCCGGCAGGAATGGGCGGTGGCCGGTGCGCTTACGGCGGTCGTCTTTGCCGGCACCAAGGCGGATCTGCCTCCGTTCTCCTCGTTTCTGACCTGGAACGAGGAGTTCAAGGCAAGCTGGGAAAAGGCGTCGGATCGGGCGCCGATCCCGCATGCCGAGCTGCTGACGCTGGCGGCCCTCGCGGAAAAGGGCGGCGTGGATCTCCCAACCGCCACCGCGCGCCTCGCCGCCAAGGGGATCACCGGCTTCACCGGCGAGACGGTGGTGCAGAAGATCGCGGACGCGGCGAAGCTCCCGGCCCGGGGCATCTACGACATCATCATGGCCGGCACCAAGCCGGCCTCCGGTCATGCCGAGGGCAAGGCTGGAGGCGGGCTGGGCTGGAAGACGCTGACCCAGTTCTGCGCGGATGAAGGTCTGTCCCTGGAGGAGGTGCGGGCGCGGCTGAAGGCGCGAAACCTGAAGTTCGACGACACGATGACCCTGCGGGAGATTGCCTCCAACAACGGGCAGAAACCCTACGACCTCGTCGAGTCGCTGCGGCCGAAGCCCTGAGTGGCGAGTCGCTCCCGGCCCGTATCCCCCGCCACCGCGGGCGCCCCAGCGGCGCCGCGGTGGCTTGGACTGGGCGGGTCGATCGCCGCGGCGGCTCAGGGCACCTCGTAGATCTCGATCAGGGCGGTGCCGGTGGCGCCCTCGATGCCGCTGACCTGGACCGTGTAGCTTCCCGGGTTGATCGCGAGCAGGAGGACGGCATCCCGGCTGTCCGGCGCCAGGGCAAAGGCCCCGACCTTGGCCGCCCCCGCGGTGATGGCGGCGGCGTTGGTGGCGGAGCTCCAGTTGTCATTGCTGGCGGTGGCGGTGGCCGCGCCGCTGGCGAACAACTCGAGCTTCGGATCCGCCAGGACATCGGTGACGCCGAAGGCCGCCAGGGTGGGACCGATGCCCCGGATGAGCACGGTCTTCGGCGTGGTCCCGGTGATGGAGAAGCCGGCGATCAGGACGTCGCCCCCGGTTCCGACGCGGGTCAGGGCGGAGACGTTGGTCAGGCGCGGCGTCGTGACGATGAAGTCGTCCGCGCCCGTGGCATCGTAGACCTCGGCCAGGGTCACGCCCGTCGTGTCATTCGCCCCGGTGATCCGGACCGTGTAGCCGCCGGAGTTCGGGGAGAAGGCCAGTGCGGAGTCCTTGGAAGTCGGGTTGGCCAAACCGAAGGCACCGACGGCGGCGCTCAGGGCGCTGATTTGAGCGTTGCCGGCCCAGTCGTTGTTCTGGGCCACGACCGAACTCCCGGCCAACACGGCCAGAAGAGGATCCTCGAGGGCACCGTTGACGCCAAATGCTGCGAGCGTGGGGCCGACCGCCCGGATGAGGAGCGGTTTGGTGCCGATGACCTCGCTGCCCCCGACGGTGAGGCCGACGGTGAGCGGACTGTCGGTCACCTGGGAACGAATGGAGAGATTCGAGATCCGGCTGATCGGAGCCACGGTCACGACCGCCGCCGAGCTGGTGATTTCGCCGCCGAAATTGCCGACCCGCACGCTGTATCGCCCGCTGTCCGACGGACGCGCTCGGGTGAGCACATAGGTGCTGGTCGTCGCTCCCGCGATGGGGGCGCCGTCGCGAAGCCACTGGTAGGTGAGCGGGGTGCTGCCGGTGACTGCCACGGACAGGGTCAGGGTTTCGCCGGCGAGCCCCGACTGGGCCACCGGGGCGGTGAATATCGCGGGCGGAATCAGCGGAGTGGAGACGGTGAGGCTGGCCGGAGTGCTCGTGACGGAGCCCTTGGCGTCGGTCACCCGGACGGAATAGGCGCCGCCCTTGGCGTGGATCACGGGGTCGACCCGGAGAACGGCGCCGGTCGCGCCGGCGAGGTCCTTTCCGTCCTGCATCCACTGATACGAGATGGGCGAAGTTCCGACCGCCCCGACGCTGAAGGTCACCGTCTCGCCGACCTCCGCGGTCACCGGCTTGGGCTGCACTTCGATGGCCAGGGCGGAGGTGATGCGCCGGGCGAGGCGGGCGACGTTTTGCCGCAGCATCGGCCAGGGGGGGCTGGCCGGCACCTGGCCGGTCTCGAAGGCGTAGAGCCGGTAGTCGTAGCTGGGCACGTAGAGGCGGCCGCGGTGCAGCGTGGGGGAGGCGCGGAGTTCGTTGGCCGTGGCGTAGGTGCGGCGAAGGGTGCCGGCGGGATCGATGACGGAGAGCTTTCCGTCATTGCTGCCGACGAGGATCGTGCCGTCCGAGGCGACGAGCGGGGAGCAGTTGCGGATGGCGTCGCCGGTCTCGTAGGTCCAGCGCACTTCGCCTCCCGGACTGACGGCGTAGAGCTTCCGATCGGCGCAGCCGAAGTAGAGGGTGCCGTCGAGACCGATGGCGGCGGACGAACTCACCGTGTCTCCGACCACGAGTTCCCACTTGAGCGTGCCGTCGGGGCGGAGCGCATAGAAGCGTCGCGTCGGCGCCGCCACTCCGAAGTAGATGGTGCCGTCGGCATCCAGAGCGGGGGACGCATAGATGAAATCGGTGGCAAACGTCCACTTCAGCGACCCGGTGGAGGAGATGGCGTAGAGCTTCGAGTCGGACCCCGCGCAATAGACGGTGCCGTCGGGGGCGATGACCGGGGAGGAGTAGGTGCTGTTGCTCGTCGTTCCCACGCGGTAGGTCCAGAGGGTCGCTCCGGAGTTGGGGTTGAGGGCGTACACGCGTCCGTCCTCGGCCCGCACATAGACCGTGCCGTTCTCCGCAATCGCCGGGGAGGCGTCGACGATCCCGGAGACCGACGTGCGCCAGCGGCGGGTGCCGTTGGCGTCGACGGCGTGCAGATAGCCGGCGCTGTCCCCCACGTAGACGGTGCCATCGGGCGCGACCGCGGGCGCCGAGAAGGTCCCGTATCCGGTCAGCGTGTAGCGCCACTTGCGACTGCCGTCCGGATTGAGGGCGTAGAGATACCCAATAATGTCGACGAAGTGGAGGGTGCCGTCGGATGCCACGGCCACGGTGGACGGAGGACCCATGCCGAAGAACTCCCACTCCGAATCGGCCAGCGACAGGTTGAAGTTGCCGGTGGTGCTGGTCCCGGTCGAGGAGACCTCACTGTCGAGGACGATATGATAGGTGGTGCCCGCGGTGGCCGTGAAGGTCAGGCCGGCTGACGACATGGTGAAGTTGCTGTCGCCGGCGGTGGTGGCGGCGTTGACCTCACTCAGGCTGGTGAGCGAAGAGCCCGTGAAGACGCCGATCATCGTATTGAAGTCGGAGCTGAACGAGGCGAGATGGTAGCGGCGGCTCGCAGGGGCGACCCAGCGATACCAGACCGATTGTCCGCCCGTGTTGTTGCGGATCCGGGGCTCCCCGGTTTCCCGTGTGGCGGCGCGGTTGTCGGCGCGGACGGACCAGCTGCGGCCCGTTACCGTCTGGGCGGAGGCAAAGTCATCGTTGCTGGCGAGGAGGGAGAAGCGCAGGGCGATCAGTCCGTCACCCTCCGATTTGGCAGCGACGGCGATTTGATAGGAGGTGCCAGCGGTGGCGCGAAAGGTGACCCGGCTGGTGGTCAGGCTGCCGGATTCGTCGTCATTGCTGGCGACCGCCGTGAGCGCCGCCACCTGGCTGCCCGTGTAGACGGCGACGACGGTGTCGATCGTCCCGGCGGACGTGTCGAGGGTGACCGACCCCGAGCGCGGGGCGGTCCACGTCCACCAGAGGGTGCCTCCCGATGTGTTGCCGGCGTGGGCTGACTCTCCGGTCTCACGCGTGGCAAAGCGCGCCGAACCGCGGGCCGTGCCGGTCTCGCCGGCGAAGGTCGCCCGGCGGGCAAAGTCGTCGTTGAAGGGCCGCGTCGTGGTGGTGCGCAGCGCCGCGGCGACGTTCAGACGCCCTCCGGTGGCGGTCCGGCCGGTGAAGGCCGGGCGGGTGTCGACGCCGCGCAGCACCCGGTTGATCGTTTCGCGATAGTGCTCTTTCGGAAACTTCTGCTTCACCAGCGCCAGGGCGCCGGTGACCATCGGCGCGGAAAAGGAGGTGCCGCTCACGATGCGGTAACTCCGATCCCCGACCGCATCGGCCACGAGAATGGAGGTGCCGGGAGCGGCCAGATCCACCAGGCCCGTGCCGTAGTTGCTGAAGTCGGACAGGGTGTCCTGGCGCGTCGAGTTCGCGACCGCGACGATGTTGTCGAGCAGGTAGCTGGAGGGGTAGTGGGGCGCTTGGTCGTTGTTCTCGCTGTCATTGCCGGCCGAGCAGACGACGATGATGCCCGCGTTGCGCGCGCGTTGGAGCGCGGCGAAGAGCGATTGCGAGAACGAGGTGTTGCCAAAGCTGGCGTTGATGATGGTGGCGCCCTTCGCGATGGCATAGTCGATGCACTCGATCTCGTCGGAGACAAAACCGAAGCCGTCGTCGTCGAGGAAGCGCAGGCCCATCAGCTTCACGGACCAGGCCACGCCGGCCATCCCGCGGTTGTTGTTGCCTGCCGCGCCAATCACGCTCGACACCGCGGTGCCGTGGCCTTCGGCGTCGGAGTTGTTGCCACTGGCGGGGTGGTTGGTCGCGACGGTGGCGTTGATGCCATTGAGGTCGTCGATGTAACCGTTGCGGTCATCATCGCGTCCGTTTGAACCCAGGGCTCCGGTTTCGCCCGGATTGACCCAGAGGTTGGGGGCGAGGTCCTCGTGGCTGCGGCGCATTCCGGAATCGATGACTGCAACGGTCACCTCCGCGGCGCCGGGCTGAATCTCCCAGGCCTCCTCGGCCTTGATGTCGGCGCCCGCCACGCCGTTATCCTGGCCCAGGTTGCGCAGGGCCCATTGCTCACCGGCGAGGAAGCGCGGGTCGTTGGGCGTCGCGTGCGCACGCACCACGTAGTCGGGTTCGACAAACTCGTACCGGCCGGAGGCCCGGAGTCGTCCCAGGGTGTCCTCGAGGTCGGTGCCGGCCTTGAGTTCGAGCAGCCGGGTGTCGCGGGTGGGGCCAAGCAGGCGGCGAACCCGCAGGCCCAGTCCGGCTTCTCCATCGGCCACCTGGCGGTCCGAGGCGGTGGCCCGGGGCCGAGCCAACAGGACGCCGGAACGGTAGCCGCGGGTCCGCTCCTCCGGAGTGACGGAGGTGACGGAGTCAGCCGGCTGGCCGGCGAGCGTCACGGCGGAGACGAGCAGGGCACCGAGGCCGAGCATCGGGAGCAGGGGAGGGAGGACGACGAGCGCGAGGTTTCTTTTCATAGGGCCCTTGGGCGGGGTTGGCTGGCGGCGCCGTGGGTCGCGCGGTTTCTGGACCGGGTATGGGGTGCAGGTCCGGCGGTCTTGACCGGCGCGGAGGCCGGCCTCCCGAAGGGGGACGATGAAAACCGCGAGAACTTCATGACATCGCCCAAAGTGGACGGAGTGGCGCCGGAGACAGGGTCGGGATTTTCCCATCATCAAGGGGGGTGGAGGACCCCTGAAGTGGGGTGGTTTTTCAGCTTGATCCCCACCAACGGCCTGGCGCGGCCGCCACCGGCGTTGACGGTCGCCCTTGTTCCTTCTAGGAACCCGGTGGTCCCTCCTGCGTGGGTGCGGACCGGAACACGCGCATGATTTTCCTGAACCTGAGCCACCTTTGCCGCCGGGTTTCCGGTCTCTGGCCGACGCCGGTGCTGGCCCTGGCGGCGTGCGCCAACGGCGGTGGCGAGGCGATGACCCCGTCCGGTCAGGTGTCGCCGCCGCCCGTCGACTCGGCGGAGCACCGGCGCGAGCGGGCGCGGCTCGTCGAGCGCTTTGTCGAACCCGCGGGAGTCCGGGATCCCCTGGTCCTGGCGGCGATGCGACGGGTGCCGCGGCATCTGTTCGTGCCGCGGGAGTTGTGGGGTGACGCGTATGCCGACCACCCGCTCCCGATCGGCCACGGCCAGACCATCTCGCAGCCCTCGCTGGTCGCCTACATGACCGAGATCCTGAAACTCGACCGCGAAGCGCGGGTGCTCGAAGTCGGCACCGGCTCCGGCTATCAGGCGGCGATCCTGGCGGAGATCGTGCGGGAGGTCTGCACGATTGAAATCGTGCGTCCGCTCGGGGAGACGGCGGAGCAACTGCTCGCCCGCCTGGGGTATCGAAACGTGCAGGTGCGTGTCGGCGACGGTTACCGCGGCTGGCCCGAACGGGCTCCCTTTGACGCCATCATCGTGACCTGTGCCCCGGAGCGGGTACCGCCAGCCCTGACCCAGCAGCTGAAACCCGGAGGGCGGATGTGCATCCCGGTCGGGCCGGTGCAGGGCGCCCAGGAACTCCTGCTGCTGGTCAAGCGGGCCGATGGCACGATGGAGCAGCAGGCGGTGCTGCCGGTGCGGTTCGTGCCGATGACGGGCGGCGCGCCCAAGCCGTAGGGCGGTCCGGGGGCGAGGCCGGCGCAGTGTTGGCCCGACCTCCGGGAACCGAGGCCGTCCGGCCGCCGGCAAACTCGGGTTGCCTCGGGCGGCGCCGGCTGCTGCGCTCGCGGCCATGTTCCCCCAACACATCATCGCCCGCAAACGCGACGGGCACGCGCTGACCCGCGAGGAGATCCAGGCGTTTGTGCGCGGGGCGACCGACGGTTCGTGGGCGGATTACCAGCTCAGCGCGCTGCTGATGGCGATCTTCCTGCGTGGCATGAGCGCCGAGGAGACGGCACATTACACGGAGGCGATGATGCGATCGGGGGTGGTGGCCGATCTTTCCCACGTACCGGGCCGAAAGGTCGACAAACACTCCACCGGCGGGGTGGGCGACAAGGTCTCCATTCCCCTCGCCCCGATGGTGGTGGCCTGCGGCGTGCCCGTGCCGATGATCAGCGGCCGGGGTCTCGGGCATTCGGGTGGCACGCTGGACAAGCTCGAGGCGATCCCGGGCTTTCGCACCGATCTGGCGCTCGAGGCTTACCGGGAGCAGGTGGCGCGGGTGGGCTGCGCGCTGATCGGGCAGACCCGCGATCTCGCGCCGGCAGACAAGAAACTCTACGCACTCCGCGACGTGACCGCTACGGTGGAGTGCATCCCGCTCATCTGCGGGTCCATCCTGTCCAAGAAGCTCGCGGAGGGGATCGATGCGCTGGTGCTCGACGTGAAGTTCGGGCGCGGGGCGTTCATGAAGACCAAAGCCGAGGCGCGCCGGCTCGCCGAAGCGCTGGTCGTGGTCGGGCGGGCCGGCGGCAAACAGGTCCGGGCCGTGCTCACCGCCATGGACGAGCCGCTCGGCCGCACCGTGGGCAACGCCCTCGAGGTGGCGGAGTCGATCGCGTGCCTGCACGGTCGCGGGCCAGCCGACTTGATGGAGGTCACCGGCACCCTGGCGGCGCACATGCTGATCCTGGGCGGGGTGGCGGCGGATGAGAAGGCGGCCCGGGAGAAGCTCCATCAGGCGATCGCCAGCGGGGCGGCGCGGGAAAAACTACGCGAGATCATCGCAGCCCAGGGCGGCGACGCCCGCGTGGTGGACGACCCGTCCCGGCTGCCGCAGGCGAAGTTTCAGGAGCCGCTTCCGTCCCCGCGGTCCGGCTTTGTCCGGGAAGTGGATGCCATGGGGGTGGCCCTGGCGGCGTTGCGGCTCGGGGCCGGGCGGGCTCGCGCCGAGGATGCCATCGATCCGGCGGTGGGCGTCAGTCATCTTCTCAAAGTGGGCGAGCCGGTGGCCGCCGGGGCGCCGCTCGCCGTGATTCATGCCAATGATCGGGGGGCGCTCGCGGAGGCCACGCAGCGGCTGGCGGCTGCCATCGTGGTTGGGGACTCGCCGGGGATTCCAGTGCCGTTGATCGAGGCCGTGTTGTAGCGGCATCCGCCGCTGGTTCAGCGGGGCGGTTGGCCCGGAGGCCGCAACCACTCCGGCGGGAACGAGGCGGGGGGCGCGCCCGCGGGGTTGCGCAGGTTTTGGGCGCGAGTTCGGGCGCGCTGCAGGGGAAGCACCAGGCCGCCGCCGGCCTGCAGAAGGGTGCCGAGGCGCTGGTCCATCGCGGCGATCCTCGCCGCCTGGGCGGGATCGAAGATCAGATTGCGGGTCTCCTCCGGATCCTCCTTCAGATCGTAGAGTTCGTCGAGATCCCACACCCCCTGGGAGCGGATGTATTTGTAGCGTTCATCGCGGAGGGCGTGGAGCGTGGGGGTCTGGGGAAATCCGCGCTCCCAGTAATACTCGTAGAGCAGTTCGGATCGCCACGGCGGGTTCTCGCCCCGCAACAGCGGCCAGAAGCTGCGACCATCGTATCCGGCCGGCACGGCCAATCCGGCCGCCTCGAGCAGTGTCGGCGCGAAGTCGATGTTGGCCACCATTTGGGTGAGCGTACGACCGCCGGCGAAGGCAGTTGGACAGCGGACGATCAGCGGCACCCGCATCGACCATTCGTAGGCGACGCGCTTGTCGATCAGGCCGTGCTCCCCGAAACCGAAGCCGTTGTCGCCGGTGTAGACGATGAGGGTGTCGTCGAGTTGTCCCCGGTTCCGGAGTTCGTCGACCACGCGCCCGAGGCTGTCATCGACCGAGAGGAGGCACTCGAGGTAGCGGCGGTATTCCGACTCCCAGGCCCGGGGGTCGGCCTTGTGGTAGGGATAGTCGATGCCGTGCCAGGAGTTGCGCTGGTTCTGCACCCACAACGGGGCGTGCTCATGGCGTCGGCGGGACGCCGGCTGCGGCAACGGCCGCCCCTCGTAACGTCCGCGGTGGCGCTCGGCGGGATCGCAGATCCCATGCACGGCCTTGTGCGAAAGGTAGAGGAAGAAGGGCTGATCGAGGGGCACCCTGCGCATCCAGTCCACGGCAAGGTCAGTAAGTTCGTCGGTGATGTAGCCTTGGCGGGCCACCCACCGTCCGTCGACGTTGAGCTGATGGCGTCCGCCTTTCGTGCCGGCGTCCGCGCGGTACTCGCCCTGGCCGCGAAAACTCACCCAGCGGTGGAACCCGCGCTGCGGCTCGGCGCTATTGCCCATGTGCCACTTGCCGAAAAACCCCGTCCGGTAGCCGGCTTCCTGCAGCCGTTGGGGAAACAGGACCTGGTCGGGGCGAACGGTCGTCGCGTTGTCGATCACCCCGTGGCGGTGCATGTACTGGCCGGTGAGGATGGATGCCCGGCTGGGCGAGCACAGGGCCGTGGTGACAAAGGCGTTGGCGCAATGCACGCCCTCGCGCGCCAGGCGGTCGAGGTGGGGCGTTTCGACGAAGGGATGGCCGAGGAACCCGAGGGCGTCGTAGCGGTGGTCGTCGGTGAGGATGAAGACGAGGTTGCGAGATCGGGCGCCAAGCGGGTGCAGGAAGGCCAGGCTGATCGGAAGGAGCAGGAGGAGGCTTCGGGCGGAAGTCATGATCGGGGTGGTGTGGCGCGCGGGAGCCGCCGGGAGTCTGCCGGATTCCTCGGCGGGGCCAAACCGAATCCGCCCGGGCGCGGGCAACGGGCGGCCCCCGGGCGCATTTTTTCATCGAGTTGGGCGTGGCGCGGCGCGATGGGTGTCTCCTCCCCATGAGCCTCTTCCGCACGCCTCCCGGCCTGGCGCTGTTCCTGGCGCTGGTCCTCCCGCTCGCCGCCGCCCCGCGTTTTGCCCATGAGGGCAGCGATCTGAAACCGGATCCGGTGGCGCGGTTCGGCCGTCTCGACAACGGCCTCCGCTACGTCGTCTATCCCAACGCCGAACCCAAGGGGCGCGCGTCGCTCCGCCTTCTGGTCCTGGCCGGCAGCCTGCACGAGGAGGAAGACCAGCGCGGCGTGGCGCATTTCCTCGAGCACATGGCCTTCAATGGCAGCAAGCACTTCGCGCCGGGCACGCTGGTGGAGTTCTTCCAGCGGATGGGCATGAGCTTCGGCGGCGACACCAACGCCTCCACCGGCTTCGATCGGACCCTCTACCTCCTCGAACTGCCGGAAACCTCCGAGAAGACGCTCGCGGAAGGGATAAAGGTCTTCAGCGACTACGCCAGCGGCCTGCTCCTCACCCCCGAGGAGATCGACAAGGAGCGGGGCATCATCCTGAGCGAGAAACGGGCGCGCGACAGCGTGAGTTTCCGCACCTTCGAGGCGCAGTTCGGCTTCATGCTCGGCGAGACCCTGCTGCCCCGGCGCATGCCCATCGGCACGGCGGAGGTGATTCAGCACGCGCCGCGCGAGCGCTTCGTGTCCTTCTGGGATCGCTGGTACCGGCCGGAGAAGATGGCGGCCATCGTCGTCGGCGACGTGGATCCGGCGCTGGCGGAGCGGCTGATTCGCGAGACCTTCGGCACCCTGGCGGCGCGCGGACCGGCGCCCGCGGATCCGGCGCTGGGCCGGGTGACGCGCTTCGAAGGCGTGCGCGGCTGGTTTCACCACGAGGCGGAGGGCACGGCGACCAGCGTGTCGATTTCGACGATCACTCCGTATCAGCAGGAGCCGGACACCACCTCCACGCGGATCAAGCGGCTGCCGCGCTTCCTGGCCACCACGATGCTCTCGCGCCGGTTTTCCGTCCTGGCGAAGCAGGAACAGGCTTCGTTCAGCTCGGGGCGCGCCTCGATTTCGAACGGCTACCGGCTTTACCGCGAGGGCTCGATCGACCTGACCTGCAAACCCGACCAATGGGCGGCGGCCCTCGCGGTGGGAGAGCAGGAACTGCGGCGGGCGCTCGAGCATGGATTCCTCGACTCGGAGTTGCGCGAGGCCAGGGCGAATCAGCTCAACGCGCTGGAGCGCGCGGTGCGGGGTGCGGCCACCCGTCGTTCGAGTTCCCTGGCCGGGGAACTGGCGCAGGGGGTCCTGGACGAGCGGGTCTTCACGACCCCCGCCGACGAACTGGCGCTGTACCGTCCGGCGCTGGAGAAGATCACCACGGCCGACTGCGTGGCGGCCCTCCGCGAGGCGTTCACGGGCAACGGCCGTTATGTGATGGTGAGTGGCAACGCCCGGCCGCCGGACGGCGCCGGCTCGGAGGCGGCGGCGCGGGCGGTCGTGGCGGCCTACGCGGCGGCGCAGAAGGTGCCGGTGACGCCGCCCGCGGCCGAAGCCGAGGCGCGCTGGGCCTACACGGACTTCGGACCAACGGGCCAGGTGGCGAAACGCGTGCACGTGCCGGACCTCGATGTCACCCTCGTCACTTTCGCCAATGGCGTGCGGCTCAACCTCAAGAAGACCGACTTCGAGGCCGGCCGCATCCAGTTGGGGGTGCGGGTCGGCGGAGGGTCGATGACGGCCCCGCCGGGCCAGCGCGGCCTGGCGATGCTGGCCGGGTCTACGTTCAGCGCCGGGGGTTTGGGCAAGCACAGCACCGACGACCTGCGGCGCCTGCTGGCGGGTCGCAACGCCGGCGTGTCGTTCGGCATCGACACCGATGCCTTCGTCTTTTCCGCGGGTGGCGGCGGGGGCGGACGCGGTGGCCGCGGGGGGCGGGGCGGCGGGGGAGGCGGCGGCACGACTCGCGAGGATCTGCTGCTCACCCTGCAGCTGGTGGCCGCCTACCTGACCGATCCGGGCTATCGGCCCGAGGCGTTGCGTCTCACACGCACGGGCATCGAGCAGATGTACACCGGATTTGCGCACACGCCCAACGGCCCCCTCTCGATGGAGATCGCCAACCTGATCGCAGGCGGCGATCCCCGCTTCGGGGTGCCGGCGAAAGAGACGCTGCTGGCGCGCAACCTCGACGAAGTGCGGGCCTGGCTGGCGCCGCAGTTCGCGCGCGGCGCGATCGAAATCGCAATGACCGGCGATTTGGATCCGGATGCCGCGATCGATGCCGTGGCCCGGACCCTCGCGGCGCTGCCGTCGCGGGAGCCACGCCCGGCGTGGACGGAACTGCGGCGCGTGGCCTTCCCCGCGCAGCCGTTCACGCGCGATTTCGTGATTTCCTCCGAGATCCCGAAGGGACTGGTGGCCCTGTACTGGCCGACGGCCGATGCCCAGGACGTGCGGCGCGCGCGCCGCCTGACGATGCTGGCCAGCGTGTTCAGCGATCGCCTGCGGGTGAAGATCCGCGAGGAGATGGGCGGCACCTACAGCCCGCGGGCGTCGAGCTTCGCGAGCGACACGTACACCGGCTACGGCTACCTCACGACCAGCATCGACGTGGATCCCGCCATGGCCGAAAAGGTGCGCGAAGCGGTGGTGGGCATCGCCGATGACCTCGCGAAGAACGGGGTGACCGCCGAGGAACTAGAACGGGCGCGCCTGCCCGCGCGCACGGCGGTGAAGGAATCACTCCGCACCAACGGCTACTGGCTCGGCAGCGTCCTCGCCCGCGCCCAGGAGAAACCCGAGGTGCTCGACTGGGCGCGGACCCGCACCGCGGACATGGAGGCCATCACGGCGGAGGAACTGGGCGCCCTTGCCCGGCAGTACCTGGGCCGCGAGAAGGTCAGCCGCGTGACCATCCTGCCGGGGGCCAAATAGCCGCGCCGCGACCGAACCGCACTGGCCAAGCCGGCCTACGCCGCCAGCCGCCGAATCCGCCGCGCCAGGGCGGCGAGTTCGGCCGGGGTCACGCGCGCGCCCAGGACGACGTCCGCCGTGCGGCGCTGCGGTGCGACGTGGCGGGTGAACATCGGCTCGACCTGGAGGCGCCACTGGTGGTCGACGCTTTCCGGGGTCCGGCCGCGATGCCGCACATCGCGCCGCAGGCGCCGCTCGTAGCGCAGGTCGGGATCGGCCTCGCGATAGATGCGCAGCGCGAAGAGCCGCCGCAGGTGCGGCTGCGCCCAGGGCCAGAGTCCCTCGACCAGGACGATCCGTTTTCGCCGCCACCGGCGCACCCGGGCCGCGCGGTTGTGCCGGGCAAAGTCGTAGCGCGGGAGGATTGGGGTCTCGCCGGCGGCGAGCGCCCGGAGGAGGGTGGCAAACAGGCGCCAGTCGATCGCGGCCGGGGAGTCGAAATTCGTGCGGGCCCGGCGTGCGAGCGGGAGGTGCGAGAGATCGCGGTAGAAGTCGTCGAGGGAGATCAGACCGGCGTGCGGCCGCAGCCGGCGGTGCAGCGAGGTGGCGAGCCAGGTCTTGCCGGAGCCGCTGCCGCCGGCGATGGCGACGAGAATCACCGCCGGGGACTTCGCCGCGGACGGACGGGGACGGAGGCGAGTCGTCATCGTGGAAGGGTGATCCCCTGACGGCGCAAGCCGTCGGACAGGGCCGAAAGGAGGCGGGTCACGTCGTCCTCGGAGTTGTAGGGAGCGATTGAGAAACGGAGCAGCACGCGATCGCGCCAGCGGATGACGGGAACCTCGACCCGATGGTGCGCGTACATGTCGGCCTGCAGGCGCGGGCCGTCGCAGGGTGGCAGGAACACGGCCGCCATCTGGGCGAACCACTCCTCCGACTCGGGACAAAGGGGTGCGAGCTGCGTGCGGGCGTTGAGTGCCGCGCGGGTGTGGCGGGCGAGGGCGCGGCAGCGCGCGAGCACGGCGTCGCCATGGTTCTCCGCCCAGAACCGGAGGGCGGCGGGCACCGCGAGGTAGGCGGCGGGGTTGTGCGTGCCCGGCCACTGCACCTCGTCGAGGAACCGGCGGCCGGTGCGACAAGGACTCGCCTCGCCCCAGCTGATCACGAGCGGCTCGAGAAGGGCCTGCACTTCGGATCGGGCGTGCAGGAAGGCCGCTCCTTTCGGCGCGCCCAGCCATTTGTGCGCGTTGGCCGTATAGAAATCGGCGCCGAGGTCCGTGAGGTTCAGCGGCACCTGGCCGAGGGCGTGGGCGCCGTCGACGATGCTGAGCAGGCCGGCGGCGCGCGCCCGCTGGCAGAGTCTCTGCACCGGAAGCACCAGCGCGGTCGGCGACGTGAGGTGGCTGAGGAAGAGCACGCGGGTGCGGGGCGAGACCGCCTGCCACACGGTTTCGACCACAGTCTCGGCGGTCGTCACCGGTAGATCGACCGGAACCGGCCGGTACACGGCTCCGGTGCGGGCGCAGATCATGCGCCACATCCGGTCCATGGCCCCGTATTCGTGGTCGGTGGTGAGGATCTCGTCGCCCGGCTGGAGGCGCAGGCTGTGGGCCACGAGGTTCAGCGCCGTGGTCGCATTCGGCACAAAGGCGAGATCGTCGGGCGCGGCCTGGACGTGCGCGGCGAGCGCGCCCCGGGCCTCGGCCAGCAACGGTCCCAGCCGGCGGGCGAGGAACTCGACCGGCTGGCGCTCCAGTTCGCGCTGCCACGCGACCCCATCCTCGAACACGACCCGTGGCGTGGCGCCAAACGAGCCGTGGTTCAGAAAGGCGACGGCGGGGTCGAGCAGGAAGAGATCCCGTGGCAGCGACGGACCGGAGCCGGCGGGAAGGGCGCTCACGCCGGCAGCTTTACCTCGCGCATGCGGGAGGTGAGATCGTCGATTTCCGCGGTGGACTCGCAGCCCACGTTGAAGACGTCGACGCAGCCCAGCCCGAGGGAGAAGCGCACCGACTCGCTGCGTTTCTCGGGCTCGTTTCGCAGCTTGCCCTCGCCGACGATTTTCATCCCGACCACTCCCTTCCCGGCGGCGTGGATCTGCTGGAGGACCGGCACCACTTTCTCGGGCGGTCCGTCCATGCTCATGCCGTAGGGATTGATGCGGGTGTGCACCGAGTCGACCCAGGGCTCGGTGGCGCAGCGCTCGAGGGCCGCCAGCGAATGGCAGGACACTCCGTGCGCCCGCACCACGCCTTTTTGTTTCAGCTTCGCGATGATCTCCATCTGGCGGGCGAGTTCCTCGGGCCATTTCGGCGAGACCACGCAGTGCAACAGCAGGAGATCGATGTAATCGGTCTTCAGTTCCTTCAGGAAGCGGTTCACGACGACGTCGGCGTCGGGTCGCTCCGCCTCCGGGATGCCGCCTGGCCGGAACCAGATCTTCGTGCAAATCTGGAAGTGATCCCGCGGCAGACCATGAAGGGCCGGCATCACGTAGGGATGGGTGCCGTACAGGTCGGCGAGATCGAACATCCGGACTCCGCGCTCATGCGCCCCGCGGATCAGGGCCTCGAATTTCTCCTTCCCCATCCGCGTGTGGTTCGACTCGCGCTTGCCGCCGCGCATCCCGGTGCCGAGGCAGAAGCGCGACACCTTCAGCTTGCTCCGGCCGAGCTCAACGGTCGCATAGGGATCGCAGGGTTTCCCCGCCGGGGCGGCGGGAGCGGCGGTCGTGGGGCGGGTGGCGAGCCAAACCCCACCCAGGCTCAGGGCGGAGGTGCGAAGGAACTGGCGGCGGGCAAGTTTCATGGCGGAAGGAGGATCGGGGCGAACAGTCTCCGGCCGGACCCGCCGGCGGAGGCCAAGGCAGACTAGTTCGCACCGACCGGATGTCCATCCCGTCGTCGCGCTGCTGGCCGGTCCGGAGGTGTCTCGGGGTTGGCGGTGGCAGCCGGCCGCGGTGAGGCCGGACCCGCTTCAGTGCCCCACCGGAACGGCCGAGTTCCGCTGTCGGCGGCGGAAGGGGCGGGGGCCCGTGTGCCGTCCCTCCCGCGCGCGGTCGCAACGGTGAACTGGGGCGCGTGAACCTTAGTCCGTGGTGGCGTGCGAGTGTGCGCTTGGAATCCTGCGGAGAAGCGCCATTCCTCGTGGCTCGTCGCTCCATGCCCACTCCGCCAAGCGCCCTTCGGTTTGCGGGTATCCTGCTGGCCGCGGTGCTGGCGGGTTGCGCTGGTCCGGGTGGTCCGCCGGAGCCCCGCTTCGCTGCGCGGCCGGCCGCGGCGCGGGATGCCTACGTGGTGTTCTCGGGCGGCGGCACGCCGCTTTCGAACAACTACTCGCAGTACCTGCAGGCGCAGGCGCTGGCCGGGGCGCTCCAGCGCCGGGCGCCGCCGGAGCAGACGTGGGTGTTCTTCGGGATCGGCAACCGCCCGGAGAACGCACCCGAGCTGGCCGATGTCCGGCGTGATCTCACGCGGGAGGCCGCGGTTCTGCCCGCATGGGTGCCAGGGCCGCTGCCGCGTAACCGGCCGGCGACCAAGGCGGAGTTCCTGCGCGCGCTGCGGGAGGAGATCCTGCCCACGGTGCGCGAGGGCGGCACACTCTACCTCTTCGTCGGCGATCACGGAGAGTTGATCGGGCGGGGCGAACAACGGGAAAGCGCCATCACGATGTGGCAGCTCGAACGCGGCCGGCGCGGCGGCTGGACCACGGATCGAAACGGCGTGCTGGGGGTCGCGGAGCTCCGGCGGACCCTGGCGGAGGGAATTGGCCGGGGGCGCGTGGTCTTCTGCATGACCCAGTGCCATTCGGGCGGCTTTCACGAACTGGCGGTGCCGCGCGAGCCGGTGGCGCCGGCGGCGTGGTTCACCGAGGTACCGGAGTGGGCCGCGGGCCGTGGTCCCGGCCTCCGGTTGCGGGCGGCGGGGTTCACCGCGACCGACGAGGCTTCGATGGCGGCGGGCTGCGACCCTGACCCCGATCCGGATCACTGGGTAGGCTACGAGCGATTCCTGCCGGAGGCGCTGCTCGGACGGGACCTCATGACCGGAGCGCGTCTGGGATTGCCGGCAGCAACCCTGGCGGAGGCCCACGCGGCTGCTGTCCGCATCGACCAGACCATCGACAAGCCGCGGAGCACGTCGGAGCACTACCTGGAATCCTGGGCCCGGTTGATCGAGAATCGCCTCGTCCGAACCCTGACCCTGACCGAAAGCACCCGTCGCGCGGTCGCCGCCTACCAGCAGGCTGTCGACAGCGGCCGCCTTGCCGTCACGGAACCGGCCCTTCGGGCGCGGCAGGCGCAGTTCGCGGGGTTTCTCACCGTGCTCGGGGAGCAGGTGCCTTCCGCGCGCACGGTGTTGACCACGGGCACGCGGCGGGAACTGGAGGCGGCCCGCCGGCCGCCGCGCGGCGAGAGCCGACCGGGTGGGCGCCGGGGTGCCGTCGGGGAGGCGCGGCGGGCCTGGTCGGAGGTGCTTCGGCCCGCGTGGAAGCGGGCGGTGGAGGCCGGGCAGGTCGAACTTCCGGCCGCGGTCCGGGAGTTTGAGCGGCATCTGCTGAAGCTCGAGGACGAAGGACGCAACCTGCTGCTGGGCCGCGGCGACGGCCTGTTGAATGAGATGTATTGGAAGTCCGGGTATGCCACTCCGGCGACGCTGGCCCCGGCGCGGGCCGAGGCGGTCACGCGCTGGGGCGTCGAGCGGCGCGGGCAGATCGTCGACTGGGGCCTGCGCTCGGCCGACGATGCGGTCATGGTCGCCGCGCGGACGATCGGCCCGGGGCCGACCCTCGAGGCTGAGCCGGACCGGCGGATGAGCCGTCAGACGGCGGCGGAGCGGGTGCTCTACTACCGCCGGGTGCTGGCGGCCTGGGAGTTTCTCGTGGCGATGGAGGCGCAGCCGGCGCTAGGTCTCCTCCACGAATTGATCGCGCTGGAAGAGACCCCGGTCCCTTGGGCGGCGCCCTGACCGATCCCCCCGGCGGTCGGGAACGGCGGCCCCGGGGGTGGGGTTGATGCGTAGAGGCGGCTGGCGTGCTTCCACCCGGCTACGTACGCGGCACCCGCATGAGGAAGCGATTGCGCCCGACCAGGGCGGTCGCGCACATTGACATCGTTTTGACAGACCCGAACCCACAGTCGCAGCACCCCTGGGCGAAATATTACGCCGATCGTGGAGCCAACCGTCCAACGATGGTGGACTTGCCGGCCCCAGCTCTGTCCAAGCCGGCCGCGCGCAAGTCGCGCCCGGCTCCGGCCCCGGCGGCATCGTCGGACCTGCAGGCGGCGGTGGCGGCGGTGACGGCGCAGGCGTATGTCCCGGGGGTGACGGCGGCGCCGTTCATTTCCGCCATGCAGAAGGAAGCCGTGGCGCGCGAGATGAAGCGGATTCGCCGGATGCGGTATGCGAAGCTGATGGCGATGGCTGCCGCGCTGGTGTTCGCGGTGCACTTCAGCCTGACCCACACGGTGTTCCAGCAGCCTTTCCGTTCGGCGGTCGAGGAGCACGTGCAGGGCCTGCCGGAAGCCGTGGCGCCGCTGTACTCGAACGCCCGGCAGCCGCTGCGGGCAGTCGGGGTCGCGGTGGTGCAGGCGGACCGCGTGGATGCAGGGACGATGCGCTACGTGGCGGCCGTGACGCTGCGACTGGAGAAACCGCTCTTCGTGCCGGCCGTCTCGAATGGCACGCTGGCCTACCGTCGGGTGCAGGAGTCGCTGGTCGCCGCGCGGGAGCAGGAAGTCCGCTTTAACCTCTTCCAGCCGGGCCAGGGTCCGGAGCATCCGGAAATGCCCCTGTTGCTCCAACGGATGCATCAGGCAGGAGAGACGGTGGTCGTGCGCGTGCCATTTACCGCGCGGCGGTTTGGCTGGAACTGGCGGCTGGAAGCTCCACCGCTCAGTCTCCGGGTGCCGAGTCGCGTGCTCGAGGGCGATTGCTTGGATCACTACGCCAGTGCGCCCCACTTGATCTTTGGCGAGGCGAAGACGTTCGCCGAGGTTCGCCGGCGGGTGAAGCTCGGCAATGACTACCTGGTGGCGGTCGCCAAGGCGGTGCAACGCCAGGCCGACGCGGTCGCAGTATCGGTGGTGGAGCGTCCAGCTGAACCGCCGGTGCAGGCGGAGGACGCGACGTTGCCCGCCGACGAAGGTCCCGCGCTTCTGACCGGGGTGGATCCCAACCGTCCGGCGACGTTGGAAACGGGGCCCCGATCGAGCGGGTCCGTCGGGATCAAGAGCTACTTCAGCGCCGGAAAAGCGCGACGCTGACCGGAGTCGGACGGGTCTGACCGGAGTGGCGGCGTCACGTCCGCCGCATGCCCAAACCGTGGATTGAGTCGCGACCGGGATCCCGCCAGGGTCGGGGTTCTCCCCATGAATCGTCGTTCCTTTCTCCATGGCGCGCTCGCGGCCGGGGCCATCTCCGGGCGCGCGCGCGCTGCAGACCAGTCCGGCCGGCGGTTGCGAACCGCCTTGATCGGTGCGGGCTGGTGGGGTGGCAACGTCCTGGGCGAGGCCATCGCCAGCCGGCAGTGCGAGATCGTGGGCATCTGCGACGTCGACCAACGCGCGGTCAATCCGACCGTCGAAAAGGTCACCCGGCTCAATGGGGATCGGCCCCGAAAGTACCGCGATTTTCGCGAGATGCTCGACCGGGAGAAGCCGGAGATCGTGATCGTCACGACCCCCGACCACTGGCACGCGCTCTGCACGATCGCGGCGGTGCGGGCGGGAGCCCATGTGTACGTGGACAAGCCCACGGCCCATACCATCGGCGAGAGCCAGGCAATGGTGAGGGCGGCGCGCTCCCATGGACGGGTGGTTCAGGTGGGCACCCACCGGCGCACCTCCCCGCACATGATCCAGGCCCGGGACTTCATCCGGGGCGGCGGCGTGGGCACGGTGGGCATGGTGCGCTGTCATCTCAACGCGGGCGGCACCGGCCCGGAGCAGCCGCTGCCAACGGTGGCGGTCCCGCCGGAACTGGATTGGGACCTCTGGTGTGGACCCGCTCCGCTGCGGCAGTTCAACGGAGGCGACCCGTCGCAACCGGATGCCGGCGCCGGCACGCGCGGCATCCATCCCCGCGGCCACCGTCAGTACCTGGACTACGCCAACGGCTACCTCGGCGACGCCGGCATCCACTGGTTTGATCTGGTGCTCTGGATTACGGGTGAAAAGTGGCCGCGGCGCATTCACTCCACCGGCGGCCGCCCGGTGAGGGGCAAGCCGGTCCTCACGCCGACGGAACAGACGAGCGACGCCCCGGATCACCAGGTCGTGCATTACGGGTTCGAGTCCTTGACGATGACGTGGGAATCCCGGCTGTTTGGCGGGAACGGTGCCGAAAGGGGGGATGTGGCGGCGGCCAACTTTTACGGGACCAAAGGTACTCTCCACCTAGGATATCGCGGGGGCTGGACCTTTTATCCGGCGGACGGCGGTGCTGCGCGGCACGAACCGGCGAGGCTGAACGACCCGGATGGTCAGAACATCCGCGAGCTTTGGGCGGACTTCCTCGATGCGATCAAGACCGGGCGCCGTCCGGTGAGCGACATCGAGGAGGGGCACCGATCCACCAATTGCTCCCTGCTGGGCATGATCAGCTACCGGTTGGGCCGCAGCATCGAATGGGATGGGGTGAAGGAGGTGATTCCCGGGGATGCAGCGGCCAATCAACTCCTGCGGCGCGCCTACCGCAAGGGCTGGGAGTATCCCGCCTGAGGGCGCCGCGCAGACGCGGCGCGACACTCTGGGGATCCATCCACACCCATTCGTACCTGGTTGGGGATTTTTTCCCGAGGCAAAATCCTGCGTGGGCACGGCGCTGCGTTCGATGGTCGAGGGGATTCGGGGCTCCGGCCCGGTCCTGGTGCGGATGGCACGGGACTGGCAGAGCGGATTATGATGATTGTTTTCGAGCGGCTTCGCGGAATTTCTTGCGCCACGGCGCGCGGCGGCAAGGTTGCCGCGGAACTTTCCCGGCGAACTAGCGTCTTGCGATCGCCCCTGAAGCCGCGGTAAATGGGCGGGCTATCGCGATTAGCGATAGCCTCGCGCTCCCCTTCCCGTTATCCTCCAACCTCGATTTTCAACCATGGAAACAATGAAATCCCTCGCAGGGCTACGGAATCCCAGTCAACGGCGGTCGCGATGGACGCGGCTGATTGCGGCAGTCGGTTCGCTGATGTTTGGCGTGAGTGCGGCGATGGCGCAGAACATTGCGGTCACGACATTGGCCGGAACCCCGCTGAGTACGGGTACCACGGATGGCACGGGCAGCGCCGCCCGTTTCAACATTCCCAAGGGCGTCGTCGCCGACGCCTCGGGTAATCTTTATGTGGCGGATGCCAACAACCACACCATTCGCAAGATTGTGATCAATACCGGCGTGGTGACGACCCTGGCCGGCACGGCCGGAGTAGCGGGAGGCACGGATGCCACTGGCACGGCCGCCAGTTTCCGGGCTCCCCAAGGTCTGGCGATCAGCGGTACCAACCTCTTCGTGGCCGATACGCTGAATCACACGATCCGGAAGATTGATCTCAGCACGGGGGCGGTCACGACCGTCGCCGGCACGGCGCAGACCTCCGGCACCACCGATGCCACGGGCGCCGCGGCGCGTTTCAACGCGCCCATCGGGTTGGTGGCCGTGGGAGCCAACCTGTACGTCGCCGATCAGGGAAACAACTCCATCCGCCAGGTCGTGATCGCGACCGGCGCCACCACCACCTTCGCGGGAGTGAGCGGCACGGGCACGGCGGGTCAGACTGACGGAACCGGTGCAGCGGCGAGCTTTGACCGGCCAGGTGGCATCGCGGCGGACGCCCTCAACCTCTACGTCGCCGATACCTACAACCACACGATCCGGAAGATCGTGATCGGGACCGCGGCGGTGACGACCATCGCTGGCACCGCCGACTCCTCCGGTTCAACCGACGACACGGGTGCGGCAGCGCGTTTCAACCTGCCGGGTGGCATCGCGGTCGATGCTGCCGGGGCCAATATTTACGTCGCAGACACCATTAACAACACGGTCCGCCGGATCGTGGCGGTCTCGGGGGCAGTGACGACGGTCGCAGGAAGTGCCGGGTTCCTGGGGAACACCGACGGCATCGGAACGGTGGCCCGCTTCCAGAATCCCTATGGCGTGGCGGTTGACGGAGCCGGAGCCGTCTACGTCGCCGACGCGCAGAACCACACCATCCGTCGGGCGACGGCCGCCGTGGCGCCGTCCGTCTCCAATCCCTCCAACCAGAGCGTGGCGCTGAACGGCACGACTGCCTTCACCGTAACCGGCGGCGGCAACCCGACCCCGACCATCCAATGGCAACGGCAGGCGGCGAGCACGGTGGGTTTCACTGACCTCGTGGCCAGCGGGACGTATGTCGGTGTGACCTCCTCGACACTGACGATTGTCGGGGCAACCGCCGCCATGAACGGTGACCAGTTCCGGGCCGTGGCCAGCAACGGCGCCGGCGCCGCCGCGACTTCCGCGGCCGCCACGTTGACGGTGACGCAGCCGCCGGTCTTCACGAGTGCGGCGTCGACTTCGTTCACCATCTCCACCGCGGGTACGTTTACGGTGGCCGCTTCCGGTTCCCCGTCACCCACGTTCAGCGTGGTCTCGGGATCCTTCCCGTCCTGGGCGTCGTTCAACTCCACCACCGGGGTGATTTCAGGTACGCCGACCGACACCCTCGGGTCGCCGTTCACGTTTGTGATTCGCGCGACCAATACCGGCGGCACGACGGACCAGTCTTTCACCCTCACGGTGGTGTCGGGTCCCAGCATCACCACTCAGCCCGTCGCTCAGATTGTCGGACCTGGCCAGAACGCCCAGTTCTTCGCTGTCGCGGCGGCGAACGGTGGTGGCACGCTGACCTACCAGTGGCAGTACCAGGCGGCGGGTACCGTTGGGTTTATCACCTTGGTCGACAGCTCGGTTTATCTCGGCACCAACACGGCGACTCTGACCATCGTGGCTCCGAACCAGGGGATGAGTGGCAACCAGTATCGGGTCGTGGCCAGCACTGGAGTAGGCACGCCCGCCACCTCAACCGCTGCGACCCTGACGGTGACCCAGCCCCCGACCATCACGAGCCTCTCTTCCGCGAGTTTCGTGGAAGGCACAAGCGGGTCGTTCCAGGTCCTCGCGATTGGCTCCCCGTCGACGATGACCTACAGCCTGACGAGTGGCTCGCTGCCCAGCGGGCTCTCCCTCAACCCGGCTACCGGTGTCATTTCGGGAATCCCGGCCGCCGGCACCAGTGCCACCTCGCCCTACCTCGTGCAGGTGGCGGCCAGCAACGGAGTGAACCCGGCGGCGACCCAGAATCTCACGATCACGGTCAGCGCGACCGCCTTGGTGCCGACCTTCACCACGCAACCCACGAGCGTGACGGTCGCCTTGGGCCAGACCGCCACGTTTACGGCAGTGGTCACCGGCAATCCGACGCCGACCCTCCAGTGGGAGCGGTTGGCGGTGGGCAGCGGGGTCTTCCTCCCGATCACCAACGACGCGACGTTCAGCGGGGCGAATACGGCCACGCTGACCATCACCAACCCGACCTCGGGCATGAGCGGTGATGTCTTCCGGCTCGTTGCCACCAATTCCAGTGGCGCGATTCCGAGTTCGACGGTCACGCTGACCCTGGTGGTGGGTACGACCATCTCCACCTATGCCGGCCTTGCCCAAGTGCCCGGATCGCTGGACGGCGCGGTGGCCGTCGCGCGCTTCAACGGGCCCTCCAACATCGCCCTGGATGCCGCGGGTAATCTCTACATCGCGGATTCCTCCAACCACGTCATCCGCAAGATCTCGACCTCCGGCGCCGTCACGACCCTGGCGGGCCTCGCGGGCGTCAATGGCAGCGCGGACGGCACGGGCGGCGCCGCGCGGTTCAACGCCCCTGCCGGCGTCGCCGTCACCTCCCTCGGCACGGTCTATGTGGCCGACACCTACAACCACACGATCCGCATGGTGACGCCCGACGGCGTCGTCACGACGATCGCGGGCCTGGCCGGCAGCACCGGCAGTGCGGACGGCACGGGCAACGCCGCGCGCTTCCTCTATCCGTATGGCATCGTGGTCGACGCGGCGGGCACGGCGACGGTGGCGGACACGTTCAACCACACGATTCGCAAGGTGACCAGCGGCGGCGTCGTCACGACGTTTGCGGGCACGGCGGGCGCGCGGGGCACGGCCAACGCCAACGGCACCTCCGCCCGGTTTGCCTATCCGTTTGCCCTCGCCCAGGATTCCGGTGGCAACCTCTACGTGGCTGATTCCTTCAACCACGCGATTCGTAAGATCGACCTGGCGGCCAATGTGACCGCGATGGCCGGCAATCCGGGCATCGCGGGCAGCACGGATGGCCTGGGGACGAGCGGCCTGTTCAACCAGCCGTCCGGCATCGCGGTGGATTCCTCCGGCAACGTGTATGTCGCCGACACCTATTCCAACACCATCCGCAAGGTCACGCCTGGTGGCGTGGTGACGACGCTGGCCGGCCTGGCTGGCAGCGCCGGTACCTCCGACGGCGTGGGCAGCGCCGCCCGCTTCAGCCAGCCCTTTGGCATCGCGGTGGATTCCGCCGGCAACCTCTTCATTGCCGACACTCGCAACCACACCATTCGTCGCAGTGGCAACGTCTCGGCTCCCACCATCACGACCCAGCCGGTGGCGGCGGTCGCGGTGGCCGGTGGCACGGCCACCTTCACGGTGGCGGCTTCCGGTGCGCCGACGCCCACGATCTTCACCTGGATGCGGCAACCTGCCGGCACGACCGGCTTCTCCGCGTTGACCGCGGACAGCACCTACAGCGGGGTGAACAGCGCCACCCTCACGGTCACCGGCGTCACCGACGCCATGAACGGCGATCAGTTCCAGGTCGTGGTGAGCAACCTCATCAGCCCCAACGCGACCTCGAATGCCGTGACGCTGACCACCGGCACGGCCCCGGTGTTTACCAGTGCCGCTTCGGCCACGTTCCAGGCCACCAATGCCGGTACCTTTACGGTGACCGCCACCGGCACGCCGACGCCGACCTTTAGCGCCACCGGCCTGCCGTCGTGGGCGACGCTGGATGCTTCGACCGGTGTCATCAGCGGCACGCCGCCCGACACCTCGGGTTCACCCTTCACGGTGACCGTGCGGGCCAGCAACGGCATCGCGACGAACCAGACGCTGACCATCACCGTCCTGCCGGCCGTCCTGCCACCCGCCATCACCACCCAGCCGTCCAATGTGGCGGCCGATCAGGGTTCGACGGCGGTCTTCAGCGTGACTGCGAGCGGCACGGCGCCCTTGTCCTATCAGTGGGCGCGCAATGGCGCGAGCATCGCCGGTGCCACCGGCAGCAACCTGAGCCTCGGCAATGTGCAGGCCTCGGCCGCTGGCAGCTACACGGTCACGGTGAGCAACGCCGCGGGCTCCGTCACCTCCACGTCCGCCACTCTCGTGGTCAATACCGCTCCGATTGTGACGACTCCGCCGCGCGCGCAGACGGCGCTCGCGGGTGAGACGGTGCGCCTGAGTGTTTCGGCGAGCGGCGGCGCCTCCTTCACCTACCAGTGGCGGAAGAACGGCGTGCCCATCGTCGGGGCAAACGGTGCGACGCTCACCCTCACGGGTGTCACCGCCGCGGATACCGGCAACTACGATGTGTTGGTCTCCAACGCCCTCGGCACGGTGACCAGCTCGCTGGCCCAGTTGAATGTTGTGGCGTCCCCGACGGCTCCGACCATCACCGCCCAGCCGGGCAACCGGGTTATCGTCGTGGGTGGCTCGGTCACCCTCTCCGTGGGGGCGACGGGCGCCCCGACTCCGTCCTACCAGTGGCGGCGCAACGGGGTCGCCATCAGCGGCGCCAACAACCCCGCCTTTGCCGTCACCGGTGTCGCGCCAGGCGATGCCGGCACGTATGACGTGGTCGTGTCGAACTCGGCTGGCAGCGTGACGTCCGCGGGCGCCACGGTACGGGTGCTGGCGCGCAGTTTCGCTGGCACGTACTTCGGCTCCTTTGCCGGCGGCGTGGGCACGTTTGCTCTCTACATCCGCGACGACAATACCGGCGTGTTCCTCGGCTATGTGCCCGGCTCTTCGGCGCCGGTCATGAGCCTCGCCGTCACGGTCAACGATGCGGGTGGCTTCTCCTTCTCGCAGACGGCGATCGCCGCTTCCTCGGCGGCCTCGCCCAATGCGGATGAGCCGGCCCGGGCCGCCGCCCTCGGGGTGGTCGTGGTCAATGGGACCATTGGCACCGATGGCAACATCACTGGGGCGGTGTCCGGCGGCGTGAATGCGTCGCTTTCGGCCACGCGCGCCTTCGATACCGGCGCGACCCAGAATGTCGCCGGGTTCTACCAGGCCGGCGCCAGCAACAGCGGGGCGGTCAGCTACACCATCGCCGGCCCGAACAGCCAGGCGTTTGCGGTCGTCGTTTCGGGGAACACCAGCGACGGCGGAACCGGCTCGGTCACCACCGCCGGAGCGGTGAACGTGAACACCAACCGCTCGATCATCTCCACCACGATCACGCCCGCCACCGGCACGGTGACTGGAACGTCCACCGGCGCCGTGGCCGCGACCTTCGCCGGCGCCAGCGAGGCGGTCCTGGCGCGCCAGCGGCTGGTCAACATCTCGACGCGCGCGCGGGTCGCCTCCGGCGACAGCGTCGCGATCGCGGGCTTCGTCATCTCCGGTGAGGAATCCAAGCCGGTGCTGATCCGGGCAGTGGGTCCGACACTCGCTGCTGCTCCGTTCAACCTCGCGGGTGCGCTCACCTCGCCCCGTCTGGAGCTGTTCCGCGGCCAGACCTCGCTGGCGGTCAACACGGGGATCGCGGCGAATCGGCTGGCGATCGATGCGGCTGGGCAGCAGGCCGGGGCGTTTGCCCTTGGTTCCTCCGGCGCGGACGCCGCCATCCTCACCACCCTCGCCCCCGGCGCCTATACTGCCGTGGTCAGCAGCACCAGCAACACCGCGGGGGTCGCCCTGATCGAGGTGTACGATCTGTCCAGTGCTGCCGCGGGGCAGAAGCTGCTCAATATCGCCACGCGCGCTTCCGCCGGGACGAATGAAAACACCCTAATCGCCGGCTTTGTGGTGCCTCCGGGCGCCGCCAAGCGCGTGCTCGTCCGCGGTGTCGGTCCGGGCCTCACACCGTTCGGGGTCTCGGGCGTCGTCGCCCAGCCGACCCTGCAACTCCTCAGTGGTAGCACGACGGTGGCGCAGAACACCAACTGGACCACCTCGACGGATCGCGATGCAATTAGCACCTCCTCCGCGCAAGTGGGCGCCTTCGGCATGGCGAACAATGACTCCGCCTTGATTGCCACGCTGGCTCCGGGCAACTACACCGCCATCGTCACCGGCGCCGGTGGGGCGACGGGGGTGGCGTTGATCGAGGTCTACGAACTGCCGTAAGCGGCTCCGCGAAACCGCGGAAATAATTCGGCCCGGGGCGCAAGCCCCGGGCCTTTTTTGCTTTGGCAGTTGGAGGAGGTGGCCTTCGAAAGGACGGGGGCACCTCGCTCCGGGGGACGGTCAGCGGCGGGGAGAATGGAGCAACCCGTTCAGGCTGTTGATGGCGCCGTTGCCGACCTTGCCCTGGCCGGGGGAGTAGCTGCGCACCAGGCTCTCCACCACCTGCTCGGAGAAGATCTGGTGGCCCCGCGTCGTCGGGTGCAGGTCATCCCAGAACAGCCATTTCGACTGGTCGCCGGTGCCACCAAAGAGCAGGAACGGGCGCTGGACATCGGTCAGCCCGTAGGACGCAGGGTTGGCCGCCACCCGGTTCATGAAGGTCCAGGTGTCGGCAATCGTGAGGGTGACTCCCGGGTAGGTGTAGGTCGGCAGGGCCGCGAGCAGGGCTTGATTGAGTTGCTGGCACACCGCGCTGTAGAACGCCGCGGACCCCGGAGGGATCAGGCCGGCTGCCTCCGCCATGAGCGCGCGGGGCGTCTTGCCGATGTCCGGCATTAGCATGACCACGATGTGCTTTGCGCCAGCCGCCTGCAGCGTGACCAACGACTCGATCAGGTTGCCGACGATGACCGCGGGATTGGCCACCCGGGGAAAGTCATTGGCGCCTCCCTCCAGGATGAAGAGGGCGGCCGGGTCGGCCCGGCCCTGGAAGTCGCCGAGGTAGTCGAGCACCTGGGAGGCGACATCGGTGCCCTGCAGCCCGCCATAGGTGTCGGACCAGACATTTCCGGTCGGGAAGCCCGGGGCGGGCTTCGTCATCGCGCCGACCACCGCATAGTTGAGGATCTTGTCGGACATGCCGAGGCGACCGGCCAGGTATTCCACCCAGAGTTGGCCGTTGCTCTGGCGGCCGAGGGTATAGGTCGGCGGCGCCGGAAAGGCCCCCTGCGTGAACTGGAGCATGTTGCCGCGATCGTTGAGACTATCGCCAAAGACGACGATCTTGGAGAAAGGCGTGCCGGCAAGGGTCGCCGGGATTGCGGCAACCGACAGGACGAGGGCGGCCAGCAGAGCGGAGGTGCGGACGCGCAGGAGTGGAGCATGCATGTGTTGGGGAGTTGTGTGCGCGTCGGGAATCGACGCGCAGGAACACATGCGTGGCACCGCGCCCAAACGGTCCGGTTTTTTTCTGATCGCGACGCCCGAAACGGCAGATCGGGGGCGCGCGGGGGATTTCCTCCGCCGCCGGACGCGGCCGAAGATCGTCCGTCAGACCGACAGGCAGCGGACTGTCATTTCCCGCAGGACTTCCTCCTGCTCGTCGGGGCGCCGAACGATTTCCTCGAAAGCCGTGATCAATTCCTGCTGGTTGTCGATCAGGCGCCGGAGCGACGGCAGCTTGGCGCCACCGGCGAGCTTCCCGACGTACCACGGGTTCTGCGTGAAGAGGTTGAAGGAGCTCTTCTCCGTGGCGCCCGTGAATTTCGTTGCGTGGGCGCTGGCGGCGCGGGGCAGGCCATCCAGCCCGCGGGAGCCCAGCCGCACCTCGCCCGCGTCCAACAGGGCCCGCACCTGCAGCAGGAGCCGGTTGCGATTCTGCAGGGCGGCCAGGACGGGCCGGGCGTCGCCCCCGGCGAAGAAATGCCGGTGCAGCGCGGTAAGCGTCCACTTGAGATCGCCGCTGAAGAAAGCCTCGGCGGCCTCGAAAAAATCCCCTTCCGCGACGTTCGGGGTCAGCTCTGCGACGTGCTCCTCGCGGATTACGCCCTCCTCGCCGGCGTAGTTGGCGAGCTTCCTGGTCTCCTCGACGATCAGGCGCGTGTTGGGTCCGATGCGCGCGAGCAGCAGGTCAACTGCGCCGGTGGCGAAGCTGGAACCCAGCGCCTTGGCCTCGGCCAGGGCGACACCCGCCAGCGCCTCGCTGGCACCTTCGCCGTCTCCACCCAGGAGCGAAAAATCCGCGTTCTTCTCGCACCACTTCGGAAAGGAACGCCGCCGATCCACCGGCGCGGCGGAAATGAGCACGACTGTCTCTTCCGGGTTCACGGTTTCCAGGATCTGCTGCAGATCCTCGACCAGCTTCAGGGTGCTCTCGGCGCGACCGGTCACGGTGTCGGCCAGGAAATTGACGTCCTTCAACCAGACCAGTCGCCGTCCGCCGAACATCGAGATCGTCTGCACGGCCTCGCGAAAGCGGTTCACCGCGGTCTCGACCTCGCTGACATTGGCGGCAAAGCCGTTGACCGTTTCGCGGGAGAACTCGTCCGGCACGTCGGCGGCCAGGGCTTCGTAACGTTCGCGCGCCGCCCGGCCGACGAGGAAATCGTCGGTGCCGCACACCAGGATGAACTTGCGGGCCGCCGCAGCCATGGCAGCGCGATAGGACCGGAGCCGCCCGCCGGCGACAAGATCCTTCCGCCCGGCGGTGGTGTGCCACGCCGGCCGGTTGGAGGGGCGGTTTCCCAACCGCCGGATTGTCCCCGGCGGCGCCTGGAACACCGTCGCTCGCGTTCCGGGCGTGCAAAAGGGATCGCCAACTCCCCGGGCACGCACTGACTCTCGCTGCGATCGTCCGCATGTCCCTGTCCTCCCCGCCTCTTCCCTCGCCCGAGCCGCGCTGGTCCCGTGACCTGCTGTGGCTTGGCCTGGGTTTTGGCGCCTTGTTCCTGTTCCTGCTCGGACGGTGGCCGCTGACCAATCCCGACGAGGCGCGTTATGCCGGGATTCCCCGCGAGATGCTCGCGGCCGGGGACTGGGTCATGCCGCGCCTCAACGCCACGCCGTACTTCGAGAAACCGCCGCTGGTCTACTGGACGGTGGGCCTGAGCCGGCTGCTTTTCGGGCCGGGGGAATTCGCGGCGCGCCTGACGCCGGCTCTTTTTGGACTGGCCGGAGTGCTGCTGACCTACGCGACCGCGCGGCGGCTGTACGGTCGGCCGGCAGGGGTGGCGGCTGCGGTGGTGCTCGGCACGTCGCTGCTGTATTTCGTCCTCGCGCGGCTCCTGTTGCTCGACATGGCGGTGTCCGTCCTGATGTCGGCGACGCTGTGCTGTTTCATCCTCGGAGTGCGGGAGAAACCGGGGCCGCGGCGGCGGTGGCTGTTTCTCGGGCTCTATGCGAGTGCGGCGCTGGCTACCCTGGCGAAGGGACTGATCGGCTTCCTGCTGCCGGGGGCGGTGATGTTCCTCTGGTTGCTGGTGTTCCAGCAGTGGCGGCGCCTGCTGCCGATGCATCTCCTGGCCGGGGTGGGGCTGTTCCTCCTGATTGCCGCCCCCTGGCACCTGCTCGCGGCCCAACGGCACCCGGAGTGGGCGCATTTCTATTTTGTGCGCGAGCACTGGTTGCGTTTCACGACCACGACCCACGACCGGGCTGCGCCCTGGTGGTTCTTCCTGCCCGTGATTGCCGCCGGCCTGATTCCGTGGGTGGGCTTTCTCGGCGGTGCGGTGCGGGAGGCGCTCGTGGGAGGCTGGGCGCGCCGGCGGGAACACGCGGAAGCGTGGTTCCTCGTCACCTGGGTCGTCTTCATCCTGCTGTTCTTCTCCAAGTCCCAGTCGAAGCTCGTGCCTTACATCCTCCCGGTGTTCCCTCCGCTGGCGGTGCTGATCGGGGCCTGGCTGGCGCGGCGGTGGGCCGAGGGGGCGGCGGGCCGGCTGCGGTGGGGGCTGGGGCTGTTCACGTTTACCTGTGGCTTGCTGGCCGTTGCCTTGGTAGTGGCGGCCTTCAAACCCGGGGTGATTCGCGATGCCCAGCAGGCGGCCGCGCTGCGGCCGTATGCGCTGGCACTCGCCAGCGTGCTGCTCCTTGGCGGGGTCGCGGCCTCGTGGGCGGCGCGGATCCGAGGGGTACTCGCGGGCCTGACCACGGTGGTGGGCACCATGGTGGGATTCTATGCCCTGGTGGCGCTGGCCGCGCCGCACTTTCGCGAAGGCACCAAGGAACTGGCGTCTGTCGCCCGCGCGCAGGTGGCGCCCGGGGATCGCGTGTATCACTACTGGGCATTCTTCCACGACTTCGTGTATTACACCGAGCGGCCCGTTGGCCTGGTGAGTTACATCGACGAACTCGAGGTGCAGTTCCTCAGCGCGGAGGAACGGGCGGCCCGCTTCATCGACGAGGCGGAGTTGCGTCGCCAGTGGGCCGGCCCGGACCGGGTCTGGCTGGTTGTGCGCAAACGCGACCAGGCCAATCCGCGCTCCGTCTTCGCCGACCCCGCGTTTCGTTATCATTTGATCGCCGAAACCCGGCTCCACAGCCTCTGCAGCAACCAGCCCTGAGATGTCCGCGCCCTTCCTGCCGCTCACGCGTCCCACCATCGACGAGGAAACGATTGCCGGCGTCGCCGACGTCCTGCGCTCCGGCTGGATCACGTCGGGACCGAAGGTGAAGGAGCTGGAGGCGAAGCTGTCCGAGTACTTTGGCGGCCGGCCGGTGCGGGTGTTCAACTCCGGCACCTGCACGATGGAGATTGCCCTGCGGATCGCGGGCGTGGGGCCCGGCCACGAGGTCATCACCACGCCGTTGTCGTGGGTCGCGACCAGCAACGTGATCCTCGAGGTCGGCGCCCGGCCGGTCTTCGTCGACATCGACCCGGTCACCCGGAACCTCGACCTCGATCGGGTGGAGGCCGCCCTCACCCCGGCCACACGGGCGCTGCTGCCGGTGGACCTCGCCGGCCTGCCCGTGGATCGCGATCGACTCTACGCCCTGGCGCGGCGGCACGGCTTGCGCGTCGTGGAGGATGCCGCCCAGTCCATGGGCAGCCTCTGGCGCGGCCGGCGAATCGGCGCGGCCGGCGACTTCGTTTCCATTAGCTTTCATCCGAACAAGAACATCACGACCATCGAGGGCGGCGCGCTCGTGCTCAACGACGAGCGCGAGGCGAAGCTCGCCGAGCAGTACCGCCTGCAGGGGGTGGTGCGAACCGGGCTGGACGGCATGGAGGTCGAGGTGGTGGGGGGAAAGTTCAACCTCACCGATGTTGCCGCGCGGGTCGGGCTGGGCCAGCTCCCGCACCTGGAGGAGTTCAACCGCCGACGCCGCGAACTCGCCCGCGCCTACTTCGAGTGCCTGGACACCCCGGCACTGCGCGAGTTGGGGCTCGGGCTGCCGCCGGCGGACTTCTCCCAGACCAACTGGCACATGTTCCAGGTGGTGCTACCGGAGGAGCGGCTGACGATCCGCCGCGCCGATGTGATGGCGAAACTGCAGACGGCCGGCATCGGTTCCGGCGTACACTATCCGGCGATCCACCTGTTTGCCGTCTACCGGCGCCTGGGCTGGAAGGAGGGCGACCTGCCCATCGCGGAGCGGACCTGCCGCAATATCCTGACGCTGCCGTTGTTCCCGGCCATGACCCGCGCCGACGTGCAGCGGGTGGCCGAGGCGCTGACCGCCGTGCTGCTTGCCCATCGACGCTGAGTCCGTTATCTGGCTGTCATCGTGTCCGCCTCTGTCGCCCTCTCCGTCGTCATCCCCGTTTACAACGAGGAGTTGAACCTGCCGGAGTTGTTCAAGCGGCTCTACCCGGTGCTCGATGGACTCGGCCGCGCCTACGAGGTGATCTTCACCAACGACGGGAGCGCGGATCGGTCGTTCGAGTTGTTGCGCGCCCAGCACGCGGCCCGTCCGGACGTCACGCGGGTGATCGATTTCAACGCCAATTACGGTCAGCACATGGCGATCATGGCGGCCTTCGAGCGCGTGCGGGGGGCGGTGGTCGTGACGCTCGACGCGGACCTGCAGAACCCGCCGGAGGAGATTCCGGCCCTGCTGGCGAAGATCGACGCGGGGCATGATTCGGTCGGCGGCTACCGGATCAGCCGCCAGGATTCGCTGTTCCGCACCTACGCCTCGCGGCTGATCAACTTCGTGCGTGAACGGACGACCAACATCCAGATGACCGACCAGGGCTGCATGCTGCGCGCCTACCGGCGGGAGATCGTCGATGCGATTGTGCGCAGCGGGGCCATCAACACCTTCATCCCGGCCCTGGCCTACAGCTTCTCGGGGAATCCGGCCGAGGTGGGGGTGCGGCACGAGGAGCGACACGCCGGGGTTTCGAACTATTCCTTCTACCGGCTCATCCGGCTGAACTTCGACCTGATCACGGGCTTCTCCCTCGCCCCGCTGCAGTATTTCACGATGTTCGCGATGGCGTGCTCGGCCGGCAGCTTCGTGCTGGTGCTTATTCTCGCGGGCCGCCGCATCTTCATCGGTCCCGAGGAAGGCGGCCTCTTCACCCTCTTCGGCATCCTCTTCTTCCTGATCAGCGTCACGATGGTCGGCATCGGGTTGATCGGGGAATACGTCGGCCGGACCTATCAGGTGGTGCGCGCCCGCCAGCGCTACCACGTGCGCGAGATGCTCGAAGTGCGGGCGTAGCGGGGAGGCCGCGTCGGGAGGGGCTGGCTACCGCTTCACCACGCCGATGCCGGGGCGGTCCGGCAGGGTGATGCGGCCGTCGACAATCCTCATGCCGTCGAAGCAGTCGTTGGCGATCAGGACGGCCCCGTCGAGATCCGCCCAGTCGACCAGGGGCGAGAGCTGGGCGGCGGCGGAGATCGCGCAGGAGGTCTCGGTCATGCAGCCGAGCATCACCTTCAGCCCGAGGGCCCGGGCGAGGGTGATCATCTGCCAGGCCTCCCGCAGGCCGGTGCATTTCATCAGCTTGATGTTGATGCCATCGAAGACGCCGCGGACGCGGGCCACGTCGGCGAGCCGCTGCACGCTTTCGTCGGCAATCAGCGGCAGCGGACTGCGTTCGCGCAGCCAGGCGGTGTCGTCGAGTTGTTCCTTGCCCATCGGCTGTTCGATGAAGACCACGCCGCGGCCCGCCAGCCACTCGATCATGCGCAGGGCGTCGTCCCGCGCGCGCCAGCCCTGATTGGCGTCGACGGTGATCGGCGTGTCGGTGACGTCGCGGATCGCGTCGATCAGCGCGCGATCCGCGGCGGCCTCGCGCCCGAGTTTCACTTTCAGGATCCGGTAACCGGCGGCCTCGCGGGTCTTGGCGCGGACCACCTCCGGGGTGTCGATGCCGATGGTGTAGGAAGTCACGGGGGCCTTCCGGGGATCGAGACCCCAGATCCGGTGCCAGGGGGCGCCGAGCTTCCGGCCGATCCAGTCGTGCAGGGCGATGTCGATGGCGGCCTTGGCCGCCGTGTTGCCCGCGGCGAGCTGGTCGATCGCCGGGAGGATCTCCTCGCGGAGGAAGGGGTTTTCCACCTTCGCCAGCCACCCGGCGGCGGAGTCAAGGAAGGCTGCGGCGGTGGCCTGGGTCTCGCCGAGGTAGGGAGGCATGGCGGCCTCGCCGTGACCGACAACGCCCTCGTGTTCGATCTCGACCAGCGTCGCCGGGGTGGAGGTGCGGGTGTTGCTGGCGATGCCGAAGGCGTGCCGGAGTTGCAGGGTGTAGGGTTGGTGGCGGAGTTGCATCGCGTGGTCCCCAGCAGATTCCCGGGAGTCCCGGGCCGGCAAGTCCGGATCAAGGCGCCGAAGGCTGGCCGGAAGGCGCCAGCGCGGACTTCCGGCGTCGCCCGATCGTTCTGAACCTTGACACCCCGGCCCGGCAGTTCCGTCCATGGTGCATGGCCGATCCGTATCCTGTCTCGGAGAAACTGCGGACCACCCTGCGCGGCTTTCCCGCGGCCACGATCGCTGCCTGCGCCGAATTCGAGGCGACCGGGGATCGCGCCGCCCTGGACCGGGCAGTCCTGGCGTTGGTGGAGCACCACCTCAGTCCGCCGCCGCCGCGGCCGCTTTCGACCTATCCGGGATCGACCAAGTTGGTGGCGGAGCTGGGGCTCGACTCCATCACGATGGTCGAGCTGGTCTTTCTCTTCGAGGACCTCTTCGGGGCGAAGCTTCCCCAGGACAAGCTCGTGGCTGTAGTCACGATCGACGATCTCCGCGCCCTGGTGCAGGCCCAGCTGCCACCGCGGGTGGCGTCATGAGCGCGGCGACGGCCGGACCGCGGCCCGTCATCAGCGGCCTGGGTTTCATCACCAGCATCGGCAACGACCGCACCGAGGTCGTCGCGAGCCTGCGCGCCCTGCGGCATGGTCTCGCGCCGTTCGAGTATCTGCCGGGGTGCGATCTCCCGGTGAAGGTGGCGGGAACGGTCAAGGGCTTCGATACCCGTTCGGATCATTTCTCGGAGTGGCGCTGGCCGGAGCGGTATCACTTCACCCGGGAGAGGCTGCGCAGCCTGCCGCCGCACGGGCTGCATGCGTGTTGTGCGGTCGAGCAGATGATTGCGGATGCCCGGCTGACGCCCGAACTGCTCGCAGCGGCGGACACGGGCCTTTTCACGGCCTCGGCGGGTTCGCCCTTTCTCCAGCGCAGGTACCTGAACCTGATGTATGAGTCACAGGGTGAGCGGCTGGCACCCCTCGGCGTGATCAGCACGATCAGCGGTACGCTCAACTTCAACCTTGGCGCCCACTATCACATCCGCGGTGCGGTGTGCGGATTCAACTCGGCCTGTGCCTCCGCCGCCCATGCCATCGGCTATGCCTGCGACGAGGTGCGCCTCGGTCGCCTGCAACGGGTGCTGATCGTCGGGGCCGAGGATCTCACGGCGGATTCGGTGTACTCCTTTCACGGCCTGCGGGCGCTTTCGCGGAACCCCGATCCCGACACCGCCTCGCGCCCGTTCGATGCCGCCCGGGATGGTTTCGTGGGCACCGGCGGCGCCGTGGCACTGCTGGTCGAGAACGAGGCCTCGGCGCTGGCGCGCGGGGCGCCCATCTATGCGGAAGTCCGCGGTTGGGGACAGTCGGCAGACGGATACAACGTCGCGATCTCCGATCCTGAAGGCGCCGGCCTGGCTCGCGCGATGGAGACGGCAATACGGGCCGCGGGCGTCACGCCGGGTGAGGTCGATTACGTCAACGCCCACGCCACCTCGACGCCGGCGGGGGACCGTTCTGAGGCCCTCGCCTTGAGGACGGTCTTCGGTGCCGCCGGCGCGCGCCCCGCGATCAGCAGCACCAAGGCGCTGACCGGCCACGGGCTCTCGATGGCTTCGGTGATGGAGACCGGCTTCTGTGCGCTCGCGCTCTCCGAGGGTTTCATTCCCGGACAGGCCCACCTGGTCACGCCGGCGCCGGAATGCGAGGGACTGCATCTCCCGCGCTCCACCGAGTCACGCGCTCCGCGGATCGTCCTGAAGAACAGCAGCGGTTTTGGCGGCAGCAACGTCGTGCTGGTGCTCGCCCGTCACGAACGATCGAGTGACGCCGCCCGCTGCGCGTAGACGCGGCGTGCGAAACGAACCGCCCACCAGGCCGTCGCTCCGACCTGATAGGCGGCGACGGCAGCGAAGAAGAGGCCGAGCCGACCGGTCGCACCGGCCAGGGCGAGTCCGCCGAAGGCCGCGACATGCTCCGCGACCTTGGCCACGCCACCCGGGTCAAAGCCCGGCGGCGCCCCCGCAGGGGCGGGCGGGGAAAACCGCACCCGCTCCGACAGATACTGGGCGTGGGTGTCCTCCACTTCGCGCTGCGTGACGAACAACAGTGCGAGGGCGAGGCCGAGCTCGCGGCCGTGGCGGCCAATCCAGCCAGCCCCCTCCCCATGTGCGAGGAAACCGACGGCGCAGAAGAACGCTGCCCAGAAGCACAGGGTCGCCAGGCTGTCCAGCATGCCGCCGATCGCACTCGTGCGGCCCGTCGTGCGCGCGATGTTCCCATCGACGCAGTCCAGCACCTGGACCGCCAACGCGAGCGCCACGACCGCGGGCCACGCGGCGGCTCCTCCCGCCAGCGCCAGCACCGGCAGGCTCACCGCCAGGATCACACTCAACACCGTGACCGCGTCCGCCGAGAAGCCGGCGGCAAGAAACAGCGGTGTGATCGGAAAGGACAGCGGCCGGTAGACCAGGAAGGCCAGGGGTTCGTGGCGCCGCTCGTCCTCCGCCTTGGCGGGAGAGTAGGAGGCGCGAACCTGGGCCAGCAGACGCCGGTAGGCGGCAATCATGGCCGAATCCTCAGCGGGTGGAGGCCCCAGGCGAGGCCTTTCTGATCCGATCCACCCACGTGGACAACAGCAGGCGGCGCTCGACGCCCGCCAGCTTCCCGCCCAGTTCCTCGCGCCACCGGGCGAGGGCCGTGGCCGTCACTTCGCGCCAGTCGCGGATAATCACGACGGGCAGGTCTTCGTCCTCGTACAACGGATCGAGCGTCGAGGTGCGCACGATGGGAATCGTCCCGAGCAGCAGCGCCTCCCACGTGCGGAAGCAGTCCAGACCGTTGCCCCGCGGGGAAAGCTCGAAGGCGAAGTCCCCGTGCCGCGTCCAACATTCCTCCTGGCGGAGACGGCGGGAGACGAAATGGCAGCACGGGCTCTGCGCGAGGGCGTGCCAGGCCTCGGCGCGATCCGGCAGATCCCGGAGGCTGGGCCGGATGATTTTCTGGTTCTGGTGGAAGGTCGCGAGGGCCCGGCACGGTCGTGCGGCTGGCGGGGGCAGGGTGGCGGCGACGGCCTGGAGCCGGGCCTGGTCGCCGATGTCGTTGCGCTGGATCGAGGGATCGAACGGCGTGCGCCCCAGGGCCATCGTGAGGGCGAAGCCCAGGCGCTTCTCGAACTTGGTGTAAACCGGATTGTCGAGGCCGATCGGAATGCGGGTCAGCCGTGGGTGCCGCCCGGGTCGGTCGCAGTTTTGCACGAACCAGTGCACCAGCCGCGGATCGGCCAGCAGGGCCTCGTGGCGGGCGCCGGCGCTGGCGTCCGAGTCTCCACTGACGAGGACGAACGGGCTTCGCACGCGCGGGAGAACCTGAGCGATGAACGCGTCGAGGAGTTCCGTCTTCACATGCACGACCGCCCCCGGCGCCAGTTGCGCGGCGGCGGCGGCGGTGTGGGCCACCGGCACGCTGGGACGATGGGGAGCGCGGACATTGGAGCCGAAGTCGATCACGAGGTCGCACGCCTCGCGCAGTCCCTCGCTGTGGACGTAATGCCGGGCCAGTCCCGCCGGGCAATGACAGCGCCCGCCCCGCAGATCGGCGGCAACGGGCGGATGGCGGTCCGCCTGACGCCGGGCCCGCCAGTGGGCGAGCGCGCGGGCCGCGGCCTGGAGGGTTCGCTCCACTCCGACGGCCATCCGCCGGCGCAGCGGATCGGAAGTGGGGGACGGCGGCATGGGCGGGTGGTGATCGTGGGTGCAGTGGAGATTTCGTGTCAACGCGCCGGGCACAAATCGCTCGCGTGCATGTTAACCTCCGGGCCAGCCTCCTCGCGATGAAACTCTGGCGCATCCTCGCCCGCTATGGCGGCTGGCGGCTCCTCGCCGCCATCGTGGCCGGGCTCGGCGCCGGGCTCGCCCTGGCGGCGTTGATGCGACTCATCCACCGCGCCCTGACCCTGCCGGCCGATGCCGCCGGCTCCGCGGCGCTGGAGTTTGTGGGACTGCTGCTGGCCTACCTGTTTGGAACCCTGATCGCGCAGCAATCGCTCAACGACGCGGCGGAGCGCCTGCAGTGGGAGCTGCGTCTCCGGCTGCTCCGGCAGGCGTTGGCCGCGCCGCTGCGCCAGCTCGAACGCACCGGCTTCCCCCGGTTGATGACGCTGCTGGGAAGCGATGTGCGCCAGCTGGCCGACTACCTGTGCGGCCTGCCGGATTCGGTCGTCAACCTGGCGATTGCGGTCGGGTGTTTCGTCTACATGGCGTGGCTCTCGCCGCCGGTCTTTGTGTTCAACGTGGTGTTCATCGCCCTCGCGGCCGCCTGTTACCTCGTGCCCGAACGCGCGGCGCAGCGGATCTACCGGCGGGCGGCGACGGCCTGGGACAAGCACATCGGCCAGCTCACCTATGCGCTTCAGGGACTGCGCTCGCTGCTGCTGAGCCGGCCCCGCCGGCGGGATTTCGTGGAGGGGCACTTCGGCCCCACCGGCGGCGTGGTGCGGGAGTTCACGCGGCGCAGCCGGTTCATCCATGTCCTCGCGGAGCGGGGCGCGGAGGCGATGGTGCTGGGCAATGTCGCCTGCCTGCTCTTTGTGCTGCCCCGCTTCGTCGATCTGCCGATTGCGACCACCACCGGCCTGCTGCTGGCCGCGATCTTCGCCCGGCAGCCGCTCAAGGACTCGCTCGACATCCTGCCGCGCACCCAGCGTGCGCGCGTCGCGATCGATCGCATGCACGAGGCCGGACTCGATCCCTTCGTGGAGACGCCGCCGGAGCCGCTGGGGCCGGCGCCGGGGGAGAATGGCGAGTTCCGCGAGCTGGCGCTCGAGCAGGTGACCTTCCGCTACGAACCGGATCACGAACAATCCGGGTTCGCCTGCGGGCCCTTCACATTCCGAATCCGGGCGGGAGAGATCGTCTTCGTGGTCGGCGGGAATGGTTCCGGCAAGACCACCCTCGCGAAGCTGCTGTGCGGGCTCTATCCGCCGGAGTCCGGCCGGATCCTGCTCGACGGCCAGCCCATCACCGATGAGGCCGGCCGGGCCGGGCAACGGGCGCGGTTCGCCGCGGTGTTCCCGGGGGATCCGCTGTTTGAGCATGTGCTCGGCCGGGCGCCGGCGGAGGCCGAGCAGCGGGGCGGGGCCCTGCTCCGGGAACTGCGGCTCGATCACAAGGTGGTGCTGCGCGGCACCGAGTTCAGCACCACGGATCTGTCGCAGGGGCAGCGGCGCCGGCTGGTTCTGCTCGGGGCCCTGTTGGAGGAGAGGCCCGTCCTGCTGCTCGACGAATGGGCGGCGGACCAGGATCCGGAGTTCCGGATCTTCTTCTACGACCAGATCGTGCCCGAGCTGCGCGCGCGGGGCCGCACCCTGATTCTCATCACGCACGACGACCGGTACTTCAACCGCGCCGATCGGGTGCTGAAGCTCGAGGGTGGGGCGCTCGTGGACAACGGAGCCGCCTGAAAACAGGTTTCGCCATGACGGGCGCCCTCGGCACGCAGGACGAATGGGACCGGAGCTACGAGCGGTATCCGCTGGACGCTGCCGGCCCCGACGATCCCCTGCGACAGTGGCTGGAGGCCCGCTTCCGTGGTGGTCGCGGAACGTGCCTCGAACTCGGCTGCTTCCCCGGGCGCTTCCTCGCGGTGTTGGGCGAGCTCGGCTACGAATTACACGGCATCGATCGGACGCCGCGGACGGCGACGGAGCTGGCGCCGTGGCTGGCGGGCCGCGGGCACCGGGTCGGTGAGTTTGTGCAGGCGGATTTTTTCACCCATCAGTTCGCACGGCAATTCGACGTCGTGTGTTCGTTCGGTGTCATCGAGCACTTCGTCGACTGGGCGTCCTTCCTCGATCGGCAGGCCGCGCTGGTGGCGCCCGGTGGCCGCCTGGTCGTGACCGCGCCGAACTTCCGCGGCTGGCTGCAGCGCGGGATTCACCGCTGGCTCGATCAGGCGAACTATGCGCGCCATTGCGTCGACGCGATGCGGCCCGCCGCCTGGGCCGCGCATCTCGCCGCCCGCGGCTGGGAGGTGATCGAGCACGGCGGCCTGGGGAGGTTCGAGTATTGGGTGGATCCGGCGGAGCGCAGCCCGTGGCAGCGCGCCGGCCTGCGGTTGGTCGACAAACTGCAGGGGCCCTTGCGGCGGTTCGCCCCGGCCGGGTCGCTCTGGTGTTGTCCCTACCTGCGGTTGCTGGCGCGCCGGCCGGAGGCGACGTCGTGAAGCCGCTCCGGGGAGAGACCCACGTGGGAAGGTGGCTTCTGGAGCCAAGCACGCTTTGCGTTAGAGCGGCGCGCGCAGGGCGGAATGTTCCTTGTCGAGGGCGAGCAGGATGCGCGGGTAGGGGAGTTGCCACGACTCGGGATAACAGTAACGCGGGTCGAGGCGGTGGGGCGGGTGATCGATGAAGTAGCGGTTCAGGTGGCTCTCGTCGTGCCAGACGGCGATGATCTCCCTGGCCAGATCCCGGTCGATGCGTTCGGCCAAGGTCCGGGCCAGGGCGAGATACGCGTCCCGAGTTCCCCCGGCAAAGCCGCCGGCGTAGTAGACCTCGCCCTCGTGTTTCGCCACGCAGGCGAGGGAACGGGGGTCCGTCTCATAGCTGCCGCGCCGGCCCCGGCCACGCCGGACTTCGAAGCCCAGGCGCTGGCGCAGACGATCCCACCGCGACGGTTTCCAGCAGAAACCCGGGTGTTCCACGCCCACCAGGCCGCTGCCTCCCACCGGGAGGAGGCCTCCTTCGGTATCGGCGACAAAGCGCATGTCGGCGTCGCATTGAAAGAGGTAGTCGCAGTCGGTGAAGGCCGCGGCGTGCCGGACGACATGGTGGTAGCGCAGGAGCGTGGCGTAGGGCCAGGGACGATGTTCCACCGGCAAGGGCACCGCTTCGGGAGGAATTTCCGCCGGACGATCCGTGCAGACGAAGAAACGGACGTCGGCCGCGCCTGGCAGGAGGTGGCGGCGGGCCGAGGCAAGGAGGTCCGGCACGAAGCGCGTGTAGCGCGCAGTGGCGACGACGATGAGGCCCACGCGCGGGACGGTGCCGGGGGAGGCCGGAGGAGCCGACGACAGGGCGCTCATCGTGGCTTCAGAATAGCGCCCGGCGGAGGCGGGAGGCGACCTGACCGACGCCGGCGAACAGGGCCGCAGCCCCGGATGTCTCCGGGCGACCTTGGTAGTAGACGAGCGGCTCCGGCACGAACGCGCAGTCGGTGTGGCGGAGACAGCGTTTCCAGAGTTCCCAGTCCTCCACCTGCAGGCGGCCTTCGCGCGTCACGCCGCCCAAGGGGAGTTCCTCGTAGCCGCCCTCGGCCAGGAGCAGCTCCCGTTCGATGATCACGGAGGAGTGGATGATGAGGTTATCGCGTTCGATTTCCGCCTGCGTGAAACAGGCCGGCAGGGGATAGGCGAGCCGGGCCCAGTCGGCGAGGTAGCGGGGATAAGCGGCGGCGGGATCGTAAGGCCCGTGGCCGCGCCAGGCTTCGGTCGCGATCATCCGGCAGCCCGTGGCGCGCAAGGCGGCCAGCTGGCGCTCCAGTTTTTGCGGCAGCCACTCATCATCGTCATCGAGAAACGCCAGCCAGTCGCCCGTGGCGCGGGCGATGCCGAGGTTCTTCACGTAGCCGAGGCAGGGGAAGCCGCACCGCGTTCGACTGTCGGGATCCGCCCGGATCCAGACGACGCCGGTGGGTGTGGGGCCGGAGTACCAGGGATCCGTCGAACCATCGTCGACCACGATGACCTCCGTGACCGGCACGGTCTGCGCCCGGATGCTCGCGAGCGCCCGCTGCAGACCCGCGGCCCGGTTGTACGAGCAGAGAACGACCGAAATCGTCGGGACTGGCAGTGGACGGGCCATGGACGGCGGGGCGGAAGGAGCGCGACAGTACGGAGGACGGGAAGGGTCGCCAACGCGATTCTCCGACGGGTTTGGTTCCGGGCGGCAGGAGCGCCGTTCGCGCCCGCGCCGCTCCCTCCTTGCGGGCGGTGCGGCGGCGCGGCAAAAGACGTGGGCGGATGCGATCCCAAACCCAGAGCGCTGTCAGCGAGGCCGGCGGTCTTCGAACTCCCACTCCTCGGGCGCGGCAGTCCTGCCGGGCGGTTCTGGTCGGCCTGCAAGGGCATCGCAGGTGCCGGTCATGAGCCGCGCCGGTCAGCCGTATCGCCTCGCGGCGGTTTACCCCAGCTCGGAACCGGCGCTGAGCCGCTTCTTCGTGGCGTTGGATCGTCTCGAACCGGTCCGCGGCATCTCGTTCGAGCGCGCCAACGAGTTTCTGCAGATCGCGCTTGGAATTTACCCACGAGATCCATTGCGACCCTCGCGTGTGCTCATTCCGTCGTCCGCGCCGCGCTGGCGACCCCGTTGGCATGGCCCGTGGTTGCGGCGCCTGCTGGGCGATGCGCAGGGGGTGTTTCTCACGCGGCCCGAACAGGCGGCCCTCCTGCCGGTGCTCGCCGATCGGCGCGTCGCCTACTATGCCATCGACGACTATCTCCACTACCGTCACTTCCGTCCGGAGGACGAACGGGCCCTCATTGAGGCCGCGGTGGCGGTCTTCGTCTGTTCGCCGGCCCTGGCGGAGCGGTTTGTCCGCGACTACGGAGTGGCGCGGGAGCGGCTGACGGTGTTGCCGATGGGCCTGCCGGCCCGTCACGTACCGGCGGCGTGCCCGAAGTCTCCCGGTGCAGTGCCGGGAGGCCGGCCGGCCAGCCGCCCCGTTTTTGGGGTCATTGGCGCAGTGAATTACCGCCTTCGCTTCGACTGGCTGCGCCACGTGGTGGAGGCGCTGCCGTGGTCGCACTGGCTCTTCGTCGGCTACCTCGAACGCGGTCGCCTGACGGCGGCAGAGACCGCCGACCTGCGGGTACTCGAAGCCCACCCGCGCTGCGTGTTCACCGGCAAGCGCGACTACGACGATCTCCCATCGTATGCGGCGGCCGTGGATGCGGCGGTCATTCCCTACAACGACCGCACGACGAATCCGTGCGCCAGCCCGATGCGGCTCTTCCTGCAGCTCCCGTTCGGGGCGCCGGTGGTGGCGACACCCGGCTGCCGTGCCCTGGAGGATCTGGTCCCGCTCGTCCGGCTCACGCGGTCGGCCGACGAGCTGGCGACGGCGCTCACGGAGCTGCGCGAGGCGGGTTTCGACGACGGTCTCCGGGAACGGCGATGGCAGATGGCCCGGACGGCAACGTGGGAGCAGCGGGCCGCGGTGGCCTGGGAGGCGGTGCGTCCGTACCTGGCGGAAAGGGAGGGCCGGCGGTGACTGCGGTGCGAATGGACTACGACCCGCGGGACCTCGTGCTTCTCACCGCGGCGGATGAGGCCTACGGCGGGTGCCTGGTCCAGTGGCTGCACACGCTCAAGCGCCGCGGCCTCTCCTCGGTTCATCGGGTGCGGGTTTATGATCTCGGCCTGTCCGCCGCCCGGCGCCAGGAGCTGGCACGACACTTCGCCTGGGCGGAAATCCGCGAGGTGGACCTCGCAAGCTGGCCCGCGCATGCCGCGCCGGCTCGCCGCACCTATGCCTGGAAACCACTCGTGATCGCCGCGGCGGCGGAAGACACCCACGCCCCGATCCTCTGGCTCGATGCCGCCACGCAGATCCGCACCGATCTCGCCCCGGTGCACCGCGCGATCGCCGCGACGGGACTTTGCCTGTTGCGTGGCCAGGCGTCGCTGCGGGAGCGCTGCGATCCGAGTGTGGCGGAGGCACTGGGCGCCCTGCAGCCCCACCTCGACGAACGGGAAATCGTCGCAGGAGTGATTGGGATGGACTCCCGGCGCGAAGCGGTGCGGACCCTCCTGCGCGCATGGCGTGACGTGGCGCTGGATCCTCGCCTGATGAAGCCGCGCACGCCCGGGCACCTGCCCGAGCAGGCCGTGCTTTCGCTGCTCCTGCTGCAGGCCCGAGACGCGGGGCGCCTGGACCTTGGGACGCCGGACGACGTCGACATCAGTGCTCCCGCGCCGGCGACCTGGGTTTCCACGCGCCACAAGGTTCCGCCGTGGCTGCCTCGCTGGGCTGGACGGCCGGTGCACCTGGGGTATCGGGCGGCGAAGACCGTTGATCAGTGGGCGCATCGCTGGCGCCGTTTCAAGGGAACCCGGATCAACGGCCTGCACCGCTGGCCAAAGGAGGACTTTCGGGTGTTTCTGACCCGCGGTGGCGCCCGCGAGGCCGTGCCGCTGCCGGCGCCAGGAGGCAGCTACTATGCGGATCCTTTTCCGTGGCGCCAGGGAGACCGGGACTGGGTCTTCGCCGAACAGTTCTTCTATGCGCGGCACACGGCCGGGTTGGTGGCACTGCCGGTCGATGAACACCTGCGGACCGGGGACCCGCGACCGGTGGAACTTGCAGGGGTGCGCGCCGTGCATCGCTCGTATCCCTTTGTCTTTTCCGCGGAAGGTGGCCTTTACCTAGTGCCGGAGACGTGTGCGCTGCGGGCCGTGGATCTGTTCGTCTGCGAGGAGTTCCCCGGGCGCTGGCGCTGGGTGCGCCGGTTGCTCGACGGCGTCGATGCCGCCGATACCAACGTCGTCCTGCACGCGGGACGATGGTGGCTCTTCACCTCCGTCCGCCCCGAGGGAGGTGGACCGCGTTCCCTCGCGATTTTTCACACCGACGACTTGCTGGCCGGGGGGTGGGAGCCGCATCCGGTGAATGCGGAGCATCGCGAACCCGGCGGGGAGTTCGATTCCGACCGGGGGGCGGGAAGGTGGGTGCAAACCTCGGCGGGAACCTGGTTCCGGCCGGTGCAGGTCTGCCGGCGTTATTATGGGGAAGGCCTGTGCTGGCGCCAGATCGAGGAACTGACGGTCGGGACCTTTCGTGAAAGCGATGCCGCCGGTCCGTCCCTCCTGCGGACACTGGCGGAAGAGGTTTCCCCTCATCATCTCGCAGCCACCGAAGGGTTGGTGGCGTTTGATGTGCGGACGCGGGTCAGCTACGGCCAGCACGTGCCGGGATGGCGGCGCTGGGCGGTACAGCCCGACCCGCGCGTCCGGGCGCTGGTTTCCGGTCGACTCGCGGCGGGCAGCCCGGAGAGGAAGGTAACGTGATCCTTGTGCGAGTCTTTGCCGGCGTCGGCAACCAACTGTTCCAATATGCGGCGGCCCAGGCGCTGGGGCGCCGGCTGGGGGCGCCGGTGCGTTTCGACACCCATACCTGGTACACGGGTCGCGGGCGCCGGCAGTCGACGCGTCGCGAGTGTGTGCTGCGCGAACTGGGACTACCCGTGGACGAGGCTTCGCCGGAGGAGCGGGCGGCGCCGTGGGTACGCCAGTGGTGGGGCGGGCGTCGCCGGCGGGCAGGTTGGACGTTTCTCGGGCAAAACGGGGCGGATCTTGCCCACGAGGCCCTGGCGCGGGCGGTGGCACCGGTCTTTTTCGAGGGTTACTGGCAGGGCGAGTGCTATTTCGGCGACTACCGTTCGGAGCTGACGGCGCAGTTGCTGGGACTGGCTCCGGATGCGGAGCGCAACCAGCGGTGGCTGGCCGCCGTGCGCGCTCCGGGTGCCGTGGCGATCCATGTGCGGCGCGGCGACTATGTGACGAACGGTGCCCGCTCCCCCGCGTACCGCGTGCTGCCGGTGGAGTATTATCAGGCGGCCCTGGAACGGCTGCGGAAAAGCGGGGCGGTCGAATCGGTGGTGGTGTTCTCGGACGACCCGGACTGGTGCGCGCGCGAACTGCGCCTCGGAATCCCGACACTGATCGTCCGACGCGAAGACGCAGCGGCCTCCGCGGCGGAGGACTTGCTCTGCCTGGCCCAGGCTTCGGCCCTCATCACCGCCAACAGCACCTTCTCCTGGTGGGGAGCGTGGATCGCGACGCAGCGCGGCAGGGCGCGGGTGGTCGCGCCGGCCGAGTGGTTTCACGATCTGTCCTTTGCCGCGTGGTCCCGGCAATTGCAGGTGCCTGGTTGGGAGCAGCTGTAGCCGTTATCGGATGTAGCCGGCCTCGTTGAGGCCGGCCTAGAAAAGTCGATCGACGTTGCCGGCCCGGGGTCGCCGCCCCCGGCGACAAGAGGATCGCCGCGCAGGGGTCGCCCCGCCCACACCAGCATAACCAGGTATGGCTATGGCGCCGGACGGATGGCTGGCGGGGGAAGGACGCTGACGATCGGACGACCGTCGAGGATTAGGTCAAAACGCCGGACGTGTACGCGACCCTTGGACCCGTTCCACGCCTCCGTGCCGAGGCGCAGGCGGCGGACGACCGTCTCTTCCGGACGCCAGCCGGCGCGTTCGGCGGCGTCGATCAGGAAGGCGCGCAAATTGGCGCGAGGCGGAACTCCGCGCAGGCCGGAGAGGCGGTAGGCGATCACGGAGCCGGGAGTGATTTCGCCAGTGGCCGGTGCCGGTCGGGCGTAACGCCGGAACCCGTCGTCGAACTCGGCCGCGGTGGCCTCCGCACCCTGCCAGTCGAATTCGATGCGCAGCCGATGAGCCGCGCCGGGAATGGCGCTTCCCACCTTTTCAAGGTCCAGTTCGATCCCCAGCCGGTGTTGTCCGCGATCGACATCGAGTCGGGTGATCACGTCCAGGTGCGCTTCGAGCGACTTGAACCGATCGAGGGCCAGCGGCAGGGGCAGACCCGCGGGACCGGGGGCTTCCAGGAGGGCGCCGACAAAGGTCGGCTGCTCGCCGGGCACCGCGCGACGATCCCAGGTCCAGCCATACGAGCCATCGCGGCAGAGGAAGGCGGAGTTTTCGAAATCGGCCTTCGCGCCGGCGGTTGCGGGAAGCGGCGCCTGGCTGATGACGCGCAGGAAAGGGGCGTGGCCGGGCACAGGCAGGGGCGGCGGCGGAGCCTGACCTGGTTTCCAGGATCGCTGCAGGTGGACGCGTGACTCCAGCGGCTCCGGGGTCGCGGCCAGGCGGCGCACGACGACCCGTTCGATGCGTGCCCAGTGCTCGGTCCCGGGCGGTCCCTGATAGGCATGGACGCTGACATGGGCGGGTCCGACTCCCGGCAGTTCGCAATCCCCCACCTCCCGCCAGTCGGGCCAGAGGGCGGTCCGGTACTGGCCCTGGATCCGCTTCCCGGCGACGAGGAGTCGCAACTCCACGCTCGTCGCGTCCAGCGGGACGATACCGATGGTCCGGGTCTTGTCGCCTTCTTCGCGACCCATCACCACGCTGAGCTTTCCGCTCACGAGTTCCTGGCCGAGCTTTACCATGCTGCTGGCGTCGTAGTACCAGGCGAGGTTCACTTGCTCCCACTGGCCCGTGGGCCGGTGGTGCACGTGGGTCGTGATTTCGAGTGGCTGGATCGCCGGGTCCGGCACGGGATGCAGCCAGACGTTGCGGGCGTTGTTGGCGCGCCCCCAGAGGTTGCCGGGCAGGACTCGGAGTTCGAGGCCCTGCGGTCCGGATCGCCAGGCGGCCGCTTCCTCGCGTTCCCACCGCCATCCGGACGGAGGGGCGGCGTGAAAACGCTCGTCAAGGATCAAGTCGTCGGCCGCGCCCGCCACCAGCGGGCAAAGCAGGAGGCAGCGGGGCAGCCGGGCCCATCGGGGGCGGCGTTCAGTGGGATCGGGGGAGGGCAGGCGCGGATCCTGGGGTGTCACGACCCCGAGAATGGCCCGTCAGCGGCGGCGGCGCCAGCGGCGAATCCCGCCGAGGGCCCCGGCGGCGACGCCGAGCAGGATCAGGTGGGCCGCGGAAGGCTCGGGCACGGCGGACAACTGCAGGTTGCTGAAGCCGACGTGATCGCCCCAGTTGCTATTGTCGAGGCCGGCCAGGGCGGCGAACGTCAGGAAGCGGCTGGTCCCGGATAGCGTGAGCGTAAACGTGTCGTACTGGTGATACGGCCCGGCGTTGCGCCAGTCGAAGACGAGGGCGCCGGTGCTGTCCACGATCAGGGCCGCGCTGGTCTGTCCGGAATCGAGGCGATCCGCCACGCCGGCGCTGCCGGTCAGGACGAAGGCCTGGTTGGCGGGAAGTCCGTTGGCCTGCCGGATGGCCGCCAGATCGAACGTGATGAACGTGTCGGCATGGAGGCCGAACCCGAGATGAAAGGTGTTCGGGTCCGCTGGCGCATCGTCGGTCTCGTCGGCGAAGCTGCCGTTGTTGTTGCGATCGAGGATGAGCGGGGCCGGGGTGGAGCTGTCGTATTTGCGATCAGCGTACACGTTGCCGGCGCCGGCCGAGCTGGCCACGGAGCGGCTCGCGCCGAAGCCGGTGCCGAAATTGAAGGAGGATGAGCCGGTGCTGCCCACCGCGGTGAGCAGCGTCGGCGCGGCACTGGCGGCGACGCCGGTGAAGTTCACGGCGTTGCCAGGCCCGGCGACCGTCGCCGCGTTGGTGCCGGCCGGGCCGATAACCCCGTTGAGGGCGATCACCTGTGCGGCCGCGGTCGTCGCCAGCCACCCGAACCCCGCCAGTCCCGCAAGCCACCGGGAGCGAAGATAGGAAGGCAGGTAGGGCATGGGCAGTGGGTCAGGGGGCGGAAACGTGCGGAGGAAGCACCCGGGCTGTCAAGACGGCGGCCGTCGCGCGGCGCGGCGTGAGAATAGTGTCGCGGCCTGGCGTTCGCGAAGCTAGGAACGAGCGTCCGCTTTCGCGCGCCCGCTTTGCCGCCGCTCCCGGCCTTTCCCCGATGAAAACCGCCACCAGTCGCAGGAACTTCCTCAAGACGGCCACCGCGGCCGCCACCGCCCTGTCCGCCCGCAGCTATGCGCGCGTGGTCGGGGCCAACTCCCGAATCCGGCTGGCCCAGATTGGCTGCGGCAGCCGCGGCATCGGCGCCCACATGAAGGGCGTACACCCGCACGACCGGGCGGAGAACGTCGAGTACGTCGCGGTGAGCGATCCGTGGCGGCTCGCGCGCGAGAAGGCCGCGGCGCAATGCCAGGAGTGGTACGGCGCCAAGGTCCGGCAGTGCGTGAGCTACCGGGAAATCCTGGAGATGAAGGACGTCGACGCCGTGCTGATCGCGTCGCTCGACCACCACCATTCGACGCATCTCGAGGCCGCGGCCCGGGCCGGCAAGCACGCCTACGTCGAGAAGCCGCTCGCCCGCAACATGGCGGAGCTGATCCGCTGTGTGGATGCCGTGAAGGCGGCGGGCATCGTCGTGCAGGTCGGCACGCAGATCCGCAGCCTGCCCACGAGCACGGCCTGCCGCGAACTCTGGCTCTCCGGCAAGCTCGGCAAGCCCTCGCGCATCGAGCAGTGCCGGAACGGCGCGAAGCCGTATTGGTACGGGCGCGACAAGACCGACTTGTGGGCCGCGGATCTCGACTGGAACGAATTCCTTATGGATGCCCCCCGGCGGCCGGTCGATCCGCTCGTCTATTCCGGCTGGTACGGCTACCTCGACTACACCGATGGCCCGGTGGCCAACCTCGGCTGCCATTTCACCGACCTCTACAGCTACATCACGGGCCTGGGTTTTCCGCAGAGCTGCATGTGCCAGGGGGGCGTGTTCACCTGGAAGGACGAGAGAAACTTCACCAGCCCGGACCACGTCGAGGCCCTCTGGGTCTACGCCGAGGACCTGATGGTCGCGTATTCGACGAACTTCGGGAATTCGGGTGGCAACCGACATCGCTACTTCTGCGAGAAGGGACAGCTCATCCTCGACAACTGGAGCGCCCCGACCTACACGGCCGAGGGCGGGCTGAAGCGCGACGGCGCGATCCGCGGGGTGAACGAGGTGAAGCCGATCGAGACCCCCGATCACTTCCTCGACTGGCTGCGGTGCCTGCGCTCTGGCAAGCCGACGCGCGCCCCGATCGAGGCCGGCTACCTGCACTCCGTCACCTGCCTGATGGCGGTGGAATCCTGGCGCACCGGGCGGCGCACGACTTACGACGCGAAGGCCCGCGCAATCCGGACGGTGTAGCGCGGCGCCCGCTCCGGAGTCAGGGCGTGCGGCCGGTGGCGACCGGGCCAGGCGCACGCAGCTTCTGCGTCATCTCCGCCGCGATCTCGAGCACGCGTTCCCGCAGGTGCGCGAGGCGGGCCGGGTCGATCCGCGTGAGCGGGGCGCTGCAGCCGACGGCGAAGACGAGGCGGCCGATGGCGTCGAGGACCGGCGCGCCGACGGCGACGACGCCGCTGTTGCCCACGTTGTCCGTCACGGCGATGCCGTCGCGCGCGACCTGGTCCAGCAGTGCCAGCGCTTCCGTGGCGTCGCGCGGGGCGTTGGGGGCGAGTTTTGCGTAGTCCTCGGTCCGGAGGTGTCGCACCTGGGTGTCGCGGTCCTGGTAGGCCAGGAGCACCCGGCCCGAGGCGAAGACAATCGGGTGCTCCACGACCCCGTGGTGGTGGGTGACGGCGAGCGTGTGCCCGGCCTGGATCCAGTCGACCACCACCGCCTGTTCGTGCTGCCACGCGAGCACCACGATGGTCTCGTCGGAGCGTTCCGCGAGGGTCTCGATGTACGGGCGGGCGAAACGGCGCATCTGCTGCTGGGGGTCGGCGCCGGCCCCGAGGCGCACCGCCGCCAGGCCCAGGCGGTACTGCCGCGAAGCGGGGTTGGCTTCGACGAAGCTCGCGGCCTGCAGCGTCTTCAGCAGCGTGTGCGTGGCCGGCGGGGAGAGCTGAAGTTGTCGCGCGAGCTCGCGCACCCCGATCCAGCTCCCGTGGCGATCGAGCACCTGCAGCAGGCGCAGCGCCTTTTCGACCGACTGGACGGTGGCGCGGGAGGAACGGGAGGGCACGGGAGCCGGCTGGATCATGGTCTCCTCGCACCGAACCACCAGAGGAGGGAGTTTATCAAGAGAAATGTTCGGATTAGCAGAACGTTATTCGGATTAGCTTAATTATCGGGTTGAGCCGGGCGACCTCCGCGGACTCATTCACGCAGCCCCGAAGCACACGGGGCCGAAGTTCCCCTCCCTTCCCCGAACGCCCATGACCACCCCGACGCGTGTCCTCTCGCCCGTCCTCGCTGCGGTCGCCCGCCATTTCCGTGGTGCCGGCGCCCTGCTGTTGGTTGCCGCTCCCTTCCTCCCCCTGGCTGCGCAAAGCGTCCCGACGGTCGCCGAGCCGGCGAAGTCCGACACGGTCATCCTCAGCCCGTTCACGGTCACATCCGACACCGATCGCGGCTATCAGGCGGGCAATACCCTCGCCGGCAGCCGCATGAACACGAAGCTCTCGGAGACGCCTGCCTCGGTGTCGGTCTTCACCGCCGAGTTCCTCAAGGATCTGGGCGCGACGGATCTCGCGGACGTGCTGGAGTACGCCGTCAACGCCAACGCCGACTTCAACGCCGTCTCCACCGCGCCGAGCTTTTTCTACATGGACGGCGGCCTCCTCAACAGCGTGCGCGTGAACAACCGCGGCCTCTCCGCCTCCCGCACCATCGACTTCCTCGACACGACGCTGCCGATGGACACGTACAACACCGGCCGCTTCGACGTCTCCTCCGGGCCAAACTCCGTGCTCTTCGGCTTCGGCTCCGCCGGCGGTATCGTGAACGCCCAGACGCGCACCGCGGACTTCCGGCGCACTTCGCTCAACTTCAACCTCATCGCCGGCTCGTGGGCCGCCTACCGCGCCGAGGCGGACGTCAATGTGGTCGCGCTCAAGGACAAGCTGGCCCTGCGCGTGATGGGCGTGCACGACGAGCGCGACACCTGGCGCAAGTATGCCAGCCGCGAAACGGAGCGCTGGTCGGCGGTCGCGGGTTTCAAGCCGTTCAAGGGCACGACAGTGACCGCGTTCTACGAAAAGGGCGACATCGCGAATCCCTCGGAGCGACCCTACAACCGCGTCGACCTGCTCTCCTTCTGGTGGGAGCGCGGCCGCCAGACCATCGACAACACGGCGCTCGGCACCGGCACCGGTACGGTCAACAACCCGAGTGGCACGCGCGGCATCGGCATCCGCAACTCCTGGGTGTCGAACGACGGCCGGCCCATGTTCATCCGCGCCGGCAGCGCCAACACCGTGCTCTACCGCTCCGCGGGACGTTATGAATCGGGCATGGCGAGCGGCATTCCCACGCAGCGGCAGGAAGGCGCCACCTATCAGACCCTGCTCCCGACCACGCCCCAGGCCAACGGGCTGCCGTCCTCGCCGTACGACATCAACTACTACGGACCCGAGGCTGTCCGGACCAACGACATCAATCGCCGCTTCTTCAAGATCGAGCAGCAGCTCGGCCGCGACGGCTTCGTCGAGTTCGCCTACAACCGCGAGTACGGCTACGGTTTCTCCTACCAGATGTCCGGGGACCTCGCGCTGTACGGCGATCCCAACCTCTACCAGCCCAACCCCGACGGCACCGCCACGCGCGTGCCCAACCCCCGGGCCGGCCAGACCTACGTCGAGCAGGCCTGGTATCACAACATCGAGGCGATGTGGAACAAGGTCTACCGCGGCACGGCGTCGTGGCGGTTCGATCTCGGCCGCTGGGGCGACCACCGGCTGGCCGGCATGGCGGAGCGCAGCGAGTCGACCAACCGTACCACCCAGGGGGCGGAGATCCTGGTCAACAGCACGACCCGCGTGCCGATCATGAACACCACCGCGCCGGAAAACGGTCAGAACACCCTTTTCCGCCGGCGCTACGTCGATCCCTACGCCCCCGACACCCACTACGCCGGCAGCCGGTTTGACACCCGGCCGATTACGTATGGAGGCGTCAACTACGTCGGCCGGTTCATCACCAATTCGAACGCCAACGGCGCCATCCGCGAAATCGACAGCACCATGCTGGCCACGCAGAGCCGCTTCTGGCGCGGCCGCCTCATTGTCACCGGCGGGCTCCGGCGCGACGCGGTCGATCTCACGCCGTTCAGCAACGGGCGCATCGCCCCGAACGACCCGCGCGTGGCCTCCGGCGAGAAGATCGCCTACGAATACGAACTCCTCGGCGAGGACCCCGCCAACATCCGCTCCTACACCTTCTACACCTACACCGCCGGTGCCGTCCTCGGGGTGACCAAGGGCGTCAGCGTCTTCTACAACGAATCGAACAACAACGGCGCGCCTCAGACCAACCGGCGGATGTTGCCGGACGCCTCGCTCCCGATCCCGCCGGAGGGCACCGGCCGCGATTACGGCCTGATCCTGAACTTCCTCGACGGCCGGCTTTTCACCCGGGCCAGCGCCTTTCACACCGAGTCGCGCAACGACCCGACCGTCCGCGACAACACCTTCATCCTCGCGCACCGGCGCATCGTTACCGCGTATCGGGACAACGGGCTCATCAGCCAGGCGGAGGCCGACAGCCGCTTCCTCACCGCCTACCTCGGGGACTTCATGTCCGACCTGACCACCAGCGGGTACGAGGTCGAGGTGAAGGCCAATCCGACGAAGAACTGGACGATCACCGCCTCCTATTCCTACACGAAGCTGAAGCGCAGCAACCTTGGCCAGGACTGGTACCCGTGGTTTGCCGAGCAAAAGGCCTACTACGGGCGCTTCCCCTCGACGTTGCTGACGACCGCCAACCTGCCGATCAGCACCGAAATCGCGCAGATCGAGACCGGGGTGCAAAATCTCTTCGCGTTGAACGAAATCGGGTACAACAACCGCCCCCACAAGGCCAATACCTTCATCCGCTACTCCTTCCCCGAGAGTGGACGTCTCCGGGGCCTGTTTGTCGGCGGCGGCGTGCGGTGGCAGGACAACAACGTGCTCCAGCGCGACATCGTGGGCTTCGACGCCCTCGGCAAGGACGTCCTCGGCAAGATCCTCTACGGACCCGAAATCTTCAATGTCGATGCGCTGATCGGCTACTCCACGCGTCTCAAGGCGGGGTTGCTCGGCCGCGGCACGACGCTGCGCGCGCAGCTCAATGTCTCCAATCTCTTCGACAGCGATCGGATCCAGGTCATCCGGCTCAACCGCGTCGGCGATGGTTATTGGCGCGTCGTCCCGCGGGAACCCCGCAATTTCCGCCTCTCCGTGTCGCTTGGTTTCTGAGTTCGGCACCATGTCTGGTTCCGTCAGCGTCGATCCTGGAGGCGGGACGACCTCGCCCCGCGCCGCCCGTGGCGGAGCCTCCCATCCCGCAGGGCGAGGTCGCCCCGCCTCCAGGAGCAACCGTTCATGATCTCCCCGGCCCGCGCCTGGCTTCTTTGCTTCCTGCTCTTCCTGGCGGCGGCGCTGTGCTTTCTCGATCGGCAGGTGCTAAGCGTGCTGGCGCCGACGATCACGAAGGAGTTCGGGATGTCGAACACCGCCTATTCCCGCGTGGTGTTCGCCTTCGTCCTGAGTTACACGCTGATGCTGGCGCTGGGAGGCCGGGTGATGGATGCGCTCGGCACCCGGCGCGGACTGACGCTGGCGGTGGGGTTCTGGTCGCTGGCGAGCGCGGCCCATGCGTTTGTCACGGGGCCGCTTACGCTGGGCGCCGCGCGGTTCTTCCTCGGGGTCGGAGAAGGTCCGGCGATTCCCGGAGCGATCAAGGGGGCGGTCGAGTGGATGGACGCAAAGCGTCGCGGCCTGGCCATTGGTCTTGCGAGCAGCGGGGCCGCGGTGGGGTCCGTGCTGGCGCCGCCGCTGACGGCGTGGGCGGCCGAGCACCTCGGTTGGCGGGGTGCGTTTGCCGCCACGGCGGCCCTGGGGGCGGCGTGGTTGCTGGCGTGGATCCTGGCATTTCGCGGTCTGCCGCGCGCCACACTGTCGCCGACGGCGGAGAGTCCGCGCTCCTCGAGCTGGCGGTCCCTGCTCGGGCGGGTGGAGGTGCGGCGCCTGCTGGCCGCCCGGTTCTGCTTCGATCCGGTCTTTTACTTCTACATGTTCTGGATCCCGCAGTACCTCTCGAAGGAGCGGGGCATGTCCCTCGCCGCCATCGGCGCACTGACCTGGATTCCGTTCGTGTTTCTCGAGGTGGCGAACATCGGGGCCGGCCACGTCTCCGACCGCATCATCGCGCGGGGGGTGCCGCGGCGGAAGGCGCGGATGAACCTCATGCTGTTCGCGGCGCTCCTGACGCCGGCCTCCTTTCTCGCGGCGCTGGCCGGTACTCCGGCGGTCGCGATTGGGCTGATGGCGGTCTTGATGTTCGCGCACGGCATCTGGATCACCAACTTCATGGCGCTGATCGGCGACACGGTGGAATCGCGGGACGTGGCCACCACGGTGGGCCTGACCGGCACGTGCGGCGGTATCGCCGGGATGCTCTCCAATCTCATCATCGGGCCCGTGGTGGATCACTACTCGTTTACGCCGATCTTCCTCGCCTCGGCCGTCGTTTACCCGCTCGCCTGGCTGATCCTCAGCGGCCGGGTGGTGTTCCGGGGTGGTGGCGGAAACAACCACGAATAAACACCAAGACACACCAATGAAGCCCGCTCGCTGCCTTCCTGCCCGCAGGGTTCGTGTTGATTCGTGTTCATTCGTGGTAACCCCGACCCGATGATTCGGAACGTTTTTCCATGACCGCTTCGTCCTCCTCTTCTCCCGTTCCGCGCATTCCGCGCCGCAAGCCGCGCACGGCCCGTGTCGGCCTCTTCGGCGTCGGCCATCACACCTACTGGGGACAGTTCCCTGGGCTGCGCGACGAGATGCTTGCCAAGATGGAGCGGCTGCAGGCCAAGGTCAGCGCCACCGGCGTGACGGTGACCGACTTCGGCCTGGTGGACACCGCGCAGGCGGCCTACGCCCTGGTCCCGCGGCTCAAGGCGGCCGACCTCGACCTGATCTTCTGCGACATGGTCACCTACGCCACCTCGGCGACCTTCGGGGTGATCATCCGTTCGCTCGACGTCCCAATCGTGCTCGTGGCCCTGCAGCCGATGGCGGCGATGGACTATGCCCGGGCCACGACCCGGATGCAGCTCGCCAATGACGACTTCTGCTCCGTGCCGGAGTTCACCGGCGTGGCCATCCGGATGGGCAAGCGTCCGCCGGAGGTGATCCTCGGCACGCTCGAGGGCGACGCGGCGGCCGAGGCGGAAATTGTCGAGTGGTGCGAGATTGCGATGGCACTGCACGACGTGAAACGCGCCCGCCTCGGGCACTTCGGGCATCCGATCGAGCACATGCTCGACATGCAGACCGATCAGACCGCGCTGACCTCCGCCTTCGGGTGCCATGTCGTGCAGACCGAGGCCGACGATCTCCTGCGCCTCGAGCGCACGGTCACCGCCGCGGAGATCCGGGCCAAGTGCGACGAGATCCTCACCCTCTTCGACACACCCGACCCGAAAGCCGACCCGCTCACGCGCAAGCTCACCGACGAAGATCTCCAGACCGCGGCCCGCGTGGCCGTGGCCCTGGACAAGTTCATCGCGCTGCACGAGATCGACGGCCTCGCCTATTACTACGAAGGCGAGCCGGAGTCGGCGCTGCGCACGATCGTCACCAACCTCATCGTCGGCAACTCGCTCCTGACGGCCGCGGGTTTCCCGATGTGCGGGGAATCGGATCTCAAGACCTGCGTGGCGATGCTGATCATGGATCGTCTCGGGATTGGCGGCAGCTTCGCGGAGTTTCACCCGGTGGACTTCAAGGAGGGGTTCGTCTTGGTCGGTCACGACGGTCCGCACCATCTCAACATCGCCGACGGCAAGCCGGTGCTGCGTAGCCTGATCAAGTACCACGGCAAGCCGGGCAAGGGGGCGAGCGTCGAGTTCAAGATCAAGGAAGGTCCCATCACCATGCTGAGCATCGGCGTGACCGCGCAGGGGCGCTTCAAGTTCATCCTCGCCGAGGGCGAGAGTGTGCACGGCCCGATCCCGGCCACCGGCAACACCAACACCCGCGGCTTCTTCCGGCCCGACGTGCGGACCTTCCTCAAGCGGTGGGTGGCGGAGGGCCCGACGCATCATTTCGCCCTGGGCATCGGCCATCGGGCCCAGGCCATCCGTCGCGTCGGCGAGGCGCTCGGGATTGAAACCGTGATCGTGAACCAGGAGAAATAAGCATGCAGCCGACCCGATTGGACCGAGATGTGGGCGGGGCGACCTCGCCCCGCGCCGGGGAGACTCAATTAGCGGCCCTTCGCGAGGCGAGGTCGCCCCGCCTATCTTGGCGGAAGGTGTTTCATGGGACGGCGCTGGCCGTGTCGGCATCGTTGTTCAGCGCCGCCTCCGCCGCGGTCGTCGACGAACTGGCGGCCGGCTTCCGCGAGCCACCGATGGAGGCGCGGCCGCACACCTACTGGCTGTGGATGAACGGGCACCTGCACGCCCCGTCGGCCATCGAGGAACTGCGCGCGATGAAGCAGGCTGGGCTGAGCGGCGTGTTGTTGTTCGAGATGGGCGCGCGCGGCGACAAGGCGGCCTTCCCGCCGCCCGGGCCGGCCTTCCTCAGCGACGGGTGGCTCGCCCAGCTCAAGACCGCGCTGGACGAAGCGCGCGCCCTTGGACTCCAGGTCGATATGTCGGTGATCAGCAGTTGGGACATGGGCGGTCCCTGGATTGAGCCGAAGCATGCGGTCATGGCGCTCTATGCGACGGAGGCCGAGGTGACCGGCGGCCAGCGGGTCGAGGTCGCCTTGCCCTTCCCCACTCCGGAGCGGACCGCGCCGCTCGGGCCCGACGGCCGCCCCGCCTTCTGGACCGATGTGACGGTCCTGGCCCTGCGCGCTCCGAAACGGCTGCCGGCGCACGAATTCGTCCTCCGGCTCGATCCTCCGGCGGAGCACGGATTGGCCGAAGTGGTCCTGGATCAGGGACGGCCCAACGCCGGCGCGGAACTGGCCGCCACGATGACGCCGGTGAAGGAGTTTGCCGTGGCCGTGTCCAGCACCGGCGCGAGCGCCCGGGATTTCACGGAGGTGCTGCGGGGAACGCTCGCGCCGACGCCGGGACCGCAGCGCTTCAAGCTGCCGGAGGGCACCAAGGGTCGCTACGTGCAGTTGCGCCTGCTCAGCGGCCACGAGGCGGCCCGCCCGCGGTGGACCCTCGGCGAGTTTGAGGTTCTCGATGCCACCGGGCGCAACCTGGCCGGCAACCACGCGGTGAACCGACTCTACGACGGTGCGCTCACTGTGCGCGCCCCGATGCCGCTCACCTACTACAATTGGAAGGCCGCCAACCTCAACAACGGGTCCGTCGACGGACCCGGGGGCGTGTTCTGCACGTTTGGCCGGCCGCCGTTCGACATCACCGATCCGCGCGACCTGGTCGACGTGACCGCCCAGGTGGATCGCGAGGGACGCCTGCGGTGGGAGGCACCGCCGGGGACGTGGACGATCCTCCGCTACGTGTGCATGGTGACGGGAGAGAAACTCAAGGTGCCGAGCCCCGCGTCCGACGGGCTGGCGAGCGATCATCTCAACCCCGAGGCGACCCGCGTGCACATGAACCACGTGATCGCGCAACTGAAGAAAGGGCTGGGCGACGATCTGCCGAAGGCGGGGCTGACCAATCTGTACCTCGCCAGCTACGAGGTCGTGGGCAAGGTCTGGTCGCCGGTGTTTGCGGCGGAGTTCAAGCGCCGCCGCGGCTACGAGCTCACGCGCTATCTGCCGGCCCTCTTCGGGGCGCAGATCGGCAACTCCGAGACGACGGAGCGCTTCCTCTTCGACTACGAAAAGACGATGGGCGAGGTCGTGGTCGACGCCTATTACCGCACCGCCGCGGAGGTGGCCCGCGCGGCGGGTTTGAAGATCAAGTCCGAGGCCGGCGGGCCCGGCCCGCCGATCCACACGCCGCCGATCGAGGCGCTGCAGGCCTTTGGCGCGATCGACAGCGTGCAGGGGGAGTTCTGGCCGTTCCGACCGACCAGCGACGCGATCAACGTGATCAAGGAACCGGCGTCGGCCGGGCACATCTACGGCGTACGCCGCATCCACCTGGAGTCGTTCACTTCATCGCGGCACTGGGCCGAGGGGCCGCAGGATCTGAAGGAGAGCGCCGACCGCGTGTTCTGTGAGGGCGGCAACCACTTCGTCTGGCACACGTGGACGCACAACAGTCCGGCGGCCGGCGTGCCCGGCTGGGTCTACGGGGCCGGCACGCACCTCAACCGCAACGTGACCTGGTGGCCGCAGGCACCCGCCTTCCTGAGCTACCTGGCGCGCGGCTCGTATCTCTTGCAGCGGGGGAACTTCGTCGCCGACGTTCTCTATTACTACGGCGACGGCGGGGCCAACTTCGTCGGTCCCCGCCGCAACCCGCCGACCCTCGGCCCCGGTTACGATTACGATGTCGTCAACGCCGAGGTCATTCTCACCCGGCTCTCCGTGCGCGATGGGCGCCTGACCCTGCCCGACGGCACTCATTACGGCGTGCTCGTGCTGCCGGCGCGGGAGGACATCCACCCGGCCGTGCTGGCGAAGATCGACGCCCTGGTGCAGGCCGGCGCGACAGTCCTCGGGCCGCGGCCCCGGCGCGCCTCGGGCCTGGAGGGCTTCGCCCGCAGCGACGCGACCGTGAAGGAACTCGCGACGAAACTCTGGGCCGACCTCGATGGGAAGGAACGCACCAGCCGCCGCCACGGCGCGGGCCGGGTCGTGCAGGGTCGCACCGAGCGCGAGGTCCTCACCGAGTTGGGCGTTCCGCCGGACTTCACGGCTCCGGCCGCGCTCGACTTCATCCACCGGCGTGACGGCGACGCCGAAATCTACTTCGTGCGCAACCGGGAGACGACCGCCTTCACCGGCACGGCCACCTTCCGCGCCGGGCTGAAGGCCCCGGAGTTGTGGGATCCGCGGACCGGGGTGATGGCTCCGGCCGGAATGTTCCGTCGCGTCGAAGGTGGCATCGAGGTGTCGCTCCAGCTGGCCCCGCTCGGTTCGATCTTTGTGGTCTTCCGTGGCCGCATCCCGCCCACGGCAGTGGCGCAGGTGGCTCCCCACGCGGGAGTCGAAATCCGGGATGGGCACCCGCACCTCGTGACCGAGCGAGGCGGCACCTACACCGTCACCTTCGGCTCCGGCCTGCGCGGTGAGGTGGCGGTGCCGCCGCTGCCGGGCCTGCTGATGCTCGATTCCGACTGGACCGTCGACTTCAGTTCACCTGCCGGGGCGCCAGGGCGCGTCCTGTTGCAGCGGGTGGGTCCATGGACCCAGTCGGCGGCGCCAGAGCTCAAGTACTTCACGGGAACGGCCCGTTACCGGCGCACCTTCGCCCTGCCCGAGGGTTGGCGGGCGCACGCGAAACGTGTGGAACTCGACCTCGGCCGGCTCTGGGCGATTGGTGAGGTGGCGGTCAACGGCCGGCCGCTGGGCGTGGTATGGACTCCGCCCTTCCGCGTCGACTGCACGGCGGCGCTGCGCGATGGCGCCAACGAGATCACGGTCGACGTCGTGAACACCTGGCACAACCGCCTGGTCGGCGAGGCGCGCGGGGCCGTGCCCAAGTGGACGAAGACGCACGTCACCGTTTCGCAGCGCGGCTTGGGACGGGAGATGCAATCCGGCCCGTGGGCGAAGCTCGATCCCATCGAGTCGGGCCTGTTCGGTCCGGTGCGTCTGATTCCCATCGCCGTCCACCCGATCGAATGAACGCCATCTCCACCCCTGTGGGCGGGGCGACCTGGCCCCGCAGCCTAGTGCCTGCGAATCCGGCCGGGTGCGGGGCGAGGGCGCCGCGCGTACAAGAGTCGCGGTGGCGGTGGTCCGGGAGCGTGGTGGGGCTTGTCGTTGCCACGCTGGCGCACGTGGTATTCGGCGCCGAGCCCGCCGCGGGCAGTGCCGGCCCCTATCGGGAGCCCTTTGCCGACTCGTTTCCGATTCGCCGCGAACAACACCTGCAGATCACGGGCTATGTCGACCGGCTCCTGGCGGAGCAGGCCGACCGCGCCCTCCGGCAGTTCGCCCCCGACACCAGCAACGTGGCGGCCTACGAAAAGTCGCTCGCTCCCTATCGGGCCAAGGTGGGAGCCTTCTACGGGACGCCTCCCCCCGGGGCCAGGACCGGCCGCATCACCCGGTGGGTGCACGTGGCCACCGATCCCGACTGCGAGATCTATCGCGCCTGGATTGAGGTCATCGACGGTGTCGAGGCGTACGGCCTCTACCTGCTGCCGCAGCGGCGCAAAGGAAGGGTGCCGCTGCTGATCGCGCAGCACGGGGGCGGCGGCAACCCGGAGGCGATTTGCGATCTGGATACGAGGATCAACTACCGCTCCTTTGGCCGGGAGGCGGTGCGGCGGGGTTATGCCGTCTGGGCGCCGGCGCTGGCCATGCGCAGCAGTTTCAGCGGCGATCCGGCCATCCCGGGGGCGGCGCGCGAGCTCCTCGATCAGAAACTCCGCCTCGCCGGCACGAGCATCATCGGGCTCGAACTCCACAAGATCCTCGAGAGCATGCGCACGCTGGTGCGCGAGCGACCCGAGATCGACGGCGAGCGCATCGGCATGACCGGCCTCTCCTGGGGGGGCTTCTTCACGATGTACGCGGCGGCATTGGAACCCCGGATCAAGGTGGCCGCTCCGTCCGGATACCTGAGGGATTTGGCGCAACTGCACCTCCGGGCGGCGGCGGATGACTCCAAGGTGACCGATCGCGAGGCGGTCGGCGGCTTGGGCCACTTCCAGGCGATCGGCCTGATCTGCCCGCGCCCCTGCCTGATGCAGATCGGGCGGCAGGATGGGGCGATCAACCCCCTCGACGGGGCGCAGGTCGAGGCGGACCGAGCCGCGGAGTTCTATCGCCGGCTCGGCATCGGCGATCGCTTCGTCTACCACCTGCACGCTGGCGGACATGAATTCGAGGTCCCCGCCATCCTCGAGTTCTTCGATCGGCACTTGTAGGCCGGAAGGGGTGCGCTTCAAAGATGAGACCGAGGCTGGAACCGCCGACTGCCCGGGATCTGGGTGGGAGGTTTGCACCGTCCCGGAGTAGGATAGGATCGGGAGGGTTCGGAGACCTACTTCCTCCTGTGGGCGGGGTGACCTCACCCCGCCACGAGTCACGCCCAGCGCACCGGCCTGCGGGACGGAGGAGTCGTTCCTGCAGGAGGTCCGGCCTGCGGGAGTTTCCGCCAAGGACACCAATCCTGGAATCATGAACCGGCATCGTCCCTTTCTCCGCCTCGGCCTTCTCCTCTGCACCTTCGTGGCCGCGACCTGGGCGGCTGCTCCTGCCGGCGCCCCCAATATCGTCATCCTCCTGGCGGACGACATGGGTTACGGCGATGTCTCCTCCTATGGAGGCACGGTGGTGCCGACCCCGCGCATCGATGGGCTCGCGAGGCAGGGCGTCCGCTTCACCGACGGCTACGTGACGTGCCCGGCCTGCGCACCGAGTCGCCTCAGCCTGATGGCCGGTGCCTATCCCCAACGCTTCGGGATGACGTGGAACGACGATCGCGGTGCCCATCGCTTGCCCGACTCGCAGCGCCTCTTGCCGGAATTGCTCCGGGGCGCCGGATATGTGACCGGGTTGGTCGGCAAGTGGAACATCGTGCGGCCGGCGGAACAGGTTTTCGACGAGGTGCATCACTTCATCGAGTGGGAGTCGGACTATTTTCCCCAGGAAGACGGCCATTATGTCGGCAGCCTGGCGACCAAGAGTCCGGGATTCGCCTCGAGCAAGACCCAGTATTGGGGGCCGAAGCGGGAAGGGGACGAGTATCTCACGGACAAGCTCGGTCGCCACGCGGTCGAGTTCATCGATCGCCACGCGGGCCGGCCGTTCTTCCTCTACGTGGGTTTCAACGCGGTCCACAGCCCGTGGCAGGGCCGGCGCAGCGACGAAAAACGCTTCGCCCACCTGCCGCTGGAGGTGCACCGGCTTTACGCCTCGATGGTCGCGGCGCTGGATGAAAACGTGGGACGCATCCTCGACGCTCTCCGCTCCCGCCGCCTGGAGGAGAATACCCTGGTGTTTTTCCTGGCGGACAACGGCCCGGCCAAGGGCGGCCCGCACATCGAGGGCTGGAAGCCGGAGTGGCCGCGCGGCATCACGGTGGTCGGTTCGGCCGGGCCGTTGCGCGGAGCCAAAACCGATCTGTACGAAGGAGGAATCCGCGAACCCTTCATCGTCCGCTGGCCGGGTCGGGTACCGGCGGGGGTGAACTATCGACACCCCGTTACCGCGATGGATGTGCTGCCGACGGCGTGTGCGGCCGCCGGCGTCAGGACTCCGGCGACGACGATTGTGGACGGCGTGGACCTCGTGCCCTTCGTCCGCGGCGATCGGGCGGAGGCGCCCCATGGGGACTTGTTCTGGAAGATCAAGTCCGCCGCTGCCCTGCGCCGCGGGGACTGGAAACTGCTCCTGCTCGCTCCGGAGTTCCGGCCGCAGTTATTTCACCTCGGCCGGGACATCGGGGAGGCCCGCGATCTCGCCGGCGAGGAGCCCGCGCTCACCCGCGAGTTGCTGGACGCCTGGCAGGCCTGGAACCGGACGATGCCACCTCCGGCCCGACCGACCCCCGCGGCCGCGAAGAAGTCCTGAGCAAGGCCCGGGCGGGCCGGTTTCAAGGCGAACGGCGCCGGTAGTAGCGGGTGACCGGATCCCTTTCCGCGTCGGCTCCGAAGTAGCCGTATTGATGCTCCAGGTACTTCTCCGGCTGCGCCGGCACGAAGGTGGCTTCTCCCAGGAAGGTGGCCGGCTGCCGCGGAAAGAACCAGTCGCGGGGAAAGGGCACCGCGTCCCCGGGTTCATCGCTCACCACGTACGGCAGGAGCCGGTCGTCCTTCTCGGCGTAGAAGTAGAGGTCCGCCTCCCAGCCCCGGTACTCCACGTAGAGCTTGGGTCCGCCATGCCGGTGCGAGGTGTCGTGCAGGAGGAAGCCGGCGGGCAGCCGGTCACCACTCGCGCGCACGAGCGGGTAGGCGGCCTCGGGCAGGCCGAAATCCACGTCCTTGTCGTGCGGCAGGAGGCCGCGGTGGCGGTGCCAGCCGAGGAGGGTGCCGCAGACGATCAGGTACTCACCGCCCAGGTCGCGAAGGAAGGTGTTGACGGTGCGAAATAGGGTGGAGAGGTCGCGGTCCTTGGCGGCGCTGGGCGCCCCGGCGAACGAGGCCCGACCGTGCCGGAGGTGCCGGCGGACGAGGCGTCCCAGGCGGACGACTTCCGCCCAGTTCCGGGCGAGGGTGTGGGCCATGCGCCGACGCTGAAATCGGACGCGCGCCACGCAACCATTTCTTGAACCGCGCCACGCGGGCAGTCTCACTCGTTTTCATGGGCAGCCCCGAAAACACCGGCACGTTGGGAATCTTCACCGTCGGCATGGGCGCCGTGGCCACCACGCTGATGGCCGGCGTCGAACTCATCCGCCGCGGTCGCCGCCCGGCGGTCGGTTCCTACAGCCAGCTCGGCTGGCTGAGCGGTCCGGAGGGCCCGCCGCGGCGTGTGGCGGAGGCGGTCGGCCTGACGCCCCTCCGGGACCTCGTGTTCGGCGGTGTCGACTTGATTGAGAGCAACGCTCGCGAGGCCGCGCGCACCGCCGGGGTGCTGAGTGCCGCGGACCTTGCGGAAGCCGGGGACTTCCTCGCTTCAATCACCGCCGGTCCCGGGGTGCATGACTCCACCTACGTGCGCAACCTGCCGGCGCGGCGCGTGCGTCCGGAAGCGGGCAAGCTCGCGCAGGCGGAGGCGATGACCCGGGAAATCCGCGACTTCTTCGCGAGTCGCGGGTGCGCCCGCGGCGTCGTGCTCCTCACCCTCTCGACCGAGGCGTGGCGGGAGCCGGCGCCCTGCCATGCGACGGTGGCGGCGTTTCGCGCCGGGCTGGAGCGCAACGATCCCGAGATTTCGCCGTCGCAGATCTACGCGTGGGCCGCAATCGCCGCCGGTTATCCGGTGGTGAATTGCACGCCCAATCTCGTCCTCGAGGTGCCGGCGATCCGGGCGGCGGCTGAGGCGCGCGGCGTGCCGATCGCGGGCTCCGATCTCAAGAGCGGCCAGACGATGATGAAGACGGTGGTGGCGGCCGGCCTGGCCAAGCGCCTGTTCGGTGTGCGCGGCTGGTTCAGCACCAACATCCTCGGCAACCGCGACGGCCTCGTGCTCGACGAGCCGGAGAACTTTCGCGCCAAGGAAGTCACCAAAGGCGGCGTCCTGAGCGACATCTTCGACGCCGGCGCACATCCGGAACTCTACGGCGACCTGCACCACCAGGTGCACATCAACTACTATCCCCCGAAGGGCGACAACAAGGAGGCCTGGGATGCGATCCAGCTCTTCGGCTGGCTCGGTTATGAAATGGAGCTGAAGATCAACTTCCAGTGCCGCGATTCGATCATGGCGGCCCCGCTCGTGCTCGATCTCGCGCTGTTCACGGACCTGGCGGCGCGGCGCGGCGAACGCGGCGTCCAGTCGTGGCTCGGCGGATACTTCAAGAACCCCGCGGCGCTCGCGGGTGAGAAGGTTTCGAACGACCTCCACGTGCAAATCGGATGCCTGGAAGAGAAGCTGCGCGGGTGGAGGTGATTCGGGCCGGGAGTCCGTGAAGCCGCGAACCGCGACGAGTCTTACATCTGGACGGGTGGCGGCACCTGCGACTCAGTCGGCCCGGCGGGGATGGCCTTGGATTCCCGGGTTTGCGCGGAAGGAATCAGCTCTGCTGCTGCATCAGATTGATCGTCCGGCCGGAAGCGCTGGGGCTGCGATCGTCGGGATTACTTACGCTCTTGTCGCCATCGAGAGCCCTTCTGGGGGTAATTAGGTGCCCTACCGAAGATAAGATCCTGTTGAGGGCGGGGTAGGGGAGAAAATGAAAACTAATGAGTTTCGGCCGGAAAGTGGCGCGAGGTATGCGGTTCCCGTTCCTTCCTGAGTTGAGCGCTTTCTGATCCCCCAAGGACTCGGGTGAACCAGCCAACTGTACCATGAAGATGATCCCCAAAGTAGTTCATGCACTCTCGATGGCCCTGGTCTTGACGGCGGTGCCGTCCGTCCGGGCCCTGACGTACCCCATGCCGTATTACGACATTGAGTACGGATCGCTCCCCGGACCCAGCACGGGCAACACCGATTGGTACACGTTTCGAGGTGACCCCGGAGACGTGTGGGGACCCAAGAACACCGTGGTGAGCTACACGCTGACCTACACCGCGCATCCGGGATATGTTCTCACCGCCATGGCCGGCGGGGCACAGATTTCGGAATGGGCTGGGGCCGAGATCGGCGGATGGACGGACAGAATCGTCATTTCCCTGAACGGGAAGGAATTTGATACCGGTTACATCAGTAACGTGAACTGGTGGCAGAACGGACAAACGTCGCTGCAGACTCCTTTCATGTGGGCGATCGCGCCGACCACGACGGCGACCTTTCGGGTGGACTACTACATGTCTACGTACGGGTCGGGGGTGGTGCATGCCGACCCCTTCAGTTGCACCGTCTCAGTTCAGGCGGGTTCCGTACCCTCGGTACCGGACACTTCCTCCACCATCGCCCTCTTGGGTACCGCCTTGGCAGGTGTGGTGCTCTGGCGTCGAAGACTCCCCCGCGGCTGACCTGGTCCGCGCCGACGTGATTGTCTGCGCTGGTCACCGCCCGGCGGCGGCTGCTGCGAGGGCGCGCAGACGGCGAAGCGCGGAGACGTTGGCGGCGACGGCGATGATCCCGACGACGGAAAGGAGGATGGGATCGGAGGCCCAGCCGCCGAGCCGGGCGGCGGCGGCAACCGCCGACCCGGCGATCAGCCAGACGATTCGTTCCGGCCGCTTCATCCAGCCGCGCGGCGGGGTAAGGTGCAGCGCCTCGGCCTTCGCCGTGGAGTAGGTGACCATAAATCCTCCGAACAGGGCCGTGAGCACCACGAGCTGGTTCAGGCTCTGTCCCGCAAAGTAGACGACCAGCCCCGCGCAGTAGAAGAACTCGACATAGCGATCCAGGACCGAGTCGAGCACGGCACCGGCCGCCGACGCCGTGCCCTGGCGCCGCGCCATGGCGCCGTCGAGACCGTCGCCCAGGCCGCTCAGGGCCAGGACCCAGGCGGCGCCGCCCAGCCAGGTGGCGCCGGCGAGAATCCCGGCCGCGAGGCCGAGGGCGAGCGAGATCCAGGAAACCGCGTCGGCCGTAAGGCCGAGGCCCGTCGCGCGGGCGGCCAGCCGATCGATCCAATGGTAGCCGGCCTGCATCACCCGCTCCGGCAGAAAGATCGTGCCGCCCTCGCGGACGACGCGGGCGTGGACGGGCGATTGGCCGCAGAGTGCGGCGACGACGAGCAGTCCCGCCGCCATCACCAGCAGGGCCGCACCCGCCCAGGCATCGAGATCGCTCATCGGGCAGAAGGTCCCGCCGCCGCCCGGGCCCGTCGGGCGGTGCGGTCGAAGCTCCATCGCAATACCGGGGCCAGCACGCTCTGCAGCCAGTACAGGGCGGTCAGTGGCAGGCCGGGCGTGACGGCGAAGCGCTTCCGATCGAGTCCGTCCAGCGTGGCGCGGGCGACGGCTTCGGCGCTCCAGAGGCCGGCGCCCGCGGTGAGGGCCCGGGTTTCCACGGGCTTCGTGCGGTTCTCCTCGGCGAGCTGTGGTGTGTCGGTGTCCGGAGGATAGACGATCATCACGTGCACGCCGGAACCCTGCAGTTCCGCGCGCAGCGACTCGGCCAGGCCGCGCAACGCAAACTTGGAGGGCGAATAGGGTGTGTACCCGAAAAGCCCGCACAGGCCGGCCCCGGAGGAAACCAGCACCACCGCACCGTGGCGGCGCCGCCGCATCGCCGGCACGACCTCCTTCAGCGGATACACCGTGCCGAGGTAGTTCACGGCCATGGTACGCTCGAACACCTCGACCGGCACCTCCTCGAAATACCCCGGCCGGGCGACGCCGGCGGACGTGACCAGCACATCGACCGGCCCGTGGGTCTTTTCGGCCGCGGCCAGGGCGGCGTTGATCTCGGCTGCCCGGGAAACATCGGCCGGCGCGGTGAAGACCGCGGTGGAAGGATGGGCGGCCCGGATTGTCTCCCGGGCGGAGGCGAGTTTGGCCGGGTCGCGGCCCACGAGGGAGACCCGGGCGCCGCGGGCCGCCACGGCGAGGGCCAGGGCGAGACCGATTCCGCTGGAACCGCCGGTGATCAGGACGTGCTGATCCCGCAGGTTCATGGGGCGGAGAGCGAAGTTGCGCGAAGCATGCGGCTCGGGTCGAGCGGAGCCGAAAACGCCGGGCGCGTCAACGGGCGGCCCGCGCGCAAAAACGCTCTGGCGCCGGGTCCGGGCTTCGGCGAACGTGCCGGCCCGATGACGTCCTCCCTCGAGCTGCGGCCGGTGCGCCACGCGCGCGATCGGGAGACCTTTCTGCGCCTGCCCTGGAAATTTCATTCCGGGAATCCCGCCTGGGTGCCCCCGTTGCTGTTCGACGTGCGGCGCCAGATCGATCCCCGGCGGGGCGAGTTTTTCCAGCATTCCGCGGGGGAGTTTTTCCTCGCCTGGCGTGGTCGGGAACCGGTGGGACGGATCGCGGCGCTGCACAACCGCCGGCACCTGGCGGTGCATGCGGACGGGGCGGGCTTCTTCGGTTTCTTCGAAAGCGAGGATCGGCCGGAAACCGCCGCCGTCCTGCTCCGGACCGCGGAGAACTGGCTGCGGGACCGCGGCCTGAAAGTCGCGCGCGGACCCGCCAACTTCAGCATCCAGGATGAGGCCGGAGTGTTGCTGGACGGCTTCGAGCACGCCCCCATGGCCGGCATGGCCTGGACCCCGCCTTACCACCGCGGCCTGCTGGAGACGGCGGGCTACGCCAAGGCGCGGGACTTGCACGTCTTTCGTCTCGACCGGCAGTCCTGGCGCACCGACCAGTTCACCCGGATGTGCGCGGTGGCGGAGAGGATCGCCACCGGGGTGAGCCTGCGCTCCCTCAATCCGCGCGATCTCCCGGGCGAGGCACGCCGGCTGGAGGGAGTGTTCGCGGAGGCCTGGCGCGACAATTGGGGTGCGCAACCGATCACCGCGGATGACTTCCTGAAGTACTACGAGCAGTACCGGCTCGTCCTGGATCCGGAACTCGTCCTCCTGGCCGAGCGCGAGGGCGAAACGGTCGGGCTGGCGGTGGCGATTCCGAACGTGAATGAGATCATCCGTCGCATCGACGGCCGCCTGTGGCCGTGGGGCTGGTGGCGGCTGCTGCGGGAGCGTCGGCGCGTGAAGGGCGTGCGGTTATTCCTGCTCGGGGTGCGGCCCGAGGCGCGGCGCCTGGGCCTGCCGGTGCTGTTCACCCGGCGCTATCATGAACTCCTGGCGCGGCCGGGCACCTATGAGCAGCTCGAGTTCTCCTGGATCCTCGAAGACAATCACGAGACCATCGCGTTGATCGAGCGGGTGGGGGGCTGGCGGGCGCAGACCCTTCGGCTGTACGAGAGGGCGCTGCGATGATCCGGCTGCCGCCGCTCCGGGCGGAATGGAGCCTCTGGTGGCGCACCCTGGGCCCGGCGGCCCGTTGGCTGCCCCTCGCCATCGCCGCCGCTTATCCGGGAATCCACGCCTGGGGCGGAGGATTGCGCCGCGATCACCTGTGGCTCGCCGGGGCGGCCTTGGTGCTTTACTACGCGGGACCGCGGCTGCGCCCGCTCGGCCGGTTCCTGGTTCCACTGCTCCTGCTCGTCGCCGTCTATGACGCCCAGCGCTACTGGGTCGAGGCCTGGCGCGGGCCGGTGCGGGTGGCCGAGCCGCGGGCGTGGGAACTGGCGTGGTTTGGCCTCGAGGATGGAGGACGGCGCGTCACCCCGGCCGAGTGGTGGCAGACCCGCACCCATCCGGTACTGGATGGCCTGTGCGGCGTCGCGTACCTCGGGTTCATGCCGGCGTTTCTGGGGATGGCGGCGTGGTGGCGCTTCGGCGCGAGGAGCTCCCTGGCGCCGCGCGTGCTGTGGGCGCTGCTCGCGCTCAACCTCGCCGGGTATGTGGTCTATCTCCTCTATCCCGCCGCCCCGCCCTGGTACGTCGATCGCCACGGGCTGGGCCCCGTCGTGTTGTCGGCGGCACCGGAGGCCGCCGGGGCGGCGCGGTTCGACGCCCTGTTCGGGGTGGACTGGTTTGCGCAGTACTACGGGCGCAACGCCAACGTCTTCGGGGCGATTCCCTCGCTGCACGTGGGACAGACCTTTCTCGCCGTGCTGTTCGCGTGGTGGTTCCGGTCGCTGCGCGGCCCGGCCACCGCCTTCTGGCTGCTGGTCACGTTCGCTTCGGTGTACCTGAATCACCACTACCTCGTCGACGGGCTGGCCGGCATGCTGCTGGCCGCGGTGGTGTTTGCGGGAACCGTCGGCCTCCGGGGACGGGCGGCGGGCGGGGCGATCAGCGGCGGTATTCCGGGTGATCCGCGGGGGTGAAGCGGAAGCCGGGGGCGGCGACCGAGAAAGTGCCGGTGTAGTGGTTCCAGAGGTGCAGCCGCTTCACCGGGAAGCGCCGGACCCAGTAGCCCGGGCAATCCTGGGTGAGCACGCTGCCGTTCCAGTGCCACACGTACTGGGCCGTGGCCGGGTGGATGCGGACGACGTCCGTGAACGCCCGGCGGCCGGGGGCGAGTTCCGGGCGGTGGCGGACCGCCGCGGTCAGATCCCATTCGGCACCGAACACCACGAGGTGATCCTGATACGCGGGGCCGACGAAGAGGACGCGGTCCTCGGCCGGGGAAAGCCGGCGGATGCGCTCCACGGGCATCGCGGCCAGTACCTCGCGCTGGAGCCGCCAGACGGAGGCCCAGCAGGAAACCGCGAGGAACTGCCCGGCGGCGAGCAGCGCCGCCACGCCCGCGGCGACCACCCCGAGCGGACGCCGGGCGGCCAGCCACGGCGGGACTCCGGCGAAATGGGCGGCGGCGAGCACCGGCAGGGCCAAGGCAAGACTGAGGCTGTAGGTGGTGCGCGACATGACGCCAGCCGAGGTGAGCCGGTACCCGGCGAGCGCGTGCACCAGCGCCGCCGTCGCCGCCAGCGCGAGCGCCGCCAGCACCAGCGTGACCACCTTGCGGGCCAGCGGGCGGTTGGGCACCCGCCACGCGGCGAGGAGGATCACGACGCCGCCGAGCAGGAACAGGCCCTGTCCCAGGTCCGGCGATCCGGGCAGCGTGTGGGCCAGTTCGCCCGGGAGCCCGAACAGGGACTCCCACCACAGGCGGGGCCATTCGGAGAAGTACTGCTTTGTCGCCTCGTTCGGAAGGAAACCGGCGATGGCGCGATTGTAGAGGACCGCCACGATCTGGACGGCGGCCAGGGCGGCGGCGCTTCGGACCAGCTCGCGGCGCTCCATTCCCCACCCCGCGGCGAGGGCGAGAATCACCCCCCATTGAAGGTAGAATCCCTCGTAACACAGAAACGACGCGAGGCACCACGCGCTGCTGCGCCAGGCCCGGCCCGGGCGCGCACCGGGCTCCAGCAGGTTCGCGGCGCCGAGGGCGAAGCCCGCGAGCGACAGCAGCGACCCGCTGGCGACGGGCCAAGCGGTCATGCCGAGATTCCAGGGAGTCAGCAGGAAGCCGCCGACGGCGAGGTGGGCCGGAAGCCGGGGCGCCTCGGGCGTGGCGGCGAGCTGCGCGGAGATCACCTGCAGCAGCCGGCAAAGGGCCCACGCGGCCACCGCCACCTGGAGGGCGTTGGCGAGTTGCCAGAGCGGAGCGTGGGTGCCGGCCACGGAACTGATCAGGAAGCAAGTCAGGCCTGCCAGCGGCCGGGAGGCGTAGCCCGCATCCCAGCTGAAGAGGTTGGCGAGCCGCTCGGCGGAGAAGGCCGTCGTGCCCGCGGCGGCTTCGACCAGCGACCACCAGTCATCATGGTAGAACCCGAGCAGGAAGGGGCGCGGCAGGTACAGCACGGCCCAGAGCGCGACGAGCCATCCCGGGTGATCAGGCGCTGGCAGCCGGTGCCAGCGCGAGGACCGGGAAACTCCAACCCCTGCGGCCGGTCCGGACGGTAGGGATCCCTGCAGGCCGCTCACACCTTGAATCGGTATTCCGTTCCCGGGGCGCGCTCGAAGTCGGGCGGAAAGGCCGCCCGCTTGTCGGCAAAATACCGGGCGCGGAAGTCGCCCTGGTCGGCGCGATTGTAAGTGAGGTAGAGGTTGCGGCGCGGGCGGTCGGTCAGGTTCGGCGCCGACTGGTGGGGCGCAAAACAGTCGAAGAAGATCAGATCCCCCGGTTCGGTCGGCGCCGGCACGAATTCGATGCCCCGGAGCTGCTCCGGGGTCAGGGGTTTCATGCGCTCACCGATCCAGCCGCGCTGGTGGTGGCCGGCGGCCAGTTCGAGGCAGCCGTTGGCCACCGTGCTCGGATCAATCGTGACGAGGACGGAGATGAAATACGGCGCATAGTCGTCCCAGCCCGGCTGGATGTCCTGGTGCGGGGCGAACCCCTGGCCCCCGGGCATCTTGAAGTTGATCTTCTCCTTGAAGAGCACCGCGGGCGCGCCCAGGAGCTGGGCGGTCATCTCCGCCAGCCCGCGTTCGCAGATCAGCCGGCGCAGGATGGGCTCCTCCTCGACGAACTTCTCGACGCGCTGCAGGACCCGCCGCGAGGGATCCGTCACGCTCGGCTCGTAGTAGACCATTTCGTGGCCGGTGCGGGGCGGCCGCGCCACCAGCTCCTCGATGGCGCGCCCGGCCTGCGCCATTTCTTCCGCGGAGAAATAACCGCGCACGAGCAGGCAGCCATCGCGGGCAAACTGGTGGATCTGCTCCGCGGTGAGACGGGTCGGGACGTCGGGCATGGGAAGAAAGGAAACCGGCGCGGGCGCCCGCGGAAATGTAACCCAATAGGTTACAGTCTCGCCGGGGTACCGGGCGCGGTGGGTGGGGGGACGCGGGGTGCGGGCATGGGCGAAGCGGCGGAGCGGTCAGCCGCCGCGGTGGAAGAGCTGGGCGCTGAGCTGAGCCTCGAAGCTGCGGTGCGCCCGCACGGCCGCCAGGAAATCGGCCTTTGACAAGGTGTAGGCGAGCACCTCGCCATCGGCCTGGGCCGTGGCGTTGCGCGGCTGGTCGCGGAGCAGGGCGACTTCCCCGAAGAAGCCGCCCTCGGCCAGGCTGGCGACGGCCCGCGTGCCGGTGGCGGACTCGACCTGGATGTGCACGCGGCCCTGGGCGATGACGTAGAATTTGTCGCCGATGTCGCCCTGGCGGATGATGGTGGCGCCGTTGGCGAACCGCTCCTCGCGCATCTTCTGCGCGACATCGGTGAGATCGGACGGACTCATCTCCTTGAAGATCTCGCAGCGCTTGAGGATCGCGCAGATGACCATCGTCTCCTTGACGCGGATGTCGGAGACGATGCGGCCGTCGACCATGTTCACAATCCGGTCGGCGACGTTGAGGATGCGATTGTCGTGGGTGACGATCATCACCGAGGACCCCTGTTCGTCGGCGAGGCGACGGAGGAGGGAGACCACGATGGCGCCGGAGTCCTTGTCGAGGGCTGCGGTCGGTTCGTCGGCCAGGATGATGCGCGGTTGGTTGACGAGGGCGCGCGCAATCGCGACACGCTGCCGCTGGCCGCCGGAGAGGTTGCGGGGTTTGTAGTGCACCCGATCGGCGAGGCCGAGCGTGCCGAGGATGGCGTCGGCGCGCTGGTTGTGCTCGCGGCGCGGGGCAGCGGAGAGTTCGAGGGCGAGGCGGACGTTTTGGCGGGCGCTGATGGCGTCGAGGAGATTGTGCTGCTGGAAGATGAAGCCGATGTTGCGCCGCATCCGCACCTGGTCCGGCGGGGCGAGGCCGGCGAGCTCCGTCTGGTCGATGCGGATGCTGCCCTCCTGGACGCCCCGGAGCGTGCCGATGAGCGTGAGCAGGGTGGTTTTGCCGGAGCCGGAAGGTCCGGTCATGATCACGATTTCGCCGCGATGAATGGCGAGGTGGTTGTCGAAGAGCGCCTGTTTGCGCGCCTCGCCGCGGCCGTAGTGGTGGTTCACGCCGGTGACGGTGATGGCGACTTCGCGGGGAGGAGGCAGGGGCATGACGCGGAGGATCAGAAGAGGTCGGCGGGGTCGCTGGCGGCAACGCGCTTGAGGGCGAGCCAGCCCGCCAGGAGACACATGCCGCTGGTCAGGGCGAGGACGAGGAGGGCGCGGGGGGTGGAGAGGTCCATTTCCAGGGCGGTCTGGCGTTCGAGGAAGGCGTAGAGCCCGCGGCCCACGAGCCAGCCGGCGAGGAATCCGCCGAGCGACAGGATCAGGGCGTCGAAGAGCACCAGCACGATGAGGAAGCGCGGCGGGTGGCCGAGGGCCTTGAGCATGGCAAACTGGGGCAGGTGGTCGTTCACCTCGTTGAAGAGAATCTGGTAGCAGACGACGGTGCCGATGGCGAAGCCGACGAGCAGGCCGAGGCCGAAGACGATGCCGACCGGGGCCTTGCGGGTGGTGATGGTGCGCTCGCGCAGCGCGACCTCCGCCGCGGTGAGCACTTCCAGCCGTGCGCCCACCCGCTCCTGGATGCGGCGGCGGACGGTTTCGGGATCGGCGCCGGGCTGCAGGCGCACCATGCCGAGATCGACATCCTCCGCCCGCTGGTTCGGGAGGCGCAGGAAGTTGCGGGAACTCATCAGCACGTGGCCCTCGTAGGCGAAATTTGGGCCGAGGGAGAACAGGCCGGCGACCCGCACCGGGTGGCCGGCGACCCGCGAGCGGGTGCCCGGCTGGACCACGCCGAGTTCCAGCCGGGCCCGGCGATCGAAGAGGACGGTGTCCGGGGCGCGCAGTTCCTCGCGGAGCGTGGCAAGCTCGGGGATGCGCAGCATCGGATCGTCGAGGTCGACCCCGATCACGAGGACGCGGTTGCGGCTGCCGTCCTGGGGATTGGCCCAGTAGTTGCCGCTGGTGTAGAGCGGCCGCGCGGCGGCGACTCCCGGCACGTCGCGCACCTGCTGCAGGTGAAACAGGGGGAACTCGACTCCCGACTTGAGGTGCTCCTGCTGCGGGTGGACCACGACGAGATCGCTTCCGAGGCGCACCGCGAGGTTGATCGAGCTGTCGGTGACGCCGTTGAGGAACCCGAGCTCGGCGAACATGATCACGACGGCAAAGGCCACGCCGACGAACGAGAGCGTGAGGCGGGCCGGGCGGTCGGAGAGCATCCTCCAGGCGAGCAGGAACTGTCGGAGGAACCACATCGCGGGTTTCAGAACAGCGACGCCGGGTCGGCGCGGCGGATTTTCCAGAGCGAGAGAAAGGCGGCGAACGCGCACATCGCGAGGGCGAGCGCGAGCACGAAGGCGGCGCGGCCGGCGTCGAGGTGAAGTGGGAAGCCGGAAAGATCCCGGCCGACGCGGTAAAGCACCGCCGCCAGCCCGAGCGCGGGCAGGTAGGCGAGGAGGGCGTAGATCAGGCCCTGCTGGATCCCGATGCCGTAGATCGAGGTGATGGGGTAGCCGAGCGCCTTGAGCGTCGCGAACTCGGCGATCCGGTTGCTCATCTCGCTCGACAGGATCTGGTAAAGGATGGCCGCGCCCGCGGCGAAGGCCACGATCATCCCGACCTGGAACATGATCCCGACCGGCTTCACCGAGAGGAAGTAGTGTTGTTCGCGCTGGATGATCTCGGGCTTGGTCACGACGACGACATCGCGGGGCAGGCGCGCGCGGAGTTCGGCGGCGACCCGCTCGCGATCCGCCCCGGGCGCGAGCTTGATCAGGCCAAGCTGGGCGTAGCCCGAGTTCCAGGGCCCCTGCAGCCGCTCGTAGGTGTCGTCGCTCACGATGATGCTGCCCTCGCTGATCAGGCCGAGGCCGAGTTCGTACGACCCGGTGAGAGTGATCGGCTGGCCGTTCGCGACCGCCTTGCCGCCGACCTCCCACGGTCCGTAGCTCGGGCGCGACTTCCGGTCGATCAGGGCGGTGAGGGTGGGCCGGACGGTGGCGAGTTGGGCGTTGATCGCGGGGTCGAGGAACACGGGCGCGGTGGAAGCCACCCCGAGCATCATGCCGCCGGCGGTGGAGCCGGTGCGGGGGTTGCGCCAGCCGAAGCTGTCGATGAGGAAGCGGCTCACGCGCGCCACGCCGGGCACGGCGGCCGCCTGGGCGAGCCGCAGGCGGTCGAAGGGGTCGCTGCGCTGAAGGGTGAGGTAGGCGCGGGAGTGGATGAGCAGGTCGAAGTCGAGGGCCTGGTAGATGATCGAGACGTTGACCCGGGCGGCGCCAAGGAAGCCGGCCTGCATGAAGATCAACAGCAACGCGAAGCACATGCCGCCCACCGCCGTGGCCGTCCGGCGCGGCTGGTCGATCGAGTTGAACCAGGCAATTGGGGTGCGCATCCGGCGGCGGGCGGGAAGGACGGATCAGATTCCGACGGGCGGGACACCCCGCTCCGCGGAGGAGAATGGGTGGTTCACGGCGGGGGTTCAGCCCTGGCCGAGGTTGATGACGACATCGACCTGGAGAAGCACCAGGCGATCGAGCGGCGAGGCCTCGTCCATCCGGACGGTCACCTCGACGACCCGTCCCTGGGTGCCGGCGTTGGGATCGACGCTCTCCAGCGCATTCCGGAAGACCATCTGGCTGACGCTCTCCACCACGCCGGTGACGGATTTGGGCAGTGCCGGGGAGCTGACCGTGACCTTCTGGCCGGCCTTCACCTTGAGAATGTCGGCCTCGTAGACCTCGGCGACGACGATCATTTCCGCCGTGTTGCCGAGGCGCAGCAGTTCGGTGCGCCCGACGATCCCGCCCGGCCGGGCGTTGCACTTCAGCACTCGCGCCTTGAGCGGGGCGCGCAGCTCGGCGGCGTTGAGCTGCGTGCGGGCGGCGGTGATTTCGGCCTCGGTGGTGCGGGCGGCCTTGTCGGCGTCGCTGGTGATCTTCTCCAGTTCGCGCCGGGCAGCGGCGAGTTTCACCGCGGTGCTCTGGCGATCAAGGGTGCGGGCCTCGACCTGATCGGGGGAGACGAACTCGCTCGTGCGGGCGGCATCGATGCGCTTGAACCGTTCCTCGGCGATGCGCGCCTCGTTTTCGGCGAGCGCGATCCGCTGCCGGGCGAGTTCCGCTTCGCGTTCGTGGGACTGGCGGGAGGCCGCGAGATCGGCCTCGGCCTGGGCGAGGCGCCGCCGGGCTTCCCGGGCCGACGAGAGGGTGCCGAGCGACTGGCCGGCCTCGACCCAGTCGCCCTCGCGGACGCTGATCGCCTCGATGGTGTCGCCGGCCACGCCAGCCACGTCGACGATGCCGGAGCGGGGCAGCACGCGGCCGAGGGCGGTGAGCGTTTCCGCGGCGGAGGCGGCGAGGGGCAGCAGGCCGGCGAGCAGGGCGGCAGCGAGCGGGCGCGGATTACTTTTCATCGGCGGGGAGCTGGGTCAGGTCGGCGAGCGGGAAGGAGCGGTCGGCTTGGTCGGCGAGGAAGATCTCCCCGATGGCATGACGGAGGCGGGCGACGGCGATCGCATAGCCGGCCTGCGCATCGATTTCGCTGAGTCGGGCGGAGCTCAGCAGGTTTTCGAGGTTGATGACATCCAGCACCGTGGCCTCGCCCGTCTGCAGACGGCGCTGCTCCTGGTCGACCGCCTTGCGCGCAATCTCCGCCGTGGCACGGGCGTTGGCCATGGTCTCGGCGCGGAGCCGGACCTCGGCCAATGCGGTGCAGACCTCGGCGGCGATGTCGCTCTGGGACTGGGCGGTGGTGAGTTCAGCCTGGCGCTGGGCGGCGCGGCGGGAACGAAGGAGGCCGCGCTGGTAGGTGTTCGCGCCCGGCCAGTCCAGCACCACGCCGACCTCGCCGTTGGCGCCCGTGAGGCGCTGGGACAGGGGCTCGAGGAGGCTGTGGCCGCGGTTGAGGCCCTCGTAGCCGCCGCGGACGCTGAGGTCGAGGCGCGGCTTGAGATCCTTCTCCGCCTGGCGGGCCAGGACGCGCAGCGGCACCTCGCTCTGGCGCACCGCCTGGAAATCGGCGCGCTGGCGGAGGGCGCGCTCGATCCAGCGTCCGCGCAGCGCCGCATCCTGGACGGCCGCGGGGGTGGCGATTTCACCGGGCAGCGGTTCGTCAGGGGCGGCGGCCCGGGCCATCTCGGCCGGCGGCAACCCCATGATCCGGCCGAGGGTGAAGATCGCCTCCAGCGCGGTAAGCTCGGCGGACTGGGTGCCGATCGACTTCTGCCGCAGGTTGGCCTCGGACTGGAGCAGCAGGTTGGGGGCGAAGATCCGGGTGTCGACCAGCACCTTGATGCCGTCGTGCAGCCGCTGGGCGCGGGACTCCTCGTCGCGGCGCACGGCGATCGCCGCCTGGGCCGCGCGGGCGGTCCAGTAGGCCTGTACGGTGGCGAAGGCCTGCTCGGCCAGCGCATGACGGTAGAGCAGACGAGCCACCTCCACGTCGCCGCGCGCGGCGGCTTCGGCGGCTCCGGTGCTGTCGGTACCAAGGCCGCGAAGCAGCGGGACGACGATCTGCAGGCTCAGCTGCGAGGAGCCGAGCGCCGGGGAAGGGGGCGAGTTGCCGTCGACCATCGCCACCTGGGTCGAGGGCTGGAGGATCACGCCGCTGCGAAGCTTGCGCGTGACTCCCACGGAGTACGTGGTGGTGTCGCCGGCCGTCACGGTGTCCCGGCCGAGCGGATCGATCGACGGAGTGCGATCCTTGATCCGCAGGGTGGAGGCGGTGGTGCGCCAGTCGAATTCGCCCGAGGCCTGTTCGCGCACGCCCTCGCGCCGGTCGATTTCGGCCTCGCGCATCTGCACGGCGGGGCTTTGGGCCAGCGTGCGGCGCACCGCGGCATCGAGCGGGAACTGCGCCGGCGGCGCGGCGGCGCCGGCAGCGGCGGGCCAGAGGCAGCCGAGCGGAAGGAGGAGGGCGAGGGCGGCGGCGCGGGGCATCAGCTGCGCCATGGTGGGCTTCGACCGGGAAGTGAGTCAACGTCGGCGGCGTCGGGGGCGGAGCGCCGTCTTGCGTCGGGCGAGTCCACGGGCGCCGACCTATACCGTTGACGGTGGAAGGCACCCTCCGCTGAATGCGGCACGCATCCGGCTGAGACCCGCCGCACCGAAGTCTTCGTCAACCGCATGAACCCCGCCCGCAAGATCCTGCTCAACCCGGGTCCGGCGACCACCAGCGACGCCGTCAAACGCGCACTCGTGGTGTCCGACATCTGCCCCCGCGAGGCCGAGTTTGGCGCGGTGGTGGCGCGGGTCCGGGCGGATCTGATGGAGATCGCGGATGGGGAAGACGACGTGCACACGGCGGTGCTGATCGCCGGCCCCGGCACGGCGGCGGTGGAGGCGGCGCTGGGGTCCCTCGTGCCGCCCGAGGGCCGCGTGCTGATTCTCGACAACGGTGCCTATGGCGAGCGGGCGGGCCGGATCGCCGCGGCCCTCGGGGTCCCGGCGCACGTCTGGCGTGTGCCGTGGACCGGCCGGCCGTGGCTGGACGAACTCGGGGCCAGGCTGGCCGGATCGGACGGGCCGTTCAGCCACTGTTTCTGGGTGCACCATGAGACGACGACGGGCCTGCTGAATCCGTTTGCCGAGTACGGGGCCGTCTGTCGCGCCCACGGGGTGACCTCGATCGTCGACGCCATGTCGTCGTTCGGCGGCGTGCCGATTTCCCTGCGCCGCGACCCGATTGATTTCATCATCAGCAGCGCCAACAAGTGCCTGCAGGGCCTTCCGGGCGTCAGCTTCGTCATCGGTCCGCGGGCGCCGATGCGGGAGAGTGCGGCGCACGGCCGGACCTTCACGCTGAACCTGGCCCGGCACGAGGAGTGCCAGGCGGAGGGGCAGTTTCCGTTCACGCCCCCGGTGCAGGTGGTCTACGCCCTGGCGCAGGCTCTCGCCGAGACGAAGGCGGAGACCGTCTGGGCGCGGGCGCGGCGCTACCGGGCGTGCCACGACGTGATGCTCGCCGGCATGGAGGGGGAGGGTTTCCGGCCCCTGCTGCCGCGGGAACTGCGCTCCGGCCTGCTGACGGCGTTTCACACCCCGGCCCGGCGGGGTTTCTCCTTCGCCGGGCTGCACGATTTCCTCTACGCCCGGGGCATCACCATCTACCCGGGCAAACTCCCGGGCACCGACACGTTTCGCGTGGCCACCATCGGTGCGCTCACCCCGGACGACCTGCGCGGGTTTGTCGCCGCGGTCCGGGAATACCTCCATGGCGCCTGAGCCGCGGATGACGCGCACCCGCCAGCTGCGCGCGCTGCTCGACCCCGGGCGGCTGGATTTTCTCCTCGAGGCTCATGACGGCCTCTCGGCGCGCATTGCGGAGGAGGCGGGCTTTCCGGGCATCTGGGCCAGCGGGCTCGCGATCTCGGCGCAGCTCGGCGTGCGCGACAACAACGAGGCGAGCTGGACGCAGGTGCTGGAGGTGGCGGAGTTCATGGCCGACGCCACCCGCGGCCCCATCCTGCTCGATGGCGACACCGGCTTCGGCAACTTCAACAACTTCCGCCGCGTCGTGCGCAAGCTGGAGCAGCGCGGCATCGCGGGCGTGTGCATCGAGGACAAGCTCTTCCCGAAGACCAACAGCTTCCTGCGCGGACAGGCGCAGCCGCTGGCCGCGGTGGAGGAGTTCTGCGGCAAGATCGCGGCGGGCAAGGAGGCGCAGGGCGACGCCGATTTCGTGATCGTGGCGCGCACCGAGGCCCTGATCGCGGGATGGGGCCTGGCCGAGGCGGTGCGGCGGGCCGAGGCCTACCGGCAGGCCGGCGCCGACGCGATCATCGTGCACAGCGCGCAGTCGCGGCCGGACGAGGTGCTGGCCTTTCTCGACGAGTGGGCGGGGCGGCACCCGGTGCTGCTGATCCCGACGAAGTACCATGCGACCCCGGCCGAGGTGTTCGCCGAGCGCCGGGTCTCGGCGCTGATCTGGGCGAACCACCTGTTGCGGGCCGCGATTGTGGCGATGCAGACCACCGCGGCGCGGATCCGGCGCGACCGGAGCGTGACCGGGGTGGAGGAGGCGATTGCCCCGCTGGCCGAGGTGTTCCGGCTGCAGGGGGACGCGGAGCTGCAGGCCGCGGAGGAGCGGTTCCTCGCCGCCGCGCCCCGACGCAGTGCGGTGATTCTGGCGGCGACGCGCGGCAGCCCGGCGCTGCATCCGCTGACCGAGCAGGTGCCGAAGACGCTGCTCCGCGTCGGCGGCCTCTCGCTGCTCGACCGGCTGTGCGACAACCTGGTTGCCCTCAACGTGCGTGAGATCGCGGTGGTGGCCGGCTACCGCAAGGAGGCGGTGCGGCGGACGGGCATCCGGCGCATCGACAACGAAGCCTGGGACCGCACCGGCGAGGTCGCCTCCCTCGCGCTGGCGGCGACCCAGCTGGAGGGCACCTGCGTGATTGCCTTCGGCGACCTCCTGTGCCGGCGGCACCTCCTGCAGGCGCTGCTCGACGACGAGGCGGATCTGGTCGTGGCCGCCGATCGCCGGATCCACCGCGAAGGCAGCGAGCCGGACCGTCCGCGGGACCTGGTGAAGCTGACGGCCCCGGCGCCGCACTCATTCCTCGACGCGGAGGTTACGCTCGCTGGAGCGGCAAACTCCAATGCCTTTGCCCGCTTCGACGCCGAGTGGATCGGCCTGCTGAAATGCTCGCCTGACGGGGCGGCTCGCGTGCGCGACTGGCTTGACCGCCACCGCAGCCGTCCGGATTTCGACCGGCTGGCGGTGATCGACCTGCTGGCGGCGCTGCTGGCCGAGGGCGCGAAGATCAAGGTCCACCTCGTCGCCGGCGACTGGATCTCCATCGAGTCCGCCGTCGATCTGGCGGAGGCGAGCAACCTGTCGTCGCCGGGCGCGCGGTGAGGCCCGTGGTGCTCCCTGTTCCAAGAGGGACAGGTAAGCTCCGGTTCGACACGTTGCGGCTTCGGACCGCACCGATGGCCAAGGCGGGATTGCCCACGGAAGAAACGGAAGTGGTGGAAACGGTCTGCTCCGCGCGATCGGTGTTTCCCGCGTTTGGGAAGATCGGTTTCCTCACCACGAGTTTCGGGTTTCGAGGATTCTAATGGCGGCACGTTTCCGCCAACCTTCCCTCCATGCTCCCGGCCGCCACCTTTCTCGATCTCTGCCATGCGCGCGGTGTGTCCTTCATTTCGGGCACGCCCTGCTCGTACCTGAAGCCGCTGATCAATGCGGCGATCGATGACGCGCGGTTCGTCTTTCGCGATGCGGTGAACGAGGGGGATGCCGTGGCGATGGCCGCGGGGGCGGTGCTGGCGGGGCGGCGGGCGCTGGTGATGTTCCAGAATTCGGGCCTCGGCAACGCGGTGAACGCGCTGACGTCGCTCTGCCACCCGTTTCGCGTGCCGGTGCTGCTCGTCGTCACCCATCGGGGTGAACCCGGCGGCGAGCCGGACGAACCCCAGCACGCGCAGATGGGCCGGATCACCACGGCCCTGCTCGACACAATGGAGATTCCCTGGGCCCGTTTTCCCGACGAGGCGGCCGCGGCGCCCGCGGCGCTGGATCGCGCGCTGGCGGGATTGGCGGAGGGCCGGCCCTTCGCCTTCGTGATGAGCAAGGACGCGGTGGCACCCCACGCCCTGCGCCGCCGGCCGCCGGCCGATGCTCCAGGGGAGCGCCGAATCTCCTTTCGCGAAGAGCTGCAGCGTGCGCCGGCGGAGCGAATGACGCGGACGGATGCGCTGCGCGCGATGGTCGCGGCGCGGGATCCCCGCGAGGTGCTGATCGCGACGACCGGCTATACCGGCCGCGAGCTCTACGCGCTGGGAGACGAACCCTGGAATCTCTACGTGGTCGGCTCGATGGGGTCGGCGAGCGCACTCGGGCTCGGCCTGGCGCTGCACACGCCCCGGCGTGTGACCGTCATCGAAGGCGACGGAGCGGTGCTGATGCGCCTCGGCAACCTCGCCACCCTCGGCGCCTATGCGCCGCCGCAGCTGTTGCACGTGGTACTCGACAACGAGTCGCACGATTCAACGGGTGGCCAGGCGACGGTGAGCCGCGGGGTGGCGCTGGCGGCGGTGGCGCAGGCCTGCGGCTACCGGCGGGTTGGGTCGATCGACGAACCTGCCGCGCTGGTTGCCGCGCTCGCCGGGGCCCGGAAGGACGGCCCGGCCTTCCTGCACGTACGCATCCGGCCGGGCGCCCCCGAAAAACTGCCCCGGCCCAAGGTGACGCCGGCCGAAGTGTTCGCGCGGCTCCAGCGCTGGCTTGCGGCCGGCTGAGCATGCGCCTCCTCCTGACCACTCCTTACGATCTCGCCGTGCCGGGCGGGGTGAACCGCCACGCGCTCGACCTGCTCGACGTCCTCACGGCCCATGGCCACACCGTCCGGCTGGTCGGACCCGCGTCGGAACCGGCGCGGGAGGCGGATCCGCGCCTCGTGCACCTCGGGCGGGTGTGGGTCGGATCGCTCAACGGCGCCCGCAGCCGGGTGACACTCGATCCTTCGATCGGCGGGGCCGTGGGCCGGTTGGTGCGCGAATTCCGGCCGGACGTCATTCACCTGCAGGATCCCTTCCTGCCGCTGCTCAATACCTGGGTGCTCTGGCACCGGGGTGCGGCACGCTGCGTGGGCACGTTTCACACCTATTCGGAAACCAGCCGAGGGTACCTGTGGACCTGGCCCTGGTGCCGGTGGTGCCTGCGCCGGGTGCACGTGCGGATCGCGGTGTCGGCGGCGGCGCGGGATTTTGCCGCCCGGTATCATCCGGCAGAGTACCACGTCGTGCCCAACGGCCTCCGTTATCCGCCCGCCGCCGTGGTTCGCCCGGCGCGACCGCCCGGCCGGCCGGTGCGGGTGATCTTCGTCGGCCGCGCGGACGAGCCGCGCAAGGGTTTTGGCATCCTGCAGGCGGCACTGCAGCGACTGGAGGCGGAGTCACCGGGAGCCTTCGTGCTCGATGCGGTGGGGCGGGGAACCCCGCGGGGCGAGGTGGACTCCGCCGAGCTGGCGGCGGCCTGGGCGGCTGCGGATGTGTGTGCCGTGCCGTCCCTGGGCGGCGAGAGTTTCGGCCTGGTGCCGCTCGAGGCCCTGGCGCACGGAGTGCCGGTGGTGGCGTCGGCCATTCGCGGATACGCGGACTGGCTCGGGAAGGCGGCCGTGCTTGTTCCGCCCGGCGATGCCGCGGCCCTCGCGGGAGCCCTCCGCGCCGCCACGGCGGATCCGGAGGAACACGCCCGGCGTGCCCGGGAGGGCCGGCGGTGGGCGGCGGACTACGACTGGGAGCGCATCGTGGAGCGCCTGCTCACCCTTTACGCCGGATCGACCTCGAACGAGCCCGGCTGAGGGTACAGGCGGGCGAGGAAGTGGCGGACGGCGGTGGCAACCTCCGGGTGCACGGTCGGCCCTTGATCGTCGTTCAGGCAGAAGAAGACCGGGCGGCGGGTCGCGAGGCGGTCGAGGGCGGCGCGCTCGCGGGCCGGGTCGCGCTTCAGCTTGTGGAAGGAGGCATACCGCAGGTAACGCCACGCCGGCTCGGCGACCACCTGGTCGCGCGCCTGCCGGAGAGCGTACCAGCGATAGAACCGATCGGGTCGCACGTCGTCCGCTTGCCGGAAGCGGTGGCGGCGGAGCTCTGCGAACTCGGCCGGGTGATCGCGCTGCATCGCCGCCCAGAGGTCGCGCAGGATCAGCAGGGGCCCGTGTTCCAGCAACCCGAGCGACACGATCTGCCGCTCGTAGACCCGCCGGCGGAAGCTCTCGCCGGCGACCGTGCCGGGGAGACGGATCCGGCCGTCGGACGCATAAAGGCGGTCCCGGGTGAGGGGAGCGCCGAGAAAATAGTCGTCGTTGAAATACAGGAAGTGATCGGACAACCCGGGCAGGCGGTGCAGGAAGCTCTCGATGACGTTGCTGTTGAAGGTCGGGAGGACGCCCGGCTCGGTGACAACCTCGTCGTGGTGCACCAGGCGCAGGCGCGGGTGATCGCGGCGCAGCCAGGCGGGCGCGTGGGGCCGACAGGTGAAGAGGTAAACGTGTCGCACCCAGGGCGCGTGCTGTTCCAGCGAGCGGAGGCTGTGGCGCAGAAACTCGTAGGGGTCGCGAAAGCGCTCCGGATTGAGATCGCGCGGGGTGACCTGGTGTTGCCGCAGGAGTTCGAGGTAGTCCGGCCGGGCGCCATCCACCCACGTGTAGACGGCGTCGATGGGCGGAGCGGCAGGCATGGGCGTGAGCAAGGCCGCCAGAAATCGCGCCTCGCATCCAGTGAATTTGCGGCCTTGGCTGCGCGCGTGGTTCCCAACGGCGAGGATTCGACGAGCCCCGGCCCGCGGCGCGTGCCGGCGTGGGCGTGGGCGGGCGCGGTGGTGGGCGTCGGGATTGTCGTGGCCCTCATCGCCGGGGCGGAGTGGCGCACACCGATCGAACGGGGACTGGCGGTGGTCCGCGCCGCCGGACCGGGGTGGTATTTTCTCGCGATGGCGGTGGTGCCGCTGCCGCTGGCTTGGTTTACCGTGCCGGCGGGCGAGGCCTTCGCCGCGCAACTGACCCTTGGCGGAGTGGTGGCGGCCGCGCTGGCGTCCGTCGCGGTGCAGCAGGCGCTCAGCTACTGGGCCGCGCGGGCGTGGCTGCGACCCGCCGTCGAGCGCTGGGTGCGGCGCCGCGGGCAGCAGGTGCCCTCCGTGACCCCGGAGAATGCGCTCGGCATTGCGCTCATCGTTCGGCTGACCCCCGGGCCACCGATGATCCTCGGCAGTTGCGTGCTGGCGCTGGCGGGGGTGCCGTTCGGGCCCTATCTCGTGGTTTCGTGGCTGGTGGCGCTGCCGTGGGTGTGCGCGGGGGTCATGCTCGGGCGCGGACTTTTCGCGGGTAATGCCGCGCTGGTCGCCAGCGGCCTGGGGTTGATTATCGCGGCGGCGATTGCCGCCCGGCTGATCCGGCGGCGCCAGCGCCGCGGACCACCATGATTGCCGTCGCCTGGATCGTCGGGACGCTGGCAGTCGCGTACGCGGTCGCCTGCTATCTGACCGGCGAGAACCTCCTCGCCACGTGGTGGGACGAATGGCGACTGCGGGGGACGGATCTGCCGCACTGGGATGCCTTCCGCGCGGCGAACCCGCGGCGGTGCGACCTCGTGGTCACCCTCACGACGATTCCGAGCCGGGTCGACACGCTCGGTCCGACGCTGCGGAGTCTGTTGCGGCAGACCTGCGCACCGGCGGAGATCCGTCTCTGCCTCCCGGAATGGAGCGAACGCGAGCAACGGGCGTATGTGATCCCGGCTTGGCTCGCCGATCTGCGCAGTGTGCGCCTCGTGCGCTGCCGCGACGAGGGACCGGCGACCAAGTTTTTGTCGACCTTGCGCGATGTCGCGCCCGACCAGGCGGTGGTGGTGGTCGACGACGACCGCGTGTACCATCCGCGCCTGATGGAGACCTACGCGGCGCTCGCCGCGGCGCGGCCGGGGGTGGTCCTGAGTGGAGCCGGGTGGCGGGTGCCGGCGGACCTCGTGGACCGGCCGACGACGCTGGGCGCGCGGCTGCGTGGGGCTCCCTATGTCCCGCGGCGGGCGAACCAGGTCTCCGCACCCGAACGCACGGACATCGTCCAGGGGGTGCACTCGTACCTCGTGCGGCCCCGCTTTTTCGACCTGGGCGAGCTGGGGGACTTTTCCCAGGCACCGGCCGCCGTGCGTTTCGTGGATGACGTGTGGCTGAGCGCCCACTGCCGGGCCGAGAAGTGGATCTTTCCGATGCGGCTGGGCTTCACCGACTACCTGCCCTGGGAGCATCGGGCGCGATTCCGGGCCAGCGCCCTTGGCGCCAACGTCAATCGCGCACGGGTCGACGCCGAGCGGGCGAATTCGGTGGCGCTCCGGCATTTCGCCGCCCGCTGGCGGACGTGAGCCGTCAGCGGCGCGCCGAATCGTTCAGCCGAGAACCTCTGCGACCGTGACCTCGCGTTTTTCGGCGAGTGACCGCTTCCCGGCCTCGAGGACCGCGATGACCTCGACCTCCTCCTCGATCGGCACCGGTTCGCGTCCCGTGCGCACATAGTCGACGAACTGCGCGAGCAGATACCAGTAGAGATCGGCGAGGTTGGGCGTGAGGCTGCGCCAGCCCTTGGTGCCGTAGAGGTTGATCTGATAACCCGCGCGCATCCACTCCTTCTCGGCGACCAGGAGGAGGAGATCGCAGCCGTTGGCGTAACGCACGCGGACGACGTTGCGACCGGGCTGCCCGACATTCAGGCAAGACACGGCCCCTCGGCCGAGGATGGCGTAGGCGAGCTCCAGTGCATGGATGCCGTAGTAGACGAGTTCGTTGCCGCACGCTGCGGTGGCGAGGTGGATGTCGCCCAGGGCCGGCCGTTCCTTCGCGAGGGCGACCACGTCCGGCACGAAGCGCAGCGAGCTGGCCGACATGAACTTTGTGCCCCGGGCGCGCGCCAGCCGGGCGATGGCCTGCGCCTCGCGGGCGGTCATCGCGAGGGGTTTGTCACAGAAGGTCGGCACCCCGCGCTCCAGCGGCACGCGCGCGTATTTCCATTGCTCCCCGGACCCGTCGTCGACGATGGCGACGGCGTCCACGCCTTCGGCGCAGGCTTCCGCGGTGGGGCACACTTCCGGGATTCCGCAGATGTCGGCCAACCGCGCCGCGGCGTCGGGCAGAGGGTCCCAGATCTTCACGACCTTCACGCCGTCGATGCGGCGCGACGACGCCACAAAGGTCCCGGTCCAACCCTTCCGCTTCACGGGATCGAAGCCGTTGCAGCAGGTCGCGAACGCCGTGCCGTGGTGTGAACCCGCGGTGCGCGCCGCCCCCATGTACCCGTAGCTCGCCGCCGAGATGAGTCCGAGCCGCAGGGGCCGGGCCTCGCCGGCACCCCGGAGCAGCAAGGGAGTCGCCGCGACGCCCGCGATCGACTGGCGGAGGAACTGGCGGCGCGACGGCACCGGACCGGAGGCAGGAGGCGGAGGGATCATCACACAATGGGTTGGCCGGAGCAGGATGATGCCGCACCGAGCTGCCGCGGGCAAGCGGCGGCGGTCGCTTCGGGTTCGCGTCGTCGTCGAGAATCGCGTGATCTCCGGCTTCGCCCGTCATGAACCTCCCCTGTTCTTCGCTTCCATGCTGGCTGGTGGCCAGTGTGGCGGCCGTTCTCCCCTGCCTCAGCCAGGCGGCTGCGCCGACGCCGCTTCCGACCGGAGCCCCGTCCCGGGTGCCGGCGTACACCTATCCAACGACCCTGCCCGAGCAGGAGGCGGCGCTGGCAGCGAACCCGCTGCTGCAGCGGATGAACGCGGTGCGGGCCAAACTGGCGACGGATCGCTTCCGGCCGGCATACCACTACGTCAATCCGGAGGGAACGTTGAATGACCCGAACGGACTCTGCTTCTGGCAGGGCCGCTGGCATCTGTTCTACCAGGCGTATCCACCGGAAGACACGCGGCAGCACTGGGGTCACGCGGTGAGCGAGGACCTGATTCACTGGCGCGATTTGCCCTACGCCATCTACCCGGGCCCGGAGGACAAGTGCTACTCCGGCACCACCCTGGTGGAGAAGGATCGCGTCATCGCGATTTATCACGGCGTGGCGGCCGGCACGATGGTGGCGATTTCGCAGGATCCGCTACTGCTCAACTGGTCCAAGCTCACGGGCCGGGCGGTGATTCCGTTTCCCGCGCCCGGGCAACCCGGCCTGCCGTATGAGATCTTTGACCCCGGCGTCTGGAAGAAAGGCGAGGATTACTATGCCCTGACGGCCGGACAGCTTCCGACCGGGCCGGGCGGAAAGTACGTGCGGGCCCTCTACCTGCACCGGTCGCGCGACCTCGCGACCTGGACCTACCTGCATCCCTTCCTGGAGAGCGACCTGTTTTCGAAGATCGGCGACGACGGCGCCTGTCCGTACTTCTGGCCCATCGGCGACCGGCACCTGCTGCTCCACTACAGCCACACCCGCGGCGGACGCTACCTGCTGGGCAAGTACGACACCGCCCGCGACAAGTTCGTCGTGACCGACGGTGGCACGTTCAACCACGGCGCCTCGGGTCCGGGCGGCGTGCACGCGCCCTCCGCGTATCCGGATGGCCAGGGCGGGATCATCGCGATCTTCAACATGAACCCGGCGTTTCGCACCGCTGGTTGGAACCAGATCATGACGCTGCCGATGCGGTTGAGCCTGCCACCCGCAGGGGAGGTGGATCCGCTGCGGATCGAGCCGGTGGCGGCGGTGGAGAGCCTGCGCGGCGCCCATCGGCGAATTGAGAACCGGAAGCTGCCGGCCAACCAGGACGTCGTGCTCGAGGGCATTGCCGGCAACTGCCTCGAATTGGCCCTCGAGGTCGCTCCCACCGGCGGCCAGACGATCGAACTCGAGGTGCTCCGCAGTCCGCAGCGCGAAGAGTACACGCGGATTGCGTTCTATCGCGAGCGGGGCGACATCCACCGCGAGTTCGGCAATGCCTCGCCGCTAGTGCGCCCCGCGAGCAGTGTGCTGGTGATCGACAACGCGCGCTCTTCGCAACTCCCGGATGCCCGCTCCCGCCCGCCGGAGACGGCGCAGTTCCGGCTGAAGGGCGACGAGCCGCTGAAGTTGCGTGTCTTCATCGATCGCAGCGTGGTCGAGGTGTACGCCAACGGTCGCCAGTACGCGGCGCTGCGCGTGTACCCAGGCCGGGAGGACAGCGTCGGCGTGGCGCTGCGTTCCCTGGGGCGCGATTCCACCGTCCGCTCCGTGGAGGCGTGGCAGATGCGCCCGGTGTGGTGAGGGGAACAGGTCCGCGCGCCGCGCAAGGCGTCAACACGCCCTGGCGCTGACGCGCCACCCCGCTCAAACCGTATCCAGGCAATAGAACCACGCATGGACACGGACGAACACGGATGAAGATACGTCGCGAAGGCGGAGATTAAATCCGCCTTTCCTGTGGGCGCGGCGACCGCGCCGCGCGGGCGAGAGCGGGGCGGGACGGAAACTCGCGGGGCGGGGTCGCCCCGCCTACAAGGGGGGTGTGGCGGTGCCGAGGGCGGCGTCAGGCGAGGCCGGCGTGGCGCAGCACCTCGGGCGGCGGACCTTCGTAGGACGCGAGCGCGACGTTGCCCACGTAGCGCAGGTCTTTGATCCCCGCGGGGGTCGTGTAGAATCCACCGGCGGTGAGATCGCGGAACCGCGCGAAGAACTGCGCCGCTACCTGGAACTCCAGTCGGGCCCGGCTGGCGAGGCAGATGTCGTCGCAGATTGCCGCCTGCCGGGCGGCGTCGAGCGAGGCGAAGTCCTGCCGGAAGCGCCGCTGCGCCTCGGCGTCGATCCAGGCCAGGCCCTGCAACACCGTGGTCCGATCGGCGACCTGATCCGGGTACGGTGCGCTCACCCATTCGTCGAGGAAGGCGACCACGCCGACGGCCGAGGCCGAGGGAGACTGCGCGTCGGCGGGGATGATGACGTCGCACAGCGCGGTGGCGGTGCGGCGTTGGGCGGCGGAAAAGGTGAGCGGCCAGAGGTCACCCGGCTGGTAGTCCTTGAGCAGGTCCGGATCGGATCCGTACCCCGGGCGGGCGACGCTCCACTCCGCGCCGCGGGTGAATCGGGGCGAGAGGGCCGTGGTCGAGGCGGCGGCGAGCACCCACTTCAGGGCGGTGCGGCGGTCGATGGGAGGCAGCGAACTCATGGGGGAAGGAAGGCCGGGGTTCACAGGTTTTGTTTCTTCAATTCGGACACGAGGTGATCCGCGGCCCGCCAGGCCTGGGCCATGATGGTGAGCGTGGGGTTCTTGTCGGCGTTGCTGGGGAAGGGGGCGCCGTCGGTGAGGAAGAGGTTGGGCACGTCCCACGTTTGCGACCACTGGTTGGTGACGGAAGTGGCCGGATCGGCGCCCATGATCGCGCCGCCGACCTCGTGGATGATCAGCCCGCCGGGGGCGATCGCCTTGGCGCCGTCGAGCTGCGGCGGCGTGCGCGTGCGGCCGCCCATGGCCTGGATCAGCTCGGCAAAGGTCCGCTGCATGTGGGCGGCTTGGCGGGTTTCGTGGTCGGACCATTTCCAGTGGAAGCGCAGGACGGGGATGCCCCACTTGTCGCGCTTCGCCGGGTCGAGATCGCAGTAGGAGTCGGCGTTGGGGATCATCTCGCCGCGGCCGGCGAAGCCGATGAACGAGCCGTAATAGCGCCGGGCATCCTCCTTGAACTTCCGGCCGTAGCTGCCGCCGGTGATCCATTCGAGCCCGGCGGCGGTGCCGAAGTTGGGCATGCGCCGGCCGCCCCAGAACTCGATGTGGTAGCCGCGGGCGAAGCCGAGCTTGCCGGCGAGCTGCTCCCGGTAGAGCCACCACGGCGCGTACATGTGCTCGCCGCCGGCGCCGTCCTCGTTGTGGGGCGGGAGGTTCTCCAGCGCCGGGAACTGGCCCACCAACGAGGAGCCCACGGTATCCATGAGGTACTTGCCCACGAGGCCGCTGGAGTTGGCCAGGCCCTGGGGAAAGCGGGCCGACTTCGAGTTGAGCAAGAGGCGTACGGTTTCGCCGGAACTTGCCGCAAGGACGACCACGCGGGCGGCGGCGCGGTGCTCCAGGCCGGTGGTCTTGTCGATGAAAACGATGCCGGTGGCTTTGCCGGCCGCGTTGGTCGTCACCTCGCGGGCCATGGCGTTGGTCAGCAGGTCGAGATTCCCGCTGGCCATCGCCGGCGGCAGATGGACAGTGGGCGACTGGTAGGCGGCGCGAATGGAGCAGCCCCGGCCGCACTCGGTGGCCCAGAAGCAGGCGGCCCGGCCCTCCATCGCCTCGCGCACGAGGCGTTGGGCGCGGGAATTGCCGGGGTGGAGTTTCGCCGGAAGGTTTTCAGCGTCGAGGCGCCGGGTGAGCACGGCGCGATGCGCGGCAACGACGGGGAGACCCAGGGGGCGGGCGTGCTTGCGCACGAGCAGATCGCTGACCCGCGGCTTCGGCGGCGGCAGAAGCACACCCGCCGGCGAGTCGGGGGTGTTTTCCAGGCCGTGGTTGTCGCCGTAGACCCCGATGAGCATCTCCACCTTGTCGTAATACGGCGCGAGGTCCGCGTAGCCGATGGGCCAGTCGAAGCCAAGGCCGTCCCGCGACCGGGGTTTGAAGTCGTAGGGGCCGTTGCGAAACGAATACCGGCCCCAGTGATTGGTGCGGCCGCCGAGCATGCGGGCGCGCCACCACCAGAACTCGCGCTCCTTTTGGGTCGACGCGCTCGTGTACGGTTCGCCGGGCACCGTCCAGCCTCCGTCCACGGTGGAGTCGTAGAAGCCGAACGGCTTGTCCGGCGTGCCGGCACCGCGGAGAGGCGCCTGGTGCGGCGTCTGGAACATCGGCGTCTCCTTTTCCGGGACGTAGTTCCGTCCGGCCTCCAGCAGGAGCACCTTCACGCCTTCCAGGGTGAGGGTGTAGGCGGTCTGGCCGCCGCCGGCGCCGGAGCCGACGATGATGACGTCATAGTTCTTCTGCAGCTGGGCCGGGGTGATGAGGGGCATGGAAAGAGAGGTGGCGCGGCGGGCGCGTGAAAGGCGCCGGTGGGTGGGAGGGGCGGAGGAGGCGTGGGTGCGCCCGGTGGCGATTCGATGGCAGAAAAGGCGGGGCGAGGGCAATCCGAAGTATGCGCCTGCCGGGACATGGTCGATGAAGCCGACTTTTCGCAAAGGCTGGGTTCACGCGAAGGGCGAACGCGGCGCAGCGCGGGCCCACGCCAGGGCCCCCAGCCTTTCCGGCGATCCGCCTGTGAGGTCGACAATCGCCGGCAACCGGCCGTACCCTCCCGGGAACTCCCGAGCCCCATGCACCTCCCCCGCCGTTCGTTCCTGCAACTGGCCGCCGGTGCGGCCGCCGCCCTCACGTTCCGTCCCGCCGTGGCCGCGACCCCGCGGCGGTCCTACCGCAAGGCCATCATGTACTCCACCATTGGCGTGAAGGGGTCGGTGCTCGAGAAACTGCGGGCGATGAAGGCGGCAGGTTTCGTGGGAGTCGAGCCGCTCGGCGGCATGAACCGGGAGGAGATGGTCGCGGCGCTGCAGGAAACCGGCCTGGCGGCGGCGAGCGTCTGCTGCCACACGCATTGGGTGAAGCCGTTGTCCGCGCCCGACGAGCCGACGCGGAAGATCGGCTACGACGGCCTGATTCACAGTCTCCAGGACGCGAAGGCCTACGGTGCGACCAGCGTGTTGCTCGTGCCGGGGGTGGCGCGCAACGGCGTCACCTACCAGCAGTGCTGGGATCGCTCGGTCGCCGAGATCCGTCGGGCCATCCCGGTCGCCCGCGACCTCGGGGTGAAGATCGCCATCGAGAACGTGGGCAACGATTTCATCCTCTCGCCGCAGCAGGCCGTGGACTACGTCGACGCCTTCGCGAGCGAGTGGGTGGGCTGGCACTTCGACATCGGCAACGCCGGCCGCTACGGTCCGGCCGAGGCCTGGATTCAGGCCCTGGGGAAGCGCATCGTGCGGATCCACATCAAGGACTACAGCGCGAAGCCGGCCGAGCCGGGCGCCAAGGCGGCGGCGCGCCCGAAGCTTCTCGACGGCGACACCAACTGGCCGGCGGTGATGCGCGCGCTCGATGCCGCGGGCTATCGCGATTGGGCGATCACCGAGCAACCCTCGAACCAAACCGCCACGGTGGAGGACGCGCGCGACATGACCGCGCGGATGGATCGGATCTTCGCGAGCTGAGCCGGGAACTCCGGCCGCGGGGCGGCCGTCCGCTCAGGTCGCCTCGTCGGCGCGCATCTTCCCGCCGGTGTCGGGGGCGAAGGCGATCACGATCAGGCCGAGCAGATAGACCGAGGCCATGGTCATGGCCGCGCGGCGGTAATCGCCGTCGAAGACCTGCGCCAGCTTGCCGGCGCCGAGGACGCCGAGGCCGGTGAGCACGCGCCCGATGTTGTAGGCGAAACCCTGGCCGGTGGCGCGGATGTGGGTCGGGAACAGCTCCGGCAGGTACTTCGGCAGCCACCCGAAATAGGCGGTGACGAAGAGCCCGGCGATCATCGCCATGACGCCGATCTTGTACTCCTCGAAGGAGGTGTTGAGCCCGAACAGGGCCATGACCGAAACCCAGGTGGCGACGCACAGCAGGCACCACGAGCGCTTGTTGCCCAGCCACCCGGCAAGAATGCCGCCAAAGAAACCGCCGGTCATCTGCCCGATCGACTGCCACTGCGACACCGTGGCCTTGGCCGTGCCGGCGAGTGCGGTGCCCTCCGCGATCTTGTCCACATAGGTGGCGAGCCAGAGGAAGGAACCCCAGGTGCCGAGCAGCGCGACGGTGGAAAGGAGGCTGCCGACGATCACACCCCGGCGGTACTGCGGGGCGAAGAGCTCGCTCATCGGCACCTTCTGGTGCTTCGCCTTGGATTGCTTCCACTTGGTCGGCTCCGGCACGAACCAGATGACGGGCAGGCTCAGCAGGCCGATGACGAAGCCCATGCCGATGATCCACCGCCAGTTCGCCCCGTGGGCGAGCATCTGCTTGGAGTAGATGGCGGCGATGAGATAGCCGACGTTGGCCGCCGAGCCGATGGCCCCGGCGAGCACCGCGCGGTTCTTCTCCGGCCAGGTCTCGACCACCAGCGCCACGCAGAGCGGCCAGGTGCCGCCGAGCCCGAGCGCGCCGAGGAAACGGTACGCCGCGAGATGCGTCCAGTGGCCCGAGAAGGCGGACAGCCCGGTGAAGATCGAGTAGGTGACCACGGCGAAGAGCAGCGAGCGCACGCGGCCGTACTTGTCGCCCATCCGGCCGAACCAGACCCCACCGACCGCCGCCCCCCAGAGCCACATGGCCATCGAGAGGCTGAAGTAGAAGCTGATGTCGCCTTCCTGCACCGGGCCGGGAATCAGGTCCTTCAGCGCGGCGCGCGTCATCAGCGCGTAGACGTTCTGTTCGACTCCATCGAAACCCCAAGCCATCAGCGCCGCCGCCAGCGCCAGCCACTTGTAGAAGGGCTTCTCCGCGTAAAGGTCACGTTCAGCCATCCGGCGAGCGTGAGGCCGGGCCCGGGCAGGGTCGAATCCTAATTCTGACTGCCGGGCGTTGCCGGCCACAGACGCGCGTAGGATGAAAGTTTGGGCATTGTAGGCGGGGTGACCTCACCCCGCCGGGACGAGCGACCGAACCGCCCCGCGCGACGAGGTCGTCGCGCCCACCGGGGAGGACGTGCCGCCGCCTACGTCCCGAACTCCCGCCAGGCGTCGCGAAACCAGGTCAGCACGGGCCACGGGGTGCGGATCGAGGTGTTGCAGCTCGCGGAGAGGATGAAGCGGTGCCGGTACGGCGCGAGGCGCCGCAGCAGCTCCTCGACGTAGCGGCGTACCTCATCGCGACTGCGGAAGCGCTCCGTCTCGAGGGCGCTGATGCCGCCGGTCAGGATCAGGCGATCGCCGGCGAGGCGCATCGCCTCGTCGAGTTCGATGTCGCCGAGAGTCGGGTAGGCCACGCCTTCGAGGCCGTCGACGCCGAGGGAGGCGATGAGCGGCAGCAGGGCCCGCTGCCGGCCGCAGGCGTGGATGAAGAAGACCGCCCCGGCTTCGTGGCAGAGCCGGCTGGCCTCCGCATAGAAGCGGGCGGAGTAGCGCTCGACATAACGCGGCGGGTGGAACGACGCGTCGAGGTTGTCCATCGCCATCATCGCCCGCACGCCGGCGGCCAGCATCTGCCGGACGAGATCGAGCTGGGCGGCTTCGTGACGATCCATCCACTCGCGGCAGCGCTCGGGATGGTCCTCGAGGAGGTACACGGCGTGATCCGCGCCGGCGGCGAAGTGCAGGAGCTTGAGCGGACTGAAGAGTTCGCCGGCCACCACGAGACCGTCGTCGCCGACGCGCCGCTGCCAGTCGTGGTAACGCGCGGCGTCGAAACGCCAGCGCCGGGCGGCGAGGAGGGCGGAGAAGGCGTCGAGCTCCGGCGTCTCCGAGTTGAGCAGGAAGGCCTCCTGCACGAGTGTCGATTCGGCGAAGATGTAGCGCTGGCGCTCGGTCAGCGTCCCGCGAGCGGTGTGGTAGCTGCGGGTGTAAACGTGATCCCTTCCCTCGGCCCGCGTGGTGATCGACCGCTCCGCCCCGTCGAGGATCTCTTCCGCGAAGCCGCCGAACCAGGCCCGTGGCTGGTCGCAATAGATGTTGCGGCTGAAGACATCGAGACCGAGGTGCCGGATGAGATCGAGCTGCGAGGTGCAGTGCGCCAGTTCCGGCGGCAGCAAGCCATGGTTCCGGTGGTGTTCGAACCACTGCCAGCAGTTCGGGGCGTAGACGACGCGCGGCGGCGTTTCGCGACGCAGCACCGCCTCGACGCAGGCGCGCCGGCTGATCGTCACCGGGCTTGGTACGCCTGCCACAGGGCTTTCTCCTGCTCGAGGCCGGTCTTACCCTCGCACACGACCACGCGTGTCCGGTAGTCCAGCGGCTTGCCCAAGGGGAGCGGCACCACCGTCTTGCCGGGGAAAGCCAGCGACGTGCACGTCGTGGCGTAGTACCGGAATTGGTTCGGATACAGCGGAGTCGTCCGGGACTCGGCCATGAGGACCGTCGTAAAATCGGGATTCGCCACGCCGGCGGCCGGGTACCGGCCGTACAGCGCCAGCCACGCCGCCTCGCCATGGGCCGCGGGATCGATGACCCGTTCAGCCAGGGCCACGGTATCGCCGCGCCACTTGTCCGGATGGGGGTGCACGGCCCGGAGGGAGAAGTCCTTGATCTGGCCGTTCAGCCGGATCGTCATCCCGCCGTACCCACCGTAGTCGACCTTCTGCCGGCCGCAGATCGCCATGCCATCCACCAGCGCTTCGAGGCGAACGTCCACGTCGATCGGGCGGACCCGCGCGCCGTTCGCTCCCGTGGTCCGATGCACGCTGAGGACGACGGTCTCGCGGACGACGGGTGTGGGATCGTCGTCGTACCGCCAGACATTCACGGCCTCGAGGAGGGCCCGGTCCGCCAGGACGGTCTGTCGGCGGATCTCGACCGGGTAGGCGCGGATTTTGCACACGGCCCAGAGGTCCCCGATCTTGTCGTGACGGCGCACCTCGCACCAACTCCACCAGAGGCCGCGGTGGTGGATGTGATCCTTGGGATAGTCGCCGGTCAGTTCCTCTCCATTGAAGCCGTAGATCGGATGGACGTAGTCGCTGCGTTCGCCCCCGTAGCGACTGCCATCGGTGAAATAGGCGCCGTCGTAGGGCGTGGCGCGCTGGCTGAAGCGCTTGGCCTCGACGCCGGCGGGCAGGGGCACCTCCCCAAAGCGGTAGGTCAGCACCGGCCGGCCGGCTTCGGTGATGGTGTAGCTCTGCGTCGCGGCATCGACCGTGAACGCCAGGGGCGAGGACGCGGCGGGCGAGATCGGGGTAAACAGGGCCATCAGCGGGGCGGCGGCGAGGACGTGGCGGAGGCGGGGGTGTTTTTTCATCGCGGGCGTGCTCGATCGTGAGGCTGGTCCGATTCCCTCACGGTGTCAGACAAAACCTCGGTGGCGACCACGACCGGTCGGCCGACGGAAGCGAGGTGGCTGGCGACCAGGACGACCTCCCTGGTGGCCGGCCCCGCCACGTGCAGAAACACGTCCACCGGACCGGCGGGCCGCGCGCCGCGCACCAGGACCTGGCGGGCGTCCTGCAACCGCACGACCGCAGCCGCCCCGGGGGCGGAGGTCGTGTCCAGTCCGTCGATCTCCAGGCGTTCCACATCGTCGGCCACCAACGCGTGCCGGGCGTCGGGGGCCACGGTGCGCAGTTGCAGGCCGCTCACGCGCAGTCCGCGCAGGTGGCGGCAGTAGAGGCCGTAAGCCGGCAGGTCGCCGAACATCCGGCTCTCGGGGTAGGCGTCGGCGCGCTCCGGCACCGGCTTGGCGGCGAGGTCGCGCCCGCCGCCACCCTCGAACTCCAGCGAAACATTGGCGAGGGTGATGTCCTCGGCGATTCCGCCGGGCACGCCCGTGATGGAGCAACCGATCCGGCCGGCCCCGGTTGCCACGATGTTGCTGAGCATCACCCGGCGAAAGGAGCCGAGGGGTGGCTTGGCGGCCCCGGCGAGGAAGGGCCGGGCGCGGTTTCCCAGGCGCAGGAAGATCGGCACGTGGACGCCGCGAATCGCCACGTTGCTCACCACGACGTTGTCGAGATGTCCGCCGTCGACGGTTTCGAGGGCGATGCCGCCCATGCCGCGCTGCACCCCGTACATCGCCTGGGTGCTGCGCGGCGAAACGATGACATTGTTGCTGAAGGTGATGTTGCGGAAGCCGCCGTTCGACTCGGTGCCGAGTTTGAACGCGTTGCAGTGACTGCTCAGGACGCAGTTGGTGATGGTGATGTTCTCGCAGGCGCGATCGAGGGTGCTCTTGAGGCAGAGCGCGTCGTCGTCGCTGTCGATCACGCAGTCGCTCACCTGGACGTCGTGGCAGCCATCGAGATCCAGCCCGTCGTTGTTGTAGCTGACGTGGTTGAAGACGCGAAGGCCGCGGAGGCGCACGCGGTCGCAGGCGAGGTAGTGCTGCATCCACATCGGCGAGGCCTGCAGCGTGACGCCTTCCACGCGGACGTCGCGGCAGGCCACGAGGCGGATGACGTAGGGCCGGGTCAGATACTCCTTCCACTTGAAGGCGCCGCCATTGCCGTCGATCACGCCGCCGCCCTCGATCGCCACCTGTTCGAGGTCCTCGCCCGCGAGCAGGGCCTGGGAGACGTAATTGTCGGTGTAGGAGCGAACGGCGGGCCGGCGCGCCGGGTAGTCGCGGGGATCGGCGCTGCCGAGCAGCGTGGCGCCGGCCTCGATCCGCAGGGTCACGCGGCTGCGCAGGTCGAGGGTGCCGGAGCGGTAGATGCCGGGTGGCAGGACAACGGTGCCGCCGCCGGCCGCGGCGCAGCGGTCGAGGCATTGCTGGAGGACGGCGGTGCAGAGGGCGCGGCCGTCGGGCACGGCTCCGGCTTCACGGGCGTCGAGGGTCAGGGCGGCGAGGCGGGCGGACGCGGCCAGGACAAGCAAGGCGGCCAAGGGGAGCGAGACGAGCCGACGACCCGCGCCAGGCGGACGGGAAAGTTGCACGGGGCGAGTATGACGGCTTTGCGCACCCGGCCAATCCCGGAATCCCATCGAATTCAGCGGATGAAAGGACTGCTTCGCTGAAGGAGACGAGAGGAATGAAGCGCGGGATCCGTACGTGGTCCTCGCGACCTGCGGTGGTTCACCGTCACGCGGTTGCCGCCGGAGCTCGGATTACCCGCCGCCTGACGCGGATCTGCCGGAGCGCTGAGTGCCTGGCGTGCTTCGGCGCGTTGGCTCCTGCCCGGCCGCCCAGCGGCAGTTGATGACCTTTTCCACGAGGTCGAGCGGCACGTAGTAGTACTGGTTGGACGCTTCGAAACCAATCCGCGAGTCGCGGCTCTGCAGGGCGTGCAGCCGCACCGCCAGTGCCTCCTCGGCTGCTCCCAGGGCGCGCCAGCGGGCGGCGTCGCCGGCGTCGCGGGCGAGCACGGCCCGGCACTGGTGGGCCACGCTCGCAAAGTGGATGGCGGCGGCCTCCGCAAAACGGATCTCTTCCGCCAGCGCCGGGCTGGGCTGCGGGACGGCGGAGCGCAACCGCGCCAGCGCGGCTTCGAAGCCGGTGACGACCTTCTCCAACTGCGTGGCGAAGATCTCCGACGGGTAGACGCTGCGCCAGCCGGTGAGGTCGTCATACGGGATGCCGACCATGCATGACTGGTAGCCGGTCGGTTTCGCCCACAGGGGATTCGCCGGGCCCATCTGGAGCGGGGCCCGGTAGACTGCACTGCTGTGGTACGGGAACTCGCGAAACGCGGCGCTGCAGGCGCGCCAGAAATCCGCCGCGGCCGGGGCCTGGGATTCGCCATGGCGTTTCTGCGCGAGGGTCTCGAGGGAACCGCCGGAGAAGATCTCGGCGATGGCCGCAACGTTGGGGGAGGGATAGCCGCCGAGCGTCCAGCCCAGCATGATGTCCCGCACGCCGGCGGCGCGCAGCCCTTCCGCATGGCGCGTGATGTTCTCCAGCACCGGCAGGTAGGGGACCGCCGAAAGCTCCCAGGTGTTGCCGCACTGGATCTTGGCGACGACCTCCAGGCCGCGTTTCCGGGCGGCCTCCCAGTGGCGCAGCGCCCGCGGGCCGGGCCCGATGGAGCTGATGCTGTATTCGCCGATGGTCGACTTCACCCCACCGCGCTCAATCGGCAGGCTCCATTCGCTCACGCTCATCAGGGCCACGTCCGACGGCAGGCGGGCGATGACGTCGAGGGCCCAGTCGTCGCGCCAGCCCCAGTCCCAGCACAGGTAGCGCTGCCGTCCCTTTCCGGCGCGCACGCCCTCCGCCACCGTGGCGCACATCTCCGCAATCACCTCCGCCGGCCGGCGCTCCTTGCAGCGCGGGCAGCCTGTGCCCCGGTGGTGGGACCAGCAGTTGGTCAGGTTCTCCGACGCGGTGATGGTGAAGAACCCTCCGAGGTCCGGCACGGCCTGGCACAGGCCGGCGATGGCGTCGCGCAGCGCGGTGCGCACCGCCGGGGTGCTGGTGCAGAGCGCCGAGAAGCCCTTTTCCTCGACGCCGCGCCAGTCGGGATGATCCGCGAACACCGGCGAACGGGCGGGCAGCGCGCGAGGCTCGTTGAGGTAGAGGAAGATCTTCATCCCGTGCGCCGCGGCCCGCGCGACGAGGCGGCGCAGGGCGGCGCGGCGCGTCTCGATGTGATCGTCGCGCAGCCAGGGGAGCGGCGCGAGATGGCCCAGTTCGACGTGGAGCCAGACGGCGTTGGCCCCGGCGGCGGCGAGGCGGGCGAGGAGCCCGTCGGGGTAGGGATCGAGCGAGGGATCGACCAGGGGATCGCCGCAGAGCGCGAAGTACGAGTAGCCCAACCGCAGCGGCGCGGAAGGGGAGGATGAGGCCTGGGTGCGGGCCGAGGAGGGCGGCGGCGGGCTTTGCAGGTGCCCGACGAAGGCGAACAGCGGCTCGCGGCCTTCGAGGTTTCCCGCCGGAAAGGTCTCGCGCACCAGGGTGGCGATTTCCGCGGCGCGGCTGGCTTCGGCGGTGGTCGGCTCGGCCCAGCGCAACGGTGCGCACCGTGGTTTCAGGTCGCCGACCTTGTGGAAGAAGAAATCGTCCTCGCGCAAGGTGTACGCCAGACGTTCGGCGCTCCAGTCGAGCAGGGTCAGGAGTTGCTCGTACGGCAGCAGGTGCCAATTGCGGCGGAGGATGGTCAGGTGCGCCCGTTTCCACTGGTCGGCGCTGAGTCCGCGTGCGGGTTCGAGCCCGAGGCTTCGACCCACCCGCACGATGTCTTCGGTCCGTGCGCCGATCGTCCGGGCGAGGCGTTCCGGGGCGACGAGGCTCCAGTTGCGCCAGACGAAGGCGTGCAGCCGGCTGGGAAACCACGCCGCCTCGGGCGCCGGCGGGGCGCGGCCGGCGGGCAGGAGATCGGCGCCCGCCGGCGCCGGGGCGGCCAGGGCGGACGCGACGGCCGAGACGACGAGAATCATCGAGGGGAGGAGGGGGACAGGAAAGCGCATGAAGGTACGGCGAACGGGCCGGAGCCCGAACGATGAGCCTGGAGGGCCGGCAAGGCGACGGCGAATCGGGTCTCTGCCTGGCGAGGCCGTGCGGCTTTTCGTTGCGGCGGGCGGGGGCGTACGGAAAGGTGGCGCCGCTTCGCCCTGCCTCCTCTCCGCCATGAGCACCACCCCGTCTGCTCCCGCCGCGCCGTCGTCTTCGCGGCTCGGCTCCATCGATGTCTACCGCGGCCTCGTGATGTTCCTGATGATGGCGGAGGTGCTGCGCCTCCGGCGCGTGGCGCAGGCCCTGCCGGAGAGCGGCGTGTGGAAGTTTCTCTCGTGGCACCAGTCGCACGTGGAGTGGGTCGGGGCCTCGCTGCACGACTTCATCCAGCCGTCGTTCTCGTTCCTGGTGGGTGTGGCGCTGCCGTTTTCGATCGCGAGCCGCCAGGCGCGGGGTGACTCGATGACGAAGGTGACGCTCCACGCCTGGTGGCGGGCGCTGGTGCTGATCCTGCTCGGGGTGTTTCTGCGCTCGACCAGCCGGACGATGACGAACTGGACCTTTGAGGACACCCTCACGCAGATCGGCCTCGGCTATGGGTTCCTCTTCCTGCTGGGCGGGCGCCCGGTGCGCGACGCGTGGATCGCGCTGGGGACCATTCTTGCCGGCTACTGGGCGGCGTTTGCGCTGTGGCCGCTGCCGGGGGCGGACTTTGACTACGCCAAGGTCGGCGTGACCAAGGCGTGGCTCGAGGCCAACGGCCTGACCGGTTTCGCCGCACACTGGCAGAAGAACAGCAACCTCGCGTGGGTCTTCGACACCTGGTGGATGAACCTCTTTCCCCGGGAGAAGCCGTTTCTCTTCAACGGGGGCGGCTACTCGACCCTGAGCTTCATCCCCACCCTGGGCACGATGATCCTGGGCCTGATCGCGGGTCACGTCCTGCGCAGCGCGCGCGAGCCGGCCGCGAAACTGAAGTGGTTCGCGGTGGCGGGCGGAGTGTGCCTGCTCGGCGGCGCGGCGCTGGGGTGGCTGGGAATCTGTCCCGTGGTGAAGCGGATCTGGACCCCAAGCTGGGTGCTGTTCAGCGGTGGGGCGTGCTTCTGGGTGCTCGGCCTCTGCCACTGGGTGCTCGACCTGCGGGGCCGGCGGACGTGGGCCTTTCCGCTGCTGGTGATCGGCGCCAACTCCATCGCCGCGTACCTGATCGCGCACCTCTTCGATGCCTTCATCGCGAAGAGCCTCACGACGCACCTGGGAACGAACCTCTTCCTTCTCCTGGGCAAACCCTACCAGCCGCTCCTGCACGGCGCCGCGACCCTGTTCGTGATGTGGCTGCTCCTCCTCTGGATGTGGCGGCGGAAGATCTTCCTGAAGGTGTGAGGTCCGGGCGGGCCCCGGCGGCTGCCAGGAAAGGGCGCCGGCCGGGGGAGAGGCTCGGATGAGAGGCCGAGCCGGGAAGCTGCTACTCTGACTTCCGGTTCTTGCGCCCTCCGGCCTTCTTTTCCTTGTCGGCGGAACGCCCCTCCTCGGGGGCATCGCTGGCGGGCAGGAAGCGGGCGAGTTCGGCCTTGCGGGCGGCGTATTCGGGCCGGGCGGCGAGGTTGGTCCACTCGTTGGGGTCCTTGGTCTCGTCGTAGAGTTCCTCGTCGCCGTTAGCATAGCGGATGTAGCGCCATTCCGCCGTGCGCACCGTGTGGTTCTTGTAGCGATAGGTGGTGACGCCGGGAAGATTCCAGGCGGCCTGGGGGTTCGCCAGCAGCGCCCTGATGCTGACGCCCTCGTTGTGCGCCGGAGTGGGAATCCCGCATAGATCGGTGAGCGTCGGGAAGATGCTCATGAAATCGACGGTGCGGTCGCAGATCGTGTTGGGCTTGGTCAGCCCGGGGACGACCCACATGTAGGGCGAGCGCGTGGCTTCCTCCCAGAGCGTGAACTTCCGCCAGTGGTGTTTCTCGCCGAGGTGCCAGCCGTGATCGCCCCAGAGGCAGATGATGGTGTTGTCGCGGTACGCGGACTTCTCGAAGGCATCGAGCAGGCGCCCGAGGTTCATGTCGCAATAGGCGATCGTGGCGAGGTAGGCCTGGATCGCTTCCTTCCAGCGGCCCGACTTGAGCATCGGTTCGTGATCCGTCTCGGGGTGCGCCATCCGTACGCCAGCGGGAGGGATGTCCTTGAGATCATCCTCGAGGTAGGGGGGAAGTTTGATGCTCTCGACCGGGAAGAGATCGAACCACTTGCGCGGCACGTTCCAGGGCATGTGCGGCTTGTGGAAGCCCACTGCGAGGAAGAACGGTTTGTCGTGTTTTTTCTGGAGGGAGGCGATGCCGTAGTCGGCGATCGCCCAGTCCGGGATCTGATCATCGCGGCAGTCGAGCGGGGCGAACTTGATGCCGCCGACGCCGTCGCTCTGGCCGGCGGGGACGCGAGGGTAACCACCTTCCTTTTCGAGGTAGTGATCCCATTCGCTCGGGCGACGGTAGGCCTCGTGGTAGATCTTGCCCGAGCCATGCACGTAGTAGCCGGCGTTGCGGAAGGCGGCCGTCAGCATCTTCTCCGGCGGGATGAGCGGGCGGAAGTCGACGTTGTTCTCGTAGACGCTCGTGGTGGAAGCGCGCATGCCCGACATCAGGGCGGTCCGGGAGGGGTTGCAGACCGGGGAGGCGCAGTAGGCGCGGGTGAACGACGTGCCCATGCGGGCCAGGCGATCGTAGTTGGGGGTCTTGGTCTGCGGGTTGTGGCCGAAATAGCCGACCCAGTCGCGCAGGTCGTCGACGGCGATGAAGAGGACGTTGGGCCGTGTCGGGGTAGCGGCACCGAGGGAGCCCGCCAGGAGCAGGAGGGCGATCAGGCGGAGGCAGGAGTGCATGGGGAAGAATGCGAGACGGGGAAGACGGGCGAAGACGTGGAAGACTTGGAAGACCGGGGAGACGTGGGAGAGGTAGAAAACCGGGGAGGCGGGGAAGACTGGAGAGACGTGGACGATGGGGGAGACGGGGAAGACGGGGGAGACAGGGTGAGAGGGGGAAGAGAGAGGGGGCGGTGCGGGCTATGCCGCTTCGAAGCGGGCACGCAGCGCCGGCAGGTCGACGTCGGCGAGGGACCGGACGAGCCAGTGGGCGTTGCTCAGGTCGTGATGCGCGGTGGATTCGTTGGGGGCGACCACCGTCCAGAGGTTGGCGCGGCGGGCGGCCAGGGATCCCGTGTGGGAGTCTTCGAAGGCCACGCCCTCATGACCGCGCAGGCCAAAATGGTTCAACGCCAGGCGGTACAGGTCGGGCTCCGGCTTGGGAGAGGCGGCGTCCTCGCGGCACGCGATGAACTCGAACCGATCGATCAGGCCGAGGCGCGCCAGGTGGCCGTCGACCCAGGAATGCGGGGAGTTGGAGACGACGGCGGTGCGGAGCCCCTCTTCGCGGGCGGCGTCGAGCAGGGCGAGCACGCCCGGCAGGGGCGGCAGGCCCAGGATGATCTTCTCCTTGGCGGCGCGGCGCTGCAGTTCCAGGTCCGCCCGGTCGGCATGGGGGCTGAAGCCATGCCAGGGATCGAACGAGTAATCGGCATGACCAACGCCATGGAGAAACAACGAGCGGTCAAACGGCACGCCATGGACGGCGTGCACGGCGGCGTAGGCATCGATCAGCGGCGTTTCGGTGTCGAGGATCAGCCCGTCAAAATCGAAGAAGAAGGCGCGAAGCATTCCGGCAGCACCGTGGCGGGGCGGGCGGGTCGAGGCAATGACGGGATGCGGCGAACGGCGGTCAGTCCGCCCGGTCGGCGGCGGGTTCGGCCGCGGTGCGCGTCCAGAGGATGCCGAGCAGGGCGGCGAGGCCGACGGCGGCCAGGACGACGAAGCCGGCGGGCGGACCGCGGGTGTCGATGATGCCCATGGCGAAGACCAGGCCCGTGCGCAGGATGCGATCCAGGACCTGGAAGAAGGCCCCGACCCGGCCCATGACCTCGTTGGGGACGAGGTGGAGGAGGAGGGCGCTGCGGGCCACGCGGCAGCCGGCGTTGCCGAAGCCCAGCAGGGCGCCGGCGAACAGGTAGGCGGAAGGGAAGGGCAGCACGATGATGGCGACGAGGCCGAGCAGGAAGATGCTGGCCGTGACCGGAACCGTGCGCGCGGCGCTGTGGGCCCCGATCAAGCGGGGCAGGAGGAAGCCGGCGAGGACCGCGCCCGCCGCAAAGGTGATCTCCCCGCCAGCAAAGGTGAGGGCGCCGGCGTGCAGTGTCTGTGCCACGTAGATCGGGAAGAGATAGTTGGCCGCCATCACGATCACGAACGGCAGGAGGGAGCTGGTGAAGAACAGCGCCATCCGGGGGCGATCGCGCAGCCAGCGCCATCCGCCGGCGACTCCGGACCAGGCCGAGCCTCCGACGGATCGCGCGGGCGGGCCCGGCGAGGCGGCCGGCCCCGCTGCCGGGGCGCCGGCGGGCAGGTGGGTGGCGGTGTATGGCAGCGTGAACAGCAGGCCGAAGGCACCGAGGAAAGCCGCGCCGTCGGCCAGCAGGATCAGCCAGAGTGGGACCCGCTCGACCAGCAGCCCGCTGAGCCCGCCGGCGATCATCATGGCCGTCTGGCCCTGGATCTCCATCAAACCGGTGAGGGACTGGAACTGCGACCGGGCGAACATCTGCTGGATGAGGGCGAACTTCGCGCCGTAATGGAGCGTGTAATACAGCATGCCCGCGAAGTAGACCCCCATGAGGTGGCTCGTGCTGAACCCGCCCAGGGCCAGGCCGAGGAGAGCGAGGGCGATGCTGGCCAGGCCGCCCCAGGCCTCGCTGGCGAGCAGGGCGGTCTTGCGGGAGTGGCGATCGACCCAGGCGCCGTACGCCGGTGCGACGAGGAAGAGCGCGAGGGTCGTGCCGATGGTGGCCCAGCGATACGCCTCGTTGCCGCCCGGCCGCTGCACGAGCAGCCATGGCACGGCGAAGATGGTGATGCCCGAGCCGATGGCCCCGAGCGTGTTCGCGATCAGGAGCCGCCGGACGCGGGGATCGCGCAGGAGGTCGTGCATGGTCTCGCCAAGGGTGAGGCCCCCGTGCCGCGCCGGGCAAGGCAACTGCATTCACCCGGGGGCAGTTCGTGCGCACGATCCACGAAGGGAGCCGGGGGCGGTGACCCCGGCGAGGGAGGATCGAACTCCGGCGGCCGGCCTCGCCGCGGCCGGCGACAACCGCCGACCCGGGGAGGTGCCTGCGGCCCGCACGGCGCGCAGCCGGACGTTGACGTGCCGCCGCCGGGTCGATGAGGTGCGGGTCGCACGCCCTGCGTCCATGGATTCTTCGACCTCTCCGACGGCCGCCCCGGCCGAGGCCCCCTCCGCGGTGCAAGCGCACCTCAGTCTCTGGGACGCAGTCTCGTTGATCATCGGGATCGTGATCGGGGCGGGCATCTACGAGACGGCGCCGTTCATCCTCAGCTGTGTCGCGAGCCCCGGACAGGCGATGGCGGTATGGGCCGTCGGCGGCGTCCTGTCGGTGGTGGGGGCGTTGTGTTACGCGGAGCTGGCGACGACCTATCCGCGGCTGGGCGGGGACTATTATTTCCTGCGCCGGGCGTTTGGACCGTGGGCGGGCTTTGTCTTCAGCTGGTCGCAACTCGTGGTGATCATGAGCGGCAGCATCGGTCTCATGGCCTTCGTGTTTGCGGACTATGCCGTGCGTCTCGGCGGTTTCGGGGCGGGGGCGTCCCCGTGGCTGGCGGCCGGGGCGGTGACGGTGATCTCGGCCATGAACCTCGCCGGCCTCCGCTCGGGCCAGCGCACCCAGAACCTCCTCACGCTCCTGAAGGCGGTCGGCCTGACGGCGATCGTCGTGGCGGGCTTTGGCTGGTCGCAGGCGCCGGCGCGCGACGTGGTGGGAACGGGCGGCGGTCCGGGCCTGGGCCTGGCGCTCATCCTTGTGCTCTACACCTACGGGGGCTGGAACGATGCCGCGTTCATCGTCGCGGAGATGAAGGACAAGCAGCGGGCCATCCCGCGGGCCCTGCTGCTCGGCACGGCCGGGGTGGCCGTGATCTACCTTCTGGTCAACGCGGCCTACCTGAACGGCCTGGGCTTTGCCGGCGCCCGGGCGGCGAAGGCGATTGCGGCCGATGTCCTGCAGGGGCCGCTGGGCACGGCGGGGGCGGGGCTGATGTCGGTGCTGGTGATTATTTCTGCCCTGGGGGCGGTGAACGGACTGATCCTGACGGGAGCGCGGATCTACGTCGGGGTGGGCGCGGACTATCCCGTCCTCGCCCCCCTGGCCCGGTGGCACGAACGCCGGCAGACGCCGGTGGCCGCGATCGGGGCGCAGCTGGGGTTCACGCTGCTCCTGATCTTCCTTGTGGGCCACGAGGCGGGCCGTCGCCTGCTCTCGGGCGTCCTGGCGAGTCTGGGCGCCGGGCCCATCGCCTGGGAGGGCCACGGGGGCTTCGACACGCTGCTCAAGTGCACCGCCCCGGTGTTCTGGATGTTCTTCCTGATGACGGGGCTCTCGCTCTTCGTGCTGCGGGCGAAGGACCGCGGGGTGGTGCGGCCGTTTGCGGTGCCGCTGTACCCGCTGCTGCCGCTCGTGTTCTGCGGCACCTGCGCCTACATGCTGTATTCGGCGGTAAACTACGCCGGATCGCTCTCCCTGGTCGGGCTGGTGCCGGTGGCGGCCGGGCTCGTCCTCTACGGCGCGGTCGGCCGGACGGCGGCCCGGCAGTGACGGCCGGCGCCGGCCGTCATTCCTCGGGCAGCGGCCGGTCCTTGGTCTCGGGCAGGAATGGCACGGCGATGAGACCGAGCAGCAGGATCAGCGTGGCCCAGGAACCCGCGGTGCGGAAGGCCTCGATGTCGCCGCCGAGCCGCTGGGTGAACTTGCCGATGGTGAACGGCGCCGTGGCGGCGATGAGCCGGCCGAAATTGTAGCAGAAGCTCGTGCCCGTGCTGCGCAGGCTGGTGGGGAAGAGCTCCGGCAGGTAGATGGCGTAGACGGCGAACACCGAGAGGGTGCCGAAGCCCATCAGCGGGATCATCCAGTAGATGTCCGCGGTCGTGCGCAGGCCGCGGAAGAGCAGGAAGGTCGAGGCGAAGGAGCACAGGATCGCGATGGTGAAGGCAATCCGCCGGCCCTTCAGCTGGGCAATCTTGGCCAGGACCATCATGCCGATGAAACCGCCGATGTTCTGGAGCAGGAGGCCGAGCGAGGCCCAGTAGGCCTTCTCGCTGGCGAGGGCGTCGGGGCTGAGGTTGGCCGCCGCGAGCTTGGCATCGACGATCGAGCGCACGATGCGGGGATGGAAGTTGCCGATGCCCCAGAGGCCCACGATGCCGGCGCTGCACATCAGCAGGCCGAACCAGGCGTTCTTCTTCCAGCGGGGATGGCGGAGCAGGTTGCCATAGGAGCCGAACTTGATGCCCTTCCGGGCGCCTTCGGCCCGCGCGTGCACCCACTTCTCCGGTTCCTTCAGCCGGCCGATGATGAAGACGCAGAGGAAGGCGGGAATGGCGCCGACGAGGAACATCGCCTGCCAGGAGGCGAGGTTGAACGGCAGCAGGTGCCGGGCGGCGAGCATGCCAATCGCCATGCCGATCAACCCGGCGGCGATGTTGCCCCAGGTCGAGAGGGACTGGAGCAGGCCGAGGGCCGGGGCGCGGGTGTGGTCCGGGATCGAATCGGCCACCAGAGCCACCGCCAGCCCGAACACGCCGCCCACGCCCAGGCCGGTGAGGAACCGATAAAGGCAGAAGTCCCAGAAGCCGACCGAAAAGGCACTCAGCCCGGTGAAGAGCGAGTAGAGGAGCACGCAGACGCTGAGAATCCGGGCCCGGCCGTAGCGGTCGCCGAGCGCGCCGAAGGTGAGCCCGCCGACCGCCCACCCGACGAGGAAGATCGACATGCTGTAGGAGGCGTTCACCGCCGCGGCGGCCTTGCCGGTTAACGCCTCCATGGCGGCGTCGCGCGCCAGGTTGAAGAACTGCTGGTCCATGCAGTCGAAGAGCCACGCGAGGGAGGCCACGGAGAAGACGAACCAGTGTTCGCGCGTGAAGGAGCGCCACCAGGGCTGGAAGGAGGAGGAGGACATGGAAATCAGGAGGGGTGGTTGGGGGATGGCATGATCGGCACCGCCGGCCCGGTGCGTGGCTCAGGCCTTCGCCAGCGCGGCGAGCACGCCGCGCACGTAGCCGATCGACTCGGCCAGGCCGGTGACGGGATTCCCGGCAATCTTCTCGTATTCGAACGACACCACACCGTCGTACTTGATCTCGAGCAGGGCGCGCAGCACGCCGCGGATGTCGAGCCGCCCGGCGCCGACCTCGATCGGGATGTCCTTCATCGCCCCGGGGACCGCGACGCTGTCCTTCATGTGCAGGTCGTAGACGCGGGAGGCGTACTTGCGGATGGCCGTCACGGCATCCTCGCCACCGCGCACCGAGTGTCCGACGTCGATGCACAGGCCGACCCGGGAGTCCAGCGACTTGATCGCCTCGTAGGCGACCCCCGGCGTCGGGTACACCTTGTCCTCGGGGCCGTGGTTGTGGATCGCCAGCTTCTGATCGAATTCCCGGGCGAGCTTCGCCACCAGGGGCAGGGCTTCGCGATCGGGCTTGCAGACCATCGTGGCCATGCCGGCGGCCTTCACGTTTTCGAAGGCGCGGCGGCACTTGGCCTCGTCGTTGGGCAGATTGACCACGCCGGAGCCGGTGAGGCGCAGGCCGGCCGCCTGCAGCTTTCCGCCGACACCGCGGCATTCGTCGGCCGGGGCGGTCTCCCAGTTGCAGTGGAGACGGAAGAGGGCGACGTTGGAGATGCGCATCACCTTGACGGTGGCGATGAACTCGTCGAGCGGCAGGTTGCGCAGCGAGTAGGAGGCGACGCCGAGGCGCAGGCCGTTTTCCCGACCCTCGGGGAACGAGGCGTACGTCGGGAGCGCGGCGGCCTCGGGAGCGGCCTTCTTTTTCTCGGCCGCGCGGAGCGAGGCGGCCAGCGGCAGGGTCAGGACGCCGAGGGCGGCGGTCTTGAGCAGGTCGCGGCGGGTGGGGGAGGGGAGGTTCATGGGGAAAAGGAGGGCGTGGCCGGGGTGGGGTGGAGCGGAGCGGCTCCCGCAAACTTCCGCAGGTACTTCAGCGCCACCTCGAATTCGTGCGGCAGGGGCGAGCGCAGCGTGATCGGAAGGCGGGTGGCCGGATGTTGCAGGGTGAGTTCGCTGGCGTGCAGGGCGAGGCGGCCGATGAAGGGCTTTTCGTCGTCGCGGCCCTTGTAGCTGCGTTTCAGGTCGGACAGCCGGAGTTCGACGTCCGGGTGCCCGTAAAAGCCGTCGTAGAGAATGGGGGCGCCCGCCGCCGCGAGGTGCACGCGCAGTTGATGAGTGCGGCCGGTGCGGGGGTGGCACTCCACCAGGGCGTAGCCAGCGGCGACGGCCGGGCCACGTCCGGTGCGGCCGCGGGCGGCGCCGCCGAAACGCTCCAGGGTGCGGAACTCGGTCAGGCAGTCGCGACCGCCGCGACCCTTGAACACCCGCATGCGTCCCGGCTGGCGCTCGTCCTCGCCGAGGGCGAGCTCGACCGTGAAGGTCTCGGGCAGCCCGCCACCGGCGTCGCGGATCGGGGGCACGACCTTCATCTCAAAGCCGGGTGCCAGCACCACCACGAGCGCGTGATAGGTCTTTTGGACCGTCTTGGCCTGGAACTGGCCGGACAACGCATCGAGCGCGGGCTTGGTCTTCGCGCAGAGCAGCACGCCGCTCGTGTCGGCGTCGAGGCGATGGACATTGGCGACTCCCCGTCCGTACCGCGCATCAGCGTGCACCAGCCCCATGAGGTGGCGGCGCGTTTTGTCCCAGCGATCCGGCGCCACCAGCAGGCCGCTGGGTTTGTCGAACGCGACGAGGGTGTCGTCTTCGAAGAGGACCGGAGGCAGGGACATGAGGGAGCGCTGGCGTTTCTCGCGTGCTGCCGGTGGAAGTCTAGCCCGGATTTTGCCCGCGTGATCCCGGGGCGCGCCGGGAGACGTCCGGGCCGCCGGTGGATCCGGGGGGCTTATTTCGCTTGCTGTTTCCCGGCGTCTGCGTGGCTTCTGGCGCGTTGCCATGCCGGTCTGGCCGAAGAGCTTCTACACGATTCGCGCCGACCTGCACACGGCGGCGATGGCGCGGCGACTGAGGCGCCCGAGCACGGGAGTGGCGGCGCAGGAAACGGCATGGCAGGCCCTGCGGGATCAACTCGCGGCGACCTCCTACTGGAAATCGGCGGGAGTGGAGCGCGGCATGACCTATGCGCAGTTTCGCACGCGGGTGGCGCCGCGCGATCATGCATCCCTGGCCCCGGCGGTGGCGCGCATGACCGCGGGCGACAAGGACGTGCTCTGGCCGGGCGAGTGCGTGCTCTTCGCCCAGAGTGCCGGCACGACGAGCGGCCGGCGCCGGCTGATGCCGGCCACCGAGGCGCTGCTGGCACATTACCGGGCCGCCGGCCACGCGGCCCTGCTTCATTATACGGCGCGGGTGGGGCATGCCGGGGTGTTTCGCGGCCGGCACCTGCTGGTGGGAGGGTGTGCCCGCCTCGTCCCCCTGAAGGATGGCGCGCCGACCCCGCGCTTTGCCGGCGACGCCAGCGGACTGGCTGAACTCAGCCTGCCCGCGTGGGTGGAGCGCCACCTCTACGAGCCGGGGTTGGCAGTGGCCCAGACTGACGACTGGCCGGAACGGCTGGAGCGCATGGCGCAGCGGACCCGCGGGCGTGATCTCTCGCTGATCGCCGGGCTGCCGGAGGGACTCCTCCAGCTGGCGCACGCCGTGCAGGACGCGGGCGCCGGGCCGAAGCACCGGGTCCTGAACCTCGAGGCGGTGTGGCCGAACCTCGAGTGCTGTGTGCACACCGGTTCGCTGCTCGCCCCCTACCACGAGGAACTGCGGGCCCTGTTGGGGCCGAGTGTCGCGTTCCAGGAAGTCCTGGCGGCGACGGAAGGGATCCTCGCGGCCCAGGATGGCGAGCCGGGTGCCGGCCTGCGCCTGTTCACCGACGTGGGCATCTTTTTCGAGTTCCTGCCCCGGGCGGAGTACGACGGGGGCCGTCTGGAATCACTCGGGCCGAGATTGCTGCCGCTGGCGGAGGTGAAGTCCGGCGCGGAATATGTGGTCTTCGTCACCACACCGGGTGGGCTGGCGAGGATTCCGCTCGGCGATGTCGTGCGCTTCCTGTCGGTGCAGCCACCGCGCGTGGTCTGGGTGGGGCGGACTGACCTGCAACTCAGTCCCTTCGGGGAACGCCTGTCAGAGGTCCAGGTGACCCGTGCGCTGGTCGCGGTGTGCGAGCGGCAGAAGTGGAGCATCGTCAACTTCCACGTCGCCCCGCTGGGCGGAGGAGACCTGACCGGGCACGCACATGGCCGCCATGAATGGTGGATTGAGCTGCGGCCAGGTACCGTGGCAACCCCCACCGGGCCCCAGATGGCCCAGCAGCTGGACGCCGAGCTGCTGGCGATCAGCGAGGACTATGCGGCGCGGCGCCGGGATGGCTCCCTGGATGCCCCGCTCGTGCGGCTGGTGATGCCTGGCGTCTTCGCCCACTGGCTCCGGTACCGTCAGCAGTGGGGCGGCCTGCACAAGGTGCCGCGCTGCCGGTCCGATCGCCTGCTGGCCGACGAGCTTTCGCAGGTGACCAACTTTGCCTCGGAATAGAGGGGGCGGGAGGCTTCCGGGTGGATTCCAAATCCGTCCCGCTGCTGGCATGCGAGCTGCTCTACAAGGCCTGCATTCTGTCCATGCAGGGTTTGGACAGCGTGAGCCGGCCGCGAGGCCGGAATACAGAAAAAAACTGGGGCCGGCGTTAAGGGGTTATCGCCGGCCCCTTTTTTTTGGCGAAGAAGCGGCGGAGTGGCCGCCGGGGCGGTCAGGCCTTTTCCCGCAGCACCGCGAGCAGCTTCTTTTCGTAGTCGGCGGTTTCCTCGGCGCCGACCTTGCGGTCGCGGATTTGGCCGGTGCGGTCGATGAGGAAGGTGGTGGGAATGCCCTCGACGCCGCCGAAGGCGGCGACCACCTGGTCGTCGCCCATCACCAGCGGGTAGTTGATGCCCGTCTTGCCGGCGAAGGCCTTCACGACCTCCGGGCCCGCCTGGTCGAGCGAGATGCCCACGATCACGAGTCCCTCGGCCCCGTACTTCTTCACGAGGTCGATGTAGCCGGGGATCTCCGCCCGGCACGGGGGGCACCATGTGGCCCAGAAATCCACCACCACGACCTTGCCCTTGAATTGGTCGGAGGACACCGGGGCGCCATTGACGTCCTTGAGCTGCCAGGCCGGGGCCGGGCCGAGCCGGGGCAACGCCTGGGCCGAAGGGGCGGCGGCGCCGGGGGCCGCGGCCTGTTTCCCGGCCGGAGCCGGCGGCTGCGGGGCGCAGCCCGCGAAGCTGGCGGACAGCAGGGCGAGGACGAAGGAGAGAGCCGGAGCAGTGGGTTTCATGCGGGTCGGGTCGAAACGCTGCGCACCGGCGGGCGCGGCGCAAGGGGCCGCGTCATTTCGAGCCGGGGTTCCGGTGTCCGGCCGGTCGGCTTAGGGCTGGCTGATCTCGGGCAGATCCAAGCCGAGCGTCTCGATGAATTTCTTCATCGCGGGGGTGAGCACGCGGCCCTTGCGGTGCAGGATGGCCAGCGGGCGGGTGAAATCCTTGCCCTTGAACGGCAGCACCGAAAGCGTGCCCTGCTTCTGTTCCTGCAGCACGGTCGCCTGCGGCACGATGGCGACGCCGTGGTCGATCTCGACGGCGCGCTTCACCGTCTCGATGTTGTCGAACTCCATCACCGGCTCGATCTCGAGCTTGTGCTCGCGGAAGATGATATCGACCGCCTTGCGGGTGGGGATGTCCGGGTCGAAGCCGATGAACTTCTGGCCGGCCAGATCCTTGATCTCGATGTCGGCGCGCTTCGCCAGCGGGTGCTGCGGGTGCGTGATGAGCACGAGGTGATCGTTGCGGAAGGGCAGGATCTCGATCTGCCGGTGCTTCACCGGGAAGGCGACGAGGCCGAAGTCGACCGAGTTGTGGAGGATGTCCTCGTACACGAGGTTGGAGCGGCGGTACTCGACGCGCACGTTCACCGACGGGAAGTCGTGGAGGAACTTCTTGATGAACGGCGGCAGCTCGTGGAGGCCGATGGAGTAGATGGTGGAGATGCGGATGGTGCCGCTGATCACCTTCTTCATCTCCTGCAGCTCGGAGAGCAGCTTCTCGTAGGTGTGCAGCATCTCCTTGGCCGACTCGTACACGCGCTGGCCCTCGCGCGTGAGCTGGAATTGTTTCTGGCTGCGGTCGATCAGCAGCGTCTTGAAGTGCCGTTCCATCGCGCGGGCCTGCTGGCTCACCGCCGACTGGGTGATGCCATTCAGCTTGGCCGACTTCGAAAAACTCTTCGTTTCCACCAAATCCGCGAAAATTTTGAAGTTCTCAATCTGCATGATTAGCTGGCGTTGAGGGGGGCAGAATAGAAACTGTTGCCCGTTCGTAAACCACTAATTAGCGAATCTAACGTCATGCTTCCGTCCCTCGAGGAGTTCACCCAGCGCGCCGGGGAAATCCGGGCGCGGATTGCCGCGGCGTGCGCGGCTGCCGGACGCGATCCCGCCGAGGTGGAGCTGCTGGCGGTGACGAAGACGCATCCGGTGGCGGCGGCCGAGCTGGCGGCGCGCCTCGGGCTCCGGGCGGTGGGGGAGAACCGGGTGCAGGAGGGTGTCGAGAAGCGGGCGCAGCTGGCCCCGGCGCACGCGGCGCTGCGCTGGGAGCTGATCGGCCACCTGCAGTCGAACAAGGCCCGGCTGGCGGCCGGGCATTTCGATCGTATCCAGAGTGTGGATAGCGAGAAGCTGCTGCGGCACCTCGACCGCGCCGCGGCGGAGCGGGGCCGGACGCTGCCCGTGCTCCTGCAGATCAACGCGGGGGACGATCCGGCGAAGTTCGGCGCGGATCCGGCCGGGGCCGCGCGGCTGCTGGACGAGGCGCTGGCGTGCCCGCACCTGCAGGTCGACGGGCTGATGACGATCGCGCCGCTCGGGGCCACGCCGGCGGAGACGGCGGCGCACGCGGTCCGCACCTTCGGGCGGCTGCGGGCCCTCCGCGACGAGCTGGCGGCCCGGACCGGCCGGCCGCTGCGCGAGCTCTCGATGGGCATGACCGGCGATCTCGAGGCGGCGGTGGCGGCGGGCAGCACCCTCGTGCGGGTCGGGACGGCGCTGTTCGGGGCGCGCTGAGCATTGCCGGTCGCAGGCGTTTCCCGGTTGCGCCGGGCCGGGATTCCCCTTGCCTTCGCGACGTGGAACTTCCGCCGCTTGCCGCCGCCGAACGGGCCGCGCTCCTCGCCCTGCTGGACGATCCGAGCGCGGCGGTGCATCGGGCGTTGGGCCGGCGATTTCGTGAGCTGGGCCCGGTGGCGGCGGCCCTGCTCCAGGAGGCTGCCGGCGGTCCCGATCGCGCGCTGGCGCGCCACGCCCGGGGCTTCCTGGATGAGCTCCAGTTCACCGATCCCGTGGCGGAGTTCCGCGATTTCATCCGGTCGCTGCACTACGAACTCGAGACCGGCGCGCTGCTCCTCGCCCGCACGGTGTCGCCGCGGCTCGATGCCGGTGCCTGCTGCGGGGAGCTGGACCGGATCGCCGCCCGCTGCCGTGAACTGATGGTGGAGCCGTCCACCGCCCGCGAGAAGTGCCGCGTCCTGAACCGGGTGCTCTTCCACGAGTGGGGCTTCCACGGCAACGTCGAGCACTACACGGATCCGCGCAACAGCTTCCTCGACCAGGTGCTCGAGCGGCGAACCGGCATCCCGCTCTCGCTTTGCATCGTGTACCTGCTGGTCGCCGGGCGCGCCGGCCTCGAGCTCGAACCGGTGGGCCTGCCCGGGCACTTCCTCGTCGGATGTTTCAGCGACCACCTCCCGTTCTTCGTCGATCCGTTCGAGCGCGGGGTTTTCCGCGACGCCGCCGAGATCTTCGAACTGCTCCGCGCCAACCAGGTGGCGCCCAAACTCAGCGACCTGGCGCCGACGCCGGTGCGGGAGGTGCTCTGCCGCAGTTGCCGCAATCTGGTGAACCACTATTCCGCCGGCAGGGAAATCGAGCGGGCCCGGCTGTTCGCGAGTTTCGTGGAGGAATTCGAGGCCACCCACGCCCGGGAGGCGCAGTGAGGCCCGGGCCGCTTGACGCCGGCCGCGGTGCGCCCGGAATGTTCCGTCCATGAGCGCCGATCCCGTCCTGACCCTGTCGGATCTCGCGACCTGGTCGCGCCCCGGCACGTCACTCGCCGTGCTGGGCCACCCGATCAAGCACTCGATCAGTCCGGCGATGCACAACGCTGCGCTGGCCGGACTGGCCCGGCGGGATCCCCGGTTCGCCGACTGGCGGTATTTCCGGTTTGAGGTGCCTCCGGACGATCTGCCGGGCGCGCTCGGGCTCCTGCGGGAGCGCGGCTTTCACGGGGTGAACCTCACGGTGCCGCACAAAATCCTGGCCTTTGGCCGGGTGGCGGAAGTGGACGCGGCGGCGCGGCCGGTCGGGGCGGTGAACACTCTGCGGGCGGAGCCGGAGGGCTGGCGGGGATTCAACACCGACGGCTACGGTCTCGCGGCCGCGATTCGGGAAAACCTGGGCTGGGACCTGCGCGGGGCGGACGTGATCCTTCTCGGCGCCGGGGGGGCCGCCCGGGGGGCGGCGGTGGAGTGCCTGCAGCGCGGTTGCGCGTCCCTCGCGATCGCGAACCGGACGCCGGAGAACCTGGCGGTGCTGCTCGCGGACCTCGCGCCCCTGGCGGGCGCCATTCCGGTGCGCGGATTCTCCCCGGCGGCGCCTCCGGCGGACCTGCCGGCCCACGCCTTGGTGATCAACGCCACCAGCGCGGGGCTCCGGGACAGTGATCCGCTGCCGATCGACCTGGCGGCGCTGCACCGGCCCGCGGCGGTGTTTGACATGATCTACAACCCGCCGGAAACGCCGCTGCTCGCCGTGGCTGGACGGCTCGGGGTGGCGCGGGCGAACGGCCTGGCGATGCTGGTGCACCAGGGGGCGAAGGCGCTGGAGATCTGGAGTGGCGTGCCGGCGGCGGAGACCGCGCCCACGATGGCGGCGGCCGCCCAGGCCGCGCTCGGGGGGGCGGGCAGGTAGGGTTGGCCGCGCGGGGCCGCACTTTTTTCGTGAGGTTTCCGGCGGGGCGGCTCAGATCGGACGCCGATGGCCTTCAACTACGCCGAATTCTCCGCCGCCTTTCCGTGGTTCTTTCCGGCGGCGGTGTTCGTGTTGGGCGCCTGCGTCGGCAGCTTCCTCAACGTCGTCATCTACCGGCTGCCGAAGGAGGAGTCCATTGTCACGCCGGGCTCGCATTGTGCGTGCGGCCAGCCCATCCGGTGGAGCGACAACCTGCCGATCCTCTCCTGGCTCCTGCTGCGGGGCCGGGCCCGCTGCTGCGGCCGGCCGTTCTCCGTGCGCTACCCCTTGATCGAGGCGCTGACGGCCGCGCTCTTCGTGATCTGCTGGTGGCGCCTTCCGCCGCTGGTGGCCGTCTGCGGGTGGGTGCTGTTGGGCTGCCTGATTGCCGCCACGTTCATCGACCTCGATCACTTCATCATCCCCGACGTCTTCACCATCGGCCTGGGCGTGCTGGGGGTGGTGCTGTCGTGCCTGGTGCCGGCGCTCCACGACCAGGCGGGCGGCCACTTCCTGATCGACAGCACGCGGGCGATGGCGGCGTCGCTGCAGGGGCTGCTCATCGGTTCCGGGCTGGTGCTCTGGATTGCCCTCATTGCCGAGACGCTGCTGAAAAAGGAGGCGATGGGATTTGGCGACGTGAAGTTCGTGGGGGCGATCGGCGCCTTCTGCGGATGGCAGGGGGCGGTCTTCGCCGTCTTTGGCGGGGCGCTGGTCGGCACGGTCTGGTTTGCCGTGGCCTGGGTCTGGCAAAAGGCCACGGGCCGGGTCGCGCCGGTCGCGCCTCCGTCCGAGACGCCCGAAGGCGAACCCGCGCCGCTCGGTTTCGGGGCGCACGTGCCTTTCGGCCCAATGCTCGCCATCGCCGGGGCGCTGCACTTCCTCTTCTTCCGCGGCTGGGTGCGGGCCTGGTTCGACGAGGTCGGGGTGCTGTTCTGAGGCCGGCCCCGGGGCCACCTCGACGCGGCAAAGGCGGACGGGGCGCGGATCAGAGGTGCCGGGCCAGCACCCGGCGCAGGACGGGGCGCACGGTGCGGGCGAGCGCGGCGTTGGCGTAGCCCATCCAGGCCACCGGGGTCGTCGTGTCGAGCGGAGCCCGCAAGGGGGAGCCGTCCGGCGCCTCGATCACGCAGCCGGCTTCCCGGGCCACCAGCAGGGTGCCGATGTCGTAGGGGTGGCAGCACAGGGTCGCACGGGTGAATCCGAGCTTGGGATACACCAGCGGGCGCAGGTCGCCCAGGAGCCGGTCGTGCCCGGCCAGCAGCTCGTAGAGCTGGCCGCCGGTCGAGAGGTACTGATCGTCGAAGACGAGCTGGCCGCCGTTCCGGCCGAGCAGGCCGAGTTCGCGCCACAGGTCCTCCTCGATCGCCCCGAGGAGCGCCTTGCCCTCGGGAAAGAAGCGCGCGATCGAGGCAAACCCGTGCTCGAAATGCCGCGCCCGCGAGGGTCGCGGCGTCCAGCGGCACCGGCGGCCGGTGAGGAGATCGATCCGCTCCGCCACGACCCCGCGGCCGGCGATGGCGCTGAGCTGGTCGGCCTGGCCCTGCTTGGACGTGGGCAGCTCCGTCATGGCCGCGACCACGATGTGGCCCAGGTGCGTGGCGGCGCCGTGCTGGGGGGCGAGTCCCGTGAGGATCCACGCGGCCCGCTTGTCGTACATCAGGCTGCGAGTTCCGTCGATGGGATCGAGGAGGCACTTCCATTGCGTCCGGGCGGGAGCGGTGGCGCGGGGAAAGGTGGTCGCTCCCTCCGGCAGCCCCTCCATCACCAGTTCGACCGGCCAGTCCCGCGGCCAGTGGCGTTCGAACCAGGCGAGGATCGCCTCCTCGCTCAGCCGGTCGACGTGATAGATCGTGTCCGCGGCGGTCACCGAGGCCACACGGGCGAACCGCCCCGCCTCCCGGGCGCGGGCCGCCACCAGGGTGTCGCGGATGTGATCCTGGAGGGCGCACAGCAGCCGGCGCGCGCGCCCGAGGAGGGCCGGTTTCACGGGGAAAGCAGCGACGCTCCGTCGCCGGTCTGGGTGTGGAGGATGTCCGGAGGCCGGCCGAAGCGCTGGGTGTAGGCGTCCGCCACCCGGGCGGCCCCGGCGTCGTCGAACGCCTCCGATGTCAGGGCCATGACCGCTCCGCCGAAGCCGCCGCCGGTGAGCCGGGCGCCATGCACGTGCGGTGAGGCGACCAGCGCATCGACCAGGAAATCCAGTTCCACGGTGCTGTTTTCGAAGAGGGACTGGGAACTGCGGTGCGAGGCGGTGAGCAGCGCGCCGACGGTGGAGATGTCGCCGGCGCGCAGGGCGGCGAGGGTGGCCTCGACCCGGATGATCTCGTCGACCACGTGGCGGGCGCGGCGCTGCAGCTTGATCGACAGGTGGCTGGCCCGATCGGCCACGTGGCTTGGCGAGGCCTCGGCCAGCTGGGCCACGCCGAGCGCGCGGGCGGCGTCCATGCATTCGCGGTGGCGCTCGGCATAGAGCCCGTCAACGAGGGCGTGCCGCGTGTGGGTGTTGAAGATCCAGAAATGGACGCCGGCCGGCAGGGTCACCGTGCCGAAGACCGGTCCGCGGCAGTCGATGAAGACGAGGTGATCCTTTCGGCCGAAGCCGGAGACCCCCTGATCCAGGATGCCGCAGGGGACGCCGACAAAGTGGTTCTCGGCATGGCGGCCGATCAGGACGAGGGTGTCGCGGGTAAGCCGCTCGCCGGTGAGGTGTGCGAAGGCGAGGGCGGAGGCGAGTTCGATCGCCGCGCTGCTGCTCAGGCCGGCGCCGACGGGCAGATCCGAATCGGCGAGATAATCGAAACCCGCGGGAAGGCGCAGGCCGTACGCCGCAAACGCCGCCAGCACCCCGAGCGGGTAGTTGACCCACGAGGCGGAGCCGGTGACCGGCGCGAGCGGCGCCTCCGCCTCGACCGTGGCGACCTCCGGGCGCTGCTCGCTGGCGAAACGCCGGCGACCGTCGTCCCGCGGGGCCAAGGCGACGGTGACGCCCCGGTCGATGGCCGCACCCAGGACCGGGCCGCCGTTGTAGTCGGTATGGTTGCCGATGAACTCGATCCGGCCAGGCGCCTGGGCGAGCACCGCGGGGGCGCGGCCGTAAAGGCGCTGGAACCTCTCGGACAGGGCGGACTTCATGGAAGGAGACAGGAAAGACGCGGCCCGGCGGGCGGGTCCATCCCGAAAGTCCGCCGACGACTCAGGGCAGGATCTCGCGTAGGTTGTGCAGGCAGACGCGCGAGGCCTCCTCGCCGCCGCGGGAGAAGCCGTAGCCGGCCGGGAGGTGCAGGTCGGCCTCGGCGATCTGGATCACGCGCCAGTGGGTCTCGAGGGAGAAATTACCCTGGTAGCCGCTGCGCTGGATCTGCCCGAGGTGCGACCGCCAGCCGATGTCGCCCAGTCCCACGGGGGCGGCGACCGCCGGGTAGCCGCCCGGCTTGGGCGTGACGCGTCGCGCGTCCTTGACGTGGATGTGGTGGAGGCGGGAGGCGATGGCGTCGAAACCGGCGGTGGCGTCGGCCGGCGCGCCGGGGACATAGAGGACGTTGCAGGGGTCCCAGACGATGCCAAAGCGCGGGGCCGGCAGATGGGGCAGGTAGAGCGCGGCCTCGAGCGCGGTGCCGATCATGCAGCTGTGCTCGTTCTCCACCCCGATGCGCACCGAGGAGCCGGCGGCGAGGGCGTCGAGTTTCCGCAGGTGTTCGACGACGCGCGGCAGGGCGGCGGCGTTCTCCGCCGGGGTCCGGCGGAGGAAGGTGAAGACCCGGACGAGGTCGCACTCCAATTCGTGCGCGACCCCCAGGCTGCGCTTGAACTCGTCGAGGTGCGCCTGCACGCCGGCCGCATCGTCGAGGTCGCATTTGAACACCGGCGAGGAGCAGCCGAAGATCCTCCAGCCCTCGCCGCGGGCCACGCGCTTGATTTCGGCGACATCGGCGGCCGTGAGGTCCTTGAAGGCACGGCCAAACATGCTCCGCAGTTCGATGCCGGGCAGGTTGAACTCCTTCACGAAGCGGATGAGGACCGGCAGGTCCTGGGTGACTTCGTCGGAGATGACGGTGAATTGGGCGGGGAAGTTCATCGAGAGGAGGGGGCGCGCGGGTCGGCGGCTTACTTCGGCTGGTTGGCCTTCAGCACGTCGGCGAGGGCGACGGGGACGCCGCCGCGGCGCTTGCTCTCGTCGGCGGCCTCCATGAAGGCCATCAGTTCAATCGTGTCCTCGGCCGGGACGGGGGCGACCCGGGTCTGGAAGAATTTCACCACCTCCCGCAACAGCGGGGCGTAGCCGGTCTTGAGTTCGGGGCTCACCACCCCCGTCGAGCCGAAGACGGTGACCCCATAGGCGGACTTGGTGTTGCGATTGCCGCGCACCGTGCCGACGCGGCCGTCGCTCCAGACGCCGGTCACGATGTCGGCGTTGGGCGTATGGGTGCGGACGACGGTCTGGCAGCCGCGGCCCATCACGGTGTAGAGCATCTCGCAGGCGTGGATCCCGTACCAGTAGAGATCGGGATGGTGCGGCTCGATTTCGCAGGGCCCGAAGGTGGTGGCGCCGCGCAATTCGCCGTACTTGGCGCCCTGGAGGGCGGACTGCACCGCCTGCCGGAGGGAGGAGGAGCTGAACATCGGCGTGTTGTGCTTCTTCGCGAGCGCGTAGATCTCGAGGGTGTCGCGGAGCGTGCCGCCGACGGGTTTGTCGATGAAGGTCGGCTTGCCGCTCGGGAGCACCTCGCGGGCGTACTTGAGATGCGGCCGGCCGTCGACGCTCTCGATCATGATCGCGTCGACGTTCTTCACCAGTTCGGCGACGGTGGCATAGAGTTTGATTTCGGGGTACTTCAGCAGGTCGGCGGTATAACCCTCGACGCGGTTGGCGCTGGAGGGGATGTCGGGGCTGCCGCCCTTGAAGACGGCGACGACGCGGGCGCCCGGGACGTGGTCCTTGTTCTTGGGGTCGTTCAGCGTCTTCGTGAAGGCGATGACGTGCGACGTGTCGAGGCCGATCAGGCCCACGCGGATCTCGGCGGCGCCCAGGGTGGTGGCGGCGGCCAGGACGACGGCGGAAAGCAGGAGGGGGATTTTCATGAGAGGCGGATGGACCGGGAGGAAGGCAGGGAGACGGGCAGAGAGGGAAGGAAGAGCGAGGAAAAGGCGAAACCGGGAAAACCGCAAAAGGAAGGAGTCGATCTCAGTCCAGCCAGCGATCGCGGTGCGTGGCGACGAAGGTGTCGTCGACCAGCCAGGGATAGGCCTGGGAAATGCGCGTGATTTCGCGGGCCTGGCCGGCCGAGAGGCGCTCCTGCGGGTCGAGGCAGGCCGTGGTGGCGAAGATCCCCTGGCGGCGCAGCACCTCGTGGATGCCGGGCAGGCAGCCGGCAAACGTGTGGGCGGCGTCGAAGATCGCGGCGTTGGCGTCGGTGAGGGCGGCGTTGCGCGTGAGCCAGCCGCCGGCGAAGGCCTCGGCCGAGCGCGCGTGCTTGATTTCCTCGAGCAGCGCGACCGCGCGCTCCGTCCACACCCCCCACTGGCCGAGGAGGCCTCCGACGATGTGGCGCGTCCGGCCGGCGAATTCGAACGGCGTGAGCAGGTCGGCGATGATGTTGTCGTCGTTGCCGGTGTAGAGGGCCACGTCGTCGCGGCCGGACTCGAGGACGGCGCGCACGACATCGATCGTGCGGTAGCGGTGGAAGGGGGCGATCTTGATGGCGACGAGTTCCGGGATCTCTGCGAACCGGCGCCAGAAGTCGTAGGAGAAGATCCGGCCGCCCACCGCGGGCTGCAGATAAAAACCGACCAGGGGAATTTCCCGCGCGACGGCGCGGCAGTGCTGCAGGACGGCGCGGTCGTCGTCCCGCGCCCAGGCGCCGAGGCTGAGCAGGCCGGCGTGATAACCCCGCGCGCGGGCCAGCTGCGCCTCGCGGCAGGCCTGCGGCGTGCGGCCGCACAGGCCGGCGATGAGCACGAACGGGCGGGGCGCCGTGCGGCCGAGGGCGGATCGCGCCGTGTCCGCGGCGAGGGTGAGCACCGGTTCGTACAGCCCGACCTGGGGATCGCGGATGGCGAATTGCGTCGAGTGGACGCCGACGGCCAGGCCCCCGGCCCCCGCGTCGACGTAGTAGCGGATCACGGCGCGCTGCCGGCGTTCGTCCCACCGACGCATCCGCGTCAGGGCAAGCGGCAACGCCGGAATCACCTGGCCGGCGAGCAAATGGGAGCGCACTTCCGGGGGCATGCCTAGAAATTGCCGCTGCGGACCTCGAAGGCCGTGGGTTTGCCCCAGGTTTCCCCGCCCTGGCGCAGCCAGGCGGCGATCCAGCGCTGCATCTCCTCGACCGAGGTCGGGGGCAGGCCGAAGCGCCGGTGCGACTCGGCGGCGTTGTTCAACCAGGCGGTGTCGGCCTCGCGGCCGGTAAAGGTGACCGGCCGGTCGAGCAGCTCGCCGAACCGGGTGGCCAGCGCGCGGACCGAGAGGATGGCGGGACCGGTGATGTTGATCGGAACCGCGGGCGAATCCGCCACGTCGAGGGCGCGGATGGTGTGGTCGACCGCGTCGCGCTGCCAGATGACGTTGACGTGGCCGGTGGTGAGGTCGACGGCCTCGCCGCGCAGGACCTTCTGGGCGAGATCGACGAGCAGGCCGTAGCGGAACTCGACCGAGTAGTTGAGCCGGAGGAGCGCGACCTTGGTGCCGCGCTCGCGGGATACCTCGGAGAACGCCACTTCGCGCGCAAGGCACGACGCGGCGTATTCGCCCACCGGGGCCGGCGGCGTGGCCTCGGTGGCGCCGCCGGAGTCCGGCCGGACGAACGGGTAGACGCAGCCGGTCGAGTAGGCGACGATCCGGGAGCGGTGGAAACGCTCCGCGACCAGCCGGGGCAGGTCCGCATTGATCCGCTGGAGCAGTTCGGGCGCGGAGGAGGTCCCGAACTTCACGCCCGCGAGGAAGAAGATGGTCGCGGCGTCGGGCAGCGCAGCCAGGGCCGCAGGGTCGCACAGGTCCACCGCGCGCGTCGCAATGCCGTGCCGGCTGAAATCCTCCCCGTCGCGCAGGGTGCGGAAACGTGACACCGCCGTGAGCTCGCCCGCCCGCCCGAGGCCGGCCAGGGCACGCTGGAGCATGATCGAAAGATGGAGCCCGATCTTCCCGCCAGCCCCCAGCACCAGGATCGGTCCCGGCGTGCGCTCCAGCACGGCGGTGACAGCGGGGGAGGGCTGACCCAGAAACGCGTCGACTCCCCCGGCGGGGCAGGGCAGGGCGGCGGGAGCGGAAAGCGCGGCGGACATGAACGGCGTAACCGTGTGGTTACCTCGCATTCACAGTCGCACAAGCCGAAACTTCCGTCCAGGATGGGGGCATGTCCCGCCGTCCCTCCTCTCCCGCCGCGTTGCTGGCCGAAATGGTGGCCGTTCCGAGCGTGAATCCGGCCGGCGATCCGGGGGCGAGCACGCCCGGGGAGGCCCGGTATGGGGCATGGATCGCCAGCCATCTGCGGGAACTGGGCGCGGATGTCGCCGTGCGACCGCTGGCCCCGGGCCGGCCCACGGTCCTTGGCGTGTTCGAGCCTGCCGGCCCCCCGCGGGCGACGGTGGCGCTGGTGCCGCACCTCGACACCGTCGGGGTGGCCGGCATGACGGTGCCTCCCTTCACCCTGACGCGCCGGGCGGGTCGGCTGCACGGTCGCGGGGCTTGTGACACCAAGGGACCGACGGCGGCCCTGCTCTGGGCCCTGCGGGCCTGGACGCGCCGGCCCGCCGCGCGGCGCCCCCGGGTGCGGTGGGTGGTGGTCGCCACCGCCGGAGAGGAGGAGGGCAGTGCGGGGGCCCAGGCGCTGGTGCACGAGGGCTGGCGGGCCGACTTTGCGGTGGCGCTCGAGCCGACGGACCTGCGGGTGGTGCACGCGGCGAAGGGTATCCTGCGTCTCTGGATCGAAGCCCGCGGCCGGGCGTGCCACGGGTCGCAGCCCCAGCGGGGAGACAATGCGGTTTACCGCCTGTTGCCGCTCGCGCTGGCGCTCCGCGACATCCTCGCGCCGGAACTCGCCGCGCAGCGCCACCCGCTGCTGGGCGCCGCCAGCTTGAACCTCGGCGTGATGCAGGGCGGGCGGGACATCAACATCGTGCCGGACTCCTGCCGCGTGGGGCTCGACATCCGCCTGCATCCGGGCGTGTCCGCGGAGGCCGTCCTGGCGCGCGTGCGGGCCCTCGTGCAGGAACACGCGCCGCGTGCCACGGTGCAGGTGCACCGGAGCGGCCCGTCGTTTGTGACGGCGCGATCCGAGCCCTGGGCGCGCGCCTTGCGGCGGGTCGCCCGCGGCTGGGCCAAGGCGGACTGGTTTTGCGACGCCAACATCTTCGCCGGTGCGGGCATCCCGGCGGTGGCCTTCGGCCCTGGTGCGATCGCCCAGGCGCACACGAAGGACGAGTACATCCGGGAGCGTGAACTGCTGGCCGGGGCGGAGGCGTTCCGGCGGTTTCTGGAGGGAACATGAACCGATGCGCGACCGGCGGGGCGTCCGGGTGGAAAGGGCGCGGACTCTGGGTGCTGGGCGTCTTGCTGGCCTTGGCACTGGTGGTCGCCGGGAGGGCGCAGGGGCTGGTGAACCTCTCCGCGCGGGGGCTGGTCGACGGAGCCGGTGGTGTGGTGGCGGCGGGTTTTGTGATCGCAGGGCCCACGCCGAAACGAGTGCTCGTGCGGGCAGCGGGGCCGGCGCTCGCCGGGTTCGGGGTGCCGCGGGCGGCCGAGGGCGTGAGGCTCGACTTGTATCGCGGCGCGGTCTTGCGGGTGTCGAATTCCGGCTGGGATGCCGGGGCCGGTGCGGCGCAGGTCCGGGAAACGACGCAGGTGGTCGGAGCGTTTCCGTTCGCGGCGGGCAGCAGGGACGCCGCCCTGGTGCTGGCGTTGGAACCGGGCAGCTACACGGCGCTGGTGTCGTTGGCAGCCGGGGCGGGCGCCGGGGTCGCCCTGGTGGAAATCTACGATGCGGAAACGACGTCGGGATCGCGGCTGGTCAACCTCTCGGCGCGGGCGCGGGTAGGGGCGGACGCCGAGACCTTCATTGCAGGTTTCGTCGTGGCGGGCGGAGAGCGGCGCCGGATGCTGGTGCGGGGCATCGGTCCCTCCCTGGGAGCCTTCGGGGTGGCGGATGCGCTCGAAGACCCGCAACTCGAGGTCTTTCGCGGCAGCACGAGTGTCGGCTACAATGACGACTGGATGGCGTCCGCGAATCAGGTCCAGGTCGCCAAAGTGGCGCAGGGGGCGGGGACCTTCGCCCTCGCGGCCGCGGCGGCCGATGCCGCGCTCGTGCTCCCGGGGGCCCGTGGGGCCTACACGGCGCATGTTACTCCCAGTGGTGCCGGCCGGACGGGCACGGCGCTCATCGAGGTTTATGACACCGCGGGCGCGGGGTCCCTTCCGCCGGCCCGCAACTTCGATCTCGTGGGCTTCGGCCGCGTGGCGGGCCATGGCCTGGCGGCGCTTTCCGGGGGAGGGTTGCCCTCGACGCCCTATGATCCGGTCACGCGAACCGGGAATTTCTGGCGAATCGACGACGAGGTGATCGCGGCCGCGGGAGCGGGCTTTGCGGCACAACTCCAGGCGGCCCTGACGAGCGATTCGCCGTTGGTGGTGGAACTCGAGACCATGCTCGACCTGTCGCGGTACGGTCGGCCCAACAACGGCGCCACCGCGATCGCGCACCCGGACCTCTTTGCCGCCGGTCGGACGACCGGCACGGTGGGCACGCTGAGCCTCGGCTCGAACAAGACGATTTACTCCGTCTACGGGGGAGGCGGTTTCCGCCGGGGCTCGCTGAGCATTTCCGGCAAGAGCAACCTCATGCTGCGGAACCTGCGCTTCCGCGAGCTCTGGGAGTGGGATGATGCGACGCGCGGGGAGTACGACCGCAACGACTGGGACTACCTCACGGTGACCAGCGCCACCGGGGCCGCGGGCGTGACGGCCCGTGCCCACCACGTGTGGATCGACCACTGCGACTTCGAGAAATCCTACGACGGGCTCTTCGACATCGTGCGCGGGACCGATCTCGTGACGGTGTCGTGGTGCAAGATCGGCGGGATGGTGAGCGGTGAGACGATCCGGTGGGTGCGCCGGCAATTCGATCACCTCGAAGCCAACCGGACGGCGTTCCCGTACTACCACTCCCTGCGGGCGTCCCGCTCGGTGGCCGAGCTGCTGCGGCGTGAGACCTTCCAGAAAAAATCCAACCTCGTGGGCAACTCGGCCGATGCGGCCACCGCCGCCCTCGACACCGGCTACCTGAACGTGACGTTTCATCACAACTGGTATGTCTCGGTGGATCAGCGGATGCCGCGGCTGCGCTTCGGCAACGGCCACGTGTTCAACCTGCTCGCCGACAGCCGCGCGGGCCGGGGCGCGGCGGATCTGTCGTTGATGGCCGTGGCGGCGACCTCGAACGGCGCCGTGCGTGTGGAAAACAGCCGCTTTCTGGATGTGAAGGCCCCGGTGACCATCGTGGCCGGCACCGAGCCGGTGGGCCGGGTGATGCTGATCGGTTGCCTGAACCTGGAGACCGCGACGGGGGCTGACCTTGGTTTCGACACGACGCGCGTGACGCCGGCGGCGGCCTTTCGTTGGAACCCGCCGGCCGCCGCCACCGGCCTGGGGGCCTGGCCGCAGGCGGACAGCGCCGTCCTGCCGGAGGGTTATGTGCCGACCGGGCGGACCTTCGCCGACTATCTGGATGCGAACGACGCGATGATCGCGGACCTGGCGAACGTGGGCGTGGTCGTTCCAGCCGATGAGGCCGGTGCGGAAATCCTGCGCCAGCGCTGGCGCACGGGCACGCAACGGTAGCCTGGTGCCGTTGCCTTGGTGTAGGCGGGGCGACCGCGCCCCGCTCCCTTCGTGGCAGATCCCTCTTCGCGCGGGGCGGGGTCGCCCCGCCCACAAGGCCCAAAAAAGGGGGATCGGTGTGAACCAGGCTCCGGCCCTCGCCCCGCCCGCTCAGAGTTCGCGCAGGGCGGAGGCGATGGGCAGCCGGGCGGCGCGGACGGCGGGAAGCAGTCCGCCGATGAGACCGATGAGCGTGGCCCAGATCACGCCCTGGACGAGGAGGGCGGGCGTCACGGCGAAGGCAAAGGTCACCTGGCTGAAGCTCTGCCAGTTCATCGTGGCGGCGGTGAAGTTGTTGAACACGGCGTAGGCGGCGAGGGCGCCGATCGCGCCGCCGCCGAGGGCGAGCACGAGGGATTCGACCATGAGCGCGAGCACGACCGCCCCGCGGCCGAAGCCGAGGGCGCGCAGCGTGGCGATCTCGCGGGTGCGCGCGGCCACGGCGCTGTACATGGTATTGAGGGCGCCAAAGACGGCCCCGACGGCCATGAGCGCCGCGATGAGCACGCCAAGCCCCGTGATGAGCGAGGCCAGCATGGTGGACTGCTCCGCGTAGTAGTCGGAGACGCGCTGCACCTTGACGTTGAGGCGCGGGTTGGTGGTGAGCGCATCCTTGAACTGGTCAAACGCCCCCGGGGAGGCGAGGCGGGCGTAGACCGACTGGAACGAGTCGCCACGCTGGTAGGCGGCCTGGAGCACCTTCGCATCCGTCCACATTTCCGACTCCGCGAGTCCGCCGTTGGCGGTGTAGATGCCGACGACGGGCCACGATTCCCGGCCCACCTTGACGACGGCACCGACGTCGAGGCCGGCGAACTCGCGCGCGGCGCCGGCGCCGACGATGACCTCGTTCTTGCCCGGTTCGAACATCCGCCCGCTGACGATCTTCAGCTGTTCGCGCACCTCCGCCGCGGCGCCTTCAACCCCGCGGAGCGGAACGTTGGCATCGGTGCCCGTGGAGCGTTTCGGCAGGTTGATGATGACAAAGAGCTCGGCGGACACGAGGGGCCCGCGCGCGTTGCGGGCGAGACCGGGTGCGTCGGCAATGAGGCGCGTCTCCTCGCGACCGAAGCCGCTGACCATCTCGCTGTCGGCGCCGCTGCGGAGCACGATGGCGGCGTCGGGAGCTCCCGACGAGGCCATGACCCGGCGGAACCCGGCGGCGATCGACAGGACGCCGATGAACACGGTGACGACGCCAGCAGTGCCGCAGATGGTGGCGGCGACGGCGCCGCGGCGCTGCGGGATGCTGAGCAACCCGAACTTCGTGATCGCGGCGACCTGGGACAGCCAGTTGAGCGGACCGGATTGCATGGTAGGGGTAGTCGGTGATCGGTAATCAGTGGTCAGTAATCAGTATTCGGTAACCAGTAATCAGTGGTCAGGGGCCGGTGATCGGCGATTGGCGGGATCGAGGAGGAGCGGACGAGTCTTGGGAGGGAGCAGAGGGAGAGGGACGTTTGAGGGCTCACTGGTCACTGATTACTGAACACTGATTACTGATTACCGTTCTTCACTTCCGCCTCCTGGCATCGTCACATCCTCCGGAGGGCATCGGCCACGTGGAGGCGCATGGCGGTGAGCGCGGGGAAGATGCCGGTGAGCAGGCCGAGTCCGAGGGCGATGGCGACGCCGGTGACGAGATCGCCGGTCGAGAGGTGGAACAGGGGCAGCATGCCTCCGGTGGGATCGCCCCGGGCGGCGAAGAGCCAGGCCAGGCCGAGCCCCAGGCCGCCGCCGAGCAGCGCGAGCAGGCAGGATTCGGCGAGCACAAAACCCAGCAGCTGACCGTTGGTGAACCCGATGGCCTTGAGCACCCCGAGCTCACCGAGACGCTCACGCACGGCCTGTGACATCGTGCTGCCGGTCACCAGCAGGATGGTGAAAAACACCGCGGCGAGGATCGACGCGACGATGAGCGCGATGTTGCCCATCTGGTTGGCGAAGCCCTGCACGAAGGCGCCCTCGGGCTCGGTGCGGGTCTCGGCCGGCGAGTTTTCGAACTCGGCGTCGACCCGCTGGGCGACTTCGGCGGCCTGCGCGGGGTCCTTGACGCGGATGGCGTACCAGCCGACGAGGCCCTTGCCCCGTTCGGCGCGCGACTCGTTGAAGAAATCGTAGCGGAAGAACATCGCCGTGGTGTCGGTGCCCTTCTTCGCGCCGTCGTAGATCCCGACGAGGTCGAATTCCCATGTCTTCTGGCCCCAGATCGGCGACTGGATGGGGATCTTGTCGCCGATCTTGAACTGAAACCGATCGGCGGTGTTGCGGCCGACAACGGCGCCGGTGCGCGTGGCGAGCCACGCCTTCATCTGTTCCGGCGGCAGGAGGAACTCGGGGAACATCCGCATGAACTCCTCCGGCACCACCGGGCTCTGCATGAAGAAGTTCTTTGGATCCTGGTAGATGCCGCCGAACCAGGTCTGGTGCACGGCCGCGGCGACGCCCGGGATCTTCTCCATGCGCGCCTGGTAGCTCTCCGGCAGCAGCTGGATGATCGAGACCTTGTGCCGGACGATCAAACGGTCCGCGCCCGCGAGGGCGACCCCACCGATCAGCGCCTGTTTCACCGCGCAGAGGATCCCGTAGAGCACAAACGCCACGAGGATCGAGAGCAGCGTGAGGGTGGTGCGGAGTTTCTTCCGCGCGAGGTTTCCCCAGATGAGGTGGGCGAACTTCATTTCACGGCCTCGCTGGTGATCTGCCCCTTGAAGAGATGGACGGTGCGCGAAGCCCGGGCGGAGGCGTGGGGGTCGTGCGTGACCATGACGATCGTCTTGCCCTGCTCCCGGTTGAGCGCGCCGAGCAGATCGAGGATCTCGTCGCCCGCCTTGCGATCAAGGTCGCCGGTCGGCTCGTCGCACAGGAGCAGCGTGGGATCGGTGACGATGCCGCGGGCGATGCCGACGCGCTGCTGTTCCCCGCCCGACATGGTGCGCGGGAAATGTTTCGCGCGGTGCGAGAGGCCGACGAGGGCCAGGGCGGCGGCGACGTGCTTCGCCCGCTGGGCGCCGGTCAGATGAGTGAGCAGCAAGGGAAGCTCGACATTGCGCTCGGCGTTGAGCACCGGAATCAGGTTGTAGAGCTGGAAGACGAAGCCGATGTGCCGCGCCCGCCAGTCCGCCAGCTGGCGGTCCGAGAGCTGGTCGATGCGCTCGCCGGCGACGGTGACGGTGCCCTTGGTCGGGCGGTCGAGGCCGCCGATGAGATTGAGCAGCGTGCTCTTGCCGGAACCGGACGGGCCCATCAGGGCGAGGAACTCGCCGGGGGCGACGGTGAGGTTGAGCTCGGCGAGCACGTGGATCTTCTCCGCGCCGCGCTGGAAGTATTTCTCCACGCCGTCGATGCGGACCAGGGGGCTGCCGTTGGACTGGGGTTGGCTCATCGTTTTTTCTCCTCCACGCGCACGCCGTCGGTGATCTCGGCCGTCGGATCGACGACGATGCGCTCCCGAGCTGCGAGGCCCGCGGTAAGGGTGGTATCGGTGCCGACGGTGCTGCCGACGGTGACGGCGCGGCGCTCGACGCGCCCGTTCTGCACGACGAAGACGACGTCGCGGCCGTCGCGGGAGGTGACGGCGCCCCGCGGCACGATCACGCTGCGACTCGGGGCGGAGGACGCCGTTGCCTGGGTGGTTTCCCGGAAGGCCACCTTCACGGCCATCTGCGGCAGGATCCGGGGGTCGAGCTTGTCGAAGCCGACGCGCACGCGCACGGTGGATTTCTGGCGGTCGGCGGTCGGGATGATGGCGATCACCTTGCAGGGGATTTTCCACTCGGGGTAAGCGTCGAGCGTGGCCTCGATCGCCTGGCCGGGGGCGACGCGATTGATGTAGCTCTCGTTGACGTCGATCTCGATCTCGAGCGACTCCATGTCGACGATCGTGCAGATGCCGGTGCGGGTGAAGCCGCCCGAGGCCATGGGCGAGATCATCTCTCCGGGCTGGGCGTTCTTCGAGGTGACGATGCCGGCGAACGGCGCGCGGATGAGGGTGTCGGCGGCCTGCTGTTCGTAGACGGCGAGGTTGCGTTCGGCGACAGTGAGCTCGCTCTGCTGCTGGGCCAGCCGGGCGCGCAGGGCGGCCGCGGCGGCTTCGGCGCGATCAAATTCAGCCAGGGCGGCGACCTTGTCCTGCTTCAGCTGCGTCTGGCGGCGGAGCTCCAGGTTGGCCTCGGCGAGCCGCACGCGGGTTTCCTCGAGCCCGGCGCGCACGGCCGCGAGCTGGGCGCGCGCCAGCTGCAGGGCGGCCTGGGCGTTGGCGTCATCGAGTTTCGCCAGCAACTGACCCTGTTTCACGGCGATGCCCTCCTCGATCAGAATCTCGACCACCTTGCCCATGACCTTGGAGGAGACGGTGGCCTCGCGGCGGGCGGTGACGTAGCCCGAGGCGTTGAGCACGGTGCGATCGCCGGCCGGCGTGGCATTTTCCCGGGCGAGGGCCGTGGTGACGGGCACGGCCTGGGGCCGGCCGAACCACCACCACACGACGGCGGCAACGGCCAGGGTCAACCCAATGGCGAACGCGAGTCCGGTTCGGCGGGGCGTTTCCGGCACTGGTTTTCGCTCGATCCGCAGATCGTCGAGCCTCGGCTGCGACTGGCTCATGCCGGCGGAGATGGAGCCGGGGAAGCCGGGGCCGGTCAATCGCGATATGCCCGGGCTCGAGCGCCGCCAGGGATGGGAGAGGCGACGGCCCCGGCGGTCCGGCTGTGGCCTTGCGACGACGGGCCGGGGGCACAACCTGATCCCCATGAGCTTTCGCCTGCTGCTGGGGATGATGGGGGTGCTGGGGGCGACGCTGCTGGGCGCGTCGCCGAAGCCGGACGTGGTGGTGGCGGCGGACGGATCCGGGAAATACACTTCCGTGCAGGACGCCATCAGTGCCGCCCCGGCCCGCACCGGCCGCGGAGATCCCCGCTGGGTGATCTTCGTCAAGCGCGGGACGTACCGGGAGCGGATCTATGTGCAGCGCGAACGGGGTAACATTCTGGTGCGCGGCGAGGATGCCGCGGGCACCATCATCACCTTCGATCAACATGCCAACCTGCCGGGGCCGGACGGCAAGCCGATCGGCACGTACCGCACGCCGACTGTGCAGATCGACGGGGACGGGATGATCTGGGAGGACCTGACGCTGGCGAACTCGGCGGGTCGGGTGGGACAGGCCCTGGCCCTGCGGGCGGACGGAGATCGCCTCGTGTTTCGCCGCTGCCGCTTCCTTGGGTGGCAGGACACCATTCTGGTGAACCGCGGGCGGCACTACTTCGAGGACTGCTACATCGAGGGAAACGTCGATTTCATTTTCGGGGGCGCGACGGTGTACTTCGCGCGCTGCCACGTGCATTGCCTCGGCGATGGCTACATCACCGCGGCGTCGACCCCGGACGGCGTGGAACACGGTCTGGTCTTCGCCGACTGCCGGATCACCGGCGCGGAAGGGGTGAAGACCTATCTCGGCCGGCCGTGGCGCAACTACGCGCGGACGGTCTTTCTCCGGACCGACATGTCGGCCGTGGTCCGGCCGGCGGGCTGGGATAACTGGGGCAAGGCGGAGGCAGAGCGCACGACCTACTATGCGGAGTTCGCCAGCACCGGAGAGGGCGCCAACCCGTCGGCACGAGTGAAGTGGGCCAAGCCCTTGGCGCCGGCGGAGGCGATGCGGTACACGGTGCGGGCCGTGCTCGGAGGTTCGGACGGTTGGGATCCGACGGATGCCACTTCCGGTTCGCGGTTGTAGCCGGCCACGGTGAGGCCGGCCCCGGGGGCGGCGCTTCCGGTGATACCTGAGTCAAAGGCCGCCAAAGGGGAGAGGCCGATCGCGACGTGAGTCTGAGGTTGGCGGAAGCGGAGCGGGGCGGTAGTGTCGCGGTTGCCTTCGCGCCTCCATGACTGCGTTCAATCGTTGCGATCCATCGAGTGGTTTGACGTCAGACGGCTTCGGTCGTCGCGACCGGGTCGGCCAGAGTTCCGAGGCAGGTAGGCGGGTCCCGCTCCGCGTCGCCTCGGTTCGCGCGGGCGCGGTCCGACGGCTGGCGTTGTTGCTCGCGCTGCCCATGCTGCTCCCGAGCCTGCGCGCGGCCAGCACCGCGGTGATGGAGAACCGGTTTGCCGACGACACAGCTGCCCAGGCGGCGTGGCGGCCGATGACGGGTTCGGCCGCGGCGACGACGACGGCCGGCCCGGCTGGAACCCCGGCGGTGCGTTTGCCCTGCAATTTCGCCGGCACGAGTTTCGAGCGGGCCTCCTGGGATCGAAAGGTGAACCTCGACCTGGCCGCCTGTCGCGGGCTGCAGTTCGACTTCTTCTGTCTGGATGCGGCGCCGGTCGGGCAATTCAGCATCTACTTTCAGAGCGGCGAGGGCTGGTACGCTGGTTCGTTCCAGCCCGAAGTGATCGGGGCTTGGACCGTGGTAACAGTGACCAAGGCGGCGCTGCGCGTGGAAGGGCGGCCAGCCGGATGGGATCGCATCAGTACGGTCCGGGTATCCGCCTGGCGGGCGCGCAACGTGGATACGGAGATGCGGGTCGGGAGTTTTCGGCGTGTCGGCGTGCTCGGGGAGGATGCCACGGTGGCAATCGTGCGACCGGAAGCGGATCCGTCCGCGAAGGGCGGGGCGGCCCGCGCGGCGGAACAGTTTCTCACGGCGGTCACGGAGGGGTTCGAGAGCCAGGGGATCGGCTGCGCGACTCCGGGCGAGGCCGGATTGACGGCGGCGCAGGTGCGTGGTGCCCGGCTCGTGGTACTGCCGCACAACCCGGCGCTGCCGGCTGGCGCGGTGGCGGCGCTGCGCGAGTATCTCCGCGGTGGGGGAAAGCTGCTCGCGTTCTACCAACTGCCGCGGGAGCTGGCGGAGGCGATTGGCATCACCACCGGCCGGCTGGTGCGGGCGGCGGATCAGCCCGGCGGTTTTGCGGCGATCCGAGTGAACCGCGATGCCCTGCCCGGGGCGCCGGAACGCGTGCGGCAGCGCTCGTGGAACGTGGTTGAAGCGCGTCCGGCCGGTGCGGAGGGGCGCGTGGTGGCGGAGTGGCTCGGGGCCGACGAACGGGAGACAGGGAAGGCGGCGATTCTTCTGACGCGGAACGGTGCGTTCATGACGCACGTGCTGTTGAACGAGGACCGGGCCAACCAGCAGCGGCTGCTCCTGGCGATGGCGGGAGCGCTCGTCCCGGAGCTCTGGGCCGAGGGTTCCGCGGCGGCGCTGGCGCGACTCGGACGGATTGGAGACCACAAGGAGTTCGCGGCGGCGGCGGCGGCGATCGAGCGGGCGGCGGTCGGCAATCTCCCGGCGCGGGAGGCCCTCGGCGCGGCCCGGTCCGCGCGCGAGCAGGCGCTGACCTGGCGGGGCCGGGGGCGGCACGCGGAGGCTTTGGACGAGGTGGCGCGCGCAACGCAGAAACTCACCGAGGCCTATTGCCGCGTGCAACCGGCGGCACCGGGGGAGTTCCGCGCCTTCTGGTGCCACAGCGCCCTGGGCGTCGACGGCCTGACCTGGGACGAGGCCCTGGGCCGGCTGGCGGCCGCGGGGTTCACCGCGATCTTCCCGAACATGCTCTGGGGCGGCGTGGCCTATTATCCGAGCGAGGTTCTGCCGATCGCGCGGGAGGTGGCGGAGCGGGGCGACCAGATCGCGGCCTGCCTCGCCGCGGCGCGCCGGCACGGGATCGAGGTCCATGTCTGGAAGGTGAACTTCAATGCCGGGCACCGGGCGCCGCCGGAGTTTCTCGAGCGGATGCGCCGCGAGGGCCGGCTGCAGGTGAGTTCCCGCGGCCAGGAGGAACCCTGGCTTTGCCCCTCGCATCCGGAAAACCAGGCCCTCGAGGTTGCGGCGATGGTGGAGGTGGCCCGGAAGTACCCGGTCGACGGGATTCACTTCGACTACATCCGGTATCCCGACGGGGATCACTGCTTCTGCACGGGTTGCCGCGAACGCTTCGGCCGGCTGATCGGGCGGGAAGTGGCGCGGTGGCCGCAGGACGTGCAGGCGGGCGGGCCCGGGCGGGAGCGGTGGCTCGACTGGCGGCGGAGCAACATCACTGCCGTGGTGGAGGCGGTGCGGGCGCAGTCCCGGGCGGTGCGACCCGGGGTCAAGGTGTCGGCGGCGGTCTTCCGCAACTGGAGCACGGACCGCGACGGCGTGGGCCAGGACTGGAAGCTCTGGTGCGACCGGGGTTGGCTCGATTTTGTGTGCCCGATGGACTACACCGGCAGCGCCCGGCAATTCGACACCTGGGTGGAGATGCAGCGCGAGTGGGCCGGCGGCGTGCCGGTGTATCCGGGAATCGGTGTCAGCTCCTCGGCGTCGCGCCTGCCGGTCGACGAGGTGATCGCGCAGATCGGCATCACCCGGCGCCACGGCACGCGGGGCTTCATCCTCTTCAACTACGGCGTGCCCGAGAGCCGGGACCTCGTCCCGCTGCTGGGGCTGGGGGCGACGGCGAAAGGGCGGTGATCCGCCGAAGGTGCAGGACGGGGTCGTCCCGCCCACCGCCGGACAACGGAGCGAGGCGAATCTACTTTCGGGCGAGCAGTTCGAGGGCGGCGGCGGTCATCGCCGTGATCCCGGTCTTGATCGTCGGTTCCGGCACCGGGGCGAACTTGCTCGAGTGCAGGGAGGGCAGCGGGGCGCCGGTACGGGCGCTGGCGGCGACCGCGGCTGGGTCGACGGCCCCGACGCGGAAGAGGCAGACCGGCACCTTTTCCACCGTGCGACCGAAGCGGCCAAAGTCCTCGCCGCCCATCTCGGCGTCGATGGTCCGAAGATTGTCCGCGCCCAGCCACGCCGTGAAGGCCCCGCGCAGGCGGCGCGTCAGGGCGGGATCGTTGTAGGTGGCCGGCGTGTATTCCGACTCGGAAATCGTGACGACGGGGAAACGGTCCTCCGGCAGGCCGGCGGCGATCGCCTCGCCGCGGCAGATGCGGCGGATGGCCTCGAGCGTGCGGGTGCGCACCTCATCGGCATAGGATCGGACCGTGAGCTGCAGCTTCACCTCGTCGGGAATGATGTTGTGCTTCGTGCCTCCGTGAATGGAGCCGACCGTGACCACGACCGGATCGACCGGCCGGTTCTCGCGGCTGGCGATGGTCTGCAACGCGACCACGATGCGCGCGGCGAGGACCACCGGGTCCTTGGTGGTGTGCGGGTAGGCGCCGTGTCCGCCGATGCCGCGCACCGTGATGTCGACGGAGTCGACGTTGGCCATGGCGAAACCCTCGATCGTGCCGACCGTGCCGGCGGGCAGCGTGGCGCTGTCGTGCAGGGCGATGGCGAAATCCGGGCGCGGGAACTGCCGGTACAGGCCCGCGGCCAGCATGGTCCGCGCCCCCACACCGGTTTCCTCAGCGGGCTGGCCGACAAAGAGCAGCGTGCCGCTCCAGCGCTCGCGGACGGCGGCCAGGGCGCGCGCGGCCCCGATGAAGCAGGTCATGTGGATGTCGTGACCGCAGGCGTGCATCGTCGGCACTTCCTGTCCGGCGAGGTTCTTCGTCCGCACCTTGCTGGCGTAAGGCAGACCGGTCTCCTCCTGCACCGGCAGCCCGTCGAGGTCGGCGCGGATGAGGATGGTGGGACCCGGGCCATTCTTGAGGACCCCGACTACTCCGAAGCCGCCGCCGAACTTCTCGGTCACTTCGCAGCCGGCGGCGCGGAGTTCCTTCGCCACGATCCCGGCGGTGCGTTCCTCCATCAGCGAGAGTTCCGGGTGGGCATGCAGATCCTGGTAGAGGGACCCCAGCGCGGGATAGTCGGCCGCGACCTTTTGCGCGACGGTGCCGCGCAGGGAAGGATCCGCCGCGAGGGCACAGCCGGCGACGGTGGAACACAGGACCAGGAGGAGGCGGGGATGCATGTGAGCGGGGCGAGGTTGGCCGGTGGCGGCAGTGAGGCCAGCAAACTTGTTGCGGGCACCGCGGGGCGCGCCCGCCCACGGGCCTGCCGACGGTTCACTTTCCCACGCAGTAGAGCTTGGTGCCGGTGCGGATGAAGAGGTTGCCCTGCGAGATCGCGATGCTGGAGCGATGCCGCGTGTCGTCGCCGTCGTCGCGGAGGTTGGCGGCATGGATCCGCTTGAATTCGGTGCCGCCGGCCTGGATCACGGAGACGTCGGCGTCGAAGTTCATGATGTAGATCTTGCCGTCGGCAGCGGTGGGGGAGGCCTGGAAGACGGATTTGCCGCCGAGATCCCCGCTCCACACGACCTTCCCGTCGGCGGGGTTCAGGCAGTAGAGCTTCCGCTTGAGGCCATTGAGAAGGTAGAACTTCCCTTCGTAGAACAGCGGGGTCGGCACATCGCTGGTGAGGTCGCGATCGTTGAGCGACGGTGCAACCTCGGCCGGATCCTCGGTCGGTTGCACGTGGCTCTGCCAGGCGAGATCCTTGTGGGTGAGTTTGCCGGCACCGCCCGCCTTCACGGCGTAAACCGGTGCGCCCTTGGGACCGCAGGCGAGAATCAGACTGGCGCCGGTGGTGGGCGAAGGTACGAGGCGCCAGTGGCCGATTTTGGTCGGGTTCCACGTGCCCCAGCGCCAGAGTTCGCGGCCGTCCTTGGGATCGTGGCCGGTGATGCAATCGCCGCCGATGACCACGAGTTCCTCGCGTCCGTTGTGGGTGAGCGGCAGTGGTGTCGTGTAAGCCTCGCGGGACTCGGCCACGGCTTCCGAGGGCCGCAGGCTGCGCCAGAGATCCTTTCCCGTGGTCGGATCCATCGCGAGCAGGTAGGATTCATTGCCCGTCGGCTTGCCGCGGCCGCGCACGGCGACATCGCGCTGCAGGATGGGCATGATCAGCGTGCCCCGGTGCAGCAGGGGCGTGGCGGAAAAGGTCCACTGGAAGGCAAAGGGGCCGAGGTTGCGTTCCCACAACTTGCGTCCACCCACCTCGAAGCCGACCAGGTCCCCGGTGCCGAAGAAGAACACCACGATCTTTCCGTCCGTCACCGGCGAGGGGGAGCAGGTGTTGCTGTACTGGCCGTCGGTGGTGAACGCGCTGATCTCCGAGCGCCAGCGGATCTGCCCGCTGCGCCGATCCAGGCAGAAGGCCGATTGCTTGCCGGTCGAGGTGTCGGCGGCGGTGACGAAGACGAAGTCGCCCCAGATGACGGGGGTGGCGGCGGAGGAGCCGGGGAGCGCCGTGGCCCACTTGACGTTCTCGGTCTTGGAGAAGGTCGCGGGCAGGTTCGTTTCCGGGCTGGAGCCGTTATGGAGCGGGCCGCGCCAGTTGTCCCAGTTGGCGGCGCCAAGCACGGCGGGGGTGAGCAGGAACGCGAGCGAACGGAGAACGTGGTGGTACATGGAAGCGAAGCGACAGGTTGGGGCGAGGGGGTGACGCCGTTTCCTCCGGGAGACGGCCGGGGGGCAGGCTGCCGGGAGCAGAAATCCGGGCTGCACTTCGCCGGGTCGGAGTCGCGGGGTCAAGTGCAAGGCACGGCGCGCGGGTCATTAACCCGCCCGGGCGGTTGGCGAAGGAATCTTCTTCCTGCCGGAGGGGGCCCGCCGGGTACTTGCGGCGGGGGCGGAATGCGGGCACACCGGTGGCCACGTCCCCCGCCTCCTCCGTCGTGTCCGCGCCCCGCCCCGTTCGGGACGCGCGTGCCGGCGGAAGATCGGTGATGCCTTTCCCCAACTCCGCCGTCTTAACGACCATGAAAACCCTCACCCGTCGGGAATTCGCCCGTACCTCGCTCCTCGGCGCCGGCCTGCTCGCCGCCCCCAACGTGATTCCGGCCCGCCTGCTGGGCGCGAATGCCCCGAGCAACAAGGTGCGGGTGGGCCAGATCGGCTGCGGCCGCATCGCGCGCGACCACGACATGCCCAACGTGTTTCATTCGGAGCTGGCCGACTACGTGGCGGTCTGCGACCTCGACTCCCGGCGCGCAGCGGACGGCAAGGCACGGGTGGAGGGCTTCTACCAGGAGAAGGGACTCCCGGCGCCGAAGGTCTCCGTGTACGGGGATTACCGCGAGATGCTCACGCGCCCCGACATCGATGCGATCGTGATCAGCACACCCGACCACTGGCATGCCGAGCCCGCGCTGGCGGCGGTGCTCGCCGGCAAGGACGTCTACCTGCAGAAGCCGATGACGATGACGCATGCCGAGGGCATCATCCTGCGGCAGGCGCTGGCCAAGACGGGCCGCATCTTCCAACTCGGCAGCCAGCAGCGGTGCAACAACCAGCAGTTCCGCAAGGCGAGCGAGTTCGTGCGCAGCGGCCGGGTGGGGCGGTTGAAGCGGGTGGAGATCGGCCTGCCGGTGGATCCGACCGCGCCGGATGATCCAACGCAGCCGGTGCCGGCCAACCTCGACTATGACCGCTGGCTCGGGTGCACGCCGCTGCAGCCCTACACCGAGCAGCGGGTGCATCCGCAGAAGGGCTATGATCGGCCCGGCTGGTTGCGCAACGACGCCTACTGCCTCGGCATGATCACGGGCTGGGGCGCCCATCACTACGACATCCTCCACTGGGCGCTCGACTGCGAACTGAGCGGGCCCAGCCGGATCGAGGGCCGCGCGGACTTCCCCAAGAACAAGATCTGGAACGTCCACGGCGCGTACCACATCGAGCTCGACTACCCCGGCGGCGTGCGCGTGGCGGTGTCGGACAAGTTCCCGAACGGCCTCAAGTTCATCGGCGACGACGGCTGGATCTTCGTTTCCCGTGGCAGCGTGGCGGTGAAGGACCCGGCCGTGCCGCGCGGCCGCCTGCGGCCGCTGGATGCGAGCAAGGAGGCGCTGATCGATCCGAAAGGCGTGAAAGTGGAGTTGCCGCAGTGCCCGGAGCACCACCTCAACTGGCTGCAAAGCGTGAAGTCGCGCCAGGCGCCGCTGGTGCCCGCGCCGGTGGCCCATCGGGGCAACGCCGCCTGCATCGTCAGCTGGATCGCGATGAAGCTCGGACGGCCGCTGACCTGGGACCCCAAGGCCGAGAAGTTCGTCAACGACGCCGAGGCCAACGCGATGTTGATCCGCCCGGAACGCGAGCCCTACGGCGCGACCCGGCTGGCGAAGAAATCCGGCCTGGCGTAAGTCGGTCCGCCGCGTCGGAAGTCAGCGAACCCTGCGGGCGCGACGACCCCGCCGTGCGGGGCGGCGCGTCGCTGGCGGGAAACGGCGGGGCGCGGTCGCCCCCAAGGGCGCCAACATAGTCCGGAGCCGGCACCGATGGATAGGCGTCGACGTGCACCGCAGCAATGTAGCCGCGACGACCTCGTCGCGGAGCGGGGCGCGGTCGCCCCGCCCACAGGTCACCGTTTCGTCAGTGGACTCCCGCAGGTGCGTCAGCCCGACTGCATGGTTCCGGCTCCAGAGGGGACCCGGACAAGATAGGGCTCGGAATGATCCCCTCTCCAGCCGGATCCATCCAAGAGAACCACGAATGGACACGAACAGACGCGAACGGAAATTGCCTGCGGAAGAGGAGGTCTTGCCACCCTCCCAAAGGTGAACGCGGCACGCGGGCCGATGCTTCGTGTCGATTCGTGTCCCTTCGTGGTTTGCGATTGAATTCCTCCGGGTCCAGCAGGGTGCCCGCAGGGCGGGTTGTGTGACCCCCAGGGCGAAGAGGAGTACGTCGCAACCGTGCGCGAGTGGAAATCTAAGTTAGCGCACATGGGTCGCCCCGCCCACAGGGGGGGGCGGCCACTGGCGGCGCTCCGCCGGCTTACCGTGGTTCCAGCTTGAAGATCAGGCTGTCGAGCACGGCGTCGGCCTGGAGCTTCACCCGCTGACCGGGTGGAGGCGGCGGCTGTTTCGCGGCGGCCAGGGTTTCCTGCTGCTGTTTGAAGTCGGCATTGCCCCGTGCCTGCGCCGCCTCGAGCAACGCTTCCTTCACGTCGTGGATCGCGCCGCTCTTCGTGAGTTCGGCGGCGGTGCCCGGCTTGCCGGCGAATTGGGACGTCAGGGTATCTCCCACCCAGATGCGCCAGCTGTCGTCGTCGACAAAGTACACGGCGAGCGCGCCGTCGCGGGCGGTGCCGAGCTTCTCGGCGAGGCTGCGCATGAAGGCGCCGGGTTGGGCATCCTCGGCGGCGGTCGGGGACTTGGGGTGGATCCGCGCCAGGATGCGCCGGCCGGTCGTGCGTTCGAAGTTGGCGAGTTTGAAGTTGAAGTAGCGGGCGCGCGGCGGTTCCAGCGGCAGCACCTTGGACGGGTCGTCGAAGTGGGCGGCGGGCCCGGGCTCGGGGAGGGCGGTGTACTTCCTGGTGCGGGCCGCCAGTTCCTTCACGGTGCCTTCGTCGGCGCGGAAGGCGCGGGCCGCGGCGCCCAGGCGCAGGATCTTCACGGTCATCTTGTCGCCGCGCTGGATCTTCGGCAGCACCTCGAGGCCGCGCACGACCCGCCCGAAGACGCTGTGCAGGTAGTTCAGGCGGTTGGTCTCCCGCAGAGTGAGGAAGAACTGGGAGCCGTTGGTGTCGGGGCCCTTGTTGGCCATCGACAGGATGCCCGCCGCCTCGTGGCGCAGGCCGGGCACAAATTCGTCCGGGAAGGTGTAACCCGGCCCGCCGTCACCGGTGCCGGTGGGGTCGCCACCCTGGATCACAAAGTCCGGCACGACCCGATGAAAGGTCAGTCCGTCGAAGTAGGGCCTGCGGGGAGCCGGTCCGAGCTTGCCCTCGGCCAGGCCGACAAAACTCGCGACGGTGAGAGGTGCCTTGTGGTGGTGAAGCTCGCAGACGATGGTGCCGCGCGGCGTGCCGAATTCGGCATAGAGGCCGTCGGGCAGCCCGGGATCCGCGGCCTGGACGGGAGCCGCGAGGAGCAGGGCGAGCCAGGGGAGGACGAGGCGGGCGGGAAGGGGCGGGCGGGCCATGGCCCGCACGCTGCGCGACCGGGACGCCGCGCACAATCCCGCAGTGCGCGGGCGGCGCGCCCCGGTTTACGGCAGGAACGAGCAGATGTACTCGCAGAGACCGGCCTTGACCGCGATCGTGAAGCCGCTGTTGGCCGGGACGTCGAATTTCGTGCCGGGACCGTAGGCCTGAGTCTGGGAACTTCCGTCGAGGGTGACCGTGCACTCGCCGGCGACGATCTCCATGCGTTCCGCGGCCGCCGTTCCAAAATGGAAGGTGCCGGGACGAATCAGCCCGAGCGTCTTCTTCGACTTGTCGGGAAAGAGCACCGTGTGGCTGACGACGTCGCCGTTGAAGTAGATGTTGGCCTTGGTGACGACGGTGACGCCGTCGAACTGCGCGGGATGCGAGGACATGGGAGTGCGGTGATGGCGGTGCCCGCCGGGTGAGGCAAGCGTCGCGTGGACTGCTCAGGGCAGGGTCAGTTCGAGGCCGACGCGCAGTCCATTCGCGAGTTGGGCCTGGTTGGCGCGTTCGATGGCCTGCCACCGCTCGGGCGACCCATAATAGCGGGTGGCGATCTTCTCCAGGGTATCCCCGGGTTGGACGACGTGGGTGCGCGGCCGGGGCTCGGCGGGTGGGGTCGGGCCGGCGCCGCTGCCGGTTCGCGGGGACGAGGGATAATGGAGGATCGCGGTGCTGGTGGCCGTGGATTCGCGGGCGGCGGAGAGGGTGAGGGCCGGGCTGGAGCTGCCCCGTGCCAGGACGGTGTCCAGCTGGGCCCGCAGCGCCTCGGTCGCCTGTTCCGCCCGGGAGCGCGCCTGCTTCTGGGCCAGGAGATCGACATTGAGCGAGTCGATTTCCAGCCGAGCTTCGGCGTGGCGGGTCTCGGCCTTCTGCAGCTTTTCCGCCAGGGCGGAGTTTTCCGACCGGGCCCGTTCGAGATCGGCGCGGAGGCGGGCGTTTTCCTCCCGCAGGGGTTGCGGGTCGGCGGGGGCGGCGGCCGTCGCGCGCGGGGCTTCGGGGGGCTTGGACGCGCGTTCCGCCTCGAGCCGGGCCAGCCGGGACCGGAGTTCGGTGAGATCCCGCTGGGCTTCTGCGAGGCGCGCGGCGGATTCGAGTGCGGGCGCGCCGCCGCCGGCGCGTTCCAGCGCGAGGCGCAGCGCGTCGCCTTCCCGGCGGGCGAGCAGGAGTTCCTGCCGGAGAATCTTGTGTTCGGTCGAGAGGTTGGCGTAGGCGGCGACCAGGGCGGCGTCGCCGCCGGTGGCGGGCATCTTCTCGCGCCGGCCGAAATGCACCAGGCCGCAGCCGGGCAGGAGACCGGCGGCGAGGAGGGCGAGGCAGGTGCGGGCGAAAAGCACGGCGGAAGGAGAAGAGGCGGGTGGGGGCGAGTCGAGGGCGGAGGTGGGCCGCTGCGGCCGCGGGGGCGGTCTCAGCCGGAGGAATTCAGAGGAAAACCACGAAGGGACACGAATCGACACGAAGCATCGCCCGGCGCGCCGCGTTCACCTTGGGGAGGGCGGCAGGGCCTCCGTCTTCGCCGGGTATTTTCATTGGGGTTCGTTCGTGTCCATCCGTGGTTCTGTTGCAGGGATGCGGCTCAGCGGCTGGCGGCGCGGGCGGGTGGCCGGGCCGGGTCGCGGTCGAAGGCCCCGCGGGGCGGGCCGATGAGGGTCCGTCTCCAGGTGTTGGGGCTTACCTTGGTATGGGCCTTGAAGGCCCGGCAGAAGTCGCTGGTGGAGGTGAAACCGCAGGCCTCGGCAACCTGGTCGAGCTTGACCGAGGACTCGGTCATCAGGCGCATGCTGTTCTCCACCTGCAGGCGGCGAAAGACCCGCACGGGACGGTCGCGCACGGCCTGCTGGAAGAAGCGCCGGAGGGTGCTGGGCGAGACATGCACGCGGGAGGCTACCTCGTCGATCGTGGGGTTGGCGTGCATGTGGTCGGCGAACCAGGCCGTGGCGGCCTCGACGATGCGATCCGCCCGCTCGCGAATCCGGGGCCGGCTGCTGGCGGGGAGCTTGCGGAGGGCCAGCAGGGACAGCTCGAACAGCAGGCTTTGGAACACCAGCTGGCTCAGGGCGGTCGGGGCCTGGAAGTCGCCCCGGACTTGGCGCGCGAGTTCGACCAGCCGGCGGCATTCGGGGCCGGTCAGCGACACCACGAGGCGGCCCCGCTCGCGCACGGCGCGCTCGAGGGCCAGCGGCACGGAGCCGAAGTGGAAGACCGTGACCTGGACGCTGTGCGCGCCATCGCCGGCCCAGGCATGGCGGCTGTGAGGTGGGGAGACCCACAAGGTGCGGCGGACCAGCGGCGCGGGCTTCTCGCCGGGATCGAAGGCGGCGCAACGTCCCTTGACCACCGCGAAGAACTCCCAGTTCAGGCGGGGGTGGGGCGTGATTGGGTAGAGGCCGAACTGGCGGTACCCGGTGCCGAGGTAGCGCAGCATGACGGGCAGGTTAGGAGGTGGCGCGGGGGTGTAAAGCCGGGGAAGCGCGGAGGCGTTGCGCGGAATCGCACGCGGGACGGACTCTCGCTGTCGTCTGACAGGGAGCTCCCGCAGAATTCAGCTGCTTGGATTTGTATGAAGATTGCGCGGCCTTCCACTATTGCCATCCGGAGGGAGGTGCTACGATATCGGCGACAGTCCTCGAAACCCCGTTTTCCGTTCCTTTCCGCCCTTCGGCGGATCGCGGCGGGGTTTCATTTTTCCCCACCATGCAAACCAACCCTCGAACCCTCCTACCTGTCGTTCTCCTCGGCCTGGCGGGCGCGTTGTCTCCCGCGGCGGCCCAGCAGGTCACGCCGGCGCCCGCTTCCGCGGATCCCGCCAAGAAGACCGCGGCGATTCCCGTGGTGAACTCCGCCGGGGCGCGTACCGGCGAAGAGACCGTCGTCCTCTCGCCCTTCACCGTGTCCTCCGAAGCGGATCGCGGCTACCAGGCGCTCAACACGCTGTCCGGCACCCGCCTCAACTCGAAGCTCGAGGACCTCGGCGCCTCCATCACGGTCGTGACGAAGCAGCAGATGCAGGACCTCGCGATGGTCGATTTGAACGATGTCTTCCTCTACGAGGCCAACACCGAGGGCACGGGCAACTACACCCAGTTCACGCCCAACCGGAACGGCGGCATCATCGACGGCACCGCCAACGATCCGGCCACCGCCAACCGCATCCGCGGCGTCGGCAGCCCGATCAGCGGCAGCGGCGTCAACATCGCGGTGGGGAATTTCTCCTCCAACAACAAGATCCCGATGGACCCGTACAACATCGACGCCGTCGAAATCTCCCGCGGGCCCAACTCCAACCTCTTCGGCCTGGGCGCCGCGGCCGGCACGGTCAACCTGGTGCCGTCCAAGGCCACGCTGAACCGGATGAGCACCAGCACCTCGGTGCGGCTCGATGACTGGGGCGGGCATCGCTTCACGATCGATTTCAACCGGCCGCTCATCTCGGACATGCTCGCGGTGCGCTTTTCCGCCGTCGACGAATCCAAGGGCTTCACGCGCAAGCCGGCCGAGGAGAAGATCCGCCGCTACTTCGGCGCCATCCAGGCCCGGCCCTTCCGGCAGACCACGATCAACGCCTCGTTCGAGCACTACAACAACTTCTACCGCCGGCCCAACTCGGTGACGCCGCGCGACACGACCTACGAATGGCGCAACTCCGGCCGCCCGACCTTTGATCCGACCACCCAGATGGTGACCTTCGCCGATGGCCGCACGGCCGGTCCCTTCCCGCAGACCAATGAGAACACCACGCTGCCCCCGGGTCTGATCGCCGGTAACAGCTACGGCCGCCTCAACGCCTGGTTCGACCAGGGCGGCCTGCAGTTCATCACCCAGGGCCGGCTGGGCAATGTCATCACCTCCGGCACGCCGTCGCCGTTCACCGCCAACAGCAACATCCGCTACATCCAGACCGGCACCGACATCATGCGGCGCAAGGCCAACCCGTTCCCGCTCTTCTTCGCGCCGGCGGTGGCCGACAAGTCGGTCTACGACTGGAGCAACACTAACTTCGTCTCGGCCAACTACGGCGAGGACACCTCCTCGACCCTCCGCGTGGAGATCGAGCAGGTCCTGTACCGGTCCAACGCGCACCTGGTCGCGGCCCGCGCCGGCCACATGTACCAGAAGTTCTCCCGCTTCACCCGGAGCATGATCGATAACACCGACACCGTGATCTACATCGACGTGAACTCCAAGTTGCTCGACGGCCGGCCGAATCCGAACTTCCTCCGGCCCTTCGTCGAGGCCGTCGGTCCCTTCGACAACGACCGCCCGGAGGTCTTCGATACCCAGAACGCCGACCTGGCGTACCAGTACACCCCGCAGAACCTGCCGCGTTGGCTCTCGTGGATCGGCACCCAGCGCGTCGCGGCGCACGGCGAGGTCAACCGCAACAGCTCCACCACCTACACCTACGGCTACTGGGTTTCCTCCGACAATTCGTGGGTCAACCGCGCGAACCGGGTCGCCGGCAACCAGCTTTCCCAGCGTTTCTACCTCGGCGACAACCAGGGCTACAACGTCGACTTCGGGCCCCAGACGGCCAACAACCTCAACGGCACCCACACGCTCAACTGGTTCAACAACCTCACCGGCCGCTGGACCAACGAGCAGATCTCCGTCGACAATCTCGCCCGCGCGAGCACGACGCGCAGCCGCAACGAGCTCCGCACCCTCAGCGCCACGGCGCAGAGCTACTTCTTCAAGGATCGGCTGATCACCACCGTCGGCCTGCGCAAGGACCGTCGCCGCGAGCGCACCTCGGGGCAGGCCGCCGTCAACCCGGCCACCGGTCTCGTCACCTACGATGCCTACAACGTCTGGAGCGCCTGGACCGACGACGCCACCGGTCCCCTCGGCGCCGCGACCCGCGAGTCGCAGCGCGGCGAAACCAAGACCTACGGCGCCGTGCTGCGCCCGCTGAGCTGGCTGAACTTCTATTACAACCGTTCGGACAGCTTCTACCCGCAGGTCGTGCGCTATGCCATGGACCTCAACGGGGTGCTGCCCAACGCCAAGGGCGAGGGCAAGGACTACGGCATCAGCTTCTCGGCCCTCCAGGGCAAACTGAGCGTGAAGCTCAACCGCTACGAGACGCTCGAACTCGGCAGCCGCGCCGGTGAGATTGGCACCCTGGGCAACCGCACCTTCCGCCTGGAAGGCCGCCCGGAAAACAACGGCATTCGCGATGCCAACGGTTTCTACCCGTGGGCGCTCAATGTCGCGCAGGGCCGGTTTGCGGCGCAGGGCGTGAATCCCTCGCAGAGCCAGCTCAATTCCGCGGTGGCGCGGATCATGGGGGTGACCGACGACTGGATGACGACCTTCCTGGCGGCCGGCAACGGCCAGCCGCAGACCAACGGCCTGTCGGATGTCGTCTCGGAAGGCTACGAACTCGAGGTCACCTACAACCCGACCAAGAACTGGCGGATGAAGTTCACCGGGGCGCAGCAGATCGCCAAGGATGCCCGCATCGGCTCCGAGCAGTACGACTACTGGCAGTCCCGCCTGCCGGTCTGGACCACCGCCAAGGATGACCAGGGCCGCCTCTGGTGGAACACGATCCCGGCGCTCGGAGGCGACACGCCCGAGACTGCCTACTACAACAGCCTGCTGTCGCCTTACCTTTTTGGCGTCGCCAACGTCGGCAAGCCCCGCACGCAGGTGCGCAAGTACCGCTGGAACGCGATCACCAACTACACCTTCACCGAGGGCCGGCTGAAGAACCTCAGCGTCGGCGGCGCGGTGCGCTGGGAGGACAAGGGTTCGATCGGCTTCTACGGCGCGGCGCCCTCGTCGCTTCCCGGCACCTTCCGCGGTGTGATCCTCGAACTCGACCCGAGCAAGCCGGTCTGGGATCCGGCGCGGGCCTATTTCGATCTGTCGCTCGGGTACCGCCTGCGGCTGTTCAACGACAAGGTGCGCACGAACCTGCAGCTCAATGTCCGCGACATCTTCGCGAACGGCCGCCTCCAGGCCGTCGGCGCCAATCCGGATGGTTCGATCTACGCCTGGCGCATCGTCGATCCGCGGAAGTTCATCTTCAGCGCGAGCTTCGACCTGTAAGCGGGCGCGATTCGCGTTCCGTGCCAAGCGCGGCGGCCGGGCTGATCCAGCCCGGCCGCATCGGCGGGTGGCCGCCGAAGAATCACGCGCGCCGGACGGGAGATTCTCCAGCGCGCCTCGAAGCCGCAACCAACGGACGAGGCCTTGCGTGATGTCGCCGGCTTCGCTGAGGCCGGTCGGGCGCACGCGATCGAACGTGCCGGCCGGGGTCGGCGCTCCCGGCTACACCAGCATCGTCGCGAAGCGGTGCGAAGTGGATCGATGAGAACACACCTCAGAGGAAGGCCTTCGAGTTGTCGGCGGGACGACCCCACCCCGCACGAGGCAGGCGCCGAAACGCAGGCTGCGGTACGGGGTCGTCCCGCCGACACTCCTACGGCAACTCGTACACCTCGACCAACGCCTCGCCGGTCGAGGTACCGGCGCCCGCCACCTGCGCGGTGTAGCTGCGGCCGGCGGCGAGGTTGAGCACGAGCGCGGCATCACGACTCCCGGCCGGTAGCGCAAAAGCCGCGACCGACCCAAACGTGGAGGCGAGGGAGGAATCCCAGTTGTCGTTTGCGGCGATGCTGCGCGTGCCGTCGAAGACTTCCAGCCGCGGATCCGCGAGTACGCCGGTGACACCAAAGGACGCCAGGGCGGGCCCCACCGCGCGGATCAGCACGCGCTTTTCCCCGGTGCCGGCGATGTAAAACCCGGCAATCAGGATGTCGGCGCCGGTACCCACCCGCTGGCGGGCCGAGAGGTTGACCAGGCGGCCAGAGCCACCGCCCCCGAGGTCGTACGCCTCGACGAGGATCGTGCCGGCGGTCGTGCCGGTCGCCTGAACCGTGTGGGCTCCATCCAACGATCGAAATAGCGCCGCGTCGCGGCTGTTCGGGCTGAACGGAAAGGCACCGAGCGCGGCCATTGTCGGCGCCAGGGCCGCCGGCCAGTCGTTGTTGTCGGTCACCCGGGCCGCGCCGCGGAAAAGTTCGAGGCGAGGGTCGGCCATCGCGGTGACGAGGCCAAACTGTGTCAGGGTTGGCCCGCCGGCGCGCACCAGGATTTCCCGTGAGCCGCCGGCCACGACAAACCCGACGGTCACGGCCTGGGCGCTGCCCAGCGTGGTGCGGAGCGAGACATTCGACAGCCACGCGGCGGGCACTGCCGGGGTGGTGACCGGCGGGGCTGGGGAGGCCACCAAGGTGGCTTCGTTGGAGTAGAGCGCACTCGGGCCTGCTGCGTTGAAGGCGGCGACCCGGTAGGCGGAACTGCGACCTGCCACGGGCGCGGTGTCGACATAGGCGGTGACGTTGGCGGCCGCCGTGCCCACCACCTCCCAGGTCGTGGCTCCCTCGGCGCGGCGTTCGATGCGGAAGCCCGTCTCGTTCGCCGATTGATCCAGCCAGGCGAGGCTCACGGCCGTCGGCGTGAGGGTCGCGATCAGCGAGGCGGGGCCATAGGGTGGCACTCCCGCCGGGCCATCGAAGTACTCCTGCACCCCCTCGCGAATGGCCCGGGCGACGAGGCGCTTGAATGCCTCGTCCTGCAGCGCGGCGTTGTCGGGGGTCGGGCGATCCATGAACGCAACCTCGATGAGAATGGAGGGCCGCGTCGCCAGGCGGTTTTCCCCGTAGCTGCCGTTGAAACCCTGCACGCGCCGATCCGGCCAGGCCGGGTTGTATTCGCGGCGGAGCGTGGCGATGACGCGGTTGTGGACGGCGTCGGCGAGGCGGCGGCTCTCGGTGCCGAAGCCGTTGTTGGTGTCGTAGAGCGTCTCCGTGCCTGTGCCTCCGCCGCCGTTGTTGTGCAGGCTGACCAGGACATCGGCGCCCACGCTGTTGGCGTAGCGGGGGCGGCAACGAATGTCCTGCTCGAGATGGGTGTAGCCGGACTCGTTCCAGACGGAGGTGTCGGCGCCGACGGCCTTGACGTGGTAGCGCGCCGCCTCCTGCCATTTGGGAAAGCCGCTTTCGCCGGTGCCGGCGGTACGGTCGAGGTTGCGGGTGGGAATCACTGTCGCGCCGGCGCCCGCGAGTTCGTCGCGAACGAGGGTGATCATGTCATGGTTGACGAAGTCCTCGACGATGCCCTGCCAGTAGCCGCGCTGGAGGACCCAGTTGGTACCGTTGAGATAGTAGCCGTGGCCCGGGCTCACGGCGACACGGCGCGAAGTCAGCGCGCTGGTGCCCGGCGCGGCGCTGCCGGGCGGAGCAAGCAAGGGGCGCGAGCGGGCGGCGCTTTCCGTGGGAGGCAGCCATTCCGGGAGCGGGACCCCGTCGATCTGGGTGTGGATTTCGAAGTGGGCCAGGGCCTCCTGCAGCACCTCGGCTGCCGCGCGGTGGACGCGGCGGGAAAACTGCTCGAAGGCGAGACTGCCCGGTCCGAGCGCGAGCAACTCCCGGCTGAAATCCAGGGTCAGGCGCTCTCCCTCGAGCGTGGCGCTGTTCAGCCGAATCGCGGGCGCAGGCTCCGTGGCCAGAACCGTGGCGACTGCGGTGGCGGCGTTGGCCGACAGGGCGCCGGAGGTTGCGGGGGGCAGCGGATTGCCGTGCGCGACCGCGAGGAGGAGGCAGCACGCGACACGACGGAGGAGGAAGACGCCTGGAACCACGGCGGCGAGCGTACGCTTCGGAGGTCGTCCGGCAAGGAGGGCATGCGACCCGGATCGACGAAAACGGAACGGCGTCCCACCGGACGCTGTTCCCGGTTGCCTCGTTTCCGCGGGTGGCTTGCGATTTCCTTCCGCCGGCCGCAAGCGCCGGCCGCCAAGGAAAACGCCCCTCAACTCAGTTGCCGATGCACTGCCGCCGCTTCCGCACTTTGATCGCAACCATGATCGTCCTCCTGACTGGAGGTTCGTCCGCCGGGCTCGCCGCACCCGGCATCGCCTCCGCCGGGGGCGTGATTTCCGGCACGATTTCCAACCAGGCCACGGGTGATCTGCTGGCCGGCGCCCGGATCCAACTCGAGGGCACGACCCTGGAAACCACCAGTGAACGCGGCGGCGCGTTCTCCCTGGCGGCGCCGACCGGTCCGCAGACCCTCGTGGTGTCGTTCTCCGGGCTCGAAACGGCGCGGCGCGGCGTGGTGGTGCCGGCGGGCGGCGAGGTGGCGGTCGACATCGTCCTGACCTCGGGCATCTACACGCTGGAGAAATTCACCGTCAGCGGCCTGCGCGAGGGACAGGCGCTCGCGATCCAGCTGCAAAGCCAGGCGGAGAACGCCAAGACTGTCGCCGCGACCGACACCTTCGGCAATCCGGCGGCCAATCCCGGCGAACTCCTCATGCGGCTGCCGGGCGTGGCGGTGAACTTCGTCTCCGGCGAAGCCACCGAGCTGTTCCTGCGCGGGATGGGCACGAGCTTCGTCTCGCTGATGACCGACGGCAACGCGCTCGCCGCCTCGGTCGGCACCTCCTCCAGCCGCGACTTCCAGCTCACCGCGCTCGACACCGGCAACATCGAGTCCGCGGAAATCGTGCGGGCCCCCACGCCCGACATGCCGGCGAGCGCCATCGCGGGTTACCTGAACCTCGTGTCGCGGCGCGGCTTCGATCGCCGCGGCCGGCGGGTGGAACTCACCCTGGGCACGCGGTGGACCGACCTCTACGAGAGCAAGACGCCGGCGAAGGACCCGGCGCGGCTCGACCTGCTGACACTCAGTTATTCCGAGGTCTTCAGCGTCCTGGGGGGCGCGCGGAACCTCGGCGTGGCGTTCAACGCCAGCCACCGCTCGGCGCCGACGCTGACGGATGCGGTTGGTGGCATCGGCGCCGCGGCGGCCGGAGCCGGCCACGTCCTGCCCACCGCCACCAACGGGCTGACCTCGCCGCTCCTGCGGGCGATGGGCTCGGGCGAGACCTATGCGCCGACCCACAAGCAGAACGCCGGTCTGAACCTCGACTACAAGCTCGGGGAGCGGTCGATCCTCTACCTGAAGAACTCCGTCAACCTCAACGTAACCCCGGAGGTCTCGAGCATCTACCGGCACTCGATCTCGACGACGGCGGCGGTGGCGAGCTTCGCCCCGGGCAGCACCTACGAGTACCAGCGCGCGCTGCCGATCGCCGGTTCGCGCTCTGAGGTGTTCTCGGGCCAGTCGCGGAAGAAGGCGGTGACCTACGCCGCCTCGACGGGCCTGGAGCACAGGTTGGCGGGCGGCGCGGGCACCTTCAGCGCCGACGTCAGCTACTCCCGCGCCACGACCTGGTATCCGATCAATGCGGACATCACGGCGGATGTCTCCGGCATCGGCTGGGACATCGACCGCCGCGGGCAGCCCGCCTGGTATCCCGCGCTGACCCAGACCGCCGGGCCGTCGATCTACGATCCCGAGAGCTACACCCTGCGGACCTTCATCCGGCGCGCCTACCGGGCGCCGGCGGAGCGGATTGGGCTGCGGGCCGACTACCGGCGCAATCTCACCGTGCGGGTGCCGGCCTACTGGAAGGTCCGCGCGGGATCACGCCCTTCCTCGGCGTGCAGTTCAAGCAGGCGGCGGGGCACTACGGGCCGTATCCATTCGTGCTGGCTCCGGGGGCCGGCGGGCCGCGCGACCTCGCGGAGCGGCCGGACCTCTGGACCCAGACCGCGGCGGACGCCTACAACAGCGTGACGAGCACGCTGCAGGGCGACGCGAAGTTCGAGGAGACCGTCGACGCGGGCTACGCGATGGGCGGAGTCACCCTCGGACCGGTGCGGGTGCTCGCCGGCGCCCGCGTGGAGCGCACGGAAAACGAAGGCACCGCCTACCGGCGCCGGACCTCCGCGGCGGCCGGGACGACGTCAATTACGACGCTGCCGCCGGCGCAGAATGCGGCGCGGGCCCTGGCGCAGTTTGCCGGCGGGCGGTTCACCACGACGGGCGACTATGTGAACGTGTTTCCCGGCGTGCACGTGGTGGCGGAGCCGTGGCGGCGGCTGCAGGTGCGGGCGAGCTACAACGTGTCGATCACCCGACCCGCGGTGGGCAGCCTGCTCCCGACCACCAATGTCAACGAGGACACCCGCCTGGTGACGGCGGGCAATCCCGATCTCAAGCCCTACACTTCGGACAACTTCGAGGTGGCGGTGCAGCGGTACTTCGAGCCGGTGGGGCTGTTCGAGGTCGGCGCGTTCCTGAAGGAGATTTCCAACTACACCCGCTCGATCGACACGGTGGTGCCGGCAGGGGCGGACAACGGGTTCGAGGGCCAGTTCGTGGGTTACACCCTGCGGCAGGTGCAGAATACCGGCAGTGCGCGGATCCGCGGCATCGAGGTCAGCTACCAGCAGCAGTACTCGTTCCTGCCCGGGTTCTGGCGGGGTTTTGGGTCGTTCGCCAACTTCACCTATACGCAGGCGGAAGGGGATTTCGGCACGACGACCTACCAGCGCCAGCTCGCCAACCAGCGCCCGCGCACGGCCAATGCCGGCCTCTCCTACGTCGGGTATGGCGCCCAGGTTCGCCTCCTCGGCAACTGGAACGGCCGCTACTACCGCAGCGGCGAGGGCACCACCTCCGTCTACAGCGACCCGCGGCTGATCGTCGACTTCAAGGCGCAGTACCGGATCAACCGCCGCTACGAGGTGTACCTCGACGTGCTGAACCTCACCAACGAGTTCAACGTCACCTTCGTCCGCGAAGGCGGCCTGAAGTACAACGCGCAGAAGCAGGGCACCCTCTATGCCACGGGCGTGAAGATGACGTTCTGACGCAGGCAGCCTGCCGTGCGGGCGCGCGATTCGCGGGTCACCGCTCGGCGATGGTGTTGTCCGCGCCGACGAGGATTGCGCGCATCGCGCGGAAGAAGACATCGGTGTTGTCCATCGTGCCGGTGAAGAGGGCCGCGCCGCGGCCGTAGGCGGAGAGCGGGATGTCGGACCCCGTGTGCACCGCCGTGGCGCCGGGGACCTGGCCGGCGATGAAGTAGCCGGCGCCCACCTTGCGCGCCTGGGCGTTGGCCGGGTAGTTGACCAGCGGGGGCACGGTGGCGAACGGCTGGTTGGAATCGCGGAGCGGCAGCGGATGGCTCTGCCAGTCCTCGTAGCGATCGGCGTTCGCGGCATAGCCGATCAGCATCTTGCGATCGGGGTTGGTCGTGGCGGGATAGCCGTCGGGCATGATGCCGTAGACGGGGAAGCCGGCGTTTTCGTAGGTGCCGACCACCGGATCGCGCAGCTGGGCGACGTTGGCCGCGCCCGAACTGGCGCGGGCGTTGAGATTGGCCTGGGTGACGCGCGAGGCGCCGATGACGTTGGTTCCGCCGGTTTCGTGATCGGCCGTCACGATCACCAGGGTGTCGGGATTGGCGGCGGCAAAAGCCCGCGCCCGGGCGACGGCGCGGTCGAATTCGATCACCTCGAGGACCCAGCGCTCGCTGTCCATATTGTGGGACTGCTTGTCGATGGAGCCGCCCTCGACCATGAGGACGAAGCCATTCGGGTTCTTCGCCAGCACCGGCAGGGCGGCGTCCACCATCTCGTCCAGCATCGGCTGGTCCGGGAAGCCATGATCCTCGACGATGGAGCGGCGGCCGCGGCGGCCGTCGATCTTGTCCGAGGCGACGTTGAGATGGGACAGGGCAAAGAGCCCGAGCAGCCGGTCGGTCGCCGCCGGCAGGGCCTTGAGCTGGGTGGCCGTGGCGACGTAGGTGAAACCGGCCTGCTGGAACTCGGTCAGCAGATCGCGGTTGGGATCGATCGCGCCCGGCACCACGTTCCAAGCCGTCGCGAGTTCCGCCGGCAGCGTGTAGTCGGTGGCGACGGTGCGGCCGGAACCCGGCGTCGTCGCCGGCAGGAACCACTTCCGCCCGCCGCCGAGCAGGACGGTGAGGCGGCTCTTCGGCACCGCCTCGTCGAGATACTGATCGCAGATGCCGGTGCCGGCGCTGCGGTTCTGCGTGTGCACGGCCCAGGCGGCCGGAGTCGCGTCGAAAACATCCGTGGTGGTGACCAACCCGAGCGACTTGCCCTGGGTGCGGGCGAGGTATTCGCCCAGGTACTCCATCCGTGGATTATCGAAGGCGTCTGTCGTGTCGTCGGGAAAGACGCCCTCCTCGTTGTTGTCGTTCTTGTTGCCGGTCGAGTAGCAGGACGCCCCGGGAGAGGAGTCCGTGACAATGGCGCTGAGGGAGGCGGTCTGGACCAGACCCGTGACCGGAAACGTGTCCATGGCAAGCGGGGCCAGGGCCTTGCCCTGGCTGACGCCGTGCAGGACGATGCGCGTGGCGGTCCGGTGGGCGATGCCCAGGCCGTCGCCGATCATGAAGATGAGGTTCTTCACCTTCGGGAGCCCGGTGTCGGCGGGCAGCGCGACGATCTCGAAGTTGCCGCGGGCAATCACCGACTGGCTGTTGGGAAGCTGCGTGGCGCTGACCAGCAGCCGATGCACGCCAGGCGTGGTCTGGCTGTAGGCCCGGAGCCGCGCGACGACGGAATTGGCCGGCAGGCCGGAGACCGTGGCCCGCACCAGCGTGACCTGGCCCGGCACCTCGGCATCGTCGACGTAGAATTTCACCCCGACCACCGTCTGACCCGCGTCAGGGGAGATCGTGGCCTGGAGATCAAAACGCTGTCCCGGCAGGAAGCGGGCGATGATGGGCGGCTCCGGATCGCCGTAGGAAAAGAGCCCGCTCGGTGGTGTCAGCCGGCTGACGCGCGGCGCGGCAAAGGTGGTCGCCACCACGGCGGCGAAGAGGACGGGCAGCTGCCAGCGGGATCGAGTCGACATGGGCGGAATCAGGGGGAGGGCGGGGCCGGGGAAAACTGGGCGGCGGACGCGGCGTCGAGAAAGAGGCGCACCGTCGAGTTGCGGCCGTCGGCCTCGGGGCGCGGCCCGATTTCGAGCCGGCCCTGCAGGATGAGGCGGCCCGGGCGATAGGGAAGCAGGCGCGGCCTGGTTCCGGGGACCACCGGCACGAACGCGTGGACGACCGTTGGCGGAGCGTCGTCGAACGTGCAGCTGCCCTTGGTCTGCACCGTCACCGGCCAGGCCGCGAGCAGCAGGAGTCCGGGGGTGTGTTCCTGTTCCCGCACCATGTAGCCCACGAGACGTACTTCGTGGCCGTGGAGCGCGCGAATCCTGGCCGAATACTCCAGTCCGCGATCCCCGATTGGCCCGAAGAACTCGGCAAAGGAGAGGTCGGTGACGCCAGGGGCCGGGGCGGGCAGGACAGGGGCGTCGCCCTGCTGGAGGCTCGCGAGGGCGGCGTGGGTGCGTGCGGCATGCAGCTGCCAGGCTTCCTGGCTGGCGGCCATGGTCGGGCGGCGCGAACCAGGTGGTGGTTCGGCGGCCATCACGCCGGCCATGGCCAGGGCGGACAGGGCGCGGAAGTAAGAACGCATCGGGGCCGCCGGCGGGGCGAACCGCCGGCGTAGGGCAAGCATGGCATGGGTGGCCTGCCCCGGCGCCGGAGACAATCTCGAAGCGTCCGGACGGCCCCCTTTCCGCCGGCTTGCGCCGGGGCAACGATGTGCATGGCATCGGATTCGCGCTGCCGTCGCCCCTTCGTTGGTGTCGGTTTCCCCTCCTTCCGCATGTCGCTCCTTCCCCTGTTCGACCTTTCCCTGCGTGGCCGCGCCACGCAGGTGGCGCTTGAATTCGCCCCGCCCGGGGGGGCGCTGGTGACCTGCACGTTCGGTAACCTCGAGGCCCGCAGCAACCGGCTGGCGCACCTGCTGCGCGCGCGAGGACTGAAGGCCGGCGACCGCCTGGCGTTCTTCCTGCAAAACCGGATCGAGGTGATCGATCTCTGGCTCGCCGGCGTGAAGCTGGGCTTGATCGTCGTGCCGGTGAACGTGCTGTACCGCGAGCGGGAGCTGAAGCACATCCTGACCGATTCCGCCCCGACGGCGGTGGTCACGTCGCGGGACCTCGCCGCCTTCATTCCTCCCGGGGTGGCCATCTGGGACGTCGAGGCACTGGCCGCCGAGGCGGCCGCGAACCCCGACACGCGCGTGGCGATTCCGGCCGATGCGGACACGCCGGTGTCGTTGATCTACACCTCCGGCACGACCGGCGCCTCGAAAGGGGCCGTCCTGACGCAGGGCAACTTCGCCACGAATGCCCTCACCCTCGTGACGGCCTGGGGAATTTCCGCGGCGGATCGCTTTCTCTGCGCCCTGCCGCTCTTCCACGTGCATGGCCTCGGCAATGGGGTGCACTGCTGGCTCCTGAGCGGCTGCCGGATGCGGTTGCACGAGCGCTTCGAGCACGCCCGGGCGGCGGCCTGGTTTGAGGACTTCCGGCCGACGCTGTTCTTCGGCGTGCCGGCGATGTTCGTGCGGTTGCTGGAACTGCCGCCGGAGCAGGCACGGGCGGTGGGCGGACGGCTGCGGCTGGCGGTGTCGGGCTCGGCGCCGCTTCCCGCGGAGGTGCACGAAAAATTCCGGCAGCTCTACGGCTCGGTGATCCTCGAGCGCTACGGCATGACCGAGACCTTGATGAACGTCGGCAACCCCTACGAGGGCGAGCGGCGCCCGGGCACGGTGGGCCTGCCGCTGGCGCATGTGGCGGTGAAGATCTGCGATGAGGCCGGCTCCCCGGTGGCCGATGGCACCAGCGGGGAATTGTGGGTGAAGGGGCCGAATGTGTGTGCCGGTTACTGGCGGCGGCCCGAGGCCACCGCGGCCGCGTGGCGCGACGGCTGGTTCCGGACGGGCGACATCGGGGTTCGCGCCGCCGATGGGTACATCACCCTGCAGGGCAGGCGGAGCGATTTGATCATCTCCGGGGGCTTCAATATCTATCCGCGGGAGATTGAGGAGCTGATCCTGGAGCGCCCCGGGGTGCGCGAAGCCACCGTGGTGGGTGCGCCGGATCCGGTGCGGGGGGAGGTGCCGGTGGCGTACGTGGTCGTGGACGATACGGCCTTTGACGAGGGGGCGGCGGTGGCGCATCTGCGGACGCAGCTGGCGTCGTTCAAGCAACCGAAGGCCTTTGTGCGCGTGCCGGCGCTGCCGCGGACGGCGCTGGGCAAAGTGCAGAAGCATCTGCTGCCGAAGTGGCAGGCCTGAGACCATGGCGATCCACGGAGTAGCCCTGCTGGCGTTGTCGTGCCTCGGCGGTTTTGTGCTGGGCGACTGGCTGGGCGCGCTGCTGGGCGTGAAGGCGAATGTCGGCGGAGTGGGATTCGCGATGTTGATCCTGCTCTACCTGACCGGCCGGTTCGAGCGGGCGGACCGCTTCAGTCCGCCCTCCGCTGCGGGGCTGGTCTTCTGGAGCAACATGTACCTGCCGGTGGTGGTGGCGATGGCGGCGCAGCAAAACGTGCTGGGCGCCATCAGGGGCGGCCCGCTGGCCTTCCTGGCGGGTACCACGGGAGTGGTGGCCTGCTTTGCCCTGGTGCCCGTAATTGCGCGGCTGGGACGCCCGCCGGCGGCGGGAACGGCGGGACCGGAAGGAGGCGCCGGCGGCGCATGAGCGGGATTCTCCAGGAAGTGCTGATCAAGAACGGGCTCCTCACCGCCTTCCTGCTCGTAGGCGGGTTGATGGGGCTCTCCTACTGGGCGTCGGCGCGCTTGACGGCGGGGCGCCTGCATGGGTCGGCGATCGCGGTCTTTGGCGGGCTCGTTCTCGCCGGGATCGGCGGAGTGGTCGCGGGGGGCCGGAACGGCCTCGCGGACCTCCCGGTCTTCGCGGGCCTTGGCCTGCTCGGCGGCAACATGCTGCGCGATTTCACCATCGTGGCGACCGCTTACGGGGCGAGTTTCGCGGAGCTGCGGCGATCCGGCCTTCCGGTCGTCGTGGCCCTGTTTGCCGGGGTGGCGACGGCGTTTCTTTGCGGGGCCGGCGTGGCGGTGGCATTCGGGTATCGCGATGCCGTGAGCATCACCACGCTCGGCGCCGGAGCGGTGACCTACATCGTCGGGCCGGTGACGGGAGCGGCGCTTGGCGCGAGTTCCGAGGTCATGGCGCTGAGCATCGCGGCGGGCCTGGTGAAGGCGATTCTCGTCATGATCGCGACTCCGCTGGTGGCGAAGCGGATCGGCCTCGACAACCCACATGCCGCGATGGTGTACGGCGGCACGCTCGGCACCAACAGCGGGGTGGCAGCCGGGCTTGCGGCCACCGATCCCAAGCTGGTGCCGTACGGGGTCATGGCCGCGACCTTCTACACGGGGTTGGGTTGCCTGCTCGCGCCGTCGATCTTCTATCTCGTGCTCCGGGTGCTCTGTCCCGCCTAGTCCTGCCATGTCACCTTGTTCTGCCTCGGCTCGCCCCGCGCCAGGTGGGATCTGAATCCGAAGCCGCGGGGCGCGCTCGCCCCGCCTACAGGAGCGCAACAAAGTCACACGTGTCCCCTTCCCGATGAACTCCCGTCCCCTGCTTCGACTCTGCCTCTTTCCGGTCTTGGTCCTGTCCGCGCTGGCGGCCGATGACGCCGCGAAGCGATGGGCGCAGTACGAACCGTCCTTCAAGGCCTTTGCCGAGCAGGATGCGGCGAATCCTCCGCCGAAGGGGGGAATACTCTTTGTCGGGAGCAGCATCTTCCGGCAGTGGACGAATGTCGCGGAGCAGATGGCGCCGTTGCCGGCATTCAACCGTGCCTTCGGTGGTTCGCGGACCGGGGACCAGCTCGCCCGGTTCGATCAGCTGGTGCCGCGGTATGCGCCGAGGATCATCGTGTACTATTGCGGGAGCAACGACCTGAAGGCGACTCCGGCGGACGCCCCGGAAGTGATCTTCGGCCGGTTCCGGGAGTTTTCGGAGCGGGTGCGGGCCGTGCTGCCGGAGACCCACCTCGTGTACGTCACCGCGACGCGTTCACCGGATCGCGTGAATCGCTGGGAGCAGGTGGATTACTACAACGCGCTGGCGCGGGCCTATTGTTCGGCGACACCGCGGCGGACCTTCGTCGACCTCAACCCGTTGCTGGTGGATGCCAACGGGCATCCGCGGCTGGACCTCTACAAGCCGGACAAGCTGCACTTCCACCCGCCGGCGTACGAGGCCTTCGCGGCGACCCTCAAACCGATCCTGGAAAAGATCTGGCAGGAGGTGAGGGCAGGCCGAGATCCTGGTCCCGCTTCAGAGGTTCGTCGGTAGTGGTCCGCGCGGCGGTCGGTGCGACGGACGCCGGCTACGGCGTGAACTTCAGGGAGAAGGTCGCGAGCTGTCGCCGGTATTCCCGCCCGCTCGTGTTCGGCACCCGGCTTTCGGTGGAGTCGAGAACATAGGCCAACTCCAGTCCACAGCGACGGCTGAATGCGTATTGCACGGCCGCGCTGGGGGTGAGGATCCAATCCTCGCGGCAGGCTGGACCGGGCCAGTCGCCACCGTAGGCGCGGAAGCCGAGGACGGTGCCGAGGCGGTCCCCGAAGCGATGACGCCAGTTCATCTCGTAGGTGATATCCTCATACATGCTCTGGCTGGCGAAGGCGGGCAGGCCAAACCGGCGGGCGGAAATCGTGCAGATGTCCCGGGGGCCGGCGGTGACCGTTGCCGAGGCGTCGATCCACCAATAGACCTTGTCGCGCTTGAAGCCGACGGGCGTCGCCGCCGGATAGTCCCGGGTTTCCGGCCCCGTGAGGACCGCGCATTGCAGCCACGAGGCGGGCGCACCTTCGACCCCGACCAGCCAGCGACGGAGACGGCTGTCGTACGGACTGTCGATGCCGTGCAACCGGAGTTGATCCTGGCGCCCCATCCGCCATCCCGCGAGGATCGCGGTCTTGGCGCCCACCTTTCGGCCGAGGTCGACGCCGGCGGTCCACTCCTGCCGGTCGAGGTAGTTTTCGTACCCGGCGCGTCGGCTCTGGACGGTCTGAAAGTCGTGGACGTACGCCGACGCGACCGGGCGCACGAACCAGGATTCCTGCGGGATCTGCATGCGGAAACTATGCCGGGAAATGTAGGCCTCCCGGCGATCGCGCAGCGGAATGCCTCCCATGGCGGTGATCCCTCCGATGCCGCCGAAGGTTGGCCCCTCGGCGCTGCCGTCGATCCAGGTGCCGCTGTTCTGCAGGCTCCAGGTGGCGGCGCCGAAACGGCCGCTGCCATTGAAGCTCAGGCGATGCAGGCGATGGTCTTCCGAGCGCGCGGAGAAATAGCGGGACGCTTCCGGGGCGTACGAGGCGGAGAGACTGGTGTCGCGGTGCGGCCGGTAATCCAGCGACACGGCGGCCGACAGGGAGGAGGCAAACGACTCCTGCCTTGGCCGCACCGCCCCTGCGATGCCGGCATCCGGGCGCTGGTCCTGCAGATACACGTTGGAGTCGAAGGTGGCCCGGGCGGCGATGCTCGACGTGAATTTCCACACGGGCGACGTCTCCGCCTCGGAGGCGGACGCGGGGCCGAACGAGATGCCGAGGGCGAGGGCGGCAGGCAGGACGTGGTGGAGGAGTTTCATCCGCTGGTCCTCACAGGTTCTTGAACGAGTCGGCGAAGCGATCCTGGTGCGGCGTGCCGGGTGCGGAGGAACGGTGGTGGGCAACGGCCGGGGCGGGTTTCGCCGTGGGGGTGCGGAGGGTCGGACGCTGCAGGGCCACGGCCGGCTTGGTGGCGGCCTGGGCGGAGGGCGCGGGTGTGTTCTGCTGGCGCGCACCGACGATGGCCGACAATTCGGAGACCGCTTGGTTGAGCGCGTGCGCCTGGGCGTTGAGCTCCTCGGCCGCGGCCGCGCTTTCCTCCGCACTGGCGGCGTTGGACTGGGTCACCTTGTCCATCTGGCCGACGGCGAGATTGATTTGGGAAACACCCTCGCTCTGCTCGCGCGAGGCGGTGGCGACTTCGGCCACCAACTGATCAACCTCGCGCACCTTGGCGACGATGTCGGTGAGCCGGGCTGCGACCTGGCTGCTCAGTTGCACGCCCTGCGCGGTCTTGCCGATGGCCCCTTCGATCTTGGCGGCGGTTTCGCGCGCGGCCTGGGCGGAGCGCTGGGCGAGGGCGCGAACCTCTTCGGCGACGACGGCGAAACCCATGCCGGCTTCGCCGGCGCGGGCGGCCTCGACCGCGGCGTTGAGGGCGAGGATGTTGGTCTGGAAGGCGATCTCGTCGATCGTCTTGATGATCTTCGCGATGTCATCGGAGGACGCCTTGATCTCGTTCATGGCGTCGCTCATCGCCTTCATGTCGGTGGCGCCCTGGTCGGCCACCTGGCGGGTGGTGCGGGTGAGGGTGCTGGCCTTCGCAGCGCTCTCCGAGTTGCGTCGCGTCATGCCGGACATCTCCTCGAGGGAGGCGCTGGTCTCCTCGATCGAGGCCGCCTGTTCGCTGGCGCCCTGGGCGAGGGACTGGGAGGCATCCGAAACCTGGTTCGAGGCCGAGGTGATCTGCTCCGAGCCATGGCGCAGGCCGTTGATGACGCCGCCGATCGAGCGCGCGACCGCGCGGGAGATGAGGATGGCGAGGAGCGCGGCCAGAAGGGTGACGCCCGCGGCGACGCCGGTGACCCAGACCAGCATCGACTTCTCGGCGTGCGCCACGCCTGCGCGGATGTCGGCGAAGTCGTCGAGGTAGGCGCTGGCGCCGATGACCCAGTCCCATGGCGCATAGTAGGTAATCGCGGCAAACTTCAGGCGGGACTCCGTTTCGCCCTGGTTCTTCCAGGGATAGTCGTCGATGGCGATCGAGCCATCCTTGGTGGCGAGACCCTTGCCGACGATCGACTGGATGAAGCGGCGGCCGGAAGCGTCCTGCGCCTCCCAGATGTTCTCCCCGTTGCGCTGGCCCTTGTAGGAGACGAGGTACTTTCCGCGCTGGTCACCGGTACCCCCGAGCACGAAGACGTAGCCGGTCTTGCCGACTTCCATCTTGGTGATGGCTTCGTTGAGCTCCTTGTTGATCTGAGCCTGGCTGACTCCGACGAACAACATGCCGATGACGCGCTGGCGGGCGGCGTCCCAGATCGGTTCGTACGCGGTGGCGTGCCAGGCATCCACGACGAAGGCTCGTCCGCGGTAGGTGTCGCCGCGGAGGACGGTTTGGATGACGGCGTTGGCGGAACCGTCGGGGTTTTTCGCCGGAATGTAGGTGCCCACGGCGCGGGCGCCGTCGGTCTTCAGCACACTGGTGCAGACCCGGAGCATGTCGCCGGCATCGTTGATGCGCTGGAAGATGGTGCTCGAGTTGGCGGTGACGTGTTTGATGTGATCGACGACGGGGGCGGGCTCGGCGGCGGAGGAGATCTGCCCCAGCCACGTCGTGCCGACGCGCAGTCTCGGCAGGGTCACCTCCTCCACGGCCTGCGTGAGTTGATTGACGGCCTTCCACGGCACCGTCGCGGTGTCGAGGTTGACGCCGCCCGCCTTTTCCACCGCCTCGCGGGCGAGGCCGAGCGTGTGGGCGAGTTCGTGTTGGTTACGCGCCTCGGTCGCCTCGCAGAGGAGGTAGACGTTGCGGGCGATCTTGGTCGCCTCACCGTCGGCCTGGCGCCGGATGGAGTCGGTGACTGCGGCGTCGAGTTGCCGCTGCTCGATCAGCAGCGTGGCGAGGCTCGCAAGGAGGAGAGCGACGACAGGGCAGACGGCGAGCAGAGTGATTTTTACCCCGAGCGTCAGGCGGTTCAGCGAAGAGAAGAGGGACTTCATGGGACTACGTTCGATTGGCGGGTTGAGGTCGGACCCGTCCCGCCGGCATCCCGTGGGGCGCCGAGCAGAGGCGGAAGGCGGAGGTTGGAGGAGGCAGGAGCATGGTGGCAGAGCCCGGCAGGGCTCTTGCGCTGCTCCCCTGCCTTGCAGATCCGTGCTCTGCCCGACAAAGGCGGTCACGCCGAAGCGCACCGCAACGCGAGGTCTTTTTCGGTGCATTCCTTCCGAACTTGAATGCCCGCAAGCGCACTCCGGTGGTCGGGCCAGGCGCACACAGGGGAGGGTCCGCGCGGATGCGACTATCACCTCAGCTTGAGAGTAGCAGAAGATGGCAAACCGACGTGGGTTGTGGGGTTACTTTCCCGTCGAGGTTCCCGCGCTTTTCCCCATCTTCTGGAACCATGAAAGCGTGCTTATTCCTCGGCGTCGTCTTGGGGTTCGCGACCTCGGCTGGAGTTGCCTCCGAGACCGTTCTGGTGGCCACGAAGCCGAGTGCCACGTGGAAACCGTTTTCCACGCGCACCTTGGACGACCTGCCGGCCGTGGCGGCCGCGCCGGCGGACCAAGGCTTGGATGAATTCGGCGGACGCACGGACCGAAAGGCCAGGGCCACCGGGTTCTTCCGTGTCGAGCGCGTCGACGGCCGGTGGTGGCTCGTAGACCCGGCGGGCGGGCTCTGTCTCAACCGGAGTGTGGTTTCGGTTTCGATGCTGCGGACACCAGGGGCGTCCGCAGCGTTGCAGACGAAGCTCGGCGGGGAGGAGTCCTGGGCGGCGCGGACCGCCGAGCTGCTCCATGCCCACGGCTTCAACGGACTGGCCGCCTGGACCGACACGGCGCGACTGCGCACGGCGCCGCGGAAACTGGCCTACACGCACATCTGGAATTTCATGAGCAGCTACGGCAAGAAGCGGGGTGGCACCTACCAACTGCCGGGGCACACGGGTTACCCGAAGGATGCGATCTTTGTCTTTGATCCGGAGTTCGAAACCTTCTGCGCGGAGCACGCGAGGCAGCTGGCGGCGACCCGGGACGATCCCTGGCTGCTCGGCCATTTCACCGACAACGAGCTGCCCCTCAAACGGGAGGCACTGACCAACTTCCTGTCGCTTCCGGCGCAGGATCCCGGGTACCAGGCGGCGCAGGCGTTCCTGCGGAAGCGTCATGGTCCGGGCGCGACGGCCAAGGACGTCACGGACGCCGACCGGCAGGAGTTTCTCGGCCTGGTCGTGGATCGATATCTTCGCATCGTGACGCAGGCGATCCGCCGGGTGGATCCGAATCACCTGATCCTCGGCTCGCGGTTCCATGGGGCGCAGGTGCGTTATCCCGAGACCTTCCGCGCGGCGGGTCGGCACCTCGATGTCGTGGCGGTGAATTACTACCACGCCTGGTCGGCGGATCCGGACCTGGTGGCGATGTGGGAGCGGGAGTCCGGGCGCCCCTACCTGATCACGGAGTGGTACGCCAAGGGGATGGACGTGCCCGGTCTGGCCAATGTGAGCGGGGCAGGCTGGGTCGTGAAGACCCAGAAGGATCGTGGCCGTTTCTATGAGAACTTCACGCTCAGCCTCCTCGAGTCGAAGGGGTGCGTCGGCTGGCAGTGGTTCAAGTATATCGACAACGATCCGGACGACACCCGCGCCGATCCCTCCAACCGGGACTCCAACAAGGGGATCGTGAGCAATCGCTATGAGCCGTACACCGACCTGCTGACCGCGATGAAACGAATCAACGAACGCACCTATCGCCTGGTGGACTATTTTGATCGGGCCCAATAGACGAACCTCATGAATCTGATGCGACGATCTGCCGGCCGAATGGCGACGGCGACCCAGCCCCGTGTGCTCAATTGGCTTGGCGGCCTGGTGGCCGTTTGCCTGCTCGGCGGAGGAGCGTGCACTCTCCGGGCAGCGGAAACGCCGGAGACGCCGACCCAGGTGATTCCCGACGTGGCGTATCTCGCCGATGACCGGGTCGAGAAGCTGGACCTGTACCTGCCGGCGCCGCCGGCCGCCGGGGTGAAGTCTCCGGCCCTGGTCTGGATCCACGGCGGCGGCTGGATGGGCGGCACGAAGAACGAGGCGCGGGCGAAGAACATCTGCACGACCCTTGCCAACGCCGGTTACGTGGCCGTGAGCATCGACTACCGGCTCGGAGCCGGGGCCTGGCCGACCAACCTCCACGACTGCAAGAATGCGGTGCGCTTCCTGCGCGCCAACGCAGGGAAGTACCGGCTCGATCCCGAGCGCATCGCGGTGGCCGGAGGCTCGGCCGGCGGGCACCTCGCGCTGATGGTCGCGCTCACGGGCGGCCTGGCCGAACTCGAGCCCGTCGGCGCCGCGACTCCCTATCCGGGAGTCTCGAGCGCGGTGCGGTGCGGGGTGAACTTCTATGGCATCACCGACGTTCCCGCGTGGCGCGTGAAGCCCAAGGCCGGGGAACCCGCGCCGGCCAATCTGCTGCGGGACAGCACGGCGAAAGTCTACGGCGTCGCCTCGCTGGAGGCCCCGGTGCTGCGGCTCGCTTCTCCAATCACGCACGTGAAGGCGAGCAGTGTCCCCTTGCTGACCTTGCACGGCCGCAGCGATGAGACAGTGGAACTGGCCCAGGCCGAAACGCTGGACCGCGTCGCGAAGGAGCGCGGGGCGCGCCACGAGTTGATTGTGCTCGACGGCATTGGCCACACCTTCGACCTGGAGCGTTGGGGCAAGAAGCCGTTGCCGCGCGATCTCCGGCCGGTGTTTCTCGAGTTTCTCGTGAAACACCTGGGCAAGGAAGGGGTGCGGGAATGAACCTGCCGTTGACCGCGATTGGGAGGCGCGCTCCGGTCCCGGCGTCTCCCTGCCCGCGGACCGTGCCGATCCTCGTGCTTGCGCTGTTGCTGCTGGCGGGCGCCGTGCCCTGGCGGGCGGCGGCAGCGGAAGCCGGCGAGTTGATCGATCGCGTCTGGTCGGGCCATCCCGTCGGCTTCTCGATGCTGGCCGAACGGGGCCACCTCTTCATCGCCTACTATGATGCCAATCGCCGCATCACCGTGATCGGACGACGGCTGGGCGAGCGCGAGTGGCAGCGCTGTCAGCCCGAGGGGGTCGAGGTCCCCCGGCGGAAGCGGATGTCCAACGTCACGGCGTGGGACAGCCACAACTACCTGCGCCTCGCGCTCGATCGCGACGGCCACCTGCACCTCTCCGGCAACATGCACGTGGACCCGCTGGTGTATTACCGGTCGCGCCGCGCCTTCGACGTGACGTCCCTGGAACGCCTCGATCGGATGACCGGGGAGCGGGAGGAGCGCTGCACGTACCCGGTGTTCTTCCAGAATGCCGCCGGCGATCTGCTCTTCCGCTATCGCGATGGCAGCAGCGGCAACGGCAGCGATCTCTATAATATCTACGATCCCGCCACCCGCACTTGGCGGCGCCTGGTGGCGACCCCGCTCCTCGAGGGCGAGGGCAGGCGCAACGCCTACTCCCTGGTGCCCACGCTGGGCCCGGACGGCCGGTTTCATCTGGTCTGGGTGTGGCGGAACACGCCGGATTGCGCGACCAACCACACGCTGTCGTACGCCCGCAGCCGTGATCTGGTGCAGTGGGAAAACAGCCGCGGCGAACCGATCGCCCTGCCGATGGTCCTCGCCACCGGAGAGGTGATCGACGCGGCGAAACCCGGCGAGGGGTTGATCAACACCACCTTCACCCTGGGATTCGACGACCACGCCCGCCCGGTCGTGGTGTATCACCGCTACGACGCGAAAGGTCACTCGCAGGCCTACGCGGCGCGCCCGGCCGCTGGTTCGGGGTGGCAGGTTCGGCAGATCAGCAATTGGGATTTCACCTGGGCCTTCTCCGGGGGAGGATCGATTCAGACCGAAGTTTCGCTGGGTGCGCCGCGGCGCGAAGCCGCGGGGATCTTGGCCGTGGACTACTCGACCCGGGCAGCCGGTTCCGGCCGATGGAGGTTGGACGCCGAGACGCTTGCTCCGCTGGGGACGGCTTCCTCGGGAAGGAACCGGCCGGCGGCCCCCCCGACGGACGAAGGGCGGCGGAAGCGCGGCTCGGTTGAACCGGGAATGGAAGGGCAGTCGCTCAGTGCGCGGGCGGACGGCCGGCGTTGGCTGTTGCGATGGCAGACCCTGGGCCGAAACCGGGACAAACCCCGCGAGGCGGTGCCGCCGCCGAGCGAATTGCGTTTGTTCGAAGCGGTGGACAAGGAACCGGAGGCTCCGGCTCGCCGCTGAGTCTCTCCCGGCCGAAACGAAAACGGCGCCAGACAAGGCCGGCGCCGGTGGCAGGTTTTGACGGTAACGTGGTCCGATGGGTCAGCCGCGACCGCCGCGATAACCGGGGGCCGTGCCGTCCTGCGGTCCGGCGGGGTTGGCGGGCTTGCCCGGGCCGCCGGTGCCATCGCGCTTCGGCTCGCCGGCCGGATCGGTCTGCGGACCGCGCGGGCCGTTGGGGCCGACGGGTTGGTTCGGGCAGGTGCCGTCCACCGCGAGCGGGCACTCGTCCGTGCCGTTGAGAGCGCAGCCCGGGCATTCACCAGCGAGGATGCACAGGCATTCGTCGGGATTGCCAACAGGAGCGGGGGCGGGGCTGGCGGGGCCGCGGCGGGCGGCCGGGCCTTGGGCGATGAGAGCCTGGGCCAGGAGGCCGAGGGCGAGGAGGAACGCGGAGAGCGCGCGGTTGGTTTTCATGGATGGATTCGATTTCACCCGATGAAACCCCGCGGCCTCGCCGACATTACATCCGCCCGGGATGGCGCGAAAAAAGAAAGGCGGGGCGCGGTGGCCCCGCCGATCGCTGGAATCCGCAATGGGCGGCCGACGCTCAGAAGGCGCTACCGTCGGCCTTGGTGCCGCAGACGCTGACTTCGAGGCCGAGTTCCGCGGCCAGGGCGGCCTTGGTGTAGAGGGCGAGATCCGCCTCCTTCGCACTCTTGGCGTAGGCGACCTGGATGTGGTTGGCCTTGTGGCGGGCCATCATCTGGTCCCGCGTCACCCCGTAGGTGACCGCGTGCATGATCGGCCACTGCACCGTGGTCTCCTTCCAGCGGCGATCCGTCTCGGCCTGGGGCAACGTGATGACCTTGGCCCGGCCCAGGTCCATCTTCAGCTTCCCGCCGGCCACGAAGACACGGCTCCAAACGATTTCCCCGGGTTTGGCGATGCCGCGGACCGTGCCGCCGCCCAGGCGGAAGTACATTGGCGGCTGGCGCATCGAGTCGGTGCCGGCGTAGCCATCGATATGGTGGGCAGGCGGGGCGCTGCCGGAGATGAGGAAGACCCAGACATAGTCCGAGGTCGTGCCGCTCTTGTCCCAATCGCCCCACCGCAGGTCGTGCAGCGTGTTCTCCACCGGTTGGCTGAGGGCCGTGTGGACGCGTTGGGTGAAGAGGCCGTCGAGACCGGCGCATTCATCGACCTCGTTGAAGTGGGTGAGGGGCTGGCCCTCGCGGATGATCTGGCCGGCGGCGTTGGCGACGGGCGGGCGATCGCTGTTGTTGAGGATGCCCTCGACGAGATCCGAGGCGGGCAGGAGGTCTTTCAATCCCTGCTGGTACTGGATGCCGATGGTCTCGCAGCCGAACTCGTCGGCGATGCGGAGCGCGGCGACGTAGGTCCGGCACTGCCACAGCACCTGCTGTTCGGTGAGCTCGGTGGCTTCGTCCTGGCCGAGGTGGAACTTCATCCCCTTGGCGGTCAGCCACTGGTACACCGCCCGGGCCTCGGCCTCGCTGACGTCGCGGGCGGCGGCATAGAGCGCGGACTGGGACAGCCGCTCCTTGTACACGCCGGTGGGGAAGAGGAGTTCGTCGGGGATGATGGCATTGTACATGCCCATGCAGCCCTCGTCGAAGACACCCATGATCGACTTCCGTCGGCGCAGGTCGTCGGCAATCTTCCGGGCGGTGGCGCGGGCTTTTGCCGGGACGGTGGCCTTGGCCAGCGGCTTCACGTGCGGGGTGCGGTGCGTGACCGTTCCGGTTTTCAGCCAGGACGAAAGGCCCCGGAGGAAGAACTCGTCGGTGAAATCCTCGCTCCAGAGGGTGGAGTACTTCACGCCGGCCTTGGTCAGCGAACCGTTCAGATTGAGCATGCCGACGAGGCCGGGCCAGGTGCCGCTCCAGTTCGCGACGGTGAGAATCGGACCCTGGTGCGAGATGAGCCCGTGCAGTACGTGGTGCGAGTACTGCCAGACGGCCTCCGCGACGATCAGCGGGGCCTTCGGATCGAGCTGGGCGAAGACCTCCATGCCCTCCTTCTGCGAGCCGATGAAACCGTGCTTCAGCGCGGGTTTGTAGGGGTGGGCGCGGACCAACTTGCTGCCGAGCTTGGCGACGGCGGCGGCGAGGGCCTGTTCCATCGCATGCTGGGCGGGCCAGCAGACTTCGTTGGCGGACTGGCGGAGATCGCCGTTGGCGACGAGGAGGATGGGGCGGGATTTCGGCATGGGAAACGGAGGAAGGATGGGAAATACTGGCGGACGCGGAAGCGGCCGCACGAGGCAAGAATGCGCTCGAAATGCCCGGGTTTGAATGGATAGATGCGGCATTCGCATGGAGAAAATCGACCGCCGAGATCCCTCGCGCCTGCTGTCCCGGCAGGTGTCGGGGGCCCGGTACTTCTTTCTCAACCTGGCCCCGTCGCGGCGGGAGCCGCTGACGCTGGCGATCGGCGGGCGGGAGCACTGCAATCCCGACTACGCAGTGCGGCGGCGGGAGTTTCCCTTCTATGTGCTGGAATACGTGCTGTCCGGACAGGGCACGCTACGGCTCGACGGGCGCCGGCACGCCCTCCGGCCGGGGGTGGTATTCGCGTCGGCGCCGACGATGGCGTGCGAGATCGAGACGGATCCCGGGGACCCGATGGTGAAGTACTTTCTCGGCCTGGCGGGTTCAGGGGTGGCGGCGCGTCTGCGCCGGTGCGGGGTGGCGCCGGGCCGGGCCCGGCAGCTGGCGGCGCACGCCGAGGTCACCAGCGTGCTGGAGGATCTGGTCCGGGAGGGACAGCGCTCCGGGGCGCTGGCCCGGCGGATCTGCGCCACGTTGTTCGAGCTGCTGCTGCTGAAGATCGAGGACAGCGCGACGCTGGCGCCGCACGCCAGCGAGCCGGCGCGGGAGGCCTTCCTGCGCTGCAAGGCGCTGATCGACGCCGACGCGCTGCGCCTGAATTCGCTCGAGGAGATCGCGGCGGCGGCCGGCGTCGAGGCGTCGAGCGTCTGCCGCTGGTTCCGCCGCTATCAGGGATCAAGCCCGTACCAGTACCTCCTGCGACGGAAGATGAACCTCGCGGCGGAATACCTGGTGGAGCAGGGGGGCCTGGTGAAGGAGGCGGCGCAGCGGGTGGGCTTTGCCGATCCCTATCATTTTTCCCGGGCCTTCAAAGCGGTGCACGGGGTCGCCCCGCTGGCGCTGCTCCACTATCGACCCGGAGGGAAGTGATCCTCAGCCCGTTCCGGTGGCGGTGACGACGGCGACGGCGGGATGGTGGATGCGGCGATCGGCCGTGATGGCGAAGAACTGATCGCGACATTTCTCGGTGCTGCCGACGACCCGCAGGTCATAACGATTCACCGCCTCGGCGGCCACCAGGCTCGGCACGGGGATGAACCCGCGGCCGGCGGAGGCCATGACCTTGAGGAGCGCGGCGTCCTCGAACTCGGCCACCAGGCGGGGAGTGAGGCCGAGCGAGTGAAACCAGCCCTCCAGGGATCGGCGGAGGCCGGTGCCTTCCGCCGGCAGCAGCGCGGGAGCGCCGTGCAGGGAGCGGGGAAAACCGCGGCGGAGGCGCGCGGCGAGACGGGCGCTGGCGCAGAACGTCACGCCGCAGTCGGCCAGACGGTGGTTGAAGACGCGCACCTTGAGGCTGCCGGGGGCGGGTTCGTCGGCGAGCACGACATCGAGCCGGTGCGCGACCAGGTGGGCGAGGAGATCCTCGACCTTGCCCTCCCGGCAGATCACGTGGACCGCCTGCGGCAGATTGAAGACCGGCTCGAGGATCTGCGCGGTGACCAGCTTGGGAAAGGAGTCGGCGACGCCGACGTGAAGCCGGAGGGTCTGGGCGGAGGGGCGCTGCTTGACGGCGTTGAGGAGCTCGCGGCCGAGACCGAAGATCTCGTCGGCGTAGCGCAGGGCAATCTGGCCGGCGTCGGTGAGCACATTGCCGCGGCCGCTGCGGCGGAACAGCCGCTCCCCCAGCGCGGATTCGAGCTCCCGGATCTGGGCGGAGATGGAGGGCGGCGAAACGCGGAGCTTCTCGGCCGCCGGCCGTAGTCCCCCTTCGCGGGCGACCACCCAGAAATAGCGCAGGTGATGGTAATTGAGCCACTCCATGTCGACCCAGTTAGGAATAACCTAATTAAAAGTGTCAAAAGGTGTATTTCTCAAAGTCAGGTTTTCCGGGTACGGTGGGGTCCCATGATGAAACTCGCCTCTCCCTCCCTGGCCCCCGCCCCCGGGCGGTCGTCCTCCCTGCCTGGTGCCGCGCCCTCCGCCGCCGCGGTGCTGGATCGTCCGTCCGCCCCGGCCGCCGGCGCGCGGATCCCGGCGGAACTCGACCGGCACCTGGCCATGGCGGTGGACGACGCCATCGTGGGCACGGCGGAGTATGTCGAACGCGGCGGCGAACTGGTGACGCCGGTGGCGGTGGCGGGGATCCGTTCGCTGCGCGGGCCGCTGCAGGCGAAGCTGGCGGGGCTGGAGACGGGGTCGCGGCTGCGCCGGCGGCTCGAATTGCTGGCGCAGTATTTCGACGAGGCGCCGGTGGGCACCGGACCGGCGGCGGTCGCGCACCGGGAGGCGGCCTTTGCCCTCTTGTACTTTCTCAAGGGCTTCGATCGCATCCCGGATTCGGTGCCGGAGGTCGGCCTGGTGGATGACGCGATGGTGATCCAAGTGGTGCTCGATCGCCATGCCACCACCTTCCAGGGCCACTGGCGCCGTCGGGGCCGGACGTGGCCAGCCGAGGTCTGAGCGTCAGCCCCGATTCAGTTCAAGGGCCGCATGGGCGCGTTGCGCCCACGTGGTGGGTGCGGCGACCCCGCCGCGCGCCCTGGCGGAGCGGGGGCGGTTGAGGGCGGAGCGCGGGCGCCCCGCCGCCGGGCCCGGCTCAGAACTGGCCCTTGACGCCGAAGACCCAGTTGGAGCCGTACTCCTGGTACTGGCGGAGCGAGGCTTCCTGCCCTTCGATGACGCCGGGCGGCGAGACCATCCACTTCACCCCCTGGTTGGTGATGTTGCGGCCCTGCACATACAGGGACAGGCGCGCATTGACGCGCCAGTTGAGCGAAAGGTCGAACTGCGTCTGCTCGGGGCGGTAGAAGCCGTAGTTGCCGTCGGGGCGATCATCGATCCACACCATGCCCAGGGAACCGTTGAAGCGGCGGTAGGCATAACCGAGGCGCGAGGTCAGGCGGTGTGGCGCCATGCCGTTGCGCCGCGCACTGGCGTACGAGCGGGTGTAGGCCACATTGAAGCTCGTGCCGCGGAAGGCCTCGGGCAGGAAGCCCAGGGTCTGCTGGTAGGAAAACTCCAGGTTGCGGTTGCGTCGGCGTTGCGCGCTGTTGCGGGTGGAGCGGAAGATGTAGTCGATGTATTCGGGATCGGTGATGCCGAACTCCTCAGCGGTGTAATCGTAGGTTTCGCGCAGGTTGGTGACGTCGAATTGCGAGACCGACACCGAGAACTGCCCGGGCGATCGCCCGGTGGTGTAGTAGGCGAGGCGGGCGTCGTATTTCTTGATGTGCTCCGGGAGCAGGGCCGGATTGGGGGCGTCGACCCGCTGGGTCACCCCGGCCGCGTCCTCGACGATGTTCCACAGGCCGGTGAGGTTGTCGATCGGCGGACGGCCGATGGCCTTGCTGAAACCGCCCTGGAACTCAAGGTTGCGCAGGATGTAGTATTTGCCACTGACGGACGGGAAGAAGTTGTCGTACTGGGAGTGCCGCGTGACGCGTGGCTGGCTCTGGTACTGGTACTGCAGGCCGGCGACACTGGTGGCGCGGCCGGAGGTGTTGACCGGGTAACCGGCGGCGACGATCTCGTCGCGCAGGCGGGGATCCCACTCGGTGACGGCGTTTTCAGTGCGTTCCCAACGAACGCCGCCCCGGAGCAGGAGCTGGGCGATCTTCACATCGGCCTGGGCATAGCCGGCGGTGACGGTCTGGCGGAAGTCGCGTTTGTTGGTGACAAAGGCGTTGTAGTAGTTGTCGGCGGTACCGGCGTGGACGAAGAGATCGGGCCGGGAATTGAAGAGGGCGGCGATCTTGTTGCGGTCGGCCCGGGGCGGCATGCCGGCGATGCCGGCGAGATTGAAGACGGTGAGGCCGTTGGTCTGGCCGGTGTCGAAGCCGTGCGGGGCGATGAACCCGAGGTTGTTCCAGTTGCCGTTGGTGGTGAAGGACGGCACCTGGGTGGTGGCGTTGTAGCCGGTGAGGGTGTCGCCGCCGGGGCCGACGTAGCGCCAGATGCTCCAGGAATCGATATTGTTGTGGTCGCGACTCTCCTCGTTCCACTTGGCGCCGATCTTCAGGACGGGCGAGATGATCCGGAGAAACGGCGCGACCCAGCGCGCGCTCAGCGAGCCGGTCCAGATGTCGGTGGTCCAGATGCGGCCGGAGTTTTCGACGCGGGTGCCGCCGGACCAGTTGGCGAGGTTGTACCAGTCCGGGCCGGAGACCTGGCGGACGGTCCATTCCCACGATTCGCGATGAGGGCGGGTGGCGACCCAGTCGCTGGGGACGTTGGTCGACTCGGACTCGGAGAAGCCGCGCTCGAGCGCCTCGTAGTTGTTGACCGAGCGGGAATTCGAGGCGAGGCCCTCGAAGGTCCAGGAGTCCAGCCGGTACTCAAACTTGGGGGCGAAGGTGCGCGTGTACGTCAGCTTGGTGGAGGTGCCGCCGCCGTTGTTGAGAGCGGGCACGGTGTTGGACGTGGCGCGCTGGGTGATGAGCGTGGTGAGCCCGTCACCGCCGACGCGGGACCGGCCATTGTTCACGTTGGAGTTGTCGTTGGCCGCGACGAAGGTGAAGTTCCGGTTCCAGAAATCGCCTTCAGTGTAGGTGTAGATCGCGTTGAAGGAGAGGATCAGCTGCCGGGACGCCTTGAAATCGGCGGTGAGCATGAGGGCGTCCTTGAGGATGAACTTGGGGCCGTCCTTGAAATCGATCTGGCGGATGACCTGCGGCCGCGGGTCGGCGGTGGTCGGGCTGCGATTGTGACTGAAGGCGAAGTTATACTGCTCGGTGTAGGAATTGGCGCGGCTGGCGGAGAGGAGGATGCCGAGGCGCTGGTTCATGAACGACTCCGAGTACTCGAGCTGAAGGTTGGGCTTGGCCTTGTAGTTCTGGCGCTCGCCGGGCCCCCAGGTGCGCTGCAGGTGGAACTCCTCGGTGTTGAAGTTGACGCCGAAGTTGTACCCGAAGCGGCGGCCCTTCCGGTCGAAGGCGCGCCGCGTCTTCATGTTGATGTTGCCGGCGGGGGAGTCGGCATCGGCATCGGCGCTGCGGGTGCGGTTGATCTCGATCGACTCGATCGAGGTGATGGAGAAGCCCTCGAAGCTGGTGGCGCGCGAGGCGTCGCCGCCGCCGCGGTTGGCATCGGCGCTGGCGGTGCGGATGCCGTCAAACGAGACGCCGACGTACTGGGCCTCCATGCCGCCCAGGCGCGGGCCGCGGGCCTCGGACTCGACATAGTCGAGATCGACCCCGGGCAGGTACTTCAGGAACTCGCCGACATTGCCATCGGTGACGTCGCCGAAGATGTCGGACGAGACCGAGGTGGTGATGTCCATGCTGCGGCGCTGCTCCATGATGGCCTTGGCGTTGCCCTCGCGTTCGGAGGAGACGGTAAACGCCTCGAGGCGGACGACCTCGCTGCGGCCGCGGGGAGTGGCGTCGGAGCTGACGAGGTTGATTTCGCGGACGGCAGCCTGGCCCGCGGCGACGGTGAAGGACTCCTTCACCGTGGTGTAGCCGGTGTAGGTGATGGTGATGGCGGCCGCACCGGCCGGGACGGCGTTGAACTGAAACGAGCCGTCATTCTCGGTGTAGGTGACCCGGTTGGTGCCATCGAGGCGCACCTCGGCGTTGCGCACGTATTCGCCGGAGGCGGGATTGAAGACGCGACCCTGGATGGTGCCGGTGGCGACCTGCGCGATCAGTTCGGCAGCGAGGATCAGCCAGCCGGCGAGCCAAAGGAAGGGCGAGGAGCGGGAGAGGAACGACGGACGCGGGCAACAAGGGTTCATGATTGCAGGGGGTGCTGCCGGGCCGGCGAGGCGACCGGGGAAACGGACGACCCGGAGCGGCGCAGGCAGACGGTTGTCAGGTTGGTGAGCGGCTAGTTTGCCCGAATCCCGCGGCCCCCCGCTCATCGGTTCTTGTCGGTCTTGCTGCGGATCTTGAAGAGAAAGGCCGGACTGCGGCAGGGCACGCCGGTGCGAGGCTTGTGGAATTGCCCGATATCGAGCTATTTGGCGGCTTTTCGCGACAATTCGATGGCAACCGGGGTTGGGCGCTCCGGGCAAAGGGTGCGGGGGAGGGCGATCCTGTTTCGCCGGGCTCACCGAGCCCGGCTACCTCCGATCGGCGGAGCGCGCCGGAGGTTCCGGGGCGCGGCCTACCGCGCGAGATCCGGCAGATTGGGGTTCCGCCGCCGGGCTTCCCGGTAGTGGGCGTCGGCCTCGACCTCGCGACCGAGGAGCGACAGGGTGAGCGAGAGGTTGAGGCGGAGGGGGACAGAGTCGGGGTGCAGGCGCAGGCCCTGTTCAAACTGCGAGGTGGCTTCGGGCAGGCGGCCGAGTTCGCGGAGGGTCATGCCGAGGTTGTTGCGGGCGTCCTCGGAGGCGGGGTCGAGCCGCACGGCCTCGAGTCCCGGAGCCAGGGCCTCGGAGGCGCGGCCAAGTTCACGGAGGGAACGGCCGAGGTTGTTGTGGGCGTCGGCGTGGCCTGGGTCGTTGCGGATGGCCTGCTGATAGAGGGCGATGGCCTCCGCCGGTCGCTTCAGATCACGGAGGCAGTTGGCGAGATTATAGGGAGCCTTGGGCATGTCGGGCCGCAGGCGCATGGCGGCCTCGAAGTGTGGCACGGCCTCGGCGAAGCGGCCGGATTCGCGCAGGACGTTGCCGAGGTTGTTGTGGGCCATCCACGCGTCGGGATTCCGGGCGAGCGTCGCGCGATAAAAGGTCTCCATGTCGCGGTACGTGCGCGTCAGGGGGTGGCTGACGGCGGCGAGGGCGGTGACCAGGGCCACGGGCAGGCCGAGTTTGAGGAGGGGCGGCCGGCCGGCAAGGAGCCGGGTGAGGGCGCCGGCGGCCAGGACGATGATCCCGAGGCTCGGGAGGTACTGCCAGTGGTCGGCGACGTAGGAGAAAAGAAAGCCGTAGACGTTGAAGAAACCCAGGACTGGAAAGAGCGAGCCACCGAAAAAGAGGGCGGCGGCGAGGGGGGCGCGGTCCTGGTGGCGCCAGCGCCAGAGGGCCGCCAGGGTGACGAGCACGCCGGTGGAGAATCCCCACTGCCAGACCTGCCCGGCGTCGATCTGCCAGCGCGGATAGATGAAGACCAGTTCCCCCGGCCAGAAGAGCTTGCCGAGGTAAAACCAGACAATGCGGCCGGCGAGGACCGCGCGTTGGGGGAATGACAGGGCAAACTCCGCGCCGTCGGCGCCGATGACCCGCCGTTCCACCCAGGCGGAGAGCAGGCCCATGGCCGCGGCTGCCGCGAACCACGGGAGCAACGGCCAGACATCGCGTCGCCAGTCGAGCCGGCCGCGGCGCCACCAGAAGATCACCAGGAGCGCGGGCGGCAGCGTGGCGGTCGTGGTCTTGCTCAAGAGGGCGGCCAGGAAGGCGGCCGACGCCAGGGCGTAGGTGCGGGGCTGGCGGGAGGCGTCGAAGGCGAGATAGGCGAGGGCGGCGGCGAGGTAGAAGAAGAGCGACAGCGTGTTCTTCTGCTCGGAGATCCAGGCCACCGATTCGACGCCGATTGGATGCAGGGCGAAGAGAAACGCGGCGAGCCAGGCGCCGGGAAACGCCAGGCGGCCCAGGCAGGCGGCGAGCAGGCAGGCGGAACCGGCGTGCAGCAGCACGTTGAGGAGATGGTAACCCGCCGGAGTGTCGCCCCAGAGCTTGTGCTCGAGCCAGAACGCCGAGTGCAGGAGCGGGTAGTATTGCTCGGTGGCGCCGATTTCGAACCAGATGCGGGCGAGGCCGTGCGCGGTGCGCAGTTCCGGGGCGGTGACGTAGTCGGCGTCGTTCCAGATGAAGCCGGCCTGCAGCGTCGGCCAGTAGACGAGCAGCGTCGCGGCCAACAGGGCGAAGATGCCAAGGAGCGTGCGCGCGCGCGGGAACATCGGAGCGGAGATTCGCTGGGCGGGGCGGGGGCGGGGCAATGCGAAAAAGGGCCGGCGAGGTAGGGCTCGACGTCGCGCGGGACGTGGTTTCCCTTCGGGCGCGCCCACCACCCCGATGTCGCCCGTCTCGATTCGATCGCTCCTGCTGGCTGTCGTGTGCGGCCGGATCCTCGCCGCCCCGGCGGCGGTCGAGGATGCCGCGGCCCGCGCCGCGCTCCCGGAGTTCAGGTACATTCCCGCGGCCAGGGCGGCGGAGCTGGCGCCGGCGGCGCCGGTGGATCTTGGCCAGTTTCGCGGCTGGCCGCGCTCCCAGGGCGACAATGGCGCCCGCCGTTATTCCGCCCTGACGCAGATCAACCGGGACAATGTCCGGAATCTGGCGGTGGCCTGGACCTTTCGCTCCGGCGATGGCGCGGCCAACCTCCAGTGCACGCCGATCATCGTGGACGACGTGTTGTATGCTCCGACCCCCGGCCGGGCCCTGGTGGCGCTGGACGCCGCGACCGGGGTCGAGCGCTGGCGGTGGCAGTCGCCGCCGGTCAAAGCCGCGCGGCTGCAGGACACCCCGGCACGACGCGGGCTGGTTTACTGGCCCGGGGATCGGGAGAATGCCCCGCGCCTGCTGTTTGGCGCCGGCGACTGGATCCATGCGGTGGACCCGAAGACCGGCGCGCCGATCCCGGGCTTCGGCGAGAGTGGGCGCACCGCGATTCCGACCGGAGCCACGGCGAGCGGAGTGGTGTACCAGCATGTCTTTGTCACCTGCGGCCTGCTGGGCGACGCGTACGGCTACGACGTGCGCACGGGACGGATGCTCTGGCGCTTCCGCTCGGTGCCGCGCGACGGCGAATTTGGGGCGGAAACCTGGGATGGTCCGCAACAAGGTGCCAATGGCTGGAGCGGGCTCTCCCTTGATGATCACCGCGGGATCGCGTTCGTGGCCTTTGGTGCGCCGCGGCCCGACATGGTCGGCGTGGGGCGCTGGGGGGACAATCTCTTCGGCAACTGCGTGGTCGCCCTCGACGTGCGCACGGGCCGGCGGCTCTGGCACTTCCAGGACGTGCGGCACGACATCTGGGATCTCGACGTGTGTGCGCCGCCCAACCTTGTGACCATCACGCGCGAGGGGCGGAAGGTTGACGCGGTGACGGGGGTCTCGAAGGCGGGTCACCTGCTCCTGCTGGATCGCGTGAGCGGCCAGCCCATCTTCCCGTGGCGCCTGCGCCGGGCTCCGGCCTCGACGCTGCCGGGAGAGCGGACCTCTCCTTACCAGCCCGATCCGGAATTGCCGGAGCCGATTTCGCGGAGCGAGTTTCATCCCGACCTGATCACGGACCGAACGCCGGAGGCGCGCGAGTGGGTGAAGCGCATCGTGGAGAAGTCGACCTACGGCTTCTTCTCCCCTTTCACCGAGGGGAAGCCCAACCTCTACATCGGCTCGCGCGGCGGGGCGGAGTGGTCCGGAGCGGCGGTGGACGTGCCGACCGGCCGCCTCTACGTGACGTCCAACCGCTGGGTCTCGAAGATCACCGTCTTTTCCGCCGACGATCGCGAACGCGATCCGCGGCATCCGCCCTCGGCCGGGGAGAAGCACTACCAGGTGCACTGCGCTCCCTGCCACGGACCCAATCGCGGCGGCCTCGGCATCGCGCCGCCGTTGTGGGGCCTGCAGCGGCGCATGACCGACGAGCAGGTGTTGGAACAGCTTCGCACCGGCAAGGGGGCGATGCCACCGAACCTCGTGCTGACCGACGCGGAGAAGAAGGATCTCCTCGACTATCTCTTCCGGCGCCACCAGCCGCCCTCGCGGGCCCCGCGGGGTGAGGAAGCCGTGGCGGGCCGGCCGCAGTATGCCTTCGATGGCTTTCAGTTCCTCGTCGATCACGAGGGGTATCCCGGCATCAAGCCGCCGTGGGGGCTGCTCAACTGCTACGACCTCAGCACCGGCCGCGTGTTGTGGCGGGTGCCGCTGGGTGAGCTGGAGAAGCTCACCGCGCAAGGGGTGCCAAAGACGGGCTCGCAGAACCTGGGCGGCGCCACGGTGACCGCCGGAGGGCTCGTCTTTGTGGCCGGGACCGAGGATGAGAAGATCCGGGCCTTTGACGCGGATACCGGGGCGGAGCTCTGGTCGGCCAAGCTGCCGTTTGCCGGCACGGCCGCGCCTGCGGTGTACGAAGTCGCCGGGCGGCAGTATGTGGTGATCACCGCAACCGGTGGCGGCCGCGTCGGCGGCGCCTCGGGCCCGGGCGATGCGTACGTGGCCTTTGCCTTGCCGCGGTAGTGGCACCGCGGCAGGTGCGTGCGCCCTGCGTTGAAAGTCGCTCCGCGATCCCGGTGACCGGCGTTCAGGGTTCGTCGCGGAAATCGGCGCAGGCGCGCAGGCGCAACAAGTCGCTGCGCGGCCGTCCGTCCTCCGCGGTGATCCCCACGCTGCGGAGCAGGATTCCGCTCTGGTGATAGGCGCTCAGGGCGAGACCCCGGCGCTGGCCCAGCACGATCCGGCTTTCCTCGAGCAGGAGCGCCTGGCGCCCGGGTTCGCCGGCCTCCACCGCGGGCAGGTGCAAGGCGATCGCCGCCACGCTGGGGCGCAGGAACTCACAGCGGGCGACCCGCAGGCGGGAGGGCGGCGGACCCTCGATCTTTCCCGGGAAGGGCGAGTGGATACCGTAGGCGACGTCGGCGAAGACACAGTCCGAGATCACCGCCGGCGGGTAGACGAGCACCGCCGTCTTCAACTGGCTGCGGAACTGGCAGCCGCTCACGCGGGCCTCGTTGACCGGCCGGAGAAACGCGAGGTCTCCCCGCGCCAGTCCTTCCACGGGGGTATCCAGTGTGACCCACAACTCGCGGTAGCCCAGCCGCTCCACCGCCGCGACCCGCTGGAAACCCAGGTGACGCCGGCCACCCGCGCCGAGAAACAAGAGGGACTGTCCGGGCTCAATGACCGCGCCGTCGTGGGCGATATCGCCGTGGCGCAGGCGAACGCGCGGACCCTGCACCGCTTCGACCACTTCCGACGAGATCTTGATGTTGATGGAATCGTCCATCAGCGCCTCGAAGATGCAGTCGCGCACTTCGGGCAGCACCGTGAGGCTTTTGAAATGCGCCCCGTCGCTGTTGCCGGCGATGAGACGATTGGTGCCGGGCTTGCGAATGACCCGGCAGCCGTCGAGCACAACGCCCTCGGAGGCCGAGGCGACAAAGGTCATCGTCGGGGCCGCGTGGGACACGATGCGCTCCATCCGGACGCCGCGGGAGTAGGCGACGTAGACGTTGGACGAGGACGAACTCAGGTAGCGTCCGTTCTCATCGCGCAGCGGCCGCGCCTCGGGGAAGGGCAGCTTGATGGCGATGAAATCACCCACCTGGGCTCCTTCGAGGCGGCGTTCGAAGTCCCGCTGGTGGAAGCGCGACTCGAAGGTGCCGTCTCCGCGGGCGCGCACCTCGCGCAGGCGCGCCCAGCCATGGGTGAACTGGCGGGTCTTGCCCGCGATGAACACCGCATCGGAACTCTTGAAGTCGCGGTAGATCGCCTCGTCGCCGATCGCCGGGTCGGCGTAGGCCGGTTCCACCCGGAACCGGATCGCCTGCTCCGCGGCCACGATCGCGGTCAGCCGCGCCTGGGTGAAGGGCAGGGGATGGTAGTCGAGCGTGAGATCGCGCAGCGTGACATCCTCCGAGTCGAACAGGGTGACGATGCGATTGGACGGATGCGCGACGAGGGTCGCGCCCCGGCCCTCGACGGTGAGCCCGCGGGCGCGGCCGATCGCCAGCACGGTCAGACGGTCGCCTTGCGCCGCGAGCCGGTAGGTCCGGCCGGGTTCGAAGGTCACCCGCGCGCCACGACCGGCGGCGATGGCGGCGTCGAGCGCCCGCTGGATCGCCGGGCCGTCGTCGGTCCTTCCATCGCCCGCCGCGCCATGATCCGCGACGCGGATTTCCACGCCCCCCAGGGCTGCCGAAGCGAGCCACAGGGCGGCCAGCAGCGTGATCATCGCGGCGTTCCGGAAGCGGCGGGGAGGGAAAGGGGGCGAAATCATACGGGTCAGAAAGCGAGGCTCAGCCTGGCCGAGCGAGGCGCGCGGAGTTTCGATCACGGTGACGGTCGATTCGCCCTTCGCGTTCAGTTGCCCCGTGTCGGACGACGCCCCGCCCGCCAGCCGGCGGCTGGTCCGGGGGTTGTCATCGAGGATCGTCGCAGTCGCCATGGCCGCCATCCTCGCAGCCGGGGCGGCCCTTGTCATGTCGCCACTTTGGGCGACGCCCAATCGCCGCCCCCGGGGTGGTCATTTCCCCCACACGCGTCCGACGGTGAGGCCGTTGGCGTTGAACGCATCCACCCGCCAGGCGTAGCTCACGCCGCGGGTGAGGGCATGCGTGGTGAGCGAGCCCTTGGCGCCGCCCTGGACCTGGATCGCCAGGTGCAGCGCGTCCGGCGCCACGCCAAACCGAATCAGGTAGCCGTCGGCACCCGCCGCGGGCGTCCAGGAGAGGGTCGCGTTGCGATCGTCATCCGTGTGGCGTCGGACCTCGACGAGCCGCGGCGGCGGCGGCGCGTCGCCGCCCCCATGACCGAAGACCCGCAGGTCGCTGAGCGCGAACTTGCCCTGGCCCGGGGTGAAGATGTTTTCCACCCGCAGCCGGCGCCACATCCCGGCCCCGGCGAGTTCAACGTAGTCGTGCGGCCCGGTGCCGGGAGCGGCCGAGCGATCCGCCAGCACCCGCCATTGCCGGCCGTCATTTGAACCCAGCAGGCGGTAGCGGTAGCCGGCTTCGCCCGGCGCAAGGACTTTCGCGGCGAGATCCTGGTCGGCGAAATTCACCTGGATCGCCTGCACCCGCCGCGGGCGCTCCAGGTCGATCTCGAACCACTCGCCAGCGTTTCCGGTCCGGGCCGACCACCAGGTGCGGCAGTTCTCGTCCGCCGCCAGCGTCGGCGGGTGGTCCGCGAGGGAGGACGACGCCGCGCAGGGTCGCCCAAACGACTGCACCCACCACCCGGCGAGCCTGCCGTCGCTGGCCCGTCGAGGGTAGTCCCCCAGCGCGGTGTCGGTGAACATCCGGCCCGTCGGGTCAAAGCCGACGGGAAACAGCCCGAGCCGGCGCTCGAAGAGATCGTGCACTCCGATCCACATCGTCGTCGCGCGCCAGAGGCGATCGGACGCATCGGAAAACACGCTGCTGTGTCCGGCACTGCCCATGAAGCCTCCGACCTTCAACGACACGGGCGCATAGTCGACGTGCCGGAACGGCCCGATGGGCGAGTCGCCCTCCATGACCGTGTCGCAGTACCACGCGCTGACCGTGCCCGGGGTCGCGTACTGGAGGTAATAGCGTCCGCGGTGTTTGGTCATCCAGGCCGCCTCCTGGCAGGGCAGGATCCCAAACCTCCCGAGCCACGCCGCGGTGTCGGTCTCGTCCAGGAGTTCGCGGCGCCCGCGTTCGTAGCCACCGACGAACGCGGTCACGTCGTTGATCTCCGCTCGCAGCTGGCGCTCGCTGCCGGGAATCTCGGTCCAGGTCTTCCGGTCGATCTCGAAGACCCGGGTGGGCTGGGCGAGCCCGTGATAGAGCCAGGCTCTCCCGTCGTCGAAGAACAGGGCGGGATCCTTGGTCGGCCGCAGCTCGCCGCATTTCTCCCAACGGCCCGCCGCCGGGTCGGCGCTGCGCAGCACCGGCACGGCTTTCACCGCCGTCCTCCGCTCCATGCGGATGAAGTAGAGGTGACCCGCATCGGCGGCGACTGCCGGGGCGCAATACAGGCCGCCCCCGCGGTCGGACGTCAGGGACCACAGGTCGCGCGGAAACTCGACGCGCCGCCAGTGCACCAGGTCTTCGGACACGCGGTACCCGGGCACATCCTCGGTTGCGAACAGGTAGTAGCGTTCCTGGAACCTCACGATCACCGGGTCGGCGCTGTGCCGCGGGCTGCGCAAGCCAGACCCGTAGTCGAGGTTCAGGGGATTGCAGTAGGTCGGTGCCGGGGCGGCCCAGGCGCCGGTGGCGACCGCCGCGAGGACGAGTGCCGAGCGGAACATGGCAGCCATGACGCTTCAGGGGGTTCGAAGATTGCAGGCTGATCTTGCCGCGACCCAGGTCGCCGCGGCGGCCACGGGCCTGTTCTCGTGGTCGAGTGCCCTGGGCCGCACTACCGGGAGCGCGCGAAGCAACCGGCCTCGCAAAGGAAGCGGCGTCTCGCTTCGAGGTCTGGCGCCTGGGCGTGGCACCTCGGCTTGGCCCCCTTGCTCCCAAACGAAGACAGACCGCCCACCTCGGTTGAACATCGCGACCTGACCCGGTCAGGTCGCCCGACGCGCCGATCACGCTGCCGGAGAGTGTTGGGTCGCGTTTCCCTTTCCCGCCGCCATGGGAAGGCGCGCATGGCGCGCGCGATAGGCGGTCGGAGTCGCACCGAACTGCGAGCGAAACCGGCGGGTGAAGTAGTTTGCGTCCGACCAGCCTACCCGGGCGCCCACCTCGCTCACCGGCAGGTCGGACTGGAGCAGCAGGCGGGTCGCCAGCTCCAACCGGCGCCGGCGTTGATAGGCCATCGGAGGCAGACCGGCGACTTTCTTGAACAACCGCACGAGGTAGTTGGGCGGCACGTGCGCGCGCGCGGCGAGATTTTCCAGGGTCCACTCCTGCGTGGGGTTGTCGTCGATGAGTTTCAACGCTGTCGAGATGGCAGGGTTGGCCCTGCCGGCCATGGGCGCAGTGGTGCGCGGAAGATGCCGGGCCACAATCCCCAGCAGGAGCATCAACCGCCCCAGGAGATCCACCCGGTGTTGCGATCGACCCCGGACGCTCAAGGTGCAGAGTTCCCGGAGCAGCCGCTCGCAGCTTTTCAGATCGCGGTCGGGCAGGTGCAGGGAGCACGTGCCCTGTTGACCGGCGGACAAGGGGAGGCTCCACAGCAACCGTCCCAGGGCGGGGTCGTCGATCATCCAGGCCAGTTCCCGGCCGAGGATGCCCGGATCAAAACAACAATTGTAGAGCTTCAGATCGTCGGTCTCACGGTAGGTATGCCAGGCCCCGGGACGGAACAGGCACACCGAACCGCGCATGAGCCGGCTGCGGCCGAGCGCGGTTTCCTGCAGGCAGGTGCCGCCAACGACAAACACGAGTTCGACGAACTGGTGGTCGTGCCGCGGATAGTCGGGGTGGTCCTCCACCACAATCGCCGCAATCTCGCTGGATTGCGGGAAGCAGACGCTCCACTTCAGGTGGCTGTCCGGCAACTTCAACATGGACGCTGAAGTGGGGTCGACCGCCAGGAGAGGCAAGCCCCGAGGCGACCGCCGGCCCCTGGCCGTGAGTGCGGCGAGGGATTCTCCCGCTGTGCTAAGGTGTGCTAGCAATTGTGCAGTGGAGGGCTAACCGCCTTTGCGGAAGTTGTGCTAGGATTCAGCCGCTCCCCTGCCTCGCATGATCCCCCGCCTGATCCGGTTTGCACTTCTCGTCTGCCTTCTGTTCGGCGCCCGCTTCGCGGACGTCCGCGCCGCGGAGATCCCCCGGCGGGAGCCCTCCCTCACGGTCGCCTGTTACTACTTCGGCAACTACCATCCCGGCGATCCGCGCAACGAGCGAAACAAGGGCCCCGGCTGGGCCGAGTGGGAGCTGGTCAAGGCCGCCAAGCCGCGTTTTCCCGGCCACGCTCAACCCAAGGTGCCGCTCTGGGGTTACACCGACGAATCGGATCCGAAGGCCATGGAGCAGAAGATCGCCGCGGCGGCCGACCACGGCATCGATGCCTTCATCTTCGACTGGTACTACTACGACGACGGACCCTTCCTCGATCGCCCGATCGACCGCGGGTTCCTCGGGGCGCGGAACAATGCCCGGCTCAAGTTCAGCTTCATGTGGGCCAACCACGACTGGATCGAACTCCATCCCTACAAGAAGGGCGCCCCCAAGACCGTCCTCTATCCTGGCATGGTGACCCCAGCCACCTTCGAGAAGATCGGTACGCTCCTCCTCCGGGATTACTTCTCGCATCCGTCCTACTGGCGCATCGACGGCCGGCCGTATTTCTCCTTCTACGATCTGACCAAGTTGGTGGCGAGTTTTGGCTCCACGGCCGCCACGCGCGCCGCCCTCGAAGCGTTTCGGGCCAAGGCCCGCGCGGCTGGCCTGCCCGGCTTGCACCTCAACGCCGTGGCGTGGGGACAGCCGATCCTGCCGGGCGAGAAGGTGCCGACCGACGTCGCAAAGCTCGTGCGCGATCTCGGTTTCGACTCGGTCACTTCCTACGTGTGGATCCACCACGTCGGGCTGCCCAAGCAGGAGACGGACTACGATTTCGTGCGCGACGCTTACTTCAAGTACTGGGACCGCGCCGACACGATCTTCGCCGCGCCGTACTATCCCAACGTCACCATGGGCTGGGACTCCAGCCCCCGCTGCGATCAGCGCGACGTCTTCGACCACTCCGGCTATCCGTTCATGAACACGATTTCCGGCAACACCCCGGAGCGGTTCCGCACGGCGCTGCAACGGACAAAGGACCGCCTGCTGGCGCAGCCGGGCGGGCCGCGCATCCTGAACATCAACTGCTGGAACGAATGGACCGAAGGCAGCTACCTGGAACCCGACACCGTGCACGGCATGAAGTACCTCGAGGCGGTGCGCGAGGTCTTTGGCGACTCTCACGCGAAATCGCCTGCGGCGAAGCCCTGATTCAACTCACGTCTGCAACTGCAGCCCCATGAACTCCCACCGTTCGTTGCTCGCCGTCCTCGCCGCCTGGCTCCTCACCTCGACTGCGGCCGAGGCGCAGACCTCCGGCGCGCCCAAGCCTACCCGCGCCGAGGATCCGTCCAACTCCACGACACCGGGTGAGATCGTCTCGCTGTCACCCTTTGAAGTCTCGGCGGCCGCGGACAAGGGCTACGCTGCGGCCAGCACGCTGGCGGGCAGCCGCATGAACACCGAGCTGCGCAATACGGCGGCTGCCATTTCTGTTTTCACCAAGGATTTCTTGCGCGACATCGGGGCGAACAGCCTGAACGACGCTGTCGCCTACTCGCTCAACGGCGGCGAAGAATTCACCGTCTTGACCGGGCTGGGTCCCCGGAACGCCAACGTCAACGTACAGCTGCGCGGCTTCATCGGCGCGACGCTCACGCGCAACTTCTTCCCGCTGGGAGCCGGCGGCGCCGACATCTACAACACCGAGCGGCTCGATTTCTCCCGCGGCCCCAACTCCATCCTCTTCGGCACGGGCAGTCCGGGCGGCGTCTTGAACACCACCACCAAGCGGGCTCGCTTCGGCAAGGCGATCCGCGAACTGGGGCTGCGGGTCGGCAGCTGGGACGACTTCCGGGCCACCGTGGATGTCGGCCAGCAGGTCAGCGACAAGGTGGCCGTCCGCATCAACGGGGTGCGACAGCAGAAACGATCGTGGCGCGACTTTGAGAACCAGAACCGGACCGCCGGGGCCTTTGCCGCCACCTATCGCCCCTTCCGCCACACCGAGGTGCGCGTCGACGCGGAATTCGGCAAGGGCTATCAGGTGCTCGCGAATCCGTTTCGCACCGGCGACAAGGTCTCGGCCTGGCTGGCCGCGGGTAAACCCATTTCGCCGAACAACACCACCGTCGTTGGCGGCACGCAGGCGTCCGCTCCGAACACGCTGAGCTACGATCCCTACGGCATCACCGGGCCGACGGTGTGGCGCACCGTCCAGCAGACGACCCTCGCGCTCCCCGTCGGGTCGAACTCCCTCATCCGGCGCTCGTTCACCGACGAGTCGGTGCTGCCCCGCGCCAGCAACGTCTTCGGGCCCGGCTCCTGGGTGAATTATCCCTACCACAACTATTCGGCGTTTCTGGAGCAGCGCTGGGGGAAGCTCACGGCGGAGCTGGCGTATAATCGCCAGGTCGAGCACCGGACCTATATCCAACCGCTGATTTTCAATGTGGCCAATCTCCAGGGCGACCCCAACGCCCTGTTGCCCAGCTGGCCGCTGCCCAACGGCCAGCTCGCGCCCAACTCCGGCCGGCCCAACCCGAACGTCGGCCGGTTTTTTGTCGAGAGCAGCAACGCCATCGCCTGGCGGGACGCCACCGTCGACAACTACCGCGCGACCGTGGCCTCTGAACTGGATCTCAGGAAATACTCGGCCTGGCTCGGGTCGCATCGCCTGGCCGGGCTCGCCAGCCGCAGCGAGGGCACTTCGTTTACGGACACGCTTACGGAGGTGAACGTCACGCCGCCCGGCACGGCGACTTACCCGCTGGATGTCACCCATGCCAACAACGTCATCCTCCGGCGCACCTACCTCGACTTCACGAATCCCGACTCCCGCTGGCACGGGCAGCACGATCCGGCGCTTTTCCCGATCAACAACCTCAACGGCGTCACCTCCGGCTACCGACGCACCAGTAATGCCCATGTCCCGGCGTCCAGCCGGACCGACACGCGGATGGTGGCGTCGCAGAGTTCCTGGTGGCAGGACCGCGTGTATGTCACCGCCGGCCTGCGCCGCGATGAGTTGGAGACCTACGGGCCCGGCACGGTGATTCTGCGCGCCCCGGTCACGGGCGAGTTCCTGCGGCGGAGCCTGCTGCCCACGCCGAGCCTCGTTGCCGCCGGCACCACGCAGACCGCTGGCGGAGTGTTTCACGCCTTCCGCTGGCTCTCGCTAATCTACAACCGGGCCAATAATTTCGTGCCCCAGACGGCGCTCGATGTGTACGGCCAACCCATCGGGGCGGTGGACGGCAAAGGCGAAGACACCGGAATCCGGCTCACGCTCTGGGACGGCAAGGTCAACCTCACGGTGATGCACTACGAAACCACCCGCGAGAACCAGGTGCTCAACATCGCCAACAACCTCCCCTTGCGGAACTACATGAACGGAATCTGGGATGCGCTGGGCCGGCCGGAGAGCGTCATCAACCAGCAGTCCAACGATACCGTGTCCAACGCCGGCAAGGGCTGGGAAGTGGAGTTGATCGCCAATCCAACCCGGCAGTGGCGGCTGTCGGCCAACTACAGCCAGACGAACATCAACCAAACCGACACCTTCCTGCGGACCGGCGCCTACATCGAGGCCAACCGGGCCCTGTGGACGCAGAACCTCAGTCGACCGCTGGTGACAAACATCGGGATCGGGGGAAGCAACCTCACCGTCCGCGATGCCCTGGCCGCCGTCGATTCGACCTACGCCGCCATCCGCCAATCGGAAGGCACCGTGCCCCTGCAGAACATCAAACACGCCGCGAACGTCTTCAGCACCTACACCTTCGCTGCCGGACCGAACTGGCTGCGCGGCCTGATGATCGGCGGCGGCGCCAATTCCCGCGGCCAATCCGTCGCCGGTTACAGCACGTTGCGCAACGGCGCGCCGATTTTCGCGCCCGGCTACACACTCGTGAATGTCGTGGCCAGCCGCACGTTTCGACTGGGCCAGCAACGCACCGTGCAGGTGCAGCTCAACGTGAACAACCTCCTGGAGAACGACCAGCGCCTCTTCCTCGACGGCGACGACTCTGGTTTCCATATCTACCGGTTCCAGCAACCCCGCAGCTGGGGCCTGAGCGCCACGCTGAATTATTGAGGAGGCGCGCCGTGAGGAAACCCCTTCGAGCCTGGGCGATGGCGGTCATCGTCCTTCTGGTGCGAACAACCGCCCTTGCCGCCGACGCTCCGCCCGTTGCCCCGGCCATGGAATGGGGGGAGGTGTTCGCGGCCCAATTCCGCGATCCACCCAATGATTATCGGCTCATGCAGTATCAGCTGAGCGACCAGGGCCTCGAAAGAAATTCCCGCTACGGCAGCGGCGGATTTCTGGCCTTCTTTTACCAAAACCTCTACCAGGCTCATCATGGCGGGCCGGAGCAGATTGGCCCCCTGGTCGAAGCCGCCAGGAAAAAGGGGATGCGGGTTTGGCTGGCGGATGACTTCGGCTACCCGAGCGGCATGGCTGGCGGCAAGGTGGTGGCAGATAACCCCGCCTACGAAGTGCGCGGGCTCGCCCACGTATCGTTGGAGGGCGCGGGGGCCCAGCCCGCCGCCATCGAGCTTCCCGACGGGGCCGAGCGGATCGTCAGTGCCGTCCTCTATCCGCTGGACGCCGGCAAACCTCAGTTCGTTCGTGGGCAAGTTGTGCCCGTCGAGGCACGGCGAGTCTCGGCGATCGGCTTGCCCGGACCGTGGCGGCTTTGCGCCTTTGTGACGGTCATTCGCAACCGGGACGTGCAGGCGCAGTCCACGATGCCGCAGTTCAAGCATACGGGTCGTTACCCCGATCTGCTCAACCCGGAGGCCGTCGCCCGTTTCCTCGCCCACATGCACGCGCCGATCGCGGCGCACATCGCAGATCTTTCGGCCAAGGTGGAGGGCTTCTATACCAACGAACCCCATCTGATGCAGCTGCACTGGGCTCAGCCCGAAGCCCCGTTTGCCTGCCAGCCGTGGAATGATCGCCTGCCCGGAAAGTTCCGGGAGATGCACGGGTACGACCTGACTCCGCTGCTCGGCGCCCTGTACGAGGGCGACGATCTTGCGGCCCGACGGGTGCGGATGCACTTCCAGCAAACCGTGGCGGAGTTGCTGGCCGTGAGTTTTGCGCGCCAGATTCGCGACTGGTGCCAAGCCCGCGGGATTAGCTCGAGTGGACATCTGCTCCTCGATGAACACCTCGCCATGCACGTGGCCGCTTACGGGGACTACATGAAGTTTGCCTCCGAGTTCGACGTGCCGGCGATGGATACGGGCATTCCCAACCCCGACCGGATCGCGTCGTTCAACTACCAGTTCGCCCGCTATACCAGTTCGATCGCGACCTGGAAGGAGCGGGACCGAACGATGTGCCTGCTGGATCCCATCATCACGGGAGGCGGGCTCAATCGGCTTTCGCCGGCGATGCCCTTGCTCTTCAACTCCGTGAACATGGCCTGCCTTTACGGGATCAGCGATTTCAGCACCTATGTGGCGCTGCAGGCCAGACCCGACGGCCGCGCCACCGGGTATTCGGTGGAAGACTACCGCGCCTTGAACGACTACGTGGGGCGTCTCTGCCTGCTGCTGCGCGGCGCCCGCCCGGTCACCTCGGTCGCGCTTTACTACCCGATCGCGATGTTCCAGGCCGATTTCCGCCCGTCCCGCCAGTTTCATAACACCAGCCTGGCGGGCTACCGAAAGCGGCAAGGCGCGTGGAACGCCACCGAGCAGGCGCTGGGGAATGCCGATTTGGAGTGCACGATTGTGCACCCCGATGCGGTGGCCCAATCCGCGGTCGACCAAGGCAGGATGAAAATCGGCTATGGCTCGTTCCGTTATTTGATCCTGCCCCAGGTGGATTTTGTGCCGTGGCCCGTCCTAGAAAAAATCCAGGCCTTCGAGGCCGGCGGCGGCACCGTGTTGTGGGTGGACACCAAGCCGCAGGTGGGAACCTATGCGCGGGAAGACGCCCTCGTCGCGGCCGCGCTCCAGGAGGCGAAGATCGTCCGCCCTGCCGATCTCGCCACGCGGATCACCAACCCCTACGACGCGCAGTTCAATCTGCGCTTCCAACCGGGGCCCGGGCGTCTGGCGGTCGCCCGCTTTCAGCGCGAAGGCCAACCGATGTATCTTCTCGTCAACCGGACCGAACAACCGCTCAAGGCCGAGTTGACCGCACCCAGCGCCTCCCAGGTAAAGATCTGGGATCCGAGCACGGGCAACATCACCGGTTTTACCCTCCCGACCGTGTTGGAGATCGGGGCCCTCCGCGGCGTGGTGGTGTTGGCGGGGAGGTGAAAGGGGGGAGCCCGCTGGGCGGGGGAAGCGGAATCGGAGCGGGAGGGGGTACTGTGGGTCCCACGGGGACCGGATTCCCAAACTGGGCCCTCGTCTCTTGGCCCGAATCTCTCCTCTGCTTTGCCGACCGCACGCGAAGCTGCCAGGCCCGCAGAGTAGGCGGGTCTTCCTTCGCACCTTGGCGGGCCAACTCGGAATGGCACCGGTTGCCCCTGCCCAAAGAGGTTCGGATCTAATCCGCCCGCCGCACGCCGGACAAGGGGCCCCTGCCGCCTGATCCTGAAGTCCTTGCGCCAGGGACACAGCTTTCGACGGGCTGCCCCCTGGGGTCGTCCCCGTGATTAGGCGCAGCAATTTGTCGGAAATCCTTACGAAATCGGGTGATAGGATGACTTCTGAAAGAAAATCACGTCATCGGAAACCGCTGCGACCTTCATAACATTCAGTGACTTGGGTGATTAGCACACGGGATGCGGAAGGGGTTGGCAGTCTAGGTGCTGCCGGAAGGTAACTTGTCTAACCCCCGATCCTGCCCCGACCTCCGCGAGATTCTATCTCCGGGCATTTGCAGTTGGGCGGATGGCGCGGCGGTCTGGGGTGGCTCGGTGCTACGGTGTGCGCGAGGGGGCAATCCGTATGCGCACGGACCAACCCCACCGATACCCTCGACGACCGGGTCCGTGGCTGGGTCGCTTCTTTTCCGTCCATGATGCTCAAGAACCCAATCCGCACCGGCTCACGCCGTATCAACGTTGCCGCGACCAGCGCGGTCCTCCTCGCGTCCGCCTCCTCCCTGATCGGCCAGATCACGCCGCTCAGCCTGACCGTCCTCGAGGGCCCAGCCGGTTTCCTGACCACCTCGGCGCTGTCGGTCAACGAATCCGGCCAGGTCGCGGGTCTCGCCACGTTTCCCAGCAGCGTGCAACACGCGATCCTGTATTCCGGGGGCGTGACGACCGATCTGGGGACGCTCTCGAGCGGCACGCAAAGCTCGGCCCAGAGCATCAATGCGAGCGGGCAGATTGCGGGGTTGAGCGCGACCAATGTCGCGGCGACGCAGCATGCGTTCCTGTACAGTGGCGGTCCGCTGCAGGATATCCATACCGCTGGATCCAACACGAGTCAGGCCTTTGGCATCAACGATTCGGGCGCAATCACAGGGGCGCGTTTCGTCTCTTCGCCGACGAGTGCCAATCGCGCCTTCGTCCGCTCAAGCACCGGTGTGACGACCACGCTCGGCACGCTGGGAGGAAATACCAGTTCGGGCCGGGCGATCAATAATTCCGGCCAGGTGACGGGAGATTCGAATCTCGCCACCTCTGGTCCGAGCCATGCGTTTCTTTATTCGGGGAGCGGCCTGGTGGACTTGGGCACATTTGGTGGCACCACGAGTTCCGGCCGGGCCATCAACGACCTTGGACAGGTCACCGGCACCGCCGCCACCGCTATCTCCGGCCAGACGCATGCGTTCTTGTACTCGGGAAGCGGCTTGGTGGATCTCGGCACCCTCGGAGGAGCGACCAGTACTGGCAACGGGATCAACGACCTGGGGCAGGTGGTCGGGATTTCGGTGACCGCGAGCAACCAGCAACGGGCGTTTCTCTACTCGGGCGGCACCATGTACAACCTGCAGGACGCATTTGCCTCGCTCATGAGCGATGGGACCTCGGTCGGATTCTCCCAATTGACCACGGCGGCGGACATCAGCGATTCGGGCTGGATCGTGGGCACCGGGCTCTATCGCACCGCCAGCGGGGCCAACGTTGGCCGCGGCTTCATCGCGAGAATCCAGCAACCCTCCGCCACCGTTCCCGACACCGGCTGCACCGTGGCGCTGCTGGCACTCGCGAGCGCCTGCGCGGCACTGTCTGGTCTGCGCCGTCGTCGGGCATCGCGCCATCGCTGACCACGCGAACGGTGGGCCGGGCACGGCGGATTCGGTGCGGCGTCCGCAAGTGCCGCGGCGAACAGAGCGGCGCCGTCCATTGTGATGGAGGTTGCGGCAAACGCCCGGCCGAGGGCCCGGCGCGGCACCAGGGTGAGGAGGCGAGTTTTTATGCGGTGCCTTGGCCGGGGAGCCCCGCCTGCTGCATTTCCCGGCAGAGCCGTTCGCCGTACCAGAGCATGCGCGGCAGGTGGAACGGCCCTTTGAACAGGGTGCCCTTGGCCCGCGAAGCCACGCTGCCGTCGCGGTGGAGATAACCGTACCATTCCCCCCATTCCGGATCGGCGAAATGCCGGAAGCTCCAGTCGTGCACCGCGCGGTGCCAATCGGCGTAGCGGGGGTCGCCGGTCTGCTGGAACGCCAGCAGCGTTGCGATCACCGCCTCGTTGTGCGGCCACCAGAACTTCATGTCGTGCCAGTATTCCTGCACCGGCAGGCCGCGCAGATCGCGGAAATAGAAAAGTCCGCCATGCTCGGGGTCCCAACCGCGACGCCACATCCAATCGAGGATGGTGCAGCCGACCCGGACGAGACGCGCCTCGGCGCGGAGTTTTCCTTCGTGCAGGAAGAACCAGGCGCACTCGATCGCGTGCCCGGGGTTGAGGGTGCGGCCATCGTGATGGTCGATGATCTCACCCTCCGGACCGACCGTCTCCATCAGCGCCTCGTGCTCAGGCTTCATGAAGTGGCGCTCGATCGCGGCGATGCTGAAGTCAATCCACTCGGTCAAGGTGCGGTCCGAAACGCGGAGGTCGCCAAGGTGCGCGCGCAGTTCCTGCGCCGTGACGAGGTTGATCATGTGCGGCCCGATGCCCTGTTGCGGGCGGGTCGGCTCGAACTTGGGCGCCATCACTCCGGGCGTAAACGAGTACCGGAGGTAGGTGGCGTAGGCCCGGACGGCCTCCCCGGCCGCTTGTTCGTCTCCGGCGGCCTTGGCATACGCCGCGCCCGCGATCGCGGCGAAGCTCTCGCTGTAGACGTACCGGCGCATCCGCAGCGGCTGGCCCTCGCGCGTCACGGAGAAGTACATTTTGCCGTCGGGGGCGAAGCAGCACCGCCGCGAGAACTCGATGCAGCTGCGGGCCGCCTCGAGCCACTCGGGCCGCCGCTCCACCGTGTTGCAGAGGGTGGCAAACATCCACGCGGCGCGGCCCTGAAACCAGACGGACTTGTCGGTGTCGATGACCGTCCCGTCGCGGTCCAGGCAGGTCATGATTCCACCATGGACCCGGTCGATGCCGTGCTTCAGCCAGAACGGCACGACATCGTCCAGGAGCGTGCGACGGTAGAAGTCGGCGAGTCGGGCCAGGTGTGCGGTGTTCATGAGAGCGGCGAGGAATCCTGAAGATCGCGGGGCCGAAAGCTCACCAGCCCCGCGGCGGAAGGCGCGGCGATGAGGACCGGCGGAGCGAATGGGGTCTGTTTGGTGATGGCAAGGAAGCGGAGTTGGCGCGAGAGCACACGACGTTGGCTGACTCCGGTGCCGGGACCTCGCTGGTAGCGCGGGAGGAAGCGATGTTTTGCGTCGTGGCGCGTCCGGTCTGGTGAGGGAGCGGGGCCGACCGGGCTACTTGGCGAGCGGTTGCAGGCTGGGGCAGAAGTGGGTCGCCCGCGATGGCTTGGCCGGCTCTCCGGTCTGAAGTGCCGCCCACGCGCGGCTACCTCAACACCGACCGCCATGACAACGCCGCGCCCCTCAAGGTGGGCTCGACGGCGTCCAAGGCTGGCCGTTGATGCGCACGTCGCGCGCGGCGAGATTCTCCACGCGGCCGAGGTTGAGGCGATCGCGGCCGTTGGCGGTGTCGAGCGTGACGTCGACATTCTCCAGGGTGAAGTCGGCGAGGACGTCGCCGGGGTTGCCGCGCAGGGTGCCGAAGGCACCGTAGGTGCCGCGGAGGTTACGCAGGGTGATGCGGTTCACCCGGCGGCTGGGGGGCGGCTGGCCCTGCAGATCGAAGAACTGGGTCCAGGGAGCGACGTTGAGCAGGCGTCCCGTCCCCTGGAGCGTGATCTCCTCAAGGGTGATGTCCTCGTAGTGCTGGGGCGTGTCGGGGCGGAGCTTCAGGGTGAGGAGCGTCGCGCCACCGCTCATGGTGCACCGGCGGGCGGTCACCTTCCTGATGAGGGTGGCCTCGCTGCCGCAGGTGATCAGGCCATTGCCGTCGCCGCACTCGACGTCCTCGATGAGGATGTTCTCAACCGGCGGGCTGTCCTGATCCTGGTCGGCGCGGGGACCCTTGCTGCCCTTGAGGGCGATGTTGTCGTCGTGGGTGGAGATGAAGCAGCGGCGAATCGTGACCTGCTGCGAGCTGTCGATGTCGATGCCGTCGGTGCTGGGGCCGCGGACCCCGGTCCGGTGCGAGGTGGGAATCGTGATGCGGAGGCCCTCGATCCGGACCTCGCGGCAGCGGTAGAGGTGGAGGTTCCAGAAGCCGGAGTCCTCAAGGGAGAGGCCCTCGACGTGCACCTGGGTGCAGCGGTCGAGGAAGAGCAGGCGCGGGCGTTCGACCTCGAGGTTGGTGCACTTGGGATTCTCCTTCCGGCGTTGCCAGAAGGCCTGCCAGAACGGGAGGCCGTTGCCGTTGATCGTGCCGCGACCGGTGAGGCGCACGCCGTCGAGTTCTTGGGCGTTGACGAGGGCCAGGCGCCACGGTTCGAAGTGGCCTTCGATGCGAGTGAGGCGTTTCGGATAGTCGTTGATGTCGGTGGAGCCGAGCAGGGTGGCGCCCTCGGCGAGATGCAGTTCGACGCCGCGCTTGAGGAAGATCGAGCCGCTGAGGAAGGTGCCGCGGGGAATCTCGACCAGCCCGCCGCCATCTGCGGAGGCGGTGTCGATCGCCCGCTGGATCGCGGCGGTGTTCAGGGTCTTCGCGTCACCGACGGCGCCGAAGTCGGAGACCACGAGCCGGCGCGGATCCGCGAGCGCGGGTGCCGGCGCGAGCAGGCCGCAGGCGAGGCAGAGGCGCACGGAAAGCGGGAGTTCGGGCATGGGGACATGCTCGCGCGAGGTGAGGTGCGACTCAAACGCGTCGTCGTCGGCTGGTCAGACGACCGGCGCGCCCGTGGGTGCGGCGGTCGGCCGGAGGTGCGGGACGGGGTCGTCCCGCCCACAGGGGAAGACTACGCGCCCGGCGCGGGAGTCTCGCCGGCGATCTGCTGTTCGTCGGTCTCGACGATGCGGGCGATGCTGAGGAGCTTGTCGCCCGGCTCGAGGGTGACGAGGCGCACGCCCTTGGCCCCGCGGTTGGTCTCGCGGATGTCCTTCACCGGGCAGCGGATGCTCTGGCCCTTGGCGGTGAGCAGCATGATCTCGTCCTCGTCGTGCACGCGCAGGGCGCCGGCGAGGCGAATTGAGCCGTCCTCGGGAAGATCGATCGCCCAGACGCCGCTGCCGCCGCGATTGATCAGGCGGTAGTCTTCGAAACGGGTGCGCACGCCCTGGCCGGCCTCGCTGGCGACGAGGAACTTGGCGTCGTGATCCACCACCTCGATCGCCTGCAGGCAGTCGCTCTCCAGCTTGAAGCGCATGCCGGTGACACCGCCGGTGGCGCGGCCCGTGGCGCGGAACAGTTCCTCGCTGGTCTCGGGATCGCGTTCGCGGAACCGGACGGCGAGACCCTGGTTGGAGACGAGGATGAGTTCGTCGCTGCCCGTGGTGAGGACGGTGCCGATCACCTTGTCGCCCTCGCCGAGGTTGATGCCGATGAGGCCGCCTTCCCGCGTGGCGTTGGCGTAGTCGGCGAGGGAGCTCTTCTTGATGATGCCGGACTTGGTCGCCATGACGAGGTACCGGTCCTCGGCGAAGTCCTTCACGCAGAGCATGGAGGCGATCTTCTCCCCCTCGGAGAGGCGGAGGAAGGACGACACCGACTTGCCCTTCGAGGCGCGCGTGCCCTCGGGGACGTCGTAGCACTTCTTCGCGTGGCACTGGCCGGTGTTGGTGAAGAAGAGAATGTAGTCGTGGGTGGAGGCGGTGAAGAGGTGCTCGACGAAGTCCTCCTCGTAGGTCTCGGCGCCGATCACGCCCTTGCCGCCGCGTTTCTGCGAACGGTAGTCCGCCACGGGCGTGCGCTTGATGAAGCCGAGGTGGGAGACGGTGATGACGCAGCCCTCATTGGGCACGACGTCCTCCATCCGGAACTCGCCGGCGGCAGCCTCGATGAGCGTGCGGCGGGGCGAGGTATACTTCGCCTTCATCTCGAGGAGTTCCTTCTTGATCAGGGCCAGGAGCTTGGCCTCCGACTCGAGGATGCCGCGCAGCTCCTCAATGAGCTTCATGAGCTCGAGGTACTCCGCCTCGATCTTGCTGCGCTCGAGGCCGGTGAGCTGGTAGAGCCGCAACTCGAGGATGGCGTCGGTCTGCCGCTCGGAGAGCGGGTACTTGGCCATCAGGCGCACCTTGGCCTCCTCGCGGTTCTGGGAGGCGCGGATGATGCGGACGAAGTCGTCGAGGTTGTCGAGGGCGATGATGTAGCCCTCGAGGATGTGGGCGCGGTCGAGGGCCTCGTTCAGGCGGTGGCGCGTGCGCCGGGTGATGACATCGCGGCGGTGCTCGATGTAGCACTCGATGAGCTCCTTGATGTTCATCTGCTTCGGCCGCTTCCGGTCGAGGGCCAGCAGGATGACGCCGAAGGAGGATTCGAGGGCGGTCTTCTGGAACAGTTGGTTGATGACGACCTTGGCCTGCTCGCCGCGCTTCAGCTCGATGACAATGCGGGTGTTTTCGTCGGACTCGTCGCGCAGGTCGCGGATGCCGTCGATCTCCTTCTCGGAGACGAGCTCGGCGATGCGGGTGACGAGCGTGTTCCGGTTAACGTTGTACGGGATCTCGGTGATGACGATCTGCTCCATCCCGCCCTTGACTTCCTCGGTGTGCGCCTTGCCGCGGGTGCGGACGACGCCCTTGCCGGTCTTCAGGTAGCTGAGGATGCCCTCGCGGCCCGAAATGATGCCGCCGGTGGGAAAATCGGGACCCTGGATGATCGTGCAGAGCTCGTCGACGGAGATGGACGGGCGGTCGATGATGGCGCAGGTGGCGTCGATGATCTCGTCGAGGTTGTGCGGCGGGATGTTGGTCGTCATGCCGACGGCGATGCCGGTGGACCCGTTCATCAGCAGGTTCGGCAGGGCGGAGGGCAGGACGGTCGGCTCGGTGGTCGACTCCTTGTAGTTGGGGGCGAAGTCGACCGTGTCCTCCTCGATGTCCTTGAGGAGATCCTCGGCGACCTCATTCAGGCGGCACTCGGTGTAGCGGTACGCGGCGGGCGGGTCGCCGTCGACGGAGCCGAAGTTGCCCTGCGGGTCGATCAGCGGATAGCGCATCACCCACGGCTGGGCGAGGCGGACGAGGGTGTCGTAGACGGAAGAGTCGCCGTGGGGGTGGTAGTTCTTGAGCACCTCGCCGACCACGCCGGCGCATTTGTCGAACGGCCGGTTGTGGAGCAGACCCTCGCGCAGCATCGCGTAGAGCACGCGGCGCTGCACCGGCTTGAGGCCGTCGCGGGCGTCGGGCAGGGCGCGCGAGATGATGACCGACATCGAATAATCGATGTAGGCCGTCTGCATGATGTCGGTGATGTTGGCCGAGGAGAGTTTTTCGGAGGCCGTGTACACGGGAGAGGGAAAGGGAGAGGGAAAGGGAGTGAGGGACTGAGGGAGTGAGGGACTGAGGAAGTGGGGGAGAGAGGGGGCGGGCCGAACGCGTGGCCCTTAATCCCTCATTCCCGTTTTCCCTCACTCCCTTCCGGCCTCACACATCGAGATACTGCACGTTGAGGGCGTTGTCCTCGATGAACTGGCGGCGGGGCGGGACCTCGTCACCCATCAGGAGGGTGAACAGGGCGTCGGCCTTGGCGGCGTCGGCGATGTTCACCTTGAGGAGACGGCGTTTCTCCGGGTCCATCGTGGTTTCGAAGAGCTGCTTCGGGTTCATTTCGCCGAGGCCCTTATAGCGCTGGATCGTCAGGCCCTTGCGGCCGAGGGCCCGGATTTGGGCGACGATCTCGAGCGGGCCGTGGAGTTCGGTCCGGCTTTCACTCTTCTGCCCCGTATTCTCGGTGAGGACAAAGCGCGCCTCCTCCGTGGCGCCGAAGCGGTTGATCTCGAGGCCGGCGGCGGCGATCGCCTTGAGCAGCTTGGCCATCTCGGTGCTCTCGTAGATCTCGTGGATGGTGATCCGGCGGGCGGGGACGGCGGGTTTCTTGTCGGGCGGGAAGGGGGCCCCGGAACCGTTGGGGCCGGAGCCTTCGCCGGCCTCGCTGAGGTCGGCATTGAGGTCGTGGTCCTCGAGAAACCGGGCGCGGGCGTGCTCGTCGGCGAGAAACTCATGACTCTCCTTGTTGCCCTCCCGGATGCGGGCGACGTAGCGCGGCAGCGCGTGCGTGACCGGATCGTGCCGATCGAGGTACTCGGTGAGCGCGGCGCCGTAGCGGGTGACACCCGCGCCCAGCTTCTCAAGGGCCGCGAGGTTCTCGACAATCCGGTCGATCTGGGCTGCGGCGAAGACGTGCTGATCCTTCAGGCGGGTGAGCACGACGTCCTCGGAGCCCAGCTCGAGCAGGATGCGGTTGAGCTGCTCGTCGTTGTCGATGTACTGCTCGCGCTTCTTGCGCTTGATTTTGTAGAGCGGCGGCTGGGCGATGTAGACGTAGCCGCGCTCGATCAGCCCCTTCATCTGCCGGTAGAGGAAGGTCAGGAGCAGGGTGCGGATGTGCGAGCCGTCGACATCCGCGTCGGTCATGATGATGATCTTGTGGTAGCGGGCCTTGTCGGCGTTGAAGCCGCCGACGGCTTCGTCACCCTCGCCGATGCCGGTGCCGAAGGCGGTGATGAGGGTGCGGATTTCCTCGTTGGAGAGCACCTTGTCGAGGCGGGCCTTCTCGACGTTGATGACCTTGCCGCGCAGCGGGAGGATGGCCTGGAAGCGGCGGTCGCGGCCCTGCTTGGCGGATCCGCCGGCGGAGTCGCCCTCGACGATGTAGATTTCGCAGAGCGCCGGATCGCGCTCGGAGCAGTCGGCGAGCTTGCCCGGGAGGCCGCCGCCGGAGAGGGCGCCCTTCCGGACGGTCTCGCGGGCCTTGCGGGCGGCCTCGCGGGCGCGGGCGGCGTTGAGCGACTTGTCGACGATGCGCTTGCCCACGGAGGGGTTGGTCTCGAAGTACATCATCAACCCCTCGTAGGACACGGAGCCGACGATGCTCTCGACCTCGGGGGAGAGCAGCTTGACCTTGGTCTGCGACTCGAACTTCGGGTCGCTGTGCTTGATTGAGATGACGGCGGCGAGCCCCTCGCGCACGTCGTCGCCGGTGATCTGGGGATCCTTGTCCTTGAGCAGGTTGTTGGACTTCGAATACTGGTTGATCGCGCGGGTGAGGGCGCTGCGGAAGCCGGACAAGTGGGAGCCGCCGTCAGGGTTGTGGATGGTGTTGGTGTAGCAGAGGACCTGGTCGTTGTAGGTGTCGTTGTACTGGAGGACGACCTCGACGTGGATTTCCGCCTCCTTGTCGTCGGTGCGGACGGTGGTCTGCTTGGCGATGCTGACGGGCCGGGGATGCAGCGGGTTCTTGCCCTGGTTGAGCTGCTTCACGAACTCCTCGACGCCATCCTTGTAGAAGTAGCGCTCGGGCTTGGGGGCCGCGGGCCGTTCGTCGGTAAAGACGATCTCGAGCCCGGAATTGAGGAAGGCGAGTTCCCGGAGGCGCTGGCTGATGCGGTCGGCCTGGAAAATTGTCGTCTCCTTGAAGATCTCGGGGTCGGGTTTGAACGTGATGAGCGTGCCGGTGCCGCGGGCCTTGCCGATGACCTCGAGCCTTTTCACGGTCTTGCCGCGCTCGAACTTCATGTGGTGGACGTGGCCGCCGCGGGAGACCTCGACTTCGAACCACTCGGAGACGGCGTTGACGCACTTGGCGCCGACGCCATGGGTGCCGCCGGAGAACTTGTAGCCGCCCTGGCCGTACTTGCCGCCGGAGTGGAGGGTGGTGAGCACCATCTCGACGCCGGGGATCTTGTACTGCGGGTGGATGTCGACAGGAATGCCGCGGCCGTTGTCGCGGATGCTGATGGAGCCGTCGACGTGGATGGCGACCTCGATGCGCGTGCAGTGACCGGCGAGATGTTCGTCGACCGAGTTATCGAGGACCTCCGACACGCAGTGGTGCAGGGCGCGTTCATCGGTGCCGCCGATGTACATGCCGGGCTTCTTGCGGACGGCTTCGAGGCCTTCGAGCTTGCCGAGCTTCGACGCATCGTAGGAGTCGGCGCCGGTGGGATTCGGGGTGGGTTTCTCGGACTCGGAAGACGCGGACATGAAGGAGAAAAAGCGCGGTTGCGGAGGGTGAAAATGAAAGGAAAAATTTCCCGCAAAACCGCGGGACTGGCGAGGGTTTTTTTGACAAAAAAGCGCCTCAAAACCCCGGTTCTTTTTGCGATAAAAGGCTTGCGGTTTCCGGGGGGTAGGGGGACAGCGGGGTAGCGGGGGGAGCGGGGCCCGGTGGCGGGCGCGGAAAGGCGGAAAACGGCCGGGTCGGGAGGTGCCTTCCCTCGCTTTCATTTGACGGGGGTGGGGCCGGCGGCAGAGTGGCGCCGCCATGCTTAACCCGGCCCTCCAAACCCTGCTCATCCTGCAAGATCGCGATCTCAAGCGCGTGGCACTGGAAGGGCAGCTGAAGTCCGTGCCGGTGGAGGTGGCGCAGGTCGAGGGCAGGATTGCCTCGGAGAAGGCCGCGATTGAAGCCGCCCGGACCGACCTGAGGGAGCTGGAGTCGAAGAAGAAGCTGCTCGAGACGGAGATTGGGTCGGCGGAAGGCAAGGTCGCGCAATACCGCACCCAGCAGCTATCCATCCGGAAAAACGACGAGTATCAGGCGATGGGGCACCAGATCGAGGCAACCCAGGCGCAGATTTCGGAGCTGGAAGGCAAGGAACTCGAGGTGATGTACGCGATCGACGAGGCCCGGAAGCGGTTCGCGGCCGCCGAGGCGGAACTGAAGGCCCACATCGCCGGACACGAGGCCCGGATTGCCACCCTGCGGGAGCGCGAGAAGGGCCTCGGTGCGGAGTTGGAAGGAGTGCGGGCGGAAGTGGCGGCGGCCCGGGCGGCGGTGGAGCCCTTCCGGTTGCGCGTGTACGACCGGATTGCGACGCGCCACCTTCCTGCGGTGGTGCCGATCCACGCCGGAAAGTGTGGCGGGTGCCACCTGAAGGTTTCGAGCGAAGTGGAGTCGGCGGCGCGTGGGAAACAGGTCGACCCGCTCGCGCAGCTGCCGACCTGCGACCAGTGCGGCCGGATCGTCTACTGGGACGCCTAGCTCAAGTTGCCGGCGGCCCTTCCGGGCCCGGGGCAGGGAGGGGCGGGAACTACCGCGGGAGGTATGCCCGTCTTCCTGGCGCTTCAACGGCGGGCTTGCGGAGCCCAGGGGAACTCCCAAGGTTCTCCAGCTCAGCTTTGGGGCCAGGTCGTCGCTCCGAGTTCTTTGATCCCAAGGTGCGGGTAATGCCGCGCCCGATGAGTTCGGAGAGGAAAGTCCGGACACCGCAGGGCAGGATGCCGCGCGAGCTTTCGGGCAAGCGCGGGCGGCGCGCTTCAAGGCGCGTCGACGGACAGTGTCACAGAAAACAAACTGCTTCCGAGTTTGAGTGAAGGTGATGGGGAAGGGTGAGAAGGGTGACCTTCCCACTTGCACCCTCGCTTTCACTTCTCACGCGTGAAGTGAGGGTGAAAAGGTGGGGTAAGAGCCCACCGCGCCGCCGGCGACGGCGGCGGCACGAAAAACCCCTTCCGGTGCAAGGCAAAATAGGTGGCTGGGCGGCCCGTCCAATAGCCACGGGTATGCCGCATCTGCCGCCGCCCCTCCGGGGGCGGTGGCGGGCGGATCCGCCTCAGGGCGGAACCGAGAGAAATGACGATCCCCGCGCCGCTGAGGCGCGGAACAGAATCCGGCTTACCGGCCCCAAAGCTGACTTTGTTTCCCGGGGCGAGTTGAGGGCACTCCGCGCGCGGTGGCCCGCCCCGCTGACGCGGGTGGCCGCCCTACAGGCCCCACGAGGACTTCAGCGTCGCGTATTGCGAGGCGGTGATGTCGTTGAAGTCGACGCGGCGGTAGGACATGACCCGCGGGGTCAGCGGCGGAAAGCGACCCTGGTTGAAGAGCTCGTGAAATCCCCAGACACGGGCGGGCGCGTTGAAGGTGCGCCAGAGCCAGGGCTCGGTGGCGACGCGGCTCTCGAACATGGCGACAATCGATCCCCGGATCGCGACCGTGGTCTGCGAGCCGGTGGCGCTGAAGTCCTCGTTGAACCGGGGATAGTTGTTGGCGCCGCCGCTGTTCTGGCCGTTGCCGTCCTTGTTCGACGGAACGATGCCGGTGAGGAAGGCGGAGGAAATCTCGGTGTGGTTGCCACCTCGCTTGGTGGTGCTGGTGGTGCCGAGGGTGCCGGACGAGTTGGAGTAGGGCACGCGCCATCCGGCGGTGTTCGTGCTGACGCCGTCGTAGTAGTTGGAGTTCGACAGGGCCGTGGTGGCCCAGGCGGTCGTGTAATTGCTGGTGCGATTGCGATGCTGGCTCCAGGCATCGTTCCATCCGGCCGACTGACCGATCGCGGATCCGCTGTTGGTGTAAAGGGGGGTGGATAGAATCGTGAGCGCGTCGCCCGCGAGGGAACAGGGTGTCTCGGTGGAGGATTCCGGATACCGGCCGGAGTTGGTGGTGCTCGCCGCGGTGGTGTCGATGGTGCCGTCGGCGTTGTAGTGTCCGAGGATGTAGATCGCGTCGTTGGTGGCGATCGTGAGCCCGGAGCCGTCCGACTTGCTCGCGACCCGACCGCGCCCGTTCACGAGCCGGACGCCGGAGTCCTTGCGGCTTTCGGCATCGATGGAGTGGATGTAGATGGCCCCGTTCCATTGCGACGTGGAGATGCCGGCCAGCTCGGCGGCAGCCGTGATGGCGACCGTCTCGGTGGTGGCGTTGGGATTGTAGATGAACTTTGTCCAGGCGGCCGCGGTGGTGCCGGTACCGTCGGCAGGGGTCGCAGTGCGGTAGACATCGGCGCTGCTCAGGCCGTTGATGCTGTAGTCTACCGCAAGTTTTAACGTGCGCATGTCCACATCGATCATGTCGAGGTTCTTCGGAGTGTACGGATTGCTGCCGGACCGAGCTGCTCCGGTTCCGCCGGTGCCCCAGTTGAAGGTGGCGCGGCGCATGTCGTACATTTCGTTGGGCCGGATGGTAATCAGCGGGCTGATGCCGGCCGCGGCGGCGTTGGCGGGGGAGTTCGTGCCGGTATTCGCTGTGGCGTTGTTGTCGCCGTAAGTGGGTTGTCCGGGAAGGACAATTTCGACCCCGTTCCTCGTAAATGCCCGGTAGCTCTGGGCCGGTACGGAGACCACCGCCCCGTTGGGCTTGCGGCCGTTGCGGGTGGTCGTGCTGGGGTTGACGACGATGTAGACGCCGCAACGGGTGGAGTATTTCTGTTCCTCGGCCTCAGCGCTATAGCCGGAATCGCTGCTGAGCAGGGGGGGCTCGATCATCTTGCGCGCGTCATTCACCGAATTGTCGACTCCGTTGCCCGGCGTGGGGTCCTCCACGTAAGCGCTGATTCCGGGGGGGTTGGCCACTTGGACGCCGTGGGCGGCAGTCTGCAGGTTGCCGCCGGTGACTTGGGAACTCCAGATCCGGAAGGTGGTGACACTCGAGGCGGTCTCGGAGGCACCGCCCCAGCGGTGGTCGCGCCAGAGGGAGGGGCTGGTGGTGCCGGGAGCGGGTCCGTAGAGGCCCACCAAGCCGCCGGCACCCGTACGAAAGTAGATGTTGTCCGTATAGCTCGAGAGGTTGTCGGACGTGCCGTTGTAATTCATGATGTTGCACTTCACGCCCGCGATCAGCCTTCCGGCGATGGTGACCGGACCCACGAAGTTCAGGGCCAATCCGGTGCTGCTCTGCTTCTTGACGTACATGTTCCCGTTGGTGTGCACGCCGCCGAGGATGTTCATGCTCGGCCCGGGCCATAGCTCGAGGTCCATGTTGTAGAAGATGGCATGGGAGAAGAGAGGAGAAGCGCGTGCAGACAGGGTCTGCGTCATGTAAGCCGTATGGGAACCGCCGGCGGCACTGGAAGGCGGGTTGACGGTGGCCTTCGACAGCACCTTCACGTCGAAGCGGAAGGCATAGCGACCCTTCAGCGGTTCGTTGGCGTTGTTCGGATCTTCGGGGTCGAAGTAATACAGGGAATTGGTGTTGGAGTTGGTGACGGGCGAGATCAGCCCGATAATGAGTTCCGGCGCCGATGATCCGCTGGTGACAACGTTGCTCCCGCTCCAAAAGCTGCTCGGGACGTCGGCGATGGCAGTCGAGTCGCTCCCCGTGGTGAAACGCGTCGACGTGAAGTCGGAACGCTCGTTCATCAACTTCCGAACTTGCGCGAGGCCGTACTCCGAGACCGCCTCGGCAGCGTTTCGCGCTTCGATGCGCATGCCTTGGCGATAATTCAGGCGGCGCTCGTTGAGGGAATAGGACATCACGCTCGCAATCAGGAGCAGGAGGGCCAGAGACATCATCAGCACGGCGCCAAGGGCGCTGCCCCGCTGGGAGCGGTGGGGATACAGGCTTTTCATGACTTAGCCTCGAGGGGAGACCGTGAAGTTATAGGTATTGGTGGCAGTCGCGTTCTTCACGTTGATCTGGCTTCCGGTGTGGATGAGTTCCCCCTTCAGGATGATACTGCGGTTGTAGAAGTTATAAAAAAGCCCCCACGGCTGAAACGCAGGGGGGCTGCTTCCCGGAACTTGTACCAAGATCGGTGAAAGCACTCCGACCGACTCAAGCACGACCGGGTATTGGGTGGGATTCGAAATCGTCGGGATGAGTTGATGGACGGGAAGCGACGAACTCGGTGTGATGGCAAGGTCTACCTTGCGTACGGCGCCTCGATTAAAAGTGCGGGCGCCGGCAGACGGCGTGGGAAGTGACGTCCCGGGGGTGCGGAAGTAGATGATAATCCGCGCGATCTTGCGGTCATCAGCCGAGTCTTTGTACACGAGGACCAGGCAATCCCCGGAAGCACCATCGGTAAGGGAGGTATCGACGATGGCGTTGGTGTAGCCCTGGTCGGGATCGGCGGGGTTAACGAGGGTGTTGTCCGTACGGGTCAGGTTTGAGTACGTGGGGTAGATGCGGAAGAAGTTCGCATAGGTGGCGTTTTCGGTCATCTCGCCGGTGAACTTTCTAAGGTCTTTGTTTACCAACAGTTTCCCTGTATCATAGTGGTAGATGCTGAGCATCTGGATGAAGGCTCCGACCACCCCGGCGGAGACCATTCCGAAGATGGTGAAGGCGACGAGCAACTCGACCAGTGTGAAGGCGGCGGTGCGGCGGCGAGGAAGGGAGGTCATGGTGGAAGCGATTCGCTGGAGTCCTTGAAACCTGAAAGTCATCGTGAATTCGTTCGATTCCCCGCGTCAGGGAACCACGGATGAAGGCCGCCCCGTCTGGGTCCGTTCGTGTTCATCCGTGGCCGGGAGGCGATGGGGCGCTGCTTCGTCAAAAGGTGGGGACCACGCTGCGGATGCTGCGAATGGAGCCCCGGGAGCCGCGCAACCGCCCACCGTCGCGGATGGCATAGGTGTAGACCATCGTGATGGCCTTCGCCTGCGCGACATTGGTCGCGCTTCCGGTGAGGTCCTCGACCCAGACCCAGATATTGAGGATCAGGGTGTCGGCGGGGTTGCTCGCCGGCCACTTGATCGCGATGGTCTTGACGTTGTCGACCGCGCCGGTGGGGGAGGATCCGACCGGCGGGAGCGAGGTCGGAGGGGAACCGTTCGAGAGCGTCAGGGGGTCGGCCGTGCTTTCGTCGATCTGGGTCGGGATGGTTGCGGTCCCAGACGCCGGGGACACGCTGAGCGCATCGTAGTCCATGTTCTTCATCTGTTCCAGGTAGCCCTGGACGATGTTGACGGTGGCGTTCTGCAGGATGCTCCCTTCCGTCATCCGGCGGGACTGCAGGATCATCGTGAGCAGGCCGCCGATCACGATCGCCATGACGACGGAGGCCATCAGGATCTCGACGAGCGTGAACGCGTGCGACTCGCTTGTCCTCTGCAGGCGGCGACGACCGCGCGCCGGTGAGTTCTGGTTGACCTGTCCAAAGGGAGGTAGGTTCACGCCGCCAATTATACCGTACCTAGGTGCCCGCAGAAGAGGTAAAAAGGTACTTAATTAATAGGGCCATTCGGACCTATTGCTCCGATCCCAAAAAGCGAAGTCCGCGGTGGCGGGAGGGCAGTTACGCCATGTTCCCCGAGTTCACCCGACCTCGCCCGCCCGCCGGCGCCGAGATTCCACCCGTCGAGCGGCGAAAAATCCCGGCTAGAAGTTCAGGCGCGCGGCGTAGAGGGCGCGCTCTTCGGATGACTGCAGCTCCCGCCACTTCACGATCCCGAACGGATTGCCGGCGGACAGTGAACCGAGGGCTTCGTCGTAGTGGAAGGCGGCATTGCCGTTGAGGTTGATCGTGTTGGCGATGACGGACCCCTGGAGCGCGCCGTTTCCCCGGAGCTGGAAGGTGGCGTTGGGAGCGTAGATGGTGGCGGAGGCCGAGCCGTTTCCGACAAAGCGGATCGTCTGGCCGCCGACGGTGGGATTGGTCCCGTAGATCTGCAGGGTCGCCGGCGAGGCATTGGCGTTGGTGATGCCGTTCCCCGCCGCCTCGACGTTTCCGTCGGTGTAGACGCGCAGGGTGGCGTTGCCGGAGACGGCAATGCTCGCATTGCCGGCGAGGTCGATGACATTGCGGCCGCTGTGGGAGGTGGCGAGAAAGACGACCGGTCCGCCGATGGTGAGCCGATTGGTGGCGGGACCGGAGGCAGAGAGCGTCCACAGGCTCGCGAAATCGTAGAAATAGACGCCGTTCCACGCCACGTCGCCGGGCCGGGGCAGGGACGAAGGGACGGCGATCGGTGTCGTACTGGTGACGCGGTTACGTGCGGCCGCGGGCGGCTCCGGCACCACCACGGGAGGAAACGTCGCCGAAAAGTCGTTGCTCACCAGGCTGGAGTCCCAGCCGGTGCCGGTGGTGGAGTTGCTCAGGATGGCGCTGCCCGTCCGGCTGATGGTGCCGCCTCCGTTCATCACGCGGCCGCGGATCACGCCGCCCCCGAAATCCAGCGCCCCGGCCTCGGCGCTGGGCGTGCCGACGGAGGCACCGGCGCGCGCGGGGCCGGTCGGGCTGCCATAGCCGACCGCGGCGGTCGCGGCATTGTTGTCGGGGTCGGAGTTCCAGGAATCGGCGGAGGCATTGCCGCCGTTCCACACGATCGAGTTGCGGGCCACCATGCCGTGCGCGAACAGGGAGCGCCGGCGCAAGGTGATCTCCATGTATTTCGTGAGTGGCGGTCCGCCCGCGGCGAAGGTGACGGTGGAGCGGACGGCGATGACCGGCGTGATCCCGCTGCCTGGATTGTGGGCGGAGCAGTAGACCGCGACCTCGCCCAGGACGCCGGCGCCGAGTTCGATGCCGGAGAACTTGCGGCGGATCGAGCCGTCCGACGCCGGAGCCGGCCAGTCGGCTCCGGTCCAGGCAGTTTCCGGCGAGGCGGCAGTCGCGAGCCGGTTGTAGCAGTAGAGCGCGTGTTCGAAGCCGAGCTCCGCGAGATTGAGGGCGGCGTTCTGGTAGAAGGAGCGATCGGCCAGACGCAACGTGTGGAGGGCCAGCCGCAGGTAGCTAGCCAGGGAAATCGCGATGATCGCGGAGAGGATGAGCGCGGTGATGAGGACGGAACCGCGCCGCCGGGCGGGCCAGAGCGGGCGCGGTGCCTGTCGGGGCGTCGTCGAACTCACTGGGCGACCTTGTTGCGCAGGATGCTGCTGGCCGTGACCAGCGGGGTGGAGGAGGCGGCGGTGGCGCCCTGGGACAGCCTCACGTTCAAGGCGACCTGGAGTCGCTTGGTCTCGGCGTCGGAGCTCGCCGGATGGTCGAGGCGATTGAAACGGCTGAAGGCGACTGCCGTCACGCCCCGGACGAGGGAGTGGCGGGTGGCCGTGGAGGCGGCGCCGCCGGGGAGGCGGTAAAAGGTGCCACGGGTACCATCAAAGCCATAGGTGACCTTGTTGGTGTCCGGCGCGGGCAGGCCGGAAAAAGCGTTGGGCGCCGGAAGCGTGAAGGTGACCACGGTGCCGCCCTGCGACAGAAGGTCGCTCGCCATGCGCACGTCGCGGGTGAAGATCTCCAGCGCCCGGCGCACCTCGGTGTCCGAGGCGCTGTAGTTGGCGGCGCGCACTCCGCTGCGCCCGAGCAGGAGAAAGGCGGCGAGCACGCCCGCCAGCACGAAACCGGAGAGACTCGCGCCGACGATCAGTTCGGTCAGCGAGAAACCCGCCAGCCCATCCGTCGGGCGCCGGCGCCGGAAGACCCGCAGACGATGCTCAATTCGAATTGTAGAAATAGTCATACAATCCGTTCCGCCCGTAGTAGGTGCGGTAAAAACGGGAGTGCGCGCGACCGTCATAACCCCGCCACGCGACCCGGAGGGTGATTTCCTTGAGGTCCGCGTGGATGGCGCCCACCCGGCGTTCGAGCGTGAAGCGCGGGCCCACGGTCGGATGGGCGGAGATCGCCGGGTCGACGGTCAGCGGGGTCGGGCCGGCCGCGTAGCCGTCGATGACCGCCCAGTCCTTCAGGCGCATGCGCTCGATCTCACTCTGCAGGATCTGGCCGGCGGTCGTGATGCCGCGCGCGGTGTCCAGGGCGAGGAAGGCGCTCTGCATCGTGGTGATGGCGGTCGTGATCGCGAGCACCATCACGGATCCGGCCACCATCACCTCCGCAATCGTGAACCCGGCGCAGCGACGGCGGCGCGGCGGATCGGGTGAACGCGGCGACGGTTTCACGGGGGCGGGCGGTTCACCAGGTCATGATGGGGTTGTACGCGGCGCGTTCGGCGGCCGCGGTGAGCTCGTTCCACCGAGTGACGCGGAAGGGGTTGCCGCCGCCGAAATTCCCGAGCGACTCGTCGTAGTGGAAGGCGGCGTTGCCCGTGACCTTGATGTCGTTGGCGACAAACGAGCCCATCACGTCGCCGTTGCCGTTGATCGTCAGCGAGCCGTTGGGCGCGTAGGCAATGCCGGAGAGGACGCCGTTGCCGGCGATCTGGATGTCCTGCTTCTGGCTCGGATGGGTGCTGGTGCCCCAGACCTGGAAGTTGATCGGCTGGTTGGCGGTGCTGGCGGCGTTGCCCCCGTTCAGCACGCCGTTCCCCGCGATCTTGATGTTGCCGGCGGTGTAGACGATCAGCTTGGCGCCGGGTTCGATGACGATGCCGCCGTTGCCGGTGATGTCGATGGCCGACTGGGTGGCGGGAGCGGTCAGGTAGAGCGTGACCTCTCCCTTGATCACGAGATTCGTGCCCGGTCCGCCGCTGAGCGCGATGTGGGTCGTCCAGAAGGTGCTGGCGACCCCGCTTGTGCCGATGGTGGTCGCGCCGGTGATGGCGGCGATTCCCGTGCCCCCGGCGGGCTGGGTGACGGGATCGAAGTTGGCGGTGAAGTCGGTCGAGACCCGGCTCATGTCCATCGTGCCCGAGGGAGTGCCGAAGGGACCGACGAGGCCGTTGGCGCCGACGGTGGGCAGCGCGCCGCCGGTGGCGGCGTAGCCCCAGATGTCGGCGTTCTGCACCAGGATCGAGCCGACGCTGACCGAGACGCTGCCGACGCTGCCGTTGTCGCGGCGGACGCCGGCGGAGTACTTGATCGCCGCGGTGGAGGAGTCGTTGTCGGGGTCGGAATTCCAGCTGTCGACGGAGGCGTTGTTGCCGCTGAAGGTGATGGTCTCCTTGGCGACCAGTCCGTTGGCGAACTTGGAGGTGCGGCGGAGCTGCACGGTGACCCACTTCTCGATTGGGGTCGAGGCGCTGCCGCCGGGGGTGACGAGGGAGCGGGCGATGACGAAGGGCGAGCCGCCGCCGTCGTGATTGAAGACATAGACGCGCACCTCGCCGGTGGTGTTCTGATCGAACTGGGTGCCGGTCCACTTGCGGCGCGCGGCCGTCGTGCCGATGACGGTCCAGCCGTCACTGGACCATGAATACGAACTGTCGGCGACCTTCTTGTTGATCGAGTACATCGCCTCCTCCATGCCGTTCTCGGCCAGGTTCATCGCGGCATTGTGGTAGAGCGCGCGGCTGGAGACGGTGAGGCTGGTGCGGCCGAGGCGGATGTAGCTGACGAGGGAGATGCTGATGATGGCGGCGAGGATCAGGGCGGTGATGAGGACCGCGCCGCGGTCGGGGCGGGGCCAGGGAGCGGAACGGCGGAGGTTCACGGGAGGGGAGATCAGGCGGTGACGCGCTTGTTGCGCAGGATAAAGCGGGCCGAGAGCACGGTGTTGGTGGCCGTGGTTACGGTCCGGCTGGTCCGGGAGGCCTGCAGGGAGATCTGCAGCTGCTTGGTCGTCTGGCCGGCGGAGGCGAGCGTGGTGGTCGTGCCGATGCCCGGGATCTCGGCGCCGGTGATGGTGTAGGCCTTGAAGGCGAAGACCGTGATGCCGCTCAGGAGTGTGGTGGAGACCGGCAGCGCCGGGGAGGGCGCTTGCACCGTGCGGATGAGACTGCCGCTCGCGTGCTCGTAGGTGATGAGAAACGTGTCGACCTGCATCCGGACCCGTTCGGCGCTCAGCCACTCGATGGTGCGCGCCTGGCGCGTGTCCTGGGCAAACTGCTCGAGGGCCCGCCGGGCCTGCGACTCCATGTCGTTGTAGTTTTGGATGTTCGCCCCGCTGCGTCCGAGGAAGAGGAACGTCGAGAGCACGCCGACGAGGATGAAGGCCGAGAGCGTCGAGCCGATCAGGATCTCGACCAGGGTGAAACCGCGGGGCCGCCCGGGGCGGGAGCCGGGCTTACGGGCGGGCGAGGGTATAATAATAGTCATAAAGTCCGTTCTTCACGTACTTCGCCTGGAAGCGGCGGGTGTGGGTGCGGCCGTCGAACGAACTCCACTGCACGCGCAGGGTGATCAGGCGCACGTCGCCCGGACGGGTCGAGTCGCTGTCGACCTTGCGCGTGACGGTGAAGCGGGTGGCGAGGTTGAGGTCCGACGTGAACATGGCCGCGAGATTGACCGGTTCCTCCGCGGGCAGGGCGCTGACGTTGGCCCAGCTCATCATCCGGATGCGCTCGATCTCGCTCTGGAGAATTTGCGACGCGAGGGTGGTGTCGCGGGCGAGGTCGAGGAACTTGTAGCCGGCGTGCATCGCGGCGATGGAGCTGGCGAGGCCCAGGGCCATCACGAAGGCGGACAGGGCCACTTCGATGATGGTGAAGCCGCGCTGGCGCCGGGCGAGGAGGCGGCGATCCGGCCGTCGGGTGAGATCGTGCGGTGGCATTGACGGCGGCAGTGTACCGCCATCGGGGCCGAAGCGTTAGGGGCGGACGGGTCCGGATTTCGGACCTAGAACGGATAGGCCTGAAGAGGTGGAGCCGGTGCCAGCCCAGCCCATCCGGGTGGGGTTACCACCCACGGAAGACGGCTTCAAATGCGGCCCGGTCCGCGGCGCTGGTGAGTTCGCGCCACTGGGCAATGGCGAAGGGCTGGTCGCTGTCCAGGCGACCAAGGGCCTCGTCGTAGTGGAACGCGGCGTTGCCCGCCAGGGTGACGGTGCGCGCAAGGATCGCACCCATGACGTCGCCATTGCCGACGATCCGAACCTCGCCGTTGGGGGCATAGATCGCGCATTTCAGCGCGCCGTTGCCGGCGATTTCCAGGACCTGGCCGCCCGGACTCTGGTTCACCCCGAAAATCTGGCACGAGCCGGGTTGGGCGTTGCCGTTGAACAGGCCACGTCCAGTGAGACGGACGTTGCCTTCGACAAAGATCGTGAGCCGTGCGCCGTCGGGGATCACAATCGCCGCCTGTCCGGCCAGGCTCAGGGCGTCGATGCCGCCGGTGCCGGTGAGGACGAGGGTGACGTCGCCGAGGATGGTGAGCGACTCGCGCCCCGAGAGGGCGATGGCCGCGACGCGGAAGCGGGTGCGGGTGCCGGCGACCCCCAGGACCGGGGGAACGGAGGCCAGAACGGTGCCGTCGGCGGGAGCCGGGATGACGAAAAAGTCCGCGTTGAAATCGGTGGAGATCCGATTCGGATCGATGCGCACGTTGTCCGGGGTATCGGCGCCCCGGACCGAGCCGTTCGAGCCGACCTCGGGCTGGCCGCCGCCGGTGGCGACGTAGCCCCAGATATCCGCCTGGTTCACCGCCACCGCAGAATTGGCGACGGCGGCACTGGCGATGGAGCCGCCATCCCGCCGGGCCGCCGAAGAGTACGGCACCGGGGCGGTGCGGGGATCGGCGTCCGGATCGGAATTCCAGCTGTCGACCGACGTGACGGCGCCGTTGAACACGATGCTGTCGCGGGCGACGAGGCCGCTGGCGAACAGCGCGCGCCGCCGGAGCGAAACCTCGAGCACGCGGGTCACGGGCGCCCCGCCCGGGGCGCCCACCGACGACTGGGTCACAATCCGGGGCCGGTCGCCGGGCCCGGGTTGGTACTTGTCGACGTAGACCTTGACCCAGCCTTCCGCGGAGGGGCCGAGGTTGAAGCCGGAGAACTTGCGCCAGGCGGAAGTCCCGTCGTTCTGCCAATCCTGCCAGACGGTGCGGTCGCCGGCCTGCGCGCGATTCATGGACCAGACGGCCTCCTCCACGCCGGATTCGGCCAGATTCAGCGCGCCAAAACCGTGGAAAGTCCGGCGGGCCAGGCGCGAGGTCGAAAGGTTGAGGCTGAGATAGCTGCCGAGACCCACCGCGATCAACGCCGCGAGCAGCAGCGCCACGATCAAGACGGCACCGTGCTCCCGGCGGAGCAGGCGCCGGACGGACCGGATGGTGGGATCTGGGGGGTGGTCCTCCATCAGTTGCTCACCCGCTTGTTGCGGAGGATATATCGGGCCGAGATCGCCGACTGCGTGGACGCCGGAGCCTGGGTGCCGCCCCGCGCGGCCCGGAGCGTGACCTGAATCTGCTTCGTCTCGAGATCCGAGCGGGCGACATTGTCGCTCGAGGTCGGGGTCTCCAGCTTGAAGCGTTGGAACGCGAAATCGGGGGCCACGCCGCGGACCAGCACCCGCCGCGGTTGGGTCGAGTCGCGGTCGCCGAGCACGCGATAGAAGCTGCCGTGCGTGGGGCTCCGGGGATCCGGATCGTAGGCGTAGGTGGCGAGGTAGCGGGCCGAGGTGGCGGTGACGACCGCTAGGGTGATGGTGCGCTCGTCATGCCAGCGAATATCCGCGGCCTTGCGGGCCTCGTCGCCGAAGAGGTCGAGGGCGGTCCGCAACTGTCCCTCCATCTCACTGTAGTTGCTGGAGGCGAAACCGGCTTTTCCGACCAGGAGGAATGCGCTCAGGATTCCCGCGAGGAGGAAGGTGGAGAGTCCGGCGGCCACGAGGACCTCGGTCAGCGAGAATCCGCCGGTCGGCAGCCGGAAGGGCCGGTCCCGTCTCCGGCGGGTCCAGGGACTAGTGCGCGGTGTAGAAGTAGTCATACAAGCCGCTGCGGGCATACCGCGTGACGAGGCGGAGTTCGTGGGGCCGGCCGTCGTAGCCGTTCCAGGTGGCGACGAGCGCGACTTCCTTCATGTCGGACTTCAGGTCCCGGATTTGGCGCCGGCACTGGAAGTTGGCGCCAGCCGCGACCCGGCCGCCCAGGGAGACCACGGTGTCCGTGGATTCCTGAAGGGCCTGCAGCTGCGCCCAGTTCTTCAGGCGGAGGCGTTCCAGCTCCGATTGCATCACCTGGGAGGCGAGGGTGGTCTGGCGGGCGGTGTCGAGGGCCTGGAAGCCGCGTTGGAGTGTCGTGATCGAGGTGGTGATCGCCAGGATGAGCACGACCGAGGCGGCCATGACTTCCACCAGGGTGAAGCCGCGCGATTTCCGGCGGCGCGCGGCCGGAAATCGTCGCGGAGGACCTTGGGGGGGGAGACGGCGGAGACTCATCGGGCGAACGTCAGGGCTTGGACGGCGGCAGGATACGGACAAATGGCGGCCGGGAACAGGCCGGGATGTACTTATTTTCGCCCGGTGGCCGTCTGCTGGACGTAGATGGCGGCGGCCTGGGCCCGGCGCTTCACCTGTAGCTTCTCGAACACATTGACCAGGTAGTTCTTCACGGTGTTCTCGCTCAGGCCGAGCTGGTCGCCGACCTGCTTGTTGGTCAGCCCGTCGGCCACGAGCGCGAGCACGCGCCGCTCCTGCGCGGAAAGCACCGAGAGATCGCTGGCCTGGTCCGTGCCGTTGCCGGTCCGGAGCATGCGGAGGACTCGGGAAGTGGCGTCGGGATCGAGAATGGAGCGCCCGGCCGCGACATCGAGGACGGCCTGCACCAGCCCGACGGGATCGATCTCCTTCATGAGGTATCCCTGGGCGCCGGAGGTCACCGCCTCGTAGACGAAGTTGTCGTTTGAATACGAGGTGAGCACGATCACCCGCGTGTTCGGCAACTCGTGGAGGATCTGCCGGCAGGCCTCGAAACCGGATCCATCCGGCAGGCGGATGTCGAGCAGGACGATGTCCGGCTGGTGCTTCAGGCACTCGGTGATGGCGGTGGCGACGGTGCCGGCCTCGCCCACGACGGCAATCGGGGGCTCGGCTTGGGCGGCCAACACGGTCTTGATGCCGCGGCGGACGAGTTCGCTGTCGTCGACGAGGACGACTCGGATCGGGGGTTTCTGGGAGTCAGTCATGGAAGAAGCAGGGAAAAGAGGAGGCGCACGCGGGTGCCGCGTCCCGGCGCGGAGTCGAGCGTGAGTTCGGCGCCGAGTTCGCGGGCGCGCTGCTCGAAGCCCACCAGCCCCGAGCCGCGGGCGGCGGTCGCCGCCGGGTCGAAGCCGCGGCCGTCGTCGACCACCTCGAATTCGACGAAGTCCCCGGCCCGGCGCAGCGTGACCGTGACGTGGTCGGCGGTGCCATGGCGCAGTGCGTTGCTCGTCGCCTCCCGGGTGATCTGCAGCGCATGCACGCGCTGCGCGAGCGTGAGCCTCCGCGCCAGGTAGTCGTCGATCTCCACCCGCGGGGTGAAGTTGCGATGGCTGCGCATGACCTCGAGGAGGGCGGAGATCGCCTCGGAAAAAGTCTGCAACCGCAGCGCCTCGGGTTCGAGGCCGATGATGAAATTGCGCACATCGTGGATCGTCTCGTTCAGCAGCGCGCGGTTCTGCTCGAGCCGTGCGGCGATTTCCTCCTGCCCGGCCTGCAGCAGCGGGCGGATCCCCGCGAGGCCCATGCCGGCGGCGTACAGCGACTGGATGACCCCGTCATGCAGGTCGCGTCCCAGCCGGGCACGTTCGTCGAGGTTGCGCCGCAGGGCGGCCTCGCTCTCGGCCAGGGCGGCCTGCGCGCGGGTCCGCTGGGCGATCTCCTCGCGCAGGAGGCGGCGCTGCTCGAAGGAGTCGCGGGCCAGCCGGGCCAGCCGGCCGAACTCCCCCGGGTCGGCGGCGAGGGGGGCAAGCCGGGACGGATCGTCGGCCGCCAGGCTGTCGCCGAGGCAGGCCAGGGGATGCACGACCCAGCGGTGGAGGGCCGCGGCGGTGGCGCCGATCAGGCATAGCCCGAAGGCGAGAAAGATCAGCACGGGTCGCCCGGCGTCGGCCAGTTCGGCCGCGACCGGATCGGCCGTGGCCTCCGCCACGAGCAGGCGCAGCGGGTGGCCCTGCCAGTCGGGCAGGACGCGCTCCAGCCGGGCGGCCGGATCTCCCGGAGGCGGACCGGCGGAGGCCGGCCGCAAGGCGAGGCGCGCCTCGGCCAGCGCGGCCAGCTGGCGCAGGTGGGCGTCGTCCCACCGGCGCGCCACCGCGAGCCAGGCGGCGGCCGTGCCTTGTATCCTGCGAACCGATACCTCGAGCAGGCCGTCGGGCGCCTCGGCGAAGAACCGCGGCGCGGGCGTCTCCCGGACGAGGGCGGCGAAGTCGGCCGGCGCGAGGGGCGGGGGCGGCGGGGTGGCGGTGGCGTCCGCGGCGGCGGCCACGATGGGAGTGCCGTCGCCGCGCAGCACCCAGAGGGAGTGGAGACCGGCCTCCGCCAGCCTGCGGACCAGGAGGTTCGCGGGCACTGCGGCTTCCGCCAGGCGCGATCCGAGTTCCGAATCCTGCGCGGTCTCCTCGGTGAACCGGGGGAGCGCGCGGCCCGCGGCGTCGATCCAATGGCCGAGCAGCTGGGTTCGGGCCTGTTGCTCGGCGTCGCGGGCCCGGGCCAGGGCGACCGCCGCCACTTGTCCGTGCCAGGCCAGTGCCAGGAGGAGAACCGCGAGGAGGGTTCCCAGCCAGACGGCCATGCGCGTTTTGATCGACATCGCGATTTGCTTGCAAGTGGTAACGCAGAATCGCGCTCCCGCCAAGCGAAAGGCCCGTCCCTGCGTGATTTCCGCGAGGAGGGAAACAAGTATGAATGAACCTATTACAACAGGGCCCGAACGGGCCTGCCGGCCCGCTTCGCGCGTCCCGAGGTGGCGAAAGTTCGCGAGGGATCGTGGCCACCCCGGTGGCGGCACCTGCGCCGCCGGCGAGCGCTCTCCGACAATACCCTTGACTCTCCCCGGAGCGTTTGAGTGCTTGGCCGGCTCACATTTCCCAAACGATCATGGCCAACACCAAATCCGCCATCAAAGCCGCGCGCAAAGCCGCGCGCCTGACCGAACGCAACCGTGGGGTGAAGACCCGTCTGAAGACCCTGCGCAAGCGGCTCGATGAGCTGATGGCCAAGAAGGATGTGGAAGGTGGCAAGGCGGCGGCGTCCGCGTACGTGTCGGCGATGGACAAGGCCGTGAAATCCGGGGTCATCCATCGCAATGCCGCGGACCGCGGCAAGACGCACGCGGCCAAGGCGCTGTCCGCGTCGAAGTAGTCCGTCTCCAGGCGTCCGTCCCTCCCCGATACCGGCGGGGGACCCCGTGGCACCGCACGCTTCCGCGTGCGGTTTTTTCACGCCGGTGCGGACCGCGTGAGGGGGAGGATCACCTGCAGTTCCAGTCCCCGCCCGGGCGCCGATTCCAGGCGCAGAGCTCCGCCGAGTTCCCGGGTGCGGTCGGCCAGGTTGGAAAGTCCGCGGCCGGGCTTCGATTCGGCGGCGGTGTCGAGACCTCCCCCGTTGTCGGTCACCTGGAGGACGATGGCCTCGTCCCGGCGACGCAGCGTCACTTCCAGGCGGGTGGCCCGGCTGTGGCGGGCGCAGTTGCTCGCGGCTTCGCGGACGATCTGCAGGAGGTGCAGGCGGGCCTCCTCGCCCACGTCCTCGGCGGCGGCATCGTCGACCTCGATCGCGAACGCAAACGGTCGGATGCCCTGCATCAGGGTCAGGACCGAGCGCATGGCTTCCCCGAGGCGCGGGGAGCGGCCGCCCTCCGCCTCGAGGCCGTCGATGAATTTCCGGAGGTCCCGGATCGTGGCGTTGAGCGCGGAGCGGACGCTGTCGATGGCCTGCTCCGCGGTGGCCGGATGGGTGCGGAGGGTGCCGCGCACGCCGGCGAGGGTCATGCCGGTGGCGTAGATGGTCTGGATCGCGCCGTCGTGCAGTTCCCGGCCCAGGCGGGCGCGGTCCGCGAGGTTGAGTTCCAGGGCGGTCCGCTGCGCGAACGCGGTTTCCACCAGGCGGGCGAGGCGGCCCATTTCGTCACCGCGCTGCGTGAACGGGGCGACCGGAGTCGCGTCGTTGCGGGCGAGGCTGTCTCCGATGGCGGACAGGGGGCGCAGCACCCAGGCGTAGAGCGCCCCGACCACCAGGACCGCAGAAAGAATCCAGCCGGCACCAAAGGCCAGGAGCGACGAGAAGTTGTAACTGCCCGCAACCGCGAGTTCCTCCGCGCGCACGGTGAACTGCAGGTCGGCGGCGGGCCGGCCCGCCAGGCCGGGCAGGACCTGTCGCTGGGTGAGGCTGGCCGGCGGTGGCGGGGGCAAGGGTCCGCCGGGCGGTCCGACCCGGAGGGAGCAGTTGAGCAGCGAGGAGAGGAGCTGGAGATGCCTTTCATCCCATTGCTTGGCCGCGAGCAGCCAACCGAGGGGAGGAGAGGCATGCTTCACATCCGCCGAGGGCTGCACCGGGGCGAGGCTCAGCTCCAGCAGGCGGTCGGGCTCGAAGATGAAGAAGGTGCGTTCGGGCGGCTGGCGGATCAGCTCCTGCACCTCTCGCGCCGTGACCGGCAAAGGGGAAGGGGGGGCGGTGTCTTCGCCGCGCGTCGCGTAGACGAGCGTGCCGTCGGGTCGCAGCACCCAGAGGCCGAAGAGGTCGAACCGCTCGACCGACACGTCGAGGTTGATTGCCGCCCAGGTTTTTTTCGGATCGGACACGAAGCGCACCATGTCGTCCCACTGCGCGTAGTCCCCGGTGAAGTCCCGCAACGGCCGGCTGGTGAGTTCGATGGCCTGCACCAGCATGGCGGCGCGTTCACGGCCCTCCAGGGCCAGGAGATCCTCGAGGGCACGCCGCTGCAGCCACTGGACCGTCCACAGGGCGCCGAGCGACAGCAGAAACACGCCGGCGAGGAGGCCGCCGAGCTTCGCGCCCAGGCCGCCGTGTCGGAATGGGGAGAGGAGAGTCGCGGGCACGCCTGACCCTTGCGCGTCGTTCGGTTCGGGCAATGGCAAAGTACTCCGGGGCGGGCCTTGCCTGGGCTGGGAGGAAGCCTCCATCCTCGGCTCTCGTGCCGACCTCGCCGCCTGGACTCCGCCGTTGGTTTCTCTCCTGGGACGGACCCTGGCTGCCGCGCGCCGCCCGCTGGCTGGCCGGCGACTGGACCGGGGCGGGGCCGCTGGATCTCTCCGGGGTCCTGGCGGTCGTGCCGACCCGCCAGGCGGGTCGGCGCCTCCGCGAGGCCCTGGCGGCCCTGGCCGCGGCGCGGGGCGGGGCGGTCTTTCCCCCGCGTACCCATACACCGGATACTTTGCTGGCCGAAGGGGCGGCGGCGCCCGGCGTGGCCTCGCGCACGGAGGCCCGGCTGGCCTGGTTGGCGGTGCTGCGGACGGCCCCGCCGGGGCGGTATGCCGCGCTGCTCCCGGCGGACCCGCTTCCGAACGATCTGGCCTGGCTCGAGCGCCTGGCGGAGGATCTCGGCCGGTTGCAGACCCAGCTGGCCGAGAACGGCCTCCGGTGCGCCGACGTCGCCGCGCGGGTGGGCCCGGATTTCGTCGAGGCGCGCCGCTGGCAGGAACTCGCGGAACTCGAGGCGGCCCAGGCGGCCCGCCTGGCGGCGCTCGGCCGCCGCGAACCCCACGCGGCGCGGCTGGAGTGGGCCCGCCAGCCGGCCCCGCCTCCAGGCGTCGCGCGCGTCGTGGTCCTGGCCGTGCCGGATCCACTGCCGCTGGCCGCCTCGGTCCTGGCGAGCTGGGCGCGGGCGTTGCCGATCGACGTGGTGGTATGTGCCCCGGAGAGCGCAGCGGAGGCCTTCGACGACTTCGGGCGCCCGCGGCCGGAGGCCTGGCAATCGCGCCCGCCGGCATGGCAGAATTTCACGCGGCAGGTTCGATTGTGCGCCGATCCGGTGGAAACGGCGATGGCGGTGGCCGGGCGCGTGCGGCAGGTTCCTGAACCCGACGGCGTCGTCGCGGTCGGAGTGGCGGACCCCGAACTCCTGCCCTTGCTTTCCCGCGAATTCCGGCGGGCCGGTGTGGCGTCCTTCGACCCCGAGGGCCGGCGCCAGGGCAGCGCAGGGCTGGCCGTCCTCTTGGGCGCCCTGGCCGCCCTGCGGCGCGACGCCTCTTATGAGGCCGTGGCCGCGCTGTCCCGTTGTCCCGATTTTCTGGCGGCGTTGCGAAGGCGCGTCGGACTGGATTTCTCCCCGGCGCGCTTCCTGGCGGGGCTGGATGAATTGCGGAACCGCCATCTGGCCCCGGATCTCACGGCGCTGCGGCGGGCGGTCCGGCCGGCGGCACGGGAAGTGGCCGCGGGCCTCGCCCTGATCGCGGATCTGCGCACGCACCTCGGGCAAGGGGATTTCCCGGACGGCGCGGCGGCGGCCCTGGGGGAGCTGTTTCGGGGGCGGCGGTTCGAGCGGGGGAATCCAGCCGAGGCGCGCCTGATCGAGTCACTGGAGGCATGGCGCGGGGTGTTGGCGGAATGCGCTGCGCTGCGGTCGCATTTTCCGGAACTGGTGGAGGAGGAATGGTGGGACGTGGCGCTCCGCCAGTTTGGCGAGGAGCGGGTCGCGACGGAGAAACCGCCCGGGGCGATCGAGCTGCAGGGCTGGTTGGAGCTGGCGTGGGAGGACGCTCCGCACCTGATCGTGGCGGGGATGAACGACGGCCGGGTGCCGGAGGCGGTCGTGGGAGACGCGTTCCTCCCGGAGTCCCTGCGGGAGCGGCTGGGCCTCAAGACCAATGCCGCCCGGCTCGCTCGCGATACCTATCTTCTCCAGGTGCTGGCGGCGGCCCGCCGGGAGGGCGGGCGGTTCGAGGTGGTGCTGGCCCGGGTCTCCGCCGCCGGGGAGCCCTTGCGGCCGTCGCGGCTGCTCCTGCACGGTTCCGAGGCCGAGTTGCCGCAGCGCGTGGCGCAGCTCTTCCGCCGGGTGGAGGCAGCGCGGCCGAACCCGGCCTGGCACCGGGCGTGGAAACTCGCGGTCCCGCGTCGCCCCCCGCCCGGGCAGGTCCCGGTGACCGGCCTGAGATCCTGGCTGGCGTGCCCGTTCCGGTTTTACCTGCGCCACGTTCTGCGGATGGAGGCGGTTGATCCCTACAAGAGCGAGCTGGATGCGTTTGATTTCGGCACGCTGTGCCACGCCGCGCTCGAGGCCATGGGTCGCGAGGAGGCGCTGCGCGGCTGCACCGACGAGGCTCTGTTGCGGGAATTCCTGCTGGCGGAGCTCGATCGGGAGGCCCGGCGGCGCTACGGGGAGCACCCGGTCGTACCCCTGGTAATCCAGCTCGAGTCGGCCCGCCAGCGGCTGGTCCGGGCGGCGGCGGTGCAGGCCCGGGAGAATGCGGCCGGCTGGGTGACCGAGCGGGTCGAGTGGCCGCTGACCCTGACCCTCGGGGGGCTGGAGGTCCGGGGGCGGATTGACCGCATCGACCGCCATCTTTCGAGCGGAGCCTGGCGGGTGCTGGACTACAAGACCTCCGACACGGCCGCGGCCCCGATCCGGGCCCATCTCCGACCCCGCCGGGCCGGCGACGAGGCGCTGCCCGCCTGGCGCGTGGCGACGATCGGCGGGCGCGACCACGTCTGGATCGACCTGCAGCTGCCGCTCTACCTCCGGGCGCTCCGGGTCGAGCCCGCGGCGCCGGCGTCATTGATTACCGGATACTTCAATCTGCCGAAGGCCGCGGGCGAGACCGCGGTGGCGCCCTGGCCCGAGGTGGCGGAGGAGCTGCGGGTGGCGGCCGACGCGTGCGCGGACGGCGTGGCGGCGGCGATCCAGGCGGGCGAGTTCTGGCCGCCCGCGGAACTCCGCGCGGAGGAGGATGACTTTGCCGCCCTGTTTCACGAAGGAGCGGCGGCCAGCGTCGACTGGGAGGGCGGCGCATGAACGCGCCCCACGTGATGATCCGGGCGTCGGCCGGATCGGGCAAGACGTATGCGCTGACCAACCGCTATGTCGCCCTGCTGGCGGCCGGCGCGGCGCCGGAGCGAATCGTCGCTCTCACCTTCACGCGCAAGGCGGCGGGGGAGTTCTTCGACGAGATCCTCGCCAAGCTTGCGGGCGCGGCCACCGACCCCGCGCGCGCGGCCCGGCTGGCCGGCGAGGTGGCGCGGCCCGGGATGGGGCCGGCGGACTTCCTGCGCCTGCTGCGGGCGGTGATCGAGGCGATGCCGCGCCTGCGGTTGGGCACGCTCGATGGCTTCTTCGGCCGGATCGCCCGCGCGTTTCCGTTGGAACTGGGATTGGCGGGGGAGTTCGAGATCCTGCAGGAGCATGCGGCGCGGGTGGAGCGCCGGCGGGTGCTGCAGCGGATGTTCAACCGGGCGCCGGGACGGGGCGGGCTGGAGCCGGAGCAGCGGGAATTCATCGAGGCGTTCAAGCGGGCCACGTTTGGCACGGAGGAGAAACGCCTGGCGGCCCGGCTGGATGCGTTCCTGGATGAGCATCAGGAGCGCTTCCAGGGTGCGCCGGAGGGTGAACGCTGGGGAAATCCGCGGCGGATCTGGCCGGACGGATGTCCGTGGCTGGAGCCGGTGGCGGGGCGCGTGCCGGCGGCGCTGGCGGACCTGCGTCGCGGACTGGCCGCGCGCGAACTGACCTCCGGGCAGCGGACCCGGTGGGAGGTGTTCCTCGCGGCGTGCGAAGCGTGGGTGCCCGGTTCGCCGGTTCCGGAAGCCATGGAGTATCTCCTGCGAAACGTGCTCGCGGTGTGGCCGGAAGTGCGCCGCGGAGTCGCGGAAGTCACGGTGGAGCGGCGCAAGGTGGCGCTGGGGCCGGCCGAGTGCGCCGCACTCACCGTGATCGTGACCTGGATGGTGGGCGGGGAGATCACGCGCCGGCTGGAGTCGACGCGCGGCATCCATGCGGTGCTCGCGGCCTACGAGCAGGTCTACGAGGAAACGGTGCGGCGCCGGGGGCGGCTGACCTTTGCCGACGTGCAGCGCCTGCTGCTGCCCGAGGAGAGCGGCGTGGCCCTGGCGCAATCCGAAGGCGCGGGCCCGGACCGTCTGTCCATCGACTACCGGCTCGACGCCCGGTTCGATCATTGGCTCCTCGACGAATTCCAGGACACGAGCTTCGGCCAATGGCGCGTGCTGGAAAACCTGATCGACGAGGTGGTGCAGGATCCGGCCGGCGGCCGCAGCTTCTTTTGTGTCGGCGACGTCAAGCAGGCGATCTTCACCTGGCGCGAAGGCGATCCGCGCCTGTTCGGGGAAATCCTGGAGAAGTACAACGCGGTCGCGCCGGGCACGGTGGTCGAGCAGCACCTCGTCACCTCCTACCGCTCCGGGCCGGACGTGATCGGGATGGTCAATGCCGTCTTCGGACGGGCCGACGTGATCGCGGCGATGTTTCCGGGCGCGGCGAGCGCGGCGTGGAATCGCGAATGGCGGGCACACCATTCGGCGCAACCGGCGCTGGCGGGGGAGGCGGCCTGGTTGCACGCCGCGGACGACGAACGTGAGGCGCGGGTCTTGGAACTGCTCCGGCGGATCCGTCCGCTGGAGCGCGGGCTCAGCTGCGCGGTCCTGGTTCCGACCAATGCGCAGGCGACCGAGTATGCGGAATACCTGCGGCGCGTGGGGGGAGTTCCCGCCCTGGCGGAGTCGGACCTGCGGGTGGGTTGCGACAATCCCCTGGGTGCGGCAGTGCTGGCGCTGATCCAGTCCGCGGCGCACCCCGGGGACACCCTCGCGCGCGGCCATCTGTTGATGACCCCGCTGGGGGCGGTGTTCGCACGCGCGGGTTTGAATTCGCCGGATGCGGTTTCCGAGCGGATCCTGCGGCAGATCCACCACGACGGTTTCGAGGAGACGGTTGCCTCTTGGGTGCAGCAGCTGGAGGGGTCCCTCGCGCCCGAAGATCATTTCTCCCGGGAACGTGGGCGGCAGTTGGTGGAGGCAGCGGCCCTGTTTGACGCCACCGGGAGCCGGGACGCGGCGGAGTTCGTGGCCTTCATCGAGCGCCATGCGGTGCGCGGGGCGGAGGTGGCGGGGGTCGTGCGCGTGATGACGATCCACAAGTCGAAGGGCCTGGGCTTCGACGTGGTGCTGCTGCCGGAACTGGAGGGGCAGCGGCTCGACCAGCGGCGGGAAGGTCTCGCGGTGCAGCGCACGGCGGGGCGGGAGGTGGAGTGGGTCCTGGACCTGCCGCCGAAGCTGTTCATGGAACAGGATGCGGTCCTGCGGAACCATGTGCAGGAGGCCGAGGCGGAGGGCTGCTACGAGGCGCTGGCCCTGCTCTACGTGGCGCTCACCCGCGCGAAGCGGGCGATGTACGTGCTTACGCGCGCGCCGCGCGGCTCCTCTTCCCGCAATTATCCCCGGTTGCTGGCGGAGACGCTCGGAACCGACCCCTGGCAGTCGGGCGACCGCGCGTGGTATGAGCATCTGCCGGTGGTTGCAGCCGGAGCAAACCGGCCGGAGACCACCGCAGCGGAAGAGCCGGTGACCGCGCCCCGGGCTCCCCGGCTTCCAGCGCGCCGTCCGTCCGAAAGCCCGGCCAGCGCGGTTCCGGCGGAGGCGCTCGTTTCCCTCGAGGCTGGAGGGTTGCGAGCCGCCGACTTTGGTACGGCGGTGCATGCGTTGCTGGCCGCGGCCGGGCGGAGCGGAGCAGCGGGCGACGCGGGTGGGGACGCGGGGGCATGGCCGGCGGAGGCGGTGGCCGAGGCTTCCGCGTGTTTTGGCGCCCCGGATCTCGCGGAGGTGTGGCAGAGGCCGGAGCGAGGTGAAGTGTGGGTGGAGCGTCCTTTCGAGATCGTACTCGACGGGGCGTGGATCAGTGGAGTGTTCGATCGCGTGGTGGTGAATCGGGGGCCGGACGGGGCGGTCGAGCGGGTGGCGGTCTATGACTTCAAGACCGACAAGGTGCAGGAGGAGGAGGCTTTGGCCGCGGCGATGCGGCGCCACGCGGCGCAGCTCCAGCTCTATCGGCGGGCCGCGGCGGTCCTGACCGGAATGGCGGCCCACGCGGTGCAGGCGGGCATTGTCTTCACTGCGATCCGCCGGGTGGTGAGGGTGCCCTGAAGCCAGATTCGGCTTTACAGTGCGGGCCGCGGGACGCAGGGTGCACGGTTCCGAATTCCGAACACAATGGGCAACCTGAAAAAGAAACGACGTCTGAAGATGAACAAGCACAAGCGCCGGAAGCGCTTGAAGGCCAACCGCCACAAGAAGCGTACTTGGCAGAAATAGTCGGGCCGCCGTTGGCGTGCCAACATTCTCGGGACCCGTCGCAGGACAGCGACGGGTCTTTTTTGCGTCGATGTCCGGCGCGCAATCGATCCGCCAGGGTGGATGACGTCGTCGCGCCGACGCGCTCAAGAAATGGTAAATGCTTGTTGGTCGCCGACGGAATGAAATGTTTGATCTTGTAACAGCAGGGTCGTTTTGGGAGTTTCTGCGCCCGGTTTGCGATACGAGTGCAGGCTCTCGCCAGCCGGTGTTTTTAGCGGAAACACCCTAGTCTTGCTGAACCTCAACCCATAGAGCGCTCACCTTCGCATGCTCTTTTCCCAGAAAGCCAAGGGCTTCTTTGTCGAAATCAACGACCATGCGGTGATGTTCGCGCGGACCTCGGCTCCGGCGGCGCCGTTTACCGTGGAGGATCTGAGGGAGTGCCCCCCGCGGGATCCGGCCGCGCTGGAAGAGGCCTTGCGGCAGATCCAGCCCAAGAAGGCGCCCAGCGGTTACCTGCATGCGACGGTTGGGGTGTACCCGGGGAAACGCCTCGTGCGCCGGCACTCGATCGAGCTCAAGCGCGCCAAGGAACCCGGCTATTTTGCCGAGGTTTGTTCCCAGCAGTTCCGGATTGAGCAGGACAAATATTCGATCGCGATTCTCAATGCGACAGACGGGTCGGACTTTGACGTCGCCAAAAGCGTGCAGAAGGACCTGCTGTTTTGCGGACTGCCGACCGACGAGGTGGCGAACATCCAAACGTCGCTGCTCGAGGGCGGGGTCTATCCGGAGCGTCTCGAACTCGGAACGGTCGCGATGCTCGGCGGGGTGGTGGACTACCTCGGCCACGCCAAGTCCAAGACGCCGACGCTCGTCCTGGAAATTGGCACCGACGCCACGCATTCGTTCATCGTGACCTCGGCCGGGGTGGAGGCGTCGCGCCCGATCCCGCAGGGCCTCGATGCGATGGTGCCGATCGTCCAGAAGGAACTCGGGCTCAAGGACGAGGAGTCCGCCCGAAAGCTCTTTTACTCGAACACCTTCGATTTCACCGGAATGGGGCCGCTGCTGACCAAGCGGTTGCTCAAGGAACTGCAGTCATCGATCGGATTTTATGAGGTGCAGACCGGCCAGTCGGTGGGCCAGGTGCTGACCACCCAGCTCCCGCCCAAGCTCGGCTGGCTCGATGGCGCCATCTCGAGCGCGCTGGGCATTTCCGGCGTGCGCGTCGACGCCGCGGCCTGGCTGCAGTCGCGCCAGATCACCTTGCCGGACACCCTCGCGAAGACGGCGCAGGACCTCCGGTGGTTCGGTCTCCTCGGTCTGATGGCCCAATACAACGCTGCCCATGCTGTCTCTGCTGAAGAAAAAAAGTGACGCGGCGGCCGCGCCGGCGGTGCCGAACTGGCATCCGAACTTCCGCAACTACGAGAAGCTGCCGGACATCAAGGTCGTCCGCACGGCGTTCTTCGTCAACGGAGCGACGATCTTCATCGCGCTCGCCCTCGCCCTTTTCGTCGCCTTCAAGGAGGTCCAGTTGAGCGGGGTGAAGGGTCAGGTGGCGGAGGAGGAGCGCAAGATCGAGAAGAGCAAGGGCCGGAGTGAAAGCGCGGTGAAGCTCTTCAAAAAGTTCCAGGGCGAGGAAGCGCGGGTCAAGGAAGTCGACGCCTTCATCAAGTCGAAGCCGCTGGTCTCCGCGCTCCTGCTGCGGCTCGGCGAGACGCTGCCGGCCAACGTCGCCATCGACAACATCGACCTGCGCACCGAGGGGCTCGCGCTGCGCCTCTCCGTGCGGGGAGATGCCGTGGCCGCCAGCGGCTACGCGACCGCCTATCTCGAGCAGCTCAAGGCGGACAAGGAGCTCTCGTACTTCGGCGAGTTCGGATTCACCAGCACACCGACGCGCAATCCGACCACCGGCCGCATGGCGGTGGAGTTTTTCCTGCGCTTCAAGGCCCCGGCGCCGGGAGGGAAGAAGTGATGACCAAGGACGAACTCGTCACGTTTTGCCGGAAGAACTGGATCAGTGTGGCCGCGGGCGGATTGAGCCTCCTGCTGGCCGGCTGGGTGTACTATCGCAGCGACGCGATCCCTGAACAGGAGGCCGCGCTGGCCCAGAAGTCCGCCGAGGCCGAGCGGCTGGCGCTCAACGACAAGTACGCGAAGGACCTGAAGGAACAGGTGGAGGCCCTGGAGACGGCGAACAAGGAGATCGACTCCCGGATTGTGCGTGCCAGCCAGGTGGGAACCAACACGCAGTATTTCTACAAGCTGGAGAGCGACACCGGGGTGAAGATGGTGGACTTCCGTCCCCTGGCGATCGCTCCGCCGGCCAAGGGTTCCAAGGCCATCTTCACGCCGGTGGGCTTCAATGTTTCGGTGCAGGGGACCCTGCCGCAGGTGCTGGACTTCCTGCGGCAGCTCGAGAGCGGCAAGCGCTACTCCCGCGTGTTGACAGCCTCGCTGTCGGGCACGCCCACCAATCGCAAGGGCCCGCTCACGCTCTCCCTCACCGTCGAACTCCTCGGACTTCCATGACCCAGCATCTCCTGTTCCGGCTTGGGTTCGCCGGCGGATCGCTCCTGCTCGCCTCGTTCGCCTTCGGCGCGGGGAAGCCGGCCTCCGACTTGCAGCCCCCCAACCAGCGCCAGGCCACGGTGGATCTGGCGCTCCAGTTGGTGAAGCGCGCACCGCCCGGGCCGCTGCCGGCGGACATGCCGTCCCCGTTCAACCCGGCCGATTTTGACAAGCACGACCCCGCGGAGGGTCCGGCGGCGGCCGGACCGAAGCCGGCGGGCCCGGCGGGTGGGGGCGGCCCGGCCCCGTCGGCGGCGGCGCCGGCCCAGCCGGCCGGACCCGCGACCGACCGGGAGACCCTCGAGATGCTGGCCTCCCAGATCACGCCGTCGGGCATGATCATGTTGCGGGGCACTCCGCGCCTCATCTTTGCCAACAAGCCCTTCGAGGTAGGCACGCGTTTCACCGCTTCCTACAACAACCAGGACTACGAGCTGGAGCTCGTCGCCATCGATCGAACCACTTTCACGCTCCGCTACCGCGGCGAGGAAGTCACCCGTCCCATCCGACCCGTCCGCTAACATGAACCGCACGCCCCTGCCGATCTCCCTCCTTGCGTTGCTGACCCTGGTCACCCTCCGGTTGCCCGCCCAGCCGGCGACGCCTGCCCCCGCGGTCGTGACCCCGACTCCGGCCCCCGCGGCCGCGTCCGCCGACGCGGCCGCCATCGCGGACAAACCGGCCACCGCCGCCGACGCTCCGGCCGCTGGCGCTCCGGCGGCCCCCGCGGCTGCGGCCGCCGCCGAAGGTTCCGCGACCAAGGGGAAGGACTCCGCGGGTCGCGACACGCTCTCGGTCGATTTCCCCGACGAGGATATCCGCAACATCCTGCGCAACGTCGCCGACCTGTTCGAACTCAACATCATCATGCCCGACACCCTGCAGGGCAAGACGACCATCAAGCTCCGCGACGTCACCTGGCGGCAAATCTTCGAGAGCGTCCTCGGCCCGGTCGGCTACACCTACAAGGAGGACGGCAACATCATCAAAATCGTCAGCAACGAGAGCCTCGCCCAGGAGCCTGTGACCACGGATGTCTTCATCATCAACTACGCCAAAGCGGCTGACATCCAACCCACCGTCACCTCGCTGATCGACGCCGCCTCCGGCGGCAAGATCGTGGTCGATACGCGCTCCAACAGCCTGATCATCACCGAGCGGCCTTCGCGGATGAACCGCATCCGGCCGATCATCGAGCAGCTCGATCGCGCGACGGATCAGGTGATGATCGAGTCGAAGTTCATCGAGGTGACCGACAGCGACGTGAAGAATCTCGGCGTCAACTGGTCTTCCCTGGCCAACTACCAGATCTCCGCCGGCCAGCTCGGCGGCACCTTCAACCGGACCCGCGACCAGACAGGCAGCGGCGGCTTCAACCAGAGCGACGGCAAGACCCTTACGAGCAGCGCCGGCACCAACCGCGACAACACGACCACGAACACCGCTTCCCAGAACAGTTCCGCCACCAACACCGGCAGCGTTACTTCGACCAACGGCACCACCACCGCGACCTCCACGACCGGCAACAGCGGCGGCATTTCCAACACGACCACCAACACCATCACCGACGGCACCACCAACGCGGTCACCGACGGCATCAACAACACCTTCACCAACCTCGCCTCGCTGATCAACAACGACGGCACCGGCCGTACGCTCAACGCGGTCTTCTCGGCCAGTGAGTTCAAGCTGATCCTCAGCGCCCTGCAGGCCCAGAGCCAGGTGAAGATCGTCTCCAACCCGACCATCGTCACCCTCAACAACTCGGAAGCCGAGATCAACGTGGGCCAGGAGCGCCCCATCCCGCGCTACCAGTACAACCAGCAGACCGGCAACCTCGAGGTCAACGGCTTCGACTTCAAACCAATCGGGGTGATCCTCCGCGTGACCCCGCAGGTGAACGCGCGTGGCTTCATCAAGCTCACCGTCGCGCCGGAAGTCAGCCAGTCGCTGAACAACGTCATCTTCAACGGCAACGCCATCCCGATCATCGACACGCGCAAGACCAAGACCCAGGTCTCGCTGCGCGATGGTTTCACCATGGGCATCGGCGGCCTCCTGACGGCGTCGACCTCCAACACCAACAACAAGGTGCCCCTGCTCGGCTCCGTCCCCGTCCTCGGCCGCCTGTTCCGCAGTGATCAAAAGCAGATCGCCTCGACCAACCTGATCATCTTCATCACCGCCAAGACCATCAGCGCCGAGGGTGCCTCGATTGAGCAGGTCTTCGATTCGGAGCGCGTCCGCCAGCTCCAGCTGCGGCGCGAGGACCTTCCCGGCTACCGCGATGGGTCGAGCCCGTTCGTCGGGGAGTCAAATTCCGGCGAAAAACCGCCCGCCAAGAGATCATTCTTCAGTCCGGCCGCGAAGGCGGAGACGAAGAAATGAGCCTCCGGCCACACCCAACCCTTTTCCACGAGGTGACTCGATGAAACCTTGGTTTCGATTGCTTTGCTCCGCCGCCCTCGCCGGCCTCGCCGCCGGTTCCCTGGCGGCGGCCCCGGTGATGACGCCCTCGGGCGTCTCCGCCAGCCCCGCCTCGGCCGCGCCCGGCGATGCGGTGGTGATCACCGTCTCTGCCACCAATTCGGGAGCCGCCACCCCGGCGGACGACATGGCTGCCGGCGGTACCGTCACCGGTACCGTGACCTTCACCCATCGGGTGACGGGCCATACGATTTCGACCGGTGCGGTGGCCTTCACCACCTCCGCGACCGTGGCCGGCGCCGGCGGCTCAGGCACCTTCACGCGCAACTTCACGATTCCCACCATCACGTCGCAGGCCGGAGCCTACGATGCGACCGTCACGCTGTCGGCCGCCAGTGGCGGCGGCACGGCCTCGGGTTCGTTCTCGACGACGAGCGCCCTCACCGTCACCGGCACGCCCGATCTCGACGTCACGGGCCTGACTTATCCCGCCGGCACCGCGTACCGGGGCGGGGACGTGATTCCGATGACGGTCAGCTACACGAACCGCACCTCGAGCAACGGCGTGTTCAACGTGCCCTACGTCTCCAACACCAATGGCAACGGCTCCTACTTCCGCATCGAGGTCATCCTGTCCAGCAACCCGACTTTCGGGGACTCCGATGATTTCCTGCTCACCTCCCACGATATCTCCGCGTCCTCGGCCTCGCCGCTGAATGCGACGAGTTCCAGCACCACGTTGAGCTGGAACCAGCTTCTGCCCGGCAATTTCGCCGGCTCGTACTACGTGATGGCGAAGATCGACACCGGCGCCTCCGTCACGGAGACCGTCGAGAACGACCTCACCGACAACGGCAATAACATCTATTATTCGCCGGACCATACCGCGTCGCGCATCACGATCCTGCCGACGAACTTCCCGACGACCTACTGGGCCAGCAATGGGAGCAACGCCTACAGCGACAACCCCTCGGTCTCCGCCGACGGCCGCTACACCGCCTTCGCGTCGGATGCCACGAACCTCGGCACAAACGACACCAACGGCGTCCGGGACATCTTCCTTTACGACAACCAGACGGCCACGGTGCGGAAGATCAGCCTGTCCCAGCAGGGCAACCAGACCAATGCCGCCTCCAACAACCCCGCGATCTCCGGCAACGGCACGTACGTCGCCTTCGCCTCGGATGCCACCAACCTGATCACGAGCGACACCAACGGCTTCAGCGACATCTACGTGGTCAACGTCCTCACCGGCACCCTGGCGCGGGTGAGCGTGGCCAGCGACGGCACCCAGGCCAACGGCGGCAGCTTCAAGCCGGCGATCAGCACCACGGGACAGTACGTCGCCTTCGAATCCACCGCTACCAACCTCATCGCCGCCGGCACCACGGCCGGAGTCACGCATGTCTACCTGCACAATCGCGACGTGAGCAACAGCGGCACGTTCGACACGCCGGGCAACGTCTCGACGGTGCTGGTCTCCCAGTCGTCCGGCGCCGCCCAGGGCGATGGCAACAGCATCCAGGCTTCCATCAGCGGCGGGGGGCAGTATGTCGCGTTCGCGACCGATGCCACCAACCTCGGGGGCACGGTCACTTCCGGCATTCGCAACGTCTACCTCCGTGACGTGACGGGTGCGACGACGACGCTGGTTTCCTTCGACACCGGCGGCGGCGCCTCCGATGGATCCAGCCGGGCCCCGTCCCTCAACCAGAACAACGGGGTCGGCGCCGGCACCTTCGCCGACGGTCGTTATCTCGTGTTCGGTTCCGAGGCGACCGACCTCGTGCTCGGGGACACCAACGGCGTGTCCGACATCTTTGTCTACGACCGCGTCGCCAATACGATTACCCGCGTGAGCGTCGATGCCGGCGGCAACGAGGGCGGCGATCCTTCGTCCACCACGGCGCAGAAGCTCGGCAGCATCAACCCGAGCATCAGCTCGACCGGCCGCTATGTCGCCTTCTCGTCGATGGTCGCCAACTTCACCCGGGGCGACTCCGTCGGCCAGTACCAGGGCGTCGGCGCCACCGCCACTTCCACGATCGGTGCCGGTGCCGTGACGGCGGTGAACGTGACCGCCAACGGCTCCCAGTACAGCCAGACCTCCCCGCCGACCGTGGTCTTCTTTGGCGGCGGCGGCACCGGGGCGACCGCCACCGCGACCGTGAATGCGGCCGGCCAGGTCACCGCCATCAGCGTCACCGCCGGCGGTTCGGGCTACACCAGCGCTCCGACCGTGGTCATCGGCAGCGACGCCAACGCCTCGCTCGATGTCTTTGTCCACGACCGCGACGTCGGCGGCACGGGGACCTTCGGCACCGGCGGCAACATCGCCACGTCGATGGCCAGCGTGAACCGCTTCGGCTTCCAGACGGTCGGGCTCCTCGGCACGCCCAGCACGGCGGCCTCCGATGTCTATCCGGTCATCAGCGGCGACGGTCGCTGGGTCGCCTTCCCGTCTGACGCGGAAAACACCGGTGGCATCGTGCACAGCGCCACCAACCGCTCCTCGCCCGACGCCAACTCCTTCCGCGACGTCTTCCTTTACGACCGGCGCATCAACGCCCTCCCGGCCGCCAGCACGCCGCCCACCGTCTCCATCACCAGTCCGGTCACCGGCACCACCTACCCGGTGAACACCGCGCTCACGCTCGTCGGCAGCGCCAGCGCCTCGGCCGGCACCATCGCCAGCGTGCAGTTCTTCGTCAACGGCACGAGCCTCGGCACGGACAACACCTTCCCGTACAACGCCACCTGGACCCCGACCGCCACGGGCACCTTCGCCCTCAGCGCGCTCGTTACCGACTCCTTCGGCAACCAGGCCGTGTCGTCGAACGTGAACATCACGATCGCCGCGGTCAGCCCGACCTCACCGTCCGTCAGCATCACTTCACCGGCCGGCGGTGCCGCGCTCTTCGCCAACAACGCCGCAACCATCTCCGCCAACGCCACCGATCCCGATGGCACCATCGCGAGCGTGGCGTTCTACGCGAACAATGTCCTGATCGGCACCGACACGACCTTCCCGTACAGCGTGTCGTTCACGCCGGTGGCCACCGGCAGCTACACCCTGACGGCGGTCGCCACCGACAACGGCGGCAACCAGACCACCAGCGCCGGGGTGTCCGTCTCGGTCAGCAACCTCGCCGCCCCGGCGATCAGCATCGTTTCCCCGTCGCCGGTGCAGATCAACACCGCGACCACCATCACGGCGACCGCCACCTCGGGCGGCTCCGTCGCCAGCGTGCAGTTCTTCGCCAACGGCAGCAGTCTGGGCACGCTCACCGCTGCACCCTTCACCTTCTCCTGGACCCCGACGGCCGCCGGGACCTACACCCTTACCGCCGTCGCCACCGATAACCTTGGCTCCCAGACCACGTCCGCGGGCGTCAACGTCACCGTCAACGCCGGGGCCTCGCCGACGGTCAGCATCGCGAGCCCCGCCAACGGTTCGACCGTGAACGTCACCGTGGCCCAGACGATCACCGCCACCGCTGCGGACGCCGACGGCACCGTCGCCAGCGTGCAGTTCTACGTCAACGGCGCCGCCCTGGGCGCTGCGGACACCACGTTCCCCTACACGGCGTCGTGGACTCCGGTCACCACGGGCACGTACACGCTGCTCGCCGTGGCCACCGACAATCTCGGAAACCAGACCACGTCGGCCGCCTCGGTGATCACCGTCACCGCGGGCACGGCCCCCACGGTGAGCATTTCCTCGCCGAGCGCGGGCGCGGCCATCGCCAACGGCGACACCGTGACGGTCTCCGGCACCGCCGCCGCCACCGCGGCCGGCGCGACCATCGCGAGCGTGCAGTTCTTCGCCAACGGGACGGCGCTCGGCACGGCCGACACGACCTTCCCGTACACCGCCACGTTTACGCCGGTTTCCAACGGCAGCTTCTCGCTCACCGCGGTCGCGACCGACACCCTGGGCAACCAGACGACCAGCGCCGCCGTCGCCGTCACCGTCGCCGCCAATTCCTCGCCGACGGTCAGCGTCACCGCTCCCGCCAACGGCGCGACGGTGGGCGTCGGTTCGTCCAACTCGGTCACCGCCACCGCCGCCGACACGGACGGTTCGATCGTCAGCGTGCAGTTCTTCGCCAACGGGGTTTCGCTCGGCACCGACACGACGGCGCCGTACGCCACGACGTGGACGCCGACCATCGCCGGCAGCTATGCCATCACCGCGGTCGCCACGGACAACCTCGGCGCCACCACGACCTCCGCCACCAACACGGTCACGGTGACCGGCGGCAACCAGCCGTCGGTGGCCATCAGTTCGCCGACCAACGGCTCGTCCCTCGCGGTCAACTCGAGCACCACGGTCACGGCCACGGCGACTGCCGTGACTGGCACGATCGCGAGCGTGCAGTTCTTCGCCAACGGCGTTTCGCTCGGCACCGACACGACCTTCCCGTACACGGCCACCTGGACTCCGGTCAGCACCGGCGCCTTCTCCCTGACCGCGCTCACCACCGACACCTCCGGCAACCAGGCCACCAGCGCGGCGGTCAGCGTGACCGTTGCGGCCAACCAACTCCCGGCCTTCACCTCGCTGGTCCCGGCCAACGGGGCGAGCGTGGGCGTCGGTTCCTCCAATGCCGTCACCGCCGTGGTCACCGATGCCGACGGCACGATCGCCAGCGTGCAGTTCTTCGCCAACGGGGCCTCCCTCGGCACGATTTCGAGTTCGCCCTACACCGTGACCTGGACGCCGACCATCGCGGGCAGCTACGCCTTGACGGCGGTCGTTACCGACAACCTCGGTGCCACCACGACCTCGTCCACCAACACCGTGACGGTGACCGGTGGCAACGCGCCGACCGCCACGATCACGGCGCCGGCGAATGGCTCCTCCCTGGCGGTCAATTCCTCGACGTCCGTGACCGCCACCGCGACGGCGACCACGGGTACGATTGCCAGCGTGCAGTTCCTGGCCAACGGCGTGTCGCTCGGCACCGACACGACCTTCCCGTATTTGGCGACCTTCACCCCCACCGCCAACGGCAGTTACGCCCTCACCGCCCTGGCGACCGACACCTCCGGCAACCAGGCGGTCAGCTCCGCGGTCACCGTCACCGTCGCCTCCAATGCGTCGCCGACGGTCAGCATCACGGCCCCCCTCAACGGGGCGACCGTAGGGGTCGGTTCCGCCAATACCATCACCGCCACGGCCGCCGACACGGATGGTTCGGTCGCCAGCGTGCAGTTCCTCGTCAACGGCACCGCACTCAGCACGGATACAAGCGCTCCTTTCACCGCCTCCTGGGCTCCGACGGTGGCGGGCAGCTATGCGCTGACTGCCATCGCCACGGATAACCTCGGGGCGACGACCACCTCCGCGACCGTCACCGTCACGGTCTCGGGAGGCAACGAACCCAGCGTCGCGATTTCGGCGCCGACCACGGGCAGCCTGATCGCCGTTTCTTCGACCAATACGATCACCGCGACGGCCTCGGCCGTCACTGGCACGATCGCGAGCGTGCAGTTCTTCGCCAATGGTGTCTCGCTCGGGACGGACACGAGCGTTCCTTACACCGCCACGTTTGTTCCGGTCGCCAACGGCGCGTACTCCCTGACCGCGGTGGCGACCGACACCTCCGGCAACCAGGCCACCAGCACGGCCGTGTCCGTAACCGTGGCCAACAACGTGTCTCCGGCCGTGGTCGTGACCGCGCCGGCCAACGGCGCCACCGTCGGCGTCGGCTCCTCCAATAGCGTCACCGCCTCTGCCACCGACACCGACGGTACGATCGCGAGCGTGCAGTTCTTTGCCAACGGCGTATCGCTCGGCACCGATTCGTCGTCGCCGTACAGCGTCACGTGGACCCCGACGGTCGGGGGTTCGTATTCGCTGACCGCGGTCGCCACCGACAACCTTGGCGCGACCACCACCTCCGCGGTCAATACGATCACTGTCACCGGCGGCAACGCCCCCACCGCCACGCTCACCGCGCCGGCCTCTGGTTCGCTCCTGGCGGTCAATTCCACCACGACCGTCACGGCGACGGCTTCGGCGGCGACAGGCACAATCGCGAGCGTGCAGTTCTTCGCCAACGGCGTTTCGCTCGGGACCGATACGACCTTCCCCTACACCGCGACGTTTGCGCCGACCGCCAACGGCACCTATTCGCTGACCGCGGTCGCCACGGATACCGCCGGCAACCAGGCCACCAGTGCCGCGTCGACGGTCACCGTCGCCGCCAACGTGGCGCCCACCGTGAGCATCGGGGCCCCGGCCGGTGGTTCCACGGTCGGTGTTGGCAGCGCCACCACCATCACCGCGGTTGCGGCAGATACCGACGGTTCGGTGGTGAGCGTGCAGTTCCTCGCCAACGGCGTGTCGCTGGCAACGGTTACGAGCGCGCCGTACACCGTGTCGTGGACCCCCACGATTCCCGGCAGCTATAATCTGACCGCTATCGCCACCGACAACCTCGGGGCGACAACGACGTCCGCGACGGTTGCCGTGACGGCGTCCGGCGGCAATGCCCCGTCCGTCAGCATCACGGCGCCTTCCAACGGCGCCGCCATCGCGGTCGGTTCGACCAATACGCTCACGGCCACGGCGGCGGCCGCCACCGGCACGATCGCCAGCGTGCAGTTCTTCGCCAACGGCGTGTCGCTCGGCACCGATGCCACCTTCCCGTACACCGCCACCTGGTCGCCGACCGCCAATGGCACCTACGCGCTGACCGCCGTGGCCACCGACACGGCCGGCAATCAGGCGACGAGTTCCTCCATCTCCGTCACCGTCGCCGCCAACGTGGCTCCGGCCACGGCCGTGACGGCGCCGGCGAACGGTGCTTCGATCGGAGTGGGGGTCGCGACCGCGATTACGGCGACCGCCACCGACACCGATGGCACGATCGCCAGTGTGCAGTTCTTCGCCAACGGCACCCTCCTCGGCACCGACACGACCTCCCCGTACAGCTTCTCCTGGACGCCGACCGTGGCGGGCAGCTACGCCCTGACGACGATCGCGACCGACGACCTCGGTGCCACGACCACCAGTGCGACCATCACGGTCACGGTGACGGGCGGCAACGCCCCCACGGTGGCGATCGCCTCGCCGGCGGCGGGCACCGTGCTGGCCAACCAACCGCAGGCCATCGTTGCCGCCGCCACCGCCACGACCGGCACGATCGCGAGTGTGCAGTTCTTCGACAATGGCGTGTCGATCAGCACCGACACGACCTACCCGTACAACGCCACGTGGACGCCGACCTCGACCGGCACGCATACCCTGACGGCGGTGGCGACCGATACCTCGGGCAACACCGCGACAAGTGCGGCCGTGGTCATGACGGTTTCGACCGTGAGCCCGACCTTCCCGACGGTGAGCATCACCTCGCCCGCCGCCGGAGCCACCTTGACCGTGGGTACGGTGACCCAGATTGCCGCCACGGCCGCGGACTCGGATGGCTCCATCACCTCGGTCGAGTTCTTCGTGAACGGAGTGTCGATTGGCGCGGATGGATCCGATCCGTACCGCTTTGCGTTCACCCCGGTCAGCGCCGGGTCTTACGTCCTTGCGGTGGTCGCGACCGACAACAATGGCAACCGCACCACCTCTGCCAGTGTGACGGTGTCCGCGGCGAACGCCGGTGCCCCGGCCGTCACGGTTTCCAGCCCGAGCAACGGAGACACTTACACCATCGGGAGCACGATCGCCCTGTCGGCCGCCACCTCGCTCGGCAGCGGACTCATCAGCAGCGTGGAGTTCTTCGCCAACGGCGTGTCCATCGGCACCACCATCGCCTCGTCCACCGGGCAGGGCACGATCCCGTTCTTCAACCTGCCGTGGACCCCGGCGGCTGCCGGCACCTACGTCTTCACGGCGGCGGCCACCGACATCGTCGGCAATCGCACGGTCTCGGCGCCGATCACCATCACGATCACCAACATTGCCGCGCCGACCGTCGCCGTCTCCAGCCCGACGGCCGGAGCCTCGCTCGCGGTCAACACCGCACACACGCTTGCCGCCACCGCCAGTTCGGCCGCGGGCTCGATCGCCTCGGTCGAGTTCTTCGTCAACGGCGCCAGCGTCGGGGTGGACACCACCTTCCCGTACAACGGCACCTGGACCCCGACCTCGCCGGGCAGTTATTCGCTCCGCGCGGTCGCGACGGACAACCTCGGCAACAAGACCACGTCCGCGGCGGTCGGCGTGAGCGTCGTGTCCGGCGTCGCGCCGACGGTCGCAGTCACTGCCCCGACGGCGGCGTCCAACGTGCCGGTCAACGCGGCGACGAACGTCACGGCCACCGCCACGGCCAACACCGGAACCATCGCCAGTGTGCAGTTCTTCGCCAACGGCGTCTCCATTGGCATCGACACCGCCTTCCCGTACTCCGCGAGCTGGACGCCATCCGCTCTGGGTACCTACCTCCTGACCGCCATCGCCACCGATACTGTCGGCAACCAGACGACCTCCGCGAGCGTGTCGGTTTCCGTCATCGATCCCTCCGCGGCGCCCACGGTCAGCATCACCGCCCCCGCGGCGGGCGCCACCATCACCGGATTGACGACCATCACCGCGACGGCGACGCCGGTCGGTAGCGCGACGATCGCCAGCGTGCAGTTCTTTGCCAACGGGACTTCGCTCGGTACCGACAACTCCGCGCCTTACAGTGTCGCCTGGACCCCGGCCGCCGCCGGCAGCACGACCCTGACGGCGGTCGCGACTGACAGCCTCGGCATCCAGTCCACCTCGGCCAATGTCGTCGTTTCCGTTGTTCTTGGGCTACCGCCCACCGTCAGCATCACGGCTCCGACGACCGGCAGTACGGTGAACCGCAATACGCCCGTCACCGTCACCGCCAACGCCGCCGACGCCGACGGCACGATCGCCAGCGTGCAGTTCTTCGCCAACGGCGCCGCCATCGGCACCGACACCACGGCGCCGTACTCGGTGAGCTGGACGCCCACCGCGAACGGAGCGGTCACCCTTACCGCCCGCGCCACCGACAACCAGGGCAACGTGGTCACCTCGTCCAATGTCGACATCAGCGTCGCGGACGGCCAGGCCCCGGTGGTCAGCATCACGGCGCCGTTGGACCTCACGCCGGTCAACAGCACCCAGGCGACGACGATCACCGCCAACGCCACCGACGCCGACGGCACGATCGCCAGTGTCCGCTTCGTCGCCAACGGCGCGACTATCGGCACCGTCAATGCCGCCCCGTACTCCCTTTCCTGGACCCCGGGCGTGGTCGGCAACTTCAGCATCGTGGCCGTCGCCACCGACAACCTGGGCAACACCACAACCTCCGCGCCGATCCTGGTCTACTCCGCCGCCCCGCCGTCCATCAGCGTGTCGGGAGCCTCGGTCGACCCGTCCAGCGCCAAACCGGGCGAGTCGATCGCCGTCTCGGTGGCCATCGTCAACGCGAGCTTTACCAACACCGTCAACACGACGACCGGCGCGGTGAATTCGATCGCCACCCCGGCGAACCAGTGGGCGGTGGGCGGCACGGCGACCTTCAACCTCACCTTCACCCACACCGTCACCGGCTCGACCTTCACCCGCAACGGCATCACTGGCTCGGTGGCCACCGCCATCGACGGCCTCGGTGGCACCGGCTCGATCAAGGTCAACACGACGGTGCCCACGCAGACGACGCAGGCCGGCGGTTATTACGTCACCGCGACCCTCGTCAGTGCGACCGGCAGCGGCGTGACCGTCGGCTCGCCGGCGTCCTTCACCACTTCCACCGCGGGCCTCACCGTCACGGGCAAGCCGGACCTGATCATCTCCGGTCTGACCTACCCGGCTGGCACGGCCTACAAGGGTGGCGACATCGTCCCGATGACCCTTACGTACGCCAACCAGGCGACGAGCCCCGGCGGCGTGAACAACGTCCCGTACGTGCCTTCGCTCAACGGCGACGCCTCCTATGCCCGCATCGAGGTCATCCTCTCCAGCAACCCGACCTTCGGCGACAGCGACGACTTCCTCCTGACGTTGCACGACATCACGGCGGTCGTGCCCGCCACGGGTGCCACGACCACGCTCTCCTGGAACCAGAAACTGCCGGGGAACTTCGTCGGCTCGTTTTACGTGATGGCGAAGATCGACACGCTGAACGGCGTCGCCGAGTCGGTCGACAACGACCTCACGCTCAACGGCAACAACACGTGGTTCAACGAGACCGATGCCGCCCGCATTAACCTCCTGCCCGCCAACTTCCCGACCACCTACTGGGCGAGCACCGGCAGCAACGGCTACAGCGACAATCCCGCGATCTCGGGCTCCGGCCGCTACGTGGTCTTCGCCTCCGATGCCACCTCGCTCGTCACCGGCGACAGCAACACCCAGCGCGACATCTTCCTCTACGACAGCCAGACCTCGCTGGTGCGGCGGATCAACCTTTCCCTCCAGGGGCTGCAGGCCAACGGGTCCTCCAACCATCCCACCATCTCCTCCGACGGCCGTTATGTCGCGTTTTCATCCGAGGCCACCAACCTCGTCCTCGGGGATACCAATGGCTTCAGCGACATCTTCGTCGTCGACACCCTGACCGGTGCCATCACGCGGGAGAGCGTCGATGCCGCCGGCAATCAGGCCAACGGCTCCAACTTCAAGCCGTCGCTCAGCTCCGACGGTCGCTATGTGGTCTTCGAGTCCACCGCGACCAATCTCGTCGCCGCTCCCACGGTCACCCCGGGTGTCACCCACATCTACCGGCGCGATCGCACCACGGGCACCGTGGTGCTGGTATCGCAGTCCTCCGGGAGTGCCGTGGCCAACGCTTCGAGCATGCAGGCGGCCATCAGCGGCGATGGCCAGTATGTCGCCTTTGCCTCCGACGCCACCAACCTGGTGGCCGGTGACACCAACGCCGTGCGCGACATCTTCCTGCGCGACGTTTCCGGCAACTCCACTATCCGCGTGAGCGTGTCGTCCGCCGCCGCCCAGGCGAACGGCGCCAGCCGCGCGCCGGCCATCAACCGCAATCCCGGCGTGGCCGCCGGCCTCGGCGCCGATGGCCGTTACATCGCTTTCGGGTCCGAAGCCTCCAACCTGGTGGCGGGCGACACCAACGGCGTGTCCGACATCTTCGTCTATGATCGCGTGACCGCCACCACTACGCGGGTGAGTGTCTCCAGCGCCGGCGCCCAGGCGGTCGATCCGTCTGCGGTCGGGTCGCAGATCGGCAGCATCAACCCGAGCATCAGCTCCACCGGTCGCTTTGTCGCCTTCGCCTCGCTCGCCAACAACCTCACCGCCGGCGACAGCGCAGGTCAGGCGGCGGCAACGGATTCCAACGGTGCGGTCGACGTCTTCGTGATGGACCGCGACGTCAACGCCACCGGCACCTACGACACGGCCGGCAACATCGCCACCACCATGTCGAGCGTGAACCGGTTCGGCTACCAGACCGCCCGTCTCCTCGGCACGCCCAGCACCTCGGCGTCGGATATCTATCCGGTGATCAGCGACGACGGCCGCTGGGTCGCGCTCCCGTCGGATGCGGAGAACACCGCCGGACTGGTGCATGGTCCGACCAACCGGACTTCGCCCGACACCAACACCTTCCGCGACATCTTCCTCCACGACCGCCGCACCAACGTGGTCGGTCCTCCGGGCGCCGCCCCGGTGGTGACCATCACCAGCCCCGGTACCGGCACCACCGCCTTGGTCAACACCGCGGTCACCATCGACGCCAGCGCCACCACCACCAACGGAGTGGTCGCCAGCGTGCAGTTCTTCGTCAACGGCGTCAGCGTCGGTTCCGATACGACATTCCCGTACAGCGCTTCCTGGACTCCGGTGGCCACGGGCACCTACACGCTGACGGCCCTCGTCACCGACAGCTTCGGCAACCTCGGCGTCTCCTCCAGCATCACGCTCACGGTCAATGCCGCCCCGAGTGTCGGCGTAACGAGCCCGACGGCGGGTTCGCTCCTCCCGGTCGGTGCAGCCACGACCGTCACCGCCACCGCCGCGGCCTCCACGCCCGGCGCGACCATCTCCAGCGTGCAGTTCTTCGCCAACGGCGTGTCCCTCGGGACCGACCTCACCGCCCCCTACAGCGTCTCCTGGACCCCGGCCTCCGCAGGCAACTATGCCCTCACCGCGGTCGCGACCGACAGCAACGGGATCACCGCGACCTCGCCGGCGGTCTCCGTTTCCGCCGGTTCGCCGCCGTCCGTCGTGGTCACGCCGCTCGCGGGCAGCGTCCTGGTCAACACCGCGCAGACGCTGAACGCCACCGCGTCTTCGCCGGCCGGCACCATCGCCAGCGTGCAGTTCTTCGTGAACGGCACGGCGCTGGGCGGGGCCGACACGACCTTCCCGTACACCGCCGCCTGGACACCGACGGCCGTGGGCAACTACACCCTGACCGCGGTGGCCACGGATAGTGTGGGCAACACGACGACTTCGGCGGCCGTGACCGCGGTGGTCACCGCCGGCACGGTGCCGACCGTGGCGATCACTGCGCCGGCCAACGGATCCAACGCGGCGGTCGGCGCCACCACCAACATCGATGCCACGGCTGCGGCGACCACCGCCGGGGCCACCATCGCGAGCGTGCAGTTCTTCGCCAACGGCGTCGCCGTCGGCGCGCCCGACACGACCTTCCCCTACAGCGTGGCGTGGACCCCCACGGCCAACGGCACCTATAGCCTCACCGCCGTCGCGACCGACACCGCCGGCAACTTTACCACGAGCGCCGTGGTCAGCGTCACGGTGGGCTCCAATGTCGCCCCCACGGTGAGCGTGACGGCTCCCGCCGCTCTCGGCGTTGGTGTTGCCACCACCCTGACCGCCACGGCGGCGGACACGGACGGCACCATCACCAGCGTGCAGTTCTTTGCCAACGGCACGGCCATTGGCGCGCCCGACACCACGGCGCCGTACTCCATCAACTTCACGTCGAACCTGGCCGGCAGCATCGCCATCACCGCGGTGGCGACCGACAACGCGGGCGCCACGACGACGTCGGCCCCGGCCACGATCAACGTCACCGGCGGCAACGCCCCGACCATCTCTCTCTCGGCCCCGGCCACCGGCTCCACCGTGCCGGTGAATCTCACCCAGAGCGTCACCGCCGTGGCCACCGCGGCCGTGGGCTCCATCGCCAGCGTGGAGTTCCGCGTCGTCTCCGGCGGCACCACGACCTCGCTCGGCACGGATACGACCTTCCCGTATGCCGCGACCTGGACCCCGACCGCCGTCGGCAGCTACACGCTCACCGCCACCGCCACCGACACCAGCGGCAACCAGGCGGTCGCCTCCTCGCTCATCACCGTCACGGCCACCAGCAACACGGGTCCCTCGATCAGCATCGTCAGCCCGCTCAATGCGGCCACGTTCACCGGCGGAAATCCGATTGTCCTGCTGGCCAACGTCAGCGACTCCAACGGCACCATCTCGAGCGTGCACTTCCTGGTGAACGGCGAGGTCGTCGGCGGACCGATCACCGCGGCGCCCTACACCACGACGTGGACGCCGGCGGCGCCGGCCGTGAACACGGTCTATTCGATCACCGCCATTGCGGTGGATAACGACTTCAACGCCACCACCAGCGCCGCGGTGGGTGTCACCATTGCGCCGCCCACCGGTGTGCCGCCGACGGTGACCATCACCCATCCGGCTGCCGGCACGACGCTGACAACCAACTCGACCGTCTCCATCGTCGCTGGGGTGTCGTCCTCGGCCATCACCGCGGTCGAGTTCTTCGACAACGGCGTCTCGCTCGGCGTCGACAACGCCGCGCCCTTCACCCTCACGTGGTGGTCGCCGGTCACCCCCGGTCCGCACCGCCTCGTCGCGGTTGCCACCGGCGGCGGCAACACCGTCTCCTCGGCGCCGGTCGACGTCACGGTCGTGCCCGCCACCAGCCCGGTGAAGCCCACTGTCACCATGCTCACGCCGGCCGATGGCAGCACCGTCGGCATCGGCACCACGCCCGCCGCCACCGTCGTGCTCTCGGCGGACGCGCGCGACACCGACGGCACCATCACCAAGGTTGAGTTCTTTGTGAACAACACCCTGGTCGGCACCGACACCGACTTCCCGTACAGCGTGGTCTACACGCCGACGTCGATCGGCAGCTACGCGGTGTCCGCGGTCGCCACCGACAACGCCGGCAACGTCAACACCAGCGGCGTCGTCACCTTCACCACCACGCAGTCGAGTGCCCCGACGGTCACGATCACCGGCCCGGTCGCCGGCGCGACCATCCCGGTCAACGTGGCCCAGCAGATCGACGCCACCGCCACCGCCGCTCCGGGGCGCAGCATCGTCAGCGTCCGCTTCCTCTACAACGGCACCACGATCGCGACGGACACGACCTTCCCGTACAGCGTGAATTTCACGCCGACCGCTCCGGGTCCGTATGCCCTGACCGCGATCGCCGTCGACGACACCGCCGTGGCGGGCAGCTCCGCGCCGGTCAACATCACGGTCTCGCCCGGCTCGCCGCCCACGGCCGCGCTGACGAACCCGATCGCGGGTGCCAACCTCACGGTCGGCGTCGCCACTTCGCTCACCGCCACCGCCACGGCCGTCGCCCCCGCTACCATCTCGAATGTCGATTTCTTCGTGAACGGCGTGCTCCTCGCCAGCGACACGACGTTCCCGTACAGTGTCGCCTACACTCCGGCGGCCATCGGCAGCAACATCTCCCTCACCGTCCGCGCCACCGACAGCCTCGGCAACACCTTCACCACGGCCCCCACGCTCGTGAATGTGGTCGCGGCGCCGGGCGCGACGGTCGCCATCACTGCGCCGGTGGCCGGTGCCTCCATCACCGTGGGCACGCCGACCCCGGTGACCGCCGCGGTTACCGCGGCCCCCGGCACCACGGTCAACAGCGTGCAGTTCTTCGCCAACGGCGTGTCGATCGGCACGATGGTCGCCGCCCCGTACACGGTGAACTGGCTGCCGACCTCCGGCGGCAACTTCGTCCTCACCGCCCAGGCCACCGACAGCAACGGCACCTCCTCCACCTCCCCGGCCGTGACCGTCAACGTCACCACGCCGCCAGCCACCGTGTCGATCACCGGGCCGACGGCGGGCGCCATCCTGCCCGTCAACGTGCCGCAGACCATCACGGCCAACGCGACCACGGCCTCCGGCACCGTCACCAAGGTGGAGTTCTTCGTCAACGGCACCTCACTCGGCACTGATACCGTCTTCCCCTTTGCCCAGGCGTGGACGCCGCAGACACCGGGTCTCTTCGCCCTGACGGCGCGGGCCACCGACAACTTTGGCACGGTCACGGATTCGGGCGTGGTCACGGTCACCATCGCCGCCGGCAACGTGCCCACGGTTTCGATCTCCACCCCGCTTTCCAGTTCGACCGTCACCGCCGGCACGGTCACTCCGGTCGTGGTCAACGCGACTGCGGCCAACGGCACCATCGCCAGCGTCGAGTTGTTCGCCAACAACGTCTCCCTGGGCGTCGATGCGACCTTCCCGTACAATTTCGCCTGGACGCCCGGTGGCGTCGGCGCGGTCGCCCTGACGGCCGTGGCGACCGACTCGCAGGGCAACCGGACGGTGAGCGCGCCGGTCAACGTTACCGTGGCCGGCATCAGCGCGGGCGCGCCGACGGTCTCGATTACCTCGCCCTCGGGTGGTGCCTCGATCCCGGTGGGAGTGCCGACCCTCATCGCCGCCACGGCCAGCGACGCCGACGGCACGATCGCCCAGGTCGAATTCTTCGCCAACGGCGCTTCGCTCGGCGTGGATACCGTCTTCCCGTACAACTTCTCCTTCACGCCGGGCGCCACCGGCAACTATGTGCTGACGGCGCGCGCCACCGACAACGGCGGCAACGTCGTCACCAGCGCGGCGGTCAACATCACCGTCAGCGGCGGCACGGCACCCACCGTGGCCGTCACCGCGCCGACCAATGGCGAGGCCCTCGGCGTCAACCTGCCGGTCACCATCAAGGCGGATGCCACCTCCTCGACCGGGTTCATCGCCAACGTGCAGTTCTTCCTCAACGGCCAGCCGCTCGCGACCGACTCCACCTTCCCGTACAGCGCGGCCTGGACCCCCGGCGCCATCGGCTCCTATACGCTCACCGCCCGGGCCACCGACAACCTCGGCAACATCACCGACAGCGCGGTGGTCGCCGTCTCCGTCGTCTCCTCGGCGCCGCCGACGGTCGCGATCACCAATCCAGCCACCGGCAGTTCCTACACGGTCGGTACCCCGCTGACCGTGGCGGCCAGCGCCGCGGATCCGGATGGCTCGGTCACGCAGGTCGAGTTCTTCGTCAACGGGGCGCCGCTCGGCGCGCCGGACCAGGTTTCGCCGTACAGCACCACCTGGACCGCCAATTCGGTCGGCGTCTATGCCCTCACCGCGCGGGCGACCGACAACAATGGCAACGTCACCACCAGCGCGCCGGTGACGGTGACCATCGGTGCGAACGCGGCGCCAACCCTGGCGATCACCAGCCCGGCGGCCGGCAGCTACAGCCTCGGCAACCTCATCCTGGTGTCGGCCAATGCCGCGGATTCGGACGGCACGGTGGCCAGCGTCCAGTTCTTTGCCAACGGGCTTGCCATCGGCACCGCGACGTCGGCGCCGTTCAACCTCAGCTGGCGGCCGACCCAGGCGGGGACCTTCGCCCTGACGGCGCAGGCCACTGACAACGTGGGCAACGTGGCCAACGCCGGTCCGGTCAACGTCACGATCACCTCGGTCGCCGCACCGGCCGTCACGATCAACAACCCGGTGCCGGGCACCCAGTACGGCGTGGGCAATGCCATCCCGTTCACTGCGACCCCGAGCGGCGGCAACGGCCCGATCGCGCAGGTGCAGTTCTTCGTCAACGGCACCAGTCTCGGAACCCCGGATACGGTGGCGCCGTATTCGGCCACCTGGACACCCAATGCCCCGGGCACCTACAGCCTGCTCGCGATTGCCACCGACAGCGCCGGCCTGTCCTCCTCCAGCTCCGCCACCCTCAGCATCACGGTCAACGGCAACAATGCCCCGACCGTCGCCCTCACCGGGCCGCCGACGGGCACGAGTGTCAACGGCGGCGCAACCGTCAACCTCTCCGCCGTGGCGAGCGACGCCGATGGCACGATTGCCTCGGTGCGCTTCATCGCCAACGGCAACGTGGTCGGCTCCGCCACCGCCTTGCCCTACACCGCCTCGTGGACGCCGAGCGCGGCCGGCACCTACACCGTCACCGCCCAGGCGACCGACAATTCCGGCAACGTGACGAACTCCGCGCCCATCACGGTCACGGTGGTGACGAACCGGGCGCCCACCGTGGCGCTGACCGCGCCGGGCAACGGCACGACTGTCCGCGTCGGCAGCGGGGCCAATCTCACCGCGACGGCCAACGACGCCGACGGGACCATCGCCAGCGTGCAGTTCTTCGCCAACGGCCTGGCGGTGGGGGCGGCGGACACCACCGCTCCGTACTCGGTGGTCTGGACGCCCGGAGCCGAGGGCATCTACCGCATCACGGCGCTGGCGCTCGACAATTCGGGCGCGACCACGGTGTCGAACGAGATCACCGTCCTCGCGGTGATCCCGGGGGTGAAGGGGGCCGACGTCATCTACTCGGGCAGCTATGCCGGCCTGGGTGAGTCGGGACGCTTCGCCGCCATCAGCGTGCGCGGAACCAACGCCACCTTCATCGGTTACTCGACCGGCAACCCCAGCCGGATCTACTTCTATGCCGGCATGCCGGTCGACACCATCGGCGGATTCGCCCAGTTCGACTCGGTGGGACGCTCCCTTATCAGCGGCACGGCGACGGACACCGGCGCGACGGGCACGCTGGACAACGGGCGCGTCACCTTCATCGGGGCGGTCGGCTTCGGTGGGTCGGCGACCGTGGCCTCGGGCTACTACACCGGCGGCTTGAATGATCGCCCGAACAGCACGTTCGTCGCCATCGTCGGTCCCGATGGCTCCATCATGGTGTATGCCCAGGACGGTTCCTTCCGGGACGCCGGTTCCGGGACGGTGACCGCCACGGGCAGCTTCACGATCACGACCCAGGCGGGCGTGCGGTTCGTCGGCCGGGCGGATCCCGCCACCGGCTTCCTCACGGGCACGATCACCGGTGGTCCGGGCGGTGGATTCATGGCCGCCGTTTCCTCGGGCGTTTCGTTCAGCGACGGCTTCCTGAAGAACCTCTCGACCCGCGGTCAAGTCGGGGCCGGCGGCAACATCCTGATCGCCGGCTTCGTGGTCGCGGGCGACACACCGAAACAGGTCCTGATCCGGGCGATCGGTCCGTCCCTGACGGCCTTCGGCGTGACCGGCGCGCTGACGGATCCGCAGCTCCAGTTGTTCAGCGGCAACACGCAGACGGCCTTCAACGACAATTGGGGTGGGGCGGCGGCGATCAGCACGGCGTCCAACCAAGTCGGGGCCTTTGCCCTGAATCCGACCAGCCGCGATGCCGCGATTTTGGCGACCCTGCCGCCGGGTTCCTACACGGCGCAGGTGAGCGGCGTGGGTGGCGCCACCGGCGTGGCCCTCGTCGAGCTTTATGACGTCGATACCCTGCGACCCTTCTCGGCGCAAAAGGTGACCAACGTCGCCACGCGCGGCGTGGTCGGCTCCGGCCAGGCCCAGCTCATCGCCGGCTTCGTGGTCAGTGGCAACACGGCCAAGAAGGTGCTGATCCGCGCGGTCGGACCCACCTTGGGCGCGGCCCCCTTCAATGTCGGCGGCGTGCTGGCGGATCCGCAACTGCGCCTGCTGCAGGGCGCGGACCGCGTGGTGCGCGACAACGACAATTGGGAGACCGGCAACGACGCGGCGCTGATCAACGAGGCTTCGGCCCGGGTGGGCGCCTTCCCGCTGAACCCGGGTTCGCGCGACGCCGCCATCCTGATCAACCTGCCGCCGGGTTCGTATAGCGCCCAGGTGACCGGGCCAGGCACGACCACGGGTGTGGCGCTGGTCGAGGTCTACGAGGTGCCGTAAGGCGCGATCCGTTCCCTGGGCCGCACTCCCTGGTGCGGCCCGGGTCTGCAGGCCGCCAGCCGGCCGGAGCGGCGGTTTTCCCACCGCCGGAAGCGCCCGGCGGCGTTTGAGCAGCGCGCCGCTGGCTTCCGCTTGGCGGGTGAAGAACCGGTCTGCCCGCCGGTGCCGCAATCGACGCGACTATTGATTGGTCATTTCGGAATTCGTTCCTACCGTCCCACGATCATGAGCAGCGCGCGTTCCCCTCTGGCGGAAACCGGCCCCGCATCCGCGGATCCGGTGGCGGCTGCTCCTTCGCCCTCCGCGCGTTCGCATGCGTTTGCCGGCGTGTTTTCGCTGCTGGCCCCGCATCTGACGGAGCTGGATCGCTATCTGCACGGCCAGCTGGGCTCGTTCGAGCCCGAGATCCGCGCGATGGTCGAGTACTGCATCGACACCTCGGGCAAGCGGATCCGGCCCGCCCTGGTCTTCCTCAGCGGCTGGCGGAACGGTGGCCAGGTGGAGCCGGATCTCGTGCGGGTCGCGGCGGTCGTCGAGCTCGTGCATCTCGCCACGCTCGTCCACGACGACATCATGGACGAGGCCGACATGCGGCGCAGCCGGCGCACGGCCGCGCGCGAGTATGGTCCGACCGCGGCGGTGCTCCTGGGCGACGCGCTGTTCGCGCACGCGTTGCACCTGACCACGCAGTACCCAACCACGGAGGTCTGCGCGGCGGTGTCGGATTCCATGCGCCGGGTGTGCGCCGGGGAGATTGTCCAGACGCTGCGCCGGCGCTCGACCGACGTCACGCGCGCGGATTACCACCGGATTGTGGACCTGAAGACCGCCGAACTCTTCCGGGTCTCCTGCGCGCTGGGCGCGCGGCTGGCGGGTTATGAGCCCGGTTTCGTCGAGGCGGCCAGCCGGTTCGGCCGGCACCTCGGCATCGCGTATCAGATCTTTGACGACCTGGTGGATTTCTTCGGCGAGGAGCAGCGGATCGGCAAGACCCTCGGCACCGATTTGGCGAGCGGCAAGCTGACGCTGCCGCTCCTGTCCCTGCTGGAGCGCCTGCCGGCCGCGGAGGCGGCGGCCCTCCGGTCGGAAATCGCCGGGAAATCTCCGCCGCAGCTCGCCCTGCGCCTCCGGCAGATGGGGGAACTGGACGTGTTTGCGGAGGTGGCGGGAGCAGTGGAGACGGAGATCGGCGCGGCGGGCGACGCGCTCCGGCCGTGGCCGCGCCATGAGCCGACCGCGCTGTTGCTCGGCCTGTGTGATGTCCTCCAGGGCCAGGTGGCCGGGCTGCGCCGGCCGATGTAGGCGGCGGCACTTGTTTTCGATTTGCGCCAACCCGTCGCCTGGGCTTCCCTAGCACCGTGATCGAAGCCACCAAAGTCCTCGGCAAGACGCTGGTCGCGTCGCCGGAACGACAGTTGGAGGCGGATGCCGATCTGGAGGTCGTCCGACGGGTGCAGGCCGGGGATGTGGCGGCCTTCGACCGGCTAATCCTGAAGTACCGGGAGCGGGTGTACGGGGTCATCTACAACCTGACCTCCAACCGGGAGGACGCGGCTGATCTTACGCAGGATGCTTTCATCAAGGCATTTCAGTCGATTCATCGCTTTGGCGGGCAATCGTCCTTCTTCACCTGGCTCTACCGGATCGCGGTCAATTCCACCCTGAGCCACCTGCGCAAGGCCCGCCTGAAGGCATTCTTCAGCCTGGATCGCGTCGATTCCGATGAACCGGTTGCCCGGGAGATTATGGACGCCCTCACGGAGAAAGCCGGGGCGGACCGGGATGCCTTCGTCCGGGAGCTTCAGGAAAAATTGAACGACGCGATGCAGAAACTGTCTATCAAGCATCGTACCGTGGTGACTTTGTTCGAGATCGATGGCCTCAGCCATCAAGAGATTGCCGAAGTGATGGGGTGCTCCGTGGGCACCGTTCGGTCGCGCCTGCATTATGCCAAGCAGTTGCTGCAATCCGAGCTGCAGCCGTATCTCCGCCGATGAATCCGGAAAAGAAACGGCCGGTCACCTTGGAGGATTTACTGCGGCTGAAGCGCTGTGAGCGGCCGGAGCCGGGCTTCTGGGCTGATTTTGATCGGCAATTGCGGGCCAAGCAACTGGCGGCCTTGGTGGAACGTCGGCCGTGGTGGCAGGAACTGTCGCTGGCCCGGGTGTTTGCAGGCGTGAAGCGGTATCATCTTCCCCTCGGGGCGGCCGCGGTCGTGGCGCTCACCTTTGTTTCAGTGCGGGTCGGGTACTCCCCCGTGACCACCGTGGAGCCGGGACATGCGCCGGGGCAGACGCCGGTGATGGCGGAACCGCAGGGCGAGGCGAGCCGGCTTGAGTCGCCGGCACCCGTTGCCCGTGAGGTCGCGGCCGAATCGGCGTTGGGGACCACCCGCGGAGCAGCGATGGTGGAGTCATCCGTCGCGCGCGAGGATTTGGTGGTGGCGTCGGCGGCGGAAGCCGCGCGGCTGGTTCCGCTCCTGGGTGTTCCGCCCGATACGGGAATCGAGGCAGGTTCGGCCGGGAGCGGCTTGCACGTGGAGACGGGTGTCGGAGCGACACCGACCTCCGAGGTGGTCCTCGCCTCAACCCTGCTTGGTGGAGCCAATGGTTTCAGTCGCCTGGAAGCGCGGACGACGTCGGCCCGGCCGGCGATCGAGCCGTTGCGGCAGATTACGCCTCCGGCGGAGCGCCGGGGTTCCCGAATTCTCACCGCGATGGTTTCGATGGCTTCCGTCGAGAATGCGATGCGCTCCACCGAGCGGGCAGCCAGCCGCCTGTCGGAGGAGCAACTCTACGAGCAGATCCAGCGCTTCGGCGCCCGTGGAGCGGGGGTAAACGTCAAGTTCTAGCGCCGCCCTCCGGGTGGCGGAGAACGACTCCGTAGTCGGGAAGGCCGGCTTTCGCTTCCTCATGTCCGTTCATCAGGAGACTCTGGAGATTTCCACCCGGGGCGCCGGTACCTACGAGATCACGCACCTGGTGGCCCGCGAGGTGGAGCGCAGCAGGGTCACCCAGGGAGTGGTGACCGTCTTCTGTCAGCACACGAGCTGTTCCCTGGTGATCATGGAGAACGCCGACCCTTCGGCCCGCCGGGATCTGGAAGCGTGGATGGACCGTCTCGTCCCGGACAACGACCCCGATTTCCGGCACACGCTGGAAGGACCGGACGACATGCCCAGCCACATCAAGATGGCCCTGACGCGCACCAGCGAAACGGTGCCGGTGGCCGGAGGGGCGATGCTCCTCGGCACCTGGCAGGGAATCTTCCTCTGGGAACACCGCCGCGCCGCCCACACGCGGCGCGTGGTGATCACGGTCCTGGGAGAATGAGTACGCGGGGCGGTGCGGGCTCGCTCGATCGCGAGCCCGTGGCGCCAGCGCGGCCTCCTTCCCGGGCGCGGGCTCAGTGTTTGGCCGGCAGGCAAGCGCCGCAGCCGTTCACGAAGAAGTCGTTGCCCTTGTCGTCGACGAGGATGAACGCCGGGAAATCGACGACATCGATCTTCCAAATCGCCTCCATGCCGAGTTCCGGGTACTCGATGACCTCGACGCGCTTGATGTTTTCCTTGGCGAGGATCGCGGCCGGTCCGCCGATGCTGCCGAGGTAAAAGCCGCCGTATTTCTTGCAGGCGTTGGTCACCGCGACGCCGCGGTTGCCCTTGGCGACCATCACCATCGATCCGCCCTGCGCCTGGAAGAGATCCACGTAGCTGTCCATCCGCCCAGCGGTCGTGGGACCGAAGGAACCGGAGGCGTACCCGGTGGGCTTCTTGGCCGGGCCGGCGTAGTACACCGGGTGATCCTTGAAGTACTGGGGCAGCCCCTGGCCGGCATCGAGACGCTCCTTCAGCTTGGCGTGGGCGATGTCGCGGGCGACGATCAAGGGCCCGTTGAGCAGCACGCGGGTCGTCACGGGGTACTTGGAGAGCTCCGCGAGGACCTGCGGCATCGGCCGGTTGAGATCGATGCGCACGATCTGGTCGTCCTTCCAGGTGCGGCTGGCGGCGGGAATGAAGCGGCCCGGGTTCGTGTCCACCTTCTCGAGGAAGATGCCGTCGCGGGTGATCTTGCCGCGGATGTTGCGGTCGGCGCTGCAGGAAACGCCCATGGCGACCGGGCAGCTGGCGCCGTGGCGGGGGAGGCGCACCACCCTCACGTCGAGGGCGAAGTACTTGCCGCCGAACTGGGCGCCGATGCCGGTCGCGCGGGCGGCCTGCAGCACCTTTTCCTCCATCGCGAGGTCGCGGAAGGCCCGGCCGTGCTCGTTGCCGGTCGTGGGCAGCGCGTCGAGGTACTTCGCCGTGGCGAGCTTGAGCGTCTTCATGCAGGCTTCCGCGCTGGTGCCGCCGACGACAAAGACAAGATGGTAGGGCGGGCACGCGGCGGTGCCGAGCAACGGCAGCTTGTCCGCGACGAACTTCTCGAAGCTCTTCGGGTTGAGCAGCGCCTTCGTTTCCTGGAAGAGGAACATCTTGTTCGCCGAGCCGCCGCCCTTCGCGACGAAGAGGAACTCGTATTTGGCGCCCTCGGCCGCCATCACATCGATCTGGGCCGGGAGGTTGGTGTTGGTGTTCACCTCGTTCCACATGTCGAGCGCCGCGGTTTGCGAGTACCGGAGGTTCTCCTTCGTGAAACACTCGTACACGCCGCGCGAGATCCACTCGGCGTCGTTCGCGCCGGTCCAGACCTGCTGGCCCTTCTTGGCGAAAACCGCCGCGGTGCCGGTATCCTGGCACATCGGCAGGATCCCCTCGGCGGAGATCTCGGCGTTCTTCAGGAGGGTGAGCGCGACGTAGCGGTCGTTGGCCGAGGCCTCGGGGTCCTCGAGGATGGCGGCGACCTGCTGGAGATGCGCGGTCCGCAGGTAGAAGGACGTGTCGTGAAACGCCTGTTGCGTGAGGTACGCGAGCGCCTCCGGCGCCACCTTGAGCATCTCCTGGCCCTCGAACAACGAGGTGCTCACTCCTTCGCGGGAGAGCAGGCGGTATTCGGTCCCATCGGGACCGAGCGGAAGCGGATCCTGGTAGAAGAAGGATGGCGTAGCCATAAGGGCTCCAGCTTTGCCGGAATTCCTCCGGTGTAAAGGCGACGGCGGAGTGGGCGCGGGAAGCGGCCGTTTTCCTTTTCCTGCCGGCGCCGCGTCTTTGGCTGGCCTGCCGGAGCGGCGGGGCCTCACCGCCCCAGCATCGCGTCGACGGTCTCGTGGAAGCGCCCGATCTCGGCGGGGGTCGCGACTTCCCCTGGTTCGCGCTCCCAGCCGTGCTGTCCCGGCCAGAGGCCCTTGACCAGGAAACTCTCGTGAGCCGCGGTCATGCCGGCAACGTGCAGGTAGTCCTTCTGCTCCTTCTCGTCGCGCACCGTGCTCACCTGCCGGGCGGGGATCGCGGAGATGCGGCGGCTCGAGATGTGCGCCAGGTCGTTGAGCGCCACGAAGGGCCGGCAGTCAGCGAGCGAGGTCGCCGGCCGTTCGCCCTCGCCGCGCAGGTAGCGGTAGTATTCGAGGTGGTTTTCGCTCAGCGCATCGAAGGGCTCCAGCGGGGTCCGCTCCACGCGCCCGTCGTTCCAGCGGACTTCGCAGTGGCTGCCGACCGAGTAGCGGATCACCGCTTTCTCGCAGAGCACCATTTCGCAGTGGGAGCTGGCCCCGGAGCAGGCGTGGGTCGTCGCAAAGCGCAGGGTCACGCCGAGCGTGGAATCGGCCTCGACGAAGAAGGTGTCCGCGCCCTCGATGGCGTGGGCCCGGTAGAGTTCGGCGCGCACCGCCGCGAGTTGCGCCCAGCTGAAGAGCCCCGCGCCTCCCGCCCAGAAAAGGAGATTGTGGACGAAGTGAGCCATCGCGTTGCCGAAGCAGGAATCGAGGACGATCCGCCCGTCAATCCGGAGGCGGCCGGCCCACTGGTTGCGCGAGAAATAGGAGCCGGGCCGCGGCCACAGGGCCGTGAGCGTGGCGCCGCGCAGGGCGCCGAACTCCCCGGCCAGCAGGCGCTCCTTCAGCGCGAGCCGGTGCCGCTCGATGATGAAATTGAACCCCACAAACGACTGCCGGCGCGCCCGGGAGTCGGCCGCAATCATGCGCTCCAGCTCCGCGTAATCCAGGGTCGGCGGTTTCTCCAGGTACACGGGCAGACCGAGGGAAACCGCGGCGGCGTGCATCTCGGCGTGGAGCTGGATCGGCGTCGGCACGACCACCAGATCGAGCTGCGCGTGACAGGCGTCCAGCAGGGCGCGGTAGTCGTGGAAGACGCGCACGCCTCGGCTGGCGAGGTGCCATTCGCGCTGTTCCACCGCGAAGGAATCGGCGTGGGGATCGCAGGTGGCCACAAGCCGGGCGTGTCCGCGTTCCTCCAGCCGAAGCACGGCGCGGTGGTGCGAGCCGGCGAAGCCGCCCATTCCGATGATGCCGATGCGCAGAGGGGGCTTCACACGATCTTCAACTTGGGGAGATCCTGGCTGTCGACGAGCCCGACCGGGCGGCGCCGCGCGTCCACCACGATCAGGTCATCGATGCGGTAGGTCTCGAACAACCGCAGCGCGTCCACTCCGAGCGCATCCTCGCCGATGACCTTCGGGCGGCGCGTCATGAACTCGGACACCGGCCGGCGCAGGAAATCGGGGGCGGCGAGGGCGCTGCGGCGGAAATCGCCGTCGGTGAGGATGCCGCGCAGGACCCTGGTGCGCGGGTCCACCAGGGCGATGCTGCCGCTCTTCGCCTTGGTCATCGCCAGGATCGCGTCCTGGGTGGAGACGCGGACCGATGCGACCGGAAAGCGATCGCCGGTGCGCATGATGTCCCGGACGCGCAGGAGAAGGACCCGGCCCAGGTTGCCGGCGGGGTGGTAGCGGGCGAAGTCGTCGCGGGTGAGACCCCGCGCCTGCAGCAGCACCATGGCCAGCGCGTCGCCCAGGGCGAGCGCGGCGGTCGTGCTGGCCGTAGGGGCGAGCCGGAGCGGGCAGGCCTCGCGGGGCACCCGGTAGATCAGCCGGTGATCCGCCGCCCGCGCCAGGTCAGAGTCGGGCGTGCCGGTGAAGGCCACGATGCCGACCCCAAAGCGGCGCAGCATCGGCAAGAGGCGCAGGATCTCGTCCGACTGGCCGCTGTTGCTGAGGAGGAAGGCGAGATCGCCCTCCTCCACGAGTCCGAGGTCGCCGTGCAGGGCCTGGGTCGCGTCAAGGAAGCAGGAGGAAACGCCGGTGCTGTTGAAGGTGGCGGCGATCTTGCCCGCGATGTGGGCGCTCTTGCCGACTCCGGTGAAGATGAGTTTGCGGCCCTGGGCGACGGCTTTCTCCACCGCCCGCGCGGTGGCGACAAACTCCGCTCCCAGTCCCCGGGCAGTGGCGGCCAGCGCGTCTCGTTCGATCCGGATGCAGGAGCGGGCTCGGGCGAGAACGGAATTCGTGGTCAGCGCCATTTAGGGTTTGAGTCGTCGGTAAGGAGGTGCGGATTTTGGGCCGATCGATTGCCCGTTCAATTCCTTTTCCGTCGTGATCACCGCTCACCGCCTCCTGCCCGCCACCTTGCTGCTGGCGGTGCTGTTTCTGGTGGCCGGGTGCGCGGACCGGGATGGGGCGCCGCTTCCCGCCGAGACGGACGAGCCGCTCTACGTCCAGGGCAAGCAACTCCAGAAGCAGGGGCGGAATGCCGAGGCGCTCAACGCCTTCCTCAAGGTGATTGACCGGCGGGGCGAGAACCCGTCGCCGGAGTCGCACCTCGAGGCCGGACTGATCTATCTCAACCACTCGAAGGATCCGCTGGCGGCGTGCTACCATTTCCGCCGCTACCTGAAGGCCCATCCGAATTCGAAACAGACCCCGTATGTGCTCGGGATGGTGGAGGCCGCCAAGCGCGAGTTTGCCCGGACGCTGCCCGGCCGTCCGCTCGAGGACCAGTCCGTCCGCATGGCCGTGGACGAGGAGGTGGGGAAGCTGCGCCGGGAGAACGAGGAACTGCGGGCGGAAGTGGCCGTGTTGCGTGGCGGCGGGGCGATGCCGGTGAGCCGGCTGCCCCGGATGATCACGCTGCCACCCGAGGTGATTGCCCCGGCGCCGGTATCGCCGCCTCCCGTCGCGGCGGTGCTCGGGGCTCAGAAACGCCCGGAAGCGACGGCGACGGAGGCCGGACGCGACGCCGATCGTCCGGCGGCACCCATGGTGCAGCGGGGCACTCCGGCCGCGGGCGCGGCGACCCGCGGTTCGACGGCGGCGCCCAAGGCCGCCGCGGGCCGGACGCACACGGTCGCGCCCAAGGACACTCTCTACGGCATCGCCCGGCGCTACAACGTGAAGGTGGAGGCGATTGTGGCGGCGAATCCCGGGGCCGTCCCGCGGGTGAACGCCCCCCTGAAGGTCGGGACCGTGCTGAAGATTCCCTGATCGCGTCCCGGCATGCCGCGCACCTCCCAACGCACCGCGGTCTTCACCGAGTCGATGATCCGCGAAATGTCGCGGGTCGCCGCGCGCCACGGCGCCATCAACCTGGCGCAGGGTTTTCCGGACTGGGATCCGCCGCCGGAGCTGGTGCAGGCGGGGCGGGAAGCGATGGACGCGCATCGTCACCAGTATGCGGTGACGTGGGGTGCGCCGGAGCTGCGGGCGGCGCTCGGGGCGAAGATTGCGCGGTGCCTCGGAGTGCCGGTGGACGCCGACCGGGAACTCGTCGTCACCTGTGGCGCCACGGAGGCGATGATGGTGGCAATGATGACGGTGTGTGATCCCGGGGATCGCGTGGGGCTGTTCTCGCCCTTCTACGAGAACTATGCGGCGGACGCGATTCTCTCGGGGGCGCAGCCGGTGCACGTGCCCCTGCACCCTCCGCACTACCGTTTCGATCCGGCGGAACTGCGCCGGGCCTTTGCCGGAGGACTGAAGGCGTTTGTCCTCTGCAATCCCTCCAACCCGTGCGGCCGCGTCTTCACGCGGGAGGAACTGCTGCAGATCGGCGCGCTGGCCGAGGAGTTCGACGTGTGGGTGCTGACCGACGAGGTCTACGAGCACATCGTGTTTCCGCCGCACCGACACACCTATTTCACGACGCTGCCCGGCATGGCGGGGCGCACGCTGATGTGCTCCTCCCTTTCGAAGACCTTTTCCATCACGGGCTGGCGGCTGGGCTACGTGCAGGCGGCGCCGGCGGTGATTGCGCAGGCGCGCAAGGTACATGATTTCCTCACGGTGGGTGCCGCCGCGCCCCTGCAGCACGCGGTGGTGACCGCGCTCAACTTTCCGCCCGCCTACTACGCGGGGCTTTGCGCCGAGTACGCGGCCTCCCGCGACGTGCTCCTGGGCTACCTCGACCAGACCGGTCTCACCTACACGCGTCCGGAGGGAGCATATTTCGTGATGCTAGATATCTCGCCCTTTGGCTATACCAGCGACGTGGAGTTTGCCCACTGGATGACGCGGGAGATCGGGGTCGCGCCGGTGCCGGGATCGAGTTTCTTCGCGAATGGAGAAAACCGCTACGTGCGGCTCAACTTCGCCAAGCGCCCCGCCACGCTGCATGCGGCCGGCGAGCGCCTGCTGAAGCTGCGGCGGTAGCGCCGGCTCCGGCCCGAGCCGGGCGCCGGCCCTTCCCACGGAGTGGCGCCGGTCAGTGTCCCGCCGACGAACCTTCCTGCGCCTTCACGCCCGCCATCATCAGCTTGTCCGTCCACGCCAGGGCGATCGCCGAGAAGACAAAGACACAGTGGATGATGACCTGCCACATCACTCCCTGGTTGTTGAGCGGCGCACCGCCCACCGGGTTGATCACGGTGATGAAGGTCTTGAGCAGGTGGATGGACGAAATGCTGATGAGCGCGGTGGCGAGCTTCACCTTGAGCACGCCGGCGTTGACGTGGCTCAGCCATTCCGGCTGGTCGTCGTGCCCGTCGAGGTCGAGGCGCGAGACAAAGGTCTCGTAGCCGCCGATGATCACCATGATCAGAAGGTTGGCGATCATGACCACGTCGATCAGTCCCAGCACGCTGAGCATGATGTAGGTGCTCAGGTCGGGGGCGACGGCCTTGTCGAAGGTCTGCGTGGCGGCGCTGTGCAGCAGGTGCCAGAGTTCGAGCAGGAACTGGTACACATAGATCGCCTGCGCGATGATCAGGCCGACGTAGAGCGGGGCCTGCAGCCAGCGGCTCGAGAAGATGATCTTCTCCAGGAAACTCTCGACGTTCTTCCCTTCGGGTTTCGACATGGCGGTCAGGGTGCGGAGCGCGGAGGAAACACGCCCCGGGGCCGCGCGTGCAAGCCAAAGATGGAGACGCCGACCGGCGCGGGTGCGCCGGCCAGGAGAACGCGTGATGCCTTCGGACTAGCCCAGCGTCCGGCGCAGCGCCCGCGCTTCGCTGAGCAAGGTGCGGGCCGCCGCGAGGGCCGGGTCGGTCCCGGGGGCGCCGGCGGAGGGCGACGCGGAAGGTTCGTCGGGATCCCCCAGGCCGCTTTCGCGGAATAGGCGCAGCCGATCGAGAATGAGGTCGCGGATTTCCCGGGCGTTTTCGACGCCGTGAAACACCCCGGTGTGGAGCGAGCTGTCGGCCTCCTCCGACGATCCTTCGCCGCCGCCGGCGGATTGGACGCGCACATCGGCAATCCCGAGCAGGCGCTGGAGGGGGCCCTGTGAAACCACCACCTGTTGCAGGTTGGCAAAGCTCATCGTGGTTTCCTGGATCTGGGTCAGGCCCGACCGAATGCGGAGGCTGCGATCGGTGACCATGTACCAGCGGAATTCGTAGTCGAGGCGGGCCAGGGCGTAGGTGAAGGGCAGCTGCAGCAGGAAGAGCACAATGGCGCCGTACTCGAACAGCCGGAGGAGTGGAAAAAGCCAGTCAGGCAGTCGATTGGTCACCTGGCGCATGGCGGAGCGACTGCGATCCGCCCGCGTGCGCTTGGGCGCCTTCCCCGGTGCCTCGGGGCCGGCCGCCGGCTCACCGCCGGGGGCGGTCGGTGCGACGTTGGCCGGCGGTGCGGGGGGGCGCCCCTCGACCACGCTGGCCGCGAAGCGATCGATCATCACGACCGACACGACCAGGCCGAGGATCGCGCCCAGTTGGGTGAGGGCCCAGCGCCACAGCCGGAAGCGGTAGTAGTTACGCGCGGCGCGGAAGACCCGCAGGGTGCCGGGAGCGCCGGCCGGTGGCTCCGGTTCGGACGGGACGCGCAGCAGGCGGAGGAGGAGTTTCCGGACCTGGTCAAACATGGGACGAGTTGTCCGGCTGCGGCGGAGAGCGGCGGGCTTCGAGGGCGAGGCGCAGCTCCCGCAGTTCACCCGCCACGTCCCGCAGGACGGCCGCGAGTTCGGGCTCGCTCGCGGCGGCGGCACTGCCGGCTGGTGCCGGATGGTCTTTCACGCCACGCATCCGGGAGTAGAGGAAATCGCGGATCGCGGTGAATTCCCGCAGGCCCTCCAGCGTGAGTTCAGCCCCGGCGCTGCCGCTGGCGGTCTGAATCTGGACCCGCGCGAGCCCGAGCCAGCGCTCGACGAAGTTCGAGCGCAGGTGGATGTCCTGGATCCGCGCGTAGTTCACGATGATCTCGCGACGGAACAGCACCCCCCAGCTCATCGAGATGCCCTCGGTGGAGAAGCGGTAGCGCATCGTGTGATACCGGAACCACTGGGGCAGGATCAGGATTGGCAGGAGCGGCGGGAAGACGAGGAGCGACAGCGCGTAGTAGATGAAGAGGTTGGGGTGCGGACGATCGATCGCGAAGATCGCGGCCTCTCCGGTTCGCGACGGAGCAGAGGTGGGGGAGGGGGCGGTTTCGGACATGGCGAACGAGAAGAGTCGGGGCGGGCGCGGAACCAGGCCGGGGCTTCCGGAATTGCCCGAGCCAAGTCCCCGGGCCGCCGGAGCGCAAGACGTTGCCGTCCGCGCCGCGTGGTCCGTCACACCACCGGTGGACGCCGACGGTGCCAATCGGTCGCCTGCTGGAAGGCGTGGGCGGCGGTCAGCGCCCGATCGTCGTGATAGAACCGGGCATGAAACGTCATCGCCTGGGCGGTCCGCCGCGGGGAATCGGGGGCGGCTCCCGGCACCGGCAGGAACCCGGTCGGCACGCACACCGACGGATGCCCCGTGAGGTTGGTGAGAACCAGGGGATTGCCGGCCGGCGGGCTGACCCAAACCGACACCTCGAGGGAAGCCAGGGTCTCCTCCAGTTCACGAATGAGAAGCGTGCGCCGGCGGTTGGCCTGCACGTAGTCGACGGCCGGGATGTAGCGGGCGGCGCGCAGCGACGTCGCCCAGTTGCTCGGCCGCGGGGCCAGGAGGGTGTCGATGTCCCCGGAGCGGGTGAAATCGTCGAAGGCTGCCGCCGCCTCCACGGTCAGCACGAGCCGCAAGGTTTGCACGGGGGCGGGCGGCAAATCGAAGGGCACCAGTTCCGCGCCCCGTTGGCGCAGCACGGCCAGGGCCGCGTCGTCGGCGGCGCGCGATTCCTCCTTTTCCCCAAAGACGCCGCGGGGCACGCCGATCCGCACGCCGCGCAGATCCGTCGCGGACGGCCACTCGAACGCCGCGTCGACGGCCGTCGGGTCGGCTGGATCCGCGCCGTGAATCACGGAGAACACCAGCGCACAATCCTCCGCGGTGCGGGCAATCGGGCCCAGCTTGTCCATCGACCAGGACAGCGCCATGGCACCGGCGCGGCTGATGCGACCGTAGCTTGGGCGGAAGCCGGTCACGCCGTTGCGGGTCGCGGGCGAGACGATCGACCCCAGGGTCTCCGAGCCGATCGCAAACGGCACCAACCCGGCGGAAACGGCTGCGCAGGAACCGGCCGATGAGCCCGACGAACCGGTGGCGAGGTTCCACGGGCATTTCGTCTGGCCGCCGAACCAGTTGTCGCCGCTCGCGAGGGCCCCGAGGCTGAGCTTGGCGACGAGCACGGCCCCGGCGGCATCGAGACGGCGCACGACGGTCGCATCTTCATCCAGGACACGCGTCCTGAATTGGGCCGCACCCCACGTCGTCGGATAACCGCGCACGGACAGCAGATCCTTTGCACCCCAGGGAATCCCGTGCAGCGGGCCGCGCCAGCGTCCGGCGCGGAGTTCCGCATCGGCCGCTTCCGCCTTAAGCCGGGCGCGCTCCTCGGTGAGCGTTACCACGGCCGAGATCGCCGGATCGAATCGCTTCAGCCGGGCCAGCGCCAGTTCGGTGAGTTCCTGCGAGGTTACCTGGCGGCTCCGCAGCAAGGCCGACAGTTGGGTGACTGGCAGGAAGGCCAGGTCCTCCTCTGACGCCGGGCGCACGGCAACGGGTGGCTGCTCCTTCGGCGCGGGGATGGCCGGGTTCGCGGCGAGGGGGGCAATGCCGGCCAGGCGCGGATCGAACGTGGTGACGGGAAAAACGTGATTGGGGAGAGGGGGCGTTCGGAGTTCGGCCAGACGGTAGGCCCGTTCCGCCACACTCTTCACCAAGGAGGCGCGTTGTTCTGCCGTGAATTGCAGACCGGCAAGGGTTTCCGCGGCGGAGAGGGTGGCGGCGGTCACGGCGCCGGGGGGAGTGGACACGGAGGTGGGATCGGCGGCGCGAACCGTGCTCGCGCCCGGCAGGGCGGCGGCCAGACCGGAGACGGAACTCGAAGCCAGGAAGCGACGGCGGCTGAGGGGCATGGGTGGAGGCGAGGGCTGCGGGAGGCGCTGAGCTGAGACTGGAAGATGGCCGTGGGCCAAACACAAGTCATCGCGCGGCTTGCGGACCGCGCCGGAAGATCTCACGAATAGTCCGAACCCGACCAAGACGCTGATGACCGCACCCGTTCTGTCCACGGCATTGGAGCCCGCGGTGGTTGCCCTGCAACTGCCGGTGACTCAGGAGGTGGGGCTGATCGCGGCGGCGATGGTGACGGTGCTGGGCATGTGGCTCTGCTGGGAGGCGCCGCGCAGCCGGATGACGCTTGAGGAGCGAGTCAAGGATGGCCGGATCAGCAGCGAAGAGGCGCGTCGACGGATTTCGCGCAATCAGTGGTTCGGTCCGCTGGTGACGGTGATCGGGATCGCGCTGCTCGCGGTGGCGTTGCTCAACTGAGCGCCTGTTCGAGGGCGTCGCCGGCGGCGGTTGTGCCGGCCTCCACCTGCAGGCGACGGCCGATGGCGGAGGCGGATTCGACGACGGCGGCGGAGCCCAGCAGCGCCTGTAGCTCCCGCGCCACCCGTTCGGGATGGTAACGCCGGCGCGACACGACGCGTCCGACGCCGAGCCGGGCGGCGCGCGCCGCATTGTCGAACTGATCGTGGGCGAAGGGAACGACCAGCATCGGGCGTCCGGCGCGCAGGGCCTGGGCCGTGGTGCCGATACCGCCCTGGTGCACCAACGCGGCGGCATGGGAAAACACGCGGGCAAAGGGCAGGTAGTCCCAGGCGAGAATCGTGGGCGGCAGGCCGGGCGGAGGCGGATTCGATCCCAGCAGGAGCACGGCGCGGCGTCCCAATAGTTGCGCGGCGCGGGCGCTCACGGCGTAGAAATCGCCGGCGCCAAAGACCGCCGCCGAGCCCAGCGTGAAAAGAATCGGGGGCTCACCGGCGGCGAGGAACCGTGTCACCGGCTCCGGGAGAGGAGCCGATGGCTCGTCGAAGAAGCAGAAGCCGGTCTGCCGGGTGGAAGCGGGCCAGTCCGGCTGGGCACGCTGCAATTCCGGCGAGAAGAGCGCCAGGTCGAGGAGCGACGAGTGCTTGCCGGCGAAGAGCGGGTTGGCGCCGGGGGGCAGCCCGAGCTCGCGCCTCAGCTCCCGGATGGGCCGCCACCAGGAAGCGGTGGTCAGGCCGGCGAGGAAGTTCGATGTTCGCACCACCGCTGGTGGCAGGCGATGGGTCCATTCACCCGCCAGGGCGAGCGGCGGCACACAGGGATCAAACACCGGAAAATACGAGAGGGGAGCGAGGGTGTAGGAGACCCAGGGCAGGCGGTGCCGCTCGGCGAGCAGGGGAGCGGCGTAGATGATCTCACTCGAGATGAGGAGGTCCGCTCCGGCCGCGGCCCGTTCGAGGTCCGCGAGCATGTCCCGCACCGCCGGGATGACGAGATCGCGCAGCAGGAAGCGGGTGCCCCGGGGACCATCCATGATTCGGCGGACGAGCGCCGGATCGACGACCGAGACATCCGGACGCAGCGGAGCGAAGTCGAGTCCCAGGGCCCGAATCCGGGGTTCGTAATAGGTCGACGTGGCCAGCGTCACGGAGTGACCGCGCCGACGCAGCTCGCCTGCGAGGGCGAACACAGGATGCAGGTCGCCGAGCGAACCGAAGGTCGCAAAGAGCAGGCGGGCCATCGGCGGGACGCGGCCGATCCGGGGGTGGATGGCGGTGGACCGGCCCCGGCCTCACGAATCCGTGCGCCGCACCGGTCGGCCCGGGCGGGCGTCGGTCAGCTGCGAGTCGTGAATCACTGGGACGCCGTTGACGATGACGTCGCTGAAGCCGATCGCGTAGTGGTGCGGGTCGTCGAACGTGGAGGGATCGCTGACCTTGTCCGGATCGAAGATTGCCAGATCCGCGACAAAGCCCGGCCGGATTTCCCCGCGGTTGGCGAGATGGAAGGTCCGGGCAGGCAGGGACGTCATCTTGCGCACGGCCTCCTCCAGGCGGAGGAGTTTCAGTTCGCGCACGTACCGCCCGAGGACGCGGGCGTTGTTGCCGTAGCCGCGGGGGTGCGGCACGGCGTTGCCGAATCGGCGCGGGCCGGCATCGGAGGCGATCATCGTCTGCGGCAGGACGAGGAACTTCTGCAGATCGGCCTCGTTCATGCCGTGAAAGACCCCCTGGGCGCCGCCGTTGGCCGTGATGTCGAGGATGACCTCGATCTGGTCGTCGATGCTGGTGGATCCCCGGAGAATCTGTGCCGCTTCGCGGACACTCTTGCCGTTGAGCGCCTTGTTCTTCGGGTAGCTGGCAATGACCGCGTAGCCGTAGTCGCCGCGCTTTCCCACCTGGATGGTGTGCTTCATCTCGGCGATGATGGCGGCCTTCTTGGCTGGATCGGCGAGGCGGTCGCGAAACTCTTTGACGCCGCCCTCCCGGGCCTCTGTCGGCACCAGCGTGGCAATCCCGGTGGACGAGGCGGTGTAGACGTATTGATCCTGGTTGATGACGAGGCCTTCGGCCCGGGCGCGATCAAGGAGCGCGATGACCTCGTCGGCGCGGCCCCAGGCGGAGGGGCTGGAGAGCTTGATGTGCGAGACCTGCGCGGGGATCCTGGCCTCCCGGGCGATGCGAATCAGCTCGGCGAGGGCGTCGAAGATCTTGGCCGTCTCGGCGCGCATGTGGCTGACGTACATGCCGCCATGGGCGGCGGCCACCTTGGAGAGCTCGATCAACTCCTCGGTCTTGGTGAAGGTGCCCGGCAGGTAGATCAACCCGGTGCTGATCCCGACGGCACCTTCCTTCATCGCTTGGGCGACCAGCGCGCGCATCCGGTCCATTTCCTCCGGAGTGGGGGGGCGCATGAAGCTGCCTCCCATCACCTGGCCGCGGACGCTGCCCTGGCCGATCAGGGTTGCGACATTGACGGCGACCCGGGTGCGCTCGAGGTCGGCAAAGAAGCCTGCGATGTCGGTCTTCGAACCACCGCAGTTGCCCGTGACGATGGTGGTGACGCCCATCCGCAGGAAATTCTCGGCGACGGCGAGCTCGAGAATGTCCTCGGAGTGGGTGTGGACGTCGATGAAGCCGGGGGCGACGATTTGGCCGCGGGCGTCGATTTCCGTCCGGCCCTTGCCTTCCACCCGGCCGACGGCGGCGATGCGGTTGCCGCGGATCGCGACATCGCCGGCCACCGCCGGCGCGCCCGCGCCATCGAGGATCCGGCCGCGCCGGATCACGAGGTCAAACTCCTGGCCGGAGGCGGTGGAAAACAGGCCGACCCCGAGGACGGCGATGGCGAGGGGAGCGAGAAAGCGCATCCGGCGAGTGTGGCGGGAAGAGGGGTGGGGGGACAGGAGGAATTTTCCGTGCGTTTTGTGGTCCTGCGGGCATCAGTGCGGGACGTGCGCCAGAGTGATCGAGCCGACGCAGGATCGTGGCCCTCGGACCTCCATCCGGTGCGGGGCGTGATGAGCTGGACGCATCTGCTGGTGGAGGCCGCAGGGATTGTGATCCTCGACACCGGCTTCCCTGGGGACGACCGCCGGATCCGCAGGCGGTTGGCGGAACTCGGGGCGGGACCGCGCGACGTCCGCGCGATCGTGCTCACCCACGGCCACCTCGATCATGCCGGCAATGCGGCGGCGCTGCGCGAGTGGACCGGCGCGCCGGTGCTGGCCCACGCGGCGGAGCAGGCTCACCTCGACGGGGCTTTTCCGTATGCTGGCCTGGCCCGCGTGTGCGGTGCACTGGAGGCGGTGGGACGGCAGGTGACCCGCTACCGGCCGGTGCGGATCGATCGGACGATTGAGGATGACGAGTTGCTACCGTTCTGGGGCGGGCTGCGGGTGGTGCATCTCCCGGGCCACACGCTGGGCCACTGCGGGTTCTATTCCGCCCGCCACGACCTGTTATTCAGCGGGGATGCCTGGGCGCGCTTCCTGATGCGAACCCAGGCCTCCCCGCGGATCTTCACGAGCGCACCGGCGCTGGTGTGGCCGAGCCTGCGCAAGGCCCGCGCCCTGGGAGCTCGATGGATGGTGCCGGCGCATTACGACTGGCCGGACGCACGGCGGCTGCGACGGCGGTTCGAGGAACTCTGCGCGGAGCGCGAGCGACGGACCTTGCCCGCCGTCTGACCAATCCGTGGGAGGGGCGATCCGGACCGGCGCCGCCGAACTCTCGCTTGTGGCGGTGCGCCGCATCACTTATCGACAGTCCCGCTTGCTCCCTGCCCCCGGGGACCGGTGCCCCGGTTCCTCCCTGACACCTCCCTTCCGATGACCTTCCGCCTTCGTTCCGCGTTGTGGATTTCCTCTCTGCTGGGCGCCGCCCTTTCGGCGGCGGAAAGCGAGGTGGTCAGCCTGTCGCCCTTCGTCGTCTCCACCGAGGGCGACGAGGGCTACCGCGCCGCCAACACGCTTTCGGGCACCCGAATGAACGCGAGCCTCATCCACACCCCGGCGGCGGTTTCGGTGCTGACCAAGGAGTTCCTCGACGACATCGGCGCAGAAAACGTCTTCGACATGCTCAAGTTCGCGATGAGCACGGAGCACGAGCGCAACGATCCCGCCGGCGGGGTCCAGCAGGCGTTTGATGTGCGCGCCACGATCCGCGGCTTCACCGAATCGGTGATCTCCCGCGACTACCTGCCCAACATGGTCGAGGGCCGCGGCATCCTCGCTTCGGATCGCTTCAATGTGGAGCGCGCCGATGTCAGCCGGGGTCCCAACTCCATCCTCTTCGGGGCGGGGCGTCCGGGCGGGGCGCTCAACCTCACGACCAAACGCGCCCACCTGAACGGGCGCCGGCAATCGGTCACGATGACGGTGGGCAACTTCGCCCGGAAGCGCAGCGAGGTGGATTTCGCCTTTCCCCTGATCCGGGACAAGCTCGCGCTGCGGACGAACGCCCTGTGGGAGGATCGCGAGGGCTGGTTCGAGTTCGAGATGGCGCGGCAGAAGGGGGTCGCGGTCGCCGGCACGTATCAGCCGTTCAAGCATACGCAGATCCGCGCCGGCGTGGAACGGTTGGTGCGGGACCAGGTGATGGGCGGCAACTTCCCGCACGCGGACTTCGGCTATTCCCGCTGGGTGATGGGCGGGGCGCCGCGGGCGGGCAATCCGCTGTTGCCGGGAACCAATCCGGCGCCGGCCTTGCTGCGCTCGACCAACACCGTGCAGGTGATCTTTGCGCCGCAGATCCGGGCGCAACCCTTCCGGGTCTCCACCACTGGCGCCGACATGCGGCCGGACCTGCCGGGAACGCAGGGCACCGGCTTCTGGGAAACAATCAGCGGAGCCGCGGCTCCCTCCGGCGGCACGGTCGATGATCCGTTCTACGGCAAGGTCATCCCGGCCAACGCCTACCTTCCGGGCCCCGGGCGCGATGCCAACTATCACTACACGATCTACTCCGTCTTCCTCGACCAGCGGATCGGCGGTGTGAATTTCGAGGTCGGCTTCAACCGCACCAACTACTACCGCGGTTTCACCCAGCCCTCCGCCAACGCGGTGGGCGATCCCAACCCCGTGCTGCCGGGGGCCTATTACGCGGACGGCGACTCCGCGATCGCGGCCGGCCGGAACCCCGGCACCCTTTTGCCCGACATCGCGCGCGCCAATCCCTTCGTCGGCCTGCCCTATGTGCAGAGCCAGGTCACGCAGCAGATTTTCGATCAGCGCAGCGAGTCGATCCGCGCCAGCATCGGCTACGAGCTCGACCTGACGAAGCGGCACGCCTGGTTCGGCCGCCACAGCCTCGCCGCCTCGTGGCAGCACAACGACAACGTCTTCGGCAACGGCACCGTCGGCGAGTACAACCTCGCGCCGGGCAACTCCCAGCTGATCGACTCCACCACCAACGTCATCTTCCGGCGCACCTATCTCGACTTTTGGAGCCCGGGAGGCCAGCGGGGCGCGCTCGATCCCTGGTCCAACCCCGTGCCGGATGGGCCGGGCATGAAGGCGCGCTTCATCTGGAACAACTCGTACCCCTGGAACCAAACCGTGAGCAAGAGCCTCATGTTCGCGACCCAGAGCCGCTTTCCCGGCGACAAGATCGTCCTCACGGCCGGCTACCGGCGCGAGCGGATCGAGAACAACAACGCCTCCCTCGGCGGGGAACGCCTGCCCAACTCGACCAACCTCTGGATCACGCGGCCGTACCTGTATGATCCCGCCACGATTGCCGCCTATTCCGGGGCCACCAAGACCTTCGGGGCGGTTGTCATGCCGCTGCCGTGGCTGGGCTTCAGCTACAACCAGTCACAGAGCGTCTTTCCACAGAGCAACTTCACCGACATCTACGACCGCCTGCTCGTCCCCAGCAAAGGGGAGGGCAAGGACTACGCCGTCCGGCTCAATCTCCTCGGCGGCCGGCTCTACGCCACCCTCAGCACCTACCGGAACCTCGGGCGCGATCAGTTCCATGATGTGACGAGCAATACCGTGCGCGGCCAGGGCATCCCGGTGTTGAACGACGTGCTCACCACCTTGCTGCGCACGGGTCGGCCGCTGCCGGCCACCCTGAACACGCTGGGGATCACGCAGGTCGGGCTGTCGAAATACCGCGAGACTGTCACCTCCGACGGTCGCGGATCGGAGATCGAGATCACCGGTCGCCTCGCGCCGGGCTGGAGCCTCTCCCTCAACTACGCGCGACCGGAAATCACCTTCACGGACATGGCGCCGAGCATGGCGGGCTTTCTGGCGGAAACCAAGGCGGCCTGGGACGGGAACCTGTCCCCGCTCGACTCCACCCGCGCCACGGTCGCGACGTTTGTGCGGGCACGCGACGGGACGCCGTCGCGCGACTTCGTGCTCAATCCGGCGACGATCAACGACGCGTATGACTACGTGATGTCGCTGCTGGAGACCGTCTACCGCGGCACCGGCAAGCCGCCCCTGTCGTTCGTGGGGGAGTCGTTCAACCTGTTTTCCAGCTATCGCTTCACCGATGGGGCGCCGATGGTGCTGCGGGGCGCACGCGTCGGCGGCGGAGCCAATTACCGGGGCCCGGCGGTCATCGGTTACGACGAGGCGAGGAACAACGAACCAATCCTCGGCCGGAGCACGATGATCTACAATGCGATGCTCGGAAAGACCGTGCGCGTCCGCCGGGGGCAGACGCTGGACCTGCAGCTCAACCTGGAGAACCTCTTCCGTCAGGAGGACCTGATTCCGTATTCGGCGGCGGCGCCGGGACAGGTCGTGCGCTACCTGCTGCCGCGGGTGCGGCACGGCTGGAGCGTGCGGGCCACGTACTCGTTCTGAGCGGCGTTACCGATCCGCGTAGCCGCCGGGGCCGTACTTCCGATCGAGGACGTACTTTCTTGTCTGCTCGAAGATCTTCATGTCGCCGGTCGCGCGGGGATCCTTGGTCTGGCGCTGGTAGGCTTCGAGCTGGGCGCGCAGGCGCGCCTTGATCGCCGCGTGGGCGGGCGAATCGGCGAGATTCCGCAGTTCCCACGGATCGGTTTCGCAATCGTAGAGTTCCTCGCGGGGTCGCGGGTTGACGAACAGTTCGGTGAACATCCGAACGGCCGGGTGGTTCGGGTGGCGCGTCACGAGTTCGATTTCGTCGCCACTCTCGGCCGTTTTCGCGTAGTCGGAATCCGGCAGCTGGCGGGCCGGCGCGGTCTTGCGACGCGGGGTGGCCGAATAGTTGACGATGTACTGGTAGCGCTCGTCGCGGATCATCCGCGCCGCGAGGCTGAGGTTCTCATCCTCGCCGTGCCATTCGATGCCGGCGGTGGTCCAGCCGCGCGTGGGATCGACGCGCCCGTTGGCGCCCGAGGTAAGGACGTTCAAGAGGCTGCGACCGCTCATCTCCTTGGGCACGGGCAGGCCCGCGGCCTCGAGCATGGTCGGGGCGAGATCGGCGAAGTTGACGAAATCGTCGACGCGGCGCCCGCCCTTCACGCGGGCGGGCCACATGATTGCGAGCGGCACGCGCACCCCCCAGTCGTGCACATTGGTCTTGGAGCGGAGGACCTGCGTCCCGTTGTCGGCGGTCACGATGAGCAGGGTGTTCGCCAGTTCACCGCGGTCCTCGAGGATCTTGAGGATGCGTCCGAGGTCCTCATCCGCGTGGCACACCTCGTAGAGCATGTCGGCGCGGCTGCGGCGCACTCCCGGCGTGTCGGGCAGGAAGCCCGGCACCTTGATCGCCTCGAGTCCGAGCCCGTGCTTTGCGGCGAGCTTCTGGTGGTTGTCCTTGCCGCAGGGGGTGTGGGGTTCGGTGCAGCCCACCCAGAACCAGAACGGCTGACCGGGCCGGCGGGCGTCGAGGAACGCCGCGAAGTTGGCCGCATAATCGATGGGATTGATGCCCGCCTCGCTGGTCGGGCGCTTGATCCGGTTGTAGGCCGTGCCGGCGGGATTGCGTTTGCGGCCGGACTCCGGGGGAAGGACACCCGGGCCCCAACCCTTGGCCGTGTGGCCGGCGAGGTAACCGCCCGCCTCCATCAAATCGGGCAGGGTCGTGAACTTCGCGGGCAGCCAGGCTTGGATGAAGGCGCCCTGCTCGAGCTCCCAGAAGTTGCGCCCGGTGAGGAGGCTGGCCCGCGACGGGGCACAGGATGGTGCCGAGGTGTAGCCGCGGGTGAAGAGGACGCCCTCGCGGGCGACGCGGTCGAAGTGCGGCGTGGGGATGTTCGACCACCCGTAGGCGCTGCGTTCGAGCCAGCTCTCGTCGTCGGTAATGTAGACGACGACGTTGGTCCGGGGCGTGGGTGCAGCGGCGGTGACGGTGGCGGCGACAGCGAGTGCGGCGAAGCAGAGGAGGATCACGCGGGCGTTCATCGGAGGGGAGAAATGTGCGGGAGTCGGGCTGACGCACCTGCGGGAGTCCACTGACGAAACGGTGACCTGTGGGCGGGGCGACCGCGCCCCGCTCCGCGACGAGGTCGTCGCGGCTACATTGCTGCGGTGCACGTCGACTTCGACTGCATCGTTCCGGCTCAGCTGGGGGTCGCCCCGCCCACAGGCACGCAGTTTGGCCGGATGGGCTCGAGCCGGGGTGCAGGTTAGGGATCATTTTCGCAGCGCGGCCGATTCCGATCGGACGACGGTTCCCTCCGCGGTCACGCCCGAGAGTTCAAAACGGAACTCCCGCGCCGTACGCGGAAGCGGGATCGTGAACTCGTAGGGGTACGTGGCGTCGCGGATCGTCGCGGGCGCGCCACTGGCCCCGTGCGTGAGCGTGACCTCCTTGAACGCGGCATCGTCGGCTTGGAGATAGACGTACGCCGTGGTCGCCGCCGGTCCGAAGTTCAGAATCATCGCGCGCGCCCCGCCGAACGGCAGCTCGAGGAAGTCCGTGTGCCAGGCATCCTCGGCGCGCGCACCGACCAGGCGATCCTGAAACCGCGGAGTCACGACCAGCCCCTCGATCTCGATGGCGGTCAGGCCCATCGCCGGCACGGAAATCGTCATCCGCCCGTCGCGCAAACCCGCCGGAGCGCGACCACCGGCGCCCGAGAGCACTTTCACGGGGTAGGTCCGGCCCGCCACCGCTGGCAGCACCTGAGGGTTGAAAACAACCTCGGTGGTCACCGGTTCGGGCGACTGGTTGGTGAACGCCACATACAGGCCCTGGCGGCCGCGGGCGACGAGGTGGTTGAGCTCGACCGAGCCGGACTTGAGCAGGCGGCGCGGCAGCCAGAGCACGGCGTCAGCGCGATCGTAGAACCGTCCCGGGCGATCCCCGTAGAACTTGCTCTGCAGGTAGGCGTAGCCCTCGATGAAGTGCGCGGGGAAGTCGATTCGGCCGCCGGAGCGCGCGAAGGCGTCCGTGACGAGGAAGTCGAGGAGCAGGCTCATGTGCGGCCAGATGTGATTGTAGTGGAAAGAATTCACGCTGAGGTCGGTGTGCTCGCGCAACGGGTAGTCGGCCCCCTCGTAGATCGTGGTGCGGGCGGTGTTGATGTGGTAACCCGGGAAATTGCGGTAGCGGCCGACCACCGCCGAGCGGGCGACGTCGTGCAGCAGCCGGTCGCCGGTCAGGGCGGCGATCCGCAGCATCCACGGCGCGTAATTGGCCATGAAAATACCGCGGTGGCCGGACATCGTGCCGGAGGACTCGGGGGTGAGGCCGATTTCGGAAAGCCGCCAGGCCGGGACACGCTCCTCCGGCGCGGTCATGGGCTTATGGCCTTTGCTCTTGAGGTACCAGTACACGGGGGCCTGGCCGCCGGGGTTGACGGTCACCTCTTCATCGGGGATGCGCGGTGTCATCCAGGTGAATTGCGTGTACTGGCGCGCTCCCTGGCGCGCGGCGGCCAGGTAGCGGGCCTCACCAGTGGCCTCGTGCAGCAGGAAAAGATCGATCCACTTCGGGGTGAAACCGACCCAGAAAAACATGCCGGGGTCGTCGAAGCCGGTCGCCGGCTGATCAACACGCCGGGCCAGGTAGGCGTCGGCGCCGCGGCGCGCGGCGGCCAGGAGGGCGGGATCGCCCGTGGCGCGCCAGACGGCGAGCTGGTTCTGCCACGTGGCTCCCTCGGCGACGTCATCGAGATTGAGGGTGCGGTTGTGGCCGAGCATCCGCTCGGCCAGGCGCCGCAGCACGGGGGAGGCGCCGTGGGTGATGCCGTAGAGCGTGGCCAGCTCGCTCACCGGCGCGCAGGGGCCCTTCAGCAGGCGCGACGGACTCTGGATCTTCTGCTTCGGATCAAGGCAGAAGAGGAATTTCTCGCGCGAGAGCATGAACTCGACGATCGGGTACGCCCGCCGCTGGAAGATCTCCTCGTCATCCGCCACCAGCGCGAGGTTCAGCGGGTTGAGCGACGACACGTTCTTCACCGCGCCCGGCACGTCGGTCGAGTAGGCGCAGCCCTTGAGTTCGTCGACGAACCAGCTGTACCGGCTCATCCCGTAGTCGATCATGTTGTCGAGCGTCTCGTTGAGCGACGCGATGGCGTTCCGCCGGTAGTCGCGGAAGCCGTAGAGCCGCCGGGCCACGGCCTCATACGCCTGCGTGAGATCGCCGGTGCCGGCGTGGAGACGCAGGCGGAACGTGAAGGCCTGCCCGCGGTCGCGCCGGGATTCCGGGCCGCCCAGCATCGGGGCGAACACCATCGGCTGGGCTTTGCCCTCCGCGTTGCGCAGGGCGACGCCGAAACGGCTGTTCTCGAGCAGCGGCAGCGGCTGGAAGGGGAACTCCTCCGCGTCGACGACCACCCCGAGGCCCGCGTTCCCCTGGCGCACCAGCGTGGCCGGGAGCGAGCACTCGAAGGCGGGGGTGAGGATCGGCTGCCCAGGGAAGCGCTTCTCCTGCCAGACGAACGGCTGCCAGACTTCCGCCAGTTCTTCGAGGAGGAAGGCCGGGGCTCCGACGTAGCCGACGGAGAACCAGGCGGACGTGCGCGGTGCGAGATGGAAGGTCAGGAGGGGCTCGGCGTCCCCCGGGGGCAGGGTCAGGCGGGCGGTCAGGGCAAAGGCGTCCTGCGGGGCGAGGATGAACTCCAACGCGTCTCCCTGCCGTCGGACCCCGGCGGCCCGCACGTGGGCGATGGCGCCGGCGGCAAAGAGATCCGCCGTTCGTTGCTGTGTGTCGCCTCGCAGGATGCGATCATCGAATCCATCTCCAGCCTGGGCAGGAGAGCGGGGCGCGGTCGGCGACGAGACGGGGGCTGCCGCCGCCGGAACCTGCCAGGTGACGAGATTGTAGGAGACTCGCGGCAGGTTGCCCGGCCGCATCGCCGGCTTGGGATCCTCTCGCGTGGACAGGACCACGAAGTCTCCGCGAAAGAGCCACGTCCCGGCGTCCTTCGTGGTCAGGCGGACGGCGCCGCCTTCGGCAACCTCCAACGTGTAGCGATCATTCGCCAGGGGCTGGGCGGCCGCGGTGCCGGCGGAGAGGAGCAGGACGGAGGCGAGGATCGCCAGGCCGGCGCCGGTAGGGAGGCGGGACCGACCAATGTCGTTCGCGGCGGGAAGGGGAAAGGCGCGCATAGGAGAACCGAGGCCATCAAGCTAACGGCCAGGGCGGAGGATGGCGCAAGGTCGCGACGCGTCGACAGTTGATGACCCGGAGGGATGACTGCCGGCCCTCCACCCGGGCGGCCGGCGGCGAGAAGGCGGCTCGTCCGGGATCGCTATCGACGGAAGAACTCCTCGACGGTCTCCCTGGCGACCCGGCGCAGGAAGGCCGCCAGTTCCGGCTCAAGCCCGGCGGTGTAGGTGAGCGGCTCGGGTGATTGGCGGAAAAGGGCGGCGTAACTCGTGGCGGCGGCGAGGTACGTGCCGGCGAGGCTCGGATGACGTTTGTCCGGATCGTGCAGGATCGTCCCCGGCCGTTGCGCCAGGGCGCGCGCAAAGGCCAGGCCGACGGGAATCACCAGCAGGTGATGGTCGTTGGCGGCCCGAATGTACTCGGCGGCCACGGCTGCGGTCATGTCGGGCCGGTCCTGATACGCCCACGACATGAACAGCACCGGCCGGATGCCGGCCGCCCCCAGCGTTTGCACGTGCCGCCGCACCGCCTGGTGAAAGGCCTCCTGTAGGCGGGGATGGGTCACGCACTGGCTGCAATCCATCATCACGCAGGTATCATACTGGCGGCCCGGCGGGTTGAAGCGCAGCTCGTTGTCGCCGACGAACGAGTACCGCCCGAGGCCATTCTCGCGCACGAGCGACGCCAGGTCGTGCCAGTCGAGGCCGGCGCCGCTGATCGTCACCGAGGTCCCGCGAACCCGCACCGCCGGAACGGCCGAAGCGGCGAGCCGGTTGAAGTGGTTGTGCAGGCTGTTGTTGAAGTAAAAGAAACTGTTTCCCACCCAGAGGATGGAGGCGGGGCGCGGTCCTGGCTCCGTGTGGGTTGGCCGGAGAGGGGTGAGGTTCGCGCCCGGGTTCTCCGCGGCGGTGGCGGCGGGCAGGACCGGGATCAGAATCAAAGGGAGAAGGGAGATGCGCAGCATGGTGGGAAAAGGGGGAGGAAAGCGGGTCGTCGACCCGTGGCAGGGAGAGCAGGGAAGGGACAGACCTGGGGCGTCAACTGTCGACGCACCCCTGCCTTTGCGGCGAGCGTCGGGTGGCTTACGAACTCACGACGATGCGTGCGCCCCGCCCCTGCCTGCCGTGTTGCGTTCCCACCTGGTTGGTACTCGCGGTCTCGGCATTGGCGGCGTCCCCTCCGGCCGACCGCAGCCTCGAGCTCTGGTACGATCGCCCCGCCGTCTATTGGGAGGAAGCGCTTCCGGTCGGAAACGGCCGCATCGGCGCCATGGTCCACGGCGGCGTGCATCGCGAGCACCTCCAGCTGAATGAAGAAACCCTGTGGTCGGGCGTCCCCAAGCCGTCGTGGTCGAACCCTGCGTTCCGGGAGATTCGCCGCCGCCGCCAGGAACTGTTGTTTGCCGGGAAGGTACGCGCGTCTGAGGACTTCAAGCTCTCCGCCGACGAGGTTCGCGCCCTGTCGCTGCCGGCCCCCCAGCCGATTCCCGGAACGACCAACGAGCGGCACGTCCACCAGCCGCTGGGGGACCTGTTCCTGCATTTTGATCCCGGCACGGCGCGGGAGGAAAACTACCGGCGGAGCCTCGATCTCGACACCGCCATCGCCACCACCACCTACACGAGTCAGGGCGTGACGTTCACCCGCGAGGTGTTCGCCAGTTTTCCCGCCGGCCTGCTCGTCATCCATCTTACGGCCGACCGTCCCGGAGCGCTGTCCTTCGCGGCGACGCTGGACTATCGCAAGGACGTGGCCGCCGACATGTACCGGTACCACGCGGAATTGGGGCCGCGGGTCGCCAGTGTGACCGCGCCACCGCGGCCGGCCTGGGTCGTGCTCGGCGGGTCACGTTTTGCCTGGCGCGGCCGGGCGCACCCCGACGGCACCCGGTTCGAGGCCTGTTTTGCCGTGCGTTGCGCCGGCGGGCGCGTGGAGCCGACGGCGGACGGTTTCCGCGTGTCCGGCGCCCGCGAGGCGACGGTGCTGATGAGCGTGGGCACCGATTTCCGGGGAGGTGATCCGGCGGCGCGGGCCGCCCGCGACCTCGACGCCGTCGGCGATCGCACGGTGGAGGAACTACGCGCGGCCCATGTGGCCGATCACCGGGCGCTGTTTCGGCGCGTGGGGCTCGATCTCGGCCGCAACCGCGCGGCGGAGATGCCGACCAATCGCCGCGTCATGGCGCAGATGTGGGGCGTGACCGACAACCGCGTGGACCCGGCGAAGGATCGCGATCCCCAGTTGTTCGCGCTGCTCTTCCAGTACGGGCGCTACCTGATGATCGCCTCCTCGCGGCCGGGCACGCTGCCGCCGCCGTTGCAGGGCTTGTGGAACGACAGCCTGCTGCCGCCGTGGTTTGGACAGCACACGTCCGACATCAACGTGGATATGAACTACTGGCCGGTGGAGACGACCAACCTGGCCGAATGCCACACGGCGCTCTTTGATCTCATCGACACCTTCGTGCCCGCGGGACGCGCCACGGCGCAACAGTCCTACGGGGCGCGCGGGCTGGTGCTGCACTCAATGACGAACCACGGACCGAAGGCCGCGGCGGGCGATTGGCCCGACTTCTCCGGCTGGCTGGCGCAGCACTATTGGGAGCACTTTGCCTTCGGCGGAAACCGGGAATTTCTGGAGCAACGCGCCTATCCCTTCCTCCGCGACTGCGCGCTGTTCTACTTGGACACAATGGTGCGGGATCCGGCGACGGGCCGGTGGGTGACCGGACCGACCTACTCGCCGGAAAACCGCTTTCTCGCCCCGGACGATGGCAAACCGGCCCACGCCGATCTGGCTGTAACCATGAGCATGGCGATTGCCCGCGAGGTGTTCACGCAGGCGATCCGGGCGGCGGAAATCCTCGGCCACGACGAACCGCTGCGGCGGCAATGGCGGGAGCGCCTCGAGGGGATGGCACCGTACCCGATCGCTCCCTCCGGCCGGCTGCTGGAATGGCGCCGCGATTATGCCGAGACGGAACCGGGGCACCGGCACCTTTCCCACCTGTATCCCCTGTTCCCGGGGAACGAAATCACCCCGCGGCGCACCCCGGCGCTGGCCGCCGCAGCGCGGGCGGCGTTGTTGCGCCGGATCGAGCACCGGAGCGGGTGGACCGGCTGGAGCCGCGCCTGGATCGTGGCCCTGGCGGCCCGACTGGGTGACGGCGTGCTGGCCCAGGAGCACCTGCGCCTGCACCTGGAGCGCACCACGTGGCCAAACCTCTTCGACTCCCATCCCCGCCTCGACGGCAACACGGCATGTTTCCAGATCGACGGCAATTTTGGGATCACCGGGGCAATCGCCGAGCTGTTGCTGCAAAGCCACACCGGGGAAATCGAACTCCTGCCGGCATTGCCGCCGGCGTGGAAGCAGGGCGCGGTGAGCGGCCTGCGCGCGCGGGGCGGTTATGTGGTTGATCAGAAATGGCAGGGCGGGGCCCTGAGCGAGGCCAGGATCCGGGCGGCGCAGGACGGGACTTGCGTGGTGCGCACCCGCGGACCTATCCGACTTGCCGAGCGGCTCAGCCAGGCTGACGGCGACACTCATGTGTTGCAGTTTCCCGTCCGGGCGGGGCAATCCTACCGTTTGGAGGCACGACCATGAAACAGACCTTGATTGCGGGCCAGGATCTCCGGAAGTACGGCCAGATCCGCTGCCGGGAAACGGGACCAGGCGAGCCCGACGGCGGGACCCCAGCGGGACGTTGGACGTGCCGCCGTTTCGCCGGCTTCGCCGCGCTGTGGCTGGTGACGGTTGTCGCGCCGGCGGCGGAACACGTGCTCTGGTATCGGCAACCCGCAGCGACGTGGCTGGAGGCCCTTCCGGTCGGAAACGGCCGGCTCGGAGCGATGGTTTTTGGCGGCACGAGCAAGGAGCGTCTCGCGCTCAACGAGAGCAGCATCTGGTCGGGTAACGTCTCTCCGACCGATCGGGTGGGGGCGCACCGGCATCTGCCGGAGATTCGGCGGCTGCTATTTGCCGGAGAATATGCCCAGGCGGAGGCGTTGGTGGCCAAGGAGGTCCTGGGCGATCGCCCACTCGGATCGTACCAGCCGTTGGGAGATCTCTGGCTGGAGTTCCCCGGCCATGAGCAAGGAACAGACTATCGGCGGGAACTGGATCTGGATGGGGCGGTGGTGCGGACGAGCTATCGGGTCGGAGGTGTCACGTATGTGCGCGAGGTGCTGGCCAGTGCGCCACATCAGGTCGTCGTCGTGCGGATCGCCGCGGATCGTCCCGGGCAGTTGAACTTCTCGGCCACCCTCTCCCGCGTCGAGGCCGCCCAGGCCGAGTCGGTCGGCGACGACGTCGTGGAACTGCGCGGGCAGGCCGATCAGGGCAAACCGACCGCCGGGGTGCGCTTTCTTGGCCGGGTGCAAGTCATCACGGAAGGCGGCCGGGTGGAGAACCGGGGCGGAAGGCTGCGGGTCGACGGCGCGAGTGCGGCCACCTTGCTGATCGGGGCAGGCACAGACTACCGCGGCGGCGACCCGGGAGCGGCAGTGGCGAGTGTCCTGACGACCGCCCGAGGTTTGAGCTATGCACAGTTGCTCGCGGCCCATATAGCGGACCACCGCCGCTTCTACCGCCGGGTGGAACTGTCCCTTGGTCCGCGTTCTCCCGCGAGCGATCTGCCGACCGATGAACGGCTGCGCCGGGTGAAAGCCGGCGAAGCGGACGAGAACCTCACGACCCTCTTCTTTCATCTCGGCCGGTACCTCCTGATCGGCGCCTCCCGGGCCGGCGGCATGGCGGCCAACCTGCAGGGCATCTGGAACGAGAAGGTGAACCCGCCGTGGTTCTGCGGCTGGCACTTCAACGTCAACGCCCAGATGATCTACTGGCCGGCGGAGGTGGGTAACCTCAGCGAATGTCACGAACCCCTCTTCGCCCTCATGGAGGCGCTGCGCGCCAACGGCCGGAAAACCGCCCGCGAGGTCTATGGGGCCCGCGGCATGGTGTCGTCGCACCGCACGAATGCCTGGCACTTCACCAGTCCCGTCAAAGGACTCACCGTCTGGCCGACCGGGCTGGCCTGGCTGACGCAACACCTCTGGGAGCACTATCGGTTCACCGGGGATCGCGGGTTTCTCGCGACCCGCGGCTACCCCCTGATGCGGGAGGCCGCGGAGTTCTGGCTCGACTGGCTGACGCCCGAACCCGAAACCGGCCTATTGGTGAGCGGGCCGTCGCACTCACCGGAGAACATGTTTCTGGCGGCCGACGGGAAGCCCTACAATCTCGTGATGGGCCCCACGATGGATCAGCAGATTGCCGCGGAGCTCTTCGACAACTGCCTCGCCGCCGCGGCGGTGCTCGGCATGGAGGATGACTTCGTACGCGAGGTGCGTGCCAAGCGCGGACGGCTGGCGCCAACCCGCCTGGGGGCCGACGGGCGCATCCTCGAGTGGGGCCGCCCCATGACGGAGCGGGAGCCGGGTCACCGCCACATCTCCCACCTCTATGCCGTGTTTCCCGGCTGGCAGATCACGCCGCGGGGCACGCCGGAATTCGCCGCGGGAGCCAGCAAGACCATCGCCTTCCGACGCAGCAACGGCGGCACCACCAAGATCACGAATGTGAGCAACAGTAGCAATGTCGGCTGGAGCCTGGCGTGGAATGCCGCCCTCTGGGCCCGGCTGGGGGACGGGAGTCGGGCGCACGAGACGCTCGGCTTCCTCCTGCGCCGGGCGATCTTTCCCAACCTGTTCGACGGCCACCCGCCCGGAGTTTTCCAGATCGACGGCAACCTCGGCGGGGCGGCGGCGGTGGCGGAGATGCTGCTCCAGAGCCACACCGAGGAAATCGAGTTTCTCCCGGCGCTGCCGGCCGCCTGGCGGGAGGGACAGGTCAAGGGGCTGCGCGCGCGGGGCGGCTACGAGGTCGACCTGGCCTGGAAGGAGGGCCGCCTCTCCGCCGCCTCGGTGCGGGCGACGATGGCCGGGAAATTGCGGGTGCGCTTGGGGGACCGGACGGCCGAGCGATCAGTTCGCGCAGGCGAGGTGGTCGGGTTTGATGGCCGGCTGGAGACTCCTTCGGCACGATGAACGGGTTGAATCAGCTCCGGGCCGTCACCGGCCTTCGGGTGGCTCTGGCGCTGCTGGTGGGGGGCGCGTCCTCCACCTGGGCGGCGGAGGCCGCGCCGAGCTTCACCACCGTGACCTCGGGGGCGCGGGCATCGATCACGGCGCGGGACGGCGATGCGATGTTCAACGCCGAATTCTTCGCTGGCGACGATCTGACCGGTCCGCCGGTGGTTAGCCGGCTCGATCCCGCGGTGGGCGGGTCTGGTCCCGGCCGTTCCGCCCGCTGGTCGGCCACCGTGACCCCAAAGCAGACCGGGGTTTATCCCCTCGGGCTGCGCTCCCTCGGTGCGGCCGAGCTGCGGATCGACGGCAACAGACTGGCGCGGCACGAAGCGGATCACTCCGACTGGTCGGCGCGCACCGTGGTGGCGGTGCCGATGGTCGCGGGAAAACCCTACGAGCTGGTGGTGGAGTCGCGCCTCTCCGGGGGGCAGGGGAAGGTGGCGCTGGAATGGGCGGACCCCGCGCCGGTGCCGGAGGCGGCCCAGCGCCCAGTCCGGCAGGAACTGCTCGCGGGCCCGGCGGTGGGCGGGCTGATCGGGGAACCGCGGCCGCGGGAGAACAGCGCCTACGTGCTCGAACCCCGGCCCAACGGCACCGTGGTCCTGCGGGAGAAGAGCTCCGGCGCCGCCGCCGTGTTTCGCGGCGAGTTCCTGGTGGTGCATCAGCCCCCCGGCCAGGAAGTGAAGCTCGATCCCAAGGGAGGCAAGTACCAGGACGACGGACCGGTCGGCGACATCAACTACGTCGTGCCCTCCTGGGAGAAGGAGACCGACTTTTTCACGGCGGCGCATCCACGCACGCGCCTGCGGGCGACGGCGTTGATGATCTCCGGAACCAAGTTTCAGTGGATCCTGGCGGCGCAACCCGCCTTTGCCCTCGCGGCGGAGCTGATACTGCCGGAAGGCGGCGAGCCGCCGGTGCTGCGGTTCCGCCTGCAGGCGAAGGCGGCGGGGCAGTTCTCGGTGGGCTTTGCCGGCGCACCGGACGTCGCGCCGGAGGCGGCGGAGTGGATCTGGCAGCCGCTGGTGTGGACTGGGAAGCGCTTTCCGAACCGCTCGTACTTCACCAAGGAGTTCCAGTGTCCGCTGCCCTGGGTGATGACCGGGGTGGACGGGGCCGCGATCGGCGTGGGGGCGGATCCGGTTGAGATGCCGTACCGCATGCCGACGATCAGCGATTCGCGCTTCGGGGTGCTCGTGCGCAATGCCGCGGGCGCGGCGCAGCCGCTGGTGTTCGCCCCGGTGCTGGGTGGCCCGGGGTCGGCGCTGCCGGCGGGCGGTGGCAGCGAATTCACGCTCCGGCTCCTGGTCCGGCGGGGACCGTGGTTCGAGGCCTTCAAGCACCTCGCCCGCACGCTCTACGGGCTGGGTGATGTGCGGGAAAACGGCCTCTGCTCGCTGAACACCACGATCGACAACCTCATGGCCTTCCTGCTGACGGATCAATACTCGTATTGGTTCCCACGCTACAAGACCTGGGGCTACCATAACGACGGCGGCCCCGGGGCGGGCCGGCAGCAGTCGGCGGCCGACGCGGTGTCCCTGGCTCTCGTGACCGACCATGCCGGTTTCTTCGAGAAGCGGGCGCGACCCACGCTGGAGTACTTCCTGTCGCGGAACACCGTCTCGACCCAGTTTTCGCAGCCAAAGTTCATGGGCGGCTTCGTCAACAACGCGACCGATCTCGTGGCGGCGTATCGGTTGACGGGCGGCCGCACGACGGTCATTCGCGAGTTGCTGGCGGATCGGGCCTTTGGGGCCGACACGGGGAAGAAACCGCCGCCCTCGGGCCGCAACCAGATCCACGTGGCGCGCCAGGAGCTCACCGCGGCGCTGGCCGAGTACCGGCTTTCCGGCGACCGGGCGGCGCTGGCGCGCGCACGAGTCGCAGGCGACCGCTATGTCGCGTTGCGCGTGGCCCAACCGGTGCGGGATTTCCGGGATGCGGGGAGTTCATTCTGGAGTGAGCTCGCGGCGGCCTACGACCTCCTCTACGAACTCTGGCAGGAGACTGCGGACGAGCGGTACCTCCGCGCGGCGGGGGCGGCGATGGCCGAGTTCACCGCCTATGTCTACCTCGTGCCCGTGATCCCCTCCGGCGACTTCGTGGCCCAGCCGGGCGGGCGGTACAACCACCAGCCGGTGCCCGAGGAGATCGTGCCGGCGTGGCGGGTGTCGCCCAACGGCCTGACCGCCGAGTGTGCCGGCACCGCGCACAGCCACCGCGGCGTCTACATGGCCTCGCATCCCGGGTACATGGCGCGGCTGGCGCACGACCTGGGGGAGCCGTTCTTCCGCGATCTCGCGCGGCACGCCATCGTGGGGCGCTACGCCAACTACCCGAGCTACGCCTACCGCAACGGCTTCACCACCGTGCACCAGCAGGCCGACTATCCGCTGCGCCCGTTCGAGGAGATCAAGAAGTTCACCTCGGCGCATTACAACCATCCGCTGCCGATGACCGCCTTTCTGGTGGATTACCTCGTGGGCGAGGCGTACCAGCGTTCCGAAGGCGCGATCGACTTTCCTTCCGACTACACCAATACCGGCGCCTTCTTCCGCAACCGCGTGTATGGGGCGCGTCCGGGGCGGTTTCACGGCGAATCCGGGGCCTTTCTCTGGCTGCCGCGTGGGTTGGTGCGGACTGGTTCGATCCAGGCGAACTACGTCGCGGCCCGCGGCCGCGGCCGGCTCTACCTCGCCTTCGCCAACCAGGCGGCGGCGGAGCTCACGATCCCCTTTACCGTGGATCCACGGCGGGTCGCGCTGTCCGGCGAGCGCCGGGCCCGCACTTGGATCGGCTCCCGACCGGGCCCGGATCTCATGGTGCGGGACGGGAGCGGAACGGTGACGATTCCGGCCAAGGGGCAGGTGAGCGTCGCAATTGAGGACGTCGCCGTCGCAACCGAGATCCAGGAGGCGATGCTGGATCCGCAATCCCCGCCGCTGTCTCCGTCCGCGGCGGTCAGGATCCCGACGGAGGTGGGAACCGTGGCGGCCACCGCGTTGCGTTTTGGCCGCGACCTGACCTCGGTGCACGTGTGGACCGCCGCGGGGCCTGCCGAGGTGGCGCGGATGACCGTGCTCCAGGGGGAGCGGACGTTGGCGGTGAGTGCGGAATTTCCCTTCGAGGTCACGCTGCCCGTGGAGGACGGAGAGGCCGAATTCGCGGTCCGGGTGGCGCTCGCGCGCCGCGACGGACGTGACGTGACCGTGCCGGTGCGGCTGCGGCTGCGGTAGGATCGTCGCGCTGGTTGCCTCCTCCGGCGGCCTGGGACTCCTGGATCCTCCGCAACATCCGCCGCGGCGCTCCGTCCTGCTCAACGGTCAACCAAGTCCCACGTTGAGGCGCGCCGGGCCGGCCACCAGTTTCGACGCGTGCTCGTGGGACCCCCTCGCCCCGACCGTCCTACCACCCTGCCATGACGACTCCGATCCTCTCCCGGCACTGCCTGCTTCATCTCGGCAGTCTCCTCTTCCTGGCCGGTTCGCTGGCCGCCCAGTCCCAGACCATCCGGCCGGACCCGCTTCGCGACGAGACCGTCTCGCTCCCGGAATTCCGCGTGGAGACCAACAAGGACAATAGCTACCTCGCGACCGAGACCACCTCCGGCACGCGCATGGCCGCCAAAATCCTCGATCTGCCCTTCTCGGTGCAGTCGCTGCCGAGCGAGTTCTTCAACGATTTCATGCTCTTCGATTTTGACGAGCTGAACGGCTACGTCAGCAACGTGAAGCCCGCCGATCCCGCGGGCGCCGGCAACGGCGGCTCCCGCCTGCGCGGCTTTGGCATGCCCCAGTTCCGAAATGGTTTTGGCATCATCCAGCAGCCCGACTCGAACAACGTCGACCGCGTCGAGGTGCTCAAGGGGCCCGCGGCCGGCACCTACGGCGCCACGGCGCCCGGCGGGATCATTAACTTCATCACCAAGAAACCCCAGACCCGCCCCGCCTACACCCTCGATTACATCGTCGGTTCGGACGACTACCAGCGCGTCAACGGCAGCGCGACCGGCCCGCTGGCGAAGAATCTCTTCTATCGCGTGGATGGCACCTACTACGACTTCGAGCGCCCCACCGACTGGTGGTACAACCGGACGCTCGATATCAGCACGGGTCTGACCTGGAAACTGACGCCGGCGACGTCGCTGAGCGGGGAGTTCGCGTTTACGGAGCGCAAGGCGAACCCTTATCCGGTCTTCACCCGTTGGGTCGATCGCAGTGGGCGCACGCAGGGCCTGGTCTACACGATTCCGGAGGATCAGTACCCGGGGTTCGCCGAGCGGCTGTCGCAGTTCAACCAGGCGGGGCCGTACAATCGCTACGAGCGCTACAACAAGTCGTATTACCTGACCTTCCAGCACCGGTTCTCCCCGGTGTGGTCGTTGCAGGCGAACCTCGCCTACACCGATCGCCGGTTCCGCCGCGTCGGCACGACCGGGCTCGGCAACTGGAGCTTTGTCACCAACAACTGGACCGCGTCGCGCCTGCCGTACCACCAGCGGTACAAGTATGACCAGTGGGGCGCACAGGCGGATCTGAGCGGCAAGTTCGGGACGCGCGAGATCCAGCAGCAGTCGCATGTCGGCCTCGACTGGTACTTCATCGGTCAGAACTTCAAGACCTGGCAGCTCAGCAATACGGCGCAGGTCCTGGCGGGCCTCGCGCCCGGAACCACGCTGGCGCTGTGGCAGCGGCCAAATCCCTTCGATCCTGACTACCTGCTCCGGGCCGGCACGGTGGACTTCAACGAGGCCTGGCCGATGGTCGATGGTTCCACCAGCAACCTTTACACGGAAAACCTCGGCGCGTTCTACAACCACATGGTCACGCTGCTCGACGAGCGGCTGGCCGCGATGGTCACCGTGCGCGCCGACCAGTATGAAATCAAGCGCCAGCAGCCCCTGAGCGCCAACGCGAAGCTGCGCGAGGCGGATTCGGGCAACAACTACGCGACCTACAGCACCGGGTTGAGCTACAAGATCCTCGGCCAGAAACTCGTGGCTTACGGCAGCTACGGCACGTCCTTCGATCCCAATCCGCAGGTCGACGCCAACACCGGCGAGGTTTATGGCAACACCGAGGCGAAGGGCGGCGAATTCGGTTTCAAGGGCATCCTGTTCGGCGGCGGCTTCTCCTATTCGGCGGCGGTCTTCCGCGCGACGCAGGACAACGAGGCCACGGCCAATCCGGCGAACCCGACCGGCAGCGATCCGTTGCTGCCGCGGTTGGCTCCGGGCGGCAGCACCCGGTCGCAGGGCATCGGCATCGACGTCAGCGGCCGGCTCACGCCGAACCTGTCGATGATCGGCAACATGGGCTGGCTCGACTGCCGCACGGTGCAAAACCTCGCCGCTCCGACCTCCGTGGGGCAGCGCGTGTCCAACAGCGGACCGGCCCGCAAGGGCAGCGTGGCGGCGACCTACGCGTTTCCCCAGGCGCGGCTCAAGGGCCTGCGCGCCGGCCTCACTTATTATTACTCGACCGAGAACATCCGCATCTACGGTACGGCGACCTCCACATCGGTCTATCTCCCGGCCAACAGCTACTGGGGCGGCATGATGGCTTACGCCTTCAAGGTGCGCGGTCGCACGCAGGTGACCCTGCACCTCGCGGTCACCGATCTCTTCAGCCAGCAGGTCCTGACCGACAACGCCTTCGCTCCCGCCGGGGCGCAATGGAAGCTCAGCACCGGGGTAAAATTCTGACGGCGGACACGTCGCCATCGGTCCCGTCGTGTCAGTCTTCTCGCTGACGAAACTAGCCTCCGGCCGGCGCGGTTCGGTCGCCCTTTTCCGCCTGGGGTTGGCCGCCTGGTGTGGGGAGTGGAGCCTGGTTTGTTCGCTTTCCGCCGCCGCACCGTCTTCCGCCGGCGGCTACACCTTGCGGGTTTCGACGGATCGCGCCGAAGCGAATTACCGGCGCGGCGAACGGGTGACGTTCTCCGTCGTGCTCACCCGCGATGCCACCGGCGAGCGCCTCGTCGGTCCGGCCGCGAAGTGGTCAATCACCAAGGACGGCAAGCCGCTGGAGCGATCGGGAGTGACCGCCCTGCCGGCCGGCGGCGAGCTGACCCTGACCGGGACGCTGGAGGAACCCGGTTTCCTCCACTGCCTCGTTGAATGCACGCCGGCAGAAGGTGCGCCGAAGCTCACCGCGCGGGCCGGCGCGGCGATCGAGCCACAGAGCATCGCCCCGAGCCTGCCCGCGCCCGCGGATTTCGATGCGTTCTGGGCGGAGCAGAAACGACGGCTGGCCGCGGTGGAGCCGCGGTTGCGCCTCACCCCTGTGCCCTCGCCGGCGGACGGGATCCTCTGTTTCGACGTGCAGGCGGAGACGGGTCTCGGCCGCGGGTTGTCGGGCTACCTCGTCCGGCCGGTCAACGCGAAGGCTGGCTCGCTGCCGGCCATCGTCCTGTGCCACGGGGCCGGGGTGACGACGGCGCGGCTGAGCATCGCGGTGGCGTGGGCGAAGGACGGGTTCGTGGCGCTCGACTTCAACGCCCATGGCCTGCCGAACGGCCGACCGCGCGAATTCTACGCCGCCCTGCAAGCGGGGGAGCTCAAGGAGTATTACCTGCAGGGCCGCGGATCGCGCGAGACGATGTACCTGCGCGGCGTCTTCCTGCGCCTGCTGCGGGCGATCGAAACTGTCACCGCCGAACCCGCATGGGACGGCCGGCGGCTGGTCGCGCTCGGGCGCAGCCAAGGGGGCGGCCAGGCGCTGGCCGCCGGAGCGTTGGATTCGCGCGTTAATTACGTGTCCGCGGAGATTCCCACCTTCTGCGACCACACGGGAATCGTGGCCGGCCGGATCAACGGCTGGCCGCGGATCATTCCGAATGACACGGCGCAGCCCGATCCGAAGATGGTCGAGGCGGTTCGCTACTACGATGCGGTCAATTTTGCCCCGCGGATCCGAGCGCGGGTGTTTGTGACGGTGGGGTATATCGACCACATCTGTCCTCCGACCGGGGTGTATGCGATGTTCAACCAACTGCGCGGGGAGCGGAAGATCTGGGAGCATCTCGATACCGGCCATGTGAGCCGGCCGGATTACGAGGCCCGGGTGCGGGAGGAAGTGCTGGCCTGGGCAGGGGCCGCGAAGAGCGCGGCCGGGCGATAGGGTTGCGGGGTATCGTTTTTGTCGGCGGAGCTGACCTCCAAAGGCGCTCACGTAGTCCGCAGCCGGCACCGATGAATAGGCCAAGCACACACACCCCGGCGCGGACGCGCCACCCCTCTCCAGAGGGGACCCGGACAAGTTTGGGCTCGGAAAGATCCCCTCTCCAGCCGGAACGATGCAGTCGAAGTCGACGTGCACCGCAGCGATGTAGCCGCGACGACCTCGTCGCGGAGCGGGGCGCGGTCGCCCCTCCCACAGGGAAACCCGAGAACAAGCAAGGCAAGGGAACCTCGGGGGAATGATCCCGCGCCTCCCACGCCATCGGTCGACACCGACTGCCAAGGGCGCATCTGCCGGTGGGCGGTCATTTGTCTGGTGTAGCCGGGGGCGGTGACCCCGGCGGCCGGCCTCACCGCAACCAGCTACAACCGCAACCGACAGATGTGCCCGGCTGCCGCCTTCGTGGGATTTGGACATTGCCGGCGTCGGGCGGGGCCGAGAAGGTGACCGCCGCGACGCGCCCCGTTGCCTCCACCCCGCCAGGCGCCTTTCCCCCAACTTTCCCCTCGGAGCATGAAAGCACCCGTCCTTGTCGCCCTGTTGACCGGTACCTGCCTGGCCGCCGTTCCCCGCCTGGATCGCGAGCAACTCGAGGCGTTCGTCACCGGCGCAGTCGTGACGGCGATGGAGGATCACCGCATCCCGGGCGTGGTGATCAGCGTGGTCCAGGGAGGGGAAATTATCCTGGAAAAGGGGTATGGCTTCGCCCGCGAACCGGAACGCGTCCGTGCCGACCCGCAGACCAGCCTTTTCCGGATCGCCTCGATCTCAAAGACGTTCAACGCCACGGCGCTCCTGCAACTCGTCGAGCAGGGCAAGGTGGATCTCGAGGCGGACTTCACCCGCTATCTGCCGGGCATTCCTTTCCGGCTGCCGCTCGGTGTCGTGCGCGTCCGCGATTTGATCACCCACTCCGCGGGATTCGAGGACGGCTATCTCGGCTATTTCTGGGCGGTCGATGCGGCCTCGGATCTCTCGCTGGAGGACTTGGTCCGGCGCTTCCAGCCGGCGCAGGTGCGGCCGCCCGGGCAGCGCCTGGTCTATTCCAACTACGGCACGGCGGTGATTGGACTGATCATCCAGCGGGTTTCGGGGCAATCCTATCCCGAGTACCTGCAGCAGCACGTGCTGGCGCCGCTCGGCATGACCCGCTCCGGTTTCCGCGACTCCCGGACTCCGAAGGGTGAACCTGACCTGGCGTATTCGTACACCTGGACTGGCGGCCGATTTCGCCGCCCGGAATGGGCCTGGATGCACGCCGGCATGCAGCCGGCGGGGGGGATGATTGCGACCGCCCACGAAATGACCCGCTACATGCGCATGCACCTCGGCCATGGTCCCGTCGTGCTCAAGCCCGAGACCCTGGCGCGGATGCACACCCCGCTGCTCGGGAACCATCCGTTCATCCACCCCAACGCGCACGGCTTCTGGGTGGGCGATGCCTGGGGGTATCGCACGTTGCAGCACGGCGGTTCGATCTTCGGCTTCATGTCCTCCCTGGTCCTCGTGCCTGAGCTCGATCTCGGCATCTTCATCTCGACCAACGCCTCGGCGGGTTCCCGGCTGAGCGGCACCCTGCCGCGGCGAATTGTGGGGCACTTCTTCCCGAAACGCCTGGAAATCCCGACGGCGAATCCCAAGGCGGATCTTGCCGCCTACACCGGCCGCTATCGCGCGATGCGCCGGAGCTACACCACGCTGGAGAAACTCAACCAGCTGAATCGCGCGGTGGTGATCAGCACCAACGACCAGGGTTACCTCGCGGTCACCTCGGGGGGCATCACGAGCCGTTATGTGCCCTTGGGCGAGGATCGCTTTCTCAACGCCGACTCCGGCTTGCGCCTCGCCTTTTCCCGCGACGCCCGGGGCCGGCCGGCGGTGGCCCACTACGACACCGACAACCTCGAACGCATCGGTCCGCTGGAGGACGCGGCTTTCGCGCAGACGATGGCGGGACTGCTGGTGTTCGCGATGATCTGCCGTCTGCTGGCGCTCTGGCTGTATCGCCGGGAAACTCCCGCGGAAACCGGTGGGGAGCGGCTGGCGCGGCTCGCGACCGCCGTGGTCATTCCCATCTGGGCGGTGGCGGCCTATGCCTCCTACGTCGATGGCAACGCCGCCGAAGGTCTCACCTCCCGGCACATGGCACATTATCCGACGAGCTGGGCCTGGGTCTGGGTCCTCGGTGGAGTGACCGCGGCGATTCTCACCGCCCTGCAGGTCTTCGGCCTGATCCCGGTCTGGTTCCGGCGCAGTTGGACGCTGCCCCGGCGGCTCGCCTACACGGCCTACGTCGCGCTCGGTGTGACCATGATCGGCCTGATGCACTACTGGAATCTGCTCGGCCTGCGCATGCTGGGCTGACCCGGAGGGCACCTTCCGGCCACCGGCTTGCCCCGGCCGGCGGGGTCCGCACGCTTGGGAAATGCATCTCGCCGAACTTTCGCGCCGGGCCCGGGAAATCCGCGCGCGCTACGCCGCCCTCGAAACCGCCCGCGGCGGCGCGCCTTGGTCGCGGGCGGAACTGGCCCAGGGCTTCGTCGGTGACGTCGGCGCGTTGATGAAACTGGTGATGGCCCGGGAGGGGCGCCGCGAGGCGCCACCGGATCTCGACGCCCGGCTGGCCCACGAATTGGCCGACTGCCTCTGGAGCGTACTCGTGTTGGCGGACGCCTGTGGAATCGATCTCGAGCAGGCCTTTCTCGCCACCATGGACGAGCTGGAGAGGAAGCTCGCCGCGAGGGAGACGGCGTGAGCGCGGCGCGCCAGCCCAGCCACGCGGGGCTGACCATCGGCACCGGACCGGTTTTCCTTCACGTCCGCGCGCGTGAATGGCGATGGTCGCGGCCACCTCGATGGTTCCCTCGTGGGACCGGCAATCCGTGCTTCCCGGCCTTCGCGTGCCGCGGCATCTGTTGGACATGAAAATCCCCTGCGCCTGGCTCGCCCGCTTCACCCTGGCATGTGTCACGGCTTCCGCGTTTGCGGCTGATCCCGGTCCACGCCGGACGGTGCTCTTCGAGGCGGGGCAGCAGGGTTACTTCACCTTCCGCATCGCCTCGATGGTGGCGACGAAGCCGGGCAGCCTGCTCGCCTTTGCCGCCGCGCGCCGGGGCCAGGGCGGGGACTGGGATCCCATCAATATCGTCCAACGGCGCAGCACCGATGGCGGCCGCACCTGGTCGCCGCTCCAGGTGGTCATGGCCGAGGGGGATCGACCGTGTGACAACGCGATGCCGATCACCGACTACCTCACCGGAGAAGTGCATCTCCTCTACCAGATCGACTACGCCCGCTGCTATTACACGAAATCCACCGACGACGGCCTGACCTGGGCGAAGCCCGTCGACATCACCGCGACGATCGACGCCTTCAAGGCGATCTACCCGTGGGTGGTGCTGGCGCCTGGACCGGGGCACGGCATCCAGTTGACCAATGGCCGCCTGGTGGTGCCGTTCTGGCTCTCGGATGGCGGCAAGAACCCCGCGGCGAAGAACCGGAGCCACCGTCCGTCCATCGTGGTTTCCGTCTACAGTGATGACCACGGGCGCACCTGGAAGGCCGGCGAGGTGGCGGTGCCCGACAACGACGTGACTGTCATCCCCAATGAAACCTCGCTGGTGCAGCTCGCCGACGGCCGCGTGCTCTTCAACTCCCGCAACGAATCGATGAACTACCGCCGGCTCTTCACCACCAGCCCCGACGGAGCCACACGGTGGTCGACGCCGTACTTTCATGACGCCTTCTTCGAGCCGATTTGTTTCGGCAGCATGGTGCGGCACTCGCAGCAGCCGGCGCAGTCGCGGAATCGCATTCTCTTCTGCAACCCTGACAGCCGGCACGATCCCTGGGTGGCGGCCAAGGCCTCCACGCCGCGCTCCGCGCGCAACCGCCATCGGACGAACCTCACACTGCGGATGAGCTACGACGAAGGGCACACCTGGCCCGTGGCCAAGGTCATCGACCCGGGCATCGCGGGCTACTCCGATCTGGCTGTCACCCCCGACGGCATGATCCACGTGCTCTATGAGGGCGGGACGATCGCCGGCTTCGAGAACAACCACTACAAGAACCAGTCGATGAGCATCGTCTCCCTGAGCCTGGAGTGGCTGACCGACGGAGCGGACCGCCTCGCCCCGGGCGACCAGCCGCTCAACCGGCTCGCCGGCCGTTAGGCGGTCCGGACGGCTCCCCGCATGGCGCCAACTTGGTCCGCGGCCGTCACACCTGAGAAGGCCAAGCAGACACACCCCGTCGCTGACGCGCCACCCCTCTTGAGCCGGAACCATGCAGTCGGGCTGACGCACCTGCGGGAGTCCACTGACGAAACGGTGACCTGTGGGCGGGGCGACCGCGCCCCGCTCCGCGACGAGGTCGTCGCGGCTACATTGCTGCGGTGCACGTCGACTTGGACTGCATCGTTCCGACTCCAGAGGGGATCGGGGCGAGGTTTGGTTCGGAAAGACCCCCACTTGAGGCGGAGCAATGCAGGGGAAACCCACGAAGCGACGAACCGACCCGAATTATCGCCCCGTGCGCCGCCACGCTGGCTTGATGTCGGCGGGGCGAGCCTGCCCCGCGCACGTGTCTCCAGGCCCGCCGGGAGCCGGGCGAGGTCGCCCTGCCCACAAGAAAACCTGAGGCGGAGGGTAACAGAGTAACGTTATTCCGCGGGGACCTTGGTGCGCACCGGCACGTGCACCTCGTAGCGCTTGGCGAACCACGGGGTGAAGGGACCGTGCCAGAAGACGCCGTAGGCGTCGCCCGTAACTTCGAGATCGGGGCGACCGGCGAGCCAGGAGAGCAGTTCGGCGCGCGACTTGGCGAAGTTGCCGGCCGAGTAACTGCCACGGGCGCCGCGGCTGGCGACGGTGCGCTCGCCCATGCGTTCGACCACCACCGCTCCCTCATTGCCGGCCACCTTGGGTTCCTGGCTGGACGCGACCCAGAAGTACATCGCCCCCTCCTCGATCCGCGCCTCCACGGGCGTGGTCATGGCGATGTTGTGTTTCGAAATGTAGCGGAAGAGCGGCATGAAGAGCTGATTGGACTGCTCGAAGTAATTGCCGGGGCCCGCGGATCGGAGGAGGACGCCGGCGGGCAGGGTCTTGAGCTCGTTGACGCCGGGAGCCGTGGGTGGGAAGGCCTGTTCGGTGGCCATGGCGGGGAGGAAAGGGAGCAGGAGGAGCAGGAGGTGGCGGCGCGCGACGAAGATCATGGCAGCGTCTTCTTACGTGCCGGGACGCGGCGCGGATGCGGTGAAGCGCCGGCTACGGCGCTGCGGGCGGCAGCGGGAGGGCGCCCTCGGCGTAAAGCTCCCACGGCGCCCAGACCTCACCGGCGGCCCGCCGGCCGAAGCGCAGCGGCGGACGACCCACCTCGAAGGCCCCGATGTCCGGTGCCCGCCCGGCGAAATCATCGTTGAAGTTGGGGAGCCGGATGCCTCCGTCGATCACGGGATTGGGCACGGTCACCACCGGGTCGGTGATAGTCTGGGTCCGATCGCCCAGGCTGACGGAGAAGCGGCCGAACTGCACCTTGGTCGTCACCGGCGCCGGATAGTATTCCAGGTGTGGCGAAGGCAGGATCGTCATGCGGCCGCGGACGCCGTGCGGTTCGCGGGCCCGGCCCCGCTCCGAACCGTTGTAGAAGTCGTAGTCGTAGTCCCCGGCATCGTCCACCGGCTGGCTCGAGGCGAGGTGACCGAGACAGTCGAAGATATTATTGCGCGTGACGGTATTCGGATCGGGATGACCGCTGAACACCGTGAACGCCCCACGCGGTTGCAGCGCCGTGTTGTGGAAGACGAACTTCCGCCCGCCGCCGAATTCCCCGCGGCTCCCGGTTTTGATCATGGCCCCGCCGACCGCGTCGCGCGGCGTGCGGCGTGCGGACCCGAACACATTGCGAAAGATATACAGCGGGCCCTTGCTGGTGCAGGCGGTGGCGATGTGCTGGTAAACGCGCGAAAGGTGGTTGCCCCAGATGCGGACATTCATGTTGGCGCCTTCGCTCTCGATCCCGTCGTCCCAAACCCCGGCGATTACGTTGCCGTAGATGTCCGAGTCGCGGTTGGGACTGCCTTCGGTGCTGAAGTTGGCGCCCCCGCCGATGGCGTCGTTGAAACCGTGGTCCTCGGTCGTGACGATTTCGTTGTAGCGGATGACATTGCCGCCCGAGGAATTGGTCAGGCTGATGCCCTGCGGACCGGCGGGGTGGCCGGTGTCCCAGTCGTTGGAGGCGCCGCGCGGATTCTCGATCAGGTTGCGCTGGATCACGAGCTGGCCGGCGCCGCGATCCGCGTAGATCGCGCTGTCCATGTTGCCGACGTTGCCGAAGCTCACCGGGCCGCCGCCCCGTCCCCAGTGGGCGATACGGCAATCCTCGATCACGACGTGATGGCGCCCGGGCTTGATCAGGATGCCGTGGCGTGCGGCGTTGGTGAGTTCGAGGCCGCGGACGATGACGTAGTTTGCATCGATCACCACGCACGGGTCCGCGCCGTTGCCGACATCGAGGGTGGCACGCCGCTGGGGAGCGGGCGTGACCAGATGGTAACCCGTCTCGGTGCCCGACTCCTTGATCTCAAGGGTGGTCCGCTGGGAGGCGACCAGAGTGGTCTGGCCGATGGGAAAGCGATTGCTCCGGGTGCGGGCCTGCAGGATGGTTTCGCGTCCGCCCTGCGTCAGGCGCACCTCGTAGGCAGTGTCCGGGCGGAGGCCGACGATGCTGCCGCGGTGCTCCTGATTCCGCGCGTCATAGACCAGGTCGAGCGCCGGCCGCCACTCGGCCTCGCCCGCCGCCCGGTAGTGAACCTGGCAGGTTTCGGCACCACTCCCGGAATGATAGAGGCCGAGGCATTCGAAGGTCGGAATGGCCGAGGTTTCGGCGAACGCCAGCGTCGCCAGGCACCAGCAAGTGCCGAGGAAGAGGCGGGTTTTCGGGGAGGGAGACATGGTCAGAAATGACGGTTCGAGCGAAAGGCCGGGTGCGGACAATTCACGGCGGGGTGCGGGGCACGGCCAGGAACCAGGTGCGCGCGGTCGCATCGGTCTTGAAAAAGGTGAGGAGCTGCTCCGCCACCTTGCGCCGGCCGAGTTCGGAAGGATGGGTGCCATCCTGCGGAGAGAGGTCCTCCCTGAGGTAGCTCAGGCCGTCCCCGGCCCGCGCGCGGGAGCCGTCGGCCCAGAGGTACGGCCCCCAGAGCAGCAGCGGAACCCTGACCGGGCCTTGGGCGGGATCGCCGTTCAGCTCGGCCCGCCCTTCGAGTTGATCCCGGATGAGCCAACGCACGGCGAAGGCCGACTCGTAGGCATAGGGTTCAGGGTTTAGCCCCGTGGTCGCGTAGCCGGCGTAGATGCGGCTGGAGAGGTAGGCGAGGCGGAGGTTGGGAAAACGCTCTTTCAACAGCGCCAGGCTGCGCGCGATGTTTCCCTGCAGCTGGCGGGCGTGGTGAGGAAACTCACCGTATTGGGCCGGGCCTGCCTCGGCGTGTTTCACCCAGGCGACCTGCACCTGCAGCGCGGTCACTCCGGCGGCGCGCAGGCGCTGGTCCACTTGTGACCAGAGCGCCGCAGCGGGATCGGCCCAGCGCATCGCAGTCTGACCGCCCTGCGCGCAGTCGACCAACACGACGCGGGGAGACTTGGCGGCGTCGGCGTTGGCCAAGGCCAAAAAGCGCGAGAACTCCTGGGTCGTGTTCGACATGCCCACGGAGATGAGAGCGATCTTTCCGTCGTCCGCCGGCTGGCCGGAGGCGTCGCGCGGGCGGACTTCCGCCGCCAGCCGCCGTGCGGCCGCGGCGTGCGCCGGAGGCGCGACGTTCTGGCCGCCACCGTAGAGCCCGCCGTCTTCCCCTTTGTAGCGGGCGTTTCGCAGTTCGTTCAGCGGCGTGAGGGATTGCGTCCACGGCGGAGGAGGCGCAGGCGCCTTCCGGCCTCCTCCCTGCTGGCGCTGGCGTTCAGCCATGGCTCGGCGCAGGTAGGCTTCTTCGTCCGGGTTCAGCGATTCCCCGCGCTGGCGGCGTTCCAAGTACTGGCGGGCCCGGGCGAAATCCACCGGTTCCTCGGCGGCGTGCACGGCGGCCAGCGGAAGCAGGACGAGCACGAGCAGGGACCAACCGGACGGGCGCGGTGTCATGGCGGGAGGGAAAACGGGGCGGGGCGACGCGGGTCCAGCGTGGCCGAGCGGCCGAGCCGCCGCAACGGGAGAAACGTCGTTCCCCGTCGCAGGAGGCGCATTCCCAGTTCCGTTTCGCGACCATTCCGTTGTAGCCGGGGGCGCCGACCCCGGCCGATACGTTTGATGCCCGCGTCGATGCCGGCCTCAGCGAGGCCGGCTACCTCAGGCGATGTCCCTTCGATGAGGCACTGCCTCGCCCGGAAAAAGGCTCGCGGGCCCGGGCGGGGAGTGAAGAGTGCGGAGCTCGGTTCGCCCCGTCCTCCCCATGCTCCGTCTCACCTGGTCCGTCTTCCTCGGCTGCCTGCTGGCCGCCACCGCCACCGCTGCCGCGGCCGCGTCCGCCACGACCCGTCGCCCGAACGTCCTCTTCCTCATCTCCGACGATCTCACACTCACCGCGCTCGGCGCGTACGGAAACAAGATCTGCCGGACACCGAATCTCGATCGCCTCGCCGCGCAGGGGACGCGATTCACCCGGGCGTATTGCCAGGGAACCTACTGCGGCCCTTCGCGGGCGTCGTTCATGTCGGGTTACTATCCCCACGCGACCGGGGTCTTCGGCTACACCAGCCCGCGGCCGGCGATCGGCGACCGGGCGACCTGGTCGCAGCACTTCATCAACGCCGGCTACTATGCGGCGCGGGTCAGCAAGATCTATCACATGGGGGTGCCGGGAGGCGTGGAGGATCTGGGACCGAACCGCGACTACCACGGGGCGGATGATCCGGCCTCGTGGACGGAGCGCTTCAACACTCCCGGCCCCGAGTGGCGCGCGGCCGGTACCGGGGAGACACTGGAGAACAACCCGGACGGCTCCAAGCCGGTGATGGGTGGCAACACCTTCGTGGTGGTCGAGGCCGACGGGGACGACGAGGTGCACACCGACGGCAAGGCGGCGGCGAAGGCGGTGGAGTTGATCCGCGCCCAACGAGGCCGGGACCGTCCGTGGTTCCTGGCGGTGGGCTTTGTGCGCCCGCACGTGCCCTTTGTCGCCCCGCGGAAGTACTTCGAGCCCTATCTGCCGTACGAGAAGATGGTGCTGCCGGAAAAGGTCGCGGGCGATTGGGACGACATCCCGAAGGCGGGCATCAACTACAAGACCAGCGTGAACATGAAGATGGATGAGCGCCGCCAGAAGAAGGCGATCGGCGGCTACTATGCCTGCGTGTCGTTCATGGATGCGCAGGTCGGCAAGGTGCTGGCGGCGCTGACCGAGGCGGGCTTCGACGACAACACGATCGTGATTTTCACCAGCGACCATGGCTACCACCTCGGTGAGCACGATTTCTGGGCCAAGGTGAGCCTGCGCGACGAGTCCTCGATGGTGCCGCTGATCATCCGGGTGCCGGGGAAACGGCCGGCGGTGTGCGACTCGTTCGTGGAACTGCTCGATCTATACCCGACGCTCGCCGGTTTGTGCGGGTTGGAGGTGCCGGTGCGGCTGCAGGGGAAAAACGTCGCGCGGATGTTCGACGACCCACGGCACCGCGTGCGGGACACGGCGTTCAGCGTGGCGCCCTCGAGCAAGGGCCTGCTGCTGCGCGATGAACGCTTCGCCTTCCTGCAGTATCAGGAGGATGCCTCGGGTGGGATCGAGTTGTTCGATGCTGTGAAGGACCCCAGGCAGTACACCAACCTCGCGGCGAAACCGGAGTACGCCGGGGTGGTGGCGGAGTACCGCGCGAAGCTCACGGCGAAGCTGGCCGAGGTGCGCGCCAGCGATCTGGCGCGAAAATAGGGGAGTGGCGGCAGCAGACCCGGCTCCGCGGGCAGCCGGACGCCATCACAGGTGCACGGGCAGGCCGATCTCGATGATCTGCGAGGGCGGGACGTGGTAGTAGTCCTTCGCCGGACGGGCGTTCCGGCTGAGGAATCCATAGAGGTACTTCTGCCAGCGCGGCAGCGGCGAGTCGCCGTCGGCGAAGATCAGCTCGCGATTGAAGAAGTACGTGGCGGCGTCCGGATCGAGGCGGACGCCCTGCCGGGCAAGCTGCTGAAGCAGCGCCGTGGCATCGGGCGACTCCATATAGCCGTAGCGGCCGACCGCGCGCCAGAGGCCGGCCCCGATTTCCCGGAGGAGAAGTCGGTCGGTTTCGGGCACCACGGGCACCTCCGCGGTCTGAACGCTGAGCAGCACGACCGTCTCGTGGAGCGCGTGGTTGGCCCTCACCTGGTGCAGCAGGGCGGCGGGGGCGCCTTCCGCCGAGCCGGCCATGAAGACCGCCGCGCCACGCACGCGGGCCAGCCGCGCGCTGCCGGCCAGGGCGCGCAGTTCCTCTTCGGTGAGCCCCTGCCCGTAGATCCGGCGGAAGATCTCGGTGCGGCCGGACTTCCAGGTGTGCATCACGATTAGGAGACCGAGCCCGATGAGCACGGGCAGCCAGCCACCCTCGTGTACTTTGCGGCCGTTGGCGGCGAGGAAGGCGAGGTCGATGAAAAGAAACGCGGCACAGGCCGGACCGAGCGCCCAGGCGGGCCAGGCCCACTCGCGGCGGGCCACGAGGTAAAACGCAAAGGTCGTGATCGCCATCGTGCCGGTCACCGCAATGCCGTAGGCGGCGGCCAGGCTGCCGGTGCTTTTGAAACCCAGCACGATCGCGATGCACCCCACGGCCAGGACCGCGTTGACGAACGGCACGTAGATTTGGCCGGAATGCTCGGGATTGGTGTGGCGAATCGTCAGGCGCGGGAAGAACCCGAGCTGGATGGCCTGGCGCGTGAGGGAATAGGTGCCGGAAATCAGCGCCTGGCTGGCGATGATCGCCGCGGCGATGGACAGCGCGGTAAGCGCGACGCGCGGGAGTCCCGGGCCGGCCAGCGCGAAAAACGGGTTCTCCGTCGCGCCCGGATGGGACAGCAGGTAGGCGCCCTGGCCGAGGTAGTTCAGGAGCAGGCCGGGCAGGGCCACGCCGTACCAGGCCCGGGCGATCGCCTGCCGCCCGAAGTGCCCGAGGTCGGCGTAGAGCGCCTCCGCTCCCGTGATGGTCAGAACGACGGCGCCGAGGAGCGGCGCCACCGCGCTGGGCTCCGCAAACAGCAGACGCAGGCCGTGGAGCGGATTGACGGCGGCGAGGACAATTGGATGACGGGCGAGATGCCAGGCGCCCAGTGCGCCCAGGGTGGCGAACCAGACGAGCATCACCGGGCCGAAAATGCGGCCGATGCGATCCGTGCCGTGCGATTGAAACCAGAAGAGGGCGGCGAGAATCCCGGCGGCGATCGGCGCCACCGCGTGTTCGCAGCGCGGATCGATCGCGGTGAGACCCTCGGCCGCACCGAGTACCGAGATCGCCGGCGTGATCAGGCCATCGCCAAACAGCAGGGCCGCCCCGGCCAGGATGAGGAGGGTGGTGACGCCAATCCGCGTGGCGGTCGTTTCCGGCGCCCGGCGGTGCAGCAGCGCCAGCAGGGCAAAGATGCCTCCTTCGCCGTTGTTGTCGGCCCGGGTCACGCCAAGGACGTATTTCACGCACACGACGAGCAGCAGGGACCAGATCATCAGGGACAGCACCCCGAGCACGCCCGCGGTCGGGTCCATGCCGCCCGGCAGTTGGTCGCGGCACTCCTTCATCGTATAGAGCGGGCTCGTACCGATGTCGCCGAAGACGACCCCAAGTGCGCCGAGGCAAAGTGCGACGGAAGGGCGATGCGGCTGGGTTGAAGGACCCGGCGCAGAGGAAGATGGTGAGCTGGACATGGCGGATCGAGGGCCGGATCCGCGCCAAATGATGAAGCGGCGCCGGCCAGGGTAGCGTGAGAGCGACCGTCGAGTCCTCCGCCCGAGCGAAGTTCTCCGGATCACCCTTCCAGATGCCGACGAGGTTAGCTGACGGGCTCGGTCCCAGGAAGTGACCTTGGCCGCGGTTGCCCGCGACCGTGCGCCCCGTCCGACTTCACGCTGCGCGCGAATTCGGAATTTGGGTCCCCCGTGCCGGCGCACAGGAATGATGCGCCGGCTTTGGCGTGTGATGACGAAAGAACGCCCGCAACGTGCACCCTGGGGCGGCGCGGGCAAGCCCGTGGTTTCCAACCCCGGTGATGTTCCCGTGTGGCAGGCAGTTGGGGGCGTGACGCCTGCCAGGACCAAACGCTTCTGTTTGGTTTCCGCAGCCGCCCATCGGCCCAAACCGGACAACCACGGATGAACACAGATGAATCCGGACCGAGGCGGGTCATTGGCATCGCTTCACGGGAACGGCGGTCTTTTCCGCCTCGGCTTGGTATCCGAAGCCGACGGAGGTTCAGTTCCGGTGCTTGGGTTCAGTCCTGTGGGCGGGGCGACCCCGCCCCGCGTCAAGTGGGCTCCAATGCAAGGGCTGCGGGGCGCGGTCGCCCCGCCTACAGGCCAGGCGGAATTCCGACGCCGGATTCGCTCACCGCACGGCCGAGGCGGGATCGTCGATCAAGGCGAAGTTTACCCCGGCCGCGAACAGTCGGGTGGCGTCAGCGGCGTCGCGCGCGAAGAAGTAGTTGATGCGAATCCCGGCGGCCTTCAATTCGCCGACCCAGGTGGGAAATCGCGGGTCGGAAGCGCAGTCGCGCAGCTGGATGAAATCCACGCGTCGCCGGACCGCGTCCGCCACGTAGGCAGCGGTATCGGCCTGGCGGTCCATGCTGCAGATCTTGATGCCGGGCACCGCCTGGCGGGCCGCGGCGGCCGTGTCGGCGCGCGCGGCAAGGAAGGCTTGGGCCAATCGACCGTCCCGGGCGAGCAGCTCCGCCACCCGGCGGCCGACCTCCGCGGTCTGCGCGCCCCAGCGGGAGTCGGCCTTGAGGTCGATGTTCAGCCAGAGGTGGCGGGGCAGCACGGCGAGGGCCTCCGCGAAGGTGGGCACGCGGGTGCCGGCGAAGCGCGGGTGCTTCCAGGCGCCGGCGTCGAGCTGGCGGATGGCGGCCAGGTCGAGGTCGAGCACGCGGCCCTTGCCGTTGGTCGTGCGGTTGACGGTGGCGTCGTGCATCAGCACGAGTTCGCCGTCGCGCGTCAGGGCGAGATCGAATTCCACCATCGGCACGCCGAGGCGGACGGCCTCGGTGAGGGCGGGGAGGGTGTTTTCCGGATGGGTGCCGGAGGCGCCGCGGTGCGCGCAGAGTCCGCGCTCAGGCAGGGTAACCGGATCGGCCGCAAGGCCGACCCCGGCGGCGAGCCAGGCGCCGGCGACGAAGCCGAGCACCCGGCGAAGGAAGGAGCTCTCGCAACACCCAGGTTCCACGCCGGTGAGGCTGGCCCTTCAGGGGTCGAAAACAAGCGGACAATCCGGGGGAGGCGGCGGGCTGCAAACGCGGGTGGTGACCGGACCGGCGGGACCCAGCCGAGGTGGCACGCCAAGGCGCAAAGCCGCGAAGCCAGACGCCGATTACTTTGTGAACGTGGCGGCTTCGCGTGCGCCTGACCGCGCTCGCCTGCGATCAGCAGACTGATCCCAATTGCACTCCGCGGATGGTCAGTTCCACTCCGTGCCCATGGAGCGGCAACTTCGCAAGTGTTGGGCTGTCCGTTGAGAGGAAGTCGGGCTAACGGAGTTCGTAGACCTCGACCAGCGCCACTCCTGTAGCCGCACCCTTGCCCGCCAGTTGAAAGGTATAGGCTCCCGGTTTCAGCGTGAGGAGAAACGCGGAGTCCCGGCTATTCGGCGGCAGACTGAAGGCTCCAACTTGGCCGGCGGCCGTAGCGCTTTCCGCGGCAGTGGCATCCAGAGACCAGTCATCGTTGGAGCGCAACTCGACGCCCCCCTGGAATAGGGTCAGCTGTGGATCAGGCAGGGCTCCAGTCAGATTGAAGAGGGAAAGGGTAGGGCCGATCCCTCGGAGGAGGTATCGCCTGGGAGTATCGCCCGTGACCACAAAACCCGGGATGAGCACCTGTGCGCCGGGGCCGACGGTCGCCCGTGTGGCCAGATTCACCAGGCGGGGGCCTACTCCTGGGGGATCCACGTCGTAGACTTCGACCATCGCAATGCCTGCGACATCGCCTTTGCCGGAGACTGAGCCCGTATACGCCCCAGCCGGCAGCCGCAGCAACAGCGCCGCGTCCTTGGAGTTGGGACGCAAGGGAAAGGCCCCGGCGGCGGTGGTGGCGGCGCGCAGAGGCGCCAGTTCGGCCTGCTCCCAATCGTCGTTCTTGGCCATGACTTCACCGCCCGCCGCCACGAGGGACAGTGTCGGGTCCGTCAGTACCTCGGAGGTGGAGAGTCCGAAGTCCGTGAGACCGGGTCCGATTGCTCGTACCAACACCGTCTTAGATCCACTGCCACTGATTACGAATCCGGCCATCAGCGCCTCCGACCCCGGGCCGGCCTGCCCGCGCGTGGCCAAGTTCACCAGGCGCGCATTGCGGATGACGGTCAGCGTCGCGGTCTGGCTGGTCACGGTGCCCCCGGGGTTCGTCACGACGACGGAGTAGTCGCCTGCGGCGGTGCTCTGGACATTCTCCAGGCGCAGGGTGGCCGTGGTGGCTCCGCGAATGTCCGTGCCGTTCAGCCTCCACTGGTACGACAACGGACCGTAACCGGCCGCCGTCACACTCAAGGTGGTCGCCCCGTCGGAAATCACCGTCTGGTGGGCCGGCTGGGTGGCGATTGCCGGAGCGGGGAACTGAGTCGCGAGGGAGAAACGGTTCGAAGAGGTGGCTCCGAGCGTCGTCGAGTAGGTGGAGCTCCCCGGTGAGGTGGTAACCTGCCCGCGAAAACACAATACCTCGGCGGTGAAGCGCTGCCCCGGAGGAAGGCTGACGGTGAGCTCGGGGGTCAAGACGTTCAGCAGCATGCCTGTCTCCAGGCTGGAATAGAGGAACGAATGATCGAGAGACTCGATGACCAGCAGCAGCAGGTCGGTGGCGAGGGCTCCGGGTCCAGGGGAGAAGGCAATTGTGACCCGATCAGGTGTGGCAATCGACTGCAGTGCGTCGAAGTTCGCAATCTCGACCGGAGACGGCCTCACGATGGCGGGGAGCTGAAAGCCATAGGTCGACGCCAGCGGGCCTCTCAAACGGATGATGTAGGATCCGTTCGGATACCGTGCGTCCAGCACTGCCGCGGTGGAGTAGTTCTGGTAGAACTCCAGGGTGTCGGAATCGACGCGGACGAATTCGTCGGTGAGCCCGCCGGGTGCCTCCAGGGTTGCCCCGACACTGACCGTTGGCACCGTCGCCAAGGTAACTACGCTTCGGATCGCGTAGTTGCTGAGGGTGGCGCCCCGACCTGAGGTCTGGGTGTAGTTCGTGGTTTTCACCAGCGACAGCGCCGAGGCTCGCGTCGACTGCGATTGCGCCCGCAGTGCCGGGGTCCACCCGACGAGGAGCAGTCCGACCAGGACGAGGGGGGTGCAGCTGCCAAGGGCGGTCCGCGGGCCGGGTGCGCGTGGGCGGAAGAGTATCCTGGAGATCACGGTCTTGAGGGGGCGATCGTTAGGGATGGGCCCGGATTTGGCCCGGGAGTCTCAATCTGGAATCTCCGCCAGAATACTCCGCTGGCCGGTCGGCCGCTGCGCACAGGTTGGTTTTTCCTGAGCGCCGTCGGTCCGCGACCCCGCGGCGCGACGTGTGATCGATCCGGTTCGGCCGGGCTCACCGCGCCCGGCTACAGGCGACGTCAGCCGCGCCGTGGTGGAATTCGAACGGACAGCGAGTGAGGATCGGACCGAACGGGGTCAAGCCGAGGTGGCACGCCAAGGCGCAAAGCCGCGAAGCCAGTGGCCGTTTCCTTTGCGAGCTCGGCGGCTTTGCGTGCGCCCGGCTCGGGGGTCCAGCGCGAACCGCCCTCCGATCGCGTTCCCTCCCGATCCGATTCTGTTCCTTTCGCTGCACTGCCTGCAGCGGGCGGATCTCGTCATTCCTTGAGCCACTGGGCCAACGGCAGTCCGAGGCGGCGGATCTCGGCGGCGGCCAGCGCGGCGACGCGCCGGGCGCCGTCGGCGCAATAGTGGGTGTCGTCGGTCGCCCCCTTGGGGTAGGCGGCATGCTGGCCGGCGGGGAAGTGAAGATGGAGGGCTTTGGATCCTTCCGGACCGAGACTCGTTTCCAGTTCGACCGTCCGGCGCCGCAGTTCGAGGAGCGGCACCTGCTCGCGGGCAGCGACCTCGCGCGTGACGACGACCCAGTCGGAAGGAGGTTCGACGAAGCGGCCCTGTTCATCCCACTGACGACGGGCGACGGAAGTGGCCAGGAGCGGCGTGGCACCTTTGGCCCGGGTCTCGCGGAGAAAGCGTTCGAGATTGGCGCGGAATTCGCCGCGCGGGGCCGCGTAGCGCGCAGGGTCGTCGGCTTTGCTGTCGTTGGTGCCGAAGCAGATGATCAGGTAGTCCCCGGCGCGCAGTTCGGCGAGGGTGGCAGCCCAGTGGCCTTGATCGATGAAGCTCTTGCTGCTGCGTCCGCTGCGGGCCCGATTCTGCACCATGGCCGGCTCGCGAAAGAACTCCGGCAGCCTCTGACCCCAGCCGACGACCGGGCGCTCGGGCGGAAAGGTGGCCATCGTCGAGCCGCCGATCAGGAACACCCGCGGCGGCGCAGTCGTGGCATCTTCCGCCGCGTTGGCTTCCGAACGGACGAGCAGGCCGGCCATCGCCAGCGCGAGCAGGAACCCGGCTCGTCTGGCCTCACGGATCGGAGACATGATAGGCCTCGAGTTTGAGGGTGACGGGCACGGGATCGGCGGAGCTGGCGCGGATCGTCAGGGTTTCTCCCGGGGTCCAAGATGTGGCGCTGACCTCGCCGACGGCCCACGAGAGCCCGCTCCAAACCCGGCGGTTGTGCTGGATCTCCACGGGCAGCGTTCGCTCGCCGCTGCGCACGTCGAAGCGCAGGACCTGGTCGAGGCTCACACGCACCGGTTTTTCGCCGCCGCGGCTGCGCCAAGGTTCGCCGTTCGCGGCATACTGGCGCAACACGAGGCGAATCCGCCCGCCGCTGGGGGCCCGCACGCTGGCGCGGGTGGCGTTGGGCTCCGCCGTGACGCCGTCCAGCGCCAGCGGGGAGATGTTCCTGGGAATGACGATGTCGGACTGCGTGCCGAGGTCGGATGCGGTGGTGGCATGGCGGCCAAACCCAATCACCGCCATCTGTTCGGGCCCGAGGGTGATGCTGTCGCCTGCGAGATCGGGCCGGAAGCCGGCGTCGTGAAACAGCACCCGTCCGCGGTCGAGCGGACTCTGGCTCCGGGCAACCTGCGGCAATTTCACCTTGGCGACACCCTGGCCTGGATTGACCGCGGTGTAGACGGCGCCGTCTCGATCGAGGGCGGCGAAACCATACGGCTCCCGCTCGCCGGGCACGCCGCCAAACGGGTAAACGCGGCCGGCGGCGAGCAGGGGAAAGTACAGGTGCTGCACGCGGGCGAGCCAGCGGGCATCCGCGTCGGTCAGCAACTGGAGGTCGCCGTAGAACACGTTCATCCAGCTGCCATGGGCGAAGTTCAGCAGCACCATGCCCTTCCACCCGGTGGTCTTTCGCCAGTAGGCGGTGGCGGTGTTGCCCATCATCGGGCTGCAACTGTCGATGCGCTCGAGTGGCACCCCGTTGGCGGCATAGCGGCGGACCTTGTGGTCGCTGAAGAGATCGACGGAGCGGAAAAAGTTCATCGCCGGCACGTCGGCCGGCGATGGATCGCCGGCGTAGAGGCTGTCGAAGACCTCGAGCCACCGCAGATCGACGTCCTGTCGGTGCGGTCGCCAGGTGCCCTTGTCGCCGCCGTAGCCGTTGTAGGCCTGGAGGATCACGTCGGGGTGGCGGGCCCGGAAGGCGGCGAGCGCTTCGCGCCAGGCGGTTTCGTTGCGCCGGATGATCTCCTCGCGCGACAACGTGGCCGCCAGTTCCGGGGTCGCCGCGGTGAACCTGGCGAAGTCGAACTTGAAGAGCCGGATTCCCCGATCGTACCAGAGCTGCATGGTCTCCAGCAGGTGCGGCAGGTAACCGCCGGCGAAGAGGCACATCGCGGTGCGTTCGCGGTTGAGCGAGTCTTCCCAGGCGGGAAAGGGATCCAGGCGGCTGAGGGTGTTGGTGCTGAGCCAGAGGCCGGGCTTGAGGCCGTGCTCGCGGCAGGCGGCGAGCCAGCGGTCCGGGCCGTCGGGCCAATGCGGCTTACGCCAGGTGCGGTAGCCGCCGTCGCGGGCGAACCAATACGCGTCCATCACGTAGTAGTCGAAGCGCACGCCGAGGTCGCGCAGGCGGACGATTTCGCGCAGCTGCCGGAGCGCGAGTTCCTCGGAGAGCTCGATCTTGTCCGACAGCTCATCATAGGCCGCCCAGTTGTTGTAGACGGAGAGCGGTTCGCGAAAGGCATCGGAGACCCGCGCCGCGGCCGGCAGCGCGACAGCCGCGAGGCAGCATCCTGCCAGCTTCTGGAGAATTCTTTTCATGCGGTGGAGCCGGCCGCGCGATCCGACACCGACCAGGCGAAGAGAAGGCAGGCGGCATAATAGAGGGGATATCCGGAATAGGTCCAAGCCACGCTGCCGCGGAAGAAGGCCGTCTGCGCCAGGCAGAGATCGGAGACGAAGAACGCCAGGGCGGCGATGGGGATGAGGCGTTGCGCACCCACTCCAATGGTGCCGCCGGCAACCCCGAGCATCGCGATCAACGCGACGCTGTACACCAGGATGAAGGGGCGTTGGGCAATCGGCACGTGGGGCACGATCAGCCATGCCGCCGCGCCGCCGAGGAGGGCGATCACCGCCAGGCTGACCCGGAGGTTTCGCCGCTGGATCCCGCCGGCGATGAAGGCGCCGATCAGCCCAACGTGGGCCAGGAAGAACATCACCACCCCGGTGAGAAAGTGGCGCGGCCCAAGCATGTCGCCGAGCCAGCAGAATCCCAAGGCAGTCACCATCCATCCCTGGTAACGGGGCCGGGTGGTCCTACCCGCCAGGGCGATCAGCAGATAGCAGGTCGACGCGGCGCCGATGAGCTGGCGGAGCAGTCCACGGTAGAGTTGCAGCCACTCGCCGACCATACCGGCCACCGCCACGACGCAGAGGAGCGTGGCGGCCAGCCGCACGCGTGCGGCGGGGTCGGCCGGGCGGCTGTGGGAGTCGGTCGTCATGAGGCGGAGCGCTGGCGCATCTGCATGGGAGGCGGAGGCTCAGTCGGTCTTCACCAGGAAAGGCCGCACGACCTCGCGCCAGATGGCGTAGCCCTTCTCGTTCATGTGCAGCCGGTCCTTGAGGAAGATGTCGGGAAGCGGCAGGCCGTCGGCCCCGAGCATCGGATGGAAGACGTCAATGTAGTCCAACCCGTGGCGACGGCAGTAACCGGCGATGAGGGCGTTGGTCTCCTTCACCTGTTCGACCTGCGCCCAGCGGGCGGGGTTGCCGGCGATCGAGATATAGGCGAGGCGCGCCTGCGGCAGGGTGGTGCGGATGCGGGTCACGAGCGCCACGAAGTCGCCGTAGACGATCGCCGGGGTCTTCTTGAGGTTGAGATCGTTGCCGCCGGCGTAGATCACGACCTGCCGCGGTGCGTAGCGCAGGATCGCCCGCTCGGCGTGGTGCACGGCATCGGCGAGTTGCGAGCCGCCGAAACCGCGGTTGAGCACGCGATGGCCGGGAAAATCCTGCGCGAGCGACTTCCACATCCGGATGCTGGAACTTCCCACAAAGACGATGCCCCCCTTGGGCGGCGCCTGTTTTGCGTCGGCGGCATCGAAGGCAGCCATCTCCTTTTCCCAGCGGCTCGCGTCGTGGGTCGCGACCGAGTTGGGCGGCGGTGGCTCAACCCGGTGCTGGCAACCGACCGCGAGGCCGAGGACGCCCACCAGCAGCAGGCTGGTCCATCGAGACGTGGCAGGTTTGAGGCCCGAAGGGAGATTCTTCATGATCGTGAAATCCGGAGGGAAAGCTGGTGCGAAGGGGGGCGGTCAGATGAAGGGCCAAGAGACTGCTTGATCCAGTCGGTGGCAGGCAAGGGAACCTCCCGCCAGGAATTCCCAAGGGGAAAGGGGCAGGTTCATCACGGAGGCATTCCGGTTTTCACGGGGAGGCGGCGAAACGCGTACCTTCCCGGCGCGATGACGACTTCGTCGATCCACTCATCGGTCGCGATGGTGATCACCTCCGGCCGTGCCCATCCCACGCGACGGACTTTCGGGTTGTTTCGGAAGGGTTCGAGGAGATGGACGAAACGGGCGCCGCTTCCCGTGCGCCGGGCAATCGCGAAGGGGACCGGCACGTCGAGGTTCTGCCCCAGGCCGGTGCCGACCACGACCGTGGTGCCCGCCGCACCGAGACCGTGCAACCGCAGGGAGCCTGCCTCCTGGGCAAAGGTCACCTCCCAGTCGGACGCAGTAACCGCAGCTCGCGGGTCCGCAAGGTGCTGGTAGCCGTTGTGCGCGGGAAACCCGGAATAAGGTGCGAGGGAGAGCGGGGTCGTTGCCCGGCCGGCGTTATGATAGGCCCAGTCGAAGCGGCGGCTGGCGCCGTTGGTGGAGTGTACGTCGCAAACGTCGAGCGTGTACATCGCCGTATGAACGAGCAGACGTTCGAAACGGATGTCCGGATAGACAGCGCCTGCCTCGAGCCGGATCGCGGTGGCAGTCTCCCCGGGATGCCACTCCAGCAGGCGGCCGGTGGCCTCGGCCTGGGTGGTCTCATCCACGACCACGGTGTTGTGCGACACGGTGACCTTGTCCCACGTGGCATGGGTCTTGAACGCGTAGGACTGCGTGCCCGGGTCCACGGCCTGCAGGCGGCCGTGGGCGTAGCTGACGAAGTTGAGCTTGTCGTGATGGCCGTGGCCCCCGCCGTGGGCGCCAAACTTGACTGCCACCACGTGGTCGGAGCCCGGGACGCGCAGGTTGGCGAAACCCGCCTGCGGCAGCACCGTACTCGCCAGTTCCGGCGCCGGGCCCTCGTCGGAGGCGAGGGTGCCCCAGAGCAACTCCTCGAGCGTGCGCTCTCCCCGGCGGATGACGGGCAGATAACGGCGGTCGCCAAACAGGCGGAGGCCGATGGCAAAGTGGCGGGCAAAGCCAGCCAGCGAAGTGTGCCCGGAATCGTTGAAATTGGGCAGCGTGCCGTCCGGCAGCGCACACGCGAGCGGGGCGTCGAGCGCCAGCTTCAGCCGGGCGGCCTCCGGGATCGCGAGGCCGGCCCGGGACGCCATCTCCCGGGTCAGCAGCAGTGGCTCCAGTGCGTAGAAATGGTAGCCCCAGGATCCTTCATGCCACGGACCCTCGGCGGTGACGCCGCGCCGCAACTGATCGCGAAATCCGAACTCCCGGTTGACGGCGAGGTCGACGAGGGCGGCGTCGCCGAGCACCAGGCCCGCGGCGAGGTGGGCCGCGTTGTGGCGGGTGGTCCAGTTGCCGAGGGAGCGATCGCGCCGGGCGATCACGTCGGAGGCATTGCGCAGCACATCGCGCTCGATGCGCTGGCGCCCGGCCTCGTCGAGGGTCTCGCGAACGAGGTCATAGCCGAACGCCATCGCGATCAGCCAGTCCGCCTCGTTGAGGGTTTGCGCGGTGACCCTCCCACCGGAGCGATGGCCGACGGCCGGCCAGTCCTTGTAGTTGCGGATCGGCAGTGTTGGGTAGAGCGCGGCGTAGGCCGTGAGGATGGTGCCCGCCTTGGCCGCAAACGAGGGATCGCCGAACAGTCGGTAGGCGATGCCGAGATCGCGAACCGCGCGGGCGTTGTCGGCGTGGCGGCGGGCGTAGATGACGTAGTCCCACGGCCAGCCATGGTAGTCCTGGCCGCATTTCGGGCAGACATTGTGTCCGGGGGAGAACCGCAACCCGACGCCATGGTCCGGGCAGATGTAGTGCGGACCCCAGCCGCCACCCTCGGCGGGCGGCGCCCACTCCGGCAGACCGAACTGCTGCAGGTGCGCCGCCGGCCAGGTGCGGGCCGAGCGCTCCAGCTCTGCCACCAGCGCTCCGGCCCACGCCTCGCTCCGCGCCTGGGCGCGGATGCGATCGAAGTCGCCGGCGTCCAACAGCAGGCGGGGAGGTGGCGGGGCCGCGGCCAGGGGGGCAACGGCCAGCCAGAGGGCGACCAGCGGGAGCGGTCGCCAGACTACAACGCGACGCATGCTCGACGCTGGGCGCTCCGTGTGGCCGGGCCGGTTCAGAAGCGGGCCTGGACTCCGGCCGAAATCGAACGCGGGAAGAGGTTGGTCTGAGCGCGGCGATCCTCGCGGTAGAGACCGCTGTAGCGGCCGCGGTTCTCCTCCAGCAGGTTGATCACATCCAGGAACACGTTGAGGTTGCGGCTGATTTTGAAGCGGGCGAAGAAGTCGAACTGATCGCGGCGGCCGATGAACTCCGAACTGGAAGGATCGCCGGCGTTGAGCGAGGCGAGATAGGTGTCGGCGTAGTTCCACATCAGGCGCAGATCCCAGCGGCCGTAGTGGTAGGTCAGGCCGGCGTTGCCGGAACGCGGGCGCATGCCGGTGAGGTTGTTCTTGAACGGGAGGTTGGTAACGACGCCGTTGTAGTCGCCGGCGCTGGTGAGGACGGTCCAGTTGCCCATGACGCCGAAGCCGCGGAACACCCCCGGGAGGAAACTCAGCTGCTGGGAGTAGTTGAACTCCATGCCCTCGACGGTGCCGTCGCCGGCGTTGACGCGGCTGCTGCCCTGCCAGTTCACGTAGTCGGAGAGGTCGAGGCCGAACTCGTTGCCGGTGATGCGGAAGGAGGTCGCGGTGACGTAGTTCTTGATGTTCTTGCGGAACGCGCCGATCGAAGCGACGCCGACCGGCTTGAAGTAGTATTCGAGACTGACGTCGTAGTTGCGCGAGATCTGGGGCTGGAGCGACGGGTTGGAGAAACTCACCGTCTGAACAAGATCGTTGACCGCGAAGCGGCCGACGAGATCGGCGATACGCGGGCGGCCGATGGTGGTGGAGTAGTTGGCGCGCAGGGTGAGGTTCTTGATCGGCACGTAGCGGAACTGGAGGTTGGGGAACCAGTCGACGTAGTCGGACTCGATCGTCTTGTAGGTACCGAAGCGGGCCTCCGGGGTCGCGAGGCGGGCGTTCTCGAATCGGGAGGTGATGGTCGCCCGCGTCTGCTCGACGCGCACGCCGGCGGTCATCTGGAGCTGCTTCGTCCATTTCACCTCGGTCTGGAGATAGCCGGCGGGGATGGTCTCGCGCGTCTCGTAGTCGTTTTGGAGGGAATTGGTGACAGAGGTGTCGAGGTTGGCGGTGGTCAGGGGCAGGGCGGTGGCGTTGTAGGCAAACTGCACGGCGGGCCGCGCCGGGAGGCCGGAGGGCAGGTAGTTGAACCCGACGTCCTTGAAGACGCCCTTGGTGTTGACGATCGGCGTGGCGGGGTACCGGCCGTCGAGCCAGCCGTGGGTGAAGGTGAACTCGCGATAGCGGCTGTAGTCGCCGGCGCCCAGGGTGCCGGTGATGGAGTCGGCGTCGCGGTCGCGGTTCTGCTGGCGGATGCGGAAGCCGGTCTTGAGCTTCACCGGGAAGCGGCTCTGGGCGAAGTCGCGTTCGGCATCGACCTTGACGCTGGAGAGGATGTCGGAGGCGCTCTCATGCGTGCCGGTGAGGGCGATCGAGAGCATGTTGTTCCATGGGTCGTTGGGCGGGGCGAGCGGGCCGTTGAAGGTGAGCGTGGGAAACTCCTTGCTCGTGCGCCGATCGTAGGTGAACCCGTAGGTGTTGTTGCTGCGGGCGGTGGCCGCCATGCGGTCGAGGGGGCGGAACGAATCGGAATAGGTCAGCGCCCAGGTGAGCCTGACCGCGCCGAGCCGGTTCTTGCCGTTGAGCTGGAAGTTCCAGGTGTCGCTCGGCGTGTAGCGGAAGTCGCGATTCGAGCGGTAGCTGGAGCGGGTGAAGATCCAGTAGTCGGTGGTGGAGTTGACGGCGTCGAACGTCAGGTTGTCGGTGTACTGCGGGCGCACCTGGTCCATGATGTTGACGAAGCGGGTCCAGCCGGCGGCGAAGGAGATCGAGGACTCGGGCGAGAGTTTATAGTCGAACTTCAGCTGGACGTTGGCGCGACGGTTGAGGTGGTACTCCTGGTCGGCGTAGAGCACCTGGCGGCCGACCGTCGGGCTGGCGTAGTTCCAGTTGGCGGCGAAGGTGGTGCGGACGGTCTGCAAGCCGTCGCCGACCTCCTGATACGCGCCGGTGAGGGAGACGCCGAGCTTGCGGCCGAAGACGAGGAAGACGTCGGAGTAATCCAGCGAGAAGTGCGGGAAGTACCGGCGGCCGCCGCCACCGGGATCGAGGTGTTTGCCCATGGTCTCGTTGTAGGCCCCGGCAGCGTTGAGGATGAGGGTGCGACCGGTGCGGTCGAAGCCGCTGCGGGAGCGCAGATTCACGACGCCGCCCAAGGACTCGGCGTCCATGTCGGCGGTTGGGGTCTTGATCACTTCGACGCTCTCGATCGAGCCGGAGGGCAGGCCGCTGACGACCTGGATGCGGGAGTCGGGGTTGGCGGCGGCGAAGCGCGCGCCATCCAGAGTCACCGTGGTGAACTCGGGCGAGAGGCCGCGCACGGAGATGGCGTCGACCGCCGACCCGCCGTAGTCGCCGACGATACCGGGCAGGCGCTGGAGGAAGGTCCCCATGTCGCCCTTGGCGACGTTGCCGTAGGCGTCGGTGGAGACGGAGTTGGTGATGGTGAGGGCGTTTTCCTGCCGGGCGATAGCGGCGGCGTTGCCCTCGCGGACGGCGGTGACGGCGAACGCCTCCATCTTGTAGACATCGGACGTGAGCTGGAAGTCGCGGACCGCGGGGGCGCCGGGGCTCACGGTCACCATCGCGGAGGCCTCGTCGAGGCCCGGGTAGGTGACGCGGATGGAGACCGAGCCGGCCGGGAGGCGGGCGGGCGTGTAGGTGCCGTCGCGCTCGCTGAGGGCGGAGGCCTCGCCGCCAGCGACGGAGATGCGGGCGCCTTCGAGGGCCTCGCCGGTGGCGGCATTGGAGACACGGCCCTGGAGGATGCCCACGGCGTCAGGCTGGGCGGCGGGGGCGAAGGCGGCGGCGAACAGGGACAACAACCCAGCCACGGCGGGCCGGCGGAGTCGCTGGGAGGGGGAGACGGGTGGCTTGGGATTCATGGTGTCTGATTCAGAGCGGAGAGAAGGAGGGGGCGTGGTGGCGGCGGGTTCTGGGCGCGCTGGAGTGGCGAGGTGGCGGGGCCGGACGGCCAGAGCCCCGGACATTTCGTCCTGCACGGCGACGAGGGACGTGCCGGCGAGCAGGCGGTTGGCGGCCTCCAGGGCGGTGAATTCACCCTCGATGGCGTGGGTTTGTACCCCTCGCACGGCTTCGGCCGCGAAGAGAATCTCCCGGCGGGCAATCTCGGACAGCTGGCGTAGGCGCGTCGCCGCATCTCCGGCAGGCAGGTGAAAAGGCACCCGCGATTCCGATGCCTCCGTCCGCGCGGCCGCGGCCACCAGGGCCCACAATCCCGCGCAAAGGCGCCAGGCGGCGGCGAGGAAGGGGCGGCGAAACAGTGTCATGAAGTCAGGTGGCCGGGCGACGGAAGGACCCGGCAAGGGGGAAGACGTACCGGACGGAGTTTTCCGTACCGCGGGGTCGCAGAATTTTCACCGCCGTGCCGCGCCGGTTCAGCGACCTCGCAGAAGCACGGTTTCGTCCGGACTGCGCGCCTCGCTGCGGATGCCCAGCGTGAGTTCCAGCAGACGCGCGAACCCCTCGACGTTGTCGATGCGGAAAGTCCCGCCGATCGGGATTCGGCCGAGCTCCGGATCGCCGAGGATGAGACGGTGGCGGTTGTGCCGGTTGAACTCGGCCACGGCGTCGGCGAGCGGCGTCTCGAAGAACTGCAGGCGGGGCGCCTGCCAGGCGAGGACTTCGCGGACCTGCTCCGGGGTGACCGGAACCACCTCCGGTGCCGCCGGGGTCGGCGCGATGGGCACGACGGTGCGCTGGCTCGCCGCGACGACGAGTGGGGCCGCGACAGGCGCCGACCCGGGAGGCGGGGGCGGGGCGGCGACCTGCACCCGCCCCTCGGTCACGAGCACGTCGACCGAAGCGGCGTCGAGCCGGACGTTGAAGACGGTGCCGAGGGCGCGGACCGCCACGCCGCCGGCTTCGACGATGAACGGCCGCACGGCGTCCTTCGCCACCGTGAACTGGGCCTCGCCGCCGGTGAGGCGCACCCGCCGTTCGGTGGCGGAGAAGTGCACGTCGAGACGTGAGCCCTCCCGGAGTTCGGCGACCGAGCCGTCGGCGAGGCGCTCGCGCTCGTTGACGCGAAGGTAGGAGCCGGGGGTGGCGTTTGCAGGCGGGCGGGCGGGGCGGGGGAGATACAGCAGCAGGGCGCCGACCGCGGCTGCGGCCGCGAGGCTGACGGTGAGCCACTGGCGCCGCCGGCGGGGCGGGGCAAACAGGTCGGGATTGGTCTCCTGGCTGAGTGCCGGCTGCCACTGGGCAAGGCGTTGCATCCGGCGCAGGGTTTCTTCGTGCCGGGCGATGGCCGCCCCGCGGCGGGGATCCGCCCGCAGCCAGTCGAGGTACTCATCCTGTTCCCGGGCAGAAAGCCCGCGGTCGCGCCGGGCCACCCAGGCGGCGGCGGCTTGATCGGCGGCGCGATCGGGTGGGTGGGAAGGGTCGGGGGGAGTCATGTGGCCGGTCCTCTCACGGCAGCCCATGGCGGGCGAAGAACGCGGTGCAGCGGCGGAGTCCCTTGCCGATCTGTTTCTCCACCGTGTTCTCGGAGATGCCCAGCCGGGCGGCGATCTCCCGCTGTGAAAGTCCGTAGGCGACGCGCAGGGTGAATACCTGGCGGCAGCGGTCGGGCAGGGATTGGATGGCCTGGGTCAAAAGGGCGAGTTCCTCGTCGTGGCTGACGGCTTCCGGGATGGTGCCGCCACCGAGGAAGACGGACGAGTCGCTGATCTCCGTCATCGGTTCGAAGGAAACCACGCGCTGGCGGCGCATCTGATCGACCGCGAGGTTGCGCGCCGTGGCGAAGAGCAGGGCGCGCGGGGCCTCGACGGGGCCCTGGGCGCGGGCCCGGACGACCCGGACGAGGCTTTCCTGCACGAGGTTGTCGGGATCGGAGATCGTCGGATACTGGTGCACGAGATAGGCGCGCAGGCCGGCGGCGTGCGGCTGCACCTCGGCGGCAAACCAGTGGGCGTCGTCTTGGTTTTGGGGAGGCATCGTGGTCCGACCGGGATCGAGGAAACAGATTTCCCCGGGGGAAACAAGCGCCCGGGGCCGGGATGGATTCCGTGCTTTTGGGATGACGGAAACAAAAGGGTGATTCGTCTTCCTGAGGACATGAGCCCGTCCCGTCTTCCCTCCCGCGGGATTCCTCGAACGACTGCGGGCCGCTGGTGTCGCCGGATGCTCGGGCTGGCGGGATGGATGCTGGGAGTCGCGTTGCCGGCCGAGGAGGAGCGGCGTACCTATGATCTGCCGGCGGGAGAGGCGGCGGTGATGCTGGCGCGGCTCGCGACCGCGTCCGGATGCGAGGTGATGTTTGGCGCCGAGAGTGTGCGCGGTGTGGGCACGCAGCCCGTCCGCGGCCGGTACACGGCGCAGGAGGCCGCCGAGCAGATGCTCGCAGGGTCCCCGTTGACGTCGGTGCGGGACGCGCGGACCGGAGCGCTCGCGATCCGCCGCCGCGAACCGGTGGCGCCCGAGAGCATGGGGGCCATCCCGCCGGCGAAAGGCGGAGCCGCGCCGGTGCGGTTGCGCCGGGAGTACCGCGGGCCGGTGATGCGCGATGTCGAGCCGCTGCTGGTCCAGCAGGCACGGCACCTGGTGGCAGAGATGCGGCCGGGTCCCGGGGGAGCCGGGGCCATGCGGCTGCCGGTGGTGCGCGGGGCGCCGTCGGGCGAGCATGGCCTACGACCGAGCGCCCATGCGGCCAAGGGGCTCGCGTTGCTGGTGCGTTACCTGCCGGACGAGGCCTGGCCCGCCGATTTCTCGCGGGAGACGGCCCGCGATCAGGCGCAGGCGCTGTTGCGTTTCCTGCTGGCGACACACGCACCGGAACAGGGCGGATGCGAAGATGGCCGGCCCTGGCGAGGGCAATGGCAGTCGGCGCACTGGGCGGCGCTGGCCGGCGAGGCCAGCTGGCTGCTCTGGGACGACCTCGGTGCGTTGCCGCGCGAGCAGGCGGCCCTGATGGTTGCAGAGGAAGCCGGCCGGTTTGTCGACGCCGTGCCGCCGGTCGGCCGGGTGCGCGACTCCAAGGGTGAGGAGAACGCCTGGAACTCGCAGATTCTCTCCCTGGCCGCCCTGATGTTCCCCCGCGATGCGCGCGCGGCCCGCTGGCAGGAGGCGGCCCGGCGCTGGATGGCGTCGTCCTTCGCGCGCCCGGCCGACCTCGCGCGGCCGGGTGAGGTGGAGGGACGGCCGTGGCGTGACTGGATCGCGGGCGCGAACCTGCACGACGACTTCACCCTGGAAAACCACAGCCGGGTGCACCCCGATTACATGGCCTGCACCTACCTGCTGACCTCGCAGGCGCCGATGTACGCGTGGGCCGGGCGCAAACTTCCGGAAGTGGCGCATTTGAACGTGGTCGCCATCAACACGGCGCTGAAGTCTCTCGCCCTGCCAGACGGAGCGTGGATTTACCCGAACGGCCAGGACTGGGGACTGCGCCGCAACCTTGACTGGTTCGAATACCACACGGCGCTGGCGGTGCTCTACGGCGATGGACAATCGGCGGCGCTGCAACGGGCCTGCCTCGCGACGATGCGGCGCATGGCGGCGCGGACGCCTCACGGCCCGATCTACCTGCCGGAGGAAACCAAGCTGCCCTCGGACCAGGCGATGGCGCTCGAACTTCCCGCCCATGCCTACGCCCTGATGGCCGAGCGCGGGGAAGGGCCGCCACCGGTGCCGACGGAGCGGTTGATGGCGGGTCTGGCCGGGCGGTGGGTGTTTCCCGACGGGAAGTTCGCCGTCGTGCGCACGCCCGCCGCGATCGCGACCTTTGCCTGGGGCGCGCGGGTGATGGGCCAGGTGATGCCGCTCGGCGAAAACCAGCTGCTGGCGCCGGAGATGCGCAGCCTGGTCGGCCACGTGGAGGCCGCCGGGGTGGCGCGCGAGGAACCGGTGGTCAAGGAGGTGCGCCTTGCGCCGGCCACGGAGGGGTTGGGCCTCGCGGGGATCCTGTCCCGCGCCGACGGGGCGGTGGAGCAGCGGTTCGCGTTCGTGGTCCTGCCCGACGGCCGGGCGATTTACGCCGACCGGCTGCATCTGCTCGGGGCGAATCGTCCGACGCGCCTCGACCTCGGCACGCTGGGGGTGCTGAACGACCGCCAGTGGCCGTCGCACCGTGGACGGCGGCTCGTCACCGCGGAGCAGGGCGAGTGGGAATTTCGGGCGGACGAGGCGTCGACCGCGGCTCCGGTGGAGTGGAATTCGCGCTGGTGCAACCTCGACGGCGCGCTGGGCATCGTGCGGCTCGTTGCGACGGGGGCGGCCCGTTACGTGCCGTTCCCGACGGGGGCGGCTGGGCGATTGGAGCAACGCTTTCACCTGAACGCCGTGCCGGCCGCCGGCCTGGCCTCCGCGACCACCGGTTCCCTGCTGGCCGAGGGAGCCTACGTCTTTCTTCCGGGGCAATCGATCGAGGCGACCCGCGCGGCGGCGGCCCGTTGCCGGTTGGAGCGCGATCCGCAGATCGGGTCATGGCGCCTGGTGCTCGGGGATGGCCTGGTGGTCCGGATCGACTTCGCGACCCTGGTCGCGGATTGGCGGCGCGAATAGCCGGAGCAGCGGGTCTTCTGACCGCACGGCGCCGGACCGGAGTGACACCCTTGGCGGCCGGCGGCGTCTTTGCGCAACGTGATGGCTGCCACCGATTCAATCCCGAGCGTTTTCACGGGAATCCTCCGCCACCGCTGCCGTGTGTGGCCCCTATTTCGGCCGACGGGGATCTTCCGTCCACGGCTCTTCTGCCTGCTCGGGATGCTCCTCGGCGCGGGGATTCGCGCCGCTGTCCCGGCGCCCGACCTTGTCGGGCACTGGCGGTTTGACCGGATCGCGGACGGCGTGGTCCCGGATTTGTCATCGGCCGGCAACCCCCTGCGCGTCGACCACCCGGCGGTCCGCGCCGAAGTTGGGTCCGCGCGGAGCCTGGAATGCGATGGCTTCGAGACGGGTGGTCGGCTGGAGGAGCGCACACCCCTCGTGTTTCCCCAGGGCGTGACCTTGGCCGTGTGGGTGTACCCGATGCGATCGCGCGGCTACGAGCCGGTGGTCGGCCGGCCGAACCCAAACCCCTCGTGGACGACGCCGCTCACCGGGATCTACCTGCAGGACGCCCGGCCGGTGTTCGGCGTGTTTGGCGGGAAAAAGGTGGTGCTGGAGGGGCCGGCGCTGCCGTTGCGTACCTGGTCGCTCGTGGTGGCCACCGCGGATGGACGCACGGCCGCGCTCTGGATCAACGGCCGGAAGGCGGCCGAAACCGCCCAGACTCTGGCGATCCCACCGGCCGGCGAAGTCGCCTGGTACGTCGGGCGTTCGCAGCTGCAACACTTTCGGGGGCGCATCGGCGAGGTGGCGGTCTGGAACCGGGGCCTCGCCGGCCGCGAGGTGGCGGAGTGGTTCGCCGCCACCGCCGGGCGCTACGGCGAAGCCGGGGCCGCGTCGATTGCCGCGCGGCGGCCCGATCCGGACCAGACCGTGCCGGTGGAATCGCCAGGTTCGCGTCCCGACGGCACGTGGCGTTCGCGGGCGACACGGACGCTGGCCGGTGTGGCCGGGTTCACGGCGGGCGAACCGCCTCCCACAGATCGCTGGGGCGGGCGGATGGATCGCCCGGCGGGGCGCGCCACGGGATATTTTCGGGCCGAGAAAATCGAGGGTCGCTGGTGGCTGATGACCCCCGATGGGCACCGGTACTGGAATGTCGGCGTGAATTCCGTCCGTCCTCCGCGAAACCTGGCGGCGAACGGTTCGGCCGCCTTTGCCGCGGCGGCCACGCGGGAACTGCGGGCGCACGGTTTCAACGGCTTGGGCAACGGGGGCACGCCGGCGATGCAGGCGGCGCCGGAGGCGCTGCCCTGGACCATCCGCCTGAGCGTCATCGCGAGCTTCGCCCGCGAGCACAAGCAGACGTATCCGACCAGCGGGCACACGGGGTTCACCGAGCAGTGTTTCCCGGTCTTCCATCCCGATTTTCCCGGCTGGGCGCAGCGGGAGGTGGCGGCCCTGGCGGCAACGGCCCGGGATCCCTCGGTCATCGGCATCTTCACCGACAACGAGCTGCAGTGCCCGGTCGATCTGCTCGACCGCCACCTGCGGTTGCCGGCGGGGGATGCGTACCTGGGGCACGGTCGCGCCGCGGCGGAGGCCTGGCTGGCGGCGCGCGGGCGAGCTCCGGCTGCGATCACGCTCAAGGATCGCTACCAGTTCATCGCGCATGTCTTCGAGACCTACGTGCGGATCGTGCACGACGCGATCCGCGCGGTCGACCGCCAGCACCTCATCCTCGGGCCGCGCTTCAACGTGCACCGCGGCCAGTTCGACAACCCCTGGTTCTGGCCGGCGGTCGGGCGCTGGATCGATGTCGTGGCGGTGAACTACTACGGCGAGTGGGGGCCGCAGCGGGAGGACATCCAGGGCTGGAGCGAAGCGAAGGGGCGTCCGGTGATGTTGACCGAGTGGTATTCCAAGGCGATGGACGCGCCGAAGCTGGCCAACACCAAGGGCGCGGGCTGGGTGGTGCGGACGCAGGCCGACCGGGCGCGTTACTACCAGCACTTCACGCTGGCGGCCTACGAGATCCCGGCCCTCGTGGGGTTTCACTACTTCAAATACATGGACGATGACTCCGACTCGGTGGCGCTCGACTCGGCGGGCGGGGCGAACAAGGGCCTGTACCGGGCGGATGGTTCGCCCTGGCCGGAGTTGCTGGACGCGGCCCGGGCGGTGAACCGGCAGGTCTACCCGCTGATCGACTTTTTCGACGCGCGGAGAGCGGCCGGCGGCAGGTAGGGGCGCCGCCCGAGGCCGGCTGGCTTCACTCGATTCTGTACCTGTAGGCGGGGCGACCCCGCCGCGATCGTTGTTTCCGAACCCGCCTGGCGCGGGGCGAAGTCGCCCCGCCCACATGGGGTCCGAGATGAGGTAACGCCAGGCAACGGCGCGGCGTTGCCTCTCCTCGAGCTGGCCACCTCGATTCCCCTCGCGTCGCAGGTGGCTGATGCTCCTGTAGCCGGGGGCGGCGACCCCGGCCGGCCTCAACGAGGCCGGCTACCTCAGGCAGCGATTCATCCTTTGGCTGTTAAACCACCGATCCTATGCCGGGGTGAAACCGGTCGCCGGTGTCGCTCCGGTTGCCGGTGCGCGCCGCAAAAGCGCTTGAGACGGGCCGGGGGCCGCGGTTGCCTGTGCCGGCGGCTTCCGCCTTCCCCATGCAACGACTCCCACGCTTCGTTTTCCTTGCCCTCGTGTCTTGCGCCGGTGTCCTGCCGGCGGCCGAATCCAAATCCGACACCAAGGCCGCCTGGGTGTCGGAGCACTACACCAAGTTCGAGTACCGCATCCCGATGCGCGACGGGGTGCGCCTGTTCACGCGGGTCTACCTACCCAAGGACGAGTCGCAGCGCTGGCCGATCCTTCTCACGCGCACGCCGTATGCCCTGAAGCCCTACGGGGCGGACAACTACAACAGCTTCGAGGGATCGTTCGAGACCCTCGCGAAGGACAAGTTCATCCTCGTGGCGCAGGACGTGCGGGGGCGGTACGGCTCGGAGGGTGAGTACCAGCACGTGCGGCCCTTCCGCCCGAACAAACGCGACCGAGAGACGGACGAGAGCTCGGATGCCTGGGACACGATCGACTGGCTGGTGAAGCACCTGCCGAACAACAACGGCCGGGTGGGCATGTTCGGCATCTCCTATCCTGGTTTTTACACCTCGATGGGCATGATCGACAGTCACCCGGCGCTCAAGGCGGCCTCCCCGCAGGCGCCGATCACCGACTGGTTCATCGGGGACGACATCCACCACAACGGTGCCCTGTTCCTTTCGCAGAATTTCGGGTTCATGTACCGTTTCCACCAGAAGGTCGACGACCCGCTGCGCGAGAACCGGCGGGACTTCGACTACGGGACGGCGGACGGCTACGACTTCTTCCTGCGGATGGGGCCGCTGGCCAACTCCGAGGCGGTGCATTTCCGCGGGCGCGTGCCGTTCTGGCAGGAGGTCTTCGCGCATCCGACCTATGACGAGTACTGGAAGGCGCGCGACATCCGGCCGCACCTGCGCAACGTGAAATGCGCCGTGATGACGGTGGGCGGCTGGTTCGATGCGGAGGATCTCTTTGGCGCGCTCGAGACCTACCAGCGCACGGAGCAGCAGAATCCCGGCATCACCAACGTGCTCGTGATGGGGCCGTGGGTGCACGGGGGCTGGAGCCGCACGCCGGGGGAGCAGCTGGGTCCGGTTTCGTTCCGAGCCAAGACCTCCGAGTTCTATCGTCAGAAGCTCGAGCTGCCGTTCTTCCGCCGGTTCCTGAAGGACGACCAGACGTTCACTCCCGCGGAGGCGCAGGTGTTCGAGACGGGGACAAATCGCTGGCGGAAGTTCGACACCTGGCCGCCGGCGGCCGCCGCTCCGCGCACCCTTCATCTGGCGGCCGGTGGCGCACTGAGCCAGGCCGCGCCGACCGAGCGCGGCGCCTACGACGAGTTTGTCAGTGATCCGTCGAAGCCGGTGCCCTTCACCCTCCAGCGCAGCACGGGCTATCCTGCGTCCTACATGGTCGAGGACCAGAGCTTCGCCACGTCGCGGACGGATGTGCTGGTGTACCAGACTCCGGTCCTCGAGGACGACCTGACTCTCGCCGGACCGCTGCGGGTCACGCTGCACGTCTCCACGACCGGCACGGATGCCGACTGGGTGGTAAAGGTGATCGACGTCTATGATCGCGACTTCCCGACGCCGGAACCCAACCCAACCGGCGTGGTGCTGGCCGGGTATCAGCAATTGGTGCGTGGCGACGTGTTTCGCGGGAGGTTCCGCGAGAGCTTTGAGCAGCCCAAGGCGTTTGTGCCCGGGCAGGTAGCCAAGGTGGAGTTCACGATGCCGGATGTGCTGCACACCTTTCGGCGCGGGCACCGCCTGATGGTGCACGTGCAGAGTTCCTGGTTTCCCCTGGTGGATCGCAATCCCCAGACTTTCGTGCCGATCGCCCAGGCCCGGGCCGAGGACTACCGCAAGGCGACCCACCGGGTGCACCGCGGGGCGGACACGCCGTCGACGGTGCAGGTGCGCGTGCTCGCGGCTCCGTAGTCCTGAAGGCGTTGGGAGCCGGCCGGGCGTTCGGACCTATCGGAACCGCACGGTGCCCACGGGGGACTTCTCCGAGCGGCCATCCTTCAACTGCAGGTCGTACCAGTACTCGAGTGGGGCGTCAGAAACGGGCGCGAGGGTGAAGTCGAACGGGAACGCGGAGTCGTCGATCTTCCGTTCGGTGCCGTCCTGGCGCCAGTGCAGCGTGCAGCGGGCGATCTCGCGATCGAAGTCGGGCAGGTAAGTATAGACGCTGGTCAGGCCGGGTCCACCCCCGAGACGCAACGCGTAGGTCTTCGCCCCGCGAAACGCCGGGAGGCCGGAACTCTCGGCGGGCAGCGCGGGCGCGGAGGCGAAGAAGTCCGACTGGAAACCGGGCCGGGTGGTGACACCCGTGAAGATCAGGGTCGTGATGCCCTCGGCGGCGACGGCGACCTCGAGACGGCCGTCCGCGGGCAGGGCGAGTTCGCGGACGCGCTGGTTTTCCTCCCAGATCGCGAGGCGGGTGGTGCCCGACCGCCCGGGGCGCTCGCGATCGAGGGTGACGGCGGAAGTCAGCGCAGACTTGGACTGGTTGGTCAGCACCAGCGCGAACCGGTTTTCGCCCCGCGCGGTGATGAAGTTGAGCTCCGGGTGACCGACGGTGACAACGCCGCGGGGCATCCAGAGCCAGAGGTTTGCGAGGCCGTGGATCGATCCGGGGCGGTCGCCGTAGATCTTCTGCTGGAGGTAGCCGTACCCTTCGGCGTAGCGGCCGGGGAAGTCGACCGCGCCGCGGGACTTGGCGAAGGCATCGGTGACGAGGTAGTCGAGGACCAGGGCGAGGTGCGGCCAGATGTGGTTGTAGTGGATCGAGGTGGCGGAGTTGAGCTCGTCCTTTCCGCGGCGGGCGAAATCGGGCTTCTCGTACGCGGTGTTGCGGGCGGTGTTGAGGTGATAGCCGGGAAAACTCGTGTAGCGGCCGATGATGGCGGAGCGAGCGATGTCATGCAGGAAGCGATCACCGGTCAGGGCGGAGATCCGCAGCATCCAGGGGGCGTAGCAGGCGAGGAAGATGCCGCGGGCACCCTTGCTCGTCGGGGCGGATTCGCTGGTCAGCCCAATCTCCGAGGTGCGCCAGGCGGGCACGGTTTCCGGCTCGGCGGCGATGCGCGGGAAACGCGGTCCGCTGCGGTAGGCGGGAGCGAGCCCGTCCTCGTGCACCCGCACGTCGCCGTCGGGGATGCGCGGGGCCAGCCAGACAAACTGCGCGTAGTCGCGGGCGCCCTGGTGGGCGGCGGCGAGATACCGCGGTTCGCGCGTCTCCTCGTAGAGTTCGTAGAGTTCGATCCACTGGGGCGTGAACGCCGTCCAGAAGAACAGGCCGCGGGAGTCCGGATCGGCATAGGTGGCGGGGCGGACGGCGACCCGTCGTTGCAGGTACGCATCGGCATCGCGCACGGCGTGGTCGAGCCAGCGGCGCTCGCCGGTGGCCCGGTAGAGGGCGAGCGCGTGGGACCAGTTGTCGCCGCGGATCTTGCCCTCGAGGTTGAGCACCCGATCCCGGCCGAAGAGCGATTCGGCCGCCGCGCGAAACGCGGGAGTCCGGCCGCCGGTGATCGCGTGGAGGTTGGCGTATTCCGTCAGAGGCGCGCCGAAGCCTCCGAGCCGGGAGGAGGCGGATTGGCCCTTGGTTTTGGGATCCGTGGTGAACAGGAAGCGTTCGCGGGAGAGGAAGTACTCGATCTGCGGGCGGGCGAGCCGGTCAAAGATGTCGCGGCGGTCGGTCACGAGCGAGAGGCCGAGCGGATGGAGGGCGGAGACGTTCTTCACCGCGCCGGGGACGTCGGTGTCGTAGGCGAAGCCGCGCAGGTCGGCGTGGAACTTCGCGTAGTCGCTCAGGCCGAAGTCGAGCATGCGCTCGAAGGTGGCATTGAGGGAACCGAGAGCGTTGTGGCGGAGGTCGGCAAAGCCGAACAGCGAACGGGCGATCTGTTCGTAGGCGGCCGAGAGCGAACCCCGCGCGAGGAACAGGCGCATCACGAAGGTGCGCTTCTCCCCCGGCTGCAGGGCGGAGCCGGCGCCCCCGAGGAGCGGGGCAAAGAGCATCGGTTGGGCGCGCCCGGCGGCGTTGCGCAGGGCCACGCCGAAACGCGAATTGGCGAAATTCGGCAATGGCTGGAAGGGGTATTCGGTGGGGTCGGCCACCACGCCGAGCGTGATACCGCCGTGGCTCACGAGGGTCGTCGGCAACGGGCAGCGGTAGCCGGCCTCGAGGAACGACTCGTGGGGGAAGCGCCGCTCGTTGTAGATCAGGGGCTGCCACAGTTCAGTCGCGGCCGTAGGATCGACCTCCGGGGCGCCGGTGTAGCCGAAGGAGAACCACCCGGCGACGCGGGCGGTGGCGGTGAGAGTCAGGCGGGGCGCCGTGCCGTCGGCGGGAAGATCGATCGCGGCGGCCAGATCCGCGACGGCGTTCCCAGGGAGGGTCCAGGTGAGTTCGCGGCCGTCGGTGGAGAGCTGCGCCGCCGTGCCCGGCACCGTGAGCGCGCGGCCGGCGGAAAAGAGGTTGGCGGTACGGCCCGCGCCGTAGCCGCGATCGACCGACGGATCAAAGCCGTCCTCGACATGCGCGGCGGCTTGGGCGGTCTTCGCGGACTTCAGACCCCAGGTAAGGACGTTGTAGATCGAACCGGTGTCGCTGAGCACCATCTCCGGCTCGGGAAACTTGCCCCAGCGCATTTCCAGGTTGGGATCGCGGACCGCGTGCAGGACCGTGAAGTTTGGAGCGAAGACGGCCCGCGCCCCGTCCGGGGCGGAGATGCCGGCCCGTCCGTCGGGCAGCGCGAAGAGTCGCCAACCGGAGGGCGATGAGGCGGCAAGGCCGGGGAGTGCCGACGCGAGGGCGAGAAGCGCGACCAGGGGAATTCGCATGGCGGGGAGGCGTTACCCAAGCGGGACGAACCGTGCCAGGGCAAAGGTGCGCGCGGTCGACAGTTCAGCAGAAGGGGCAGGGCGCGGGACGGGGTCGTCCCGCCTACAGGCGGAAGAATGTAGGCGGGGTGACCTCACCCCGCGCGGATGGCAGCGAACCTGCGGGCGAAAGCGGGACGGGGTCGTCCCGCCTACAGGGGAAGTGGAGTCATGTGGGCGGGGCGACTCCGCCCCGCGAATACCCAATTCCGGGTAGAAACCACGCCTGACAATCGCCGGAGCCCCGCGAGTTTGTGCGGGCATCATGCACCTTCCGCACGTGCTGCCGTTCGCGAAATCGCCGTTGTACTTTTTCACCGCATGCACGGCGGGTCGGGCCCGCATTCTCGCCGCCCCCGGGCCGTGCCGGGTCTTGGAAGAGATCTGGCGGCTGTCGGCAGAGCGGAATGGTTGGTTCGTGGGGCGATTTCTCCTGATGCCGGATCACGCGCACTTTTTCGCGATGCCAAGTGCGGAGGCGCGGGCGCGGTCGAAATGGTGCCAGCTTTGGAAGTCCGTTTCGTCGCGACGGCTGTCCCGGGACGAGAAACTCGCGCCGCCGATCTGGCAGGCGGATACGTTCGACCACATCCTGCGTTCGGCGGAGACGTACGCGGCAAAGTGGGACTATGTCCGCCTGAATCCCGTGCGGGCGGGGTTGGTGGCCACAGCGGACCAGTGGCCGTGGCAGGGAGAGGTTCATTCCCTCGCGTTTTGATCCACGCCATGGGGGAGGAGCGGGACGAGGTCGTCCCGCCCACAAGGGGGAGTTTGAAAGTGTAGGCGGGGTGACCTTACCCTGCAGATGGCACGAATCCGCGAGCGATCGCGGGACGAGGTCGTCCCGCCTACAGGGGCGGAAAGATCACGGGATGGGGTCGTCCCGCCTTCAAAGGGAACGAGAGTCATGTGGGCGGGGCGACCCCGCCCCGCGCCTGACCGCGGCAAGGCCGGCTCAGTAGGTGATGCTGGTGCTGATCGAGATCTTCCGCGGCGCGTTCAGCCACTGGGCGTAGCGCAGGGTGCCGTTGGTCGAGCGGATCAGGTACATGACCTGGTTGGCATCGAGCAGATTGGCGACGTTCATCTGCACGCTGGCGCGGATCCGCGGGGCAGGCACGAAGCGGTAGACCGCGAAGAAGTCGTTGAGGAGCCGATCCGGGAAGTAGAACATCTTCCGTTTGTTGCCGTCGGCGGCGTCGGTGTACATGTAGCCGCGGTGCTTTTCGCGGAGACTGGTGCTGAGGCCGAGCACGAGCCCGCGCAGGCGGCCGCTCTCGAACTGGTAGCGGTTGATCAGGCTGTAGCTGCGCTCGGCGTAGCCGAAGGTCTTCTCGCCCGCGCGACGCACGATCAGCGTGCCACCCGACGGGGAGACAAAGCCCAACTGGTGGTCGGTGATGGGCAGGCCGGTCGCGCCGGTGCCGATGCCAGGCGTCTGCAGGCCGAGCGTAAACGCGTTGAGAATCTGCCCGGACTCGGTGTCCAGTTGCGCGTAGTAAGGGCTGGTGGGATCCTTCAGCATCGCCAGCGACAGGGGGATCTCCGGAGAGTCCGGGTCGCGGGGATCGGCGCGGACCAGGAAGGGCGTGATCGGGCCGCCGGCATTGGCGCGAATGCCCACCACGGTCTGCCCGCCCACCGTCGTCGTATTGAACTGGTCGTTGTAGAACTGTGGCAGCACGACGTCGCTCCGCTCGCTGCCGTTGGCGGTGGCGAAGTTGAGGCGGATCTCCCACCCGCGGACCGGCCGGGCGGAGAGCGTGGCGTTGAAGCCGTCCGAGGTCTTGCTGTAGGTGAAGGCGCTGCCGCCGTTGCGGCCGTTGATGCCGTTGGGATCGACGTCGTTCTGCGTGCCGCCGAGACCGGCGGTGAAGTTCTGTTGCTCGGAGACGTAGTAGTTGATGTTGCCGGAGATCGTGTGATCCCAGAGACCGAACTTGAGGCCGAAGTCGCGGCTCTCTCCCTTGCCCGGGGGCAGCGGCTCGTTGTAGATGTCGCGCGTCGTGTCGAAGTTAATCTTGGCGTTGGTCGAATAGTTGGCGGAGAAGCGAACGCCCTTGATCGGCGTGTCGAGGACGAAGCCGGTGGTCAGGCTGTCGTAGGTGATCGGGCCGCGGCGCAGCCCGGTGTTGACGCGGAAGGCCTCGGCCTCCTCGGAGCGATAGCCGACCATGGTGTCGAGCCGTCCTTTCCACCACTCGCTGAAGAGTGCGAGCCCATAGCTCGTCTCGCGGGTGTCGTCGTGGTAGTAGGTGGTGTTGGTGCTCTCGCCCGTGGTGGCGCTGATCGCGCCGGACAGGCCGAGGGGGTTGTTCTTCGTCGGCGGGACCGCACCGCTGTAAATCTGCGGCTGATACACGTAGGTTTTGCCGTTGGGATGCAGGACGCGGGTGAAGGGCCACTTCTTGCCGCCGATGACCTGCTCGGGGAAGAGCCGCATCCAGACGGCCGGCATGGTGGTGCGGCCGGATTCGGCGTTGGTGATGTTGGCGAGGTTCTGGATGACAGTGCCGTTGGCGTCCGCCTCGTAGAAGCGCCACGGCTCCTGGTTCACCCAGGACTCCATGTCCTGGTAAAAGGCGCTGAACTGGTGGCGGCCCCAGCTCTTGAGGTCCTTCTGGTAGGCGAGGGCCGCCCGGTAGCCGCGGGCGCCGGTCCAGAACGGCGTGGCGGTCATGGATTGGCTCATGGCCCACTGGGTGCCGACGAGGCCGGTGACGGGGTCGACGTAGTTGTTGCCGGCGGCGCCGGGCGCGTAGACGGTCGTGGTCGAGGGGCGAAGGGGATCGTTGATGCGCGCGTCGTGGCCGTAGCGGAGCTGGAGGGCCAGACCCTCGGCCACCGTGGTCTCGGCGACCACGGAGGCGGCCTGGGCCTTGTAGGCGTCGCGGGTGAACGGGCCGGTCGCTGAGTCCACCTTGGTGAGATCAAAGTTGCCGCCGGTCAGTTCGCCCACGTTGGGGAACGCCACGAGGTAGCGGCTGTTCTGGTTGTCCATCCGCTCACCGGTGGGAAGGAGGGTGGTCAGCGGCGCCCGCACGATGACGGCCTGCGCGAAGATCGTGTCGCGGGAGAAATGCCGCCATTCGCCGCGAATCTGGAGGCGTTTCCATGGCTGGAGCGTGCCGGCGAGCTGCAGGCCCTCGTTCATCTGCCGGGTGCCGGGACGGAAGAACAGCGTGTCGGCGCGCACGGCGTTGACGCGGAGGGCGGCGTATTTCCAGCCGGCCTGCGCGTCGATGGTGTAGCGGCGGGTGCCCTCGGAGTCGCCGGTGGCGGCGAAGGTCGCGGTCGGGCGGCGGCGAAGGTAGGCGCGCTTGGAGGCGCTGGTCACGACGCCGCCGGCGTCGCCGGAACCGAAGAGCAGCGAATTGGAGCCGCCGATGGCCTCGACGCGTTCGATGTCGAAGGAGTCGAGCAGGGTGGTGTCGGAGCGGAGGAAGCCGTCGCGGCGCGGATTGCTGATCGTGAGGCCGCGCATCGTCATGCTCTTGGGATCCTGCCGGTCGCCCTCGAGGTCGCCACGCACGTCCTCGTTGCCGCCGCCGATGATGGCCGAGCCCAGGCCGCCGAGCTTCGAGAGCATCTCGGTCATGTCGACGACGCCCATCTCGTCCATGAGCTGGCGGTTGAAGACCTTGGCGTCGAGCGGGGTCTTGCCCAGCGCAGTGTTGGTGCCGGTGATCGAGTTGGTATTGGTGGCGTCGTAGGTGTCGAAGGCATCGGCGGCCACTTCGAATGGCGTGAGGGACACGACATCGCCGGTCCGGGCCTCGGCGGCGCTTTTGGCGGCGAGTTCCTCGGGGTCGAGGCGCCCGTTCTTGTTCTTATCGTAGCGGGCGAGATCCTGCGCGGTGGGAGCGGGGGACGGCGCGGGTTGCGCCTCGAGGAGAGTGGCCAGCGCGGCGACGAGGAGTGTCAGCCGGCCTGGGCGGGCAAGGGCGGAGTTCATGATGCCTGGTGGGGTTGCGATGGAGCCGACGCGCGATTTCGAAGAACCCCGGGCCGGAAGCAAGGTGTTCTTTGGTGAACCCGTTCACATGATTCGGGTGCGTTTTAGGCCTCGCAGACCCCGGGCCGGACAGCTTGCAACGGGCGAAGGGTTGCACGAGGGTCGGCCTGCGTATGCCACCCCTCCCGCTGCCTGCTTCGCGCCGTGCGTTTCTGGAATCTCTCGCTGCCGGCTCGGTGGCCTGGCTGCTGAGCGCGCGGGCGCGCGGTCAGGCGCCGGCGGAGCGCAAGCTCGGCATCGCCCTGTGCGGCCTCGGAAACTACGCCCGCGGGCAGCTGGCCCCGGCGCTGCGGCTGACGCAGCATTGCGAGCTGCGCGGCGTTATCACCGGTTCGCGCGAGAAGGGGCAGGCGTGGGCGCGCGAGTTCGGATTTCCGGAGAAGCACATCTACAGCTACGCGACGATGGCGCGGCTGATCGACAATCCCGCGATCGACATCGTGTACGTGGTCACGCCGAATTCCCTGCATGCCGAGCACACGAGCGCTGCGGCGTGGGCCGGGAAGCACGTGATCTGCGAGAAGCCGATGGCCAACAGCGTCGCGGACTGCAACGCGATGCTGGCGGCCTGCCGCGCGAACCGCGTCAAGCTCTCGATTGGCTACCGGCTCCAGTTCGAGCCCCATTATCGCGAATTGAAGCGGCTGGCGCGCGAGCAGGATTTCGGTCCGTTCCGAAAGATGACGGGCGGGCTGGCCTTCACGATCCGGCAGCGGGTCTGGCGGATTGAGAAGGCGATGGCGGGGGGCGGCCCGCTGATGGACATTGGCATCTACTGCCTCCAGGCGGCCTGCATGGCGGCGGACACCAGTGGGGAAGCGCATCCCACATTCGCGCCCGTGGCGGTGCAGGCGCGCGAGCATCCGAAGCAGCGGCCGGATCTGTTTCGCGACGTGGAGGAGGGACTCGACTGGCGGATGGAGTTTGCGAATGGTGCCACCGGTGAGTTCACCACCAGCTACAATGGCGGCATGGACAAGTTTCGCGCCGAGGCCGAGAAGGGTTGGTACGAGCTGGCGCCGGCTTTCCAGTACGGCGGCCTGAAGGTGACGACGAGCAAGGGTCCGCCCGGTGTGGGTATGCCCCCGCCGAGCCAGCAGGCCGTGCAAATCGACGACTTTGCCCGCTGCGTGAAGGAAGGCCGGGAGTCGCCTGTGTCGGGGGAAATGGGTCGCCGCGACATGGTGATCATCGAGGCGATCTACCGCTCGATTGCGCAAGGTGGCCGCCGGGTGGAGGTAAAGGTGTAGGGCGCCTCCGGGAGGCGCGGTCCAAGGCCGCGACGGACCACAGGTGGAAGGGATCGGGGCGCCGTGCCCGGCGGGCGGGGAGAGGCCGTGACGCGGTTGCGTGTGGGCCACAAAATCGAAACATTCGGGTTCTCAAAACGTCTAAGGCCCCACCTATGAGCACGAAATTCTGCCGGCTTCATGCGGTTGCCCCCGGAGTTGCGCTGTTGATCTTTTCGGCGGCGAGCAGCTTCGCCGCCAACGCAATCCCCAACGCGCCGACTGTGCCGCCGGCGCCAATGATGGAGAAGCCCCTGGACCCCGCCACGTCGGACGCGCCGGGTGAGCAGCCGTCGGCGCAGCACCAGTGGGTTCCGGGACACTGGCGGTGGCTGGAAGGGGCCTATGTCTGGGAGGCCGGGCGATGGGAGATCCCTCCGGCTGCCAACGTGATCTGGCACCAGCCCGAGTGGCAGCGCCAGGGGAATGGCTGGGTGCTCAAGGAAGGTTATTGGGACGAGGCGCCTCCGGCGGCTCCGACCACGGTCGTGGCGGCTCCGCAGCCGGCGCCGGCCCCGCAGGAAGTCATCGTCACCGTGCCGCCGCCCCCGCCGCAACGCGAGGTGATCATTGAGCGTCCGTCGCCGGTGCACATCTGGATTGGCGGACATTGGTCCTGGCGGGCGGGCCGGCATGTCTGGGTTTCCGGCCGTTGGGCGCTGGCTCCGCGGACCAACGCCGTGTGGGTGTCGCCTCGCTGGGAATACCGCGGCGGACGCTACGTGTTTATCGATGGCTACTGGCGCGATGCGGTGGTGATCGCCGCCCCGACGCGTCCGGGACCGGCACCGACGACCGTGGTGGTCGCGCCCTCACCGGCCCCGCAGGTCGTGGTCGTCGCTCCGCCACCGCCGCCGCGACATGAGGTGATTTATGCGCCGCCGGGGCCGGGGTTCATCTGGATCAAGGGATACTGGACCTGGCGCGGGGGCCGGCATGTCTGGGTGGCGGGCCACTACGAGCGGCCACCGCGCGGCCATCACCGTTGGGAGGAGCCCCGTTGGGAGCGACGGGGCGGCAGTTACATCTACATCGAAGGCCGCTGGGGGAAATAGCGGCACATTGCCGTCGGGCAGCCGACCTTCGTCGGCGGTGCGATCGGTCGGAGGCCCCGGCGGGGTAGTTGCACCGGCGGCCGGGGGAGCGCCACCGGTGGGCGCGGCGACCCGGCGGCGCGGGAGCGGGACGAGATTGCCCCGCCGAGAAGCGAACCACCGCAAGGTGGCGCAAGTCGACGGGGCGAGATGGCCCTTGCCCAGCCGGGGCAACGGTGACGCGTCCGGCTTAGAAGGTCTTCGTCAGCGAGACGTAGGCCCAACGCGGCAGGAAGTTGTTCACCCGCTCCGCGTAGCCGGTGGAAAACGAAGTGGCCGGCGGCAGGCGGTCGAAGAGGTTGTTGACGCCAATCGTGGCCCGCATTCCCCACGGCAGCTCATAGCCGGCCTGGATATCGGTGGTCAGCTGCTGCTTCACGAGCAGCTGGCTCGGGGCGGTGTCCTGGAAGCCGCCGATGTAGTTGAGGTTGATCGCCGCGCTGGCCTTTTCGCGGTTCCAGAGCAGGGAGAAGTCGCCGCGCCAGCGCGGAATCTCATAGATCCCGACCGTCTCCACCATCGGCAGGTCGGGGCGGGTGCGCAGGGTCTGGGAGTTGATCAGGCTGGCCACGGCCCGCGTGGTGAAACGGCCGAGGCGGCCGGGCGTGAAACGGTACTCCGCCGCGAAATCGACCCCGCGGGCCTTGGTGCTGCCGTAGTTGCCAAGCACCGTGCGAATCTCCCGGAGTTCGCCGGGCAGGTTGTTGGCGGTGTCGCTGGCGGTGGGCGCGGCGCGGACGATGGCGTCGGGGAACAGCTGCGGGTTGGCGAGGATGATGGCCGGAGTGGCGGGCTGCCCGATGCGGTTGGTCACCTCGACCGCGTAGAAGTCGACGCTGAGCGAGAGGTTCTTCAGGAAGCGCGGCGAGTACTGCACGCCGAAGTTGGTCGACTCGGATTTTTCCGGTGCCAGCAGCGGATTGCCGCCGGAGCGGATCAGGCGCTGGCCGGTACCGCTGTCGTTGGCGTTGGCGCCGGGTTTGCCGAACCGGAGCGGATCCGGGATGTTGAAGGTGATCGCCACCGATTGCGGCAGGTAGAGCTCGGCGAGCGCGGGGGCGCGGAAGCCTTTGCCCCAGGAGGCGCGGAAGGTGAGTTGCTCGGCGACCGGCTGCCAGCGCAGGCCGAGGCGCGGCACCGTGGTGTGGCCGACGCCGTCGTCGGAAAATGACTCGAGGCGGCCGGCAGCGTTGAGTTCGAGAGCGTGCAGGCCGGGCAGGCGCTGGGACGGGGCCGCGAGGGGCAGGGAGGCCTCGACATAGGCGGCGCTCACGCGGCGATCCCCGCGGGCGGGGGCGACCGGGGCCCCCTGGTTGAGCAACTGGACCTGGGTGCGCTCGTCGCGGAATTTCTCCTCCCGCCACTGGGCGCCGACGGCGACCGAGACGCTGCCGGCGGGCAGCGAGAAGAGGCTCCCGGTCGAGCGGGCATCGAAGGCGGTCAGCTCCGTCTTCGCGTCGCGAGTGACGCCACCTTCGAGGTTGGCCAGCGTCTGCGGATTGTTGCGGATGCTGGTGCCGTTGGCGAAGAGGTTGAGCGCGGTCGCGCGGTTGGTGTCGGCGAGGGCGGCGTTGACCTTGTCCTGGCCGGGGAAGTTCTTCAGGTCGAGGTGGGAGGTCTCCTTGTTCCAGGTCACGGCTGCATCCCAGGTCCAGCCCCGCCCGAGCCGGCCCTCGAGACCGGCGACCAGGCGCGTCATCTCGTTGGTGGTGGTGGTGAGGCGGTCGCCCATCTCCAGGAAGCGGAAGAACATCGTCTGGGTGGTATTGGAGACGAGCGCGACGCCGAAGGGATTGAACGGGTTGTTGGCCGGCAGCGTGATCGTGTTCAGCGTGGAGACCGGGGCGGGGGAGAGGCCCTCGACGTTTTCATTCTTCTGCCAGCCGAACTCGACGAAGGCGGACACGCGGTCCGACGCCTCGTGGCGGCCGGTGATCACGACGCCGCGGCGATCGGCATCGGTCTGCGGCCGGATGGCGGCGTTGGCGTCGAAGGTGTTCTGGGTCTGCAGCTGCCGGGTAAATGTCGCGGTGGTGCCCGTGGAGGTGCGGTCGACCGTGAAGGTGCGGGCGGCCTGGGCGGCGCCGGCGGGGATGACCTGGCCCGTGATGGGATCCGTGGCGCCCACGGGCACGACGAACGAGCCCGGGGTGTTGCTGGCGAGCAGGAGTTGGCGTTTCACCGGCTGGGGCAGTTCGCGGAAGAGAAACTCGTCGCGCTTGAACCAGTCCGCGACGACCGAGAGCGAGGTCTTCCCCTGCTTGGCGCCGGCCGCGAGGGAGCCGCGCACCGTCGGGGCACTGATCCCACCGGTGTAGTCGCCGTAGCTCAGGGTGAGCGAGCCGCCGGTGATGTCCTTCTTGAGGATGATATTCACGACGCCGGCGACGGCATCGGCGCCGTAGACCGCGGAGGCGCCGTCCTTCAGGACTTCGATGCGGGCGATGGCGGCGACCGGGATCATGTTGACGTCGACGAATTGCTCGGTGCCGAGCCCCGCGGCGCTGCCGCCCTGGCCAAAGGGCGCGAGGGTGACGCGGCGGCCGTTGAGCAGGATGAGGGTGGAGTTCACCCCGAGGCCGCGCAGCGAAATGGCGGCGGAGCCTGGCGAGGAGGTGTTGACGCGGTTTTCCGCGAAGCCCTGGGCGCCGATTTCCGGAATCTTGCGCAGCAGGTGCATCAGGTTGGTCTGGCCCGAGGCCTCGATCTCCACCGGGGTGAGCACCCGGAGGTTCACGGCGCCGGCGGATTCACCGATGCGGAGATTGGTGCCGGTGACGGTGAACGCCTCCAGCTGGGTGGGCGTGCCGCCCGGGACGGCGGCGGGTTGGGCGATGCCGCCGACCGAAAGGCAGGTCACGGCGAGGGCGTAGGTGAGGTGCAGGCGCATGGTGTGGTGAAAAGAGAGGCGGACGAAGCGGAACAGCACTGGCGATGCCACCAGCGGGAGCAAGGCTGGGATTATTCGAGATGAATCCGACCCCGGACGGGGCCTGCAACCGAAAGTGCCGCCGCTTCTGTCCCCCCGCCCTCTTTGCTCTGCGCCCCGCGACGGGGTCGTCGCGGCTACATCGAGGAGATGCCAAGCGAGTTCGAACGCCTGCACGGCGGTGTTCGGGTCACTCGCCCTGCCGGCCCGGCGGCGGGAATCCCCGCGCCCGAGAGCACGCGTCGGTCTTCCATCACGATCCGGCCATGGATGATCGTGGTGCGCACATCCCGGGGGCTGGCGGCGTAGACCAGGGCGGCGTAGGGATCGTAGAGCGGCACCATCGCCGTGGCGGCGACGTCGACCAGGATCACATCGGCGAGCTTGCCGGGTTCGAGCGAGCCGAGCTCCTGCTCGCGATGCAGGGCGCGGGCCCCGCCCCGGGTGGCCAGTTCGACGACCTGGACGGCGGGCATGACGTTCCGGTCCTTGCGATCGAGCTTGTGGACCTTGGCGACGTAGCCCAGCTGGCCCATCACATCGAGGGTGTTGCCGCTCATCGGGCCGTCGGTGGCGAGGCCGACCCGCACGCCGGCCTGCTCCATCTGCACCACGGGAGAGACGCCCTTGGCGGACTTGATGTTCGCGACCATCGCGTGGGCCACGCCGGCATCGCGGCGATGGAGCAGGGAAATATCGGAGGCGTTGACGAAGATGCAGTGCGCGGCGACGAGGCGCCGGTTGAGGAGCCCGAGGGCATCGAGATATTCCACGGGCGTCTGATTGTGCTCCTTTCGCAGCGTGGCGACCTCGTCGGTCATTTCGGCCAGGTGGATGAGCACGGGCGCATCGAGCTCGGCGGACAGGGTGGCGATCTCGCGCAGCCGGGTGGCGTCGACGGTGTACGGCGCGTGGGGCGCCAGGGCGCCGGTGATCAGGGGGTCGCCGCGGAGGTTGGTGATGAGTTGCCGGGCACGGGCGATCCCCCCGTAGGGTTCGGGCGCGTCGGGGGCGGGGAAGTTCACGATGGTCTGGCCGACGATCGCGCGCATGCCGGCCTGCCGCGAAGCGCGGGCGACTTCCTCTTCGAAGTAGTACATGTCGACGAACGTGGTGACTCCGCCCTCGATCATCTCGACGATCCCATGCAGACCGCCCCAGTAGACGAGGTCCCGATCCACCAGGGCCTTTTCGAGCGGGAAGATGAAGCGGCGCAGACGATCAGGGACGTCATCGCCGAGGCCGCGAAAAACCGTCATCGAGGCGTGCGTGTGGGTGTTGATCATTCCCGGCAACACCAAGGCTCCGCGGGCGTCGATGACCTTGGGCGCGGTGTACTGAGTGGCGAGCGCCGCCGGGCCGACCGCGACGAGGCGCGAGCCGCGGATGACGACAACGCCATCCATGAAGACCTCGCGCTGGTCGTTCATCGTGACGACATGCCCATGCGTGATCATCAGGTCCGCCGGAGTGGGCTCGGCGGCGCAAAGCCGGGTGGCGGGAGCCACCAGGAGCAGCAACCGAAACCACCACGGAAAACGGGAAGGGCGGGAGATCATGGTGCGGGGTGGGAGAGAGCAACAAAGAGCTGGCGGAAACGGGACTCGTCGATCGCGAGCTGGAGCCGGGCGGGACGGACGGCGGTGGTGGCGGCGGGTGCGTTGACCAGCGTCTCGCCCCAGGCGGATCCCGGGTCGAGTTCGACGTCGAGGAAGGCCTCCTCCCACCGCGTCACGAGGGTCTCGTCAATCCAGGTGGCGGCCGCCACCTCATCCCACATCGGCCGCTGGCGCGGGGCGAATCGATCGAGGTAACGCGTGTAGGCCGAGTCACCACGCGCGCGGACCGCGGCGAAGAGTTCGGCGTCGGCGCGGATGTTCTGCGAGACATCGATCGGGGAGCAGGTGAGCCGGCGCCAGGGAGCCGAGAGCACCGCGTGCGTCGCCTCCGGATCGAAGCGAAAATTGAACTCCCGCCGCGGATTCTGCCGAAACTCGCGGGCCTCCGTGACCGGGGCGATAGCCCCGCCCATGCAATGAAGTTCCCGCACCAGTTCCGGCAGTCGGGGTTCACGCTGCAGGGCGAGGGCGAGGTTGGTGAGTGGCGCGCCGCACCAGAGGGACACTTCTCCGGGATGGGCTCGCGCCTGCCGGACGATGAACTCTGCGGCGGCCTCGGCCGCGGGCGGGAGCCGCGGGTTGCCCTCGGGCAGGTCACGCACCTCCCGGGGATTCGCCCAGCGTCCGGGCCGGGCCAGGTCCCAGGCGCCGTTGTAGATCAGTTTGCCGTGGCGCTCCTCCCACCGGGTGACGGTGGCGGGGGTGTTGACGAGCGGATGTTCGGCGCCGGGGAGCACGGGCACCTCGGGGCGGTCGAGGATCTCCAGCAGGCGCAGGGCGTGCCGGACCTGCTGGTCCCGCCAGTGGTCCCCGGTCGGGACGGTGATGCCAAGGACCTCAAGACCGGGCGCGTTCAGGAGCAGTGCGACCGCCTGCAGGTTGGTGCCGGCCGGGCCGAGGGTGTCCTGGTCGATGATGAGCTTGCGCGCCATGTGGCACGGCGATGGGCGCAAAAAGCCGGCGCCGGGGCAAAGAAAGAAATTGGCGGCGGACGGACGGCGGGAAGAGTGGGGGCGTGGACTACCTGGCCCTGATCGACCGCAGCAAGCTGCACTACAAACGAAGCGACGTGACGCCGATTTTCGCCGAGCCGGCGGCGTTCGCGCGGCTGGTGGAAGATCTGGCGGGGCCCTATCGGGGTGCCGGCGTGCAGCGGGTGGCGGGGACGGATGCCCTTGGGTTCATCGTGGGAACCGCGCTGGCCCTGCGGCTCGGCGTCGGCTTCGTGCCGATCCGCAAGGGCGGGAAGCTGCCCGTGCGCCACGAGCGCGCGGAGTTCACCGACTACACCGGGGCGGCCAAAGCCCTGGAACTGCGGGCGCAACCCTGGCCGGCGGGCACGCGCGTGCTGTTGGTGGATGAATGGATCGAGACCGGGGCGCAGGCCCGGGCGGCGGTCGAGCTGATCGAGCGAGCGGAGGGCGTCGTGGCCGGGATCGCCGCGATCGCGTTTCGCCGGAACGAAAAGACCGCCCCGCTCTGGGCCAGGTACCGCTGCCACGGCGTGTGGCCGGAACAGCCCTGAACCGCGGTCGCGACTCCCTCAGACTGTGGGCGCGACGACCCCGTCGCGCGGTTGGCTTGGCATGGGACGAAAGGAGCGGGACGGGGGCGTCCCGACTACCGGGGGATCGCTCGTAGCCGGCAGGCCGGCGGTGACGTCACAGCCCATCGCCATGAGCCTCTTGTTCCGCCGGGTGTTGTGCGTTGTCCTGCTGGGAATGTCCGCGGGTGCGGTTGCCGCCCCGGCCACCCTTGAAAGCGGCGAGGTGGCGCGACGCCTGCGGACAATCCCCGCCGAACATCCGCGGCTGTTCCTCCCGCGCGGGGCGGAGGCGGAGCTCAACCGCCAGATCGCCGCCCATCCGGTGATGACACGGCTCCGCGCGGAACTCCTGGCGGAGGCGAATCGCGAACTGCGGAGCGAACCCGTGCTGCACGAGAAGATCGGCCGCCGGCTGCTCGACAAGTCGCGGACGGCGCTGTCGCGCGTCCTGCACCTCGGACTGGCGTGGCGGCTCACGGGCGAAAAGAAGTACCTGGAGCGGGCGCGGGCCGAACTCGTGGCGGTGGCCAAGTTCTCCGACTGGAATCCCAGCCACTTCCTCGACGTGGCGGAGATGACCGCGGCGGTGGGGGTGGGGTATGACTGGCTGTACGCGGCCCTCGACGAGCCGACGCGGAAACTCCTGCGGGAGGCGATCGTCGAAAAGGGGCTCAAGGCGAGCCTCAAGGCCAATTCCTGGACGAAGGCGCGCAACAACTGGAACCAGGTCTGCAATGGCGGCATGACCGTCGGCGCCCTGGCGGTGGCGGAGACCGACGGAGACCTGGCGGCGCAGATGATCGCCCGCGCGGTGAACACGGTGCCGGTGTCGATGCATGAGTATGTGCCGGACGGCGCCTACCCGGAGGGCCCGGGCTACTGGGGCTACGGCACAACCTACAACGTGATTCTGATTTCGGCGCTGCAGTCGGCGCTGGGGACGGACTTTGGCCTCGCGCAGCAGCCCGGTTTCCTCGCCACGGCGGATTACTACCTGCACGTCACGGGTCCGTCGGGTTACTACTTCAACTACTCGGACTGTGGTCGCGGCGGGCAGGGAGTGGCGCCGGCGATGTTCTGGTTCGCGGCGCAGCGCAAGGATCCCTACCTGCTGTGGAGCGAGTGGGAGAAGGTGAGCGGCAGCGGCGAGCGCGAGGCGCGGCGCTCCGGACGGTCGAGCCGGGGCGGCCGGGATCGGACCGCACCGCTCCTGCTCCTGTGGATGAACCCGAACCAGCCCGAACCCGTGCGGCCGACGGCCCGGTCGTGGACCGCGGCGGGGCCGAATCCGGTCGCGTTCCACCGCAGCAGCTGGGAGCCCAGCGCAAGCTTCGTGGCGATCAAGGGCGGTTCACCCTCCCTCAATCACGCGCACATGGATGTCGGGGCGTTTGTGATGGATGCCGACGGCCAGCGCTGGGCGGATGATCTCGGCATGCAGGACTACAATTCGCTCGAGACCAAGGGAGTGAAACTCTGGGACAAGGGCCAGGATGCGCAGCGCTGGCAGATCTTCCGACTCGGCACATCCGCGCACAACGTGCTGATGGTCGACGGCCAGCAGCAGCGGGTCGAAGGCGATGCGCGCATCATCGCGGCGCGCGACGGACGGACCGTGGTGGACTTGAGCACCGTCTACAAAGGCCAGCTGGCCCAGGCGAGACGGGGCGTGGTCCTGCAGGCGGATCGCAGCGTGCGGGTGCAGGATGAAGTGCAGGCCACGGGCAAGGCGGCCACCGTGCGATGGGCGATGGTGACGCAGGCCGAGGTGACGGTGTCCGGGCCGGGGCAGGCGACCCTGGCGCAGGCGGGCCGGAAGCTGGCGTTTCGCGTGCTGGAGCCGGCGGGAGCGCAGGTGAAGGTTTATCCCACGGATCCGCCGCCGTCAGCGCTTGACCACCGCAATCCGGGCACCCGGATGATCGGCTTCGAAGTGCGGGTGCCGGCAGGGACGCCGCAACGGCTGGTCATCGATCTGGTGCCGGGCAGCGTCGCAGGTGCCGCGGCGAAGGAGGTCGTGCCCCTTTCGCAGTGGTGAGTCGCAGGGGTCCCGGGCGGGGCCCCGCAAGACGTCGTTGAACAAACGCGGGCGATCCGCGGTGGAGCAGGGCGACGCATGGAGAGGGGATGGAATCCTCCCCGCCGTCCGTCCTGGCTCGCGCCACCGCCCTCCGATCCGAGGGCAGGCATGCGGCAGGAGGCCGGGAAGCCTTGGCCCGGGGGATCGTGGCGCATCCTCGCGTGGTGGTGGCGACCTGGTGCGTGATCCTGGCGGTGGCGGTCCCCTTTGCCCTCCGGCTCGGTGGAGTCGCGCAGGGCGGCAGCGAGTCGATCCGGGGGAGCGAGTCGAATCTCGTCCTGCGAACGTGCAATCGGGAGTTTGGGCCGGGAGCGGCCTTGCCGGCGCAGGTGGTGGTGACGAGCGAGACGCTCGCCGTCGCGGACCCTCGGTACGCCGAGATGGTGGCGCGGCTGACCCGGGAACTCTCGGCGGACGCGCGCGTCGGCAGTGTCCTGCACACCTGGAATTCGGGGCTGCCGGAGTTGGTCGGGCGGGACGGGCGATCGACCTTGCTGCTGGTGACCTCGCGGGAGGACTCCCTGATCGGCGTGGAGAGCTTTACCGGCACGTTGCGGGACCTGCTGGCGCGGAGTGAACTGCCGGCGGGCGTGCAGGCGCGCGTGACCGGGATGTCGGCGATGTTCTATGACCTGAACCGCCGTTCGTCGGCGGAACTTCTGCGGGCGGAGATGGTGGGGGTGCCGCTGACGCTGGGGGTGTTGCTCCTGGTCTTTCGCACGGCGCTGGCGGCGGGGCTGGCGCTGGTGGTGGCGGGGGCGGCGGTGACGCTCAGCAGTGCGTTCCTGTACCTGGCCAATCCCTGGCTGCCGACGAGCCTGATGGCACAGAATGTCGTGACCATGATCGGCCTCGGCGCCGGGACCGACTATGCGCTCTTTCTCCTCAGCCACCAGCGGCGGGAACGGGCCGCGGGGCGATCCGCCGAGGAGGCCCTGGTGCGGGCGTTGGCGGAGGCGGGTCCCGCCGTGCTCGTGGCCGGGCTGGCGGTCGCGGGAGGGTTCGCGGCGCTCTTCCTGGTCAATGCGCGCTTCCTGCACAGCCTGGCGCTGGGTGGCGTCGCGGTGATCGCCGGTGCCGTGGGGATCACGCTGACCCTGTTGCCCGCGTTGCTGCGGCTGAGTGGCGATCGAGTGTTTTCCCGAGGACTGGCGCGGGCGGACGAGGCCAACGGCGCCTGGTCGCGCTGGACCCATGCGGTGATGCGTCGCCCCTGGGTTTGCCTGATCGCCGCGGTGATGCTGGCGGGAGCGTGGGCCTGGCCGGCCTGGCGGACGGAAGCCTGGCGGGTGAACCCGCGGGACTTGCCCGAAGAGGAGGAGTCGCGCCAGGGGTTTGAAGTGTTGGCCAGGCATTTCCAGCCGGGCTGGACGGGCCCGACGGTCCTGACGCTGGAGGCAATTGGCGAAAAGTCGCTGTGGGACCCCGAAGGGCAGCGGGCGGCGGTGGCGATCACGGAGGAACTGCGACGACAGCCGCTTGTGGCGGAGGTGCTGGGTTTTGGCCGATTGCTCGAAGCCCTCGGCCCGGCGCGCGGCCTCATCCGGGATCGGACGATGCTGCCCCCGGCCATCCAGCCCCTGGCGGCCACGGCGATCAGCGCCGATGGGCGCACGGCGTTGCTGGTGGCGGTGCCGCGTGTGTACCCGGAGCACGGGGCGGCGGTGGAATGGGTGCAACGCCTGCGGGCGCGATCCTGGGCGGAGGCGGTCCCGGCCGGGGCCCGCGTGCGGATTGGGGGCGGGTCGGCCATCATCCACGACTTCGACGTCGAGATGTTCCGGAGCATCGGGCGCGTGATGCTGGCGGTGGTGGGACTGACGTTCGGGCTGCTGCTGCTGTACTTCCGCTCGGTGGCGGTGCCGCTGAAGGCGATCGTGGCCAACCTGCTCTCCGTGTTCGCGGCGTATGGGTTCCTCGTCCTCGTGTTCCAGGATGGCCACGGGGCGGCGTGGCTGGGCGTGCAACCGACCGGAGGCCTCAACTCCTTCGTGATCCTGATGCTCTTCACCATCCTCTTCGGACTGTCGATGGACTATGAGATCTTCCTGTTGAGCCAGGTGCGGGACGAGTTCCGGCGCCGGGGCGACAACACCGACTCGGTGGCGACCGGGGTGGCGGTGACGGCCGGTGTCATCACGAGCGCGGCGGCGGTGATGGTGTGTTTGTTCGGCTCCTTTGGCTTCTTCGGCCTGACGGCCACGCGGCAGTTCGGCCTCGGGCTGGCGTTTGCCGTCGCCTTCGATGCCACGATCGTACGCCTGCTGATCGTCCCGGCGACCATGCGCCTGCTCGGTCGCTGGAACTGGTGGCTGCCGGTGTGGAATGAACCGACGGTGGACCGCCCCGGCGTTTCCATCGAAGCGAGGGCCGCCGGTGATCAGGGAGCGCCCGGCACCTCGTAGATTTCGACCAGCACCGGGCCGGTGTCGTCGCCGCGACCGGTGACTGACACCGTATAGTTGCCCGGGGTCAGGCGGGCAATGAGCGCGGCGTCGAGGGAGTCGGTTTCGAGTGGAAAGGCCCCGACTTGCCGGAAGCCGGCCGTCAGCTCCGCTGTGCCGCCCCAGTTGTCGTTGGTCTGGAGGAGATCGCCCTGCCCGTTGAACAGCGCGACCTGCGGATTGGAGAGGGTGCCGCTCAGCCCGAAGGGCGCGAGGCCGGGGCCGACGGCGCGCACCAGCACCGCCCGCGAGCCTTCGCCGCCGATCACGAAGCCGGCCACGATGCCGGAGCCGAGGCGTTTGAGCAGCGAGACGTTGATCAGGCGGGGCGTGGTTGGCGTGAACGCCTCGGCGGTCGTGGCATCGTAGAGCTCCGCCAGGACCTTGCCGGTGCCGCCTTCGCGCCCGAGCACTTCCACGACGTAGTCGCCGGCGGCGAGGCTGGGAGCCACGGCGGCATCCTTGGAATCGGCCGAGGGGAATTCGAAGGCTCCGACGAGGCTCATGGCCTGCCGCAGCGCGGCCGTCCCCCCCCAGTTGTCATTGGCCGCGACCACCGGTGCGCTGTCCGCGGAACCCGCGGCAATGGTCAGGGCGGGATCCGCCAGATATTCGGAAAGGCCGAAGGTGGCCAGGGCCGGGCCGACGGCCCGGACCACGATGGGCTTGTTGCCACGCGTCCCCTCGCCGCCGAGCACGGTGCCGATCTTGAAGGAGCGCTCCTCCGGCGTCAGCTCGGCGAGGATCGAGAGGTTGGTGATCCGTCCGGCCGGCGGACCGACCGTGAGCACGGCCGCGGCGCTGCGCGTGCTGCCGAAGAGGTTGGTGACGACGACATGGTAGGAGCCATTGTAGCCGGCGTTGACCCCGTTGAGGACCAGGCTCGATCCCGTCTCGCCGCCGAGTGCCCGATCGTTCCAGTACCATTGGTAGGTCATGGCCGTGCTGCTGGTGGCCTGGACGGTGAAGACCACCCGGGCTCCCGGGGCGGCGTTCTGGGAGTCGGGCGCGGCTTGGATCGCGGGGCCCGGTTCGTCGCCGAGGATTGTGCGGGCACGGCGGATACGGGCATTGCCTCCCTCCGCGATGAAAAGGTCCCCCGAGTCCGTCCGATCCACCGCCAGACCCTGCGGGCTGCGCAGGCGCGCCTGGCTGCCGTCGCCGTCCTCGTTGCCCACGGTATCGCGCAGGCCGGCCACCGTGGTGACGACTCCCTCCCGGGTGACGCGGCGAATGGTGTCACGGTCCGAGACATAGAGATTGCCGGCGAGGTCGGCCGCGATGCCGACGGGGGCGTAGAACCGGGCGTCGCTGCCCTTGCCGTCGGCCATTCCGGGATTGCGCGCCAGGCCGGCGACGGTGGTGACCACGCCGGCGAGGGTGACGCGCCGGATGACGCCGTTCGAGGTGTCGGCCACGTAAAGGTTGTCGGCGCCATCGATGGTCAGGCCGCGGGGGCCGTAGAAATGGGCGGCGGACCCGGTGCCGTCGGTGCTCGAATTGACCGCCCCGGTATAGGCCTTGCCGGCCAGCGTCGTGACGACTCCCCCGGGGGTGATCTTGCGCAGGGTGTCGTTGCGCGAGTCGACGACGTAGAGGTTGCCGGCCCGATCGAAGACGAGATTCTCCGGACCGTCGAAACTGGCGGCCGTACCGGTGCCGTCCCGGGCGCCGGGGCTGCGGGGCGAGCCGGCAAACGTGGTCACGACCCCGCTCGGGGTGATGCGCCGGATCGAGTTGTTGGAGGAATCGGAGACGAAGACGTTGCCGGCGGCATCGACCGCGACTCCCGCGAGGTTGGAAAAGCGGGCCGCGGAGCCGACCCCGTCGGCGTATTGCCCGACGCTCGTCGGTGAGCCGGCCAGGGTGCTGACCACGCCCTCCGGCGTGATCTTGCGGACAACCGGCGCGGAACTGTCGACGACGTAGAGATTGCGATTGCGGTCGAACGCGACGGCCCGGGGCCACCGAAACTGGGCGGAGGCGAGCGAGCCGTCGACCGTGCCCAACGTGCTGCCGGCAAAGGTCGTGACCCGCAGGCGCGGCCCGTAGTGAATCGTGGACGGCACGACGGTGAGGATCGCCGGGCGGCTGGTGACGCGACCATCGGCGTTGGTCGCGGTGACGGTGTAGGTGCCAGCGTGGCGTGGCTCCACGATGCTGATGTAATGGAAAAACGCGGTCGCTCCCGGAATCGGCGCGCCGTCCAAATGCCACTGGTAGGTCGTCGTGACGGAGTTGCTGGGCGTGATGATCGGGCGAAACTCCGCGGACGCCCGGAGTTCGGCGGTCCGCGACACGGGCGGGCGAAGGATCCGCGGGGCGTTGGCCGGCACGGGGAACAAACCGGCCCGCACGCCCTTCCAGATCACATGGGCGATGCGATCAGCAACGTAGAGAGTCCCCTGTCCGTCGGTCGCAATCGCGGAGACGCTGCCGAATCCGGCCCGGCTGCCCCGGCCTTCCTGCGGACCGGGATTGTTGGTGGCTCCCGCGAGGGTGGTGACCGTACCGCTGGTCGAGCCGACGCGGCGGACGAGGCCGTTGCCGGTGTCGGCCACGTAAACCCATCCGCCCGTCGCTCCCGCGGGTTCGACGGCGATGCCGGAGGGGTTTCGGAAACGGGCGGCGCTGCCGGTGCCGTCGACGGCACCTTCCTGCCAGCGGGAACCGGCGATGGTCGTGACGATACCCGACGAGGAAACCCGTCGGACCATGCTGCCTTCATTGTCGGCGAACCAAAAAGTACCAGTGGCGTCGGCTGCGATCGCCCCGTACTTTCCGATCCAGGCCGAGGATCCCGTTCCGTCGATGGGATTCAGAAACGCCGAACCGGCCAGGCGGGAGACCGAACCCAGTTCCGGTGCGAACTGGCTGAGGGGCAGGCCGGGTGTGACCTTGCGGAGATAGGGCGAGTTTTCCGCGATCACCAGAAAGCCGCCGTTGCCCTGGTTGCCGTTGGCAACGGCAACCGAGCGAGGGCGGTCAAACATGGCCGTCGCCAGGGGGCCGTCCTGCAGCACGGGGTACCGCGGGTCGCCCGCCATGCGCCAGACCTGGAAGGGGCCCCAGGTCATCAGTCCCGACGCGCCTCCGTAGGTGGCGATGCGGCGGAGGGTGTAGCCGCCCGTCTCGGTCACGTAGAGGTTCTGAAACAGATCGATGGCGATGCCCTCGGGCGCATGAAACTGGGCGGCGAGACCCACGCCGTCGCCGTGGCCTGGGTTCCGGGCCATGCCGGCCACGGTGGTCACCACGCCGGCTGGGGTGATCTTGCGAATCGTGTGGTTGTTGGCGTCGGCCACGTAGAGATTGCCGGCGGTGTCGAGCGCCAGGCCGGCGGGGCCATTGAAGCGGGCGGCGGTGCCGGTGCCGTCGGCGGTGCCCCAGTCGTTGATGGCGCCGGCAAAGACCGTGAACTCGTACTCCGGGTCATACTGCAATTGAGCCACGGCCCGGTGTCCGGCGAAGCCGGTGAGCAGCAGCAGGCAAGGGCGCACGCAGGTGCGCGTCAGGAAGCGGCGGAAGTGGGTCATCAGGGGTGGGAAGCCTGGATGGCGGGCGAGACGCTGTCGTGTGCGGTCGGTGGCTGCCAAGGCGAAACGAAGCGGCCGCCAGGCCGTGAGTGAAGCGCATGCGTCAGTCGCGTGCCGAACCGCGTGCACCCCGCGCTTTCGCCTTCGTCGAGCCTACCGCGGACGGATCGCCCACGCGGCGGCGCGAGACCGACCGTCAACCCGGAACGGGCTGCCTTGACGCCTGCTCACGGTTCCAGCCAGAGGTCCTTGTAGTTGCGGAAGCCCAGGGGCGATTTCTTCCAGCCGCGGACGGAAGGGGCGACGAGCAGGGTGCGCGAACCCCAGTAGATCGGCGCGACCGGCATCTGCGACAGCAGGTACTCCTCCGCCGTGCGCAAGGCCCCGAGGCGCGCTGCCGGCTCGAGCTCGCGCGTCGCGGCGGCGAGCAACGCGTCGTAACGAGGGTCGGCAAACCCGGTGCCGTTCACGCCGTTGCCGGTGGTGAAGATCGTCAGATAAGTAAGCGGATCCGGGTATTCGGCGATCCAGCGTCCCCGCACCAGGGTGTAGTCGAGGGTGTCGAGGGAATCGAGGAGCACCTTGAACTCCTTCTGCGCAATCTGCACCGCCACACCCAGATCGCGGCGCCACATCTGCTGCAGTGCCTCCGCGATGCGCTGGTTGATCTCGGAGGAAAGGGTGGTGAGTTCCAGGACTGGCAGCCCGCGGCCGTCCGGGAAGCCGGCTTCGGCGAGGAGTCGGCGGGCCTCCGGGAGGTCACGGTTCAGGACGGCGGGAGGCGTGTAGCCGCCGATGCCCGGCGGAGTGAGTGCGGTCGCGGCGGTCTGTCCGCCGCGGAGGAGGTTGCGCACGATGGACTCGCGGTCGATGGCCAGGGAGAGGGCGCGGCGGAGGCGCACGTCCGCGAAGTGCCGGTGCCGGGTGTTGAAGCGGAGGAAGTAGCTCTCGAAGTAGGGTTCGACGATTAGGCGGGCGGGCGTCTCCTGGCGGTACGCGTCGATCTTGGCGAGCGGGACATCCCACGTCGTGTGCAACTGCCCCGCGCGGAAGGCGAGTTCCTGGGCCTGGGTGGACTCGGCCGGGTGGAAGACCACCTCGTTCAGCCGCACCCGGGCGGCATCCCAGTAGTGCGGGTTCTTCTCCACCGCGAGGTGGAGGTGATCCCGCCACTCGCGCAGGCGGAAGGGGCCGTTGCCGACGAAGGGCCGCCCCTGCGTCCAGCGCCCGGTGCGATCGTCGAAACGCGCCCCGCCGCGCTCCACCGACGCGACGTGGACGGGGAAACACACATTGGCCCGCAGTACCGTGAGGAAGTAGGGCGTCGGACGTTCGAGCGTGAGGATCAGGGTGTGGTCATCGGTCGCCCGCACGCCAACGTCCGCAAAGTCGGCGAGCTGCCCCCGGGCGAACGGCTCCGCGTTCCGCACCGGAAACAAGGCGTCCTTGTACTCGGAGCCAAAGGCCGGCGAGAGGGCGCGGCGGAAGCTGTACACGAAGTCCCGGGCGGTGAGCGGGTCGCCGTTGGACCACCGTCCGTGCGGGTGCAGGTGAAACGTGTAGGTCCGTCCGTCCGCGGAGATCTCCCAGCGCGCGGCGGCGCCCGGTCGCGGTTGGAAGGTCTCCTCGTCGAGGGTCACCAGCCCTTCGAAAAGCGTGCTCAGGACGTTGTGGTCGACACTGCCGCCGGCCTGCTGGGGATCGAGCGACTGAATCTCGGCCCCGTTGCCGACGTGGAGAATCCCGGCCCGGTTGCCGGCCACCACCGCAGATTCTCGTTTGGCACAGGCGACGACGAACAGACTCCCGAGGACGACGGGCCAGATCAGACGGACGGAGCGCACGAGAGGTGGCAGCACGGCGCAGGACGCTGGCTTCCGGCCGCGACGAAGGCAAACGTCGGCGCAATCTGCTGACTTGTGTGCGGAGGGTGACCTGGGTGTTGATAACCCCCCGCTGGCCTCTGCCCGGTCGCCGTACGTATGAAACTTGCGCGCTCTTACCCGGGTCTCCGTTTCGCCGCGGTGACCCTGTTGCTTCTCTCCGCCTCGGGCGTAGCCCAGGCCCAAACCCTGCCGCCACCGGGTCCGGCGCCCACCCGGCGTCCCGAGGAGGCCGTGGTGCTCTCCCCGTTCGAAGTCACGGCCGACACCGGCGACAAGTACGGCACCACGCAGAGCAACTCCGTCACGATGTTTCGGACGGACACGGACCGCCTGCCGGTCTCCGCCGACGTGCTCACCAGCCAGTTCATGAGCGACCTCGGCATCCACGACATGGACCTGCTCATCTCGAGCCAGGCGGCGGGTGGAGGGTTCGGCTCGATTCAGAGCGGGGACGATGCCCTGCCGAAACAGCCAGGGGATCGCGTCGCCAACACCGAGTTCAAGCTCCGCGGCATCGGGGCCGGCGGCGTCCGGCGCGACGGACTGATCTCCTCCAACAACTCCTCGTTCAACGACACCTTTGCCTCCGAGGGCATCGAGATCCTGAAGGGGCCCAACGCCCTGCTCTATTCCGGGGCGGCGGGCGGCGGCATCATCTCCGCGGTGTCCAAGCAGGCGCGTTTCGGCACCCGGTTCGCCACGGTTTCGCTGCGCAACGACTCCTACAACTCCAAGCGCGGCGAGCTCGATTACGGCACGAGTTTCCGCACCGGCTGGAAGCTCCTGCCGGAAGTGGCGCTGCGGGCGTCCCTGATGAAGCAGCACCAGGAGCTGTATCGCGACGGTTTCGGCAACAACGCCGACGGCCAGTATGTGCAGGTGGCGCTGCGCCTGCCGCGCTCCACCCTGCGGGTCTCCTTCCTGCACTCCGAGGCGCTGTTCTGGCAGGGCTGGATGCCGCAGCTGCCGTACGACAACACCCTCAACCAGAACAGCACCAGCCTCGGGTTCAATCCGGCGTACCGGCCGCCGCTGGATATCCTGCAGAAGCACAAGTTTCTCTCGGATGGCAGCTATCCCACGCTGTCGATTCCGCAGCTCTGGGCCGACGGCGCCAGTGCGAAGGTCCTCGGCGACCGGCAGCTTTCCTGGCGCGGCCTCGATGCGGGCTTCCTGTCCGACTACAATCACAACCCGCGCGACAACTACCTCATGGCGAAGCTGGAGACGAAGCTCACCGAGCACCTCTCCGCGCTGGTCACGGCGGCGTTCGACCGGAATTCCGTCTACATGCAGTACACGCGCATGTCGAACGGCAACTTCGCCAACACCGTGCTGCTGCCGCCCGGAACGACGACGAACGGCACCAACGTCGGCAACGGACTCACCGGCATGCTCAATCCCGTGCCGCTGACGGACTTCTCTCCGGCGGGCGTCGCCGCCTACCAGCAGTTCGTGACCGCCACCACCACCGACTGGACGATTCAGTCCGCCCCGGATGAATACTACCAGCAGCTCTTTCGGCGGCAGGCTTTCCGCGCCGCGCTCGGCGCCGAGTGGACGAACTTCCACAAGAAGCTCCGGCATCAGTTCGTCGCCGGCTATGAATGGTCGGCCCTGAAGGCCAATTACCGCTATTCCATCTACGTCATGGCCGACGCCAACTGGAACCCGGTGTACGATCCGGCCTGGACGACCTACGGCGCCAACGTGCGCAACGCCGTCAAGCGGCTCAGCGGGCTGCTGCCCTATCAAAACAAGTGGTACGTCGTGGGTTCACAGCCGCTGAACTTCGGCCGCATCAATCCCCTCAAGGTCAGCCGCTTCACCGCACCGAACGGACAGAACTGGATGCTGATGCCGATCAACGGCGAGGGGACCTTTCCCAGCACCCCGGACAATCCCCACGGCATCAAACTCACCACCGGCAACGGCGGCAACAGCGACGGCGACGCCTACGCCCGCATGACGGACGGGGCGTACTTCGCCGCGCTGCAGACGGACTGGTTCAACGATCGCGTCCAGACGCTGCTGAGCCTGCGCCGCGACACCTTCGGCATGCGCCGTTGGAACTTCCAGGCGCCGGTGGACGTGACCCGCACCGATCACCTCACGGCCTACAGCGCCGGCGGCAACCTGCGCGTGTCGGATTACCTCCGCCCCTACGTCAACGTGGCGAAATCGGCGACCCCTCCCAACGCGAATGCCAACTTCGGCCCGCTGGGCGAGCCCACGCCGGTCGAAAACAGCACGGGGCTGGAGGCCGGCCTCAAGTTCAAGGCCCTGCGCAACCGGCTGGATGGTTCGATTTCGTATTTCAGCGTCGAGACCCTTGGCAAGAACACCAGCGCCAGCCTCACCGGCAGCATCAACCCGGGCGGACTCAACGGCAGCGTGCCGCTGTCGGGCAGCACGTGGGTCGGCGTCGATCAGACCTCCAAGGGCCTGGAACTGATCCTCTCCGGCAGCCTGGCGCGGGGCTGGCGCACCGCCTTCCGCGCCTCGTCGCAGGACGGCCGCGTGCTGAACAGCCTGACGTATCCGCAGTATTACAACGACCAGTTCAACGCCAACGCTGCCGGCGAGGTGACCTACAAGAACGGCACGCCGGTCCACGTGAACCCCAGCGCCACGACGCCCACGGCGGTTGCGCCCGGGACCCCCGGCGCCGTGCCGCTGACGATTGCGATGATGAACGATCAGAAGAACTCGATCTACTTCTGGGATCCGCACCCGCAGAACGGCACCACGCAGAACACCAACCTCTCCAACTTCCTGCGCGGCACCGCCGGCGGAACGAACAATGCCACCTTCGGCATCCCGGCCAACGGGGCGATCGTCACCGGCGCCACCGGCCTGCCGGCGAGCGCCCGCCAGATCGCCTGGGACGATCCGTACGGCAACGCCGCCAACGGAGTCTCCGCCGCCATCGCCGGGCGCTACACCATCGGCTATCCCAAGTACAAGTTCTCGCTCACCAATACCTATGATTTTCAGTCGGGGCCGCTGAAGGGCTTTTCGATCGGGGGCCAGGTGAATGTCGATCTGCAGCAGCGCAACCGCTACATCACGTGGCCGACCGAATACACGGTGGTGACGACCGTCGTGAACCCCAACAACACGCGTTCGGTCACCTTTGCCCCGAGCCCGGCGCCACCGACCGCGCTCGCCTCCAACCAGACGCTGCGCATCACCCAAACCAGCGCCGCCACCGCCGCGTCGAAGGCGGACCTGGAGGCGGCGGCCAAGGTCAACCAACTGAACCTGCCCGGCCGGTGGTACTACACCGATGCCGGCCTGCTCTGGGGCATGCCGGACAACTACACCTTCAACTCCTGGATCAAGTACACCCGCCGGATCGGCCGGAACGGCCGGTACTCCTTCACCACGCAGTTCAACGTCTACAATCTCCTCAACAACGCGCCGCTCATCCGCAACCCGGCTTCGGGCACGAACACGTTTGGGGAATGGCGCGGATTCGTGATGATGAACCAGCCCCGCAGCTGGGCGTGGACCAACTCGGTTGGATTCTGATCCGACGATGCCCCCTGGAGCTTCCACACCCGCGCCGCGGCAGGGAACGACCCCGGAAGAGACACCCAGCCCTCGACCGCAGACGCGCCGGAGCATCTCTCCCCGGTCGCCTTGCCCGCGCCACCGCCGTCAGACTCCCGCCTGATTTCTCCATGAACAAACTCCGTTCCTTCCAGCCCCGAAGCTCCTCGCCGTCGACTCGTCGGGAGTTCCTGCGAAACGCCGCGGCCGCCACGGCGTTCACCATCGTGCCGCGCCATGTGCTGGGCGGCGGCGCCCAGCCTGCTCCCAGCGAGCGGGTCAACGTGGCCATCATCGGCACGGGCGGACAGGGGATCGTGAACATGAAGCAGTTGTTCAACGAACCCGACGTCCGCATTGCTGCGCTCTGCGACATCAACCAGGAGAGCGACTACAGCGCGTTCTACTACGGCGGCACGGCCGGGCTGAAACCTGCGTTGAAGCTTGTGACCGGGAAGTACGGCCAGCCGTGCCCGACCTACCACGACTACCAGGAGATGCTGGCCAAGGAGGACATCGATGCCGTGCTGGTGGCCACGCCGGATCATTCGCATGCGGTGGTTTCGCTCGCGGTCCTGCGCAAGGGCAAGCACCTCTACTGTGAAAAGCCCCTCTGCCGCACGATCGCGGAGACTCGGCTGGTGACCGAGGCGGCGCGGCAGGCCAAGGTGGCCACCCAACTGGGCAACTACGGACACTCGAGCGAGGAGATCCGCACTCTGTGCGAGTGGATTTGGGATGGCGCGATTGGCGACGTCAAAGAAGTGCACGCCTGGACGAACACCGGAGCACGGCGCTGGACCAGCCAGACGGATCGGCCTTCGGAAAAACCGCCGGTGCCGGCCGGCTTTGACTGGGAGCGCTGGCTGGATCCCGTGCCGCCGCGGCCCTACCACCCGGATTACGCGCCGGTGCGGTGGCGCTCCTGGTGGCAGTTTGGATCGGGCACGATCGGCGACTTTGCCTGCCATCATCTCGATCCCGCCTTCTGGGCCTTGAAACTCGATCAGATCGACCGCTTCCAGGTGGAGGCCAGTTCCCAGGGCACGACCAAGGAGATGTGCCCGGCGGCCTCGTTGATCTACTTCAACGTGCCGGCCCGGGCCGGCATGCCACCCGTCCGCATTTCCTGGTACGAAGGCGGGATCATGCCTCCGCGGCCCGCCGAACTCGAACCCGGCCGCAGCCTCGGGGACAACGGGGTCATGTACATCGGCACCAAGGGAACGATTATCGGCGGAGGTTGGGGTCGGGCGCCGCGGATTATCCCGGAGAGCAAGATGCAGGCTTACCGGCGGCCGCCGAAGATCCTGGCGCGGGTGCCTGGCCACCATCGCGACTGGCTCAATGCCTGCAAGGGGCAGGGCCGATCGAGCAACCACTTCGACTACTCCGGGCCGCTGACGGAGTTTGTGCTGATGGGCAATGTCGCGCTCCGGGCGGGCAAACCCCTGGACTTCGACTGGAAGGCGATGAAGGTCACGAATGTCCCCGACGCCAACCAGTACCTGAAACCCGAACTTCGCGCCGGACGCACGCTGTAGGGACGCGAGGTCGCTGCCAGCTGGGCCGGCAGTTGCCGGCCTGGCCTGCCCTGAAGCCTGCTGCCGCGGAGCGCGGCCACAAGCGACCGTCGTTGGTTCTTGTGGGCGGGGCGACCCCGCCCCGCACGAGACCGGCGCCGAAACGCACGGCGCGGGAGGAGGTCGTCCCGTCCACACGAGCGTGACATGGCACTGCCAACCCCGACCGGTCGGGGCGGAGGCGCCATGAGGGCGAATTGTGACGCGTGCGGGTCAGAACTCCGCCGTGCCCGGGGTGCGGGCGAACGGAATCACGTCGCGGATGTTGCCCACACCGGTGACGAACATGAGCATGCGCTCGAAGCCGAGGCCGAAGCCGGCATGCGGCACGGTGCCGTAGCGCCGCAGATCGAGGTACCACCAGTAGTCCTTCTCGTTGAGTTTGTGGTGCGCCATGTTCTCGCGCAGGACCTCCAGCCGCTCCTCGCGCTGGCTGCCGCCGATGATCTCGCCGATGCCGGGCACCAGCAGATCCATCGCGCGGACGGTCTTCCCGTCCTCGTTCACACGCATGTAGAACGGCTTCAGGGTGCGCGGGTAGTTGTAGACCGTGACCGGGCACTTGAAGTGTTCCTCGCCGAGGAAGCGCTCGTGCTCGCTCTGGAGGTTGTCGCCCCAGACCACCGGATGCTCCCACGTCTTGCCGGACTTCGTGATGATCTCGATCGCCTCGGTGTAGCTGCAGCGCTGGAAGGGCCGCTGGAGGACGAAGTCGAGGCGCGAGAGCAGTTCCTTGTCGACGAACTTGCTGAAGAACTCGAGGTCGGCGGCGCAATGCTCGCGGGCGTCCCGGATCAGGTACTTCACGAATTCCTCGGCGAGGTCCATGTTGCCCTGGAGATCGCAGAACGCCATTTCCGGCTCGATCATCCAGAATTCGGCCGCATGGCGCGAGGTGTTGGAGTTCTCCGCGCGGAAGGTCGGTCCGAAGGTGTACACGTTCGACAGGGCGCAGGCGAAGATCTCGGCCTCCAGCTGGCCGCTGACGGTGAGGTAGGCCTTCTTGTGGAAGAAGTCCTGCTTGAAGTCGACGTGGCCGTCCTCGGTCATCGGCGGGTGCGAGGGATCGAGGGTCGTGACGCGGAAGAGCTCGCCCGCCCCTTCGCAGTCGCTCGCGGTGATGATGGGCGCGTGGACGTAGACGAAACTCTTCGCCTGGAAGAACTGGTGGATCGCGTAGGCGAGGCGGCTGCGCACCCGGAAGACCGCACCGAAGAGGTTGGAGCGCGGCCGGAGGTGGGCGATCTCGCGAAGGAACTCGAGGGTGTGTCCCTTCTTCTGCAGCGGATAGGTGGCGTCCGCCTCGCCGAGGACGGTGATCGCCTCGGCCACGACCTCCCATTTCTGGCCCTGGCCCTGCGACGGCACGAGCTTGCCGCGCACCTCGAGGGAGGCCCCGGTGTGGGCCTTGGCGACCTCGGTGCCGTAGTTGGGCAGGGTCGCGTTGGCGATGATCTGGATGCCCTTCAGGCCGGAGCCGTCGTTGAGTTCGATGAAGGAGAATCCCTTGGCGTCGCGCCGGGTGCGAACCCAGCCCTGGAGCAGGATGGCGTCCATCGGAGCGGCGGCGTTGAGGGCGTCTTTGACGAGGGTGCGAGACATGGTTTTTTGGGGCCCAACGAAGCCGCAGCGGGGGTGCGATGCAAACCCGGAAACGGCGCGCCGGGTTGGTGCGGAAGAGCGCCGCACCCGAGTTTCGCCGAGCTGCCGTCACCAACTCGTCCGAAGCGCACGACGCGAAGCAGGAGCGGCTTCCCGTCCATCCCATGGTAGCCGGGGGCGGCGACCCCGGCTGCGCTCGCGTCAGGGGTGGTTCCCGTACGGCCGGGTTCACCGCGCCCGGCTACCAGGCCGCCCCGAATGCGATTCGGGGCGCGTGGGAATGATGCCGCCTAACGCACTTCGTAAATCTCAACCAGGGCGACGCCGGAGGCATTGTTGCGACCCGTGACCTGGGCGGTGTAGGCCCCGGGCGGCAGGGTCATGAGCAGGGCCGAGTCGGTGGATCCGCGGGGAAGGCGGAAGGCCCCCGTCCGGTCGCTTGCCTCTTCGATCTCAGACTGTTTGTCCTCATCCTCTTCTTCGTCGTCGTCACGCCCGCTGTGACTGGAACGTGTCCAGACCGCGTTGGCTGCAATGGGATTTCCTTTGGCATCGAAGACGGCGACTTGGGAATTTCCTAGAGCGCGGCGCAGGCCGTGAAGGGTGCCGAGGCTCTGGCTCACGCCGCGGACCAGCACGGTGTTGGAGGTGGTGCCGGTGATGACGAAACCGGCGATTAGGGCGCCTTCGCGCACCGCTCCGACCATGGCTCGGGTGGAGATGTTGGCGAGCTCGACTGGCGGCGAGGCATCGTCGGTGTCATAGACTTCGATCAAGGCGATGCCGCGGGCATTGGCGGGTCCGGTCACGTGGGCAGTGTAGGTGCCGTTGGCGACCGTCTGCAGCACGGCGGCGTCGAGGGAGGTGGCGGCCGCGAGGGGAAAGGCGCCGACTTTGGTGAAAGCGGCCGTGAAGTTGCTGCCGCCACCCCAATCCTCGTTGGTGGCCACGATGGAACTGCCGCGGTAGAGGGTGATCTTGGGGTTGGCAAGCACCCCCGTGACGTTGAACGGAGCTTGGGCGAGAGTCGGGCCGACGGCGCGCAGGAGCACACCCTTGCTGCCGGTGCCGCGGGTGACGAAGCCGCTGATCAACACCTCGTCATCCTCGGGTCCAACCATGCCACGCGTAGCGATGTTCACCAACCGGGCGTCGGTCGTCACTTGCAGGTGCAGGGCGGCGGCGGCGATCGGGGCATTGCGAGCCGTGACGGTGACCTGGTAATAGCCGGCCGCGGTGGTTCCCACGTTGGGCAGGGTCAGGGCGGAGCCGGTCGCGGTCCGGAGCGGGCGTCCGTTGTAGCGCCATTCGTAGGCGAGGCCGGTGCCGGCGGCCGCGAGGGCGAGCCTGGCCTCGGTGCCCGCTTTGGCGGTGACACTCGCGGGAGCCGTCGTGATCGTGCCGGCGGTGCCATTGACCGCGAGCGAGGCGGGCGGCGAGGAGACGGAACCGGCGGCGTTGGACACGCGGACACTGTAGACGGCGGCGTCGCCCAGCCTGAGGTTGGCGAGCGTGAGCGTGGAGGTTGCGGCGCGGGAAATCTCCTCGCCATTGCGGTACCACTGGAAGCGCAACGGAGCCGTTCCGGTGGCAACCACTGTGAACGTGGCGGTGGCGCCGACGGTGGCCACCTGGGAAACGGGCGCGGTCGTGACGACCGGAGCAGTGGCGGGCTGCGCTGCGAGACGGGCCACGGCGAAAGCGGCCGAGGCGCCGCAGAGGGTGAGTCGAACGACGGTGATCTTCATGGGTGGAGTGGGTTCTGGTTCCGCGGCGCGAGAGTTGAATCGGGCGCCAAGGATGGACGTTAGACTCAAAAAGTCCCGCGGGTGTCCGTGAAGAACCTGTGAAACTCGCTGGTCGGAACCCACGAAGTTCGGATGCGCCCGCGGGGCGCGCTTCGGATGAGCCGCCCGGGCTTGGCGGCAGCAGCGGCGGTGGAGGTCCGCCTATGCCCGGATGAGTGTCATCGCGCGGTGCAGGGCCGCGGAGACCGCCGCGCAGGCGGGATCGTTGTCCAGCGCGTTCAGCGCCTTGTTGAACGGTTCGCAGCGCACCGGGCCGTCGTAGGCGACGCGATGCAGCGCGGTCACGAAAACCCCGGTGTCGATCACGCCGGTGGCGCAGGGCAGTTCGCGCTCGTTATCCTTCTGCTGGGCCTTGGCGATCCCCGCGGGGGCGTCGTTGAGATCGACGCTGACGATGTCGGCGGCCGCGAGCGCCAGCAGATCGGCTTCGGTGTCCCCCGCGGTCCACCAGTGCCACGTATCAAGCACGAGGCCGACATTGCCGGTGCCGATCTCCGCGATGAGTTCGCGGGCCTCGGCCAGGGTGTGGACGAAGGGGTAGCGGTTGCCGACGAGATTGGCCTGGGTGCCGACATACTCGAGCCCGAGGCGGAGGCCGTGATCCTTCAGGATCCGGGCGACCTCGCGCAGGCGGGAGGCGTGCTGGGCGAAGTTGGCGCGATAGGTCAGCTGGGCATGGCTGGGCGAAAGCCAGGTGCCGATGCGGGTCACTCCGGCGCGCTGCAGGCCGGTGGCGAGTCGGGGGAGCTTCTCTAGTCCGCTGCGGAAGGTGGGGTCATCCTTGCGAAAATCCACCGGCAGGCCGGCGGCGGCCCAGACGAGGTGCCGGGCGTTCAGATCCGCGAGCAGCTCCGCCAGCTGCCCGGCGGCCAGGCCGGCGAGTTCCTCGGCGCGGGGCTCGACCGCCTCGAAGCGGTGGCGTTGCGCGAGATCGATCAGCTCCCGTTGGGACTTCACGTTGACGCCGATGCTGCCCGGCACGAGGGCGAGGCGCATCCGGCGCGCCGGGGATGCGGCGCTGGCGGTTTCGGCTCCGACAGCGGGACGCGGGAACGCGGCGGCGAGAACGCCGGCGGAGGTGGTGTGGAGGAAGGCGCGGCGAGTCACGGGAGGCAACATGCAAAAGGTCCTAAGTTCCGACGTTCAGGGTTCACCACCGAGGCACAAAGCCCACAGAGAAAGGGCCTGGTGGGCAAGGGAAGGCCGAACGATCGATTCACGCCACGGGTGAAGGCCTCTTTCGGCGGCGCCAGCACGTGGGTCTCCGTGTTCTCCGCTTCTCTGTGGTGCAACTGGGTTTTTCAGGATGGCGCGGCGCGGGGCAATCGCCGTCCTGCGGTCGGGCCGCGTCCCGGCCGGATCGCCGGGTCAGGCTTCGCCGGTGCGCGTTGCCGGAGCCGCCGACCACGCCATGGCACCGACGAAGAGCCCGGTGAACAGCAGGTCGCCGGCGAGGGTGTTGCGGAAGAACCAGAGGGTCGGCGGGAACTCGGGATGACCCATGGTCATGGCCTGCCACCAGCCGGCGACGTTGCCGGCGTAGTACACATCGGCGGACCAGGAGGCGGTGTTGGTGACGAGATAGAACGCCAGCGAACTGGCGAGGGCGCCCGACAGCAGGGTCACCGCGTTGCGGCGGCGCGCCACGAGCCGGCCGAGGCCAAGCGCGACCCCGAGGCATCCGGCGCGGAGCAACATTTCCGTAATCGTCCAGGTGTAGCCAAACTCCGACGCGTGGTAGTGGTTGAGCCAGAGATCCGAGAGGGTCAGCCCGGCCAGGGGAGCGAGCCACATCCGCCAGTCGCGGAAATACACGGCGCCGCAAAACGCCAGGGCGGTGACCGGCGACACGTTGAAGAGCGACGGTTCGAGGACAATGGCCACCCGCCAGAGCGCGGCAGCCAGAATCAACGCGAGGGCAGTGACGTGGTTTTTCATGCGAGGAAGAAAAGCGAATCAGGAGAGGGCAATCTGGGCAATCGTGCTGTGGCCGTCCGGCCTCCCGGCCGGGAAGGCGTCGCCCGGCGGCACCACGGCATCGGCGCGGTCCAGCAGGGCGGAAAGGAAGAAGGGCCGGTCCGGTCGCTCGCACAGGCGCGCCCATTTGGCGTCGAGGCAAAGCACGACCCGTCGCGGCCAGGCGGGATCGCGGTCGAACTCCGCGAGCAACCCGGACGCCGCCGTGGCCGGCGTCTCCACGAAGAGCCAGCCGGCGCCGGAGGACGCCACGAGTTCACGCACCGTCATCGGGAGCTGCGCCAGGGCCGGGCAACAGGGGCAGGGCAGCAGGAGGCGGCGCACGGCCAACCCGGGGTGGTCGTGCGCGAAGCGTTCCATGCGTGTGTGGCCGTCCTCGGCGAGGATCACGGCCGCCCGAAGGTCGCTCCCTCCGGCGGCCAGTTGCCGCACCTGGTGCTGGATCCAGCGGGTCTTGCCGGCGCCGCGCGGCCCGACCACGAAGGTGCAGGCGGGAGGACTGGCCCGGAAAGGCGCATCCCCGGGAACCGGAAGGGGCGGGGGAGCATTCACGCGAAAGGTGATGGCATCGGCGGGACTCCCGAGAATCCGCGGGCCCTACAACCCGTACTCCGCCGGGAGGTAGCGGCTGGTGTCGGCGACCGTCATCTGTTGCACGATGAACTCGTCGACCGAGGCGGGCAGGTTGTCGAGCTGGGATTCCATCGTGTCGAGGAAGCCCGTCTCGCGTGGGAGGATCTTCAGCCGACCCGCCGCGAGACCGGTCCGCAGGGCGCGGACCGCCTCGCGGGCGGCGGCCACGCCAGCCTGGTAGTGATCCGGGGCGGTCACGATGGCGCGGGCGATCGCGATCACGTTTTCCGGGGTCAGCACCCAGGCCTGGGGATCGAGTCCGGCGTCTGAGTCGACCAGCCAGCGGCGGAGGGTGAGGGCGGCATCGCGGCCCTCGGCGAGGGCCCGGTTCATCAGGCGGCAGTCGTAGATGAGCTGCTCCAGGTAGCAGGTCGGAGCCATGCCCCCGAGGAGCCGGATGTTCTGGACCGATTCGTTGGACCAGGTGTCGGCGTAGGCGGCGGCGATGTTACCGAGCGGGCTCAGGTGCGCGCAGGCGGCGGTCTTGCCCTCCATCGCCATCGGGCAGCCGGTGATGGCCTTGAGGTAGGGGTTTTCGTAGCCGCAGTCCTTGCCAGGACCGACCGCGCCGTGCTCGTAGGCGACGAGGGTGCGCACGGCGCTGACCGCCCGCACGACCGCGGCGAAGACCCGCGGGATCATCTTCTGCTCGGCGAGGACCATGGCGGTATTGCCGAAACCGCACGCGGTGTCGCCGGCGCAGACGACCCCGTGGCGCTGCGCGATGCCGGCCAGCGAACGCCAGAGGAACTCCATGTCGCGCACGCCGAGCACGCATTGGGAGAAGATGACCTGGCCGAGGTCGCAGAGCATGAGCGCGTCGTCGTGCAGCTCCTTGCCGCCGACCGATTCGATGCTGAGCAGTTCCGCGCCGGCGGCGGCGGAGCGGTCGAAGAGCTCCAGCATCCGCTCCCAGTGCTCACCGGAGCGCATTACGGGCGGGCGGGCGAATTCGCGGTTGTCGTTCGGCGTCATCCGCAGGACCGACTTGAGGCCGTGGCGGTCGTGGGCATCCGCCATCCCGGCGAGGAGGATTTCGACGATGGTGAACCCGAAGTCGGGCTCCGAGGTCATCGGCGGCACGGTTTCGAATTCGATCACGACTCCGGGAGCCTCGAGTTCGGCGGCCCGGAGCAGGGCACCGGAGATGATCTGACGGTAGTGGCGCGCCACCTCGGGCATGGTGGTCGCGGTGACCTCCAGCGGCGGCCGCGTGAAGTTGAGTTCGGGATACACGAGGCCGCCACCGAGGTGCAGGCCCTGGCGCGTGCGGAGCGGGCGCGGGGCGGTGCCGAAGAGGAGATCCTCGGGGCGGGAGAGGGCGAGTTCGCGGAAGTGCATGGAACAGTGAGGTGGGGGCCGGGCGGGGCGGCGCGACCCCGCGGAGATCAGGCCGCCGCCCCCACCAGGACCAAAGCGCGGTCGACGGCGGAGCCGGCGTCGGCGGCGTAGCCGTCCGCCCCGATCTCGTCGGCGTACTGCTGGGTGACGGGCGCGCCGCCGACCATGACCTTGACGCCGGTGGCGCCGCTGGCGCGGATCGCCTTCACGGTTTCGGCGATGGCGGGCATGGTGGTGGTGAGCAGCGCGGAAAGGCCGACGAGTTGCGGGCGGTGCTCCTGGATGGCGGCGACGAACTTCGCGGGCGGGACGTTGGTGCCGAGGTCGACCACCTTGAAGTTGGCGCCCTTCCACATGATCGCGACGAGGTTCTTCCCGATGTCGTGCAGGTCGCCCTGCACGGTGCCGATGAGAGCGGTGTATTTCGGCGTGATGCCGGCCGCGATGAGGCGCGGTTCGAGCAGGGCCATCGCCTCCTTCATCGCGCGGGCGGCGACGAGCATTTCGGGGACGAAGATCTCGTTGTTCTTGAAGCGTTCACCGACGGCCGCCATCGCGGGGACGAGGGAGCGGTCGACGATGTCGCCGGGCGGCAGGCCTTCGTCGAGGGCGCGCTGGGCAAGCGCCTTGGCGTCCTTGGCCTTGCCGGCGCCGACGGATTGGGAAAGCAATTCGAGCGTGGTCATGAGGGAGGGTGCGACCCGGAGCGTAGCAGCCGCCGACCCCCGCGGGCTTGGACTCTGGTGCGGAAGTTTGGGACTTTGGTGCGCGGGCGATGCTGCGAGGAGTCCCGGCCGGGCTGACCGCCTGGGGGGAATGGCAACCGTTCGATCTCGTCCAGCGAGCTTACGTGTCGCGGCGCAGCTGCCCCGGGTTGGTCAGGACACCGGCGCGGTAGTCGCCCGGCGTGCGGCCGGTGCGCTGGCGGAAGACGCGGGTGAAGTAGCTCTGGTCGCCGAAGCCGCATTCCTGCGCAATCTGCGCGAGGGGCTCGCCGGTGTGCGCGAGCAGGTGGCACGCACGATCGATGCGGAGGCGGGTGACGAGTTCGGTGAACGACCACCCGGTCTTGGCCCGCATCAGGTGCGAAAAATGGCTCGGCGACAGTCCGGCGGCCCGGGCCACCTGCGCGCGCCCGAGCTCGGTGGCGAGGTTTTCCTCGATGAACTCGATCGCGCGGGCGAGCTGCACCGAGTTGGGATGGCGGGTGTGGGTCTTGATGGCGTCGATGAGCTGCTCGAGCATGGCGCAGAGCCAGGTGGACAACGCCTCCTGATCCGTCACGCGGGCCAGCGCGGTGAGCGACTGGTAGTTGAGGCCGAGGATGACCGCCGGATCGCCCCCGGCCTGCACCGCCGCCCGGGCCATCATCACGATGAGCTCGAGCGCGAGGCTCTTGAGCAGATTGAGATCGGCGCCGCCCGCGGAGTAGATGCCGACGAGCACGCGGTTGATGATGCGGCGGGCCTCGGTGCGTTCGCCGCGGCGGATGGCCGCGAGCAGGGCCGGTTCCTCGTGCAGGTAGGAGCTCCGGATGTCGTCGTGGAGGCGGTCCTTCAACTGGTGGATGGCCTCGGCCCGGTCGCGCTCCTGCTGGGCGGACTGCCGGCGGGCGGCGAGCAGGGCGGCGTTGGTGAGATCGCGCGTGGTGGCGAGTTCGAGCAGGGTCCGGGTGGCGCCGAGCAGGCGGCGGTCGAGCGCCCCGGCGCGGGACGGACTCGCCAGCGGCACGCCGGCCACCAGCAGGCCGCCGCACAGGTGCTGATTCCGCAGCACCGGTACCGCCCAGAGGGCGCGGCCGCAGGGGCAGCACGTCACGCTGGGCTCTCCCCAGCGGAGCGCCTCCTGCACCGCCAGGCGCCGGGCGGACCGGCATGCTTCGGAACGAGTGCAGGCGGGGGCGCGGGAGGGACCTGCGAGAAATCCTCCGTCGGCATCCACCGCCACCAGCGGGAGTCGGGTCAGCCGCCGGTGCTCGTCGGCGAGGGCGGCGAAGCCACCCCGGTCGAGCAGCCCGGGAAAAACGGATGCCGGCGTCGCGCCGGGGGCGCCGGCACGGGGGCGACGAGGGGGAGCTGGGGCGCGCACGGAGAGCGGATTCGCGACGAAGCAGGGGGGCCGGAAGGAATTTGCCAAGCGCCGAATCGGCCGGGCCCCTTCGCCCGGGGCCAGAAGAGGGAGAGGGTCCCCGCGGTGACGGCCAAAGGCCGGCCGCGGGCCGCTACTGCCCGTACCGTTCGTCGCGGCCGGTGATTTCGCGCCACATGTCGCCCACGTCGACGCGGCGGTCGCGCGAACGGTTGATCCACTCGACCTCGGTGGGGGCGGAGGGCGCGGTGAAGCGGATCCCCCAGATGGGGTCGAAGGCCTCCGCCGAGAGCGAGTAACGCATGTCGGCGAGCATCGTCGGATCCGCGGGGTGGCGGGCCACCCAGCCTTCCGAAAACCAGGAGAAGCGCTCGAACGAGCGGCGGTGGTTGCGCGCCTGTTCGGACGGAGAAAGCGCGGCGGCATCAGTGGCCGGCAGCGACCACCCGCCGCGGGTTTGCGGGCGCGAGAACCACCCGACGCGGATCCGATCACTGTAGATCCGCCCTTCGTGGACGTAGAGTCCGCGCCACACCACGTTGTTGGCCATCGTGGGCATCATCTCGCAGCGTTCAATCCGGTGGCCGCGGGCCTCCGCCAGTTCTCGTTGGGCGGCGAGGGCGCGCCCGTGCTGCACGGCGCCGCAGCCGAGGTAAACGGCGGCGACCCCCAGGCCCACGCCGGCCGGGATGAGGGTACACCGGCGGAGGGCGAGGATCAGCCCGGCCGCGAGGACCAGCGTGAAGATCGGATCGATGATCGAGATCAGATCCCAGCCGGAGCGGTGCGGGGAAAATGGCCACAGGAGCTGCGTGCCGTAGCTCGTGGCGGCGTCGAGCAGCGTATGGCTGAGGTAGGCGAGTGCAGCCGCGGCCCATAAGGGCCACCAGCGGTCGCGGCGCCGCCAGGCCGGGGAGAGGAGCCAGAGCCCCGCGACGAGGGCGGCCCCGAGCGGTACGAAGATCAGGGCGTGCGTGAAACCGCGGTGGTATTCGATCGCGACGAGGGGATCCTGCGCACTCCGGATGAAGATGTCGGCATCCGGCAGCAGGGCAGCCAGGCCGCCGGCGGCGGCCGCCGCGCGGCCGAGGCGGCGGGCAAAAGCCGCATGGGCGAGGCTGGCGCCAAGCACGACATGGGAGACGGGATCCACGGCGCGCGAAGAAAGCGGGGTCACGGAAGTTGGCAACTGTGGGGTACCGGCCTGTCGCGAAAAGGGGGCCCCGAAGAGGCCAAGAGAGGCGGGTAGATCCATCCTTTGCCCTGGGGCTTCCTCCGCGCTCTTTGCGCCTTCGCCTGGCGACTCGAATTTCGCGCGGGTCCGCGATGCGCAGTTGCCAGCCGGCATCCGAAGCGGCAACGATGGGATCCTCCTGCTCATCCTGCCCCTCATGAAGATCCCCTCGTTGTCTCCCCTGGTTGGCGTGGCGGCCCTGCTGGTCGCCGTCCTGCCGACCGCCCTTTCCGCCGCCGATGCGCCCAAGGGCGCCAAGGGGGCGGCCAAGAAAGGGCCGGCGACCGCCCTCAAGATCCGTGTGCAGCAGTTGCACCTCGACAACAACGAGGGCTGCGCCGTCGCCGACTTCAACCGCGACGGCAAGCTCGACATCAGCGCCGGCGAATACTGGTACGCCGGACCCGATTTCAAGACCAAGCGCCCGCTGCGCAAGCTGGAGCCGTTCGGCAAGGACTACCTCACCAATTGCGGCGAGCATGCCTACGACGTGAACGGCGACGGGTTTCCGGACATCGTTTCCGGCGCCTTCATGGACACGCGCGTGTTCTGGTACGAAAACCCCGGCGCCGAGGGGTTGAAGCAGGGCGCGATGTGGAAGCAGCACCTCCTGGTGGAGACCAAGCTGGCGCAGAACGAGTGGACGGCCCTGCGCGACATGGATGGGGACGGCGTGCCGGAGTATGTCGTCAACTCGTACGGCCCGATGAACGCCGTGATGGCCTATCGCTTCGCCAAGGGAGCCCAGGGCGAACCCATCCTGGCCCCGTGGATGATCCAGGCCAGCGGACCGTTCGTGAACGGCCATGGCATCGGCTTCGGTGACATCAATGGTGACGGCCTAGAGGACCTCATCTACGGCAACGGCTGGTACGAACGCCCGAAGACCGGGGCGACCACGCAGCAATGGCGGCGGCGTCCCGACTGGACCTGGCCGCACGCCAGCACGCCGATGATCGTCGTCGACCTCAACGGCGACGGCCGCAACGACATCATCTGGGGCCACGGCCACAACTACGGCCTGTACTGGGAGGAGCAGAAGGACGCCAACAAGGACGGCAGCACGAACTGGCGGCACTTCGTGATCGACGACAAGATCTCGCAGAACCACTGCCTCGTCTGGGAGGACATCGACCAGGACGGGAAGCCCGAGTTGATCACGGGCCGGCGCGTGCGGGCGCACAGCGGCAATGACCCGGGCGACAACGAGCCGGGCTGCGTGGCGATGTACAAGTGGAACGCGGCCGAAAAGCGTTTCACCAAGCACATGCTCGCCGACGGCGGACCCGGCATCGGCCTGCAGATCCGCCTGGCCGACCTCGATGGCAACGGCTGGAAGGACATCATCTGCGCGGGCAAGAGCGGCACGCACATCCTCTGGAACGACGGCAAGTAGAGGCCCTCCGGTAGGCGGGGTGCCCTCGCCCCGCGGGGTACAATGACCGGGCTGCCTCCGGCGGCTGGGCCGCCGGGGACTTTTCGTTTGTTTTCAGCCGCGGCCTCACGATAGTCCCCGCATGCTCGCCCAGTCCTCCCCGGCCGCGTTTCGGCGGCTTTTCGATGAAGTCGGCACCGTGGATCAGGTGGGTGTCGAGGAGCGGGTGGCCAAGTATGCCACACGCTCGATCAAGAAGGCCTCCAAGCTGAAGGGCCTGCAGCTCGCCGTCTCGATGGTCGACCTCACCACGCTCGAGGGCAAGGACACGCCCGGCAAGGTGGCTTCGCTCTGCCGCAAGGCGCAGCGGCCGCACGAGAACCCCGGTGTCCCTTCCGTGGCCGCGGTCTGCGTCTATCCGGCGATGGTCCGGGCGGCGCGGCGTGCCCTCGGCGCCGACACCCCGGTGCGGATCGCCTCGGTGGCCACGGCATTTCCCAGCGGCCAGGCGCCCCTCAAGACGCGGCTCGGCGAAGTGCGGCAGGCGGTGGCGGACGGCGCGGACGAAATCGACATGGTGATCAACCGCGGGGCCTTCCTGGCGGGTGAATTCGGCCGGATGCAGGATGAGATTGCCGCGGTGGTCCAGGCCTGCGGCGACGCCGCGCTCAAGGTGATCCTCGAGGTGAGCGAGCTGGAAACCTACGACAACATCCGCGCCGCGTCCTTCCTCGCCATGCGCGTGATCCGCGAGGGCGACTTCATCAAGACCAGCACCGGCAAGACCTCGCTCAATGCCACGCTGGGCAACAACCAGGTGATGCTGGAGGCGATCCGTGATTTCTATCTCGATACGGGCATCGCCATCGGCATGAAACCCGCCGGCGGCATCCGCACGGCGAAACAGGCGCTGCAGTTCCTCATCGCGGTGAAGGAGACGCTGGGCGATGCCTGGCTGACCAACGAACGCTACCGGTTCGGGGCCAGCGCGCTGCTCAACGACCTCCTGCGGCAGATCGAGAAGGAACGCACCGGCGCGTACCAGGCCCCGTACTACTTCAGCGAGGCGACGGAGAGCTACTGAACGCGGGCCCGGAACCAACGGAGGAACCGAACCATCGTGGGAGCTCACCGCCGCATCTCGCACTTCCCCTGTGGGCGGGGCGACCTCGCCCCGCGGGAACCGGATCGCGATGTCGACCACGCGGGGCGGGGTCGCCCCGCCTACAACCAGAGACGTCTCACGTGTAGTCTTACCTGAGTTTTCGCCTGCCGGGTACCACCCTTCCCCTTTCAACCCTTTCGCCACCATGGCCACGTCCGCCACCGCCAAGAAAACCACGCGTCCCGCCACCCGCTCCGCCCGTCCGGCGCCCGAGCTGATCTTCGGCGACCTCTGGGAGTACGATCCGTCGCCGGAGACGGCGGATCCCAAGCTGAAGGCGCGTTACGAGCTCTTCATCGACGGGAAGTTTGTGCCGCCGGCGGGCGGAAAGTACTTCGACTCGATCAATCCCGGCAACGAGCAGAAGCTCGCCGAACTCGCCCTGGGCGGCGCGGCCGATGTCGACGCCGCCTGCGCCGCGGCCACGCGGGCCTTCGACACGACCTGGGGCCGGATGCCGGGCCGGGAGCGCGCGAAGTACATCTACCGCCTCGCCCGCCTCCTGCAGGATCGCGCGCGGGAGTTTGCGGTCGCGGAGACGATGGACAACGGCAAGCCCATCCGCGAGACGCGCGACTTCGACGTGCCGATGGCCGCGGCGCACTTCTTCTACCACGCCGGTTGGGCGGACAAGCTCGAGTACCTGGCGCCCGGCCGGCGGGTGGCCCCGATCGGGGTCGTGGGGCAGGTGATCCCGTGGAATTTCCCGCTGCTCATGCTGTCGTGGAAGATCGCCCCGGCCCTCGCGGCGGGGAACTGCGTGGTGATCAAGCCGGCCTCCAACACACCGATCACCGCGGTGAAGCTGGCGGAGATTGTCCAGGATGCCGGCCTGCCGCCGGGCGTGGTCAACGTCGTGACCGGCCCGGGCTCCACCGGCGGCTACCTGATGGCGCACCCGGCGACGGCGAAGATCGCGTTCACCGGTTCCACGGAGGTGGGCAAGGTGATCATGCGGTCGGTGGCGGGCCGGGGGAAGCGGATGACGATGGAACTCGGCGGCAAGGCGGCGAACATCGTGTTTGACGACGCGCCGCTCGATCAGGCGGTGGAGGGCATCGTCAACGGGATCTTCTTCAACCAGGGCCAGGTGTGCTGCGCGGGTTCGCGGCTGCTGGTGCACGAGCCGGTGGCGGAGCAGGTGGTCGCCAAGCTAAAGACGCGCCTGCGCGTGCTGCGGGTCGGCAACCCGCTCGACAAGAACACGGACGTCGGGGCGATCGTCTCGCGCGATCAGCTGGAGAGCATCCAGGGTTATCTCGATTCGGGGGTGCAGGAGGGGGCGGAGATGTGGCAGCCGCCGTTCCGCCGGCCGGCGAAGGGTTTCTACCTGCCGCCGACGATCTTCACCGGGGTGACGCAGAGCCACCGCATCGCGCGGGAGGAGATCTTCGGGCCCGTGCTGAGCATCCTGACCTTCCGGACGATCGAAGAGGCGGTGGAGAAGGCGAACAACACGGCCTACGGCCTCAGCGCCGGCGTGTGGACCGACAAGGGCTCGCGCATCCTCAAGCTCTCGACGGAGCTGAAGGCGGGCGTGGTCTGGGCCAACACCTTCAACAAGTTCGACCCGACGTCTCCGTTTGGCGGCTACAAGGAAAGCGGCTTCGGCCGCGAAGGCGGCCGCCAAGGTCTGCTCGACTACTGCCGCCTGACATGAACCACCAATGGACACGAAGGGACACGAATCCGACGCGTTGCTGCATCGCGAATTGGTCTACGCGATCGTCGGCGCCGCGTTGGAGGTCTTGAATACTCTCGGCCATGGTTTGCATGAGAAGCCCTATGAAAACGCCTTGGTGGTCGAACTCGGCCTCCGCGCCATCAAGTGCGACCAGCAACGGGCCTTCAAGGTGATGTACAAGGGAGTCCAGGTATCCGAATTTGTGCCCGACCTGATTGCCGGGCAGTCCGTGGTGGTGGACACCAAAGTGATCGACCGGATTTCCGATCATGAACGAGGGCAGGTTCTCAATTACCTTCGGATCACCGGACTGAGGGTCGCCCTGATTCTGAACTTCCGGCGCCCCAAGCTCGAATGGGAGCGCCTCGTACTGTAAAGCTTCGTGTGAATTCGTGTTAATTCGTGGTTTGAATCCTATGTCCCGACTGCCTGTCACCAAAACCCCGAAGCCGTATGTCGGCGGGGCGTTCATCCGATCCGAGAGCGGCCGCACCTTCCCGATCCGCGACGCGGCCGGGGAGTTCTTCGCCAACATCCCGCAGTGCACGCGCAAGGACCTGCGCAATGCCGTCGAGGCCGCGGCCAAGGCCGGGCCCGGCTGGGCGCGTCGCACCGCCTACAACCGCGGACAGATCCTCTACCGCCTCGGCGAGATGCTCGAGGCCCGCCGCGGCGAGATAATTGACACCTTGATGCGGTTTGGCGCCGCCAAGGCCGCCGCCGCCCGGGAGGTTGATGCCACCACCGATCGCCTGATCTACTACGCCGGCTGGGCCGACAAGTACGAGCAGGTGCTCGGCAACGTGAACCCGGTGGCGGCGCCGTACTTCAACTTCACGGTCACGGAGCCGATGGGCGTCGTCGGGGTGATCGCGCCGGACACCCCCGCCCTGCTCGGGCTCGTTTCGCTCGTGGCTCCGGTGATCGTGAGCGGCAACACGGTGGTGGCGCTGGCCTCGGAGGCGACGCCGTATCCCGCCGTCCTGCTGGGGGAGATGCTCGCGACGAGCGATCTGCCGGGCGGCGTGGTCAACCTGCTGACCGGTTTCCGCAAGGAGCTCGTGCCGACCTTCGCGACGCACGCGCACCTGCGGGCAATCAGCGCGGTGGCGACGGACGAGGAGCGCCAGGCGATCGATCTGGGCGCGGCGGAGAGCGTGAAGCGGGTGCGCTTCACGGCGGCGGGCCCGGACCGGGCCTGGCTGGCCGACGCCGCCCAGAGCCTTTACGCGATCCGCGACTTCGTGGAGTTCAAGACCACCTGGCACCCGATCGGGGCCTGACCGCTTTCTGCTCGCCGCGGAGCGGCGGGCGGGCTGAATTCGCCGGCGATGCTGAACGCCCTCTGGCTCGCCCTGGTCCTGCTGGCCGTCGTCATCGGCGGCGCCACGGGGCGGTTGCGCGAGGTGACGGAGAGCGCGTTCCAGATGGCCGACACGGCCGTGATGAAGATCGCGCTGCCGCTGGCCGGGATCATGGCGTTGTGGCTCGGCGTGATGCGCCTGGCCGAGCGGAGCGGGCTCGTGCAGATCCTGGCCCGCGCCCTGCGCCCGGTGATGCGACGCCTGTTTCCCGACGTGCCGGCCGAGCACCCGGCGATGGGATCGATGCTGATGAACATGGCGGCCAACATGCTCGGCCTCGCCAACGCCGCGACGCCCCTCGGCCTCCGCGCCATGCGCGATCTGGAAACCCTCAACCGGAACCCGGGCACCGCGACCAACGCGATGTGCACCTTCCTCGCGATCAACACCAGCAGCATCCAGCTGCTGCCGACCACGGCGATCGCCATCCTCGCCACCCAGCGCTCCCAGGACCCGACCGCGATTGTCGGCACGTCGCTGCTGGCGACGATTTGCTCAACCGTCGCCGGCATCACGGCGGTGAAGTGGATGGAGAACTGGCGCGTCTTCCGCCTTCCGGCCGCCCCCGCCAGCCCGGCGGCGGTCGCCGCCGGAAACGCCGGCCCGGTTGGGGAGGGAGCGGAGCCCGCCGAGGTGGTGGCGCCGGAGCCGGCACCGCTGACGACCCGCGGCCGGCTGGCGCTGTGGGTGCTGCTGGCCGCCTTCGCGGGGCTGGCGCTCTGGATTTCCCTGGCGCCGGCCAGCTACCGCGAGGTCACCGCAGCCCTGCACACCCGGATTTTTCCCGAGAACGTGAAGCTGCCGGCCTGGGAGGATACGTCCGGCCAGCACCTCGCGCTGCGCGCCGTCGGCACGCTCTCGCTCCTCGCCGTGCCGTTCCTGCTGCTCTTTTTCCCGTTCTACGCGGCGCTCCGGGGCGTGAAGGTCTACGAGGAGTTCGTCGAGGGGGCGAAGGAAGGATTCGGCGTCGCCTTGCGGATCATTCCGTTCCTCGTCGCGATTCTGGTGGCGATCGGGATGTTCCGCGGGGCCGGTGGCATCGAGGCCCTAAAAAGCATCCTCGCGCCGCTGCTCACGCCACTCGGGTTTCCGCCGGATCTCCTGCCGATGGTGCTGGTGCGGCCGCTGAGCGGGAGCGCGACCACGGGCTTGTTCGTCGAAATCGTGCAGCGCCTCGGGCCGGACGACCTCGTCACCCGGATGGCCGGAACCATCTTCGGCAGCACGGAGACGACCTTCTATGTCATCGCGGTGTATTTCGGAGCGGTGGCCGTGCGGCGGACGCGCCACGCCGTGGCGGCCGGCCTGATCGCGGACCTCGCGGGCGTGGTGGCCTCGGTGGTGATCTGCCGGCTGATGTTCGGCTAGCCAGTGGCGCCGCAGGCGGTGATTGACGTGCGCGGGTGATTTCCCGCTCATCGCGCGATGCGTTTTCGTCGTACCCTCACGAAAGGCCTCTGGCTGGGCGCTGCGAGTCTCCTGGGCCTGCTCCAGGCCGCGGAGGAGAGCGGACTCCCGGCCGAGGAGATCCGGGCCCAGCGCCTGGTGGCGTCGCCGGCCTTCCGGGCGGCGGTGGCGGGTTTCGCCCGGGACTTCGGGCGGTTCGAGCAGGACCTCATCCACCTGACCGAGATTCCGGCGCCCCCGTTCAAGGAGGAGCAACGCGCCGCCGCCTACGCCCGGCTCCTGCGGGAGGTCGGGCTGGCGGACGTGACGACCGATGCGGAGGGCAATGTGCTCGGTCTTTGGCGCGGACGTCCGGGAGGATCGGCGCCGTTGCTCGCGGTCGCGGCGCATCTCGACACGGTGTTTCCCGAGGGCACGGACGTAAAGGTGAAGCGGGACGGCACGCGCCTGATGGCCCCGGGCATCGGCGACGACACGCGCGGACTGGCGTTTCTGCTCGCGGCCATTCGCGCGATGCGAGGGGCGGGGGTCGAGACTCCGGGCGACATCCTCTTCATCGGCAACGTGGGCGAGGAAGGCCCGGGAGACCTGCGCGGCGTGCGGTACCTGTTCACCCGCAGTCCGTGGAAGGATCGCATCCGGCGCTTCATCTCGATCGACGGGGGCAACAACGACCTCGTGACCAACGGGGCCCTCGGCAGCCGGCGGTACCGGGTGACCTTCAAGGGGCCGGGCGGGCACAGTTGGGGCGCGTTTGGGCAGGTCAGCCCGGCCTTTGCGATGGGCAACGCGATCGCCGCGCTCGGCCGGTTGACGGTGCCCCGCCACCCCAAGGTGTCCTACAATGTCGGGGTCATCAGCGGGGGCACGTCGGTGAATTCGATTCCGCACGAGGTCGCCATGGAGGTGGATCTGCGGTCCGTGTCCCCGGAGGAACTCCGGAAGGTGGAGGCGAGTTTTTTGCGCCTCGTCGCCGATGCGGTGGCGGAGGAGAACGCGACGCGGGCGACGACGTTTGGCCGGGTGTCGGTCGAGTCGAAATTGATGGGTGACCGCCCCTCGGGGGTGACGGCGCCGGACACCCTGGAACTGCGGCAGGTCACGGCGACGATGAAGGCGTTTGGCAAGGTGCCGGTCTGGAACACCGGCAGCACCGACGCCAATATCCCGATCAGTCTCGGGATCCCGGCGTTTGCCCTCGCTTCGCAGTCGGCGACGCGTGGCGGC
>JACRQG010000007.1 GCA_016222805.1 Verrucomicrobiota bacterium | reverse complement strand
AAGATGAAACTAATCCAACGCCGCGCCTACGGCTTCAGAAACTTTAACAACTACCGCCTCCGCGTCATCGCTCAGTGCGGCTAGTTTAGCCCAACAACCAACCATCAAAAATCGGCTGCCCCCAAACTTTGGTGTAGATCCGTAGATCCCTTTGGTGTAGATCCTGGTTTGTCCTCCCTGCTCCGGCGAGAAAATGGTGGTAGGAACTGGATTCGAACCAGTGTAGGGCGGAGCCCAGCAGATTTACAGTCTGCCCTCGTTGGCCACTTGAGTATCCTACCAAACGCGGAGGGCGGAACGTCGCGACTCGTCCGGCCAACGGCAAGGATTTTTTTCCAGGCTTCGGCGGAAGTCTATGCCCTGGCCGGCGGACCGTGCCCACCCCCAGTTGCACCGGGGGTGTGGCGCCGGAAACCACCGGGGATCCGCGGGCTTTCCGCCCGCGGATCGCCGTCCCTTATTTGACCGCGGCGGCCGCGGTCACCAACTCGACGAACGAGCGGGCTTCGAGAGCCGCGCCACCGATCAAGCCGCCATCGATGTCCTTTTGGGCGAGCAGTTCGGGGGCGTTCGAGGGCTTCATCGATCCGCCGTAGAGGATGCGCACCTTCTGCGCGGCCGCGTCGCCGAAGAGCTTCACCAGCAGGCCGCGGATGAAGGCATGCACCTCCTGGGCCTGCTCGGTCGTGGCGACCTTGCCCGTGCCGATCGCCCAGACGGGTTCGTAGGCCACGACCACCGTCGGCGCCTGCTCCTTGCTCACGCCCTCAAGGCCCTTCTCCACCTGGGTCTGCACGACCTTGAGCGTCGAGCCGGCCTCGCGTTCGGCCAGGGTCTCGCCGATGCAGAAGATCGGCTTGAGCTGGTTCTTCAGCGCCGCGAGCAGCTTCTTGTTCACGCTCGCGTCGGTCTCACCGAAATAGGTGCGACGTTCGCTGTGGCCGAGGATCACGTGCGTCGCGAAGATCGCCCGGAGCATCGGGGCCGAAACTTCGCCCGTGAAGGCGCCGCTGGCCTCGTGGTGCATGTTCTGCGCGCCCAGCTTCACATTGGAGCCTTCGAGCGCCTTGCCCACAGCCTCGATGGCCGTGAACGGCGGGCACACGATGACTTCGACATCGGACTGCTTGCCGACGGCGGCGACGACGTCTTGGGCGAGCGTCACGCCCTCGGCGGACGTCTTGTTCATCTTCCAGTTGCCGGCGATGATCTTCTTGCGGGTGGTCATAAGGAAAAGGGGATTGGGTGGCATGGTTTCCCGGGGCGCAGCAGGCGTCGTGCCTGCGCTGCCACCCCGGGAAACCGTGCGCCGGGTTCAGGTTTCGAGGAACGCCACGCCGGGGAGCACCTTGCCCTCGAGGAACTCGAGGCTGGCGCCGCCGCCGGTGGAGCAATGGGTGACCTTGTCGGCCACCTTGAACTTCTTCGCCGCCGTGGCGGTGTCGCCGCCGCCGACAACGGTGACGGCCCCGGAGGCCGTCGCCTTGGCAATCGCCGCCGCCATCGCCTTGGTCGAGCCGGCGAACTTGTCGAACTCGAACACGCCGGAGGGCCCGTTCCACACGATGGTGCGGGAGCGGCCGATCACCTGCTCGAAGAGCTCGATCGACTTCGGCCCTCCATCCAGCCCCATCCAGCCGGCCGGCACGCCCTGCCGGTCGCTCACGACTTGCGTGGTGGCGTTGGCGTCGAACTTGTCCGCCACGACGAAATCGACCGGCAGCGTGATCTTCACGCCCTTGGCCGCCGCTTTCGCGAAAAGATCCTTGGCGATCTTGGCGCCCTCCGGATCGTAGAGACTCGCGCCGATTTCCATGCCTTCGAGTTCCTTCTTGAAGGTGAAGGCCATGCCGCCACCGATGATGATCTCGTTGGCCTTTTCGAGGAGGTTGTTAATCAGCGGAATCTTGTCCGCGATCTTCGCGCCGCCGAGGATGGCGAGCAGGGGCCGCTGGGGAGTCTCGAGCACGGCGGCGAAGGCCTTGAGTTCGGCCTCCATCAGGAAGCCGGCCGCCTTGTCCTGGAGCGCCACGCCGACCATCGACGAATGCGCGCGGTGCGCCGTGCCGAAGGCGTCATTGACGAAGACGTCGCCGAGCTTCGAGAGGCTGGCCCGGAAGGCCGCCTCCTTGGCGGGATCGGCCTTGAGCTTGGTCTCGGTGCCGTCGGGGTTCTTCACCTTGACCTTGCCCTCCTCCTCGATGTGGAAGCGCAGGTTCTCGAGCAGAACCACGTCGCCGGCCTTCAGGGTCCCCGGCGCGCAGGCCGCCTCGACCGCGGGCCCGACACAGTCGTCGAGGAACTTGACCGGACGGCCGAGGAGCTTCTCCAGCTCCACCGCCACGGGCTTCAGGGAGAACTTGGCAATCTTCTGGCCATCCGGACGTCCCAGATGCGACATCAGGACCACCGAGGCTCCTTGATCGAGCGCGTGCTTGATGGTCGGCAGGGCCGCCACGATGCGCTGGTTGTTGGTGATGGCGCCGGTCGCCTTGTCCTGCGGGACGTTGAAGTCCACGCGCATCAGGACGCGTTTCCCGGCGAGCTTCAGTTCGCGAATGCTTTTGAATTTAGCCATGGATCAAACCTCCAAAAATAAGAGGCCCACGGGGGCCCGCGGAAAACACGGAAGGAAGTTGCATTTCCGTGTGGTCCGAGGGTTCCGTGGGCGGAACTTGGGCGCTTCGATCAGACCTTGGCTGCGATGCGCTTGGTCAGCTCGACGACGCGGTTGGAATAACCCCACTCGTTGTCGTACCAGGAGATGAGCTTGAAGAACTTCGGGTTCAGCTCCACGCCCGATCCGGCGTCGAAGATCGACGAGGCCTTGCAGTGGATGAAGTCCGTCGAAACGACCTCGTCCGAGGTGTACTCGAGGATGCCCTTCAGGTAGGTCTCGCTGGCCTTCTTCATCGCCTCGCAGATGGCCTTGTAGGAGGTCTCCTTGGTCGTGCGGACGGTGAGGTCGACGACTGAGACCGTCGGCACCGGCACCCGCATCGCCATGCCGGTGAGCTTGCCCTTGACCTCCGGCAGCACGAGGGCGGTGGCCTTGGCGGCGCCGGTCGAGGACGGGATGATATTCTGCGCCGCAGTGCGGCCACCCTTCCAGTCCTTCTTGGAGGGACCGTCGACCGTCTTCTGGGTCGCGGTGTAGGCGTGGATGGTCGTCATCAGGCCTTCCTCGACGCCGAAGCCTTCCTTCAGGAGCACGTGGACGACGGGGGCGAGGCAGTTCGTCGTGCAGGAGGCGTTGGAGATGATGTGGTGCTTCGAGAGGTCCAGCTTCTCGTCATTCACGCCCATCACGACCGTGATGTCCTCTCCCTTGGCGGGGGCGGAGATGATGACCTTCTTGGCGCCGGCGGCGAGGTGGCCCTTGGCCTTCTCGGCATCGGTGAAGAGGCCGGTCGACTCGATCACGACCTGGACCCCGAGCTTGGCCCACGGCAGTTCCGCGGGAGTCTTGGCGCTGACGACAAGGATCTCCTTGCCGTTGACGATGAGCACGTCGTCCTCCGCCTTCTCGGGCGCGGACTTCTTCGAACCCACGGTGCCATTGAAGCGACCCTGGGTGGAGTCGTACTTCAGCAAATAGGCAAGATTGTCCGCCGGAACGATATCGCCCACCGCGACGACATCGAGGGTCTCACCGAGCAACCCCTGCTCGACGAGGGCGCGGAAGACGAGGCGACCGATGCGGCCGAAACCATTGATAGCGACTTTAACAGCCATGATGAGACTCCGATTGGTTCAGTGTTGGATTGCTGATTCGAGTTGAAGCCGCGCGAACGCGGACCGTCCACTGAACGATCCAGCGCGGATGGATGCAAGGGTTTTGGGGACTAAATTCTTGCCATTAACGGCGCACGGCTTGCCAAAAAACACCCTAACACCCGCCCCTCGATGTCGCCCCGAGGAAGCGGGCAGGGCCATATCCGCCAGCCATCACCCCCACCTGCCCCCCCTACCCACGCGAAGCCCAGAGGGCGCACGACAACGGCGGCAGCCAGAGCTGTTGCTCCACCGGCCGGCGTCCCCCGTGGGCGTCTCCAATATAGAACCGGTCCTGGTCGGCCAGCATGTGCCACTGCCGGGGACGATCCCCCACCGTCGCGGTATCCAGGCTGATCGTGAACTCGTTCAGGGTGGGGTTGATCGCAAACAGGAGTCGGGAGGGTCCCTGGGAGAAGTCGGCATTCAAGAGCACCGCCAACGCCGGACCACCAGGCGCGTGGAAGAACCGGAAGAACCGTTCACTGGGCCGCTGCCAGTGGCGCAGGAGGCGGCCCAAATCACCCCGGCGAAAGGCAATCCAGTCCGAAAAGTACGCGTGCGTGCCCAGGTATCGGTATAACCTGCGGTAATCCAGAGCGTTGAGGTCGCCCCTCTGGTAGGTGTTGTTCACGCCGTGCTTCGAACGGAGGAAATCCTGCCCGGCGGAAATCATCGGGATGCCGACCGACATGAACAGCAGGGCCGCCATGAGGTGCGTCCGCCGCCGGTCGTGCTCGGTCGGGTGGAAGCCGTTCCCGTCCGCACGCTCGGTGACCGCATCGATCCACGTGCGATCGTCGTGGGACTCGGTGTAATTGACGGTCTGCGCGGGCCACTTCGCGAAGTACCACGGGGAACCGCGCAGGAAGTACTCCATCCGGGCGGCATCGCCGTTGCCCCGCACGTATTCCCGCACGAAATCCCGAAACCCGTCGTTCCACGACGCCCATCCCGTGTCGCGCAGGGCCCCGGCGATGTGGCCACGGAAACTCCACGGTTCGGCAATCAGGATCACATCGGGCTTCACCCGCTTCAGGGCCGTCTCGATCTCGCGCAGCACTTCCACCCCCAGCAGTTCCGCGAGGTCGAAACGGAACCCATCAACGCCGTAGGCCTCGATCAGGTGGGTGCAACTGTCGATGATGAGACGGCGGGCCATCGCCGAACGCGCGCGCAGGTCGTTCCCGCATCCGCTCCAGTTGGTCAGCGCGCCGGTGGAGTCCTGCTCGAAGTAGTACAGGCGGTCGATCCGCTCGAGGTGCGACGGTACGCCCACATGATTGTACACGACGTCGAGCACGACCGCCATCCCGCGCCGATGAAAGGCCGCCACCAACTCCTGCATTTCCCTGACCCCGGAGGCGCTCTCCGGCGCGAGCGCATAGGAACTCTCGGGCGCGAAGTAGTTCGTCGGCATGTAGCCCCAGTGGTACTCCTCCACGGTGGCGTTATCGAACTCCTGCACGGGCTGCAGTTCGACGCAGTTGACCCCCAGCCGGTGGAGGTAGAAGTCGTCGCTTTCCACCCACCGGCGCAACCCGGCAAAGCCGCGGCGCTCGTCGACCGTCGTCTTGACGGGGGCATGCTGCGTGAGATCCCGCACATGGGTCTCAGCGATCACGAGGTCCTGCCACGCGGGTGTGGAGAAGGACCGATCGCCCTGGCCTATCCAGGCCTCATCCAGCACCAGACCCGGCCCTTCTCGTCCCACGGTCGCCCGCGCATACGGGTCGAGCACCCGTTGCGACGAATCAAACCCCGCAAACGCACCATCGATCGTGTACCAGTAACACCAGCCATGGAGGCTCCGATCGAGGACGATTTCCCACACGCCGGCCGCCCCATCCGCATCGAGCCGCCGCGTCAGGGCGAACACCAAAGGTGCCCCGACTTCACCGATTCCCCGGGCCACGTGCAGCAACACATTGCGAGCACGCGGGGCAAAGAGGCGAAACACCGTTTGGTCCCCACGGACGATGGCCCCGAGGGGCAAGTCGGTCTTCAGCCGGTGAAAAAACCCTCCCGGCACCAGCGGCACGGGGGCCTCCGAGCCTTCCGCCCAACTCACGGACCAGGGTTCGGCGAGATTGAGTGTTTCACCGATGGCGAACCGCCAGAGGTGCCGGCCCGTCCGCGCCGGATCGAGCCGGCGGTTGAAGTGACCCGACTCGTCCCGCACGCCGTTCGGCGCCCCTGAAGGTGGCGTGAGCCAGTGATGTTCGCCGGTGACAAACTTGAACCGCGGGGCGGATTCCACGCGCAGGCGGGAGGCATCTCCCTGCCAGACGAACACGCGTTCCCCCTCCCACTCCATCGGCCGCAGCTCCCATTCGGGGTGCCCGACCGCGGCCTGCCAGCCGTTGAAATCCCCCCCCACGTACAGCCGGTCGGACTCCACGTCGACGCCGCCGCCTTCCTCCTCCGGCAGCACAAAGGTCACCGTCCCCGCCTCGTCGAAGGAGTAGCCGAACAGCCGGCCGACCACCACCGCCGGAGCGGGAGCCAGCCCGCCAGGCGTCGGACAATGCACGCCCAGCGTGAAACGCGGCGGGTGGCGCCGTGCCCAGTCCCGATCAAGCTCAATGATCCCGGAACTGACCGACTCCAGCCAGGCCCGAACGATGCGATGCGGATGCGACATGCGTTGGCAGAGGGTCCAGCATCTCCCGGACCGCTTTCGCCACAAGCGGGAATTATCATGCCGGTCGCCGTCGAGCGCAGGTTCTTGCTGCCGCAGGCCGACCGCACTTTTCCGCAAATCCGCCCCGCCCGGCAATCCACGCCTTGTCGACTCCGCCACCGTGCCTCATGCATGGAGGCGTGATTCTTCCTGCCGGGTTCAAAGCTCTCTGGCCCCTGCTGGGTGTCGCCGCTGCCGCGGGCCTGGCGCTCCTGTGGTGGCGCGCGTCCACGCCAGAGGTTTCCCCCGCCCACCGCCCGGCCGCACCGGCAGCGGCAACCCCAGCGTCGGTCCGGCCCGGAGCGCCCACCGCCGCCGTCCCACCTCCCGCCGCGGCACCGTCCGGCCAGCCCGAACTCGATGCGGCAGCCGCCGTCGTCGAACCGCAGAAGCGGATGCAGGAGTTTCTCCCGAAGTTCGCCACCCTCCTGAATCGCGATCTTCCCGCCGCCCTCGCGTATCTCCGCCAGATGACGCGCGGCCCGTTGTTCTCCCAAGCACTGCTCCTGACGCTCGACTTGCTGGCGCGGCGCGACTCCGAGGAGGCCCTGGACCTGGCCCTCAACCTCGCCACCCAGCCGGACGACCGCCACCTCTTTGCCATGTTGTTTGATCGGTTCGCGCGCACGGATGTCGTCCGAGCCCGCGAACGTCTCCAACGCGTGCCACCCGGCGAGACCCGCGAGGCATCGATCCGTGCCCTCACCGACGCCTGGGCGCGGCAGGATGCGGCCGCGGCCTTGGACTGGGCCCGGCAACTCCCCGCGGGGAGCGATCGCACGGCGGCCCTGGAGTCCGTCCTGCGCGAACTCGCCGCACGCGACCCGGTGCGGGCCATCGCCGAGACGGCCACGGAACTGCCCGGCCCGCCCGGCGAACGCGTGCTGCAGTTGGCCTTCCAGGTCCTTTCCGCCGGGGATCCCCGGCGCGCCTCCGAACTGCTCGGCACGCTCCCGCCGGGAGATGTGCAGACACTCGCCACCAGCGAGGTCGCCCGCGCCCTTGCGCTGCGCGATGTCCCCGCTGCTCTTGCCTGGGCGCGCCGCCTGCCGATCGAGTTCAACCAATGGCTGGCACTCAATGCCGTGCTGTCGGTGTGGGCACAGAAAGACACGCTCGCGGCTGCCCGCTACGTCCACGATCTGCCGCCCGGGGGCGCCCTCGACTACATCGCGGGCCAGTTCGCCCTCTACCTCGCCGCCAAGCCGGAGGAGGCCATCCTCTGGGCCGAGGCGCTCGCCAGCCCCACCGCCCGAGATGCCGCATTCGCCACCATCGCCTCCGCGTGGGCCCAGCGCGCCCCGCGCGACGCGGTCCGTTGGGCCGAATCCCTCGACGGCGAGCCGGTGCGCAGCAACGCCCTGGCCGGCGCGCTGGCCGCGTGGCGCGCGCAGGATCCGCGGGCCGCCGCACTGTGGCTGGAACAGGCCCGGCTTCCGCCCGACGTGAAAGCGCGCATCCTCGCCCCCCGTTGACCGCCATGGCCGAGGCGCCGGAAAAAATCCTCGTCGCGATGTCCGGCGGCGTCGACAGCTCGGTCGCCGCCCTCCTTCTGCAGCGCGCCGGTCACACTGTCGTCGGCGCCTACATGAAGAACTGGATCAACGAGGACCAGATCGTCGGTGACTGCCCCTGGCAGCAGGACATCGCCGATGCCCGCGCCGTCGCGGACCATCTCGGAATCGACTTCCAGGTCGTCAATCTGATGCGCGACTACCGTGCGCGGGTGGTCGACTACCTGCTGGAGGGCTACGCCCGCGGACTGACGCCCAATCCCGACATCATGTGCAATCGGGAAATCAAGTTTGGGGTCTTCCGGGCCTGGGCCCGGGACCATGGCTTTGCGGCAGTGGCGACCGGCCACTACGCCCGCCGCCTCGAGCTCCCAAGCCCGGCCAGCCCCACCGCCGCCCCCTCCCCGCCCTCCTCCCCTCCAACCAGCCCGTGTCACTTGTTGGGTGACACGGTTGCGGGGGCGGGTGGCGCGGAGTACGCTCTGCTCGAGGGTGCGGACAAGAACAAGGACCAGTCCTACTTCCTGGCGCTCTTGTCCCAGGAACAGCTGGCGGCGGCCCGGTTTCCAATCGGCCATCTGGCCAAGCCGGAACTCCGCGCCCTGGCCCGTGACGCCGGCCTGCCGACAGCCGACAAGAAGGACAGCCAGGGCATCTGCTTCATCGGCGAAGTGAAGATGGCCGACTTCCTGCGGGCGTACGTGCCGGATGCACCGGGGCCCATCCTCCGGGCGACCGACGGGAGGGTGCTGGGCACCCACCGCGGGCTGCACTTCTTCACGCTGGGCCAGCGCAAGGGCATCCGGATTCCGTCCAACACGGACCACCAGGCCTATGTGGTGGTCGGAAAACGGGCCGTGGATCGCGCGCTGCTCGTTGCCTTTGATCAGCCGGACGCACCGGGGCTTTTCCAGAGCGAGGTGCGGGTGCACTCCCTGAGCTGGATTGGCCATCCCCTCGCCGGCGCGGGCCGACTGGAAGCCAGGGTGCGGTACCGGGATCCGCGCGTGCCGGTGGATTTCCATCCCGAAGCCGGAGGCGGCACCGCGCTGGTGCGATTCGAACAGCCGCAACGCGGACTCGCGAGCGGGCAGGTGATTGCGTTCTATGCGGGCGAGCGACTCCTGGGCGGCGGAGTCTATGTCTGAACCGCGCCCTGCGCCTCTTCTTGCATCATCAACCAAAGGGCGGCCACGTGCGACCGCTCCGTCTGGAGACCACCGATGGAGACGCGCACCATCCAGCGCCCTTCCAGCTGTGCGGCCGTGAGGTAGGCCCGGCCCGACGCGTTGATGCGCTCGACCCAAGCGAGCGTGTGCCGGTCGAGCGCCTCGCCCGCGAGCCCGGCCGGCTCGTGCCGGACACACAACGTCTGCAGCGGCACGGGCGCCAGCACCCGCCACCCCGTCCCCTCCGCCGCGCGCACCTGCTCCAGCAGCCACTGGGCGTTGGCAAGATCGCGGCGCAACCTCGCCTGCAGACCCTCGACTCCCTGTTCGCGGAGGAGGAACCAGAGCTTCAACGCCCGGAAGCGCCGCCCGAGCGGGATGCCCCAGTCGCGGTAGTTCTTCACCTGGGCATCGACCCCGCTCTGCAGGTAACTGGGGTTGGTGCTCATCACCCGGACCAGGTGCCGCGGATCGCGCACGTAATAGAGGGAGCAGTCGAACACCGCTCCGAGCCACTTGTGCGGGTTGAGCACGACGGAATCGGCCTCCTCGATGCCTTCCCACAGGGTCCGCTTCTCCGGCAGGATCATCGCGGACCCCGCCATCGCCGAGTCGACGTGCAACCACATTCCCTCCCGCCGCGCCACCGCGGCCACGGCCCGAATCGGGTCCACGGCCGTGGTCGCGGTCGTACCGGTGGTCGCCACCACCGCACACGGCACCCGCCCTGTCCGGCGATCCTCCGCCAGCGCCGCGGCCAGCGCCTCCGGGCGCAGGGCGTGCGCCCCGTCCACTGGGATCGGACGCAGGTTGTCCCGGCCAAATCCCGCGAGCAGCGCCGCCTTTTCGACGGAGCTGTGCGCATGCACCGAGTGGTACACCACCAGCGGGGCCGATCCGCCCTGCAGACCGCCACGCGCCAGCGCAAAGTCCGACGCACGCTCCCGGGCGCACAACAGGGCCACCAGGGTCGACGTGGACGCGGTGTCCTGGATGACCCCGCTCCAGGCGGAGGACAATCCCACCATCTGGCGCATCCAATCCGTCATTACTTCCTCAATTTCCGTCAGCGCCGGGCTCGATTGCCAGGACAGGCCCATCACGCCCAAGCCCGTGCTCACGTAGTCCCCCAGAACGGATGACAGCTCCGCGTTGGCCGGGAAATAGCCGAAGAACGCCGGGTGCTGCCAATGCGTCAGCGCCGGCAGCACCCACTCGCGCAGGTCCCGGTGCACCTGCTCAAAGTCCTCGGGTTGCGACGGCGGCGCCGCGGGCAAGCGGGCGCGCACGTCCCCGGGCGCCACCGGTGGCCGCACGGGACGTTGTGCCACCTCCGCGCGATAATCGGCGATCATGTCCACCAAGCGGTGACCGTGCCGGCGAAACTCTTCGGGAGTCATGAGAGAATGGCACTCTCGATCGCCCCGACGGGCGGCGCGACGATTTTTTCCGCGGACGCGGTCCACCGATCACGCGAGGAGAAAGACCGGCGGAAGCGGCTTCCGTCGAAATGCCACCTTCGCACGCGAGTGCTGCGGCCACCGGGCCGCACGCAGCCCCGCTTTCGCTTCGCTCCGGCGCGGCTACAGTTGAAGCGGCGCAGGCTACAAAGCGATCTGCTTGAAGGCCGGATCCGCCAGCATCCGGTCGAGTTGCTTCTGTTCGATGAAACTCCGGACCTCGCGATCCTTCGGAAATTTCTTCGCCGCCTTTTCCAGCACGGTCCGGGCCTCGCCCGCCTGGCCGAGGAGCGCGAGGAGGTAAACCTGGTTCAACCACGGTCCGGGATCATCCTTGAACGCCTCGGTTCCGGCCTCGCGTTCATGCACCTTCAAGGCCCGCTGGTACGCGTCCTTGGCACCACTCTTGTTGCCCAGCCGCATCCGCATTGAACCGAGACTGGTCCAGTAGCCGCCATTGTCCGGGACGAGTTGGGCGGCCTGCGCATAGAGGCTCTCGGCGCGCGCCCAGTCCCGCAGGTTGACGGCAAAACCGGCCTCCGCCGCGTGGTGCTGGGCCTGCTTTCGATGGTGCTCGGAGACCTGGCTCTTGCCACATCCTCCCAAGGTCGCGGCCAGAATCAGGCCCAGCCCGAGCAAGGAGGGACGGCACGCCCCGCGCCGCGTGGTGGTGGAATTCCCGTGTCGCTTCATTCGCAGCGGGGCGGGTGTTTGGCGCCCCGGCTCAAACGAATGGCCAAACGCCGGGGCGTCAATGCCGCGCTGGGAGGAGGAACAGCGTCGGGAGGCTTGCCACGTCCCGCCCTGGACCCGGCGCCGTCGCATCCACAGATCGACCCAGGATTGCGCCGTCCTCCCTGCGGCCAGGAACCCGGCCGCCCCGCGCCTCACATGTCGGGCGGCACGTTCGCCAGGGCTTCCTCGATGGTCGTGAGGCCTTCCTTGACCTTGAGGAGGGAGTCCTGGTGCAGCGTCTTCATGCCGTTCCGCATCGCGATCTTCTTAATCTCCGCCGCCTCGAGTTCCTTGTTGATCGCGGCCACCAGTTCCTCGTTCGACACCATCAACTCGTGGATGCCCACGCGGCCCTTGTAGCCGCTGCCTCCGCACTTCGGGCAGCCCTTCGGGTTGGCCTTGAAGATCTGCCCGCTCCAGCCAACCGCCCGCTCGATGATCTCCTTCTCCCGTCCCTCCGGGGTGTAGGCGGTGCGGCAGGTCTTGCAGACGCGGCGCATCAGGCGCTGGGCGCACACGCAAAGGAGCGAGGACGACACCATGAACGGCTCGATTCCCATCTCGGTGAGCCGCGACACCGTGGTCGGAGCGTCGTTGGTGTGCAGGGTGGAAATGAGGAGATGGCCCGTGAGCGCGGCCTCCACGGCGATGCCGGCGGTTTCCTTGTCGCGGATTTCGCCGACGAGGATGATGTCCGGGTCCTGCCGGAGGAACGCCCGCAGCGCACTCGCGAACGTCAGCCCGATCTGCCGATGCATCTGCATCTGATTCAGGCCGGGCAGCGTGTACTCGATCGGATCCTCCGCGGTGCGGATGACGATGTCGGGGGTGTTGATCTCGTTGAGCGCCGAATAGAGCGTCATCGACTTGCCCGAGCCAGTGGGACCGCAGTGGAGAATCATCCCGTAGGGCTGGCGGATGCACTCGCGGTACTTGGCGAGGTTCTCCTCGGAGAAACCCAGCGCCGGCAGCGGCAGCGTGGTCTTCTGCTTGTCGAGGATACGCATCACCACGCCTTCGCCGTGATTCAGCGGCGCGGTCGACACGCGCAGGTCGAGGTCGAGGTTCTTCTTGGTATATTGCTTGAAGACGATGCGTCCGTCCTGCGGCAACCGGCGCTCGGAGATGTCGAGGTTGCACATGATCTTCAGGCGCGCGACCAGCGCCGGCCCGACCTTCTTCGGCAGCCGCAGCTTCTCGTGGCAGATGCCGTCGATCCGGTAGCGGACGATGACCTCCTTTTCCTGCGGCTCGATGTGGATGTCGCTCGTGCCGGAGAAATAGGCATCCTCGATGATGCGGTTGCCGAGCTGGATGATCGGCCCGGACTCCTCGTTGACATCCTCCTCGCGGATCTCGCCCTCGGTCGCGCCCTCGCCGTATTCGGCGCCGATCTGCATCACGACGTCGTCGAACCCGGCCGCCTTGTCGTGACCCTTGGAGAACTTGTCCTTGATGTCCTTCTCGCGCGCCAGCAGCCGCACGACCGGCTTGCCGGTCATCTCCTGGATCTTGGTCGGGAGGGTGACCTCGAAGGGGTTGGCGAACGCCACCAGGAGCATCTCGCCGACCTGGCCGACCGGCAGCACGAGGTTCTCCTGGCAGAAGTCCTGCGGGATGCGCTCGAACGTCTGCGGCGTCACGCGGTAGTGGGCGACGTTGTACGGCGAAAGGTTGAGCGCCCGCGCCTTCGCGACCAGGCACTGGAAGGCGCTGATCTTGAATTCCTCCTGCAGGAGCTTGTCGAGGGCGTCGCCGCTGAGGTCCTCGGGCCGTTCCTTCAGCGCCTTCTGCTTCTCTTCGTCGAGGCGGCCCATCTCGACCAGCTTGGAAACGATCTGGAGTTGGATCTTGCCCAGGGGCATGGCGGAAGGTCGGAGGCGAGACGGTTATTTCGTAGCCGGGGTGGCCGGAGCGCCAGCCGGCGGCGCACCCGCGGCGACCAACGGGGCGGCGCCGGCATGAGCGATCACGTACTTCTCCAGGTAGCCGGCAATGCCCTCGAGGGTGGCGCCGAACCAAAGCACGGGGGTGCCGAGCAGTTTTTCCCAGTGCATCCGCACGGCCGGGCTGAGGTAGTAGGCCGTGGCGATGAAGGTGAAGTCCTCCTCGCGATCGAAGGGCACCGACCAGGTGGCCCAACAGGCGCCGACGTCGAGATCCTTCTTGAGTTCGTCCGGCACTTCGTAGTCGCGCAGATCCACCAGGCCGACGCCCTCCGACTCCACGATGTGGTGCAGGACGTCGTCCTCCTTCAGCACCTTCATGTCGTACGCGAGGATGCCAAGAATGGTGCTCTGGCGCGGCTGCTCGCCGGCCACCAGTTCGATCAGCTTCTCGTTGGCCGCCTCGAGATCCTCAATCTTGACCAGATTGTGCTCGACCAACTGGACGCCCAACATCCGGTTGGCGCGCATCAGCAGGGGGCGGTGTTCTTTCGACATGGGTCGGGGAAGCTGACTCAGGCCGTCGGGCCTTGCGACGCTTTTTCCGCGGCCCGGAAGCGCGCCACGCGTTTTGACAATTCCTTTTTCAGTCGGTCGAGGCCGGCGCCGGTGGCGCAGGAGATTTCGAGCACGTCCACGGTCCGGTACCGCCGGCGGAACTTCGCCAGCCAGCCGGCCGACTCCGGCAAGTCCATCTTGTTGGCGACCACCAGGCGCGGCTTGGCCAGCAGGGCGGGATCGTAGAGCTTCAATTCCCGCTGGAGGTGGCGGTAGTCCTCCCGGGGGTCGCGCGCATCGGTGCCGGCCATGTCGATGAGGTAGACCAGGAGCGCGCAGCGCTCGATGTGGCGCAGGAAGCGGTGGCCCAACCCGCGGTTTTCGTGGGCGCCCTCGATCAAGCCCGGTACATCGGCCAGGAGGAGGCGCCGGCCCCCCTTCACTTCGTCGGGATACTCGATGACCCCGATCTGCGGATGAAGCGTCGTGAACGGATAGGCGGCGGTCTTCGGGCGGGCCTGGGTGAGGCGCCCGGTGAGCGACGACTTGCCCGCGTTGGGAAAGCCCACGAGGCCGATGTCAGCGATGCTCTTGAGCACGAGGCGGTAGGTGCCCGCTTCGCCCGGCTGGCCCGCGTTGGCCCGGCGCGGAGCCCGGTTGGTCGAAGTCTTGAAATGGCGGTTGCCCCAGCCCCCATTGCCGCCCTTGCACAGCACGAGGCGTTGCCCGTCCGCGACCACCTCCGCCACCGGCTTCTCTGTCGCAAGATCGATGACCACCGTGCCGAGCGGCATCTTCAGTTCGCAGTGCCGGCCATCGCGACCGGTGCAATCCGATCCCTGCCCGTGCTCGCCGCGCTCCGCCGACCAGTGCGGCTGGAACTTGTAGTCGACGAGGTTGTTGGTGTTCACGTCGCCGATGAGAATCACGTCCCCCCCGCGGCCGCCATCGCCACCGTTGGGGCCACCCCACGGTTCGTATTTTTCACGCCGGAAGCTCACGCAGCCGCGGCCGCCGTCACCGGCAGCGAGTTTAACTGTGCATTCGTCGACAAACATCAGGGAGAAGTTAGTTGGGCGCCGCGATTTGCCAAGGTCGGCGCGCCGGCGGGGCGGCGGGAAAACGCAGCAACCGGCCGCCGGCCGGCGCCGCGCGGGTTCAGCCGGTCACCGGCTGCAGCTTGAGATCCACCATCAGGTCGGCGGCAATCCGCTCAAGGTCGCCCCGCACGTCGGCCAGCTTTACGGACGCTGGGACCAGCACGGTCGCCCGGGCCTGGAACAGCGTGCCACCTCCCATCGGAGCACTCACCCGTTCCGACGAGAGTTCCTCGACGTTGATGCCGTGCCGCGCAAACACGCCCGAGACGCTGCGCAGGATCCCGGGCCGGTCGTGCCCGACCAACTCGACCGCGACCAGCGATCCGCCGTTTGCGCCCCCCCCGGCGGCCGCCCCGCCGTCTGCGTGCATGATGATGCGGAGACCGTCGACTTCGAGGGTGCGGAGGGCATTGACGAGCTCATCGCGCCGCGCCTGCGCCACCTCCACCCGCAGGATGCCGGCAAACTGCCCGCCCAGGTGGCACATGCGGCTCTCAAGCCAGTTTCCACCATGATCGGCGACCCGGGCGGCGACCAATTGGACCAGCCCGGGGCGATCGGCGCCGATCACTGTCATGACGAGAGTTGCAAGCATGGGGCCACGGTGAAGACCGGCGCCACCGGCCGCAACCCAAGGTTTTGCGGAAGCAGCCGGGCCGCCCCCAGATACTGCCCCAGGGGCCGTGTCGTGCCGCGGCCAGCCCGACCGCGTACCACCCTACCTCACTCCTCGAGTTCGACGTTCCAGTAGGCGACGTCGAGGAAGTCCTTCCAATGCTCGTGATTCTGGTTGCCGAGCACGAGCGAGATGACGGGCCGCCACTTCGGCCGCGAGGGCTTCCGAATCAGGCGCATGCCCGCCTCGTGCGGCAGCCGGTTGGCCTTGCGCGTGTTGCACTTGATGCACGAGCACACGATGTTCTCCCACGTCGTCTTCCCGCCGTAGTCGCGCGGAATCACATGATCGAGGTTGAGCTGCTCCCGGGGAAGCACGCGCGCACAGTACTGGCAGGTCGCCTTGTCGCGCTCGAAGACATTGTTGCGGGTCAGCTTCAGTTCCTTGCAGGGCAGCTTGTCGAAGAAGGTCAGCAGGATCACCCGCGGCAACCGGATGACTCGCGTCGGCGTGTGGACGGTCTCGAGTTCCGCCAGCGGCGGGTTATGCGTCGAGAAATGGATCCAGTCCAACATCGAGAAGGTGCGGAAGTCATCGTCGCAATGGTGCACCACTTGCGCATGACCGCGGGCGAGCAATCCGAAGGCACGCCGAGCCCCGATGATGTTCACCGCCTGCCACAGTCGGTTGAGCACGAGCACGGGTTGGTCGAGCACCGCATCCATACGGGGCCACGGGAATAACGGCGGGCCGCCGCGACTGTCAAGGGTTCGGGCGGCTCCCGGGCAAACCGCCACCTCTCAAGGTGGGCGGAATCCCATCTCGCGCCACGGGAGGAGCGGCACCCGTGGGCCGGCCTCAACGCGGCCGGCGACAATCGCCAACCGGGAGATCCCCCGGGCCACCGGTCTCAGAACGACTCGCCGCGCAGCAACTGTTGCTTGCGCGCGACGTAGTGCTCGAAGTTCGCGCGGGAAACATCCGGAGGCACGAGGTGGTCCACGGTCGGGATGAACCCTCCCTCCTCCACCAGCGGCCGCAGCGTGCGCAAGTGGGCATCGATCGCCGCGGGATCGCGCGCCAGCTCGCGCTTGTCCACCACGCCCCAGAGGCGGAGCGCCCGGCCGAACTTCCGCCGCACCGCGAGCGGGTCCATGTCCGACGCCCGCTCGAGCGGCCAGACGGCATCGACCCCGGCGTCGAGCAGGAGCGGGAGGAGCAGTTCGCAGTTCCCGTCGGTATCGACGACGAACCACGACACCCCCGCCGACTTGAAGAACGCCACCAGGCGGCGCAGGTGCGGCAGGATGAACGTGCGGAAGGTGTCGGGACTGAGCAGCGGCCCGTTCTTCATGCTCATGTCCTCGTTGAGGAACACGTAGTCGGGCCGCACCCCGGCCGCGAGGACCGGCCGCGCGGTCTCGATGGTGAAGTCCGCGACGAACTCCATCATCTCGTGCATGAGCTCCGGCTGGTCGTACCAGGCGTAGCTGAGGTTCTCGGTGCCCATCCACTCGCGGGCCCGCCAGTAGAACCCCAGCGTGCTGCAATTGCGGCCCAGGACCAGGACATGCTCGCGCCGTTCCCAACCCGGCCGCAGCACCTGTTCCCAGTACGGCGGGTAGCGGCTCGGCGTCGCGGGCCGGTAGCGTTTCTTCAGCTCGCGGAAATCCTCCACGGTTGCCACGGGAAACCGCAGGTACTCGTCCATGCTTGCCCGCATGCCCTCCGCCGCGCCGGTCACCAGCGCCCGGCTCACCACGCCGTTGGCCCGCTGAATCACCTCGGTCTCGCCCTCCCGCGCCAGCACCTTCTCCTCGAACGGCGGCACCATGTCGAAACGCACGTCGATGTACTCGCGGGGATCCAAGCCCCAGTGCGGTTCGCCGACAAACCAGTCCCAGTGGAGATCATCGGTGGCCAGCCCTTCCTCGCGCCAGCGGAGCTTGGTCTGCACCCAGGTGCCGACCTCGTGGTTGGGCACCCGGTCGACCGGACCGTAGTTCATGCAGGCGTGGAAGCGTTCGCGGGGAGTCATGAAAAGGGATCAGCGGCGCACTGGCGGTACGTCCGGGCGGCCAGCGGACGGTGGTCACCTCATCCGTCCGGGGTCAACGACAGGGACAAGTGATCGATGTAAGTGTCCTCGAAGCCCGGCTGCAGGTTGAGCTCCACCGCCTCCATCCGGCGGCAGAGCGCGGCCATCTCGCGCAGGAGGCTGCGGTCGTTGAGGACCAGGAAGGCTCCGCCGAGCGAGGTGTTGCCCACGACCTCGATCTGTTCCGGCACGAACCCCGGCAGCAGTCCGCACCCGATGGCGTGCTCCAGCGACAGGTGCAGTCCGAATCCGCCGGCCAGGTAGACGCGCCGGACGCGCGCGGGTTCGGTGCCGATCAGTCCGAGCAGGGTCGAGATGCCTGCGGCGATGGCCGCCTTGGCCTGCAACAACCTCGCGACGTCGACCTCGGAGACCCAGACTGGACCCGAGGCGCCGAGGGGATGCAGTTGGAGCTTCCGGCCCCACTCATCCGCCACGACGGCCCCGCCGGCCCGCGCGACAAACTCGGTGGTGAACCGCCCGTTGGGTCCGAGGATCCCCGCCCGCCGGCCCTCCCAGAGAAAATCGACATACGCCGAACCACACAGCCCGATCGGCCGCCCTTCGCCGCCGATCACTTCGCACTCCGCCCGATAGGGATCGCCCTGAAGGCGGACCCTTTCAATCGCCCCGCGCACACCCCGCACGCCACAGGAGAGCCCGGCCCCTTCGAAGGCGGGTCCGGCGGCCGTCGCACACCCGACCAGCCTCTCGCCCACCTTGGCGATGATCTCGCCGTTGGTGCCGACGTCGACCAGCAGCACCGGACCTTCGTCGTAGCCCAGGCCCGTCGCCACCATGCCTGCCGCCAGGTCCGCACCCACATAGGCCGCCGGCCCCGGCAACAGGTGAATCTCCGCGTCCTCCCCTCCGAAGGCGAGGCCGAGCCCGGCTGGGGCCAAGACCCGGTGTTCGAGGAAAACCGGGGTGAACGGATGGGTGCCCATCGGGGTCGGGTCGACCCCCGCCAGCAAGTGCAGCATCGTGGTGTTCGCCGCCACGGTCATGCCCCCGACCTCCCGCCGGGCGATTCCCGCCTGGGTGCACGCCGACTCCAGCAGCGGCTGAATCGTCTCCGCCACCACGGCCCGCTGCAACCGCGCCACCGCGCCGCGATCCGTGGAACACAGTTGGATCCGGGTCAGCACGTCTTCGCCGTGGCGGATCTGCGCATTGAAGGCGGAGGCCTCGGCCACGACGTTTCCTTCCCGCAGATCGCAGAGGACGAGCGCCACGGTGGTCGTCCCGATGTCAACCGCCGCACCATAGCGGGCTGACGGCAGCAATGGGTCCCGGGCCCACGGAATGCGCACCTGAAACTCCGACACCACCGCCGGCTCATGCCGCAGGAGCGAACGGGCGGGAAGTTCCAGCACGACCTCCCCCGCGTCCGGCAGCCGAACCTGGCAGGCGCGCGTCACTCCGTCCACCGCCGCCGTCGGACCGCCGCGCAGCGCCCGCACGTCGCCAGTCCGCACCCGCACCTCGCAACCGGAGCACAAGCCCCGGCCACCGCACCGCGTATTGAGCGGCTGCCCGCGCCGGGCCAGCACCTCCGAAAGGGGCGACGCCAGATCCGGTGGCGCGGCGGTGAATTCCCGTTCGCCGTCGGGGGTTTCCAGACGGACGCGCGTCATGGCCACCGGCGCGACCGGTCCTCCCCTGCCTTTGATCGCTTCTCCCCGCGCCAAGAATCCGCCCCACGGCCGGGTGCGGCGGCGGAAACGGTCGGCGCCGCGGCCGGGCCCCCGTCAAGGACACCGCTCCGCCCTGGCAGGCGGGGGGCAGGGCATCCGGTGGCGCGCATGGCGCGGGACCGTAGTTGGTTCTTGTTTGAGTTGTCCACGCCGCTTTCCAAGGATGCCGGCATGGCTTCCTTCCCCGAACTCACCGACGCGGTCGCTGCGGGCAAGCGCAATGACACCGTCCGAATCACCCAGGAACTCCTCGCCGCCGGCACGCCGCCCCAGGAGATCGTCGAGCAGGGACTTGTCCCCGGCATGGCCATCGTCGGAGAGAAATTCCGGCGCAACGAGATCTTCGTTCCCGAGATGCTGATCGCCGCGCGGGCGATGAAGGAAGCGCTCAAGATCCTCGAGCCGCTGCTGATCGCGGCGGGCATCAAGCCGAAGTACACCGCCGTGATCGGCACCGCCCAGGGCGACCTGCACGACATCGGCAAGAACCTCGTCGCCATGATGTGGCGCGGCGCCAACTTCAACGTGGTCGACCTCGGCACCAATGTACCGCCCGACCGCTATGTCGCCGCCGCCCGCGAGCACCAGGCCCACATCGTCGGAATCTCGGCCCTGCTGACGACCACGATGCCGGCGATGAAGGACGCCGTCGTCGCGCTGAAGGGAGCCGGGCTCGCCGGCGTAAAGATCGTGGTGGGCGGGGCGCCGGTGACCCAGGATTTCGCCGACGAGATCGGCGCGGATGGCTACGCCGCCGACGCCGGGTCCGCCGTGGAACTGGTGCAGCGCCTCGTCGGCGCCGCCGCCTGATTCGGCACCCGGTACATGCCAGCCAACGCTCGCCTGGCCTGTGGGCGGGACGAACCCGTCCCGCAGGTCTGGCAACGCCCATCGCCGGACGCGGGGCGAGGGCGCCCCGCCCACACCAAGCGGGCCGGGAGATTTCGGATGTCCGCGTGCCTTTCATGACCTCCCGCGAGAAGCTCCTCAACGCCCTCGCCCACCGACCGGGGCCGGTCCCGGTCGATTTCGGCAGCACGGGCGTGACCGGCCTCCACGTGACCTGCGTCGCCGGACTCCGGCGGCACTTCGGCCTGCCCGAGCACCCGGTGAAAGTCTGGGAACCCTACCAGATGCTCGGCGAGGTCGAGCCCGACCTGATGGAGGCCCTGGGCACGGATGTCGAAGGCATCGGAGGACGCGGCACCATGTTCGGATTTGCCCAAGAAGGCTGGCGCGAGTGGCGTGCCCCCTGGGGCCAGGTGGTGCTCGTGCCGGAGGGCTTCCGTCCGAGGGAGGAACCGGCGGGCGATGTCTACCTGTTTCCCGAAGGCGACACCTCAGCGCCGCCGAGCGGCCATCTGCCGGCGGGAGGGTACTTCTTCGATGCCATCATCCGCCAGCCGCCGATCGACGAAACTCGGCTCGATCCGGCGGACAACTGCGAGGAATTCAAGCTGCTGGCACCGGCCGATATCGCCCACTGGGAGCGCGAGGTCGCGCGGGTGCGCGGCAGCCGGCGTGCGATTCACGCCAGCTTCGGCGGCACCGGTTTCGGCGACATCGCCCTGGTTCCAGCCGTCTTCCTCAAGCACCCGCGGGGCATACGCGACGTGAGCGAGTGGTATGTGTCGTTGCTCGAGCGGCCGGACTACGTGCACGCGATCTTCAGCCGCCAGTGCGAGGTCGCGCTGCAGAATCTCGCCACGCTCGCGCGCATCGCCGGCGACGTGGTCGACGTGCACTTTGTCTGCGGCACCGATTTCGGCACGCAGAGCTCGCAGTTCTGCTCGCGCACGACGTTCCAGGAACTCTACGCCCCGTATTACCGGCGGGTGAACGAGTGGGTGCACCGGCATACGCGGTGGAAGACTTTCAAGCACTCCTGCGGCGCCGTGCGGCCGCTCATCCCCGATTTCATCGCCTGCGGCTTCGACATCCTCAACCCGGTGCAGTGTTCGGCCACGGGCATGGAGCCGGCCGCCCTCAAGGCGGATTTCGGTGATCGCATCGTCTTCTGGGGCGCCGGCGTCGACACCCAGCACACGCTTCCGTTCGGCACCCCGGAAGCCGTGCGGGCCCAGGTCCTGGAACGCTTGCGGATCTTCGCCCCCGGTGGCGGTTTCGTCTTCAACACCATTCACAACATCCAGGCCCGCACCCCGGTTGCCAACATCGTCGCCATGCTCTCCGCCATCCGGGAGTTCAACGCGGCCGGCGGTTGAAGGGCGCACCGCTTACCCATGTCACGGCAGTTCTTCCTCGCGCTGGCCAACCTCGGTCACCGCGTGCCGATCGGCATCGATCTCGTCCTGCGGCAACACGCCGACGCCGAGGCCCTCCTGCACGACGGCACGCGTCTCGGCCAGGTCGTGGAGGAGACGGCGCGGCTCTTCCGCTCTCCGCTCGGTTTCCTGCCGATGGACCTGACGCTGGAGAAGGCCGGAATCCTGCGGCGCTTTGGCGTCGGCGAGGGCGAAGCGGCCGACTTCCACTTCACGACGGCACCCTCACCCGCCGAGCGCGCGGAGTTCACGCGCAAGCTCACCGGGTTTGTGCCGACGCTGCGACTCGCCGCCAACCTGGGCGCCCTGCAGCATGTTGCCACCCAGACCAAGCTGCTGCCGGTCGGCATGGCGATCGGGCCGTTCTCGCTCACGACTAAGCTGCTCGCGGATCCCATCACGCCGGTCTTCCTCGCCGGCACGGGCGCCACGGCGACCGAGGAACCGGATGTGGCGCTGCTCGAGGCCTGCCTCGAGCTGAGCCTCGCCTATGTCCTCCGATACGTGGAGGTGCAGATCGCCGCCGGCGCCCGCGCCATCTTCATCGCCGAACCGGCGGCCAACCAGGTCTATCTCTCGCCGCGGCAACTGGAGACTGGCAGCGACATCCTCGAGCGCTTCGTCCTGGCCCCGAACCGCCGCGTCGCCGAAGTTCTCGCGACCCACGGGGTCGATCACCTCTTCCACTGCTGCGGCGAAATCGTCGATCCCATCCTCGACGGCTTCTGCTCCCTGCACCCCGTTCTGCTGAGCCTCGGCAGCTCCCGCCGCCTTTGGGAAGACGCCGCCCGCGTGCCGCGCGATGTCGTGCTCTACGGCAACCTGCCGTCGAAGCAGTTCTATTCGGATCAACTGATGCCCGCCGACCGTGTGACCGCCCTCGCCACCGACCTGCTCGCCCGCATGCAGGCGACCGGTCATCCCTTCATCCTCGGCACCGAATGCGATACGCTCCATGTCGACGGCTGCGGCGACACGCTGCTCCGCAAGGTGCAGTTGCTCCTCGACGCCCCTGCTCCCTCCGCGTCCGCGCCCCCACCGCTTCCGGACAAAGTAACCCAATAGGTTACACCGTCCGGAGGAACGGACCGCTCCGCCCCGCCCTTTCCATGAAAGCCTCCCTCCTCGACGAACTCTCCCGCCGCCCCTTGCTCGGCGATGGCGCCACCGGCACGCAACTCCAGTCCATGGGCCTCGCCCCGGGGGCCTGCGGCGAGCGCTGGAACCTCGACCATCCCGATCGCGTGCGCGAGCTGCACCGACGCTATCTCGCGGCGGGTTCGGATCTCCTGACCACGAACTCTTTCGGCGGCACCACCACCGTCCTGGCCGGTCACGGCCTCGATGCCCAGGCGCGCGCCATCAACGCCGCGGCAGCGAGCCTCGCCCGCGAGATCGCCGGCGACCGCGCGTGGGTGCTGGGCGACATCGGGCCGTTTGGTGGCATGCTCGAGCCCTTTGGCGATGTGGCCCCCGAGGCCGCCGAAGCCGCCTTCCGCGCGCAGGCAGAGGCCCTGCTTGCCGGCGGGGCTGACGCCCTGCTGGTGGAGACGATGTCGGACCCGGCGGAAATGGAACTCGCGCTGCGCGCCGGCCGAAGCGCCGGCGCCCCGGTCCTCCTCGCCACCTACGCGTTCCAGAAGACGGCCGTCGGCTATCGGACCATGATGGGCACCACCGCCGCGGAGGCCGTGCGGCGCGCCCGGGAGGCGGGAGCCGACATTGTGGGCGCCAATTGCGGTACGGAGCTATCGCTCGCCGACTATGAGAAACTCACCGCCGAATTGGTGGCCGCCGCCGGAGGAGTGCCGGTGATCGTGCAGCCGAACGCCGGCTCGCCGGTGATCCGCGACGGTCGGATCTCCTACGCCGAATCCGCCGCGGAGTTTGCCGCCGCGGCGCCGCGCCTGCTCGCGGCCGGAGCCCGCATCGTCGGTGGCTGCTGCGGGAGCACTCCTGATCACATCGCGGCCATGCGGCCGCAGGTGAAACGCTGAAGCACGATCGCCAACGCGATCAGGAGCAGCCCCGAAGCGACCGCCCCCGGCGCCTCCGCCGGCCACGAATCGGCGACCGCGGCATCGGCGATCGCCACCACCGCGAAGTCGTCAATCCCGAGCCCGTCGTCGGCTCCGCTGGCGTCGAAATCCGACCAGCGCAGCCAGAGCCGGGCGTTCGGAAGCAGGTGCAGGCCGCGGAGCCCGAGGGTCACGTGACTGCGGTTGACGGGATCATTGCCATTGAGAGCACCGGAAGCGGCGACCGTGACGGGGGCGGTGAAATCGAGTTCGTCCACCTCGATCCAGGTGCCGCCCGCGAGTCCCGTGGAGTCCAGGCTGTAGGCGAAGTCGAGACGATCGACGCGTCCGGCGGCGCCGAGCCGCCATTGTTCCCCCCAATAGGAAAGGGCCAGGCCGCCAATCGTCCCACCGGTTCGATTGACGAGTGGAGTCCCGAAACTCGCCGCCACGCTGGCGCTGCGCAAGGTGCCCAGCGCACGGTCAGCGCTTCCGGTGGCGCCAAAGCTGTACACGTTACCCGTGCTGGAGGACCCCGCACCCGCCGCATACGTCGCGTTGGCCCCGGTGCCGGTTTCCAGAAAGCTCCATCCAGCGGGCAACCCGGTATTGGCGGTGCCGGCGCTGGCGAGGCCGTCGAAGTCCTCCTCGACGGCGACTCCCGGCAGGAGGATCTCCAGTGCCGGGGCGGGTCGGGACAGGGCCAGAACAAAGAGCAGGAGGGCGAAGGGCGGCAGGGCTTTCATGGCAGGGGCAGGTGGGGCATCACGGGGAGGCGGGGTGGCACGTTGCCACCCGAACCGGTCCGTCGCCGCGGTACGAGTGCCCCGTATACCCAAATCCGGGTATCGCCGCGCGGACTCGGAGCACGACAATCAGCGAATCCCGCGGTCAGCGGACCGCCCCCACTCCGGGGATCGGACGCAACGAATTCGGGCTCGCCGACGTCTTCGTTCGCGCTCCGAATCGCTCTGCCCGCCTGCTTCCCCGTTTCACCGCCATGCCCCTTCCCCGCCTGTTCCCGTTGTTCGTGTTGCTCCTGGCTGCCACGTCGTCGTTCGCCGCCGCACCGGCGAAGAAGAACGTGCTCTTCCTCATCGCCGACGACCTCAACAACCTCCTTGGCTGCTACGGGGATCCCGTCGCCCGCACACCCAACATCGACCGCCTCGCCGCACGCGGCGTGCGCTTCGAACGGGCGTACTGTGCCTACCCGCTCTGCGGACCGAGTCGCAACTCGATGCTCACCGGGCTCTATCCCAACAGCACCGGCATCTACGGCAATTCGCAGATCTTTCGCCAATTCATCCCCGCGCACCACAGTCTCTCGCAGACCTTCCGGCTGCAGGGCTGGTTCGCGGGCCGCATCGGCAAGCTCTACCACTACGGCGTGCCGAACTCGATCGGCACCGACGGCCACGACGACCCCGCCTCCTGGGAACTCGAGCTCAATCCCGCGGGCGTCGATCGGCTCGAGGATCAGGACAAGGTCTTCAGCCTCATCCCCGGCTCGTTCGGGGGCACGCTGAGCTGGTACGCGTCCCCGAAGACGGACCGCTATCACACCGACGGACTTCTCGCCGCCGATGCCGAATGGGTGCTCGAACGCTGCGCCCGCCAGCCGGAACGGCCCTTCTTCCTCGCCGTCGGTTTCTTCCGACCGCACACGCCGTACATCTCGCCCCGCGAGTACTTCGCCCACTATCCCCTCGAGAAGATGCGCGTGGTTCAGGGAGTGAAGGAGGATCAGGCCGATCTCCCTGCTGCCGCCCTGGCCAGCTACAAGCGCGAGCAGGACATACTCACCGACGATCTCCGCCGCCAGGCCCTTCAGGCCTACTACGCCAGCATCAGCTTCATGGACGCCCAGATCGGGCGCGTCGTGGGTGCCCTCGATCGGCTCGGGCTCGCCGACCGGACGATCATCGTGTTCACGAGCGACCACGGTTACCACACGGGCGAGCACGGCCTGTGGCAGAAGCAGAGCCTCTTCGAGGAAAGCTCGCGCGTGCCCCTCCTGATCGTCGCCCCGGGAGTTTCGGCCGCCAACGCCGTCGCCCGCGCACCGGTGAGCCACGTCGATCTCTACCCCACCCTGGCCGAACTCGCCGGCGCCACCGCCCCGGGCGGCCTGCAGGGGCAGAGCCTGGTTCCGATGCTCAAGGACCCCGGCGTGGCCGGCCGGGGCTGGGCGCTGAGCCAGGTGAGCCGAAACGCCGGTGCGGTCGCCGCCGCAGCCACCGGAGGTGGCGGAGGCAAGCGCCGCGCCTCCGCCGAAAAGAACGCCGCTCCGAAGTTCAAGGGCGCCGCGAGCGGCTCCGCCAACCGCTTTTTCGGCTACAGCCTGCGCACCGCACGCTGGCGCTACACCGAATGGGATGAAGGTCGCCAGGGCCGGGAGTTGTACGATCACGACGCGGATCCGCGCGAACTCACCAATCTCGCCGCCGTCCCCGCCCATGCGGCCACCGTCGCCGAGTTGTCCGGCCAGCTCCGCGCCGCCGTCAAATCATCGTTCCCGGCGTCGGGCCAGGCGCCGGAGATGAAGGACGGCCTGTGGATGCCCGTGCTCACTTCACCATGACGGGGCGCCTCTCGCAGCTGGCCGCACCGGAGGGCATTCAGTCCTGTGGGCGGGGCGACCCCGCCCCGCACCCCCGAGCCGCCTTCATTCGACGGTCCCGCAGTCAGCTCGCGGTTATCCTGTGCCTCGCCCTCATCTCTGGTTTCGAGGCCAGCGTCCGCGCCGCCGAATCCGCCCGTCGCCCCAACCTGATCCTCATCCTGGCCGACGACCTCGGCTGGGCTGATCTCGGCTGCTACGGCAACAGATTCCACGAGACTCCCCGCCTCGACCAACTCGCCCGCGAGGGAGTGCGGTTTACTCAGTTCTACGCCGGGCCGGTGTGTTCCCCGACCCGCACCAACCTGCAGAGCGGCCAGGACCAGGCCCGCTTCGGCATCACGCAGCACATTCCCGGACACCGTCGGCCCTATGCCCGGCTGGTCGATCCGGTGGTGCCGTCGCACCTGCCCCTCGAGGTGGAGACCTTCGCCGAGCGCCTCGCGGCCGCGGGCTATGCCACCGGGTACTTTGGCAAGTGGCACCTCGGCGGCGAAGGCTTCGGTCCCGAGCACCAGGGCTGGCAGACGGCCCTCGAATGCAACGGCCACACCCAGCCTCCGCGCGTCACCGGTGCGGCGGGCGAGCGGCGCACCGCGGAATTCCTCACCGAAAAGGCCATCGCCTTCATCGAGGCCAACCGCGCGCGCCCGTTCCTCCTCCAGGTTTCCCACGCCACGCCGCATCTGCCGCTGACCACCACCCCGGAACTGCTGGCGAAGTTCACCGCCAAACCCAAGGTGCCGGGCTTCCCCTGCCACCCCGCCTACGCCGGCCTGATCGCGGAACTGGATCAGAGCGTCGGCAGAATCACCGACTCGGTAGACCGGGCCGGGCTCGGACGCGACACCCTCATCCTTTTCCTTTCCGACAACGGCGGCCTCGAGCACGAGCAGAGCGGTCGCGTGGTCACGTCGAATCTCCCTCTCCGCGCCGAAAAAGGCACGCTCTACGAAGGCGGCATCCGCGTGCCGGCGATCGCACGTTGGACCGGCCAGGTACCAGCGGGAGCCACCGTCACCACTCCGGCGCGCACCCATGATGTCTACCCAACCTTCCTCGAACTCGGCGCCGCCGCTCCACCCGCTCGGCAGCCGCTTGATGGCGTGAGCCTGGCGCCCGTGCTGCGCAATCCCTCCGCCGCCCTCGCCGTCCGTACTCTGTTCTGGCACCTGCCGCATTACCACCACAGCACTCCCGCCAGCGCCCTGCGCCGGGGTGACTGGAAGTTGATCGAGTTCTTCGAGGACAACTCGGCCGAACTTTACGACCTCGCGCGCGACCCCGGCGAATCGACCAACCTCGCCGCCCGGGAGCCGCACCGCACCCGGGAACTCCGCGAGACGCTCGCCGCGTGGCGGCGCGAGGTCGGTGCCCGTTTACCCGAACCCAATCCCAACCACGATCCCGCCCGTGCCTCCGAACTGGGCCAGGCTGGGAAAGCCAGAAAGAATTCCCGCCGATGAACCACCTCGCCGCCACCGCCGCCCCTGCCTCGAACCGCTTCCGCTTTTGGTCTCCGACGCTCCGACAGAGACGAGCCCGCGACGTCTGGCGGCTGGCCGGCCTGGCAACCGTGCTGGCCCTCACCCCGGCGGTCACCGCCGCCGAACGCGCCGCGCGTCCCAATGTCGTGTTCATCGCCATCGACGATCAAAACGACTGGATTGGCCACATGGGCGGTCACCCGATGGCAAAGACGCCCCACATCGACCGGCTGGCCGCGCGCGGCACCGCGATGCTCAACGCCCACTGCAACGCCCCGCTTTGCAATCCGTCCCGCACGAGCCTCCTGCTCAGCCTCCGCCCCACCACCACCGGCATCTACGGCCTCTCTCCGTGGTTCCGCACGCTGCCGGAATGGAAGGACCGCGTTTCGTTGCCACAGCACTTCAAGGCCCACGGCTACCGGACGCTCTCGGTGGGCAAGATCTACCACGGTGGCCCCGGCGGACCCGGGACGGGTGGCAAGGCCAAGGGCAAGAAGCAGGCGGTGGCAACCGAGGCCCCGGAATTCGACATCCTCGGACCCAACCCGGGGATCGGCGCTCGCCCTCCCAAGAAACTCATCCCCCCCACCCCGATGGGCGATCATCCGCTGATGGATTGGGGAGTGTTCCCGCACAACGACGAGGACAAGGGCGATTACCAGGTCGCCAGCTGGGCGGTCGATCAGATCAAGCGCGCACCAAAGGATCAGCCGTTCTTCCTCGCGGCCGGTTTCTTCCTGCCGCACGTGCCGTGCTACGCCACGCAGAAGTGGTTCGATCTCTATCCCGACGACGACAGCGTGCTCCCGAAGATCAAGGTCGACGACCGCACCGACACCCCGCGCTTCTCGTGGTACCTGCACTGGAACCTACCCGAGCCCCGTCTCAAGTGGGTCCAGGAAAACAACCAGTGGCGCAACCTGGTGCGCTCCTACCTGGCCTGCACCAGCTTTGTCGATGCCCAGGTGGGGCGCATCATGACGGCCCTCGAGGAGGCGGGCCTTGCGGACCAGACCGTCGTCGTCCTCTGGGGCGACCATGGCTGGCACCTCGGTGAAAAGGGCATCACCGGCAAGAACACGCTCTGGGATGACGGCACGCGGGTCCCGCTCGTCTTTGCGGGACCGGGCGTCGCACGGGGCGGCCGCTCCCTGCAGCCGGCCGATCTCCTCGACATCTATCCGACGCTCGCGGATCTCTGCGGCCTGCCTCCGCGCAGCGACCTCGAGGGCATCAGTCTCGCCCCGCAGCTGCGCAATCCACAGGCCCGCCGCGAGCGGCCGGCCATCACCAGCCACAATCAGGGGAATCACGGGATCCGCAGCGAACGCTGGCGCTACATCCGTTACGCCGACGGCACGGAGGAACTGTACGATCACCTGTCCGACCCGGACGAATGGAAGAACCTCGCCGGCGATCCCGCCTTCGCCGCGGTCATCGCCGAACACAAGAAGTGGCTGCCGAAGATCGATCGACCGCCCGCCCCGAACAGCGCCAGCCGCGTGCTGACCTACGACCGCGCCACGGACGAGGCCGTCTGGGAAGGACAAAAGGTTCGTCGGAACGATCCCATCCCGCAGTGAACCTCCCCCCGGTCCCCTCTCGCACCTGTAGGCGGGGCGCCCCCGCCCTGCGCTCCACTCCGTCTCCCACTTGTAGCCGGGGCGACCCCGCCCCGCGATTGGCCCCTCCGACCATCCGCCCCTCCTTCCTGTTCATCGGCGCCGCTCTCCTGGCAGTCTTCTCCGTCGCCCCGGTCGTCCGCGCCGCGACTCCACCTGCCCGCCCCAATATCCTCCTGCTGCTCGCGGATGACCTCGGCTACGCCGACGTGGGCTTCAACGGCGGCAAGGTCATCGCCACGCCGAATCTCGACCGCCTCGCCGCCTCCGGCGTCAAGATGACCGACTTTCGCGCGTGCCCGATGTGCTCGCCCACCCGCGCGGGCTTGCTCACCGGCCGCTGGCCGCTGCGCTTCGGCCTGATGCGCGCCGTCGTGCCGCCCTGGTCGAAATACGGGCTGCCGGCGTCGGAAAAGACCCTGGCCGAACTGCTCGCGCCCGCCGGCTACACCCGCCGCGGCCTCATCGGCAAGTGGCATCTCGGCCACGCCCGCCGTGAGTTTCTTCCCCTCGCGCGGGGTTTCACGCGGTTCTACGGCCACTACAACGGCGCGATCGACTACCTCACCCACGAGCGCGACGGCGAGGTCGACTGGCACGACGACGATCGCACCGTGCGACAGGAAGGCTACTCGACGGATCTGCTGGCGGATGAGGCGGTCCGCTTCATCCGCGAATCGTCGCTCGGGCAGCCGTGGTTGCTGTATGTGCCGTTCAATGCGCCGCACTCGCCGTTTCAGGCGAAAACCGCCGACCTCGCGCGCTACCCGCAGCTCTCCGGCGACCGCCGGGCCTACGCGGCGATGGTCGATTCCCTCGATCAGGCGATCGGTCGCATCCTGGCCGCGGTGGAGTCCCGGCCCGACGCCGACAATACCCTGATCCTGTTTGCGAGCGACAACGGCGGCATTCCACGCGTCGGCAGCAGCAACGCCCCTTGGCGGGGCGCCAAGCTCACGGTCTACGAAGGCGGTACCCGCGTCTGCGCCGCGATTCGTTGGCCGGCCGGCGGTCTCTCCGGCGGACGTCGGTTCTCCGATCGTCTGGGCTACATCGACGTCGTGCCCACGGTGCTCGCCGCCGCCGGCGTGACGCCGCCGACCAACCTCGATGGCGTCGACCTCCTGCCGGCCCTGCGCGGCGCCCGGTCGCTCCCGGAGCGCCCGTGGTTCTCCTATCTGCACCAAAACGAGGACGCCCACGCCTCGGTGCACCTGGGTTCCTGGAAGCTTGTCGCCCATGGTGACTTCTTCGCCGAGAAGCCAGCCGCCCCGCCGAGCCTGGAGCTGTACGACCTCGCCGCCGATCCTGCGGAGAAGAACGACCTCGCCGCCCGCGAACCGCACCGCGTCTTGGAACTGCACCGCCGCCTGCGTGAATTCGGCACCTGGCAGATGCCCGGCGTGGGCGCCTACACCGAGGGGAAGGACGGCTTCGTGCCGCCCAAGGACTGGAGAATTGGCCCATCGACGCGCTGATCCCTCCTGCAGGCGGGGAGACCCCAAAGGCGCTCACCTAGTCCGCGGCCGTCACCGATGAAAAGGCCAGGCAAACACACCCCGGCGCCGACACACCCCGGCGCTGACGCGCCACCCCTCACCAGCCGGAGGAATTCCGTGGAAAACCACGAAGGGACACGAATCGACACGAAGCACCGGCCGGCGCGCCGCGTCACCTTTGGGTGGGTGGCAAGACCTCCTCTTCCGCAGGCAATTTCCATTCGTGTTTGTTCGGGTTCATTCGTGGTTCTATCGCATGGATCCGGCTCCAGAGGGGACCCGGGCGAACTTCAATTTGGGAAGATCCCCTCTCCCGAGGAGTGCCCGAAGGGCGGGGTGTGTCCCCCGGGCGACAAGCATTACGTCGCGCCTGTGCGCGAATGGAAACTCAGGCTTGCGCTCATCGGGGCGACCCCGCCCCGCGCCAGGTTCCTGCTCGTCTCACGAAATCGCGGGGCGCGGTCGCCCCGTCTACAAGTTCCGACTTCTCCCGCCATGTCCTCGCTCCTGCGCTTTTGCCTCTGCCTTCTCGCAGTCTTGTCCTTCGCGCCTGTCGCGCCCGCTGGAGCAGCGGCCGCCCAGCGCCCCAATATCATCCTGATCCTCGCCGACGACATGGGCTGGTCCGATCTGGGCTGCTACGGCAGCGAGATTGAGACCCCGCACCTCGATTCGCTGGCGCGCGGCGGACTGCGGTTTACCCAGTTCTACAACGCCGCGCGCTGCTGCCCGACGCGCGCCGCCCTGCTGACCGGGCTCTACCCGCATCAGGCCGGCATCGGCGACATGGTGGGCAACGATGGCATCTCTTCGTACCAGGGTTTCCTCAACGACCGCTGCGTCACGCTGGGCGAGGCGCTCCGGCCGGCCGGATACACCACCCTGATGGTGGGCAAGTGGCACGTCGGCTCCGCCCCGGGCCAGTGGCCGCTCGACCGCGGCTTCGATCGCTTCTGGGGCACGCCTTCCGGCGGCGGGGTGTACTTCAAGGATACGCTCGCGCTGCGGCCCGAGGTCTTCTTCGTGCGCGACGCCGAGCGGATCGAGGCGCCGGATGACCTTTACGTCACCGACACGTTCATGGATCGGGCATTGGAGTTCATCGACGAGGCCGCGCGCCGGCCGGAGCGGCCGTTCTTCCTCTATCTCGCGCAAATCGCCCCGCACTGGCCGTTGCAGGCCAAACCAGCCGACATCGCCAAATACGCCGATCGGTACGACCGGGGTTGGGATGAGGTGCGCTCGCGGCGCTTTGCCCGCCAGCAGGCCATGGGTCTGCTTCCGCCGGGCACGCAGCTAAGTCCGCGCGATCCCCAGGCCAAGCCCTGGGCGGAGATGCCAGCCGAAGCCCGCCGCGATCTGGCGCAGCGCATGGCGATCTACGCCGCGCAGATCGACTGCATCGACCAGAACGTCGGTCGGCTGATCTCCCGCCTGAAGCAACTCGGCCAGTTCGAAAACACCCTGGTCCTTTTTCTCTCGGACAACGGCAGCTCCGCGGAAGGCGGACCGGGCGGCTTCAGCCGTGGGGTGGCGGGCGCGCCGATTGGCACCGGGAAGTCCTATGCGAGCGCGGGCTTGGAATGGGCCAACGCCGCGGACACCCCGCTCCGTCGATTCAAGATGGCCACGCATGAGGGCGGCATTTCGACCCCGCTGATCGCGCACTGGCCCACCCGCATCGCCCCGCGCCGTCCCGGCGCGCCCGAGTCCGGCGCCCTCGTGCACACGCCCGGGCACATCGTCGATATGATGCCCACCTTGCTCGACGTTGCCGGAGCCACCTATCCGGCGCACCGCCTCGGCCAGCCCACCCTCCCCCTGGAGGGCCGGAGCCTTCTCTCTCTGCTGGTCTCCCCCTCTGCTTCCCCCTCCGTCCCCCCTTCCTCACCACCCCGCCTCCTCGCGTGGGAGCACGAAGGCAACCGCGCGATCCGCCAAGGCGACTGGAAGGCCGTCGCCGGGCACGGCGGGCCTTGGGAACTCTACAACTTGGCGGTCGATCGCACCGAGACCCGCGATCTGGCCGCGGCCCAGCCGGAGCGTCTCTCCGAGCTCACCCGGAGTTGGAAGGCGTGGGCGGAGCGATGCGGCGTGTGGGACCGCGCCGAGCTGATTCGCCACCGGCAAACCCGGGCCAAGCAGAAGGCCAAAGGCACCGGCGAAAAGGCCGCCGCTCCGGCCTCACCGCGCTGATCGGCCAGAACCGCAGGGGCAATCCGCGCCCGGACGCGCGGTCCGGGTCGGACAGGAATTGCGCTGTCCGGCCGTTCACTTCGCTTCTCGCCCTCGCCCGAAGGCCTGTCCAACATCGACGGCTTACCTCGATGCATCCCGTTGCCTCTGCCCTGGTTGCCTCCAAGATCCTGCGGTCCACGCCTTCCCGGCTGCACTTGCTCCGCCTGTGGCTCGCCTTGGCCTGGCTCGTGGTTGATGTCGCCGCCCAGACGGTGACGCCACCGAGACTCTCCGGCGTGGCTGGCGGCGGGACGGTGGACCTTGGACAGCGGGTCGTATTCGCCCCGCTGTACATCGGAAGCCCCGGACTGGTCACGTGGACCTTCCAGTGGCGAAAGGATGGCGTCGACATTCCCGGGGCGACGGGGGGCAACCTCGTCCTTGAGGCGGCCGTCGCTTCCGACAGCGGCACGTACGCCGTCGTGGCCACCAATAGCGCGGGCACCAGTGTCGGCACGACCACCCTGACGGTCCGTCCCGCCTCCGCACCGGTCATCACCACGCAACCCGCCTCTATCGTCTCGAACGTCGGGTCCTCGGCGACCTTCTCTTTCTCCGCCACGGGCTCCTTTCCCCGCACCCAGCAATGGCGCAAGGACGGCAATCCCATCGCCGGGGCCACGAACACCTCCCTCGCGCTCACCAGTCTCACCACGGACTCCGCGGGCGCCTACACGGTGGTCGTGACCAATGCCTTCGGCTCAATCACGAGCACCCCCGCCACCCTCACGGTCAACGCCGCGATCGCTCCCGTCCTCTCACCGTTCTCCCCCAGCAGCACCAGTATCACCGTGGGCCAGCGGCTCAACCTCGGGGTCTCCCTGAACGAAGGTTCCCCGCCCTACACCTACCAATGGCTGAAAGGCGGCGCGCCCATCGCGGGGGCCACGAATGCCACACTCGACATCGCCGCCGTGACCACCGCCGACGCCGGCACCTACTCGGTGATCGTGCGCAACGCGGCCGGCAGCGCCACCAGCCGCGAGGCCACCGTCACGGTCACGCCGGCCACGCCCGTTTCGTTCTCCTCCAGTGCGTCGACCCGGACAGTCTACGTGGGCGCGTCGTTTTCGATCTCCCCTTCCATCAACGGCAGCACCCCGCAAACCTACCAGTGGCAGAAGGACGGCGTGGCCATCCCCGGGGCGACGAGTTCCTTCTTTTCCCTCAGCGCCGTCGCCCTGGGTGATGCCGGCCGTTACACGTTGACCGCCACCAACGCCGCCGGCTCCGCCACTTCCCCGGAAACGACCCTCGTCGTCGTCGCCGCCTCGGCACCGGAGATCACGCGCCAACCCTCGGGCGTGCGCGTGGACTTCAACGGCTATTTCTCCCTCTCCGTGGAGGCCACCGGCGCAGCTTCCTTCACGTACCAGTGGCGCAAGGACGGCGTCGCGATCCCGGGCGCCACCTTTAGCAACTACTCCCAGTCCTCCGCCACGCCCGCGGCCTCCGGGGTCTACACGGTCGTGGTGACGAGTTCGGCCGGTTCCACCACGAGCGCGGGAGCGCCGGTGACGGTCGCCGCGGCCACCGCTCCGGTGATTGGCGCCCAACCGATCGATCGCCAGGCCGTGGCGGGGACGGCGGCCTACTTCAGTGTGAGCCTGTCCAACGCCGGCACCGGGGAGCTCTCCTACCAATGGCTGAAGGACGGAGCCCCCATCCCCGGTGCGACTTCGACCGGCTACACGATCAACACCACGCGCGAATCCGACGCCGGCGCCTACAGCGTCTACGTGACGGGCGCCGGCGGCAGCGTGGCCAGCAAGGCGGCCCGCCTGACAATCGTCCCGACAGCCGCCCCGGCCATCGAGCGCCCCACGGCTTCCGTCGTCACGGCTGCGCCCGGCGCCCGCGGGCCGCTCGCCGCCAGCAACAACATCACCGGCACACCGCCGCTGTCTTACCAGTGGTTCCGCAATGGCGTCGCCGTCGCCGGCGCCACCAATGCCTCCATCGACATCGCGTCCGTGGCCGTCACCGACTACGGCACCTACACGCTGACGATCTCCAACGAGGCCGGCAGCTACACGTCGATGCCCGTCCGGCTGCGCCCCGACACGACGGTCTACGAATTCAACCGGGCTCCGCTGCCCTGGCTCGATGTCGGGCGCGTGGACGATGTCGTGTTCTTCCTCGCCACCCAACCGGCCCGCATTGAGCGCTACGACCTCGCCGCGGAGCGCTGGCTCCCCACCGTGATTCTGAGCGAGACGCTTGTGCCGACCGCCTTCGTGCCGACCGCCGAGGGCGTCTATCTCGCCTATGGCCGATCCCTGGTGCGGCGGTCGCTCGACCTCTCCTCCGAGACGCCCCTGCTCAACACGACCGCCTCCATCACCACGCTGCTCGCGTACGGCGACTTCCTCTACTTCAACGGCACGTCGAACGACTCCTACAGCTCCGGCAACTACAACACGCTCAACCGCTCGACCCTGCAACCCGGACCCACCACCAGCGCCGGCTACATTTCCTACGGGTTGCAGAACGTGGTCTTTGCCCCGTCGATTGGGAAGGGCTTCGGTCGCACGACCGGGATCTCCCCTTCCGACATCATGATGTTCACGGTCGGCGCCGACGGACGATTCGGCACGGTGTCGGACTCACCCTACCATGGCGACATGCCGGTGGGCACGAGCCCGCGGGTTTTTCCCGGGGCGCAGCTGGTCAGTGACGAATCCGGCACCGTCTACCGGACCCGGGATCTCACCTATGCCGGCTCGTTCGGCGAGCCGCTCACCGATCTCGCCTTTCGGTCCGACGGCACCGCCGTCCTGCTGCGCGGCCCACTCCTGGCCACCGCCAGTGCCGAGACTTTTCTCGAGACCGGCCGGACCTCTCTCACCCGGGCCGGACTGCGCCTGTTCACCCGCAACACCGACACCTTTGTCTTCGCCGCGCCCGTGCCCGGCTCGACCGCCCTCACCGTCACCAAGGTTGCGGCTGCCAGTTTCCGGGCGGCGACGCCACCCCTGGCCGTGAGCCTGCCCTCCGGACGATTCTCCATCGACGACGCCTTCCTCGGGGAAAACGACCTGGTACACGTGTTCAGCCGGACGCTCCAGGGTTTCGTCCGCTGGAATCCCGCCACCCGTCAGTTTCTCCCCAACCTGACCCTGCGGGACGCCCCGATTCGCCTTTTTCACCAACCCGGAAACCGGCGGGCCCTCGCCGTCTATCCCGACGGCGTGGTCACGGAGATCACCCTGGCCGCCACCAGCACGGAACGTGTCCTTTTCAACCTGACCCACCAGGTCCGCGCCGTCACCGATCTCGGCGACCTGGTCAGCGTGAACATCGCCAACAGTGGCAACAGCGGCGACAAGCGGGTCGTCTTTGGCGCCAGCACGGGGCCGCGCTTCAACAACGTCAGCCTCTATGAGGCCACGGGACTCGCGTGGCAGCCGGCCAGCCGCCGCCTCTACTCGACGCCGGCCTTCTCGAGCGGATTGCAGTACGAGATCATCCAGGCCAACGGCGCCCTGGTGACGGGCACGAGCAACCAGGGAGCAAGTTCGGGCGGGACGGTGACTCCGCCGATCCGCTTCAACGTCGACGGTTCACTGCTTGCCTCGGCCAATGGGCGCGTGCTGAACGCCGACCTCGCCTCGGTCGGCAGCCTCGCCAACGACATCACGGACGCCACCTGGATCGGCAACGCGCTTTATTCGATCCGCGCGTGGGAGGGCCAGACGCAGGTGCAACAGTGGGCGCGCGGCACTTACCTCACGGCCGGAACGCTGCGCGTCGCGGGCACGCCGGTGCGGCTGCTCGCGCTCGCCAGCGGGCGCCTGCTCGTCGTCACCAACGATCGGGGCTTTCTCGCGCTGACTCTCCTGAACGCCGATCTGTCGTCCGCCGCCCCGCTGGACGCCCGCGGACTGGCCGGCGTTTACCAAGCCACGACCGGCTCCGGCGATACCCTCACGCATACCTTCCTCTACGTGCGGCCCGATGGCACCGGCGTCCTGCTGGTGTCGACCCCCGCGTCACGTCTCACCTTGGTGGCCGATACGGTGAACCTGCGCGCCGAAGGATCCTTCGTGACTGCAGCCCGCGATCTTTCCGGCGCAGCCAGCCGCACGGTCCACGGCGCGGTGAACGCCGACGGCACGTTTTCCGTCACCATCCCTTCCCTGAACCTCACCGCGGCCGGCTCCCGCAGCACGGGATCCAGTTTCTGGAGCTACTTCCTGCTCCCCGCGACCAACGGCGGCACCGGCGTGTCCCACGCCATTATCGCCCCCGATGGTCGCGGCCTCCTGTTGGCGCAGACCGGATCGACCGTCGACGCGGCTCTGCTCACCACCTCGACCGACGGGCGCACCGCCGGCACCAGCAGCAGCGGCACGCGCTTCACGCTCACCCTCATCCCCTCCAGCACCGGCATGGTCCTTTCCGCCGATCGGGCGCCGTTCGCCAGCGTCTCGTTCGCGGGTTTGTTCGACGGCGCTCTCCGCACCGATCGTCTCGCCAACATCTCCACCCGCGGGCGGATCGGCTCCGGGGAGGATGCGATGATCGCGGGCTTCGTGGTCGACGGCGCCGCCGCGCGGACGGTCCTGCTCCGCGCGATTGGACCGGCCCTGGCCGGGTTCGGGGTCACGGGAACCGCGCCCGACCCAAAGCTCACCGTCTTCCGCGGCGCCAACCGGATCGGCGAAAGCGACAACTGGAGCACCGAGCCCGGCGCGAGCGGCCTCGTCTCTGCCACTGCCACTGTCGGCGGCTTCCCGTTGCCCGCTGGCGGTCGCGATGCGGCGCTGTTGCTGACCCTCGATCCCGGCAGCTACACCGCCCAGGTGACCCCCGCCTCCGGCTCCGGCGGCATCGCGCTGGTGGAGGTCTACGACGCCGGCGGTCTCGCGCTCTCAAACGCGCCGCGGCTGATCAACATCGCCACGCGCGGGCGCGTCGGCGCCGACGACGATCTGCTCATCGCCGGCATCGTGGTGGGAGGCAACGGCCCCAAGCGCGTGCTGGTGCGGGGGGTCGGTCCCACGCTGGGTTCCTTCGGAGTCGGCGGGGCGCTGGTCGATCCGGTGCTCACCATCCTCGCCGGCACGCAGACCATCGCCAGCAACGACAACTGGGGTTCCCCCGTCGGTGGTGGCATCGCTTCGGAGGTCTCCCTGGGCGCCGCCGCCGTCGGCGCCTTCCCTCTCGTCCCCGGCAGCCGCGATGCCGCCCTTGTGCTCACGCTCCAGCCCGGCGCCTACACCGCACAGGTCTCCGGGAAGTCGGGAGCGACGGGAGTGGCCTTGATCGAGGTCTACGAACTCGCCCCTTGATTCATCGCGCCGGGCGCAGGACCCGGCGTAGGGGAACGGCGCGCCCACCGAGTAGCCGCGTGCTTCCCGTCACCCTGCTTCGCCTGTAGGCGGGGCGACCACGCCCCGCGGCTCCGTGGCTCAATCCACGATGGCGCGGAAGGTTCGCCGCGCCCACACCCCATGCCGGCTCCGTGAGCGTGCCCCGGAGCCGACGGCCCCGCCGGCCAATCCTCACTTCAACTCGCGGAAGCGCACGTTGCGCCAGCGCACGCTGTAGGGGCCCGTGCCCTTCTTGATGCCGTGCACCTGGAAGCCAATGTAGCCCTCGGGATCATTCGGCTGGCGGAAATCCGCCGTGGGCACGCCGTTCACCCAACTCTGGTAGCGGTCGCCCTTCACCACGATGCGAAACTTGTTCCACTCGCCCTTCTTGAAGGCCGCCTTCGCCGCTTCCGTGCGCATCGCCGCGCGGGTGTTGGTCTCGTCACTCCACCAGGTCGCCCGCCGAGCCTCGTCGTAGAAATCCCCCGCCGTGCCGTTGATCGCGATCTCACACTGGGGGCCGTAGACCCGCCCGGGAGGATGCGCCTTCTTGGCTTTCGTGCCGCTCGGCATCGGATCTCCTTCCTTCACCACCCTGCTGCGCACCTGCACGCCGGAATTGAGCTGGTCGTCGACGTTGACCTCGAACTCGAGTTCGAAGTCGCGATACGGCCCCTTGATCAGGAAACTGTTCGGGCTCCCATCGACCGTCGTACCAACCAGGACGCCGTTCTCGACCTTGTAGGACGCGGTGCCGCTCACGACCTTGGCGTCGCCGAGGCCGTCCTTGAACCAGGTCTGCCAGCCGTCGCTGGACTTCTTTGCATCAGCCGCCTGGAGGGAAAAGGCCGCCAGTAGCACGCCGGCAACCGCGGATACGAGGATGAATCGGAATGTTCTCATGGGGAAAGTGCACACTAGCGTGAGCGAAGCCCAGCTTCCGTCCAGACCAGACCGCCCTCGGGCGACCCTTTGGTCCCTTGGTCCTTTAGTCCCGTAAGTCCTGCTTCACGCAATCCACGCCCGGGTGCGATTGAGCTTGGAGGCCAGCACCTGCCGGGTGATGGCGACGTCCACATCAATCTGGAAATCGAACATTCCCACTAGCGCGAAGTCCGCGCCGCTTTCGAAGGCGAAGCGGAACCCTTCGCGGGCCGGAATCGCCCCGGCCGCCAGCACCTTGTACGCGATCCACGGCTTCTTCACTTTGGCGAAGTAGTCGACCGTCTCCTGGCAGTCGCGGCACCAGTAGTTGTCGGTCCGGTAATTATCGATCACCTCGGCCGTCTGTTCCGGGCGGCGCTTCGACCAGTAGTTGTCCTGGTGCAGCGTCTTCACGTAGAAATCGACCGCGATCTTCGCCTTGTCCACCGCCATCGGGGTGCGCAGTTCGTGTCCGGCCACCCCGGCGATCAACCCGTGATCCCGGATGATCTCCACGGCCTCGCCCACGCGTCCGACCGCGCCTTCCCGAACCCACTTGTCGCCGATGTTGCCGAGCAGGAAACCCGCCACCGCGCCGGCATCGGCCGCCTCGCGGATCGAGGTCGTCATGTCATCGGGCTTCGGGTTCACCTGCGCGATGTACTGGATCTTCCCGCCCCGCTTCACGTACTCGCGGTAGAGACGGGCCACGCGGGGATCCGAGGAGGAGGCCACCATCGTATTGATGCCAAAGGCTTCGCACCGCGCCCAGGTCTCGAAGATCTTCTCTTCGGTGAAGTAGTGCTTCAGCAGGGTCGAGACGTAGAGAAGGTCGCGGCTGTGCGCATAACCGCTGATCAGGTTGCCGCCGCAGATCAGCCGGCTCACGTCCAGCTTGCCGAGCTTGCCCATCGGGGACTTCTCCCTGGGTGCCGCTCCCGCCGTCGCGCCCGCCGGCGCCGCGCCCGCGAGCGCCTTTTCCTCGAGGCTCAGCACCAGCGGCGCCGCCACCACCGCCGGCAGCGATTGGGCGAGGAACCGACGACGGGAAACGCGGCCAGACCGGCCGGAGGGAGTGTCAGGTCGAGAGGACGACGGACGCATGGTGACAAGGGGTGAAAGAAGACCCGCCAATCGCCTGGCTCCGGGCGGAAACCGGACGATTCGAGGGTGCTGCAAGCCAACCGCAACCACCGCGATCTGTCCCCGCAGTTCTTGGCCTTCCCGGCGCACCGCTTGTGCGCCGGCGCCGCAGACCGTTCCTTCCGGCTCCAGCCGCCCCGGAACCACGGAATTTCGACCTTGGACGTCCGTGCCATGGCGGGCCATAGTACGCCATGGCCGGACTCCCCAAGATCAAACTGAAAGCCGAGATCCCCGAAGAGCTCAAAGCCGAACTCGCCCCCACGAAATGGGGCAAGATCCTGAGTGTCACCCCCGTGGTGCTCACGGTCATCGCAACCATGCTCGCCGGCCTGTCGTCGAGCGAGATGACCCGGGCGCAGTACGACCGCTCGCTGGCCGCCCAACGGCAGTCCAAGGCAGGTGATCAATGGAGCTTTTTTCAGGGCAAGCGTCTGCGGGCGGTCGTGCTGCGCACCACCCTCGACCAGATGATGATCACGCAGGCGATGCGGTCGCTCGACCTCGCGGCCCTGCGTCAGGCCCTGGCAGGTTCGGCGGCGGCGCCCGGCATCGAGACTCCCGCCGGGCAGGAAGCCCTGGCCGCCATGCGGGAGGGGCGCCTGCCGAAGTTCACGGCGCCCGCGTTTCCCGCGGCGGTGCAGGCGGCGCTCGCCGCGCTGGAGGCCTCCAAGCCTGACGCCGAGGTCGCCCGCCTGCTGACCGAGATCACGAGCGGTCCGCTGGACGAGGCCCTGCGCACCGCCCAAGGCCACGCGCTGGCGCTCGACGAGCATTTCCGGGGCCTGTCGCAAGTGGTCGACGCCTGCGAACGGCAACTGGCGACGATTTCCGGAGATGGCGCCCTGCGGCGCGACTTTGTCGCGGCTCGCATGCAGTACAACGCGCTGCGTTATGACGCCGAAGCGCGCGTCAACCAGACCATCGCCGAGCTCTACGAACTGCAGGTGCGGGCGAGCAATCTCTCGGCGGAGCGTCACCATCGACGCAGCAGCCGGTTCTTCTATGGCATGCTCGCCGCACAACTGGGCGTGATTGTGTCGACCCTGGCGATGGCGGCCCAGAAGCGAAACCTGCTCTGGGGCATCGCCGCCGCCGCCGGCGGCATCGCCCTGGCGTTCACGGTCTACGTGCTCCTGTACGTGTAGAGATCGATCGACGCCGATTCGACCCAGACTCGGCTAACCCACGGGTCCCCGTGATCCGATTGGTGCCTGCATTTCGGTCGTTCCCTGGCAGGCTCGCCGCGCCAACGCCGACTCGGAGCAGTCCCGTCACCAACCGGAGTGCGATCTCTGCCGTGCCAACACTCCACCGCCAAGGGCGAGCAGCATCAGCGAAAAGGTCGACACCAGATCGGGAACCGAAGGTTGGTAATCCCCTTCGACCCGAAAAACATGCTCGTAAGCGAAAGGCGTGTAGGCCGAGGGATCTCCGGCGTTGTTCCCATACCAACTTCCGTAGACCCCTTGTCCGATGTTCGCCGCCGGGATTGACCACATCACATCCACCTGCGCCGGGTCCGCCTGAAGTCCCAACCAGTAGTTTCCCGCCGCCAGCGTCCAACCCGGCAAGGCGGCGGTGAAATCATAATGGGAGAACGAGGCCCGTTGTTCGGTGAAGATCGACGTCGGCGCGAACACCCCGCCGTAAAGCTCGGCTCCGACGGCACCGGCGTTGTCAGCGTAGATCTTCACCTGAACCGAAGCGATATTCGGTGCTGGCTCGGTCAGGGAGAAGGCGTTGAACACCACCGCACTCAAGCTCGTGGAGCTGGTCAGGACGAAGTCCTGCGCCACGAAAACATCCTCGTAGGAAAACCGGTTGAAGCCGCCAAATTCACTCGCGGTGCCGTTCGAGAAAAGCACCGCAGCATCAGCCGTGGAAGCGTCGAAGCCGAAGGGAGCACACGCCGCCAACAGGAAGATCGGGGATAAACGCGCTTTCATTCAGGATACCCGAGCATTACCAGGGCCACTACCCCCATCGCTCTCGCTCGCACGTTCCATCTTACAGGCTCGTAGAGCAATGCGATCGAAGTTCTTCCCCGGTGAAAACGACCCCGTGGAACCTCCGCGCTTCCGATGTAAGCAAATCCGACAGGATACTCAGAGCTCGTTCGCGACCTGGGCCCGGAGGCTCCCCCGCGCCGACGCGGAAACGCCAGGGAAACCCCTGGGATCGGAAACCCCACTGGGGCCGCCATCGTCCGGGGCTGCAAGGCCGCCAACCTCCGGCCTGGGCCCCGATACTCAGTCGAACCTGGCTACCCCAGCGCCAGGTCCACGCGCTTGACGTCCTTTACCGGCCACTTCGTGACCGTGAGGCCCTTGGCGGTGCGCGTGCTCACCGGAATGTTGGTGAGATCAAACTCAAACTCCCGGATCCGCGCGCCACTGCGGCCGTCGATGTAGATCATCAGCTTCTTCGGCATCTCCTTCTCGGTCTTGCTCACCTCGAAGTAGACCACCTTCGAGCCTTCGCTCTTCACCAGCGGGTACAGCTTGTCGCGCGAAAGTCCGCCAATCTGGAAGCGCTTCGCGAAGGCCTTCCCGCTCTCCTTGTCCTGGTAGACCATGGTGTAGAAGGCGGTGTCGCCGTCCTTCGGCCAGACCGCGCAATGGAGGATGTCGCGGCCCATGAAAACCTTGTCGCCCACCTTCGAGACCTTGAGCGAACCATCGCGCATGATCGTCAGCGCACTGTCCAGGATCGTGCATTCCTGCACGAACTCGTGCTGGCGCCAGTTCAGGCCGATGAAGCCGTCCTCGCGATTCACGTAGAGCCGCTGGTTGGCCGACACAACCTCCGCCGCGTTGATCTGCTCGATCTCGTCGTACTGCGTCCGGCGCTTGAGCCCCTTGCCGTATTTCTCCTGCAGCATCTCGAACCACGCCACCGCGTACCCGGTGAGGTTGCGCAGGTTGGCCTTCGTCTCCTTGATGCCCTCCTCGATCTTCTTGATCGCCTCGTCCGCCTGGAAGCGGTTGTAGGCGGAGATGCGCTTGATGCGAATCTCGGTCAGGCGCGTGATGTCGTCGTCGGTCACCTCGCGGCGCAGCTGCTTCAGGAAGGGCTTCAGGCCCTCGCGGATCTCCTCGAGGACACTCTCCCAGGTCTTCGACTTTTCGATCCGGCGGTAGATCCGCTCCTCGATGAAGATCCGCTCCAGCGAGTCCCAGTGCCACTGCTGCTCGAGTTCACCGAGCTTGATCTCGAGCTCGCGCTTGAGGAGCGCCTTTGTCTGGTCGACCGAGCGCTTCAGGATTTCCCGGATGCCGAGGAACTCCGGCCGCTCCTCGCCCGTCTTCTCCTCGGTGACAATCACGCAGGCCGCCGGCGACAGGTTTTGCTGGCAGGCCGTGAAGACGTAGAGCTGCTGGATCACCTGATCGGGGTCGCTGCCCTGCGGAAGATGGATGAGAATCTCCACCTGGTCGGCGGTGTTGTCGTCGACATGGCGGACCTTGATCTTCCCCTTCGCGTTGGCCGCGAGGATCGACTCGATCAGGGTTTCCGTGGTGGTCCCAAAAGGCAGCTCGGTGACGGCCAGGAGGTACTTCGAGCGCTGCTCGATCCGCGCCCGAACCTTCACCTTTCCGCCCCGCTCGCCGTCGTTGTACTCGGAGAAATCCGCGATGCCGCCGGACGGGAAGTCGGGATAGATGCGAAAGGTCTTTCCCTGGAGGTGATTGATCGCCGCGCGGCAGAGGTCGTTGAAATTGTGCGGGAGGATCTTGGTGGCGAGGCCGACCGCGATGCCCTCGGCGCCTTCCAGCAGCACGATCGGGAACTTGGCGGGGAGCGTCACCGGCTCGCGGGCGCGGCCGTCGTAGCTCAGCTGCCAGGAGGTGGTCTTCGGGTTGAAGAGGACGTCCCGGGCAAAGGGGGTGAGGCGCGCCTCGATATAGCGCGGGGCCGCCGCCTCGTCGCCGGTAAGGGTGTTGCCAAAGTTGCCCTGCGGCTCGATCAGGAAGGCCCGCTGCCCGATGGCCACCAGCGCCGCCCCAATCGAGGCGTCGCCGTGCGGGTGCAGCGACATCGTACGCCCGACGACATTGGCCACCTTGTGGAAACGGCCATCATCCATGTCCCACAGGGTGTGAAGAATCCGCCGCTGCACCGGCTTGAGCCCGTCGTCGAGATGCGGCACGGCGCGGTCGAGGATGACATAGCTCGCGTATTCGAGGAACCAGTTGCGGTAGTGCTGCGCGAGCGGCGCCGCCTCTTCCTGCACCTTGCCGCCGCGCGGCCGCACGGGGGGCGGAACCGGTGCCGCGGAGAGCGGTTCCGGCGCCGTTTCGACCGGTCGCGCCGGCGCGGGAGTCGCCTTGGCCGCCGGCGGAGGCGGCGGGGTTGTCCCGTTGCCCAAGGGCAACTCGGGTTGATCGGCGTCAGGGCGTGAACTCTTCTTCTTGGCCATTCTGGCGGTGAAAGGGTTGGGAAAAGCGGCAACGCTGGCATGCCGTGCGCCGCCGCGTCAAGGGGTGAGGATTTCGCGGGTGCAGTGGGGCGCATCTGCCGGTTGGCGGTCATTTGTCTGGTGTGGCCGGGGGCGGTGACCCCGGTGGCCGGCCTCCCCGCGGCCAGCTACAACCGCCAACCGAATGATGCGCCCGTACAGAGGGGCGCCGCCTTGCTTGTGGCAGAGTGAACGGGCAGCGGCGCGCCGAACCCCGTGGCCGTCCAGTGTCTCTAATGTCCTGTGGGCGGGTTGACCTCGCCCCGCGTTCAGGGGACGCTGGATCCGAGGGCGCGGGGCGCGGTCGCCCCGCCGACATGAAGCAATCAGGTAAGTCTGGCTGCGGTTGATCGGCCCGTGGCGGCGCCGCCTCAGAAATTGCCGCGCACGCCCACGCTCCAGGTCACGCCATAATTGCCGTAGCGGTACAGGGCGGCCGGGACGTTGCGGATCGGATCCCCCTCGTAGAGCAGGGTCGGGTCGTTGAAGATGTTGCGGCCCTGGAAGAACACGCTGGACCGCGCGGTCAGCCGGAGGCTGCCGCTGAGATCCACCTTGATGTTGGCCGGCTGGTAGCGGCCAAACGTCGTGGTGAAGGGCGTGTCGTCCTGCCAGACCGCCCCCACGCGCAGGCTCACGCGGCGGTAGCTCCACGCGATGCTGCCGGTGGCCTTGTGCGGCATCACGCCCGGGAAGTACTGGTTGGCGTAGTTGCGCGTGTAGCTGAGGTTCACGTTGGTGTTGCGCAGCACGCCGGGCAGGAACGAGAGCTGCTGGTTGTAGCCGAGTTCGAGGCTGCGATAGCGGTAAAGCAGGTTGTTGTTCAGCACCGACTGGAACTCGTAGTTCTCGTACTCCGGATCGTTGAACCCGAAGTCCTCGGCCCGCCCGCGCACCGTCACCCGCTGGTTGGTGATCTCGGTTTGCTGCACGAGCACCGTCAGGCTGCCGACCGGCTCGAAATAGTAGGCGAGGCGGGCGACGTAGTTGTCGGACTTCTCCGGCAGCAGGTTCGGATTCGGCGCCGTGATCAGCATGGCGACGTCGTTGATGTTCCAGATGCCGGCGAGGGAGTCGATCGGCGGACGGGAAATGGCGCGGCTGTAGCCGGCCTGCGCATGGAGGTTGGGCCGCAGGGTGTACTTCGCCCCGACGCTCGGGAAGAGGTTGTCATACTCGCCCGTGCGACCGACGCGCGGCCGGGAGAAATACTGGTAGCGCATGCCGTCGATGGTGCTGGCGCGGCGCGTGGTCGTGGAAATCGGATACCCCGCGGCGAGCACCTCGGCGGCGGTGAGGGGATCGAATTCCCGCGATTCCGACTCCGTGCGCTCCCAGCGGAGCCCTCCCTGCACCTGTACCTTGCCGAGGCGGACGTTGCCCATGCCGTAGGCGGCGGTCACGTGCTGCCGGAAGTCCCGCTTGTTGGCGACGAACGCCGAGTAGTAGTTCTCCGCGGTGGCGATGTTGGTGAAGTACTCCGGGTGCTGCCGGTAGAGCAGCGAGATGGCGCTGCGATTGGCGATGGTCGGGAGGTTCGCGATGTTGAGCGCGCGAATTTCCCCCATCTGGGGGTTGAAGGCGCGCGGCGACGGGAACGCCGCCCAGTTGCCGGCCTGCGTGATCGTGCCGTTGGGGTTCAGGATGTTGCCGCCCGGGCCGGTGTAGGCGTAGGTCTCGTACACCGTCGTATTGTCGGTCTTCCGGTTTTCCTCCCCCCATTTGCCGCCGAACTTGAAGAACGACGGCAGGCGCCAGGGCGACACCCACTTGGCATTCATCTCGCCCGTGTAGATTTCCGTGAAGGCGAAGCGCCCCTCCTCCGTGATGCGCGGGTAGATGTAGCTGCTGAGCCGCCCCCAGTCGGCGCCGCCGGTCTGCTGGATCGTCCATTCCGCCGACATCGGGTCCGAGCGCGTGGCGACGAAGTCCACGGGCAGGCTGTTGACGAGCTCCGATCGCACCGTGCCGCGGCTCGAGGTCTCGTAGTCGTTCTTCGAGCGCGAGAAGTTCGCCGTGCCGTCGAGGGTCAGGCTGCCCACCTTGTACTCGAACTTCGGCGTGAGCGTGGCGGAGTTCGTCAGCTTCACCGCGCTGCCGCCGCCGTGGGCGAAGGTGCGCGAGGTGTTGGCCGCGGTCCCGTTCGTGCGAATCTCGGTCATGCCATTGCCCAGCACGTTCTGCCGACCGGTCGCCGCCGCGGTGCCGTTGGCCGCCGCGGAGAAGGTGAGGCTCTTGGTGTGCGCACTGTTCTCGAAGGCGTTGAACATCGAGGTGAGCGACAGCACCAGCCGCGGGGAGGCCTTGAAGTCGACGGTGGCGGTCGCGTTGTTCCGGCTGGAGAGGCGCGGACCATCCGTGAAGACAATCGAGTAGAGCACCATCGGCCGCGGGTCCGCGGCGGTCGGGGTCCGGTGGTAGTTGTTGGTCACATACTGCTGCTCCGAACGCGTGCTGCTCTGGCTGAGGCTCAACCGCACCCCGAGGGTCTTGTTGCGGAAGACGTCCGCGTAATCGAACTGCCAGTTCGGCCGCCATTGGTAGCGCAGATCGTCGTCCCAGCCGTACACCTTCCCGGGCTTCGCGGCATCGGGCGTGTTGAAGGCGAGGCTGAACTGCCAGTCGATCCGCCGGCCCGGCCGGTCGAACGCGCGCCGGCTCTTCATGTTGATCGAACCCGCCGGCGAATTGGCATCCATGTCCGCACTCAGCGTGCGGCTGATCTCAATCGATTCGACGGCCGTGATCGCCATCTGTTCGAAGCCCACCGAGCGCGCCTGGCTGCCGGTGGTGCCGTTGAGCGTCGCCCCGTACGCCGCATAGGCGTCGGCGCTGGCCACGCTCGCCCCATCCATGGTGACGCCGACGTACTGCTGGTCGAGGCCGCCGATGCGCGGACCGCGGCTGATGCCGTCGACGTACTCGACGTCGACTCCGGGCAGGAACTTCAGGAACTCGCCGACGTTGGACTCGGTGATGTCACCAAAGGTGTCGGAGGCGACCGAGGTGGAGATGTTCATGTTGCGCCGCTGCTCCATGATGGCCTTGGCGTTGCCCTCGCGCTCGGTGGAGACGACGAACTGCCCCATCTTCACCACGTCCCCGGCGGTCCCGGGTCCCGCGAGGGTGCTGACGAGATCGAAGTCCCGCGTGGCGGTCGCCCCGGCGGCAACCTGCACCGTGGCGGAGGCGGTGCGGTAGCCCGTGAACGACACCTGGAGCGTGGCCGCCCCGGCCGGCACGTTGTCCAGCTGATAGACGCCTCCTTCCTCGGAATACGCCACGCGCTCGGTGCCTTGGAGGCGGATTTCGGCGTTGCGCACGTATTCGCCGGTGGAGGGATTGAACACCCGGCCGGTCACCCGGCCCGTCCCCGCCGGCTGGGCCAGGGCGGAGTCGGCGACGAGAGCCAAAAGGGCGGCACCGAGGAATCCAAGGACGCGGGACAGGAGGCGGGGCGTGGAGGTTGGCATGGGCGGGGGGGAGTTGGTGCGGCCACCGGTCAACCGCGGACGGCCGATCGCGCCGGCCGCCCCGTGATAACCGTATGGTTACTTGTCAGTTCGTCCCCTGCGCGGCCCCGAGACAACTCGAAAATGCCCGACCTTTGCGGCAGGGGGGCTATTTGCTTACGAAAAGGTCAGGAACCGCCAGCCCCGACCCACCCGCGCCGCCCCGCCCTCAACGGCGATCCTCGCGCAGGATCCTCCGCGCCTCCTCCAGATCCGCATCCCGGCCCGCCCGAAGGTCGGCCAGTGTCCGGGGCACGAGCACGTCGGGCTCGAGGCCCTTCCCTTCGAGCCGCCGCCCCTTGGGGGCCACGTAGTCCTCCCGGCTGAGCTGCAGCTGCCCGCCGCCCGGCAGATCGTAAAACCAGCTGGCGAGCACCGCGCCGGCGGTCCTGCGCCCGACGATTGTCGCCCGGCCGTGATCCTGCAGGACGGCCGCGAAGATCTCCGCCGCGCTTCCGGTGGCGCCGTCCACGAGCACCGCCACCCGGCCGCGGTACCCGGCCGAACCGAGTTGCCAGGAGTTCTTCACCGAGCGCGCGCCTCCCCGGGTGATGAAGGTACCGCAGTCCACTGCGCGGTCGAAGAACTCGCCGACGGTGATGCCGAGCGAAATCGTCTCGCCGCCGGGGTTCTGCCGCAGGTCCACAATCACGCCCGGCGCGGTTGCATGCTCCTTCAACTGGCGGCTCAGCCAGCGGCGCCCTGCCCCGTTGAATTCGTCGAACCGCAGGTAGAGGTTGCCGTCCTCCAGCACGCGCGCCACCTGCCGCGGGGCGGTGGAGAGCGGCCGGGCGGCGGGCGCGAGCCGCACCGGACGGTCCTGTTCATCGAGGAACTCCCAGACCGCCGCTTCGCCGACCTTGGGCCGGAAGTTGATCCGCAGTCCGAGGGGCACGCCTTCCCGTGCCACCACGATCCAGCCGGGCCGAATCCCCGCCTCTTCCGCCGGGCTGCCGGGCAACACCTCGGAAACCACCCAGCGCTCCTCCAGACGGGTGAGGTTGAATCCCGTCCGCGCCCGGGTGCGCGTCCGCCGTTCCCTCGCCTGCGTCGGCGCCAGCGCGTGGGTGTGACTGTCGCGAAGCGGCGCCAGCATGGCGTTGAGCACGCGGTAGAGCGATGCCTCGTCCGCGGCCGCGACCGCCTCGGGCCCGTGTTTCTCGCCCGCGGCCCGCCAGTCCGCCCCAGTCAGCGCCGGGCTATAGTGATGGTCCGCGACCAACTGCCACACGCGCTCGAACACCTCGAGATTGCGCGACGCCCGCTCCGCCTGCGCCGCCGGAACGATCGGCAGCGGAAACTTCGGCGGTGGGGTGGTCGCGCAGCCGGAGAGAACCAGCACCAGGACCCCGAGCCACGGTCGGAAACGCCGGCGCACCTCCGCCCCGGCTTCGCACCTGCCGCTCACGGCCGGTCCGGCGGCGGAGCGATCACGCGCCGGCTCCCGTTCGCCCGCCTCCCCTCGGCCGCACCTCGTCACACTTCCACCAGATCCTTCTCCACCCGCAGGTTCCCAATGATGAAGTCCTGCCGCTCCGGGGTGTTCTTCCCCATGAAGAACGCCAGCAGTTCGTCGCTGTTGTGCAGGTGACTCAGGTTCACGGGCTCGAGCCGGATCGAATCGCCGATGAAGCCCTTGAATTCACCGGCCGAAATCTCGCCGAGGCCCTTGAACCGCGTCGTCTCGGGATTGGCGCCGAGCCGCTGCAGCGCCGCCTGCTTCTCCGCCTCGGAATAGCAGTACACCGTTTCCTTCTTGTTGCGCACGCGGAAGAGGGGCGTTTCCAGGATGAAGAGGTGTCCGTTGCGGATGAGATCGGGAAAGAACTGCAGGAAAAACGAGATGAGCAGCAGCCGGATGTGCATGCCGTCCACGTCCGCGTCCGTGGCGATCACGATCCGGTTGTAGCGCAGGCCGTCGAGGCCTTCCTCGACGTTCAAGGCGGACTGCAGCAGGTGAAACTCCTCGTTCTCGTAGATCACCTTCTTCGACAGGCCGTAGGTGTTGAGGGGTTTCCCCTTGAGGGCAAAGACCGCCTGCGTCTGCACGTCGCGCGTGGCCGTGAGGGACCCCGCGGCGCTGTCACCCTCGACGATGAAGAGCGTGCTCTCCTCGGCCCGCTCGTGGCGATCCCCGAGGTGCAGGCGGCAGTCCCGGAGCTTGCGGTTGTGCAACGACGCCTTCTTGGCGCGCTCGCGGGCGAGGTTGCGGATGCCCGCCAGTTCCTTCCGCTCGCGCTCGCTTTCCTCAACCTTCGTGCGCAGCGCCTCCGCGGTCTCCTTGTTCTTGTGCAGGTAGACGTCGAGCGACTGCTGGATGAACTTCCCCACGAACTCCCGGATGCTCGGGCCGCTCGGGCCGACATTGGCCGAGCCCAGCTTGGTCTTGGTCTGCGATTCGAAGACCGGCTCCATGACGCGGACCGCGACGGCCGCATCGATCGACTGCCGGATGTCCGCCGCGTCGTAGTCCTTTTTGAAGAAGTTCCGCACGGTCTCGACCAGGGCCTCGCGAAACGCGTTGAGGTGCGTGCCGCCCATGGTGGTGTGCTGGCCGTTGACGAAGGAGAAGTACTCTTCGCCGTAGTGCGCCCCGTGGGTGAACGCCACCTCGATGTCATCACCCTCGAGGTGGATGATCGGGTACAGCGGCTCGCCGCTGAGGTTCTTCTGCAGCAGGTCGCGCAGGCCGTGCTCCGACTTGAAGGCCTTGCCGTTGAACGTGAGGGTGAGGCCGCGGTTGAGGAAGGCGTAGTTCCACAGCATGTCCTCGATGAACTCGGGGCGGAACCGGAAATCCCGACCGAAGAGCGATTCGTCCGGCGTGAACTCCACCAGGGTGCCGTTGCGCTCCTCAGTCTTCGCCAGCTTGTGATCCTTGCGCAGCCGGCCCTGCTCGAACTCCACCAGTTTCGTCTGCCCGTCGCGGAAGGCCTGCGCCCGGTAGGTAAGCGAGAGGGCATTGACCGCCTTCTGGCCGACGCCGTTCAGGCCGACGGATTTCTGGAAGGTCTCGCTGTCGTACTTGGCCCCCGTGTTGATGATCGAGACGCAGTCGATCAGCTTGCCGAGCGGGATGCCCCGGCCGTAGTCCCGCACCCGCAGGGTGCGTTCGGTGAGCTCCACCTCGATCTTTCGACCGTAGCCCATCGTGAATTCGTCGATCGAGTTGTCGATCGTCTCCTTGAGCAGCACGTAGATGCCGTCCTCGGCATGGGCGCCGCTGCCCAGGCGGCCGATGTACATGCCGGGCCGCAGCCGGATGTGCTCCAGGGAGGACAGGGTCTTGATGCTCGCTTCGGTGTAGTTGGAAGCCATCGGGAAAAGACTCCGGAAATGAGCGGCCGTCCTCCCGGCTGGCAAGTGCGATTCGCGGCGATTCGCCGCGCCGGCCCGCTCACACCAACACCAGCGCGATCGCCGCCAGCATGAGCACCGCCCCCACCAACCGGACCCGCAGCACCTCGCCGCCGAGCTGCTGCTCCCGGTTCTTCACCCAGTGCCCCACGAGCCAGACCAGCACCACGCTCCAGAGTCCGCGCGAGCTGTACACGACGTTCACCGCCGCGGCATTGCCCCAGTAGGCAATCGTGCCCGTGATTGTGAGCGACTGCAGACCCATCAGCCCGATCGCCCCGGCCAGCCAGGGCCAGGTGCTTCGCGGGATCTCCCGCAGCGGAGCCCGGAAGCGGGTCACGTACCCCAGCGACATCGTACCGCCGATCGCGAGCGTGATCGGCAGGAACCGCCCCACACCCCAGGCGGGCGTCCAGCGCTGCACCAGCACGTCGAACAGCGCGTAGGCCGTCGCCGCCAGCCCGGCGGTGAGAATCGTGCGGCCTACGTGGTGATGCGCCTGGCCGCGGCCGCTGCGGTTGATCAGCGCCACCCCGGCGGTGGCGAGCACGGCCGCGACCCAGATCCGCCAGCCCACCCCGCCGCCACCCAGCCACGACACCAGCACCGCGACCAGGAGGATCTTGATCCCCAGCACCGGGGTCGCGACCGAAACGTCGCCCTTTTCCAGCGAGAGAAACGTCAGCCACTGGCCGCAGACAAAGCACGCGGCCGTCAGGAGCGGCTGCCACCACCACTCCGGATGCAGGGTGCCGCCGAGCAGCCAGAAGGGCTGGAAGAGCAGCGCCGTCGTGATGTTCGCGAGAAACGCGGAACGCCAGAGCCCCACGCCGAGGTCCGCCGCCCGTTTCACCAGGAGCGCCGACGCGGCGTAGAGCACCGCGGCCAACAGGCCGAGCCAGAGCGAAACTACCACGATCGGCGCGGGTCCGCGCGGCCGCCGGCCGCCCCGGAGTTGTTCCGCCGTCCCGCGTCGCCGTTCATTCGCCGCCTTTCGCGGCCGCCGCGGTATAGTGCAGGATCTGGCCGTCGCGGAGCAGGCGCTCGCGCAGTTTCGCGTAGGGCACGTCCTGCACCGCCAGGCCGCCGTCGATGGCCAGGACCGCCGCCGTCGCCGCCGACTGACCGAGAATCATGAACACCGGCTCCATGCGGATCGAACCGAAGGCGATGTGCGTGCTCGAGACGCAGACCGGCACGAGGAGGTTGTCCGCCTGCCCGCGCTTCGGCACCAGCGCGCCGTAGGCGATCTCGTACGGCGCCCTCAGGCCGACGCCGATGTCGCCCTCGTTCTGCACGTAGCCTTCCGGCGTGATGTAGCGCTGCACGTTGTGGGAATCGATGGTGTAGCTCCCCATGCCCACCGAGTCGGGAGTGGGTTTCTTCTTCCGCAGTTCGTTCTCGGTCATCACGAAGCTGCCCACCATCCGCCGCGCCTCGCGCACGTAGATCTGGTGCGGCCAGCCGCCGTTGTCCTTGAATTCGTCCTTGGGCAGGCCCCACTGCCGCATCTTCTCCCGCACGTCCGCCGGCACGCGCGGGTCGGTGGTGATGAAGTACAGCCACCCTTTCTGGTAGATCTCGTGCTCCTTGATGATCTGCCGGCGCCGCTCGTAGCTCGCCTCCGGGTAGTCGTAGTTCATCCCGATGTTGTCGGTGCTGAACGGACCGTGGTTGTTGGTGTCGGTCTTGTGATTGGGAATCGGATCAAACTTGCCGAAGGTCTCCTTCCAGCCGGCGGCATAAATCCGTGCGAGCAGTTCATACTGCTTCGGATCGTAACCTTCGGGCTTCGCGAAGGGGATGCGATTCTCCGGGTGATCGGTCAGGCACATCCGGAAACAGTAGGCCTGCACCTTGTCGTCCCCTTCGCCAAACTGGCCGGGAGGCGCCGCGCTCACCCGCGGGAGGACGCCGCTGGAGGGGTCACCGGGCACCCAATACGGGCTGATCTTCTGCGGCAGGAGCACGCCAAAATGATGCCGGTGGTGCAGCACGCCGGTCTGCACGCCGTTGTGCTCCTCGCCATAGACGCGGTTGGCCTCGCGCCCCACGTGGTAGCTCACGCCGGCGGCCGCCAGCAGATCGCCCTCGTACGTGGCATCGAGGAAGATCTTCCCGGCATAGGTCCGGCCGCTGAGCGTGGTGATGGCCGTGATCCGCGCGCCGGTCTTCCGCACGCCCTTGGCGCGATCCAGCCATTCGTCCCGCACCACCGTCACCCCGTGCTCGCGCACCAGATCCTCGAACACCTTCTCCGCCACGTGCGGCTCGAAGATCCACATCGTCCGCTGCGAGCCGTCGATCGCCGGCGTGCCCTGGCCCTTGTTGCCGTATTCCGCCTTCTTCTGCCATTTCCAGGCGGCGTCCGTCTCGTAGTGCTGCCAGACCCGATGGTAGAAATTCCGCGCCAGGCCGCCGATCACCGCCTTGTTGCCCGTGTCGGTCCACCCGAGCCCGCCGCTCGACAATCCGCCGAGGTGCTTGTCCGGGCTGACGAGCACCACCGATTTCCCCATGATCCGGGCCTGCACCGCGGCCACCACGGCACCGCTCGTGCCTCCGTACACGACGACATCGTAGTCGGCAGCCTGCGCCGCGGCCAGACTCAGCAGCCCAGCCCCCAACCAACCAAAGATCCGCGAGGTTTTCATCGCCGCAGGTAATGGCGTCTTTCCCCCGGCGCTGTCGAGCCTCCGGCGCACCGACTCCTTCCCGGCCAACCTCGGCTTTCCCGCGGCGTTCGTGGCTTGCGGCGGGAACGCGGGCCACCGAGGTTCGGCCCATGTCGATGGACCCGACCGACCCCGGTTTCTGGGACGTGCGCTACGAGGCCGGGCGAACTCCGTGGGAGTTCCCCGGGGTGCCGGCCCCGCTGGCGCGTTTCCTGGCGCGGCATCCCGGCCACGGGGCACGCGTCCTGATTCCCGGTTGCGGCTCGGCGCACGAACTGCCCGCGTTTGCCGCCGCCGGCTACGTGCCCACCGCGGTCGACTTCAGCACCGCCGCCGTGGCGCGCGCGCGGGCGACCTTGCCTCCGCACCTTGAACCCTGCCTGTTGGCCGCGGACTTCTTTCTGCACCCTTTCCCGCCGGCGCCGTTCGACCTCATCTATGAACGCACGTTTCTCTGCGCGCTGCCACCGTCGCGCTGGCCGGCCGTGGGCGAGCGTTGTGCCCGACTGCTGCGTCCGGGTGGCCGGCTGATCGGGCTCTTCTTTCACGGGCCAAAGGAGGACGGCCCTCCCTTCGGCCTTGCCCCGGACGAGGCCGGGCAACTGTTCGGTGGTGCTTTCGAACAACTGCACGACGAACCCGTGCCTGCGGCAGAATCCGCCCCGCTCTTCGCCGGGCAGGAACGCTGGCAGGAATGGCGGCGCCGCTGAGGGCGCCCGCGCGACCCGACTATTGCCTTGTGTGAGCTTGGCGGGGTGCTTTCGTGAGACTCGCCCCCGGGCGCCGCTGCGACTCGACGTCCCGATGGGCACGACCTTGTTCCCTGCACCCAAGGAAGGCCCGCATCGATCCAGGTGCGCGCCATCACACCACCCCCCATGCATCCCCTGCTGCGCCTCCGTTCCGTGTTGCTCTGCGCGTCCCTCGCCGCCGCCTCCACGTTTTCCGCCCTGACCGCGGCGACGCCATCCCCCGCCACGGGCACGGTCGAAGGCCGTATCCTCAACGCCCGTTCCGGAGAATATCTCGAAGGCGCCCGCGTGACCGTGCCCGGGACCAATCTCGAGACCTTCACCGAGACGGACGGCAGTTTCCTCCTCGCCAACGTGCCGGCCGGAACCGTGCGGGTCACCGCCTTCTACACCGGCCTGCCGCCCCAGACGAAGCCGGCGGTCGTCCCGGCCGGCGGCACCACCACCGTCGACTTCTCGCTCTCCACCGCCGGGGCTCGGGCCGATGACGCCGTGGTGAAGCTCGACGAGTTCCGGGTGGAAACCTCACGCGAGATGGACGGCGCCGCCCTGGCGATCAACGAGCAGCGCTTCGCGTCCAACATCAAGACCGTCGTCTCGACCGATGATTTCGGCAACGTGGCCGAGGGCAATGTCGCCGAGTTCATCAAGTTCCTCCCGGGGATCAACATCGACTACACCGGCGGCAACGCGCGCGACATCTCGATCAACGGCGTGCCGTCGGACTTCGTCCCGGTCACCGTGGATGGGTTCAACGTCGCCGCGGCGGCGGGCCGCGAGACGAACCGCCAGGTCCAGTCCGACATGATCTCGATCAACAACCTGTCGCGCATCGAGGTGACCTACGCCCCCACGCCGGAGTCGCAGGGAGCCGCGCTCGCGGGCTCGGTGAACATGGTGCCCCGGAGCGCCTTCGAGCGCGTCCGCCCGGTCTTCAACGCCAGCGCCTACCTGTTGATGCGGGACAACGCCCGCGATTTCAGAAAGGTGCCGGGACCCGATCCCAGCCCGATGCGCAATGTTCACCCGGGTTTCGACTTCTCCTGGGTCGCCCCGGTGAACAAGCGCTTTGGCTACACCCTCTCCGGCGGGGTCTCCACCAACTACTCGCCGCAGGACCAGGTGACGATGACCTGGCGCGGCACCAGCGCCGCCACCAACGGCGCGGCGTTCCCGCACACAACCTTCGACCGGCCGTATCTTTCGCAATTCCTCGTGCAGGACGCGCCCAAGGTCACCACCCGGCGTTCGTTCGGAGCCTCCGTCGACTTCAAGTTCACCCCCCACGATCGCGTGACCTTCGGCTTCCAGTACTCGTCGTTCGACGGCCACTTCCTGGTCTCCAACGTCCAGTTCAACCCGCTCCGCATCCTGCCCGGGGATTTCTCGACCACCTTCACCCACGGGGCCGCGGGCGCCGGTGACGTCATCCGGGCGCACAACGAGCGAAACCGCTACAACCGCACCTACATGCCGACCCTGGTGTGGCGCCACGAGGGTCCGGTCTGGAAGGCCGACCTCGGGGCGGGCCTGTCGCAGCAAAGCGACTACAACCGCGACATCGAGCAGGGTTACTTCCGCACCGTGCAGATCCGCCGGACCGGGCTGACGGTCGCCTTCGACGACATCTTCTACCTCCGGCCCGCCACCATCACGGTGCGCGATGGCGCCGGTGCGCCGCTGGATCCGTTCCAGCTCGCCCCGTTTGCGCTGACCCAGGCCACGAGCCAGCGCGATGCCACGCACGACTGGCAGCGCACCGCCTACGGCAGCCTGCGCCGCGATTTCGGCACCCGCATCCCACTCTCGCTCAAGGCCGGCTTCCACGTCCGGGAGTCGGTCCGCGACATCACGGGCGGGACCATCACCTACGCCTACGTCGGCCCCGACGGCCGGGCGAGCACCACTCCGATCGGCAGCGACGACAGCGCGGCGCCCTTCTTCGATCCGATCTACTCGGAGCGCGTGCTGCCGATGGGGTTTCCCAAGGTCCAGACCGTCAGCGCCCGCAAGGTCTGGGAGCACTACGTCGCCCACCCCTCCTACTTCACCATCAACGAGAACACCTCCTACCGCACCCTCGCCACCAACTCCAAGCGGGCGTCCGAGCTGGTCTCCGCACTCTATCTCCGAGGCGACGCGGCGTTTTTCGAGCGCCGCCTCAAGCTCGTGGGCGGCCTGCGCGCCGAGCAGACGAACGCCGAAGCGGACGGCCCCCTGACCGACCCGTCGCGCAACGTCCAGCGCGATGCCCAGGGCCGGCCCATCCTCGGACCCAATGGCCGGCCGCTGCCCATCGTGGCCAACACCAACTCGCTCGAGTATTCCCGCCTCACGCTCCTCGAGCGCGCCGCGCACACGGAAAAGGAGTACCTGCGGCTTTTTCCCAATCTGAATGCCAGCTACAACCTGCGCGACAACCTGATCGCGCGGGCCTCCTATTACGAATCGGTGGGCCGGCCCAACTTCAACCAGTACGCCGGCGGCTTGACCCTGCCTGATCTCGATTCACCTCCCGCCAACAACAACCGGATCACCGTCAACAACGCGGGCATCAAGGCCTGGCAGGCCCGCACCGTGGCCGTTCGCCTCGAACATTACTTCGAGGGAGTGGGACAGTTCGCGGTCGGCGCCTTCCGGCGGCAGGTCGAGAACTTCTTCGGCTCTGTGGTCTTCAATGCCACCCCGGAATTCCTCGCACTCTACGGCCTCGATCCGGCCACCTACGACCCCTACGACGTGTCGACCAACCACAACATCCCCGGCTCCGTGCGGATGGAGGGGTGGAACTTCAACTACCGCCAGGCCCTCACCTTCCTGCCCCGCTGGGCGCGCGGCGTGCAGGTCTTCGCCAACGGCAGTGCCCAGCGCATCCTCGCCGATGACGACGCCAACTTCGCCGGCTACGTCCCGCGCAGCGGCAGTTGGGGCATCTCCGTGACCCGCGAGAAATGGAATGCCCGCGTGAACTGGAACTACCGCGGCCGCCAGCGCCAGGCCCCGGTCGCCGCGGGTGCCAGCATCGAACCCGGGACCTTCACCTGGGGCTCAAAGCGCCTCTACGTCGACGTGCTGGGCGAATACTATTTTCACCGGCGCCTCGCGGCGTTTTTCAACCTGCGCAATGCCTTCGACGCCACCGAGGACGTCGAGCGCGCCGGTCCGAGCACCCCGGCTCATGCGCAGTTCTTCCGACGGATCGACTATGCCTCGCTGTGGACCTTTGGCGTCAAGGGCACGTGGTGAGGCGGGCGCTGGAGACAATCCGTGGTCAGTGATCAGTAATCAGTGGTCGGTGGTCAGTGGTCGGTGGGCCGAGGGCAGCGAAGGGAAGCCGGCAGACCGGCAGTAGGTCTCTCCGCCAGCAGCTGGTGATTCGCCTCTGCCGTTCACCGATCGCTTGCCACTAACTTCCAGACGGGGATCACTCACCGTCGTTCAACGCCGCCCCTTCGCTCCTTCTTGTCCGCAGACCACTGATTACCGACCACTGATTACTGACTACCGGTCACCGCCCCCTTCCGTCCATGCTCCCTCGCCTCCCCGCCTCCTTCACCCTGCTCTTTTCGCTTTCGGCGGCCATCGCCGCCCCGGCGGTTGCAGCCACCCCTCCCGACACCAGCCGCCCGCACATCGTCCTCGTGATGGCCGACGACATGGGCTGGGGCGAAACCAGCTATTATCGGCACCCGGTGTTGAAGACCCCGAACCTCGACGCGATGGCAGCCGCCGGCCTGCGGTTTGATCGTTTCTACGCCGGCGCGCCCAACTGTTCGCCCACGCGGGCGACGGTGATGACCGGTCGGAGCAACGATCGCTGCGGCGTCGAGAACCACGGCTTCGCCCTCCGGCGACAGGAAAAGACCATCGCCCAGGGACTGCGCCAGGAGGGCTACCGCACGGCCCACTTTGGCAAGTGGCACCTCAACGGCTACCGCGGACCAGGGGCTCCGATCCTCGGCGCCGACGATCACAGCCCGGGCGCGTTCGGCTTCGACGAGTGGCTGTCCGTCACGAACTTCTTCGACCGCGACCCCATCCTGAGCCGCCAGGGCAAGTGGGAGGAGTTCAAGGGGGATTCCTCGGAAGTCGTCGTCGACGAAGCGCTGAAGCACCTCGCGCGCGCCGCCGGCGGCGCGCAGCCGACGTTCACCGTCATCTGGTTCGGCACGCCGCATGCGCCGATGATCGCCGCCGAAGCCGACATGAAGGACTTCGGCGCCCTCGCCCGGAACTCCGCCAACCACTACGGTGAACTCGTCGCGATGGACCGCAGCATCGGCACCCTGCGGGCCGGCCTCCGGCGGCTGGGCATGGCGGAGAACACGCTGCTCTGGTTCTGCAGCGACAACGGCGGCCTCCCCGAAATCCAACCCGGCACCGTGGGGGAATTCCGCGGCTTCAAGGGCTCCGTCTACGAAGGCGGACTGCGGGTACCCGGCATCGTCGAATGGCCGGCGGTGATCAAGGCCCCGCGCGTCACCACGTATCCGTGCGGCACGTTCGACATTTTTCCCACCGTGGCCGAAATCACCCGCCTGCCGGCCACCGCGCTGCTCCAGCCGGTCGACGGGATCAGCCTCCGCCCGTTGTTCACCACCGACCTGAAGGAACGCGGTCGCGCCATGGGCTTCCGCCACACGCGCCGGGCGGCACTCATCGAGGACCGCTACAAGATCGTCGCCCTCAACCTCGAGCGCGGACCCTTCCAGGTGTTTGATCTGGTGGCAGATCCCCGCGAACAAACCGACCTCGCCGAGACGCAGCCTGCCCTCACCGCCCGCCTCAAGCAGGCACTCCTCGCCTGGAACGCCTCCGTTCAGTCCAGCTACGAGGGCAAGGACTACCCCGAGGGCCGCGTGGATCCGCGCGAACCGGGCTCCCGCGACTGGGTCGAGGCTCCCGAATACGCCCCCTACCTCCGGCAACTTCAGGCCCGACCCGAGTACAGCGCCGCCATCACCAAAGGCGGGAGGAAAAAGAAGGGCTGAACCCGGCATGCGCTTCGCGGGCAAGCGAGTCTGGATCACCGGCGCCTCCTCCGGCATCGGCGAGGCGACGGCCCGCGCCTTTGCCGCCGAAGGGGCCCATCTCATCCTGTCGAGCCGGCGTCCCGCGGAACTCGAACGCGTGCGCCTCTCCTGCGACCGGCCGGCCGATCACCTCGTCCTCCCGCTCGATCTCACGCGCAGCGACACCTTTCCCGCAGTCGCCGACCAGGCCCAGGCGAGGGGGCCGATCGATATCCTCGTCAACAACGGCGGGGTCAGCCAGCGCGCCCTCGCGGTCGAGACCGCGCCGGAAGTCGAGCGCGCCCTGATGGAGGTCGACTACTTCGGCACCGTCGCCCTCACCAAGGTCGTCCTTCCGGGCATGATCGCGCGCCGGGCCGGGCACCTGGTGGTCGTGAGCAGCGTGATGGGCTTCGTCGGCACGCCGGGCCGGTCCACCTATGCCGCCGCGAAGCACGCGCTGCACGGCTATTTCGATTCCCTGCGGGCGGAGGTGTGGCGTCATGGGATTCTGGTGACGCTGGTGTGCCCCGGGTACGTCCGGACCGCCGTCTCCGCCAATGCCCTCGGTCCCCGCGGCGAACAGCACGGCCGGACCGACGCCACGCACCAGACCGGCATCGCCGCGGAGAAATGTGCCGCCGCCCTGCTGCAGGGCGTGGCCCGCCGCCGCCGCGAGGTCTACGTGGGCGGCTGGGAGGTGGCGGGCATCTACCTGCAGCGTTTCTGCCCGGCGCTGTTCGCGCAGGTCGTGCGCCGGATGTCGTTTTCCGTCCATGCCGGCCCCCACTCCTGAACTGGTCGCGGCCGCCCGCCGCACGCTGCACTACCTCGCGACGGTCGATCCGACCCCGTCCGCGCCGGCCGACGCCATCCTCGGCTTCGGCATGTTTGATCTGCGGCTGCCCGTGTTTTGCGGCGAACTGCACCGCCGCGGGCTCGCTCCCCGGCTGATCTTCACCGGCGGGATCGGCGCCGGCACCGGCAATCTGGGCCGACCGGAGGCCGACGCGTGGCACGACGCCCTGCGGCGCGCCCGCCCCGAGATCCCCGCGACGGAGGTGATTCTCGAAAGCATCCCGCGCTCGCCTTCGGGCGGGGTAGCCGGCGGGGGATCGTCGTGGCCTCGCCCTCCCGGCTTCGGAGGGTCGGCCTCACGCTGAAACTCCTCCAGCCCGGGCTCGAAGTCTGCCGCCAGCTGCCGCCGTTCAGCCTCGAATCGGAATGGGCCACCTACGGCCTGCAGGGGATCGACTACGTCGCCCACCTCGCCGGGGAACTCGACCGCCTCGTCGACTACCCGGCCCGCGGGTGGATCGCCGCGGAACCCCTGCCGCCCGAGATCGCCGGGGCGCGGGACGTGCTGCGCCGGAGTTTGGCCGGCGCCTGACGTCGCCACCTGGAGAACACGCTCAACGGAGGCGCGCCATCAACCGGGCGCGGGACTTGACTCCGAGTTTGCGGAAAATCGAATTCAGCTGGGTCTTGATGGTCAGCACGCTCTTGCTCAGGCCGTGGGCGATCTCGGCGTTGCTCTGTCCCTCCCGGACCAGAAGAGCGATCTCCCGTTCGCGCGGGGTCAACGCCCGCAGAATCCGCCACCGTTCCGCCGGCTCCTCCCCCCCAGGCGCCCAGGGTTCGCGGGCATCCAGGATCACGAGGAACTTCGGCCGCGCCAGCGAACTCGAGGCATTGTTCAGAACGGACACCCGGGACCGAAGCCCGACGCCGGCCTCCTCGACCAGCGCCACCTCGCCTGGCTGCAGCCGCAGTTTTCTGGGATCGCGCGCCAGGATCGCCGTCCGCAACCGCCGCGCCGCCTCGCTAATCGCCGGCGGGAGGGCAAACGTGTCCCGCGGATTCAGGCCGCGCGAAGCCGCCGGACCGTAGTTCCACCGCGCACACAGGCGCTGGGCTTCCGGGTTCGCAAACTCGACGCGCAGTTCCCAGTCCAGGAGGACCAGGCCAACCGGGAGATTCCGGTTGAACTCCTCCAGGCTGCGCCGCGCCAACCGCTCCGTGTGCAGCCGCTGCACGCGCTGGACGGCCGCCCCGATGAAGGGATAGAGGATCCGCAAGAGCGCGAGATCGGCCTCCGTGAAATCCGCCTGGGCAGGCGCCCGGTAGAGGCTGAACATCGCCGTCACCTCCCGTCGCATCCAATAAAGCGCCGAGACGCCCTTGTCCCATCCCTCCGGCCGGGCGAAGCGCCGGTAGAATTCGCTGCGCACAAACCGCTCGCGGGGAGGCAGCACGTCGCAAAACCGGTAAAAGCGCAGCCCCCGATTGGCCTCGATGTACGGAGAGAACGGATTCACGCGTCCGCGGGCGGCGTACCACTGCTCCGGGTGATCAATCGGCGGATCGGTGAAGACCATGCGGGCCTCGCCCATCCCGAGATGACCGAGGAACAGCGTCACCCGGTGCGGGGCGAACGCCGCCCGCAGGAGCCGCCGGACGGATCGCCACAGCGGGCCGACCTCCATCGCCGCCTGCAAGGCGACGAGCGGCGCGTGCAGCCGGCGCGTGAGTTCGGGCGCCGCCAGCAGCGCGTCCGGAGCCGCCGCCGCGCCGCCTCGGCGGCCGGGACCGGCGTCGGTCGCGGACTGTTGCACCCACCGCGTCATGCGCGGACCCTGCCGGCCTCCGGCGGAAATTACAACCTTGGTGGTATGGACCGGGCCCGAAACCGGCTGCTACCCTTGCTGGCTTCGGTCTCGCCGACCCACCGGCCGCCACTTCCCGTCACCTTCGCTCCGCGCTTTTCATGTCTCCCAGTCACCTTCCTCGTACCTGGCTTCGCGCCACTTGGCTTCCGCTCCTCTGGGTTGCGATGGCCTCCCCCCTGCTCTCCCAGATCCCGGCCTCGCTGACCGGCCGCGTAACCGATGCCGTGACCCAGAACGCCCTGCGCGGCGTCACGGTCACCCTTGCTCCATCGACCCACGACGCCCCCTCGCAGCGCACGGCCACCGACGCCAACGGGGAGTTCACTTTGGCCGGCCAGCCCGGCACCTACACGCTCGCCCTCGACTACCTCGGGTTGCCGCCCAAGACCCAGTCCGTGCAGCTGCGCGCGGGGGAAACGGCCCGGCTCGCCCTCACCCTCGGGGCCGACACGGTCGCCCTCGCGGCCGTCACGGTCGAGGCGTCGCGCACCGGGCAGGCCCGCGCCTTCAATCAGCAACGGGCGGCGCAGAACCTCACGCACATCGTGTCGGCGGATTTCAGCGGACAGTTCCCGGACAAGAACATCGCCGATGCGGTGAAGCGGCTTCCCGGGGTCACGGTGGAGACGGATCGCGACACCGGTGGGAGCGAGGGTCGCTATGTCACCATCCGGGGCATGACCGCGGACTTCAATGCCGTCACGGTGAACGGCATGAGGATCAACGTGACCGACTTCGACGGCCTGACCCGGCGCGTCCCGCTCGACGTCGTCTCCTCCGATGTGGCCGATCAGATTGAGGTGACCAAGGCGCTGCGACCGGACCAGGATGCGGACTCGATCGGCGGGGCGGTCGACATCAAGACGCGCAGCGCCTTTTCGCGGGACGGGCGGGTGGCGTCGATCAAGGCGGCCCTGGGACACTCCGCACTGCTCGAGGACTATTTCAACTACCCGCACCGGAACCCGACGCGGGAATTCGCCGTGAACTACTCGGATCTTCTGGGCTGGGAGCGTCGCTGGGGGCTTTCCGTCTCGGCCCACCATCGCGACCGCGCCTTCGTGAAGCAGCGCAACAGCACCACCGGCTGGAATGGCGCCGGCACCGCCGCCTCCCCGTTCCTGATGGATTCCTTCGTGCTGCAACACTACTTCGACGACATGACGAACCGGGGGGCGAATGGCTCGCTGGAGTTTCGCCCGGCGGCCGGGCACAAGCTGCGCCTCTACGCCGGCGTGAATCGCCGCGAGACCAACCGCGGCCGCCAGCGCCAGCAGATCTTCTTCCCGCTCTCCCTCTCTCCCGCCAGCACGGTCGGCACGCCCGTCATCACCGGCGACACCTACACGAGCATCGCCGCGACGAACAACACCGTCCGCAAGGAGGTGCGCGATTTCGACGAGATCCAGGACACCCGGACGCTCGCCTTCGATGGCGAGTCCCGGATCGGGGGTTTCGACCTCACGTACCTGCTGGGTTACAACCGCGGCAAGTTCGACGGCGGGCTCGCGACCGGCGTGCAGGCGCAGTTCCAGCGCGCCACCTCGACCAACGGCTACACGATCACCCCGGGCAACGCCCGCTTCCCGGTCATCACCACCACCCTGGATCGGCTGGATCCCGCCAATGCGAGCGCCTACCAGAATCGCAGTCTGGTCCGCGGGACCCGCAACTACACCGACGGTGAATGGAACGCCGCCGTCAACGGCCGGCACTCGCTCACGGTCGCCGGCTGGCCTGGATGGTTCAAGGCCGGTGCCAAGTACCGCACGAAGTCGCGGGATCGCGACGAGATCCAGCGCACCTTCAATGCCAACACCAACTGGCACTTGCTCGGCTATGTCGGCCAGCCCGACATTCCCCCGGTCCTCGCCGACTACGGAGCCAAGCGGGGCGCCACCGCCGACGGACACTACAACTACGGCTACTTTCTCGATCCGCAGAAGGTCCGGGAGGTCGGCGAACTGCTCATCACCCGAGGCCTGCTCGTACCCTCATCGACCAACGTTCTCAACAGCCAGCTCGGCGACTATCAGGCCTGGGAGGATGTCGGGGCGGCCTACGCCGAGGCACAGGTCTCCTCCGGCCGGCTCACCCTGCTCGGCGGCCTGCGTGCGGAACGCACCACCACCAAGTTCAAGACCTACGCGGTGGTGAACGGCACCCCCCTTCGCATCACGCCGAGCCGCAGCTACACCGATGTGATGCCCGGTCTCCATCTGCGTTTCGACCAGGCGAAGAATCTCGTCTGGCGCGCCGCCTACACCGAGACCCTCGCCCGACCCACCTTCAACCAGCTCAATCCACGCGCCACGATTAACACGACCTCCGATGTCGTCACCCGGGGGAACATCGACCTCAAGCCGGTGTACTCGCGCAACTTCGACCTGAATTTCGACTACTACCTCGGCAGCGTCGGTTACGTGTCGGCTGGGGTCTTTCACAAGCGATACCGCAACAACGTCTATCGCTCGACGCAGCGGGAACTCTTCGAGGACGAACCCAACACGCAGGTGACGCAGGAACGCAACGCCCGCGGGGGACGCCTCACCGGGGTCGAACTCGCGATCGATTACCCCCTCCGCTTCCTGCCCGCACCGTGGGATGGCCTCGGCATCACGTGCAACTACACCTATTCCGATTCGGAGCTCGACACCGGTCTGCCGCAACTGACCGGCCGGAAGATTCCGCTCTTCGACCAGATGAAGAACACCCTGAACGCCGGCCTGTATTACGAGAAGCACGGACTGCGCCTGCGCGCCTCGGCGCACCAACGCAGCCGCACCGTGTTTGAGCTGGCGACCGACAATCCCTACGCCCTCGCCCGCTTCGAGTCGCCCAGCACCGAGCTCGACCTCACGGCCAGCTACCGCTTCCTCCGGCGGTGGACCGTCTTCGCGGAGGTGCAGAACGCCCTCGGCGTCCCGCGGCACGGCTACAATGGCGACAAGTCCCTGCGCCTCGACTTCAACGAATACGCCGACTGGACCGCGACCGTCGGCGTGCGTTGGAACCTCTGACACGGACCGCTCACCCGCGGTCTAGGGTCCCCGGCCCGCCGGGGCCGCGAGCCACAGCTCCTTCAGGCGGCGGTCGGCGAACGGCACCGGCCGCCACCCCTGCACTGCCGGGCTCATCAGGAAGGTCTGCGTCGAAAAGAAGAGCGGAATGGCCGGAAGTTCCTCGAGGAAGATCGCCTCCGCGCGTTGAAATGCCGCCTCGCGCGCCGCGAGATCGGTCGTCCAGGTCGCCTCGATCCACCGGTCGAACTCGGCGTGACTCCACCGGGCTTCGTTGTAGAGGCCCCCGGTCTGCCAGGCTCCGAGGAAGTAGTAGGGATCCTGGTAGGTGGTGGCGTTCCAGGAACCGCGCACCATCTGGAAGTCCATGCCGCGCTTGGCGCTGTTGAGCACCTGCGTCTCCTGCTGCCGCAGGGTCACCGTCAGGCCGAGGTGCTGGCGCCACATCTCCTGCACGGTCTCGGCGATCACCCGGTGGTGTTCGCGCGCATCGACCAACAGTTCCAGGGCCGGCAGGCTCCCGCCGACCTCGGCCAGCCGGCGCCGCGCCTGCGCCGGGTCAAACGTGAGGTGCGCACGGGCCACATAACCGCCGATGCCCGGAGGGGTAAAATGCCCGGCCGGCTGGCGCCCGCCCTTGAGCACCTGCCGCGCGAGGCGTTCCCGATCGATCGCCAGCGACAGGGCCTGTCGCACGCGGCGGTCCTGCAGCGGCGGCCGGGCGACATTGAGCGAGTAGAAATAGACCCCGCGATCATCCACCACCCGCAGGGCCTCCGGTTGTTCACGGGCGTAGACGTCGAGTTTGCTCAAGGGCACCGCGCTGGTGAGGTGAATCTGACCGGTGCGGAACGCATTCTCCTCCGTCGAAGCGTTCTCAATCGGCAGGAAATGCACCTCCCGCAAGCGCACCCGCGCCGCGTCCCAGTAGCGGGGATTGTGTTCCAGCACCACCCCCTGGCCCTGCCTCCAGGCCTTGAGGCGAAACGGACCATTGCCCACGAGGTGCCCCGGTCGAATCCAGTTGTTCACCCGCTCATCCATCGGCGCGTGCTTTTCCACCACGGCCTGCGGCACCGGAAAGAAGAGGTACAGTGCCGACAGGAAGAACGGCGTGGGCCGTGCCAACTGCATCTCCAGGGTCCGTTCATCCAACGCCCGCACCCCCACCGAGCGCCAGTCCGGGTTGCGGCCCGCCTGGTAGTCGCGCGCCCCGCGGACGAAGACGAGCGTGTTCTCCGAGTGCGCCGAGCCAAGGCGGGGCGCCAGCAGACGGCGCGCGCCATACTCAAAGTCCCGCGTGGTCAGCGGGGAACCGTCGCTCCAGGTCAGGCCAGCCCTCAGGTGAAAGACGTACCGCAGCCCGTCCGCCGAGATCTCCCAGCGCTCCGCCGCGCCGGGCCGCGGCTCCAAGGTTGCCAGGTCCGGCACCACCAGACCCTCGAACAGTCCGCCCACAATCGTCCACTCCACCGCACCGCGCACCAGGTACGGATCCAGCGATTCCGGTTCCGAGGCATTGCCGCGGAGGAGCACCTGATCGCGGTTGCCGGCCGCCACCGGGGTCTCGCGCCGGCCGCAGCCCGCCGCCCCCGCAGCCCCGAGCGCGATCGTCACGCCCAACCGCCACCCGGCCCCCGAAATCACCGACGCAAGGCTTTCCCAAAATCCCATCGCGGCAGTCTGCGCCGGAGGGCGCATTCTGCACCCCCAAAACCATACCACCAAAGTTGTAATCAGAGGCCGCGCGGGCTTCGCCCTAGCCATCCCGCCGGCCGTTGCGCAATCTCCGGCCATGTTGCGCTCCTCCCGGACCTCCGCCTCCGCCCGGCCGCCCCCCTCCCGCGGGCCGACAGGCGGTCGTCGCTTCCCCGGTGTCGCCGCCTCCCTCCTCGGTGGCGGCCTTGGCCGCGCCGCGGTGATCCTGCTCGTTGCACTGCTGGGCGTCCCCCGCCCGGCGCCGGCCGCGGAAGATGCAACCTTCGACTACTGGCTGACCGGCAATGCCGCCGACGCCCGCCCGCCCCAAACGCGGCCCGGGCTCTTCCTTTCCGGAGGGGGTGGAGATGTGGCCGCCGCCTGGAAGTGGTTCGTCGCCTGTGCGGGCGGCGGGGATATCGTGATTCTCCGCGCCTCCGGTGGCAACGGCTACCAGAGTTATGTCTTCGACGAAATCGGCGGCGCCGATTCCGTCGAGACCATCAAGTTCAACGACCCGGCCGCGGCAACGGATCCCCGGGTGCTCGACCTCATCCGACGGGCCGAGGGGATCTTCCTCGCCGGAGGGGATCAGGCGCGCTACGTCCGGCTCTGGAAGGACACGCCGATCGCCGCGGCCCTGAACGAACATCTCCGTCGCGGCCGGCCGCTCGGGGGGACGAGCGCCGGACTCGCCGTGCTCGGCCAATACTACTTCTCCGCCCTTGCGGACACCATCACGAGCCCTGCGGCGCTCGCGGATCCCTTCGACCGCCGCCTGACGGTTGGTCGTGATTTCCTCCAGGCTCCGGAACTGGTGGGGGTCCTGACGGATTCCCATTTCATGGCCCGGCAGCGCCTCGGCCGGCTGATCACGTTTCTCGCGCGCGTCCAGCACGACGAACGCCCCTCGCGCCTCGCCGGCCTTGGCCTCGACGAGGGAACCGCCCTGTGTGTGGAGCCCGGTGGGAGCAGCCGGGTGTTTTCCGAGAAGCAGGGTCTCGCCTGGCTCGTGCTCCCTCCCCCGGATCCCCCGGCGCTTGTTCCCGGCCAGCCGCTGGCGGTCTCCGGCGTCCGCGTCCTCGGCCTCGGTCCCGACTCGCATCTCGATCTGGCCCAGTTCAAGGTCGACCGACCGGCCGTGCGACGGACCGTCCAGGTCACCGCCGGCCGCGTGGAAGACCACGCCAATCCTTCACCATGATCCTGCCACCTGCCATCGCCGCCCTGCCGGGGCGCACCGCGGAACTCGTCGACCTGCTCGAGACGTGGGGCAACATCAACTCCGGTTCCGGCCACCACGCGGGCCTCGACCGCATGCGTGCCGCCCTGCGCGAGACCTTTGCCCGCGCCTTTCCGGCCGCCGCCGTCGAGGAACCGGAGTGCCCCGGGACGGTGCGCGCCCTGCGGGTCGTCATGCGCCCCCAGGCTCCAACGCAGATCTTCTTCAGCGGCCACTTCGACACCGTCTTCGAAGCCAACGATCCCTTCCAGCGTTGCACCCGCGTCGATGCCCAGACGCTCCGCGGTCCCGGGGTCATCGACATGAAAGGCGGCATCGTGGTGATGCTGGCCGCACTCCAAGCCTTCGAGGCTTCACCCGGCGCGTCCGCGCTGGGCTGGGAGGTTCTGCTGACGCCGGACGAGGAAGTCGGCTCCCACGGCAGCGCGCACCTTTTTCTCGCGGCCGCGAAGCGGCACCATTTCGGCTTCGTCTTTGAACCCGGGCGGACCACGGGCGACATCGTGAAGTCGCGCAAGGGGACCGGCGGGATTGTCGCCCGCATGCACGGGCGCGCCGCCCACGCCGCCCGCATCCCCAACGACGGGCGCAGCGCCATCCTCGCCCTCGCCGAGTTCCTCCTCGCGGCCAGCCGGATTCCGGCCGAACTCCCCGGCGTGATGCTCAACGTCGGCAACATCCGGGGTGGCGGGCCGGCCACCAACGTTGTGCCGGACTATGCGGAGTCGGAAATCGACATCCGCATCACGGCCGTCGGCGACCGCGCGAAGCTCGAGGCCCGCCTCGCCGCGCTGACCGCTGAATTCAACGCCCGCGACGGCCTGAAGCTCGACCTGCAGATCACCTTCAACCGACCACCCAAGGAGTGCGTGCCGGCGGAGGAGCGGGTCTTTGCCGCCTGGCAGCAGGCGGCGGCCGATGTCGGCGTGCCTCCCTTCACGTGGATCCACACGGGCGGAGCCTCGGACGGCAATCTCCTGGCGGCCGCCGGTCTTCCCCACCTCGATGGCGTCGGCCCGATCGGCGATCAACTGCACAGCAATCGCGAGTTCATCCAGACGGCGACCATCGCCCCCCGGGCGCAGATCGCCGCGCTGTTCCTTCATCGCGTGGCAACCGGTGCGGTCGCACTGCGCTGAAGCTGATTGAACTGAAGTCGAAGCACGCCCGCTACGCCGGGCGCAGCGGCATCGGCACGGCCGCGGTACGGGCGGGCATCGGCGGATAGTCCGGCCGCGGCACCTGGCCAACCAGGTCGGCCACGCGGACGCGCGTACCGGTTTCCAGGCTGCGATTGGCGGCGATTCCCACCAGGATGGAGCACGCTCCGGCGCGCTCGTCCGCCGCCCGCAGGTACGGATCTCTGGGCGGTTCCGGCAGGAAGATGTCCTCAAGCATCAGGCGATCCCCTCCCCCGTGGTCGCCTTCCGCCGTCCAAGGTGTGACGTCGTAGCCTGGGTTTCGCATGGGAATCACCCGAATCTTCACCCCGTCCGGGGCGACCCCGCCCTGTATCGACTCGGTGCCGTTGACGTAGACAGACTCCACCAGGCTGTGCTCGATCCGCCCCTTGGTGCCATTGAAGGCCACCGTGTAACCTTCCCACGCGTTGAATGCATTCAGGGAGTAGCTGAGGGTCGCACCGGTATCGTAGGTCACCAACGCATTCAGGGTATCCTCAATGTCGATCTCCTCGCGGAAGACGCAGCGGTCGCGCAGGTAGCCGTCATGCGCCTCCTGCTCGAGGTACAGTGACTTGAGTCCGGGGCTGGCCGCGAGGTCGAGGGCGAATCCGCACCGGGCCTTTTCCGGACAGGTCAGGCACCGGGCCTGCGGGCCGCTCAGCCCCATGCGCCTCGCCATCGCCGGCGTGTAGAACTCGCGCTTGCCCGTGGCCGCCACCGTTTCCGGCACCGCGCCAAGCCACCAGTTCACGAGGTCGAAATGGTGGGTCGACTTGTGCACAAAGAGGCCGCCCGAGTTCCGCTTCAACGAATGCCACCGCCGGAAATAGTCCGCCCCATGGTGCGTGTTCAGCAGCCAATGGAAGTCGACCGACAGCACGTCGCCGATCTCGCCCCGCATCAAGAGATCCTTCACCTGCGCGCGGGGTGGCGAATACCGGTAGTTGAAGGTCACGCGGCACCGCCGGCCGGTGCGGCGGCAGGTTTCCAGGATCCGCCGGCACCGCTCCGCGTCCGTCGTCATCGGCTTTTCCGTGATGACGTCGCACCCGGCCTCCATCGCGCGGATGAGATAGTCGTGGTGGGTGGCATCCACCGTGGTCACAATCACGACCTCGGGCCGCTGCTCGCGCAGCATCCGATCGAAGTCCCCGGCCAGGTAGCCCGGCGGCACCGGCGCCCCGTTGCGGGCCGACCGGGCCCGCGCCAGTTCGACGCGCCCGAGATTGACATCACACACTCCGACCAACTGCGCCCAGCGCGCGTGCACCTTCTCGATTCCGTCCTGGTAGAGTTCCCGACGGGAACCCAGGCCCACGATGGCGTAGCGGCGGCGCCCGAAACGTTCGAGACTCGTCTGGGAATGGGATTCGGACATGAAACGCTTTGCCGGTGGGGGCTGCATCCTGGAGGTCTCAAACGATGCCAGCAAGAGCCCTGCAGGCGCGGCTGGAAGGAACGGTCGGATCGGCCGCCGAGGCAGGCAACCCCCCCCACTGCCGGACAGTCGGGCCGGGCCGGCCGCGGCCCGAATGAAAATCCGGCCGGTCACGTCCCGCGCCCCCCGGCGGCACCGAATCATCACGAAGCGGTACGAAGCGGATCGATCCCTGAACCGAGAAGATGAACTCCATCCGTGCCCGATGGTATCCAGCCGTGGTTTTCGGACTCGGGAAACGACACCCATTCACCGCGAGTTTCGGTCTTCATGGGCTCCGGCGTGCAGGGAAAGATGCCGCGCCCGCCGGTCCCTTTTTCCATTGGGCTCCGGCGGATTCCTTGCCATTGCACCCCTGTGTCCACGCCGTCCCCGTCCGCCGCCGCCCCTTCTCGCGTCGGGCCACCGCTCACGCGCCGCACCGCCCTGGGCCTGCTCGGTGCGCTGGCACTTCCCCGCCCCTCTGCCCTGGCACAGGCAACCCCGGCGACGGTCGCTCCCCTTCCTGCCCCCCCTTCTCCGGTCCCGCCTCCTCTCATGCCCGATCTCCCCAACTTCCATCCGTTCATGGAGTGGCTTGCGCGGCAGAACAGCCCGCGCCTCTCCTTCCTCGACCCCCGCTGGACCTCCCTGCCGGAATGGCAGGCCGCCGCCCGTCCCGTGCTGCGAGAGCGGCTTTCGTACCAGCCGGCCGCCCGTCCGCTGGGTGCAGACCTGGTGAGCCGCGAGGAGCGTGAGGGATTTTCCATCGAGACGGTCCGCATCCACGCGACCGACGCCTATTCCATTCCCGCCCGAGTGCTCGTGCCCGGCGGCCGGCGCGGGCGACTCCCGGCGGTGCTCGCCCTGCATTGCCACAGCGGCCGCTACACGTGGGGCCACGAAAAGCTCATCTCCCGTCCCGGGGAGCCGGCCTACCTCACCCTGTTTCGCAACGGCACCTATGAGCGCCCGTGGGCCGAGGCCTTGGTGCGCCGCGGCTACGTGGTGATTGTGATCGATGCCTTCTACTTCGGCGAGCGCCGGCTGCGCGTCGAGGAGCTCGATCCCGCACGGGTGTTTTCCGAGGTCCGCGAAGCATTCACCACGGTCCGCAACACCCAGCCGGATTCGCCCGCCTGGATCACCTCGGTCAACAAGGTCTGCAGCTTCTACGAGCATCACACGGCCAAGACCATCGCCGCCACGGGCGCGACCTGGCCCGGGATCCATGTCTGGGACGACCTGCGCTCCGTCGACTACCTGTGCACGCGCCCGGACGTCGACCCGGAGCGCATCGGCTGCGCCGGCCTCTCCGGGGGCGGCTTCCGCACCGCGTTGGCCATCGCCTCGGATCCCCGCCTCAAGGCCGCCGTGGTCACCGGCTGGATGACGGAGTTCGCCCACCAGCTCGCCCACCACATCCGGCATACCTGGATGGTCTTCACGCCGGGCCTGTACCGTTTTCTCGATCTCCCCGATGCCGCGGCGCTCCACGCGCCATCGCCTCTCCTGGTCCAGCAGTGCCGCAAGGACACCCTGTTCCCGATGAGCGGCATGGAAGGCGCCGTCGCCAAGCTGGCGCGGATCTACGCCAAGGCCGGCGCGCCCGAGCGCTTCCGCGGCGCTTTCTACAACGAGCCGCACTCCTTCAAGCCGCCCATGCAGGAAGAGGCCTTCGACTGGCTGGACCGCTGGCTGCAGTAACCCGCCTGCTGCTCCGCTCCAGCCCAGCCCGGCTCCCGCGTCGAAACACCCCGGCGCGCGCCGCTCGGCGAGGACCAAACCGCCGAAGCCCCTGCCTGCCGAACGGTCAAACAAGCCCGGGATTGAACTCCCGCCGGCCCCGCCCGCAGACTCCGGGAACCGATGAAATTGCATCGCCTGTTGCCCCTGCTTTGCCTCGGTGCCGCAGTCGCCGCCCTGTTTGGCTGCAGTCGCGAATCCGCACCGACGCCAACGGAGGGATCGCCCCGCGGCGGGGCCCGCCTCAGACTCGGATTCCTGGTGAAACAGCCGGAGGAGCCGTGGTTCCAGTACGAGTGGCGGGGGGCCGATCGCGCCGCGGCGCAGTACGGTTTCGAGGTCATCAAGCTCGGGGTGCCCGACGGGGAGAAGACCCTTGCCGCCATCGACAACCTCGCCGCACTCGGGGCGAAAGGCTTCGTCATCTGCACACCCGACGTGCGGCTCGGCCCGGCCATCATGCAGAAGGCCCGCCAGGCCGGGCTGAAGGTCATCACCGTCGACGACCAATTCGTCGGGCCCGACGGCAAGTTCATGGCTGACGTCCCCTACCTCGGCATGTCGGCCACGAAGATCGGCGAGGCGGTCGGCGCGGCCTTGTGGGCGGAGTTGCAGCGGCGAAAATGGCCGCTCGCGGAAACCGGCGCGTGTGTCGTCACGTTTGAGGAGCTCGACACCGCCCGCCAGCGCACCAACGGGGCGGTGGCGGCCCTGACGGCCGCCGGCTTTCCGGCCAACCGGATCTTCAAGGCGCCGCAGAAGACCACCGATGTTCCCGGCAGCTTCGATGCCGCCAACATCCTCCTCACGCAGCACCCGGAGGTGAAACGCTGGCTGATCTGTGCGCTCAACGACACCGGCGTGCTCGGGGCCGTGCGCGCGACCGAAGGCCGCGGTTTTTCAGCCGAACACGTGATCGGCATCGGCATCAACGGCACCGACTGCATCGACGAGCTCCGCAAGGCGAAACCGACCGGGTTCTTCGGGTCGATGCTGGTTTCCGCGCCGGGCGAGGGTTTCCGCACCGCCGAGATGCTCTACCACTGGGTGCAGCGGGGCACGCCGCCGCCGCTCGACACCCGCACCACCGGGATCTTCATCACCCGCGAGAACTTCGAGCAGGTCCTGCAGCAGGAAGGCATCCTGCCCTGAGCCGCTACGGATCTTGCCGAGCCTCCCGCCCCTTCGCACACTTGCAGGTTCCAGTCTGCGTTCCGCATCACAACCGTCCCGCCTCCCCCGGCACCGCTTCAACCTCCCCGACCATGTTCACCCTCGGCATCGACTTCGGCACCAACTCCGTGCGCGCCCTCGTGGTACGCTGCGCCGACGGAGAAGAAATGGGCTCCGCCGTGTTCAATTATCCCAGCGGCCACCAGGGCGTGCTCCTCGATCCCAAGGACCACAATCTCGCGCGGCAATTTCCCGGTGACTACCTCGTCGGCCTCGAGAAGAGCGTCAAGGGTGCCCTCGCCGCCGCGGCGAAAAAGCGCGGGTTCTCCCGCGACAAGGTGATCGGCATCGGCGTCGACACCACGGGATCGAGCCCGATTCCCGTCGACGCGAAGAATCGCCCGCTGGCGCTGGACCCGAAATGGCGGAAGAATCTCAACGCCCAATGCTGGCTGTGGAAGGACCACACCAGCCTGAACGAGTCCTCGCAGATCACCGAGCTCTCCTCGCACCTCCGGCCGCAGTACATCGCCAAGTGCGGCAACACCTATTCCTCCGAGTGGTTCTGGTCCAAGGTGCTGCACTGCCTGCGCGTCGCCCCCGACGTCTTTGACGCCGCGTACTCCTGGGTCGAACTCGCCGACTGGATTCCCTCGGTTCTCGGCGGCGTGGAAAAGCCGGAGCGCATCACGCGCGGCGTCTGCTGCGCGGGTCACAAGGCGCTTTACAGCGACGAGTGGGGAGGGCTCCCCGACAAGGAATTCCTTGGCCGCCTCGACCCCAAGCTCGCCGCACTCCGCGACCGGCTGTATGAAAAGGCCTACGACGCCACCACCGCCGCCGGGAAGCTGAGCTACGCCTGGGCCGAGAAACTGGGCCTCCAGCCCAACCTTCCGATCGCGATCGGCGAGATGGATGTCCACTACGGCGCCATCGGCTGCGGCGTGGCGGAAGGGGTACTGGTGAAGGTCATCGGCACCTCGACCTGCGACTGCGGCGTCGTCTCCGCCGACCAGATGATCCGCGACATCCCCGGCATCTGCGGCATCGTCAAGGGCGCCATCCTGCCCGGCTTTTATGGGATCGAGGCCGGCCAGTCCGCAGTCGGAGATATCTTTAAGTGGTGGGTCGAGGTCGTCTGCGGCGGGGATGCCGGCCTGCACGCCGAGCTGACCAAGGAAGCCGCGCGGCAGAAACCCGGCCAGTCGGGTCTGCTCGCCCTCGACTGGAACAACGGCAATCGCACGGTGCTGGTCGACCCCCTGCTCACCGGGCTCCTCCTCGGCCAGACCCTGTACACGACCAAGGCGGAGATCTACCGGGCCCTGATCGAGGCGACCGCCTTCGGCGCCCGAGCGATCCTGGAGCGGATCAAGGAATACGAGGTGCCGGTGCAGCGCATCGTCTGCGCCGGTGGCATCGCCGAGAAGAACCCGATGTTGATGCAGATCTACGCCGACATCACCGGCTGCACCATGCAGGTCTCCGGTTCCTCGCAGGCCTGTGCGCTCGGCTCCGCCATCAGCGCCGCCGTGCTCGCCGGAGCCCACAAGAACTTCCCGGCCGCCCAGAAGGCGATGACCCACGTCCTGCCCAAGAGCTACCGCCCGAATTCCGCCAACCAAAAGGTCTACGATGACCTCTACCGGCTGTACCGTCGGGTCCACGATGCCTTCGGCGGCGTCGATCGGAACGCCGACCTCTCACGCGTGATGAAGGACCTCCTCGTCATCAAGCACGCCGCACGGCGGTAGGTAGTCCGTAACCAGCAACCAGTATTCAGTAATCAGTATTCAGTAATCAGTATTCAGTCATCAGTAATCCGTTATCGGCGAACCGTGAGCCGAAGCAGGCAAACCCTGAGCCACACTCCGATCCTCGATTCCCTTCGCCCGCTTCCTCCTTTCAACCGCCGGGGCGGGATCCCTGCCCCCGATCGCTGACCACCGATTACTGATCACTAGGTACCGTACACCGGTCACTGATTACCGATCACTGAGAACTGCTCACCACTCACCATGCACCTCCTTGCCACGCCCGAAGTCTGGTTCGTTACCGGCAGCCAGCATCTCTATGGACCGGAGACCCTGCAGCAGGTCGCGCGCGACTCGCAGGCCATTGTCGCCGGACTGAACGCCGCGAAACGCCTCCCTCTGCCGGTCGCCTTCAAGCCGGTCCTGAAGACCCCGGACGAGGTCCGGGCCCTGTGCCTCGACGCCAACCATGCCCCGGAATGCGCCGGGCTGGTGCTGTGGATGCACACGTTTTCGCCCTCGAAGATGTGGATCGGCGGCCTCGGCGCCCTGCGCAAGCCCTTCGTCCACCTGCACACGCAGTTCAATCGCGACCTGCCGTGGGGCACGATCGACATGGACTTCATGAACCTCAACCAGTCGGCGCACGGCGACCGGGAGGCGGGGTTCATCCACACCCGGATGCGGCTCGGCCGCAAAGTCGTCGTCGGTCACTGGCAGGATCCGGAGGTGCAAGATCGGCTCGCCGCCTGGATGCGCGCCGCCCGCGCCTGGCACGACTGGCAGGGCGCGAAGTTCGCCCGCTTCGGCGACAACATGCGCCAGGTCGCGGTGACCGAGGGCGACAAGGTCGCCGCCGAGATGCGGTTTGGCTTCGCCGTCAATGGCTACGGAGTCGGCGATCTCGTCGCCCGCATCTCCGATGCCGGCATCGATGATCCCCGCATCGACAAGTTGTGCGCCGAATACGCCGACTCCTATGCCATCGCCAGGGAGCTGCGGAAAGGCGGAGCGCGCCACGATGCCCTGCGGTACGGCGCGCGCATCGAACTCGGCCTGCGCGACTTCCTCACCGACGGCGGTTTCAAGGGGTTCACGACCACGTTCGAGGATCTCCACGGCCTGCGCCAGCTTCCGGGCCTCGCCGTCCAGCGCCTGATGGCCGACGGCTTCGGATTCGGAGCAGAGGGCGATTGGAAGACGGCAGCCCTCCTCCGCGCCATGAAGGTCATCGGCGCCGATCTGCCCGGCGGCACTTCGTTCATGGAGGACTACACCTACCATCTCTCGCCCAAGGGACACCAGGTGCTCGGCGCGCACATGCTGGAGATCTGCGAGAGTATCGCCGCCACCAAGCCCAGCCTCGAAATCCACCCGCTGGGCATCGGCGGCAAGGAAGACCCGGTCCGGTTGGTTTTCGACGCCCGCACCGGTCCCGCCCTCAACGCCTCCCTGATCGATCTGGGCAACCGCTTCCGACTCCTCGTCAACGAGGTCGATGCCGTGAAGACGCCCAAGCTTCCCAAGCTCCCGGTCGCCCGCGCCGTCTGGGAGTGCCGGCCTGACTTCAAGACGGCCTGCGCCGCCTGGATCCTCGCCGGAGGCGCGCACCACACCGGCTACAGCTACTGCGTCACCCGGGAACACCTCGAGGACCTGGCAACCATCGCCGGCATCGAACTGGCGGTGATCGACGCCGACACAAAGCTCAGCCAGTTCAAGCAGGACCTCCGGACGAACGAGGTCTACTACCACCTGGCGCAGGGAATTCGCGGGAGCTGAGCCCCGGAAGGGCGTGTGCCACTGCGGACCCGCCACCGTTACCATGCTCACTGAACTCAAACGCGAAGCCTACGAGGCCAATCTCGCCCTGCCGCGCCACGGGTTGATCAACCTCACCTTTGGCAATGCCTCCGCGCTCGATCGCGCCCGCGGCATCTTCGCCATCAAGCCCAGTGGCGTCGAGTACGCGGCGCTCCGCGCCGCGCAGATGGTCCTGGTCGACCTCGAAGGCCGGGTGGTGGAGGGCCGGCTCCGTCCCTCCTCCGACACCGCCACGCACCGCCGGCTCTTCCTGGCGTTTCCGGAAGTGGGCGGCGTCGTGCACACCCATTCGACCCATGCCACCGCCTTTGCCCAGGCCGGGCGCTCCATCCCAATCTTTGGAACCACGCACGCCGACTACTTCGCCGGCGACATCCCGGTCACGCGCAAGCTGACCACCGGGGAGATTCGCGGGGAGTACGAGTGGGAAACGGGCAACGTCATCGTGGAGCGATTCGCCGCGGGCAACCTCGACCCGCTCGACTTTCCGGCCGTGCTCGTCAACCGGCACGCTCCGTTCACCTGGGGACCGACCGTGGCCAGGGCTGTCGAAGTGGCCGTGGCGGTCGAGTGCATCGCGCAGATGGCGCTGGCTTCGCTGCAACTCCATCCGGCGCTGCGATCGATCGAGCCCGCGCTGCTCGCCAAGCACTTCAAGCGCAAGCACGGCCCCGGGGCCTACTACGGGCAGGATTCCGCACGTCGAAAGTCGTAGCCTGCGGGTACTCGCACCTCGAGCCCGGTCAGGACTTTCGCCGGACGAAGATCCGCTGCAGCAGGATGAAGGTCAGCAGCAGGGCTCCAACCACGATGCGCATCCACCAGGAGCTCAGGCGACCGTCGAAGAGGATCGCGGCCTGAATCGTGCCGAAAATCAGCACGCCCAACAGGGTGCCGGCCACATGGCCACGCCCACCCGTCAGCAAGGTGCCGCCGATCACCACCACGGCGATGGCATCGAGTTCCAGCCCGATACCCATGCTCGCGTTCCCCGAACTGGTGTAGACGGTCGCCACGATTCCCGCCAGGGCCGCGCAGGCCCCGTTGAGCGTGTAGACGGCAATCTTGGCCGGCCCCACCGGCAGACCCATGAGCAGCGCCGACTGCTCGTTGCCGCCAATCGCCAGCAGCGTGCGGCCGAAGCGGGTGTGGTGACCCACCACATAGCCCACCAGGACCACCCCCAGCAGAAGCAGCGCTGCCGCCGGCACGTGCACCGCATCGCCAATCGCGAGATCGAAGTTCGCCAGCGCATCGTACCAGCGATGGGAAATGCCCACCGATTCCGTGTTGAGCCAAAACCCCATGCCCCGCGCGAGAAACATGCCCGCCAGGGTGATGAGGAACGCCGGCAGGCGGTACACGTGGACCAGGGTTCCCATCAGCGCTCCCAACACGGCCCCGAGCCCGATCGCCATCGGCCAGACCGCCGCCGGATGCAGGCCCCGGCCGGTGATCAGCGTGGCCGTGAAGATCGAGGTGAAGCCAATCACCGCCCCCACCGAGAGGTCGATGCCGCCCGCAAAAATCACCAGGGTCATGCCCACCGCCGCGATGCCGAGAAAGGCATTGTCGGCAAAGAGGTTCACGATCACGCGGGACGACAGGAAGCCGTCATAGGCCACCGCGGCCGCGCCAAAGAGCACCAGGAGGATCGCCCCGGTGGCGAGCAGCGGGAGGTTTCTTTTCATACCGCGCCCTCCTTCCTGCGCCAATGACTGGCGATCCAGGTCCGTAGTTTTTCCGACTGCAGCAGCGATACCGCCAGGATGAGCAGCGCCTTGGGCACGGGCGCCACCGCCGGCGGCACCCCGCGGAAGTACATCGTTGCGGCCAGGGTCTGGATCAACAGGGCCCCGAGGAACGTCCCGAGGATCGAAAATCGACCGCCGGTCAGCGCCGTGCCGCCCACCACCACCGCAAAGATGGCGTCGAGCTCGGCGTTCTCACCCGCGCGATTGGCATCCGCGGCACGGATATTGGCGGCCGTCAGGACTCCGGTGAGCCCGGCGCAGACCCCGCAGAACACATAGGCCAGGATCTTGACGCGGGCGGCTGCGAGACCCGCGAAGCGGCTCGCGGTCTCATTGTCTCCCACCGCCTCGACAAAAAGGCCCACCGCGGTGCGGCGCAGGAACAGGTGCGTCAGCCCGTAGAGCCCCCCCACGACCAACGGGGCCACGGGCAGGCCGGCCACGAACCCGTTGGCCAGAAACTCAAAGGACTTGCGGTCGATGATGATCACCTGGCCGCCACAAATCAGCTGGGCGATACCGCGGCCCGCCACCATCAGAATCAAGGTCGCCACAATCGGCTGGATCCCGAGCCGCGCCACCAGGGTTCCGTTCACGCCGCCGGCCAGCGCGCCGACGCCCACCGCCGCCGCCAGCGTCACCACGAGACTGGTCCCGCTGTTGAGCAGCAAGGCGCAGACCGCCCCGGCAATCGCCACGACCGACCCCACCGACAGATCGACGCCGCCCGTGGCGATGACCAGCGTCATGCCCAGGGCCAGGAGCATCGTTCGCGAACCCTGGGTGAGGATGTCGATCGGCACGCCGTAAAGGTGGCCGTCCTGCACCGAAATCTTCAGGAAGGCCGGATTGCCGACGAGATTGTACGCCACCAGCAGGATCAGGCCCACCGCGAGCCAGAGGAGCGAGGAGTGCCGTTTCATGCGTGCCCCGCCATTTTCTGCATCAGCCGTTCGGTCGTGACCTCCGCGCCGGCGATCTCTCCCGCCGGCCGCCGCTCCCGCAGCACCAGGACGCGCGCGCAGTTGCGGACAATCTCCTCAATCTCCGAGGAGATCAGCAGCACCGAAAGACCGTCAGCCCGCAGTTTCGCGATCAGTTGCTCGATCTCGGCCTTCGCCCCCACGTCGATGCCCCGCGTCGGTTCGTCGAGAATGATGAGTTCCGGCCGGGTCGCGAGCCAGCGCGCGAGCAGGACTTTCTGTTGGTTGCCTCCGGAGAGGTTGCGGATGGGCGTCTCGGCATCGGCGGTCTTGATCCGCAGCGCCGAAATGTAGTGGTCGCAGAGCCGCTCCTGCTCCGCCCGGGCCAGGGTCCGCCAGGCCCCCTGTTTCGCCTGCAGCGCAAAGATCAGGTTCTCCCGCACCGACAGGTTGGGCAGGATGCCCTCGGTCTTTCGGTCCTCGGAACAGAACGCCAGGCCCAGCCGGACGGCGTCGCGCGGCGAACCGATCCGTACGGATTGGCCCTTGAGGATGAGGCTGCCCCCGTCCGCCCGGTCGATTCCAAACAGCAAGCGCGCGGTCTCGGTGCGTCCGGAGCCGAGCAGGCCGGCCAGTCCCGCCACTTCCCCGGGCCGCAGCTGCAAGTCGAGCGGTTGCACGGCACCCCGGCGGTGCAGACCCTTCGCCTCCAGCAGCACGGTGCCGGCCGGGCGTGGCACCGCGGCGTCCCTGAGCGGGGTTTCAACCTTTGCGCCCATTGTGTCGGACGGCTGGGTCCGCCCAACCTCATCCTTCACCTCGCGTCCCAGCATCTTGCTGACGAGACCCAGCCGCGGCAGTTCGGCCGGGACGTATTCGCCGACGAGCTGGCCGTTGCGCAGGACCGTCATCCGATCGCTCACGGCATAGACCTGATCGAGGAAGTGCGTCACGAACACGATGCCGAGCCCCTCGCCGCGCAGGCGGCGCATCACCTTGAAGAGCTCCGCGACCTCCTTCTCGTCGAGACTGGCGGTCGGCTCATCGAGCACCAGCAGGCGTGCCCGCAGGTCGAGGGCGCGGGCGATGGCCACCATTTGCTGCAGGGCCACCGACAGCGAACCCAGCTCGGCATCGACGTCGCAGTCGATTTCGAGCCGCGCCAGGGCCTCGCGCGCATGCCGCCGCATCGCCCGCCAGTGAATGAAGCCCAGCCGCCCGGGTTGCCGGCCGAGCGCGATGTTCTCGGCGACCGAGAGCGCCGGGATGAGATTCACCTCCTGGTAAACCGTGCTGATGCCCGCGCGCTCCGCCTCCTTCGGCGAGGCCGGCGCCACCCTCCGACCCGCCAGGGTGATCGTCCCTTCCTCGGCCGGGTGCACGCCCGTCAGGACCTTGATGAGAGTCGACTTACCAGCGCCATTCTCTCCGAGCAGGGCGTGGATTTCTCCCACCCGCAGGGTGAAGTCCACCCCGCTCAACGCCAGCACTCCGGGGAACCGCTTGGTGATTCCGCGGAGTTCGAGGAGAGGCTGGTCGGGCACGATGAAAGGGAGTGACGGGAGGACGGGTGCCCTCACCCGCCCGGATGGCGGCCGTGGTGCGAGCGCCGCGCCCCCGATTCAGGGGCCTCAGTACTGCCGCGACGGCAGCACCTTGGCGGCGTTGGTGGCGTCGAACAGCTCGTCCTTGTTGTACATCTTCTTCGGCACCTTTTCACCGGCCAGCAGCTTGCTGACGGTATCGAAGACCTTCGGGCCGAAGAGCGGATTGCACTCGACGGTGCAGTTCAACCGCCCCGCCGCCACCGCCGCGACCGCTTCCTTGATTGCATCGATGCTCACCAGGACGATGTCCTTGCCGGGCTTCAGGCCGGCTTCCTCGATCGCCTGCGCCGCGCCGAGCGCCATGTCGTCGTTGTGGGCGTACACGATCCCGATCGCCTTGCCGTGTTTCTTGAGGAACGCCTCCATCACCTGCTTGCCGCCGCTGCGCTCGAAATTGCCGCTCTGCGAGTCGATGATCTTCAGGCCGGGGTATTTCTTGATGCCGTCGCCAAAGGCCTTGCGCCGTTCGTTGGCCGGGGCGGAGCCAGGCGTGCCCTGCAGTTCCACGATGCTGCCCTTGCCGCCCGTGAACTTCGCCAGCCAGTCGGCCGCCATCTTGCCCTCCTCGTAGAAATCCGAGCCGATAAAGCACGCATACAGCGATTCATCGGAGGTCTGGATGGTGCGGTCGGTGAGGATCACGGGGATCTTGGCCCGTTTCGCCTCGCGCAGCACCGGATCCCAGCCGGTCTCGACAATCGGCGCGATCACGATGGCATCCACCCCCTGGGTGATGAAGGACCGCACCGCGCGAATCTGATTCTCCTGCTTCCCTTGGCCGTCGGAAAACTTGAGGTCGATACCGCGCTTGGCGGCTTCGGACTTCATCGACTCCGAGTTGGCCGTGCGCCAGGCGCTCTCCGCCCCAGTCTGCGCAAACCCGACCTTAAGGGTCTTGCCCGCGGCGTGGAGGGCCGGGCAGGCGATGCACAGGGCCGCGGCAAGCAGCAGGAAGGGGGAAGCCAGGGGGCGAAGCAGGGTGCGATGCATGGAAGGAAGGAGCGAAGTTCGCACGTTGAACGCTCGCGGGAGCCGCGGCAAGAAAGGTGTGCGCCGGCAGGGGCATTCCGCCGCGCGGGAATAGACTGGCCGATGGGCGGCAACCGCGTATCGAGAGCAATCAGGCGCCACGTTGTCGTCCGGGGCGCCCGCCGATCTCCATGAAAGCCCTCCTCCTCACCGCCCCGTCCCAGCTTGAACTGGTCGACTTTCCCGACCCTCGGCCCGCGGACGACGAAGTAGTCGTGCGCGTGCACGCCTGCGGAATCTGCGGCAGCGACATCCACGGCTGGGATGGCTCGAGCGGCCGGCGGCAGCCGCCGTTGATCATGGGGCACGAGGCCTCGGGCGAAGTGGTCGCCCTGGGTTCGCAGGTGACCGGCTGGCGCCCGGGCGATCGCGTGACGTTCGACTCGACGATTTCCTGCGGCCGCTGCCGCTTCTGCCACGCGGGCCAGGTGAACCTCTGCGAGAATCGCCGCGTCGTCGGCGTCTCGCCGGCGGAATACAAGCAGCACGGCGCCTTCGCCGAGCACCTCGCCCTGCCCGCTCGCATTCTGTACCGACTGCCCGACGCCCTTTCCTATCCGCACGCCGCGATGGTCGAGCCGGTCTCGATCGCGGTGCATGCCGTGCAGCGGGCCCGGCTGAACCCGGGGGCGACCGCCGTGGTGATCGGCAGCGGGATGATCGGCCTGCTCGTGATCCAGGCCCTGCGGTGGGCGGGGGCGAAGGCAATCATCGCCGTCGATCTCGCCGACAACCGGCTGGCTCTCGCCCGCCGCCTCGGAGCGACGCACACCCTCAATTCCGGCACCGCCGACGTCGCCGCGGAAGTGGCCCGGCTCACCGGGGGCCTCGGGGCCGATCTCGCGTTTGAAGTCGTGGGCTTCACCCCGACCCTCAATCTCGCGCTCGCCGTCTTGAAACGCGGCGGCACGTGCGTCCTGGTGGGCAATCTCGCGCCCAAGACCCAGGACTTCCCGCTGCAGGCGGTCGTGACCAAGGAGCTCACCCTGTTGGGCTCATGCGCAAGCGCCGGGGAGTACCCGCTCTGTCTCGACCTGATCGCACGTGGGATCATCGACGTGCAGCCGATGATCGAAACCGTCGCTCCCCTCGCGGAAGGCGCGGCCTGGTTCGCCCGCCTGAGCGCCAAGGACGGCGGGCGCTACATGAAGGTGATCCTGACGCCGTAGCCCCCGGCGCGCCCGCCGGTCAAGGCAGCTCGTAGACTTCGACCATCGCCACGCCGGTGGTGCCGCCGACGCCGGAGATCTGCACCGAGTAGGCTCCCGGCTGGAGCGACGTCTGGAGCACGGCATCGCGCGAATTGGTGGGAAGCGCAAACGCACCCACCTGGCCGAAAGCCGCGGTCAGGGCGGCGGTGCCGCCCCAGTTGTCGTTCGTCTGAATCACGGCCGAACCGCGATAGAGATCGAGCTTGGGATCCGCGAGCACGTCGTTGACGCCAAACTGCGACAAACCGGGTCCGATGGCGCGAATCAGGACGTTGCGAGCGCCGTTGCCTGCAATCACAAAGCCGGCGATCAAGGCATCGTCTCCGAGTCCGACCTGAGTCCGGGCGGACACATTGCTCAACCGCACGGGCGCCGTCGACGGTACCTCGTAGGCCTCCACGAGGGTCACACCGCTGCCGCCGCCAATCTGGAGGGTGTAGGCGCCGACCCCCAGGGTCTGAAGCAGGGCGGCGTCGAGACTGCCCGTGGGCAAGGCGAAGGCTCCGACGGTAGTGGCGGCCTCCCGTACGCCCGCACTGGTGCCCCAATTGTCGTTGGCCGCCAACACGTTCGTGCCGCTGTAGAGCTGCATCGTCGGGTCGGCCAGGGCCCCGGCCACGCCCAGGCTGCCCAACGTGGGCCCGACTCCCCGCAGAAGCACCTGCTTGGTGCCGGCCCCCGAGAGCACGAATCCCACCACCACGGTTTGTGCCCCGCTCCCGGCGCTGGTGCGGATCGAGAGGTTGACGAGACGCCCGCCGGACGGCGCCGGAGGCAGACCGTCACTCCAGCTCGCCCTCAGCGTATAACTGTTGATTGCGCTGTTGTTCCCGAACTCCGCCACCTTGACGTAATACTTGCCGGCCACCAGGCCGTTGACGGCGATGAGCGAGAATCCCCCGCCCCCGCTTTCGTCATCGTAGGCCACCGGCAGCGTTGGGCTGTCCGGCCCGTACAACCACAATTCGGTGTCACCACTCGCGCCGGCGGTCTGGATCCGCACATTGGACGCCCCGGTTGGCCCGACCGTGAAGGTCGCCCAGTCGACATCGCCGGCCACGTGGATCGACCGGTTCTGGGTCGCGCCGTTGGCGATCGCTTTCGCCGTCTCGGGTGTGTCGTCAGTCTCATACGAGTCTCCCGGAGGCGGCGGGACGGAGTCCGTCCATGTCACCCGCAGGGAATAGGCGCTGATCGTCGCGTTGCCGCCGAACTCCGCCACCTTCACGTAGTAGGTCCCGGGGGCAAGGGTCGCGCGCGTGATCGCGGAAAACGTGCTCGTTCCACCATCGTCATTGTAGTCCAGTTGCGCCGTCGAACTGTTCGGCCCGAAGAGCCACATCTCGGTGTCGCCGCTGTTCCCGGCGGTCTCGATCCGCACATTGGTGGCGCCATTGCCCCCCACGGTGAAGGTGGCCCAATCCACGTCGGTCGCCACGTGGATCGAGCGGTTCTGCGTCACGCCATTGGCAATCGTCTTCGCGGTCGCCGGTGTGTCGTCGGACTCGAAACTATCCCCCCGCTCCGTCCACGTTGCGCGCAGGTTGTAGGCGCTGAGGGTGCTGCCCAGGCCGAAGGAGGTCACCTTGATGAAGTACGTCCCCGCCGCCAGGGATGCCTGGGTGATGACCGAAAACTTGGTGCCGTCTGCGTCGTCGTTGTATCCCAGCTGCGCGGTGGCGCTGCCGGGCCCGAAGAGCCACATTTCCGTGTCGCCCACCTGCCCGGACGTTTCGATGCGCAGGTTCGTCGCCCCTCCGCTTCCGACGACAAAAGCCACCCAGTCCTCGTCGTCCGTCGCATGGATCGAGTGTTCCTGGCTCACCCCGTTGGTGATCAGCTTCGCCGCCGCAGCGCTGTTGTCGGATTCGAAGGCATCGCTCCGGTCCGTCCAGGTCGCCCGGATCACATAGGCTGGCACCAAGGTTGTTCCGCCCTTTGCCGCCACCTTGATGTAGTAAGTCCCGCCCGGAAGGGACGTCAGCGTGATGAGGGAGAATCCGGTCGTTGACGCCGCATTGTCGTTGTAGGCGAGTTCCTTCACCAGGCTCTGGGAGTTATAGAGCCAGATCTCGGTGTCACTGGGGGCCGCCCCGGTCGGCGCCCCGGTTTCAATCCGCACGTTGGTGGCGCCCGCCGCCCCCACCACGAACACAATCCAGTCGGCATCCGCCGGTACGAGGGAACGCGTCTGGGTCTGCCCATTGGCAATCGGCTTGGCCGTCGTCGCCCCGTCATCCGGCTCGAACTCATCTCCGAGCGTCTGTCCCCAACCCGTGCCGGCCAGCATCAGCGATCCGCCAGCCGCCAGCACGCGCAGCGCGAAGCGAAGCAAGTGAAAGGACGCGGTAGTTCTCGTCATGGCGGGAAAGATTTTCAGGCAGAAAGACGGGCCTTCCGGTCTCCGGGCGACCAGGCGCTTGAGACTGTGAAGAGACCGCTCCAAGCCAGGATTGGCAAGGCCTTAACACTCCCGCCACCGGGGCGACGCCGCACGGCTGCTTGCCGCCTCGACGACGAAGACCGCCGGGGTTCCTCCCGGTGAAAATCGGACCGAGGTTAGGGCCGCGGCCGGTGGCCGTCACCGTCGGCCCCCCGGGCCCGCTCGCGCCTCTGCAACAGGAAAGCCTGCAGGGCGCCCAAATTGTCGGACCCGATCACGTCCACCCCTGCCGCCAGCAACACCTCCCAGGCATCCGGCCGATCCGGCACCCCCCAAAAGCGCACCAGCCGGCCCCGCGCATGCGCCCGCTGCACCCACTCCGCGAGCCGCGGCCGCACCGATTCCGGCATGGGATCGCGCCAATTCCAGTCCGACAAGGTCCGCCAGTTCTCGCTGATGATGGGCACGAGGTCGACGGAGACATCGGAATCAAGATGCTCCCGCCTCCCGTCCAGCGCCGCCAACCGCCGGGGCATCGCGGCCAGGCCGGCCTGGTCGCGGTTGCCCGAGAGGATCACCGTCACGGCGCGCTCGCGCCTTCCGGTCCGGTCAAACTCGGTGAGCATTTCGGCGTACTGCTCGAGCACCGGGTGCAGCCGGACCAACGTCGGCCCGGCCTCTGATTTCACATCGATCACCAGGGTCACCGTGGGCCCGCCGCGGTAGACTCTCCCCCCGTTCTGGCGCACCCGCTCCCGCAAGGGTTCCAGATAAAGGGCCTGCAGCGTCCGCTCCGGATTTACGTCCTTGCGATCGTGGGCCACCAACAGGCGCTCCTCCACGAGCCAGATGTCCGCCTCGATGATCCCGAAGCCGTGGTCCAGGGCATCCCGAAGCGGCCGCTTCTGCCGGTAATCATTGTGGGCATGAGCCCCGAGGAGGACGGGAGGTTCGCCGTTGGAGGTGGCGGCGGCCACCGCGCTGACGAGGCCGAGGCAGGAGACCAGGAGGGTGAGCGGTTTCAAGGGAGGCACGGGACCTCCCAGTGAACGTCCCCGGCGGACGGAAACAACCCTGCAAAGGTGAGAGCCGCCGGACGACCGGGCCGCGCCCGTCTCGACCCGGGACCCCACGCATCGGAGCTTGCACCCGGTCGCTTTTCCTCGGCCAATAGCCAACGCATGCCGAAGCTACCTTCACTCGACGCCGACACCCTCTGGAGCGATTGGCGGATGTTGTGCGAGACGATTGGCGAGCGACGGGCCGGTACCGTCGAGGAAGCGCGGGCGGCGGGATTCGTGGCCCATCGCCTGAACGAGGCCGGCCTCGACCAGGTCGCCATCCAGCTCTTTCCGTGTTTCAGCCTGCGGGCGGCCAAGGCCGAGGTGAGCGAACCGAAGGGTCGTGGCTGGCGGCGCGTCGAAGCGCGCCCGCTGGTCGGCGCGCCTTCAACCCCGGGTGAACGAGACGTGCGCGGCGAACTGGCGTGGCTGGAGTTGCCGGAAGGCGCCCGGGCCCTGCGTCCCGGGAGCCTGCGCGGGAAGATTCTTGCCGTATTCGGGCCGCTCCCGACCTCGCTGGCGATCCATCGCCAGCTGATCGCCGCCGCCCCCCGCGCCGTCATTCACGTGGATGACCGCCTGCCCTTCACGTGGGCCAAGAACGACGGCGTGTATCCATACTGGGCCCGCGAGCACGGGATGCTGCCCACCGTGGCGGTGCCCTATCTCGACGCGTGGCGCTGGCGGCGGGAAGGGGTAACCGAGTTGAAGGTGCGCGTGGCAGTCGATTTCCGGCCTGCCGCCTCCCAGAACGTCATCGCCGAGCTGCCCGGGAGCGACCCCACCCTCCCCGCCGTGGTGTTTACCGCCCACCACGACACCCAGTGCAACAACGTCGGTGCCGACGACAACGCCTCCGGGGTGGTTTGCCTCCTCGCGCTGGCGCGGGTGTTGGGCAGTTCCCGTCCGCGGACCCGGCTCCGCACCGTCCGATTCATCTCGTTTGGGACCGAGGAGCAGTTGTCGGTCGGTTCGTCGGCCTATGTCCGCCAGCACCATGTCACGCCCCGTGACACCGGCCTGGTCATCAATTTCGACAGCGTCGCGTCGCCCCTCGGCCACTTTGTCCTGTCCGTCGCCGGCGCGCCGACGCTCGGTCGGTACGTCGCGGCCCAACTCGCCGCCGGCGGACTGGATGTCGCGCTGCAGCCGGAACTCACGCCGTTCTCCGACCATTTTCCCTTCAACCGCGCGGGGATTCCCTCGCTCTGGTTCATGCGGACCAATTTCCCTGGTGGGCGCTGGCAGCACCACAGCGGTCACGACTCGCTTGAAAACGTCTCGGTCGCTGAGATCCAGCGCCTGCTGCGCGGAGTCCTGCCACTGGCCCAAACGCTCGCCGCGCGGCGTCGCTGGCCGTTCCCGTCGCAACTTCCGACCACGCTGCACTCTCGGGCGCGACGCGTCGGCCGGGAACTCTACGGATAGAAGCGCGGTCGGCGCGGGTCCCGCTTCGGATCCCCTTCCACTTGCCGCGCCCGCCGCTGCGCGGACTGGGCGCGTTTTCAGGATGACGCCGCGTCAGCGCCGCCCGGCGTCCCGTTTGAGCAGGTCAGCCCGCGCCGCCTCCAGGCGCGCCCGCTCCTCTGCGGTCAGGCTGCGGATGCCCGAGCGCGCGATCTTGTCCAACAAGGCGTCGACTTCGGCCATCGCACCCCCCGCCCCCGCAGCACCCGGGCCTTTGGGATCCGCCGACCCTCCCGCCGGAAGGTCCGGCAGCACGCGCAGTGGCGGTTGCCGTTTCCGCAGGCCCCACGACGGCAGGCGCAGTTCACCCTGTTGCCAGCGGACAAAGCCGTAGGCCAGCCCGCACGTGGCCCCCAACTCGATCAACTGCACCCAATTGCGAGCCGCGAGAGCCATGAGCGCGAAGATCCCCACCAACACGAGGGCGGCCCACTTGGCGAGGATGTTGAACAGCAGGGGCGCGTTGGGGTGGAGGGTCGCAAACGCCACGAACAGCGCAAACGCCCCGGTCTCACCGGCAAACGTGCGCGGAGTCCAGAAGCCGAGCAGGCTGAACAACACCGGCGTCACGAGGTAGATCCCCGCGTACAGCCCGAAGAACCGCCGCCGGCCAAAATGCTGCTCCACCTCCCGGCCGAACCACACGATCATCAGCATATCGAGGGCGAACTCGATGCTCGGCTGATTGACGAGGCCGTAGGTGAGGATCCGCCACACCTGGCCTCGCAGCACGAGCGCACTGTCGAACGCCAGCCACCCCAGCCAGTGTCCGACCCCGGCGAAGAGCATCACCGTGGTCAGCAGCATGGAGGCGCAGAAGACGACCACGATGAAATGGGCCGCAAAAATCGGATACCCGCGCCACCACGTGACGGGTTGATGATCGTCTGTGATTCCGAAGCCGTATCGACTCATGTTCCCTGCCCGCACGTTGAGGCGCCCTCGCAGCCTCGGCAAGCTGTGACCGGCACCAAACCGGGAGTATCTTCCGATCCCCCGGCCACCGCTCTGGAGCCGGAACCATGCAGTCGGGCTGACGCACCTGCGGGAGTCCACTGACGAAACGGTGGCCTGTGGGCGGGGCGACCGCGCCCCGCTCCGCGACGAGGTCGTCGCGGCTACATTGCTGCGGTGCGCGTCGACTTCGACTGCATCGTTCCGGCTGGAGACCACCTCTCGGAAGGGGCGGTGCGGCCACCTTGGCCCCGTGTTCTCAGCTTCCTGGCGCGCTGGCCGAGGTCTCCACCGACACCTGCCGGATCCCGGCCTTGCGGACCTCGTCGAAAAGGACCACCGCCGACCCGAGCCTGGCCTTGCCGTCGCTGCGGATGAAAACCCGCGGCACGGTCGCCCGTCCCTTGTAATCACGCAACCGCCCGGGCAATTCGACGGCCGAAATCGGCTCCGCCCGCCCACTGGAGCCTTCCTTCCAATAGTAGACCCCGCCCTCGGCGGCCTGCAGGAAGAGCGTGCCGGTCTCGTCCCCCGCCGTGCCGGCCTTCGGCAGTTCCACATCGATGGCCCGAATCTTCTCCAGCGACAGCGTGAAGAGGACAAACGTCGCGAGGAGGAAGAAGATGACGTCGATCAGCGGGATGATCTCCACCCGCGGCGGCCGGGATTCGGGCAGGTCGAAGGAGTTGGGAGTGGTCATGGCGGGAAGGTCCTCTGCCAGGATCAACGATCCAGGACGCCGGATCTTGGCCCCGATTCGCTCCCTCCCGGCGCTTTCGACGCGCACTTGCTGGCGGGGCGCCCCCGCCCCGCGGCGCGACGAGGTCGTCGCGCCCACCCTTGACGTGGTTCAGCCCAAACCGCCGGCCACGCCCCTTCCGGCTCCGCTCAGACCCCGAAGCCCGGGCGGTACTCCTTTGTCAGGAAGGCGTTGGCGGCGGCGACATTGGTCACCTTTCGGGCGACGCCATCCCACTCGATCTTCCGGCGGGCGCGGACGGCCACGTTGCTCAGCAGCACCATCTCGGTGAGGCGCGCCGAGTAGTCGAAGTTCGCTCCCGCCGGCTCGCCTCCCTTGCAGGCCCGAATCCACTCGGCGAAGTGATTTCCGCCGGGGATGCGTGGAATCGTCTTGGGTGGGAGCGAGGGCGCCATCTCCTGCATCCGCTTTTCCGGCATGAGGCGAAGGGTGAAGTAATTCGGATCGGCGATGGCCGACGCCTTCGTGCCGAGGATGAACGTGGCGTTGTCCGGGAACTTGCGTCCCTCTTCGAACTCCGGCGGGAGGACCGGCTCGAGCTTGCCGTCGTACCACACCCACTTGAGCGACGGGTGCTTGCCGCGCGCCGGGAATTGGTACGTGACCACCGAGGCGGTCGGCGCGCTGATATCGGTCTGGCCCGCCGAAGAGGCCTCGACGGTCGCGGGGGCTGGAAGATCCAGCGCCCAGAACGCATCCATCATGTGACAGCCCATGTCGCCCAGGGCGCCGGTGCCGAAATCCCAAAACCCGCGCCAATTGAACGGCAGGTAGGCGGGGTCATAGGCCCGGGCGGGAGCCACGCCGAGCCAGACATCCCAGTCGAGGGTCGCGGGCACGACCGGGCGGAACTTGCTGTGGTCGGGCGCCTTCACGCCCTGGGGCCAGATCGGGCGATCGGTCCAAGTGTGGATTTCCAGCACCTCGCCGAAGACCCCGGCCTGGTACCACTCCTTGAGCAGGCGGATGCCTTCGCCGGCATGGCCCTGGTTGCCCATCTGGGTCGCGAGTTTCTTTTCCCGCGCAATCTTCGCCATCTGGTGCGCTTCCCAGATCGTGTGCGCCATCGGCTTCTCGACAAAGACGTGCTTCCCGAGCGCCATCGCGGCCATCGCGATCGGATAGTGCATGTGATCCGGCGTCGACACCGTGACGGCATCGATCCGGTTCGCCAGTTGATCGAGCATCTTCCGGTAATCGCGGAAATACGGCACCCCGGCCTGGGCCTTGAGGGTGCGGGACGCGCGGGCCTCGTCTACGTCGCACAGCGCCACGAGGTTCTCGTCCTTCATCGCCCCGACGGCGGCCGCCCCCCGCCCGCCCACGCCGACGCAGGCGACATTCAACCGCGCGTTGGGCGAGGTGCCCTGCTGGCTCCGTAGCACGTGCGGAAACGAGATCGCGCCGGCGGTGGCGGCGGTGGATTGGAGGAAGCGGCGGCGGGTGAGCGGCGAATTTTTCATCGGAGGAGTGAGATCAAAACGTGCCCTTCACGCCAATCGTCCAGAGCGAGGCGTAGTCGTCACGCTGGCGGAATCTCGCGTACCGGGGAGTGCTCGGCCCGTAGATCTTCGAGTCCTCCGTCGCCCCACCGATGTTGCGGATCGAAAGGAAGAGACCGAGCGAGCGTCGGAGGAAGTATTCGCCGCTCACGTCGATGTAGAGCCGCTTGGGCCGGTAGTTGTAGGTGCCGCCCTCGATGCTGCGGCCGGTCACCAGCGCGCGGCGCTGGATCCCGCGGTAGTTTTCGTTGATCCGGAGGTTGAACTTCGGCCGCACCAGGCTGAGCCCCCAGTTCACGTTGAAGGGGATCATGTTCTGGAAGTAGTCATAGGTGTTCTTGCCCCGCTGGGAACTGAAGTTCGCGGTGAAGTTCAGCCCACGCGCCCAGTTGGGCAGAAACGTGAGCTGCTGGCGGTAGTCAACCTCGATGCCCTTGGTGCGAATCACGCCGGGCACGTTGAACTGCGTGACGACCTCGTAGATGCCGTAGGTGTCCGGATCGAGATCGTAGGCCGCGAGGAACTCGGAGGTGACCGGAGCGGTGACGTTGCCGAACATGTTCTCGTAGTCGCGGACGAAATACGCGACCGACAACTGGCCGATGTTGCCGAAGTAGTACTCCAGCCGGGCCATGTAGGACTCCGCCTGCCAGGCCTTGATCGAGACGTTGTTCACCTGGATGCGTGTCGCGTTGCTGACGTTGGGGGTCGGCAGCTCCGTGTCGGGCAGCGTGAGGCCGCCGGCGTACTGGTTGAAATCGGGCCGGCCGACCGTCTGGTAGTACGCGGCGCGGGCGATCAAGTTGTCGCGGAGGTTGTAGCTGACGTTGAGGCTGGGGAAGAGCCGGAGGTACTCCTTCTTCGCCCGGTAGCCGCGATCGAGGACCGTGGCCTGCGCGTATTCGAGCGAGGTGGTGGGCGCGAACGGCTGCGGCGTACCCGCCGCGTTGCGCACGACGTTCCCGTTGGCGTCGCGCAGGTAGCCGCGCGTCACGTCGGTGAGCGGCCCCTCGGCCTCGATGTTCGTCTGCTCGGCGCGAACGCCGGTCACGACCTTCAGGTGGCTGAAGAAGGTGGCATCGCCGCGGAGGAAGAGGGAGGAGATCCATTCCTCGGCGCGACGCGAAAACCGGGTCAGGGCCGAGTAGTCCGTCGCGGCGTTGCGCGTCCAGTGCAGGGGATTGGCCACATAGTCCTGCCAGAGCTTCTTGTTGTCGACGTGTTCCTGGCGCGGCAGACCGAAATCCGGGATCCGCTGCGAAAACGCCTCGTCGAGGAAGCGGCCGGGGCTGTCGTCGTTGACGAGGCCGGCCTGCGTGAACGGCGTGGTGCTGGCGCGGCCGTCGGCGCCGACGTACGTGTAGGTCTCGAGATTGCCTCCGGGGCCGCGGAGATCGCGGGCCTTGTTGCGCACGTCGAAGCCCGCCTTCAGCGAGACGGGAACGCTCCGCACCATCAGGTCGCGCCGCAGGTTGTAATAGGCCTGCCGGACGGTGTCGTAGGTGATCTGGCGGTTGCTGTTGGCGTTGACGATCGAATAGCTGTCGAGATCGGTCCAGTCCACCGGCCGGCCCTGGTGATCGCGCACGGTGATCGCGTTGGGCCGGAGGTAGAAGATGTCGTCGAACAGCACCTGCACGTGCGTCCGCCGGATCGTCATGGCGTTGAACGCGCCAAGGTCGATGTCCTGGTAGTGGATGCGCGAGTGGCCGTAGGAGACGCCGGCGTCGCTCTTCCAGAGCGGCCCTTCGTGCAGCCAGCGGAGCGAGGGGGAGACGGTGCGCCCCGGGCGGATGCGGCCGCCGTTGGTGATTTCGATCTGACCCGAGTTGAGCGCGGTGCCCGTCGTCGGGAAGGTCGGGAACTGGCCCCAGCTGTGCGTCGGGCCCCAGTTGCCGGGCGTGATGCGATTGATGATGAAGGTCTGCGTGCGGGTGGCGAAGTTCTCCTTCAGCATGCCGTATTGAAAACCAAAGGACAGCCGGTCGTGGCGGGCCGGCCTCCAGTCGATCGTGGTGGAGAAGGAGTGCCGCGTCGTGTGTTTGCCGCTGTCGCGCCAGTTGAAGTTGGTCGCGTAGGGGTTGTCCGGCGTGGTGTCGGGGTAGAAGGAGCCGGTGCCGGTGTAGGTCACCGGCTGGTTGGTCACGGCCCCGACCCCGCGCCACTGGATGCCGGCCGCGGGCTGCGGCGTGTACTGCAGCGAGTACCCGGCCGAGACGCTGAATCCGAACGTCTTCGAGACCGGCACGATCGCCGAGACGTCGAAGCCGGGATCCACCTTGCGCGAGTATTCGCCCCAGCGCGGTCCCGGCGTCTTCTTGAAGGCGGGTTCGGCATCCTTGAACATCCATTGGACGTTGTAACTGTAGGAGGGCTTGTTGCGCTCGAAGGCGCTGCGCGGCACGAAATTCACCGTGCCCGCCAGCGCGGCACCCGGCGACTCCGGCGTGGGTGCGCGGTTGATTTCGATCCGCGCGACGTTGTTGATCGACACCTGATCGAGCTCAACCGCCCGCCGCGTGCCGGCGCCGGCGGCGCTCGCCATCTCGAAACCGCCCATCGAGATCGGCACGTTGTCCTCGGGCACGCCGTTGATCGAGAACCGGCGCGCGTCGCCGCCGGTGTAGTCCGCGGTGATGCCCGGCAGGAACTTCATGAACTCGCCGATGCTGCCGTCCGCGATCGTCCCGAATTCATCCGCCGAGACGACCTGCATGATGTTGCTCGCGAAGCGCTGCTCGTTGATCGCGATGGCCGCCCCCTCCATCTCCTTCGACGAGGAGATGACGAACGCATCGAGCTTTACGACCTCCGCGCCCTCCTTGGCGGCTCCGGCGGCCGTCAGGTTGACGTCGCGCACCACGCGATCGCCGGCGGTCACGCTCACCTGCTCGGTCTGCGTCCCGCGGCCCGTGAAGAAGATCGCCAGCCTCACCGTGCCCGCCGGCACGTTGGGAATCGAGTAATAGCCCGTGGCGTCGGTGAACACCTGGCGGCCCGTGCCCTCCAGGGTGATCCGCGCATTCTCCACGTATTCACCGCGGCGCGGGTCGAAGACCCGGCCTTCGATCGTTCCCGTCCCGGCCGACTGGGCCAGGAGCGGAACCAGCAGCGTCAGGAAGGCGCTCAGTAAGACAATCCCGGCCCGGAAGGGCGGAGGGACGAAACGGCAGGGGAGGTAGTTCATGGCAGGGTTCGCAGCGATCGCCGCGATGCCGGCAGAGGTCGGCGCCGCGGGCAGACGCGCCATCGTAGGTTTCGCGCCGGCCCCGACAACGAAATACTCGCAGCGGACCAGCCGGAGGCAGTCACGAAAGGCACCGAGGCGGCCGCCCCGACCGGCCGTGCCTTTCCCGCCTGGGCGGTGAATCGCAACCAGGGGATCGAACGAGGCCGTGCGCTCCCCGGCAGAAAATCCGATCTCAACCCCGCCGATCGCATTGCATCTTTGGCGGAATGGACCGAAGATATTTTCCATGCGCCTACTGAAGATCGTGTTGGCCGGACTCGTCACCGCGGTGGCGATGGCCGCGAGCCTGCTGTTTGCGCTCGGCGTCGCGATCATCGGCCTGCTCGTCTACGGTTACCTCCGGCTCCGCGGCAAACCCGCCTCGGTCCGCTTTGGCCGCAACCCGGCGCCGCCGCCACCGGCCCAGGGCGAGGTGATCGACATCAAGGCCACCGAGGTGCCGGCCCGCCGCCTCGATTCCTGAGGTCGCACCCACGACGCGGCACTCCCGCGAACGAAGCCCTGCCGGACCGTCCGCCCTTCGTTGGGGCTGCCCCCCGCGGGGCGAACCGCTCTCTTCCCCGCCATGCCGATCCTACCCCCGCTCCGCCATGCGGCCGTCCTGCTCTGCCTCTTCTCGCCGGCGGCTCCGGGCCTGGCTCAGTCCCTGCGATTCGACTTTGGAGGAGGGACCGTCGCCCCGGGTTTCATCGGGGTCCAACCCGGCGACACCTACACCGCCGGGCGGGGCTACGGTTTTGAGCCGGGGGTCGCCCTCTCCGCGGTCGATCGCGGCGGGACCGACGCCCTTCGCCGCGACTTTGTGACCGCCGAGCGGTCGTTCCATTTCACGGCGCGGGTTCCACGCGAGGGCAATTACCGCGTGACCGTCACGCTCGGGGATGCCGCCGGCGAATCCACCACGAGCATCAAGGCCGAGCTCCGCCGGCTGATGGCCGAGCGGGTGACCACCCCGCGCGGCGGGTTTGCGCGGGCCGTCTTGGTGGTCAACACCCGCACCCCGGCCATCGCCGCGACGGCCGGCATCGCCGCGGGCGCCGTCAAGCTCAAGGCCCCTCGCGAAACAGTGCAGGAGGCCTGGGCCTGGGACGAGGCGATCACGCTGGAGTTTTCGGGGACGCGCCCGGCGGTCTGCGCGGTGGAGATCGAGCCCGTCGAGGTCCCGACCGTCTTTCTCCTCGGCGATTCGACGGTCTGCGACCAGTCGAAGGAGCCTTATTCGTCCTGGGGCCAGATGTTGACCCGCTGGTTTCAACCGACCGTCGCGGTCGCCAACCATGGTGAATCGGGCGAAACCTATCGCGACTCGATCGGCCGGCGGCGGCTGGACAAGATCCTCAGCGTGATGCGGCCCGGAGACTGGCTGCTCCTGCAGTTCGGCCACAACGACCAGAAGCAGGTCGCCGCCGGCACCGGCGGGCCGTTCACGACCTACAAGGCCGAACTGGCCCGGCACGTGGAGGCGTTTCGCGCGCGGGGCGGCACCCCCATCGTGGTATCTCCGATGGAGCGCCGCCGGTTCGACGAACAGGGGCGCCCGCAGGCCACCTTGCAGGAGTATGCCGAGGCGGCGCGGCAGGCCGCGACCGAACTCGGGGCCCCGTTCATCGATCTCCAGGCGATGAGCCTGGTGCTGTATGGCGCGCTGGGGCCGGACCTTTCCGCCCGCGCCTTCGCCGCCCCGGAAGGCCGGGTCGACAACACGCACCACAACAACTTCGGCAGCTACCAACTGGCCAAGTGTGTCGCGCAGGGGATCCGGACCGTCCAGCCCGCGCTCGCCCGGCATCTGGTCAGCGATTTTACCGGATACAATCCGGCGCGTCCCGACGATCCGGATCGCCTTGCGCTCCCGGTCAGTGGTGACTTCACCAACCAGCGTCCCCTCGGCGACGAAGCCAACCGCTGAGCCTCCCACGTTCCCCGCCATGAAGCCACTGCCCCTGTTCGCCCTGCTGGTCCTGATCTCCTCCCTGCCCATGCGCGCCGATTATCTCTTCACGTACTTCACCAAGAACGGCGAGGATGGCCTGCACCTCGCCGCCAGTTCCGACGGTTACCGCTGGGAGCGGCTGAATCGCGGGCGCAGCTACCTGACGCCCGCCGTCGGGAAGTCGAAACTCATGCGCGACCCCTGCGTGGCCCGGAGCCCGGACGGCACCTATCACCTCGTGTGGACCTCGGGTTGGAACGAAAACAACATCGGCTACGCCTCCACGCGGGATTTCATCACCTGGACAGCCCAGAAGGAGATCCCGGTGATGGCCCACGAGCCGCAGGTGCGGAACACCTGGGCCCCGGAAATCTTCTACGACACCCGGCGGGACGAGTTTCTCATCTACTGGGCATCCACCATTCCGGGACGGTTCACCGCCACCGCGGGGTCCTCGGAAAGCGAGTACAACCACCGGATGTACTACACGACCACGCGGGATTTCACGTCCTTTGCCCCGACCCGGCTCTTCCTGGACCCCGGTTTCAGCGTGATCGACGCCACGATCCTGCCCGCCGACGGCCGGTTTTACCTGATCCTCAAGGACGAGACGAGGCATCCGCCCCGCAAGTACTTCCAGCTCGCTGAGGCCGACGACCCGCGCGGCCCGTACCGGAATCTCTCCGCTCCCTTCTCTCCCGCCGGGCTCTGGGTGGAGGGACCCACCGCGCTCAGGATCGGGGACGACTACGTGGTCTACTTCGACGCCTATCAAAAGAAGCACTACGGGGCGATGCGTTCCCGCGACCTCAAGACCTGGGAGGACGTGACCGCGCGGCTCGTGCTGCCGGACGAAGGCACTCCGGTGCGCATGCGCCACGGCACGGTCATCGAGGTTCCCGGGGCCGTGGTGGAGCGTCTCCGCCGGCACGGCGAGTAACTCTTCCGGCACGCCTGCGTCAGGTGACGCGATGCGCCCGCAAACGCCGCCCCTGCTGCTGCCGTTGTTCGTCGGCAGCGGCTGCGCCGCGCTGATCTACGAGGTTGTCTGGCTGCAGATGCTGCAGCTGGTGATCGGTTCCTCGGCCATCTCGCTCGCGGTTCTGCTCGGGACCTTCATGGGCGGGATGTGCCTCGGCAGCCTGGCCCTGCCGCGCTGGCTGCCGCCCCACATCCGCCCGTTGCAGGCCTACGCCGTCCTCGAACTGGGCATGGCCGTCGCCGGAATCGGCGTGCTCCTGGCCGTGCCGGCCCTCGGCGGGGTTTACACCTCGCTGGCGGGCCACGGACTGCCCGGAATCCTGCTAAGGGCGCTGCTGTGCGCGATCTGCCTGCTGGCACCCACCATGGCGATGGGTGCGACCCTTCCCGCAATTGCCCGCGGCCTCGAGGCGACCCCGCGGGGCATGTCCTGGCTCGGGTTCTTCTACGGAGGCAACACGGTGGGGGCCGTGGTCGGCTGCCTCCTCGCCGGTTTCTACCTGTTGCGAGTCCACGATTCAACCATCGCGACCGCCGTGGCGGTCACCCTCAACCTGCTCGTTGCCCTGCTGGCCCTGGGGCTCGATCGCCTCGAGCGGCGATCCGCAGCTCCAAGGGCAGCGGACGGACGAACCTCCCTGCTGGCGGTGGCGGATCCTCATCTAGCCGCGGGCGGTGACCCTGAGGCCGGCCTCCTCGCAGCCGGCAGCAACCGCCAACCAGGACATGCGCCCTCATCGGACCACGAGCCGGCGGCGTTCGAAACTCCAGACGCACCACCCGGCGCGCGCGGCGAGACCGTCCCATTCAACCGCGGGCTCGCGGAACCCTCATCGCATTCCACCCTCCCCTTGGTCGTCCTCGCGCTGTCGGGTTTCTGCGCCCTGGCAGCCGAAGTGGTCTGGACCCGGCTGCTGTCGCTCGCGATTGGCGCCACCGTTTACACGTTTTCCCTCATCCTGGCTGTTTTTCTGGCGGGTCTGGCTGTCGGCAGCGGAGTGGGTGCGAGGTTGACCCGAACCTGCGCCAGTCCGCGCGGACTGCTCGCGGCCTGCCAGTTGCTGCAGGTCGGTGCACTGTGTTGGGCGGCCCACGTGCTGGCTGTGTCGCTGCCCACGGCGACCAACGCCGTGGCTCCGTCGCCCGCGACGAGATTCCTGGTGGATTTGCTACGCTGCGCCTGGGCGGTCTTCCCCTCGGCGTGCCTCTGGGGGGCAACCTTTCCGGTCGCCCTCGCCTGCCTGGCGGGACCCAATCGGGATCCGTCCCACCTCGTGGGCCGCGCGTACGCGGCCAACACGCTGGGCGCCATCGGTGGCGCGGTGCTGGCCGGGCTGCTCCTCGTGCCCGGGCTCGGCTCCCACCAGACCCAGGTGCTGCTGGGCGCCCTCTCCCTCGGCGGAGCCCTCCTTCTGGCGCGTCCCCGTCGCACCCTCGAGTGGGTCGCTCTCCCGGCGGCGACCTTCGCCGCCGTCCTGCTCCTCCGTCAGCTTCCACCGATTCCGTGGCAACTGGTGGCCTACGGCCGCCACACCGGCACGACCGAATACGGCGCCCGTGCCCTCTACCTCGGCGAGGGCATGAATGCGTCGGTGGCGGTTTCCGAAACCCTCGACGGAGCCCGCTACTTCCACGTCAGTGGCAAGACCGAGGCCTCCAGCCTGGTGAAAGACATGCGGCTGCAGCGCATGCTCGGACACCTGCCCGCCCTGCTCCACCCGCAGCCACGGTCGGTGCTGATCGTGGGTTGTGGCGCCGGTGTCACCGCCGGGACGTTTGTCCTGCATCCGGCCGTCGAACGCATCGTGATCTGCGACATCGAGCCGCTGATTCCGCGCGTCGTCGCCCGGCATTTCCGCGAGGAGAATCACAACGTCCTCGGGGATCCGCGCGTGGAGGTGGTGCACGACGACGCCCGCCATTACATCGCCACCACCCGGGAGCGTTTCGACGTGATCACGTCGGATCCGATTCACCCCTGGGTCAAGGGCTCCGCCGTCCTCTATTCCCGGGAGTACTTTGAGCTCTGCCGCGCGCGCCTCCGGCCCGGTGGCATCGTCTCCCAATGGGTGCCCCTGTACGAATCCGATCGCGCCGTCGTGCAGAGTGAACTCGCCACCTTCTTCTCCGTCTTTCCGGAAGGCACGCTCTGGGGCAACGACGACGACGGCTTCGGCTACGATACCGTGGTGATCGGCCAGGACCGCCCCCTGCACGTCGACGTCGCCGCCCTGGAGGAGCGGCTGGAGCGGTCGGATCACGTCCGAATCCGCGTCGCCTGGTCTCAGACCCTGGCGCGCAACCGCCGAGATCAACCGGGACCGCACGCTTCGGCTGCAGTACCTGGCGGGCCTGCGCCTCGATTCGACCGCTGGATCCGACGCCTACCTCGAGATCCTGCGACACCGGACGATCCCGGCGGGCCTCTTTCTCGGGCCCGAGGTACGGCTCGCGGAGTTGCGCCGGGCGATGGGCGCGGTGCCCTCGGCGCCCTGAGCCTAGGCCAGGGCGACCGGGCGGCCGGTCCGGATCGACTCCTCCTCCGCCTCGCAGATTTCCACGGCGGAGAGCCCATCCTGGGCGGTGACCCGCGCCGGCGGCCGGCGCTGGGCGATGCACTCGACCAGGTAGCCGAGTTCACCCGTGTAGCCGTCGCCCGCCTCCGGCGGCACCACCCGCGCCCCCTTGCCCTGCTCGAAGATCTTCAGCGCCTCGGCCCCGCGGGCGAGGTCGTAGTCGGCGGTGGCCCGCTCGAAGATCACGGTGTACGCCATGTTGAAACCGAAGCCGTCGCTCATCATCCAGCTGCCTTCGGCGCTGACCGCGGCGCCGTTGGCGACGGTGTACTGCGCGACCACGTGGTCGATGGCGCCGCTGTAGAACGAGAAACCCTGGGCGTAGACGGCCTTGGGACGGCCGAAGAGGAACTGCACGAAGTCGACGTCATGGATGTGCAGGTCGAGCAGCGCCCCGCCGGACTGCGCGCCATAGAAATAGGCCTCGCGGCCCCAGGCCGGCGGCTCGCCCACGCGGCGGAAGCGCGCCGCCTTCACCTTGCCGAAGGTCTCCTGGTCGATCGCCGTCTTCAGCCACGACCAGCCGGGCCAGAACCGCATGCACATGGCCGGGATGAAGTACCCCTTCGCCTGCCGGGCCGCTTCCGCAATTTCCCGGGCCTGCGCCGACGTGCGGGCCAGGGGCTTCTCGCAGATCACATGCTTGCCCGACTTCAACGCCAGGGTCGCGAGTTTCACGTGCGTGGGCGTCGGCACGCAGAGGTCGATGAGGTCGATCGCCGGATCCGCCAGCAGTTCGTTCAGATCGCGGCTCGCCTTCACCTGCCGCATGTCGAGCTTCAGCGGCTCGCCCGTGCTGAAGTTGCCGGAGATTTTCGAGAAATCCCCGTCCTCCGGCAGCCGGAGCGCGTCGCAGATGGCCGCGAGGCGCACTCCGGGCAGTTTCAGGTACGCCTTGATGTGCGTAACCCCCATGAATCCGAGACCGACAACAGCGACGTTGACCATGATGAGTGGAGGATAAGGGGTTCAGCGAACGAGGGTCTCGAGGTGCAGGCGCGCCGCGCGGATGTCCGCCACGCGCTGTTCGCCCGCTTCGCGCTCGATGCAGAGATCACCGCGGTAGCCGAGGGTCTCGATCGTCGAGAGGAAGGCCGGCCACGGAACCTCGCCGGTTCCGACGCAAACCTCCTCGCCCCACGTGCCCGGCACGCGGGTGCGCCGCGCATCCTTGATGTGGCACTGTTTCAGCCAGGGCGCGAGGGTCCGCAGCGCCTGCAACGGATCGCCCTTGTCGTAGAGAATCATGTTCGCCGGATCGAAGTTCACCCCGACATTCGGCCGGTTCAGCTTCCGCAGGAAGGCGGCGAGGGTCTCGGCGGTTTCCTGGCCGGTTTCAAAGCCCAGCGCCATGCCGTGCCGGGCAAAGAGCGCCGCGATCTGCTCAATCCTCCCGAGTAACTTGGCGAAAGCCGGATCCGACTCCTCGTGAGGCAGGAATCCGGCGTGGAAGGTCACCAGCCGGAGGCCCAGCCGGGCGGCGATCTCGGCCACCGCCTGGATATTGCGCCAGTTCGCCTCCCAGGTTTCGTCCGGAACGACGCCGCCGGTGCGCTTGATGGTCTCCAGCGTGGTGTAGTCCTCCCCCACCGTGCCGAACATCCCCGACGCGATGCTCACCCCCCGCTCCTTCGCCAGCGCCGGGAAGGAGCCCCACACGGCGGGCTCGGCCCGCAGGGGATCAAGGGCGAGTTGCACCCGGTTGATGCCGGTGGCGGCGAGGGACGCCAGGAGTTCCGCCGGACTATTGGGGCGGAGTGACCAACTGCAGACGGCGAGGCGCTGGGCGAGTTCCGATTTAAGCATGGCAGGGAAATTGGCCGCAGGCCCCTCGCGGCGCTCATCGGCCACCGCGCCGTAACCCACGGACCTGCATCGGAAGCGACGCCGCCGATCGCCGCAAGGAGATTGATGCCCAGCGCCGGCCGATGGAGACCAGCGGCCCTCCCCGCTTCAGCGAACGGTCAGCGCAAGGCGGCGCCGTGTTCGCGCAAAAGGTCGCGCAGCAGCGTGCGATGGCAGCGCTCCGCGTCCTCGCAGTAGCAGCCGACTGAAAAGTCCGAGGTGTGCGACAGTGCCGCCAGCAGCTCCAGCCCGTGCCTCGATCCCGGCTGCGCCATCTCCGCCCGGTACTTCCGCGCGAAGCGGCTCCACTCCGCCGGCGTGGTGGCCGCCTGCCCGAGCTTCATCGTGGCGGGACTGGGGGCGAGTTCGGGAAACCAGACATCGTACCAGTTCTGGGCCGCGTACTCGGCCTTGGGGACGCCCCGCGGTGGCCGGCGGACCGTGCCGATACGGACGCCTTCATCCGGGAGCCGCGAACTGCCGAGCCGGACGACGCTGATGCTCATCGATTCCGTCGCTCCTTTGCCTACAGCGCCTGCAGCCGCCCGCTGGAGTCCCCGATCCGATCCACCCCGGTCACTCCCATGCGATCCGTCAGGCTGAGGAAGAGATTGCTCATCGGCTCCCCGCCAAAGCGTTGGAAGCGGCCCGCGGTGAGCGTGCCGCCCCCGGCCCCCGCCAGGATCACCGGCAGGTTGTGGTGGGTATGGCGGTTGCCGTCGGCGTTGCCGCACCCGTACACGATCATCGAATTGTGCAGCACGGATCGACCGTCGACGTCCTTCTTCTCCTCGAGACGCTGCAGAAACCGGGCAAAGTGCTCCAGGTAGTACCGATCGATCTTCGCCACCTTTTCCATGAGGTCGGGGTCATTCCGGTGATGGGAGCAATAATGATGGCCCTCCGGGATTCCGATTTGCGGATACGGGCGGTTGCTGCCGTCGCCAGCGAGCAGCAGCGTCGCCACCCGCGTCGAATCCGTCTCGAAGGCGGTCGCCAGCAGGTCGTACATCAGGTCCATGTGGTCGCCGTAATTGCCGGGGATCCCCGACGGCGCTTCCATCCCCGGAGTCGGGAGGTCGCCGAACCGCTCGGACCGCTCGATCCGCTGCTCGATCTCCCGCACTCCGGTCAGGTACTCGTCGAGTTTGCGGCGATCGCTGCCACCCAGCTCGCGCTGCAGTGCGCGTGCGTCCTCAAGAACGAAATCCAGCAGCGACTTCTGCGTCTGCTGCCGCAGGCGGTAGTTCCGCTGCCGCTCCGCCGGGCTGCCACTGCCGAAGAGGCGCTCGAATACGAGGCGCGGATTGGCCTCGGGGGCCATCGGCGTCGTGGCCGAGGACCACGAAAGGTTGTACTGGTAGGCGCAGGAGTAGCCGGAATCGCAGCCCCCGGACTTGCGCACCGCATCGCAGGACAACTCGAGGGAGGGAAAGCGGGTACGGGATCCGATCCGCTGCGCCACGACCTGATCGACCGAAACCCCGACGCGGATGTCGGTACTGTCGGTCTTCCGCGCCCGCGCCCCGGTGAGAAAGGTGGCGTTGGCCCGGGCGTGGTCTCCCGCCCCATCGTTGCCCGCGGTGGCGTTCTTGTGGTCAAGGCCGCCCAGCACCTGGAGGGAGCCCTGGAGTGGCGCCAGCGGCTGCATCGTCCGCCCCAGCGTGAAGGCCCGGCCCTCGCCGGTCGGCCACCAGTAGTCCTGATGCGCGCCGTTCGGGAAATAGACATACGCCATGCGCAACGGGGCCCCGGTCGACGTGACGGCCAGGGGCGCCGCCGAATCCGGCCCGGTCGCGGCCGCTCGCGCCACCGGACCCAAAGCCGACTCCAGCACCGGCAGACCGAGGCAGACACCGACGCCCCGCAGGAACTGTCGGCGGCTGGTGGCGGGCGGAACCTGGGCGGCGGGAACGGCCGGCGAAAACGGGAGCGAGCTCATGGGGTGGGTGGGTGAGAGGATCCTAGCGGGAAGCGCGACGGGCGGCCAAGGCGGAAGTATGGGGAGCCGTCACGGCGCGGCCAGTGAGACCGCGCCCGGCGGCACAGGCGCGACCCGCTGCTTTTGAAAAGCGCTCGACGTGACAACGCCCTCGAGCAGGAGCGAGAACCGCCCGCCTTCCCGGAGCAGCCGCGCGACGATCTCGTCCAGCGTATGGGCATCCTGGGGTTCAACCGACCGACCCAGCGCATAGGTGAAGACCTTCTCGGCGAGGCACCGGTAGATATCCGCGGCCCGATCCCGTGCCAGCACACGCTTCAGTTCCCGGATGTCCGCGAACTTCTCGCCGGTGATAAGTTGGCCGGAAGGGTCGATCGGCTGCCGGGCGTCGGTCTCTCGCCAACCGCCAAGGACGTTGAAATTCTCCAGGGCCAGTCCCAGGGGATCCATCCGGGAGTGACAAGAATGGCAGAGCTTGTTGGCGCGGTGCACGGCAAGGATCTCGCTGAGCTTCGGTTCACGGGCCTTGAACTCCTTCCGCGACTCCTCGAGATCCGGGACATTGGGAGGCGCCGGAGGCGGCGGCGTGCCGAGGAAGTTGTCGAGGATGAACAACCCCCGTTTCACGGGCGAAGTGCGGGTCGGATTGGAGGTCACCGCGAGCACCGTGCCCTGGGTCAGGAGTCCACCCCGGGGACTGTCGGGAGGAAGCTGCACCCGGCGAACCGCGTCTCCAGTGACGCCGGGCACGCCGTAGTGCGCCGCCAGCCGCTCGTTGAGAAAGGCATAGTCGGAGTCGACCAGTTCGAGCAGGCTCCGGTCCTCGCGCACGACGAACCCGAAGTACATCTCGGTCTCGGTCCGCATCAGCCGACGGAACGCACCGTCGAATTCGACCCGGCCGTCGCGGTTGCGCGGGGCGCCAGGCCCGAGTGCCGCCCGGACATTGATTGGCACGGACTCCACGTCCCGCGCCTGCAGCCACTGGCCGGTGAAGTTGCGGACAAACGCCTGCGCTCGCGAGTCAGCCAGCATCCGCCGAAGCTGGGCCGGAAGATGGCGTCGCAGGTCGCCGCGCCGGGCCAGCCCGAGAAGTTCGTCGTCGGGCATCGTCGACCAGAGGGAATACGACAGGCGCGACGCCAGCGAGTACTCGTCGAGCAGCACGGAGCGCCCGCCGCCGCTCCCCGCCACCGGACGCTCGAGGCGGAACAGGAACCGCGGCGACACCAGCACCGCCATCATCGCCCGCCCGATCCCCTCTTCGAAGGTGCGCCCGGGGGTGGAGTAGATCGGCCGCGCGAGCTCGACGAGGTGCTCCACGTGCCGCGGTTCGACGGGCCGGCGGTACGCCCGCGTCGCAAACTGCCCGAGGAGTTCTGCGGCATACCGATCGCGCGCTGCCGGATCCGCCGGGGCCGCCCCGCGCGGGAAGAACCGCGCATGATTCTGCGGCACCGACCAGTGCTCCGGGCTCAGCGGCCCGCGCACGGTCACGGAATTGATCCTCATCGTCACGCTGGTGGGGCCCGGGACGTTTTGCGGGCGGATCGTGCCCGCCGCGGCCTCAGCCCCGGCCTCTCCCGCCCCGCCCTCGCTGCGGGGAACCACCTCAAAGCTCACCACGTGCTTGCCCGGCCTCCACGCCACCTCGAACTCGTGGCGCAGGGTGCGCCGCTCCGACCAGGCAATTTCCTCCGCAAACTTCTCCTCACCATCGATGCGACCGACCAGACGACAACGGCTGGAGTCGAAATCGAAGCTGCCGCGCGTCTCGAGCTCGATCAGCACCCGGTAGCGGTCCTCGTGCTCCACGTTGAAGGTCCTGGCCACCGTCACCGCCCGCCGGGCATTGAGCTGATCGCCGCTGCCCGGACCGTTCGCGGCCCGGAACTCCCGCCCGTTCGCGATCCGCTCCGGCATCTCCCGCGAAACCTTGGGCACCGCCTTCTCCACGATGGTCTCCGCCGCGGCCAGGTACTTCTCCAGCAGCAGCGGCGAAAGCGTCAGCACGTCGCCATTGTTGTCGAAACCGCTGCCGCTGTCGTCGGGCGGAAACTCGACCTCGCTGTTGAAATCGTAACCCATCAGATCGCGGATGGTGTTGCGATATTCGATCCGATTCAGACGGCGGGGGGACACCCGTCCCGGGTCCGGATCGTCGGGATTGATCGCGAACGCCTCGTACTTGATCCAGCGGGCAATGGTCTGGATTTCCTCTTCCGTAGGGGGCGCCACGCCGTCCTCGCGCGGGGGCATCAGACCAGCCCGAAGGTTCTTCAGCGCCGCCCACCACAGGGAGTGCCGGCTGAGCAGATCGGCCGCCGAAGTGAATTCATCCAGGGCCACGCCGCCCTTGCGGATGCCCGCGCCGTGGCAGTCGTAGCAGTACTTCGTGAGCAACGGCTCCACCCTGGTCCGGAAGCTCTCGGCCGCCCGCGGCTCCGCCTCCGCGGCCTGCAGCCCGACCACCGCGAGCAGCGACGCAGTGCCGGCGCCGGCCAGCAGAGATCGGCGCACGCGACGCGAAGGAGATGGGGAACCGGTGGGACGGGGCACGGCCGAATGACGCAACGAAAGGGGTTGCGGTGACGTTGAATCGGCCGCCCGAAAAATCAACCTTGCCCAGATGACTTTCGTCCTGCCGTCGTCGCGTCAAAGGGGAAGCGAAGGTCGAGCCGCCCCGGGACCACCCGTGGCGAAGCCCTCCGCTGCAGCTGGAAACGTGGGAAACCCGCTCTACCGGAACAACCGCGGCAGCACGTCCGCGAGATAGCCCCGCCAAACCGGCCAGGAGTGATCCCCGGCCGTCTCGATCCATTCGTGGCGGATCCCCTGGGCCCCCAGTTTCGCCACGAGGTCCTGGTTTCGCTTCAGGAGGAAATCGTCCTTGCCGCACGCAATCAAGAGCAGCTTCACCCGAGCGTTGGTGCCGGCCGCGTCCGCGAGCGCCGGGGCAATCTCCTTCTCATCGACGGCGCCACTGAACGAGGCCAGCCACGCGAAGCGATCCAGGGCGTTGAGGCCGATGCTGAGCGACTGCCAGCCGCCCATGCTCAATCCGGCGATGGCCCGGTCCTCCCGTCGCGGGGAGATCCGGTAAAGGGACTCCGTCAACGGCAGGGCTTCGTCCAGCAGCTCCCGTCGAAACGTCTCCAGCGACGCCGCGCGCCGATCCGCGGCCTCGCGGGGAACCTGCCCTCGCGGATGACCGTCGAGCATCAGCACGATCATCGGGACCGCGCGGCCCGCGGCGATGGCATGGTCGAGGATCCAATGCGCCTTCCCGTGCTCGACCCAGGTCCGGTGATTGTCCCCGGATCCGTGCTGCAGCACCAGCAGGGGGTAGCGCCGCGTCGTTTCCTTTTCGTACCCGGCCGGCGTGTAAATCAAGAGGCTCCGCAGGGTGCCGGCGGCGCGGCCGGCGAACTCGTGCTGGTGCACGGTGCCGTGGGGTACCTCCTGGAAGTCCCAGGGCGCCGGCGGATTCGCCGGCAGGTGCACGATGCTGGTGTTGGGATTGCGCTGGGGCTTGATCGCCGGATTGGCCGGATCGATCCCGTTGACGCCATCGATGACGAAGCCGTACTCCCACACCCCGGCGGGCACCTCGGACGCCGTCAGGCTCCAGACTCCGCCTTCCCCCTTTCGCAGTGGCACCGTCTGCTTGTTCCACTGGGTGCGGACCTTGACGTCCGTCGCCGCCGGGGCGCGCAGCCGGAAGACCACCGTCCGCCGTTCCAGATCGACCTCCGGTGAAACCAGCGCGGCCGGTTGGGCGGCCAGGGCGCCGGAGTGAATCAACGCGAGACCCAGGGCGAAACGGATCGTATTCATGGCTCAGCTCAAGTCGCGGATGCTGCCGAACTGCGGATCAAAAAGTCGCTGGTAGGTGCGGACAATCATCCCGTCGGTCAGGCCCGCCAGCCAGTCGCAGATTTGCCGCGCCTTGCCGGCCTCCGTCGCCTCGGCCTCGATGAGCCGGCCGACGCGCGGAGGGAGAATCTTGATGACCCGCGGGCCGCGGTCCACGTAGTTCCGCCAGCAGGAATCCCAGAGCTGGAAGAGCACGCGCCGCGCCTTGTGCTCCATCTGCTGCAGCTGGGGACTCTCGAAGATGATATCGTTGGCCATCTTTTTGTAGAACGCGGCCTCGCGCTCCGCCGCCGGCGCCACCACCAATTCGAACCGGTAGCGATTCGTCTGCGCCGACATGAAGTTGCGCCGCTCCCGCAGCCGGCAGGCGGTGATGAAGGCCCCGACGCGCTGCGCAAAGACGTTCTCCAGCCGGTCGCCGCGGATCGCCTGGAAGAGCTGGTCGAGCCAACGTTGCCGCTCCGCGTCCACCGGCTCGCCCGCCGCCCACTGCTCGATGCGTTCGATGGTCAGAAAGCCCGCCTTCACGCCGTCGACAATGTCGTTCAGCGAATACGCCGCGTCGTCGGCCCAGTCCATGATCTGGCATTCGACGCTCTTGAAGGCATTGAGGCTCTCGCCCGCGTGCAACTCGGCCGGAATCGCCGTTGACCCCAGCACGAAGGTCCGCTGCCGCTCCTGGGGATCGTACAGGAAATGCCGCGGCGGCGGCGCCGAAAACTCGCGAAACAGCTTCTTGTACTTCAGCACGCCGTCGAGCAGCGCTCGCGTCGGCATGATCCCGCGCACCCCGCTCTCGTTCTGGTACATCGTGTCGGTCAGCAGATGCAGCGTCTGTGCGTTGCCCTCGAAGCCCCCCCACTTCGCCATCAACTCCTGCAGTGTGCGCTCGCCCGAATGCCCGAAGGGGGGATGACCGAGATCGTGCGCCAGGCAGACCGCCTCGACCAGATCGCTGTCGATGAGGAAATCCGGGGCCAGCGGTTCGCCCCGCGAGCGCAGGTAGGCGCAGATCGATCGTCCAATCTGCGCGACTTCCATCGAATGCGTCAGGCGCGTGCGGTAGAAATCGTATTCCCCCGACAGGAACACCTGCGTCTTCGACTGCAGCTTGCGAAAGGCATGCGCGTGGATGATCCGGTCGCGATCCATCTGGAACGGCGTCCGGTAGTCGCGTTTGCGCCCGCCTTCGAAGGTTTCGTAGTCAAAGGCATTGTAGAACCGGTTGGACATGGCGGGAAATCCTTTCGACACGAAGGCGGGCGCGCCGGAAAGTGAAGGGGAAAAGTACACCCATGCCCTCCACGGCCTTTGACACCAAGATCGGGCCCTGCGCCCTGTACTGGGAAGGGGACAAGCTCACGGGCTTTGGACTGCCCGGCAACCGGCCCTCGCGCGACGAGCCTACGGAGGAACCACCTCCGTGGATTTCCGCGCTGGTGGAGCGGGTGCATCGTCACCTCGCCGGCGACTGGCAGGATTTCATCGATTTGCCCTATGCGTTTGATCGCATCCCGGAGTTCACGCGCGAGGTCCTGCTCGCCACGCTCGCGGTGAAGGCCGGACACACCGCGACCTACGGCGCCATCGCGGCAGCCCTCGGCCAGCCCCCGGCAGCCAGCCGCGCGGTCGGCGCCGCCCTGGGCGCGAACCCGTGGCCTCTGCTCATCCCGTGTCATCGCATCGTCGCGGCCTCCGGCAAGCTGACCGGTTACTCCGGTCCCGGCGGCGTCGACACCAAGGCGCGGCTGCTCGCCCTGGAAGGCGCCAGCCTTTTATGACGCAACGAGCGGCAGGTGACACGCCCCCCGCTCGACACCACCTCCCCTCCGGCTAGGTTCGTGCCATGAAGAAAATGCGCGCAATCGCCAAGGTCCGCCCCGGGCCCGGACTCGAACTGGTCGAGGTTCCCGTGCCGGAACCCGGCATCAACGACGTCCTGATCAAGGTCAGGAAGACGTCCATCTGCGGGACGGACGTCCACATCTACAACTGGGATGCCTGGGCGGAAAAGACCATCCGGCCGCCAATGGTCATCGGACACGAGTTTGTCGGCGTCATCGCCGCGGTCGGCGATAACGTGAAGCATTTCAAGCCGGGCGACGTCGTCGACGGCGAGGGCCACATCGTGTGCGGGCAGTGCCGCAACTGCCTCGCCGGCCGACGTCACCTCTGCAAGGACACCAAGGGCGTGGGCGTGAACCGCGACGGAGCGTTTGCGGAGTATCTCTGCATTCCCGCCACCAACGCGGTCGCGATCGACACGAAGATCCCGCTCGACGTGCTCTCGTGCTTCGATCCCCTCGGCAATGCCGTGCACACGGCCCTCCAGTTCGACCTGATCGGCGAGGATGTGCTCATCACCGGCGCCGGTCCGATCGGCTGCATGGCCACCGCGATCGCCCGCCAGGTGGGGGCCCGCAAAGTCGTTGTGACGGACATCAACCCCGACCGCCTCGCCCTGGCCAAGCGGATGGGCGCCACCCGCGTAGTCGATGTCTCGCGGGAGAAACTCCCGGAAGTTCAGAAGGAACTCGGCATGAAGGAGGGCTTCGACATCGGGCTCGAGATGTCCGGCAGCCCCCGCGCGCTGGCCGACATGATCGACAACATGTGCCATGGAGGCCGCATCGCCATCCTCGGCATCATGCCAGAGAAGGCCGCCATCGATTGGAACAAGGTTGTGTTCAACATGCTGACGATCCGCGGCGTCTACGGCCGGGAGATGTATGAGACCTGGTACAAGATGACGGCGCTGATCCAGAGCGGCCTCGACATCACCCCGGTCATCACCCACCGGCTGCCGTACACGGAGTTCCAGCACGGCTTCGAACTCATGCGCACCGGCCGCAGCGGGAAGATCGTCTTGAACTGGGACGAGTCATGAACGCCGCCTACCAGGCGCACGTCCGCCAGGTGCTCGCCGAGATTGAGGCCGCCGGACTGGCCAAGTCCGAGCGGGTGATCGCCTCGCCCCAGGGAGCGCGCGTGGCCGTCGTGCCCCCGGACGGCGCCGGCCCGGAACGTCGCGAGGTGCTCAACTTCTGCGCCAACAACTACCTCGGGCTGGCCAACCACCCGGCCGTCGTCGCCGCCGCCCACGCCGCGCTCGATCGGTGGGGCTACGGCCTCTCGTCGGTCCGTTTCATCTGCGGCACGCAGGAAATCCACCGCGAACTCGAACAACGGCTGAGCGCCTTCCTCGGCACCGAGGACACCCTCCTTTACGGTTCGTGCTTCGACGCCAACGGAGGCGTCTTCGAAACCCTGCTCGGCGCCGAGGACGCGGTCATCAGCGACGAACTGAACCACGCCTCGATCATCGATGGCATCCGGCTGAGCAAGGCGCGGCGCTTCCGCTATCGCAACCGCGACCTCGGCGACCTCGCGGCCCGGCTGCAGGAAGCGCAGGCGGCCGGCGCGCGCTTCACCCTCATCGTCACCGATGGGGTGTTTTCCATGGATGGCTTTATCGCTCCTCTGCGGGAGATCTGCGACCTCGCGGATCAACACGGGGCGATCGTGATGGTGGACGACAGCCATGCCGTCGGCTTTGTCGGCCGCACCGGGCGCGGCACGCCGGAGCACTGCGGCGTCACCGGCCGGATCGACCTGATCAGCGGCACGCTGGGCAAGGCGCTCGGCGGCGCCAGCGGAGGCTATGTCAGCGGCCGGCGCGAGTTGATCGCCTTGCTGCGGCAGCGTTCGCGGCCGTACCTGTTTTCCAATACCCTGGCGCCGGTCATCGCCGCGGCCTCCCTCGCCGCGTTGGATCTGTTGACCCGCTCCACCGAACTGCGCGACCGCCTCGAGGAAAACACCCGCCACTTTCGCGCCGGCCTCACCGGGGCCGGCCTCACCCTGCAGCCCGGTGCGCATCCCATCGTGCCGGTCATGCTGGGCGACGCCGCCCTCGCGCAGCGATTCGCCGCGCGCATGCTGGAACGGGGCGTCTACGTCGTCGGATTCTCCTACCCGGTGGTTCCACTCGGTCGCGCCCGAATCCGGACCCAGGTGAGCGCCGCCCATTCCCGCGCCGATCTCGACTTCGCCCTGCGCACCTTCGCCGCCGTGAAACAGGAACTCTCCCTCTGACATGTCCCCGACGCCCTCCCCCGCCCAGCGACGCCGGCTGGCCGCGGCCGCCCGCCGCGCCGCGCGGTCCGCCTATGCCCCGTATTCCAAGTTCCCGGTTGGCGCCGCCGTGCTGACGGGTTCCGGGAAGATCTTTGCCGGCTGCAACGTGGAAAACGCCTCCTACGGCCTCTGCAACTGCGCGGAGCGCACGGCGATCTTTTCCGCGGTCGCGGCGGGCGAGCGTGAAGTTCGCGCCGTCGCGGTGTACACGCCGACCCCGCATCCCACGTTGCCCTGCGGAGCCTGCCGGCAGGTGATCAACGAGTTCGGACCGGAAGCCGTCGTGCTCTGCCTCTGCGACACCGAGGGCACAGAGGAGGAGACACTCCCGGGATTGCTGCCGGGGGCCTTCGGGCCGGCCGACCTGCTCACGGCGCCCGCCCGGACCGACAAGCGCCGGCAAAGGCCCGCAGTTCGCTGAGGTAGCGCGGCCCCGCTCGCTCGGTAAGATCGTTGTGTCCGGCGTCGGGCACCCACCACGAGAACTTCGGACCGCGCGCCGCCGCAAACAGGGCCTCGCCATGGCGGACAGGAATGACCTCGTCCTGCCGGCCATGGATCACGAGGACGGGACACCCCACCGCCGGCAGCTTCCGTTCGTTCTCGAACAAATCAAACGGCAGCAACCGCCACCACGTCAGCACCCGATAGACACTCGCAAACGTGCTCTGCAGCACCAGTCCGGCCACCGGTTCCTCGGTCGCCAGTTGCACCGCCGGTCCACCCCCGAGCGAGCGGCCGACCAGGAGCGTCCGCTCGGGCGGCACTCCCAGCTCCCGCCGCAAGTGAGTCCGCGCCACCCGTGCCGCCGCGTAGATCGACGCCTCCGTCGGGGAGCCGCCGCTGCCCCCGTATCCCGGATAGTCATACGCATAGACGGCGAAGCCCGCCGCGTGGAGCTGGCGCAGGAACGGTTCCAGGTCGCCGAGGTCCTCGGCATTGCCGTGCAGGAACCACAGCGTGAGGGGCGCCGCCGGATTCGGCAGGTGCCGCACCACGACGTCGTGGCCGTCGGGCCCGCGCAGCCGTCGGGCCTCCGGCGGCGTGGTTCGCGAGGCGACCTCGGGGTGATAGAGCGCGCGGCTGGCGAGCAACCGCGCCAGCGCGGCTAGAGTCGCATACCCGACCGCCACCAGGATCAGCCAGCGCAGCACGGTCGCGTTCATCGTTTTCGCCCTTCCGGTCAGCGTACGCGAACATGGCCCGCCTGCGCCAGCACCATCAGCGCTTCTTCCAGCCGCTCCCGTGGCACGAGGAAGTAGTCCGTGTCGTAGGTCGCGATCGCCAGGACGCTGATCCTCGCGCTCGCAAGCGGACGGGCCACGGCGGCCATGACTCCCGTCGCCGTCAGCGAAAACGGTCCGACCAACTCGATCAGGCGCCAGCCGCGGGCGGCCTGCACCGCCGCCGGCACCGCCCGGGCCGCGCAGATGATGGAAAGCTCGTCTCGCGTCCGGGTCACGCTGAGGAAGCGCCCGCGCGCCCAGGCCGGGACCGGATCGTCCGGCGCCACGCGGCACACCGCGTAGTTTCCCGCGCGCACGCGGAACCGCAGGCTCGGCGAGGCGGGCTTCAACCGGCGGAGAAGAAGTCCCGCACGTGGGCGACCACCTGCTCCCGCGGGACCTCGGTTTCGGTGCGCTGGGTCAAATCGCGGATCTTCGCCGCGCCGCGCGCCACTTCGTCCGACCCGAAGATTAGCGCCAGCTTGGCCCCCGATTCCGCCGCCGCCTTGAACTGTTTGCCGAATGCCGTCTCCCGCAAGGGATAATCCACGCGAAAGCCCGCCGCCCGTAGGGCGTGGATCTCACGATAGGCGGCCCGCCGCTCATTTGCCCCGCCAATCACACAGTAGACGTCGGGCGCATCGATGTACTTCGGCATCAAGCCGCGCTGCTCCAGGAGCAACGAGAAGGTCATGTCGCCGATCGCGAACCCCACGGCCGGCAGCGCGGGACCACCGAGCTTCTGCACCAGATCATCATACCGTCCGCCTCCGGCCAGCGCCCGCAGATCACCCTTGCGGTCAAAGGCCTCGAACACGAAGCCGGTGTAGTAGGCGAGGCCCCGCACCACCCCGAGGTCGACCTCGACGTAGCCCGCCAGGCCCATCGCGTCCAGGGCCTCCAACACGCGGCGCCAGTCGGCGAGCCGCGCCGCCAGCCGGGAATCCGGTTGGGAGGCGAGCACCTGTTCCAGCGCCGCGAGCGACTTTACTCCGAGGAATCCCAGCACCCGGCTCTTCACGGTTTCATCGAGTGGGCCGAACTCCTTGATGTACGGTTCGAAGGCGGCGTCCCCGTACTTCTCGTGCCGGTCCACCGCGCTCAGCATCGCCCGGACCCGCGGTTCGTCGAGGCCGAGCGACTCCAGGTAATAAAACCAGAGATTCCGATCGCTCAGGCGGACGTAGAAGTCCTGCTCCGTCAGGCCGAAGGCACACAGGCACTGCACCAAGAGGGCAATGAGTTCGATCTCCGCTTCGCAGCCAGGTTCACCGAAAATATCGGCGTTGAACTGGTAGAAACAGCGCCCCCGTCCCTTCTGCATGCGTTCATAGCGGAAGAACTCCGCGATGCTGAACCACTTGATGGGCCGCTTCAGGGCGTTGGCCCGCGCTCCCACCAAACGACAGACCGTCGGAGTCATCTCCGGCCGCAATGCCACTTCCCGCCCCCCCTTGTCCGTGAAGCTGAACAGCTGCCCCTCGATTTCATCGCCCGACTTGGCCTTGTAGAGTTCCAGGGGCTCAAGCACGGGAGCGTCATACTCGGAAAAACCGAACCGGCTGGCCGTCTGCCGCCAGGAGCGAAACACATGATTCCTCCGGGCCAGGTCCTCGGGATAGAACTCACGGAAGCCGGGGAGGGTCTGAAACGTCGCCATAGACGATCATCGTGGCGGACCGGATCGCGCGAGGGCGACAAAAAAGCCGGAGGTCGGGAGCTACGGGACCTGACCCGTGCTCCCCACCTCCGGCGAAAAGAGACCGAACTCCCGAACTAGGCGGGCGGGGTCGGCGGCTGCGCCTGCAACTGGGCCAGGTCGAGCTTCTTCAACTGCTGCTTCAGGATCTTGCCCGACTTGAACTTCACCACCGCGCGCTGCGGGATCACGACTTCCGCTTCGGGCTTGTTGGGATTGCGCCCGATCCGCTGCTTGCGCACTTGCACCTCAAGCACGCCAAAGTTGCGCAATTCCACATTACGTCCGTCAGCCAGTGCCTTCTGAATGATGTCGAGCGTCTGCTGCACGGTGTCGACGATCTGCTTCTGCGGAAAGCCCGACTTCCGGTATATCTCCAGTACGATCTCGCGTTTGGTCAGGTTGGACATGGGGTTCCTTTGTCTGAGGCTATGGGTTGAGATTCCGCTTAAAGTATTTGCCTTCTTCTAATTGCGTCAACCCTTATGACCAGCTTGCGTTTGCGGCCCATTTGGGCCCTCTCGGAGCCTCGATCATGCCGGATCCGACCGCCGTCAATTCCATGTTTGGTCGCATTGCGCATCGCTACGATGCCGCCAACGCAATCCTCTCGGGCGGCGCGGATCGCTGGTGGCGCCGGCGTCTCGTGTCGAGGGTCCGACGCCAGCAACCCCGCCACGTACTGGACCTCGCCACCGGCAGCGGCGACGTGGCCTTCGCCCTCGGCCGGGCCCTCCCGCCCGACACTGCGATCACGGGCATGGACTTCTGCCAGCCGATGCTGGATCAGGCCGAGGCCAAGAAACGCGCCGCCGGGACCGGCGCCTTCGCCAACCTCCGCTTCGTGCCCGGGGATGGCCTCGCCCTGCCGCTGCCGGACGAGAGCCAAGAGGCCGTGACCATCGCCTTCGGGCTGCGCAACCTGGCGGACCGCCCCCGGGGACTCCGGGAGATGCGCCGGGTCCTGCGGCCCGGGGGGCGGCTGTACGTCCTGGAGTTCTCCCAACCCTACCCCTGGTTCCGTCCCGTCTATTACGCGTACCTCCGCTGGCTCCTGCCTCGTATCGCCGGAATGGTGACAGGCGATCGCGCCGCGTATGTCTACCTCAACGACACGATCGGGGAGTTTCCGGACCGCGCCGCGCTGGCGCGGGAAATCGCCGCGGCGGGCTTCGATGAGGTCCGCGCCACCGCCCTCACCCTCGGCATCGTCGCCCTGCACGAGGCGCGCCGGTAGCCGGGCCCGGCGGGGTTCAGCTGAACGACTTGCCGCACCCGCAGGTGCTCTGGGCGTTCGGGTTCCGGATCTCGAAGCCCTTTCCGTGCAGCCCGTCGTCGAAATCGATCACCGAACCCTGCAGGTAGGCCAGGCTGGTCGGGTCCACGATCACGGGCACCCCTTCGCATTCGAACTGGGCATCGTCGGTCTTCGGCTCGTCAAACGACATGCCGTACTGGAAGCCGGAACAGCCGCCCGATTCCACCAGCACGCGCAGGCGTTTCTGCGGCGCGGCGAGTTCCGCCTGCATTCCTCGGACCTGTCGGGCGGCACGGGGCGTGAGCGTAATCATGGCGGCGCACCCTAGGTCGGGGTCGCGACCTGTCAACCGGTCGTGCAGCAAATTTCGCGCCGTTTCCGATTTGCGCTCTTGCCAGCCAAGCGGCCGCCTCCTTTCTTTCGGAGCTAATGGCGTCAATTAAGCACATATTCAACGAGGTGCATTACGAAATGACGCGCAAGCTGGCCGAGGGCGGCATGGGAGTGGTTTACGAGGCCCTGCAGCTCGGCGCAGGCAACTTCCGGAAGGTAGTCGCGGTGAAGCTCATTCGCGAGGAGTACTCCGCGATCGAGGAGTTTCAGAACAACTTCATCGGCGAGGCCCGGCTCGTGGCCGATCTCATCCATACCAACATCGTCCAGACTTATCACCTCGGGCAGGTCGGCGGCCAGTATTTCATGGTGATGGAGTTCGTCCGGGGCGTGAACCTGGAGATGTTCATCGAGCAGCACCGCCGCCTCGGCAAGACCATCCCGGTCGACATGGCGGCCTTCGTCGTCTCCCGGGTCGCCCGCGGGCTCGCCTACGCCCATGCCAAGTGCGATCGCGAGGGCCGCCACCTCAACATCGTCCACCGCGACATCGGCCCGAAGAACGTGCTCATTGCCTACGAGGGCGACGTGAAGCTGACCGACTTCGGCATCGCGAAGGCCCTGGATCTGATGTACAACGAGGAGGGCAAGGTGATCGCCGGCAAGGACGAGTACCTCTCGCCGGAGCAGGCCAGCTATGCGATCACCGACGCGCGGGCCGACCTGTTTCCCCTTGGGATCGTGCTGACGGAGCTCTTGCTCGGAAAGAACATCTTCCGTTCCGCCGACCGCTCGCAGTCGCGCCGCAACATCCTGACCCTGCCGATCCCGCAGTTCGGCAAGCTGCGCCCCGACATCGATCCCAAGCTCGAAGCCATCATCCAGCGCGCCCTGATGCGCGACCGCGACAAGCGCTACCAATCCGCCCTGGAGATGCTGACCGACCTCGAGCTTTACCTTTACAGCGATCGTTACGGTCCCACCAACGAGAAGCTCGCCGTTTACCTGAAGAATCTGTTCGGCGTCCGCGATCCCGTCATCCCCTCGCTTTCCTCCCGCCCCCCCATCTGAGATGAACCCCTTCTCGATTCATCAGCATGAGCGGGCCCGGATTTAGTCACGAACTGCGCCAGCGCCAGACCCAGTCCCTGGTTCTGGCCCCGCAGCTGCGGCATTCGCTGAAGATCCTGCAGGTCGCCGCGCTGGATCTCCGCTCCGTGATCCAGGAGGAACTGCAGTCCAACCCGACCCTCGAGGAGCTGCCGATGGACGGCCTCAGTCTCGAGAAACCGGAGGGTGAGGAGGCCGCGTCAGACGCCGGGGGCGCCGAGACGGGCGCCAACCCCGAGTCCTCCCCGCCGGAGCCCGGCGAACCCGAGGCCCGCCGCGACGAGATGGATTTTTCCAAGGACCGTGAGTTCGAGATCCTGGGCAAGCTCGACGAGGACTGGCGCGATCACATGGCACAGGTGGGCGGCGCCCAACCCTACACCTCCGAGGACGCGGAGCGCCGTCAGCATTTCTTCGACTCGCTCGTCAGTGAAACCTCCCTCCAGGAGCACCTGATGCAGCAGGCGGAGCTGGCCGACCTCAGTCCGGAAGCCGTCACCGCGATGAAGCACCTCGTCGGCAGCCTCGACGATCGGGGGTTTCTAACGCAGAGCCCCGCCGACATCGCGCTGCAAATCGGGCTGCCGCTCGCCGCGGTCCAGGAGGCCTACCAACTGCTCCGCACGTTCGACCCCGCGGGAATCGGCGCGAAGGATCTGCCGGACTGCCTCCTGGGCCAACTCGTGGCCAAGGGCCGCGGCACCTCGCTGGCCGCCCGCATCCTGCGCGATCATTTCGAACTGCTGACGCGGCGCCGCATTCCCGAGCTCGCGCGCAAACTCGGCGCCGACCCCGACGCGATCCAGTCCGCCATCGAGGAGATCGGCAAGCTCGACCCCGCTCCGGGCCGGCGCTTCGCCGAGGACAACAACCGCGTGGTGGTGCCCGACGTGACCGTCGAGCGCGACGGCGACGAGTGGAAGATTCACCTCAACAACGACTACATCCCGCGGCTGCGCATCTCCTCCACCTACCGTGAGATGATTGCCCGCGGCACCCTGACCAAGAACGAACGCGACTACCTGCGGGAACGCATTCGTTCGGGCAAGTTCCTCATCGATTCGATTGAGCAGCGCCAGCGGACCATCGAGCGCATCACCCGGGAGATTCTGAACGCCCAGCGGGAGTTCTTCGAGAATGGCGTCTCGTCGCTCAAGCCCCTCACGATGACCCAGGTGGCGGAGGTCGTCGGCGTGCACGAGACGACGGTCAGCCGCGCGATTGCCAACAAGTACATTCGCACGCCCCACGGCGTCTTCGAATTCAAGTACTTCTTCACCCCCGGCTACCAGGCGGAAAGCGGCGCCGCGGTCTCCAACACCAGCGTGAAGGAGATGATCGCGGACCTGATCAATCTCGAGGACAAGTCCAGTCCGCTCAGCGATCAGGAACTCGTCGCCAAGCTGCACGACCGCGGCATCACCATCGCGCGACGCACCGTGGCCAAGTACCGCGAGGAACTCGGCCTGCTGCCGAGCAACCTGCGTCGCGATTACAAGTAGGCGCGCCGCGCGCCGTCACGCCAGCGGCGCTCCCGGCTCAATCCGCAGTCGACCTCCGGTCGCCGGCCCGCCCGCCTCCGGGTCCGCCCAGGCGGCAAAGGCAATCATTCCGGCGTTGTCGCCGGTATGGCGCGCTTCAGCCGCCAGGAAGGGAATCCGCTCCCGCCGAGCCTCCGCTTCCAGGGCCGCCCGGAGGTTGCGATTGTTAGCCACCCCGCCCGAAAGTCCGAGGCTGCGGTAGGTTCCGCTCCCCTGCTGCAGGGCCGCGCGGGTCTTCCCCGCCAGTGCATCAATCACCGCCTGCTGGTAGCTCGCACACAGGTCCGCCCGCCGCGCGACCACGGTCTCGGCCGGCATCTTCTCGATGAGATAGCGCAGGCTCGTCTTCAGGCCGGAGAAGCTGAAATCGAGCTCCCCGCGACGCCCGAGGCTGCGCGGGAAATCAAAGGCATTCGCCCGTCCCTCCCGCGCGAGTCGCTCGACCACGGGCCCGCCGGGATAATCGAGGCCGAGCAGCTTCGCCCCCTTGTCGAGCGCCTCCCCGGCTGCGTCGTCCCGCGTGCTCGCCAGCACTTCGACCCGCCGTCGCTCGTCGAGCCGGAAAAGCAGGGTGTTGCCCCCCGACACAATCAGTCCCAGGTGCGGCAGGAGACCTTCGCACCGTCGGGCGAAGCCGGCCGGGTCTTCGGCATGCAGCGGCAGGAACGGCGACCAGACATGGCCGCGCAGGTGGTTTACGCCCCGCACCGGCACCTGCAACGCCAAGGCGAGCGCCTGCGCCGACGCCACTCCAATCGCGAGGCACGCCGCGAGGCCGGGACCGTGCGTGACGGCCACCTCCGTGACCGAATCGAAACCGACGGTGCGCCGCGCCTCCTCGAGGAGCCGCGGAAAGTTGCGCAAGTGCTCGCGCGTGGCCAGATCCGGCACCACGCCGCCATGCCGCCCGTGCAGGGCGATCTGGCTGTGGACCCACTCGCCCGCCAGCCCGCGCTCCGGGGCAAACAGGGCCACCGCCGTCTCGTCGCAGGAACTTTCGAGGGCCAGAATCACGCGGCAGGTCCTCCCCGGGGACCATCCAGGCGCGGCGGATGGACACTGGTGTCGCGTGGATTCAAGCGCCCTCGCCTCCCTATTGCGCGGCGCCCGCCACCGGGCGGACGCCAAAACGCCGGACCCCGCGCAGCATCGCCAGCGCCGTTTCCAGTTGCCGGTCCGCAATCGGATCGAATCCGAACCGCGCCTTGAACTCGGCTGGATCCGTGATGTCGGCACGCGCCCGCTGCCGTGCGAGCTTCGTATCTTCCTCCGGGGTCATCACCACCTCGACATGAGGTGCGATGCCCCGTTCGTGGATCGAAGCCCCGCTCGGAGTGTAATACCGCGCCGTGGTCAGCCGGAGCCCTTCCCCGTTCTGGAGCTTGAATACCGATTGCACCGATCCCTTGCCGAACGACCGCTCCCCCACGACGATGGCGCGCCCGGCGTCCTTCAGCGCGCCGGTCACAATCTCCGCAGCACTGGCACTACCGGCGTTGATCAGGACGACCAGCGGCAGGGCGATCGGCGGACCGTCGGCCTCCGCCCGGAAGTCCTCCCGGTCGCCGGGCTTCCGCCCCTGGGTGTAAACAATCAACTCGGTCTTGCGGAAGAACGGCTCCGCCACCTCGACCGCCGCCTCCAACAGCCCACCTGGATTGTTGCGCAGGTCCAGCACGAGACTGTGGACACCCTCGGAGAGCAGCCGATCGAGACCGCGCCGGAACTGGGCCGCCGTGTGCTCGGAAAACTCCGTCAGCTGCACGTAGCCCACCCCGTCGTCGAGCACCCGCACGCCCCGGACGCTCTCGATCCGGATCACCTCGCGCATGAGCGTGAGCTGCAGGGTCGTCTGTGTGCGGGGGCGAAAGAGCCCGACGGCCACCTTGGTGCCCGGTTTGCCCCGCAGGCGGGACACGATGCCGTCGAGATTCACGGCCGCATCCACCTGTTGCCCGTCGATGCTCACGATCTCGTCGCCCCGCTGGATGCCCGCCCTCTCCCCCGGAGTGCCGGCCAGGGGGGCGATCACCACCACCCGATTCTGCCGCGTCTCCACCTGGATGCCCACGCCCCCGAACTCGCCGGTCAAGTCCTCCTCGAACTCCTCGTGGACCTTCTTTTCCAGGAATTCGGAATGCGGATCCAGCGACTCGATCATCCCGTGCAGGGCCTGGCGGGCGAGCTGGTCGTAGGCCACCGCCTTCTCGTCGACATAGTGCTCGTTCACCAGCCGCATCACGTCGCGCACGTATCCGGCCGATCGTGACAGATCCCGGTTGGGCCAGAAGCTCCATCCCGCGACCAGCCGCGGAACGGCCGCGGTCAGCGCCACGCCCAGCAGGGCGCCGGCGGCGAGGATGAGAATGCGTTTGAACATGCGCGCCACTGTGGGCATCCGCATGCGTTTGTAAATGGGCACCTCATCCGCCTCGTCCGACCCGGTGGCCCCGGAGTTTCTCGCCGCCTTTCGGGCCGCGGCCGCGCCCGGCGACACCGTCTCCTTCGAGCGTTTCATGGAGTTGGCGCTGTTCGATCCGGTGGCGGGCTACTACCGCCGCCCCCGGGTGCGGGTGGGCCGGACGCCCGGCACCGATTTCTTCACCGCCGCCCACACCGGCCCCGGCTTCGGGGAGATGGTGGCGGCCGCCTGCGTCTCGCGGCTGGCCGGACGCGATCCCCGCACCCATACGTTTGTCGAGATCGGAGCCGAACCGGGCCAGTGCGTGCTCGATGGGGTCGCACACCCGTTCGGTGCGGTGCGCGCCGTTCGGTTGGCCGACCCCCTCGAACTCTCCGGGCCGTGTGTTGTGTTTTCGAACGAGCTGTTTGATGCCCAGCCTTGCCGGCGCACGGTGTTTTCCCAGGGACGCTGGCACGAGATCGGCGTCCGGCTGCTGGGGGATCGCCTGGAGGAAGTCCACTGGGCGTCGGACATCGCGGAACCCGGCAGCGAGGGTTACCGCTTTGATCGTCCAATCGCCGCCGCGCGGCTCGCTGCTGCCATCGCCGCCCAACCCTGGCAGGGGCTCTTTGTCGCCATCGACTACGGCAAGACCGAAGCGGAATTGCGGGAGCACTCGCCGGGGGGAACGGTACGGGCCTACCACCGCCACCGGCAGACCCCGGACCTCCTTGCCCGCCCGGGCGAGCAGGACCTGACCTGCCACATCTGCTGGGACTGGCTGGAGGCTGCCCTGCAGGGGCACGGTTTCGAAGACCTCCGCTTGGAGTTTCAGGAGTCGTTCTTCATCAGGCACGCCGGTGGCTACCTGGAGGCGGCGGCCAACGCCGAAGCGGGACGCCTGAGTGCGCGAAAGCTCGGCCTGTTTCAACTCCTGCACCCGTCGCAGATGGGCCAGAAGTTCCAGGTGCTCTCGGCGCGCCGCTGATGTCGCCAGACCCTGATTCCAAGCGGGCCGCCGCCGGCGGACGATTGGCAAGAATCCCCTTGCTTCGCCCTCCTGCCGCCCTTTACTCGCGACCCTTTAACCAACTCGAAACCACCATGTCCAGAATCTGCGCAGTCACCGGACGCCGTCCCGTCAAAGGCTCAATCATCAATCGCAAGGGTCAGTCGAAGAAGAGCGGTGGCATCGGCACGCACGTAACCAGCATCACCAAGCGCAAGTTCCGTCCCAACCTGCAACGGATCCGGATTCGGACCGCCAATGGCGGGACGAAGCGTGTGTGGGTTTCGGTGAAGGCCATCAAGGCCGGCTTGGTCGAAAAAGTCTGATTCCTGTTCGGTTTTCCCTCCCTCTTTTCATGCCCGCGGCTCAACCCCGCGGGCTTTTTCTTCGCCCGTTTTCCGGCCTGGCACAACGCCGTGGTTTTTCCTTCGCGACCACCACCTGCCCCGGTTATTCTCCCTGATATGAGTCCCGGCCCCGGACCCGAACCCACGCCTTCCCGCAGCCCGGAGACCGAACGGAAGATTGAAGCGGAGCTGACCCGGCTGCTGTACCGCGCCTCTGGTTTCGGTCTGCTTTCGAATCTCGTCCTCGGAGTGGTGCTTGTGGCGGGAACCTATGCCTCGCACCCGACGCGACTGCACTTCGCTTGGCTGGGAGCCTTGATTGCCGTCACCGCGGTGCGGACGGGCCTGCTCATCGCTTTCAGCCGGCTGGCGCCGCCTCTGGAGGACCTGCCCCGTTGGCGGCGGTTCTTCGTCCTGACCCTGTTTGTGGCGGCCGCACTCTGGGGCAGCGCCGGTTGGTTCTACTTTCAGGGTCCTGACCTGACACCACGACTCTTGCTCGTGATGATTCTCGCCGGACTCAATGCCGGAGCCGCCCGTTCGCTCGCTTCCGTTCCCCTCTGCTTTCGCCTCTATCTTCTCGCGACCCTTGGCCCCCTCACCGCCAGAATCGCAAGCCTGGGGGAGCCCGGCGGCTGGATGCTGGCCCTGATGGTGGTCACCTACGCGCTGTTTCTGCTGAACACCGCCCGGCTGCACCATCAGGACTTGCGTCAACTCTGGCGGCTGCTGTTCGAAAACGAGTCCCTGGTGGCAACCCTGAGCCAGGCGAAGGAGCAGGCGGAGGCCGCCAGCCAGGCCAAAAGCGACTTCCTGGCTACAATCAGCCACGAGATCCGCACGCCGATGAACGGCATTCTCGGCATGTTGCAGGTGCTCGCCCTCTCGCCCCTGCGGGCTGACCAGCGCTCCCAAGTCGACATCGCTACCCATTCGGCCGACGCCCTCATGCGCCTGCTCAACGACATTCTTGATTTCTCCAAGATCGAGAGTGGCCGGATGGTCTTCGAGTCGGTCCCCTTTCAATTGGGCGCCCCGGTGGCGGATGTGGCGGCGCTTCTGCGTCCGCGCGCCGAAGAGAAACACCTTGCCCTGGTTGTCGAACTCCCGCCCGCCCCTCTGCCAGCGGTTTGCGGCGACAGTTTCCGCCTGCGCCAAGTGCTCCTTAACCTCGCCGGCAACGCCATCAAGTTCACCGAGTCGGGCTCCGTGCGCATGGTCGTCGAACTTGTGCAGCAGACTTCGGACGCTGTCCGTGTGCGCATCGCCGTCCACGACACTGGTATTGGCATGGACGAGACCACGCGGTCGCAGCTCTTCCAGGTCTTCTCCCAGGGGGACAGTTCGACGACCCGCCGTTTCGGCGGCACCGGGCTCGGCCTCGCCATCTCCCAGCAGATCGTCAACCAGCTCGGCGGCGTCATCGCGGTCGACAGTTCTCCGGGCAAGGGGTCGACGTTCAGCTTTGAAATCACGCTCCCCCGGGCGACTCCCCCGGCGAACTCCGCCAGCCCGGCACCGGCCAACCTGCCGCCCAAGGTTCCCGGAAAGCTCCTGGTGGTCGAGGACGACCGGGTCAACCAGCGGGTCATCTGCCTCCTGCTGGAGAAACTCGGCTTCGAGTCTGTGGTGGTGGAAGACGGACGCGCTGCCATCGAGGCCGTGGATCGCGGCCCGTGGCTCGCCGTGCTGATGGACTGCCAGATGCCCGGGATGGACGGATTCGAGGCCACCCGTTGCATCCGCTCCCGCCTGGCGGGGCGGCACCTTCCCATCCTCGCGCTCACCGCGAACGTGGCTCCGAGCGACCGGGCGGCCTGTCTGGCGGCCGGCATGGACGATTTCATCCCGAAGCCGGTCCGGCAGGAGGAACTGCGCACGTGTCTTGCGCGGTGGATCCGGTCGCCGGCCGACTGAGGACTCACGCGCGCGCGGGAGTCCGCCCCGCGGTCGCGGCGGACTAGATGGCCCGGAACACCACCGCGGCGTTCTGGCCGCCGAACCCGAGATTGTTGCTCAACACCGCCGAGATTCGCGCCGGGCGTGCGACATTGGGCACATAGTCGAGGTCGCAGTCGGGATCCCGCTCCTCGAGGTTGATCGTCGGAGCGATGACCTGGTTCTGGAGGGTCTTAACGCAGATGACGGACTCGATGCCGCCCGCCGCGCCGAGCAGATGGCCGGTCATGGACTTGGTGGAACTGATGGCGAGCCGCCGCGCGTGATCGCCAAAGACCTTCTTGATGGCCAGGGTCTCGAAGCGGTCGTTGTAGGGCGTCGAAGTCCCGTGGGCATTGATGTAGTCGATGTCCTCCGGACGGACAGCCGCGTTGGCCAGCGCCCGCTTCATCGCCATCGACAGTCCCTTGCCTTCGGGATCGGGCTGGGTGATGTGGAACGCGTCGCAGGTGGCCGCGTAGCCGGCCAGTTCGCAGTAGATGCGGGCGCCCCGCGCCCGCGCATGCTCGAGCGATTCCAGCACGAGGACCCCGGCGCCCTCCCCCATCACAAAACCGTCGCGCTGGCTGTCGAACGGGCGGCTGGCCCGCTCGGGCTCCGCGTTGCGCGTGCTCATCGCCTTCATCGCGCAGAAGCTCGCGTAGGCAAATGGCGTGATGGCCGCCTCGCTGCCCCCGGCAATCATCACATCGGCCTCGCCCCGGCGGATCGCGTGGGCGGCCTCCCCCAGCGCATGCGTGCCGGTCGCACAGGCCGACACGATGCCAAAGTTCGGGCCCCGCGCCCCGATTTCGATCGCGAACAACCCCGAGCACATGTTGCCGATCAGGGACGGGATGGTGAACGGTGAGACTTTGCGCGGACCCCGCTCCGCCAGAACCTTGAGCTGCGACTCGTACGTGTACATGCCCCCGATGCCGGAACCGATGATCACGCCGACCCGGTCCGGATCCTCCCGAGCCATGTCGAGGCCGGCATCGGCAAATGCCTGTTTGGCGGCGACGAAACCGAAATGCGTGTATCGATCGTTCCGCCGCGCCTCCTTGGGATCCATGTGGTGCGCCGCGTCCCAGTCGCGTACCTCCGCACCGATCTGGCAGGCATAGTGGGACGGGTCGAACAGCGTCACCCGCCGCACGCCCGAACGTCCCGCGAGCAAACCCGCCCAGAACGCCCCGACGTCATGTCCCAACGACGCAACGGCACCCAATCCAGTGATCACCACCCGTTGCGATGACATTTTCGATTCCATGGCTGCTCGCGGAAACTGCTCAGTCCAGAAAACAAAAAGGCGTTCTGCCAGAATTTTCCGTGGGGAAAATCGGCAGAACGCCGGAAATTTTCAGCTGGTACCTGCGCTCAGGCCTGACCCGCCTTGGCCTTAATGTACTCGATCACCTGGCCAACGGTTTGGAGTTTCTCCGCATCCGACTCCGGAATCTCACCCTTGATCTCGTCCTTGAACTCCTCTTCGAACGCCATGATCAGCTCCACCGTGTCGAGCGAATCCGCGCCCAGATCGTCGAGAAAGGACGCCGTCGGCGTGATCTGCTCTTCATTCACATTGAGCTGATTCACGATGATTTCTTTGACGCGCTGTTCGATGGTTTTTGGGTCGGCCATTGTGCGAAAATGTGAAGCGAAAGACGGTGAAGCGGAGGCTTCACATCGCCATTCCACCGTCAACGTTAAAAACTTGACCGGTGATGTAGCCGGCCTCCTCGGCGCAAAGGAACGCCGTGAGCGCCGCGACATCGCCCGATTCACCGAAACGCTTGAGCGGCACAACCTCCAGAATCTTGGCCGAAGCCTCGGGGTTGTTGACGAACTGGGTCGTCATGTCCGTCTTGATGAAGCCCGGGGCCACCGCGTTCACGGTCACATTGCGCGAGGCAAACTCCCGCGCCAGGGTCTTGGTCAGCCCGATCATGCCGGCCTTGGCCGCGCTGTAGTTGGCCTGCCCCGCATTGCCCATCACTCCGCTCACCGAGGTGATGTTGACGATGCGTCCCCATCGCGCCCGGGTCATGGGTCGGGCCAGCAGCTTGGTCCAGTGAAAGCAGCTGGTCAGGTTGGTGGCGATCACCTCGTTCCAGTCGGCTTCGGTCATGCGGAAGAGCAAGCCATCCCGGGTGATGCCGGCATTGTTCACCAGGATGTCGATGGTCGGAAACTCCTTGAGCAGTTCCTCCGCCGCCCGCGCAATCGCGGCACCATCCGCGACATCCACGGCCAGCGCCCGGGCCTTGCCCCCGGCGGCCGTGATCGCCGCCGCCGTGGCGCCGCACGATTCAGCTGATTTTGAGACGCAAATGACGGTGACTCCCTGGCGCGCCAGCGTCTCGGCGATGGCCTTGCCGATGCCACGGCCAGCTCCGGTCACGAGGGCGGTTCGTTGGTGGTAGGTGAGCATGAAGGAATGGACCAACACCAGAACACGTCCGGTGGCAAGGGCAAGGGAGCGCTTCGGGACCGGACGCTGACGGTTCGGTCAGCCGAGCCCGCCCGCCGGCGCACGCAGGCTTGCAGCGCTGCGGGAATTGCCGCCCAGTAGCCCCATGGCTTCCGCCGATTCCCTCCGCCTGCAAAAATACCTCGCCGAGGCCGGGGTGTGTTCGCGCCGGGCGGCAGAGACCCTGATCGCGCGTGGCGAAGTGTGGGTTAATGGGCGGATGGCAACGACCGGCCAGCCCGTCGTGCCCGGGGTGGACAAGGTGACCGTGAGTGGCAAGCCGGTGCGCAGTCGCGCGCAGCCGAAGATTACGGTGGCGGTCCACAAACCGCGCGGCCTCGTATGTTCCAACGACGACCCGCATCATGCTGCGACGGTCTTCGAACTCCTACCACGGGAGTTCCGGCATCTCCGTTTCTTCTGCGCCGGACGCCTCGACCTCGACAGTGAGGGGCTCGTGCTGCTCACGACCGACGGAGCGCTCGCCCACCGCCTGATGCACCCTTCCAACCTCGTGGTGAAACGCTACCACGTCGTGCTGAAGACGGCCTTTCCGGCCACGCGCCTGCCCCAACTGGTGCGGGGTGTCGTCATCGAGGGCGAACGTCTGAAGGTGGAACGGGCGGCCCTGATCAATCCGGACGCCGGCGGCGTGGGTGAACACCTGGATGTGCACCTGCATCATGGGAAGAAGCGCGAAATCCGCCAGCTCTTCACCGCGCTGGGCTTCGACGTGAAGCGCCTGCGCCGTTACCAGATCGGATCGCTCGCGCTGAAGGGAATCCCGTTGCGGGCCGGACGGGTTCTTTCTAGCAAGGACATCGAGTCGCTGTTTCACAATCCGCGGACACCGCACGCCGCCTACGAGGCCTACTCGGTTCCCGCCTCCTCCACTTCCCAAACTTCCGTCGATGAAGACTAATCTCGCACGCATCGTCAGCCTGCTGGCGTGGTGGCCTTGCTGCGCCAGTGCCGCTCCCCTGACCGCCACCACGGCGGTACACACCAAGCCCGACGCGTCCTCCCCGGCGATCACCTACCTCAAGGCCGGCACCGAGCCAGTCGCCGCTCCCGGCTCCATTGCCTCCACCCCAGCGGGCTGGATGGCGATCGAGTTGCCCGGCCCGTTCGAGGGCTACGTGGAGAACAAGGACCTGGCCAAGAGCCTCGACGTCAAACCCGGTGCGCCCATCCGCCTCGCCCCGAAATCCGATGCCGGGGTGCTTACGCTCGCGGAAGCGACGGACAAGACGTCCATCACCGGCATCCACGGCCGGTGGACGCAGATTCGCCTCGAACGGAAGCTCACCGGTTATGTCCATCTCGGGGGCACGGCCGGTCACCTGCCCCCCATCGCCACCACGCCGGCACCCGCGGCCCCGAAGCCGGTCCCAGCCGCCCCGGTGACCCCGCCGCCAGTCGCGCCCGGCGTGTATGGCGCCGCCAACACCGGGCAACCCGTCGCCATGGTCAATCTCGGGGACGGCGGCAGCAGCACGTTGCCTCGGCAATTCGCGGGCCGCTTCGTTTCCACGCGCCGCCCCTTCACGCCCCGCCGCCCCTACGATTATGCACTGAATGACGACGCCGGTCGTCGCTACGCCTACCTCGACATCTCGAAGCTGCTGCAGACCGACCAGATCGAGAAATACCTCAACCTCAATGTGGTCGTCTTTGGCACGGCCCAGGGCACTCCCGACGGCCGCGAATTCGTGATCCAGGTGGAGACCCTGCAGCTCAAGTAATTGTCCGCCCCGCTTCCCGCGCCCGCACCATGCAGCTGATCGACGGAAACCAGATCGCCTCCACGCTCATCGCCGAACTCCGGGCCGAAGTCGCAGCCCTTCCCGGCCGCAAGCCATGCCTCGCCCTCGTCCGTGTAGGGGAGGATCCGGCGTCGGTGTCCTACGTCCGGAAGAAGGAGAAGACCGCGGCCGAGATCGGAGTGACCAGCCGGGTGATCCTGCCGCCGGTGACCATTTCCCAAGCGGAGTTGTTCGCCCTGATCGATCAACTCAATGCGGACCCGGACGTGGACGGCATCCTCGTCCAGTCTCCCCTCCCAAAGCACATCGACGAGGTCGCCGTCTTCCGACGCGTCGCCCCGGAGAAGGATGTCGACGGGTTCAATACCCTCAACCTCGGCAAGGTCGCCCAGGAGGATGACACCGGCTTCGTGGCATGCACGCCGGCCGGGATCATGGAACTGCTCGCACGCAGTGGCGTGGATCTCAAAGGCCGGCATGTCGTCGTGCTGGGCCGGTCGCTCATCGTCGGAAAGCCGGTCGCGCTCCTGGCACTGCAGAAGCGCGCCGGAGCGAACGGCACCGTCACCATCTGCCACTCGGCCACGACCAACCTGGCGGCCCTCACCCGCCAGGCCGACGTGCTCATCGCCGCCATCGGCCGGCCCGAATTCGTCACCGCCGACATGGTCAAGCCGGGGGCTGTGGTGATCGACGTCGGCATCAATCGGGTGGCTGATGCGACGCGCAAGACGGGCTACCGCCTCGTGGGCGATGTCGCGTTCGACACGGTCGCCCCGCTCTGCAGCCGGATTACGCCGGTACCGGGCGGAGTGGGCCCGATGACGGTCGCGATGCTGATGCGCAATACCATCAAGGCTCGCCGCCAGCGGCCCGTCGCGTAGCTTGCACGGGCTCCTGCAAACCGCTTCCCTCCCTCAATGGCCGCCCCCCTGATCCTGGTCGTCGATGACCAACCCATCAACGTCCAGTTGTTGAAGCGCAAGCTGGAGCGCGAAGGCTTGCGGGTCAGCACCGCGCACAACGGCCTCGAAGCGCTCGAACAGGTGGGGCACGAACAACCGGACCTCATCCTGCTCGACGTGATGATGCCGGACATGGACGGCATCGAGGTCTGCCAGCGCCTCCAGTCGGTGGAGGCCACCCGGGGCATCCCCGTTATCTTCATCACCGCCCGGACAAACAAGGAGAGCAAGCTGGAGGGCCTCGCGGTCGGCGCGGTCGACTACATCACCAAGCCGATCGACCTCGACGAAACGATGGCGCGCGTGCAGACGCAGCTCCGGTTCGTCGCCATCAACCGCCAGGTCGTGGATCTTACGCGGCGGCTCGAGGAGTCACGCAAGGCCGCCACCATTGGCGCCGTCACCCAGGGCATCGCCCACAATCTCAACAACCTCCTCGGTGTCGTCATCGGCTACCTCGATCTCGTCAAGGCCTACTACGACAAGCCCGAGCAGGTGAAGAAGAACGCGCAGCACGTCGAGGATGCCGTGCAGCGAATCGTCTCCATCATCAAGCAACTGAGTACACTGGTGGTGAAATCCCGCCCGCCGCTGATCAAGGCCAGCGTGCAACGGCTCCTCGAGGGAGGCATCGCCCGGTTCCACGAGGATTATGGGCTCACCAGCCCGGTCACGATCGACAACCCGCTGGGTGAACTGATGATCGACACCAACTTCGAAATCGTGGAGGAGGTTCTCGCGAAGGTCCTGATCAACGCCTGGGAATCCTACGATAACCAGCCGACCGATCCCCGACCCATCGCACTCCAGACCCGCACGTTCGAAAAGACCGGGGAGGGCAAGTTCCTCGAGATTCGCGTGACGGACCACGGCCGCGGGCTCGACCCGGAAATTCGCGACAAGATGTTCGAACCCTTCGTCAGCACGAAGAACACCGTGGGCGTCGGCATGGGCCTCACCGTCGCCCGCCACGCCCTTCGCAACCTCGGCGGCGAGGTGACCATGGGAGACACCCCGGGCGGAGGAGCCACGGCCTTCCTGGTGCATCCGGTGGATCGCAAGAGCCGCAAGGGCGGCGACGCCTGACCGGGCCGCCCGTCTTTTTTCATGTCCAAGATCGCGTTTCTCGGCGCGGGGCGCATGGCCTCCGCGATTGTCGACGGGCTCCTCGCCCGTCAGGTTTGCCAGCCCGCCGATCTGGCGTGCACCGACGGCGGTGACGACACCGCCCGGACCCTGGCGTCCCGAACCGGTATCCGGGCCGCCACCACCCTCGAAGACCTGGTCGCCGGTGCCGACGCGATCGTGCTCGCCTGCAAGCCCCAGCAACTCGCGGGCCTCGATGCGCGCCTCGCCGAACTCACGGCCAGCCGGCTCGTGCTGTCGATTCTCGCGGGCAAGCGCCTGGAGCGGCTGGCCCGGTCGTTTCCCCGCGCCCGCAATCTTGTCCGCGCCATGCCCAACACCCCCGGCCAAATCGGGGCGGGCATCACCGCCTGGTGCGCGGCAGCCCCGCTGACGGCGGAGGATCGGGTGATCATCTCCGGGATCCTCGGCGCCCTCGGCAAGGTGGTCGAACTGGACGAGCCGCAGCTGGATGCCGTCACCGGGCTCAGCGGCAGCGGACCCGCCTATGTGTTCGAGTTCGCGGCCGCGCTGCGCGACGCCGGGGTCGCCGCTGGACTGGCGCGCGACACCGCGTGGAGGCTGGCGCTCGAGACCGTCGTCGGCTCGGCCCAACTGCTGGCCCGGACGGGCACGGAGCCGGAAATCCTGCGCGACCAAGTCACCTCACCGAACGGCACAACCTACGCCGGACTCCAGCGCATGGCAGCCCGGGGATTCCGCGACCTGATGCGCGAGACCGTGGTCGCCGCAACCGAACGTTCGCGGGAGTTGTCCCGCGACAGCTGATGGCCCCGTTCCATCCGCCCATGAGTTCCCTCCAAGGCAGGATCCTGGTCACCGGCGGCGCCGGTTTCATCGGCAGTGCCCTGGTATGGGCTTTGAATCGCCGCGGCCATGAGAACATCGTCGTGACCGATCTGCTCGGCTCTGATGAAAAGTGGCGCAACCTGACGCCACTCCGCTTTGCGGATTACCTCGAAGCGCCCGCGTTCCGTGCCACCGTGCGGGAAAAGGCCGACGCGTTCGGCCGGTTTTCCGCCGTCTTCCACCTCGGCGCGTGCTCGGCCACGACGGAGCGCGACGCGTCCTACCTGGCGGACAACAACTACGAGGTCACCAAGGAACTGGCCGGCTGGTCGCTGGCCCAAGGCGCGCGTTTCATCTACGCGTCGTCGGCGGCCACCTACGGAGACGGAACCCAGGGCATGGACGATCGCGACGCGAATCTGCACCGGCTGCGCCCGCTGAACATGTATGGGTATTCCAAACACCTTTTTGATCTCTACGCCCAGCGCCGGGGGTGGCTCGGTCAGATCGTCGGGGTGAAGTACTTCAACGTCTTCGGCCCGAATGAGGATCACAAGGGGGACATGCGCTCCCTCGTCCACAAGGCGTATCAGCAGATCCTCACCACCGGCCGGGTGCAGCTGTTCCGCAGTCATCGGCCCGACTTTCGGGACGGGGAGCAGAAGCGGGACTTCCTCTACGTGAAGGACGCCGTGGAGATGACACTCCACTTTGCCGAGCATCCCCAGGGGCAAGGCGCGGGCGGCCTGTTCAATCTCGGAAGCGGCGAGGCCAGTACCTGGCTGGCGCTCACCACCGCCATCTTCGCTGCGTTGGGTCGCGAACCCGCCATCGAGTTCATCGACATGCCGGATGTGCTCCGGGGAAAGTACCAGTACTTCACGAGGGCCGACGTCGGGAAATTGCGCGAGAGCGGGTATTCCCGCCCGATGACACCCCTGGCCGAAGCCGTCGGCGACTACGTGCGGAACTACCTCATGACCGGGCGACGCCTCGGGGATTGAGCCGTCTGGCCGACGGGAGCCGAATTCGGGGCCCGGCAACGGCCCGTGGCCGCGGGCGAGAGCGTTGGCGCCCACGGATCACGTGGGCGCGAGGACTCAACGCGTCGCGACGCGATCCGTCACGGAATCTTCTCGAGGTCCGCGACGGTGAGCGGAGGACGGGTTCCGTCCTTGGCCCGAATTTCCGCCACCTTGGCCGCGGCGACCGGCGTGGCGATGCCGCCCCATTCCTTGCGCACAAACGTGAGGACCGCCGCAACCTTCTCGGGGTTGAGGTTGAAACCCGAACCCGGCCCCACCGGCGGCATCGCACCGTTGAATTCGGTGCCTTTGACCTTGATCGGGCCCTGGAGTCCGTGGAGCAGGATCCGGATCAGGCGCTCTTCGGAGCCTGCCACCCATTCCGAGCCGGCGAGGGGAGGAAAGGCCGGAGGCAATCCCTGCCCATTGGGCTGGTGGCACGCGGCACAGACCTGGCCATAGACGTTCTTGCCCAGCACCAGCGGATCAACGGCAACTGCCACGGCCGCGCCGGCCTTGGGTGGCTGGCCGTGCTCGTTGAAAACCGACGGGTGAAAATGTCCGGCATAGCGCCCGAGGTAGGTGCCGGCGAAAAAGATCAGGCCGCTGAACAGGAACAGGAGGTTGAGCGGCAGCAGGCGGTAATGCGCCTTATCATCCGGCTGGCGGCCAAGCAGCTTGTCGTGGCTGTCGAGCAGGGCCTCGTCCGTCACGGGCGCCTGTTCAACGCGGGGGTCGGAACCGGTGGGTGCGCTCATTTCTTCGCCTCCTCCTTCGCGGGAGCCTTCTGCTCCACCGGCAGCGGGCGGGACTCCGGATAATCGTAAACAGTGTTCAAGTTGCGCAGATAAGCCACGAGGGTCCGCGCCCGTTCGCCGGGGACAATCTGCCGGCCGGAAGCGGGAGCGCTGGTGCCGCTGAGCTTGAGCGCCAGGGACGATACCTCACCCGCGATGGGGAGGTTCTCGAAGAGAAACGCGTACGGCGGATGGGTCGGTGACCCTTCGTACAGGAAGCGATAGAGCGCCTCCTCGGTGGGCGGTTGGGGCTTACGGCCTCCGAGGTTGGTCAAATCCGGCCCGAATCGGGAAGCACCCAACTGTGGGCGGGTCTGGAAAAGATAGTCGCGGGCGACACTCTGCCGCTCTCCCCATCCGCGGCCCTGGTCGTTGCCGAAACCAGGCCGGCGCACCTGCTGCGTATGGCAGGAGGCACAACCGAGATCGGCGTAAACCAGCTGCCCCCGCGCCGCGAGCCCCATTTGCCGGGCCGGATAGGCTACGCCGTCACCTTCATCGAAGAACGGCGTCTGCCGCCCGAGTTGGGCGTGGGACCCGAGCACGATGCCGGACCAGGCGATCAGCACGGAAAGGAAGAGACCGACGAGAAAGAGCGGGCCGTTTTTCATGACGCGGAAGCCTCCATCGAGGAGGACGAGCGGAGCAGGCCGGCCGCGGAGGCGCAGGCCTTCTCACCACAGGCCCAGGCCGACATCGCGAAGTTGACGAGTAGGAGCAGGTTCGCCGCGATCAGGAGGAACTGGGCCGCCGTGTGAATCATCAGCGGCACACTGACCTGCTGGAAGATCTCGGCGTAGGTCGCCTTGGCCTCGAGCAGGAGGTTGCCCTGGGTCTCGCCCGCAACCGCCAGGGCCACCAACGCCAGCACCAACCCGGTGGACGCCGTGACAAAGTGGGCGGAGGCCAAGCCGGGAAGCGCCCAATCCCGTCCTGTAAGCCGCGGGACCATGTAGTAGAGAGTGCCAAAGAACAGCATCGAGACGGCTCCGTAGAAACCCAACTGCTCGAGCGCCACCGTCACGAAGGTGAACTGCGCATGCGCCGCGACCCCCCGAAACGAGGCGATGGTGGTAAAGACGCCGTAGAGCAAATACGCCAGGAGTCCAAAGCGGAGGAAGTTCATCGCCGTACCTGCCGGCGTCAGGGCGATCTTGAAGTTGAAGGCCAACACGAGGAAGTGGAAGAGCAACAGGCTGGTCCCGACCACTCCCATCGTGGGCAGCCAGGCGGGCACCGGGCCACCCACCAGGTGGCGTCCGGCGGTCCAGGTTCCCACCACGATCAAAGTCCAGAACGCCACGGGCGCCGCCTCGTAACTCGGCAGCGTCCGGCCGGAGACCTTGGGAACGACGTAGTACGCACCCGCCAGGGCCAGCGGAGCCAGCCAGAGGGCGAAGACCCCCTCGGCGTACCAGGCCGCGGCGACCGCCTGCACGACACCACGCACCGGAGTCCACAGGAGCACCACCTGCGTCGCGGTCAGGAACCACGGGAAGAGGAACAGCGCCGCCACGGCGTACCACTGCGAGGCAAAGGTGCCGGCCCGCTTGCGGCCGGACCACGCCAGAACTCCCGAGATGGCGGTGGCGGCGTAGGAAAGGACGAGGAGCGGTTGCACGGCGCGCGGCAATTGGAGCACCGCGAACGAGGTCATTTCGCCGGCCGCGATTCCGATCAGCCCGGCAGCCACGGCGAGATTCCAGAAGACGCCGCCCACGACAAACCAGTTGAGGCCCCGCAGGGGATAGCCTCCGAGCCGCCCCAGCAGCCAGGTGCCAATCGCCAGTCCCGCGTTGGCGGCCCAGCCGTAGATGAAAGCGGTTTCCCGCATCGCCTCGACGCGGCCATGGGTGAACCACGCGCATTCGGCGAGGTAAGCAGGGCTGTGCAATTGGATCGCCGCGATCAGGGACAAGACCCCGCTCACGATCAGCCACACGAGGCCGGCGCCGATGAGATAAAGCAGCGGCCAGCGAGCGTGAGTATCGATCGCGGTGACTTCAGCCGCTCCGGCGTTCGTCGATTGATTGGTCATCGCAGTCAAGGGGTCGCGCAGACGCTCATTTCTTCGCCTGGTAATGTTGCACGGTCAGGTCCATCGCCCGGTCGAGGGGCAACTGGACCACGCCCGCCTTCTGATCGATCCAGGCATAGGAGGCCGCCTGCTTCGTTTCCTTGGCGCGGAGCTCGGCCAGGGCCTTCCGGCGAAGTTCCGCGGTGGCGCGCCACTCCATGTCCTTCGGGAGGTTTTCCGCGGCGGCGTTGTACGGCGCCTCCGCCGCCGGGGTGTAGAGATAACGCACGACCACCAGGAACGCGGCGAAGACCACCAGGAGCAGTCCGATCGTGAAGAGGGAAACCGGCCGGGCCGGCGTGACGTGGGAATCACTCATGGTGGGTGAGGCTCTCGCCAATGCGGGGATCCCGGATGGGAATCAGCTTCGCCGTCGGGAAGCTGCGCAGGTAGGACCAGACACAGACGCCGCCCACCCCGACCACCGACGAGAGGATCCAGACGAGGTTGAGCGACAACAGCGGCTGGGCGTTGCCGTGGGAGTCCTTCAGCGCCGGCATGATGTTGTAGCACATGTCGAGCAGGATCACGGCGAGAATCCAAATCGCGATGCGGCGAATGATATGCTTCGTGATCTTGTACCGGTAGGAGAGCAGGAAGAAAAAGGGGATGAAGAAGTGTCCGAAAAGGATGCCGATGATCCCGATCCACTTCCATTGGTTCGGCCCGCCGTCGTGATTGATCTCGCGGAGGTTGTACCAGAAGGTCTCTTCGGGAACGTTGGCATTCCAGATGAGGAAGTACTGCGAGAACGTCACGTACGCCCAGAAGACCGTGAAGGCCAGCATCAGCATGCCGATGCTGTGAAAGTGGTTGTTGTTCAGGATGCCCTTGTAGTCACCGCGGTGCCAGAGCCAGACCATGATGATCACCCCGATCGAGAGGGCTCCGCGCACGCAATTGGCGAAGAACCACACGCCATACATCGTGGAAAACCAGTGGTACTCGAGCGACTTCACCCAGTAGATGGCGGCGAAGGTGAGCGACAGCGCGCCGAGCGGAAGTCCCGCGGCGGCCGTCACGCGGTTGCGGAAGGTCCAGGCCACGTCGCCATCCGCGTCCTGCGTGAACGATGCCTTCCGCAGGCGGGCGGCCAAGCCCATCCAAATGAGGAAGAAACCCGCGGTCATGCCGATGAACATGCCTGGATTGAGGAAGGCGGATTTCTTCAGGTACAGCGGGTCGTGTCCGACCGTGTGCCCGCCGTGCATCTCATGCCCGAGGTCGAGCCACGGCCAGATGAGGTCCCGCTGGTACAGGAACGAGGCGAGCACCAGGGGGAGGAACAGCAGGCCCAGCCATTTGAAGGCCGAGATCCCGTGCTCGAACTGGCGCCGGATGACGGTCGACCACGACGCATCAAAGATGTGATGAATCAGGATCAGCATCAGCATGCCGATCGCGATGGCCGTCCAGTAGGTGATGCCCACCAGATACGACAACGCGACCGCACGGGCGTTGTGCGGCACGAGCAGGCCGGCAGCAGTCACGGCCAGGCCGACCAGGCCAATCGTGAGCGCCTTGCCCGCCAGTTGGGAGGGAGAGGAGGAGGCGGCCGGCATCTCCGCCGGGGCAGTGGCAGCGTGGGAACTCATGGCAGGCCGAGGGCTTTCTTGGCGGCGGTGTCCGTGACATCGGCAACGGTGCCCTGCTGGGCCCGCTGCAGCGCCCGCACATAGGCGACGACCGCCCACCGATCCTCGGGGGTGATCTTGTCCGCGTAGGGCATCATCGTGTTCTTGCCGGCCGTGATGGTGTTGAAGATCTCTCCGTCCGCGAGCGCCCGGAGGCGGGGGTCGTGATAGGACGGCGTGGCGCCCATGCCGTAGCGCTTCGTGATTCCGTTGCCATCGCCGAGGGCGCCATGGCACGGGGCGCAGTAGATCTGGTAGCGGTCCTGTCCGCGCTCGAGGAACTTGCGGTCGACCGTGAGGCTCGCCGGCAGAGCGGTGGCAAAGGCACCGCTGGCCGTCTTGCCGAAGTGCAGGTGGTCGTCATCGCGGAGCATCCCGCGCGCGACGGTGTGCGGCGGCGGCGGGCGATCCGAACGGCCATCGGCGAAGAACTTGCTCGCCGCCTGCGGACGGTGCTTCGGCTGGACCTCCATGCCGGGGAAAGCCCAATCCGGGAACAAGTCGATCGGTGGCTTGGTGAAGGTGGCGCCACGGAACCCGAGGATGGAGACCACGAGCGCGACCACGAAAAGGGTGACGAGGTAGACGTTCCTCATGGCTCAGGCTTCCAGTTCCGCGATCGCCTTTCCTCCGACCTTCTCGAGCAGCGCGCGGGTGTTCGCGAGGTTGAAGCGCGGGTCCCGCGCTTCGATGACGATGAAAAACGTGTCGTCCATCCCGCGGCGGATGTGATCGTACTTGAGCACGGGATGGTAGTGCATCGGCAGGCCGTTGACGACGAACATGCCGATGATGGTTGCGAAGGCGGTGAACAGAATCGTCAGCTCGTAACTCACCGGGAAGGCGAACATCGGGCTGAACAGCGGCTTGCCACCCACCACCAACTGGTAGTCGACGGCGCCGGTCCACCAGATCATCGACATGCCGGTGATGAAGCCGGTGATGCCGCCGGCCAGCGAGATGCGCGGCACAATCGAGCGCCGCAGCCCCATCGCCTTGTCGAGGCCGTGCACCGGGAAGGGCGTGATGCAGTCCCAATTGCGGTAGCCCGCATCGCGCACCGCCTCCGCCGCGTGGTAGAGCGCGGGGGCGGTCTCGAAGGTGGCGATCAGGCCGTAGGTTGAAGCGGACGTCGGCATGACGAATCAGTGTTTCTCGTGGCCACCGTGGACGTCGGCCTGGGGAGTGACCGCCTTCAACTCGGCCATGGGCATGACCGGGAGGAAGCGGATGAAGAGGAGGAAGAGGACCGAAAATACGCCGAACGTCCCGAAGAAGGTGAAGATCTCGACGATGCTCGGGGAGTAGTAGCCCCAGCTCGACGGCAGGAAGTCGCGGGCGAGGGACGTCACGATGATGACGAACCGCTCGAACCACATGCCGACGTTGACGAAGATCGAGAGCACCCAGACCAGGGTGGTGTTCTGGCGGACCCACTTGAACCAGAAGAACTGCGGGGTGATGACGTTGCACCCGATCATCCACCAGTAGGCCCAGGCGTAGTGGCCGAACGCGCGGTTGACGAAGGCGAAGCCCTCGTACGGGTTGGCCCCGTACCACGCGATGAAGAACTCCATGCCGTAGGCGTAGCCCACGATGGTGCCCGTCGCGAGGGTGATCTTGCACATGCAGTCGATGTGGTACTGCGTGATCAGGTCCTCGAGCTTGTAGATCGCCCGCAGCGGCAGCATGAGCGTGAGCACCATGCCGAAGCCGGAGAAGATGGCGCCGGCGACGAAGTACGGCGGGAAGATGGTCGTATGCCAGCCCGGCAGGAGCGACACCGCGAAGTCGAACGACACGATGGTGTGCACCGAGAGCACGAGGGGCGTCGAGATGCCGGCCAGGATCAGGTAGGCCATCTCGTAGTTGCTCCAGTGGCGGTTCGAGCCGCGCCAACCCATGGCAAACAGGCCGTAGAGGAAGGCCCGCACCTTGTTGCCGGCAGCGAAGAACCGGTCACGCAGGACCGCCAAGTCCGGAATCAGGCCGACGTACCAGAAGCAGACCGAGACGGTGCCGTAGGTCGACACGGCGAACACGTCCCACTCGAGCGGCGACCGGAAGTTCTGCCAGATCGCATTGGAGTTCGGGATGGGGAAGAGGTACCAGGCGAACCACACGCGACCGACGTGAAAGACCGGGAAGATCGCCGCGCAGACGACCGCGAAGATCGTCATGGCCTCGGCGGCCCGGTTGATCGACGTGCGCCACTTCTGGCGCAGCAGGCACAGAATCGCCGAGATCAGCGTGCCGGCGTGGCCGATGCCGATCCAGAAGACGAAGTTGACGATGTCCCACGCCCAGTTGACCGGGTTGGCATGTCCCCACACGCCGACGCCGGTCGCGACGAGGTAGGTGATGCCGCCAACCGTGAACGACGCGACAAAGCACGCCAGAATGAAGCAGACCCACCACCAGGCGGGGGTCTTGCCCTCGATGATCCCGCAGATCTTCTCGGTGATCCAGGAGAAGCTGCGGTTGTGTTCGACCAACACCGCGCGCGGCAGCACCGCAGGCTTGACCTCCTGCAGGAGCGGATGCGCGGCGGCGGAATGTTCGGCGTGCGCCATTAGCTGAGCCCTCCGGTTGTGGGCGCGGACGAGCGCGACCCGTGGGAGGGGGCCTTCTTTTCCGCCTTCTTGTCGTGGCCGTGGGAGCCGTGATCGTCATGGCCGGAGCCATGCGCCGCCGGCTCGTTCTTCCGGGCATACTCCACGCGGCTGAACGGCAGCGGCTGGTAGTCGGGCATCTTGGGATTGGGATTGCGGAGCTTGCCGGAGTAGGTCGTGCGCGGACGCACGTTGAGGTACCCCAGCACGGCGTAATCCTGCTCGCGGGCCTTGGCCTGGTTCACGGCGCTGTTCGCCTCGAGGAGGTTGCCGAAGACGATGGCGTCCACCGGGCAGGTCTGCTCGCAGGCGACCTGGAAGGCACGATCCGGCACCATCACGTCGCCCGGTCGTCCGGCCTGCGCCATCTTCACCTTGTGCTGAATCTTGGCATTCTGGATCCGCTGCACGCAGTAGGTGCACTTCTCCATCACGCCGCGCATGCGCACGGTGACCTCCGGATTCTTCGCCATCTGCAGCAACTCCGGCATGCCGTAGGCGGAGACCGGCCCGAGGTAGAGGCTGTCGAGCGAACGCTGGTTCCAATCGAAGAAGTTGAAGCGCCTGACCTTGTACGGACAGTTGTTCGCGCAATAGCGGGTGCCGATGCAGCGATTGTAGGCCATCGTGTTGATTCCCTCCGAATCATGCACGGTGGCGTTGACGGGGCACACGGTCTCGCACGGGGCGAGTTCACAGTGCACACACGTCATCGGCTGCAGCGAAATCTGCGGCTCCTCCGGAATCTCCTGGTTGCCCGCGCCGCCAAAGGCCTCGGCGTCGATCGTGCCGCTGGAATAGTAGCGATCGATCCGGATCCAGTGCATCTCGCGTCCGCGCAGCACCTGCTGCTTGCCGACGATCGGGATGTTGTTCTCCGCCTGGCAGGCGACCACGCACGCGTTGCACCCGATGCAGGTGTTGAGATCGATCGACATGCCCCACTGGTGGTGCCCGTCGAAGGTCGGCGTCTGGTAGAGCGAGTTGCCCCGCGGAATCTGGGTGGCGCGTTCCTGCGGCGACATCTTTTCGCCGTACTCCCCGAGGATGGAGGGCGAATGCGACTCCATGCCGATGGTCTTCACGTAGCCGGGGTTTTCCTGGTAGCTGGAGGTGCCTTCGTAGTTGGCCTCGCGAATGATGTCGCGCCCCTCCATCGACCAGTGTTCCTGGGTGTTGGCGAGCAGCGCGCGCTCGCCGGTGGAAGTGAGCTTGCCGCCCGCCGCCGCATGCAGCGACGTGCTGGTGCGCAAGGGATACGCGTTGCAGCCGGCCCCCGTCCCCACCCGTCCGGAGTTCGTCCGGCCATAGCCGAGCGCCACCACCACGGTATAGTTGGCCAGGCCGGGCTGGATGTGCACCGGGCCGCGGATCCTCCGCCCGCCGATGGCGAGCTCAAAGACGTGGGCGTTCTCCTTGCCGATCGTGAACTCGGCCGTCTCCTTGCGCGCCACCTGGAGCAACGAACCCTTGGGCTCGATGCCGAGTTCCTTGCCCAGCTTGGGGCTGACCAAAATGGCGTTGTCCCAGGCAATGCGCGTGATCGGATCCGGGCATTCCTGCAGCCAGCCGTTGTTCGCAAAGCGACCGTCGTCGACCTTGTGGTCGGCCACGAACCGCACCTCCAGGTTGGAGGCACTGAACGCCGGCAACGGCGCCGGAGTGGAGAAAAGCCGCTCGACCCCCGCCTGGTCGAAGCGCACGGCCACGGGACGGTAGGCCGAGCCCTCGAGCAGGCCATCGTGAAGGAAGCGCGCCATCGTCTTTTCGGTGTTGGCGCCGGCCCCGGCCAGCCCGGTGATGGTCGCGGACACCAAGGCGTACGGGTCCACCGGCGTCTGGCCAGCCAGCCGGGCCAAGACTTCGATTTCCGTCAGGCCCCCGAAGAGCGGGAGAATCATCGGCTGCACCGGCACGATGGTGCCGTCGATCGCCCGGGCATCACCCCAGGATTCGAGATAGTGAGCCGCGGCGAGGTGAGTGGTAGTGGCCGGGTTCACCGCGCTCGTCTCGTCGGCATAGTATCCCAAGCGGATGACCTCCTCCACCGACTTCTGCAAAGCAGCCCAGTCGAGGTCCGCCGGCGCATTATAGGCGGGATTGCCGCCCAGAATGACCAGGGTCTTGACGGAGCCGCCGCGGATGGCGTTGGCCAATCCCGCGAGAGTCGAACGGCCCGCGGTGGACTCCGCCGGAACGTAGGTGACCGTCTGGCCGGTGGCCTCCAGCAGCGTATTCAGGCCATGGACCAGCGCATGCACCTCAGGCGGCAGGTGCGAACCTGCGACCACCAAGGCGGCGCCCCGGTGCGCCAGGAGATCGGCCACACAGGCCTCCACCCACTTGGCGTCAACCTTGAGCCCCTGATAATAGGGCGCCAGCGAAGCCTCGGCCTGCGGGTAGGCCGCCGCCACGACGCGCGCGGCCAACGCCAGCATGTGGTGCGTCGGCACGCGCAGGCGATGGTCCGCCATCGTGCCGGTGAGCGAAAGGCCGCTCTCCGCCACGTAGAGGCGGTTCATCGGATCGCTCGGCTTGGTTACCTTTCGGCCCTGGGAAAACCCGCGGGCGTGGTAGAGATTGCCGGATTCGCCCTGCAGGAAATCCGCATCGAGCGAGAGAATGCGACGCGCCTTGGCAAAGTGATACAACGGGCGAACCGCGACCCCAAACGCTGCCTGCGCGGCGGAGACCGGGGGTTCATCCACGATCGGCTCGTATTCGGCCCAGAGGGAACGGGGAAGCTTGGCCCGCAATTCCCGCACCAGCCGGGCACGCGTCGGAGACGAAGATTCCTCCGCCAGAAAGGCCAGCCCGGCCCCCTGCGTCGCCGCGTACTTCTGCGCTACCGTCCCGAGGAAGGCCCCGACCTGCTCGTTGCTCAACACCGCCCCGGCCCGCGTGTGGGCCTTGGCGCGGTCAGGGTCGTAGAGGTCGAGAATCGACGCCTGCGCCAGCAGCGAGGCGGAGCCGTCGTGGAGCTTGAAGGAAGGATTGCCCTCGAGCTTGGTCGGACGCCCCTGATGGGTCTCGGCCAAGAGCGGGATGGCGGAGCGCCGCAACGGCATCGCCGTCGCATAATACGAGGGCAACCCCGGAATCACGCCTTCGACCGACTTCCCGTAAGGGAGGATGAACTTCTCCGGCCGGCGGCAACCCGCCAACCCGACGCCGCCCAACGCGAACGACGCCGCCATGATCTTCATGAAATGGCGCCGATCGACGCCATCGAGCTCGGAGGCTCCCTCGGGGAACTCGCGCTCAAGCTGTGCCCGGAAACCGGGCGTGCCCGCCAGCTCGCCGAGGCTGCGCCAGTATTTCGGACCGGTGGTCAGCTCGCTGTCGGCAGGAGCAGGATGTTCAAATTTGCGTTTCATCGGTGGCACCCCGAGCAACTCTGCGGCGGCATTAGTTTCCAGTCATGCGTGAAGGCGGCCGCCGCCTTCCGACCCGCCTCGCCCTGATCCGCCAGACGCTGGGAGTCGAGGTTGAAGACATCCTTCGGGTGGCGCAGCCGCGATCCCGGGTCGCGATGGCACTCGAGACAGAAAGCCATGCTGAGCGGCTGGGTGTGCTGGACCGTGTCCATCTCGTTGACCTTGCCGTGGCACTCCACGCAGGAGACCCCGCGGTTCACGTGGGCCGCGTGATTGAAATAAGCATAATCCGGCGTCTGGTGAATCCAGACCCACGGCACCGGGGAGCCGGAAGCGAAGCTCTCCCGCACCGGGGCCAGCAGGGGGCTGGTCGTCTTGATGATGCTATGGCAATTCATGCACGTCTGCGACGTCGGCACGTTCGAGTGCCCCGACTTGTCGACGTTGGAGTGACAGTAGCGGCAATCGAGCCCGACCTCCTGGACGTGCTTCGCGTGGCTGAACGGGACCGGCTGCACCGGGGCATACCCGACCCGCGAGTACTTCGGCGTCATGTAGTACGTGACGCCCGCCGTGGCGATACCCGCGACCACCGCCAGATACACAATGATCTGGAGGGGCAGCTTGTTCGCCGACTTCGGGAAAAGTTTCGACATGTGCGAAAAATGCTCCTGCTCGACTCGCCTCAGACCGTGTCCGGACGCCGCGACACCGCGCGGGCCTCAACCTGCACCTTGATCCCGCGCTGCGGGGTCATCCCCTCCCGCCCCACGTCTGCCCGACCTGTTTCGCGGCGCTCCGGCACCGCCAGCACCCTGGCGCCCCCACCTGCGATCGCAAAAAACCCGAGCAATTTGCCAAAGAAATGCTTTCGCGATGAGTGGGACGTCACGGGTAGTGGGAGGGAGAAAACAAAAACCGCGTTCGAAAGAAGGGAGCGGTCTTTCGCTTGTAAACCAAATTTTCGGCACCATTTCCACCCCGCTGCAGAATTAGAAATCCCGCACACCGATACTGCTGGTGCTTATCAGGCTGGGCCGCCGCGGCCGGCGCGAAGGAGGCCGGCCTAGACAAAGACGCCGTCCCGCATCCGCCGGATTACGTCACACCGCTGGGCAATTTCCGGGTTGTGCGTCACGAGAACCACCGCCTGCCCTTGTTCCTTCGCGAGCCGCGTCAGCAGTTCAAACACGAGATTCGAGTTCTTGACGTCGAGATTGCCGGTCGGCTCGTCCGCAAGGAGGATCGTCGGCTGGTTGGCAAGCGCACGCGCGATCGCCACGCGCTGCTGCTCCCCGCCGGAAAGCTGCGTGGCCAGTCGGTGGGTCTTCTCCCCCAACCCGACCGCCTCCAGCAGCGAGGCGGCGCGCGCCTTCATTGCCTCGGGGGACAACCGCCCAAGTTTGCGCATCGGCATCAGGACGTTTTCCAGCGCCGTGAACTCCAGCATCAGGAAGTGAAACTGGAACACGAAGCCGATGTGCTCGCCGCGCGCGGCAGTGCGCGCCCAGTCGTCGTGGTTCGACATCACGCGCCCGTTGATCTCGATCTCGCCGTCGTCCGGACGGTCCAGGAGCCCCAGCAGGTAGAGCAAGGTGCTCTTGCCGCAGCCCGACGGCCCGACGATCGCGTAGACCTGCCCGCGCTCGGCCTCGAAGGACACTCCCTTCAGGACATGCACCCGCCCCTCCCCCTGCCCGAGGTGCCGGTGCAGGTTGCGGCACCGCAGGGCCAGGGTGGTTCCGGCCGGACCGGCAGCACCAGGTGAGGGCGGGAGAGCGGACATCGTGATTGGCAACGGTGGTTCGTGGTGCGGCTCTTTCGGACGTGCGCCTACTGCGCCGTCCCCCGTACGATGTCACCCGGCTCCAGCCGGGCCGCCCGGCGGGCGGGGATCAGGCTCGCGACCATCACCATCACCACCGCCGTCGCAATCGCGGCGAGGTAGTGGTTCAATTCCCAAGTGACGATGAAGTGATCGGTCTTGAAGATCCCATTGATCGGCAGGGGCACCTGTCCCACCAGCCAGGTCACCGCCGCGCCGAAGATCGCGCCAATCACGGCGCCGATCGCCAGGACGATGCCCGCCTGCCACAGGAACACCTGGGTGATGTCGCGGCGTTCATATCCCATCGAACGCAGGATCGCGATGTCCTTGGTCTTCTCGAGCACGATCATCGCGAGGGTGTTGAACATGGCCAGGCTGGCGATGAGGGTAAAGACGGTCACCGTGATCCCGGTCGAGATCCGCAGCGCACGGAAGACCGCCAGCCAGGTCTTCTCCCGCTCCTGCCACGGTTTCACGCTGTGACGCAACACCTGCTCCATCCGGAACGCATCCTCCGGGGCACGTCCGGGGTCGAAGAGGCTGATTTGGAGGTACGTTGCCCCGGACGGACGCTTGAGGAGCGACCTCACCTCGGCCAGGTGAAGATAGACGTTGGTCTTGTCGACCTCGCGGTAGCCGGTCTCGAAGATCGCCGAGACATGGACGCGGCGCGACGCCCCGCGCGTCGCCACGACAAAGGAGTCGCCCACGGCCAGCTGCAGCCGGTCCGCCAGCACCCGCCCCACCAGCGCCCCGTTGGGCGACTGCCGGTAGTCCTCCAGCTCCCCGCTCGTGATCTGCTCGGCAAGATCCGACACCCGGATGTGATCCTCGAGCCGGACCCCGAACACCTGCGCGTCCTCCGTCTTGAAGGCACTCGTGATCTGCACGTTGCCCCGCACCACGGCGGAGACTCCGCGCACGTTGGAAAACGTCCGCACCGCCTCCATCAGCGCCTGGGGTTCCTCGACTCCTTCGATGTACTTCACGCCGTCGCGTCGCGAAAAGTGCGAATCCCCGCCTCCGGCTGCGGCCATGCTGCGCATGGTGTCCTGGATCTTGTCCTCGATCCGGATCGCCCCGTTGATGCCGAGGATCGTCTTGGTGAAGAACTGCTCGAACCCGCTCGTCGTCGCCTGGGTCACGATGAAGAGCCCCACGCCGAGGACGGTGCAGGACAGGCTCATGAACATGGCCCGCTTCTTCGCCGTGAGGAAGCGGTACGCGATGCGAAGGTTCGGCGACATCTGGGCGGCACCCCTTCCGGCCGGACTTCAGAACACCACCTCGGTCCGGACGCGCTGCCCCTCCCGGAACTCCTCGACGCGATCCACAATGACGAGTTCGCCGACCGCCAATCCCTTGCGAACCTGCACGTTGTTCAACGAGACATAGCCGGCTTCGAGCGTCCGGCGCTCCACGCGGCCATCCTTAACCACCCACACCTTGTTGGAGTCGAAAACCGATCGCCGCAGGATCATGATCTGATCCGGCACCGAGTCGACGGTGATGGTGACTTCGCCGGTGCTCAATGGGCGCAGCTGATCGGGCTCGGCCTGCACATCAAGATGCACGGTAAAGCGCTGCGCGTCGTCCGCCGCCGGCAGGAGTTCCGCCACCTTGGCATCGAAGTTCTGGCCGCCATAGGTGAGGAGGCGGATGCGGGCGGGCTGCCCAACCCGCACCCGGCCGAAGTTCTCCTCACTGATTTTGGCCGCCACCACGCGCCGGCGCGAGAAGACCAGCGCCACCGGCTGACCGGCATTGATGAGCGCCCCTTCCCACGTCAGCGCCCCGTCGTTGTGCACCGTGCCGTCAAACGGGGCGACCACCTGCATCTTCTCCCGCTGCAATTCAAGTCCCTCCATCACGACCTTGAAATCCTTCTCCGCGTTCTGGTCGTTGAACTCCGTGAGCTTCAACCGCCGATCGATCTCCGCCAGCGCCCGCTCGAGGCTCTTCACGTCCTCCTCCGACACGTTGCCGAGTTCGAACATCCGCTTCGCCGTCTTCAGCCGATCCTCCGCCACCTTGCGCTCGGGACTGTTCTCCATCTGGATCCGCGCGCGCTCCTTGTCCGTCTCGTACTTGCGCTTCGTCTCCGCGATCTGGCGATCGAGCTCGGTGGTGTCCAGCTGCACCAGGACATCGCCCTTCTTGAAATGACTGCTCGGTTTGATGTTGGCGATCTTCACCTTGCCGGCCGCCTCGCTCTTGAGTTCGCGGAAGCCGCCGTCGGCATTCACAATCACGCTGCCGGTCACGGCATCGATGGCGGTGTCGCGGTTCACGGCTTTGACGCGGGCGACGTCGCGGTTGCTGTACAGCCAGGCCACGCCGGCGCCGGCCAGCACGAGGATGACCACGCCAAGCTTGAGGAGGATCCGGCCGCTAGGGTTTTTCACGAGCATGACGGGAAGAGAGTTGGCGGAGGGTGGGATCGGCGCCGGTCACGGCGACAAACTCGCTCCAGCGGCCGTACAAGGTGGCCCGGGCCTCGTGGGTCTTGATCCGCGCATGCAGCACCTGGGCCCTGGCCCGGTCGAGGTCGGCCTTGGGGACATTTCCGAATTCGACCTCGCGCCCCACAATCCGTGTGCCCTCGATGGCCAGGCTCTCCCGGATCTCCGCGAGCGCCTGCTGTTCCGCATCCAACCGCAGGGTTCGCTCCAGGATCTGGACGTTCTGCAGAACCGACTCGGTGTCGATCGCCAGGCGTCGCTCCTGCATCCGCCGCGTCGCAATCGCCTCCTTCAGCACCCCGCGGGTCGCGAAACCGTCGAAGATCGACCACTGCGCGTAGACACTGACCGTCCGGCGCTGGATCCCCTGCTGGTTCACGACCCCACTATTGACGTTGGTCGAGTTCTCCAGGCTGTAGCCGGCGTTGGCATAGAACTTGGGATAGAGCCGCACCTTCTCGATGGCGTGGCGCAGCAGCGAATCGCGAACCCGCAGTTCGTTGATTTCGTACTCCAGCGTGCTCTTGGCTCCGTCCCGCAACACCGCGGCGGACAGGGCGGCGGCCAGATCTGGGGAAAATGGCAACGCCGGCAGGGTGTCCGGCACGTCTTCCGCCTTGAGTCCCGGCACCCCGGCCAGGCGGGCAAAACGCCGCAGGTTGGCCTCGAATTCCGCCGCCAGCCGGTCGCAGTCGAGCTGCACTTCGCGGATGCGAAGCTTGTCCCCTTCGACCGCCGCGGACGACACGGTGCCCTTGGCCTTCTTCTCCTCCGTCACCGCGAGGTCGGCCCGCATCAACCGAAGCGACTCGCTGGCCGCCGCCAGCCGGGTCTTCTCCACGATCAGCGCGAGGTACATGCGGCGCATCAGGACCGCGAGTTCGCGCGCCGCGAGATCCAGGCTCTTGCGCGCGATCAGGGCGTTGATGCGTGCGGAATCGCTCTGGTTCTTGAGCGCGCGCCAGTGGAAAAGCGCCTGCGTCACGCCGATGTTGTAGAACAGGCCGTTGTCCCGGGTCTGCGAGTCGGTATTGCTCGAGATTGCCGTCTGGTTGTTGGCGTAGTTCAGGTTGCCCCCGACGCTGGGCAGACGGGGCGCATTCGCCCCGTCAACCCGCGCCTCCGCCAGCGTACGTTCGAACTCCGCCGACAGCAACTGCGGCGAACGCTGTAAGGCGATCTCCAGGATTGACCGAAGCCCGGGCAGCACGTCCTCCGGCAGGGTTCCCGGCACCTGATCCGCCTGCGCCGCCAGTCGGGCCACCACCGCGACGAACACCCACAGGGCACCGAGTCGCCGAAGGGCGCGGGTGGAAGGGTGGCGACACAAGACCATGGTGAAGCGCGAATATCGAAGGGTCAAAGCGCGGGATTTCGAGGGCGATTGCAACCCATAAGTCTTGAGCCAACCGCCACTGCCGCGCCACCCTGATCTGCATCCCCTGCCCTTCCGATCACCATGGCGCCCGAACTCTCCCACCTCGCCCGCGAACACCTCGATCGCGTCCGCGAGTTCTACGACCGGGCCCCCACGGAATCGCTGGCCGGCGCCCGGGCCTACCGCACCATCCTTGCACACTACTACAACCTTCTGATTCCGGCGGAGGCGCGGGTGCTCGAAATCGGCTGTGGTTCCGGCGAATTGCTCGCGCACCTGCGCGCGTCTCACAGGGCCGGCATTGATCTTTCCCCCACCCAAATCGCCGCCGCCCGCGCACGCCTGCCGGACGCCCGTTTCGCCGTCGAGGCTGGCGAGCAACTCTCCGCGGCCGGGCTGGGCGGTCCGTTCGACGTCATCATCGTCTCCGACACCCTGAATCTGGCCGCCGACGTCCAGCGCCTGTTTGAGCGACTGCATGCCGTCTCGCACGCCGACACGCGCCTGCTCGTCAACTTTCAGAACACTCTTTGGCGCCCGCTGCTGTCCTTGGCGCGAATCCTCGGATGGAAGGCGCCCCAGCCGCAGAACAGCTGGCTCGCCTCCTCCGACGTGTTGAATCTCCTGGCCCTGGCAGGCTGGCAGGCGGTCACCCGCCAGGGACACATCCTCGTGCCCTTCCCGGCGCTGGGGATCGATCGGATCCTCAACCGCTGGCTCGCCCCGCTGCTGCAGTGGTTCTGTCTCACCGTCTTCGTCGTGGCTCGCCGGGCCGGAGGACCAAGACCGCCGATGACCGTCTCTGTCGTGATTCCGGCCCGCAACGAAGCCGGCAACATCCCGGCCGCCGTCGCGCGCACCCCCGACATGGGGGCGGGCGTCGAACTCATCTTCGTGGAGGGCCACTCGCGCGACCACACGTGGGCTGAAATTCAACGGGTCGCCGCCGCCCATCCCGACCGGAAGATTCAATGCCTTCAGCAGACGGGACGCGGCAAGGGTGATGCGGTCCGCGCCGGCTTCGCCGCCGCTACTGGCGACATCCTGATGATCCTCGATGCCGACCTCACGATGCCACCGGAGGAACTGCCGAAGTTCTACGCCGTGATCGCGAGCGGCCGCGCCGATTTCGCCAATGGCGTGCGCCTGGTCTATCCGATGGAGGAAAAGGCAATGCAGTTCCTGAATCTCTGCGCCAACAAGGCTTTCGGGCTCATCTTCACCTGGTTGATGGGCCAGCCGGTGAAGGACACGCTCTGCGGAACGAAGGTGCTGACCCGCGCACACTACGATCGCATCGCCGCGAATCGGGCCTACTTCGGCGACTTCGATCCTTTCGGCGACTTCGACCTCCTGTTCGGCGCCGCCCGCCTCAACCTCAAGATCGCCGACGTGCCCATCCGCTACCGCGAACGCACCTATGGCACGACCAACATCCAGCGCTGGCGCCACGGCTGGCTCCTCCTGCAGATGGTCCTTTTCGCCGCCCGCAAGCTGAAGTTCACCTGAAACCGTCGGCCGGCCGGTTCCTCCTCGCGGCCGCACCCCCCTGCCCTTTTGCTGCCCGGACCACTTGCAGACCCGGCCCATGCACGTCCCGATCCTCGACCTCAAACCCGCCTACGACGAACTGCGCGCCGAGCTCGACGCCGCGTACCATCGCGTGATGGCTTCAGGCCGCGTGTTGCTCGGCCCGGAACTCGAGGCGTTTGAGGGCGAATACGCGGCAAGCGTGGGGGCGGCGCATTGCGTCGGGGTGGCCAACGGACTCGAGGCCATGCAACTCGTGCTGATGGCTCTGGGCGTCGGTCCGGGCGACGAGGTCATCGTGCCCTCCAACGGCTACATCGCCACGTGGCTGGCGGTCACGCACGTCGGCGCCCGGCCCGTCCCCTGCGAGCCGGATCCCCGCACCTACAATCTCGACCCCGACCGGCTGGAGGCCGCTCTCACGCCGCGGACGCGTGTGATCCTGCCGATTCACCTCTACGGGCAAACCGCCGACATGGACGCGATCCAGGCCGTCGCCCGCCGGCACGGCCTGTTTGTCCTGGAGGACGCCGCGCAGTCCCACGGCGCGCTTTATCGGGGTCGGCCCGCCGGCTCCCTGGGCGGCGCCGCGGGCGTGAGCTTTTATCCCAGCAAGAACCTCGGCGCCCTCGCGGACGCCGGCGCCGTCACGACCAACGATGCGGCGCTGGCTGATCGGATCCGCCACCTCCGGAACTACGGTTCCAAGATCCGTTATCAGCATGAGTACGCCGGGATGAACTCCCGCCTCAGCGAACTCCAGGCGGCGTTTCTCCGCACCAAGCTGCCACATCTGGCCGCCTGGAACGCCCGTCGCGCTGATCTCGCCTGTCGTTATTTCGGCGGGCTGAAGGGAGTCGGCGACCTCGTGCTGCCCCACGTACCCGACTGGGCTCACCCGGTCTGGCACCTCTTCGTGGTCCGCACGGCGCGGCGGGAGGCACTGCAGGCCCATCTCGCCGCCCACGGAGTGGGCACACAGGTTCATTATCCGACGCCCCCTCACCTCACGCCGGCCTACGCGTCCGCCGGCGGAAAGCGGGGCGATTTCCCCTTGGCGGAGCGCCTGGCCTCCGAAGTCCTGAGCCTGCCGATCGGGCCGCACCATAGCGTGGCGCAGATTGACTACGTATGCGCCCAGGTGCGCGATTTCTTTCAGGCCCCTTCCGCCCCGTCGTGAGCGAGTGCCACGTCTTTGCCCCCGCGGACCTCCTGCCGGCCGCCTGGCGCGCCCTTGCGGCCGACGGTCCGGTCCGAACCTTCAACCCGGCCCTGCTCGCCACGGGCGACAGTTGGCTGCTGGCCTACCGCGTGGTGCTCGCCGACGGTCGGCGCCGGCTGGCCTTCTGCCGGCTGGATTCCCTCCTCCGGCCGGTGGAAGGATCGGTGTATCCGTTCTCCGACCACGTGCGCTTTCCGGCCAGCTCACCCTATCCTGAAGTCGCCCGCACCTGGCTCGCGGATCCGCGCCTGTACACCTGGAACCAGCGCTGCTTCGTCTACTGGAACTCCGGCTGGCATGAGCCCCGCAATTACCAGTTTCTCCAGGAGTTCGACCCGGTGACGTGGGCGCCCGCCGGCCCTCCCCGGGAACTGGTGCTCGACGGAGCCCGGCAGCCGCTGGAGAAAAACTGGACCCTGTTCACGGAGGGAAACGATCTTCGGGTCGTCTACTCCGCCGTGCCTCATCGCATCCTCGCGCTGAGCCTCGACGGCGAGGGCGATCTCCGATGCCGGGAGATTGCCCGAACCGATTGGAGCCTGTCCGCGTATCCGGCCTGCCACGGGGGACTGAGGGGGGGAGCGCCTCCGGTCTGGCACGACGGACGCTTCTGGTCCTTCTGCCACTCGGTCCACGACGGCCCCAACGGCTACTGCTATGTCGCCAACGCCTATTGCTTCGGACCGGGACCGGACTTCCGTCCGACCGCGGAACCCGTGCGCGGGCTTGATCTCGGTCTGCCGTTCCGACGCTCGCGCACTTTTCCCCGGCTCAATCCGGCCGTCGACGAGGTGATTTATCCCTGCGGGGCGGTCCGCGTCGGGAGCGACTGGTGGATCAGCCATGGCATCAACGACGAAGGGTGCGCCGTTTCACGCGTCTCCGCCGCCGAGGTGGAAGCCACCCTGCGGCCGCGATCGGCCTGAGGCGGCGCTGTCGGCGCTCATTGACGGTGCCTCGCCCGGTCGGGTAGATTTGCGAATTCTCCATGACCAAACCGCTGTTCACCGCGCTCGTGCTCGATCCGACCAGGATGGTGCTCGGGCTGCTGTCGCGCCGCGAACTCATCTGGCAGTTCACCCGCCGCAACATTGAACTCCGCCATCGCGGCAGCCGGCTCGGCGCTTTCTGGGCGCTCCTGAACCCGCTCTCGATGCTCGCCCTGTACTTCATCGTGTTTGGCGTGATCTACGATCAGCGTTTCAACGTACTGCCCGGCGAAACCCGCTTCGATTTCTCCCTCGCTCTCTTCATGGGGCTCGCGCTCTTCCACGCTTTTTCGGAAACCCTCGCCTGGGCCCCCGGGGTCATTGTGACCAATCCCAACTTTGTGAAGAAGGTTGTGTTCCCTCTCGAAGCGCTGCCCGTGGCGCACATGGGGGCCACGGCGTTTCACCTGCTGGTCTCCCTGGGTCTTGTGCTCCTGGGCGCGGCGTTTGGCACCGAAGGCCTGACCCTGAGCGTTCTCTGGCTGCCAGTGCTGATTCTTCCGCTCCTTTTGCTCTCTCTCGGTGTCGCCTGGGGCCTGTCTGCCCTGGGGGTCTTCGTTCGCGACATCGGCCAGGTGACCGCGTTTCTCTCCACCGCCCTGCTCTTCGCCTCGGCGGTCATGTACCCTCCGGCGAAAATCCTCGAGGCCCTCAACGGCAAACCCCCGCTCGTCCAGGCGGCGCTCGATCTCCTCCTGCACAATCCCCTGCTGCAGTTGATCGACCTCGCCCGGCGGGTCGTGCTCTGGCACCAGCCGATGCCGGTCGACGTCCTCGTGCACCTCTACGTCGTCGGCCTTGTCGTCTTCGCTGCCGGCGCCGTGCTTTTCGCCCTCCTGCGGAAATCCTTCGCCGAGGTGATTTGAACGAGCTCCGCGCGGCGGGTCAACGAGGGCAGTTGCCCGCGGCGCGGCGGCGGTTCACCGGCCGCCGCCGGCGTCTCGCCTCACCGCTTCGGCCGGGCCACGGTTACCTCGTAGGGAAGTCGAACGAGGCCATGGATGATTTCCTGATCCGGGGGATTGGTCACCTCGACCACCGCGGCTGTGAGAACGCGATCCCAGGTATTGTCCTCGTCCGACCCAGCACCGCAACCCAGGTCCAGGGTGTATTGTCCCTCCTGCAGTTCGAGGCGAAAGCGAAGCGTGATCAGGCTCATGCCGCCCTCGGGCAATTCCGCAATCAGGCGCTGTGCGACCCTCAAGCCGGTCGCGAAGATCACCTGACCATGCCGGTTGCGGAGTTCACATCCCCCACTGACTCCTTTGGCGGGCCGGTGGGCCTGCACGAGCATCACCACCGAGGCCCAGTCACCGGCGCGAAATGCGGCTCCCGCTCCGCCATCCCCGTGCAACAGCCAAGCCCGTGCCACCCGCACGCCGCCATCGCCAAGCCTTTCCTTGTCCGCCAACGCCAGTTCCGGTGCGGCCGGCAGGGCCTGCTCCGGCAGCGCCGTCAGTTCGTCGGTGGGCGTTGGCGCATTTCCGGTGATGGCCGCCATCGCCGCCACATACTCCCGCACACACGCGCCGGCCTCCCCGAGGTAACGCACCCGGCCCCGATCCAGCCACATCGCCCTCCGGCAGGTGTTCAGGACGAAGGAAAGATCGTGGGTGACCACGAGGAGCGTCACCCCTCGGTCGAGCAATTCGCGCAGCCGCCGGCTGCATTTCTGCTGGAAGAGGATGTCTCCCACGCTCAACGCCTCGTCGATGATCAGGACGTCCGGATCCACCGCGATGGCCACCGCAAAGGCCACCCGCATCATCATGCCGGTCGAATAGGTGCGCACTGGGTGCTCGATGAAGTCCCCAATGTCGGCAAAGCGCGCGATCTCGTCGAACCGCGCCTCCATCACTTCACGGCCCAGTCCGAGGATGGAACCGGCAAGGTAGATGTTCTCCCGGCCGGTGAAATCCGGATTGAAGCCCGACCCCAATTCCAGCAGCGCCGTCACTCGTCCATGGACCTGGCAGCGTCCGCGCGTCGCCGCCAGAGTCCCCGCGATGATCTGCAGAAGGGTGCTCTTGCCCGCACCGTTCCGGCCGATTACCCCGAAGGCCTCGCCGCGAGCCACCGAAAAATCCACGTCCGCGAGGGCCGCCACTCGATCCCCTGCGGACTCCGGCCCGCCTGGATTCCAGCCCATGCCCCGCAGCAACCAACGTCCCAGGCTGCACGAGCGGGTATAATCCTTCGCCAGCCCTTCGACGGTGATCGCCGGGGCCGCGCGAATGGCGCGTTCGGGCTGAAGGGAAATCGGAGAGGCGGAAACCATCGGGATGTAGCAGTTCCGGCACATGGCGCGGCACTGGCACGAGAGCCTTGGTTGCCCGTTCTCGCGGTGCAAGTCCGACGCAGTCATTCGAGACGCGGCTGAACGCAAGGACGTGCCTTCCTCCACCTCGTAACCCGGAAGGACGGTCTCAGGTCGTGGCGCCCGCTCCCTCAGGCACACGTGGCACGACGACCAAACGCGGCATTGCTCCCGGGCCTGGATTGCCTTCCGCTCCTCGCGCCTCCCACCGGACTGACCGCGGAGGTAGCTCCCGTCGCCCGGTCACTTTTCATGGCGCCCGCGCCACCTGCCTTTTCTTCTGGCCTTCCCCCTTCCGGCTTCCGGTGGAGTTCGGCCCTCCTGCTCGCGCTTACCACGGGCCTGTTGCTGGCGCTGGCCTACGGGCGCGCCCTCGATGCCCCCTTCGTGCTCGATGATCAGGCCACACTCGTCGACAACCCCTCGCTGCGCGATCTGAGGAACCTCTCCGCCGTGCTGCAACCGCCGCCGAGCGCCTTCTCCGCCGGACGCCCGCTGCTGAACCTGTCGTTCGCCCTCGACTACGCCCTCGCGGGTGGCCCCCAACCTCGCGTATTCCGCCTCACGAACCTGGTGATTCACTTCACCAATGTGCTCCTGCTGGCCGCCCTGCTCCATCGGTTGTTACGCCCCGCGCTGGCCGGCGCTGGCGGGTCCCTCCGGCCCACCTGGGTGATCTTCGCGGCTTTGCTTTGGGGTCTGCACCCGGTGCACACCGCCTGCATCACCTATGTCTCCCAGCGGGCGGAATCACTCATGGGGCTGTTCTACCTCGGCAGCCTCTACGCGTTCGTCCGCGGTTGGGATGAGCGTCCCTCGCGCCGCTGGCTCCTCACGAGCGGTGCAGCGGCGATCGCCGCAGTTATGGTAAAGGAGGTGGCGGTCACGCTGCCGATTGCTGGGCTGGTTCTCCTCCGTGCGTTTCGTGCGCCATCGGTGTCTTCCCTGTGGCGCGAGTACCGGGCAGGCTGGGTCGCGCTCTCCTGCTGCCTCGTCGCCCTGGCGGCGAGCGCCGTCGCGACAAACCTGAGTGGCCGGCTGGCGGTGCCCGGCCAACCCGGCTTCTCCCCTGTCTATGCCTTTGGGCAGCTTCGGGCCTGGGGCGAATATGCCTCCTTGGCCCTGTGGCCGCACCCGCTCATCTTCGATCGCGGAGTCACCCCCTCTGCTCTGGCGCAGTTCCCCTTGTGGCGGGGAGCCGTTGCCCTGCTGCTGCTGGGCGGGTCTGCCGTGCTGCTGTGGCGATCTCTCCCTCGTCTCGCCAGTGCTCCCACGCTCTTCCTGTTGCTCCTCGCCCCGACCACGTCGGTCATTCCCATTTGGGGGCAACCGATTGCCGAGAACCGCTTGTACCTCGCGCTGGCGCCCCTGTGTGCCATCGCTGGGATTGGTCTCGGGCGATGGATGGGCCGACCCGCCCCATGGCTGCTGGGAGCGGTCCTCGGCGCCTGTGGCGTGTTGACCTTCCAACGCAACGGGGATTTCCGCTCCGCTGAACGACTGTGGCGAGTGACGGTTGCCCAGACACCGTGGAACGCACGAGCCCGAGGCTCCCTCGGGCTCTGCCTGCTCGACGTCCCCGGACGACGTCCTGAGGCGCTAACCCACCTTCGGGAAGCGCTGCGCTTAAACCCCGGCGATGCCGAATCCCATTACCAACTGGCGGCCGCCCTCGAAGCCGATCCTTCCACTGCAGCGGAGGTCGCCGCGCACTATGAAGCCTCCGTGGCACTTCGTCCCACGCATGCGCTCGCCCATGCCCGACTTGGCGTACTTCTTTTCCGCGCTGGCCGGGCGGAAGAAGGCTCCCGGCACCTCGAGCGTGCGGTGGCACTTCGGCCCGATCGGCTCGATTTTCGCCAGGCGCTGGGAGCGATTCTCTCGCAAATCCCACCGCGGGCCGCTGAAGCGGTCCGGCTGCTCGAGGAGGTCCTGCGCGAAGCCCCCGGCTTGTCTGAAGCACGGCTAAACCTCGGCAACGCCCTTCGCCACCTTCCGCAGGGCCTTCCCCGCGCCATTGCGGAATATGAAACCGTCCTACGGTCGGACCCACGTTCCGCAGCCGCGTGGTTCAACCTGGCGGGTGCGTGGGTTGCGGCAGGCAGAGCAGCGGAGGCGGAGAGATGTTATGAAGAAGTGCTAAGGATCGCCCCGCAATTCACCGCTGCACGCGAACGACTGGCCCAACTGAAGCAGCAGCGCGGAACGCAGCCCTGATTGCTCTTCTCTTCACTTGTAGCCGGGGACGGTGACCCCGGCGGCCGATGGCACGCGCGAGCACTGCGCAGCGCAGTGTCTTAACACTGTCCGTTTCTCCCCTAGGCTAGGCACCTTTTTGCGGCCACGGAGCTTCACACCGCTCAGCTGGACCAGCGAAGGCCGCGCTGGACCGGGAAAAAGAAAAAGGGCGACCGGTTGCCCGGTCGCCCTTTGCGGCGTAATATCAGTCAACTATCAAGGCAGCGGGGGCAGGTAGGTGCCCGTGCCGAAGTTCTGCGGAGCCTTGTTGCCAAGGTCACCGGAGATGCTCAGCGCGCTAAGATCCTTCGTGCCGGCGGCGCTCACCGTCAGCGTGTCCGAGACCTGGATCAGCTTCGGCAGCGTGATGTTGCCGGAAGCGTTGAACAGGCCCGTCGAAGCGAGGCTGACCGTGCCACCACGATTGACGATGGTGATGTCACCACCAGCCGTCGTGAAGGTCGCGGCGCCCGTGGCGGACGAACCGGTGACCAGGCTCATGTGGCCGGCTTCCGTGATGCTCACGATGCGGCCCGCGAACTTGACCGTGCCGAAGTTATTCGACGCGTTGGTCATGAGGATGTCGCCACTTCCGGATTGGAAGAAGGCGTCACCGGTCACATTCACCGGGCCCGCATTGTAGATGGAGCCGGTGGCGGAGGTCACCGTGAGGTTACCCGTCGCCGTGGCCGTGCCACTAGCCGAGCCGAGGTACAGCGCCGCGCCACCCAGCGGGGACAGCGTGACGTTGTTGGCGCTGAACACCACACCGCCCGTGGTCGGGAAGTCGGTGGTCGGGTCATCGAGGACCACATTGCCCTTCGCGGCCGCAAGGGTCACGAGGCCAGTACCAGGCGAGGCGATGGTGCCGCCCGGACGAACGCCACCCAAGCCGGTGTCGATCACGTCACCGTTGACCGAGGTCGCGGTGAAGTTGCCGGTGCTGGCGGCGGGCATGGTCACGCGGCCGAGGTTCAACGTGCCGCTTTCCGTGACGGCGATGTTCGAACTGGTGTTCGAGGTCGCCAGGAAGAGACGGCCGAAGTTGTTGGTCTCGTTGCCGAGCGTGATGTTGCGGGACGCCGAGAAGCTCGCGCTGCCGAACGTCCGCACCCAACCGCTCTGCGTGATGTTGCCGTTGCCACCGTTGACTTCCACCGTCAGCGAGTTCGCCGCGATGTTGCCGAGGGTGGTCGAGTTGTTGCTCGTCACCGCGACCTGACCCGTCGGGGCCGAGGCGTTGAACGTCACGACGTTGGCCGTGGTCGTTCCGGCGGTGTGCGTGGTGTTGCCGATGAGGATGCTGCCGTTGGCGGCAGTGGCATTCAGCGTACCGTTGTTCGAGATCACGACGTCAGCGGCCGGGTCCTCGATGATGCCACCGAAGCGGCTGGTGAGGTTGGTCGTGCCACGGGCGGAGATGTTGCCGATCTTCATCGTGCCATCTTCCACAATCGTGATACCGATGCTGGCGCCAGCGTTCGTGTTCACGCCGATGCGGCCGAAGTTGTTCCCATTGTTGCCAATGGTGATCGCCGCGTTGGTCGTGGTGAAGAACGTCGAGCCGAAGCTGTGGATGCTGCTGCCGCTGGCCTGCGTGATGGTGCCGGAGTTACCGCCACCCGCATTGCTGGCCGTCGCGTTGAGCGAACCGACGTTCAGGTTGCCCAGAACGAGGTTCCACGGATTGGCTTCCACCACCGGGGCCGTCGCCGCATTGGCGGCGCCACCACCAGCGGAACCAGTGGTCACCGTCAGGTTGTTCGGCGTGACGCCGGACACCGTCAGGGTGTTCACGTCGTTGACGAGAACGCCACCGGTCGTGCTGTTGATCACGACATTCGAGAAGTCGTTCTGACGATACAGGTTCGCGTTACCCGCGCTGCCCGACAGATTGACGGTCGTGGTGCCGCCGACCTTGAGGGTACCGGCGGACTGAGCGATGGCGGTGGTGGTCGGGCCAGTGACGTCGACAGTGATCGGATTGCCCGAAACATACGGCAGGGTTCCGCCGTTGGTCGCGTTGTTGGTGACCGTGATGTTCGCGATCACACCGCCCGCGCCGAGATTGGCCACCCCAGTAGCGGGAGTCGTCGCACTGAGACCACCGGTGAGGGTGACCGCCGCGCCGTTGACATAGCCAACGCCACCGTTCGTGACGGTGAAGCCAGTGACCACGCCGCCCGCGACCGTAGCCGTAACGCTACCAGCCGTGCCACCGGCGAGAACCGCCGGAAGGGTGACCGTCGGGGCCACCGTGTAGCCGGCGCCACCGACGCCCACCGTGACGCCCGTGATGATACCGGCGGCATTGGCAACGATCGTGCCCGTGGCGAGGGTGCCGGAACCAGAGCCAGGCGAGAGCGAGCCACCGGTGACGGTGACGGTCGGGGCCGTGGCGTAGGTGAGGGCGTTGGAATTCGACAGCGTAATCGCAGTCAGACGGCCGGTCGTGTTGCTGATCGTCACCGCCGGGGCGTAGAGGTTACCCAGGGCGCCCGCGGTCGGGACGTTGCCCGTGGCCGTGAGGCTCAGGTTGCCGGTGATGTTGGCGTTGCCAACGACGTCGATGTACTGGCCGGAGTTGACCACCAGGTCACCAGTGGTGACCACGTTGCCGATCGAGACGGCGAAGCCGCTGTTGGTGCCGATCGTCGTCGTGCCGGTCGAGTTGTTGGTCGACTCGAGCTTGGCGTTGGCGTTGAGGGCCGTGAAGGAGTTGTCCTTGCCGCCCGAAACGCTGATGACCGGAACCACGTTCGTCGCGGTGTCGAGCACGACATTGTTCGTGCCGCTCACCGTGAAGCTGGCACCCGTGGCGCCGAGCGTGAGAACGCCCGAGTCAACGATGCTGCCGGCGGTGCTGACCGCGGTGAGACCCGAGGCGGTGATGTTGCCCAGGTTGAGCGTGGTGCTTTCGCTGACCGAGACCGGGTTGGTTGCCAGACCCGTGTGAGCATTGATGGTGCCGAAGCGGACCGACGGAGTGAGGGCACCCGGGACGCTGGCGGCGTCGAGGACGATGGCGCCACCGGCGAGGTAGGCATTGGCCGGCGTGGTGTCCTTGTTGTTCCAGCCCGTCTGGAGGTTCAGCGCGCCAAAGACCTCGACCTTGGTGTCGGGGTTCTGGGTGATGCCACCCGTGCCACCGGTGGTCAGGTTCAGGTTGCCACCGACGATGATGCCGGAGCCGGCATCCGCACCGTTGTTGCGACCGACGAAGATCGCGCGCGTGCCGCCACCCGCCACGGGCTCGGCCCGGAGCGAGAGGTTACCCGTCACATTGGAGGTGAACAGGGTGATGCCGTTGTTGGAACGGATCGAAGCGTTGGTCGCGTTGATCGTGAGCTGCTGACCAACGGTCGCATTGCCGGTGCCCAAGTTATAGGCGGTGTTGTCGAGCGTGATGCTGCCGGTAGCGAGGAGGCTGGAGGTATCCTGCACCCGACCGTTGGTCGTGATGTTGCCCGTCGCATTGCCCGTGATGTTGCCCGTCGCATTGGCGGTGATGCGGTTGGCAGTGATGACGCCGCCGACCGTAATGTCGCCCGCGTTGGAGCGGATGGACACACCGTTGTTGCCGGTGACCGTGATGGGCGCGCCGACCGTGACGGCCGTGGCGTTCATCGTCGCAACGTTCGCGCTGGAGCGGATGCCGTTGGCGCTATTCACCGAGAGACCCGAGGCCGCGGTGCTGATCGCGCCCGAGGCGGTCACGGAGATGTTGCCCTGCGCGGAGAAATTGTTCGCCGTGCTGATGGCGGGGAGTCCGATCATCGCCGTGGTGAGGGTGCCGTAGCCAACACCCGCATTGGTGATTTCCACGGTGCTGAGCAGCCCGGTGGTGCCGTCGCGCACGATGCGCGCCTGAGCCTGGGCCGCGCCGGCGACCGGCGGATCAATAATGATGGTCGGCAGGGTCGTGTAACCCGAACCGCCAGCCGTGATCGTGATGCCCGTCACTTGGTCACCGGTGAGGGTGGCCGTAGCCGTGGCACCCGTGCCGCCGCCACCGACGATCGTCACCGTCGGGACCGCGCCGTAGCCGCTACCCTGCGTCGCGACCGGAACCGCAACCGCGCCCAAGGGCAGCGCGCCAGCGGCGAGAGCCGGAGAGGTCACGGAAGCAACCGGGGAGGAGATGGTCAGGGACAGATTACCCGTATAGATCGGGGAGTTCAGGCCCGCGCCACCAACGGTCACGGCGGTCACGGCACCAGCGGTAACCGTGGAACCAGTAACAGTCGGAGCCGTCCAGGCAGCGCCATTGGTATTCACAGCGCTCACCAACTGGGAGGCGGTGGCGTTGGTCGTCACGTTGCCGAGGGTCAGGTTGCCCACGACGTTGACCGTGAGGTTGCCGCCCGCGGTCTGCGCGGTCAGGTAGCCGCCCGTGCCGGCAGTGCCGACGGCGGAGTTGTTGGCGAAGCTGATCGCGCTGTTGGAGGAGGTGGCGGTATCCAGCCAGACGCTACCGCCGACCGTCACCGCACCGTCAGTCGCGATGCCCGTGGTGTTGGTCTTGCCGCCGACCTTGACGTCGAGGTCGCCGCCAATGGAGGAGGTTCCGAGGGTGACGATGTTGGCGTCACGGATGGTCACGGAGCCGGTGCCACTCGTGGTGGCGAGGACGCGCTCGAAGTCGTTGCCGACGTTGTTGAGCGAAGCCGAGGCCGTGCCGGTGCTGAGGATGACATCCTGCGTGCCGGTGGTGAGGGCGCCGACCGTGAGGGCGTTCGCGCCCTGGGTGACCGCGCCGTCCGTGGTGGTGATGCTCAGGTTGCCGCCGACCGTGGTCGCAGCACCCGTGGCCATCGCAATCGCGGAACCGGAAGTGATGGACTTCAGGACGAGATCGCCCGCGATGGTGCCGCCGGCCATGGAGACCGTGCCGGCCGTCGCGCGGAGGTTGCCGCCCGAGGTGATGGTGCCGATGGTAATCGCACCCGTGGAGGCGCCATTATAGAGGAGGTCGCCGAGGGTGATGAACGTGCCATCGGAGCCTTCCGTCAGCGTGCTGAGGATGAGGCTCTGGGTGTTGAGCTGGGCGCCGTTACCAACGACGATGCCGCCATTGCCGAGCACATACACCTTGGCGTTCGAACCGAGGAGCTGGCCGTTGATGATACCGGCAGCCGCGGGACCGGCAGCGAGGCCGGCATTCGTCGCGTTGTTACCGGCAACGACCTTGTTGAGGATGGAGCCAGCGCTGGCGAAGTTCCAGGTGTCACCCGCATCGACGATGAAGTTCGTGATGCTCGTGCCATCAGCGATGCCGCGATGCGGCGCCGCCACGGTACCCGTCGTGGTGCCCCACGTCAGGATCGTCTTGTCGCTGAAATTGATGTTCACAGTATTGCCTGAGGGCGACAGCGTCGCCGTTCCATTCGTCACTGTGAACGAGCTCGACGTGGGCAGCACGGCCCACACCGGACTCGGAAGGACCGCGAGGGGTCCGACGGCCATCATCGCAGTGAACAACTTGCGAAGTGATAGCCGATTTCGGGATGCTAGTTTCATAGGTATGGATAAGCAGTTTGTGACTAGATTACGCCTAACAGCCCGTAGCTGAACGTTTGGGAAGTTGGACTGGCAAGAGAAATTTCGGTCAATTTCTGGGGATACATCCCCAACGGTTTCGGGGAGTTCCCGCTCCGGTACAGATGACCGGGAGGTTTGCTATCGCATTCTTAATGGCCGGGCTTTGGGCGAGCAGGGGTCCCTTTCGGTTTGTTCTCTGACGATTTGGTTGAAGCCGAGGGCGTCGACCCGACCGCCGCGTTCAGGCTCATGGAGGAGGTCGACTTCAACGTGGCGGTCATATCAGGTGCTGTCTCATTCGTCTGCGGCGGCACTGGTCAGAGCAGACGAAACCAAGTCGAAATGGCGGAATCCGGGATCATCTCTGATATCCGGACTCCTCCTGAATCGTCTGTCAGGTTGGCACCGGGCATCCTTCGGGCATGACAGGGACGTAAGCGGCAAAGGTCCGAGACGGTCCTCCACCGCCCGAACGGCTGCTGCCAGCATCGTTGGTTCATGCGCAACTCCATCTCCCTTAAACTGATGACAGGTAAGGCATACTGGCCCACAGCCGCACGTATTGCGAGCGTGGTGGCGGTCGCCGGACTGGGGGCCTGGCTTGGGTGGGAGACGTGGTTGCGGTGGAACGACCCCCAAATCGACTTCGGTCGCGAGCTGTACCTTCCGTGGCGCGTCTTGGCCGGTGAACATCTGGGACGAGACTATCTCCATCCCTATGGACCCCTGTCCGTATACCTGAACGCCGGGCTGTTCGCCTTGTTTGGCGCATCTACCCGAACGCTGGTCGTGGCCAACCTCGCCCTGTTCACCCTCCTGTGCCTGAACCTGCATACTGTTCTCCGGCGAGGGTTCGGTTTCCTGTCAGCCACCATCGCCACCTTGTTCGCCGTCGCGGTTTTCGGGTTCGCCCATTACGCGGGCATCAACAACTACACTTACGCCCTGCCTTACTCGCACGAGGCGACCCATGGCATGGTGCTACTCCTCGGGTTTCTTGTGTGGCTCGGAAAGGGACCGCCTACAGTCGCTCCGGGGCAGGACGCCCTCGTATGCGGCGTCTGGGTGGGGCTGTGCAGCCTTACCAAGAGCGAGTACGTGCTGACGGCCGGGGTGCTGGGATTGGCATGGCTTATCCGGACCCAATTGCAGGCAAGTCGCTCGATCCACTGGTGGCGTGCCGCGGGGGCTCAGGTCCTCGGGTTTGCCGCGGTCATGGCGCTCGCCACGGCTGCGGCTTGCACCGCCCTTCCTCCGCGGGAAGCGCTAAAGCTGGCGATGAATGCCTTGGTCGCCCCGTTGCTTCTCGCAGACTACTCACAGAGCGCCCACGTGCTGCGCTTCCTCGGAGCGGACAACCTCGCCTTCAACCTGCAGTTCGTCGGTCGCAACGGAGTGATGGTGCTCGTGGTGTTACTCCTGGTTTTCCTGACCGGACGGGGTGTGGCGGCAATCGGCAACCGCGGAGTCAGAGGAATTCTCGCGGGGACTCTCGCGGTCGGAGCGTGGTGGAGCACTTCTCAGGTCAACTGGCTGTTCTGCGCCTCGGCGTTCCCTGCGTTGCTGGCAACCGCCCTCGGAATCCTGGTCTGGCAGATGCGCGCAACCCGCCGGCAAAGCGGGCAACCGAACCAGCGCCAGTGGAACCAACTGCTCCTCTTCCTTGCCGGAGGCGCAATGCTCGCGCGCATGGCGTTCGATCCGACCGTGAGCCACTACGGGTTCTTCCAGGCGATGCTGGCCGGTACCGCGCTGTGCGCCTGGGTAACTTGTGGAGGGGTGACCTGCGCCGCGACCGACCGCATCGTCCGCGTCGGGATGTTGGCCGCAGTCGTCATCTTCATCGGGGGCGGCGCAGCACAGTTGGTGGAGAGGTCGCGCCGCTTCTACCAGGCCAAGCAGACCTCGATCGGCGAAGGCGCGGATCGCATCCTGAGTTATGGGCCGGCGGACTACCCCCTGCCGCAATGGTGGGAGCAGGCTCGGCAGTTCATCTCGGCCAACACACCGGCCAACTCGACGCTGCTGGTTGTGCCAGAGGGCCTCTCCCTCAACTTTTGGACGCGTCGGCGCCACCCCCTGCGCATCGCCGACCTTCTGCCGGCCACCCTCCGGTTGAATGGAGCCGATGTGGCGACTGAACTTGCCGCCCGGCCACCCGATACGGTCGTGCTCGTCTCCCGGCCGAATCTGGAGGAACTGGGGTTTGCGCGTTACGGAGCCGATCCGGCGACCGGAAAGGCCATTGTCGATTGGGTGGTGGCAAACTGCGAGAAGGTAGCCCAGGCAGGGGGAGATCCCTTCGCCCCGGGTTCGATGGGGCTCGAGATTTACCAGCGGAAGGCCCGGCCGTAGGCGGCCGGACTCTTCCCGCCCACGTCCCCTATTCGCGGAGCTTTTGGCCCGCGCGGAACGCGGCCACCCGGGTTTCGGACACCCGCAAAGCGCCAGCGTCATTCGCCGCCCGGGCGACAGTAGCGGCCCGCTCCGCCATCGCCGCCGCCTCGGGGAAGCGGCCGTTCTCCGCGAGTGCAGCGGCACAGGAATTCAACGCGGTGGGTGAATTGGGGTCGACCTTCAGCGCTTGCTCCGCCAGCGCCAGCGCCCGGGCGCCGTTTCGGACGTTGTCGTCGGAAGAAGTGGCGAGGACATAAGCGAGAAAAGCGGCGATCTGGGCGTTGGCGGTTTCAGCGAGCGCGGTCTCATAGACCCGCACCGCCTGGGCATGCTGCTTGCTCCGGAAAAGCGTGCTCCCGGCATTAGCGTACATGTTCAGCCGGGTTTCCGGCGGGGCCAGTCGAATGCCGTGAAGGGTGAAATCGGTGGCGGCGGCGAATTCGCGCCGCAGCAGGAGGAGCTCCCCTTTCCGCAAATAGGGCTGGTACGAATCCGGAGAGCCTTTGATCAAAGTGTCGAAATCGCGCTCCGCCTCCGGAAGGGAACCCATGGCGACCTTGGCGAGGGCGATATGGTAAAGCGCATCGGCCGGAGTCTGGTTGAAGGCGACCTTGAAAAGGAGCGCGCTGACATTGAGCGCCTTCAGGTCCTCCGGGGGATTGTACGGAATCATCTGCAGCCAGGGAGGAATGACCCGGTCAAACAAGAGCTGGTGCCCGAAGCACTTCTTGAACTCCTCAGCCTTGGCGTCCGGCCGGAAGAGCCGGAAGTAGGGCTCCACGAAGTTCTCCTCGGAGATCATCGCGATGTGGGTCACCTTGTGGGCGCGGATCAACTCGGCGGCCTCCGCCTCGGACCTGGCGGAAAGCAGCGCCGCCGCCGCCTTCAGACCGTCGTTGTTCTCCCAGTACAGCGTGCCCAGGGTCTTGAATCGGCCGTAATAGCCCACCCCGGTCGAACTGTTCGGGCTGGTGAGCAGGACGATCTCGCCCTCGGGCTGGGAGGCGCGGATGACCTGGGCGATGTCGCGGAAGAGGGCGGAATTGGCGTCCTTGGGGCCGACTCGACGAGCGGCGACTTCGGCCCGACCCTCGCGGATACGGTTTAGCGGGTAGTGGCCATAGGTCAGGCAGACCGCGACGAGACCCACCGCCCATCGCAGGGCCGGACGGAGGTTGAGGGTGAAAATGGTCACGAGCACCAGACCCAGGGCGACCTGGAACCCGCTCGCGTTGAGCAGCCAGCGAGCCTGGATCCACGCCATTCCCGTGGAGAGAACCGCTCCGATGGCGGCAAATCCGAGCACCAAGGGGGTTTGCCCGAGACGGAAGGCCACAAACCCAATCCCCACCAGCAACGGGATGTTTTCCAGCACCAGAAGGGAGAAGATCGCACCCCAGCCCAGGCCCCGCACGGTGAGCCACAAGGAGAGGAACTCCTGAATGTGCTCTTTGTGCAACTGGGAGAGGAAAGGATCCGACACCACAAAGACCCGCGTTCCTCCAATCACGATGATCAGGGGAGCCACGGCGACGGCGGCGAAGGCCAGGCCGAGGCGGCGGTTCTTGGGCCGCCCCGCATCCCAGCGGCGGTCCAGCCAGCGTTCCCCAATCTGGGCGATAATCTCCCCGGCGCCGAACCAAGCGAGGGAGAAGAACGGGTTGTTCGCCTCCATCCGGAGACCGAGGTGGTTGGGGAAGTACTCGATCAGATAGAAGAGAAAACTCGCTCCCGCCCCCACCCTTCCCCAGACGCGCCAGACTTCCGCATCAAATTCGAATCCCTCGCGCCGTGCCCGACGGCCCCACAGCAACAGGGCGGCGACCCCGGAGGCACCGGTGATGGCAATCGGCGCAATCGCGGACGCCGCGCTCACCCACATGCCACAGGCCCCGCAAATCGCGGAGAACGCGGCTGCGCTCCGCGCCATTTCCGGGGTCGTAGGAAGCAAGCGGTTGCCCTCCTTGGGACGGCGAGCGCCGCCAGGGTCAACAGCCCATGGTGGTCAACATACCCTGGGAAAAAGCCCTCGTAGACGCGGGGATGACCGATGATGGATACCGCCAGGATCACGCCGGCCAGCGCGCCCGCCCGCCGCGAAACCCAACTCGAAATGAGGATTGTCAAGATCAGGAGGGCGATGGCATTGAGCCAGACAATCACCCGCTCGATCGCCTGGGGCAGCGGGGCCCCGGTCACCCAATGCTCGATGTATCCTCCGAGGGCGATGGTCCAGGCCCAGGCCGAATTCCAATGCACCTCTCGTCCGTTCGGAGCATTGTCGATGTGGGTGTAGCGCAGCCGCACCTGCTCGCCTTCCACGAGGGACAGCGCATGGCGGACCCACGTCTGCGCATCCGCGGCGAACGCCGGAAACGCCTGCTTCATTGGCGTCGATGGAGCTTCGGCCCCCCGGAGTCCGAGCTGCCCGACGACTCCAAGGTACCCTCGCACCGTCTGCGAGTGCAGCAAAGCCACGGTCGCAACGATCACCCACACGCTGACCAGGGCCAGCCACCGCACCCGGGGACTTTCATGGCTCAGGCGCATGGCGCACCTCCCCCGCACGGGCGGGAAACCGGAAGTTCAAGGAACGAGTGAGAGGGCGTCGGAAAATGCACGGGAATGCAGGTTGTTGGAAGAGGAGACCAGACTTGCCGAGCGAAAAATCGTTGCAGGGTCCGGGCGTTTTTTTCGGACCGCACCCGCGCGGTCGTGTGCCGCCCGGTCCCATCGCGCTCCGTCGCCCCGGACCCTTTTCTGGGATTGCTTTGAACTTTCATCCCTCCCACAGGTCTCGCCTTACCTTGATGATGAACCGCTGTTTCCCGCCTGCCGTCCGTCTGCTGGCCTGCCTGCTCGTCGCCGGAGCGTGGCTGCGCGCCGCCGAGGCCACGCCCGCCCCGCCGGAGAAGGCGAATCTGCTGCGCCAGATCCTGATCGCCGACACGGTTGAAGCCGCCCAGGCGCTTTCCCACGTGCCGGATGGCGGCTTCCTCATCGTTTCGCCCAAGCTGGGAAAGATCGACCAGGTGGAACTGCTGCGGCGCTTGAAGTCAGGGGAAAACAAACCGATTACCGAGAGACTGCTCGCGGCCGTGGCCCAGGTGGTGGAAGTGTTCATGCGTTCGAGCGGCTACGCCATCGCCACCGCGATCATCCCCCCGCAAAACATCGGCGAAGGCGCCCTGCGGGTGGCCGTCCTTCCCGGCAAGGTCCGCAACATCAAGATTGAGGGCAACCGCTGGTTCAGCGAGTCCCTCCTGCGCGAGAAGCTGCGCATCGAGCGCGGCGGATTGGTGCAGGTCGCGGAGCTCGATCAGTCGCTCGCCTGGACCAACGGCAACCAGTTCCGCCGGGTCAAACTGCACGTCGAACCCGTGGCCGACACCGGCGAGGCGGATCTCTTCTTCGCCGTCCAGGAACGATTCCCCCTGCGCTTCACCGCCGGCTACGAAAACACCGGCAACGAGATCCTCGGCCTGGACCGCTACTCGGGCACCGTCACCTATGGCAATCTCTGGGGGCTCGATCACCAGGTGTCCTACCAGCAGGCCATGTCGCACTCGACCAAGCTGCTGCGGGTCCATGCCTTCGACTATCGGGCCCCGCTGCCTTGGCGCCATATTCTCACGGTCTCCGCCTCGAGCGCCAAGGTGAACCCCACCTTCTTCTCCGGCCTTTTCACCCAACTGGGCAAGAGCGTGAACGCCGACGTGAAGTACGTCATCCCAACGCGCCTGAAGCAGTGGGAGGGTGAGGTCACCGCGGGTCTCTCCTTCAAGCAGACGAACAACAATCTGGAGTTTGGTGGCCAGTTCGCCGACTTCTCGATGAACGACTTGTTCTCCGCCAGCCTTTCGGCGTCCGCCGTCCGACCGGACCAGCGGGGGCGGTGGGTGGTTTCCGCCACCCTGATCGGCAGCCCGGGCGATCTCAATTCGCGCAATACGGACGAGACCCTCGGCAAGTCGCGCTTCGGGGCACGATCCCGCTACCTGTACGGTCAGGCGTGGGCCCAGCGGGTGACGTTTCTCGCCCCCGGGCTCAGTTCGATCGCGCGGCTCTCCACCCAGTTGGCCGGAACCAACCTCGTGCCCAGTGAACAGTTTTCGGCCGGTGGGCTGAACACGGTGCGTGGTTACGAAGAGCGCGTCCTGAGCGGCGACAGTGGTTTTGTGTTCTCCCATGAGGTCCAGCGCGCGCTCCCCGCCATTCCCCTGGGCAAGAAGCTTCCCCGGATGGATCTGGTGGGTGCCTTCTTCTGGGACTATGGGCGCACGATCATCAAACACCCGCTGATTGGTGAAACCAAGGCAGCCTACCTCTCCAGCGTCGGACTCGGTCTGCGATGTTCCGTGGGCAGCTACTTTTCCGCCACGGCGGATTACGGGCGCCAGTTGGAGCAAATCGAGACTCCCGGCGCGCCGCACCACCGCCTGCATGTCAAAATGAGCCTCGCCTATTGAGGCCAGGCGCGGTTCACGGTCGGCGTGCGCATCCACCTCGGCCACCACTTCTACGGCGCTGGCAACCTCGGCGACGACTTCATGCTGGCGGGGTTTCTGTCCGCCCTGCGCACCCTGGCGCCGGAGGCCTCGTTCACCTGCTGCGTTCCGTTTGAACTCGCCCCGCTGCGGCAGCGCTTCCCGGTGATCGACTGGCGGCCGTACGACGACGCCTCCCGGCAGGAGGCCATTGCCGCCTGCGACGTGTGGCTCGGGCTGGGTGGCTCGCCGTTCCAGAGCGCCCTCTCGCGCTGGTTCATCGATCATCTTGCGGGCGACGCCGCAGAGTGCACGCGCCGGGGCAAGCGGATGTTCTTTCTCGGCGTCGGCGTGCAGAACCGGGCCGAGTTGGCGGTTCCAGAGGTTCGCCGGATCGGGGAAACCGCCGCCGGCATCTGGACCCGGGACGCCCGATCGGCCGACCACCTGCGGGACCTGTGTCCCGCGACGCCCGTCCGTGCGGCGGCGGATCTGGCCCACGTCTTCTTCCGCGACTGTCCGCCGCCGGCGGCCGTGCCCGGGCGCGTCGCGCTGGTGGCCAACTTCGACTATCAGGAATGGGCCGGGCGTGACCCGTGGCTCGGCGTGCTGGGACGCCTGCCAGTGACCGATCGGGTGTGGCTGGCGCAGGAATCCCGCGACTTGCCGGGGGCTGAGCGGGCCCTGTTTGCCAGCCTGCCACCTGCCGTCGGCGTCCAATGGCGCCTGGTGGCGCCGGAGGTTGCCGGGGCCCCACTGCCCGAAGTCATGGGTCGCTGGCCTAGCGCCGCGTGGCTGGTCACCTCCCGCTACCACGCCGCACTCGCCGGCGCCTGGGCCGGCTCCCGGGTCGTCGTACTGTCGACCAACGAGAAACTCGCTTCCGCGGCGGACGTCCTGGGGGCACCGGCGGTTCGCCCGGAAGCCGACACCATCGAAATCACGCAGGCCCTCGCCGCAGCCACCCCTTTGTCCGCTCCCCGCGACCTCGCCGAAGAGGCATCGGCCGCGTGCGCCGCGTTTCTCGAGGCCGCCCGCCAGGGCTAGGCCGCGGCAATCGGGAGCGGGACCTTCCCGAAGGTCGACGGGCGGCCCGCCGGGGCCGGGGGTGACTTCGCCCGATTCCCCATCGCAAAATTTTCTCGGATTCCGGCGGTCAACCCGGCCACACTGGCCAATTCATGCCGGCCCTTGCGCTTTCCTTCGTCTTCGTCGGGTTGCTCGCCTTTGTCGGGCGCGCGACGCTGGCGGCGTTGGCGTGGCAGGGCGGTGTGTTGCGGACCTGGCTGCTGGCGCCGGCGGTGGGACTGGCCGTCGTCCTCCTCGGCACCATGACGCTGAACCAGGCGGGCCTTCCCGTCCGCACGTTGGCCTGGCCGCTGACGCTGGTTCTCCTGGTCGCTGCGGGCGCGGTTTTCCGCTGGCGTCGCCCGCTCTTCCCGGGGCGGGCCTTGCGACCGTTTGTCGTGGTCGCGATCTGCTCCCTGCTCTGGACGGGGTGGCCCCACTTTCGGTTCAACTTCGACTGGCTCAGTTACGTCAACGACGACTTCGTCAACTACTGCCTGGCGGCGGAACGCTTCAAGGACTTCGGGTTCTGGCGCGCGCCTCAGCTTGAGGAGCTGGCCGGGCGGGACATCACGCAGTACTACTGGTTCATGCACGTGCCGGGCCTGATGCGGTTCGGCAGCGAGCTGACGATTGCGTGGTACTCCTCCCTGACCGGCATCAAGTCGCTCCACATTTTCATGCCGGTGATCCTCGGGCTCGGGGTGATTCAACTCTCGGCGACCGCGGCCCTGGTGCTGCACCGCGGCCGCTGGCGGCGCCGGGCCCTGTTCGCCATGGCCCTGCTGGCAATCAGCCCCCTGTTCATGCTCGGGACCCTCTACCAGCTGATTGCGCAGGTGGGCGGCGTCGGGCTGTTGCTGGCCGCAACGGCGATCCTCACTTCGCGCCTGCCGGCCCAGCGCCGGCGGTTGTTCCCGGCGATCGCCACGCTCTCCCTCCTCGGCTCCGGCCTGGCGATCTTCTATCCCGAAGTGACCGCCTTCGCCGTGCTCGCCGCAGTCGTCTGCACGGCGCTGGAGTCGATCCGGGCCCGCTCGTGGCCCGTCGTCCGCCTGAGCCTCTTTCTTTACGGCATCGTCGGGGTCATCCTCCTCCTGCGACACAACCTCCTGTCCTACGTCTTCACGATCCTGCTGCAGATGGGCCAGGGATTCCGGAGTGTGGATCTCTCGTTGTCCCTCTTTCCCTACTTCATGATTCCGACGGGGCTCGCCAACCTCTTCGGCTTGATGCCGCTCTCGGTCAACTACCCGGAGCCGTACACTTCGCTGGCGATTCTCGCCGGCGCCGTCGCGCTCGCCGCTGCGCTGTTCCACGCCATCCGGGAAGGACTCCGCGGCGTGCCGGTCGGGGTGCTGCTCGTCGTGCAGGCCGCGCTCGCGCTGAAGCTGATGACGTCCGGCAACGATTTCGGCCTCTACAAGAACGCGATGTTCATGCAGCCGGCCCTGGCGGCCGCGCTGGCCGCCCTCCTCCTCCGGCTGCCGTGGTCCCGCTTCACCGCCCCGGCCGCGGTCGTGCTGGCGGCGGTGTGCTGTGCTCCGACGGCCCTGCACTACACCGGCGTCTCGCAGGGCGAAAAGGCCGGCGGCCTCACCGAGGCCAAGAACGCCTCGGCGCTGGGCACGCGCGTCCCACCCGTGGCCCCCGGCACGCGGCTGCTCTGCGACATCAACAACCTCGTCGCCGCCAAGGTCGCCGCCTTCGAACTCCGCGGCACGGACCTGCGCTACCTCTCGCGCGACTACTACCAGCAAATCGCACCGATCGAATTCGAGCGCCTGGGCGACACCCTCATCCGCTTCCACCCGCGCTTCGACGATCTCATGCGCACGCGGCGCATGCTGGCCGATCGCGACACGGCGACCGTGCGCACCCACAACCTCTTCGACACCACCTTCAGCGCCCCGGCGCTCGAATTCGGCCGCGAGGGGAAGACGGATGCGTACCTCACGCTCGACGAGTCGCTCGGCCTATTCAACAAGCTCCACGTGCCGCCGGAGACCCCCGCGACGGGCTTCTTCAAGACCGCCCCGGCCGGGAGCAAGCGCAACCACCTCGTCTTCATGCATACGGGCCGTGGCAACCATTACTACCTCGGCGACCGCAACCGCATCGCGATCTACCAGCAGGAGGCCGATCCCTACACCCGGCGACAGGACATCACCGGCATGGGGCGATTCCTTCTGCTCCGCGTCGAGCGGCCCGACACCGAGTTCTACCTTCGCCTCTGCGCCTCGAAGACCTTCATGGGCGAAGGTCACACCGGCTGGTCCCCGGGTTCGCGCATTCTCGGCGCCACGGATGTGCCGCTGGCGTTTCCCGGGAACGGCGCGGTCAACCGCATCGTTGGCCCGATCCGGCCCGTCGTGCGGGACGGCGCCGCCTACATCGCGATCGACTTCAACGAGACGCCGACCCAGTTCCTGCCGCGCCGCTCGGGACTGCAGGCCCTGTACAACACCAAGGTGCCCCTCGATTCCCGGAAGCTCGTCGCCTATGGGCGCGACATCTCCGCACTCTCCGCCGCGGAAGTGGCCGCGCTCGAACGGCCCGCCCGGCTCCAGCGTTTTCCCCAGGATCTCGTCTTTGCCCGGGGCCTGGAGTACTCTGGCATCTACGAAGACGGCTGGTTGTCTCCGGAAAGTGAATTCGTCCTCGCTGGCGCGCCGGCCTCCGGAATCGTCCGCGTCCGGGGCTTCGTCCCGGAACTTGCGGGCATCCCGTCCCTCGGTGGCACGCTGATCGCGCGGGTCGGTGACCAGGAGTTCACGCTTCCGACGGCGCAGGGCGCCTTCGACTGGCTACTGCCGGTCCCGGCCGCGGCCCCGACCACGCGCCTGCGCCTCCACTTTCTCCACCATGGCCGCCTGCCGGGCGACGATGCCCGCCCCGCCGGGGGCAAGCTGGAGCTGATTGATGTCCTCCCGGCGCTGCCGACCCACACCTTCGATTTCGGTACGCCCGGCGGCGCCCGCCTGCCCGCCTCGGGCATTGACCAGGACGGCTGGATGGCCCGAACGGCCACCATCGAGCTTCCGGCCGGGGGCAAACGCGTGCTGGCGCTCAAGGTCGAATACCCCGACTGGAGCGGCAAGGGCGCCGGGCGGCTCACCGTCGCACTCCCGGCGACAGGCGCCTCCCGGGAGGAGACCCTGCCGCCCGGTTCGTATTCCCGCATCCTGCTGCCGGTGCCGGCCTCCTCGCGGTTGCAGACCGTGACCCTCTCCGCCGGCGACGATTTCCCCCTTCCCGCCCCCGATCAGCGGCGACGCGCCGCGCGCCTGGTCTCCGCCGAACTGCAACCGGCCTCCGAATGAACGCGCCCCGCGCCGCCCTGATCCTGAAGGTCGACACGCTCGGCGACCTGGTGCTTTTCGCCCCGGCGCTCCGCGCGCTCGCGGCCGCGTGGCCGGACACCCGGCTGCACGTCCTGATTCGTCCGGCATTCGCCAGCCTCGGACCCCTGCTGGCCCCGCAGGTGCACTGGGAAACCACAACTCTGAATCCCTTCCACCAGAGCCCGTCGGACGATCCGGCGGAGCTGGCCCGCCTTCGCGCGCGGGTCGCGGAACTCGGCCCCGAGGTGATTGCCGCGGCGACAGCCCGGCGCAACTGGCTCGAGTCCGCCTTGGCCGCCGGGTCGCCAACCGCACGCCGCGTGGCCCTGGGCGGTGGCGCCACGGACGAGTTTTTCGGCACGCAGCTGCGGCTGCAACTGGGCATCGATGCCGCCGCCGCCTTTGCGGAGACGATTGAGGTCGCCTCCGACGAAGCGGACTGGCGCCGCAACTTCCGCCTGGTCTCCGCCCTGGTCGGACGCGACGTACCCGCGACTCCGCCGCGCCTGGAGCCGACCTCTGCGGGAGCCGAGGCCCTCCTGGCCCGCCTGGGTCTGTCGCGGGGCCGATACGCCGTATGCGCCGCCGCGGGATTCGCCAACGTCCGGATCAAGACCTGGCCGGCCGCAAACTTCTCGGCCGTCATTGCCCACCTCCGTGATCGCCACGGGCTGCCCACCCTGCTCGTCGGGCACGACTCCGAGCGCGACCATCTCGCCACCGTCGAGGGCGCGGCCGCGACGTGGCTCGGCCAGGAGGGAGAATTGCCGCAGCTCGCCGGCCTGCTCGGCGGAGCGGCGGTGTACGTCGGCAACGACACCGGTGCGATGCACCTGGCCGCCGCGGTGGAGGTGCCGGTGGTGGGGGTGTTCGGCGGCGGCACCTGGCCGCGCTTCCTTCCCGCCGCCCGCCGCGGTGCGGCGGTCGTTCACCCGTTGCCCTGTTTCGGCTGCGGCTGGGACTGCGCGTTTGGCGACGCCCCGTGCCTGGGTCTGGTGTCGGTGTCCGCGGTGACCGCCGCGGTGGACCACGCGATCGCCGGCGGCGACTTCATGGTGCAGCCCCTCGCGCACCTGGATCCGGTGACCACCGGCTTCATCGCTCGCGCCGCCGCCCGCGCGCGCGACCAGGCCGCCGGCCACCTGGCGCGCCAGCACAAACTCGAGGAACTCACGGCCCTGGATCGGGAGAAGGACGCCGCCATCCTCGGCAAGGAGCAGGAGATCGCCGCGCTCAAGGCCGCCTGCGACGAGCGACTGCAGACCATCTACATCCTCGACGGCCACGTGAAGAACTTCCAGGCCGAGAACAACGCGCTCAAGGCCGAACGCGCCGTCTGGCAGAAGGCCCTGGCCGCCCTGCCGGAAGACTCCCGGAAGTCCGCGCAGGCCCTCGCGGACCAGCTCGTCCACATCCGCAATCTCGAGGCCATTGCGCAGCAGCGCGAGGCGGAACTCGCCGACCTGAGGAAGACCACCGCCAACCGCGCCAACGGCCTGCACGATCTCGAAAATGCCAAGCACTACGGCCGCCTCCTGGCGGAAAAGGAACGGGTGATCCAGGCGCTGCGCGAGGGCCTGGAACAGCGTGACGCCGTGATCGCCCGGCTGACCGCGGAAGGCACGAGCGCGGGCGCCCGGCTGCGGCTCTTTGTCCTCGCCCTCGCCCGGCGCTGGCGCGAGCAGGTTTCCGTCCCGCTCTCCCGGTGGCTCTTCCACGTGGTGGTGGAGAAGCACTGGATGCAGATCGGCGTGCTCCGTCACTACGCCCCGCGCCCCCTCGCCTGGGATCGCCGCCTGCCCGGGCCGTCCCGGCCGGACGCGACGCTCCCGCAGATCGCCGTCGTCACCCCGAGCTACGGCCAGGAGGCCTTCCTCGAGCGGACCCTGCGCAGCGTGCTGGAACAGTCGTATCCGCGCCTCCTTTACGTCGTGCAGGACGGCGCCTCGAAGGATCGGAGTCCGGAAATCATCGCCCGCCACGCCTCCCGCCTCCGACACTGGGAGTCCGTGCCCGATCGCGGCCAGGCCGACGCCATCCATCGCGGTTTCGCGCACCTGACCGCCGATCTCGGGCCCGACGACGTCATGGCCTGGCTGAACTCCGACGACCTGCTCGCCCCGGGCGCGCTGCGGTTCGTCGGCGAATATTTCGCCGCGCACCCGGAGGTCGACGCGATCTACGGCCACCGCATCATCATCGACGAAGCCGATCGTGATGTCGGGCGCTGGATCATGCCGCCGCACGAACCGGCCACCCTGGAGTGGATCGACTACGTCCCGCAGGAGACCCTCTTCTGGCGCCGGCGGGCCTGGGATCGCGCCGGTGGCATCGATCCCACCTACCAGTTTGCCCTCGACTGGGACCTGCTCGCCCGGTTCCAGCAGGCCGGCTGCCGGCTGGTGCGGGTGCCGTACTTCCTCGGGGCGTTTCGGGTCCACGCCGAGCAGAAGACCTCCCAGGCCATCCACACGACCGGCGCGGAGGAAATGCGCCGCATCCGCGCCCGCTTCCACGGCGAACGCCAGGACGACTTCGCCACGATCGAGCGCCATGCCCGGCGCACGCGGTTCCGCGGGGCGCTGACCTCCCGCCTGCTCGCCCTTGGGGTGCGCTGGTAGGGGCCGGCCTTTTCTGGGTTTCTTCTTTCGGCCAATTCTGCTTTCTGCCGTCTTCCGCCATGCTCCTCAGCATCGTTGTCCCGGTCTACAAGGAGGAACGTAACCTTTCCGAGTTCCTCCGGCGGCTGCGTCCGATCCTTTCCGGGATCACCGAGGACTACGAAATCATCTTCTCGCTGGATCCCTCGCCGGATCGCACCGAGGAGGTCATCTTGGAGCACCGCGCGGCCGATGAGCGGATCAAGCTGCTGAAGTTCTCCCGCCGCTTCGGCCAGCCCATGGCCACGCTGGCCGGCCTGCAGTACTCGCGCGGCGAGGCCGTCGTGGTGATGGACGTCGATCTGCAGGACCCTCCCGAACTGCTGGGCCAGATGGTCGCGAAGTGGCGCGAGGGGTACGACGTCGTGCTCCCCCAGCGGCGGGCCCGCACCGGGGAGCCGTGGATCAAGAAGGCGGTCGCCGCGACCGGCTACAAGGTGATCAACAAGATCGCCGACGTGCGCATTCCGCCCAACACGGGCGATTTCCGCCTGATGTCGCGGCGCGTGGTCGCCGAGGTGGTGCGGCTGAAGGAGAGTCATGGCTTCCTGCGCGGGATGGTGGCGGTCGTGGGCTTTCGCCAGGCAATCATCCCATTCGACCGTCCGGCCCGCTTCGCGGGCGAGACCAACTACAACCGGTTCTTCGGCTCCCTGCGCATCGGTTTCAACGGGATCTTTTGCTTCTCGACCTACGCCCTGACACTGAGCACCTGGCTCGGATTTGTCGTCTCGGGCTTCTCGTTCCTCCTGATGGCAATCTACCTGTTCTACAAGCTGATGGGCTGGCAGATCCTCTGGGGCAATCCGACGCTGGTCATCCTCATTTCCTTTCTCGGCGGCATCCAACTGATCAGCGTGGGGATCCTCGGCGAGTACATTGGCCGGATCTACGAGGAGGTGCGCGGGCGCCCGAAGTTCATCGTCGATCGCGCCGAGGGATTTGATCGCGGGTGACCGCGGGCCCTCGGTCCGCGGGCCCCACCGGCATGAGCGCTACCTTCTTCCGCTGGCTGATTGCGGTCGCGACGCTGGGGCTGCTGGCCGGTCCCCAGGTGAATCGGAGCTACCCACTTCTGCCGGGGCCCGTGTCCCTGCAACTCGTGGCGCCCGCCGGCGCCGCTGACTCCCGTTATCCCCTCGTCGTCACCGGGGCCGTCGGCGCCGGCGACCTCCTCTACCTCCGGTACCTCGGCGATACAACGGCCGGGAGGTCCTGAGCGCAAACGCACACTACTACGGTCGCCAGCCCGAGGAGGTCTATTTCGCCACGAACCCCCTGGGCGGCACCGTGGCCAACGAACCGTTCCCGGGAGCGATTCTGACCACCGCGGGACAGGAACTGCGGGGACGCCCCACGGCCCTCCTCCCGTGGACCACTCGGTTGCGCCACTGGTTGGTGACCCAGCCGGCAACCGCGGCAGCCACCGTGGCCATCGCCTTCGCTGCCGGCTGGGGGTTGCCGTTTCTCCTGCGGCGGCTTGTCAGGTTCGTCTTCCAGCGGCGCACCGACCCGGATTTCGCGGGGCACCCGCGGGCTCCGCACGGATCCTTCCTGGCGACGGCGGCCGTCTGCGTGGCCAGCTTCTCCGCCGTCATCACGGGTCCGTCCTTCCGCCTTTTCGACGCGGAGTCGTTCGGGCAGTTCTACGACTACCAAATGGCGTCCCTGCTGGCCGGGCGGCTCGACGTCCCGGAGGCGGCGCTCAGCTCGGAGTCTTTCTTGCATGACGGGAAGTTCTACGGGTACTTCGGCCCCACTCCGGCGCTCTTACGCCTGCCGTTCGCCCTCGCTGGCCTCGGCTTTGGACGGCTCAGCCGCCTCTACATGGTGCTGTACTATGCCGGAGCGCTGATCGCCGCCTATGCTCTGCTCATCCAAGCTTCACGGTGGCTGAGCCGAAGGCCCACCTGGCCGGGGCGCGGGAGTGTCGTCGTGTTGGTCGGTTCAGCGGGCCTGGGCAGCACGCTCTTTTTCCTCGGGAGCCGCGCGTATATCTATCATGAGGCGATTCTTTGCGGGGTGCTTTTCGCCCTGTGGAGCGCCTCTGCCAGCCTGCGCTGGCTGGCGGAGCCGACGCGGCACCGCTGGTGGTTGCTCGCGCTCGCCGGCGGCGTCCTGTCGGTCCATTCACGCCCGCCGACGGGCTTGTTTGCCCTTGGCGTCCTCGGCCTGACGGCCGCCGCCCTGCTGGTCCGCTCATGGCAGGACGGTCGCCGCACGACAGGCGGGGATCCGGAAAACCTCCCTGCCAGGGAATGTCTGCGCTGGCCCCTACCTGCGGCGGTCGGCCTGCTGGCGATTGGGGGTGTGCTCAGCTTCAACGTACTCAGTTACCTCAAGTTTCGCTCCTTTGAGGGCGCGCAGTTGCGCTACCACGTTCAGTACCACGCCGAACGCCTCGCGGTGACCGAGGGCCGCAATTTCCACGTCGCGAACGTGCCCTTCGGCCTGGCCAACTACTTCTGGCGACCCGGTCTGCTCGTCCGCCCCACCTTCCCCTATGTGTACATCGACGGTTGCGACCCGGCAGGGTTTCCTGGCTGCCGCATCGACCTGGCGGAAAAAACCCTGGGGCTGCCTTACGCCATGCCTGCGCTTGTCTTGCTTTCGGGGTTCGCGGTCGTGACGGCCGTGTTTCGATGGCCCGCCGCCCGGCTGCCGACCGGTATCCTCGTCGCGGGGGTGCTCCCAATGACGCTGGCCCTCCTGGCCGCGATCGCAGTGTCGCAGCGATACACGGGCGACTTCGTACCCTTCCTCGTTGCCACGGGTGCCTTTGGTGTCGCGGCACTGGATGCCTGGGTCCCGGCGGCCCGCCGCAACCTCTTCGGGCTCGCCTCCGTCCTGTCCGTTGCCGGAATGCTCCTCACCTTCGCCATCACGCTGCACTATCAGGGAGAGGGAGTCTGGGGTGTGCCCGATGCCACGCGGGCGCGCTACCTGGCCCTTCGCCACCACGCAGACCATTTCCTGGGATTCTCTTCACCATGACCCTCGACCGACCGCCGCGCGTCCTGGTCTTCATCGTCGCCTACCACGCCGAGACCACCATCCTCGAGGTGCTGCGCCGCATCCCGGAGTTGCCGGGTTTCGACACGGAGGTGCTGATCATCGACGACTGTTCCTCCGACGCGACGTTTTCGCTCTCGGAACGCGTGCGTCTGTCGGGCGCCTACCGGCACCGGCTGACCGTCCTGGCCAATCCCGCCAACCAGGGTTACGGCGGCAACCAGAAGCTCGGCTACCACTACGCCATCGAACACGGCTTCGACTTTGTCGCGCTCGTCCACGGCGACGGCCAATACGCCCCGGAGATGCTGCCCGAGATCCTCGCCCCGCTCGCCCGCGGCGAGGCGGACGTCGTCCTGGGGTCGCGCATGCTCACTCCCGGCGGGGCCCGCCGCGGCGGCATGCCCCTCTACAAGCGGATCGGAAACCGCCTGCTCACCTGGTATCAGAACCGCGTCCTCCGCTGCCAGCTGAGCGAGTTTCACACCGGCTACAAGGCGTGCTCGGTCGACCTCCTGCGCCGGCTGCCGTTCGATCTCAACTCGAACGTCTTTCACTTCGATACGGAGATCATCATCCAGTTCCTGCGCGCCCGCGCCCGCATTCTGGAGATCCCGATCCCGACCCACTACGGCGACGAAATCTGCCGGGTCAACGGCCTGCGCTACGCGCTCGATGTCGTCAACGCCTCCACCGTCGCCCGTCTGCAGGACTATGGCCTGGTCTATCGGCGCAACTTCGACGTCGCCCCGGCCGCCGCCGGCAACGACCACTACCTGCCGAAACTCGGTTTCCTCAGCACTCACTCCGCCGCCGTCGCCGAGGTTCCCGCCGGGGCCACGGTCATGGACCTCGGCTGCGGGCCCGGTCACCTGTGTGCCACGCTGCGCGCCCGCGGCTGCCGCCTCATCGGCGTGGATCAGTTTCAACCGACCTCGGCCGCCGGCAGTTTCGACGAATTTCACGTCGCCGACCTCAACGCCAATCCCCTGCCCCGCCCGCTCGGGGACGTCCAGGTGGTGCTGATCCTCGATATCATCGAGCACCTGATCTCACCGGAGAAGTTCTGCGACACCCTGCGACGCCAGGCGCAGGGTAATCTCGACCTGAAGATCGTCATCTCGACGGGGAACGTCGGATTCTTGGTCACGCGCCTGATGCTCTTCCTGGGGCAGTTCAACTACAACAAGCGCGGCATCCTGGACCTCACGCACACGCGGCTCTTCACGTTTTCGTCCCTCCGGCGCCTCCTGCGCGAGACCGGCTTTGTGATTGAAAAGGAAATCGGCATCCCGGAGATGCTGTTCGTCGTGCGGCCCCTGCCCACCCTGCCCACCCTGATGCAGTCCACGCGGCGGCACAGCGCCGCCCGGGCCGCCGAGGTGGAGGTTCCGGCCGGCCGGGTATGAAGCGGCGCCTCACTTTCCTGCTGGTCCGCCTCACTGCCGTCCTCGCCGTCTTCGCCGCCCTGACCGCAGTGCGCCTCGGGGATCGTTTTGCGCTGCTGCCAAACCCGATCTCGCTCGAGTTGGAGTTGGCACCCGGCGGGCCTCCCCGCGCGGAGCCGCTGATCGCCGCCGGCGAGCCTGGGCGCGGCGACTTTCTCGCCGTGCGGTTCGTCGATGAGCAGACGGTCGTCTTCACCTACGACAGTTGGGGCCATCCGGGACTTTCCAGCCGGGCGGTGCGACTCCCCGCCGAGCGGCGCCTCCGGCTCGAAGTCGAGATGCCCGCGCTGGACCGGGTCCACCGCGGCAGCCTATCCCCTTCGGACCGGGTGAGGGTCACCGCCGGGGGCGAGGTTGTCCTCGATGTGGTCGCCCACTCGTACCCCCGCGAACCGGAGCGGATCTACTTCGCGGAAAACCCGGTCGGAGGAACCTCCTGCGGACCTGTGTTGCAGGGCCGGATTACCGGACCCGACGGCCAGATCCTCCGCGGCACCCCAAACCTCGGTTTTGACCACCGCGAGCGCTGGCGCCAACGGGCCTCGCTTTTCGGGCGCTGGCTGCAGCGCCAGCCGACCCAGGTCGTCACGTTGCTGGCGCTGAGCCTCGCCCTCGTGGCGGGAGGGGAGTTTCTCCTCCGTCGCGGTCTCGCTCCCCGGGTCCTCGCTGGCGCCGTCATCCGTCATCGCTGGTTCGCCGGCTCGGCGCTAATCGCCACGATTGGCTACGCGTGGCTGGTTACCCTGGGGACGTTTCGCTTCGATTTCCCGGAGGTCTTTGGATCGTTCTACGACCATCAGGCGGCGAGCCTGGCGGCCGGGCGCCTCGATGTGCCGGAGGAGGCGATCCTCGGCGAGGCGTTCGTGGTCCAGGGCAAGTTCTACGGCTATTTCGGCCCCACCCCGGCGCTGCTGCGCCTGCCGTTTGTACTCGGCGGCGTTGCCTTCGGGAAACTCAGTCGCGCGGCGATGGTGGCGTACTTCGTCGCCAGCCTGCTCGCGACCTACCTGCTGCTCCGCGAAAGCGGGCGGCTGCGCGCGGGATCCGATTCGGTCGCGACGGGCGCGCCTCCCGAGCCCTCCCGCTTTGCCGTGGTCGCTCTCGTCGTCAGCGCCGGCTGGGGCAGCACAGTCCTTTTTCTCGGGAGCCGTGGTCTGATCTTTCACGAGGCCATCCTGGCCGGCATCACGTTCGCGCTGTGGTCGGCCTGGTGCTCCCTGCGCCACCTGCGCGCCCCGTCCACGCGGTGGTGGGTCAGCGCCCTTGGATTCGGGGTGCTGTCAGTCCACTCGCGCCCTCCCACGGGGCTGTTTGCGCTCACGCTCCTCGGAAGCGTGGCCCTCGCGATCGCATTCCGGGAACACCGCTCTCAGGCCCGGACCTCCGGTCGCTGGGTGTGGCTGCCGGGCAGTCTGCGCCGCGCGTTCGTGATCGGTTGCGCCTGCTTCGCCGGCGCCGTCAGTCTGAACGGCCTTGCGTACCTCAAGTTCGGGGTCTTCGACCCGGCGCCGCTCTACCTGAGCCGGCCCTACGCCAATCCGGCCCGACTTGCCGCGATCGACGGCCGGAGCATGCACACCGCCAACCTGCCGTTCAATTTCTACACCTACCTCGTTCGGCCCAATGTCCGCCTCGAACCCCGCTTCCCCTGGATCTACCTCGGGGCGCGAACCCCAGGCTACCATTTTCCCAAGGCCAAGATCGACCTACCCGACCACACCCTCGCGTTGCCGTATTCGATGCCCGCGCTCTTCGCCCTCGCGACGCTGGGTGCCGCGGCGGCTTTCGTCTCCAGCCCGTCGCTGCGAATGCCGATCGCGGTCACCGGGTTGGCGGCCGTCCCGATGACCCTCCTGCTGTTCGCCGCGGTCGCCACGGCCCAGCGTTACACCGGTGACTTCTGCCCGCCGCTGATCGTCTCCGCCGCCCTGGCACTCGCGGCTTTTGATGCCGGAGGCAAGACCCTCCGCCGCTGGCTGCAACCGCCGCTCGCCGCCGCCGTGCTCGCCGGCGTCGCCGTCAATCTCGCGCTCACCCTCGAGTACCAGGGCAACTACCTCTGGGGTGTGCCGGAGGAGAAGCGGCTCGAGTACCGGGCCCAGCGCGCCGCCATCGACCGGTGGTTCGGCCTGCCGCCTCCCTGACCGCAGCCATAGTCAGCCCCGCTGCTCCGCCATTCCCGCGCTCCCTCGTTTCCGTTTCTCGCTCCTTTCCGCACCGGCTCTCGGTTTCATCCTCCCCTTCCCGCTCCCTTTCCCTTTCCCTTTTCACATGGAACACGTCTTCGTCACCGGCGCCGCCGGTTTCATCGCCTCCAACCTGGTCGACCGGCTGCTCGCCGACGGCCTGATGGTCACCGGGTGGGATAACCTCTCCACCGGCCAGCTGCGTTTCCTGGAAGGCGCACAGCAGCATCCGCGATTCCGGCTCATCCGCGGCGACAACCTCGATCTTCCGGCCCTGACCGCGGCGATGCGGGGCGCGGACTTCGTTTGCCACCTCGCCGCCAACGCCGACGTCAAGGACGGTTGGCAGCATCCGAGGAAGGACCTCGAACAAAACACCATCGCGACCTTCAACGTCCTCGAGGCCATGCGGGCCAACGGGGTGAGGCGCATCGCCTTTTCATCGACCGGCTCCGTCTACGGCGAGGCCCTGGTGACCCCGGAGCGCCCGACTCCGGAAGACGACGCCTTTCCGATCCAGACCTCCCTGTACGGCGCCTCCAAGACCGCGGGCGAAGGGCTGATCGCCGCCTACGCCGAGGGAGGGCAGATCGCCGAGGCCTACCTCTTCCGCTTCGTCTCCATTCTGGGCGAACGCTACACCCACGGGCACGTCTTCGATTTCTACAAGCAACTGATCGCCCATCCGGATCACCTGCGCGTGCTCGGGGACGGCAGCCAGCGGAAGAGCTACCTCTACGTCCAGGACTGCATCGACGCGATTCTCCACGTCGCCCGTGCCGGCACGGCGCGGACGGCGAAGCATCACACGCAAATCTACAACCTCGGCACCCCCGAGTTCGTGCAGGTCACCGACAGCATCCGGTTCATCTGCGGCGCCCTGGGACTGTCGCCCCGCCTGGAGTTCACGGGGGGCGACCGCGGGTGGATTGGCGACAATCCTTTCATCTTCCTCGACACGAAGAAAATACAGGCCACCGGCTGGCGCCCGAAGCTCACCATCGAACAAGGGATTATCCGCACGTTGCGCTGGCTCGAAGCCAACCGCTGGGTGTACGAGTCGCGGCGCTGAGCAGTCGCGGGGAAGATGAGCGGCGCCGGCTGTACCTCGCTCCCGCGCCTGGCGCCGTGGCTGCTGCTGATGGTGGCCGCGGTCGAGTTTGTGTTGTTCGACCAGATCGGCGCCCGGCGCATCACCCGTTTCTACCCCCGCTGGGACGATCAGGTGCAGTATCTCAGCGAGGCTTACCAGGCCCATGAAACCGCCCGTCGGGAGGGATTCGGCGCGGGCCTGCGACAGGCCTGGCTCACGCCTTCCGCCCAGGGCACCCTGCACGACGTCTACGGGGTCGTCGCCTTCCAGCTGGCCGGACCATCGCGCAGCGCGGCGCTGGCCCTGAACCTTCTGGCGCTGCTCGCGTGGCAGGCGACGCTCTTCGCCGCGGTCAGCGCCGTCCGGGCCGGACCCTGGGCCGCGTTGGCGGCCGCCCTGCTGCCGCTCGCCCTCGGCGGACCGTGGGAGATCATTCCCGGCTCGGCGTACGATTTCCGGCTCGATCACCTGGCCATGTGCTGCCTCGGGGTCGCCTCCGGCTTCGCGGTGCTCAGCGACGGTTTCCGCCATCGGGGCTGGTCCCTCGCGTTCGGGGGCGCGGCCGGAATCACCCTGCTCGCCCGCCACCTTTCGGGGACCTACCTTCTCCTCGTTTTTCTCGCGGCCGGCCTCTGGCTCGCCGTCTCCGCCGCGCGCCGCCGCCGGCTGGTCAACTGGGTCCTCGCAGGGTTCGCCACCGCCGCCCTGGCCGGTCCCTTCCTCTGGATCTCCCGCGATCGAATTGTCGACTACTACTGGATCGGGCACTTCGTCGGACCCGAAAGCGTGGTGCGCGCCTCCGGTGCTTCCGTGCTGGGCTCGCTTGGCTTTGTCTTCGATCAACTCGGCAGCCGCCACCTCGGAGCCTTCTTCGGCGGCGTCGCCGTGCTCGGAGTCGTCCTTTTCGCCCTCGGGCGCGGCGCCCGCCGGCCCGTGCCAGACGGACTCTGGCTGGCCGGCGTGGCGTTTCTCCTGGCTCCCGCGGTGATCTTCACGCTGCACCGGCAGAAGTCCGAAGTGGTGGTTTCGGCGCTCGTGCCGGGGGTCGTGCTGCTGGTTCTCGCCGCCTGGCTGGCGGCGGCCGGCGCACCCGCCGAGCGCTCGCCCTGGCGGGGGTGGCTGCCGCTGCTTCTCCCGTTGATCTGCCTCGGATTCTTTGGGCAGCGCCAATGCCGGCCGGCTTATGACGCCGCCGCCGTGACCCAGCTGCACACGGTCAACACCCTCGCCGACGAACTCTACCGACGCGTCATCCTCGCCCCCTTCCCCGAACCCAACCTCGCCATCGATCACCTGAACGACGCGCTCAACGCCGAAGTTCTGCGCGTGATCTTCTACGAGCGGCACCGCCGCTGGCTGCCCATCCGCATGACACTTCCCACGGGAGTCGTGGCGCCGGATCCGGACGACGTCCAGGCCCGGCTCGCCCGGAGCCATCTGGTGCTCCTGACTGACGAACCCGCGCCCGCCGGACTCTACCCGTTCGACCACACGCTGGCCACCCTGCGTCCGCAACTCCGCTCCTGGTGCGAGATCCACCTGCGGCCCACGGGGAAATTTACGGTGCTCGGGCGCACCATGACGCTTTACCAACACCCGGGAATTCCGTTCGCTCCGTCGTCGCCATGAATCTCGTCGTCACCGGCTCCTCCTCCGGCATCGGTCGCGCCCTCGCCGAGCGCCTGCTCGCCCGGGGGCACCTTGTCTGGGGCCTGGCGCGCCGCGGGCAGGAGGACCTCGCCGCCCGTCAGTCCGGGTTTCGGTCCAGTCGCTGCGATGTGGCGGAATGGCCGCAGGTGGCGGCGGCGGCGGCCGAAGTCGGCGCCGCGTGGCCGCACCTCGACGGCCTGATCACGGCGGCCGGTGTGCAGGGGGAAATCGGTCCTGCCCTCGCAGCGGATCCGGAAAAGTGGAGCGCCACGGTCCGTGCGAATCTCGACGGGACCTTCTTCGCGCTCCGCGCCTTCGGCCCGCTGCTGGCCCGGGCGCCGCGCCGCGCCAAGGTCGTCTGCTTTTCCGGCGGCGGCGCCACCAAGCCGCGAACTCACTTTTCGGCGTACGGGGTGGCCAAGACCGGCATCGTCCGCCTGGTGGAGACCATCGCGGAGGAGGAGCGTCCGCGCGCCCTCGACATCAATGCCCTCGCTCCGGGCGCGATCAACACGCGCTTGACCGACGAGGTGCTTTCCCTCGGTCCCGCCGTCGTGGGCGCCGCGGAATACGCCGCCGCGCAAAAGCAGAAACAGTCCGGCGGTGGCTCGCTCGAGAAGGCCCTCGACTGCATCGAGTGGCTGCTCTCGCCCGCCAGCGATGGGGTGAGCGGCCGGTTGATTGCCGCCCCATGGGATCCCTGGCTGACCCTGGGATCACGCGCCGGGGAACTCGGCGCCTCGGACATCTTCACTCTTCGGCGCGTCGTCCCCGAGGATCGCGGCCGGAAGTGGGACTAGGGCCGGCCCCGGAACCAACTGCGGTTCGTCGGCCCACTCCGAGGCCGCCAACCGTTTCCACCCGTTGCGGCTCCGGCAAGCGGTGGCCACCTTTTTCAGCGGACCGGGGTTGTCGCCACCGGTCCGCGCCGATCCCGCTTCGCCCGCACGACCAGGACAATTGCGCCCAGCGTCAAACCGGCGAAACTGAGTTGCGCCAGGAGGCGGAGAATTCGCGCCCGCGCATCCGGTTCCCACACCCACGAAAGCCGGTGTGAGCCCGCGGGGAGGCGCAGGGCGAGCCGGTAGTCGTGCGCCGCCCGGTGCTCCTTCGGCACCTCGGCGCCGTCCACCAGGACACGGTTCCAGGGGAACACCACGACATTGGTCGCCACCCACCCCGCTTCCGGCAGGCCAAACACCACCGATCCCACTTCCCCAAAGTTCCGCCCCGCCGCCCCCACGGGAAGCGTCGGCCGCGCCGCCCGGCTCGCCACCGCAGGCGCCAGCTGCGGCAGGCGGCGCAGCGTCGCGTAGTCGCCCGCCGCGTCGGCCTTTCCCGCCGTTACCAGCGCCGCCCGGTCGCCCGTAACCGCGTACTGGGACTCACCGCCTGGCTCGCGCACCGCCGCCCCATGGCGCAGCTTTAAGCCCACCCCGGCTCCGGTCAGCGCCATTAGAACGACGATGACTCCGACGGTCTCGCGGGGGCGCCGTCCGCCGGCGCCTTGCCCCGCCCACCACCCTGCCACGCCCAGTACGCCCAGCAGCAGGCCCACATTGGCGACCCCGACCCAGCGCGTCGCAAACTGCACGTACGGGGCGAGGCCTCGCACCGTGGTGCCGACGCTGGGCGACACCGATGCCGCCGTGGCAAAGACAAAGCAGGCTGCCCCGCAGACCGCCAGCCCCAGCAAAAAGCGACTCCCCTCTTCCCGCGACGGCGTGATCGCATCGCCTCGGGCGCGGACGAGGCACCATCCCGCCAGCAGCACGAGCACCACATGCACCGGCGCTTCCACGTAGGGCGTCTCTCCCGGTGCCCCGGCCTCGGCGCGAAACACATCCGGCGGCAGCGGCGACAAGCGGGCCCACAGCGCATCCACCCGATCGAGCGAATAGGAGAAATCCCGATACTTGCCCACCACTCCGAGTTCGCCGCGCCAGCGGAGGTTGGCGTCGATCCACGGCGCCAGGGTCAGCACGCCCAACCCGGCCGCGACCAGGAACCATCGTCGCTCCCTCGCCCCCGGACCCAGTTCCCGCCATCCCAGAACGGCGAGGACGCCGAGCAGGGGCGTCGCGAGCAGCGCCGTTGGCGGATGCGTTCCGGCCACCAGAGTGCCCTGCAGGACGGCCAGCCACCCGGCCAGACGGCGTCCCGCGGCCGTCCTTCCGCACACCCCCAAGACGCCACACGCCACCGCACCATGCAGGAGCGCGACCGCGAAAAACTCCGTCAACGCCGCACGGTTGTAGAGATTCGTGAGCCCATGTACCGACCAGGTCACCGCCAGCGCCACCGCAAGCGCCACTCCCCGATGCCGGGCCGCGTTCCGCGCCGCGAGGTACACCGAGAAGTACTGCCCCAGCAGCGCGACCGCCACGGCGAGCCGCAGGGCCAGGGCGGCCCCGGTCACCGCGGAGAGGCCACCAAGGATCGGATACAACAGGAACCCGTAGAAGATCGGCTGCGGCATCCCCACCGCCGCCGGCGTGTGCAACACCTCCGGCAGCCGGCCCTGCGCGCGCAGGAACTCGCCGACATAGCCCACCATCCACTGATGGTTGTGCCAGTCGTAGTGAAAATTGAACCCGGGCTCCAGCAACAGCGCACCGGCCAAGAGCGTCGCGCCGACCCCCGCCAGCCATTCCCAGCCCGCCAATCCCGGCATCCCTCCCTCTCCCGGCCGGCCCGGCGCACCCGTTTCGGGGACGTTGCTCATGGCTCCCTCACGCCTGCCGCGCGCGGAAGACCCGGTAGTTGAGGATGAGGAACACCACCACGGTCGAGGGCGGGATCGCGAGGACGGTGGACCACATCGCATCCAGACCCAGCAGGCTATAGAAGCACTCGAAGGCCGCCCACTGGATGACGAGGCTGAGGCCGGTCACGGCAAGGTATTCCCCCAATTGCCGCGTCGAATCGCGCCGCCCGCTCGGCAGGGCCCAGAAGCGATTGGCCAGGTAATGCGTCGCGGTCGAGCCCACCCAGGAGGCGACGAACGCCACACGGTCGTGCACCAAACCCACCAGCCCGCCCAGCAGCACGACCTGAACGAGCGCCGACCCGCCTCCTACCACCAGGAAGCGCATCGCGCGGCCGACTGTCTTGGCGTCCATCGCACCAGCCTTGAGCATCCCCGCAACCGAACCGCCCCCGCGGCCCCTCCGCAACTGGATTCAACCGCCCTCTCGGCGGTCCGCGATCGTCACGGCTCCGGACCCGCCCCGTGCAGGGTCCCAGTGAATTCCGGCCCGCAGGTCGTGCCTCCGATCGGATTCCGCCCCACCGCGACTTCCACGGGATTCACCGCAAACAACTCCGCCGGCACCCGCCAGACCCGCCGGCCTTCGATAATCACCTCCACCAGGCCATTCACGATCACCCGGGGCGGCCGGCCCGGCAGGGGCAGGCGCAGGGATTCGAGGGCGATCCGGAGTTCCACGGGCCGATCCCACGGCACCGGCACCGGTTCGCTGCGGACCAGGGCCCCGCCCCAGTGGTCGAGGAGGAACCGCACCGTGCCGCCTTCCCCGTACTCGACGGCGACGAGGTCCCCGCGGCCGGGCCTCCCGGTCACCAGGAGAGGTTCGCGCATCCCCACCCGATCGCGCGGCCACGAAACCTGCAGCCGGAACGTCCCCCGCCGGGTGATTCTCGCCGCCGCGGCCCGGGCCCATCCATCGCTTTCCGCCCGCCACTCCGCCAGCACCGCCTCATCGCGGTCGAATCGCTCGACGCGCGTGCCGGCCCCGCCCGCCGCTGCAACGCGCACTGGCCCCGGTGCCGCCGCGAACCAGGGACTTTCCTCCAGCAGGACGCGCCCGTCCCACTCCACCCGCAGCCGTCGCACCAACGCCGCCGTCGCGACCTCGTCCGCCGTTCCGAGCAATGGGTGCGCGGCGGGAGGCAGCAGGGATCCGAAGGCCAGGCGCAGCCGGTGCGTTGGGGCGTCGCCGATCGGCACCCACGCCGTCCTCCGCCTCACGCCATGCACCGACTCCACCTCGACCTGCACCGCACCCCGGCCGTCGTGGAGCAGGAAGCAACGGTCGCCCTGACCCTCCGCCCCGGCGGTCACCAGCAGCTCGCGCGTGCCGGCCGGCGCCGGTTTCACTCGGAGGTCAAGCGCCAGGGGACCGTGACGCACCCCCGCCAGCCGCTCCACGGCCGCCGGCGCGCGGTTCCACCACCGCGCCACCTCCAGGTGCCGCGCGGGATTGCGCTCCAGCAACAGACTGTCGAGCTGCAGGCTGTAGAGGATGCCGAACAGCGCCGACCAAACCGCCACGGCCACCATCGCTCCGACCACCGTGATCCGTGCGGCGCGGAGCCAGGGTTCAGCCCGGCGCGCAAGCGCCAGCATGCCCACCGCCGCGAGCAGCATCAGCGCCGGCGCAAAGTCGCTCTGATAGCGCGCCAGGGAGCCAAAAAAACAAACGAGCGTCCCGGCCATGCCCGCAAATAGCACCGCCACCATCGCCAGCCAACCACCGAGGGCGCGCCGCTCGGTCCGATCGCGCCGCCACAGCGCCCACGGCACCGCCAGCGCCAGCCAGGCCACGGGCAGGTTCGTCAGCAGACCGTAGACGTCGTCGTGGCCGCCGAAGCCGGGCGGCTTGGGCGGCAGGGCCGCCGGCTGGATAAATGGAAATGCACGGGACCACTCCGCCGCGGAGAAGAAGTAGCGCCAGACGTTGAAGGGCACGTGCGTGGCGCGGAAGTGCGCCATCTTCGACTCGTAGTCCAGGCTCAGCTGATACGCCTGGCCGAACTGCAGCGGGTGCTCGAACCGGGCGTAGTTGTGCCAGGCCATCGCTCCACAGATGATCGCCAGCGGCACCAGGGCGGACAGCAGCGGCCGCCACGGGAGCTGCCGCTCCGAGCGCCACCACGCCAGCAGGGGCACGGCGAGAAACGGGCTCGCCAGCAGGTAGGTGGGCCGGGAGGCGATGGCCAGGCCCAGCGCCAGGCCCGCCCCGCCAAACCACCACGCTCGCTGGCGGTGCCGCCGCCACGTCCCCTGGCTCCGCGCCACGTGCAGACTTCGCCAGGCGCACCCCAGCGACAGCAGCGCAAAGCACGCCCCCGCCGCAATCGGCAGCTCCCACATGTGCGGCCGGCGCAGCAACACCGGCCACAGGCCCGCCAACCCCAGGACCAGGATGCCGCCGATCAGGACACCGGTGCCGCTTCCCGCGAAGTACCGCCGGCGCACCGCCAGCCACAAGGCCACGGCGGTCAGGAAACCTCCGAGGGCGAAAACCAGCGTCGCCACCGGCAGCGGCAGATCGATCCCGGTCCAGAGCCGGAACGGCAGCATCAGCACCAGCACCGGCGCGGTGCCAAAGTAGAGGTAATAACGGCCCCGGTAAAACGTGGCGTCGTGCAACGCCAGTCCCGGCGGTCGCTGCGCCGGATCGTAAGGGTCCTTCAGCCGCCCGAGCGCCTCCGGCACCTCAACCTTGAGGTGCAGTTGGCCGTCCAGCCAGCCATCGATCAGGAGATTGTAGTAGTCGCGCTGCTCCAGGCCGAACTTCCACGGGTCACCGCTCGACCGGACGGTCCACACGTAAAACCAGCCAATCGCCACGCAGATCGCGACGACGAGGACGCGTTCCAGCCGGCTCAGCATCGGCCCGCTCCTCCCGTCACTCTCCCGAGGACCAGACTGGGGTCCGTTCCAAGTTGCCCGGCGTGCATGCGCTCCAGGGTGTCAAAACCTCACTTGCCTCGCCGGCGCGGTTGGCTTCGCCTTCGTCATCTTCACCACGGAATGAACCGCCCCGACACCGAGCAACCACAATTCGCCGTCATCGGCTGCGGCCTGATTGGCCGCAAGCGCGTCGCCGCGCTGGGGAAGAACCCACCCTTGCTTTACACCTGCGATCTCGACGCGACCCGCGCGGCGGATCTCGCCCGCGGCATCGCCGGCTGCACGGCCGTCACCGACGCTGCCCGCGTCTTCTCGGATCCGCGCGTCACAGCCGTGATCATCTCCACGCTCAATGCGTCGCTTGCCCCGCTCGCGCTGGCCGCGGTGCGCGCGGGCCAGCATGTGCTGGTCGAGAAGCCGGGCGCCCTCACGGCCGCGCAACTGCGGGAGGTGGGCGACGCCGCCACCCGCAGCGGCGCGCGCGTGCGCCTCGGCTACAATCACCGCTTTCATCCCGCACTGCAACGAGCCCGCGCGCTGATCGACGCCGGCGAACTCGGCCCGCTCCTGTTCCTGCGGGGACGCTACGGCCACGGCGGGCGCAAAGGCTACGATCGTGAATGGCGGGCCGACCCGGCCCTCTCCGGCGGCGGGGAATTGATCGATCAGGGGGTGCACCTCATCGACCTGGCCGGCTGGTTCCTCGGCGAGTTCCCCACGGTCAGCGGACACGCCACCACCTACTTTTGGGACATGCCGGTGGACGATAACGCCTTCCTCTCGCTGCGCACCGCCGCGGGCCAAACCGCGTGGCTGCACGTCAGCTGCACGGAGTGGAAGAACCTCTTCTCCCTCGAGATCTACGGCCGCGACGCCAAGCTGGCGATCGACGGCCTCGGGGGGAGCTACGGCGTCGAACGCCTCACGTTCTACAAGATGCTCCCGGAGATGGGGCCGCCCGAGACGACGGCGTGGGAGTTCCCGCGCGGCGACGACTCCTGGGCCCTGGAGACCCGCGCCTTCGTCGACGACATCCGCCTCGGCCGCGAACCCAGCCCCGGCCTGGCCGAAGGCATCCGCACGCTGGAAATCGTGGAGGAGGTGTATCGGCTCTCCGGTTTCGACGGAGTCCCCCGACGGCCGGCGGGAATGAGGGACTGAGGGAGAATCCGTGTCGACCGAAGACAAGCTGCACCAGTTCGGGGCCTACCGAAAGGCCTGCGAACTTTTCGACCTCGTTGTCTCCGATCTGGCCCCTCTCGCCCGCGAGCCGATGTGCCAGCGGTTGGTTTCCCAACAGGTCGCGAGTGCCGATTCGATCGCCGCCAACATCGAGGAGGGATACGGCCGATCGTCGCGAGCCGACTATGTCCGTTTTCTGGTCATCGCCCGCGGCTCCGCCACCGAAACCCGCGGCCGCTACGAACAGCGCCTGCACCACTGGCTGCCGGCGGAGACCATCAGCGCCCGGGTCGCGCTGTGCGAGGAAATCGTCGCCATCCTCAGCGCGACCATCCGCCGCCTGCGGTCCGGATGAAGCCCGCCCCTCACTCCCTCATTCCCTCCTCCCTCACTCCCTTTTCCCTCACTCCCTTCCTCATGATCATCACCCGTTCCCCTTTGCGCGTCTCCCTGGGCGGTGGCGGCACCGACCTGCCGTCCTATTACCGCGAATACGGCGGCTTCCTGGTCGCGGCGGCGATCGACAAGTACGTCTACATCACCCAGCACCGCACCTTCCAGGAGGAGATCATCGTCAAGTACTCGAAGCTCGAGCGCGTCGCCAGCGTCGACCAGATCGAGCATCCCATCATCCGCGAGGCGCTCAAGCTCACCGGGGTCACCGAGCCGCACCTGGAGCTGACGTCGATGGCCGACATCCCCGGAGGCACCGGCCTCGGCTCGAGCGGCAGCTTCACCACCGCGCTGCTCAAGGCGCTCCACGCCTATCGCAAGAACCTCGTCTCCCCCGCGGAACTCGCCGAGCAGGCCTGCGAGATCGAGCTCAACAAGCTCGGCGAGCCCATCGGCAAGCAGGACCAGTACATCGCCGCGATCGGCGGCATCACCGCCTTCACTTTCCATCGGGACGGGCGCGTCGAGTACCGTCCCTGCGCGATCTCGGAGGAGACCCTGTTCAACCTCGAGGACAACCTGCTGTTGTTCTTCACCGGCTACAGCCGGAGCGCCAGCGCGATCCTGAAGGATCAGAACGACAAGTCCAAGCGGAACGACCCCGCGATGCTGGAGAACCTGCACTTCACCAAGGAACTCGGCCACCAGTCGCTCGGCGCCCTGGAGGCCGGCAACCTGGAGGAGTTCGCCCGCCTGATGGACGTGCACTGGCAGCGGAAGAAGGTTCGGAGCTCGGGCATGAGCAACGCCCACATCAACGACTGGTACGACCACGCGATGTCCCACGGCGCCCTGGGCGGCAAGCTGATCGGGGCCGGCGGCGGGGGCTTCCTGATGTTCTATGCCGGCGACAAGAAATCGCTTCGCCATGCGATGCGGGAGAAGGGCCTACAGGAGGTGCGTTTCCGCTTCGACTTCGAAGGCAGCAAGGTCGTGGCGCAGAATTGAGCCACGACGAGGACGAAACTTTGGAAACGGCAAAAAGAAGAAACCCGGAATCGCGAGTGGGCGAAGAACTGGAGGAGCGCACGCTCGCATTCGCGGTGCGCCTCGTGGCGTTCGTCAACACGCTCCCAAATACCGTCGCCGGTCGGACGGTCGGCGGCCAGCTCCTCGCTGCGGGCACTTCAATCGGAGCCAACTATCGCGAAGCCAATCGTGCCGAATCCAAAGCCGACTTCGCCCACAAGGTGGCGATCTCGCTGAAAGAGTCCGCCGAAACCGAATACTGGCTCCTCGTGTGCGAACGGTCCCAGCTCGGCGAGCCTGCCGAAGCCGTTCCCCTGCGAACCGAAGCCAACGAGTTCGTCCGTATCTTCTCCTCGATCAATCGCAAAGCTCGCGCCATCCACTGAAGAAATCTTCGGTTTCTCCGAGTTTCTTCTTTCCGCCGTTTCTTCTTTTTGTCGTTTGTATGACACTACCGGTCGCCATTCTTGCCGGGGGCCTGGCCACCCGGCTCCGGCCCATCACTGAAAGGGTGCCCAAGCTGCTCGTCGAGGTCGCGGGCGAACCGTTCTTTTCCCACCAACTCCGGCTCCTGCGCTCCGCCGGTCTCACCCGCCTCGTGCTCTGCGTCGGCTATCTCGGCGAGAGGATTGTCGAACTCTACGGCGACGGGGCGAAGTGGGGCGTGCACATTGACTACGCGTTCGACGGACCCCGACTGCTCGGCACCGGCGGGGCCCTCATCGCCGCCCTGCCCCGGCTCGGCGATGCCTTCTACGTGCTGTACGGCGACAGTTACCTGCCCGTCGATTACCAGGCCGTCGGCGACTTCTTCCTCCGCTCCGGCCACCCCGGGCTCATGACCGTCTACGAAAACCACGGACGTTACGACACCAGCAACGTCTGGTTCGAACACGGGGAGATCCGGGTCTACGACAAGAAGCAGCGCCTGCCCCAGATGCACCACATCGACTACGGCCTCGGCGTCTTCCGCGCGATGGCCTTCGACGGCTTCCCCCGCGACAGCGTCGTCGATCTCGCCGCCGTCCAGACCGCCCTGTGCCAGCGCCGGCAGCTCGCCGGCTACGAAATCAGGCAGCGCTTCTACGAAATCGGCTCCCACGAGGGCCTCGCCGAACTCGACGCCCTGCTCCGAAGGGAGAAAGCAGCGGAAGGGCCAGCCACAGACCCAACGACGACCTAGCAAACATCGGTCCCGCCCCCTCCCCGCCCCCCTCTCTTCGCCTCTCCCACGTCTTCCTCTTTTCCCGGTCTCCCCCTATCCCTGTCATCGATCCCTCCCCCGTCTTCCACGTCTCCCTCTCTTCCTCCCATCCCGCCTTCCTCGGTTTCTTCTTTCTTCTTTTCCCGGTTTCTCCTTTCTCCGCCCCCATGTCCTACTCCGCCCAGCACCTGCGTGAAACCGCCGAAATCGTCGCTTGCCTCAATCCGGACGACTGCGAGAAGTGCGTCCGCGAACTCGCCGCCGTGCGCACCCGGGGCGGAAGGCTCTTCATCCTTGGCGTCGGCGGCAGCGCGGCCAACGCGTCGCATGCGGTGAACGATTTCCGCAAGATCGGTGGCATCGAGTGTTATGCGCCCACGGACAATGTCTCCGAGCTGACCGCCCGGACCAATGACGAGGGGTGGACGTCCGTGTTTGTCGAGTGGCTGCGCGGCTCCCGCCTGCGCGCGGAGGATGCGATCCTCGTGTTCTCCGTCGGGGGCGGCAACCTGGAGAAGAACGTCTCCCCCAACCTTGTCACGGCCCTCCAATTCGCCAAGCAGGCCGGCGCCCGGGTCATCGGCATCGTGGGCAAGGACGGAGGCTACACCGCCAAAGTCGCCGATGCCTGTGTGATTGTCCCGGTGGTCAACGCCAACAACATCACGCCGCACAGCGAGGCCTTCCAGGCGGTGCTCTGGCACCTCTTCGTCTCCCATCCGATGATCAAGGTCGCCCAGACCAAGTGGGAATCCGTGAGTGCGTCACCCGGGGCGAAGGCCTGAGCTGTGTCCTGTTCGTCGCCGTCCACTCATTTCCGCCGCGCGGTCTTCCTCGATCGCGATGGCACGCTCAACCGGCAGATCGTCCGCGATGGCCGGCCGTTTCCGCCCACCCATCTCGACCAGTTTGCCCTGTTTCCTGACGTGCCGGCCGCCTGCGCCCGGCTCGCCGCCGCGGGTTTTGTGCTGATCGTGGCCACCAATCAGCCCGACGTCGGCCGGGGCACCCAATCACGCGCCATGGTCGAGGCGATGCACGCCCGGCTCCGGGAACTGGTACCCCAGATCGAGCACATCGAGGTGTGCTACGCTTCCGGCCTCGACAAGACCGCGCCCCCTGACCGGCGGCGCAAGCCCGAGCCCGGCATGTTGCTCGACGCCGCCCTCGCCTTCGACCTGGACCTTTCCCGCTCGTGGATGGTCGGCGATCGCTGGCGCGACGTCGACTGCGGCAAGCGGGCCGGAGTGCGCACGGTGCTCATCGATTTCGGCTACGCCGAGGAGTTGCGCGAGGCCCCCGACTTCACCGTTCGCAATTTCACGGAGGCCGTCGACGTGATCCTGCGGAGCTCCTGAGCAGGCCGCGCCACTACCCGGGTCCCCTCCACCGGCGACCGGTGGCAACCGGCCGCGGTGAGGCCGGACCGGGGTCGCCGCCCCCGGCTACCGCTGAACCACCACGGCCAACCGGCAGCTGCGCCCCTCCCGATCCTCTGCAAAAGCGCCTTGCCCCTTTGCCCCCGGCAGCCCCCAATCCGTCCCCAAAAACCACCTACCCGATGAAGTCTCTTCAGGACCTCAAGATCCACCTCTACGCTGATGGCGCCGACAAGGCCGGGATTCTCGACCTCTACGCCAAGCCCTACATCAAGGGCCTGACCACCAACCCGACCTTGATGAAGAAGGCTGGGATCAAGGACTACGAGGCCTTCGCCCGCGACATCCTGCAGACGGTCACCGCCAAGCCGATTTCTCTCGAGGTCTTCTCGGATGAATTTCCCGAGATGCGGCGCCAGGCCCTGAAGATCATGTCCTGGGGCGCCAACGTGTACGTCAAGATCCCCATCACCAACTCGCGTGGCGAGTCGTCCCTGGCGCTGATCCGCGACCTGGCGCAGGCGGGGGTGAAGCTCAACGTCACGGCGCTCCTGACGCTCCGCCAGGTGGCCGGCGTCGCCGAGGCGCTCAATCCGGCGGTGCCGTCGGTCGTGTCCGTGTTTGCCGGGCGCATTGCCGACACCGGGGTCGACCCCATGCCGATCCTGCGCGCCAGCGGCGCCCTTCTGGAGGGCCAGCCGCGGGCCGAGCTGCTCTGGGCGAGTTGCCGCGAGGTGCTCAACATCTTCCAGGCCCAGGACAGCGGCTGCGCGATCGTGACCGTGCCGCACGACATCCTCGCCAAGGCCGCCAAGATGTACGGCCAGGATCTCACCGATCTCTCCCTCGACACCGTGAAGATGTTCGCCCGCGATGCCGTGGACTGCGGGTTCAAACTCTGAGCGTCCTCCCTCTCTCCGGGCCCCCAATCCCCGGGATTCCCGGCCTTCCTGCAAGCAGCCTACCGCCTTGAACATCCTCTTCGTCAATTACGGCGACTTCACCACCAACAGCCTGAACCACATCGGGGGGTTCGCCAACACGCTGTGCGCCGCCGGCCATGCCTGCATCGTCGCCGTGCCCCACCGGAAGGAGACGCTGCAGCACCTCGCGCAGCCGCTGTTCATCGCCGCCACCTACGACGAACTCCTGGAGCGGCCCCGCCTCTTCCCCGATGGCCGCGCCGCCGAAGTGATCCACGCCTGGACCCCGCGCGAGTGCGTGCGCAAGTTCACCCTCGCCTACCAGCGCGCCGCCGGATCCGCGGCGCCCGGGGAGCCGGCGCGCCTGCTCGTCCACCTCGAGGATAACGAGCACTTCCTGCTCGAGACCTACACCGGACGTCCGCTCGCCGACCTGCGCGCCGCCGGCGCCGCCGAACTCGACGCCCTGCTTAACGACAGCCTGCCGCACCCCGTACGCAGTGACACCTTCCTCCGGCTCGCCGACGGCGTGACCCATATCATCGACCGGCTGGCCGAGTTCGCCCCTCCGGGCACCCCCACGCACCTGCTGTTTCCCGGGGTCGACTTTACGCTGTATCAGCCGCGCCCCGCCGACGCCGCGCTCCGCGCCGAGCTGGGCCTCGCCCCGGAGGAACGGGTCATTGTCTTCACCGGCAGCAACACGTTCGCCAACGAGCCGGAGATGCGGGAGCTCTACCTCGCGGTCGCCCTGCTCAACCAGCGCGGCCAGCTCACGCGCCTCGTCCGCACCGGCTTCAACTCCCCGCGCTTCCTCGAGGGCCTTTCCGACGACGTGAAGCGCCACGTCCTCGACCTCGGCTTTGTCCCCAAGGCCCGCCTGCCCCACTTGCTCGCCCTCGCCGACGTGCTGGTGCAGCCCGGCCGCCCCGGACCGTTCAACGACTACCGGCTGCCTTCCAAGCTCCCGGAGTTCCTGGCCAGCGGTCGGCCGGTCATCCTCCCGCCGAGCAACCTCGCCTCCCTGATGCAGGACGGCCAGGAGGCGGTCTTCCTGCCCGCCACCGGGACGCCCTCCGACATCGCCGACGCCTGCGCCCGGCTGTTTGCCAACCCTTCCCTCTGCGCCAGCCTCGGCGCCAATGCCGCTGGCTTCGCCCGCCAGCTCTTCGATCTCGCCGCCAATACCCACGGCCTCGCCACGTTCTACCAGGCGACCCTGGATCGGCCGGCCAGCGCCGGCTGGTCCGCCCTGCGCGATGCCACCACGACGGACGCCACCCTGTTTGCCGCGTTGCTCGCCGATCGCTTCAACGAAGCCGCCGCCGCCATCGACGACCCCGCGGCCCGCCAGCTCGCCGACCAGACCGCCCTGCTCGCCCGCACCGTGCGGCAGCTCGAGCAGAGCATCGAAACCTCCGCCCGCCAGCGCATCGCCGCCGTCCAGGCCGACCGCGACGCCATCGCCCAGCGCGAGCAACTGACCCAGAATCACGTCAAGAACATCGAGGCCCTGCTGGCCGCCTGTCGCGAACACGCCGCCGGCCTCGAGAAGGCCCGCGAACTCACCCAGAATTACGCCGACCACATCGCGCAGGAATGCGAGAAGCACAAGGTGCGCCGCGAACAGGCCGACGCCCTGCTCCGCACCGCCCGCCAGCAGGTCACCGCCTACGAGAACGCCCTCCTCGGGGCCGACGCCGAGATCGTCGCCCTCAAGGACGAGCTCGCCCTGACCCAGCAGGCCCTCGCGGACTCCCGGGCCGAAACCGCCGCCGGCCTCCGCGAACAGGAACACCTGCGGGAACTCGCCCGCCAGGCCGAAGCCCAGCTCCGCGCCGCGCACGCCGCCGAACTCGCCGTCGCCGCCGACAAGCTCGCCCAGGTCGAGGCCGTGGTCCGTTCCCGCGACGAGAAACTCGCCAAGATCCAGTCCTCGTTCTCGTGGAAGGTCACCACGCCCCTCCGCGCGCTGCGCCGCCAGCTTTTCGACAAGCCCGCCCCGCCTGCCGCGTCGCCGCGACTGCTCGGCAACATCGACTACCCGCAGGACTGGTCGACGGTCTCCGACACCCTTAGCGTCCGCGGCTGGTCGCTCCACCGCGACCGCGTCCGCCTGCAGGCGGTCCGCGCGCGCCTCGGCGACAAGTCCGCCCACGCCGTGTTCGGCGACGAGCGCCTCGATGTGCTCGACCATTTCCGGGACTACCCCGGCGCCGAGCGCTGCGGCTGGCAGGTGAAGATCCCCGTGCCGCGTTACGGCTCGCATCTGTTCGTGGTCGAGGTGCAGGACGAAACCGGGGCCTGGTACGTGGCCCACGCCCGGCACGTCCGGCGCTCCGCCAAGGCCGCGCCGCCTCCCCCCAACACGTACGGCGCCTGGGTCGCCGCCTACGACTCCCTCACGCCCGAGAGCGCCGTGCAGATTCGCGCGAAGCTCGCACAGCTCACGCGCCGCCCGCTCATCTCCGTGATCGTGCCGGTGTACAACACCCCGGAAAAGCTGCTCGTCGCCGCGATCGAGTCGGTCCGCCGCCAGCTTTACGACAAGTGGGAGCTGTGCATCGCGGACGACGCCTCGAAGCAGCCCCACGTCCGCAAGGTTCTCCAGCGCTACCAGCAAAAGGATCCCCAGCGCATCAAGGTCGTGTTCCGCGAGACCAACGGCCACATCTCCGCCGCCTCCAACTCCGCCCTCGCCCTCGCCCATGGGGAGTACATCGCGCTCCTCGACCACGACGACGTCCTCCGGCCCCACGCCCTCGCCTGCGTCGCCCTCGAACTCGACGCCCATCCCGACGCCGATCTCGTCTACAGCGACGAGGACAAGATCGACGAGAACGGCCACCGCTACGACCACTACTTCAAGCCGGACTGGAATCCCGATCTCTTCAACGTCCAGAACTACATCAGCCACCTCGGCGTCTACCGCACGCTCCTCGTGCGCGAGGTCGGCGGCTTCCGCGTCGGCTACGAGGGCTCGCAGGACTGGGATCTCGCCATGCGCGTGATCGAGCGCACCTCCGCCGAGCGCATCCGCCACATCCCGAAGATTCTCTACCACTGGCGCAGCGTGCCGGGCTCCACCGCGATGCTGATCGGCGAAAAGCCCTGGGCCGCCACCGCCGCCGCCAAGGTCATCACCGAGCACTTCGTGCGCACCGGCGTCGAGGCGACCATCTCCCCCACCAAGGGCTCGTACTGGCGTGTCCATTACCCGGTCCCTGATCCCGCGCCGCGGATCACGCTCGTCATTCCGACGCGCAACCGCCTGGAGGTCCTGCGCCCCTGCGTCGAGAGCCTCCGTTCCAAGACCACCTACCCGAACTTCGATCTCCTCATCGTCGACAACGACAGCGACGATCCGGCCACGCTCGACTACCTGCGCGAGCTGGAGGCCGCGCCGGCGGCCGGGGTCGCCGAAACCGGCGCGGCCCCCCGCGTCCGCGTGGTGCATTTCCCGGGCGAGTTCAACTACTCCGCGCTGAACAATTTTGGCGTCGCCCAGACCGACGCCCCGCTGGTCGGCCTGCTCAACAACGACCTCGAGGTCATCCACGGCGACTGGCTGCACGAGATGGTGTCGCACGCCCTTCGCCCGGAGATCGGCTGCGTCGGAGCCAAGCTCTACTACCCGGACGACCGCATCCAGCACGCCGGGGTGATCCTCGGCGTCGGGGGAGTCGCCGCGCACGCGTGGCAAACCCACCCGCGCGGCGCCGCGGGCCAGGCCCACCGCAACTATCTCCAGCAGAACCTCAGCGCCGTCACCGCGGCCTGCCTCGTCATCCGGCGCGACCTCTACCTCGAGGTCGGCGGACTGAACGCCGAGCAACTCAAGGTCGCCTTCAACGACGTCGACTTTTGCCTGAAGGTCCGCGCCGCCGGCTACCGCAACCTCTGGACACCCTACGCCGAACTCTACCACCACGAAAGCGCCAGTCGCGGCAAGGATGACACGCTGGAGAAGCGCGATCGTTTCCGCAGCGAGGTCGAGTACATGCGCGCCACGTGGGGTAAACTGCTGGACAACGACCCGGCGTACAACCCCAACCTCACGCTCACGATCAACGATTTCACCCTCGCCCTCCCGCCCCGCGACTGGCCGCCGCTGAAGTGAGCGCCGCGCGCCGTCCCTGACCGCGGCCCGCCCGCCCTGCGGAAAAAACGCCACGCTGCCGCACGCTCGCCGGAACCCGCGGTCCAGGATCCAGCCACCTTTTCGCGCACCATGCCCGCCCACCTGGACGAACCCGCTGCCGGCACCTTGGTCGATCCGCTGTGCTTTCTCGTCCGCGGCTGGCTTTGGCTCAAGGCCGACCAACCGCAGATCGCGGTCGTTGAAGCTTGGGCTGAGGACACCCTCATTGGAGAGACGCGCGTCCTGTTTGAGCGTCCCGATGTCTCCGCGGCTTTCAACCTGCCGCCCGGCACGCCGACGGGCTTTGAACTCTTCGCCCACCATCCGAGTCCGCCCGCGGACCGCGGGGCCTTCCCGCTCTCCCTGCGGGCCCGCCTCCGGGATGGCACGCACACCGTCATCCTCGACCGCACGGCCGCCACTCCCCTCGACCGCGACTACCGCACCAATCACTTTGGCGTGCTGCTGGATTCGCGCACGACCGCGATTCAGCGCCACGACAACATCTGGGCGGTGGGACCTTCGCAGCACGAAGGCAGCGGTGAACTGGCCGGCCTGCTCCGCCGTTACCTTGGCCCACCCCCCGCCCGGCTGCTTGCTGTCGGCTGTGGCTTTGGTTCCTACGGCCGCGGACTCCTGGCCGACGGTTATGAATGGCTCGGCGCCGAGGTGAATCCGGCCGACTGCGCCGAACTCGCGCGCCTCGGCCTGCCGCACCGGCAGGTGGATGGCCGCACGCTTCCGTTTGCGGATGCCGCGTTCGACGCGGCACTGTGCATCGAAGTCCTGGAGCACATCGACGATCCCCGGCCGTTCCTCCGGGAAATCGCCCGCGTCGCTCCGCACCGCCTGATCGTCTCCGTGCCCAACTGCGAACTCCTGGGCTACCTCTGGGATCATCTCGCCACGCCCTGGCACATGCTGGAAGCCACCCATGTGAACTTCTTCACACGCTGGAGCCTGGGGGCGCTGCTCCGGGAGTTCTACGCGCACGTCGAACTGCGTTTCCACACGCCGTATCCGCTCCGCACGATCGAGGGTACGCCGCTCCACTACAACCTCCTCGCGGTCGCCTCCTCGCCGTGAAATCGCCCGCGCCGCCTCGCCTTTCCACCGCCGACCGGACGATCCACGCTCCGCCCCCGGCCGCGCCGGAATGGGGAGAATGTAACCGATTAGGTTACACTCTGCTTTTTTCCGTGCCCCGCGAAGCGCCCGCCCCGGCGGGTGGAGCGTCCATCGTATGACCCACGCGGAAACGATCGCCCGGTGGCTCCCGCCGCGCACCGGCCTGCACGGCGTCGAGATCGGGCCCGGCACCTCGCCGGTGCCGGGGCTCGACCCGCGTCCGGTCTATGTCGACTGCTTCAAGTCGTTCGGCGCCGAACCCAACCTGGCCGACTTCTACGGCCACGCGACCGCCCTCCCCTTCCACGACCACTCCCTCGACTACGTCATCGCGTCGCACGTCCTCGAACACGCCGCCAATCCCGTCGCCGCCCTCGCCGAATGGTACCGGGTGGTCCGGCCGGGCGGCCTCCTCTACTTTGTGGTGCCGGATCGGCGGGCCACCTGGGATCACTCCCGCACGCTGACGCCCGTGTCCCACCTGCTCGACGACTACCTCCGCGGGACCACGGCGTGCGATCCCACGCACATCGACGAATTTGCCGGCGAGGTCGACTGGAGCCGCTTCGAGCCCGCGACGCCGGCCGAGGACGTGCCCGGCCGCCGCGCCGACTTCGCCCGCGGCCTGCACGAGATGGTCCGCCGCGGCGAGGACATCAACATCCACTTCCACACCTTTGAACCCGCGAACGTGGAGGAACTGCTGGCGACCCTTACTTGCTGGCCTCCGTGCCGCCTCCGCTGGGAACTGCTGCACCTCGCCGCTCCCTTTCCGGCCGACTGCCCCAACGGCATCCTGGCAGTCCTGCGGGTCCACAAGGGCTGGCTCGCGCGCGCCCAGGCCGAGGCATTTCGAATCCGGACAGGCGGAGTTCCTGCCGCAGCCCTCCGCCCCGAGGCGGAACCGTTCGCCGAATGGGCAAGTCGCACCCCGGGCCTGGGCGGCGTCCGCTAACCCCGTCTGGACGTTTCGGCACCGCAGGCCCGACCAAGCGCCGCTCCCGATTCCGGGCCAGCCAGCAGCCGAGAGGTGCCGCGCTGCCCGACGGATCGCATTGTAAGCTTGAGCCCGTGGGCCGTTCGGTTGCTGTCGCCGGCTATTCGTGTCGCCGAGAGTCCTTAACGCCGCGCTCGCCCTTTGCCTCTTCCTGATCATCGCCACCGCGAAGTGGGCGACGTTCGACCGCTGGGGTTCGCCCATGCCGGACTGGGACCAGTGGGATGCCGAGGCCGGAGAACTCCTTTCCCCGTGGTACGGAAAGGACAATTTCGTCCGGCACCTGTTTCACCCGCACAACGAGCACCGCGTCATCCTGACCAAGCTGCACAACCTGTCCCTGACGGTGCTCAACGGCCAGTGGGATTCCCGGTTGGAGGCGGTGACCAACGCCATGCTGCATGCCGCGATCGCCGCGGCGCTGTGGCTCGCGGCCGCCCGCTGGGTGTCCCGCGCCTGGCTGGCACCGCTCTTCCTGCTGCTGGTGGGGCTCTTCGCCCCGCCGGTCGCGTGGCAGAACGTCCTGGGCGGCTTTCATTCGCAGCAGTACTGGCTCGTCGGGCTCTCGTTCCTGACCATCGCCACCCTGCCCTTCCATCGCCCCGGGTCGCGAGGGTGGTGGTTGGGGGCATTCGCCGCCATCCTCGTGCTCGGCTCCATGGGATCCGGCCTCCTCGCGGCGGCGACGGTCTCTGCCGTGGTTGCGTGGCGCCTCCTGCGCCGGGAAATTCCCGGGCGGCAGGCCTGGCCCACCCTCGCCCTCGCGTGTGTCTTGATCGCTGTCGGCTTCGCCGCCCGCATCGAGGTGGACTGGCATCAGCACATGAAGGCGAGGTCGGTGCACGATTTTGTCTTCAGCATGCTGCACAGCCTGCAGTGGCCGTGGCGCGAACGAAATTGGTACGCGCTCGTGCTCTGGCTCCCCTGGCTGCTCACCCTTGCGCACGTCCTCGCCTCCCCTCGCCCGGCCGGCCCGTCCGGCGCGGGGGAAGCCACCGCCGCGCCTGCGAGTTCCCGGGCCGGTCCCGTTCTCGCCGCCCTCGGCGGCTGGGTAGTCCTGCAGATCGCCGCCACCGCCTACGCCCGCGGAGCGGGAGCTGACTATCCGGCGTCGCGTTACATGGACACGCTTTCCTTCGGCGTCGCCATCAACGGACTGGCCCTCGCCTGGCTGCATTCGTCCACGACGCAAACGAAGGCCCGTCTCGGCCTCGGGATCTTCGCCCTAGGATGGTTGCTCGTGCTCGGTTTCGGCCTGCACCCCCAGCTCGACGGCACCTTCCGCATTGAACTGCCCGATGCCGTGAAATACTACCGGAAGGCCGAGGGACACCTGCGCCGTTACCTCGCGACCGACGACCCGCGGCAGCTGGCCTATCCGGATATTCCCTATCCTTCCGCACAGGGGTTGATCGATCGCCTCGCGGATCCGCATCTCCGCGCCCTGATGCCGGTCCCGGTCCGTCCGCCACTGACGGTCGCTCCGCAGATCGCGGGAGATTCGCCGTTCCGCGACAACGACGCCCGCACCGCCGATCCCAACCGCCCGCCGCGCCACGGGCTTTCTCCCGCGACGCCCCCCCTCGACTTCGCGCCGACGTGGGGAAGCCACGGCGCTCCCGAGGCGGGAGGCACGCCGACGGGAGAATGGCGGAGCCAGCCCCTCCCCCCTCCGGGCCGAGGCAGCCGCTTGATCTTCGAAACCGCCGGGCACCTGGGACAACCCGGACTCGCGCTGGAACTGCGGGCCGCCGCCGATGATGCGCTGCTCGCCACGGTGACACCGTCGCGCCTCCCCGGCGACGCGTGGCGGAGCGCCCAAGTCGCCGCCCCTTCGGTGCCCTACCGGATCGTCGCGCGGGATCAGGATCCTTCCCGCTGGTTCGCTTTCAGCGGCCCCGTCGTGATGGGCCCGCTGTCGTACTGCGCCTGGCAGGCGACCAAGCACGGGCTCCTGCTGCTGCAGATCACGGTCGGGATCACCCTCGCGCTCGCGGCGTACGCCCTCCTGGGACCCCGTCGGGGAGCAAAGGCTGATCGGCCGGCGGCCTGAGGGCAAACCCGCCAGCCCCGTCCTCGGCGCTGGCCATCCGATAATTCCTTGTCGGGCCGCCGGACTTTCCGCGAAGCTCATGCTTCCGCATGAAGTACCTGACGGTCCCGGCATTGCTCGCGGCGGCGCTCCTGAGCGTCGTCGCGGCGCTGCCGTTCCTGCCTTCGGCGAAGATGCGGGTGGATCGATTTCGCGTCGAAGCCCGGCTGACCAGCCCGGCCGCCGCGAGCCTCCAGCTCTTTTATGACGACGGCGGCGGCTTCCGCGAGGAACTCACGGGACGGGTCGCCATTCCGCCCTCCCCCGCGCCGCAGACCTGCTACCTTTCCATTCCTGCCGGCACGTTTTCCGCCCTGCGGATGGATCCTCCGGAGAATGGAGCCACGCTGGTGATCCACTCGATGCGCGTGGTCTCGCGCAGCGGCCGCGAACTCGCGGACCTCCGCCTCGCCGATTTCACCGCGGTGCAGGAAATCGCCCGGCTGGTCGCCCAACCGAATCGGCTCGAGGTCACGACCGCGCCGGGGAGCGGCGACCCCCAGCTCATCGCGCCCCTGCGCCCGGCGCTGCGCGTGCGGGACCACTGGCGCGACTTCGCCGGCGAACTTCCGCCTCGCGCCCTGCCCCTCTTCGCCGGCCTGGTTTCCGTGCTGGCGCTGTTCGAGTTTGTCCCGCGGCTGCGCCGCGCCACCTCCGACCTGGTTTCGTCCCTGGACCGGCGTCCCGCCGCCGCCGTCGCCGCCCTTGCCGCCGTCGCCGTGGTGCTCAGCGCCTATCCCGTGGTGTTCCTCGGCAAGAGCCTGGTCTCCCCCAATCTTGGAACGACCCTGCTGTACGACGAGTTTCCGACACTGCCCGGGTACAAGTCCGGTGAAACCACCGATGTGAAGCTCTCGGACGTGGGCGCGATCATGTGGCAGCACGTGCCGTTCTCGATGATCCAGCATCGCGCGCTGCTCGGCGGCGAGTTGCCCCTGTGGAATCGCTACAATGCCCTCGGCGTACCGCTCCTGGCCCAGGGACAGTCGATGTTCGGCGATCCGCTGCACTTCCTGGTCATTGCCGCCAACGGCGCCGCGTGGGCCTGGGATCTGAAGTACCTCCTGGCGAAGTGGCTTTTCGCCACCGGCCTCGGGCTGACGGTGCTCGCGCTGCTTCGCGACCCAGGGACCGGAGGCGCGGAAGTCACGTCCGGGATCCCTTCGAACCGTAGCCCGCTGGATCCCCTGCTCCCCGCCCTGGTGGTCGCCGCCGCGGCTCCGTTCATCGGCTTTTTTCTCTACCGCGTGAACCACCCCGCCTACTTCAGCCTCTGCTACGCCCCATGGCCGCTGTACGGCCTCGTCCGGCTGGCGGGGGCGCGGGACCGCCGCGCGATGAACCTCTGGGCCGCCTCGCTCGTGGTCTCCAACCTCGCGCTCATGAACAGCGGCACGGTCAAGGAAGCCTACATGCTGCTCGTCTGCGTGAACTTCTCCGGGCTCTGCATCGTGCTCCTGGCCGGCGGCACCTGGCGCAACCGGATCGCCCAAATCGGTACGCTCGCCTGGTACGGCTTCCTTTTCGTCCTGCTCACGATGCCCGTGTGGGCCACCTTCCTGCAGACGCTCAAGAAGGCCTACACCGGCTACAACGCCGCCAGCGCCTACCAGATTCAGCCCTCCCTGCTCCTCGGCGCCTTTGACGAGATTTTCTACCGGCCGCTGATGTCGAAGGATCAGGTTTTCAGCCCGTCGCTCAATTTCCTCCTTCTCCTCGGCTGCCTCTATTTTCTCGCCACGCTGCGCCAGCACTTTGCCCGGCGGGCCATCCTGGCCCTGGCCGCCAGTTCGCTCCTCCCCCTCGCGCTGGCGTTCGGACTCGTGCCGCCGCAGTGGATTGTGACGCTGCCGTTCCTCGGCAACATCGCGCACCTCGACAACACCTTCTCCTGTGCGCTCATCGTCCTCTGGTCGGTGGTGGCAGGGATCGGATTCGCCGCGGCGCGGCAGCGCCTCGGCACACCCGACGGCCGCGGGGATCTCGCGATCGGCGCCCTCCTGCTCTTTGTCCTGGTGTTCGGCTGGGTGGCGTTTCGGCAGGCCGCCCATCGTCCGATCTTCGGCCCGATCTTCACGGTCCACCAACCCGGCCAGGTGCTCGCGATCTCGCCGTTCATCTGGGACTACCTGATCTCCCTGCTGCTGGCGTCGGCCGGCCTCGCGTGGATCGTCCGCCGTTCGTTGCGGCGCGGGGCGTGGACCTCTGCCGGGATGCTGGTCGCGGCCGGCTGCGTGCTCATGCTGCTCTGGCGCCACGGCCACCACTCCGCCGCGGTCGGATTTGAGGACTTCACCAGCCGCCCGACCGTGCGCGCCAACTTCCACGCCCGATCGCCGGCGATGCAGGTCGCGCGCGCCGTCTTCCCGGGCTGGACCGGCGTGTACGGCCTCGAGACCATCCACGGTCCCGACGCGCTCGTGAACCCGCACGTGCGGGAGCTGATGGGATCCTCCGGCGTGCAGCGGCTGTGGGACTGGCGGTTTTATGCCGAGGCCAAGGACATCGCCCAGGCCCGGCCGTTCTTCGACGCCCTCAATGTCCGTTACTATTTCGATCGGGCCAGTGACCAGGGCGTGCTGGGCCAGTCGCTGAAACTGCGGCAGGTCGCCGATCTCGACGTCTACGAGAGCCCCACCGCGTGGCCGCGCGCGTTCTTCGCGGACCGGGTCGCCACGTACCAGCATCCGGCGGATCTCGTGACGCGCCTCCGCGCCGCCGCGGGGCGGCCTTTCGCCGCGGTGCAGGCGGCCGACACCGATGCGGCGGCGGCGGTGGCCCGGCTGGCCCGGGAGCCCGGCGAGACCACCGTCATCCCGGCCACCAGTTACCGGCTGACCGAGAACTCCACGACCTTCACCGTCCGGGCCAACGGCCCCGGACTCGTGGTCTTCAACGAAGCCTGGTGGCCCGAGGATTTCCGGGCCGAGATCAATGGTCGCGACGCCGCGCTGGTGCGCGTGAACCACTGTTTCCAGGGCGTTGTCATCGACGCCGTCGGCGAATATCGGGTGACCTTCCGCTACTGGCCCCGCAACTTCACGCGCAATCTCACGCTCGCCGTCTTCGGTGCCGCGCTGCTCGCCGCCTCGCTCTTCCTCGCGCTTCGCCCGGCGCGGCGCGCATGAGCGCTCCCGCCTGCCGCGCCTGCGGTTCCGCCCGCACCTTCCTGCGCGGAAGCAAGCCGGGCGAGTTCCTGCGCCGGGAATTCGAGTTTCATGTCTGCCCGGACTGCGGGCTGATGTTCGTCGAGCCCTTTTCAGGTTTCGAAATCTACGACGACGCCTACTACCGGGGCGAAGGGCCCGATCCGTACGTCGACTACGCCGCCGAGTATCACGACTGGCGGGGAAGTGATCGGATGCTGGAGTTCGAGGATCTGTACCGCCTCGCGGCGGCGCGATTCGGAAACGCCGCCCCGCGGAGCCAGAAAAAGCAGTCCACCCCCACCCCGCCCCCCGCGTCTCCGACGTCTTCCCCGTCTCCCCAGTCTTCCACGTCTTCCTCGTCTCCCCCGTCTTCCACGTTTTCCCCGTCTCCCCAGTTTTCCCCATCTTCCCCGTCTCCGCTCCGCTGGCTGGACTTCGGCTGCGGCGCGGGCGGCTTCCTGAAGTACCTGCGCGAGCGCGGCCAGGTCTGCGGCCGGCCGCTCGACCTGACCGGCCACGATGTCGGCTCCTACGCCAGCCTGCTTCGCACCACCGACGGGTTTCGCATCCTCGACCTCGATGCACTGACCCGCGAACCCGCCGGCTCCTTTGACGTCATCAGCTTGATCGAGGTGCTCGAGCACCTGCCCTCTCCCCTGGCACCCCTGCAGCTTGTGGCACGCCTGTTGCGGCCGGGAGGCCTGCTCCTGCTCACGACCGGCAACCTCGACTCGCCAGTCGCCCGCCGCCAGGGACTCCAGTACCGTTACTGCGCGCCGGAGATCCATGTGAACCTCTACAACCCCCGGTGTCTCGCGCGTCTCTACCACGAGGTGGGTCTCGTGCCGCTGCCGGTCCGCTACGACGGCGCGGTGCGCTTCAAGGTGCTCAAGTCGCTGCGCCACCGGCGCGCCACCCGGACCGCCGCCCGCCTGGCCCTCCAGTTTCCGCCGTTTGTCCGCCTGGTGGATCGTCTTTACGGAGTCTCCGCGATGCCTTGCGCGGTGAAACCCGGCGCCCCAGCCTGATCTACTCCACGCCCGCCACCGTCCATGCCGCCGCAACCGTTTCCCGCCATCTCGGAGGGCGTCCTTTCCGTCGTCGTGCCCATCTACAATGAGGCCGCCACGGTGCGGACGGCTCTCGACGCCATCCTCGCCAAGCAGGTGCCTGGCTGGACCCTCGAGATCATCCTGATCGAGAGCAACTCCACCGACGGCACGCGGGAAATCGTGCGCGGGTATGCCGGACATCCCCGCGTGAAACTGATTCTCGAGGAGCGCCCCCGCGGCAAGGGTCACGCCGTGCGCGCGGGGTTCGCCGCCGCCACCGGCGACGTGATCCTGATCCAGGACGCCGATCTCGAATACGACCTGAACGACTACGATGTGCTGCTCGCGCCGCTGGCGGCCGGGCGGCAGTCCTTCGTGCTGGGATCGCGCCACGGCGAAGGCGGGTGGGCGATCCGCAAGTTCTCGGATCAACCGCTCCAGGCCCTGCTGCTCAACGGGGCGCACTGGGGGTTCACCCTGCTGATCAACGTCACGCTCGGCGTCTGGCTGCGGGATCCGTTCACGATGTACAAGGTCTTCCGGCGCGACTGCCTCGAGGGACTGACCTTCGAGTGTAACCGCTTCGATTTCGACTGGGAGCTCTTGATCAAGCTCATCCGCCGCGGCCATCGGCCCATCGAAATCCCCATCAGCTACCGCTCCCGATCCTTCAAGGAGGGCAAGAAGATCTCCATGTTCCGGGATCCCATCACCTGGATCTGGGCCCTCGTGCGTTTCCGTTTCCAGCGCCTATGAGCCTGCCGGGAAGAACGTCGCACGCGACGCGGCTGGGACTCCGCACCCGCACCCGGGCGGGATGAGGTGGGCCCTCCTCCGCCGGAGGATCTGCTTCCCGTGATGTTCCCATAGGTCCCCCTTCCACCGCGCGCCCCACCTCCGTGCTCTTGTCCCGTCCGCAACTCCTGCTGGCCGCCGCGCTGTGCGTGGTACTGCACCTGCTCGTGCGGAGCACGCTGCCGGTGCACCCCGCGTTTCCGCAGCTGACCGCGACCACGCAGGGGGACTTCACCGAAGGGATGGGCTGGTATCCCGGGGAGCCGCTGACCACGGCCTCGGCCGTTCGCGCCTGGGGTTCCTGGACGGGCGACGATGCCCACACGGGCTCTCTCGTGATCGGTCCCTTCCCGGCACCGACCCGGCTGCGCTTCGCCGCCGGGGGTTACCCCGCGAAGCCGGGCAACTCCCTGGAACTCGAGTTGGTGGACACGGGTGCCCGCGTGCCCATCCGCGTGGCCACGGAGATCGGCGAACGGTGGCGGATCCTGGACTTCGATCCGCCCGCCGCATGGCGGGGCCAGCCCGTCCGCCTGCACGCCCGGGACGGAGCCCGGGAGATCGGAGGCTGGCTGGCGATTAGCGAACCCCTGCGGGGCGGTCGGGGAGAGGGCAACCACGCCTTCTACGACTCGCTCGCGGCCTTTGCCCTCAACGGCCTGCTGCTGCTCCTCCTCGGCCAGGCGGCGCTGGCGGCGCTCGAGCGCCAGGACTGGGTCGCCCCCCACTGGCAAGCCCTCGCGGCCGGCGCGGCCGTGGCGGCGTTGGCCTATGGCGTCTTCTGGTGCACCTTTGCCCACGCCTTCGCCGGGAAGATCGTGACCGGTGCCGTGCTCGCGCTGGCCGGCGTCCACGCCTGGCGCGCCGCCCGCCGGCCGGACACACCCGCCAACGCCGACACCGCCGAGGTGGTCCGGCTCCTCGCAATCATCGGCGTCTTTCACCTCGCGTTGCTTCATCTGTTTCCGACCTCGCGCAGTTTCGACGACCTCGCCGGCAATCGCTTCCGCGAGCAGATGCCGACCGACAATGTACTGCCGTATGATCTCGCGAGCCGACTCTACGCCGGGCTTTCACCGAAGAACCCCGAGGCCCAATGGCAGTCGAGTGATCGGCCGCCGCTGCAGACCGGCTGGGAATTGCTGACCTGGGGGGCCACCGCCGGGGCCGGCCTGGATCCGCGCACCGCGAGCGGCACCGCGGCCATGTGGTTTCAATTGCTTTGGGTGCCGGCCGTCTACGGACTCCTGCGAACCTTGCGACTGGAGCCGCGGCGGGCCGCGGCGTGGACCGCGGTCCTGGCACTCAGCGGCTTCTTCCTCCAGAACACCACGTTTACCTGGCCGAAGCTCTCCTCGGCCGCCCTCATGCTCGGGGCCTGGGCCCAGTGGTTTGCTCCGCCGGGCGGTTCTCCCCGGCGCCGCGACTTTGCCCTCGGGGCCGCATTCGCGGCGCTCGGGTGGCTCGCCCATGGCGGACTCGCCTTCGCCCTGATCGCGCTCGCCCCTTGGGTGCTGCTGCGCGCGTGGCGGGGGGCGTGGCGGGGCTGGGCGCTGGCTGCCGGCGTGTTTCTTCTCTTTGCCCTGCCCTGGCTCTGCTACCAGCGGTTCTACGAGCCACCCGGGGATCAGTTGGTCAAGTGGCATCTCGGCGGCCAGACCACTCCCGACGCGCGGGGCGCCTGGCAGACGATTCGCGACGGTTACCGGGCGCTTTCCTGGGCCGAGATTCGCCAGCACAAGTGGGACAACTTCCGCGTCCTGTTCGCCGGCAACTGGTCGGCGCTCGGTGACTTTTCCGCCGAACACGCCAAGGGTCGCCGCCACGACGAGTTCTTCCTGACCGCCCGGGCCCTGACCTGGTGGGTCGCCGGTGCCGGCTTGCTCTTCGTCGCCGTCTTCCGCCGCGAAGCCCGCGCGGCGATCGCGCCGGTCTCCCGCGTTCATCTTGGTCTGGCGGGGTGGACGGCGGCCACGCTGATCGTCTGGTGCCTGCTGATGTTCACCGGAGGGTCCACCGTGATTCACCAGGGCTCCTATACGGTCATGCTCGTCCTGTTTGTGCTTCTCTCCTCCTGGATCGAGGCCGCGGGTCGCTACTGGATTGGTATCGTCGGACTCCTGCAAACCGCCACCCTCGCCACGACGTACGGCCGCCCCAATGACGTCGTGGCCGGCCCGCCAACCGGCCTGCCGTTCGTGCTCGTCAGCGGCGCCGCCCTTGCGTGGGTGGTGATGCGCTCCCTTCCCCGTCCCGCGCCCGCGCTTTCCTCGCCGCTTCCCGCCGCGCTCCCGCTGCTGCAGCCGTCGCCGCTCCCGCCTTCCTTCCTGCTCCCGTTCAACCGCCTCACCTGGTGGCTGCTCGCCCTCATCGCCGCGCTGCTGGTCCTGCGCAAACCGAGCGCGCTGCACACGCCGCAACTGTGGGCCGAGGACGGGAGCATCTTCCTGCTGCAGCAGGAAAGCCTGGGATTGGCGGCGTTCTTCGAGCCGTACATGGGCTACCTCCACGCCCTGCCTCGCCTGGTCGCCGCCGCCACGGCCCACCTGGTCGATCCGGCATGGTGGCCCCATTGCTACAATGGCGCCGCCCTGCTGATTTGGGTCGCGGTCATCGCCCGGACCTTTTCGCCGCGTCTGCGCCTGCCCCACAAGCCGTGGCTCGCCCTGGCGTTCATCGCCGGGCCGCAAACCGGCGAGATCCTGCTCAACCTCACGAATGTCCAGTGGATCACCGCCTTTGTCTTCCTCCAGCAGGCGCTGATCGATCGGCCCGAAAACTGGCGGCAGCGCCTCGGCGATCTCCTGCTCGTCGCTGTGGTCGGACTCACCGGGCCCTTCGTCATCGCCCTCGGGCCCCTGCTCGCCTGGCGCTGGTGGCGCGACCGGAACATGGACAACCTTGCGATCCTGCTGGTGGCCACGGCGGCGGCGGGCGTGCAGGCGTGGTGCATTCACCGGGCGGCCATCGTGTTTGACCACCAATCGGCGCCGTTCCATCTGTTCAACGCCGCCGCGGTGCTGGCGCGCCGGCTTTGGGTGTGGCCGGTGTTCGGAGCGCACCTCGCCCAGAATCTGCCGGCGGGCCTCGTGGCGGCGATTGGCACCGGCGCCCTCGCCGTGCTGTTCACGCGCGCGTTCCGGCCGCATCCGCTCCGCCCCCTGCGGCTGCAGTTGCTCGCCGCCTTCGTGCTCATGCTGCTGGCCGGGTTCGTCCGCATGCGCCCCGACACCTGGCTCGGCGACGATCTCGTCTTCAGCGATCGCTACTTCTACCTGCCCCGCGTCCTCGTGATCTGGCTGGTCCTGCTGGAAATCGACGCCGCCGAACGCGCCCTCGCCTGGTGCGCCCGCCTCGCCGCGCTGGCGTTTGCCCTGGTCCACCTGCCGGGCTACATGCTGCCCGCACCGCCCGACTATCGCTGGCGCGATCACAGTGCGGCAATCCGCCGCGGCGAGAAGGCGGACATCCCGATTCTGCCCGAGGGATGGACGTTGCACTATCCGGGCCGGCCGGGAAACAAGCCATGAGCCTCCGGGACCAAGCTTCGCGCCCCGGCCAACCGGCCCCGCAAGCCGCGATCCTCCCGACCCGCGGTCTCGCCTGGTGCGTCGTCGCGGCCGCTGTCCTGCTGGCGTTGCGCAAGCCGTGGGCGCTGCACACGCCACAGTTCTGGGCGGAGGACGGTTCCATCTTCATGACCCAGGCCGAACAGTTCGGCCTGCGCGCCTTCCTGGAGCCCTACAACGGCTACCTGCACTTCCTGCCGCGGTTCATCGCCTGGCTCTCCCCCAACCTGGCCGACGTCGCCTGGTGGCCGGCGATCTACAACGGCTTCGCCTACGCGGTGAACGTCGCGCTGTTCGCCCGGCTGGCGTCGCCCCGCGTGCAGTTGCCCGCCAAGCCCGGACTGATGCTGGTCTTCGTGCTCGTCGTCGGCACGGGCGAGCCCTTGATCAACGTCACCAACCTGCAGTGGGTGGCCGCGTTCTTCCTCGTGCTGCAGCTCTTCCTGGCTCCCCCCACCAACGGCCTTCAGCGCGCCGGCGACCTGGCCATCCTCGCGGCCGTCGGCCTCAACGGCCCCTTCGCGATTGTGCTCGCGCCGCTCTTCGTCTGGCGGGCATGGCGGGAGCCCCGCCGCGACACCTTCCTGGCCCTGGGAGTGATCGGGGGCTGTGCGCTGCTGCAGGGGATGTTGTTGTGGCGGGCGGGACCCGCGCTCTATTCCTCCAGCGAGGCCTTCCGCCCGATGATGGCGCTTTCAATCCTCGGCAGTCGCCTCGTTACCTGGGTCTTTTTCGGACCCGCCGCGGTGCGCGCCGCGCCCCTCTGGGTGCACGCCGTCTTCGGCGGGGCGGCAATCGTCGCCCTGCTGGCGTGGGCGGGGCGCGACCATCCCCGACGCGGCATTCGCGCCGTCCTGGTCGCGGCGTTCTGCCTGATGACGCTCGCCTGCAGCTACCGCGTCCGCGCCGACACCTGGCAGGACGACAACCTCGTCAACGGCGACCGGTACTTCTACATTTCCCGCGTCCTTCTCGTCTGGCTGCTGGTGCTGGAATGGAACGCCACCCCGCGCGCCATCGCCTGGACGGCGCGCGCCCTCTGCCTCTCGGGCGTGCTGTTCCACCTGCCCCATTTCGTCCTCCCGGCTCCGCCGGACTACCGGTGGACCTCCCACTGTGATCCCATTCGCCGCGGTGAACCGGCGAACATCCATACGCTGCCGGAAGGCTGGTGGATCGAATATCCCGGCCGGCCGAAAAAGCCATGAAGGTGCCGCTGCGGTTCCGCTTTCTCTGGTTCGCCGGAGGCCTCGCGCTGCTCCTCGGGCTTGGGCGCGATTCGGTGCTGCGCCTGCTGCCGGCCCCCCGCGAGTTGCCCCGGGCGGACGGGGCCACGGGCCAGCCCTGGGTCACCGGGGACTTCTTCCAGGTGCCGGGCTTTCAGAGCATCGCCGCGGGCGCCTTGCCGGAGGGCCTCCACCAGGCCACGTCGTGGCTCGGCACCGATGCCACGCAGGGACGGGCCGAATCGGCCTGGTTCCGCGCCAACCGGGCCAGGGTTTACGTGGGAGTGGCGGGGTTTCCGCGCCAGGCGGGCATCGCCCTCTGGGCTGAATTCCGCACCGCGTCCGGCCGAATCAGCCGGATCGACTGCCACCTTCCGGACACGGGTGAGATCTGGAGCGTCTGGGAGATTCCCCGACCCGACGATGCGGTGGCCGTTCGCGTCCTCGCCGAAGATCGCACGTCCTCCACCTTTGGTTGGGTTGCCTTCTCGCATCCTTTCCGAGCGTGGCCGGGGTGGATCACCGCCCTCTATCTCCACCTGCAGGTCTACACGACGATCGCCCTGGCCCTGACCCTCCTCTGGGGCCCGGGCCTCTGTTGGTTTTCCCGCCTGGCCGCCGCCGAACTCCGGCTCCTGGTCCTGTTGGCCACCGGTCCGCTTCTGCTCGCGATGGTTGGAGTCATCCTCTGGGTGGCGAGTCCCTGGGTCCCACCCTCGATCCTCGGCCCCCTTCTTGTCGCCGGTCTCTGGCTGGCGCTCGGGATTGTCGGATCGCGCACGCTCGGGCGGGAGATGGCCGCCGGATCGCTGGGCACCACGTTGCTCGTGACCGCACTCGTGGCCTTCGCCGGCGCCGCGAAATCCACCTATTCGGTCGGGCCGGAGGGCGAAACCTACCGGGGCAGCATCTCGCGCAACCTGACGGCCGGGGATCGGCTCGATTCCCGCTTCGCCTTTTACACGGTCCAGGGCATCGCCCACGGGTTCTCTCCGGTCGCGCCGGCCTTCGAGCGGTTCCATCATCCCTGGACCTTCTTCAGCCGCGGGCCCCTGGCGGGGCTCACCGCCGCCCCCATCGTCTTCCTATCGGGTCACGATGATCGCCCTGGCCGCCGGCATCGTGCTCGCCTGCGGCCTGGCACTCGCGCCGTTGCTGGGCGAGGCCTGGGCCGTCGTCGCCGCCGGCCTCATCGCCCTCTCGCCCTTCGGCCTCCACGAAGTCCTGTTCACCTGGCCGAAATGGATCGCCACCGCCTGGCTCGTGGCCGCCTTCGGGCTCGTCCATGCCCGGCGGCCCGCCCTCGCCGGCGCGGCGGTCGGGGTGGGTTTTCTCTACCATCCCCTGGTGCTGCTCTGGACCCCCTGGCTGGCCCTCTGGGCGGCGGGCCGCGGCGAATGGCGTCTGAGGCTCGTCCTCCGGTGCTGGTTCGCTTTCGCTGCAAGCGCCGCGATTCTCGTCCTCCCCTGGATGATCGTTGGAAGGCTGGCGCCGCACCTGCCCGAAGCGCTGCTGGCGGGGCAGGGAAACTTCCTGCGCTACTGGCAACTCGCCGATTCCCAACTCGGCACCTGGGCGCAATGGTGGCACGCGCGGTGGCTCAATTTCGCCAACACGTTCCTTCCGCTCCATCTCTGGATCTCCGAAGGCAGCTACCACCACTTCCGGCTGAATTCGACCCATGAGCCTTCCGGGCCGCTGGTAAAGTTCGGTTTCCTCTGGTGGAACACGCTTCCGTTCGGCGCCGGACTGGGGCTCTGGGCGATCGGCCTCGCCGCCCTGGGGCGGGCCGGGCGCCGTTGGCGCCCCGCGATCGGGCTGCTCTTCGCGGCCCCGGCCCTCCTGCTCATCGTTTATTGGGGCATGGATCCGCTCGGGCTGATGCGCGAAAGCGGGCACCCGCTGCTCGTCGCCTTCGTCGCCCTCACCTGCGCCGTGGCGGCAAAAGGTGGAGGTCGCCTGGCTCGGGTGCTCTCCCACCGGGCCTTCCCGTGGCTGCAACTGCCGGAGACGCTGCTGATGCTCTGGCTCACCACGCTGCTGAACCCGCGCCCGTGGGCCGTGCTGCACCCCGACCTCGATCGCGCGGCCCTCGCGGTCAATCTCCTCTGCCTGGCGGGTGCCGCGTGGTTGCTCGCGCGGCACCGGGCCACGCTTGCACCGGAGCCCGCGTCCCACGCCGCGGTGTGCAGTCGCCTCGACCGCCTGATTCCCGTCGCGCTGATCCTCGCGGTGGCGCTCGGCTGCTGCGCTGCCACCATCCCGGGCCGGGCGATCACGCCCGCCTTTCCCGGCCTGGCCGCACAAACGGAAGGGACCTTCCCGCGCGACGGCCAGTATGCCGGGGAACCGTTCGAGCGGGCCAGCGGCGTTCGACTCTGGGGCTCGTGGTCCGGCTCCGATGAGAACACCGGCACCCTCACCCTCGGCCCCTTTCCCGCCCCGGCCGTGCTGCGCCTTGCGCTGGGAGGATATTTTTCGGTGGCCGGCAACGCCCTCGCGCTCGAACGCACCGACACGGGAGCGCGCCATCCTCTGGCGGTCGCCGCCGACATCGGCGAGCGCTGGCGCGTGCAGGACTTTCCCGTGCCCGCCGACTGGCTGGGGCGCCCGGTCCGCCTCGTGGCCCGGGACCAGGCGCGCACGATCGGTGGCTGGTTGGCCATTTCCGAACCGCTGCAGGGAGGGCGCGGGAAGGGCAGCACGTCGCTCGCCGAGTCGATCGCTTCCTGGCTCGTGAGCGGACTCCTCTACTTCTTCCCGTGGCTCGTGGCACTCCTCGAACTGCAACGCCGTGGCTGGCTGCCGCCGGTGTGGCGGCCACTGGGCGCCGCCGGCGCCGTGGCGCTCCTCGGTTATTGCGCCTTCTGGGCCTTCTGGCTGCATCCCGTCCTCGGACAAGCCTTCTCCAGTCTCGTGCTCGGCGGCGCGATTCTCCTCTGGTGGCGACGGCCGGCCGATTCCCCGGCGCTGGATCCCGAGGCCCTCGCGACGCTGCGCCTGCTGGGCCTGTTCGGACTCTTCTCCCTCGCGTGGCTCCATCTGTATCCGACCACGACCGACTACCACACCCTCGCCGCCCAGCGATTTCGCCCCATGCCCGGGGACAACACCCTGCCGCACAATCTCGCCGCGGATCTGCAGGCCGGGCGTCCCCTGCGGACGCCCCACGCCGACTGGCTCTCCAGCGACCGTCCGCCGCTGCAGGCCGGCTGGCTGTTGCTCACGCGACCGGTCACGTCGTGGCTCAGCCTCGACGATCGTACGGCCAGCGGGACCGCGGCCTGGTGGTGCGAGGGGCTCTGGATCTTCGCCGCCTTCGGCCTGCTGCGCACCCTCGGACTCCGCCGTCCCCGAGCCCTGGCGTGGACCGCGCTCCTGGTGTTCACCGGCTTCTTTCTCCTCAACACGATCTTCACCTGGCCAAAACTCTCGGCCGCCGCGTTCGTCACCACCGCGGTGGTGCTGGTCCTGACCTCGGCCGGGCGCCCGCCGGATCGTCCCGTGGTGCTGGCGGCCGGGCTTTGCGCCGGCCTCGCCTGGCTCGCCCACGGCGGGGTCGCCTTCTCGCTCCTGGCCGCCGCCCCCCTGCTGGCCCTGGCCGGTGGGCGCTGCTGGCGGAGCTGGCTGCCCGCGGCGGTCGTGTTTGCGGCGCTCGTCCTGCCGTGGCTGGCGTATCAGAAGTTCTACGACCCACCGGGCCACCGCCTGATCAAGTGGCACCTCGCCGGCCAGGTGGAAAAGGACCCCCGCGGCGCCTGGCAGACGCTCCGTGAGAGCTATGGCGCCCTCACGGCCCCGCAAATCCTCAAGCACAAGGTCCGCAACCTCCAGTACCAGGTCGGAGGCGACTGGCGCTGGTGGCTCGACGGCAGCCGCGCGGGCGTCAAGGGACGGCGCGAAGACGAGTTCTTCCTCACCGGGCGCGCGCTGACCTGGTGGGTGCTGGGCCTCCTCGCGCTGCCGTTCGCCCTGGCCCGGTCCCGCGCCGCTCCCTGGCGCCTCCAGGCCGTCTTCGTCGTCTGGACGCTGGCGACCCTGGCGGTCTGGTGCGGACTGATGTTCACCGGTGGAAGCGCCGTCGTGCACCAGGGCTCCTACGCCGTCATGCTGGTGCTTTTCACCCTGTTGTCGGCTTGGGCCGAGTTGGCTTCGCCGTGGACCCTGGCGGTGGTCGCCGTGGCACAGGGTTTCACCTTCGCCACGACGTGGGTCACCGGCACCCCGCTGATCGGAAACACGCCAGATCCCGTGGCGGCAGGCTTGGCCGCGGTGGCCGTCATCGGCCTCGCCGCGCTGGTCGTTCGGGAACACCGCATCGCCTCCACGCCACCGAAGACTTCCGACCCGCTGCGCGATCGGTGAAGGCTGCCCCGCGCATCCGACACCGGTAGACGCGCACGCGACCACACGCTTGTGAGGCCGGCAGCCCGGCGACCCCGCGTCACCGCGTCGCCAGGGGCTTCAGTCCCCGCTCGATTTCGGCCCGTCGTGGTTCGAGGAAAGGCGGCAGGGCCAGCCGCTCCCCCAGCGTCTCGAGCGGTTCGTCGGCCGTGAAACCCGGACCATCCGTCGCGATTTCGAAGAGCACGCCGTTCGGTTCCCGAAAGTAGAGGCTGCGGAAGTAGAAGCGATCCACCGGCCCGCTGGTCGGAACTCCCATCTCCCGCAGGCGGTCCGCCCAGGCGCGATAGGCAGTCTCATCCGGCGTGCGAAAGGCGACATGGTGCACGCCGCCGGCTCCGGATCTCGCGGGCGCGAGGTCCGGTTGCACCACCACGTGCAACTCACCCGCCAAACCGGCTGCTCCCAACTGAAAGACATGCGCGGTTCCCCCGCCGTCCCCGTCCCACGCGTAGTCCCGAACGCGCCGGAGGTTCATGACCCGGGTGAGGATTAGTTCCGTGGGTTCCAGGCGCGGCACACTCAGGAAGATTGGCCCGAGTCCGCAAATCTGGTGCCGCACCGGGATCGGGCTTTTCTCCCACGGATGGACTTCGCCCGGGGCGTCGTCCGCCGTCAACCGCAGGCGCTGGCCCTCCGGGTCCTCGAAGTCGAGGGTTGCACGGCCGTCCCGCTGGCGGATCTCCCCGAGGCGAACGCCCGCAGCCGCCAGGTGATCGCGCCACCAGCCCAGGCTCTCGCCGCCCGCCACCCGCAGGCCGGTCCGGGCCACGCAACGGGCACCGCGCCGCTCCCGCCCGACCGGCCAGTCGAAAAAGGTGAGGTCCGTCCCAGGCGAGGCGAGTCCGTCGGTGTAGAAGAGATGATAGGCCGAAACGTCGTCCTGGTTGACTGACTTCTTGGCCAGACGCAGCCCAAGCGTACGCGTGTAGAACTGGAAATTGCCCGGCGCGTCGGCAGTGACCGCGGTGAGATGGTGGAAGCCGGTGAGTTGCATCCCGGGACCGTGGTCAGAACCAACGAATAGTCCAGCAGCGGTCCGTCATCCGGACGGCCGCCGGGCGCCAATCCCGGGCGGGGCTTACTTCTTCACCACGAGCACACCCTTCATTCCCACCACACAGTGGCCGGGAAAACTGCAGAGAAACGGGTACTCGCCCGGCTGCGCCGGCACCTGCAGGGTCACCTCCGCGGTCTCGTTGGGGCCGAGTACCGGGATGAAGGCGAGCACCTGGTCCTTGAGTTTCTCCGGCATGTACCCGCCGGCCTGGTCCGAAGCCGCCACCGTGGCATAGGCGACAGGATCCGCCCCGGCCTTCAGCAGCACCCAGTTGTGACCCATCACCGCCTTGGGCAGGGTGGTTGCGTTGGTGAGGACAATCTTGAGCGTCTCGCCCGGGGCCGCGGTGAGGGTCGGCACGTCGAACTTCATCGCATTCTCGACCCCGGTCCGGATTTTCACCACCCGCGAGGTCGCGTCCGCCGCAGACAGCGCGGCGCCCGTCGTCAGGGCGAGCAAGCCGATGGAAAGGAAGGCAACAGATTTGAATTTCATGACTTCGATGGGAAAAAAGCGGGGCCGGGCGACCGCAGAGGCGGGGTGCCCTGGCGTCCGGGGGTAGTCGACCGTCGCGCAGCCGGCGGTCACGGACGAGGGCACCCCTCCTGCATGGTCACCCGGCGCCAGTCAAGGAGACACGCCCCCGGGGGTATCCCCGGGAGCAGAGGTGAACCTCCGCGATGGACGGATTGGGCCACATCGCATGGAAACGGCGGCGCGCTCAGAATTTCAGCTGCAACGTCACCCCATACCAGTTGACCCGGTAGTCCTGCGGCCCGCCGTCGAGGATGACGACGGTCGGCAGGGAGGCGGCACCGCCGCCAAGCACCAGTGGGGCACCTTCGATGTTGCGATAGTGCCAGTCGCGAATCGTCTCCTTCTGGTAGCGGTACACCAGCCGGGCGGACAGCCGATCGGTCAGGGGGATGCGCAGGCTCGCATTCAAGTAGTCCGACTGGAAGGCCAGGTCGGGCATCCGGCTGCCGGCGAAAACCGCGTTGGCCGCGTTGACCGCCCCGCCCACCGTGTAGGTGTACGCGATGCGGGTGTGGCCGATCGTGTAGTTGTAATCCAGATTCAGCGTCGTCCGCCCAATCTCCTCGCGCAGCCCGATTCCGGCGACATGGTTGCGATCCGTCGCGGTGTTGGTCCAGGCGCTGGCCAGCGGAAAGACCGGGCCACCCGGGGAGGTGCCAATCGCGGCGGCGTTATCCGGCGTGACCGTGCCCAGCCCGGTGACCTGGCCGATGGTGATATTTCCGCCGGCCGCGATCGAAGCCTGCCGGTTCCGGCCAAGCTGGTAGGAGTAGAAGCCGAAGATACTCCGCCGCGTCGAGGGCTGGTAGTTCAGGTCCAGGTTTGCCGAACGCTGCCGCTGGGCCGTCCGGCCGTAGTCCGTGCCCGGGTAGTCCGCCCACCGCTCCTGCGCCGAGATCCCGGCGTCAAGGCTCGGCCGCAGCATGGTGTTGAGACGGACGTTGACCGTGTGCTGGTCGCGGTCCGCGAGATCCGGGCCGTGCAGCGCGCTGTTCGCCCTGACCGCCCAGCTGGTGACATTGGAACCGGGCGTCGTCGGCATCGGAATCAGGGCGGAGCTGAAGAACTCGTTCCAGGAGCGAATCGCGTAGTCGTCGCCGCGCCGGCGGGCAAACTCCCAGGAGGCGCGGAGGGTGGCGTCTCCGAGGCCGCGATGACTGTACCCGAGCTTGAGCCGGTCCTCGGTGGTGTGGTCGCGTTCCCGGTAGTCCCGGTCGATCTTCTCGCGCTCCAGCGCCGCATTGAGGCCGACGTTCTTCCCGGCGCGATAGTCGGCGGTGAGGCCGAAACGCGCCTGCTTGCTCCCATAGGGAGCGCTCTTGATCGGGATGTTGCCCGCCGGCGTGCTGTTCTGCCCGAGCAGGACGTTTTGCCCGCTGCCATCGTTGATCAGGCGTCCCCAGACGCCCGTGACGCCATCGAAGGTCAGCCCGCGGGTCTGGTTGCCTGCCGTTGCCGCATCGGCGTCGAGGTACACGGCGTTGGGGTTCACCGCCAGGAACGGATCGGACGCGTTGTCCGTCTCGTGGATTCGCGCCTTGGCCTTGAGGTTGAGCGCGTTCGTCGGATTGGCGGAAAAGGTGAGATCGGCCAGGCGCGTGTCGATCTTCATGTTCGCCGTCCGGCGGCTGAGGGAGCCCACCGTGTCCCACGCCCCGTTGGCCTGCAGCACCACGTTGGCGAGCGAAAGCCCGGGCAGCGCGGTCCACGGCAGGAGGGCATCGTCCTGACGCCACGATCCGGCGGAAACCACGGCGGTAAGGTAGCTCTTGTGGAAGTCGGGCAGGGAGCGCGTGTATTCGGCCCGCACATTGTAGGCGTCGTTGCTCGGGGTGAGATCGAAGCGGGCCTGGGTGAAGGCGCCGGTGGCCGGCACCGTCGTGACCCCCGCCGCCGGGGCGATCCGGTAGGGCTCCTGGAAGGTCTGGGTGTCGAGGTTGTTCTCGAAACGCGACGCCTGGAAACGGAGGTTCAGGGCGTTCAACCCGTCCGCGTACATGAGGCCAGCGAGCAGGTCGTGGGTGTCGTAGTCGATCGACTCGGGGATCTCGATCTGACCGTTGCCCGGGTTGTTGCCCCAGATGGCGCCGAAGGGCCGCGCGCCCTTGCGCTCCTCAAGCGCGTAGCTGACGTAGGCCTTCCACGCACTGCTGAGGGTCAGGTCGGTCCGCACACCCCACCGCTTGCGCGTAAGCGCCAGGGTGGTCGGCGGATTGGCGGCGGCGGCGGCCACCGCGGCGTTGTCCGCGGCGGTCGAGGTCGTACCCCCGGGGGTCAGTCCGGGCACCAGCGTGAGTGTGCCCGTGCCCACTCCATTCCACAGGGACCGATAACGGTCGGTGAACACGTGGGGAGTCTCGCTGAAGAACAGCTTTACCTTCCACGCGTTGTGGCGGCCCAGCTCCAGGCCGTAATACTGGTCGCGCCGGCCGGCGGCACCGCCGGTCAACTCGACGCCAAACGCGTCCGACGGTTTCTGCAGGTTGAGCGAAAAATTGTTCAGGAACGCTCCCTGATCGATGTCCTGGTACATCCGGAACCGGGCATTCTCCTCGTCGGCATCACCGCCAAGGACGCCGAACTCGATCTGGCCCGAGTACTCCCAGCCGGAAGCGGCCTTGCGAACGTCCGGCAGGGCGAACGGCTGACTAAACAACTGGCCGCTCGGCGTGTGCTTGGTGGTGACCCAGGCCGCATCATAACCCCGCAGCGGCGCCGGGTTGGCGGTCAGCGCGTTGCCGAGCACGGTGCCGACGCCGACCGCGGAGTCGGCGTGCGGCGACGCCAGAACTACCGAGGTGCCGGCCAGCACGAGGCCGGCCAGCCAGGCGGCCGGCCGGGACCCGCCCCGCGAAGAGACGACGGAAAGAGGTAGGGTCGATTTCATCGTTGGAAGCGGGCACCCGCCGGATGGTTGCTGCCGTGGATCTGCGAGTGGCAGTTCTGGCACGAACGGCCGATGACGCGGGAGTTGATCGCCGCCCCGCCGCCGACCATCTGCCCGGCGTTGAACAGCGTGGTCTGGTGATTCGTGTTGCCGTGGCACTCCTGGCAGGAGAAGGGCCGGGCGACCGTCAGCAGCTTGTCGTGGTTCGAACCGTGCGGGCTGTGGCAGTTGAGGCAGTTGTCCCGCACCGGCGCGTGTTCCCAGAGGAACGGCCCGCGTTTCTCCGCGTGGCAGTTGTAGCAAAGCTCATTCACGGTGTCGGCCTTGATCGCCGCCCGCGTCGTGGAACCGTGGGGGCTGTGGCAGTCGACGCAGCTCATCTTGCCTTCCGGGAGCGGCATGTGGGACCGCTTCGCGAACTCGGCGCGCTGCTGCTGGTGGCAGGTGTAGCAGGTTTCGTTGATGGTCGGCTTCTTCAGCAGGCCGGTCGCGGAGATCTTCGCCATCGGGTTGTGGCAGTCGCTGCAGGCCAGGTTGGCCATGGCGTGCGCGGAGCCGGACCAGAACATGTGCTGCCCGCCCTGGTGGCACGAGAGGCACATCGCGTTCTGCTGGGCCACCGGGGTCCCCCATTCGCGGGTGAACCCGATCAGCGCGCCGCGATTGGCCGGGCTGCTCGGGTCCTTCAGGTGGTTGGAACCGGGACCATGGCAGGCTTCGCAGCTCAGCTTCTGGGCGTCGTTCCGCGGGTTGAGGCGAAACGCAGCCGCATGGGCGGTATGCATGAACTGGTCGCCCTGGGGCTTGTGGCAGGCGATGCAGACCGCCTCGCCGACGTAGGTCGCGCCCCCGTTGAGGGAGGCGGCGGGGAGGCCGGCGCCGCTGCCGGCGGCGGCCTCCGTGCGGGGGACCGTGCCGGTCACCAGCGCCATCGACGCAATCACGCCGGCGGTCACGCCTAGCTGGGCGAGCGCGCGCGGGCTCGGTTTCTTCATGGGTGGATGCTTCTCGGTTGGAGGTTGCGGGCCGGCGCGACCGCCCGCCGGCCGGGTCGGGCCGCTCGATCGGTAGTGCCTGTCTGGTTACAAAGGGATCTGTCCGCGGGGAGCATGGTGGGGGCCGGGACCGCATCCATCGCCAACGGACCCGGGCGGGCGCGAACCTTCCGCGGGGCCCCGGTCGCCGCGAACTCGAAACGGTAACACGTCTGTTACCTCCCCCCGCCGGCGCCCGTCCGGCGCCGGTGTCGGCCCTTCCTTGCGAAATTGCGCCGGCCCGCTACAACCCGCCGCTGTCTCCATGCATTTCCGCCCTCGCCTCCTCCTTCCCCTCCTCCTCACCGTGAGTCCCGCCGCCCTCGCCGCCGACCCCGCCAACCCGCTCCTCGCGCCCAGTCCGCTCCCGTACGAGTATCCGCCGTTCGATCGGATCCGCGACGAGCATTTCGCCCCGGCCTTCGCGCAGGGCATGGCCGAGCAGCTCGCCGAGGTGGAGGCCATCGCCGCGAACCCCGCCACCCCGACCTTCGACAACACCCTCGTCGCCCTCGAGCGCTCCGGCCGCCTCCTCAACCGCGTGCAGCGCACCTTCTCCAACCTCGCCGGGGCCCACAGCAACGACGCCATCCGCGCGACCGAGAAGGCGATGGCCCCCCGGCTCGCCGCCCACACCGACGCCATCCGCCTCCACGCGCGGCTGTTTGCCCGCCTCGACGCCCTGCACCGCCAGCGCGACCAGCTTTCGCTGGATCCGGAGTCGCGGCGGCTGCTCGAGCGCACCCACAACGACTTCGTGCGCGCCGGCGCCCGGCTGTCGGCCGCCGATCAGGCCCGCCTCAAGGCGATGAACGCCGAGATCGCCACCCTCCAGACGACCTTCTCGCAAAACGTCCTGAAGGAAACCAACGCGCGGCTGCTCGTGGTCGACCGCCGCGAGGATCTCGCCGGCCTCCCGGAGGCCGAGATCGCCGGCGCCGCAGCCACCGCCCGGGCCGAGGGGCACCCGGGCAAGTTCGCCCTCCGCCTGCTCAATACCAGCGGCCAGCCCGCCCTCGGCGCACTCGAGAACCGCGCCGTCCGCGAGCGGCTGCACCGCGCCTCGCTCGACCGCGGCAGCCAGGGCGGCGAGTTCGACAACCGCGCCCTCATCGCCCGGCTGGCCCGCCTGCGCGCCGAGCGCGCCGCGTTGCTCGGCTACCCCAGCCACGCCGCCTACCAACTCGAGGAGCAGACCGCCCGCACCGTCGGCGCGGTGAACAAGCTCCTCGCCGACCTCGCGCCCGCCGCCGTGGCCAACGCCCGCCGCGAGGCCGCGGCGATGCAGGCCGTGATCGATCGCGAATCGGGCGGCTTCACCCTGGCCGCCTGGGACTGGGACTTCTACGCGGAGAAGGTCCGCCGCGAGCGGTACGCCTTCGACGAAAACGACCTCAAGCCCTACTTCGAACTCAACCGCGTGCTCCGCGACGGCGTGTTCTTCGCCGCCACCCGCCTCTTCGGCCTCACCTTCCGCGAACGCCACGACCTGCCGGTCTACGAGCCCTCGGTGCGTGTCTTCGAGGTCTTCAACGCCGACGGCTCTCCGCTCACGCTCTTCCTCGCCGATCTCTACGCCCGCCCCTCCAAGCGCGGCGGCGCCTGGATGAACTCCTACGTGGAGCAGTCCAGCCTGATCGGCACGCGGCCCGTGATCGGCAATCACCTCAACATCCCCAAGCCCGCCGACGGCCAGCCCACGCTGCTGACCTTTGACGAGGTGACGACGCTCTTCCACGAGTTCGGCCATGCGCTGCACGGCATGTTCTCCGCGGTGCGGTATCCGCGTTTCAGTGGCACCAGCGTGCCGCGCGACTTCGTCGAGTTTCCCTCGCAGGTGAACGAGATGTGGGCCACGTGGCCCGAGGTTCTGCAAAACTACGCACGCCACCACCAGACCGGGGCCCCGATGCCCCCCGACCTCCTCGCCAAGGTGATGGCCGCCCGGAAATTCAACCAGGGCTTCGCCACCACCGAGTACCTCGCCGCCTCCCTCCTCGACCAGGCCTGGCACCAGCTGCGCCCCGACGCCGTGCCGGCCGCGGAGGGCGTGCTGGCGTTCGAGGAGGCCGCGCTCCGGCAGGCCGGCGTCGCCTTCGCCCCCGTGCCCCCGCGTTATCGCAGCACCTATTTCTCCCACGTCTTCTCTGGCGGCTACTCCGCCGGCTACTATTCGTACCTCTGGGCCGAGGTGCTCGATGCCGACACCGTCGAGTGGTTCAAGCAGAACGGCGGCCTCACCCGTGCCAACGGCGACCGCCTCCGCACGCTGCTCCTCTCCCGCGGCGGCAGCGCGGAGGCGATGGACCTCTACCGCGCCTTCCGCGGGGCCGATCCGGAAGTGAAGCCGCTCCTGCAGCGCCGGGGACTGGCGGGCGAGTAGCCGCCCGCCCGCGGCCCTCCGGGCCGCTGGTCACCTTCCGCGCTCCGTTGGTCACTCGCCGCTGGTGCGACGGGCCGCGTCCGTTGACACCGCCCCGCGCCACGCGCCATAGTCGGCGGCCTCCCCCGATGCACGAAGTCGAGATCCCCGACCTCCCGCCGCTGAAGCCGAACGAGCAGTCGCTGCTCGAGATGCACTCGCTGCTCAACATCTTCAACGTGCTTCGGGGCGAGTTGGCGTTGATCGGCCTGCAGGCCGCCGGCAACGACGAGCTCCTGTTCCGCGGCCTCGCCGTCTGCGACGAGCTGATCAGCGCCCTGTGCGACCCGGCCGCCAGCCTCTCCGCCGCCCGCGCGACCGAGGACTGCATCGCCGCGATCCGCAGCGAAATCGAGGGACTGTTCGCCCAGCGGCCCGCCCTGAGCGGCCATCCGGAGGTCTCCGAATCCGTCGCCAACCTCGAAACGGTCTTCGCCATCCTGCGCGTCCGCGCCGGGGAACTGCTGGCACGCGCCCAATGGCGCGACCGCTGGACGGAGTTCTCCGTCTCCTCGCTGCTGCGCGACTTTCAGGAGGTGTTCTCCGCGATCGAGAAGAACAGCCGCGGCCGCTTCCGCATCATCTACAATGCGGCGACGCAGCAGCCGCAGGACTACTACGTCGACTTCAAGATCGAGAGCATCGGCGGGGATCGCATCTGGATGCCCCCGGGCTTCAAGGACGTGATGCGCGACCTGATTGCCAACGCCCGCAAGTACACGCCGCCCGGCGGCCACATCACCGCCGCCGCCCACGAGTCCGCCGGGGAACTGCGCTTCGTGGTCGAGGATACCGGCCGGGGCATTCCCCGCGAGGAAATCGGCCGGGTGGTGCAGTTCGGCCAGCGCGCCAGCAACGTGGGCGATGTGCGCACGATGGGAGGAGGCTTTGGACTGACGAAGGCGGTCTTCATCACCAAGCGGTTTGGCGGGCGCCTCTGGATCGCCTCGGAAGTCGGCCGCGGCACGCGGATCCGGATTCTCCTGCCGCGCCCACCCGCCGCGGAGCTCGTGCCGGCGCCATCGCCGGCCCGCGCCCCGGAGACGCCTGCGACCGGCGCTCAGGGCAGCTCGTAGATTTCCACCAACGTCTCCCCGGTCGTGCCGTCGCTTCCGGTCACCTGGGCGGTAAACGCCCCGGCCGGCACAGTGATGACCATCGCGGCATCACGGCTGGCGCCGTCCGGCAGATCGAACGCTCCGGCCGCCGCGAAGGCGGCCCGCAGCGCCGCCACTCCGCCCTCCCCCCAGTTGTCGTTCGCCGCGAACAGCCCCGGCCTACCCTCGTCGTTGAGATACAGCTCCAGCCGGGGATCCGCCAGGGCGCCGCTGACACCAAAACCGCTCGCCAGCCTCGGACCCACCGCACGCAGCAGCAGGCGGCGCGGCACATTGCCATTGATCACGAAACCCACGGTCAGGACATTCTCCCGGGTCCCCGCCGCACCGCGCACCGAGAGGTTGGTGAATCTCCCGCCGCCGCCGGTTTGCGTGTCGTAGAGTTCGGCCAGCGCCACCCCCGGACGGCCCGCGGTATCGGAGACGTGGACGGTGTGCACCCCGTCCATCGGGACCACGACCGCCGCCTCCCGCGCCGAGAAACCCAGCCCGAAGGCCCCCACGGCCGCGAAGAGGTTGCGCAGCGCCGCCGCCGCCGGTGCCCCGCCCACGCTCCAGTCGTTGTTCACCGCCAGCGACGTGGATCGGCCCGCCACCACACCAAACACCTCCAGTCGCGGATCCGGAATGGCCCCGGTGACGCCAAAGGCCGCGAGCGTCGGGCCCACCCCGCGCACGAGCACGTCGCGACCGCCCCCCGCCACCACGGCTCCGACGATCAGCGCCGCGCCGCCGCCCTGGGCGGGCGCACGCACCGACAGGTTGACCAACCGCCCCGGTTGCGGCGCGGCCACCGTCAACCGGGCCGGCCGCGAACGGACCGGGCCGTTGGCATCCGCCACGAGCACCTCGTAATCCGCGGCATCCGCCGCGGCCGCCGAGGCGAGGGTCAGGGCCGCGCCCGTCGCCGCCGGAATCGCCTCGCCGTTGCGCCTCCATTGATACCGCAACGTCCCACTGCCGGTCGCCTGCACCCGGAGCGTCACCGGGCTTCCCGGCGCCACGGTGGTGCTCGCCGGGTGCTCGGCGATCGCGACCGTCTCCGACACCTCGAGCGCCAGCCCTTCGGCGGGGGTGCGCTTCATCGCCTGCATCCAACCGCTGAGCTGGCCCACGAAGTAGTCGGCGTCCGCGTCGGTGCCCTCGGCATTGCCCCAATGAATCGGAATCGCGATTCGCGCTTTGAGATCGAATGCCGCGGCCACCGCGTCCCGCACGCTCTCCATCGTGAAGGTCTGCCCGAGGGGCAGCATCACCACGTCGGCCGCAAACTGCCGCATCTCCGGGATCCGCTCCGTATCCCCGGCCTGATACACCCGCACGCCGCCCACGTTGACGACGTAGCCCACGTAGTTGAGCACGCGCGGGTGGTTGTTGAGCTTGATCCGGTTGTACATCGGCACCGTCTCCACCTCGACGCCGCCCAGATCGAACTTCATCCCCGGGGTCACCGCCTGGATGGTGGCGGTGGGAAAGTTGGTCATCAGGGCCGGCACGCCCGGGGGCGACGACACGAACACCGTCCCCGGCTTGCGCAGGCGCGTCAGGATCGGAATCGACTGGTGATCGCCGTGGTTGTGGGTGAGCAGGATGAAGTCGGCATCGGCCGGCGGCACGGTCGGGTCGGTGGGGTCGATGTAGATCGTCGGACCGCCCGTCACGACAATGCGCACGGTGGCCTGCTGCATCGCAAAGACACGGCCGACGGTCTTCGCGTTCGCCGGGAGGGAGACGGCGAGGGCCAGGAGCAGGGCAGTGCGGATCAGGGCGGGGGATTTCATGGGGTGTGGGGCGGGCGCGCCGTTCGGGGTCGCGCGGGGTGCGCGGACGTTCCTCCGGACCCGGCAATTGTCAAGGAGCCGGCGACCGCGCCGCCTCCGGGGAAAAAGCGACTCGCCCGGTCCCGGCGGTTTCTCCACCGTCACCGCCGCCCGCCCGCGCGGCTACCGCCTCCACCCGTTCGAACCGCCATGCCCACCCGTCATTTCCCTGCGCTGCTCTTGCTCTGTTCCCTGGTTGGATTCATCCCTCTCGCCGCCGCCGCGAATGCCCCCGCGGCCGGCACCGGCTACTATCGATTCCCGGCCCTGCATGGCGAGACGCTGGTGTTCACGGCCGAAGGGGATCTCTGGCGCGTGGCAGTCACCGGAGGAGTCGCCCAGCGCCTGACCTCCCACCCGGGCCAGGAGACCTATCCCGCCTTGTCACCTGACGGCCAGTGGCTGGCCTTCTCGGCGCAGTACGAAGGCCCCACCGAGGCCTACGTGATGCCGGCCACCGGCGGTCTGCCCCGGCGCCTGACATTCGAGGGCGAGTCGGCCCTGGTGCGCGGCTGGACGCCGGAGGGGCGCGTGCTCGTCAGCACTGCGGCGGAATCGACCTTGCCGAACCGCCAACTGGTCGCCATCGCCCCCGCGACTCTCGAACGGAGCATCGTCCCGCTCGCCCAGGCCGACGAGGGCAGCTACGATGAGAAGGGCAACCTGTACTTCACCCGCCTTTCCGCGCAGAGCAGTCACGCCAAGCGCTACGTCGGCGGAACCGCGCAGCAGCTCTGGCGCTTCGCGGCCGGTGCGACCGAGGCGACTCCGCTCACCGCCTCCTACGCCGGCACCAGCAAATCCCCGATGTGGTGGCGCGGGCGCCTCTACTTTGCGAGCGATCGCGACGGCACGATGAATCTCTGGTCGATGCAGCCCGACGGCAGCGATCTCCGGCAGCACACGCGCCACGCCGACTTCGGCGTGAAGTTCCCCGCGCTGCAGGGTGGCCGCATCGCCTACCAGAACGGGGCCGATCTCTGGCTGCTCGACCTGGCTTCCGGCCGCAACGCCCTGGTCCCCGTCCGCCTGGCCTCCGATTTTGACCAGACCCGCGAAAAGTGGGTGGAGAAACCGCTCGACTACCTGACCCACATGGCCGTCTCGCCCACCGGCAACCGGGTCGCCCTGACGGTGCGTGGCCAGGTGTTCGTCGCCCCCGTCGGCGCCGGCCGTCTGGTCGAGGCCTCCCGCCAGAGCGGCGTGCGCTACCGCCAGACGGCCTTCCTCCCCGACGGGAAGTCCCTCCTTGCGCTCTCCGACGAATCCGGCGAGGTCGAGTTCTGGAAGCTCCCCGCCAACGGCGTGGGGCCGCGCGAACAGGTCACTCGGGAAGCCCAGACCCTGCGCATGGGAGGGGTGGTCTCCCCCGACGGCAAATGGCTCGCGTACACCGAACGCGACCAGGACCTGTGGGTGCACGAGTTCGCCACCGGACAGGCCCGTAAGGTCGCCTCTTCCCCTGCGGTGGACTTCGACAATCCGGACCTCGCGTGGTCGCCGGATTCACGCTGGCTCGCCTATGTCATGTCGGCCGTCCGCGGGGGCATCACCCGCATCTTGGTCTACAACCTGGCCGACGATCGCAGCACGCCCCTCACGAGCGACCGCGCCGCCAGTTCCAGTCCGGCCTGGAGCCCCGATGGCAAGTGGCTGTACTTCCTTTCCGAGCGAAACCTCGAGTCCACGGTTCCCTCCCCGTGGGGCAACCGCCAGCCCGAGCCCTTCTTCGACCGGGTGGATCGCATTTACCAGATCGCCCTCACGGCCCAGCGCCGTTCGCCCTTCGATCCCCCGGACGAACTCAACCCGGCGGACGCTGACAAGGCGGCGGAGAAGCCCGGTGAAAAAACGACCAAACCCGGGCCCAAGACCGAGGAAAAGAAACCGGACGGCACCGCTGCGGAGGGCGCCCCGGCCGCCCCGGCAACGCCGGAGAAGAAGGAAACGAATGCTGAACCGGCGAAGGACCCCAAGGCTCCTCCCGCGGTCTCCATCGACTTTGCCGGCATCGAACTCCGCCAATGGGAGGTGCCGGTCCCCGCCGGCAACCTCAGCCGACTCACGGTGACCGACAAATACCTCTTCTATACGGACCGCGGGAGCGGCCCCTCGGCCCGCACCCGGCTGGTCGCGGTCGAGATCAAGAACAAGGAGGTCGAGACCAGCACGGTGCTCGACGACATCCGTTCCTACCGGCTCTCCCACGATCGGAAGAAGCTCGCGGTGCTGAAGGCCGACCCGGCCGCGAAAACCGATGCAATCTACGTCTTCGATGCCGGCACAAAGGCGCCCGACAAGCTCGACAAGGCGCGCGTCGACGTCGCCGCCCTGCGCTTCTCCTATGCGCCGCGCGAGAACTGGCGGCAGATTTTCACCGATGCCTGGCGGCTGCACCGCGACTACTTTTACGACAAGTCCATGCACGGCGTCGACTGGCGGGCCAACCTCGCCAAGCACCTGCCGCTCGTCGATCGCGTGACCGACCGCGCCGAGTTGAACGATCTCATCGCCTACCTGATGAGTGAACTTTCCGCGCTTCACACCTCCGTCCGCGGCGGCGACGTGCGCGAGGGCCCCGACGACATCGCGCTGGGCTCGCTCGGCGCGTACCTCGAGCGCGACCCCGCCGGCGGCGGCTGGCGCATCGCCCGACTCTATCGCGGGGATCCCGACTACCCGAAGACGCTCTCCCCCCTGCAGCGCCCCGGCCTCGCCGTGAAGGAAGGAGACGTCATCGAGGCCATCAACGGGATCGCCACGGCCGACGTCCCGCACCCCGGGGCCCTCCTCCGCCAGAAAGCCGGCCGGCAGGTACTGCTCCGCCTCAAGCCGGCCGGCGGCCAGCCGGCCTACGATGTGGTCGTCACGCCCCTCTCCCCCACCGCCGCGCAGAACCTCCGTTACGACGACTGGGAGCTCTCGCGCCGCACCCGCGTGGAGGAGGCCGGCGCACACAAGATCGGCTACGTACACCTCCGGGCCATGGGTCCCCCCGACATCGCGCAGTGGGCGCGCGACTTCTACCCCATCTTCGATCGCGAGGGCCTGATCCTCGACCTCCGCCACAACCGCGGCGGCAACATCGACAGCTGGGTGCTCAATCGCCTGCTGCGGAAGGCCTGGATGTTCTGGGCCCCCCGCGACGGCGAACCGTACTGGAACATGCAGGGCGCCTTTCGCGGACATCTCGTGGTGCTGATCAACGAGTGGACCTCGTCCGACGGCGAGACCGCGGCCAACGGCGTGCGCCGACTCGGCCTCGGTACGCTGATCGGAACCCGCACCTGGGGGGGCGGGGTCTGGCTTCGCAGCATCAACGGCCTCGTCGACAAGGGCCTCGCCTCCGCCGCTGAATTCGGCACCTACGCCCCCGAGGGCCAATGGGTCGTCGAAGGCCACGGCATCGATCCCGACATTGTCGTCGACAATCTCCCGCACGCCACCTTCCGGGGCCAGGACGCCCAGCTCGAGGCCGCGATCAAGCTCCTCCGGGAAAAGATCGCCGCCGATCCCCGGCCCGTCCCGCGCCCGCCGCCCTATCCCAACAAGGCGAAGTGAGGTCCGGCCTCTTCCCGGGGCAGTTCCATCACCGTCCGTCCCGTCACTCTCCGGCGTGCGCACCACCGCCGAGCCCTTTCTCCCCCGTCCTCCATGCACTCCCGTCTGCCTCGCTTCCGCCACCTGCTCTTCGCCGCGCTCGTCGTGTGCGCCCCGGCCGCCCTTCCCGCCGCCGACAATTCGCTGACCCCGGCCGAACGCCAGGCCGGATGGCAACTGCTGTTCAACGGCACCGACTTCACCGGCTGGAAATGCAGCAATGGCAAACCCATCGCCGCTCCGATCGAGCAAGGTGCACTCGTGCCCTACAAATCCGGCGGCTACCTCATCGTCCACGAGAAGCCGTACGGCGACTTCATCCTCAAGTGCGACGTCCGCTGGGAGGCGGAAAAATGCAACTCCGGGATCTTCGTGCGGGTGGCCGACCTCGCCAATCCCGTCCACACCGGCTTCGAGATCCAGGTCATGTCCGGCACCGGCATGGGCAAGCACGACTTTGGCGCGATCTACGACCTCGTCCCGGTGTCCCGCAATGCCGGCCGGCCCACCGGCCAGTGGAACTCCGTCGAGATCGAATGCCGCGGCCCCCGCCTGAGCGTGAAGGTCAACGGCGAACTCGTCAGCCGCATCAACTGCGACGAGTTCTCCGAGCCCGGCCGGTGTCCCGACGGGCAGCCCCACAAGTTCAAGCTCAACGGCCAGCCGCGGGCGGTGAAGGACTTCGCCCGCTCCGGCTACCTGGGGTTCCAGGATCACGGCCAGAAGGTCTGGTACAAGAACGTGAAGCTCCTGCCGCTCTGAGCCGCCCTCCCCGCGGGCGGGCCAGCCATCGCTTTCAGGCTGGCAAATGAACCAAATGGTTACTTAAACGCGCAGGTTTTCTCCACGGTCCTTCACGCACCCAAACCTCCGCCCGGCCTCATGCCCAAGTCCAAGTCCTCCCGTTCCCGTCCCGCCCGCCCGGTTCCCTCGCGGAAAGCGTCCGCCGACCGTACTCCCCCGATCCTCCGCGAGATTTTCGCGCGCACCCGCCGGCCGGAGTTCACGAAATACCTCGCCGATCTCCTCCTGGAGATCTGCCGTTTCGACACGACCCCAAACCCCGACCTCGCGGTCATGCGCGCGAGCGAGGACGCCTGCTTCCGCGTCCTGGAACGGGAACTCGCCCAGCTTGGCTTCGCCGGCGCCCGCACCGAGCGGCGCCCCATCGACCCGGCGATCCAGCACCACCGCAACTACTCGCTGCTCCACTTCACCAAGACCCCGGCTCGTCCCGCCGGCCTTTCGGCCGAGGAAACCTACCGCGACCGCCACAACCTCCTGTATCTCATCCCGGGCACCAACGCCGCCGCCCGCGGCCAGTCGGTCGCGGTCAACGGCCACATCGACGTCGTGGCGCCGTTCTTTCCCCCGAAGCTGAAGGACGGGATCGTCTCCGGCCGCGGCTCCTGCGACGACAAGGGACCGGTCGTCGCCATCATCGCCGCGCTCAAGGTGCTGGCCGGGGTCATGGCTGAGTCCGGCCTGCAGTGGAACCGGAACGTCGTCGGCATGTTCGTGATCGAGGAGGAGACGGGCGGCAACGGTTCGCTCTCCCTCGCCATCGATCGCGACCTGCGGAAGCTCTACGACTCCATCATCGTCAACGAGTGCGCCGGCCTGCAGATCTACCCGGCCAACCGCGGTGCCGTCTGGTACAAGGCGGCCCTCCGGGTGCCGCCCGGGGTCTCTCCCTTTGAGGTGTCGGCGTTCGTGCACGAGGAGATGGAAAAGGAGGGCGTCGCCATCCGCGCCGAGAGCCGCCATCCCCTTTTCCCCCAGCGGCCGGTGCAGACCTGCCACGGGATCATCGGGCCCTTCGGCGAGCATCCCAGCCGCATCTGCGGCCGCGTCCGCTTCACGGTGCAGTTCGGCGCCAAGCCGGAACCGCGCGTCGAGTGGCTGGTGCGCGACTGCCTCGACGCCGGGCTCGCCGCCTATGTCGGCCTCTACGGCGACAAGACCAAGGTCGAGGATCCGGCAACCGGCCGGCCGCTGGTGGCCCGCCACTACGACTTCAAGCGGATCCCCGGCGGCTTCGAGGTCGTCGTCCATGGCGCCACCGGCCACATGGGCTCCATCCGCGACCGCGACGGCGCCATCACCAAGTGCGCCACCCTGATCCGCAGCCTCGTCTACTCCCGGGCCAAGATCGAAGCCGCCGCCGGCACTCCGCTGCGCCTCCTCCTCGACGGCCAGCCGGAGGGCGACTCCCTCATCCTCGAGGGCGGCCAGGGCTTCACTCCCACGCACCACATCGACGACGTCATGGGGCGCATGCGCGCCGCCGCCGAACGCGGGGCCGAAACCTGCCTCCGCCGGCTGGGCCGCGCCGAGCGCGGCGCGGAGGTCGTGACCGTGAGCTACGAGAAGCTGCACAATGTCGCCTTCGACGGGGATCCGGACTCGCCCTCGATGCGCCACGCCATCGCGGCCGCCCGCGCCTGCGGCTTCTGGAAGGAGGAACCCGTGCGCGGCTGGACCGTCTCCTGCGACTCCCGGCTTTTCGCCATGGAGTACCCCGGCATGGACGTCCTGACCTTCGGTCCCGGCGAATTGGCGGTCGCGCACTCCGACAGCGAACACATCCGGCTCGACGATGTCCGCCGGGCGGCCGAGTTCCTCGCCGTCTTCCTCCTCCGGCAGACCGGCACGGTCAACCTGCCCGGCGGCCGGTGAGCCGCCCGCCCTCCCCCGCCCTCCCGTTTCCCTTCCTCTTCCCATGAAAACCCAACTTCGCACCGGCATCATCGGCGTTGGCGCCGTGGTCCGCGAGATCTACCAATACCTGTACTTCCGCAGCCACTACTCGGACCTCCTCGACATCCGCGCCGTGGCCGACCCGAACGCGGAATACCGCAACTGGTTCTGCGACCTCGCGGGCATCCCGCCGGAGCGCCGCTTCGCCGACTACCGGGAGATGCTGCAGCAGGTCGAGCTCGACGCCGTCCAGGTCAACACCCCCGATCACCTCCACTGCGCCCCCACGGTCGCCGCCCTGCAGGCCGGGCTCGATGTCATCGTGCCCAAGCCCACCGCCGCCACGATCCAGGACACCCATGCGATGATCGCCGCCGCCCGCCAGTCCGGGCGATTCCTCGGCATCGACTTCCACAAGCGCGAGGATCCCCGCCTGAAGGAGGCCGAGGCCCGGTATCAAAACGGTCGCTACGGCACCCTCCAGACCGCGGTCTTCTACATGATCGACAAGCTGCTGGTGGCCGACCCCAACCACTCGCCGCGCTTTTTCGCCTCGGCGGACTTCGCGGAGAAGAACACGCCCATCTCCTTCCTCACCGTCCACATGGCGGATGCCCTGATGAAGGTCGTGAACCTCATTCCGGTCCGCGTCCGCGCCACCGGCTATGCCCAGAAGCTGCCTTCGCTGCAGCCGATCGCCGTCCGCGGCTACGACACCGTCGACACCGAGGTCGTCTTCCAGAACGGCGCGACCGCCCACATCATCACGGGCTGGGCCGTGCCCAATTCCGCCCACGCCACCACCGTGCAGTCCGGCCGCCTGCTCTGCACGGACGGGGTGATCGACCTCGGGCTTGACCAGCCGGGCCTGCGCGAGATCCACCGCGATGGCATCTTCGAGGTGAACCCGCTCTTCCGGAACTTCGAGAAGGACAACACCGTCACCGGCTACGGCATCAGCAGCCCCGGACGACTGTACCAGCAGGCCCTGGCCCTGCGGAATGGCCGGCTGCCGGAGGCGCAGAAGGCCGCCGCCTTCACGCCGATGGCCCTGGGCTTCTACACCACCGCCGTCCTCGAGGCCGCGGAGTCCAGCCTGGCCGAGGGCGAAAAGACCGCCTCGGGGGTCACCTTTGGCCGGACGGTCGACCTGCCCAAGCTGGTTTCCGATCGGTTGGGCGCAGCCGCCGCCCGCGACTACGGTTACTGACCGTGGTAACTCCGCGCGGCCGCGACGGCCGCGCGGAGGACCCGGCTTTCACGCCGGCGCCGCTCCCTCGATCTCGAGGACAAAATATCGTCGCACCCCTTCGAGGCTCACGCGCCACGCCCCGTCGCTTCCCCGGACCGCCGGACGCGAATCCGCCAGATCCGGGCTGTGCAATACCACGCCCGAACGCCCGGGAACCGGCGCCACCACCAAGTCCCCGTGGAGGGGAGTGAACACCAGCCGCTCGATCACGGGCTGCTGCCCGATCTGGTTCTTCAGTTCCGGGTGCAGTACGGTCGCGACCTGCGCCGGCAGGGAATGGATCAGGCGACGGTGACCATCCCGGAATCGCCGCGCCTGCCAGCCGCCCGGCCATCCCTGCACATCCGCTCCCACCGCCGCCCCGCTGCCCAGCCGTTGGAGGACTGCCGCCGCCGTCTCCTTCCGCGCCATCCGCTCCGGCCGCCACCAGACGCGTCCGGCCCCACGGACGACTTGGTGCCAGCCGTCGGGTCCCGCTCCCACGTCTCCAGGCCCCGCGCGGCAGGTGGCCACCGCCACCGGCGCCCGCAGTTGCTGGTAGGGGGGAAAACCTCCGGGCCGGGGCGGATCGTCCCACTCCGCGGCCACGCCCAGTTCCGAAAGCCATCCCGGGTGCGCCTCTCCGGCCCGCCCATCCAGGAAACCGCACGGGCCGGTGGCCAGCACGGTCCCTCCCGCCGCCAGGAAGTCCGCCAACGCCCGTCGCTCGTCGGCGGCCAGGCAGACCGCACTGCTGAGGACCAGCCGGCGGAAGCGCCCCGCCGGCGGAATCTCCGTGACCACTTCGCAGGAAACGCCCGCCCGCATCAGGGCCAGGCAAGTCGCATGGTAGTCGCCAACATAGTCGGCCGCCACCTGGCCGTAATAGTCGCGGGTGGCGCGGGAGAAGAAGACCGCGACCTCGGTGTCGGCTTCGCCTTCGAACAGCCCGGGGTGTGCCCGCTCCCAGCGGTACCCCTCCCCCACGAGTTCCGCGTCATCCGCCAGCGTCGCCAGCTGCGCCGCGGAGGCTCCGAGGCGCCCCTTCAGCGTGCTGAACCAGCAATCGGAGCCCAGGAACTTGTTCAGCGCCCAGATGAAGAACGCGGTGTCGGGGAAGAACCCGTATCCAAGCCCCAGACACGGCACCCGGTGGGTGCGCGCCAGGCCGAGGTGCAGCAATTGACTGGGGATGCGGCCGTCCCAGGTGCCCGCCGGCACCGGGGTCGATCCCACCATCTCCAGCACGATGTGATCGCAGTGCCGGATGAAGTCCTGGTAGCTCATGCCGTAGGCGGGCAGCGCGTGGCCGTCACTGCTCGCGCAGCAGGTGAGCAGCGGGAAGCCGGCTGGCAGCGCCTCCCGGACCGTCCCGAGAAAGTCCCGGCTGCTGCGATACCGCATCTCGATCCAGTCCCGAAAGGCAGCGCTCCGGCGGTTGCCCCAGAAACCGGCGTCCGACACCGGCGGCAGCGCGTGACCGTACTCCCGGCGAAACCGCTCGCGGCAGTGCGGGCAGCCGCAGGCCCGCCAGTCGGCGTAGTAGATCCCGTCGTCACTCATCAGGCCGTCGATCCCGGTCGCGGCGACGAGTTCCCGCACGTACCGGCCATAGGCCGCCCGGAAGCCGGGATGGTTCATGCAATACTGCTCCGCCGCGTAGACCGGCAGATAGACGGGCCGTCCGCTTTCGACATCCCACATCCGCCAGTCGTCCAGGTGCGCCCCCTCGTAGGTCCAGGTCGCGGCCACCTCGGCCGAGGGGTAGAAGGGCACGTGGTGGCGGTTGCGCTGCCAGATCCCCCGCGCCTCCTCCACGTTTCGCGGCCGGTGCGTCAGTACCGAGGAGTGATGATCAAAGAGGAGGATCTTCCGCTCGTGCAGCTCCGTCGCAATCGTGGCCAGCAAATCATGCAACCGGCTCCAGAGGGGCAGGAAGTCCCAGCGGAAATGCGCGCCGAAGATGAGACAGCAGTTCACCGCGCTCTCTGCGCAGCGGTCCGCGCGCCGACGAATCGCGTCGCGCAGTTCGTCGTTCGGCCACTGCAAGTCGTCGAAAACGAGCCACCAGCTCACCGCCCGGTACCGTTTGCGCGCCACCGTCTGCGCCCCCGGGGCGGCGGCCGCCGCCGGCGCGGCCCCTCCCCGCCCGGCCCATCCCATCGCCGCGAGGGCCCCGGCCGACTCCCGCACAAACCGCCGCCGCGTCCAGCCGGACTCTTCCGGCGCGGCCCGTTCCACCGCGCGTGGCACGACCTTGCTCATGGCGCCAGCGAAGCCGGGAGGCCGCGAGCTGGCAATCCATCCTTCGCCGCCCGCAGAGATCACGACCGCCGTGCGTCCGCCATTGCTTCCGCCGCCTTCAGCGGCTTCCGTTCCGCCTTTCCGCCGTGACCGGCTTTTCCCGCACCGCCGCCATCCTCTCCGCCATCGCGCTGGGCGCCCTGCTCCCGCAAGCGCACGCCTACGCCTGGCTCATTCGCTGGCTGGTGATGGCGATGCTCTTCCTGGTCTTCCTGCAGACCCGGCTTTCCCGCTCCGCCCTCACCCGCAGCCACCTGGTGCTGCTCGGCGTCAACGTGCTGCTGGGCTTCGTCGGCTGGGGCGCCGGCTGGCTGCTGGGGGGCCGCGACGTCGCACTCGCCACTTTCTTCTGCGGAATCACCCCCACGGCCATCGCCGCCCCCGTGATCATCAGCTTCCTGCACGGCCATGTCGCCTACGTTGTGGCGTCGTTCCTCCTCACCAACGTTGCGATCGCCGCCCTGATGCCGCTGCTCCTTCCCCTCGTGCTTGGCCGTGCCACGCCCGAGGCTTTCGCGCACGTCGGAGGGACCATCGTCGTCGTGGTTTTTGTCCCGATGGCCCTGGCGCACCTGCTGCGCGCCTTGTACCCGCCCGCCGCCGAATGGCCCCGCCGGCTGCGCAATCTGTCGTTCGGGATGTGGGTGCTCGCCATCTTCCTTATCACCGCCAACGCCTCCGACTTCATCCGTCGCCACGCCGACACCCCCCTCTCCCTGCTGCTCAAGATCGGTGCCGCTTCGCTTGCGACGTGCGCCCTGAGCTTCTGGCTTGGCCGCTTCATCGGCGGCCGCGAGTACCCCCGGGAAGCCAGCCAGTCCCTCGGACAGAAGAACACCACCTTCACCATCTACCTGGCCCTGACCTACGCCAGCCCGCTGGTCGCCCTCGGGCCGACGTTTTACGTCGTCTGGCACAACCTCTGGAACTCCTGGCAACTCCATCGCGCGGCGCGCGCGGCCGCGACCGCACCGCGCCCTTGAAGCCGGCCGCGGGCGAAGCGCGCATGTCCCAGGTCACCGAGTCGGCCAGTCTGTCTTCCACTCGGCCCCCGGACCTTCCCTCCGGAAACCACGGGGAGACCGGCCTCACTTCAGCGCCTGGTACATCAGCACCTTGAACTTCTGGTTTAGGTCGAGTCCGCCCGAGGGCCGGTGCTGCGTCATGAACAAGGCAATGATCCGCTCCTTCGGATCGATAAGGTACTGCGGGAAGTAGGCGCTGCCCCAGCCATAGGCGCCCTCGCTGCCGAGTTCGCCGAAGTAACCGAGGTCGGTGTTGACCCAGAAGCCGAGCCCGAAGGCCGGGGTGTCCCGGCGATACTTGTCGCCGGTGTGGTTGGCCTGCATCAACTCGACCGATTTGCGGCTCAGCAGGCGCACGCCCTCGAGTTCACCCTGGTTCAGCAGCATCTGTAGCAGGCGCGCGTAATCCCGGGTGGTCGAAAGCAGGCCCGCCCCGCCCGAAAAGCACTTGCGCGGTCCCCGCACGTAGTCGCCCTGGTCGCCGAGGACCAGCTGGCCTTTTTCGAGACCGTAGACTTTCGCGAGCCGGCCTTCCTTCTCCGGCGGCAGGAAGAAGCAGGAATCCACCATCTTCAGCGGCGCGAAGATGCGTTCGGCAAAGAACCGGTCGAGCGGCAGGCCGGAGGCCACCTCCACCAGGCGGCCGAGCACATCGGTGGAGAATCCGTACTGGTAGGTTTCGCCCGGGTGCGCGTGCAGGGGGAGTTTCCCGAGCCGATCGATTACCGTCTCCAGGGTCTCGTCTTTGTCCGCGAAGTACCAGCCGTGGATCCGCGCCTCCTTGTAGGCATCGACGGCCAGGCCGTCGCCATAGGTCAGGCCCGCCGTATGGGTGAGCAGGTCGCGAATCTGGATCGGCCGCCGTGCCTTTTCCGTGGCGTACTTCGTCCCCGCGGGCGCCCCGGGCGGCGGCGGCACCGCCACCACCGAACCGCGAAAGGCCGGGAGGTAGCGGTCGACCGGATCGTGCAGCATGAACTTGCCCTCTTCGTAGAGCATCATCACCGCCACCGAGGTCACCGCCTTGCTCATCGAGGCGATCCGGAAGATGGCGTCGACCGCCATCGGTTTCCCGCCTTCGCGGTCCATCTTGCCGAAGGTCCGGAGGTGCGCGGTCTGCCCCTCCCGGGCAATGAACATCACGCCGCCCGCAATCTGCTCCCGGCTGACGTGATCCTGAATCACCGCATCAAGGCGCTGCAGCCGCACCGGATCAAATCCGAGCTTGGCGGCGGCGGGATCGACGGCCGGGGCGCGCTGGGCCCGGGACGCAGCCACCCCCAGGAGCATCAGGAAACTCAATCCGGCGAAGCGAAGAAACGGATTCATGGCGCGGAGCGAACCGCGACCCGGTCCGGTCGTCACGCGCGAAAAACCAACCTGCCCGTTCGCCTACCTAGGATCGAAGCGCCGTACCGGCTGCCCCCGGAAGGGCGGCCTTGGAGCCGAAGTGCGACTCTCTCAAAGCAGCGCCGAAGCGCGAGCGGCCTCGACTCCCTCGGAGTCCTCGACCAGATATTCGGGCGTGGAAACAGGATGAAAACCTTCCGCGTCCTCGAATCCCACCGGTGCGTTGCGCACGCTCACGAACGTGTAGTACCCCCCCATCCCAAGCAGAACCACGGCGGCGCTGATGAGGAGGAGGGCGATGTTCATGGCTACACTATGCCCCAAAGAACCGCTCCCGCCCATCCGGACCCAGCCGTAAACTGACTAAGGGAATTCCCGTAGTCGTATCCCCCTATAGGAGACCATCCCGCCGCCGGTCTGCCCAAGACTTGCGCCTTCCCCAACCGCGGCGCACGCTGCCCACGCCACCGCTCTGCAAGCCAAGGATTAGCTGAAATACCTAATCTTCATGCATTTCCGACTACTTCTCGCCTGCCTCATACTGCTGCCAGGATTGGTTGGCGCTGCTCAGCCGTCCTCTCAGTGTGTTCTGATCGCCGACCTTGCGCCCAACCGTGCCGCCCGCCACGGCCTCGCCGTGCTCGAGGAGGCCCTGCGGAGCCACGGCACCTCGGTCCGCCGGGTTTCAGACTCCACTGGCACCCTCGACCTCCCACTCGTCCTCACGGGCCAGGCCGCTGCCGATCGACTCCGTGCCGCCGGTGTCGTGGTGCCAGCGGCCCCGGAGTCGGTGGTCATCCGCAGGTTTGGCGCGGGACCGAGGACGGTCTTGGTCGCGCACGGTTCCGACGATCGCGGCACCCTGTACGCCCTGCTCGAGGTTGCCGAACGCGTCGGTTGGAGCGAACCCGGTGCCGTGGACCCGTTCGCCGAAGTGCGTGACGTCACCATTTCGCCGCTGGTTCGCGACCGCTCCCTGTCGGTCTACACCATGAACCGCGCCCATTGGGAGAGCCGGTTCTTCGACGAGCGCTACTGGAAGCGCTACTTCGACCTCCTGGCGGCATGCCGCTTCAACCGGTTCCTCATCGTCTTTGGATACGAGAATGGCGGTTTCCTGGCGCCGCCCTACCCGTACTTCTTCGATACCCCGGGCTTTCCGGCGGTGCGCATGAACGGACTCACTCCTGACCAACAGCGTCGCAATCTCGCCGCGCTCAACCGCCTGATCGAACTCGCCCACGACCGCGGCATCGCCGTCTCGCTGGGCATTTGGGACCACATCTACCGCGGCGCCGTCCAGGGCGGAGGCGCCGACTGGCTCGCCGACTACCAGGGGCGCCCCGTCCCGGACGCGGTGGAAGGCGTCACCACGGAGAACCTCAACGCCTACACGCTCGCCTCCCTGAAGGAACTGCTCCGCCGCGTCCCGGCCTTCGACGCCCTGCAATTCCGGATGCATGAGGAGTCCGGCCTCAAGCGCTCCGAAATGGAGGCCTTCTGGCGCGAGGTCTTCCAGCACCTGCAGCGCGAACGTCCGGGGATGTTGATCGAGGCCCGGGCCAAGGGACTTCCCGACCGCGTCATCGACAGCGCCCTCGCGGAGGGCGTGAACCTGCGGATCGAGACCAAGTACTGGATGGAGCAGATGGGCCTGCCGTTCCACCCGACGCACGTCAATCCCCCCAACCAGCGGGACCGCCGGCACGGCTATGCGGACCTCCTTCGGTATCCCCGGCGGTACCCCATCACCTGGCGGCTGTGGAACGGCGGCACCACCCGCGTCCTGCTCTGGGGTGACCCCGACTACGTGCGGCGGTATTCGGAGAGCACCCTGCTCTACGACAGTCCGCACTGGGACGTGCAGGAGCCCCTCGCCACCAAGATGGAGGCCCAGCGTCCGGGAATGCCGGTGTTCGACCTGATGCCGGCCCCCTATCGACACTACGATTACGAGTTCGAACGGTACTGGCACTTCTACCAGGTCTGGGGCCGCGTTGGATACGACCCCGGCGTCTCGCCGGAAATCTGGCAGCGGGAGTTCCGGCGTCGCTTCGGCGCGGCCGGGCCGTCCCTCGCAGCCGGCCTGCATCGCGCCTCCCAGGTTTTGCCGATGATCGTCGCCGCCGTCTACCCCTACAAACTCTTCCCGACCACGCGCGGCTGGGCGGAACGACAATCCCCCGGGGCCAACCTGGCCGACTCCGCCAACAACGAAGGCACCGACACCGAGCAGTTCGAGAGTTTCGCCGAGGCCGCCCGGCGGATCCTTGCCGGCGGCACCACGACGAAACGCACTCCGGACGCCACCAGCCGCTGGTTCGACGCCACCGCCGACGCCATCCTCGCAGCCGTCCGGGCGGCGGAGACGGCGGCCGGGGCGGATCGTTCGCTCGAGTTCGCGGCCACCGTCACCGACCTCCGCCTCCTTGCCCAACTGGCCCGCTTTCACGCCCGCCGCTCCCTGGCGGCGGTGCACTACAATCTCTTCAAGCGCGGCCTGAAACTCTCCGAGCTGGTCGCGGCCACCTACGCCGAGCGCGACGCCGTCGCCGCCTGGCGCGAGCTCGTCGCCGTCGCCGGCGACCGCTACCACCACGACCTCGCGATGGGCGCTCGCCCGCACCACCTCTGCGGGCACTGGCGCGATGAACTCAAGCGCCTCGAGGCCGGACTGAAGGAACTGGAGGAACAGTGCTGCCCCCCGGACGAGGCGATCCTGAAGGAGAAGGTCTGGTCGCCCGCCACCGACGGCGACCGCTCCCCGCCGCAGGTCACCCACGAACGTCCACGGTCGGTGCGCCCCGGCCAGCCGCTCCTTCTCACCGCCCGGGTGGTGGACCCCTCGGGCGTGCAAACCGTCCGGATCCGCTACCGCGCCGTCAGACAATTCGACGATTACGCGACGCTTGAGATGAAGCCGGACGGGAACGGCGGCTATTCCGCCACCGTTCCCGGCGAGGCCATCGTTCGCGAATGGGACTTCATGTACTTCCTCGAGGCGCTAGATACCCGTGGGAACGGGTGCAACTGGCCCGATCTCGCCCGCGAACCGCCGTACGTCATCGTGCCGGTGGAGCGATGAGTGCGGAGCGCCATCCTCCGGCCGAGGTGCGTAGCTGGGAGCACCTCCGGAATCCCCTTCCGCCGTTCGAGATTCCTCACCCGCCTCCGGCGGGCGGCTGAACTTCTCCACCCTGGCCGCGTCCTGTCTGTCATGCTCCCGCCTCGCCCTGCCCGTCTCGCCGCGTTGCTCGTGGGCGCGGTCGGCCTGCTGGTGTGCCTCTTCCTCTGGCGCCCGGCGGCTCCAGACCCGGCTTCTTCCTCTCCCGTGGCCGAGAACGCGGCGGCACAGCCCACGGCCGCCCGGGAGGCCGCACCGCCGCCGGAGGCTGGCCTCGTGCCACCGGACCGCGATCTCGCCCGCCTCCTGCGCGCCATCGCCCGGGGTGCGGCGCGCCCCCAGGAGGCCCTGCTATCGTTCCGCGACGACGCTTCGCTCCACCGCTTCCTCGCGCGCGCCTCCGCCGCCGGGTTCAATGTTCTGGGCCAGATTCCGGCCCTGCGGGCCGTGCGCGTGGGCTTCGCCGACGCCGGGGCCCTCGCGCGCGAACGCGCCGCCTTCGCCTCCGAGCATGCGGCCTTCGACCCGAATTCCCTTTTTGCGGTCCCGCGGCCTCCGGCCCGCGAGGACCGGCCCGCGATCGAACCGGTGCCCTTCGGCAACAACGCGCTTTCCTTTCTCGGCGCCACAGGTGACCGCTCGGCGTGGGGCCGGGGCACTCTCGTCGCGGTGCTCGACACCGGCGTCGCCCCGGATCCCACGTTCGGCCAGGGGCGCCTCCGGACACTCGATCTCGGTCTCGGAACCGCTCCCGGCCGCGGCGAGGACGACGGCCATGGCACGGCGGTGGCGGCACTCGTCGCCGGCGGCTCCCCGGAGGCCCCCGGCGTCGCTCCCGCCGCGACGCTGCTGAGTATCCGAGTGACGGATGCAACCGGGACCAGCGACCTTTTCACGATCGCCCAGGCGCTGGTCGCCGCGGTCGATTCCGGCGCGCGCATCATCAACGTGAGCCTCGGCGGCTACGCCACCGGCGGAGCCCTTGATTCCGCCCTGGACTACGCCACCCGTGCCGGGGCGGTCGTGGTCGCCGCCGCCGGCAACGACCAGGCGGCGCAGCTGGCCTGGCCGGCCGCGGATTCCCGGGTCCTCTCGGTCGGCGCCGTCGACCGGGCCGAACAACAGGTGTCCTTTTCCAACTCTGGTCCCCAACTGCAACTCAGCGCACCGGGCTTCGCCGTGCAGACCGCCTGGCTCGACGGCGACCGCGTCCTGGTCAGCGGCACCTCCGCCAGCGCGCCGCTGGTGGCCGGCGCAGTGGCCGCCGTGGTGTCCCAGCATCCCGGTACCACCCCGGCGCAGGCCGCGGCCCTGCTCCTCGCCACCGCCAGCGACGCCGGCGCTCCGGGCGCCGATCCCGACTTCGGCCGCGGCATCCTCAATCTCGGCTCCGCGCTCCACCGCGACCAGCCGACGTATGTCGACACCGCCGTCTCCAGCCACCACTTCGACCCCGTGCGCTCCGAACTGCAGGTGGTGGTGCAGAACCGCGGCGGCGGCACCGCCTCCGGCTTGACGTTGGCAGTCGAAGCCACCGGAACGACCTCGACCCAGGCCATTCCCGCCCTCGCCCCGGGCGCAATTCACGTCGTGACCCTGGCCGTCAGTTCCGCCTCCCTGCGCGAGGCCGGCAGCCTCACCTTCACGACGACGCTGGCCAACGCACCCGGTGCGATCGACGCAGCCCCCGCCAACAACCGCCGCACCAGCACTCTCTCCGCGCCAACGGCGTCCCCGCGGCCGTGAGCGCCGGTTCCGGCCGGGACTCGTCTGCGGCCGGCGTTCGCCGACAGGAAAGGCGGTCATCCCGAAGGGCGGCGTCCCCGGGGGCACGGGGAGGATCCCCGCCTTGCGTCGCGACTTTCCGCGGACCACTGTCGGAGTGGAGCCGCGCATGAAGTTCGAACATTTCGCCCTCAACGTCCCGGACGCCGCGGCCCAGGCCGCCTGGTACGTGCAGCACCTCGGATTCCGCATCGCCCGTTCGCGGCCGGACGCCCCTTTCACCCACTTTCTCGCCGACGAAACCGGGCGCATCGTGGTGGAGCTCTACTCCAATCCCAAGGCGCCCATCCCGGATTACGCCGCGGCCCATCCGCTGGTCTTTCATCTCGCGGTGGTCGCGAAGGAGGCGCGCGCCGAGCGGGCCCGGCTCGAGACCGCCGGTGCCACTCTCTTCCTCGAGGAACCACAGCCCGATGGATCCCTCCTGGTGATGATGCGCGATCCCTGGGGAGTGCCGCTCCAACTTTGCCAGCGCACCGTGCCGTTCGCGGACGCGTGAGCGGGAGTCTCCCCTGCCAACCGGTAACCCCAAATTCCCCTCCCCATGCTGCTTCCCATCATCGCCCGTCGCTGCGCCTCGGCGGGCCCGGCCGAAGCGGGATCCCTCCGCTCGCGGCGATCGCTGTGCCGAGGCCCGCTCCTTGCGCTGCTCGCCTTCGTCACCGCCCTGTTCCCGTCCGCCGGCGGCGCCGCTGCTCCCAATATCCTCTGGATCACCTGTGAGGACACCAGCCCTCACCTGGGAAGCTACGGCGACCCGTACGCCGTCACGCCTCAACTCGACGCGCTGGCCCGCGAAGGCGTGCGCTACACGCAGGCCTTTGCCTACACCGGGGTTTGTGCCCCGAGCCGGTCCTGCCTGATCACCGGGGTCTATCCGGTCCGGCTCGGCAGCCAGCACATGCGCTCCACCACGACGCTCCCGGAAACCGTGAAGTGCTTTACCGAATACCTGCGCGCCGCCGGCTACTACTGTTCGAACAACGTCAAGCAGGACTACAACTTCGCCGCGCCGAAAGGTGCCTGGGACGACTCGAGCAACCGGGCCCACTGGCGCAATCGCCGGCCCGGCCAGCCGTTCTTCGCGGTGTTCAACTTCACCGTTTCCCACCAGAGCCAGATCTTCTGCAACGAGAAGAAGTACCAGGAAAACACCCGCCGCCTCACGCCGGCCCAGCGGCGGGATCCCGCCAAGGTGGTCATTCCTCCCTTCCATCCGGACACGCCGGAATTCCGCCGCGAGTGGGCCCGCCACTATGAGAACCTCACGGCCGTCGATTACCAGGCCGGTGACCTGCTCGCCGAACTCGCCCGTGACGGGCTCGCGGAGGACACGATCGTCTTCTTCTTCGGGGACAACGGCACCGGAATGCCCGGCGTCAAGATGTTCGCCTGGGGGCCCAGCATCCACGTCCCGCTTCTGGTGCGCATCCCGTCCCGCTGGGCGGCCTATGCCCCGGGACCGCCCGGGAGCGCCCTCGATCGGCTCGTGAGCTTCGTCGACTTCGCCCCGACCGTTCTCAGCCTGGCCGGGCTCGAAATCCCGCCGCACCTCCAGGGCGCGGCCTTCCTCGGCCCGCGCGCCGCCCCGCCGTCCTCCCTGGTCTTCGGCGGCAAGGATCGCCAGGGCGAGTGCGCCGACACGATCCGGTACGTCCGGGACGCCCGCTTCCAGTACAACCGCAACTTCCATCCCGAGGTGCCGTTCGGCCAGTACATGAGCTATACCTGGCAACACGCCAGCATGCGGGCCTGGGAGCAGCTGCACCGCGAGGGTCAGCTGCGCGGGCCGACGGCCCGCTTCCTCGCTCCGACCAAGCCCGTGGAGGAGCTTTACGATCTCGCCGCCGACCCGTGGCAGGTCAACAACCTCGCCGGCGATCCGCGCCACGCCGCGGATCTCGAACGTCTGCGCACGGTGTTGTACGCGCGCATGCGCGAGGTCGGCGACCTGGGCTTGCTCCCGGAACGCGAGATGCATGCGCGGGCCCTGGGCCGCACCCCGTACGACGTCGCCCTCGATCCCGCCCTCAATCCGGTCGAGGAGTTGCAGCGGGCCGCCGATCTGGCCAACCGGCGCGATCCCCGTGACCTCGCCCGACTCGTGCAGCTGCTGCAGGCCCGGGACTCGGCCGTGCGCTGGTGGGGAGCGATCGGCCTGGCCTCGCTCGGCGCACAGGCCGCCCCGGCGAAGGCGGTCCTGCGGTCCGCCCTGCAGGATGGGGCCGCCGAAGTCCGCCTGGCCGCCGCCGAGGCACTTCTGGCCGTCGGCGAAGAGGCGATTGCCCTGCAGACCATTGACCGTTGCCTGCGCGACGACAGCGTGTTCGTCCGCTTCTCCGCGTTGCAGGTGGCCAGCCGTCTGGGCACCCGGGCCCGGCCCCTGCTGCCGTCGATTCGGCAGGCCCGACTCGACGATCCGCGCCACAAGGACATTTCCGACTACATCGGCCGCATGGTCGAGTACCTCCCCGGCCGCCTCGCCCTCTGAAACCGATCCGATCCGGCAGCATCCCGCCGCTCGGCCGGGCCGCTGGTGTGCCGGTCCACTCCTCACCTTTCCCGCTGTTCCTCCCGACTCCTCCCGATGTTTCGCTCCTGGCTCCTTCCCGCCCTCGTCCTCCTCTCCGTCGGACACGCCGCCGACGACTACCGCCCGGGCCCTGACGCCCAGCCGCAGCCCGGGGTTCCCCGCGGCCAGGTCACCCAGCACCGCTGGGCCAGCCAGATCTTCGCGGGCACGACGCGCGACTACTGGGTGTACGTCCCGGCCCAATACGACGGCACGACCCCGGCCGCCGTCATGGTTTTCCAGGACGGCGCCGGCTGCGTGAAGCCCGACGGCACCATCCGCGTGCCCATCGTGTTCGACAACCTGATTCACCGCGGCGAGATGCCGGTCACCGTCGGGATCTTCATCAATCCCGGCACCTTTCCGGCGGTCGACCCGCGGTTGCCGGGCCGGAGCAACCGTTCCGCCGAGTACGACACCCTTTCCGACCACTACGCCCGGTTTCTGCTCGAGGAGATCCTGCCGGAGGTCGGGAAGTCGCTTCGCCTCACCGACGACCCGGAGCGGCGCGCCATCCAGGGCAATTCCTCCGGCGGGATCTGTGCCTTCACGGTCGCGTGGCAGCGACCGGACGCCTTTCGCAAGGTGGTGAGCTATATCGGCAGCTTCACTTCGATCGCATACCGCCCGGCCGGGAACGGCCAGCCCCTCCGACCCGGCGGAGATCTCTACCCCACCTTGATCCGGAAGAATCCGATCAAGCCGCTCAAGATCTTCCTCCAGGACGGAACCAACGACCTCGATAACAGCCACGGGCACTGGTTCCTGGCCAACCAGCAGATGCTCGCCGCCCTGCAGTGGGCCAATCGCGAGGCCGACGCGAAGAAGACCCCGGGCCCACGCTATCAGGTGAGGCACGAATGGGGTGACGGCGGCCACAACGGCAAGCACGGCGGCGCGATCTTCCCCGACGTCATGCGCTGGCTCTGGAGCGATCAAGTGGCGCGGCGCTGAACCGCCACGGGGTTTCGCGCGTCTTGCCCCCCATGGACCGACCCGCCTTTTCCTCCCCGCCGACCCGCGACTGGTGGTGGGTTTTCGATCCCCGCCACAGCCTGCGCGCGGCGGCGGCCCTGTTGTTTGGCGTGGGTGGCGCCCTTTTCACCGTTCTCCTTGCCTGGCTGGGCGGCCGGGGGTTGGAACAGACGCTCCTCCGCCGGCTCGGACAGAACTTCGAGACCCTCGCAGTGCAGGTCAGCGACAAGATTGACCGTACGATCTACGAACGCTACCGCACGCTCCAGCTCACGGCGGGTCTCGCCGCGTTCCGCTCCTACGAGGCAACGGCAGCCGACCGGCGCCGATTGCTCGCGCAGTTGCAGGACAACTCGCCCGACTTCGTCTGGCTCGGTTTCGTCGATCCCCAGGGGCGCATCGCCGCCGCCACCCGCGGCCACCTGGAAGGGACGGCCGCCGAAAACCGCGCCTGGTTCCGCGGCGCGCGCGAGACCGCCTACGCCGGCAACGTCCGCGAAGCAGCCGAACTGCCCGCCGGAGTCATCCCCCTCGAGGAGGGAGAAACCCGCCCGCACGTCCTCGACCTGGCCGTGCCCGTCGCCGATCCGGACGGTCGCTTCGCCGGAGTCCTCGCCGCCCAGGTCCGCTGGGGCTGGGCCCGCACCGTGCAGAGCTCAATCGTCACGGAGGCCGACCGCCGGGAGCGCATCGGCATCACCTTGTATTCGGAAGGCGGCGACGTCCTCCTGGATTCGGGCAGTTCCGGCTGGAATCGCCCGCCCGACCTTCCGGCCGTGTCCGACCGGCGCCAGTTCCGGGGGCACCAGGTCGAGCCGACCGCGCTGGGCACCACCTACGTCACGGGCTACTCGCGCAGCCGCGGCTACCGCGAATACCGCGGCCTGGGCTGGGTGGCGGCCGTGCGCCAGCCGCTGGATTTCGCCTTCCAGCCCGTCCGGGAATTTCGTCGCACCGTCACGGGGTGGGGCCTCGCGTTCACCCTCACCGGCATGGCCGTGGCGTGGTACTTCGCCGGATTCGTCTCGCAACGCTTGCGCGCCATCCAGTTGGCCGCCGACCGCATCCACACCGGAGACGTGCTGGCGATGCTCCCCCCCGGCCACGGCGAGAGCGAACTCGCGCAGATGTGCGCCGCGCTCGGCCGGCTGATCGAGTCGCTCCGACCCCGCCCGGACGATTCTCCCGAGCCTCCGCTCACCCGACCGCCACGCTCACCGCGTTGAGGGAAGGTAACCCGAGCCGGTCCGCTCTCCGGGGCGGCGTCCGGTCCGTCCGCAGCGACCACCAGGGGTTCAAAAAAAGATCCGCGGACCGCGAAAGATCTTCCTTGCCCGGACCCGATCCTTGGCCGATGTAGGGATTGCCAGTCCCGTCAGAGTCCAGATGCACGTTCGTCAGAGTTCGTGATTTGAGTCCGACAGTGTGACAGCGCCCTGCGATTGAGAGTGTCCAGGTTGGGTTTGCCAGATGGCTCGCCGGTCCGGTTTCCGATGTTTCGTGGTCGATGGCTCCGGCGTGCCCGCTGGGCGCGTGCGCCCCTTCGGTCACCGCTGTTCGTCACTCAGGTCCCGGCTCTTCCTCTCACCCTCAACGCTCGGAAACCTCACCATGAACCTCTCCACTCTGCTTTCCGGTCGCACCCAGCTCCTCCATCAGGCGCATCTCGCCAACCTCGCCCTGGCGCACGAGATCCTCGCCACCTTTGCGGGTAGCATCGCCACCGCCCGGCTGCGCGGCCGCGTGCTGCTCTGCTTTCCTTCGCCCGAGGAGGAACGCCCCTGGGCGACCTTGACGGCCCTCGACGGTGCCCAATCGGTCCTCGAGGAACACTTCACCGACCCAGAACTGATGGACCTTGCGGACGTGCTCCGCTTCCTCCTCACCCAGGACGACGAACCGGATCCCACCGCGCTCGAATTTCGCTGGGAGAGTTTCGCCAGTCGCTTCCTGGATCCGGTTCGGGCCCGATTGCAGCGAGCCGGCGTCAGGCTGTAGCGCGGCCGGGGGTCGGGCGCGCGAATCCTCGACACCGCCGGTCGTTCGCGTTTCGATCCCTGACGACGCCCTCATGAATCGACGCCGTTTCCTCTCCGGTCTCGCCAGTGCCGCCGCTCTCGCCTCGTCTTCACGTCCCGCGCCCGGGGCCAGCCCGCAGCCGGATCGCCCCCGCATCCGCCTCGGCATCGACAATTTCGCGGTTCGCGCCATGGGCTGGAAGGCGCCCGACCTCATCCGCTATGCGGCTTCGATTCGCTGCGACACCCTGCTGATCTCGGACCTCGACGCGATCGGCAGCCTGGACGACGCGGCGCTGCGCGAGGTGCGGAGCCAGGCCGACGCCGCCGGGATCGGCCTGTACGTCGGCAGCTGGAGCATTTGCCCAACCTCGAAGGCGTTTCGGAAGAACTGGGGCACCGCGGAGGAACACGTGCGGCTCGGGCTCCGGGTGTCCAAGGCCCTCGGCTCCCCGGTGTTTCGCGTCGTGCTCGGCACGATGGAAGATCGCAAGACCGAGGGCGGCATTCGCGCCCGGATGGCCGACACACTCGCCGTCCTCCGCGCCTGCCGGCGCGACGCACTCGCCTCCGGCGTGAAAATTGCCCTGGAGAACCACGCCGGCGATCTGCACTCGTGGGAACTGCGCCAGCTAATCGACGACGCCGGCCATGATTTCGTGGGAGCCAACCTGGACACCGGCAATGCCTTCTGGACCCTGGAAGACCCGCTCGACGTTCTCGAGACCCTCGGGCCGGTCGCCCTCTGCTCCAGCCTGCGCGACGGCATGGTGTGGGAAACGCAGGAAGGCGCCGCGGTGCAGTGGACCGCCGCGGGGGACGGTCTGATTGACTGGCGCCAACTCGCCGCCCGCTGGGCCAAACTCTGTCCCCAAACGCCGATCATGATCGAAACGATCTCCGGCGGGCCGCGCCAGTTCCCCTACAAGCAGGCGGAATTCTGGACCCATTACGACAAGCGACCGGACAAGCTGGCGAAGTTCGAGGCGCTTGCGAAGCGGGGCCGCCAGATCCCCGCGTTCAAGGCGCCGCCCGGTCCGGAGGGCAAAAAGGCCACGCAGGACTTCCAGAAAGCCGAACTCGAAAAATCCATCGCCTACCTGCGCCGGGAAATCGGCCTCGGCCTCCGGGCCTAGGCCCGTCCGCTCGCCGCCCCGGCGAATCCCGCCGGCCCGCCCACCCGGCTCGCCCGTGGAAGTCCCCGCCTCTTTCCCCATGAACCGCCGCCAATTCCTCCAAAACTCCGCGTCGGCCGCCACGGTGGCCGCCCTGCCGTTTTCCGTCCGCGCCGCCGACAAGGCCGGTGCCCGCAAATTCCGCACCGTACTCATCGGCTGCGGCTGGTGGGGCAACAACATCCTCCGCGAGGCCATGGCCAGCGGTGCCTGCGAGGTGGTGGGCCTGTGCGACGTCGATTCCCGCCAGTTCGAACTGACGATGAAAAACGTCCGCGAGGGCACCGGCGACAGCCCCAAGTTCTTCAAGGACTACCGCGAATGCCTCGCGGCGACCAAACCCGAAATCGCCATCGTCGGCACGCCGGACCACTGGCACGCGCTGCCGATGATTGCCGCCGTGAAGGCCGGCGCTCACGTCTACGTCGAGAAGCCGATTGGGCACACGATTATGGAGGGGCGCGCGATGGTGAATGCCGCCCGTGCCGCCGGGCGGGTCGTGCAGGTGGGCACGCACCGGCGGATCTCGCCGCACAATGTCAGCGGCCGGGAGTTCATCCGATCCGGCAAGGCTGGCGACATCGGCATGGTGCGGTGTTTCGTGCACTACGCCGGGGGAGCTGAAAAGCCGCGCCCGACCGTGGCCGTGCCGAAGGAGCTCGACTGGGATTTCTGGTGCGGTCCGGCTCCGCTGCGGCCCTTCAATGGCGGTGATCCGCGCGATCCCTCCGGGGCCGGCCGCGGCGGCATTCACCCGCGCGGCTTCCGCAACTACCTCGACTACGCCAATGGCACGCTCGGCGACTGGGGAATCCACTGGCTCGACCAGATTCTCTGGGTGACGGGCGAGAAGTACCCGAAGCGCGTCTTCTCCAGTGGCGGCCGGCCGATTGCGGGACCGGTCGTGAACACGCCGCAGGAACAGACCACCGACGCCCCGGACCACCAGGTCGCGACCTTCGCGTTCGAGAAACTCACGGTCCAGTGGGAGCACCGCCGCTTTGCCGGCAACAACACCGACAAGGGAGAAAACGTCGGCTGCTACTTCTACGGCACAAAAGGAACCTTCCACATGGGTTGGCAGAAGGGCTGGACCTTCTATCCGGCCAACGCCAAGGACCCGGTCGTCAGCGAGGAACCGAAACTCAACAGCCCGGACTCGCAGAACATCCGGGAACTCTGGGCGGACTTCCTGCACGCGATCCGCACGGGAGCAAAACCCGTGTCGGACATCGGTGAAGTGCACCTCTCCACGAATGTCGCCCTGCTCGGCATGCTCTCGCTCAAGGTCGGCCGCAGCCTGGAATGGGACGGCGTGAACGAACGCATCCTGGGTGACGACGCCGCCAACCGACTGCTGCGCCGCGAATACCGGAAGGGCTGGGAGTATCCGAAGGCCTGAGGCGTGGTCCGGGCCCCGGCGCTACGGCCCCTGGGTCCGCGCCGCTTCGTAGATCGGGATCACCTGCGGCAAATAGGCCTGCAGGTCGGCGATTCGCTTGGCATCCGAAGGATGGGTGGACAACCAGGGCGGCATCTTCGCGCCCTCCTTCTGAGCAGCCTTCTGCGCGGCCATCTTCTGCCAGAAGGTCACGGCCCCGCGCGGATCATAGCCGGCCTTCGCCGCATAAATCGCCCCCATCTTGTCCGCCTCGCTCTCGGCGTTGCGCGAATGCGGCAGCACGCGGCCGAGGGTGGTGGCACCGCCGTAGGCGAGAATGAAGAGATCGCGCGTCTGGGCGTCGTACTTGTTCTCCGCCACGGCGGCCCCCACCGCACCGACGCCCGCGATCACCAACGCTTCGGACATGCGCTCCGCCCCGTGGCGCGCGATAACGTGGCCGATCTCGTGGCCCATCACGGTGGCGAGTTCGCTGTCGTTTTCCGCCAACTGCAGCAGGCCGGAGTAGACTCCGACCTTGCCCCCTGGCAGGGCGAATGCGTTCAGTTCCTTCGACTCGAAGACGACAAACTCCCACTTGGCATCCGGCAATTGGTTGCCCACGGCGCGGGCGATGCGCTCGCCCACCCGTTGCGTGCGCGCGTTCATCGCGGGATCGGCGGACACCTTCTGCGTCTTGCGCATCTCGGCAAACGATTGGGCCCCGAGCGACATCTCCTGTCCCTTGGAGATGAGCATCAGGGCCTGCCGTCCGGTGACCGGATTGGTGTAGCAGCCCGAACCGGTCAGCAACGCGGTCGCCGCAAGGGGAAGCAGGAGGCGTTTCATGGTCCCACAGGATTGCCGGGAGGCATCCGGAAGCAAGCGAAGGCCGGTCGGAGGGACACGCCCACGCCCCCTGGTACGACTCACCGCGCCCCCTTGGCCTGGCCCTCGGGGAACGCCATCGACATCCCTCGGCGCGCTTTTCACCTTCAGCCACCCCCCATGCGATCCCGCCAATCCCTCGCCGTCTTCCTGCTGAGCGTGTCGGCCCTCGTGGACCTCGCCGCGGCCCCGCCGGCGCTCCCAGCCGGACAGAACTATGCGGCGCCACGTTTTCCGGCCGACGATCGGCGGGCGCGCGTCGCCCGCGTGCAAGCCGAGATCGATCAGGAATTCCGCGCACATGCGGACCGCAAGCGTTGTCCCGGCCTCGTGTGGGGCATTGTGCTCGATGGGGAACTCGTGCACGCCGGTGCGCTCGGCTTTGCCAACGTGGAGGAGAAGATTCCGGCGGCGGCCGACACCCGCTTCCGGATCGCTTCGATGACCAAGAGCTTCACCGCGCTCGCGATCCTCAAGCTGCGGGACGCGGGCCGGCTGGCGCTGACGGACCGCGCCGACCGCTACGTCCCGGAACTCCGCCGCACGGCTCCCCTCACCACGGATGCCCCGCCGATCACGCTCCAGCACCTGCTCACCATGAGCGCGGGGTTTCCCGAGGACAATCCCTGGGGCGATCGCCAGCTGGCGGATTCGCCCGCGGAGTTCCAGGCGTTCCTTCGCGACGGCCTGGCGCTCTCGAACCCACCGGGGGTTGCCTTCGAGTACTCCAACCTCGGCTACGCCCTGCTCGGCCGGATCATCACCCAGGTCACCGGGATTCCCTATCAGCAGTACATCACGCGGGAGATCCTGCAGCCGCTGGGCATGAAGGACACGGTTTGGGAATACTCCGAAGTGCCGGCGACTCGGCTGGCGCTCGGCTACCGCAGCCTGCCGGAAGGGGGATGGCGCCGGGAACCGCTCCTCCATGACGGAACGTACGGGGCGATGGGCGGACTGCTGACCACGCTGCACGACTTTGTCCGATACGTGGCGTTCCACCAGGAGGCGTGGCCGGCGCGGAATGATCCCGACTCCGGCATTGTCGGTCGTGCCACCCGACGCGAGATGCACCAGCCGGCGATGTTCTCGAGCCTCGCCGCCACCACCAAATCGCTGGCGAACACCCCGCTGCCGACGGTCAACTTCTACGGCTACGGACTCTCCTGGTCGACCGACAGCGCGGGACACGTGCGCGTAGGCCACAGTGGCGGGCTGCCCGGCTTTGGCAGCAACTGGCGGTTCTACCCGGAGCATGGGGTGGCGGTGATTTCGTTCGCGAATGTCACCTACGCCGGCACCGGCACCGCCAATGCCCGAGTGGGAGCCCTCCTGGTGGAGAAGGCCGGCCTGCCCCGCCGTGTCATCCCGGCCGCGACGATGCTGGCCACCCGCCAGCGCCAGGTCGTGGATCTGATCCAGACCTGGGACGCTGCGCTCGCGGATTCCCTCGTGGCGGAAAACTTCTTTCCGGACCGCTCGCGGGAAGACTGGCAAAAGGAGGCGAGCGAGAAACTCGCACAGATCGGTGCCGTGCGCTCGGTCGGGGACATGTCGGCCGAGAACCAGCTGCGCGGCACGTTTTCCCTCATCGGGGAAAAGGGGCGTCTCGAGGTCTTTTTCACCCTGACTCCCGAACGGAACCCGCGCGTACAGGAACTGCGGCTGACGGTGAAGGAGTAGGGCCGCTTTTCCAGCTCGCCCCTTCCTTTGGTCAGCGGTCATATCGCCGCTGGTCCACTGGTATGCCGCCCCCGGCTGCGGAGAGCCTCCTCGCCGCCGTCCGCGTGAGGTCGAGGGCGCTCCGACCATCGGCCCGACCGCAACTCCCGGCTCCCTCCGCTCCATGAAATCCCGCCTGCTGCCCGCGTTTGCCCTGTTCTTCGTCCTGGCCGCGTGTTCCCGCCTGTCTGCCGCCGAGGCCGGGGCCCCGCGCTGGAACATCCTCTTTGTCTTCGCCGACGACTGGGGCCGCTACGCCGCCACCTACGCCGCGATGGACGGGCGACCGTCCCTCAACGACATCATCACCACCCCGCATGTGGACCGGCTCGCGCGCGAAGGCGTCGCGTTTCGCCGCGCGTTCGTGAACGCCCCGTCCTGCACGCCCTGCCGCAGTTCACTGCTCTCGGGACGGTATTTCTTCAACACCGGACGCGGCGCGATCCTGCGCGGCGCGGTCTGGGACGAAAAGATCCCCAGCTTTCCGCTCCTGCTGCGCGATGCCGGCTACCACATCGGCAAGAGCTACAAGGTGTGGAGTCCCGGCACGCCCGCCGACGCGCCCTTCGGCGGCCAAACCCACGCTTATGAGAAGGCCGGGCGCGCCCCGAACAACTTCTCCGAGGAGATGACGGCCCGCGTGCAGCGCGGTCTGAGCGTCGAAGCCGCCCGCGCCGAGGTCCTCGCGCAGGTGCGGGGCAACTTCGACGCCTTTCTTGCCGACCGCAAACCCGGCCAGCCCTGGCACTACTTCTTCGGTACGACGACCACGCACCGGAAGTGGATCCTTGGATCGGGCAAGGCGCTCTGGGGCATCGAGCCGGAGCGGCTCAAGGGCCGGATGCCGGCGTTCCTTCCCGATGTGCCCGAGGTGCGGCAGGACGTCGCCGACTACCTGGGCGAATGCCAGGCGGTCGACGCCTGCGTCGGGGAACTCCGCGCCCGGTTGGAGGCGACCGGCGAGCTGGACCGTACGCTCATCATCGTCAGCGGCGACCACGGCATGCCGGGGGTGCCTTCCGGCAAGTGCAACCTCTACGACCACGGAACCGCGGTCGCCCTCGTGGCGCGCGTACCCGGCGGACGCGGCGGGCGGGTGGTCGACGACTTCGTCTGTCTCCCGGACCTCGCCCCGACCTTCATGGAAATCGGCGGCGCCAAGCCCCCCGCGGGGCTCTATGGTCGCTCCCTGCTTGCCCTCCTGCGCTCGGACAAGAGCGGCCAGGTTGAGCCGGACCGCACATGGGTGATCACGGGCCGCGAGCGCCACGTCGAAAGCGCCCGTGACGGCTTTGTCGGCTACCCGATGCGCGCCCTCCGCACCAAGGACTTCGTCTACATCCGCAACTTCCGGCCGGAACGCATGCCCATGGGTGACCCCAAGCAGGCGTTGGATCCCGCGGTCCTCGCGGGAGACGCGCTGGTCGAAGAGACCCGGGTGGGTTTCGCCGACATGGATTCCAGTCCGACCAAGGCCTGGCTGATCCGCCATCGCGAGGACCCGAAGTGGAAGTGGCATTTCGAACACGCCTTCGGACGCCGCCCGGCCGAGGAACTCTACGACTTGAGGCAGGATCCCGACCAGGTGAAGAATGTCGCGGGCAATCCGGCCTACGCGAAAGTGCGGGAGGAGCTTTCCTCCCAACTCCTGCAGCGGCTGACCGCCGCCGGCGATCCCCGGGTGACCGGCGACGGCATGACCTTCGAGCGACCGCCCTTCACGGGCCCCGTGGAGGAAGCCGACGGGGCGCGGGCCCAGAAGAAGAAGGCCCGCAAGGGAGAATAGGCGGGCAGGCGCGCCCGAATCGTCACGGTTCGCCGGCGCGCCAGGGCAAAAGAAAAGCCCGGCGGGAAACGCCGGGCTTCGAAGCTGCGGAATTGGCCAGGGCGTCAGGAGGCCGCCACAGCCATCTTCTTGATCTCCGGGATCGTGAACGCGCCGCGGCCGGTACGCTTCGTCAGCGGGCACTTGTTGGCCGCCGCCACGATGGTCTTGTCGGAGCCGACAAACACCTCGTTGGCGGAATCGATCTGGAGCAGCGGCCCGACCATGACCTTGGTCGTGTCGACGTTGACGTTGTTGGCCTTGAGGTGGTCGACGTAGCGGGCGAAGGAGTCCTTGGTGTTGGCGTCGGCCTTGATGGCCTCGGCGAGCTCGCTGTTCGCCTTTTCCTTGCCCAGCAGGTAAGAGACATTGCCCAGGTGGCAGAGCGCCGACGAGTAGTGGCACTCTTCAATCACGCCCTTGGTGACCTTGCGGTCCTTGACCGCCTTCACGAAGTTGGCGCGGTGCTGGCCGAGGGTGTTCTTGGCGAACTTCTGCAGGACCTTGCCGTCGTTGTCATACACCACCGCGCCACCGTTGGAGCCGATGGTCACGTAGCCGCCCTCACATTGCACGACCACGCCGACATCCGTGCCCTTGAACTTGTCCATCGCGCGCATGCCGGCCTTCATCGGGAGGCCGCGCACTTCGAAGATCAACGGCGCCTTGGCGTAGTTGAACACGGAAACGAGGGTGTTGGGCGTCTCGGCGTCGTCGATGTATCCGAACCGACCGCCAAAGCTCATGACGCTCGCCGGCAGGCCCGGCTCGCCCAGGAACCAGCGGGCGACGTCCATCTGATGGATGCCCTGATTGGTGATGTCGCCGCCGCCGTAGTTCCAGAACCAGTGCCAGTCGTAGTGCACGGTGCCATTCTTCGGCGAGTTGCGCCGCGGCGGGGTTAACGGCGCGGGGCCGCTCCAAAGATCGTAATCGATGCTGGCCGGCACCGTCTGCGCACCGGTCGACTTGCCGATGCTCTCGCGCGGCTTGTAGCAAAGGCCGCGAGCCCACTTGATCTTCCCCACCTTGCCGGACTTCACGTAGGCGATGGCGTCGTAGATATCCTCGGACGACCGGTTCTGCGTGCCCGCCTGCACGATGTTCTTCGTGTACTTTTTCGCCGCCTCCACCGCCTGTCGCCCTTCCCAGACGTTGTGCGAAAGGGGCTTTTCCACGTACACATCCTTCCCCGCCTGCAACCCCCAGATGGTCTGGAGGGAGTGCTGGTGATTCGGAGAGGCGATCACGATGGCGTCGATATCCTTTTTCTCCAGCAGCTTCCGGTAATCGACATAGGTCTCGGGCTTGACGCCGACCTTCTCGCAATCCGCCAGACGCTTGGCGAGCACGTCGCTGTCGCAGTCGCAAATCGCCACCAACCGGGCCCCCTTCAGCTTGTTGGCGTAGTCGAGCATGTGCCCCTTGCCCTGCGCGTTGATGCCCACCACCGCGACGCGGATGTCACCATTGGCGCTGCCCTTGGCGGGTCCGGCCTGTCCGTAGAGCCGGGTATTTCCGGCGAGAAGGGCGGCGCCGCCACCGACGACCGACGTCTTGAGGAACTCTTTGCGGGTCCAGTTTTTCATGAGGCGAACTTGAGGAGTTGAGGTTGAAAGCGGGCCGACTCGGGCGGCAGAAAGGGTCCTGAAGGAGCGAAGATTTTCTTGCGGCAACGGGGAAAAGGTCAACCCCGCGGTGCGAAAGACGCCACCGCAGGACGCAGGATTCAAAAAAACTCTCCAAACAGTTCCGGCCGGCTACTGACGCCGGCCGGAACCACCACACTAACCAAACCGGGGGTGTCGGTCAGCCGTTCAGGGTCCATCCCGCCCGGTACTTGCGGCCCAGGTACTCATTCGCAGTCGCGTCATCGGTCTTGCCGGTCTTGCCGTCGTACTTGAGCTTCTTGCCGGCCCGATAGGCGACGAGGCCCAGGGCCATCTGCTCGGTCATCAACCCGTTGTAGTCGAAGTTGCACGACGTCTTGGTCGGGTCTCCCTTGCAGGCGTTGATCCACTGTTCTTGGAAGTCGCCAATCGGCGGGATCTGCTGCGCCTTCGGACGAATCTTGTACTCCGTGAGGTCGGCCTTCGCCTCCGGGATGAGCATGCGCGAGTTGAAGTCCGCCAGGAGCACGCCGCCCGTGCCCTTGAACATGGCGCCGTGCCCAATCCCATCGGGATCGATGAACTTCTTTGGCATGGTGGGGAAGACCTTGCCCTGGTACCAACTCACCCGGATCGGGCCGCGCCAGTCGTTGGCCGGATGTTCGAAGTGGGCCTCCATCTTCACCGGAGTGACCTCCGGATTGAAGGCATCACCCTTGGCCTCGACGGACGTCGGGTGGGTGGCGTCGATCGCCTGCCACGCGAGATCCATGGTGTGGTTGCCCATGTCACCCACCTGGCCGGTGCCGAAGTCCCAAAACATGTTCCACTGAAGGCAATTCGCGCCGGGACCACCCGAGAAGTACCCCGGATTGTACGGGTGCATCGGCGACGGGCCGATCCAGAGGTCGTAGTGCAGCGTGCTCGGGGGCGATCCTTCCGCCGGGAGGTAGCCCGGGCGCGGCAGTTGCCGGTTGCCCCACGCAAACGCCCCCTGGAGTTTGCCGATGGCCCCATCGCGCACCATTTCCTTCACCCGTTGGAAATTCGGGATCGCGTGCCGCTGCGTGCCGGCCTGGGTCGCGAGCTTGTTCTTCTTCTTCAGGTACAGCGCGCGCACCGCCCGGGTTTCCTCCACCGTCAGCGCGATGGGCTTCTCCATGTAGACGTGCTTGTCGCGATTCATCGCCCAGATCGCCACATGGGCGTGATGATGGTCGGGCGTGCAGCAGACGACAGCATCAATGCCCTTCTCCTGATCCAGCAGCTTCCGCCAGTCCACGTAGGTCTTCGCCCCGGGGAACACCTTCAACGCATCCGCGAACCGCAGCTCGTTCACGTCGCAGAGCGCGACGACGTTTTCCTTCTTCAGAACGTTGTAGTGTGCCAGCCCACGGCCCCACACCCCGATCAGGGCGATGTTCAGCTTGTTGCTGGGACGGTTCTGGCCGAACAGGGTTCCGGTGGGGAGAATCAACAGGCCGGCGCCCGTGGCGGTCGAGGATTTGAGGAACTGGCGGCGATTAAGGGGGTTCATCGACGCGATGCTGGCGAGCCGGCTCAAGCCGGTCAACGCCAGCCGCTATGCATGGATTGGGAAAAATCGCGTGCCGTTGACCTCGCACCCACGGACGGCGCCCCGCTCCGTTTCCACCCTCAGGTCAGGATGTCGTGGACCACCCGCCCATGCACGTCCGTGAGGCGAAAGTCGCGGCCCTGGAAGCGATGGGTCAGTCGCTCGTGATCGAAGCCAAGGAGGTGCAGGATCGTCGCCTGCAGGTCGTGCACATGCACCTTGTCCCGGGTGACGCTGAAGCCCAGTTCATCGGTTTCGCCGTAGCACAGGCCGCGCTTCACGCCCCCGCCCGCCAGGAGCACGGTAAAGGCATCGGGGAAGTGATCCCGCCCGAGCACGTCGCTCGCCGCCGTGCGCCCTTCGCGGAAGGGCGTCCGGCCAAACTCCCCACCCCACACCACCAGCGTGTCGTCCAGCAGGCCGCGCGCCTTCAGGTCGCGGATCAGTGCCGCCACCGGCTTGTCGGTCCGCGCCATCTTGCGCGTCAGTCCTTCGCGGATGTCCTCCATCGGACGCGTGCCGTGGAAATCCCAGCCCCAGTCGAAGAGCTGGACGAAGCGCACGCCCTTTTCGAGCAGCCGCCGACCCAGCAGGCAATTGTTGGCAAAGCTGGCCTCTCCGGGGCTGGCCCCGTAGGCCTCGAGCACCTCGCGCGGTTCGCGGGAAATGTCCATGACCTCGGGCACGCTCGCCTGCATGCGAAACGCGAGTTCGTACTGCGCGATGCGGGTGAGGGTCTCCGGGTGGCCGAATTCCTTCGCCTGCTGCTCGTTCAGGGTGCGCAGCGCATCCAGCGTCTGCCGCCGGAGGGTGCGGCTCATGCCCGGGGGATCGCTGACGTAGAGCACGGGATCCCCTTTCGACCGGCACTGCACCCCCTGGAACACCGAGGGCAGAAAGCCCGTGCCCCACGCGCTCTGGCCGGCGCTGGGCTGCGTGCCGCTGCTGATCAGCACCACGAACCCCGGCAGGTTCTCGTTCTCCGAGCCGAGGCCGTACGTCACCCATGAGCCGAGCGAGGGCCGGCCTCCGCGGGGCGAACCGGTGAACAGCAGGAGCTCGGCGGGCGTGTGGTTGAACTGGTCCGTGTGCATCGACTTGATGACACAGAGGTCGTCGGCCAGGCCCTGAAAATGCGGCACCGCATCCGACATCCAGATACCGGCGGAACCGTGCTGTGAAAAGGTGCGGCGGGTGCCGAGCAGGGTCGGCGTGCCGCTGGTGAAGGCGAAGCGGCGCCCCTTGATGAAGTCGTCCGGCGCCAGCTGGCCGTCCCGCTTCACCAGTTCGGGCTTGTAGTCGAAGAGATCGAGGTGGGGCGGGCCGCCCGACATGTGCAGGTAGATCACCCGCTTCACCCGTGCCGGGTAGTGGGGCGGGCGGACGGCGAGCGGGTTGGCGGTGTCGACGGCGGCCGGAGCCGCCCCCAGGGCGCGCAGCGCGATGGCCCCGAGGCTGAACTGCCCCACGCCGCGCAGGAACTGGCGGCGGGTCCGGTGCTGGAGTTGCAGGTGGTCGAGGTTCATCGGCACCGCTCCCTCCCGTCCGCCGCGGAGGGGGATTCGACGCAGGATCGCAGCGAAAGGCAGTTCATGGCTTCATCAGGAACTCATCCAGGTTGAGCAGCACATTGGCCACGGCCGTCCAGGCGGCGAGATCGGCAGGCGCGCTCCCGGCCGGAGCGGCTGGTCCCGCCAGCGCGGCGGCCTGCTCCGGCGCCGGCGCCAAAGCCTCCCGCGCTTCGGCCTGGAGCCGCACCAACGGGGCGACCTCCTCCGGGCGCGGCGGCCGGAGCAGCACGCGCCAGAGCCCTTCGCGAACCTGTTCGTCGGGCGGTCCCTTCACCGCCGCGAGTTGCCGGCCCAGAGCCTGGGCGGCCTCGACATACACCGGATCGTTCAAGGTGACCAAGGCCTGCAGGGGTGTGTTGGTGCGGTTTCTCCGCAGCGTGCAGACCTCGCGATTCGGGGCGTCAAACGTCACCATCGACGGATAGGGGCTCGATCGGCGCCACTCGGTGTAGAGCCCGCGGCGATAGCGATCCTCGCCTTCACTGGTCTTCCAGTCGAGTGCCCCGCCAAAGGCGGCGCGCAGGTCAAACGCCGGCTGGAACGGCCGGGTCGAGGGTCCATGCATACGGGAACTGAGCAGGCCGCTCACCGCCAGCGACTGATCGCGCACCATCTCCGCCACCAGCCGGTGCCGCGGCCCGCGCGACAGCAGGCGGTTGTCGGAATCCGCCGCGAGGCTCTCCGGTGTCACCCGTGAATTCTGCCGGTAGGTCGCCGACGTCACCAGCAACCGCAGGATCCGCTTCATGTCCCAGCCCCCGGCGACGACTTCGGTGGCCAGCCAGTCGAGCAGTTCCGGATGACTCGGCAACTCTCCTTGCGCCCCAAACTCCTCGGTCGTGCGGACCAGCCCCACGCCGAAGATCCCCTCCCACCAGCGATTCGCCACCACGCGCGCCGTGAGGGGATTCTCCGGGCTGACGAGCCAGCGTGCGAAAGCCAGCCGATCCGCGGGCCCTCCCGACGGCAGGGGCGGAAAGGTGGCCGGCACGCCGGGTTGGACCTCCTCACCCCGCTCCAGGAAATTGCCGCGGAGCTGCACATGAGTCGTGCGCCTCTTGCCGTCCGGCAACTCGCGCAGGATGGGAGAACTCTGGAGCGGCATGGTCTCGAGTGACTGGCGGACCACGGCCAGGCGCTGGCGGGCGTCCGCCCCTTCCGGGGCCACCTGACGCACGTAATGTTCAAGGAGCAGTTCCCGTTGCCGGACATCACGCTCGGCTTCGGGACGGCGCAGCGCCTCCAGCACGGCCGCCGGAGTGCGCACCCACTCGGACGCGCGAGGCTCGGTGGTCGCGTCGATCCACAGGCGGGTCGTGGTGCAACCCGCCGCCCGGCCCTGCTGTTCCACGGTCAGCACCAGCTTCTCCCCCGCCGCCAGTGCCAGGGGGTGTTCCGGCTGGAGCACAAGCGTCTGCTCCCGTGCACCGGCGCCCGCCGCCTTCCACGCTTTTGATTTTACACCCTTCTTGCCGCGGGCGGCCTTGCCCGCACCGGCGTCCGTCACCAAGGCATCGGCGGTCAGCCCGCCCTGTGCCGGGTCCGCGGCGGCGCGCACGAGCTTCACTTCCCGCGGTTGCGCCAGGTCGATGGTATTGGTGGGCCGCGGAAACTCCTTTGTCACCTGCGAGAACTGCGCCTGGCGGCGCTCATCCAGGATCGTGACCCGAAGGCCGGAGGGCGTGGCGTCGTCGCCACGCCGCCCCCAGATTACCACCCGCTCCAACGGCTGCGGCGACCCGAGATCCAGTTCCCACCAGGGCGAGTCCCCCGCCGCGGTCTGGCTGACGGAGCCGATGAGAATATCGCCGTCCGTATTGCCATCGATCGCGCGCCGGGCTTCGGCGCCTTCGGCGGTCGAACTTTGCTTCGCCGTGCCCGTCGCCGCGAGGTTGCGCCCGCCGCTGAACACTTCGACTTCGGCCAGCGAGAGCACGCGGCCCGCCCCCGGCATCTCGATGCGCACGTAACGCGCCCGCCGATGCGGCTCCGGTGGCCTCACCCCCGCCCGCACGCGGGTCACATCCAGCGCACCGCCACCGGCCGCGGACCGCAGCCGGAGCGCCGTCAGCGCGTCTCCGGCGGGAACGGAAACTTCCAGGGTGTAGGTTTCCTTCGCGGGACCCGCTCCGATCGCGAGGCCTCCGTCCTCGCCCGTCTGCACCGGGGTCGAGCCGGCGGCCGTGGAGACGGTCGGAGTCAGCGCGCGCCACGGCAGCTGGATCGGAAACTCGCGCGCCCAGCGCCCGGCCGCCGCGGCGGCGCCGGGCGCGGCTTCGCGAAAACGGCGATCGATCGCGGCGATCTCCGCTTCCCATGCCGCCCGCTGGCGCTGCTGGGCCTCGGTGAAGAACTCCAGCACCGGAGCCTCGTCGTTCCGATCCGCGTCCTCCGTCTGGTTGAAGATCGCGTAGACCTGGAAGTACTCCTTCTGCGAAATCGGATCATACTTGTGGTTGTGGCACTGCGCGCAGGCCATCGAGGTGCCCATCCACACCGCCATCGTCGTGTTCACGCGATCGACCACCGCCACCGTGCGGAACTCCTCGTCGTCGGTCCCCCCTTCGGTGTTGTTCATCGTGTTGCGGTGAAACCCGGTGGCGAAGAGCTGTGCCTGGGTCGGGTTGGGGAGCAGATCCCCCGCCAGCTGCTCGATGGTGAATTGATCGAAGGGGAGGTTGCGGTTCAACGCCTCGATCACGTAGTCGCGATAGGCCCAGATGCTGCGGGGCTGGTCGTCCGCGTACCCCTTCGAATCCGCGTACCGCGCCAGGTCGAGCCACGCGCGCGCCCAGTGCTCGCCAAAGGCCGGTTTCGCCAGCTGGGCATCGACGAAGCGTTCATAGGCCTCGGGCGCCGGGTCCGCCACAAACGCCCTGACCTCGGCCGGCGTGGGCGGCAGGCCCGTGAGATCCAGCGCCACCCGCCGGGCCAGCGTGTGGCGATCGGCCTCCGGCTGCGGCTGCAGGCCCGCCCGCTCGAGCTGCGCGAGAATGAATCGATCCACCGGCTGGCGCACCCAGGCCGGGTGGCGGACCGACGGCAGCTCCGGCCGGCGCGGTTGCTCATACGACCAATGCCGGGCGTAACTGGCGCCGCCCGCGATCCAGCGCTTGAGCAGTTCGATTTCCGCCGCGGCCAGCTTCTTGCCGGTCTTCGGGGGCGGCATCACCTCGTCGGCGTCGGCCGTGATCAGCCGTTTCACCAGCTCGCTCTGGTCCGGCTTTCCCGGCACCACCGCGAAGGCTCCACCGCCGAGATCGGCCAGCGCCCCTTCCGCGGTGTCCAACCGCAGGCCCTTCTGTCCGCCCTTGCGCTTGTCGTCGTCGGGCCCGTGACACTGGAAGCAGTGGTTGGAGAGGATGGGCCGGATGTCGCGGTTGAAATCGGGCACGGACGCGCCCCGGAGGCCGGGCGCGAAGGACGCGCCAATGGCCAGGACAAGGGGCAACACGGCAGACCGCATGGGTGGGTGCAGCCTTTCGGTAAACATCGGCGCGCCTCCGTCAACGCGGGAGTCAAATGCGCGATGGCCCCGAACGCACCTTGCCCCGGCTGAGCGACGCCGCCACTCCGGCCACGCAAAGTCCCGCGAAGAGAAAGTACGTCACCCGCTCGGCGGCGAGGAAACGGCCATGGCGCTCCGGGGTCAGCGTCTCGTGCCCGACGAAGATGGCCACAACCCCGCTCGCCATCCCCATGCTCAGCATCTGGCCCACCAGCCGCATCGTGCCCAGCGTGGCCGAGGCCACCCCGAGGAGCCGGCTGTCCACGGAGCTCATCACCGCGTTGGTGTTCGGTGAGGAGAAGAGTCCGAAGCCGGCCCCCAGCACGACGAGTGCCGCGATGATGCCGGCCAGGGGCGTGTCCACGGACAGGAACCCCAGCCCCGCCAGGCCGGCGACGCTCAACCCCATGCCGGCGGACGCGACGAGGCGCGGTTCGAGCCGGTCGGATAGCATCCCGGCAATCGGGCTCACTGCGGCCATGACGACGGATTGCGTGAGCAAGACGAGACCCGCGCGGGCGGGATCGAGGCCGCGGAGAAACTGCAGATCCAGGCTGAGAAGGAAGGTCACCGCGAAGGTGGCGCTGTAATTGATGAGCGCGGCCATGTTCGAGCGGGCGAAGACGACATTGCCGGCGAGCAGGGGGAGGTTGAGAACCGGATTCTCGACGCGGTTCTCCCAGTGCACGAGGAAGGCAAAGGCGGCCACCGCCGCGGCCAGCAGCCCGGTCCTGGCCACACCGTGCGCCGCGGTCAGGCCAAGCATGAGGGCGGTCAGCGCGGCGCCATAGAGCGCACTGCCCCTTGCGTCGAACGAGCCGCCGAATTCACTCGCCCGATCCGGCGGCAATCCCCGCCAGGCCACGCCGGCCGTGATCAGGCCCAGCGGCACACTTGACCAAAACACCGCCGGCCAACCCCACTGCCGCGTGAGCAGCCCACCGACAAACGGTCCGATTGAAAGGCCGAGATAAACCGCCGCGGCATTCAGACCGAGGACCCGCCCGCGCTGGCCTGCGGGATACGCGGAGGTGAGAATGGCGAGGCCCGTGCCGAAGATCATCGCCGCCCCCATTCCCTGCAGGGCGCGAAAGCCGATCAGCACCGTCCCGTGCCGGGCCAGCGCGCACCCGCCTGCCGCCACGGTGAAAAGTCCCATTCCCACCAGAAAGACCCGCCGCCGCCCCAGCATGTCCGCGGCCCGTCCAAACGGCACGAGACAGACGGCGGAAGCCAGGAGAAAAGCCGACGCCACCCAGCCCAGCTCCACCGCATGCAAGCCGAGATCCTCGCTGAGGGCGGGCAGCGCCACGTTCACCCCCGAGCCAAGGAACGGCGTAAGGAACGACGCCATCGTCGCGACCACGAGGGCCGACCGGCGCATCCGGCACGTCGCTGCGCTGGAATCAAGAGGCATGCCGGCAGCGATTGTCGGCAGGCGGTCGATCAAGTCGATGCCGGGTTGCTCCCGTCGCCGCCCATCGTCGGGGCCGGTTCCGCCCAGTTGACACCCCCTTCTCCGCCGACACCCTGCGGGGCTGATGTCCCCGCGCTGCCCCCTCCTTCCCGGCCGTCGGATCCTCCCGTCGCTGCTCGCGTCGCTCCTGATCGTTTCGGGAGTTCAACCGAACCTCGCGGCGGCGGCCGCCACACGTCCCCACATCCTCCTCTTCATCGCCGACGACGTCAGCTGGAACGATCTCGGCTGCACCGGCAACCCCACGGCTCGCACGCCGCAAATCGATCGGCTCGCCGCCCGCGGCCGACGCTTCGACGCGGCGTACCTCACCGCCAGCAGTTGCAGCCCGAGCCGCAGCAGCATCGTGACCGGACGCTACCCCCACAACAACGGCCGCGCCTCGGAACTGCACCAGCCGATCGCCGCGCGCCTGCCGTGGTTTCCGCGCCTGTTGCGCGAGGCCGGCTACTACACGGCACTCAGCGGCAAGCATCACATGACGAGCGAACCGCCGGCCGCGGGAGAGCCACCACCGCCCAAGGCGTTCGATCTCGTCGACACGGGCCGGGCCCCGGGCAACAGCGGCGGACACGCCAATTGGGTCAAGGTCCTGCAGGAACGACCGCGAGAGAAGCCCTTCTTCGGCTGGTTTGCCTCGTACGACGCCCACCGCGATTGGGACGGGGATGCCGAATGGCGGCCGGAGTCCTTCGGCCCACCCCACCAGCCGGAGGCGGTCAGCGTGCCGCCCTTCCTGCGGGACGATCCCGTCACGCGCCGCGACCTCGCGTCGTACCAGAATGAAGTCACCCGCTTCGACCATTTCATCGGGCAGGTGGTCGCCGAGTTGGAACGACAGGAGGCGCTGGCCAACACCCTGATTCTCATTCTCGCCGACAACGGCCGTCCCTTCCCCCGGGCCAAGACGCGGCTGCACGACTCGGGCATGAAGACCTACCTCATCGCCCACTGGCCGGAGGGCATCGCGCAACCGGGCCAACCCACTTCCAGCCTGGTGAGTGCGATCGACATCGCCCCGACGGTGCTGGCGGCGGCAGGCGTGGCCGCCGCCCCGACGATGCAGGGAGTGAGTTTCCTGCCCGTGCTGCGGGATCCCGGAGCCGAGGTGCGGCGCCATGCCTTCTCCGAGCACAACTGGCACGACTACGAAGCCCACGGACGGGCGGTCCGCTCAGAGGGCTTTCTCTACATCCGCAACCACCGACCCGCCCTGGCGTGGCAGGGGCCGGCCGACTCCGTGCGCTCCCCTTCACACCAGGCGCTCCGGGCGGCCCGGGATGCGCGCCAGCTGACGGCGGCGCAGGCGGATGTTTTCCTCGCGCCGCGGCCGGAGGAGGAACTTTACGAGACCGCACGCGACCCGAATCAGCTGAAGAACCTCGCCGCCGATCCCGCCCATGCCGCGGTCCGGGCCCGCCTCGCCCGCCTGCTCGCGGACTGGACCCGCGCCACGGCCGACACGGTCCCGGCCCGGTTGTCCCGCGATTCGTTCGACCGGGAAACCGGCGCCGCCCTGAAGGCGGCCAAGAAGGACTTCCGCGGCACGCCGCCCGGCTGGGAGCGCCAGGCGTGGACGGTCGACGCGCCCGGCCCCCGGTAGGTCTACCCGCGCAAGAAAAAGGCGCCGCATACGCGGCGCCCGCAAGAGGTGGACTGGCCGCCGCCGCTCAGGGCAGCTGGCGGATCTTGATGTTGCGGTAGAGGACCTTGCTTTCGGGATCGTGTCCCTGGATGGCGATCGTGCCGCTGGAGAGCTTGCGGCCCGCCATCTTCGGCGGCGGCGCCGCGGGAGTCGGCTCGGTGAAGTCGACGATCTGCTTCCCGTTCACAAACGTCTGGATCCGCTTGCCCTCGACCTTGATGACCATCGTGTACCATTCGCCATCCTTGGCCGGGGCGGTGAAGTTGTCCTTGATCGCGTACAGGCCCGCTCCCTTTTTCTCGTCCTTGTGGGTGTTGTTGACCTGGATCTCGTACCCCTTGTCCGGCCATCCCGTCTCCTGATAGGCCGTGTGGATGTAGACACCGGAGTTGGCCTTGGGGAAGGTCTTGATGTCGAGGGACAGCTCGAAGTTCTTGAAGTTGGCGCCGCTCACCGGGCCGGTGTAGAAGAGGTGCGAGCGCTTGCCGAACACCACGAGTTCGCCGTTCTGCACGGTGAACACGCCGGGGTTCTCGCTGGCCTTCCAGCCGTCGATCGACTTGCCGTCGAAGAGCAGCTTCCAGCCGGCCGACTTTTCCGCGGCGGAGAGCGTGTTGTGTTCGGCCGCCAGCACGGGGCCGGCCAGGAGCACGAGTGGAATCGTGAGGCAGGGGAGGAGACGTTTCATAGGGAAAAGGGGCATCGCCCGGGCCATCCTTGGGCACCCGCGCGGCTCAGAGCGAGCTTGGATCGGAATTGCTGGGCGGAAAGGGCGGTCGCGTGCGCCGGGGCGGCGGTTTCTTCCACGTGTGCAGCAGAACCGCGTATCCGATCACGCCCCCCAGGATCCCGAGCACCGCGGCGCCCAGGTAGAGGGAAATCACCGCATCCCCGCTCAACAGGTGCTGCGCGTCATCGGTCACCCCGTGCCAGACGTTGCGGGGACTGCGGCCACGCACGAGTTCTCCGGCCAAGTAGCAGGCGGGGAGGTGCACCGGGGCCGTCAGCGGTGTGGACAGGAACTGGAGCCCGATGCAGAGCAGCAGGTTTCCGCGGACGACCAGCGCCGCGATGGTGGCAAACAACGACTGTCCGGGCAGGAACGGGGTGATGGTGATGGGAAAGCCCACCAGCCAGGCCCGGGCGAGGGAGGTATGGGTCGGCAGCCACAGCTCCTTGGCGAGAATCCGATCGCCAAACCAGGAGTGCAGGCGCCCGCCCCGCAGATGCTTGCGGGAGAACTTCTGCTTGTGCAGCCAGCGGAGGACCCAGAGTGGCAGGCGCATCGCTCAGCCTTCCTCCCGGTTCGGCCCGCGCTCTCCCCGCCTGGAGTTCATCCCCGGGCCGCTCCCCCGGCAAACGCGCCGGCCAGGAACCACGAAGGTCGGACTCTCGGGAGGGGTTGAAAGTGGATCGGAACTGCGCAGCACAGTATTGCGACCGACCACCTCGCCAGTGTCGGAATCGTTTCGCCAGAAAAATCGATGACAATGATTCCCCACCCCCGGATCCCACGTCTCCACCGGTCACTTCGTCGAGTTTTCGGCGCTCCGGCTTTCCGCCCGCGGGGAGAGATTCGGGTTGCCGTCCCGAGGTAACCAAGTAGTTCATCCGACACCATCCTCCGCGGCACTTCCGCCGGACTTTCGAGCCTCCCGCCATGCCCCGATTCGCCCTCCCCTCCCGCTGCCTCGCCCTCATCTCGACCTTCGCGGTCGCCGCCTTCGCCGCTCAACCGCCGCCCGGTTTCACCCGACTCTTCAACGAGAAGGACCTGGCCGGCTGGCGCGGGGGCACGACCTACGACCACCGGCAGCTGCTGGAGCAGCCCGCCGCCGAACGCGAAGCCTTGATCGCGAAGTGGACCGCCAGCCTCACCGAGTTGAAGGACGGCAAGCCCCACTGGCGGGTGGAAGGGGGCGTCCTCGTCAACGACGGGTTTGGAGGTTATGCCACCACGCGCCAGGACTACGGCGACTTCGAGCTGATGCTCGATTTCAAGCTCGCCCCCGGCGCCGACTCCGGGGTGTACCTGCGCGGCGTGCCCCAGGTGCAAATCTGGGATCCGACGATGCCCGATCCCAAGGGCCACGGGTACGCCAAGGGCTCCGGCGGACTCTGGAACAACCCCAAGGACACCCCGGGCCGCGACCCGCTCGTGCGGGCCGACAAGCCGGTCGGCGAATGGAACGCCCTGCGGGTCCTCATGGTGGGCAGCCGCGTAAGCGTCTGGCTGAACCAGAAACTCGTGGTCGACCACGTCGTGCTCGAAAACTACTACGACAAGAACAACAAAAAGCTGAAGCCCGAGGAGCGCCGGCCGGTGCCCGCCCGCGGGCCCATCCAGTTGCAGACCCACGGCGGCGCCACGCACTGGCGCAACATCTACCTGCGCGAGATCGGCTCGGACGAGGCCAACCGCCTCCTCGCCAGCCGCGGCGCGGAGGGCTTCAAGTCGATCTTCAACGGCAAGACCCTGGACGGATGGATGATTGAGGAAAAGGGGCCGGTGAAGACGCCCGGGGACGTCATGGAAATCAAGGACGGGACGCTCGTCTGGCGCGCCGGGCGCGGCGGCACCCCGTACTGGAAGGAGGAACTCTCGGACTTCCAGGCCCGGGTCTGGTTCAAGATTCCCCCCGGGGGCAACAACGGCCTCGCGATTCGCTACCCCGGCAAGGGCAATACCGCCTACGACGGCATGACCGAGCTGCAGATCATCGACGAGAACTACTACGCCGCCCGCAAGCAGCCGGACAAGAAACTCGATCCCCGCCAGTACCACGGCTCGGTCTACGGCATGGTGCCCGCCGCCCGCGGTTACCTGCGGCCCACCGCCGACTGGAATTTCCAGGAGGTCACAGTGAAGGGCTCGACCCTGCGGGTGGAGCTGAACGGAACCGTGATTCTCGACACCGACCTGAGCAAGGTCGACATGGCGACCGTGATGTCCAAGTCCCCCCACCCCGGCAAGGATCGCAAGAGCGGGTTCTTCGGCCTCGCCGGCCACAGCGATCCGGTCGAATTCAAGGAACTCTCGATCAAGAAACTCTGAACCATGGACCGACGCACGTTTCTCCACTCCACGGCCACGGTGGCGGCGCTGGCCGTCGCCGGCCGCGCTGCAACCGGTGGCGCCAAACCCAGTCGCGCGCTCAAGAAGGGTTACATGTATGGCGCCGGCCCGAAGCGGGACGCCAAGACCGGGCTGTCGATGAAGGACAACTTCCTCGCGCTCAAGGCGGCCGGCTTTGCCGGCGTCGAGGTCAACAGCGCGATGGATCAGCAGGAGGTCCTCGCGGCTCGTGATGCCGCGGGGCTGCAGATTCCGAGCGTGGTGATTTCGACACACTGGACGCATCCGATCACCTCGCCCAACCCCACGATGCGGGAAACCGGCCTGAACGGCCTCCTGCACGGCCTGCGGGACGCCAAGGCCTACGGCGCCAGCTCGGTGCTGTTCGTGCCCGGCGTCGTCAACAAGGACATCTCCTACGCCGACGCCCACGCCCGCGCCTTTGCGGAGATCAAGAAGGCGGTACCGCTCGCCGAGGAGCTGGGCGTGGCCATCGCAATTGAGAACGTCTGGAACAAGTTCCTGCTCAGCCCGCTCGAGGCCGCCGCCTTCGTCGACTCCTTCAAGTCGCCCGCGGTGAAGTGGCATTTCGACGCCGGCAATGTCGTGGACATGGGCTGGCCCGACCAGTGGATCCGGATCCTCGGCCCGCGGATCGCCAAGATCCACGTGAAGGAGTACAGCCGGAAGATCCGCGACGAGAAGGGGCCGTACGCCGGGTTCCGCACCGAACTCTTCACCGGTGACACCGACTGGCCGGCCGTCATGGCCGCGGTCGATGCCATCGGCTACACCGGCTGGCTCATCTCCGAACAGTATCGCACCCCCGGCCTCCCCGACGCCGACTGGTACGCGAAACTGTCTTCCCAGATGGACCAGATCATCGCCTCCTGACTCCTCCCCTCCACCACTTCCGACTCATGAAGACCCCCGATAACACAACCAACCTGCCCCGTCGCAGCTTTCTCAAGTCCTCCGCCGGCCTCGCCGCCGGAGCGGCCCTCGCCACCACCCCGCGTTTCCTGAGCGCAGCGGAACGCGCCCGCTCGATCGGGGCCAACGACCGCATCCGCATCGCCCAGATCGGCTGCGGCAGCCGCGGCATCACCGCCCACATGGACGGCATCCACAAGCACGTCAAGGCGACCAATTTCGAGATCGTCGCCCTCGCCGATCCGTGGCGCCAGCAGCGGGAGAAGGCCAACGCCAAGGTCAAGGAGTGGTTCGGCCGCGACGCCAAGGCGTTCGTCTCCTACCGCGAAGTGCTGGCGATGAAGGACGTCGACGCGGTGATGATCGCCTCGCCGGACCACCTGCACACGACCCACCTCGAGGCCGCCGCCAAGGCCGGCAAGCACATCTACGTCGAGAAGCCGCTGGCGACGGAGCTCGGCGCGCTGCTCCGCTCGTATGACGCCGCCAAGGCGGCGCAGAAGAACGGCAGCATCATCCAGGTCGGCACCCAGCTCCGCAGCCTGCCCGGCATCGTGGGGGCGCGCGAGGTGATGAAGAGCGGGGTCCTCGGGAAGATCTCGCGCATCGACGAGACCCGCAACGCCACCCCGCCCTACTGGTACAGCTACCTGAAGCGCGAGCTGAAGGAAGGCGATGTCGACTGGAAGGAGTTCCTCGGCCACACCAAGGCGCAGCCCTTCGACGCCCGGAAGTACGCCGCGTGGTACGGCTACTACGAGTTCTGCCAGGGCCCGGTCCCGCAATGGGGCGCGCACTTCCTCGACCTGATGCACTACGTGATGGACTGCGGCCTCCCCGAGTCCTGCATGTGCATGGGCGGCGTCACCTACTGGAAGGACGAGAACAACTTCACCACGCCCGACAACGTGATCGCCACGTGGATGTACCCCGAGGGTTTCATGGTCACGAGTTCGAACAACTTCGGCAACAGCGCCGGCAACACCCGGAAGTTCTTCGGCGACAAGGGCACCCTCGCCGTCGACAACTGGAACGCCCCGACCTACAGCGCCGACGGCGGCCCGAAGCGCGACGGGAAGATCCGCGGTAAGATGGACGTGCCGCAGATCGAGCGGCCGGATCACTTCCTCAACTGGCTCCAGTGCATGCGCACCAAGGAAACCCCGCACGCCTCGATCGACGCCGGCTACCAGCACGCCATCGCGGTCCTGCTCGCGGTGATGTCCTACGACACCGGCAAGAAGACCGTGTACAACCACGCCAAGCGCACGATCACGACCGTGTAACCGGCGCGCGAACCGCCCCGGCACCCTTCCGCAGCCCGGCCCGCCACGGCCGGGCTGCTCTTTTTTCCCCGGCGCGTCTCCGGTCTTTACCGCGACGCCGCCAGGCGTGCGCGCTCTGACGCCTCCCACGGTTGTCCCGCAACTGAGCGTGCTCTATCGGTTCGGCCAAGCCGAGGCCCCCGCCACGTCCTTCGCCGCGGCCGGATCGCGGCCGTAGACGCCGCCCTGCTCCGGAACCGGCAGCTTCGGCTGGCTCCGCGCAGGGCGATCGACGCAGTACCACCAGTTGCGGGCAAACCGGAACGTCTCCGGCGCCGTGCCCGCGCCGACATTCACGCCGCCCTCCGCCCACCGGGCGGCCTCGAAGATCACGAGGTTGTCGGCAAACTCCCCGTTGCGGCAGGCCACAAATGCCGCCGAGCGGTTTTCCTGCAGGATGCGCACGGCCCAGCGCCCGGGCCGCTCGATGGTGTTGAACCGCACCACCGCCCCGTCGACGCCCACAAACGCCACCGGCGCCAGCGTCCCGACGAAGGTGTTGCCTTCGACCCGGAGCTGCCGCGCCTCGGCCTGCGGACCGGGGCCGTCGGCCGGCGGCCGGAAGAACGCCAAGCCGGTGCTGCCCCCGAGGTTCACCCCGCGGCCTCCCGTATTGAGAAACTGGTTGCCGAGGATCGCGATGGCCGAGGATCCCCCCTTGCACTGCACCCCGTTGGCCGCGGGCGGGTTGGTGTGGCGGAAGACATTCCGGACGATCTCGCCGCGATGGCAGCCGACCAGATCGATGATGCGCACGGCCCAGCGCCCGGGCGCCGGCCGCCGTCGTCGATGTTCAGACCGTTGGTGTACAGCACCGTGAACTCCAGGTCCCGCAGCTCCACGTGGGCCGGGTTGCGCAGGTGCAACCCGGTGGTGGCATCGCGGAACACCGCGGGCTTCGCCGGATCCGCCGAGGCGATCACGATCGGCCGGCCGGGTTCGCCGCGCAGATCGGTCGCGGTCACCCCGCCGCCGTAATTGCCCTCGGCGAGCAGCAGCGTCGTGCCCGGCTGGGCCTGCGCCAGCGCCGCCCGCAGCTCGGCGGCATCGCGGATTCTCACCTCCCGCGCCGGCGCGGCCGGAAGGGCAATCACCAAGGCCGCCACGATGAGAAATCGGAGGAAGAGGTTCATTTCGCCGCAGTCTTCTTCTTGTTTTGCTTGGCCGCCTTCTTCGCCTTGGCGGGAGAGTCCGGGGCGCTGGGCTCCGCCTGCTCCGCGCTCCACTTGTCCCACTTCGCCTTCAGTTCCTTCACTTTTGCCGGCATCCGGCCCGCCAGGTTATTGGATTCGCGGAGATCCACCGCCAGGTCGTACAACTCCGGTTCGGGTCCGCCTCCGCCCCGCGACACCACCAGTTTGTAATCGCCGTCGCGGATCGCCCACTGGGGTCCGTAACGCCAGTAGAGGGTCTCGTGGGGCCGGCTGGACACCTTGCCGGTGACGAACGGCGTGAGATCGACGCCGTCGAGTTGCCACTCCGGCGCCACCTTGCCGCCCGCGGCGGCCACGATGGTCGGCAGCACATCGAGGTTCATCACGGGCAGATCGTAGGTCCGGCCGCCGGGCCACGTGCCCTTCCATTGGGCCAGGAACGGCACCCGCGGTCCACCTTCATAGGTGGTCATCTTGTAGCCCCGCAACGGGCCATTGCTCGAAGTCGTGCTCTGGGTCGGCCCGCCGTTGTCGCCGATGAAGAAGACGATTGTCCGCTCCTCCTGACCCAGCGCGCGGATCTTCGCCAGAATCCGGCCCACGCCATCATCCATCGCCGCCATCATGGCCGCAAACGTCCGGCGTCTCTCGTCGGCCATGCTGCTGAAGCGATCCAGGTACTTGCGGGGGGCCTGCAGCGGCGCGTGCTGGGCGTTGTAGGGGAGGTAGAGGAACCAGGGGCGGGATTGGTTGCGCTCCAGCCAGTCGAGGGAGCGCTCCGTGTAGGCATCGGTCGTGTAGAAGTCCGGGTCCGGTACCGCCCGCACGGCCTCGGAAACACGGGAGTCGACGAAGTTCGTCGGATGGTAGAAGGGCGTGTTGTTGAGCGTGCCGTAGAATTCGTCGAAGCCACGCTTGGTCGGCCGGTAATCCGGACCCGCCCCCAGGTGCCATTTTCCGACGCAGGCGGTGGCATAGCCAAGGGGCTTCAGGCGATCGGCAATCGTCCGCTGATCCAGGCGCAGGCCCGTCTGATTGGCGACGCTGTTGAATTCATGCCCGAAGCGCGTCGGGTAACGGCCCGTCATCAGGCCGGCCCGGGAGGGGCTGCAGTAGGTCGCCGCCACATAGCCCTGGGTGAAGCGAATGCCGTTTCGCGCAATCGAGTCGATATGCGGAGTCGGAATATCCTTGCTCCCCTGGCACCCCAGTTCGCCCCATCCAAGATCATCGGCATAGATGATCAGCAGGTTGGGCGGCTGGGACGCCGCGGCCTGTGCCGGGGTCAGCAGCGCCACTCCACTGCACCCGGCCAACGCCAGGGAAAAGAGACGCGTGAACGCCAAGCAGGACCGTGAGAAGGAGGGGAGCTTCATATGGGCAACGGTTCGGATGGCCGCGCGACCCGACCCGGCCGGGCGCGCCACCGCCAGCGGAGACGGTTTCCAACCGCCCCGGTTTCACCCAACCCGGTGGAGCCGGGGCCAGGCCCCGCAGGCTACTTTTCCCGCTCTTCGCCGCGGGCGGCCCGGCGCCCTCCCTTGAGACTGGCCAGGTAGGCGACCACATCCCGCAACTCGCGCGGCTGCAATACCCCCTCCATCGGCGGCATGATGGAAGCCGGTGGAGTCTGGGCACCGATCTCGGCCCGCGGCAGGATGCGCTGCCGGCCGTCAAAGAGGCGGACGGTGACCGTCGATGGAGTTTCCTTCGCGAGCGTCCCCGCGATTTCCGTCCCGTCCTTCAAGGTCACATTCACGATCCCATATCCGGTGGCAATCTGGGCTGACGGGGTCAGCAGGGATTCCAGCAGGTAGGCCGGGTCGCGCTGGGCTCCGATCGTCCGCAGGTTCGGCCCCACCTCGCTCCCGCCGGCCGCCTCCACCGTATGGCAGGCGGTGCAGTTTGCCGCCAGGTGATTGGCCACCAGGTCCCGCCCTCGGGCCACTTCACCTCCCGTCAACAACTCGACGCGCTTTACGCCTTCAGCCGACCGCTCATACGCCTGTCGTTTCACGGCCAGCGCCGGATTGCCGGCCTCGCGGGCCCGCAGGGCCTCGAGCACATCGAGATGCAGCGCGGGTTCCAGCCGGCCGGCCAGCAGCTCGGCCGCGGCCGCGTCGAGTCGCGCGTCGGCCGCCGCCGTGCCGGCGCGCGCGAGCAGGGCGAAATACAGCTGTTTCTCCGGCAGCCCGCGCCGCGCGAGCAACTCCGACGCCAGCCCGATCAGGCGATCCGGGTTCCCGGGCAGAAGCATCTCGAGCGCCGTCCGGTAAAGCGGTGTCGGGGCGTCCGGCGCGAGGGCCTGGTCCAGCGCACGCCGGAAATCAGGCGTGGCCCGGCCCTCGACGGCGAGCAGCCGCAGGGCGCCGGCGCGGAGTTCCGCGGGAGCCGCCGTGGCCCCGGCCATCGCCGCCAGTTGGGCCGGCGCGGCCTTCACCTGGTGCGCAATCAGCACCGCCATCGCCCCTCGCACCAAGGCCGGATCCCCCACCCCCAGCAAACGCTCCGCCGCCGCCGCCAGCAGCGGACCAATCCCCGCCGGCTGCAACGTGCGGGCCCAGCCGTCCACCCGGTCCAGGCGCGGGGGCTCGCTCCAGGCCCGCAGGGTTTCGAGGGCTTCGGCCCGCCAGCTCACCGGCTGGGCGGGATTCAGAGCCAAGTCGAGCAGCCGCCCCGCCGCCTCAGCGGTGCCCACGCGCAGTGCCGCGTTGATGGCCCGGCGCGCGATTCCCTCGTGCCGTACCGGTTCCCCGACCAACGCGGCCAGCGCCGGCAGCGCCGTCGGAATCGACTCGTCGTCGTGAATCGCCCGCGCCGCCTCCACCGCGACCAGGGGATCGGCGTCACGCAGAAACTCCGCCACCGCCGCGTCGCGTTGCCGCCGGAGTGCCACCACCGCCACCAGCCGCACCGCCGTGGAGGGGTGCAGGATGCGCGCCACCAGATCGGCGCGAGCCGCACAGCCCGCCAGCCCGAACACGGCTCCATGCCGCATCACCGGATCGGCGCCTTCGCGTTCGGCGAGCGCAAAGAGAGCCCCCACCGCCTCGGGCAGGCGGTGTTTCCCCAGGGCAATCGCGGCCTGGAGCCGCACGCGGGCGGAATCGTCGGACAGCAGCGGAAGAAGCTCCGGCCCGGCACCGCCGGCCCCGGCCGCGACGGCATCGCCCAGTACCTTGGCCGCCTGCGCGCGCACCTCCGCTTCGAAATCGCGCAACAAGGGCAGGACCGCCTTGGTCTCCGCCGCCTTCCGGCGCAGGAGCTGGCCATACCCCCACAGGGCGTGGAGGCGCGCCAGCAACGTGGCCGTCGGGGCCCGGGCGACGGCCAGGAGTTCCCCGGTGCGCCGGCGCCGCGCGAGTTCGAACTGCGCGCCGAGCCGCACCCGCTGGTCCGCATGGCCGAGCCGGCCCAGCAGTTCCAGCGCGGAACGATCGCCAAACCCCTCCTCGAGGATCGCCTGCGTCTCCGCCCGCACGGGATGACGGGCCGACTCCGCCACGTCCACCCGCCACAACGCGCCCAGTTCATCCAGCGGGTATCCGCCCATCCAGTCGGCCTGCAACAGCGACCCGTCGGGATGCCAGCTCAGGCCGATGCCCATGATGCCCTCGTTGAGGACGCGCGCCTCCACCTGGCGGTAGGTGGCGCCGGCCGCCGCGAGACGGAAACCGCGCATCTTCCCCGAGGGAAATTCGTTTAGGAGGAACAAGCCCTCCTGCGCCTCCCCCAGGCCGGTCCCCGGGTGGTACTTGAAGCCCGCCGGGCCGTCCGAGTAGCTGAGGAGCGGAGGCAGCAGGTACGCCGCCTGCCCGGGAAAATGCGGCTTCCAGAGGCCCTCGCGCATCCAGGGGCTCTCCGTCTTGAGGTACTGGTAGTTGCAGCGCCAGCCGCTGTCGCTGCCCTCGACGAGGTGCACGAGGCGTTCGCGCTCCCCCGGCTGATCCGCGTCGTTGTCGACGCCAATGAGGTCCCCCCACTCGTTGAAAGCCGGTTCCTGGACGTTGCGGTTGCCGCGCGTGAACACCTCGAAGCCGCTGCCATCGGGTTCGATCCGGAGCGTGGCGCCTTCGTTCGGGAACAGGAACCGCCGGCCCTCCCGCGAGGTGACGTTCAACCCTTTGTCGCCGATGCTCCAATACAGCCGCCCGTCCGGCCCGGCCACCAAGCCGTGCATGTCATGCCCCGCGTACGCCACGTGGTGCCCGAACCCGCTGACCACAATCTCCCGCACGTCGGCGACCCCGTCGTCGTCGGTGTCCTGCAACCGCCACAAATCCGGGGCGATGGTCGCGTACAGCCAGCCGTCGTGCCAGAGCACGCCCGCGGCGATGCCCGTCACCTCCGTGTTGAAGCCCTCCGCGAAGACCGTGATCTTGTCCGCGGTGCCGTCGCCGTCGGTGTCGCGGAGCTGGTAGATGCGCTCGCTGTGGTGGGTGAGATCCCGCCAGTCGATCGAGCCGTCGCCGTTGTGATCCTTCAGCATGCCCCGCGGGGCCCGCAGCTTGCCGGGCGCCAGCTCCCGCTGCAGGAAGGCACGCTTCTCCTCGATGCTGGACAGCGCCACGTCGTCGGGGATCCACTGCGGATGCTCGCGGATGTCGAGGTCGGCCACCTTGCGCCGCGTGGTCGAGGTCACGTAGACGCGTCCCCACGGATCGACCGTGCAAGCAACGGGGTCGGGCACGTTGATCGAGCCCGACCACTTGTGCAGCACGAGCTCGCCCCGGCCCGCCGCCGCGAAGTCCGTACCGCGGGTCTGCCCGCCCGGCGATGCCTCCGCCGCCCGCCCCTCCAGGGGCAGGGCGCACAGCAGGAAGAGTGCGGCGGCGCGGGGAAACCGCATCCGGGGAAGGGGGTGCTTCGGCATGAGACGCTGGAGTGTGGAAAAGCGATCCCGCGTTTGTCGCGCCTGAAGTTTTTCCCCCGCCGCCTCCTTCCCGTCCCGGGTCCGCCGGCGGCGCTTCAGCGCGCCGGCCCGCCCGAGGCCGGCACCCAACCCGCGGGGAAACGTGCGCCGGGAGCGAGGCGCAGGCCAAGGGAGGCCTCCCAGTCGGCGAGGTGGGTGGCGAGGCGCTGCGCGATCCCGATCTCGCGGCCGGCGCGGTTGTCCGCCTCCCCGATGTCCTCGAGCACCTGATACAGCTCGTGATGCCCGTCGCGGTGGGCGATGAGTTTCCAGGGGCCCTCCACCACCGCGGCATACTGGTTGTCGTAGCTGCGGTAGAGGACGATCCGCTCGCGCGCCACCGGGCCCCGCTCCAGCAGCACCGGCAGCAGGCTGCGGCCATCGAGCCCGCGGTAGTCCGCCACCCGGCCGCCGGCAATCTCGACGAGGGTGGGAAACACATCCGTCAGCGACACCGGCGACTCGCACCGGCTGCCCGCGCGCACCCGCGCCGGCCAGGAGACGAGGAGCGGCACACGCGCGCCCCCTTCGAACAGAGCCGTGCCCGCCTCCTTCGAACCCCGCAGCGGCGGCCGCTCGAACCAGCTGCCCTGGTCGCTGGCAAAGACCACCACGGTATTCTCACGCAACCCGGCCGTCTCGACCGCCGCCACAATGCGGCCGACCGAGTCGTCCAGCGAACGCAGCATCGCGTCGTACTCCGCCGCCAGCCCGGTGAGCCCGCGGGCCTTGGCCGCGGCCACGTGATCGGGCCGGCCGATCTTGGGTGTGTGCACCGCGTAGTAAAAGAGGCTCAGCAGGAAACGCCGCCCGCGGTTGGCCGCAATGAACGCGACCGCGTCGTCGGTCTGCCGGTCGGTCAGGTAGGTGCCGGGCGGTGCGTCCTGGTAGACCGGGTCCGGCCAGAAGGGCGCAAGGTAGCTGGCCGGCTGGCCGCGATCGGTGGTGCCGACCTGCTCGTGAAACCCGAAGTGCACCGGAAAACGTTCGCCGCCCCCGAGGTGCCACTTGCCGTGAAACGCCGTGTGGTAGCCCAGCCGCTGCAGCGCGTGGCCGTAGGTGAGCGCCCCTGCGGGCAGCCCGTTGCGCGAAGGCATGCCGGCGGGATCCTGCGGCCAGTCGTGGAACTCCTGTCCGCGCGCCACCTTGGCGGGCAAGTGCCGCACCACACCCAGCTCGGCCGGATGCCGGCCGGTGAGCAGGCCGGATCGGCTCGGGCTGCAGGTAGGCGAGGCGGCGTAGGCCCGACTGAAGACCATGCCACGGCGCGCAAGCGCATCGAGGTGGGGCGTGGCGAACCGCGTTCCCTGGTATCCCACCTCCGACCAGCCGAGATCATCGGCAAACAGGATCACCACATTGGGGGCACCGGGCGCGGCGCCGCGCACGGCAGGCGCGAGGGAAGCGAGGCCCGCCAGCAGGCCACCGAGGCCGATCGCCCGGGAGAGAAAACGACTGGGGGTGAGCATGGCTTCTTTCCAGCGTGCGGGGATGGTCCAGCTTGTCGCGCCCGAACTCGCCGGCGCTTCGTCCCGGCCGCCTCAGTACACCGCGCGGCCGCCGGTGAGATCGAAGGTGAAGCCGGTGGTGAAGCTCGCCTCGCGGGAGAGGATGAACGCCGCCATGGCCGCCACCTCCTCGAGTGAGCCACATCGCTTCATCGGGATCTTGTCGGTCATGTACTTCACCTGCGCGGCCGGCATCGCGTCGACCATGGGGGTCTGGATGACCGCCGGTGCAAGCGCGTTGATGGTCACGCCGGTCTCCGCGTACTCCTTGCCCTGCACCTTGGTCAGGCCGATCACGGCCGCCTTCGAGGTGGAGTAGGCCAGCATGCCGGCGTTGCCCTCCTTGCCGGCGATCGACGCGATGTGCAGCACGCGCCCGTAGCCCTGCGCCACCATCAGCGGCAACACGTGCTTCGACGTCAGGAAGGGGCCCCGCACGTTGGTGCGCAGCACGAACTCGAAATCGGCCAGCTCCACTTCGTGCGACTTGAGGTTCGTTCGGCCCGTGACTCCCGCGCTGTTCACCAGGAGGTCGACGCGCCCGCGCTGCCGTCGCACCGCCTCGACCGCCGTCTTGACCGCGTCCTCATCGGTGACATCCGCCTCCACGCACCGGCCCTGCTGCCCCAGCTGCGCGGCGAGCGCCGGGAAGCCGGCGGGATTCACGTCCAGGACCGCCACGAAGGCGCCCTCCGCCAGCAACCGGCGAGTGATGGCCAGGCCGAGGCCGGAGGTTCCTCCGGTCACAATCGCCGTCTGTCCGTCAAACCGGTTCACGTGGGGAACGGTCGTGTCCATCGGATTGCGGGGTTGAGGTCGACGCCGAAGCCCGGCGCCTCGCCGACGGAGACATGGCCGTCGACTGGCACGGTCTCGTTGGTGAACAGGGGGCGGAACATCGGCACGATCTCGTCCGCCTGCGGGGCCATCATCAGGAACTCGGAGAACGGGGTCGCGTCGCTCGTGATGGCAAAATGGTAACTGTAGACCGAGGACGCATGCAGGACGCAAAGCCGGTTCCGCGCCGACGCCATCGCCTTGATCTTGAGCAGTTCCGTCAGGCCGCCGCACCAGTGGATGTCCGGTTGCACCATGTCCACGCCGGTCGCGAGGAGGTTTTCAAAACCCCACCGCGTGTACTCGTGCTCACCGGTGGCAATCAGGATGGGGTGGCTGCGCTGCTCCACCAGCTGGCGGTAGCCGGCGTAGTCATCCGGCGGCAGGCATTCCTCGATCCAACGGAAGTGGTAGGGGCGCAGGCCGTCGATCAGACGCAGCGCGTAGGCCGGGGTCAGCGCCATCCAGCAGTCGAAGGCCAGGAAGAAGTCGGGCCCGCAGGCCTCGCGCATGCGGGCCGCCAGTTCGAGATTGAGGCGCAGCCCCTCCTCGCCGTGCGCCGGTCCGTAGGGCAGCGGAATCTTCCCGCCGAGGAATCCCATCTTCTTTGCGAGGTCCGGCCGCGGACCGGTCGCGTACATCGGCTGCCGCGGGCGCACCTTGCCTCCGATCATTGCCCACACCGGTTCCTGCCGCAGCTTGCCCAGCAAATCCCACACCGCGCAGTCGACCGCCGAGATGGCGTTAATCGTGAGCCCCTTCCGTCCGTAGTACAGCGACCCGTGGTACATCTGGTCGAACATCACCTCGAGGTTCGCCGCGGACTGCCCGACGACGAAGCGCCGGAAGTGCTTCTCGATCAGGTAGGCCGCCGGGATGCCGCCGGTCGTCATCGCGAACCCGACCGTGCCATCCTCCGCCTCCACCTCGACCAGCACCGTGCCAAGCACGTCGATCCCAAACGACCGGCGCGTCGCCTGGTATTCGGGGTACTTGCTCATCGGCGTGGCGATCACCGTGCTGTTGATCCAATGCCCGTCGGGCTTGGCGTGGTAATCGGCGCCCTGGTCCGTCCCTTCCTGGACCAGCGCGCGCAGGGCGACGATCTTCTTCATGGGGTCGGGACACTCCGCCACTTCCCGGCGGTCGAGTCGAGCTCCCAGGCGCCGGCCGCGGCGGAATGGCCGACGCTACCGGCCCGAACCACCCGATTCCGGCCGGCGGTCGGTTCCCGCCGGCCGCGCCGGCGGGCCGTGGTAGGGAAACTTGTCCCAGTCGTCGCAGGCCGGATCCATGCGCGGATCGTCGGTCTCGCGCATCCAGCGCACCACCCGTTCGTGCAGTTCCCGCCGTACCTCCGCGTAATCCGCCACCGTGGCCACGTTGTGCAGCTGATGGGGATCCGCACGCAGGTCGTACAGCTCGGCCACCGGGCGCCGATCAAGGGCCAGCGCACGGAAGCGCGCCAGTTCGGGGCGCCCCTCGCCGGCCACGAGGAGATCCTTCAGCGGTGACTGATCCACATCTCCGAACGGCCCGACCGCGTGATACAGCTCCGGATCACCGGCCGGCCACCGATCCGGACGGAGGTTCCAGAGATAGAGGAAATCGCGGGTGCGAATGCCGCGGACCGGGTAGCTGAGGTCGCCGCGGCGAACGTTGGCGTGCCGTTCCCGCTCGAGGAAGACGGCGTCGCGCCGGGCGGTCTCCGCGCGACCCTGCAGGAGGTCCGCAAAGCTGCGCCCTGTCATGCCGGGTGGCACCGGCAGGCCGGCCAACTCGATGAAAGTGGGAGCGAGGTCGGTGAGGCTCACGAACTCCTCCAGGGTCCGGCCGGCCGGCAATCGCCGGCCCCACCGGACTGCCAACGGAACTCGACAGCCCGTGTCGTAGCAATTCGCGAGGCCGCGCGGCATCTGCCAGCCGTTGTCGCTGGTATAGACAACAATGGTCTCCTCGAGGAGGCCGAGCCGTTCCAGGCGCGCGATCTCTTCGCCGATGGCCAGATCCATGCGCCGGACGCTGGCGTAATACGCCAGCAGCGTCGTTCTCGTGGCGGGATCGTCGGGAAAGGCCGGCGGAATCTGCAACCGCGATGCCTCCAATCCGGCCCAGTCGGCCGGATCGTAGCGCCAGCGGTGCCGTGCCGTATCCGTGTTGCCCAGCCAGAAAAAGAACGGACGCGCCTTGTTCCGCTGCTTCAGGAAGGCCTCGAAGCTCTTGAATTCAGGGCCGACCGGATTCTCCCGCCAACCGGAATCCCGGTGGTTGCCGGGACTCCAGCCCTTTCCGGTGAAACCCACGTCGTAGCCTCCTTCGCGGAGGAGGTCGGTGAATACCCGATGTCCGCGGTCGAAGCCGCTCCAGAGACTGGCCGCCTCTCCCAATTGGTGCGCCGCGCGTCCGGTCAGGAGGCAGGCCCGCGTGGGAGAACAGGAAGGCACCGGACAAAACGCCCGGTTGAGCAGCACTCCTTCGCGGGCGAGCCGGTCAAAGACCGGAGTCTGGGCCAGCGGATCGCCCAGGATGCCGGCATGCGGATAACCCCAATTGTCAGCCAGGACGAAGAGGATGTTCGGGGGACGGATCCCGGTGGCCCCCAACCGCCCGGCCGCCAGCATCGCCAGGAGCGCGGCAAGGAGGAGGCACGCAGGGATTCGCATGGGGTCTGCAGACCATGACACGACCGGCGCGCGCCTCAAGTCGGGACGTGCACTATCCCCGAACGCCGGGGTCGGGCGCCGCGGCCGCCTGCAGGGGATGCCCGCCGCCTGGATTATTGCCCGGCCACGGCCACGCGCTCCCGGACATGCCGGCGGAAATTCTCCACGCGATGGAAGGTCAGGTAGTTTGAATTGTGTTGGTTGTCGGCGCCGCCGAGACCGTCGTCGCAGGCCGTGCGCGACACGACGATCAGGTCGTCGCCCTCGAAGAGCCAGTCGACGTACTGGAACCCGTGGTTCTTCACGTCGGGGTGGTAGATGATCGTGCGGTGGGGCGTCCAGGTGCGCAGGTCGGTCGAGGACATGAGCACGGCGGCGTTGCGGATGCGGCCCACTTCCGGGCCGACGTGTTGTGGCAGGACGGCGTTGGCGATCGTCCAGTAGCGGCCGTCCTTGGGGTCGGGGCGAATGACGAACTTTTTGCAGCCACCGGGGAAGTCGATGAAATCGCGCTCCGGATCGAAGGTCGCGGTCCGGCCGTCGGCGGAGACCCTCACGATCGCGGCCTTCTCCGGCACGTCGCGGAAATCGACGCGCAGCACATTCACGATGCGGCCCTGGGGGTCGACGACGGCGTTGCCCTCCAGCCAGCCGCCGAAGCGGCCCCCGAGCCAGGTCTCGTTGCGGGGAATGGCGTTGGAGGCAGTCCAGTTCGACGCCTGCAGCAGATCGGCGTCCTCCGGGGCCGAGAGCATGAACGCGCGGAACATGAGGCCCCACTTTTCGCCGCCCTTCTCGTCCTCCATCGCCCGCCAGAGGCGGCCCTGATGCACGATCACGGGCGTGGGCGCCGTGTGATACGAGATGTCGGGAAACAGCAGCCCGCTGCGCTCGTCCTTCGGCTCGGTCCAGGTGCGTCCGCCATCGGTCGAGCGGCGGATGGTGCAATGACCGTGGCGGTGGCCGGCGGTGGTGCCCATCACGTAGACCGCGCCGCGGTGGTAGAAGATGCTGCCCCAGAAGAGGCCGTCGATGCGGCTGATCTGCTCCCAGGTGCGGCCGCGGTCAGTCGAGCGATAGACGCAACTCGCTGTGGGCGATGACCACTCCCGGGACTTTCGAGTGATCGGGCTTCGCCGCGGGCGCCGGGGCGGCGGCGATGGCCGCGGGCGTCGCGATCGCGGCGGCGGTCAGGAGGAGGAACCAGGCGGAACGGAGCGGCGGGAGCAAAGCGGGCGTTTTCATGGCAAGGAGAAAGGGCGCAGCCGGTCGGCGCACCCGACCGGGAACCGGAGTGTGGCGTGCCGCCGCCGGGCGAACAGGCAAATTCCGCGCCAGGGGTAATTTTGTCGCGGCGGGCCACAGGCACCCGGCCCGGAAGGTCGTCCGCCCGCACCGGCGGATTGCCTTGGCGGTCATCGCTCGGCATACTGTCTTCCCTTCACTCCCTCCCATGTCCCACGTCCCCGGTCTCCGCAGTCCCTACCACAAGGTCGGCCGCCTCGTTTATTTCGGCCGGATGCTCGACAAGATCCGCCTCCAGGCCGCTGGCCGGCTGCCCCTCGACGAGTACGGCCCCAACCTGGGCAAGGGCTTCGACGGCCGCTGCTGCAACTTCCTGCGCGTCGACTATGGGGAATTGAAGGCGCGCGTGCTGGCCGGCGACCGCGACGACGAGCAACTGCTCGCCTGGTGCCACGAGCACGGCGGTCCGCGCAGCGACGAGGAGTGCGAGGTGTGGAACAACTTCATGGTGAAACGGGGCTGGCGCGATTCCGCCGCCCCCACGCTCGCCAAGAGAATCGCCGAAAGCCGCCTGGATGGGGCGCCGATCCTCACGATGTTCGACTATCTCGACTACGACGAGGGCCGGGCGTCCTCCCCGGATCGTCCGTGGGAGAAGATCTGACGTCGGCGCGGCAAGGGAACCGGGTCAGATCGAGCCTCGCCGGTCCGAGTGGCCGGGCACCCTCTCCTCACGGCCGCTGGCGCTCGCGTTCGATCTCGCTGCTCCAGGCATCGAGCGCGGCGCGGAGGCGGGCCACCCGCTCCGGGTGCTGCGCCGCGACGTCGGTGGTCTCGAAGGGATCCGTCGGCAGATGGTAGAGCATGGGCGCGGCGGTCGACGCGCCCTCGGGGACGTTGCGGGTGACGAAGGGTCGCACGAGCTTCCACGGGCCGTCGCGCACGGCCGCGTTGTGCGTGTAGTCGGGGTTCGCGCGGTTCCACTGCCAGAAACGCGGAGTGTCGGTCCGGTCGCGTTCGCCGGCCAGCACCGGGACCAGGCTGGCGCCGTCGCGCGGCCGCGCCGCGAGCGGCACCCGCAGCCCGCAGAGTTCCACCAGCGTCGGGAAGAAGTCGATGAAGTGCGCCACCGCCTGCCGCGAGCCCGGGGCGAACCGGCCAGTCCAGCGGAAGATCAACGGCACCCGGATGCCGCCCTCGTGAACCTCGTACTTCATGCCACGCAGGCCGTGGTTGAAACGCGGTCCGGGAATCGGATCGGGACCGTTGTCGCTCGTGAAGATCACCAGCGTCCTGCTCGTGAGGTCGAGTCGATCGAGTTCGGCCAGCAGTTCCCCGAGGCCGCGATCCATCACCTCGTTCATCGCGTAGATCGTGGCGATCTTCTCGTCGTGACCCTGCGCACGATACCGCGCCACAACGTCCGCCGGCGCGCCGAGCGGCCGGTGCGGCGCATAGTGGCAGAGGTTGAGAAAGAACGGCCGGTCGCGGTGACGCCGGACGAACCCCAGCGCCCGCGCCGAAAGATCGTCGGTGAGGTACTTGTCTGCGACCTCGATGCGCCGCCCCTGGACATCGAGCGGATAGGCAAAGTAAGTCATCTTCGGCTCGGATCCCGAAAACCCCTCGAACTCCGCAAAACCGCGGCGCAGCGGGTGCCACTGCTCACCCGCCCCGGTATGCCACTTGCCGATCAGGCCGGTAACGTAGCCGCCGGCACGAAACGCGTCGGCAATTGTCACTTCGTCGAGGCGCAACCGCGTGAGCTCCGGTTCGCGATTGAGGTCGAGCGACACGACGCCGGTGCGGTGCGGGTAACGGCCGGTGTAGATCGCCGCGCGGGCCGGCGCGCAGACGGCGGAGGCCGAGTAGGCGGCGTGGAACCACACGCCCTCCGCCGCGAGGCGGTCGATCGCCGGCGTGCGGGTGCGCCCGCCATTGAAGGCGGCGACGTCGCCCACCGCAAAGTCATCGGCGACGATGAGGATGACGTTGGGCGGCGGTGCCGCCGGGGCCGCCGCGCGGATCGGCAAGACACCGAGACAGAGCCCCATTACGGGCCAGCAGAGGAAAGGTCTCATGGGCAACAACCGGACGGCGGAGTATTGGGGGCGGGTGAACCCGGCATCGAGTCCGAATCGCCACCGTCCCTCCGCACTAAACGCGCGGCGCCTGGCGGCAGTTCCCGGCGGCAGTCGGCGACAGCTAGGTCCAACCCAGCCAGGCGAACGCCAGCGCGACCGCCGCCGCCAGCAGCGGCATGGCGCGGGTCGGCAGAAGGCGGTGAGAGCCAAATCGCTTGAGGCGATAGCAGGATCCGTCGGAGGTGATCGCTCCGTGGAATCCTCCCCGCCTACCAGCGGCCCCGCACGCCGAGCGTCCACACTGCGCCGAAGAGCTGGTTGATGCGGAGCAGTCCCGGGTTGTTGACATAGCCGCGAATGGGCGCGTTGCCGATGTTGCGGCCGCTGAGCGTCAGCTCGTAGGTGCGGTTCAGTTTCCAGCCTCCGCTGAGATCGAACATCAGCCGCTCGTAGTCCCACTGCTGCAGCGTCGCCGAGGTCGAGGTGAGGCGCGCCGAGGACCAAGTGGCCCTCAGCTGCACGTTGAAGAGGTGATTGCTGAAGCGCAGCCCGCCGTTGGCCGCCTTCGGGACGAGGTTGGCCACCGGGGTATCGGGGGAGGCGCGGGAGATGGAGCCAAAGACACTGAACCCCCGGGCAAAACCGGGCAGGAACACGAGCTGCTGGCTGTATTCGAGCTCGGCGCCGCGGATCTTCCGCGTGCCGGGCGCATTGGAGGAACGCAGGAAGGTGTAGCCGGAATACTCGGGATCGTCGGCGTAGCCGGCCTCGGCCGCGGAGATCTGCTCGGTGCCGAGGCCCATGTTCTTCACGCTGAGTTCGTAGCCGGAGACGGTGAGCGTGCCGGCCGGCTCGATGTAGTACTGCACGCTCGCGAAGTACTTGTCGGAGGTCTCCGGCTTCAGGTCGGGGTTGGGCACGCGGACGGTGAGGTTGGTGTCGTTGATCGTGATGACCCCGGCGAGGTTGTTGTAGTCGGGCCGGCCGATCGACTGGCTGGCGGAGAGCTGCAGGACCAGGTTGCGCGCGAGCGAGTATTTGGCCCCGCCGCTGTAGAAGGTGTTGTCGTAGCCGCCATACTTGTTGCTGCGCTCGAAGCCCCGGTACTGGTACACGACATAGGGAATCGTCCCCGCCGTGTAGCCGGCGGCGCGGACGAGGGCGTTCGGCACGAGGTCGAAGTTGCGGCCCACCGTGCGGGTGCGTTCCTGCCGCACGCCGAGGTTGAGCCGCAGGCGGTTCCAGCGGGTGTTGAACTCGACGTACCCGGCGTCGATCTGCTCCTTCGCGGCGCGGGGGCTGGTGTAGAGCGTGGTGAAGTTGCCGACCGTGTTCTCCGTGAAATACTCCGGGTGCGCCTGGTACAGCTCGTACATCGCGGTCGCGTTCGGAATGGGGATGCCCAGCGTGGGCAGGTTGTCCCCCTGCTTGGCGTCGAAGACGCCCGGATTCGCGTGGGTGATCATCACCGTCGAAGGGTCGAGCTGGTTGCGCGCCGGTCCGACGTAGGTCCAGGTCAGGGAGCCGGTCTTCCAGAGGTCGTAGGCGGTGAGCCGGCTCTTCAGCCCAGCCCCGATGGTTACGGGCAGGCCGAGGTTCACCGTCTGCTTGGCATCGAGGTAGCCCGACCACACCTGGCTGCGGCCGGTGCGCTCCGCCGTGCTGATGTTGTTGGCGTTGGCATCGGCCCGGTTGTAGTTCGCGATGTCGTTCCACGCAGGTCCGGACACGCGGGCCAGCTGCCAGTCGGTCGACGTCGAGCTGGTGCGGCGGGCGCTCCAGCTCATGCGGGTGATCCAGTTGGCGGTGTTGGCCCAGTAGCCGCTGCGACGATCCTCGTAATGCGTCGTGCTGCGGGAGTAGCCACCCGAGGCGGTGATCAGCAGGTCGTTGCGCCGGTATTCGATCTTCGGAGTGTAGACGACCGTGTCGTTCCACTTGTCGCTGTGCCCGATGGCGGACTCCATCCGGGTGGTGGTGTTGGCCGTGGGCAGGGCGAGGAGGCTGGTCAGCGAGGAGGATGGATCGATCTGGGCGGTGGCGGCCCGGAAGGTGATCGTCCGGGCGTTGATCTCGTCGCGGAAGTGCGAGCCGGACATCTTCCAGGAGACGATCAGGTGGGGCGTGAACTTGTAGTCGAGGGTGAGACCGGACGCGGCCCGCGTGGTGATCTTGGGGTTGTCGCGAAAGACCAGGGTGTTGATGACCGGTCCGCGGGCGGCGATCGTGTTGTCGAAGGTGTGCGTGAGGCCGGACTGCTCGTTGTAGAGCTGGTTGGCGGACAGGCTCACCTGCACGCCGAACCGCTGCTGGAACGACTCCGCGTAGGTGAACACCGCGCCGGGCCGGATCTTCCGGTGGACGCCGTCACCCGGGCCGGGAGTGCGGCGCCAAGTGAGATCGTAGGGGTTGGCACTGACCGTGGCGGTCGCAGTGATCTCGCGTCCCTTGCGGTCAAAGGCATTCCGGCTCCGCAGATTCATGCTGCCGGCCGGAGCATCGGCATCCATGCTCGCGGTGAGGGTCTTGTTGAGCTCGATGGTCTCGACGCTCGTGATCGAGGCCTGCTCGAACTCGAACTGCCGCGTGGTGGCGCCAAAGAGCGCGGACGCCGCGCTGGCCATGCGCATGCCGTCGATGCTGACGGAGGCGTACTTGGGATCGAGCCCGCCGATGCGCACGGCGCGGGCGTCGGCGTTGTTGTAGTCGATCACGACCCCGGGGAGGTACTTCATGAACTCGCCGATGTTGCCGCCCGTCACGTCGCCGAAATTATCGGAGGCGACGACGTTCTTCATGTTGAGCGCGGCCCGCTGCTCCATGATGGCCTTGGCGTTGCCCTCGCGTTCGGTCGAGACGACGAACTTGTCCAGACGGACCACGCTCTCTCCCGGCTTGGCGACCCCGGACTGGTAGGTCGAGCCCACCAGTTCGAAGTCCCGTGTGGCGGTCTCGCCCGGCGCCACTCGCACCCGGGCGGTCGCGCGATCGTAGCCGGTATAGGTCACGATGAGCGTGACCTCGCCGGCCGGGACACCCGAGAGCAGGTAGGCGCCGGCGTCCTCGGAGAAGGTGCTGAGGGCGGTGCCTTCGAGGCTGATCTCGGCGTTGCGCACGTACTCCTGAGTGGCGGGGTTGAAGATGCGGCCGGCAATGCGGCCGGTGGCCGGGCTTTGGGCCGAAAGGGCGGAACCGAAGGCGAGCAGGACGCCGCAGGAGAGAAGCCGGGGCCAGTGGGCGAGGAAGGGCGAGTGCATGGCGGGGGAAGCGACGGGGAGTTTCCGCGCAAGTGGGGTGACGCCAACGGCACAACGTTTCGACCGTGAAGCCGAGCAGAAAAGGCGGAGGCCGCGGACCCGCGACAACGTGGTCTCCGCCCCGGTCACCTGGATACGTTCCTGTAGGCGGGGCGATCCCGGCCCGCATCTTTGATTTCTGATCCAGCTGCCGCGGAGCGAGGTCGCCCCGCCTACAGGAAGGTCAGGCGGAGCAACACCACACGATCTGGCAACGCTACGGCCGTCCCAGGAAAGCGGCGACGCGCGCGTTGAAGCGCTCCGGTGCGTCGACAAACAACGCGTGGCCCACGCCATCGATGACCTCGATCTGCGCTCCCGGCAGCGTCGCCCGCACCTTCTCCGCCTGCTTCTCCAGCATCCGCTGGCAGACATAAAGCACCGGCCGATCGACCTTGGCCAGGTCACCCCAGAAGTTGCGCGTAAGATGTCCGACCTGCAGCAAGACGGCGCTGTTGACCGGGGTGCGCTCGATGTCCGCGCGCAGTCGCTGCAGGTAGTCAGGCGGCTGAGGCCGCGCGAAGAACATCTTCATGAACCCATCGAAAAACGCGGAGGGATCGCGCTGCAGGCCCTCCAGCCACTGCAGGCGGCCCACCATGCCCTCCTTGGTCGGCTCGCCGCCAAGGAAACCGTCGACGAGGACAAGAGCGCGCAGTTCCTTCGTGCCGAACTGGCTCGCGTAACTCAGCACCTCGCCGACCCCCATCGACCAGCCGACCAATACCACCGGGGCATCGGGCCGGAGATGCTCCACCAACTCCCGCACATCGCGCGCCCGCCGTTCGGGGAGGAAGCCGTTGGCCGGCCGATCCGATCCCCCCTGCGCCCGCGGATCGAGCGCCACCGCCCGCCAGCCAGCATGGCTGAAGTACGCGAGCTGAGCCTCCCAGATCCACGCCGGGCACATCCAGCCGGGTTCGAATACCAGCAGGGGCCCCGCCCCGGCGCTCAGAAACTCCAGGCGGACTCCATCCGAGGTCCGGAACGAACCGCGCTCCGCCGCCATGAGTTCACCACGGCACGTCATCAGGAGGAGGCAGAACAGCAGGGCTCGCAGCGCATTCATGGGTCTTTCGCTGCAGCGGAGGGGGCTGCCCCGGGGTTTTCAAGCCCCGATCTGCCCTTGCAACGGCCTCCGGTCCGAAACGTCCTGCCTCCCATGCAACCTCGCCTGCCGATTGCCGCCCCAGCGGTCGCGGCGCTTTCGTTCGCGCTCGCCACCGCGGCCCTCGCCCAGCCCGCCCCGCTGCCCTTTGCTCCCGATCTCGTCGTCGCCGCCGACGGCTCCGGCAATTTCACCACGATCCAGGCTGCCGTTGCCTCCATCCCGCGCGACAACCGGGAGCGAAGGGTCATCCTCGTCAAGGACGGCACCTACCGGGAGAAGGTGCGCGTGGACGCCAGCTACGTCACGCTGCGCGGCCAGAGCCGCACCGGCACCCGCGTGGAGTTTGCCCAGGGCATGGATGACTACCGCCGCGGGGGCGGTGACAAACTCGGCCAGGCCGTGCTCAACCTCAATGGCGACGACTTCGTGCTCGAGAACCTGACCGTCGAGAACACCCACGGGGTGATTGGCACGCATGCCTTTGCCATCTACGGGCGCGGGGATCGCACGGTGATCCAGGACTGCGATGTCTTCAGCCAGGGCAACGACACCCTCTCCCTCTGGCGCACCGGCAACGGCCGGTACTCGGAGGATGCCCCGGGGCATTCCAGTCCCAACGGCCGCTACTACCACGCGCGCCTCAAGGTCCGCGGCTCGGTCGATTTCGTCTGCCCACGCGGCTGGTGTTACCTGGTCGACAGCGAGCTCTACGAGGTGAATCCCAAGGCCGAGGCCGCCATGTGGCACGACGGCAGCCGCGACCCCGACATGAAGTTCGTCCTGAATCGCTGCCGCTTTGACGGCGTCGAGAACTGGGGCTTCGCGCGGTGGCACCACGACGCCCATTTCTACTTCGTCGACTGCACCTTTTCGCGAACCATGCGCGACCGCGCGCCGTTTCGCGTGATCTACCCGATCAACGGCGGTCCCGTCACCGACGCCGACCGCAAACGCAATGCCGAGCTCGAAGCCACCAACCGCTGGGGCAACCGCGCCTATTTCTTCAACAGCCACCGCGACGGGCGCGATTATCCGTGGCACCGCGACAACCTGGCAGCCGCCCCGGGAGCCCCGCGTCCGGCGCAGATCACCGCGAAGTGGACGTTTGGCGGAAAGTGGGATCCCGAGGACCCATCCGGCCCTGCGGTGAGAAAGATCGTCGCCGTCGATCGCGAGATCACGGTGACCTTCGGGGAAAACGTCACCGTCAAGGGTCGGCCGCGGCTCCGGCTGCAGGACGGCACTCTGGCCGCCTATGCCCAGGGCAGCGGCACCCCGGCACTCACCTTCCGGCGCGTCAGCACAGGCCCAGGGCCGGCCCCGGCCGGGTTTGACTTTGCGGACGGCGTGATCCTCGCGTCGGAAGCGAGCGCCCGCCTGCGACTCGCCGGGGCGAACCTGCCCTGAACGCGGGACCGCAACCGCCGGGATCAATACACGAGCTCGCGGAAATTCCGCACGCGGTGGAAGGTGATCAGGTTGCCGTCGTGGGCGCTTTTCGCCCGCGCGTCGCCGCTGCGGGAGAGGATCACGAGGTCGTCGCCATCGATGTCCATCGCCGCGTAGTGCCGCGCCTCCTTGGGCGACTCGGTCTTGGCGACCAGCCCGGCGAAGCACCAGTCGATCATGTTCTTCGAGAAATGCAGCTGGAGGCGGTGTCGCTCGTTGTTCGGCAGGTCGTAGCGTTCGGCCGGCAGGCGATCGGCCCGCGTCATCGAGTCGGTCGCCTGCGAGCTCAGCAGCCAGTACAGCCGCGTCTTCTGGTCATAGCAGATGTGGAAGCGCATCTGGCCGCCCGGCATCGGCACAAAGAGGATCTTCTTTCCCGACGGCACGGTCTCCAGCTTGGTCAGCATCGAGCCGTCCGGCTGCTCCACGACCTTGGCCAGGGCCGCATACCCCGTCCCGGCGGTGTGCGCCCGCATGAACAGGTGAAACGTGCGCCCGCTGGGATCATACCAGTAGTGATCCGGATCGGTGATCTGGACGACGTTGGTCTCGAGCCAGCCCATCGGCGACGACGTACGGCGGCGCGGGGTCGTCGCCACGACGTAACGATCCGGATAGCCCTGTCGGAAAAACGGCACGCCGAAGAACTCGAGCTCGGGCTCGTTCTGCCGGTAACCGGCGATCAGGTCGGAAAAGACCAGTTCGCTCGCCAGCGTCCAGTTCTCGCGCCGGGTGAGATCGGCGTCCTCCCGACCGCGCAGCAGCACCGGGGCGAGCGAGCCGACCGCCCAGGCCTTGTTTTCGCTCGGGACCCGCCGCTCCATCACGAGATAGACGAAGCCCCGCGCGTGCCAGACGTTGCAGGCCGACTGGTGCCACGTCTGCCCCTGGGACAGCGCCACCTGGGCGCTCCAGGTCGCGCCGCGGTCGTCGGAGCGCGCGACTTGCAGGTCCCCGCGGTGACCGAGGTAGTAAATCGACTTCCCGGCCTGGAACAGCCGCGCATGCGTCATGCGCAGGGCTCCCCGCTGCGACCAGGTACGTCCGCGATCGTCCGAGGTGAGGATGAACGCGTAGGCGGCGTTGTCCTTGCGACCGGTGCCACCGCGCTCGTACGCCGCCACCAGACGCCCGTCCGGCAACGCCAGGATGCTCGGCGTATAGAGCGGCATGCCCTGCGGATCCGGCGATTCCCCGACCGCGACAAAGTCGTTGGCCAGCGGCCGCACGGGGTTTGCCCCGAGGGCAGCGCCAGCGACCAGCACCGCCGCGACCAACCCAACCCACCGTAGTAACGCATTCATGGAAGCCGGCCCAGCCAGGCGAGGAAGGCCTCCTTCCACCGCCCGGATTCCTCGTCGCGCCCGAGGCCGAAGCCATGACCGCCGGTCGCCACGAGCAACAGTTCCGCCCCGACGCCTTTCTCCCGCAACGCCGCGGCGAGAAGCTCGCTGTTCTCGGGCGGCACGCCCTTGTCGTCGCGGGCATGCACCAGGAAATACGGGGGTAGCCCCGGGCGGGCGCGGCGCTCCAGCGAAAACTCCGCCAGCCGCGACGGCGCCGGTGCCGCCCCGAGCAGCCGCTGGCGGGATCCCTGGTGGGCAAAAGGTCCTCCCAGGCACACCACCGGATAAAGGAGGCAGACAAAGTCCGGTCGCGATCCGTCCGCGGCGTCCCCGAGGATCCCGACGCTGCCCGCGAGATGGCCGCCGGCCGATCCCCCCGCGATGCCGATGCGCTGGGGATCAATCCCCCACTCCGCGGCGCGACTCCGGACGTAGCGAACCGCCGCGAGGGCGTCCTGCTGGCTGAATGGGAGACCCGTGGGAGTGGCATCCGGGTCCGGCAGCCGGTACTTGAGGACCGCCACGGTCAGGCCGCGGGCGGAAAAGTAGCGACCGAGCGCGTGGCCCTCGCGATCGATCGCGATATAGGAATACCCGCCGCCCGGGCACACCACCATCGCGGCTCCGCGCCCCGATCGCGCCGCGGGATGGTAAACCGTCAGCGTCGGCAGGGTGACCTTCTGCACCACGCGATTGAAGCCGCGATCGTCGAGGTTGTTGAACCGGTAGACGACCTCCTCGGTGGCGTTGGGCGTCTTGGCCGGAAAGGGAGGCAGCAGCGGGATCTCCTCCATGGTCGCGCCGGCTCCCGCGTGCGGCAGCACCAGGACCAGGGCCAGCCAAAAGCTCCGCGCGGGACTGGAGCGGAACGGTCCGGAGGTCATTTCCATTTGTCGGAGCGGAACGGCGCCGCCGGCAGTCCGGCGCGGTTGAACAGGCGCGCATCCGGGGAATTGCGCCACGCGTAGCGCACCGCCACCGGGGTCGTCACCGACGGAGCGCTGACCAGGAGAGTCTGGCCATCGACCCGCGCCTCGGCAGGCACAAACTTCTGGTCGGCGCCGGCGATCTCGAACGAGACGCGTCCGTCGTCCTTCGCGGGTTCCAGCTTCAGCCCGGTCGCATGCGAGAAACTCACGCGCATCGCCGCCCCGTCCCGCTTGGCCGAAAGAAAGATCGGACCATCCGTCTCGATGCGTTCGCCCAGCACCTGCCGTCGGGCGTGCAGGGCGAGGCGGCGTCCGACCTCCTGCTTATTCTTCGGGTGGATGTCCTTCGGCTCCCCGATGTCGATTGTCACCGCCATGCCCGTGGCCGGCAGTTTGAGCGCCCGGGCCTGCGCCTCGCGCAGGTACGCCCAGGTGTCACCGTCGTTGCCGGTCTGGGCTTCGAAGTTGGCCAGTTGCACGAAATAGAACGGCAGGTCCGGCCCGAAGTCGGCGCGCCACTGCTTGATCAGCGCGGTGAAGAGGGAGGCGTACTCCGCGTGCCGGGCGGCATTGGTTTCGCCCTGGTACCAGATCACCCCGCGCAGCCCGAAGGGGACCAACGGCGCAATCATCCCGTTGTAGATTCCGGCCGGGAGCCACCGGCTGCCCGGACCTTCCGGTGTCCGCGGTTTCGCGCGCGCGAAGCGCTTGCCCGCCGCCTTCGCCGCCGCCTCGTCCGCGGTCCACTTCGCCAGCTGGCTCTCGTGGGCCTGCACCGCGGCGGGGTAATCGGCCAGGGTCTTTTCCCACCGGGCCTGGATCTCGCGCCAGGCCGGATCGGCGCGCAGGGCAGGTTCACTGATCCAACCTTCGATCTGGGTGCCACCCCACGAACTGTTCACCAATCCGATTGGCACGCCGTTCTTCTGGTGCAGTTCCCGCGCGAAATAATACGCGACCGCGGAAAACGAACCGACAGTCTCGGGCGAACAGGAGGCCCAGGATCCGCCCACTTCGGTCGCGGGGGTTCCGGCGACCGTCGTCGGCACCTTGAAGTGCCGGATGAGGGGAAACCGGGCGGCCGCCATCTCGCGTTCCGCGTCGGCGGAGTTGCGCACCAGCATCGCCATGTTGGACTGGCCGGAGCACAGCCACACGTCACCGACCAGCACATCGCGCACCGTCACGGTGTTGGCCCCGGAGGCCGTCAGCTCCGACGGAACCGGTGAGGCCGGCTCGGCCTTGAGCGTCACCTGCCAGCGGCCGTCCGCCCGCGTGATCACCGTGGCGGTTTGCCGGCGGAAGGTCACCTCGACCTTTTCGGCGGCGGCGGCCTGGCCCCAGACGACAATCGGGCGATCCCGCTGCAGCACGGCGCCATCCCGAAAGAGCGGCGCCAACGCGATGTCGGCGACGAGGCGCGACGCGGCGCCCAGCGCGAACAGCAATACGAAGGGGAGTCGGCAAAGCTTCATGGCAAAGACGCCGGCGACCGGCGGTGTTAGTGCTGCCCTTTCACTGCGCGAGCCGCGCCATCGGCGCAAGCTTCCGCCGCAGCCGGCAAACCCGACCCGTGCCACCCGTCCCGCGGCGTTCTCCCGCCCTCGGTGCGGCTCACCGTCCGCCGGGTTCTTACCGCCTTGCTCCCTGCTCCTTTGGCGAGGGAACGGCTGCGACAAAGACCTGCGCCCACGTCGCCGCACCCTGCGCTACCCGACGGCTGTAGGCGATCTGGCGCCCATCGGGTGAAAAGACACAGGCAAAGGGCTCCGGTCCATCGCCTCCCACGCGACGCGGCGTCAGCCGTTCCGTTCGCCCCGTCGCAACCTCGGTCACGCACACGCTGCCCTCCATCACGTGCCCGAGGAACCGCCCATCCGCGCTCCAGGAGAACGCGGACGCGATCGGCTCGGGATTGCGCGTCACCTGCCGGGGTGGACCACCGTCGGGTGATACCGTCCAAAGTTGGACGATGCCGGCGTCGTCCTTCATCAGGAACGCGATCGCGGAGCCGTCGGGCGCCGCCCGCAGCCAATGGCGCGGGCTGGTCACCACTCCGGGAAACTTGCGTCCGGCCGTGAAGGTGAGCCGTCGCTGCACCGTGCCGCGGGGCGGAACCGGGCGCCGCAGATCCGTCCCCTCGAGGGGCCCGTCACCCGCCACGCGGAGGTCGGACGGCAGGTCCACGAGGAACACCTCCGCCAGCTCCCGGCCGTCGGAGGTCGTGACGTTGCCGAGGAACGCCAGCGACCGCCGGCCATCCCGGCGAGGCACCCAGCCTTCCTCATAGGCGCGCGAGATCTCGTCGGAACCGGCGCGCGGGCGGTTCACCGTGCGCGTGGCCAACACTGCAAACCACTCGCCATCGTGGTTGCGCGGATGAGATCGCGCCACCTTTACCCCGCCCGCCACCGGCACCGCCACCCCCACATTGCGCTGGTTGCGATCGTGCTCGCCGCTCGCCCCGAGCCGGCCGAGCACTTCATCCTCGTAGGTGAAGCTGATGGCGTCGCCCGCCGGGCTGAAGACATGCACATGCGAGCCTCCCCGCAGGGCCCCGGGCGTGAACGGCGGTGCATAGGTCATGGCGTCCAGGGCCCGGAAAGTCCCGGGACGCGCCACGTCCACCACCGCGCCGCGCCGCCGCGAGGCGCCATAAGTCCAGTCCGGACCCGGATTCTCCGGCCCGAGGATGAAGACCACCTGCGGCTCACGCGGGTGGTAGGTGACGACTCCGCAGGCAGCCCCGCGCTCCGACCGGAAGAGCACCTGCACCTCGCCGGTGGCGACATTGACCTGCTCGATGCGGGTGCCGTCGAAGACACTGTCGACGGCCCGCACGTCGTAGACGATCCACCGGCCGTCCGGCGACCACACGTTGATATTGGTCAGCAGGTGCCCGTGCGGAGCAAAGGTGACCTGGCGTTCGGCCGCGCTGACGAGGGAAACGGAGCTCAACATGAAAAAGGAAATCCACCGCAGGAAACGAGGCACGATCATCACCGGCAGCCTGCCACGGCCGGCCGGAATTGCACGCGCCAAGCCGGGCACACCTCCAGACCAGTTCAGCCCCCGCCCGGCACACCCACGCCATCGTCGCCGTAGTCCAAAAGTGTAACCTATTAGGTTACACTTTCGCGGCGTCGCCGCCGGAGGAGGCCGGCGGTGCCGAGGATCTCCGGGCCGCACACTCCGCCATCGCCAAGCCTGCCTCCTGCGCCCAGAACGTGGCCACCATGACCCCGACGGCCCCCCTTCCTGGTATCAAGCTCTTCGATCTCAGCCAGCGCGTGGCCGTGATCACGGGCGGTTCCAAGGGCCTCGGCCGCGCGATGGCCGCGGGCCTGGCCTCGGCCGGAGCGGACGTGGCGCTCGTCAGCCGGAATGGCGCGGAGGCGGAAGCCGCCGCCGCTGGCATCGCGCGCGACCATAGCCGGCGTGCGATCGGACTGGCCTGCGATGTCACGCAGCCGGATCAGGTTGAGGCGATGGTCTCGGCTGCAGAACGGGCCCTGGGCCGAATCGACATCCTGATCAACAGTGCCGGCATCAACATCCGGGGCCCCATCACCGAGCTCTCACCGGCCCAGTTCGACGAGGTCATGCGCACCAACGTCCACGGCACGTGGCTCTGTTGCCGGGCAGTCCTGCCTGGGATGCGGACGCGCCGGTGGGGACGCATCCTCAACCTCGCCAGCGCCCTCGGCCTGGTCGGCCTGGCGGGGCGCACCCCCTACACCGCCAGCAAAGGCGCCGTGGTGCAGATGACGCGGACCCTCGCGCTCGAGACCGCCACCGACGGGATTACGGTCAATGCTCTCTGCCCGGGGCCGTTTCTGACCGACATGAACCTGCCCATCGCCGACACCGAGGATGGCCGGCAATTCGTGGTGGGCGCCACGGCGCTGAAACGCTGGGCGCGCCTCGAGGAGATCCAGGGGGCGGCGATCTTCCTCGCCAGCGAGGCCGCGAGCTACGTCACCGGCACGACGCTGGCCGTCGATGGCGGTTGGACGGCCCGTTGAGCAGCGGTGTCTGCTGCCGCCCGATCCATGCCCCGGCGCGTCTCTGTCATTCTCAATCCCGCGGCGGAAGCCGGGCAGGCTGGCAGTCGGGCCGCCGAATTGCAGGCCGCGCTGGTGGCCGCCGGGCTTGCGCCCACGGTGCATTCGACCCGCTCCAGCGGGCACGCCACCGACCTTGCGCGGATGGCCGCCGACTCGGGAAGCTGCGACCTCATCGTGGCGGCCGGGGGAGACGGAACGGTGCGGGAGGTGGCCTCGGGCATTCTCCAATCGACGGCACCAGGCACCGCGCTTGGCATGGTGCCCCTGGGCACGGGGAACGACTACGCCCACCTCGCGGGGATCGCGGATCTTCCCTCGGCGGTCACCGCGCTTCGCACGGGGTCGGTGTGCCCGATGGATGTCATCGCCGCCACGTGCCGGCAGGCGGGCCAGGAGGTGGTCACGCACGCGCTATCCTTTGCCGCGGTCGGCCTGGCGGCCGACGTCGTGCGCCGGACCACACCCCGGATCAAGCGCTGGTTTGGACCGCGGCTCTGTTATTCAGTCGGGTTCTTTCGGGCCCTCGCGCATTACCGGCCGGTCAACGCGAAGGTGACCTGCGAAGGGCGCACCTACCACGATGACTTCCTGCTGATCTGCGCGGGCAACACCTCCCATGCCGGCGGGCGGATGATGCACCTCTCTCCCGGCGCCCGGCCCGACGATGGCCGGATGAACCTCAGCCTCATCCGGGCGACCCGCCGGCTGGAAGTCGCGCTGCAGTTCGTGCGTCTCCTGCGCGGAACCCACATCCGGCACCGCCGGGCCTCGTATTTCCCGGGTCGGGAAATGACCGTGGCCACGGCGGAGCCCGCGGACGTGCAGTTGGACGGCGATCTGGTGGGCCACACCCCGGCACGTTTTCAGCTGCTGCCGGGAGCCCTGCCGATCCTCAGCGCGGCCGCTCACCGCGTCGGCAGCCGGGCGCCGGACTCACGGAGGTAGGCATCGAGCTGACGGCGCAGGGCGCGGGTGCGGGCAGGCTCGCTGCCGGCGAGGTCGCGCTGCTCCGAGAGGTCGGCGGCGAGGTGGTACAGTTCGTCGCGATCGTCCTCGAAGAAATGGAGCAGCTTCCACTCCCCCACCCGGATCGCCGCCTGCGGCCGCGTCTGGCTGACGGCGAAATCGTCGATCCCAATCGTCGGCCTGGCCTGCGCGTATCCGGTCTCCGGATGGTAGTAGGGAAAGTGCCACACCAGCGGGCGATCGCGGTCCGGGGCGGCGGCCTTTTCCCCGCGCCACAGCGGCAGGATGTCCCGGCCATCCAGGGCCACCTCCGGCGGCAGGCGGGCACCGGCGGCGGAGGCGAGCGTCGGCAGCAGGTCGGTGCCGATGAACATCGCGTCACTCACGACCCCGGCGGGAATTCGGCCCGGCCAGCGGACGATCCACGGCACGCGCAGTCCCCCTTCGTAGAGGTTCCACTTGCTGCCGCGCAGCGGTCCATTGGCGGCATAGTTGGGATTTCCGCCGTTGTCGGAGGTGAAGACCACCAGCGTGTGCTCCGCGAGGCCCAGTTCATCGAGCGCCCGCAACAACCGACCCACGAGATGGTCGAGCGTCTCGACCATCGCCGCGTATTCGACGCGGCTGGGAGCGGCCTCCGCCGGCAGCCGTTGGCGGTACTTTTCCACGAGCCATGTCGCCCGGGTATGCACCGGATCATGCACGAAGTAGTGGGCGAGCTGCAGATGGAAGGGGCCGGTCCGGTGGGCGCGCAGGAAGGCGATGGCACGCTCGGTCAGGGTGTCGCTGCCATACTCGCCGGTCGGCAGCGGCTTGGTCTTGAGCGTGGGTTCCTCCCGGTACCGGTAGGGGTGCAAGCCGAAGTCTTGATGCCCTTCCGTGTAGCCCTGCTGCAGGGGGCCGTGGGTCGGCGACCAACCCAGATAGCCCTGATAATGATCGCTGAGATGCCATTTGCCAAAGTACCCGGTGGCGTACCCGACCGGCGCGAGCACCTCTCCGATCGTCACCTCTTTCAAGGGAAGGTTCAGCGGGTACGGAGGTCCCATGAGCGGGTGCCCCGAGGGCCGCTTGGCCGTCGGCGACTTAATGACAAACTCGAACCCGAGGCGGGCCGGTGACCGGCCGGTGAGCAACGCCGCCCGCGAGGCCGAACAAATCGGGGCGGCCGCATATGCCTGGGTGAAACGCGTCCCCTCGCGGGCAAGCCGATCCAGGTGAGGCGTGTCGTGCCACGGGCTGCCGTAGCAGCGCAGATCGCGCCAGCCGAGGTCGTCGGCGAGGATGACCACCGTGTTGGGCCGCCCGCCCGTCCCCGCGCCGGCGCCGGAGGCCAACCCGGCGGCCGCGAGGAAAGCCACCAGGCCATGGATGGCGCGCCAGGGACCGGAAACCCGCGGCCACCGGAAACCGGGAACCAGCCGGAGACGATGCCGGGTTTCAGGCCACAGCTGCGGCATGATCAGAACCTCCCGTTGAGGCCAAAGCTGACGAACGGACCGTTGTAGATGGTGCTGATGCGCGTGCCGGAGACGAAGTGTGCCGTGCGCTGGGGCTCATCGAAGAGGTTGGCGACGTCAAAGAAGAACTCGAGCTGGCGGGGCAGCCGGAGGGAGAGACCGGCATTGACGATGCGACGCTCGAGCCGGTTGGTCTGCGACTGCGGCGCCACGTTGTAGGAACCCAGGGTGCGACCCACGTAGCTCCACTGCACGTACGGGGCAAACCAGCGATAGTTGTAACTCAGGCGGAGATTGGCGGTGTCCGGGACGAAGCCCACCAGGCCGCCGGGTCCCCCGCTATCCTGGCCGTAGTCACCGGTGGCTTTGAGGTGGGTGTAGTTGGCGAGCAGCGTGACGCCGCGCAACGCCCCGGGAAGGAACGTGAGCTGCTGAAGGTACGAAAACTCGATCCCGTCGACCCGTCCGCGCCCGCCGTTGCCGTTGGAGATGATATCGTAGCCGGAATAGAGGCCCCCGTTGCCATTATCAGAACCCGGCCCGATCACCCCGATTTCCTGCCGAAACACAAAATCGGTCAGGTCCTTGCGGAAGTATCCGAGGGCGAGCTGTCCCATCGGCTTCAGGTAGTATTCGAGCGAAAAGTCGTAGTTGTCGGAGTACTGCGGCTTGAGGGAGGGATTGTCGATCGTCACCTCCCGCAGCGTGTCGTTGACCGAGAAGTTCGGCACGAGGTCGCCGAGGGAAGGACGGCCGATGCCGGTCGACCAACTCGCGCGGGCGACGAGGTTGGGGGTCACGCTGTGGCGAAAGTGCACACTGGGGAAGAAGCTGGCGGAACGACCGCGCCGGACCATCGGGGACGTGCCAAACTCCGCGTCGACCCGCGCCTGCGGATCAGCGATGGTGGCAAAGGTGCCCCGCTGGACAAAGCCACGCGCGAGGTTGCGGGATTCCTCCCAGCGGAGGCCGCCCAGCACCCCCAGCTTCCCGAAGCGCGTCGCCCCCATCAGGTATCCCGCCTGCACCTCTTCCTGCACGTAGGCGTAGTTGTTTCTCTTCGTGGAAAGCTCCGTGTAGGGGTTGGTGCGCCACTGCCCCGGCTCCTGATCGATGGAGGCATTGTAGCGGACAGGATCAAAGGCCGGCACCGGTCCCAAGCCGAGCCGCGGCTCCAGTTGCTGGATCGACGCGAAGCGGCTGAGATCGTCGTCATTGATCCGAGTGGCCGGATTGGTGCCAACGACACCGTCCGGTCCCAGGTAGGTGAAGCTCCGGCTGAAGGAATCCTGGGCGAACGACTGCCGGGTGGCGGCGGCTCCGGCGCTCAACTGCACGGCGCGTTCCCCCAGCATCACATCGCGTTTCAGGTTGAACTCCGCGGAGGCGGTGTGATTGCGGGAGTTGGCGGCGCCCTGCGAGACAGTGCCGCCGGAATAGTTGCGGGGATCCCAGATGCTGGGCCCGGCCGTCTGGGTGAACCGTGGAAAATCCGCGCCGCCGGTCTTGTCGAGGATCCAGCCGATGTTGGCGACGTTGGCGGTGAAATTGCGGCCCGAATTGGGATGGAAGCGGCTGGCCGTGTTTCGTTCGGCCCGGGAGTAGCCGAGGGTGTAGTCGAGGCGCCAGGCCCCGAAGCGCTGCTCGGCGCCGGCCTGGTAGAAGTTCGTCTGGTCGCCGGCTTCGAACGGGCTGGTGGTGGCCACGAACGTCGCCCGCGTGGACGGCAGCACCTCGGTGCGCGTTTCGGTGGAGCCCGGCCGGATGTTGCCGCCCCCCGACGGCCCTCCGGCCGGGTTGATGCCGGTGGCGAACGCGCGCCCCGCCGCGGTGAGGTTGGCGAGGTAGTCGACCTGGAAGTTGTTGGGCCGGCCGGTGCGCTGCTCCTGCAGGTTGCGCATGACATTGAAGAAGAACCGGGAGTCCGCCGAGTAGCGGAAATCGCCGCGGAGGTTGGCCGTCCGCAGCAAGCGATCCTGAATGCCGTCGTAGCGCTGGAAGCGTTCCGTGAACTGCGGGGTGCGCCCCGAGGTGTCGAGGTTGGAGATGGTGCGCGTCCGTTGCGTGATGTTCTCGTTGTAGACGCCGTTGGCCCCGAGGCCGAAGTTCCGGTGGCCGCCAAAGAGATCGAAACTTTCGCGATAGCTCAGGGACACGTTGGCGAGCGCTTCCGGAAGGGAGCGACGCGGCGTGAAGTCGAAAAACGTCGGCGACCACTTCGCGCCGAGGCGGTAGCTGACCTCGCGCTTCGTCTTGAGATTCAACGCGGACTTGGTCTTGAAATTGACGCGGCCGCTGATCGAGCTCGCCGGCAGATTCGGCGTCAGGGCCTTGGTCACCTGGATTTCGTCAAAGTTGCTCGCGGTGATGTTGGTGTAGACGGCACTGCGCGTCATCGCGAACTGCGGGGCCAGGAGGCCGCCGTCCACCGTCGTGGAGTTGAGCTCGCCCGGCAGGCCGCGAATGACGGGACGGTCGAAGTTGCCCTCGGTGGAAGGGAGCGCGTAGATGCCGGGCAGGCGCATGAGCAACTCCGCCGGGTTGTCGTTGGCCAGCACGCCGAGGGCGTCCATCGCGATCACGTTCTCGACGTTGGGTGCGTTCTTCTGGCGGGTGAGGGCGGCGGCGTTGCCCTCGCGCTCGGCGGTGACGACAAATTGCCCCAGCCGCACCGGAGCCTCCGCCTTGAGGACAACGGGAACCTCGACCCGGCCGGAGCCTCCGACCTTCACCGTGGTCGCCACCTCAGGGAAGCCTTCATGCGCCACGCGAACCGTGTAGTCCCCCGGCGGAACCCCCAGGAACTCAGCGAGGCCAAAGGAGTCGGTCACCGCCTCGCGCGCGCCAGGATGCAGTTCGACCCGAGCGCGCGGCAGAAAACTCGCGGTGTCGGCACTGCTGACGGAAACGGCCACCAACGCGTTGCCGGCGGACTGCCCCCCCAGGCCAGGGCAGAGCGCCAGACCGGCAACCACGACGAGGACGAGACGGCGGTACGGGCTGGTTTTCATGATGACGGGCGGGATGAAACTGACGCAATCCGATCAGGCTCCCCCACCCGCGGGACTGCGAAGCCGGGACATGCTCATGGGCCCAAGGCAGGCGGGGAGTCCGAGAGGGTCAGCGTGCGAAAGTTCCGCACGCGGTGAAAGGTGATGAAGTTCGCGTCGTGGTAGTTGAGGCCGTTCCACGAGGTGCGGCACACCGCGATGAGGTCCTCGCCGTCGAACTGCCAGTCGACATACTGGAAGCCGACCCGCGACTCCTCCTTGGTGACGACCTGGCCCTCGCGGAAACGGAGCAGGCGGCAACGCTCCTCCCAGGTGCGCAGGTCGGTGGACGAGGTGAGCGAGAGCACGTTGCGCTGGTGGTGGGGGGTGTAGAGCCAGGCGTAACCCGTGTGCGGATTGGTGATCTTGGATCCGATGCTCCAGTAGCGCCCGGAGCGCTCGTCAAAACGGATCGTGAACTTCGCCTCGCTGCCGATGAAGTGGAGGTAGTCGCGGGTCGGATCGAAACTCACGGTGCGGCCATCCGCGGCGATCGGCAACGCCGCCGCCACTTCGAAGCGCGGGATGCGGGCGTTGGCGCCGGGCAGGGCGAAAGGCGCGCCGATCGCGGGATGCGACTCGACGCGGAGGATGTCGACCAGCCCGCCCTGCGGGGTGACGACGACGTTGCCCTCGAGCCATTCGCCATTGCGCGTCGCCAGCCAGTCCCGCTGGTGCGTGAGGGCGTTGCTGCGCGTCCAGGCGCTCGCCTCCAGCAGGTCGGCCGCCTCCGGGGCGGACATCACGAAGGCGCCAAAGGCCCGCACGGGCGCGGTCTCGGCGAATTGCTCGAAGGCGCGCCAGATCCGGCCGCGGTGAACCACGACGGGCGTGGGCGCGCAGTGGTACTTGCCCTGGGCGAGCAGGCCGTGGCGCCCGTCGACCGGGTCGGTCCAGGTGCGCCCGCCATCCGTCGACCGGCGGATGATCATGTCGCCCGGTCGGGCCGAAGTGCCGATGAGGTACACGGCCCCGCGATGCTGGAACAGCGTCGACCATTTCTGGTTGCTCACCTCGCCGACCTGCCGCCAGCTCGCGCCCCGATCGGTGGAGGCCTGCAGCACGGTGTGGCCGGCGCGGTCGTGCCTGCCGCCAATATCATGGGACACGAGATAGGATCCATCCGGGAGGATGATGATGCTCGGCGAGCCGCAGAAGAACTTCTCCCGATCCGGGCTCGCAAACACGACGACCCCCGGCGGGGGCCCGCTCACCCGATCGACCGGCGGAAGATCGCGCGTCTCGGCGGCGGGCAGCCACCCGCCCGCGAGGCCTGCGAGGAGGCCAAACGCCAGCCGGAGCAAACCGATCATAGCTTCGCCGGATCGATCACCGCGTGGCGGATCCGCTGGCGCTTCCAGGTGTAGGTGACGTGCAACCGCCCGTCAGCCGTCTGGATCACCGCCGGGTAGGAGTACTCCCCGGGCTGATCCTCCAGCGTGAGACATTGCTGCCACTCGCGGCCGTCGCGCGAGACCGCGACGACCAGCGGCGTGCGGCCCTTCGGCACGGGATTGTAGACCAGCACATGGCGGCCGTCTCGCAGGGTCACGGCGTCGGTGCCGGAGTTCGGGTTCGGCACGCCGTCGAGCAGGGCGATTGCGCCCCAGGTCTTTCCGGCATCGGTCGAGGAAATCGTGAACACCTTGCCCTGGCGGGTGCGACCCACGGCCTGGAGCCGGGAACCACTCGGGCCATCGGGGAAGAGGATGCTGGGCTGGATGGCGCCGATCGCGACGCCATCGTTGAAGAACGGTGTCTTGGTCCAGGTCGCCCCTCCATCCGTGCTGCGCTCGAAATAGATGCGCCACTTGCTCGGGCGCTCGTCGGTCTCGTCGCTGGTGGGAGACAGAATCGTGCCGTCGGGGAGCTGGACCGGCTTGTTCTTGATCGGTCCATAGATGCCGTCCGGCAGGCGGCGCGCGGCACTCCAGGAACGACCTCCGTCGGTACTGGTGCGGACCTCACCCCACCACGTCTGCGGCGACGGGCCGACCTTGTAGAAGAGCATCAGCGGCGCGCCACCGCGGGGCTGGAAGAGCACCGGATTCCACGTCGGGTGGCGCTTGCCGTCGCGTTGCACGCCATTGGCCACCTCGACGCCCGGCGTCCATCGCTTCGCGGCCCGATCATAATGTGACACCCAGATGCCGACATCCGGGTTCTTCTCCGCCGTGCCGCCAAACCACGCCGCGACAAGCTGGCCGGGCGCCGGCTCCACGATGGTCGAGGCGTGGCACGACGGATAGGACGCCTTCTCGTAGACGAACTCGTGCGTGAGCAGCGCCGCGGGGGACGCCGCGCCGGCCACGGCCGCGCCGGCGATCCAGAACAACAAGAACAACAGGGAGGAGGGTCTCATGGGGATTAGGTGGTGGAAGGGGTGAAAGGAACCTGCCCGAGGCGCCCTTCGCCTGCGCTGCCGGGCGGCGGCTTCTCGGTTGGAGCTCCTGGAAAGCACGCGCGACCCGCGCTAGGCGGGGTTCTTTTCTTCGTGAGGTTTGATGAGCAGGACGATGACGACGGAAAGCAGGGCGACGCCGGCGAACACGCCGAAGATGAGGTTCAGGGGCACGTGGCGATCGCGGAGCCAGCCAAAGGCCCAGTCGCCGAAGCCGCCGCAACTGATGCTGACGAGGTTCATGATCCCGTAGCCGGTGGCGCGCCATTCGGGGCGGGTGATCTGGCAGAGAATCGGCATGTTGTTGCAGTCGAAGAAACCCCAGCCGAGCCCGAAGACCATCAGGCCGACGATGGCCATGGTCAGGGTGCCGGCGTTGCCCACGCTGAAGAGCGCGGGCAGGAACAGCATCATCCCGATCGCGCTCGTGAAGATGCGGCCCCGCGAGGTGGAGTGCATCCACTTGTCCGCGAGCGCCCCGCCAATCACCGCACCGACCATCGAGGCGATCTGCACATAGAGGATCGCGCTGACGCCGGCCTTGCCCTGCCCGAGGTTGAACTTCTCGCGCAGGATCTCCGGCATCCAGTCGCGCACCACCCAGCCGGCGATCGCGGGCAGCGTGAAGTAGAGCACCAGGAGGATGAAGTTGCGGTTGCCGAGCAGGGCCCGGAACACCCCCAGGTGGGATTCCTCCTTCACCGGTCCCGACACCGGGACCGGCCGCACCGGATCCCGCAGCGCCGCGAGCAGCGGCAGCGCGTAGACCACGCCGATCATGCCGCAGGTGGAAAACGCCCAGCGCCAGCCGTGATCGGGCGAGTCGGCAATGTACCCGGCGAAACCGCCGAGGATCTGCCCGATGTAGATCCCCGTTTGATGCATCCCGACCGCGCGGGAGCGCGTGAAGCCGGTGTGATACTCCGAGATCAGGGCGAGCGCACACGGGATGTAGAACGCCTCACTGATTCCCATCAGGGCCCGGGCAGCCACGAGTTCGTGGAAAGTCGTCACATGGCCCGTCCACCAGGTCACCGCGGACCAGACAAACAGGCTCGTCGTGATGACCCAGCGCTTGCTGAACCGATCCGCAATATATCCCCCAAAGGGGCTCAGGACCGCATAGGTCCATTTGAAGCAGCCAAGGACGAAACCCCAGTCGGCCTTGTTGGCGATGGTGGGGATGTCTCCCACCATCGAGGCCTTCATGGTCGCGAGCATCTGCCGATCGAGGTAGTTCAGCAAGGCGACCGGGAAGAGCAGGGCGACGACGTACCAGGCGTAGCGGGCAAGGTTGGCGGGCTGGGTCATGCGGGGAGGAAAGCGGTTGGGGGCGAAGGACGACGAGCCCGGGCGGGTGGCCGCATAAAGGAACCACCCGGCAGCGGCGGGCGGAAGGAGTTCACGCGGCGAGCGGCCCGAGGGCGAGTCCCCATTGTACGTAGAGTGCCCGCAGTTCGCGTTCGATCTTCCGCACCAGATCCTGCGACACCGGCGAGAGGATCGACTTGAACGCACCGGGTTGGAAGCCGCGGGCCGCCAGCCCCGCGGCCACGTTCGGCGGGAAGGCCAGCTGGTCGATCACGCGGCCGAACTGCACCATCCGGGCGGCGGATTCGGCCGCATCCCCGACGCGCCCGGCGGCGCAGCAGCGGTGGATGTCGAGCATCAGCTCGGGCACGAGGTTGACAAGCCCGCCGGTGCAACCCGCGCCTCCCAGCGCGAAGACTTCCGTCAACCGCGTGTCCGCCCCGGACATGACCGCGTAGTGCTTCTCCCGACCGAGGGCGATGAGGTCGCGGTGGTAGGCAAACTCCCCGCCGCTCTGCTTGATCGCGCACATGGGCGCGCGATCGGCGAAGGCCGCGATGGTGGGCAGGTCGATCCGTTTGCCCGTGAGCTCGGGGAAGTTGTACAGCATCACGGGCAGATCCACCGCTTCCGCCACATGCAGGAAATAGGCGAGGATGTCATCCTGCGACATCGGAAAGAACATCGGCGGCATCAGCGAGACCGCAGGCAGGCCGAGCGACTTGGCGAAGCGGCCGAGCTCGACCGCCACACGGGGGCGGATGTCCGTGATGTTGGCGATGACGGGCAGCGGGGCGGCCAGCTCGGCCAGCGCGGCGAGCACCTGCTTGCGCTCGTCCGGGGAGAAGTGCGGAAACTCCCCGGTGCTGCCGAGGCCAAGGAAGCCGTCGATGCCCGCCTGCTTCTCGAAGGCGACATGGGTCGCGAGGCTGGCGCGGTCGAGCCGGCCGGCGGAATCAACCGGGAGCCACTGTGCGGAGTATATGCCGCTGGGACGGAAGGGTGAGGACATGGAGGAAGTGGAAGCGAAGGAGAGTCAGGTGCGGCGACGAAGCATCGGCGCGAACGGCCCCGGGGCGGAATCCCCCCGGCCACCGGCCATCCCGGTAAGGACAGAGCAACGTAAGGGAATGATCACTACCGGCGGGCCCGCGGGTTCTTCACCTGATAAAAGAAGCCGTCCTCCGCCCCGATGAGGAGATCGGGAAGCCCATCCTTGTCCCAATCGCCCGTCGTGGGTTTGGTGGCGTGACCCGCCAGCACGTACGGACTGACCGGCCCTTCATCCCGGAACTTCCAACGCCCCTGGGCATCGCGGCCCAGCCCGCGGAAGAAGTTCACGTTGGGGCTGCTGTTCATGAGAAGATCGCGCTGGCCGTCGCCATCCCAATCCACGATGCAGAAGGTGCGGCGGCCGCCGCGACCGTTGACGCCGTTGTTGATCTGCAGGAGCCCGGATTCCTTGTTCTGCGGCTGCCCGTTGCTGTTGAACACGCTCGCGCCCTCGCTCCAGAAAACGCGCTGCGCAGCGGAGAGGACAAGCGAACCATCGGCAGCGCGCTTGCGCTCGAAGAGCGCGAGGTACCCCTCGTGATCCGCCATGACCAGATCCATCAAGCCGTCGCCGTTCCAGTCGATCATCTGCGGGGTCGTGCGCCACTGCGTGACGAATTCGCGGCCCTGCGGGTTCCACCAGTTCCAGGCCGGCTTGGGCGAAGTGGTGCCGGGCGCCACCTCCACCGGCTGCGCGGGAGCGAGTCGCGGGGCCGTGCGCGTGCCGATGTTCCGATACCAAACCACCTTGCCCCAGATGCCGTTGGTCATGAGGTCGGGCAGACCATCGCCATCCCAGTCGGCGACGCTGAGGATCGAGTAACCCCACTTCGCCTCCGCCGGCCCCTGGATTGAGCCGTTGGGTCCGGCCTGCTCGCGGATGACCCGGCCTCCGGCGGTGAGGTAACGGGGCGCCGCCCACCGCACCGGGGTGCCGCCGAGATTCTCGATGAACGCGACATAGCCCGCGGAATTGCCCGAAATCAGGTCTTCGTCGCCGTCGCCGTCCCAGTCGAAGGCGTACGGCGTGGCGAGCGCCCCGAACTTCACGTCGGCGGCAAACTGCCGGAAGTAGCGCGGCGGAAGGAACTGCGGTGTGCCGCTGGACACCTTGCCGGTGTTCTCGATGAAGGCGACCCGACCGTCCTCGTCGCCGCACACGATGTCGAGATCGCCGTCGCCATCGAAGTCGACCGCGGTGGGCGTGATCATGCACAGGTCCATCAGCAGGGGCGCGCCGCCGACCAGAAGCTGGCGACCGGCCGCGTACTCCGGCTTGGTGCGCGTGCCGGTATTCTCATAGAAGGTGAAACTGTCGCGGAATTCGCCGCAGATCAGGTCGAGGTCGCCGTCGCCGTCGAAGTCGCCCCACATCGGCGAGGGCATGCCAAAGGGATCGACGGGCTTGCCGCCCGCGTGGACCCGGACGGGTTCGGCGTAGACCGGCTTCGCGGTGGTGCCGGTGTTGCGCAGCAGGTAGACGTAGCCGTGAAGGGGCCCGCGAATCCAGTCGCCGGCGGCGTTGAAGGCGGCGTCCCACCCGTAGTCGCCCCAGAAGTCGATGCCGATCGTGAGGTCGAGGGCGCCGTCGCCGTCGTAGTCGACGAACTTCCACTGGTTCTGGCGGATGTTGCCGGCCTCGGTGAGAATCTTCTCGGGCGCGGCGATCTTGGCGGGCTTGTCGAACCGCGAATTCAGGAAGTCAGGGAAGACGTTGCCCCGGTAGGCGTAGACGTCGCCCTGCTTGACCGAGGCGGTGGCGGTGACGATGGGCTGGCCGGTGACGTAGGAGATGCCCGCCGAGGGAGCCGACTTGCCGAGCAGCCGGGCCGGCTTGAAAATCGGCAGGCGGAGCTGGGGGTCGACCTCCCCGCTGTTCTCGAAATACCAGGTGCCGTTGTAGGGCTTGTCGGTGCATACCACCACGAGATCCATCAGGCCGTCGCGGTTGTAATCGAGGGGCAGCGGCCAGGCCCAGAGGCCGACGCCGAGATCGGCGAGGAGCCCCGGGGTGTGGTGCGCTAGGCGGGAAAGCGGCTCCGCGGCCGGGGCCGGCGCGGCGGCCATCGCGGAGGCCGTCAGGCCGATTCCCAAGCCGAAGGTAGCGAACAAGGATGGCTTCATGGAAGGGTTCAGAACCGGCCGCTCACGCCGAAGTTGATGGTGACGCCGTGGATCAGCGTGCGCTCCATCTGGTCCTTGATGCCGCGGTATTGCGTGACCGGTTCGTTGAAGAGATTCGACACGTCGGCGGTCAGGCTGAGGCGCGGGTTGAGCTGGTACGAGACCCCCAGGTTCACGATCTCCCGCTTCAGGCGGTACTGGTTGCGCCCGAGGGAAGCCGCGGTGAAGGCCAGGATGTAGTCGCTCGTGTAGTTGTAGAGCAGGCGCGCGCTGAAGCTCCGATGGCGCCAGGACAGGCTGAGGTTGGCGGTGCGCGGCACGAAGCCGGTCACCTCGTTGGTCGAGCGGTAAGCGGTGCCGCCGAAGTCGCCGTGGGTGAGGAGCGACGTGTAGTTGGCGGAGAGCGCGAGCCCCTTGAGCAGGCCTGGCAGGAAGGTGAACTGCTGCTGGTAGGACACCTCCCAGCCCTGCACGTAGGCCGTGCCGGCATTCAGGGTGGTCAACAGCTGGAAGCCGGCATAGTCGCCGTTGAAGCCGTTGTCGGCGCCACTCGCCACCGATCCGACGATCTGGCCGCTCACGAGGTAGTCCTTGATCTCCTTGCGGAACCAGCCGACCGAGAGATTGCCGACCGGCTCGAAGTAGTACTCCAGCGTGGCATCCCAATTCGTCGCGGTCTGGGGCAGCAGGCTGGGATTGTTGATGGTCAGCGTCTGGTTGGTCTCATTGACCGTCTCGTTGGGCACGAGGTTGGTCATGGCCGGCCGGCCGAAGCTCGTGGACCAGCTCAGGCGGGCCTTGAGATCCTGCCGGAGATCATAGGTGAGGTGCGCGCTCGGGAACGACTTGGTGTAGCTGCCGGAGATGCGGCGCTGGGTGTTGGCGTAGTCGCGCTGCGCCGAGCCCTCCGGGTCGGCCACCTGCTGCGCCGCCGTCGAACCGACGCGGTTGCGCACCCAGCCCCAGCTCTCGTCCTCGGTCTTCTCGGACCGCACGCCGGCGAGCAGCCCGAGTCGGCCGATCCGCCCCTGCCCCATCACATAGCCGGCGGTCACGGTCTCCGTGACCTGGCGGGTGCCGACGTAGCGCTGCTGCAACGCGTAGTAGCGATCCTCGTTCCACACCGCCGGGGTCGCGGGCGTACCGTCCTTGAGCAGGTAGGCCGCATCCCAGGTCGGAATCTTCCAGATTCCCTTTTCGGCCGAGAAGGTCTGGAAGGACGGGACGTCCGGCAGGGCGGTCGTGCCGGTGTAGTTCCAGCGGCGCTGCCGGTTGACCTCCCGCGCCATCTGCTCGCGCCAGTCGGCCCCGGCCTTGAGGAAGATCGAGTAGTCCGTCGGCAGGCGATAGCGGAAGTTGGCCCGGGCATTGCGGATCTCGATGTCGCGATCGTTGTTCCGCGTCGTGAGCTGGCCGTTCGGGCGGTAATTGGCGGGATTGGTGATGTCCGGCCCGGCCGTCTGCGTGAAGGAGGGATAAAGATCCGATTTCGTGCGGTCGAGGATCCAGCCCACGCCGGTGATCCGGTTCGTGAGCGTCGGGCCGGCGCCCCCGCCGAGATTGTTGTGCGTGCGGCTGTAGTTGAGGCTGTGATCCACCTCGAGGCGATCGAAGGTGTGCTCGCCGCTGAAATCGAGCTGCCGGGTGCGGTTGAAGAAGGAGAAGATCGTCGAACGGGCGTCGATCACCGAGGCCGCCACGGGCCGGACCTGCGTAATCCGGTTGGTGTAGCCCGGGATCACGCCGGAGGTGGTCGCGTTGGGAGCGGTCTGATTCGTGGTCGCGCGTGTCTCGAAGAGGCGGTTGTCGGGCTCGTGGGCGTCGTTGTAAATCGTGTTGAGTGCGAACTTGCTCCGGGCGGAGAGGCGGTAGTCGAACTTCACGTTCAGGCTCCCCTGCTTGCGGTTGTTGAAGCCGTCCTGGGTGTAGAAGTCCCAGACGTACGCCGGCTGGTTCGTGGTGTTCTCGAAATCGCGAATCGTCCGGTAGTACCCCGCGACGTTCTCGCTATAGAACGCGTTCACCGACACGCCGAGGTTGCGCTGCTCCCCGAGGACACCGAACACCTCCTGGTAGGCGAGGTTGATGAGCGGATGGGCGGGATGGTCGTGGCGCCACGGGATCTGCTGCGTGAATGACGGTGCCCAGCGGACGGACGCATTGTAGGTGACGCGGCGCTGCTCCCGCATCGAGAGCGAGGAGCGGGTGCGCAGGTTGACGGTGCCGCCGAGGGAGTCGGCGCCCGTGTCGGGCCGGTGACCCTTGATCACCTCGAGCTGATCAAACATCGCGCCCGTCAGCGAGTGGGTCTGGAACTGCCGGTTCATCCCGCCGACGTTGGTGATCAGGCCTCCGTCCACGGTCACGCGGTTCGCCGTCGAGGGCATGCCGCGGATGATCACCCCGGTGACATTGCCTTCGTCATCGAGCTGGCCGGCCACGCCTGGAAGGCGGATGGCGAGCTCGCCGGCGGACAGGTTCGGCAGGTTGCCGAATGAATCCATCGCGACGACGTTCTTCACGTTGTCGGCATTGCGCTGCATGGTGATGGCCGCCGCGCCGCCCTCGCGTTCGCCGGTCACCTTGAACTCCGGCATCTGGTAGATGCCGGTCGTGAGATCGAAGTTCTGCAGGACCCGCTGGCCGGCGGTGACCGAGACCGCGCGCCGCTGGGCATCGAGGCCGGTGTAGGAGACAACGAGTTCATGCGCGCCGGCGGGCAGGTTGGGCAGGACGTAGCGGCCGGAATTGTCGGAGAGCGCGACGAGGCCCAGCGCAGGGACCTCCACGCGCGCCCCCTCGAGCAGGTTGCCGGTGGCGGTATTGCTGACCGTGCCGGTCACGACCGCGCCGCCGGCCTCGGCGGCACGAAGTCCAGGGGCAACGAAGACGGCGAGAAGCGCGGCGGTCACGGGCGCCAGCGCGCGGCGGGCGAGTCCAGCAAGGAGACAAGACAGGCAGGGTGACATGGTTTGGGCGAGGGTTGGCCGCCGGGCATGCGGACACCGGCGGCGGGGGAGGGTTTGGACGGTGGACGAACGGGAAAATGCTAAATCGATTTAGGCGCAAGTCAAATCGCCGTCGCCTTTTTCCCGCCGGCTCCCTCACGTCGACCCGCGCAGCGTCACTTCCGGTGGGACGAACACCTCCGCCGGCGACTCCCGCCGCCGGCTCATCAGCCGGAACAGCAACGCGACGATTTCCTCGACCACGCGATCGTAGCTCGGCCCCACGCAGGTCAGGGGCGGATCGAAGAAATCCCCGTGCTCGTGGTCCCCGACCCCGATCACCGCCATGTCCGCCGGCACGCGACGTCCGGCGGCCTTGATCGCCTGGTACGCACCCAGGGCCAGGGTGTCGGTCACGGCGAAAATTCCATCGCACCCGGGGTGGGTCGCAAGATGGGCACGCACGGCGGCGGCCCCGCTCGCCGGCGTGAAACCGTCGGCCACCAGCCGGCCCGTCGCCCGCCCGCCGGTGGCCTCCAGGGCGGCCACGAAGGCCTCGGCGCGATCCGCCGTCGTTTCCGTCAGGAGCGCCGGAGTCAGGACGACCGGCTGCCGGCAACCGGCGCGCCGGAGGATTTCGGCCGCCTGGCAGCCGCCGGCGCCCGGCGTCTCGAGCACGCAGGAGTAGTTGGCCAGCCGCCGCCCCTGCACGACCACGGCGTAGGGCAGGCTGATCGAGCGCAGGAAGGCGTCGTCCTCCGGAGTCGTGTTCGAGATGATTACGCCGTTGAAGCGGCTGGCGCTGAGCAGGCCTGGCAGTTCCCGCAGGCGGCCGGCGTGAAACATGTCGATCGAGACCGAAAACCGCCGGTCCGGGGCGCTGCGGGCATCCACCGCCCGCTGCACCTGGCGCAGGGTGCGACTGACGAGAAACAGCGGGGCCTCGAAGGTGGTGAGAATCCCCAGGTCCATGCTATGCACCCCGGGGTCATGGGCCCGCAGGCGCCGCGCCGCCACATTCGGCACATAGCCCAGCTCCCGGACCGCCTGCCGGATGCGCTCCACCGTCGCCGGGGCGAGGCGGCGTTCCTCGTGCCGGTTCGCCAGCACCGTCGAGACCGCCGCGGGTGAGACCCCGACATGCCGCGCAATCGTGTGCACAGTGACGGGGCGCTGCGAACCTCGGGCCATGCGCCGCATCTGACAGACCGCGGCGCGGGACCGCAAGCGGCTTTCCCGGGCGGCCGGACGCGGGCGATCCCGCGGGCGCCGGCGGCGTAATGGCGGTTTCGAGACAGTCACGCAAATTCTGCGCAGACTCCGGCAACGGCTGCGTGGCGACACCCCACGTTCGCGGCTAGGGTGGGCTCATGAAAACGATCCTCGCCCCGGTGGACTTCTCCGGCGCGACCGATGCCGTGGTGGCAGAGGCGACGGCGCTCGCGCGGGCGCTCGACGGACGGATCGTGCTGCTGACGGTGATCCAACCGCCGGCAATCACGAATGAGTACTCAGCCCTGATGGACAACCTGGCGGAAATCGTGGCAGCCGGGGAAAAGAACGCGGCCAAGCGCCTGGCCGACCTGGAAGCACGGTTGCAGGCCGACAAGATTCCCGTCGAAACGCTGCAGATCAACGGCCCGCCCATCCGCGTCATCGTCGAGCAGGCCAAGAAGCTCGGCGCGGACTACATCGTGATGGGATCGCACGGGCACACGGCCCTGTACGACCTCCTGGTCGGAAGCACGACGCATGGCGTCCTGATGCGCGCGGCCTGTCCGATCATCATCACCCCGGCGGCCAAGGAAGGGCCGAAGAAGGCGAAGAAATAACCAATTTGGGTATGTGGGAACACCGGGCGCGAGCGTGGGCTCGCGCCCGTTTTCTTTTGGCGGGTCAACGCGTGCGGCGGAAGGCCGGCCGCATGCCCGTGGTGACGAGGAGCAAGCCGAGCAGGGAACTGACCGGCATGAGGACGGCCGCGAGCAGCGGGTTCATCCGGCCCGCCACGGCCAGGCCCACCGTGAGCAGGTTGTAGCTGACGGAGAACACCAGGATCGCCGACTGGGTGCGCCGCCGGATCCCGTCGACCTCGAAGAGTGCGCGCAACCCGCCGATGCCCCGCCCAAGGTAATAGAAATCGGCCTTTCGCTCGAGCACGCCGCGGTGGATCACCGGGGTGCCGCGACACAGGGCCCGGTCAAAGGCCAGGCTGTCGTTCGCCCCGTCGCCCAACATCAGGGTGTGGCCGGCGCCATGGGCCTCCAGCCACTCGGCCTTGGCGGCCGGTGACAACCCGCCCACGGCGGATTCCGCCGGCAGGTCCAGTTCGCGGGCCAGCAGCGCCACCTTCTCCGGCCGATCCCCGCTGAGAATGCCGATGGCGAGCCCGCGCGCCCGGAGGCGGGGAAGCTCGCTCCGGGCATCCGGCCGGGCGGAATCGACAAAACGAAAGCGGGCCACGACCTGGCCGGCGCGCACCAGTTCGGCATCATGCACCCCGGCGCTCCCTCCGCCGGGAACCAGCGGCTCCGCCAATCCCGGCCCACGCCAGCCCGGCCGGCCCAGCGACCACTCTCCCACCTCAACGCCGAAGCCGACCGTCTCCCGCACCTCCCCGAACCCGCCCGGTCCGTCACCCGCCGGGGAGACCGGTCCACTGGCCAGGAGCGCCTCCAGCAGGCAAACGCTGACCGGGTGCGGGTTGTCGGCCACCAGCGTGTGCAGCGCGGAGCGCGCCGCGGCATCGAGTTCGGCCACGGTTTCCGGATTCTGGAGAACGGGATTCTCGAGAGTCAGCGTTCCGGTCTTGTCGAAGACGATCTGCCGCACCCGGCTCAACTTGGTCCAGAGATCACCGTCGCGCACGAAGACCCCCTGCCGGCGAAGGGCCACCGTGGCCATTTCGTCCGCCAGGGGAAACGACAGCGCGATCGCGCACGGGCAGGAGACCACCAGGATGGCCGTCACCACCGCCCAGGTCCGCAACGCGTCCCCGCTTCCCAGCCACCATCCGATCCCGGCGGCGGTGGCGACGGCCAGGATGCCGATGATGTAACCCCGCACGATGCGCTCGAAGAGCAGATGCCTCTCCGCCGGCCGTTCGGCCGGTTGCAGCAGCCGGGCGAGGAGCGACTCCCGCCAGGTCTCGCGGGCCACCAGGCGGATTTCAGACCGGCCCACCGCGATCGCCCCGGCCGGAACGCGCTGGCCGGCGCGGAAGACCCGCGGTTCCGACTCGCCGTTGATCGAGGCGAGGGAGAAGGCAGCCTCCGGGCTCTCCAGGCGGGACTCGACCGCCAGCGTTTGCCCGGGACCGAGCAACAAAGCCTGGCCCGGGGTCAAACGCTCGGGCGCCACCTCTTCCCCGCCCACCAGCCGGACCCGCTGGGGCTTCGGTTGCTGGCTCAGCAATCGCCGGCGGTTTCGCTCGACCGCCGCCACCTGGGCCCAGCGCCCCACCAGCATAAGCAGGATGAAGGTCGAGACAAAATCGAAGTAGAGGAACCGCTCCTCCCCGGCCAGCCATCCGTAGAGCGAGCCGGTGTAGGCACCGACGATGCCGATGGCGATGGGCAGATCGATGTGCAGGGCACGCTCGCGCAAGGCGCGGACCGCCCGCGTCAGGAAGTAGATGCCGCCCACCAGCAGGCTCAAGGTGCCGAAGGCGGCGTTGAGCAGGTTGAACAACCCCGCCCATTCGAAGGTCGGGTCCATCCCGAAATACGCCGGCAGCGAGAACAGCATCACGTTCATCGCAAACGCCGCGCACAGCCCGATGCGCTTCACCAACCCGCGGCTCTCGGGCTCCTCCACCGTTTCGCCCGCGGGCCCGACCAGATACCCGAAGCCCTGCAGCTTGCGGGCAAACTCCGCCGCGCGGAACTCCCGGGGAATCCACCGCAGGCGCATCGATCCGTACTGCGCATTAACCACGATGTCGCGCGCCCCGGCCTGCTGTTGGAAGATCCGCTCAATTAGCCACACACAGCCCGCGCAGGAGATGCCCTGCACGTCCAGGTTCAGTTCCGGGATCCCGCCCGACGAACCCGCCGCCGCCTCGGACTCCTGCTGAGCCGTTTCGAGCCAGCCATAGTCCCGGGGCTGGAAGACCGCGGCGTCCGCCGGGGCCGTCACGTCGTCCTTGATCTGATAGTAGCCGGCGAGGCCGTGCTCGTGCACGAGCCGGTGAACATAGCTGCATCCCGCGCAGCAAAAACCGGACGCCCGCATGCGCTCGTCCACCAGGAGGGCGCCGCAGTGGCGACACGAGCCCGCCTTTGCGGGCGGAGTCGCCTTGCCGCTGACGCGCTGCGCGACCGGACTCGACGGAACAGCGCTCACATCAGTGGCAGACGAAATTCAGGGGATCCGGGCCCGGAAAACCCAGCGTGGCGCGCAACCTCCAGCCGATGGTGGCCGCGGTGACGAGAGCCAGCGCAATCCGGGTGCGATTCAACCAAAGCGGCGAGAGCTTCTGCCGCACCCAGTGAAACTGGGACTGCGCGAGCCAGAGCAGCGGCACCGTTCCTAGCCCGAAGGCGAGCATCATCTCGACCCCGCGCAACGCGGATCCCGAGAGGAGGGCCAGCGCCACCAGGAAGTACAGCGGGCCGCACGGCAGCAAGGGCGTGGCGAATCCCAGGGCCGCCGCCGCCTCCAACCGCGAGCGTCCGCGCATCCACGACTGCACCCGCCACACCAGCCGCCCCAGGCCGGTGAGTTTCGGGAGGTAACGGTCCCACCGCAGCGCCAGCCCGAGGAAGAAGAGCACGAGCACCCAGGGCAGCCAACGCAGGGCGGTTTCGCTCATCCACGCCAGCGGAGCCCGCCCCAGGCCTCCGGCCGCCAGGCCGAGGGCGGCATAACCCGCCAGCCGCGAGAGGTGGTACGCCGTAGCCACGGTATGGCCATCCACCCGCTCCCCGCGGACCGGCATGAGGCCGCACGCCAGCGGCCCGCACATGCCGGCGCAGTGCAGGCTCGTCACCAGCCCGGCCACGAAGGCGGTGGCCGGGGAATTGACGGCGGCGAGTTCCATGCGTCTAGGGAGTCTTGACCAGGGGAACCTCGGCCACTTTGTGCCGGGACGCAATCGTCAGCCACACTCCCCACGCCGCAAACTGCAGGAGAAAGGCCGCGACAAACCACAGCCACAGGCGGGACGGCCGCGCCGGCCGGGGATCACTTCCTTCGGCCACGGTTCTCCTCCTCTTCCTCGCGCAGGAGCCGCGCCTCCGGCCCCATGAACTCGACCTCGCGCTTCAATTCGAAACCACGCGAAGCATCCTGAATTCGAACTTCGAAGCGGAACGGCCCCTGATAGCTCGAGCGGGGCAGTTGCAGGACGAGCGGCTGTACGACCTCGCCGAGGGGACCGACCTCCACGACCGCTTCGAAACCGGTGCGCCGCAGTTCCGCCGGCGTCCGCGCCAGTTCCAGATTGAACCGCACGGGGGCGTTGCGCTTGTTGACCAGCCGGACGAGGAACTGATTGCGCACGACTCCGGTGTCCACGATGTACGGCGCCCCGGTCATGCGGGTGACGCCAAAGCTGGCCGGCTTTACGGTGGAAAACGCCCACGACGCGACGGCGGCCCCGGCCAGCAGGAGCACGAAGTACACCACGACCCGGGGGCGGATCCACTGGGTGCGCCCGCCGGAGAAGGCCGCCTGCGAGTCGTACCGAATGAGCCCGCGGGGACGCTTCAGCCGATCCATCACGGCGTCGCACGCGTCAATGCACGCGGTGCAGCCAATGCACTCCAACTGGAGTCCCTGGCGGATGTCGATGCCCGTCGGACACACGTGCACGCAGCGATTGCAGGCGACACAGTCGCCAGCGCCCTCGGTGCCAGCCTTGCCCCGCGGCTCGCCTCGACGCGTGTCGTAGCCAATGGTCAGGGAGTGATCATCCGTGAGCGTCGACTGGATGCGCCCGTAGGGGCAAAGCACGATGCACACCTGCTCGCGAAACCAGGCAAAGACGAAGTAGGTGACCCCGGTATACGCCGCCATGAACACGAAGAAGCCCCAATGCTGGGAAGGGGCATGGCTCACCATGTCCCAGACCTCCGGCACCGAGACGAAATACGCGAGAAACAGATGGCAGAAGATCGCCGAGACCAGGATGTAGACGGCGTGCTTGAGCGTGCGCCGGACAAACTTCTCCCTGGACATGGGAGCGGCGGCCAGCGCGCGCCGCCGGACGGCGTCACCCTCGATCAGCCGCTCGATCGGCCGGTAGACATGTTCGAGGAATACCGTCTGAGGACAGGCCCAGCCGCACCAGATTCGCCCGAACAGGGCGGTCACGAAAATCAGCGAGAAGCCGAGGCCGGTCAGGACGAAGAACAGAAGCCATAGGTCCTGGGCGGCAAAGGTGGCGCCGAAGAGATGGAAGCGCCGGTCCGCGAGGTCGAGCAGAACGGCCGGGTAGCCGTTGATCTTGATCCACGGCAGCGCGAGGTAGAAGACCAGCAACGCCAGCGCCACCACCCGCCGGGCCGTCGTGAAACGCCCGTGGGTGTCAGCCGGGTAGAGGAAGGGCCGCGAACCGTCCGACCGGATGGTCGTGACACTGTCGCGGTTCGGAACGGGAAAGGGAGTCAGCGGCGCACCCGCCGGCCGGGCGGCCGGCCGTGAACCGGGGGAAGCGGGGTGGTTCGGGGCAGGCTGAACATCATGCGGCATGGGATTGGCCGGCGTCCGCCGGCGCTCAGGGCGTCGCCGGGGCGATGACGACAGGCTCGCCTTCCTTGTGCTTGCTCATGATGTACGCGGTGACCTCGCTGATCTTCTTGGCCCCGAGCACCGGGCCCCAGGTCGGCATGCCCTTCGCAAGCACGCCCTTGTCGATCAGGTTGTACACCTCCGTGGGCTTGCCGCCATGGATCCAGGTGGTGTCGGTGAGATCCGGACCGATGGCGGCGGCACTCTCGGCCTTGCCGCGCATGCTGGCCAGATGGCAGGGAGCGCAGGTGCTTTCGAAGACCACCTTGCCGGCCGCCACGAAGTCGGCGTTGCGGCTCATCTTCCAGAGACCCGCATCGTCCAGCTTCGCCGTGGAAAGACGGGCGGCTTCGATCTTTGCCATTTCGCCGGAGACCGCCTGGGCGCTGGTCGGTCCCACGCGGAACCACTCATAGTACGACCAGTACCCCACCCAGAAGACGATGGTGATGTACAGGGTGTACAGCCACCAGTTCGGCAGGCGCTTGTCGTACTCGGTGATGCCGTCGTAGGCGTGCGGCCGAATCGGGTCCTCGTCAGGCGTGATTTGCTGGTTGGGCATCATGGCGGGCGGAAGGGGTGGTCGTGGCGAAGGGGAGGTTTTCGAAGTGTTCGACTTGGGTGCGTTTCATCCGGAGCGCCCTCCACGTCATCGCCACGTAGATCGAGGCGGCGGTGATGAACGCCATCACCGTGAAGAGCGCAGCGGAGTTTTCGAAGACGAGGCGACGGAACATGGCAGGAGGAGGAAGGCGCGGGCCGGGCGGAAGGTGAAGGTCCTACTGTCCCGCCTTGGCCATGGCCGCGGGGGCGGCGATCGACTCCGACTTCCCGAGGCGCTGCAGGTAAGCGATCAAGGCGACAATCTCCTTCTCCGGCGCGACGTAGGCTCCCGCCGCCTTCAGGTCCGCGGAGATTGCCTTGGCCTGCTCATTTACCCGGGCGGTGATCTGTTCCGGAGTCCAGTTGGGATAGGGCACCCCAAGGGTCCGCTGCACGCTGAGCTTCGAGGGCAGGGCCGCAACCTGGGTGTCGTTCTTCAGCAGCCAGGGATAGGGCGGCATGTTGGAACCGACTGAGATGGACCGCGGGTCCTCCATGTGGCGGAGATGCCAGACGTTCGGGTACTTTCCTCCGACCCGCGCCAGGTCCGGACCGGTCCGGCGCGAACCCCACTGGTACGGATGGTCGTAGATGGACTCACCGAGGCGCGAATACTCGCCATAGCGCAGGACGTCCGGAACCAGGGTCCGGATCATCTGCGAATGGCACACGTAGCATCCTTCGCGCACATAGATGTCGCGCCCGGCCAGTTCGAGCGGGGTGTACGGCACCTGGCGGCGGTCCTCGACGTTGGAAGCGCGGTGCGCGATGGCGAGGGGGATGATCTGAATCAGGCCGCCGGCCGCAACCGCGATGAAGGTGAGAATCGTGAACGGCGCGCTGTTGACGAGCAGGCGATCGTACCATCCCGCCCAAGCCTGGCCGCGCGACTCCCAGTGGGCATAGGCGAGGATGCCGCAGACCAGCGTGCCCACCAAGCCCGCCATGCTGATGACGCTGCCGCCAAACATCCAGGCGCAGGCGAAGCCGCAGCCGAGGACGGAGAAGAGGACCGGCGGGTTGAGGAAGGTGCCGAGCACGCCCATGCGCGACTCGCCGGGAGCGGCCTCGTCGTCGAACACCTCGACGGTGCCGTTGACCGGCTGCGCCCCGCGCAGGGTCTGCCACATGTTGTAGGCCAGCAGGATGAAGCCGGTGAGGTAGAGGGCGCCACCCACCACGCGCATGAGCATGAGCGGACGGATGGTGTTGAGCGTATCGAGGAAATTCGGATACGCGAGGACGGTGCCGTTGTCGGTCGTGGCGCTGAGCATCACGCCCTGGGTGATGCCGCTCGTCCACATCGCCGCCATGTACAGGAGGATGCCGACGGTCCCGATCCAGAAGTGCAGGTTCGCGAGCGACGCGGAGTAAAGCGGCTTGTTCCACAGGCGCGGCAGCAACCAGTAGATCATGCCCGCGGCCATGAAGCCGTTCCACCCGAGGGCGCCGCCATGCACGTGGCCGATAATCCAGTCGGTGTAGTGACCGAGGGCGTTGACCGACTTGATCGACAGGAGCGGCCCTTCGAAGGTCGCCATGCCGTAGAAGGTGACGGCGGCGGCCATGAACTTGAGCACCGGGTCGGTGCGCAGCTTGTGCCAGGCCCCGCGCAGGGTCAGGAGGCCATTCAACATGCCACCCCAGGAAGGCGCCCAGAGCATCAGCGAGAACGTCATGCCCAGCGTCTGCAGCCAGTCCGGCAGCGCGGTGTTGAGCAGATGATGCGGGCCGGCCCAGATGTAGACGAAGACCAGCGACCAGAAGTGCACCACCGACAGGCGATAGGAGTAAACCGGCCGCTCCGCCGCCTTCGGGATGAAGTAGTACATGATGCCGAGGATCGGCGTCGTCAGGAAGAACGCGACGGCGTTGTGCCCGTACCACCACTGCACCAGGGCATCCTGCACGCCGCCGAAGACCGGGTAGCTGTGCAGCAGGCTCGTCGGGATCGAGAGGTGGTTGACGATGTACAGCATCGCCACCGTCACGATCGTCGCGATGTAGAACCAGATCGCGACGTAGAGGCTGGGCTCGCGGCGGCGGGCGAGGGTCCAGAAGAAGTTCACCGCAAACACCACCCAGATGAGCGCGACCGCGATGTTGATCGGCCAGATCAGCTCGGCGTACTCCTTGCCGCGGGTCAGGCCCAGCGGGAGCGTGATCGCGGCGGACACGATGATCGCCTGCCATCCCCAGAAGTGGAGCTGCGACAGGAAATCACTCGCCAGCCGGGCCTTCACCAACCGCTGGGTCGAGTAGTAGACGCCGGCGAACATCATGTTGCCGACAAAGGCGAAGATCACCGCATTGGTGTGCAGCGGTCGCAGGCGGCCGAAGCTGAGCCACGAGATGCCGAAGTTCAGCTGCCAGAAGTTGAGTTGGGTGGCGACGATGACACCGACCAGCATGCCGACTACGCCCCAAAGGATCGTGGCGAGAACGAACTGACGGACGATTTGATCGTTGAATTCCAGGGTGGTTTTTTTGGCGGACATCGGTCGAAGAAAAATAGGAAAAGGTGCCGTTCCCGGAGGGAACGGGAGGAGGGGTAGTGGAGATGAACTCAGCGCCGGTCGTTGGAACCGGCTTCTCCCGACGGGGAACCCACCAGGCGAGTGCTCTCTTCAGCCAGCGGGAGAAGGGAGTCACGCTCCGCACTGCTCAAGCGCCCCCGCGCGTGTTCGCGCAGAAAGAAGACAACAAACGTGAACACGAGACAAAGACTAATGGTCAGGGTCAGGGGGACGACGGCCATGGTGGGAGGTGGTGTCTAGTTGTGGAGGGAAGGTGTGGGAGCGGGGTTCACCAGGGAAGGCAGGGCCTCACGGGCGGCGTGGTGTCGGCGGGGATCGGCGCCCCGGCCGTGCCGGTGGCGAAGCAATTCCTTGGCGGCGAGCCAGTTCTCCAGGTCGCGGCCAGGGAGTTTTCCGCTCTCCACCCAGAGCAGGTAGGCAGCATGCTGGATTTCTGCCTCCGTGGGTTCCGGAATCGTATGGGAAAGACGCGCTTTCATCATGGGGCACCTCCGGTTGGGTTCGGCGGCTACCATAGGAGTGGCCCCTGTTTCTCGCTCCGCGATGCTTGGCTGGAGATGCGCATTTCTTGCCGAACGCTCAGGCGGCAAACGCCATGGCGTGGCTGGCGCGAATCGCAGAGGTCGGGCCATGCAGGTGTTCGCGATAGCTCGTGGGCGACTCTCCCGCGATCCGGCGAAACACCCGGTTGAACTGCGAGAGGGACTGGAACCCGGCCTCGTACGCCGCCTCGCTGATCCGCACGTGGGGGTTGAGCAGGAGTTGCTTGGTCTTCTCGATTCGCGCGCGGGCCACGTAATTGGTGAAGGTCAGCCCGGTCGCCGACTTGAAGACCTTGCAGAAGTAGAAGGCGCTCATGTTGGCGGCGCGCGCCACCTGTTCCAGGGTCAGCGACTCCCCCAGGTGCTCGGCAATGAAGGCCCGGGCCTTCACTGCGGCGGGAGGCTCCGCCGAAGCCGTCTTGATCATCAGTTCGTTGCTGAGAAGGGACAGATGCTGGGCAAAGCTCGCGAGCAACCGCAGCGCGGCGCCATACCGAGCCTTTGGAAGCACCCGGGTTTCAAAGTAAGCCTGGCGCAGGGTGTCCACCTCCACGACCGCCCGCCATTTCTCCAGTTGGGCCAGCGCCACGCGAAAACCCTTTTCAGACGGCGGCCGGAGCATGACCTGCCCCGTCTGCAGGTAGGCGATGACGCGCTCTCCCACCCTCACGGGGACCACCGACTCCGACATTCCGGCAAAACACACCACAGTCTTGCCGGCGGCACCGGCGCCCTGCTCCACCTCCTGTTGCACCTGCAGGCATGCCGCGCAGGTCCGGCTGGCTCCCGACATCAGCGTGCAAAAGCCGTTGATCTGGCGGGAGCCGTGCATCGGCGGCTGGAACGACCCGGCGGATCGCAGCACCAGCGGCAGGCCCGTCGCGGTCTGGAATGCATCCTGATAGTCCCGAAATATCTCGGATTGCTGCAGGCGGGCGACGACGTCGTCGCCCCGGTGACTGGGGACCTCCACGGTGCTATGGGTCATGTGGGTTGTTTCCATAGGCCCCCAGAATACGGATTTCTCCGACGGAGCGGAATTGGAGCCGCGCCCGCATCTGACTAAGGGATTTCCTTAGTTTCCTGGCGTGTGGGCGCCTCAGACCCGTCTTGCCAGGGATGAACCGGCCTGGCCACAGAGGGACCAACCGCCCTGCCACGACGGTTCTCCGGCTGGAACACGTTGCCCCGCTCGCCCCGGATGGCGGAGTTCACGGACTGCAGGGCCCAGGCCAATCGCACGTCCCGCCTTGCGAGACCACGTCGTCCGGTGCTAGTTCGGGACCGTGTCCGCCAACGACTCCAGTCCCGCCGCCCTACCGCCTGACGGTGCCCAGCCCTTGAGCAGCACCCTCCGGGAACTGCGGGACCTCAAGGCGGCAATCGATGCGCACTCGATTGTCGCGATCACCGACCCTTCCGGGCGGATTACCTACGTAAACGACAAGTTTTGCGCGATTTCGAAGTACAGCCGGCAAGAGTTGGTCGGACAGGACCACCGGATGATCAACTCGGGGCACCATCCGCGGGAGTTTTTCCAGGAGATGTGGGCGGCGATTTCCCATGGCCGGATCTGGCGCGGCGAGATCCGGAACCGGGCCAAGGACGGGACCTACTACTGGGTGGACACCACCATCTTCCCATTTCTCGACGAAACCAGCCGCCCCGCCCAATACATCGCCATCCGGACGGACATCACCCAGCGCAAGGCGTACGAGCTCGAACTCGAACGGATCGCCGCTGAACTGGCCGAAAAGAACAAGGAACTGGAGGCCATCGTCTACACCGTCTCGCACGACCTGCGGTCCCCACTGGTCAATGTCCAGGGGTTCGGCAAACAACTGAACCGCGCCTGTGAGATCTTTCGGACGGAGATCGCCAAGGCCGGAGACGGGGGGCACGTCCCGGTCTCCGTGTTGAAACCACCGCTGGAGGGCTCCATTCCCCAGGCCCTGCGCTTCATCAACGCGGGGGTCAGCAAAATGGACGCGCTCTTGTCCGGCCTCCTGCGGTACTCGCGGCTGGGCCGGGTGGCCCTGAACATCCGCCCGCTCAACGTCAACGGGATCATCGAGGAACTGGGGGCGGCGATGAAATTCCAGCTGGACGAGGCGCGGGCGGAAATCGACACGGCCCCGTTGCCCACCTGTCTGGGCGATTTTGTCCAAACGAGCCAGGTCTTCAGCAACGTGCTCGACAACGCCCTGAAGTACCGCGACCCCGGGCGCCCGCTCCGCATCGGGATCACCGGCCGGGTGAGCGACGGCCAGGCCGTCTATGCGATCTCCGACAACGGCGTGGGCATCGCTCCGGAGCACCAGACCAAGGTTTTCGAGATGTTCCACCGCCTCAACCCCGACACGTCTCCCGGCGAGGGGTTGGGACTGACGATCGCCCAGCGCGTGCTCGAACGCCAGAAAGGCCGGATTTGGGTTGAGAGTCGACCCGGCGAGGGATCTACTTTCTTCATTTCTCTGCCGGCCATGGACGCCGTGCCTCCCACGAAATGACCCAATCGCCCACCATCCTCATCGTTGATGACGACGAAGGCCATGCCATCCTGATTCGCGAGAACCTGGAAGCGGCGGGGCTGAGCAACCGGATCCGGCACTTTCGGGACGGGCAGGCCATCCTGGATTTCCTGTTCAAGAGTTCGCCGCCGATCAGCGAGACCTTCCTGGTGCTGCTCGACATCCGCATGCCCAAGGTCGATGGCATCGAGGTGCTGCGCCGGATCAAGGCCCACCCGGATCTCCGCCGGCTGCCGGTCATCATGCTCACGACCAATGATGACTCCCGCGATGTCGTGCGCTGCCATGAGCTGGGCTGCAATGTCTACATGCAGAAGCCCGTCGACTACGACCGCTTCTCCGAAGCCATCCGCCGGCTGGGCAAGTTCGTTCCGCTGCTGCACGTTCCGCAGCTGAGCCCCGGCTGACCGCCTTCGCTTGGCCCCCCTGGACAAGCCGCCCCACCTGCTGGTCGTCGATGACGACGAGGGCCTGCTCATCCTCATGGCGGAAACGCTGCGGGGAGAAGGTTATCTCGTGGATACCGCCGGATCCGCCACCGCGGCGCGCGCCTGGCTGGATCGCCACGTGCCGGACCTCATGATCCTCGACCTCAAGCTGCCGGACGGCAGCGGGCCGGACCTGGTCGCCAGCCTCCAGCGCGATCGGTCCGCGGTTCCCTTCGCCGTCGTGACGGGCCAGGGCGACGAGAAGGTCGCCGTCGAGGTGATGAAACAAGGGGCGCTCGACTATGTGATGAAGGATACGGTGCTCCTCGACCGGCTGCCGACGGTCGTCCGCCGGGCGCTGAACGCCGTAGCCCAGGAAAAAGCCCTGCGCGCCGCCCAGGCCGAATACCGCCGCCTCGAACGGGAGATTGTCGCGATCAGCGAGCGGGAACGCCACAGCATCGGGGCCGACCTCCACGACAACCTCGGGCAGCAGCTCACCGCCCTGGAGCTAATGTGCACGCTCGCCAAGGAGGACGCCCGCCCCCACCCCGAACTCGCCAAGCGCCTCGATCTGATGGCCCGGATGCTGCGGGAGGCCGTCGCCCAGGTCCGTTTCCTCGCGCGAGGGCTGGTGCCGGTGGGCGCCGAACCAGAAGCCCTCCAGGTCGGCCTCGCGGGCCTGGCCGAGCGGACCGACGCCCTGGGGCGTCTCCGCTGCCGCTTCGACTGTCCGACGCCGGTGAGCGTCGCCGATCCCTTCGTGGCGGGCCACCTCTACCGGATTGCCCAGGAGGCGGTGAACAACGCCGTCAAGCATGCCAAGGCCCGCCATGCCGTCATCCGCCTGAAGCAGTCCGGCTCGGAGCTGCGCCTGGTGGTGGAGGACGACGGGATCGGCCTGCCCGACCGCGACGGAGGCCCGCGGGAGGGCATCGGCCTCGGGGTCATGCGACACCGTGCCAGCCTCATCGGAGCCCAGCTGACCCTTGGCACGCGCCGCGGGGGCGGCTGCGTGATCCGTTGTGCCCTGCGACTTTCGTCATGAAGAAACGCGCCCTCCCGGCTCCGGACCCGGCCGCCGCCGTCCCCCGGCGCCGCATCCTGCTCGTCGACGATCATCCGTTCATGCGCGCGGGGTTGCGCCAGCTGATTGACCGGCAGCCCGACATGGCGGTCTGGGCCGAGGCCGGCAACCCGGCCGAGGCCTTCCGGCACCTCGCCGGCGAGCAGCCGGATCTGGTGCTGACCGACCTCACGATGCCGGGCCGCAGCGGCCTCGAGTTCATCAAGGATCTCCGCGCCGCGCATCCCGACGTCGCCGTATTGGTGATCTCGATGCACGACGAGGGCGTGTATGCGGAGCGCGTCCTGCGGGCCGGCGCCCGGGGCTACATCATGAAGGAGGCCGGCGGCGAGAACCTCCTCGCCGCCATCCGGCAGGTGTTGCGCGGGGAGGTCTCCGTCAGCCAGCGCATGTCGGCCCGCATCCTCGACGCCCTCTCGTCCGGACGGCCGCGCGGCTCGCATTCGCCGATCGAGCGGCTCACGGACCGGGAGTTCGAAGTCTTCCAACTGATCGGCCAGGGCAAGAGCACCCGCGACATCGCCGTGCAGCTCCACCTCAGCCCGAAGACCGTCGACGTCCACCGCAGCCACCTCAAGGAAAAGCTGGGCCTGCGCGACACGACCGCGCTCATTCGTCACGCGGTTCGCTGGGTGGAAACCCAGCAGTTGGACCCCTGAGCCGGCGCGCCGTCAAACTGTGCGCAGCATCCGCCAAGCGGCGCGCAGCACGGGGCAGGACCTTGTGGCAGCATGCGACAGTGCAAGACGCGCTGATGACTGCTCTGAGTGCCCGCCGCCCGCAGATCCGCGCGCGATGGGAGGATCTACTCCGGGCGGAAAAGGCCACCACCCCGCTGGCCAACCCTGACGCGCTGGTCCACCTGATCGACTGGACGCTCGACGAAGTTTACCGGACCTTGCAGAGCCTGCCCAGTCGCCGTCGTCCGCTGCGTGCCCTGACCCGGTCTGACATCGACTGCCCCTGCGGCCGGAACCCGCTGCTGACCTATTTTGCCGCCGGAGAACAGGCGCTGCAGGAATCCCTGGTCCTGTCTCAGGCGCAATGCCTGCATCTGGAACCGGTCGCCCGCGACACCGCCCTGCAGGAGCTGAATCTGACGCTGCGGCACATCGCCCGCCGGGAGATCGGCGCCTTCTGCGCGCTCTGCCAGCTCCGCGATCGCGCCTGCACCGGCGCCGAACGGGAAGTGACCCACGCCGCCTGATCCGCGCTCCGCGCGGTGTGCCGCCGGACGGACGGCGATCAGCCTTCGCCGAGCAGCCGATTGAAGCGTTCCTGCAGTTCCCGGGCCTCCCGCACCCGCAGGGTGTTGCCGCGCACCTCGAGCAGACCCTCGGAGCGCAGGCGGGCAAAGGTGCGGGACAGGGTTTCGCTGCTGGTCCCCAGCTCGGCCGCCAGGACCCGCTTCGTGCTGGGCAGCCGGATCAAACCGTCGCCGGCGTCGCGCGTGTGTTTGATCAACCAGTTCAGCAGCCGGGTCTCCACATCCTTCAACGTCAGATCGTCCAGCATGCCAACGAGCACGCGCAGGTGCTGGCTCATCGAGCCGAGCATGCGCAGCGCGAGGTCGGGCCGCCGGCCAATCAACTCGAGAATCGGCGCCTTGGGGATGAGGAGGACGGCCCCGGGCTCCACCGCCCGCGCGTTCGCCGGATACCCGGTGGGGGACGCCAGGGACGCTTCGGCGAGCGATTCGCCGGCGCGAAAGACGTGGATCACCTGTTCCTTGCCGGCGGCATTCACCCGGTGGACATTGATGGCCCCGCTCTGCACGACGTAACAGCCCCGCGCCGTCTCGCCCTCGCGAAACAGATAATCGCCCTTCGCCAGTTTGACCACGAGGGAGAACCCCGCGATCACGCCGAGATCCTCGGCGGAAAGACCCGAGAACAGCTGGCAGCAACGCAAGGTCCCGGCGATCCCGGTCAACTTCAGGTCGGCAGGACGGGGTGGGACTGACATGGGCGCCTCCATGAAACGAAAACCCGATCGTAAGTCGCGCTGAAAATGCCCACCTCGCCGGCGCTGGACCCACGCGTCCCGCACCTGCCGGACTCAGGCGGCCGGTTCACTCACCTGCGTCAGCAGCATCGAGAAGGCCTCCGGTGCCCGCACCGCGTGGGGAGCGTCCGGCGGCAGATGGAGGAGGTCTCCCGGCTTCAGCGTGTGGACCGCGGTTCCCACCTTGAACTCGCAGGTGCCCGACAGGACCTGCACCAAGGCCCGGGCCTTGCTGGTGTGCTCGGACAGTTCCTGCCCAGCCGCAAAGTGAAACAGGGTCATGCGCAGGGCGCCGGCCGTGATCACCGCCCGGCTCACGATCCCGTGGGGGATCGCCTGGATGGGCTCGGACAATGAACAGACGCCGGCGGCGGCGGGTGAGAGCAGCGTGGATTTCTTCATGAAAGGATTGCGGGTTCAGGGCACGTTGCGCGGTGCCGGGAGCAGTCCCGCCACCGCGCGGCAACGGGTCACTCGCGCCAGAAGCTGACGGCCCACCCCCCGTCGGCCCGTCGCTCCACCGTCGAAGCGAAGCCCTCGCTGCGCAACACTTCGATCAGGGGGGCCGGCAGGAACGGAGCGATGACCACCAATCCGTTGCCGCCGGCCAACCGAGCCACGCGCGCGCGGATCTCGGGAAACGGCTCCTCCCCGCGGGCCAGGATCGGCCGGACGTCGAACGTGGAGAAGCGGCGGGCGCTCATCGCGGCACTCAATACACGAACTCCACCTGGAACCAGATCTTCCTGACGTCCGGAAACGCCGTCAGCTTGCGCCGGAAGTCGGCGTACTTGGCGGTCGCCGTCCAGTTCTTGCCAAACTTGCGGGAAAGTTGGGCGTCCCATTCGTCGCCAGCCGTGGCCCCCGCGCGATCGAGCTTGAACCGGTGGTAGAATGCGAGGAGCGAGAACCCTTCCGGCAAGTTGGCCGCCACCTTCACGTACGAATCGCGCAGGCCCGCCGCCGGCGTCGTGAGGAAGAGATCCGCCCAGCCGTTGAAGGCATGCAGGGTGGCGAGCGGGGTCTTGAAGCCGACGTTGTTGTCGTTCCCGAGCACCTCCTGGCCCAGCGACACGCTGCCCGGCTTGCCTCCGAGCCCCGCCTCCAGCGCCCAATAGCTGGCTCGATAGTTCAACGGCGAGGAGCCGTAGTCGGTCTGGGAGGCCACTTCCGCGCGATAGAGCAACTTCAACTCGGAAGTGACCCCGGTCGATCCGCTGAAGCTGGCCCCGTAGGTGGCGCAGGAGTTCGCGGCCGAGTTGTCGAAGTCGAGCAAATACGCGTATCCCGCCAAGGTGCCGGCCGACCAACCGGCATACGACGCGTTGAACACGTGGGAGGCCGACTCCCAGTCACCCTGCGGATGCCGGTCACTGAAGACCCGGTTGATCTGGTGCAGGTAGGCGTACGTCAGCGTGGTCTTGTCGAAGGTCTTGTCCTGCACCACGGCGGCATCGAAGGTCTGTTGGTTCTGGCGCCAGCCGACGTCGCCGATGAAGCGGGCGTTGTCCAGCACCAGCCGCTGGCGGCCGAGGGTGAGCTGGGTCTTGCCCGACTCGTAGGCGAGAAATGCCTGGTTGATTTCGGTCGATTCCGGATCGGCGACCACCGCGCGCCCGGTGCCGCCGGCGTTGAGTCCCGCCTGGCTGTACGCATCGCCGTCCGCCGCGCTGACGTTTTCCGCCTCGAGCATCGCCTTCCAGCCGTTCCACGCGCCGGTCGTGTAGCCGAGCCGTGTCCGCAGCGTGAGGGCATTGGCGTCGCGCAACGGCGCCTGCTCGACACTCTCGTAGCGCAGCCGGGCGTTCAACGACACCTTGCCTTGCGCCAGAGCGTCCGCCAAGGACGCAGGTTCGGCCGCGAGGACGAAACCACTTGAGACCAGACCCAGGAGGGGGAGGAGTTTTTTCATGCGGAGATTCAGCGTCCGAGGCTCGCGATCACCTTCGCCGGAGACGAGACGTCTCCCATCAAGCCGGCATGCTGGTGCACGATTTCACCCTCGGTATTCAACACGGTGAAGAGATTGGAGTGAGCAAACTGACCGCGGGCATCCTGCTTGAACTTGACCCCAAGGAGCATGGCGAGTTCCTGCACCGGGGCCGCCTCTCCGCGCAGGAGGATCCAGGCGCCGTCGAGCTTCATCCGCTCCCGAAAGGCCCGCAGCGCCGCCGGCGTGTCGCGCACCGTGTCGAACGAAACGAGCACGACCGGCGTGTTGGCGCGAACCTCCTCCGGCAGCAAGGCGCGCATGCGGCGAATGTCATCCACGAGGACCGGGCAGGCGTACTCACAGCTCGCGAAGATCATCGCGAGGGTCAGCGGGCGCCCCCGAAAGCTCGCGAGCGAGACCGCCTGGCCGGCGTCGTTGGTCCAGGTGACGTCCAGTTGATAAAGGGACTTGGCGGAGAGCGGCCGCGCCGCCGCCAGTTCGGTGCAGCACGGGGCGTCCTTCCGCGCGACTTCCGGCGCGGGAGCCGGGCAGCAGGGCGCCGCCTTGGCCGGGTCGGGCGGCGGACAGCACGGCGCGGGTGCTTCGGCGGCGATGAGCGTGGCGGCGGCAGCCTGCAGGCCCAGGCAGAGGACAACGGCGGGTGTTTTCATCGGGAAAGGGCGCAGCGAAAGCCGAGATTCGGCACGGCGTAGTTCGCCCGCAGGGAGCTGCGAAACCCTGTGCGCATGAAGGCGGGATAATCGGAGGGATCGCGGACCCCGGCGGCGCCGGAGCCGCAGAACAGCGTGCGTTCCAGGCCGGAGTCCGCACGGGACTCGCCGGTGACCATCGCGGTGTTGAAATCGTCGACCCACTCCCAGACGAGACTCAGCAGGTCGCGAACCCCGAAGTAATTGGCGCGACCGGAGCCCGCCGGCGGCAGTGGCGCCGGGGTCGGCTGCACCAGCCAGGCCAGCACCGTCGCCTTGAAACCCGCCTCGGAGGCGCCGTCGGCCTGGGCAAAGCCGGCGGCGGCGGCGCGTTCCCATTCGGCCGTGGTCGGCAATCGCTTGCCGCTGGCCTGGGCATAGGCCCGCGCCGCAAACCACGACACCCGCACCACCGGGGCGTCGGCTGGGGCCCGGGGTCCGAGTTCGAGGTCGCCGGCCCAGTCCGCGAGGTAGCCTTCGTCGGCAAACAAGGGGCTGACCCGCGAACGCCGCCAGCGCGGTTGCGCCCGGACAAACTCGAGGAACTCGGCGTTGGTGACCGGACGGACATCGAGCCAGAACGCCGCCACTGGAACCAGCGCCGGGTCATCCTTGCCGCGCAACAGCGGGGCGTAGTCTCCGGCGGGCACTAGCGCCATGCCGGCGACCCCGGCTTCCTCCCCCCGGGCGCCGAGCAGGGCACCGGCCACAGCCAGAACCAGAAGGAAGCAGTGTCGCCGGCAGCGCATCGGATTACTTCGATTCGCTCCGCACCCGCTTCACGTCGACCGCGGAGACCTTGCCGAAGTCATTGCCCCAGGTGTTCATCACGTAGGTCAGCACATCGGCCACCTGATCGTCGGTGAACTCCTGCGGCGGCATGACGTTGTTGTAGGCTTTGCCGTTGACGGTGATGGGGCCGCTCAAGCCCTTGAGCACGATCTTGATCGCGCGATCCTTGTCCGCCTGCAGGAAGTCCGACTTGGCCAGCGGCGGAAACACGCCGGGCAGCCCCTCGCCGTTGGCCATGTGGCAGGCGAAGCAAGAGGTGAGGAAGACCTTCTTGCCGCGTTCAATCTGAATCTCCCGCGTGATGTTCGCGATCTGCGGATTGGCCGCGATGGCCTGCTCCTTGGCCGCCACCAGTTCCGCCTCGCGCTTGCTCGCCGCCACACCGGCATCGGAAGCCTGGCCGATGTAGACCTCGTCCACTTCCTTGCCCGAATAGACCAGCGGGTTTTCCGGCCCGCTAACCTTGAGCATCCCGAGCGCTCCCTTGTTGAACGCCCGCGAAAGGGAGTGATCGACGAGCACGTAGGTGCCAGGGACCTCGAGCCGGAAATCCACGATCGTGGATCCACCCGACGGCACCATCGTCGTCTGGACCTGGCGCTGCGACGGCAGGACTCCGCCTTCGAGGTAGACCGTGTCGAAGATCTCGCCAATGACATGAAACGACGACGTGACATTGGGTCCGCCCACCCCGAAGTAGATCCGCACCCGGTCCCCCACCTTCGCCTGCAGGGCCTTGTCGCCGACCAGCGAACCGACCGATCCGTTGAAGACGACATACGGAGGGCGCTCGTCCTCGGCCTTCATCGGATCGAAGTTCTGCAGGCCCGGCTCGCCGTGACGGCCGGCGGTGTAGACCTCGCCCTGCATCACGTAGAATTCCCGATCGACCGGCGGCAACCCGTCCTTCGGTTCCACGAGGATCAGGCCGTACATGCCGTTGGCGATGTGCATCGGCACCGGCGCGGTTGCGCAGTGGTAAACGTAGAGGCCCGGATTCAGCGCGGTGAAGGAGAACTGCGACGAATGTCCGGGCGCCGTGAACGAAGAGGCCGCCCCGCCGCCCGGTCCCGTCACCGCGTGGAGATCGATATTGTGGGGAACCTTCGAACTGGGGTGGTTGTTGAGGTGAAACTCGATGAAGTCCCCCTCGCGGACGCGAATGAAGGAGCCAGGCACGCTTCCACCGAAGGTCCAGAACAGGTACTCGACTCCGTCCGCCAAGCGCCGCACCACTTCTCGCACCTCGAGGTTCACAATCACCTTGGCGGGATGGCGGCGGGTGATGGGGGGCGGCACATGTGGAGGTTCGGTCAGCACCGCCAGCTCGACCGGCAGGTCTGCCGCCAGCGGCTTCCCGGCGTTCCGGGCGACCACGTTGCCTTCGGAGCCGGAGACACGCCCGGAGGCGGAAAGGACAAGGCCAACCAAGGCCGCGCGAAGGATGAAGGGAAGGTGGGATTTCATCGTTGGTGATCGTTCGGATGGAACGCCACGATACGCCGGACCGACTCGCCAGGCCCAACCCACTCCCCCAACAAAGAGTACCCCTAACACCGCCTCCACCAGGCCCAGCGTGCGAGCCCGCGGCGGGCGGCGGTGCGCGAGCAACAGAATCACCGTCCGGGCGGCCAGGAGGCCGAGCGCCACCGGGGCCACCATCGGAGCGTCGCCCCGCGCGGCAAGCCCGAGGCCCACGCCCAGCGCCACCAGGGCTGACAGCAGGGCGCCACCACCTCGGGGGTTCCCCGACTTGGCGCCCCGGAGAACTGCGCGCACCGTCAGGACCGTGGGCACTGCCCGCCCGGCCATGACCGCGGCGAGCGCGATGGCCGTCGCAGGGGACCGATCGGCGAGGGATGCCATCACCGCCGGCAGGGTCGCAAACGCGGCCGAGCCCGCCACCTCGGCGGCGCCTTCCCGGCCTTCGCCTCGGAGGTCAAACCAGAGAAAGAGGGCGCCGCCCAGCATCGCCGGCAATAGCCACGGAATCCAACCCACCCCGGCGACCACCACAACTCCCCCACCGGCCGCGGCTGCGCCGGCCAGACACAGCAACAACGCCCCGCGCGCCGCCGGCGCCGCCGCGGCCGCAGGGTCCTGCCACGCACATCGCAACGGGCGCCGGGCCAGGAACGCCCCGGCCACCGCGACGGCGAGCAGCGCGCCACCCGCCGACGGCGCTGCCAGCAGGCCAAAGACCACCGGCTCAAATGCCAGCGACCAGCTGCCGTGCTCCCGGGGCCAGACTCGCTCGCGCCAATCGGCCCGCGAGGGGAGCTGCAACCAGGGTCGGGAGGTCTTCACCCCGCCAGCTGATTCGCCTGGAAGCGGCGGGCGCAACGTCGGAACGCAGCCGGGTGGGCCGCGCCCTTGATCGGACCGCGCGGCCCGGTCATGCGCCCGGCACCGCGATCAGATGATCTCGCACGCGCCACCGGCGCAGGCCACCGTCTGCTTCAGTTCGGTCTCGTCAGTGGCTTCCCGCATCAAGGTGTAGTCGACATGGCGCGGGTGCAGGGAATTCCAGCGGCCAATGTCCCCTTCGGAGGCCACTTCCTCCCGCGGCGCCTGGGCGTAGGCCTTGTCACCGGCCTCCTGCAAGAGCGAGATGCCGGTGAAGTAGCGCCGGTTGGCCCAGATGAAGTCGGCCACCTCGTCCCACTCCTCGGTGCGCACGGTGCAGGTGTTGGAGACGTTGTGGTGCAGGTCGGGCGAACGCGACTGCGGGTCGCCACCCGGAATCACCCAGCAGAGCTGCACCAGTTTCACCAGTTCGAGGAACTGGATCGCGTTCAGGTCCTTCCGCAGGATCGCCTTCTTCGGCGCCTCGACCGGGAAGGTGATGACGTCGTCGGTGTCGGGGTTGTAGACCGACGGCTCCGTCATCTGCGGATTGACGGACTTGAAGTGCGCGTAGATCGGCTCCTTGCGGTTGGCCTGGACGCGGCGGAAGTACCGGCGCGAGTGGTGCGGGTGGATGCCCGAGGCCGCATTGAGGATCAGGGAGGCGGTGCCTTCGGGCTTGGTGGTCGTGATCTTGGCGGCGGGACGGATCCCCAGGAGGGCCGCCATCACCCGGTTGGTGGCCCGGCACAGTCGCGCTCCCTGGGTGAGAATCTCCTGGTCGAAGAGGATGGCGGGATTGTCCATGAACCCGCAGATGGAGACGCCGAGCAGCGCATCGTGCTCGTTGAGGAGGCGCGTGACCGGCCCGAGGTAGGGCATGTCGGTGTACGCGGCCTGCAGGGTGCCGATCACCGTGGCGGCGATGCACGCCCGGTGAAACGCGATCTCGGTCGTCGCCGCCTGCCCGTTGATCGTGGTGAGGTTGCAGTGCTGGAAGCCCGACAGGCGGACGGTGCCGGGCAGGTCGCCGGTGTAGCCATGGGCGTAGAGTGAACTGACCTCCTCCGGGGAAAGCTCCCAGTCCACCACCGGCAGCAGGCTGATCTCCGCGCACGGGTTGCAGCCCGCATCGGGCATGTCGCAGAAGTAGAAGCCCGGCTCGCCAAACTCCTTCTGGGCCCGGAAGAGCTTGCGGAAGACCTCGCCGTTGGTGTCGCGCCGGGAGATCACGGCCGAGTTGTTGGAGGCGGATCGCTGCGGGTGCTGCTCGAACCACTTGCCGGTCTTCGCGTTCATCATCTCCTCGTCGTCCGGCGAAAAGAGGCAGATCGTCGCCGAACGGCGGATACCGCCGGCCAGCACGGCCTTCGCGATGAACATGTTGATGTCGTAGACCTCGATCGGGCGGAGGGAGCGACCGGCCGCCTGCTCGAGGATGCGTTCGACGTTGAGCAGCGCCCGCTTGAGCGGCAGGTGACCGGGGGCCTTTCCTCCGGAAGTCTTGAGGGCCGAGCCGCGCGGCCGGATGGCGGAGAAGTTGAACTCAATCTTCTTGCCGCCGAGGAACGACTGGAAGAGCGCGTGGACGGCATCGGACCAGCCCTCGATGGTGTCGCTGACATCGAAATGCCAGACCGGCAGGTCGTGTTCGGGTGCGCGGGCCGGCAGCGCGGGCAGCATCGCCACGTGGTGCTTCTGCACCGAAAAACCGACGCCACAGCCGCTGAGCAGCAGGAAGAAGTACTCCCGGAAGAACTCCACGCGATCCACGTTGGAGAAGCTGCAGTTGAACATCCGGCTGTGGTTCTTGAGAATCGCGTCGCCGCCGAACTGCATCGACCGCATGCTCGGCAGGACCTTCTTGGCGGAAACCTGCGCGAAGGCCTCGGTGATGATCTGGTCCAGCCGCAGTCCGCCGAGGGCCTTGGCCAGCAACTCGGCCCGCGCCCCCGCCAGCTCCGCGACGTCGGCCGGCAGCACTGTCGGGACCGACCGCTCGAGCTTTCCGGTGAAAAAGCCCAAGTGCATGTCGCGCACGCGATCCACACCCTCGGTGAAGATCTCGCGGCGGCCGAGTTCGGGACGGTAGCGCGCGTACTTCGCCATCGCGATGTAGTCGGCCATGCCGCTGTCCGAGTAGTGCACCAGCCGCCGCTCGGAATGGCGGGCGCGGTACAGCATGTAGGCCCGCGCCACCTCCCAGTGTCCCGCGGCCGCGATCGCCTTTTCCACCGCGTCCTGCACCTGTTCGATCGAGGGATGCTTGCCGTTGCGGTAGTACAACTCGAGCATCTGCGAGACGCCGGCGGCGATGCGCGTCACCTCGATGAACACCTCGCTCTCCAGGCCGAAGCACGCGAGGATGTCGTCGCGATACGGATTCGGGGCGTTGTCGGTCCGGACCTCGTGAAAGGCGAGCGCGATGGCCCGCGTGACCTTGTTCAGGTCGAAGCGCACCCTGCTCCCGTCGCGTTTGACGACCATGCGAGCCTCGGTGCCGATCGCGCGGTCCAGCAGTTGGGCGCCGTGCACCCGATGGACATGCTGCTGGCCAGGGTTGGACTTGCCGGAGACGGAGACTGGGGAATGCATAGGAATCGCAAAAACCGAGGGTGCGGAAGGAGCCGGAAAAGAGCGCGGACGGCTCAGTCCCCGCGCGCCATCCCCGCCATCCCAGGCACGCCCCACCTCCCACGGTGGGCGCCGTGGCTGGGGATGATGAAGGCCTTGGAAGACATCGGGATGGGAGCGCGACGCGGTGCCCTGAGAGCCTGGAACCACCTCCCCGCTTCCGCGCCGAAGTTCGAGGGCAACCACTAGGGCTTGTGGTCCGCGGCACGTCAACCCCCCACCGGCTGTGGCGGCAGGTTATTACACGATGTCATCGCTCGTTTCACAATTGGCACTTTTTTCCGTGCCATTCCTCCTCTGAAACCTCCCGGTGGGCGCGTTAAGCGCGCCTCAAGATCTGCACACCAAAAAACGCACACCAACGGCGCTCACTCCACCCTGAATCCAGTGGCGGGTTCGAAGGTGAGGACCTGGCGTCGCCGCGTCGTCGCCAACAGGGTCCCCTCCCAGCGAAACGGTCCTTCTCCTCCGGTGCCATCGATCTCCACTGCGACGCGGTGGTTCCCGACCTCCCATTCCCGATGCCACTCGCCGATGGCCGGCCCGTCGCGGGACACGCCCTTGGCGGCAAACCGCCGCACTTCCGTCACGCCATCGATCGTCACGCGCACGACCACATCCGACCGGTGCGGTTTTTCCGTGGTCCGCCCGCGCATGTGCACCGGCTTCGCAGCCTCGGCGGCGGCATCGATCGGAGTGATTTGCTGCCAGCCGCCAAACGCCTTGAACGACAGCACGAATTCGGGCCGGGCTGGCGCGGGGTTGCTCACCCGCAGGTGGCTGGGCGCCAGGGTCGCCACTCCCATCACCGCAGTCAGGACCACCACCGCCATTGCCCTCGCCCAGGGCCGGTGTCCGCGCGGCCCGGGCCGCACCCCCTGCCTCAATTCCCGCGCCGCCGCCACGAGGACCTCGCTCCGCGCCGGGTCAAACTCCACCACGGCCCAGCGCCCGTCACCCGCTGGCGCCCGCAAGACCGGGGTCCGCTGCCCGAGGAAACGGGCTTCCACCCAGCGCCCTCCGTCGCGTGCCCACGGCTCCGCCGAGGCGTCGCGCACCACCAGCACGGCCCGGGCACCCAGACTGCAGAGGCGCTCCACCAGGCTGGGACGCACCCAACTCGCCGTCGGCACGGGAAACACCTCGTAGCCTTCCAGGATCGGGACCGAACCGACGAGATCCTCCGCCACGAGCGCCACCGCCGGTGGCTTGCCGTCGCGGCCGGCGGCCTCCACGGCCGTTTCGATGCGGCGCTCCTCCACCCGGGTGTCGAACCAGGTCAGCGCGATCCCGGCGGAGTCGCACGAACCGCCACACACGCCACAGCCCACACAGCGCGCAGGATCGACCCACGCCTGGTTGGGGAAACGCTTGCCGTCGGTCCGCGCCACCATCCGGATCGCGTCGAACGGACAATCCTGGGCGCACTGCGTGCAGGCGTGGCAGCGTTCGGGCGCGACCAGCGCCTGATAGGTCGACGTCGGGCGCCGCCGGCCCAGCACCCACGGCACCAGGGCGCCCAGCCCCACCGCGCCGGCCAGGGCGATCCACAGTCCGGCAGACTGGAACCGCAGGCCGAGTGCGAGCGGCCAGAGGTACCAGGCATCGACCGTGAGGGTCTCGGCCTTCACCGCCATCTCCGCCCGGGCATCGAGCGGCGCGGGGATGACGACGGCCGCGAGCACCATCCCCCCGACCAGCGCCCACGCCAGGCCGCGCCGCGGCAGCAGCCGCCCGCGGCTGAGGCGCGCCAGGTGCACGGCCAGCCCGAGGGCGATCGCCAGCGGCAGCAGCATGTGCAGAAAGAAGATGACGAAGAACAGCAGGCTGGGCACGGTGCGATCCGCGACGTAGAGCCGGCCGAGCGGTTCGCCGAAGATCGGGAGGGCGTCGAGCAGCCGCATGGAGGCGACCGCCACCTGCTGGGCCGGCTGGTCCCACACCAGCCAGAAGCCCGTCCACCCGATGAACCAGACCAGCGCCAGCATCGCGATCCCGGAAACCCACGGCAGCCAGCGGGCCTCGGCGAACTTGCCGGCGCAAAACACCCTGCCGGCGTGCACGAGCAGGAGCAGCATCGTGAGATCGGAACTGTAGCGGTGCAGCGAACGCATCACGCCCCCCAGGGAGCGCCCCTGCACCGCGGCCAGCGAGGAATACGCGAACTGCACGCTCGGGGAGTACCAGAGGAGCATCAGGACCCCGCTGGCGACCGCAACCAGGAGCGCCACGTTGGCGGCGGCCCCGGCCTGGGCGAGCGGGTTGTATTCCGCCGGCAGCCACCGCGCGCTCCAGCCATCCAACCAGGCGAGGACGCGGTTTCCCCGCGCCAGGGCGCCCGCGCCGCGTACCGGTGCCGGGGGCCGGATCGGCAGCGGGACCGCCGGCGCGCGCTTGCTCCGCCCGGGCCCCGCCGCGACGCCGCCGGTCATGGCGCCTCCTGCGCCGGGCCCGCGAGGTCCAGGATCGCGGCCCGCAGCCACGCCTGGTGGCGCGGATTGAGGTTGAAGCGGTAGGCGATGCGGCCCTCGGGATCGAGCAGGAGGAAAAGGTTCGCGTGATCGATCGCCCCGGTCTGCGGGTTGCGCACGCGCGCAAACTGCCATCGGTCGAGCAGGGGGTGCATTTCCGCGGGCGCCCCGTTGAGGTATCGGAATTCCGGATGCGAGAACCCGTACCCCGCGGCCACCGCGGCCATCTGCTCGCGGGTATCGTACTCCGGATTGAGCGAGAAGGCGAGGACGCTCACCCGCGCGCGCACGGCGGCCGGCAGCGAGTCGAGCAGGCGCCGAGTCTCGATCAGCAGCGGCGGACAGGACGTCGAGCATTGGGCGTAGATCCCCGTGACCAGCACGATCCGGCCGCGCAGCTCCGCAAGGGTGCAGGGCCGGCCCGTCTGGTCCGGCAGCGAAAACTCCGGCGCCGGCAGGCTCGTGCGGATGCGCGCTCCGGGGAAGGGCGGCACCTCCTCCACGACCGACCCCACGCCGATCGCCACCACGCTGCCCACGGCCGCGGCGGCCACGACCGCCCCGGCCAGCGCCGCCCGCCAGGCCGCGAGCCCGCGGGCGAGCGACAGGGACCGCCGCCAGAGCACCGCGGCGACCGCCGCGACGAACACCGGTTCGAGCAGCATCATCCCCACCGCCGCCCACTCCATCCCGCCGGTGCGGGGATCATAGCTGAAACAACGCACCTTGAACTCCCGCGCGAATTCCCCCCACCACCCCGCCTCCGGCGGGCTCAGCAGGATCACGCCGAGCACCAGCTCGTACACGGTGAGGGCGGCGAAGAGAAAGCAGGGCAGGCCGGCGCCGAGGAAGAACCGCCGCACGCGGCCGTCCCCGGCGGGGGCCGGAGCCGGCGGTTCCCGGAACGGTGCGTCTGCCGCGGGTGCAACCACGTCCATGGCGCGAGGAAAGGCGGACGATCAGCGCACCGGCCAGACGTCGGCCAGGGCCTTCCAGTTCGCGAAGTAGTAGACGGCGAAACACACGAGGAAGACAGCGGTCAGCGCCACCGTGCCCTTCACCGCCCAATGGTCGTCCGCGAGCGAACCCTCGCGGGCGCCGGCCAGGGTCGAAGCCACTCCCCAGTCCGCCATCGGCCGGCCCTCGTTGCGCTCCCCTGCAAGGATCGTGCCGACGCACAGCAGGACAAACAGCAGCAGGCCCGCGACCGCGGCGAGGGCCCCCAGGCCCATCACCCCGAGCATCAGGTGGGCGGCCGCGCCAAAGGCGCCGGATTGATCGATGTCGTAGATCCGCCGCGGCACCCCCATGGAACCGGCGAACGACATCCCGAGCGAGACGAGGAGGATGCCCCCGCCGAACAGCCATGGCTGGATCCGCGCCGCCGGTCGCCAGATGAAGTCCCGGCGGAAGATCAGGGGAATGACGTAGTACGCCAGCGCCATGAACGCCAGGCTCGTGCCGCCCACGACGGTGGCGTGGAAGTGCCCGGTGATCCGGAGCGTGTTGTGGGCGATGATGTTGATCTGCTGCGTGCCCAGCGTGACGCCCGTAATCCCGCCGATGAAGCCGAAGATTAGCACCGACAGCACCGCCCCGGCGAACGCCGGGTTGCGCCAGGGCAGCGCCACGACCCAGCCAAAGAGCCCCTTGGTGTGCCCCTTCTCCCGCATCGCCAGCTCGACCGAGGCCGGCACCGTGAAGCCGTGGATCATCGAGGCCAGGACCGCGAGGTACATCGCGTAGGAGGTGTTCCAGATCTTCCAGGTGGCGCCGACCGCCGGATCCACCAGGAGGTGGTGCGCCGACGCGATGTTGATGAAGAGCACATAGAGCAGGAACGCCGTGCGGCAGACGGTCTCGTTGATCGGCCGGGCTCCGGTGGCCAGCTGGGCGATGAGATACCAGACCGCCACCATCGCGCAGACGTTCACCTGCTGCGACTGGTGCCCGAGCCCCCACCAGATCATCCGGTACCACATCGGGTCCGGCTGCGCCGTCCACCCCATCGAGAACGTGAAGGTCGGGATCATCACAATCGCCCCGTGCAGCAGCGTGACGACGGCGATGATCGCCGCGGCGGTGGCGCCAAACGTCACCAGCGGCACCGATCCCTCATAGGTGCGATCCCGCCGGGCAACATACAGGGTGGCGAAGAAATTGAAGACGCCGGTGAGTGTGCCCGTCGCCACCAGGATGATCCCGAGGTAGAACAACGGGTGCGCCAGCAGCGGCAGGTAGCTGGTCATGAGCACGTCCGCCTGCCCTTTCAGGATGATGTAGTTCACCATCAGCGCGCCGGTGACCATCTGGGCGAAGCCGGCCCACGCCACCTTGGCGGAGAAGAGCCGGGCGTTCAGCGGAGTCGTGCAGGCGAAATAGAGCACGGCCACCTCGAAGAAGAGGATCCAGAAGATCAGCATGTTCAGGCCGTGCAGCGTCAGGATGCGGTAGAACCAGTCGACCCGCAGCAGGTGCACGGCCTGCCAGCGGGTGAGGGCGAGCAGCAGCGCGGCGATGCCGCCGATCAGCAGGAAGACGACCGCGCTGACGGCGTTGAACTTGATGAAACGCTCGGCCTCGAGGCAGACGTTCAGGCCCGTGGTGTCGCACTTGCGGGTCAGCGCACGCGCCGCGGGATCCGGGGAGGCGGGAAAGGTGGCGGTAAGGGTGGAGGACATGGTGGGAGGTTCCCGAGGCGGTTATTCGACGAGGATCTTTCCGAACATCTTGTCGTGCCCGATGCCGCAAAACTCATTGCAGACGATCGTGAACTCCCCCTTGGAGGTTGGGGTGAGGGTCAGCACGTGGTCGTAGCCGGGCAGCACCTGGAAGTTCATGTTCAGGGGCTGGAGCGAGAAACCGTGCTGCAGGTCCAGCGATGAGAGGTGCACCCGGTAGGTCTCGCCCTGCCGCAGTTTCAGGATCGGGTACCAGGCCCACATCCGCGCCACGAGGTAGGCCTCGCCGCCCGGGGCGGGTTCGACGATCGGCACGCCGCCGCGCTCGCCGACCTTGTTCGCGGCGACAAACTTCTCCGTGCGCTGGAAGAAATCCATCGGCTGCACGGAATAAGCCTCGCCCCGGGAGTTCTGTTTTCCCCGGAAATGCCAGTACGGCATCATCAGGCTCATCACGAAGCACCAAAGCAGCGCAAGGCCGATCCAGAGCTTTTCGGCCCCGGCGGGGGCCTTGTACCAGTCGCGGGCGGGAATCGAGAGGCTCATGGCGGTGGTCCTCAGGGCAGGGCGGCGGGTTGCACGAGGACGAGTTCGATCCAGCCCCACGCGGTGTAGGACAGGAAGGGAATCAGCACGCCGAGGACCAGGAGGAGCCAGGGGTTGTCGAGCACCCGTTTGAGCAGGGGTTCTTTCGTTTGGTGGTTCATGGAAACAGGATCGGGGCCGCGGCGGCGGGCGCGGACCCGCGCCCCCACCACCCGCGCATCTCGCGGAGGATCAGGAAAAGGAACCAGAGCCCGGCGGCGGTCGCGATCAGCCCGCCCAGCCCCATCACGGCCAGCCCGGCGTATTCTCCGGCGGAGCGCACCTGCTGCTCCGCAGCATACGCTTTCCGCCCCAAGCCGTAGAGACCACCCAGGCCGAACCCGAGTGCGAAGACCGACTGGCCGGCGCCGAACCAGACCAGCTGACGGCGGCCGGCCGCCGCCAGTCGCCCCACGCCCGCGGGGCGGATGGCCGCCGCCACGAGGTAGGCCGCGGTCATGAACGCCACCGTCACCCCCCCGAGCGAGGCGTGATAGTGGGCCGGGACGAGGGTCGTTGAACTCCGGATACACGCACCGAGGACCAGGCCCAGGACGGTCAGGCCCGCGCTGGCGGCGAAACCGGCCCGCGCCAGCGCGGCCAGCCCCGCGGGCGCCGGCCCGGCCGGGCGCCGGAGATGGCGCACGCCGAGGATCAGCATCGCCGCGACGACCGGGAAGATGCCCCAGCGCATGAGCTGGGTCGCCCCGTCGTGATAGAGCGGATGCAGGGCCCCGCGGGCGGTCAGCAGCGGCATCGCGAAATGCGGGGCCAGCAGCACCGTGAAGACCCCGCGGGCGGCCCGGGCCGACAGCACCGGCCGGCCCGCGGCGCGCTCCAGCAGCCAGAGCCAGACCCCGAGCATCGCCGCGGCATTGGCGACCTGCAGCACATGGCCCGCGCCCCACGCCGCGAACTCGAAGCGGGTCCAAGTCTCCAGCCCCTCCGGGAGCGCGGCGCGGGTCGCCACCCAGGTGGCGCCCGCCAGCACATAGGCCACGGCCGCGGCCTGCCAGCCGGTGACCGCGTCGGCCGGGGGCCGCCCCGGCCCGGCCACCGCCGGCCGCCCGAGGGCGTCGAGCAGAAAGAAGAGGGTGCCGAGGAAGAACGCCGCCAGGCCGCCGAGAAAGAGGGGGTGGTCGATCACCGGCACGTAGTTCGCAAGCACCGGCGCGGCCCCGTGCATCAACGCCCCCGCCAGCATGGCCCCGACCCCGCCCACCGCGCCGGCGAAGGCCGCCTGCGCCAGCCGGCCGCCCGGCGCGCGCCCCAGCGCCACCAGGCCCGACAGGAACGCGTAGAACCACACCACCAGCGCGAGGTCGACATGGACCACCAGGCAGCGCTTGAAGAAGAGCGGATCGGCGATCGCCCGGGAGATCACCGGTATCCGACCTATGACTACAAAGAGCGACAGGAGACCCGCGATCACCAGGCTGCCGACGGCCAGTCCCACCCAGCGGCGCGCGGCCGGGCCGGCCACCTCCGCGCCCGCGGCCGCCGCCCCGGTCGCGGCTGGGCAGCGGACGGCGGCAGGCGGGGACGGGAGGAAGGCGGTGGCGGGCATGGCGAAGTGGGCGCGCGAGGTTCTAGCCGCTTCCCGCTGCGACCGCCTTGATCCACGTCAAGGCTTCCGGGGGAAACGCTGTCGCGCGCCCCGCCGGCGGCGTATAACCGCGGCATGGACACCCCACCGTCACCCCCCGGGCTCGTTCATCTCCCCGCGGCGCCGGCGCCCGCCCTTCCCCTGCCCCGCCTCCGCGCGGCCGCGTGGTTCGCCCTCGTCAAGCCGCGCCTCGCCGCCGCCTCGACGCTGACCGCGCTCGCGGCCTACGGCGCCGCCCGCCCCGGCTGGCGGCCCGCGGAGTTCCTGTTCCTCGCGATCGGCACCGCGGCCGCCGCCGCCGGCGCGCTCGCCCTCAACCAGTGGCTCGAGCGTGCACCCGACGCCCGCATGCGGCGCACCCGCGACCGCCCCCTCCCCCGCGGCGAACTCACCGCGGAGGCCGCGCGGACGGCGGGCCTGCTGCTCGGCACCGGCGGCGTGGCGGTGCTCGCGGCCGGGGTCAACGCCGCCGCCGCGCTCCTGGCCGCCGCCACGATCGCGATCTACACGATCGTCTACACGCCGCTGAAGCGGCGGACGCGCTGGGCCACCGAGGTCGGGGCGGTCTCCGGGGCGTTGCCGGCCCTGCTGGGTGGCGCCGCCGCCGGCGACCCCTGGTCGCCTCCGGCCGTCGCCCTCGCCGCGCTGCTCTGGTGCTGGCAGCTGCCGCACTTCTTCGCCCTGGGCTGGCGGCACCGCCGGGACTACCGCGCGGCCGGATTCGCCCTGCTGCCGGCGGTCGACCCGACCGGCGCCCGCACCGCGGCATGGTCTTTTAGATACACGGTGGCGCTGCTCGCGGCCTCGCTCCTCCCGGTGCCGCTCGGGGCCGGCGGCCCGATCTACCTGGCGGGCGCGCTGCCGGCCGGGTTGCTGTTCGGGCGCGCCGCGGCGCGCTTCCTCCGCGCCCCGGGCGCGCGCGACGAGGCCGCGGGCCGGCTCTTCGGCGCCTCGCTTGTCTACCTGCCGGTGATCCTGATCGCGCTGCTCATGGACCGTCTGGTCTTCTGACCGGCGCCGCCCCGCCCCACCGCCGCGCGGCCTCCGGATGGGTTTCGCGCAGGATCGCGAGGACGCGCTGCCGCTCCTCCGCCGGCAGGTAAGCGTAACGATCCTTCGGATCGGTGCTCTCGAGGGCGGCGCGGAGCCGCGCGAAGATCCGGGCCAGCAGCGGCTCGGGCAGCGCCGCGAACATCTCGGAGTAAATCAGGTAGCTGCACCGGTGGACGAACAGCCGGCCCTGGAGATCCAGCTCGCGCAACGATCGACCGCCGGCGGTGCGGTGCGAACCGCCGGCGAAGGCCTCCCGGAACGCCGGGTCGCCGGTGATGCCCTCCGGAAGCCGCGCCTCGTTCCGCAGGAGCAGCCGGTCGACCACGTCCTGCACCACTCCCTGGAAGACGCTCTTCACGCTGTCGTACACGGGCTCGTCGGTCTCCGCCTCCTTGAAGTGCTTCTGCAGTCCGCGCTGGTAGGCGATCATCTTCCGGGCCGCGAAGGCCGCCCGCGTCAGCGCGTTCTGCACCGCCGTCTGGTGTTCGAGCACGAGGAGCGCCACCACGTCGCTGGTCGGGGCCAGGTAGGGACCGGGATCGAAGAACGCCGACAGTTCATCCGGGCGGACCGTGGCGGGCTCGAACCGCAGTTGCCCCTCGACCTCGGCGGCAAAGGCGTTGCCGCGGTGGGGTGTCGCGCCGTGGTAGCCGGTGACGTACCACCCGCCCCAGCGGTCGGTGAACGGGGTCTGGTCGTCGACCACCTGGGTGCCGAAGCGCAGGAGCGGCTCGCCCGTCTCCGCCGGGAACACGGAGCGCACGAACACCCCGGGCACGTCCCGCACGAAACTCCCGCCGTGGCAGCTCAGGCACTCCCCGTCGCGCGCGATCTTCGCCGGTCCGTGCGCCAGCGCGGGCAGGTCGAAGGCGTAAAACACCGGCCCGAGCTGCGGGTCGACGGCCGTGAGCTCGATCAGCCCGCCCGGCACCCAGCCGACATAGGTCGTATCCGAAAAATAGAGCACCCGCGGCCGCTGCGGCCGGATCCGGCCCCGCTGCAGGCTGGTCTTCGAGAACACCACCACCTGGCTGGCCACCGGCACCCGCAGCTCCCGCAGCAGGGCCGCCAGGACCTCGCGCTCGCTCCCGCGCAGGACCAGCTCGCCGGCCGCGAGCCGCCGCTGCAGCCGCGCGATCCCGTCCGCCGGGGCCGTCTCCGAGTAGCTCACCGGCGGCTTTTCGTACTCCGGCACTCCCTGGGCGCGCCCCGCCGGCAGGATCAGGCTCAAGACAACGGGAAGCAGCCCGGCGCCCAGGCGCCGGACGGAAAAGGGGGATCGCGGGGACATCAGGGGAAGGCGGGGAAAAGGGGTGGGCGGCACGTCCATGCGTACCACATCCATCAACCCTTCCGCCTTGATCCCGGTCAAGTCCCGGCCGCCTACCGGGCCGCCGCCCCGTGCAGGCGCTCCCGGTACACCGAGGGCGACTCGCCCGCCACCCGGCGGAAGACCCGGTTGAACTGCGAGAGCGACTGGAAGCCGGCCTCGTAGGCGGCCTCACTGACCCGCTTGTGGGGGTTGAGCAGCAGGTTCTTCACCTTCTCGACCCGCACCCGTGCCAGGTAGTCGGTAAAGGTCATGCCGGTCGCCTTCTTGAAGCTCTTGCAGAAATAAAACGCGCTCATGTTCACCGCCTGGGCCACCTCGCTGAGCGAGATCTCGTCCGCATGCCGCTCGGCGATGAGCACGCGGGCCTTGGCGATGGCCGGCGGTTCGGCGGCCGCGCCCTGCACCATGAGCTGGTTGCTGACCGCCGAGAGGTGCTGGGCGAAGATCGCCAGCAGCCGCAGGATCGACTCGTAGTGCTTCTTTGTCACCACGCGCGTCTGGAAATACGCCTCCTGCGCCTGCTTCAGGTCGATCTCGGCGCCGAACTTCAGGAGCTCGCGGGTCGCCCGCGTGAATTCCGACTGGCGCGGCGCGTGCAGCATGATCTGCCCGGTCTGGAGAAACGCCACGAGGTTGTCGCCCACCCGCACCGGTACCGCCGAATCGCACATGCCGGCGAAGCACTTCAGCGTCCGCGGCTCCAGCCGCGCCTCCTCCTCGACGCGCCGCTGCAACTGGAGGCAGGCGGCGCACGAGTGGTTCGATCGCGCCATCAGGGAGCAGAACGGCGCCTCGTTGGGATCCCCGTGGTGCGGCAGATCGAAGGCCTCGACCGGCCGCAGGGTGATCGGAAACCCGGTGGTCTCCCGAAACGCCTGCTCGTAATCGCGAAACATCTGGGATCGCCGCAGCTGGTTGACCAGCGTCCGACTCTGCTGCGCGGAGATCTTCCCGGGAACGGCGGGCGGAGGGCTGGCGGGAGGATGGCCGGTCGGCGTGAACATCGGTGGGACAATCGTCTCAGCCCGCGACTCCCGTGCGACCCCGGAGGCAGCCGCCACCCGCCCGGCCGGCGCACGCCCGCGGCGTCGCCGGCCCGCCGGAGGGACGGGCGGGTTTCTCTCGGGAGCGATGCATCTTCACGATGAACAACCGGGCTAGGTCTTGGCCGGGAAATACCGCACCGACGCAATCTCGCGGCGGAGTTCGGCGCGAAAGTCCGGGTGCGCGATCGAGATGAGCATCTCGGCGCGTTCCCGCAACGATTTTCCATGCAGGTTCACCGCGCCAAACTCGGTGACGACCCAATGCACATGACCCCGCGTGGTCACCACCCCCGCCCCCGGGTTGAGCTGCGCCACCAGGCGGGAGATCTTCCCGCCCGCGGCCGTCGACGGCAGCGCAATCACCGGCTTGCCCCCCTTCGAGAGCGCGGCGCCCCGGATGAAGTCCATCTGCCCGCCGATGCCGGAGAAGACCCGGTGCCCGATCGAGTCGGCGCACACCTGCCCGGACAGGTCGACCTGGATGGCCGAGTTGATCGCGACGACCTTGGGGTTCTTGCGGATGACCGCGGTGTCGTTCGTCCAGTCACACGGGTAGAAGGCGACCAGCGGGTTGTCGTTGACGAAATCGAAGAGCCGGCGCGTGCCGTTGATGAAGCTCGTCACGATCCGCCCCACGCCAACGGCCTTGAGCCGGTTGGTCACCGCCCCCGACTCGACCAGATCCACAATCCGATCCGAGAACATCTCGGTGTGGATCCCGAGGTCCTTCTTGTGGTGCAGCCGCGACAGCACCGCATCCGGGATGCCGCCGATGCCCATCTGCAGCGTGGAGCCGTCCTCGACCAGACCCGCCACCAGCTCACCGATCCGCGCCTCCACGGCCGTTTCCGGCTCCGGATGGTGCTCGAACAGGGCCCGGTCCGTGGCGATGAAGGCGTGAATCCGGTCGAACGGCAGCACGTTGTTGCCGTGCGTGCGCGGCATCTGCTCGTTGATTTCCGCGATCACGACCCGCGCCATCTCGGTGGCCGCCTTGGCCGCATCGCACGAGGTGCCGAGCGAACACATCCCGTGGCGGTCCGGCGGCGAGACCTGCACCACCGCGGCGTCCAGCGGCACGCTGCCGGACAGGAACAGGCCGGGGATGTCCGAGAGAAAGATGGGCACGAAGTCGGCCCGGTTTTCCCCCACCGCGGCCCGCAGCGGGCCGCCGGTGAAGAGCGACACCGAACGAAACTCCTTCTCCCGGCCGCGGGCGGCAAACGGCGCCGGACCAGAGGTGTGCAGGTGGTACAACCGCACATCCTCCAGGTCCTGCCGCAGGCAGAGCGCCTCCAGGAGGGGCGCCGGCGTGGCGCAGGCCCCGTGAACGAAGATATTCGTGTTGCTCCGGATGGCGGAGACCACTTCAGCGGCCGACACTGCACGGGACTTCCAGGATTCGGGCATGGCGGTAGGTATTCCGTCCCATTGTGCGCCGGCGCAGAGGGCGGAGAAAGAGTGGAACCTGCGCATTCACTGCGAAGAGATATGCATTATTTGCCCGGCCTTTCACCGGCCTCATACCCAGGGCCATTCCTCCGGGCCACGCCCGGACCTAATGGGCGCCCAATCCACGGGCAGGGCTCAGGATCCGCTCCGGTGACGCCGGGACCGGCAGCCAGGGGTGACCACCATCACCCGGCATCGCGCCTCCTGCAGCACGCGCGTGGTCGTGCTGCCCACGATGAGGTCGTAAAACGCCGTGTGCCCGTGAGACCCCATCACGATGTAATCCGCCGCCAGGCGCTCCGCCTGGTGGGTGATGCACTCGCCCGGCGGCCCGGTGCGGAGCACCGCGTGTGCCGCCACGCCGCGCGCCCGCAGTTCCTCCTGCAGTTGGTGCAGGCGGCGGTGCGCGTCGCCCTCCGCCAGACTCGCGAACTCGGCCCCGGACTCCGCGAGAGCCGCATCACCACCCAGGCGCGGCTGGGGCAGGGTGACGTGCAGCAGGACCAGCCGGCCCTCGACGCCGCAAGCGAGTTCGACCGCTGCCGCCACGACCTGGTCGGAGACGTCGGAAAAATCGATCGGCGCAAGTACCGTCTTCATGCGGGTAGGGGCCAGCGGAAGCTGGTTTGCGGGGCCTGCGACCCTAGCAGAAGACAACGCCTCCGCGGCTCCGCGCCGATTGGCTTTTTCTGGTCGGGACTTGCGCAAGCGCCCCCTCCTGCAACCCATGCGCAGCCTCCGCCAACCGATGCGAGGTATCTTCGCCCTTCCGGGCGGAGATTAACCCATGGCATACGGTTACCCGCTTCATGCCGAATCGGTTCTTCCGGTTCCCGCGGGGATACGGAAGCCAGTTCGCGATCCCCTGTCCGTCCGCCGGGATTCCTGGCGCTACGTCTGCCTCCACCGCTCGCGTCCGATGCTGACCCTCGCCATGGTGATTTCCGCGGGTCTGCACCTGGCGGTGCTCTTCGGAATCAAGCGCGCCCCGCCGCCTCCGCGGACCGCCGCGGTCACCGAGTGGATCGCCATCGCCCTCCCGCCGCAACTCAAGGAACTCGAGGAGGAGCCAGATCCGACTCCACGCGATCCCTCCGAGCCGGTCGTTGATCTCGCCCCGCCGGTGCCCATGCAGGCCGACCTTCCCGCGCTCGCCCGCCCGGACGACTTCGTGCAGGCGCTCGACGTCTCGACCTTGATCGAGCGTCCCGACCTGCGGGATTCCAAGATCCGGATCATCCCCGAACACATCAGCCGGGGTGTCGACCTGCGGCAGCGGATCGGAACCATCTTCAACCTCGCGGATCTCGACCGGCCGCCGGAGCCCGTCGTGCAGCCGGCCCCGGTTTTTCCCTTCAACCTGAAGCGCGAGGCCATCCAGGGCCGGGTGCGCGTGGAATTCGTGGTGGATACCGAGGGCCGGGTCCACCAGCCCTTCGTCATCGAAAGCAGCCATCCGGGCTTCGACGAGGCCGCCTGCACGGGGGTGGCCCGGTGGAAATTCCGCCCAGGGATCCGGAATGGCCGGAAGGTCAATACGCGGATGCAGGTACCAATTGTCTTCAAAATCGTCGACGACGGCGCATAGAACGTCGCGCATGATTCGCTCCCCTTCCTCCGCGCGCATCGCCATCGTCGGCGGCGGGGTCACCGGCCTGACGGCCGCGTGGCACCTGCATCGGGCCGGGTTGCACCCGGTCGTGTTCGAGCGCGCCAGCCGCCCGGGCGGCGTCGTCGGGGCGGTCCGGACGGACGGCTGGCTGCACGAGATCGGTCCCAATTCCCTGCTGGAAGGCTCCGCCGAGGTCGCAGCCTTCATCGACGACGCCGGCCTCGGGCCGCGCCGGCTCTATGCCGCCCCGGAGGCGAAGCAGCGGTACATCGTCCGCGGCGGACGCCTGGTCGCGATGCCCACCTCGCCCCTCGGCTTCATCGGCACGCCGCTCTTCTCACTCGGCGCCAAGCTGCGTCTGCTGGGCGAGCCGTGGCGGGCCCCCAGCCCGCCGCAGGCCGAGGAAACGGTGGCGGATTTCGTGGTGCGGCGCCTGGGACCGGAGTTCCTCGACTACGCGATCAACCCGTTCGTCGCCGGCGTCTATGCCGGGAACCCGCGCCTGCTGTCCGTGCCGCACGCGTTTCCCAAGCTGTTCGCCCTGGAACAGGAGCACGGGTCCCTGATCCGCGGGGCTCTGAAACGCCGCAACACGAGCGGTGGCCCGAAGGGTCGCATCTTCTCCTTTCCCGAGGGCCTCGGGGAGATTCCCAGCACCCTCGGCGCCCGGCTCGGCCCGGCCGTGCACCTGCAGGCCCACGTCCGGCAGGTACGCCGCACCGGGACGGCCTGGGCTCTCGATGTCGAGGAGGGCGGGCAGACCGCCGAGTTCGCCTGCGACGCCGTCGTCTGCGCGCTGCCCGCGGACGCCCTGGCGGAACTCCCCATTGCCGGCGTGCCAGCCGCGTCGCGTCTGCCCGAACTGCGCGAGATCTTGCACCCGCCGGTCGCCTCGGTCTTCACCGGCTACCGCCGGGAGCAGGTGGCCCATGCCCTCGACGGTTTCGGCGCCCTGATGCCCGAGGTGGAGCGCGGCCGCATCCTGGGCACGCTGTTCTCCAGCACGCTCTTTCCCGGTCGCGCCCCCGCCGGCCACGTCGCCCTGACCACGTTTGTGGGCGGGATGCGCGATCCGGAGGCCGCCCGGCTGGACGACAGCGCCCTCCTGGACGTCGTCCGCGGGGAACTCGGCCGCCTGCTCGGCGCCCGGGGGGAACCGGTCTTCACCCGGATCCAGCGCTGGCCGCGGGCCATCCCGCAGTACACCGTCGGGTATCAACGCTTCAAGGACATCATGCTGGCGGTCGAGGCCGCGGCTCCGGGCGTGTACCTCGGCGGCAACTGCCGCGACGGCATCTCCCTCGCCAACTGCCTCGCCGCCGGCCAGCGGCTGGCGCGGGCCGTGCAGGCCGGGCTCGGAATCAGCCCGGCCTGAGCCGGTCGCTACCCCGTCAACCCGCGGTGGGCAGCGGCGAGCGGGTGTGACGCGGCATCGCCACCAGATCCCGCGCCCGCGCGACGGCCGAGTCGAGATCGGCCGCGATGTTGTCGGCCCCCACACGATCGAGGAAGCCCGACCGATCCATCAGCGCATACGGCTGGGTGTGCGGCCCGCAGAGGATGAGGTGCTTCTTGTGGTGCCGCAGCTTCTCGTGCAGGGTCTCGAGGGCATTCAGCGCCGTGGCGTCGAGCGCAGTCACGGCGGCGACATGCAGGATCACGACCCGCGTGTCGCTGCCGGCCCGGCGGAGGACGCTGTCCAGCTTGTCGGCCGCGCCGAAGAGCAGCGCCCCGAACACGCGGTAGACCAGCACGCCGGACGGCAAATCGCGCACCGGCTCGTGCCCCTGCCCCGGAGCGCCCGTCTCGTCCAGCGCCGTCACGTGGGTCGTGTCGGTCACCCGCTTGATGAAGAGCCCCGCCGCCAGGATCATGCCCACCTCGACCGCCACGGTCAGATCGAAGATCACCGTCAGGACAAACGTGACCACAAACACCGCCGCATCGCTCTTGGTGTGCCGGTGCAGGATGCGGAACTCCTCCCAGTCGCCCATGCGCAGGGCGACCATGATCAGCACGCCGCACAGCACCGTGAGCGGGATGTATCCGGCGAGCGGCGCCGCCAGCAGCACCACCAGGAGGAGTGCCACCGCATGCGTGATCCCCGCCACCGGGGTACGCGCCCCGCCGCGCACATTGGTGGCCGTCCGCGCAATCACCCCCGTCACCGGAATCCCGCCGAAGAAAGGCACGACGAAGTTCGCCACCCCCTGCGCCATCAGTTCCTGGTTCGAATCGTGCCGGTCGTCGATCATGCCGTCCGCCACCACCGCGGACAACAACGACTCGATCGCGCCGAGCAGCGTGATCGCCAGGGCTGGGCGCACCAGGTCCCCGAGGTTGTGCCAGTCGATCGGTGGTGCGGTGAAGGTCGGCAGCCCGCTGGGAAACGAGTCCGCGCCGAAACGGCTGCTGATCGTCGCGACCGGAAGCCGGAAGAGCTGCACAATCACCGTGCCGGCGACGATCGCGACCATCGAACCGGGCACGAAGCGCGCCCAGCGCGCCGGCCAGAACTTGATGATCAAGATGGCCCCGGCGCCGATCGCCACCGTGGCGTAGCTGGTTCCGCCGAGGCCATGCCCCAGCGCGGCGAGCTTGTGAAAGAACTCCGCCGGCCACGCCGGCCCCTCGATGCCGAGGAAGTCCTTGACCTGCGAAAGGATGATCGTGATCGCGATTCCGCAGGTGAAACCCGTGGTCACGGGGTGAGGAATGTACTTGATCAGGGTGCCCAACCGCAACGCCCCCAGCAGGAACAGGCACACCCCCGCCATGGCCGTGCAGATGAGGAGATTCGGCAGCCCGTACTGGGCGATGATGGCGTAGACCAGGCCCACGAAGGCCCCCGCCGGCCCGCCGATCTGGACGCGGGAGCCGCCGAGTGCCGAGACGATGAAACCGCCGATAATCGCGGTGTAGATGCCCGCCCCGGGAGTTACGCCGGACGCGATGCCCAAGCCGATCGCCAGCGGCAGCGCCACGATGCCGACCGTAATCCCCGCGAGCAAATCGGTCATGAATCGCTCACGCGAATAGTCCTTCAGGCACTCCAGAAGACGTGGTCGAAAATTTAACACAGTGACGGATGCTGGGCTCCGGACTCCGTCCGCGCAAGCAGGCCGTCACATCGTCGGCCCCCGGTCGCGGCACGGCGCGGGTCCTGACGTGGCGCGCGGCGCGTTGACAATCCCCCTGGCGCCGGACTCATTCGCCGCACGTGAACGCCGTCCGCCGCCTTGCCACCCTGGTCCTGCTCGCCTGCTGGCTGCCGGCCTTGCTGCATTGCCGGCTGGAGGCGGCGGGATTCCTCAGCGATCTCGAATGCTGCCAAGCCGGACCCGGTCCGACCGTGCCGATCGCGGATCATGGCTGCGTCGATGATGCCTGCGACGTGGTGGAAGGCGAGTTTACGACCTCCAGCCCCGTCACGCTCAAGGCGCCCGGACTCTGCGCGGGCTGGGGTGATTTGATCCCTGCCACTCCGGGTGCGTCGCTCCCGCCGTTGGAAAAATCGGGCGTCGCGCCGGCCACCGCCGCCCCGCCCGATTTGGTTCATCCGCTCTGCCTCTTCGCCCCGGCGCCGTTGTCGCCGCAGGCTCCGTAGGCTGCTTCATGCCCCCGGGTTCCCGTGGGAACCCGCCTGGTCCAGCCGGCGCCCCAAGGGCGCCGGATCCTGTCCGCCAACCTGCGGCCTGCCGCCGCCCGACTGCCCGTCATGAAGTCGCCTTTTTTCGTCTCAATCTTCCTCCTCATTGCGGTTCCGGTTCCCGGGGCCGAACCCGCCGCCGCTCCGGTTTCACCCGCCACCCTGGTCGCCGACATCGTCGCCGGGCACCCGGAACTCGCCTGGTACGTCGCCGAACTCGACGCCGTGCGGGCGGCCCGCAAGTTCGCCGCCGCGCGACCCGACCCCGAGTTGTCCGTCGAGATCGGCCGCAAGCGCTCCCGCGATGTCTCCGGGGCCCTGGCCGGTGAAGGCACCACCTGGAGCCTGTCCCTCGCGCAGACCTTCGAGTGGCCGGGGAGGGCCGCGTTGCGCAAGGCCCTCGCCAACCAGCAGGTCGAACTCGCGGAACTCGGCCTCGCGCGTTTCCGCCGCGCCCTGGCCGCCCGCGCGCAGACCCTCGCCTTCGGACTGTCGTCGGCCGACGCGCGCGCCGCTGCCATCCGCGAGGTCGCCGACCGGTTCTCGGCCCTCAAGGAGATCTTCCTGGCCCGCGAACCCGCCGGACTCACCCCCCAGCTCGAGACCCGCATCATCGAAGCCGCGGAACTCGTGCTCCAGCGGCGGGCGGTCGACGCCGACCTCGCGCTGCACGCCGCCCTGGTGGAACTGAATCAACTGCGGGGCCTGCCGGCCGATACCCCGCTGCGGCTTTCGCGCCCGGCGCTCGCGTTCCGCGACGCCCCTCCCATCGCGGAACTCCTCGCCTCCGCCCGTGAGCGCAACTTCGAGTTCCAGACCCGGCGCCTCGAACTCGCCCAGCAGGACACTTCCTTGTTGCTCGCCCGCCGGGAACGCACTCCCGCCCTCACCGTGCGGCCCTTTGCCTCCCGCGAAACCGCAGGTGATCGCGAAACCACGGTGGGCGTGGGGCTCAGCGTGCCGCTGCCGGCCGGCCCTCGCACCCGCGGCGCGATCGAGGTGGCGGATGCCCGCCGCCGGCAGGCGGAGGCCGCCCTCGCCGCGGCGGAACGTGAACTCACGCGCGACGTCCTCACCACCGCGCACGCCTTCTCCACCCGCCTGGCGGAGATCCGGCGCTGGCCCCCCGGTGCCGCCAACGCCTTTCGCGAGGCCGCGGCCGCCGCCGACCGCCACTACCGTCTCGGCGCCGTCCCCATCGGCACCTACGTCGAACTGCAAAACCGCTACCTCGACGCGATCGAGGCCATGCTCGATTCGCAGCGCGCGGCCCTCGAGTCCGGCCTGCACCTGCAACACCTCACCGGGCTGGATTTCGAACCAGTCACCGCCGAACCATGAAGACGCACGCTTCCCCGCGAGTCTCCTTCCGGAAAACGGTGGCTGCCGGCGTGTGCCTCGCCTCCCTCCTCGGCGCGCTGCTCCTTTCCGCCTGCCACCGCTCTTCGGCCCATCCCTCGCCGGTCCTCGCTGCACCCGAACCACCACCAGCCTCCCACTACAAGGCGGGCCGCGGCCTGCAGCTCAGCGCCGCGGCCGCCGCCTTCATCGGTCTCCAAACCGCCGAGGTGGGCACCCGGGATCTGGGCTCGATCCGCGGCGCCACCGTGATTCCCGATTCCGCCCGGCTGCGGACGGCCAAGGGCGACTTTGTCTTTGTCGCGAACGGCGGCTGGTTTCTCCGCACGCCGATCACGATCGCCGGATCCGACGGCACCTGGCTCGCGGTGAAGGACGGCCTGTATGACGGCGACACGGTCGTCGTCCAGGGAGTCCGCGCCCTCTGGCTCGCGGAAATCCAGGCGGTCAACGGCGGAGTCAGCTGCACCGAGGGCCACTGATGCTCGCACGCCTGATTGAGTTCTCTCTGCGGCGACGCGCCTTGATCGCCTTCGCCGCCCTTCTCCTCGCGGCGGCTGGCATCTGGTCCGCGGCCCGTGTGCCGATCGACGCCGTGCCGGACATCACCAGCCCGCAGGTGCAGATCAACACCGCGGTCCGCGCGCTCGCCCCGGACGAAATCGAAACCCTCGTCACGGTGCCCATCGAGGCGGAGATCGCCGGCCTGCCCGGCATGGTCGAGATGCGCTCGTTGTCGAAGTTCGGGCTGTCGCAGATCACGATGACCTTCGAGGACGGCGTGGACCTGTACCGGCTCCGCCAGCTCGTCGCCGAGCGCCTGGCGGTCGCGCGGGATCACCTGCCCGCCGGGGTCAGCCCCGTCCTGGCTCCCATCAGCACCGGGCTCGGCGAAATCGTCTACTACACGGTGCGTTACCGGGCCGACGCCGCGAACCGGCCCGCCGACCGGGTCGAGCAACTGCGCCAGCTCCGGCTCATCCACGATTTCCAGATCAAGCCGCGGCTGCGCGCCACCCCGGGCCTGGCGGAGGTCAACGCCATCGGCGGACACGAAAAGCAAATCGTCGTCGAACCCGATCCGGCCCGGCTCGCCGAGGCCGGCGTGAGCTTCGCCCAGCTGGTCGCCATCGTCCGCAAGAGCACTGAAAACGCGGGCGGAGGCGTCCTCGAGCTGGGTGGGGAAGCCATCGTGGTGCGGTCCGACACCCGGGTGCGCTCCGCCGCCGAGGTCGCGCAGCTGCCCGTCAAGTTTCCCGGGGCCGCCCGGCCCCTGCTCGTCGGCGACCTCGCCCGGGTGACCCTCGGGTCCGCGACCCGCACCGGGGCCTCGACCGAGGATGGCGAGGAAACCGTGACCGGCGCCGCCATCATGCTGGCCGGCGAGAACAGCCGGCGGGTCGCCCAGGCGGTGACTGCCCAGCTGCGCGTCATCGGCGAAAAGTTGCCCCCGGGCGTGGAGATCCGGGTCGCCTATGATCGTTCGGATCTCGTGCACGCAACCATCCGCACGGTGCGCGACAATCTGCTCGAGGGAGCCGTCCTCGTCGCGGCGGTGTTGTTCGCACTGCTGGGCCATTGGCGGGCGGCGCTGATTGTCACGCTCGCGATCCCGCTGGCGTTTCTCTTTCTCCTCACCGGCATGGCCCAGGGCCGCCTGAGCGCCAACCTGATGAGCCTTGGCGCGATCGATTTCGGCCTGATCGTCGATGGCGCCATCGTGATGGTGGAAAACATCCTCCGGCGGCTCGGCGAGCGCCAGCAGGCGGAGGGGCGCCCGTTGGCGGGAGCCGACCGCCTCGCGGTCGTCCGGGCGGCGGCGCACGAGGTCGCCCGGCCCATGTTCTTCGGCGTCCTGATCATCACCCTCGTCTACGTCCCCATCCTCGCGCTCACCGGGATCGAGGGGAAGATGTTCCGCCCGATGGCCATCGCCGTGATGCTCGCCCTCGGCGGCGCGCTGGCACTCGCGCTCACCCTCATGCCGGTCCTGTGCACCTGGATGCTCAGGGGCCGCATCGACGAGCACGACGGCTGGCTGGTGCGAGTGGTCAAAGCGGCCTACACCCCGCTGCTGGCCGCCGCGCTGCGCGCCCGGGTGCTGGTGGTCGCCGCCGCGCTGCTTCTTTTCGCCGGTTCGGCGTGGCTGTTCACCCGACTCGGCGCCGAGTTCATCCCCCAGCTCGATGAAGGCGCCCTCGCGATCCAGATGATCCGCGGCAACAGTGTCGGCCTCGAGGCCTCCATCGATCTGCAGCGCCGCACGGAACGCCTGTTGCGCGAGAAGTTCCCCGAGATCCGCCACCTTTTCGCCCGCCTGGGCACCGCGGAAATCGCGATGGATCCCATGGGGCCGAACACCTCTGACACCTACGTCTTCCTCCATCCGCCGGAGACCTGGCGCCGCATCGACGGGCGCCCCGCCACCAAGGCCGAGTTGATCGAGCTCATCCGGCGCGAGCTCACCGCCACCATCCCCGGCCAGGCCTACCTCTTCACCCAGCCGGTCCAGCTCCGATTCAACGAAATCATGGCGGGCGCCCGCGCCGACCTCTCCCTCAAGATCTTCGGCGAGGACTTCGCGGAGCTCGAGCGGCTCGCCGGCGAGGCCCGCACCCTTCTCCGCACCGTCGCGGGCGGCGGCGACATCGAGTTCGACGCCCTTGGCCGGCTCCCCATGCTCGAGGTCACCGCGCGCCGCGACGCCCTTCAGGGGCTCAATCTGCACGCCGACGAAATCAACGGCGTCGTGGCCACCGCCCTCGGCGGGGAGGAGGCCGGCGCCCTGATCGAGGGCGGCCGGCGCCTTCCCATCGTGGTCCGGCTTCCCGAAGCCCACCGGGTCGATCTCGCCGCGCTCCGCCATTTGCCCGTCCGCACCGAGGAGAACGACGGGGTGCAGGTGCCGCTCGGGCGCCTGGCCGAGCTCAATGTCGTCGATCGCGTCGGCACGATCACGCGCGAGGGAGGGCGGCGGCGCGTGACCATCCTGATCAACGTGCGCGGGCGCGACACCGCCGGCTTTGTGGCCGAGGCGACCGCCCGCCTTCGCGCCGGGCTCCCCCTGCCCCCGGGCTACACCTTCGAGTTCGGCGGGCAATTCGAGAACCTCGAGGCGGCGCGGGCCCGCCTGGCGCTTGTCGTGCCGGCAACCCTGGCGCTCATCTTCGCCCTCACGTACGCCAGCTTCGGCCGCGCCCGCCAGGCCGCGTTGATCTTCGTCTCCGTGCCCCTCGCCGCCACCGGCGGTGTCGCCGCCCTGTGGCTGCGCGGCCTGCCGTTCACCATCTCCGCCGCGGTCGGTTTCATCGCGCTTTCCGGCATCGCGGTGCTGAACGGCATCATGCTGATCAGCTTCATCAACCAGCTGCGCGCCGGCGGCCGGTCCCTGCGCACCGCGGTGGTCGAAGGCACCCTTACCCGCCTGCGACCCAAGCTGATGACCGCGCTGGTGGCGTCGCTCGGTTTCGTGCCGATGGCCGTATCCAGCGGCGCCGGTGCCGAGGTGCAGCGCCCAATCGCGACGGTCGTGATCGGCGGCATCGTCACCTCGACCTTCCTCACGCTCATCGTGCTGCCGGTGCTCTACGACTGGATCGAGTCCCGCGCGGAGCGGCGCGCCCCTTCCACCCGAGTTTCCCTATGAAAAACTGCCTGCTCCTTCCCCTGTTCCTTCTCTCCGCCGCCCTCGCGTGCGGCGCCGACAAGTCCACCGGCGGTCCCCGGGGCGGACGCCTGCTCGAGTCGAGCCCGCTCGCCGCGGAGTTCCTGGTCACTCCCGAGCGCCGCATCGAGATCACCTTCCTCGATTCCCAACGCCAGCCGGTCGCACCGGGAACGCGGGTGGTCGCCGTCACGGCGGAACCGAAATCCGGGCGGACGCCCCTCGCCCTGACCCGGACCGCCACCGGTTTCGTCTCCACGGCCGCCCTCCCCTCTCCGGGAGAAACCTATCGTGTGGTCGTGCAGATCCGCGAAAACGCGGAAGCCCGCCCCCAGAACTTCCGGATCGACCTCAATCTCGCCCCCTGCGGCGAGTGCAAACTCGCCGAGTACGCCTGCACCTGCACGCACTGAGGCTCCCTTCTTCGGTTTGTGTGGCCGGGCGACCTCGCCCCGTGTGAGGCGGGTGTGGAAACTCAGGGTGCGGGACGAGGTCGTCCCGCCCACACCAGGCAACCGAGCGGTACCTTCCCCGTGTGCCCCCGGGTCGCGCGGTGGGCCGGCAATCCGCTCGCCCTCATGCAGACGATTCCTCAACTTCGGCGCCTCCGCCGCATGATCTCCCTTCGCGCCCTTGTCGCCCTGGTACCCCTTGTCTGCGCGTGCGCCGCCGCCGAGCTGACTTCACCCAAGGCCCATTTTGGCTTCGCCATCGGTGACGACTACCACCTCGCCACCTACACGCAGACCGAAGCCTACTTCAAAAAGCTCGCCGCCGAATCCGACCGGCTCCGGCTCGTCGACATGGGCCTCACCGAGGAAGGGCGCACTCAGTGGATGGTCGTCTGCTCCGCCCCGGCCAATCTCGCCCGGCTCGAACGGCTCCGCGACGTCTCCCGGCGCCTCGCCCGCGCCGAGGACGTCACCACCGAGGAGCAGGCCCGCACCCTCGCCGCAGAGGGACGCGCGGTCGTCTGGATCGACGGCGGACTTCACGCCACCGAGACGGTCGGCACCCATCAGTTGATCGAGACCCTGTGGCAGTTCGCGAGCCGCCAGGACGCTGAAACCCTGCGCATCCTCGACCAGACCATCATCCTTTTTGTCCATGCCAATCCCGACGGCCAGGAACTGGTGAGCAACTGGTACATGCGGCGCTCCACGCCGTCCCGCCGGGTCATGGATCGGCTGCCGCGGCTTTACCAGAAGTACATCGGGCACGACAACAACCGCGACTTCTTCATGTCGACCCAGCGGGAGACGAACAACCTGAACCGGCAGCTCTACCTCGAGTGGTTGCCGCAACCGCGTGTATGACCCGGTGATGATCACAACGCTGTACGCCGGCGGCGCCGCGATGAACCACCGCCTCAACCTCGAGGGCAAGCCCGGCTACACGCGGTTGGCCGGCTCCGTCTATTCGACCTGGTGGAACGGCGGGCTCCGGACCACGACGTACTTTCACAACATGATCGGGATCCTGACCGAGACCATTGGCAGTCCGACCCCGATGGAGGTTCCGCTGGTCCCCAACCGCCTGCTGCCGAATGGCGCCACGCCCTTTCCCGTCACCCCGCAGAAATGGCTCTACGCGCAGTCAATCGCCTACTCGGTGTCGATGAACTACGCCGTGCTCGACTATGCGGCCCGCCATCGCGACACGCTCCTCTTCGGCATGTGGCGCATGGGCCGCAACGCCATCGAGCGGGGCAGCCGCGATCACTGGACGCACTATCCCAGCCGGATCGAGGCCATCAAGGCCGCCCACCAGAAGGACAATCCCCCGGCCCGGGGCGACGCCTCCGGCTCCGGCGAGGCCTCCGAACGCACGACCGCGCCCGGCAACCGCCGCATCCCCGCCCGGTACTTCGAAGCCGTCCTGCGCAAACCGGAATTGCGCGACGCCCGCGGGTACATCGTGCCCGCCGACCAGCCCGACTTCCCGACGGCGGTGAAGTTCGTCAACGCCCTGCTGAAAACCGGCATCGTCGTGCACCGTGCCACGGCGGAGTTCACCGTGGGCGACAAGAAGTACCCGGCCGGCTCCTACGTCGTGAAGACCGACCAGGCGTTCCGGCCGCACGTCCTCGACATGTTCGAGCCGCAGGATCACCCCAACGACTTCAAGTACGAAGGCGGCCCGCCCGTCGCCCCTTACGACTCCGCCGGCTGGACGCTCGCCTTTCTCATGGGCGTGAAATTCGATCGCGTGCTCGACGCCTTCGAGGGGCCGTTTGCCCGCCTCCCCTAAGATCCGTTGATCGAGGATTGGGAGTCCCCTCAAAACCCTCACCTGGGCTCGGGAAGGCTGTGCTTCCGAGGTGAGTCGGGCCGGTTTGCATGAGTCGGCGCCCGGCCGGCCGGTTTGGGAGAGTCCGGCCCTTCCAGGCGGGAAATCTCAAAGGTTTGGGAGGGTTTTTTCGGTCCATCGCGGTGGTTTTATGGGGGGCGATTGACCAGTTTAACCGTCAAAAAAACGTGGTTTGGCCGGAATCGACCGGGCGAGTCTTCGCCGGGCGTTTTCTGGTGGCAAGCACGCGGTGCGCCGCTGCCAGTGCCTCGATCGGATCCAGTGCGGAGGCGGGCTGCGCCGAGCCCCGCTGCAGGACGGCCAGGTCGATGGCGTCGCGGATGCTCTTCTGGCGGTAGTACAGGTCCTCGCCGTGGTGGACAAACCAGAGCCGGACACAGTGCAGGAGGTAGCTCGGAAAATGCTCGATTTTGGCGAGGTCACCGTGGGTTCCGATGCCGGAGATGACCTCACGCAAGATCTCGCCGTAACGGGCCACCGGGAGGCTCACGCCGCGTTGCTGGAGCCAGCCGGCCGGCCAGGTGAGCGCCAGCAGGAGGGGCTTCTGGTCCTGCATCCATACCTTTACGGGCTTTCCCTGGTAGAATCTCCGGCCCAGCTCGGCAAGGAGGTCGGCAACCAATGATTCGGGCGCCTGGGGCATCCGTTGGCTGGGCCGATCATCAAGGAAGCTGCCGAAGACGTTCATTCGCCGCCCCGGTAGCCGCCGTGGAACGCGCGGTGCATGACGAGATAGGTCTCACCCATGTCGTCTCGCTGGGAGCGGAATCTCTCCATGCACTGATGCAGCTCCTCGGTGGTGCAGTTCTCCCAGAGCTTGTAGCCGGCGCTCCCTGGAGCGCTGACGATGCGCGGGCGCCCGGCCTTCGCAGCGGCCCGGATGATGCGGTCGGAGAGGCCGGTCTCGGCCTCGATAACGCGACGCAGGGTCCAGTCCCGACCGCGCAGAAAGTTAATAACCGTGGCTACCTGGTCGGCCGTCGCCGAAGGGCCGTTCGGCTTGGGCTCGGATGGAACCGGGAGTTCGAGTTGCACCTCCGCCATGGACTGGTTCGGGTCAGAACGGCACGTCGACGGTGGGGGCCTGGCACCGGGTGGGTGCGGCTGGCGGCGGGCTGGCCGGCACTGGCACCTCAATCATCGCCGCGACCTTTCGATCCACCCGCTGCTTCTTCTGGTGGCGGCTCGCCATGGTGAGGTGCCGCTTGCGGACCTCATCGGCGTCGAGGCTTTCGAGCGGGCCGCCGGCGGCCGAGGTCGCCCCGCCGAAGCGGTCGCGGTCGAGGCGGTTCTTCTTCCCGCCGTAGAGGGCGCGCTCGTGGTAGTCGGCCTGGCGGGCACGGTTGAAGGTGCGGTAGTCCTCCTGGCAGGTCACCCACCGGGCCGACTTGTCCAGGCTGGATGGGTCGGCAAGATGGCGCAGGTAGGTGAAGAGCGCGGTGACCTCGTCCGGGCCAAGGGCACTCGTCGAATCGGTGTCCGGGCCGCGGACCAGGCGCATGCACTCGGCGGTCACGGCCCGGCGGCGCTCCTCGTCCTTCACCAGCCACTCGTTGGCTAGGCAGGCCTCCGGCCAGAGCTGGCCAAAGTAAACGCTGCGTTCGGCGGGGGTCATGCGCGGTGGCACGTGCGGGCGGTCGCCTTGCTGGTCGCGAGCGCGAGGGAGAGCTGCAGTTCGGCGACCTGGTGCTGCAGCGCGGACAATTCCTCGGCGGTCTCGCGGGCGCGCGCGGCGCGCTCCTGGTCACCGGCCGACGCGATCGACATCCGCACCGTGCCACGACTGAGGTTTGCGGCGCCGCGTTTCGATTTGATCAGCCGCCGCGCATGGACTGCCAACAGTCCGCGCACGTTCACTTCCACCTGGACGAGTACGATCTCCACCCCGGCATCGACGAAATACATGCCGAGGTTCGTGAAGACCGGAGCGGCGCGCTTGGATTTCATCGCGTGAGCGCCAGCGACTCGCCGCTCGCGGGCTGCAGCGCGCCGTGGATTTCGGTGTTCTGCCCCTCCAGGAATCCCGCCCAGGCCGCCGCTCGCGCCCGATGGTCGGGCTTGCCCATCGCGGTCGTGGTGGTCTGGCCGACCGTCGCCAGGATATACTGCTCGTGGCCGGCCACAACCAGTTCCGTGCCCTTCGGCAGGAGGTCGCGCTGCTCCTCGAGTTTGGCAGTCAGGCCGATGTACATCCCATGCACGTAGGCCTGCCGGTTGCGGAATCTCTGTTGAACCTTGCGCCAGCTCCGCGCGAAGTGCCCCACTAGGAAGCCGTAGACGTAGAGCGCGATTTCGATGTCGGACCGCGTGCCGACGAACATCACCCGCACCCCCAGCCGCGAGAAAAACGTGCCCGGCCGCAGGCACTGGATCTCCACCGTCGTGACGCGAAAGAACCTCCGGCAAATCGCTAGCGCGTAGCGCTTGTCGTAGGTCAGCTTGGCTTCGGCCTCGGTATCGCGGTGCGTGATTTGCTTCTCCCTGACCGACTCGTCCGGGTTGAGGCTGTCGATCGCGATCGCGTGCTCCCGCGCCAGCGCCAGCGCGTGCGCGAGGGCCAGCTCGGCCTCGTGGCGATTGGAGGAGCGCGCCAGACGGAGCAGCTTCTTGATCTTCTCGATGATCTCCGCGGGCGCGCTCATGCCTGCCTCCCGAGTGGCTGGATCGTGAAGTGCCCCGCGACGAAGAGGGCCGGCACCCTGGCGCGCGCCCAATCCTCGATCATCGAGCCACGCAGCTCGGCTACGCAGGCGGACGTCCGGTCGATCGCCCGGCGGGCGTCGCGGCGCTTCAGGAAGTGCGCGACCATCTCGTCTTCGCTGCCGCGCGGCCGCAGCACGCCGCCCTTTCGTCTTCCGGAGACGTTCTCGATCGTGCAGGGCTGGCCATCCTTCATGACGAGGAACCCCGTCGCGACAAACGACGGGGCGAGAGGCTTTTCCTCTTTGGACTTTTTCATCGGGGCAACGGGTATTGCGGGTTGACCGGGCGGAAGACCTCGGGGTCGCGCGGGTCGCCTCGCGGGACGGCGCTGCAGCCCGCGAAGAGAAGCGCCAGCACCACGACCACGGCCGCGCCCTCCCAGTGTTCCCACAGCGCCTTCACCAGCGCCTCTCCCAGGTCGATTACGGCGACGCAGGCCATCACCAGGACGAAAACCAGCGTGCACAACGGTGCGACGAGGACAAAGCCCGCCACGCAACCCACCGTCGCGAGCTTCAGGCAGCAAGACCGAACCATGAGGAACTCCTTTCCTGGGTGTTGAGGTCGACGAGCTGACCCATGCCAGGCTCGAAAAAGTTCACGGAGTTGTCGTAATCGACGAACCAGTTGATCGAGTGCCCGCCAGAGACCGAGAAGTTCTCGGGGCGCGCCGGGCCGGCCTGGTAGAAGAGGAAGCCGTAGGCGAGCCCGCCCCGCACGACGCCTGTCAGCTTCGCTTTGCGCGCGTTGCCGGTCTGCGCCCACGCCATCGTGCCAATGGCTAGATTGTCGCAGTCGCTGCTATCGGTCTGCCACAGCGGCCGCTGGCGCACGCGCTTTCCGCCAGCGTCGGCGAAGATCACGAGCTCGTCGGGACGCGCCTCCAGCCAGGCGGAGTAGTTGCTGCGGACGAAATCGGCGCTGCAGGGCTCGTAGGTCAGGTCGGGGAGCTGCCAGAGCAAGGCCGGGAGGCCGGCGGCGGTGAGAAGGTTGCGCAATTCGGATTGGGTCATGGTGGTATGGGTCGGGCTAGCCGCGTTGCAGGCGGCACAGAATGGCGTCGCGGTCGGCAAGCGTGGCGAACGAGGTGGCGTCGTTGGGCAGAGTGAGCGGGTGAAACCGCCCGGTGTTGATTGACTGCACCTCGATCGTGAGGCCGGCACCCTGGCGGATGGCCTGGCCCTCCCGCACGAGGATTTCCCGGCGGAGGGCGATCCACCACTCGTCGCAGTCGGCGGCGGTCACCGGCGCGCCCTTGAAGGGACGCGTCGGCGCCGCTGGTGCCCGGTGGGCACTCACGCCGCGTCCTCCACCGCCTTGGCGCCCTCGTCGAGGAGCCGGGCCACGAGTTTGTCGGTCTCGGTGTCGGCGGCCTTGACGATGACCTGGTCGCCCGTGTCCACGATCGTGCAGCCGAGTTTCTTCAGCGTGGCCGCGTCGAGGTTCATCAGCGCGTCCTTCACCAGCTCACACTTCACTCGCACGGCCGTCTCCTGCAGTTCCGGGAAGTGCTTCGCGATGCGTTCCACGACCTTCTCGGTATCGTCGCACTCCAAGCGGCCCTTGCCCTTCTGGTAGCCGACTTTGATGCCGTGGAGCGAAAACGTCCGCGGCTTCACGAAAAGCTCCGGCGCGCTCTCCACGGCGCTCCGCAGGCGCGCCTGGAGATCGGCCGCCACGGCGGCCGCGTCCTTGATGCGGCCGAGGTGGCTCCGCTTGAGTGCGGCGATTTCGCCTTCGAGATCAGCGAGGTTTTCGGCGACCTTGCGGCGCGCGAGGGCGTAGGATTTCGCGAGGGTATCGACCCTCGCGAGAGAGGGAGTGGTGGCAGGCGTATTCATGGCAGGCTGGCGGCTGGGAGTTGAGTGACCACGCGCACGAGCCGGGCGTGCGCGAGGACGGTGAGGAGACTCTGGGCGCGGGTCGCGTGGCGGCGCGCGTCGGTGGCGCTGCCGTGCGCCAGGTAGCTCTTGGCCCGGCGGATATCGCGTGCGATCTGAAGCTGGAGTTGTTCGATCAAGGAGTCGTTCATGGCGCGGGCGGTGGTTGGGCGGCGGGCGCCTTCACCGGCGTCCACATTTCCGGGTGCAGGTCGAAGTGCGCCGCCAGCTCGGAGAACTGCGGCCGGTGGTTGAGGACGTCGCAGAGCAGCGTCGCGGCATACGCCCGGCCGCCGAACCACAGCACGTGGCCGTACGTGGCGGGGTGGGCGGTGCTGACCGTGCCGAGCACCGGGATGAATTTCCCGTATTTGAACGGCACGTACTCGGTGGCGGCCGGCTGGGCGGAGCGCCGGCCCGGTTCGAGCCGGATGCTCAGGCAGCCTGGCGCGTGCGGGATGGGATTGGGGACCATGGCTTCAGCGGTGGAGGGTGAGCAGCAGTTCCCCAAAAAGGATCGCTCCCGTGAAAAAGCCCGCGGCGTACAGGACGGCACCAAAGAGCGCCGCAGTGGAGAGCGGCAGGGCGCGCGGGGCGCGCGTCTGCGAGATGCCCGCGAGCGGCGGGTGCCAGCGGGTGGCGGGGAAGTGTTTCATTGCGCCTCTCCCTTCACGCGGCGGAGGCGCAGCACCGGGGCGCCCCGCAGACGCGCGGCCAGCGCGTCGGCGGCCGCTAGGGAGGCGGCGGCGTCGCGGAGCGCGGTCCGCGCACCGCCGAGGCACAGCAGGGCGCCATCGCTGCCGGCCGGGCTCTCGCGGTAGGCGCGGAGCGCACGCTCGGCCTCCCGCAGGTCCCAGGTGATCCGGCCCAGGGCCGCATCGAGCGCCGAGAGACTGATCACGGCGCTCATCGCTCCCTCCCTTCCGGGCCGCCAATCAGCACGCGCAACGCCCGCGCGTGGGCCTCGTGCTGCACGGTCTGGGCGTGGAGGGGGCAGCCGGGCACCATGCGGGCGAGCCGGGCCGCCTCGCCCAAGCGGACGGCCATCACCTCGTGATGCCGGGCAGCCGCCTCCAGGAGCGGCGACCGGAGCGCCATCCGGATCGCACCGAGATCGGCCCGCGCCAGGATGGTCTGAGCCGCGATTTCCGAGGCCAGGCTGCGCGCGCCTTCCGGCAAGCCCTGCTCCGCCATCTGGAGGAGCGTCACCTTCAGGTTGAGCAGGCGGAGATCCACCTCCCCGAGTGTGGAGAGAGCGCTCACGAGGCACCGCCCTTCTTCGCCGGATTGGCCGGGCCGTGCGCCCAGGCGTAGACGCGGTTGATCACTGTGCGGGCATCGTCGTACCACAAACCGTCGGCGTGGAATCCGTACAGCGGCTCGTCGGAATCGTCGTTTTCAAGCGCAATGAGGACGCGGATCTCATCATCCGGCAGCTCGGGCAGGTAGTGCCACTCGATGGTCTCGCATTCCTTGCCGGCGATGGGTTCACCCAGGCGCGGCGCGGCGGCCTCCTGTTGCATTTTCAGCCACGCGAGGAGCCCGTCACCGATCGGTGTGCCGTATCCCCAATCGCCAGGCGCGCCAAACGCGGAGCCGATATAACGACCATCGACGATGCGCGCGAGCACGCGTACGAGTTCGCTGCAGTCGGCGCGCTGGCTGCTGGTCAATTCAGCGTTCATATCGATGTCGGCGGCAAAGTCCCACAGGGCCAGGCGGAGTTTGCTCACTTTGGTCGCGCTCATGACGCCCTCCTTTCCGTACCGGCCAGGAGGAGGAGGCGCTTGCGCTGGATGTGGCAGGCCGCCGGCAGCGGCGACCAGGCGTAGACCTCGCCCCAGAGCTGGACGCCGTTGAGGTAGTGCCAGCGAGCATCGATCCAGCGCGCCGGAATGGCCTCCGGATGGCCGTAGAGCGAGACGAGCACCGGGTGCTCATCCGGCGGCACCTCGAACTCGAAACTCCGCCACAGGATGTCCTCGCCCGGTTTCCGGGGGAATTCCAGGGCGAGCTCCTCCTCGATCCTGCCCACCTGGCGGCGGAGGCCGGCCACGGCGTCGGTGAGGCACGGCACGTCGCACGAGGCATCGCGGCGCGAGGGCAGGAAGAGCTTCAGCAGCAGCGCCCGCTCGGCGAGGTCGATGGCGAGGCGTTTGATGGCGTTGACCCTCTTCGTCTTCACGAGCGCAGCGCCTCCACGCGTTTGATGGCCGCGGTCACGACATCGAGGGAGGCATCCTTGCCGCCGGCCTCGTTGCCCACCTCGGCGCAGATGCGCTCCAGGGTGTCGTAGAGCCCGAAGGCGTTGGCGGCCGCCACGCAGGCGCCCACCACCTCCCGTTCATCGGCCGCCCTGGCGTCGTAGCCCGGCAGCCGCGCGGCGAGGAAGCGGCGCGCATCGCTGGCCTCGACCCGCTCGACCACGATTTTCGCGTGCGTGCGCCGGCGGAGCTGCTTCGCCTCCTCGAAGGCCTTCTCCTCCATCCGCGCCCAGAGCTGCGGGATCGAGAGGATCACCACGCGCGACGGCGTGTTGTTCAGGATCGCCTTCACGAAGTTCAGCGCCTGCGGCCCGCAGTAGTGGCCCTCGTCGATGCCGATGATGCGCGGCGTCGTCGTCAGCGCATCGAAGACCGCCTTCTCCACCGCGCGCGGATTGGTGAACGCCTCCGTGATGCCCAGCGCCTCGGCCACATCGGCGGCCGCGTTGAAGTACGAGCCGCGCCAGGTCTCGGTCGCCTCGATGGCCACGAAGGCGCCGCGGTACACCTCCTGCAGCTTCCGCGCGAGGGTGGTCTTGCCGCCGCCGCTCGGCGCGAGAAACATCACCAGCCGGTTCTGCGGGGCGCCGTAGCAGCCCTTGATGCCGCTGATCGCCGCCTTCACGTGCGGCAGCTCGACGATCGCGGCCCGGTGGCCGCCGGCCTCCGCGCGCTCGATCTCGTCGGAGAGCAGTTGCAGGGCGGCCTCGCACTTGTCGAGCATCGCCGAGGGATCCTGCGCCGGGTAGGTGCCGTTCTGGAGCTGGCTCCAGGTCGTCTTGGAAATTCCGATATAGCGCCGCGCGAGCACGGTATCGGTGAGGGCCAGGCGGTCGCGGTATTCAAGGAGGGCCTTGACCGTGGCGTGGTTCTTGGTGTCGATTCGATCGGACATGGTAGCGGTTGTTATTGGTTAGCGGACGTTGGTAGCGGACGTTGCTGGTAGCAGTCGTTGCGGTGTTCAGGCCGCGCCGTGGTTCGTAGTAAAACCGCGGCGCGGCCGTTAAATGATTCAGGCCTCGTCGTCGTGGCCGCCCTGGCGGGCGAGGAGCAGCGCGGTGGCGTCCTGGCGCTGGGTGCGTTTCTCCTGGAGCGCCTCCTGGCCGAGCTGCGCCAGGAGATCGGTCGCCTGTTCGGCGGCTTCGGCATCGCGGCGCATCAGCGGGGCGGCGGCCCGCAGCACGGGCACCAGGCGCTCGCGCGCGGCCTTGGCGCGCTGGCCGCAGGCGCGGGCGTAGCCTTCGGCATCGCCGCGGGTCGGCACGATTGTGCGCGGCGCCTTTCCGAGGTAGCGGCCGCGCGCGTCGCAGACGTGCATCCAGTGCGGATCCAGCATCGAGACAAAGGTGGCGTACGTCTCGCCGTCCTGGAGGGCGGTTTCCCGCCCCTCGGCATCGACCGCCACTCCCTCGTAGTGGTGCTCGGCGCCGTCGAGGTTGGCGTCCTCGAAGTGGAAGCGGCCATCCTTGCCCACCCGGCGCTCCTCCGCCAGCTCCTGGCCGAGTATTTCCGGGATGAGGTGCGGCGGCAGCGTCACCAGGTGCGGCTGCACGCGCTGCACATACACCTCGTGCCGGCTCATCCGCCGGCAGGTCGTCAGGCGCGGATCCTGGCGCAGCGATTCCTCGATCGCGGCCCGCACCGGCGCCGGGTACTCCTGGAGCGCCGTCTGCAGCTTCCAATCGTCCTGGAGCGAGAGGCGGAAGAGCGGCGCCATGAAGCCGCAGGCCTCCCAGCCTTCGAGCGCGTGCTCCTCGAAATGGTTGATCCGCTCCTGGATGAGGTCGAGCAGCTCCGCCACCTGGGCGAAGGGCGGCGTCACGTTGCGCACCACCAGGTCGCGCATCTCGCGCGGCACGAGGAGCGCCGCCCGCTGGAGCTGGTCCAGGTGCTGCTTGCGGCCGTGCAGATCCTCCGGCTCGTTCAGGCGGGCGAGATTGCCGCTCTGCGCGGGCAGCAGCAACCGGTCGCCGGACTCATTGTGGATCAGATTGCCGCTCGATTCGAGGGCGGCCTTGATCTTGAAATTGCCCTTGGCGCGCCCGGCGTACAGGCCCTGCGCGAGCGGATGGTCCTTCGTCGAGCCCTTCTCGACGCGCAGCTTGCCACCCGTGAAATCGTGCAGCAGTCGCACAATGCGCTCCGGCACCGTCGCCGTGCCCAGCTCCATCACGCAGAGGCAGCCCTCGGGGTTGTAGCCGCGGTTGCCCAGCACGTGCGCGAAAAGGAAAAGCATCTCGCGCTCTTTCAGCCGCTCCATCCTGCCGTCGTCGCCGAGGATCTCCGGCTTCATGCCGCGCCCGATCTGGTCGCCCGAGAGCAGCTCCATGGCGTGGAACTGCAGCACGCGCCGCATCCCAAACTGCTTCGGCACGCTGCAGTACAGGTCGAGCCAGATGTCGTCGAAGAGCAGGAACGAGCCCGGCCGCATCCCCACCCGCGTCTGGAGCACGCCCGGCAGCAGGTCGTGCGCCGCGCCGAGACCGATGCGCGCCACCCGCTTCACGACGGCGGTCGGCTTGTATTTCCCGCGCATCAGATTGGCGTACGAGAGCCGGGGCGGCAGGTGCTTCGTGCGCCCCTGCGCCGGGAAGCCGGGGAAATGGTCGCCCGCCCGCCAGAGGCGCTGCAGCTCGCGGTGCGCCGCCCGCCCGCGCCCGCTCTTGCGGAAGAAGACCTGGTGCCACTTGAGGACCATCGCCGGGTCAAGGCCGGCCGCCTCGTCGGGCACGCGCGCCCGGTTGATGAGATCCTGCCAGCGCCGGCCGCCCCCGGCCCATTTCTGATAATACGCCTTCCGGATGGCGCCCTCGCTGTAGCGTTCTCCCGCATGTTGCCGGAGCGCCTCGGCCTCGATCGCCGGCTGCTTCTTCGGTGCGGCATCGATGCGCTCCATCATCGCGAGCCGGGCCTTGAGGTGGGGCTTTTCGTCGTCGTGCAGCCGGCCGTACTCCTCACTGGCCAGCATCGCGCGCAGGGCCGGGCTCGCGCCCGCGAGCGCCACCTCGGCCGCCGAGCCTTCGTTGAGCGAGAGCGTCATCATGAGGTGGGTCCTTCTTCTTTCCTGAGGGTGGCGGATACCCGCTGCTGCGCATCGAGCAGGTTGCCGTGCAGGGTGCGGCGGAAGGCCGCGGTGCAGTCGTTCCACCAGCCGTCCAGGAGCGCCTCCTCCAGGAGCTGGTTCAGCTTCCAGGCGCGCGGGTCGACGTCGGCGGGGATTTCGCTCGCCGCGGGGGCCGGCGCCGCCGCCTCCTCGGGCGCGGCGGCCTCGCCCTTCGCCTTCCGGGTGTTGCCGCCCTTCGCGCCGGAGCCCTGGGGCTTCTTGGCGATCCCGAAGTCCTGGTACAGCTCGGAGAGCGCCCGGCCGTCCGTCACCTTGGCCACGGCCTTGGTGAGCGTCGCCTGGTCTTTCTCGGAGAGCGTCGAGGGCGCAGCGTCGAGGAGCTTCAAAAACGCACCAGATTCGTTTTTGAGGGCCTTGCCCTTCAGGCCGTCGGCCAGGGCCATGTACTTTTGCGCCGTGCGCAGAGACAGCCCGTGACCGGCAAAATGCTTGGCGAAAAACTCCTCGAAGGCGCCGTGGCCCACGTCCTTCTTGATGGCCTTGAGTTCCAGGCCGCACTTGGCGGCGGCGACCGCCATCTGCGCGGCAGAGGCGTGCGCGGCCGCGTGGAAACGCAGGGCGGAAGCCACGCGTTGGTCCTGATCGGGGATGGCAGGAAGATGCTTGCTCATGCGGAATCGGATTGGAGGAGGCGCTCGATGGCATCGGAGTCGCCGGCGAGATAGGCGGTCTTCAGGGCGCGTTTGAAACCGGCCGGCGGCACCTCGATCGCGGCACGGCCCTTGAGGGCCGGAATGCGGGCGCACATGTCGGCGTAGAAGGCCTCGAAGTCGGCGTTTTCCTCCGCCACGCGGGCCACGAGATGATCGTAGGATTTCATCGCTAGTTGGCCTGGATGAGTCCGCCGGCGTAGCTGATGCGCGAATTGAGCGCGGCCCGGCGCATCACGGCGCGAGCCATCCGGCGCGCGTGGTCCGAGCAGTTGCCGCGCGAGAGATCGCGCCACCGGATCGCCTTCTGCAGCTCCTCGACGGCAATCCGGAGCGAAGACTCGCTGAAGCAGAAGGTGAGCGGCTGGCGCGGGCGGCGGGGCTTCACCGCGAGGTGGCCGGCCCCGTGGCACTTGGCGCAGGTGCTGCGCTGTACGTCGCCGAACAGACCATAGACCTGGGTGCCGGCTCCAGAGCATTCCGGGCAGCGGCGCGAGCGGCGGGTGGCGGTATTCATGGGTGACATACGGTTAGCGGGAAAGGGGCTGCTCGATGGCGAGGCGGTTGGCCTGGCGGGCGATGCGCAGGAGCGTGGCGGCCGGGAGGTGCGGCAGGGCGGCGCAATACAGGTCGGCGAAGGATTCGTCGGTGTAGTCGGCCGTGCGGATGAGGTAGGCGATCAGGGCGGCGCGCGGCACCCGCTTGTGATCGCGCTCGCCCCGGCCGGCATTGTGGCGGTGGCCGGTGAGTTCGCCCTTGTCGTAGAGCTTTTCGACCGTGCTCTCCGCCAGGCCCAGCACCGCGCCCGCCTGCCGCAGCGTGAACCACTCCTGGGGCGGCACGCGGAAGGGCAGCGCGAGCGTGGCCTGCTCGGCGGCCTGGCGGGTTCGTGCTGACAATGCGGCGGGCATGGCTCAGCGTTTACTCCGTGAAGGAATCCCCGTCTCTCGATGCGCAGGTCGCCGAACTCCGCGGCGAGCTGACTTTCCTGAACCAGCAGTATCACGTGCTGCAGCAGGCTCACGAAGAGACGCGTCGGCAGATTCTCCGCCTGCAAACGCAGCACGCCGAGCAGCTCGTGCGGCTAATTGAATCTCTAGCGCCAGCCCTTGTTCAACCGCGCGGAGCGAAGCCGCGGCGACATCGACCGCGATCGCCGAGAAGTGATTCGTCGCCTGCATGAGGTCGGCTGCGCGCTCTGCTGCCTGGGCGGCGGCGCGAAGAGAGCGAAGGGTGTTGAGCGAGAGCTTCACGGCTGCTCCTCTTGCGGGCGTTGGTGGACGACCTTGAGGGGTGCCACGCGCACGCTCGTTTCGATCGGAAATACCCGCGTCGCCAGGTAGACGCCGACCGTCAGCCCAAACCCGGCGGCCGCGCCAAACGCCACGCACATCGCCAGTCTGGCGAAGAAGTCGACGTACACGGTCACGCCGCACCTCCGTGCTTCCGCCGGAAGTCCAGCAGCAGTTGCTGTTGGCTCTGATCACAGGCGGCGAGATTGAGCGCGAGTTCCGCCTGCCGCTTGTCAACTTCCTGAAGCATGGAAGCAAGCGTGGCAAAGCGACTGGAGAATTGTTCATCGGCCGTCAGGTCGGCCAATGCCTGAAATAGCAGCGCCTGCTCACCGCGGCTCTCGGAGCTGACATGCCGGAGGACGAAGTCCGTGATGCGATCGGCGGAATTCATGCGGCCAGCTCTTTCTGGAGTCTCGCACGGATCTCCTGGGACTTCCGTCCGTGGCGGTGTCCATAGACGGCCGAGAACACCGTCTTCACATTGAAGCCGTGGTGGCGTGCCCAATGCGCGAGATTTGTACCTCGCTGAATGAGCGTGCCCCGGACGAGCTGAGGAAAATCCTTGGTTGACGTCGTTCGTTTGCGGTGATTCCTCATTATGCAGAACAGTTCTGCGCTACTTCCGCAATGAATCAACTAGAAAATTCGGATACTCCGCAGAGTTTCGGCGCACGACTGCGGTGGTTCCGGAGTCAGCGCAATCTTACCCAGGCGGATTTAGGAAAAGCCGTAGCGAGGACCGCCACTTCGATCAGCGAATGGGAAAAAGGGGAATCCGAGCCCTCGCTGGACCAGATTGCCAAGTTGGCGACAGCGTTAGAGGTTGCTCGGGAGCGCCTCGCATTCGGGGTTGAGGTGAACGACCTGGACCCAGCAGAAACGCTGGCGCGTGACATTCGGGAGCAGATCGAAGCACTGCTGCGCGACTCCGGATCGGACTTGTCCCGTCTCGGGTGGCTGCTGGAGGAGCTGCGCAGGTTGCGTCCGAGTCACTGGATCGACCACGACGAGATCAACCGGCGGGCGGAGGAAATGTCTCTACAGATGACGGCTGATCACGAGCGTCGGAAGAAGGAGGCAATTGACCAGATGCAGCGAGAAGGCAGGAGGGGCCGGGCAGGAGGTGCTCCGGCATGAGCATCAGCAACTGCGATTCCGACGGCACCTGGCCGCGGTGGGTGAGTGCCGCCTCCCGCTCCCGGAGCAGCGAAAGGGCGATCGCCTTCAACACCGCGGGATCGTTGCAGCCGCGAATCTGTCGGCGAATGGATTCGCAGTCGGCGAGGTAGCGCGGCAATCGCAGAGGCACAAGGCAGGCCAGCAAACCATGGCGCGCGAGGCGCTCAACCAGGAGTGAAGTACCATGAAAGGCGTCGTCATTTCATTTCTCTTAGGGCTCGCGGCATGCACGGGGATGGCGCAGGTCGCCGCATACGTTCCGCCAACAATCCAAAGCCTATCTCAGATTTCGCCCACCGGAGGATCGGCTGGGGCCCTTCTTCGGTTTCAAGTGCTCCTTCGGCACGGCACTGATCCGAAGCCATTGATCTTTTCCCCAACGTATTCCGGTGGGCTTCCAAGTTCTGTTGAGAGTTCCACGGCCTGGGACAGTAGCTACGACAAGATGGACCTGGTGATGATAGTGAAATCCACCAGTGTAATTGGAGCATACAAACTCGAGGAGCTTCGAGTCACACATTCCGCGGGGTACACAATTTATAAGCGCGACGGCACGATTGCGCACCAAGGCTACCTTTCAACCGGTCTGGCGGCGCGCCACACGCTCAACTTCGCTCTGGCAGATTTTAGTGTAGTTGCACCAGGCGGTGTGCTTCCTCCGCCGGCACTAACTCCCGCAGCGACTGTGAAGCTGTATCCGGTAAACATGTCCGCGATCGTCCCGCTCCAGCCAGGAAGCAGTGTCACGATCGGCTTCGTAATCAGCGGCTCGGATACCAGTGCTCCCGCTGCAGCCTCGAAGCTACTCGTGCGAGCAGTCGGTCCAGGCCTGACAAAGTTCGGCGTTGGCAGCTCAAGTACAGATCCGCGGCTTACGATCAACGCGACGACATCAATTACGGTGGATAACTGGAACGAAACGGCAGAGAACACTGCGGCTTGCGAAGCGGCGGTGATTGCCACTGGCGCATTCCCGCTTGATCGTGGCAGCAAAGACGCAGCCATCGTTGTCGATGTTCCTCCCGGCGCCTTGACGGTATCGATCCGGAATACCGGCGCTGGAGGCGATATCCTGGTCGAAGTCTACCGGATTCCCTGACACTCCGGCCGGTTCACAGCGGCCAAGGCGCAAAAATAGTCGGCACGCAGCCCACGCAGCCCGCGCAAGCCTCACGGCTTCGCGGGCTTTTCGTTTAGGCTGCGGTTGTGCCACCGCCCGCCACCCAAAGTCGAGATCGTTCCGCCTCCCGCTCGCCGGCGCGCCCTGACGTTCTTCCGGTCGCGGAGATCTTTCACTTCGAGCGCGTCGAAGTGGTCGGCCTGGAGGCTCTGGTCACAGTCGTTGTCGGCGATGCCGAGCACGAGCCGCACCTCCACGGCCTGCGCGCCCCCGAGGCCCGCTGGGTCGAAATCTTCGCCGCCCTCGCGACCGATCCCGCGATGCGCGAGCGCCTCCACGCCGCCCTCGCTGGCGAGGCCCCGCCCGCCTGGAGCCCGCGCCCAATCCCGCTCGTCGTCCAGCGGCCCGCCGCCCGCGCACCCGAAACCGCCCCGGCCGCCGAGCCCGGCAACGTCTACGAGCGCCGCCCGGTCGGCAAACCCTCCGGCGCTCTCCTCTGACCCGTTTCTTTTCGACCCATGAAATCCAAACTGCTCCTCGCCCTGCTGTTCGCGTCGCACTTTGCGGCGCTGGCCGTCCTCTTCGTCGTCTGCGCGCCCCTGGCTGCTCATGCCCAGGCGGTGCCGGCCGATATCCCGGCGGTCGTGGCCCCGGCGCCGGCCGCCGCCGAGGGCGGGGCCATCGCCTCGTTCATCACCGGGCTGGCCGGCTCGCACCCGTGGTTCGTCACCCTGGCCGCGGTGATGGGCGCCCTGCGCCTGGTCTTCAAACCGATCGTCAGCGCGATCGAGGCCTACGTGCGCTCCACGCCCACCACCGCCGACGATGAGTTTGTCGAAAAGGTCGAGCACTCTGCCGCGTTCAAGGCGTTTGCCTGGGGCCTCGACTTCTTCGGCTCGATCAAGCTCGGCCCGCAGTTCACCGCCAAACCCAAGGCCGACGCCTGAGAGCGACCCATGCTCGCGCTGCTTACGTCGCTCGCGCGTGCCCTGGCTGCGTTTCTCGAAATCCGCGCCATCACCGCCCGCTACGATCTGCAGCGCCGCATCGAAGCCGATATCGCCGCCGATGAATCCGAAATCGCTCTGCTGCGCGCTCGCGGGGATGACGCTGGCCAGTTGCGGGCTGACCTCCTGCGCCAGCGTATCCTCCGCGCCGCCGGCATCGCGGCAAATCTACCAGCCGCGGGTGCTCCGCCTGGCGGCGGGTCAGCCCGTGCCGACGCGTGACGGCGCGTATGCGCCGCAGACCGACGAGACCTGGCACAGCCCGGCCGCCTTCGCGCAGCTCGAACAGGAAAACCTGAATCTCGCCGCCGCCCTCACCCAGGAGCGCAACCGGAAATGACGCCGCCCCTTCTGCAAATCGACGCCGTGGCCCTCGAACAATGGCTCAAGATCCTCTTCTGGCTGGCGGGCGGCCTCACGGCCGTGGTGGTCGCGTTCAGCCACCTCACCGGCCGTGGCGGCCGGCGGGAGATCCAGCAGCCCCTCAAAGTCGAGGCGTCAACCCTGTATGCGACCAAGGAGGAAAACGACAAGGAGCACGCGGCCATGCGTCGCGAGATCGAAAAACTCGATACGGAGCGCCGTACCTCCGTCGCCAAGATCCACGACAAGATCGAGGAGAACACGAAGCTCACCGCCAATATCGACGGCCGCGTCGAGCAGATGAACCAGAGCATGCACACCCTCACCACCTCGATCACGCAGTTCATGCGCGACCAGGCCAACCGCCGCGAATGAACTCCGCCGAAACCGAGCAACTCCGCGTGTGCCTCCTGCAGGCGCTGCGCCAGGTCGCGGGCACCGAGCTGCCGCTCGCCACGCTCCTCCTGGGCGCGCGGCTCGCGGGTTTTCGCGCGAGCGACGAGCGCGCCGTGGCCGCCGAGCTGAGCTACCTCGAAGACAAGCGCCTGGTCGTCCAGGCCGGCAAGGCGGTCTCCCCGGAAAACCGGGAGTGGCGCATCACGGCCGAGGGCCGCGACTACCTCGCCACGCGCGGATTCTGATGACCCCGATCCGCACCATCCTCCTCTTCCGGCGCCCGGCGGGCGCCGGCGTTCATGCGGGACTAGATAAAACCTCCGGGGGCGGCGACGTAGCGGGCGCCGCCCCCGGAGCAATCTTTCCTCTTTTGCGCGATGCCGAGTAAGATCGAAAGCAGCCTCACCCCGGAGCAGTTCTGGGATTTCTGCACGGCGGTGTCGCAACTGCAGGGCGGCCGCAAGGGTGCCACCCTGAAGGCGATTCAGCGCCTGGCGGCGGAGTGGCAGATCGGGTACATCTCGGAGAATTCCGCGAAGAGCTTCCGCGACGGCGCGTTCGCCGAGTTCCTGGCCGATCTGAAGGCCGACCGCGAGATGGCTGCGCACCTCGCCGGCGTGGCGCAGGCCGGCCTCGGCCTGGATGAGGCGGCCGCGAAGGTGCTGGAAAAAAAGTTGTTCAAGACCGCGCTGCAGCTCGGCGACCAGGTCGACCCCGAAACGGCCGATCTGATGACGCGCTCCGTCGAGCGCATCCGCACGAGCAACCGCAACGCCCGGCGCCTGGAGTCGGATCTGCAGGTGGCCGCCAAGAAGATCGAGGTGGCGGATCGCCAGCTCGCGCTACGCGACGAGCAGATCGGCCGGCTCCAGCGCGAGAAGACCGAGTGGGAGGAGCAGCGCCGGAAGGTCGTCGCCGAGATCGACCGGGCGAAGTCCGCCGCTCCCGCCTCGGCCGACGAGGTGCGCGCGGCCGCGGTCGCCGAGATCGATCGCATCATGGGCATCACGCCGAAGGCGAAGAAATGACCCCGCTCCTCCTCATGGCCGCCATCCTCACCAGCACGATCGACTCCGCCGGTGCCGTCTCGCGGTACTTCCTTCCCTACCAGCTCTCCTGGATCGAGGACGAGTCGCGCCTGACCGCCTGGGAGAAATCGTTCCGCATCGGCGCCACCTGGGCCGACGGCTTCAAGAACGTGCGAAAGCGGCTCGTGCACAAGGGCCGCGATTATCTCTTCGCGACGAAGGATTGGCCCAGCGCGCTCGAGTATATGAGCGCCTGCAAGCAGTTCTGCGACGTGTTCAAGGTCGCGAAGTCGATCGTCTCGCACGGCGAGGAGACCGTGAGCGTGCCGATCTTCGACCAGGACCGGAAGGACACCGGCTTCACGCAGGACATCAAGATCGGCACCATCAAGTTCGACAACGGCAGCCGCATCATCGCGTTCACCTCGAATCCCAACGCGATGCTCGTCTACGGCGGCGATGTCGGTCTCGACGAATTTCCCCGCCACCAGCGGGCGCAGGAGCTGTACGACATCGCCCAGGCGCGCGTCACCTGGGGCTACGATCTGTCGATGTGGGGCAGCCACAAGGGCAACGACACGCTCTTCTACCAGATCTGTCTCGACGCCCGGAAGGGCAAGGGCGGCTGGTCGCACCACTTCACGACGATCGAGGACGCCGTGCGCCAGGGCCTGGTCGAGAAAATCAACGAGACGCGCGGCACCGCCTTCACGCGGGAGGGGTTCATCGAGGACTGCCGGCGCCGCGCCCGCACTGAGGAGACGTACCAGGAGGCCTACATGTGCAACCCCAAGGGTGGCACGGCCTGCATCGTCAACTGGTCACAGATGGAGCTGTGCATGCACCCCTACCAGGGCGAGCGTTTGCACCTGGAGGCGTCGCAGATCGAGCAGCTCTTCGGGAAGTTCACGGTCGCCGGCCGGGAGGAGCGCCGCCGCAAGATCGAGCGCTTCCTCGACGGCGCGTTTCCGCAGCTCTTCGCCCGGACCGCGCGGCACAATCTCGGCTACGACGTCGCCGCCAGTGGCGAAGGCGACCTGGCGGCGCTCTACGTCGACGAGAAGGACGCGGCCGCCTCCTGGCTGCGCGCGCTGCTGACCTTCCGCACCGACGACTGGGATTTCCATGACGTCGTCACGCATCATTTCATGGGGCGCATCACCGCGGTCCGCGGCGCCGGTGATAAGACGGGCCTCGGCATGAAGATCTGCTGGGAGCTGGAGCAGCACTTCCAGGGGCGCTTCGAGGGCCACAACTTCGCGAGCGAGAAGCACGAGATGGGCTTCGCGCTCATGAACCAGCTCGCCACCGCGGAGAAGCGCTTCCCTCGGGAGTGGCAGGATGTCGCGATGGATTTTTTTGCGCTTCGCAAGACGCACACCGGCAAGAAGTGGCTCTTCAGCGAGGGCACCAACAACCTCCTCGAATACTCCCACTGCGACATCGGGTGGGGCGGCGCGCTCGCCACGCGGGCCGGGCAGACCGCCGGCTACCAGGGCGCGAGCGAAGACATCCAGGCCTGGGGCAAGCCGCGCGGGCAGGGCGAGAGGGGGACACTCGAAGGATGAGACCACCGCTCCATGTCCGGGAATTGAATCGCGCGCGCGAGTGGTACAACCCGCTCCGCGGGCTCGACGTGCAGCGCGTGGTGGCGCTCCTGGAGGAGGCCGAGCGCGGAAAATACGACGGCCTGCAGAAGCTCAACCGGATGGCGGAGAAACGCCACCCGGCGCTGCGGGCGCTGAAGCGCCGCCGCCTCGCCGCCCTCAAGAAGCTCGACTGGTCCATCAAGGTGCCGGAGACGCTGCCGCGCGGGATGACGGTCGCCCAGGCCGATGCCCAGGCGAAGTTTCTCCGCGGGCGGTACGAGGGAATCGAGAACCTGCCGGAGGCGATCGAGTTCATGGGGCTCGCGGAGTTCCGCATCTTCTCGCACCTGGAAAAGCACTATGAGGATGGCGACGAGCGGGCGCCGATCACGCGCCTGCAGCCGGTGCCGCAGTGGCACTGGTGCCGCGACCAGGAGGATTTCGGGCTCTGGCGCTACGATGCGGAGGCGCGCGGGAATTTCACGACCGCGACGGGGATCGAGCCGGCCAACTTCATCATCCGCGAGGTGGATGATGCGTTGTGCGAGGTGGCGCTGCTCTGCTTCATTCGGCGCGGCCTGGCGAAGCGCAACTGGACGGTGTTCCAGGAAGACTACGCCCTCGCCTCGATCTTCGCCAAGCTAGGCGAAAACACCCCGCTGGACAAGGTGAAGGAATGGCTCGCCCTGGTGAAGGAGGTCACCGGCAACAGCCGCGGGGCACTGCCGCCGGGGGCCGATATCGAGGCGCTCGATCTCGGCAATCTCGACGGCGTCCAGTTCGAAAACTTCATCAAGGCCGAGGATTCCGACCTGATCCTGGCCGGCACAAGCGGCCTGCTCACCATGCTCACGGCTCAGACCGGCATGGGCAGCGACGGGCAGAGCGATGCGCACGAGGCGAGCTTCGACGCCCTGGCCATCGCCGAGGCGATGGAGATTTCCGCGATCTTCCAGGCGCAGCACGACAAGCCCCTCCTCCGGCAGGAGTTTCCCAGCCAGCCGCCCGTGGCGTATTTCGAGCTGGCGGCCCAGGATACGGAGGACTTGGGCGCCCTGGCGGAACGCCTGGTAAAGCTCCGCCAGGCCGGGTTTGTCGCGCAGGCTCAACAACTGGAGGAGAAGTTTGGCCTCAAACTGCAGCCCGCCCCAGCTCCGAGCCCCGCGGCCGATCCCGGCCAGGCAGGAGAGGCGGCTGCGGCTCTCGCGAATCGCGCCGCGGCAGCGCAACTCGCGGCGGCCGGCAACGAAGCCCGCTTCCTTGCCTCCGCCGAGGCCCTGCTTGCCGAGGCCGACCGGGCTACCCTGCAGCCCGTGATCGCCCGCGTGGCCCCCATCCGGGCCGAGTTGGCCCGCCTGGCGGCCTTGGATGAAAAGGACGATGCGGCCTTCGCCGCCGGCCTGGAGGCCCTGCAGCCCCAGTTGCGGGCGCTGCAGGCCGAACTCCCGGCCTTGGAGCGCCAGGTGCTCACCGGCCGGCCCTACCTGGAGGAGGCCTTCACCGACATCATCGGCACCGCCTTCCTGAGCGGCGCGGTCAGCCACGCCGAGGCGGCCAAAAAGGGGGTAAAGACGCCATGAGGCCCATTTCGCGCCAGCGGCCCGAAGTCGCCCCGGTGGGTATCAAGTGCCGCATCGGCGGCCCGAGGCCCGGAAACCGGCCTATTAAACAGGATTAAACGGGTTTTTGAGCCACCGCACCCGCGACACCCCCTTCATGGAAACCGAAAACGCCACCGATCTCCTCGCGCCCTTCCTCAACCGCGCCGGGTCCTTCGACCCCAAGGACTGGTTTCACCTGGTCCCCAAGGGCACCTTTCCCATTCCCCGGAAAGAGGGGGACAAGGTCCGCGTCTACCAGCAGGTCGTCGACGATATCGCCTGCGATCGGATCGTCGGCGCCTTCCAAAATCGGCGCACGAAGAACCCCGCCTACCAGATGCTCGTCGGCTTCGAGCACTTCGCACACCAGGAGAACGGCTCCAGCGCTGCCGCCGCCTGGGTGAATGAACTGGAGAAGCGCCCGGACGGCGTCTGGGCGCGCGGCGAGTGGACGCCCGACGGCCAGGCGGCGATCGTAAACCGGAAGTACAAGTTTCTCTCGCCGGTCTGGTTCCCCCGGCAGACGGAGAAACTGGGCGAGCTGCGCGTGCGCCCCATCGAGGTCAACGACGCCGGCCTCACCAACATGCCCAACATGGGCGACGCCCTGAAGCCGTTCTGGAACCGCGCAGGGGAGACCTTTCACGGCCGCGAGGCCACATCCGAAACCAAGACCAACAGCAGTCACATGAAAGATCGCCTGATCCTGATCTGTGGCCTCGCCGCCACCGCGACCGATGAGCACGTCATCGCGGCCGTCGAGGCGTTCAAGAACCGCGCCTCCAGCTACGACACCACCAAGTCGCAGCTCGATACGCTCGCCGCGGACCACACCGCGCTGAAGAACCGCCATGCCGCGCTCCTGACCGATTCCGTCACGAAGACGCTCGATGAATTCAAGGGCGTCATCACGGAGGAATCGAAGGAGGCATGGAAGAACCGCCTTACCGAGGACTACGTCGGGACGGTCACCCTGCTCAAGGGCCTGAAGCCCGCCGCCAGCAAGAAGGCCCCGGTGCACAGCGCCGGCAAGGGCGCGGCCGCCGCCGCCAAGGGGGGCGGCGAAGAGGAGGGCACTGACGCTGTCGATGCGTTCATGAACCGCGTCGGCGAAGTCATGGTCGCCCGCAAGCTCGACAAGGCCGATGCGATCGCGGCCGTCGCGCGCGAGGAGCAGGCGCTCTACGGCGCCTACCGCGACGCGATGCAGAACGGCGGCGAGTAATTCCCCGCCCAACCTCAACCCTCAACTCTTTCGACCCATGTCTCAGAAAGTCACCGTCCTCGAACAGAACTACGATACGCTCACGGAAGCGGTCGCAGGCGCACTCGACGGCAAGGAGGACCTGCTCCTCTCCCTCGACGCCACCGGCAAGGCCGTCCTTTACGACGGCACCTCCCCCGCGACGCACGTCATGGTCGGCCGCCTCCAGGATGGCGACGGCCAGGTGCGCGCGCGCATCCTCGGCAAAAACGGCACGGTGCGCATCAAGCAGAATGGTGCGATCGTGCCCGGCGCGCGGGTGATCGCGCACGCCGGCACGGCGCGTGTGGTCACCGCCGCCGCCGGTGGTCGCTCCCTCGGCTTCAAGCTCGATCGCCAGGGCAAGGGCAACGGTGCCGCCGGCGATGTGATCGAGGTCGCCGATGTCGTCGAGGGGCAGCCGCTCGTCCCCAGTGCCGACGGGCTCACGGCGCTCGCCTTCACCGCGGGCGGCGCGACCGGCCCCGAGGTCGCCGCCCTCCGCGATGCCGTCAAGGCCATCCTCCAGGCCCAGAAGCTCATGGTCTGAGCCCGCGCCCGTCCACCCTCCACGCTCAATCCTCATCTCCAACTCATAGATGAAATCCTCTGTCACTCACAATCCGGCCCTCTCGTCGACGTTGAACAAATACTACGTCGACTCCGCCGGCTTCGTCGGCCTCACGCTCGCCCCGCTCTTCCGCTCCGGCGAGCAGGCGGCCTTCTACTACGTCTTCGATCGCGAGAACTTCCTCAACATCCCGCGCCTCGCGGCGCGCGCGCCCGGCACGCCCTACGTGCGCAGCTCCATGAAGCTGTCGGATGCTACCTTCGCGTGCAAAAACTACGGCTCGGAAATCCCCGTCGCCGACGAGGAGCGCAAGAAGTACGCGGTCGCCTTCGACGCCGACCAGGCCGCCATCCGGCGCAACGGTCTCATCATCCTCTTCAACCACGAGGTGCGGGTGAAGGCCATCTACGACGCCGCCGGCGTGCCGCACGCCAACGCGCCGGTCAAGTGGGACGACTTTGCCAACGCCGCCAGCGATCCGGTGGGCGATGTGAAGGCGGCCAAGCGCGTCATCCAGGTCAACTCCGGCCTGATGCCCAACGTGCTCGCCATGAGCCAGACCGTCTACGACAAGCTCACCGAGCATCCGAAGATCAAGGGCCTCTACCCGTTCGCGGATGGCCCGCTCACGCGGGATCAGGTGCGCAAGGCGTTCGAGGTCGACCAGCTCATCATCGCCGGCGCAGTCGAGAACACCGCAGCCGAGGGTCAGGTCCTCAACCCCGCGTATCTGTGGGGCGACAGCGTCGTCCTGGCCGTCTGCAATCCCGCGCAGGATCTGCAGGCGCCCACGGCCGCGCGCACGTTCCTCTGGAACCAGATCGCCGGCGGCGCCGAGGTGGGCTCGGCCGTCGAGACCTACCGCGACACGAGCGTCGATGCGGACATCCATCGCATCAAGCACTTCACCGACGAGCGCGTGATCGGCGCCGAGCTGGCGTACCGCTTCGACGACGTCCTCACCTGAGCAGGGCTCGCCCTGCACCCGGCGATGCTCCGCATCGCATGAGGTGCGGGGCGCCGCTCTCAACTCTCCACCCATAGCTCCCAACTCATCAGCCCATGTCCAAATTCAAAATCACCTCTCCCGACGGCGTGATCTTCGGCGGCAAGAACCTGCCGAAAGACACCGTGGTCGAACTCGACCGCGGCCCGCACACCGACGCCTGGCTCCGCTTCAAGCAGGCCGAGGAAGTGAAGGAAGCTCCGCCGAAACCCGAGAAGAAGTAACCCGCGCTCGCGGGTGATTTCCTCGAGCGCCGCGGTGTAGGACGAAAGTCCATCGATCTCGCGGCGCTCTTTGGAGGCCACCACGAACCATGCCCGCCCAATGAAACGCACCCACGTCATGCACAAGCGCGACAACCGTCGCGCATTCCCCTCGCACCATGCGGCCACCGCTCGCGACGATCGCGACCCGCGCTGTCTCGCCTGGTGCGAACGCAGCGACGGAGCCCAGGTCATGACGCTCGATGGCGAAAGTGTCGCCGTGGTCGAGCCTTTCGGCGAGGGGCGTTTCGACCTCCTCGGTGACTGGGTGCAGCCGCACCGCGCCATCATCGGAACGCAGGTCGCAGTCGATTGCAACTCGCTCGACGCCGCGCGCCTGCATTGCGAGCGCCACTTCGCCCACGCCGCCTGACCATGCCCGCCGTCGCCTGGACCACTCTCACCGTCGCCGATCTGCCGGTCGGCAAGGCCGCCGCCCTGGTCGCCGCGCTGCAGTCGGCCGCCCTCGGCGAGGGCCAGCCCGATCCCATGCCGGGCATCGTCGCCGGCGTGGTCACGCGCATCCGCGCCGAGATCGCGGCCGGCGGCTGCACCGTGCTCGATGCCGATCCCGAAAAAATCCCTCCCAGCCTGAAGCCGCTCGCGCTGCGCATGGCGCTGCGCGAGGGCCAGAGCCGGCTCAACGTCGCCGGCGCCCTGGAGCTGACCGACCAGGAGCGCGAAGAGTGGCGCCAGGATGTGCGCTACCTGGAGCGCATTGCGGAGGGCCGCATCACGGTCGAGGCGTCCCTCAATCCCGAGGCGGCCCCCACGGTGCAGGCCGCCACGCCCGCGCCGCTCATCAGCGCGCCGGAGCGCCGCTGGACGGCCGCCGACCAGGACGGCATCTGACCCATGGCCACCCTGCCCACGATCTTCCGCGGGGAAAACCTCCTCGTCCGCCGCAGCCTCCTCATGGCCGACGGCGTCACGCCGCTGCCGCTCTCGAGTCTCTCGAGCCTGCGGGTGCAGCTCTTCCAGGGCGCCCTGGAAAAGGCCAGCGCCACGCTCGGCACCCATCCGGAGCTGCGCCAGGGGCCGGGCGGCGTGGCCGAGGTGGAGTACGAACTCACCTCCGCCGTCTCCGCCGCGCTCACCAAGGGCACGCCGCTGCGGCTCCGCTGGACCTTCCGCGTGCCGGATGCCGGCTTCACCGTCGAGCCGGGCGCGGTGTTCATCGACATGATCGAGGAGGAGATCGCCTTCGTCGCCACATGACGCCGCTCGTCCTCAGCGCCTCGATCCACCACGGGTCGCTCGCCCTCGGGGCGGGCCGCACCGCGCGCCCGCTCGCGCTCGGCCCGCGCCTGCAGGCCGCCGCCCTCGTCACCACCGCGCAGGTGGTCGCCGGGGGGCCACGGGGCTTTTCGGTGCGCTTCAACTCCCGCTTCCGCAAACGCTCATGAGCCCGATCTCGATCCCCACCAAACACACCAAATCCACGAAAGCCATCGGGCTTCTTTTCGTGGGGTTCGTGTATTTCGTGGTCTCCTGTCCGGGCCAGACGGCGAAGACGCGCAGCGCGCTCAACGCCGAGATCGACACGCTTTTTGCCGATACAGGCGCGACTGAGATCACTCCGGCCGACGTGCGCCTGGCGCTGAAGAACCTGGCCGCCAGCGCCCTGGTGCCATTGAGCGACGGCACGGCCGTCACCACCGGCGGCACCTACGCCGACCCCGCCTGGCTGACGGGCCTTGCCTGGGCGAAGATCACCGGCAAGCCCACGCTCTTCAGCGGTGCCTACGCGGACCTCACGGGCAAGCCCGCGCTCTTCGATGGGCAGTACAGCTCGCTCACCGGCGCGCCGACCTTGGCGCTGGTCGCGACTTCCGGCGCGTACGCCGACCTGAGCGGCAAACCCGCGCTCTTCAGCGGCGCCTACGCGGACCTCACCGGCAAGCCGGCGTTGTTTGATGGCGCCTATGCGTCGCTCACCGGTCGGCCCACGCTGGGCACGGCGGCCGCGCTGAACGTCGCAGCCGCGGGCAACGCCGGCGCCAGTGAAGTTGTGAAGGGTGACGACACGCGCCTCAGCGATGCGCGCACGCCCTCCGCCCATACGCACCCGGCCACGGCGATCAGCGACAGCACGGCGACCGGGCGCGCCGTCGTGACGGCCGTGGACCAGGCCGCCGCGCGCACAGCCATCGGCGCCGGCACCTCGTCTTTTTCCGGCGCGTACGCCGACCTGAGCGGCAAACCCACCCTCTTTAGCGGCGCCTACGCAGATCTCACCGGCAAGCCGACGCTTTTTGACGGCGCCTATGCGTCGCTCACCGGCCGGCCCACGCTGGGCACGGCGGCCCCGCTCAACGTCGCGGCCACAGGCAACGCCGCCGCCGGCGAGGTGGTGAAGGGCAGCGACACGCGCCTCTCAGACGCGCGCACTCCCACGACCCATAGTCACACGGTCTCGGATACCACCGGCCTCCAGACCGCCCTGGACGGGAAGGAACCGGTCCAGACCGCCGTCTCCCAGGCTGAAGCCGAGGCCGGCACCTCCACCTCAATCCGCTCCTGGACTCCGCAGCGCGTCGCCCAGGCCATCGCCGCACTGGCGCCAGCGGGCGGCGGGGGTGGGACCGCATCCGACGTACAAACGTTCACGAGTAGTGGTACCTGGACCAAGCCCGCTGGGACGCCGAAATCGGTGCATGTGATCGTTTGGGGTGCCGGTGGTGGTGGCGGCGGCGGGCGCGGCTCTGCCTCCGGGGCTGCGCAAGGTGGTGGCGGTGGTGGCGGCGGCGCCCGCAACGCAGCGACGTTTTCGGCCGCAGATCTCCCGTCCCTCGTCACCGTCACCGTCGGCACCGGCGGCACTTCCGGGAGCGGAGGCAGCGCAGCCAATGGGTCCGCGGGTGGCGCGGGCGGGGCCTCGTCCTTCGGCGCCTACGTGCGAGCCTATGGTGGCGGAGGCGGCAAAGGAGGCGCTACCGGCGAAGCGACGGTCGGCGGAGGTGGCGGCGGAACCGGCAGCGCCGGAACGACCGGCAGCGGGACCAGCGTAGTCGCGGGCGGAGATCCCGGCAACAGCTCGGTGATCCAGTGGGCCGTGGCAGGTGGTGGTGCCCGCGGCAACGTGAACAACGGCCAATCCGCGGCCGAGCATGGCGGCGCGGGCGGCGCCGGCTCCGATGGCGCCGGGACGCAAGGCGTCGGGAGCTGTGCTCTCTTTGGCGGCGCAGGCGGTGGCGTCGGCGGTGGAGTGACCGCCGGGGGGTCGCGGATCACCGGCACCCAGGGCGGAGCCAGTGGCATCTACAATCGCTCCGGTGGCGGCGGTGGCGCGGGTGGCGGCGCTTCCGATGGCGCTTCCGGTACCCAAGGCCTCAGCTACACCGTCGCTGCCACTCCATCTGGCAGCGGCGGCGGAGGCGGCACAGGCCACCCCACGGGCACCGGCGGCGTGGGCGGTCCCGGCGGTTTTCCGGCCGGCGGTGGCGGTGGCGGTGGCGGCGGTATTCCCACGGGCGGCGCCGGAGGCGCGGGAGCGAATGGCTACGTGATCGTGATTTCCAACTACTGAGCGCCATGATCCACATCCACCGCACCGCCAATTTGTTTTCCGGCTCAGAGTCGCGCCCTCCAGGTGAAGGCTGGGAAACTGTCTCCGTCGACGAGTTCAACGCCCTGCGTGCCGCGGGTTGGCTGCCGCGGCAGCCCTACCAGCAGGATACGGACATCATCCTGCAGCGCCTGTCCGCGGGCGAGCGCGCCGCGCTCTTCGCCGCCCGCCAGGCCAACTGGCAGATCGACTACCTCGTCACCCGCGCGGCCGCGACCGGCTCCATCCGCGAGGATGATCCCGATTTTCCCGCCGCTCGCGCCGCCCTAGACCAGCTCGGCATCATCGCCGCCGCGCGGTGGGACGCGCTCTTCGCTCCCTGATGGACGATCTCGATCCAACTCCGCAGTTGCCCCGCGCGCGGCCGGTGATCGGTCGCCCTGGCGGAAAGCAGCGCCTGCTGAAGTACATCCTGCCGCTCATCCCGGAGCACACGCTGTACTGCGAAGTTTTCGGCGGCGGCGGCGCCGTGCTGCTTGGCAAACCCGAGAGCGATCTCGAGGTAATCAACGATCTCGATGGCGACCTGATCTCCTTCTACCGCCAGGTGAAGTTTCACCTCGATCCCGTTCTGGACGAAATGGACCTGGTGATGAACTCGCGGCGCGAGTTCCGCGACTACCTGCAGCAGCCGGGCCTGACGGAGATCCAGCGCGCCGCCCGCTGGTTCATCCGCAACAAACTCTCCTTCGGCGCCATGGGCCGGCATTTCGGCACCTCGCGAAAGACGCCGACGGCCTCCCTCGGTTCGCGTGCCCAGCGGATGCTGGCAATCCGCGCCCTCAACCGGCGCTTCGACAAGGTCTGCATCGAGGAGCTGCCCTGGGAGAAGTGCCTCGAAATCTACGACAGCGAGGCCGCATTTTTCTTTTTGGATCCGCCGTACCTCGACGCCGGCGGCGCCGCCTACGCCGGCTGGAGCGAGCACGAGCTCACGCGGTTCTGCCACCGCATCGTCACGCTCCAGGGCAAGTGGCTCTTCACCTTCCAGGACTGCGCCCAGGTGCGCGAGCTCATGCGCGACTACGAGATCACGGCGATCGAGCGCGCCAATGGGATCGGCAACCGCACTGGCGCCACGGGCCGGAAGTACCACGAGGTGATCATCTCCAGCGAACGGCCGGCGCCCGTCCGGCAGCGGAAGGCGAGGGGCGCATGAAGTTCCCCAGGGCGCTGCCATTTCGCCAGGCGGTCGACGCCGCCCAGGCGCGCACCCTTCTTCCCACGGGGCTGCGCACCCGCGAGTTCGAGCAGCTTGTAGCCGATGGGCACGCGGCCGTCCTGGAGCGCGCGCGCTTCTCCGCCGGCGTGCGCAGCGTGCAGCACCTGGATGTCATCGACAGCGGCATCAACGATCTCGTCGCCGGCGCCACCGATCTCGCGACCCAGCGCCTGGCGGTGAAGAACTTCCTCCGCGGCACCGGCTACCTCGCGCCGGAGGGCGAGCGAGGCGGCCTGCAGGATCTCGCCAGCGACCGGCGGATCAACCTGCAGCTCTCGATCGGCGTGCAGCAGGCGCAGGGCTACGGCTGGTGGAAACAGGGGCAGCAGCCCGATCTGCTCGATGCGTTTCCCGCCCGCGAGTTCGTGCGGGTCGAGGCGCGGGAAGTGCCGCGGGCAGACTGGCCGGCGCGCTGGGATGCCGCCCGCGCCGCGACGCTCGCCGATGGCGCCACCGCCAGCTCCAGCGGCCGCATGGTGGCGCTGGTGGGGCATCCGCTGTGGGCGCAGCTCAACCGCTTCGGCGTGGAGTACGAGCCGTTCGATTTCGGGAGCGGTATGGGCGTGGAGGATGTGGCACGCGCCGATGCGATGGAGCTGGGCATCATCGGGCGCGATACGCAGATCTTCCCGCAGGATCGGCCCTTCAACGCCGGCCTGCGGGCCTCGCCCGAAGTGCGCAGCGGCCGCCTGCGCCAGCTCCTCGAGGAGACGGGCCTCGGCCGCTTCGATGCCCAGGGCGTCTTCATCTGGGGAGGTGGCGCGTGAGCCTGGGCACCACCATCACCTTCGACGATCCGCGGAAGTTCCCGCCGCTCCTGCGCCTCTCCCAGGGCGTGCAGCGGCCGGATGTCCGGCGGGTGATGGGTCGCGCGATCGCCGGCGCGCTGCGCCGGCACTTCACCAAACTCGACCGCGAGCGGCCCAACCAGCTCGGGGGCCAGCGCACGCACTTCTACGGCCAGGTGCGGCGTGGCGTGCAGCAGCCGCAGCTCGTGGGCGGCGACGGCGTGCGGGTCGACACCAACCACGTGGGCATCGCGCAGCGCTACTTCGGCGGCGAGATCGAGGCCGGGCAGAACGGCTCCGGCCGCCATTTTCTCACGCTACCGGTGCATCCCGATGCCTACGGGCACCGCGCTCGCGAGTTTGAGGATCTCGACTTTATCCCGCTCGCGCGCGGCCGCGCCCTGCTGGCGCGCCCGGCCGAGGAATCGACCGCCGGCCTTGGCGAAGTGCTCTACGTGCTGGTGCGGCGCGTCCGCCAGCAGCCCGATCCCACCGTGCTGCCGCCGGAGGAGGAGCTGGAGGAGACCGCGCTCACGGCCGGCGAGGACCACTTGCGCACTTTGATCGCCCGCACCGCCTGACCATGCCCTACGACGCCTCCAGAATCGAAGACCGGCTGCTGATCGTCGCGGATCAGTTTGCGGCGCTGATCGCGCAGGATCCGTTCTTCGCGGGCGCGCCGGCGATCCCGGTCGTCACCGAGCGCTTGGGCGACCTGAACAACAAGATCACGACGGCGCTCAACAAGCTCGGCCTCGCCGTGGTCGTGGTGCTGCCCGATGGCGATCAGGGCCAGAGCACCGGCGACGGGCTGTCGCTGCGGGTGCGCCTGGTTGCGCAGATCGAGGAGTTGGTGCTCATCAACCAGACGGCCGCGCAGCAGGCCGGTGTCGCCTACCGCCCGGCGCTCGCGGCCGCGGTCCGCGCCATGAAGGCCGTGCACCGGCAGCCCAATGGGCTCGACCTCGGGGCGCACCTGCCCGGCCTCAACGAATTCGAGTGCCCGGAGAGCCAGCCCTTCCGGCTCATCCCGGCGAAGGCGTGCGTGACGTATCACGTCACCGCCTACACCACCGTCGAAATCTAGCTCCCTGCTTTTTCCGTAACCCAACCATCAGCCCTCAGTCACCATGCCACTGACCAGCAACCTCCACCACACGCGGGCCAATATCCAGGGCACGCTGCGCCTCCTCCTCGCCATCGATGCCGCCTCCAAAGCGGCCGCCATCGCCCAGGGCTACGACGACATGGGCGAATTCATCGGCTACGAAGTGCAGGGCGAGTCAAAGACGGAGCCCGTGCTCAAGCCGTTCTACGGCGTGATGCGCCAGGTCGACGAGACGCCGGGCCTGCTCACGCTCGGGTACGAGCTGACCACGCGCGAAATCGCCGACGCGCGCAAGCTGCGCTTCTTCCTCGCCGGCATCGCCGGGCAGGACCTGGCGCAGGCCGCCATCGCCGCGCAGGCCGCCGATGCCCTGGTCTTCACCGGCCCGGCGCCGGCCGTGCTCAACCGCAACTACGACATCCTCAAGAATGGCGTGCGGGTGCGCTTCCTTTCGGCCTTCGCCATCGCCGGCAAGGTCGAGGGCGTCGATTACCAGGTCGACCTCGAGCAGGGCCAGGTGCGTTTCATCAATCCCGCGGCGCTCCCAGCCGCCAACGTGGTGGCGACCATCAGCGCGCCGACCATCGATGCGGCGAGCGACAAGGCCATGGTGGGCCTGCGCCCGATGCAGAACCAGATCTGGCGCGGCTATGCCCGGCTGATCACCTACGATCAGAACCGCACCAACCGGATCGTGAAGGAGCACAACGATTTTTCCTTCACCCTCACGCTCGGGAAGAACTTCGGCGTGAAGCACGACTCCCAGAGCGAGGGCAGCATCAAGCTCATGGTCGCCGCCGACGAGGGCACCGTCCTCCACCGGAACTGAGCAGGGTTCGCCCTGCACGGGGCGATGCTGCGCATCGCGTGCGGGGCGCCGTCGCAACCACCACTCCAATCTTCACCCTATGAATCTTATTCTGGAAACCACGACGGGCCAGCTCGTGCCGGCCGGCGTGGCGCCCAACCTCCCGCGCGGCGGCGTCGCGGCCGCCTTCCTGCAGTTCGTCACCAACGGGGTGGCGGCGCTGCTGGCCGGCGGCGCTCCCATCGCGCTGCGCCTATACTCGCCGGGCGACCTGAACAACGCCCTGGCCACCTTCAACGTCTGGGCGGCTTCGCCGGGCGATCTCGGCTACAAGGCCTCGCTGGATACACTCTCCGGAGGGCTCGCCTCCCTGGAGCGCGGCACGCTCGTCGCCAAGGTGAGCTACGGCAACCCCAACGCCGACTCGGCCAACTTCCTCGTCAACTACGGGGTGGGTGGGAGCGGCGCCGGCGCGCCGCCCGTGCAGCTCGTCATCTCGCAGCCCACCGGCCCGGTGAACTACGTGCAGCCGATCGGCCAGTTCGGCGGCCGCGTGGCAGTCAACCAGGTCGAGGGCTTCTGGCGCGTGAAGGCGCCCTGCAGCCTGCTCGGCCTGCAGCTCAATGCGCAGGATGCGCCCACCGGGGCCAATCTGCTGGTCGACCTGGTCAAGGGCGGAGTCGCCCAGGCCAAGGTCGCCACGCTCACCGCGGGCCAGAAATCCGAGGAGACGATCTTCGGGGCGCCGCTCGTCCTCGCCATCGGCGACATCGTGCAGTTCAAGCCGACGCAGGTCGGCAGCGCCAAGCCCGGCACCAACCTCGACGTCAAGGCCATCGTCCAGCTCCAATGAAAAAGCTCCTTCTTCTTCTCCTGGTGGTGGCCCTGGCCTCGCTCCTCCCTGGGCAGGTCATCCTGGAGGGCGACCAGGCAATCGTGACCGGCAACGTCACCGCCGGCGGCAAGTTCATCACGACAGCCAACGTCGCGAGCGGCAACGCGCTGGCCGCGGCCGGCATGGAATCGGGCGCCAGCACCACCTGGGGTGCGTGGCTGAAAGGCTACGGTTCCACGAACGACGTGTCGCTCTTCAACCGCAGCGGGGCGCTCGCCCTCAGCGTGCCGGCGAATACGACCGACGTGCAGGTAATAGGCGGTTTTTCCGCCCTTGGAACTGGTCTTCACGCATTCTCTGGACCGATCAACATTACTGGGAGTACGACTGCAGACTCCCTCGCCGGAGTGGGGGCTATCATCGGGACGGGAAAGCGGATCTATATCGGTTTCGACACCGGCAATGACCGGGGATTCGTGCAAGCTGTAGAGGCCGGATTGTCAGGAAAAGAACTGCGATTGCAGCCGCTCGGCAGCGCCACGGTGGTTGGCGGATCGCTGGCTGTCGCTAGCAACCTCACCGTTGTCGGTACCAGCCCAAGTTCGGTTGCAGGTCCCTTGTACCTGCCTGATGGATCTACCTCCACCCCTGCGCTGACATTCAGCGCCGACACCAATACTGGCCTCGCTCGCGCCGGCACGGATCAACTGGAAGTCACGACCGGAGGCGTTCGCTCCGCACTGTTTTCGTCGGCAGGAAGCCGAATCCTCGGCACCACCTCCAACGACAACGCGCCGACCGGTTGGCCTGGCGAGTACATCTCCAGCACTCTCGCCTTCGCCAGCCGCATCACCCTCACCACCGGGACGGCAGCCAACATCACCAGCATCTCCCTCACTGCGGGAGATTGGGATGTGGACGGGGTGGTGAGCATCGGCGGCACCGGTGCAACCATGTCCTACATTGCCGGAGGATCATCGACCACCAGCGCAGGACTCATCGAGCACCAGTTTACCCAGATCCATCTGAACACTGTGTCCGCCTCCGTCACGAGCAAGACTCCAATCCCCATGCACCGCTACTCCGTCTCGAGTACGACCACCGTATACCTGGTGATCGAATGCGGTTTTTCCGCTGGAACCATCGAAGCGTACGGCAGGATCCGCGCCCGGCGCGCCCGCTGACGCTCAATTACGCCCACTGTTCGAACACCTCCTCCCATGAAATCCATCCTCGCCTACCTCGCCCTCGCCGCGGCGCTCGTCGCCGCCGAGCCTGTCGTCTCCGTCGATTTGTACGGCAACGTCTTCCTCGACGGCCAGAACACCAACCAGCAGATCGCGGACTTCGCGCGCAACAACCCGACCCTGGCGCCCCAGGTCGACGGCGCGGTGCGCGACGCGGCGCTGGCCGCCCGCAAGCATATCGCCGACGCCGTCAAGGCGGCGCAAGACCAGGCCGCCGCACAAATCGCCGCCAAGGCAGCGGAGGCCCAGGCGCTCGTGACCGCCAACGCGACGGAACTGCAGACGAAGACCACCCAGCTCGCCACCGCCACCGCGCGCGTGGCCGCCCTGGAGGTCCACGTCGCTGCGCTCGGCACCTACATCGCCGCGCTCCGCGGCACGCTCGCCGGCCTCGGCGGCACCTCCGCCGCGCCGCCGGCCGCGCCCAACCCGTAAACCGTCTCCCTCTTTTCCGTCTTTCCCACGTTTTCCTTTTTTCCGCCGCCTCCCATGTCCTCCGCTTCACCCTCTCCTTCGATCCTCCGCCCGGAGATCACCGTCACGCTCTCGACCGGCCCGGTCGTCGTGCGCGACCTGCCCTGGCAGGATGCCCTCGAATTCCTCCGTCGCCTTTCTCTCCAGGCAAAGGAGATCCTGGCGCACGCGGTGTCACCGGACACCGGCCGCATCGACCTCGCCCAGCTTCTTCCGAAACTCTCCGATCTGGTCTCCGGCGCCGGGGAACTGTCGCTCTTTCTGCTGACGCGCAGCACGGGCAAGGATGAGGAGTGGCTGCGCCAGCACGGCACCCTGGAGACCTTGGCGCTCCTGGATGCCGCCCTGGAGGTCAACCTCTCGGATGGGTTGATCGAGCTGGGAAAAAAGGCGGCCGGCAGACTGGCGCGGGTGATGCCGGCCACCTCGACGACGAGCGCTACGCCGCCATCTGCGACTTCCTGATCTCCCAGGGGCATCCGGCGGAGGCGGTGCTCTGCCATCGCCCGCGGGGCTACACGCTGCGCCAGCTCGATCTCTTCACGCGCACGGCAGCGGAGCGCCTCAAGCGGCAGGGTCCGCGGCTGGTCTAGCGACGGCTCTTTCGAGGCAGGCCCAGCAGGAGAAAACCGAGCACCACGCACCCGAGGACTACCGGCACCGCGCCGCTGTGCCAGCCGGCCGTCAATCCCGCCGACCACACCGACCAGGCGACCACGCCGCAGCCCCAGGCAAACAGGAGCGCGAGGGGCGCGAGCAGCAGGCCGAGTAACATAGCCATGGCGACACCCAACAGACTCGAAGTCACCCTCAGTTTCAAGCCGCTGATGGACGGCCTGAATCGCTTCGTCGCGGGCTATCGGAGCCGCATGGAGCAGATCCAGGCGTACAACCTGAAGATCCAGAACGGCGAGGCCGCGCTGCAGCGCGCTCTCAGCCAGGTGGGCGCGGTAATCGGAGGGGCGGCGTTGGTGAAGTATGCGCGGGAGGCGCGGGAGGCGGACAAGGTGCAGGCGCAGCTTATCCAGGGGCTGCGCCGCACTGGCGAGACCGGCGCGCTGGAGGCGCTCAACGCCCAGGCCGGCGCGCTCCAGCGGCTGACACTCTTCACCGACGAGTCGGTCAACACCGTGCAGCGCCTGCTAATTTCGTTCGGGCTCACGGCGCAGCAGGCCGAAGGTCTCACGGAGAGCGTGCTGGATTTTGCCCAGGCGACCGGACAGTCGGCGGAGTCTGCGGCGATGTTGATCGGCCGCACGCTCGCAGGCGACAGCGAGGAGCTCGGCCGCTACCAGATCAAGCTCGACACCACCAAGGGCAAGGTCGACGCCCTGCGTGAAGCCCTGGCGCGCTACGCCGGCCAGGCGCGCTCGGCCGTGCCTGACCCCGCGCAGCGCGGCGTGGAGGCGCGGTACAGCAACGCCACGGAGGATCTCGGCCGCGTCGCCAACACGGCCGCGGTGCCTTTTTTCCAGGCACTCATTCCCCTGCTGGAGCGGTTTGCCGCGTGGGCCACCACCAATGCGGCCAACATCGCCACAGTGGCCACTTCCCTGGGCGACATGGCGGTGGCGGCCGGCCCGCTCGTGCTGGCGCTGGGCGCGCTCGGGGGCGCCGGCACGCTGGCGGCGTTGGCGCTTAATCCCCTGCGTCTGGCAGTCGTGGCGCTGGGCGGGCGCGCCCTGGGCGAACTCAGCAATTCTCTGGCCGCGATCGCCGGGCGCTTTGGTTATGCAAAGACCGGGGCGGTGCTCCTGAAGGATGGCGTCACCTCTCTCGCCGGCGCCGGGAGATTGGCTGCAGTCGCAGGCAGCCTCGCCGCCTCGGCGTGGGCCGGCTGGCAGCTCGGCACGATCATCAACGAACTGGAGGTGAGCGGCCTGAAGGTCCGCGACTGGGCCGCGCTCTGGGTGCAGGCCGTCCAGGATACGATCGGGGGCGCCTGGGCCTGGCTGCGAAGCGCCTGGGTGAATACGAGCTTCACCCTGCAGCAGGGGATGACGTCGCTGCTGCTCTTCATTCGTGAAAAGCAGGCCGCCCTGCAGGAGAGTCTCAACGGCCTGCTGGCCGCCTACAACCGCACGGCCGAGAAGCTCGGCATCAACCAGGCGTCACTTTACGACACGGCCGCCGCGCGAGCGGAGGTCGATGCGCTCTCCCGCAAACTCGGCGAACTGGAGCAGCAGCGCCTGGCCGCGCTCCGGGCGATCAAGGCCGGCCGCGCGGCCGAAGCGGAGGCAGCCGCCGCCGACATGGCGTTCCTCGCCGAGGGCGACGCCGCCTACCGGGCGGGCCGCAAACCCGCCGGCCGCCCCGGCAGCGCGGGCGGCCGCCCGGACCTCAACGCCCAGCACTTCGGCAAGGCCGACGACAAGGCCGCCGAGGATGCCGCCGAGCTGGCGCGCCGGCGCGCGCTCTACGACCTGGAGACCATGGCGATCGAGGCGGAAGCGCGCGGCGACCGGGCTCGCGCCGCGGCGCATCGCCGCGAAATCGCGGAGATCGAGGCGATCCAGCAGCTCGGCAAGGAAGCCGGCGACGAAATCCGCCGCCGTCTGCTCGCGGAGGATGCGCTAATCGCCAGGGAGCGCGCGCGCGCCACGCTGGAGCTGAATCTCACCCGCAGCCTGGCGGACCTCGATCAGGAGATCGCCCGGATCGAGGGAGACCGCTACCGGACCGCGGAGGAGAAGAGCCGGCGCATCCTGGATCTTCTGCAGGAGCAAAACGACAAGCTGGCGGAGCGCATCCGCCTCCTCGACGAGGAACTGGCGCGCCTCGATCCCGCGGACCCGCGGCTGCTCGAACTGCGGCGCGAGCGCGGCGATCTCTCCGACAAACGTGCCGGCCTGCAGGGGCGCATCACGGCCGCGCAGCCGCAGACGATCGGGCAGGGCATCGAGCAGGGCATCTCCGGCCAGGGCGGTTTTTTGGATTCGCTGGGCACGGCGGCGCAAAATGCGGCCGCGGCCGTTTCGGGCACGCTCAACAGCGCCCTGCAAGGCACCAGCGATCTGCTCTACAATCTCGCCACCGGCTCGATGACGTTCTCCCAGGCGTGGGGCCAGGCCACGCTGCAGGTGGGCCAGCAGTTTCTCCGCATGGTCACCGACATGGTGGCGAAGATGATCTGGCGCGCCACGATCGAGCGCGCACTAGTCGCGCTCGGCGTGACCACGCACGTCGCCGGAGAAACCGCAAAGACGACTGCGACCACGGGCGGGGCCGCCATCCGGATCGGCGCCACCGTCAAGGAGGCGCTGGCCAGCGTGTATCACGGTGCCATCGAGGCGTTCAAGGCGCTCGCGTCTATCCCCTACGTGGGGCCGTTCCTGGGGGCGGCAGCGATGGCGGCCGCTCTGGCCGGTGGTCTTTCCCTTGTGGGGAAGATCGGCGGCTTTCGCGCGAAGGGCGGCCCGGCGGAGGCCGGCACTGCGTATGTGGTCGGCGACGGCGGCCGGCCGGAGCTGTTTGTGCCTGATACCGGCGGCTACATCTACCCCAGCGTGGCTTCTGGACTCGCCGCCCTGTCTGGCAACGTCTCCCGTGGCATGGCCGCTCCCGCGCCGTCTGGTGGCTTTGGGGGGCTTTCCTCCGGCGAGAGCGGCCGGGATGACCTGCGCACGCTCCTGGGCGATTTCTCCGGCCGCATCGTGGTCGTGAATGTGCGGAGCGAGCAGGAGGCCAGGCAAATCGACCGCCGCAGCCGCGCCGCCGGCGACGTGGTGCGGATCGTGCGCGATAACTGGGACAAGATCACCCGCCGCGGTCCCGCCTGACGATGCCCGCCTGGCTCCCACCTCTGGAAATCGACGGGCTGGACTGCCTCCTCGTCCTGCCCGAGATCAACTGGCGTCGGCGGCCGCGTCTCACGGCCGCGCTCGCGATCGACGAGGCCGAAGGCCGCACCGGCATCGCCGCCCGCGCCTCCGACCACCACGAGCTGCGCCTCGCGCTCGACTACCTGTACACGCTCTCCGCCGAGGCCGCCACGCAACTGCATGCCGCGCTGCTCGCCCTCGATCCGGAGACGCGCCTCGCCCTGCCGCTCTGGCCCGACAAACTCCCCGCGGCCGACTATCTGGCGGAACGTGTCTGGGCATCGCAGCACTGGATCAACCTCGATACCGCGACCGGCGCCTACGCCCTGGACGAGGAGGACGGGCACCCGGAGTCCGTCGGGCTCGCCATCTGCTCCCTGCTGGAGCGCCCGAAATTCACGCCGAAGCTGCGCGGCCTGGCCGAGGTGGTACTGCGTGCCGAGGAGGATTCGCCCTGGGAGAGCCGCGTCGAAATCCATGCCCTGGAGCAGCTCGTGTGGAACTTCGAGGCCGACTGGTCGACGCTGCCCGACGACACCAGCCGCTGGCAGCTCAACCGCCGCCGGCTCGGCCACGGCCGCCTCACCGCCCGCACCGGGCTGGAGGGCGCCACCAAGCGCGGCCAGGCCGCCTCGTACACCTTCCGCGGCCGCGCCGAGCTGCGCCGCGCGCTCACCTTCTGGGCGGGCAAGCGCGGGCCGCACGGCGCCTTCACCGTGCCGCTGGAGTACCGGCCCGGCTGGGATGGCGCGCCGGAATCCGTGCCCTCGATGCAGGCGCACTTCGCCGAGGAGACCTTCGCTCTGGAGTACAGCACGCCGGAAGTCGCGCGGAGCCGCCTGGCCTTCACCCAGGATCTGCTGCTGGCCGAGGGCGAGCCGGGCCAGCCGCGGCCATCGCGGGCCTTTCTCTACAAGGTGTGGTGGGAGGGCTCGGCCACCGTGATGGCGTGGACGGATTGGGCCACCGCGTACACCCACGCGGGCATCGACTACCTGCCGCGCATCGTCGAGCACAAGGGCAGCGTGGAGACGCTGCGACCGGGCCAGAGCGAGTGGGAGCTGCTGGTGTACGATTTCGAGGGCAATCCGCTGAGGGCCTTCGGCCGCCTGGCCCGCGAGCGGCGCCTCAACCTAGAAATCCGCGAATGCGATCCCGCCGTGGCCGATACCGCGGCGCTGGTGTTCTCCGGCGAAATCAAGGCCGCGCCGAGCAAGGGGCCGATCTTCACTGCCAAGGCCGCGCTCTTCGGCGATGCGCTGCGCTTCCTCGTGCCGCAGTACTACTGCCAGCAGGGCTGCAACAACGTGCTCGGCGACGAACTCTGCGGCATCGACATCGAGGCGCTCAAGGTCGCCGGCACGATCGCCGCGCTCGACGGCGTGGTGGTCGACATCACCTGCGCCTCCGCGGCCGCGGCCGACACCTACGCGCTGGGCTTTGCCGAGTTTGGCGCCGGCGACGACCTGGAGCTGCGCTTCGTGCTGCGCTCCGCGCCGATCGCCGGCGGGCAGCGCCTCACGGTGCACCGGCCGCTCTGGTCCTCGGCGGTGGCGGCGGCGGTCGCGCTCTATCCGGGCTGCGATCAGCAGTACTACGGGGGCTGCGCCCGCTACGCCAACCAGGCGCGCTTTTTCGGGGCGCCGCACAAACCCGACTACATCGAGAGCGTCGACAGCGGCGTGAAATCCAAGGTCGGCAAATGACGCCCTACTACCAAAGTGAGGAGCGCCGCGCGGCACTCCTGCAGGAGGCCCGCTCCTGGCTGGGCACTCCCTTCCGCGAGAATTGCGCGCTCAAAGGCCCGCAGGGCGGCGTGAGCTGCGAGCGCTTCCAGGCCGCCGTGCACACGGCGACCGGCGCCTGCCCGCCGATCGAGCTGCCGGTGCTGCCGGTCGAGGCGGTGCGGCATTGGCACGAGCACCACCCGGAGAGCCTCATCCTCGCCTGGCTGCAGCTCCCCGAGGTGCGCAGCCGCATCTGCCGGCTCGACGAGGCGGAGGCGCCCGCCATCGGCGATTTGGCCGTGCTGGAATTTGCCCGCACGGCGCACCACCTCGGGCTTTGGTGCGGCCACGAGATTCTCCACGTGGCCATCCCGGCCGGCGTGGTGGCGCACAGCACGCGCGACGCCCGGCTCCGCGCGACGATCCGCTGCTTCTACCGGATCCACGAGCCATGAGCTTCCTCGCGCCCAAGGTCGAAACCGGCGTCGCCACCGGCGACAACACGCCCGGCCGCACCGCCACCCAGAGCCCGCGCCAGGCGGTGCCGCTCCTCCTCGGGCGCGGCCGCGTGGCCGTGCAGTGGGTGACACCCGTGCTCAACTGGCGCTACTACGGCTCCGAGCGATCGCGGTTCGCCGCGTTTTCGATCTACGGCTGGCTGTGCTATGGGCCGATCGACGAGGTGGTAAACCTGATCGTCAACAACAAGGTCTACTGCACGATCGGGAAGCACCGCGCGGACTACCCTGGCAGCGAATACATCGACGAGGTCCTCACCTGGGAGCAGCGCACGGAGCGGCTACGCCTCTGGTGGGGCCTGGAGAACGGAGGCAGCCGCACGGCCCACCTGCAGAGTCTCATCAACCCGACGGATGCACCGGACATGGTGGGGAAGACCTTTCCCTACGATCTGGGCATCGCAGCGATCGCCATCGACGGCATGGAGGCGGGCCGAACCGACGGGCAGACTCCGCCGCTGCCGAAGATCGAGCTGGAGGTGTACCGCCGCAGCCCGGCGGCCTACACTTTCGGTTACGACGCGCGCGGCACCCACCCGGTTGGCATCGTGAAGGACCTCCTCACGCTGAAGCGGGGCGGCCGCGGGCTGCCGGCCACGATGTTCGACGAGGCCGACTGGACCGCGAAGATGCAGCGGATGATGGACGACGGCGTGGCCACCATGAAGGGAGTGGATCTGTTCATGTCCCTCGTCGCGGCGGAGCCGAAGGAGGTCGATCAGCACGTGGCCGATGTGCTCGCGCATTTCGGGGGCTGGCTGATGGAGCGCAACGGCAAGCTCTACCTCGACTGGGAGCCTAACGACGGCTCCTCCCTCGACGAGACCGGCCTGCGCGTGATCAGCGAGCATCACCTCGCCGATGACGACGTGGATGAGGATCCGGGCGACCTGGAGGCCTTGCCCTCGCAGGTGATCGTGACCGGGCTCGACTGGACCTCCAATCCTCCGCTCGCCGAGGCCAGCGAGGCCGCCCCGGTGCCGTTTGCCGGCCGCCTCACCGGCGGCCGCCGCGAGCCCGAGACGATGAACCGGCCGGGCTTCACCTCCCGCGAGCAGCTGAAGGCCTACGCGACGATGGTCGCCGCACTGCGCGCCAATCCCGATGCCACCTATACCGTGCCGCTCCTGCGGCAGTATGCGGTGCACCTCGACGGCATCACGCCGCTGCGGCCGGGCGATCGCTTCGTGCTCAACCTGGCGGGCAACGGCGGCCGCCGGGTGGTCGTGCGCATCACCGAGCGCAGCTCGGAGGACGCGGTGAAGGTGATCTTCAAGTGCCGGCGCGAGCGCGGCACCTATCCGCAGCCCGCCCAGCCGGTGCTGGATCCGAGGGTTGATCCCACGATTGATCCACCGGCGGATCTCGCCCGCTATGCCTTTGCCCAGCTTCCGCCCGACCTCAGCGACGCCGGCGACACCCTGGTGACGGGCTTGGTGGAGCGGCCGACCAAGAGCGTCGCCGCGTATGAGGTGCATCTCTCGCCCTCCAACGTGTGGCCGGGGCAGGTCATCGCCAGCGGTCTCACGCGCTTCGCCGTGGGGGCCGTGCTGCAGACCAACCTCGCCAGCGGCTACGCCGACGTGACCGTGACGGTCAATGCGACCGGCGGGGAGTTCACCGATCTGCGCAGCCAGAGCGCCCTGGAGCAGTCCGACGACCAGCTCCTGGCCTGGCACGCGGGCGAGTGGTTCTCCGTGGGCACGATCACGCCGCTCGGCGGCGGCAACTACTCTATGAGCCTCCTCCGCGCCCGCCTGGGCAGTCTTCCCGCCGCGCACGCCATCGGCGCGGTGTTCTTTCTCCTTCCCCGTCCGGACCTGGTGGTGCTCACGCACGCCTCCTTTGCCGAGGTGGAGGCCGGCGGCGTGTACAACGCCGGCGTCGCCACCAAGTGGTTCAAGCTCCGGCCGACCGGCGCTGGCGCCCTGCAGGGCAACCTCACGGCCGCGACGGCGCTGACGTTGCGCGACCCCACGCCCGACGCGGTCACGGATCTCTCCGCACGCACCGGCACGGGGAAGATCGTGGAACTCCGCTGGTCGCCGGTCACCACCGCCCTCGTCAACGAGTACCATATCTACCGGGCCACCGGGCCGGCCTTCGTGGACGAGGCCAAGATCGGCGAGGTCGACAGCACGCGTTTCTACGACCTCGGCGTGGTGCTCGGCGTGCCATACCGCTACCGGCTGAAGGCGGTCGCCACGGATGAGCCGGAGTCGGGTTTCTCCAACGCGGTCACTGCCACGCCTGGCGTGGTGAGCGGAGGCGAGGTCGACGCCACCCCGCCCGCCAACCCCGGCGCCATCACGCTCAACACCAGCGGCACTTACCTGGCGGACGACGGCACGGTCTTTGCCTGGGTGCTCCTCAACGTACCGGCGCTGCCGGCCCGCGCCGTCGGCCAGACGATCAAGCGCCGCCGGGCCGGCGTCGGTGGCGCCTGGGAGGATGTCGGCCAGGTCTTCAACGCGGGGGCGACCACGCTCCGCCAGGATGATCTCACGCCGGGCACGAGCTACGACTTCGCCCTGGAGGCCTTCACCTTCAGCGGGGTGCCGAGCGCCCTGGTCGTGGGCACCGGTTCGCCGTACCTGGCGCCGACCAAGACCGCGGCACCGAGTGCGCCCACCGCCGTGACCTATGTGGGCGGCGCCAACTCGACGTTTAACCGGCCGCAGGTTTTCCAGGGATCGGCGCGAGCCTTTATGATCCGCGCGAATTGGGCGGCTCCAGTGGACAAGGATGTCAGGGGTTATGAGTGGGCAGTGTCGGCGACCGATTCAGATGCCAGCGCCGATGCGGCCGACAAATTCTTCGTCTTGGAAACCGAAGCGATGATTGTGAGCGGGACCGGCGGATTCTCCGGCTACTTTCGCGTGCGAACCGTGGATCATAGTGGAAACCGCAGCGCCTGGGCGGGCGGTGGCACCGCTATGGACGCCACGCTTTTCGGCCAGGCTGCGGGCAGCATGAGTTCGCAGAACAGCAACGCCATCTCCACCACCGGCCTCACGATCGGATCTGGTACGAGGAAGGTCGTCGCGCGGCAGCCGATCTACGCGACCATTAACCTGGTGGGCGGAACCGCGCAGGAGACGGTTGATTTCAGCCTATCCGGGTATGGCTTTAGCACGCGGCCCGACAGCGGGTGGCTGCAGTCGGCGGATTGGGACCGGCTGCTGATCCGCTACGACATCGACGACTCGACGTCCACCAACGCCAAGCTGCGCGTGACGATGGCAGACGGCACCAATGTCCCGGCGCTCTCCGGCCTGGAGGTAACGGGGGAATTCCTGGAGTACGACTGACCATGGCATTTCAAAAGAACATCGCCCTGCCCACGGGGGTGGCCGGGGATTATTTTCGGATCGCGGCCTTTCGGTGGGACCGTGCCGCCAGGGAGGCCTCGGCGCTGTTTGCCCTCTACAAGGATGCCGCCACGGCGGCCGCCGGGCAGCCGCTGCAGCCAATGGCGGCCAAGCTCAGGCTGACCGGGGCTCAGTTTGATACCTATCTGGGGCCTGGGGCGCTGGCCGCGGCGGCGGACGACGTGCTGGCTCAGCTCTATGCGGCCGCCAGAGAGATCTCGGAGGCCCGGCACGAGACGGGGGAGCCGGTCGCCGGGGCGCAGATCGTGTCGGATCATGGGTCCGACCTCTTCTGGGACGCGACCGACGTTTAGCGGCCCGAAAAACGGCCTTTCCGGGCCGCTCTGACGGCGTTTAATCCGGGGTGGGGGTCAGGGCCGGAAACCGGCAAAGACTCCCAAACCTTTGAGATTCCCTCCCAAACCGGAATCGCTCTTACTCCTACGGCGAGCTGCAGGCCCCCCCGCCCCTCCCGGTGCCGCCGTCCTCCGCCGGCTGGACCGTCCGGCGCGACACCAACGACAGCTTCGTGCTCGTCAACCGGCTGCTGACAGCCGGCGCGGCGGTCTCTGTCGTGCCGGAAACGGGCGATTTCTTCGTGCCCGCCGCCGCCGGGGCGCTGCTGACCAGGCACGCCGCCGAACTCGGTGTGGCGGCAACCGCAGCCGCCCATGCACCCGACACGGCTCGACGGGTTTCCGCCGCGCGCGTCGCGTTGTGGGATCGTTACGGCGGCTCGATGCCGTCCGGCTGGACCCGCTGGCTGCTGGAACAGTACGGCTTCGCCTTCGAAGTGATCTTTCCGCCCCAGATTGACGCCGGGAAACTGCGCGATCGGTACGACGTCATCGTTCTGCCTTCCGGAGCCGTGCCGCGCCCCGGCGCCGGCGCATCCGACTCCTCGTTCGACGACGCCTACGCGCCGCGCGATCCCGCTCCGGCGGACCTGCCGGAGGAGTTCCGCGGCCGGATGGGACGCTTCAGCGCGGAACGCAGTGTCCCGGCGCTGCGGGAGTTTCTCGAGGCCGGCGGCACGATCGTGACAGTCGGCACCAGCGGCAACCTGGCCTACCACCTCAAACTCCCGGTCCGCAGCGCGCTGGTCGAGGTCAGCGCCGAACGCCGCGAACGCGCCCTGCCGAACGACAAGTTCTACGTCCCCGGCAGCGTGCTGCGCGTGGCGCTCGATCGGGCCGCCGGTGCCACCCGCGGGCTGCCGGCCGAGGTCGACGTCTACTTCGACGAAAACCAGGTTTTCCGCCTCGCCCCCGAGGCGGTCGCCCGCGGTCTCCGGCCCCTGGCTTGGTTTGGCGGCGAGGCGCCGCTGCGGAGCGGCTGGGCGTGGGGGCAGCATTACCTCAAAGATGGCGTGGTCGGCTTCGAGGCGCCGGTCGGATCCGGCCGGTTGCTTGTCTTTGCGCCCGAGATCACTTTCCGTGCCCAGACCCACGCCACTTTCAGGCTGCTCTTCAACGCGCTCTACGCGACCGCTCCTTGATTTCTGGGAGGCGGCCCCACTTTGGCCGCGGTTGCACTGGAATTGCGGGCGACTCCGGTTATGGTGCGGGCATGAGCCGAATTCTCCGCTTTTCCACCCTCGGGTTCCTGATCGCGTTGCTCGCCGGCTGCGGCAAGCACGACCACGATCACAAGCCCGCGGGTGGCGGCCACGCCCACACCGCCCCGCATGGCGGCACGCTCGTGGAAATCGGCGCGCACGCCTACAATCTGGAGCTGCTCACCGACCCGGCGACCGGCCGGCTCAGCGCCTGGGTGCTCGACGGACACGCGGAGAACTTCGTGCGCGTCAAGGCCCCGGCGCTGGAGGCCACCGTTGATGTGGGCGGCAGCCCGCGCGCCCTCAGCCTCAAGGCCGTCGCCAACCCCGCGACCGGCGAAACCGTGGGCGACACCTCCCAATTCGAGGCGCAGGCCGACTGGCTCAAAGGGGTCAATCGCGTGCAGGGCAGTGTCGCCAGCATTGAAATCCGCGGCACCAAGTTCGGGCCCCTCGCCTTCAAGGCCGGACCGGCCGCCCCGGCCGCCGCGCCAACACAGGCTGCGAAGTGAACCGGGCTGCCCTGCTTTCCCCTCCTCGCGAACGGGATCGGCGTCACGCTCTCGGCCGGTTGATTGTACCCTTCCGCCACGGTGGCGGGACGCCTCCGTCCCGCACCTCCTCGGCAGTCTCGCCTTGGTGCCGCACCCTGGCCGGCGGCGCCTTGCTTGCCTCCCTCACCTTTGTCGCCGCAGCTCCGCTCCGGGCGGCACCGTTCAAGGGCCCCTCTGCCGACCACTCCGTTTGTTGCGGCCGGGGCTTCAATCCCCTCGTGCATGGCTCCGGCGAGTTTGCGAGTGATCCCCTCGTGACGACGATGCCTGGCCTCGAGATTGGAGCCGATTCCGCCGCCCCCCGGCCCCAGCGCCGCATGCCGGCGGCACTCCCATCCACCATCTCCAAACCGGCCGCTGCCGCGCCCGCCGCTCCCAACCCCGGCCCTCCGCTCGCCGCCCTCGAAGGTCCCCTGGAGACCATCAGCGGCTACGCCAAGGTCGCCTTCAGCCAGCTCGCCGGCTTCAAGTTCCGGCCTCCGGCGCAGCCCCTCGCCGCCGGACAGGCGGCACCCGACGTCCTCACCCAGGTGCCCGCCCCGATCCGGCGCCTGGACGGAAAGAAGGTCGTGCTCACCGGCTACATGCTCCCGCTGAAGCTTGAGGGAGGCCTGGCAACGGAGTTCTTTTTCCTGAGCAGCCCCACGCTCTGCTGCTACGGGATCGTGCCGGAAGTAAACGAGTGGATGCACGTCCGCATGAAGAAGGAGGGCCTGCCGCCGGTGCAGGATGTGCCGATGTTCCTCGCTGGCCGCCTCCACGTGCGCGCCCGCTGGGACGATGGCTACCTCACCGGGATCTACGAACTCGAGGGCGACGGACTGCTCAAGCCGCGGTAGGAACGGGTGCCGTCTCCCTTGCCTCTTCCCGCCCTCCGCGCCCTGCTCTTCGGCCAACAATAACCGACTGCTGCTCCCCCTCCCGCTTACTCTCTCTTTCGACCAACCACCGCTCGCCGACACGGAATCACCGCCCCTCTCCCCGTCGTCTTCCACGTTTCCCACGTCTTCCTCTCTTCCCAAGTCTCCCTCTCTTCTCTCGTCTTCTCTCCGCATGATCCCCGTCACCGTCCTCACCGGCTTCCTTGGCGCCGGCAAGACCACGCTCCTCAATCGCATCCTCACCGAATACCACGGCAAGAAGCTGGCCGTGATCGAAAACGAGTTCGGCGAGGTCGGGGTCGACCACCAGCTCGTGATCCAAAGCGAGGAGGAGCTCTTCGAGATGAACAACGGCTGCATCTGCTGCAGCGTGCGCGGTGATCTGATCCGCATCCTCGGCCGGCTGCTGAAGCGCAAGGACAAGCTTGACGGCATCCTCATCGAAACCACGGGCCTCGCCAACCCCGCCCCCGTCGCCCAGACCTTCTTCACCGACGACGAGATGAAGCAGGCGTTCCGCCTCGACGCCATCGTCACCGTGGTCGACGCCAAGCATGTCGCCCAGCATCTGGACAAGGACGACGAATCGGTGAAGCAGGTGGGCTTCGCCGATGTGATCCTGCTGAACAAGACCGACCTGGTGACCGGCGGCGACCTCGACGCGCTCGAAGCGCGCCTCCGCCGCATCAATGCCGTCGCGCGGATCCACCGCACCGTGAACTGCGACATCTCTCTCGATCGCGTGCTCGACGTCGGGGGGTTCAACCTGAACCGCGCGGTGGAACTCGATCCGCAGTTCCTCGAGCCTGAGTACCCCTTCGAATGGGCCGGCGCCTATCCCCTGCCAGCGGGCACCCATACGCTCGAGATCGGCCATTGCGACCATGATCACGACCACGAGCACGGCCATGACCATGGCCACGGCGACCACGCCCACCACCACCATGGCAACCCGGACGAACTCGACGTCGTGATCATGCCGGTGGCGGCAGTGGCCGCGGCCGGCGTCCCCGGCGCGGCTCATCCCCCGACGGCGGCCGCCATCAGCGCGGCCACGCTTGTGTTCTCCGACTGGGAATCGCGCACCCGCGAGGGCGAGACCGTGAAGCCGGGCGCCACCCTGCACCGCCTTCTGCTCAAGGACGGCGACGGACGATTCCCGCTTCAGGTCGACACCGCCGGCCACTACCTCGTCTTCGAGTCCTGCGGCCACGATCCGCTCCACCTGTATGTCGGTGGCGAGATCGTGAAGCCCGTCTGGCAGCAGGATTTCCACGCCGCCCACGAACACAACGAGGCGGTCACGTCGGTCGGTATCAGCACCCCGGGCGATCTCGACGGCAAGCGGCTCAACGACTGGATCGGCGAGCTGCTGCGCACGCGCGGCGGCGACATCTACCGGATGAAGGGCGTCTTGGCGGTCAAGGGCACGAACAAGCGGCTCGTCTTCCAGGGCGTGCACATGCTCTTTGATGCGAAATTCGATCGCGAATGGCGCCCGGGCGAGGCGCGCACCAACACCCTCGTGTTCATCGGCAAGAATCTCGACCGCACCAAGCTCACCGAGGCCTTCAAGGCTTGCCTGGTGTAGGTGCCGTCCGTCCCGGCCGCGGTCCCGGCTCGCCTTTTCGCGGATCGCCATAAGCTGACGGCCATCCTCCCCACCCACCCCCAGTTCCGCCGTCTGCTGTTCGCCGGGGCCCTCGCCCTGGCGGGATCGCTGCCGGCCGCGACTGCTCCCTCTCCCCGGGCCACGGGCACCCCGCTGCTGCGCGTCTGGACCGCCGAGGACTACGGCGCCGCTCCCGGCAACCGCGCGGTCCTGCAGCATCCTGCCTCCGGATACATCTATGTCGCCAACAACACCGGGCTCCTCGAATTCGACGGGGCGCGCTGGCGGCTCCTCCGCGTGCCGGGTCGCCCGACGGTGCGGGCCCTCGCCCTCGACCATCGCCGCCGCATCTGGACCGCCAACGACGACACCATCTGCCGTCTGACCCCGGATGTGCGCGGCGAGTTCCAGGCGATCTCCATGAGCAGCCGGCTTCCGGCGGAGGTGCGGAACCTCCGCTCGGCCTTCGCCGCCGTGGGCACGCCGGAAGGGGTGCTCGTGGCCACCGCCACGCACCTCCTTCGTTTTGGCGACGATGACGGCCCGGCACGCCTCTGGCCCCTGCCGGAGGGCGGGGCCGTGCTGCGGTTCTGGCTCGTGGGAGACATCGCCCACTGGCAGACCGCGAGCCGGCGCTGCTACCGCCTGCGCGGCGATCGGATCGAGCCCGTTGACGCCGTGACCGACTGGATTGGGGGCGGAACCGCGGCCCCCCTCGCCCCGGCTCTCACTCGCCTGCTCTCGTCGCTGAACCCCCAGGGGGAAGAAGGCGCCGTCGATGCCCGGCTCCTCGCCGATGGGCGGCTCGCCGTCGCGACGGCCCGCGAGGGGCTGGTGGTGTACGATCGCACCGGCGGCATCGCCCAGCGTCTCAACCGGGCCAACGGCCTGCCTTCGAATCGGATCGAAGCCCTCGCCGAGGACGCCGAGGGCGGCGTCTGGCTCGCCCTGCGCAACGGTCTCGTCCGGGCCCAAATCGATTCCCCGTACGTCGTCCACGGTCCGGCGCAGGGTTTCGACGGCTCACTCATCCACCTCGGCCTCGCCGGGGACGAACTCTACCTCGCCGCCGGCGAAGGCCTCATGCGCCGCGGGAGTGACGGACGCTTCCGGTTCATCGACCACCTGGTGGGCGCGCCCCGTCGAATCGTTTCGGTCGGCAATCGCCGGCTCGTCGCCGGCTCCAACCTGCAACTGGCGCGGCCCGACGGCAGCTTCCGGGTGCTCGACGAGCGTCCGCACCAGGGCCTCACCGCCCTGCGCTCCGAGCCGGGGGCGTTCGTGTTTGGCGCCCCCAACGGACTCTGGGGCGGACGCCTCGACGGTGAACGCTGGCAGCGCCTCGGCCCTTGCGCCAACCTGCGAAGCCCGTTCTTCGTCCTGCTCGAACATCCGGCCGGTGTCATCTGGGGCGTCAGTCCACCCTCCGGCATCTGGCGGATCGACTTCCGATCCGGCCTCCGGGTCGACGCTCCGACGCGACGCTTCCTGCCCGCCGATGGAGTTCCGGCGGGGCTGAACGAAGTCAATACCCGGGCCTTCGTCCTCGGCGATCGCGTCACCCTCATCGTCCGCGGAGAGCTGTTCGCCCACGACCCGACGGGCGACCGATTCGGGCCCGAAACTCGCCTCGAAGGCCTTCCGATGCCGACCGGAGCCAGGGCTGCACCGAAAGGAACACCCGTGCCGCCCGCAGTCGCGGTCGCCTGCGTGGGTCCGGATGGGACCCCGTGGATCCAACTCCCGGCGCCGTCGCGCCAGACCTATCGCCTCGTCGCGGCCGGCCCCGATCGCTGGCGTGCCGAAGCCCTGCCCGGGCCGGCGCTGCCCCGTTTTTCCCCTCTGGAGATGCTCCACGATCCGGTCACCCGCACTTTGTGGATGGGTGGAGCTTCCGGCCTGGTGTCGTATGACCTCACGTGGACGCCGGCCCGCCCCGCCCCTTCGCTCGCCGCGCGCCTCCGCAGGATCGAGGCCGCGGACGGCCGCCTGTTGTGGGCGGACGGAGCCGGCGCCAGCGCCCCATCTCCGCTCCTCGAACTCGAACACCGCCAGAACGCCCTGCGGCTCCACTTCGCCGCTCCCTCGTACGCAGGTGACCTGCGCGGCCGCAACCAAACGTTCTTCCGCACGCAATTGGAGGGACTGGAAACCACCTGGACCGCCTGGACCCGCACGGCGCAACGCGACTTCACCAACCTCCCGTATCGCGACTTCACGCTGCGCGTCCAGGCGCGCGACGACGACGGCCGGGCCAGCCCGGAGGCGCGGTTCCGCTTTCGGATTGCGCCGCCCTGGTGGCTGACGGGCTGGGCCTATGCCGCCTACGCCGGGGTTTCGCTGCTGGTGCTCCGCGAGGCCGTGCGCTACCGCACGCGCACGCTGCGCCGCCGGGCGGCCGAACTCGAGGCCATCATCACCGCCCGCACCGAAGAACTCCGCGTGCAGAACCTCGAACTCGCCCGGCTGCACCAACTCGAACTCGACGAGAAGATCTCCGCGCGGCTGGCCGCGCAGCAGGCCCGGCTCGCCCAGGAAAAGTCCGACCTCGAGTTGCTTCGCTACCAGCTCAACCCCCACTTCCTCTTCAATGCCCTCACCTCCGTCAGCGGCCTCGTGATCGCCAAGCCGGCCTCCGCGCGGACGATGGTCGCCAAGCTGGCGGAGTTCTGCCGTGGCACCCTGACGCGCCGCAACGAGGAAACCCGCACCCTTGCCGAGGAGTTCGCCATGCTTACGAACTACCTCGAGATCGAGAAGATCCGCTGGGAGGACGGGCTGCAGCTCGACGTGCAGCTCGCGGAGGAACTCCGCGATTACCGACTGCCTGCGTTTCTGCTGCTCCCTCTCGTGGAGAACGCGGTCAAATACGGCGGGCAGACCAGCCCGGAGGTGCTGAAGGTGCGGCTCTCGGCACAACGCCTCGACGATGGCCGCATACAAGTCGAAGTGGCCAACACCGGTCGCTGGATCGAGCCCACCGGCACCCCCGACGCGACCCACATCGGCCTCGAAAACCTGCGGGAGCGCCTCGCCCACGCCTTTCCCGACCGGCACGAACTGACCACCGCCACCCCTGAAGGTTGGGTCGTGGTCCGCCTCCGCATCGCCCCGGCCTAGCGACGGCTGAGCCCCACCTGCGGACTGCCGCTCCCCGACACACCAGCGGATGATTCCCTGCAGGATGTAGCCGGCCTCGCTGAGGCCGGCCTGGATCAAGAGATCGATCGTCCCAGCCGGGGTCGCCGCCCCCGGCTACATCGCGATCGTCGGAAAAGGTCCGGAGTGGTTCGATAATCACTCCCCTGGCCCGGGGGAATCCCAACGGGGCTCAAGGTCGCCACCCATGGACGAGATATCGCAGGATGTAGCCGGCCTCGCCGAGGCCGGACTGGACCAGGAGATCGATCGTGCCAGCCGCGGTCACCGTCCCCGGCTACATCGCGATCGTCGTGAAACGGTTCAAGGTGGATCGATACCAGCACAGTTACTGTTGCCAGGCGCATCCGCTTGCCGATCGGGGCCGACTCGCCATGATGCAAACCTCTGATGCGACGCGCCCTTCTCATCGACGACGAGCCCCCTGCCCGCGCCGACTTGCGGGAGCGGCTTTCCGCGCATCCTCGCCTCACGATCGTCGGAGAGGCGGGTACCATCGGGCAGGCGCGCACCCTGCTCGCCCGCGACAACTACGACCTCGTTTTCCTCGACATCCAGCTCCGCGGAGGGACGGGCTTCGACCTTGTCCCCGCCATCCGCCCGGAGGCAGCCGTCATCTTCGTCACGGCGTTTGATCAACACGCCCTGCGGGCCTTCGAGGTCAACGCCCTCGACTACCTCCTCAAGCCGGTCACACCCGAACGCCTTGCCGCCTCCCTGGGCCGCCTGGAACGGATGCGGGAATCCGCGACTGACACCACGCCCACGTTTCGCAGTGACGACCAGGCCCTGCTCCGCACCCATCATGGCGACCGGTTCGTGCCCGTGGCGGAAATCAGCGCCGTCTTCTCGAACGAGAACTACTCCCACGTGCACTTGCGCTCCGGTGAGCAGTACCTCACCCGCCGCACCCTCAAGGCCTGGGAGGACTCGCTCCCTTCGACCCACTTCCGCCGCGTCCACCGCCAGGCGCTCGTCAACCTCCGGTGCATCGAGGGGCACCGCCGCGACACGCGCGAAACCGCCGAACTGCGACTGACCGGCGTACGTCTGTCCGTGCCCGTCAGCCGGGCCTTCCTCGCGGACCTGCGACCCCACCTGCCCGAGCCCGACCCGCGGGCGTCGTAGCTCGTCACATTTCTGCGTCGCTCGTCACTGGCCAGTCGCAACTCCTTCGCACTTTGCCCAGCAGGGGGCCATGAGAGTGCGCCCCCCCACAGGGTTGTTCCGGCTCCTGCCGGCGCTCGCGGCCGCCTTCCTTCCGCTGGAGGCCGCGGCCCAGTCCTCAATCACCTACACCCCGACGTTCACGGCCAGCGGCGTCAACATGTGGGGTTCCGGCGTCGCGACGAACAATGCGAACTATTTCTACGGGACTTCGTGGAACGTCAGCGGCAGCGTGGGGAGCATTACGGAAACCGCCGTGGGAGATTTCGGCGGGCGGATCTTCGGTTCGACCTCGGGCCAGGTTGGGCTCGGGGTGCAGCTCACTTCGACGGCTGGTCACGTCGACGTCAACCTGCCCTACCGCGTGACCATTTCATCCGCGACCAACCTCTCCAACGCCGGCACCCATACCCTGAACGTCTCGTCGACGCTGGCCGCACCTCCCTCCGGCACATCCTACGTCGCCTCCACATTTGCCTCCGCAGGCTTCGACGTGACCGCGAAGATCCAGGCCACCGCCACGATCGGGGGTGAGGTGGCCTTCTTCGACCGGACCGGAGGTAGCGTCCAAGTGCTCAATACCAACTTCAGCGTTCCTGTCGCGTCGTTCGCCAACAACACGCTCACTTTCTCGGGCATGCCCCTGGATATCGGCGGCGGCATTACCCTCCCTCTGCCGCCGCCCTTCACGGTCGCCAACACCCCCAAGCTGGCGACTCCGGGCTCACTCACGGTGGTCCCGCCTTCGCTCAACGCCAACTCGGGCGCCGCCCTCACCACCAGCGCCTCCCAGCCCGGCATCCTTAGCCTCAACGCCGATCTCCTCGCCATCGCCACGTGGGCCGCCGGCCTTCCCTTCAACCCACTGGATACCTCCCTCAACGTCGGGCCCATCGGTTTCACCAAGCGGGATCTCAGCGTGAACGTCGGCGTCAGCCTCGGACTGGCCCAGGAAATCACCGTCAACCCGGGCCTCGGCATGATCCTGCGTTCCAGCACGCCGCTGACCTACAGCACTCCCAGCGGCGTCGTCACCACGAACGCGCTCGTCGTCACCAACCTGTCGCAACCCATCACCTTCGCCAAACCCGCCGGCGACGTCGCCATCTTTCCCGAGTTCTTCCTCACGCCGACGCTGCGCAACAACACCGACCTGATCCTCGGCGGCAGCTTTTCCCTCGATGCGGCGACCTATGGCTACAGTTTCTTCAGTTCCGGCGGTACCCTCGGACCGCTCTTCACCTACGACACGTCGACTTCGACCAACATCGGGCTGGTCGACAGCACGTTCAACGTCACCGGCACGGGGCTGAACATCAGCCAACTGGGCCGCAGCCTCACCAACGTCGCCCCGACCATCGGCAACGTCACCGCCAACCAGAGCGTGAATATCCCCGGGCTCGTCGGCAGCTTCAGCACCTCAAGCATCGCGGAAAACGGACGCCTCTTTCTTTCCGCCGGTTCACTGTACCTGAACAACACCTCCTTGACGGTCGCCGCCAACGCCTCACTGGAACTGGCGGCAGGGAGCGGGGCCAGCGCCAACCGGCTGGATACACCGGGGCTCAACAATCTCGGCCGGATTCAGACCGGCAACGGCAGCACGCTGAACATCACCGCCGCCAACGGTTTTGCGAACGTCAACGCCAGCGGCGTGCTCAGCGGCGGCACCTACGACCTCGGCGGCACGTTTACCTACGTCGGCCCCTCCCTCACCGCCAACCAGGCCAATCTCACGCTCAACTACGGGGGAAGCCTGCAGAACAGCACCACCGTCGGCGGGACCCTGGGCAATGCCCTCGCCACCCTCGGCAGCAACAGCGGCACGCTCACGCTCAAGTCCGCGCTCAACACCGGCCGCGCCTTCACCAACACCGGCATCCTCGATCTCTACGATCAACTGACGACCACGACTTTCGCGAATTCCGGACTGCTCTTCGTCCAGGGCGGCGGCAAGCTCCTCGTCACGAACCCGAACGGCTTCACCGGCGTCAACGCCTCGGGTGTCCTCTCGGGCAACTACTACCTCAACGGGCAGATCGCCTACCAGGGTGCGGTCAACACCGGCATTCCCGTCCTTCCCGGCGACACCCCGGTCTATTTTCCCGGTTACACGATCACGACCAACAGCGGCAACCTGACCCTGGCCGGACCCTCTGCGGACCCGCGCATCAGCAACCTCCAACCCGACGGCGGGGTGCCCCAGGATGCGCTGGCCACGTTGTCGAACAACACCGGCAACTTCATCCTCAACACCGGCGCGAGGCAGACGCTCAGCCAGGGCCTGGTTAACAACGGCGGGATGGGGATCTTCGACGTCGACACCAAGCTCACCGTCGGAGGCAACTTCAACAATGCGGCCGGCCGGACCCTCACCGTTCGCAAGGGCACCCTGGAGGTTTTTCACAGCAGCTTCGATTACAACTTCACCAACAACGGCACGCTCAATCTCGAGCAGAACGGCCGGATCGAGGTGGACGGCACGCTGGGCAACTTCTCCAACGTCAACCTCGACTCCCGCACCGGCACGCTCACCGGCGGCACCTGGAACGTCGGCGGCACCATCGCCTACGGCACCGGCAACCTGGGTGCCCCGAACATCCGCGAGATCGGCGCCGGCACCACCATCAACATGCTCGGGGGCGAGTTCTACAATCAGTTCTTCAACCAGTCCGCCCTTTCCTATCTCGCCATCAACCGCGGCACCCTGTCCCTCGGCAGTAGCTACGTGCTCAAGAGCAACTCGGCCCTCACCAACACCGGAACCATTGCATTGTCCGGTTCCAGCGGCTGGCTCGGCTTCGTCGAGACCCTCACCAACACCGGCACGATCACGATCGGGGCCGGCTCGACCTTGAGTTCGTTCGGCAACAAGACCTTCGCCGATACCGCGAACTGGACCAACGTCAGCACGAGCGGTCTCCTCTCCGGCATCGGCCAGCTCGTGCTGGCCGGCACCTTGGAATACAAGGGAACCCCGATCACCGGCCTCGCCAGCGGTTCGGACCTCACCCTCAGCGGCGATAGCTGGAGATTCCGCCGCAAGACCGGCGCAAGCTCCAGCATCGACGGCCTCGGCCTCACCACGCTCGGTGGCGCGCTCCGTCTCGCCAACCGGGCCAAGTTCGAAACACCCGTCGGCGCCACCTTCACCGTCCAGTCCACGGGCACCCTCGCCACCAGCTCCGATTCCGGCTTCGTCGTCCGCCAGGGCCTCCTGAGTGTCGCTGGTGGCGCTACCGTTTCGAACAATGGCGTCATCCTCCTGCAGCACTCCGGCACCAGTCCCGCCACCTTCGGCGTGACCGGCAATGTCACACTCGCCGGCACCGGCAGCCTCCAACTCACGAACTTTTCCGGCAACGGCATCATCGACAGCGGCGGCACCCTGACCAACTCCGCCACCCACCTGATCGCGGGCGCCGGCTCCATCACGGCCAAGCTCGTCAACCGCGGCACCATCGAGTCGATCGGCTCCGCCGGCCTCTACTTTCAGAACTCGGCGCCGTCCGCCCTCGTGAACAGCGGCATCATCCGTTCCGGCAACTCGCTGACCTATCCCCTCGTCGGCGGGGTGTCCGACTTCAGCCAGCCCACCGTGGTCCCCAGCCAACTCACGATCTACAACACCACCGTCACCAACTTCGAAGGCGCCACCGCCGGTCGCCTCATCGCCGCCAACCGGATGTGGATCGGCGTCTCCACCGTGAACGGCGGCCGCGTCGAGGTCACCCCCGGCGGTCTTTTGACGCTCGACGATGCCAATCTCCTCGGCGGCGTGTTCGATCTCCAGACCGCTGGCCGCGTCGAAATCTACGGCGGCCGGGTCAGGCTCGACGGCACCTCCCTGTCGTCCGCCGCCGGCTCCACCCTCACGCTGCTCGATGTCGGCAACCCGGTCGATCCCGCCATCCTCGAGATCACGGGCGCGCAGCCCTTCCTCCATTACGGCTCACTCGTGATGCGGAACAACAGCCGGCTGGAAGGCTCCGCCCAGTTCGTCAATCACGGCTCGCTGCTCGTCCACCAACCGGGGGTCTCCACCGTCCCCGTGATCAACGCGAACTTCCGCAACGCCTCCGACGGGCTGATCGACATCGACAAGAGCAGCTCCCTCCGGTGGGCCGGCGACGCCTCCAATGCCGGGCGCGTCAATGTGGGCGCCTCCGGGGACAACTCGGCCGGCATCGCCGGCACGCTCTCGTTCCCGGGCAACACGACGCTCTCGGGCGGCGGCGAGATCCGGCTCGGCGCGCTCATCGAGCAGACCGTCGGTGGCGTCACCAGCAACGTCTGGAGCGCCAGCGGCCGGCTGACGGCCCCGAGCGGCACGGCTCCCACGCTGACCAACGCCGACAACACGCTCAGCGGGGCCGGCACGATCGGCGATACCCGGCTCGGTCTCATCAACCAGGCCGCCGGCACCGTCCGCGCCCTCGGCGGCACCCTGCTGCTGAACCCTGGCACCGGCGGGGTGACCAACCAGGGTCTCTTTCGCGCCGAAGCCGGCGCCCGGCTGGAAATCAACACGGCCAACGGCGCGTTCACCAACTATTCCTCCGTGACCAACACGCTTACCGGCGGGCGCTACGAGGCCGCCGGCACAATCGCCGTCACCGGAGCCGATCTCCGCACCAACGCCGCCGAACTCACGGTCACCGGCACCGGCCAGTTCCTCAACGCCACCACCAACACCACCGCCCTCGGCAACCTCACCACCAACGCGTCCGGCGGCACGCTGCGATTCAACGGCGGCGCGAGTCATGCCACGGCCCAACCCTTCACCAACAACGGGACGATCGTGCTCGGCGGCCCCGTCGCCCTGGCCTCCGGTACGCTCTCGGTTGGCGCCCTGACGGGCAATGGCACGATCACGTTTGGGGACAACGTCTCCTCGGTGGTGGTCACCGGCGCCTCCGGCAACAGCACCTACTCCGGCACCCTTGCGGGCCCGGGGAGCCTCAGCCACCAGGGAGGTGCGACCACCGTCCTCTCGGGCGCCAACACCTTTTCCGGCGGAGTCTCTCTCACCCAGGGCACAATTGTGGTCGGCCACAACGCCGCCCTCGGCACCGGCACGCTTTCCCTCAATGGCGGCACCCTCGCCGGCGACGGCACCAGCCGTAGCCTCTCCAATCCCGTCGCCCTCGTCGACCACTCCACCATCGGCGGCTCGTCTCCCCTGACCTTCACCGGCACGCTCACCAATTACGGCGGCAGCCACACGCTCACGATCGCCAATGCGGTCACCTTCGCCAATCTGGCCCTCGGCAGCCTGGGCGGCAATCGCACCGTCACGCTCGATACCCTCGGCTCCGCCACCGTGACCGGCGTCATCTCCAACGGTGGCGCCGGCAGCATCGGGGCCCTCGCCAAGACCGGCGTCGGCACACTTACCCTCTCCGGCAACAACACCTTCACCGGCGGCGTCACGCTCTCCGCCGGCACGCTTTTCGTCGGCCACACCTCCGCCCTTGGTACGGGAACGCTCACCCTCAACGGCGGCACGCTGCAGTCCACCGCCGGCCTGGTGCTTGGCAATGCCGTCACCCTCGCGGGCAACGTCGCCTTCTCCGGCAATGCGCCGGCCCTGGCCGGCACCGTGAGCCTGCTCCAGTCCCCGACCCTCACTGTCGCCACGGGCACCGGCGTCACGATCTCCGGGGCCATCGGTCAATCCGGTGGCACGTACGGACTCACCAAGGACGGCGGCGGAACATTGGCCCTCACCGGCGCCAGCACCTTTGGCGGAACCACCACCGTCACCGGCGGTACGCTCTTCCTCGCCCGCTCCGGCGGTTCCGCCCTCGCGGGCCCGCTGGTGGTGAATGCCGGCGCCACCGCCGTGATCGGCGCCGCGAACCAGGTGACCGACTCTGCGGCCATCACGATCAACGGTGGCCAGTTGGCCCTCAACGGAGTCGCCGAATCCGTCGGCGCCGCCGGGCTCTTCCTCACGGGTGGCACGGTGACAGCGACCGCCAGCGGTCAGCTCCAGTTTGTCAACGGCGGCGGCATCACCACCAGCGCCAGTTCCGCGTCATCCGTCATCAGTGCCCCAGTCAGCTTCACCACCGGAGCCACGCATACCCTGTCGATCGCCGAAGGCGGCGCCGCCGCCGACCTGGTGATCTCCGGGGTGGTGTCCCAGTCCGGCGGGTCCATCGTACTGACGAAATCCGGGGCCGGACTGCTCAGTTTGACCGGGGCCAACTCGTTTGGCGGATCCCTGACCATGACCGGCGGCACCCTGGCGCTCGGACACCCCAGTGCGCTGGGCAGCGCCAGTCTGACCTTGAACGGCGGCACGCTGCGCACCGACGTGGGCGTGAGTCTCTCCGCCCCCGTGGCGGTGTTGGGCGGCTCCAATGTCATCAACACCAACGGCCAATCGCTGACGCTGAGCGGATTGATCACAAACGGCGGCGCCCTCACCAAGACCGGCGCCGGCACTTTGTCCCTCTCCGGCGCCAACACCTATGGCGGCGGCACCACCCTGCAGGCGGGGACCCTTTCCGTCTCCCATAATTCGGCGCTCGGCACCGGCACCCTCACGTTGCAGGGCGGCTCGTTGCAGGCCCCCGGCACCGCCCGCACGCTCGCCAATCCGCTGAGCCTGCAAGGCAACTTCGACATCTCGAACAGTCCCGCCCTCACCCTCTCGGGCGCCGCGACGCTCACCGGTTCGCGCACCCTCACGGTCGGCACCGGCAGCACCGCCCTCTTTACCGGCACCATCGGCCAGTCCGGCGGCACCTTTGGCCTGACCAAACTCGGTTCCGGCACCCTCGCGCTGGTCGGCGCCAACACCTACGGTGGCAACACGGTCATCTCCGCCGGAACCGTGAACCTCTTCAACGCCTCCGGTTCCGCCTTCGGCACCGGCAGCGTCAGCGTTGCCGCCGGCGCCACCCTCTCCGGGACCGGGCGCTTCACGGGCCCGCTGACCTTGGCCGGCACAGTCTCGCCGGGCAGTTCTCCCGGCATCCTTTCCACCGGCTCCGCCACGTGGCAGGGAGGTGGCACCTATCTTTGGGAGATCAACGATGCGGTCAGCACCGCCGGCGTCGGCTGGGACCTTCTGGCGATTTCCGGCAGCCTCTCGATCACGGCGACTCCCGCCAGCAAGTTCAACTTCACCCTGCGCTCGTTGAACCCCTCCGCCGGCAACACCGCCGGTCCGGCCTTCGATTTCACCTCTGGCGCCAACTACTCGTTCACCGTCGCCACCACCACCGGCGGGATCAGCGGCTTCAACTCCTCCGCCTTCGCCATCAACACGAGCGGTTTCGCCAACCCCTTCACCGGCACCTGGTCACTGGCCCAGGTCGGCAACAACCTGGACCTCGTCTACACCGGCGCCTCCGCCATCCCCGAGCCCTCGACCTACGCCGCCGCCGCCGGAGCGGCTGCGCTCGCTCTCGCCTTCTTTCGCCGGCGTGGGCGGCGCCGCTCCGCCTCTTGAAGGCGGCCACCGCAGCCTCACCGTCGCTCGCGCAACCGCGCCAGCACGAGTTCGTGAATCTCCGGCTCCAGGCTCCCGGCATTGGCGAGGAACCGGCTCTCGAACTCACCCCACCGGTCCTCCCGTTCCGGAATCAGGGTGGGCGATTCGTTGCCCAGGGGACCATCGCCATCGGTCACCCGATCGGACCTGAAGCCCAAGCCTCGCCGCCAGGTCAGCGCCCGTTCGCCGTGGGCGTGGGCGAACAGCAACTGAAAGCCCTCGCAGACGCCGGCAAGATCGAACCAAACCACGAGATCGAGATCCGGGGACTCGAACCAACGGCGACGCCCGCCCCGTTCCTGCCGAACCAACTTGAATTCCCGAAACATCGGATAAACGCACCGCCGACGCTGCCGGCGCCGTCAGGGCAAGACAACGCCGAAGTCGACCTTGGGCGAGCCGCGCATCGCATTTTCCTACCCGGGGACCTTCCACCTTTCTATAGCCGCGCCTGAGCCGAACGCGAAAGCATGGCCACCGTGCTCCCGCCCCCCGGCAGGAACCCCGCCTTCGCAATCCCACAGGCACCGTAATAGCCCCCTCCGCGCCGCCTGTTTTCCGAAGCCTGCCCGCGCTGCAGGGTCGACCCCGCCGGGCTCGGGATCGTAGGAGTAGGTCATGACCCTGCTTTCCCGCCCCTGGCTTCCCGTCCTGGCCGCCGTCGTGGCGCCGCTGCTCGCGGCCGATGCCCCTCGTCCGCCCGAAGCGTCCCCGCTCAGCCTCTGGTATCGCGCCCCGGCGGAAAAGTGGGAGGAGGCCCTCCCGGTCGGCAACGGGCATCTCGGCGCCATGGTGTTCGGCGGAGCCTCCACCGAGCATGTCCAGTTCAACGAACACACCGTCTGGACCGGCCGGCCCCACTCCTACGCCCGGCCCGGCGCCGTCCAGGCCCTGCCCGAGATGCGCCGTCTCCTCTTCGAGATGAGGTCGCTCGAGCTGCGCGGTCTCGCCCTCCAACGCGAGGCGGAACCGCTCGCCGCCGCCGGCCGACGCCCCGAGGCGGCCGAGCGGGAGCAGCAGGCAAAGGAACTGCTCCAGACCGCCCGGGCCCGGCAAAAAGCCGCCGAAGATCTGGGCTTCAAGGAATTCATGAGCGACCCGGTCCGCCAGAAGGCGTATCAGCCCTGCGGCGACCTGTGGATCGACCTGGGTCACGCCGCCGCGCCCGGCAGCTACCGCCGCTGGCTCGACCTCGACCGCGCGGTTGCCGCCACCGAGTATCGCGTGGGCGATGTCACCTTCCGCCGCGAGGTTTTCGCCTCGCATCCCGACCACGTCATCGTCCTGCGCCTGACCGCCGATCGTCCGGGCCAGCTGACCGGCGTCATCCGCCTCGACAGCCCGCACCAGGGTTTCCAGGTCACGGCCCAGGGCACCTCCCTCACGCTGCGCGGTGAAGTGGAACCCGGCGGTGTCCGCTTCGAGGCCCGTGCCGTCCTGGCGGCCTCCGGCGGTCGCCTCTCCGCCGAGGCTGATCGCGTGCGAGTCACCGGGGCCGACGCCCTCGTCCTCCGTCTCGTCGCCGCCACCAATGTAACCAGCTACCGCGAACTCGGCGCCGACCCCGCCGCTCGCTGCGCCGCCCTGCTGCAGCGCTCGGAAGGCAAGTCCTGGGAAACCCTGCGCAATGCCCACGTCGGCGATCACCAGGGTCTTTTCCGGCGGGTCTCCCTCGACCTGGGCCGCACGGCCGCCGCCGACCTGCCGACCGACCAGCGCATTCGCGATTTCGCCGCGGGCAACGATCCCCAGCTCGCCACCCTCGCCTTTCAATACGGCCGCTACCTGCTGATCGGGTCCAGCCGGCCCGGTGGCCAACCCGCCAACCTCCAGGGCATCTGGAACCACCAGCTCCGCCCGCCGTGGGACAGCAAGTACACCTGCAATATCAACACGCAGATGAACTACTGGCCCGCCGAGGTCACCGCACTCGGCGAATGCCATGAGCCCCTCTTCACCGCGCTCACCGAGCTCGCCGAATCGGGCCGCGCCGTCGCCCGCGAACACTACGCCGCTCCCGGCTGGGTCGTGCACCACAACTTCGATCTCTGGCGCGGCGCCGCCCCCATCAACGCCTCCAACCACGGCATCTGGGTCACCGGCAGCGGCTGGCTCGCTCTCCACCTGTGGGAGCGTTTCCTCTTTTCCCAGGATCGCCGCTTCCTGGAGACCACCGGCTTCCCGCTCCTGCGCGACGCGGCCCGCTTCTACGCCGACTACCTGATCGAGGATCCCACGACGAAATGGCTGATCAGCGGCCCCTCCAACTCCCCCGAACAGGGCGGCCTGGTGCTCGGACCGACGATGGATCACCAGATCATCCGCAACCTCTTCCGGGCCTGCCTCGAAGCCGCCCGCCTCGTGCCCGTCTCGCCGGCGGATCAGCAGCTCGTCGCCCGCCTGGCCTCCCTCCTCCCCCGCCTCGCCCCCAACCAGATCGGCCGCCATGGCCAGCTGCAGGAGTGGCTCGAGGACAAGGATGACCCGAAAAACGTCCACCGCCATGTCTCCCACCTCTGGGGCGTCTACCCGGGCTGGGACATCACGTGGCGCGACGAGAAGCTCTTCGCCGCCGCCCGGCAGTCGCTGCTTTTCCGCGGCGACGCCGCCACGGGCTGGAGCATGGGCTGGAAGGTCAACCTGTGGGCCCGCTTCCGCGATGGCGACCACGCCTACCTGATCCTCCGCAACCTGCTCCAGCCGATCGGTGCGGTCAAAGGCCAGGGCGGGCTGTATCCCAACCTCTTCGACGCGCATCCGCCGTTCCAGATCGACGGCAACTTTGGCGCCACCGCCGGCATCGCGGAGATGCTGCTGCAGTCCCACGCCGGGGAGATCGACCTGCTCCCGGCGTTGCCGCGCACCTGGCCCACTGGCCGGGTCACGGGTCTGCGGGCCCGTGGCGGCTTTACCGTCGACCTGGAGTGGCGCGACGGCCGCGTCACGCGGTACCGCCTCGCCTCCCCGGAGCCGCGCGAGGTGAAGGTCCGCCTGCACGGCGAGGTCCGGACCGTCCGCTCCGAACGGCTCTGAGCACCGGCCGCCGCGCGTTCGATTGGCGCTTGTAGCCGGCCTCGGTGAGGCCGGGCCGGGGTCGCCGCCCCCGGCTACATTTGACGAAGTACCGCCGATTCGGAGATGCGCCCTGGTCACGTCGCCCGCATGGTTACGGACAGACAACGGCGCGCCTTCCCGCTATTCTCAGGGCTCACCATTCGCCTCCCCCCGAACTCCCACCGCCGGTCCCCATGAAGCGTTCCCTCTGCCTTCTGCTTGCCTTGCTGCCGATCGGATGGGCCGCAGACCCGCCGGCGCCACCGACGCAACTGGATCCCATGAAGGTCACGGCGTCATCGCCCCTGCTCAAGGTCGCGGAGTTTCACCTGCGCACGCCGCGTTTCGGCGCGGCGGTCGCCGCCCACGGCGATTACCTGTACATCCTCGGTGGCAGCAGCGCGGATGACTGGGTTCTGGACACCATCGAACGCCTCGACGTGCGCACGGGAGTCACGGAACCCTTCGGCCGCCTGCAGCGTGGCCGGCTGTGGCATCGAGTGGTCTCCGTCGGAATGAACCTGCTCGTGCTGGGCGGCGACACCGTATTTGCGGGAACCAATGGGAGGATGACCTTGCGGACGGAGGACTCTGTCGAGCGCATCGACCTCGCCACCGGGCGCGCGACGTTTGGACCGCCCCTGCCGCAACCCCGCCGTAGTTTTGCCTGTTCGACTGCCGGCGGCTACGTCTTTGTTTTCGGCGGTTACTGGCGCGCGGACAACCAAGCCGGGTGGAGCAATGCCGCGTGGCGCCTGGATCTCGCAACGCTGCGTTGGGAAGTGCTGCCGCCCAAACCGACGCCGTGCGAGGCGGAGGCGGCCCTCGTCCACGGGCCGTTGTTCCTCCTCCCCGGCGGCTTCGACGGAGTGAAGGCGATTAGGGAGGTGGAGATGTTCAACCCCCGCGACAACACGTGGCGAACCCTGCCCGCACTCTGTCGCCCGGCCAGCGCGCACGCGGTCGCCTTTCTCGGCCACCACCTCTTTCTGTTCGGTCACTACGACGACATCGGGCAATGCCTCGCCTACGATTTGCGGACGCGGCAGTCGGAGGTGATCGCCGCGCCCTTCACCGGCGCCCGCCACGCCGCCGCCGTGGTGCACCGGGATCGCATCTACATCGTCGGAGGCCGCACGGCCGACAGCAGCGTCGGCCTCGACCTCGTGCAGGTGTTCGCACTCCGCTCTTCGCGCTGAGCTGGCGGGGGCGGCGGCTGACGCGGACGAACTGCCGAACCAACGCTCAGGCGATACCGAAGTTCGTAGGTGACCGTCGACTCTGTGGGTGGGGCGCCCTCGCCCCGCCGTTACTTCGGCAGCAACACGCCAACCCGCGCGGCGGGGTCGCCGCACCCGCAGGAATAGCCGACTTCCGACGATTCGCCTGGTAGCACCACGAAGGGACAGAAATCGACTCCGAGGCGTCGGTCCTCATCCGTGTTCATCCGGGTCCATCCTTGTTGCTCTGGTCTGAGCCACCCAACCTTTTCTCCCCGCGCCCCGGACCTCGCGATTCCAGTTCGCCCCGCCTTCAGGGGCCGGGGCCCCGCGGTTCCCCGTCCTTCCCACGCCCGGTTTCCGGATCGCGACCCTCCCCACGCCGAAGTTGCGCGAGTTCGGCACGCATCGCCTTCACCTCCGTCAGCACTGCCTCCTGTTCGGAGCGCTGGCCGAGGAACAGCGACGCCACGATGCCGCTCAACGCGCCGAACATCCCCACCCCGCACACCATCAAGGCACCGGCGATCACGCGGCCCGACGCCGTGACCGGATAGCGATCCCCATAGCCGACCGTGGTCACCGTGGTCACACTCCACCACACCGCATCCTCCGCCGTGCGGATGTTCGCCCCCTCGACCCGCTCGCACCAAAGGATGCCCACCGAACCGGTCACGATCACCAGGAACCTCATCAGCCCCACCGAGGCCGCGCCTCCACCCTGTCTCGCGCCGAAGAGCATCGCCAGCAGGCGTTGCAGCGAGCGCACGCCCCGCAAGAGGCGCAGCACCCGCAGCACCCGCACCAACCGTCCGATCCGCAAGGCTTCGATGTTGGGCACACTGGCGAGGAGGTCGATCCACCCCCATTTCATAAAGGCCAGCTTCGACTCGGCCGCGCGGAACCGGACGCAAAAATCCACCAGAAAGGCCAGGCAGGCCAAGAGGTCGACCCAGTTGAGCAGGCGGGAAATCTCCTTGGGCAGGACCAGCAGCGAATCGGCCGCGATGGTCGCCAGCGACAGCACCGCCAGCACGAGAATGGCAAACTGGAAGGGGCCCACCTGTTCGGCGGCGGCACCAGGTTGGGGAGGCGAGGCCATCGTAAGCAGCCCCAGTCTGGGCGACCCAACCGGCGGCGCAAACCTTCCCTCCGGCCGCCATCACCGTATTTCCGCTTTGCGCGCTTCATCCACCTCGCGCGGCGGGGTCGCCGCGCCTACAGGGATCGAAAGTTCGCCCGCGGGTTGAATTTCCTCACCGGAGTTGGTCCCCACACCGTCGATACCTACCCCGGCGCTGGCACGCCACCCCTCCAGAGGGGACCAGACTTCCGCATCTCCTCACCCCGCCGACTTCGCTCAGCGAACGCCGGGCGCGACGCGGATCATCCCCGCGACTTCCGCCCTTTCGCCCCTTTCCGCCTCTTTCGGCAACCTGTCGGCCCCTTGGCCGCCTTGCATGAGCCACCGGCCTTGAGCTCTTCCTACTTTCCCTGCAACGCGGCCGCGTATTTGGCCACCGCCGCCTCGGTGGCCCGGAGTTTCCACTCAGCACCGACGCGCTGAAAGACCAGGGTTACGTTTCGCGACTTGGTTCCTTCCGCCGCCAGGGAAAGCCCCACTGGCTGAACATAGTCCGGCGCCTGGGGCCACGACTGGACGGTCGCGGTGCCCACCGGCACATCCCGGATGCTCAAGAACGCGAGGAAATGGGCCGGGCCGGCATGCTTGGCTTTTTCAGCCGGGGACAAGCTCTCAAAGAGAGCGTCGGCGGCACGTTTCCCCGCCACGTCGAACTGAATCCGCTGCGCCAACGCCGCCACCTCGCCCCCGGCCGCGGCCCAGAGCACCGTTTCCAGGGCGGCGGCCGGCGTGGCCGCGCCGGCGTTTTTCCATTCCCCCGACGGCATCGCCTGCCCCACGGCAAATCGCTCCGCGGCCCGGGCCGCCGCCGCCTGCTGCTTGGTCTCCGCGCTCGTCCGCACGGCCGAAACTTCGGACTGCAATCGCCGGATCGCCGCCCGGTCCGCCCGCAGGCGCTCCAACTCCGCGTCCGAGACCTGCTGCGCCTGCAACCGCGCCCGCTCCGCGCGCAGACGGGCCATCTCCCCCTGGCGATCACGCAGCACTTCGAGTTCCGCCCGCACCGGCTCCAGGTTCAGGCGCTGCCACCCGAGGCCCAGTCCCATCGCCAGCGCCAGCCCGGCCGGCATCAACCACGTCAGTTGCCACTTCATGATGCTCCTTTCTTCCTGCCGCGTCCGCGCCGTCAGAACCACAGGGTGGGCGCCGGGCCCGGTTTGGTTGACAGAGTGAAGATGATTGGAACCTGCAGCCGGGTATTCACCTTCTGGCCCCCTTTCTCCCCCGGCGAGAAACGCCACTTGCTCACCGCCTCCAACGCGGCGGCCTCGAACTTCTCCGCCATGGCCCGGTCTGAGGCGCCCCCGCCCGGGACACCCGTCGCCTGCACGACGAACGGTTCGCGGCCGGCGGGTTCGCCCTTGCCATCCGGGGCCTTGAGCGCACTGCGCACGGCCCGCGCATTGCGCACCACCCCTTCCGCATCGACCACAAATTCCACCACGGCCTCGCCGCCGAGGCCCAGCTGCCGCAGCTCCGAAGGGTATTGCGGCCGCGCCTGGAACTGTGGGGCCGGCGTTCGATCCACCTTAGAAATGTCGAACACCGGGCCGGTCAGCGGCGCGCGGGCAGCCGCCAGCCGGGCCGCCTCCGCCTTCCTGAGTTCCTCCGCCTTCAAGCGCGCCTGCAGCGCCGCCGCGTCGTCGCGCAACTGCGCCAGCTGCGCATCGTCCCGCCGCAGTTCCGCCACCTCGCCGGCCCGCCGCGCCAGCGCCTGGTTCTCCGCCCGGAGCGCGGTCACGATCTTCTCCTGCTCCCGCAGGGCCGCGATCTCGGCCTCGATCCGCCGAGCCTCGGTCGATTGCACGATCAGCCCAGCCGCCCCGGCCGCGAGTACCACCCCCGTTGTCGCCATCTGCAGCTTGTTCATGGTGAGAAAAGTGATCGCCAGCACTCCGCCGGACGCCGTCGCCCCCGCCAGGGCCGTCCCGGCCACCGCCGATGCGAGCCCGGCCGGCGCCGCCGCGACCGCCTGCCCGGCCAGGACCGCCGCCAGCGCCGCACTCGTCGACGTCACCCCCCGGTGCGCCAGCCGCTCCCGCAACTTGTCGAGGGCCCGCTCCACGCGCATCCGGGCCGTGTTGGCCGGGACGTTCAGGCGCGCGCCCACACCGGCATAATCCCGACCCTCGAAGAACCGCAGCAGCACGGCCTCGCGATCCGTTCGGTTGAGTTCCGCCAACACATCGTCGAGCACCGGTCGCACACGCTCCCAGTCGAGTTTCACTTCGCCGTCCCGGTCGACTGTCTCCATGGCCCAGGCCTCCTGTTCGCGCGCAAGGCGCCGTTGCTCTCCCCGCACCAGGTTGCGCGCCGCATAGCGCGTGCTGGTAAAAAGCCATCCGCTGAGCACCTCGTGCCGCGCCAGGTACCGCGCCTTCCGGGCCAGGTCCGTGAACACCGCCTGCGTGACATCCGCCGCGCGGTGCGTGTCGCCGTTGAGCTGCCTCACGGCGGCCGAATAGACGAGGTTCACGTGACGGTGCACAACCTCGGCAAAGGCCTCCTGCGAGCCTTCCTCGGCGTAGCGGCGGAGCAGTTCGGTGTCCTCGGTCATGGTGTCTTCATCTCCTAACACCCGCAGCGCTCGGAATCGCACGCGATTTTTCCGCTTCGACCCCAGGCCCGCCCAGCACGACTCCCTTCAACGTGAAAGTAAAGGCCACGTCGCAGGCATCGTCGGTCGGCCGCACGGCCAGGGTGTCCCAGTAGGTGCCACCCGCGGACCCGTTGGACCGGCGCACCACCTGGCGGACCTCCGCCGGGTGGAAGCGCCACTGGCGGACGGCCTCTTCCACCACGGAGCGGAACACCTCCGTCTGTTCCCCACCGATCGAAACGGTTGCCAGGCTGTCCCGCACCTCGGACACCCGGCCGTGCTCGTCGAGCCGCAGCTGCACCGCCACCACCACCGGCTGCCGCACCTTGCCAAGTTGGCTCGCCGGGTAGGCGGGTGTCACCAGCGGCGGAATCGGACGGGCCTTCACCAGCACTTCCAGGGGCTGTTCCACCGGAATCTCGTCTCCCGCCCGCACTCGCCCGCGAATCGGCGGAGAGGGAGGCGCCTCGACGAAGCGAAAGGCACTCGCGCCCACCGGTAATCCGGGCGCCGGCTTGGTGACCCGCCCGCAACCCACTCCGAATCCGAGGATCGGCAGGGCCGCGAGGCTCACCCAGGCAAGGGGGACCGGGATCTTCATTTCCATCCTTAACACCCGCCCAAGGCGGAATCGCACGCGCCCCCCGGGAGGAAAGGAATCCTGTCGCTATTCCGCCAGGCCCTGGGCGCGCCGCACGAGGTCGAGGAAATCAAACCGATAACCGCCGAGGTCGTCCGCCGGGTCCGGCAGGGCGGCTGCGGCCCATGCCAGCACATCGCCGAGCGTGGCCGCTCCCCGGTATTCAGACGCCTGCAGGATCATGCCAAACTGCGCGACGGCGGCCGCGAACCGGAAGTCGGCACTCGCCGCCTCAAACATCGCTCCGGTGTCGGTCAGCGGAAACTCCAGCCAGCGCCCGCCCGCCTCGTCCGGCAGCCGGTACTGCACCGTGACGGTCAGCAGCTCCCGCCCGGCCAGACCGCGGGCGCCGTCTGCCGTGTTGGTGGCCAGTCGCAGCGGCTCCGGCCGCCCAACCGCCCGGCCTTCGGACACCGCTCCGCCCGGACCGTCGGCATCCTCATCCGCGCCCGGAGGCACAATCTCGTACAACGCCGTCACTCGGTGTCCGGGCACCACATCGTCTCCCCTCGCCGGTTCGTCCGGGCGTTCATCCGCACCGCCGGCCCGGGCGTCGTAGCCGATCAGACGGTACCGGGCGACGCTGGCCGGGTTGAAGTCCACGCGGATGCGGACGTCCCTGGCCAGCGTCGGCGCGGCGGCGCCGGAAAGACTGCCGCGTTTCTCCTCCGCCTCCCTTCCCTGCAGCCCAATGCGAACCAACCGGTGGGCTGGGGACCACGGTGCCGAGGCAACCTCCAGGGCGGCGGCGAAGAGGGCGTCGCCCTTGGGAGTCGGGTAGCGGAACGGGAAGTAGTTCAGCATTTCCTCGATTCGAATCGCCTCCGCCGGCGGCCGTACCCCCTGGCGGATCAGCCGGCGCACGAGCCCGTACCCGCCGGCGTCCACTTCCGCGGGCAGCACGGACTGCGGAACCTGCGTCACCCGCAGGAAGGGGTTCTCTTTCCAAAGCACCGGCAAGCCGGGACCCGGCCCGGCCGACGCCAGCCGTGGGCGTACCGTAACCGGTCGCGGATCCGTGGTCGAAGAGGGAGCCGCCTCCGGCCGGTTGATGTAAATTACCATCGGGGCCGTCAGGGCCGCCGCCTCCGCCGCCCGCTGCCGCGCCAGCGCGATGCGGGCGATCGTCCCCTCGGCCTCTTCCCGCGTCCGGTATTCGACGCGCGGCACCGCCACAATCACCGCCAGGCACGCCGCGGCGAAGCCGCCCGCCACGTAGTAGAGCTGCGGGAACCGCAACAACGTCGCTCCCACGCTGCGCGAACGACCGCGCCGCGGTTCGTCATAACGGAATCGGCCGGCGGCCACCGGCGGAACCAATCGCTCCACCCCTCGTTCTGGGATCGGCGCGGGTGCTTCAGGGCAAGCCATCTCGGCGGCCAAGGCTTCCTCAATCAACGCCGCCGCCGCCCGGATCGACTCGACCTCGGCCTGCAGGGTCAGGTCCGCCCGCACGGCGGCTTCCATCGCCACACGCTCATCGCCCTCCAGTTGACCAAGGGCAAAGGCCGTCACCTGGGGATCACTCGAACAAGACTGGGGGTAGTTCATGGACACGTTCTCCTCATGGCCGCAAAGCGGCGAATTCGGCGCGCAGCCGCGCGACCGCGGTGTGGATCAGGAAGCCCACGTTTCCCACCGACAGCGTGGTGATGCGGGCGATTTCCTTGTAACTGAAACCGTGCTGGAACTTCAGCCGCACGACTTCCTGTTGGTTGGGTGGCAGCCGGTTGATCAGGCTCAGCACCGTGGCGCGGGTCTCCGCCGCCTCGAGCGCGCCGCCGGGACGCGGCTCGTTCGCCGTCACGTTCTCGACCTGTCCCTCGGCGAACCGGGTCATCCGGGACTCCTTGCGGAGCACATCCAGCGCCCGGTGCCGGCAGACCGTGAAGAGCCACTCCACGGCGTGCCCGTCGATCGCCGTGGGACTCTGTGCCATCAGCTTCACGAAGGTGTCCTGCACCACGTCGCGCGCCCGCTCGGGGTCACCGAGCAATTGGGTCGCGTAGCGGGTGAGTTGGTCGTGGTGGGCCGTGAACAGTCGCGCGTGAAAATCGCTGTCTCCATGCGACGTAACCCGGACGTTGGGGACGGGGTTGAGCATGCGGCTTACCGGGTTAGACGCACCGCCCGGCCTTTTCTTAGAAAAAAAGCCACGAATTGCGACCGACCGCCCAAACCGCCCGCGTCAGCCTGTTCCCCCTGTCGGCGGGGCGACCCCGCCCCGCGCGAGCCGGGTCGAATAAACGCTGCCGCGGGGCGAGGTCGCCCCTCCGGCACCGCCGCCAATCCCAAATACCGCCCCGGCTCTCTAAGCCGGGAACTCCCGGCTGCGCACCTTGGCGATGGGCTCGCCCACGACATCGATTCGACTCGCCTCACAGGTGCCCAGGCCGGCCCGCTCGGCCATCACGAGATGGTTGTCGCCGGGGCCGAACGGCACCGTGCCCCGCGGAGCCCGGACGTTCTCGAAACCCATGACCCGCGTGCCCACGACATCCGTCGCGACCGGATCGAAGCCGCAAATCAGCACGCCCGGCCGCGCAATCTTCTGCTCCTTGCCCTTCACCCAGGGCCCCTCCGACCAGTTGAGCGTCGTGATGCCATCGATGACGCCGAGATGAATCGGCCGCGCGGTGCAGACATCGGTGATGATCCGCGGCACCCGGAAGCCGGCGTCGTTCGGGGAAGAGGTTCGTCATCGTGAGTGTGATCCCGGTCGTGATGGGCGTCTTCAGTTTGCACAGCGACACGAAGACGTCGCAGTCCGCATACGAATGGTTCAGCTCGAACTGATCGAAGAGATGGCCGCCGGTCCGGACCTTGAAGTTCGCGTATTGCTTCGCCTGGCCGAGATTCCGCGTGCATTCCGCCTGGACATCGCCCATGGCCCGCAGGGCGTTCCAGTCGAAACCGGCGGCGACGAGCGTCTTCTCGAGCGGTTGGCGCAGCGTCGTCGACTCCACATACCGCACGCGCCGCGCCCCGGCGGCGAACAAGGCCGACGTCAGCGCCATCACGGTGGCGGGATGCGTCATGTAGCTCTCTCCCACCGGCCGGCCAAGCAGCGCCTCGAAATTGCACCCGGTGAGGTTGATCTTCACCGCCACGGTCTTGTCCTTCACCAGCCCGCCGATGCCGCCGAGCAGGTCGAAGCTCCGGTCGAGCGCCGCCCGCACCTCTGGACCGTAGCCGCCGCAACGCACGATCGCCACCCGGGTATTGCGACCGGTCGGCGCCTTTTCGGCCGCCCGCACCGTCGACCCCAGGGCCGCGCCGAGGACCGCACAGGCGCCGGTCTTGAGAAATTCACGTCGGTTGCGGGGGTGGGGATGGGGGCTCATGGGCGATGGATCTGGCGGATTTTCACGATTCCGGCCACACTGAACTTGAACGCGACGCCGCTCCGGGCGCGGCGCCCAGCGGGCGGCCCGTGGAGCGGAGGTCCAAGTTGGGCACCGGGGTGAGATCCGCCGCGCCCGACCTCTGCCCTGCAAAACACCTTTGCCAGTCCCGCGCACCTGCTTTGCCTACCGCCATGGCAAAGACCCGGTTCGCGCCCGCCACGATCCTGATCGTCCTCTCCGCGCTGCTTTGTTTCCCGGCCTGTTCCCGCCGGGAGACGCCCGTCGACGAGGGCATCCGCACGGGCACCCTTCTCATCGGCAATTCCGCGGAACCCGCGGACCTCGATCCGCACGTCGTCGACGCGTATACGGACATGATCGTCCTCGCCGCGCTCTACGAGGGCCTGACGGTGCTCGACGAGCGAACCTCCCAGGCCCGTCCCGGCGTCGCGGAGCGCTGGGAGTCCACCGCCGACGGCCTCACCTGGACGTTTCATCTCCGCGGCGACGCCCGCTGGTCCAACGGCGACGCCGTGACCGCGCGCGACTTCGCGTTCTCCTTCCAGCGTCTGCTCCATCCCTCCTTCGGGTCCGTCGGCTCGTACCTGCTCTGGCCGGTGCGAAACGCCGAGGCCTACACCAAGGGCACCATCACCGATTTTGGCGCGGTCGGGGTCGAGGTTGTCGATGATCGCACGCTGCGCCTGCGCCTCGCCCATCCCGCGCCCTACCTTCCGGCGCTGGCCGCGCACGCCGCGTGGCTGCCATTGCACCGCGCGACACTGGAGAAATTCGACGCCGTCGCCAAGCGGGGCACGGCGTGGACCCGCCCGGGAAACCTGGTGGGCAACGGGCCGTTTCAGCTCGTGGAATGGGCGCCCAACTCGCGCCTCGTGGTCGCCAAGAACCCCCGGCATTGGGATGCCGCCCGCAACCGCCTCGAACGCGTCGTCTTCTTCCCGATCGAAAAGGCCGACGTCGAGGAGCGGAACTTCCGCGCCGGCCAGCTCCACTTGACCTTCGATCTCCCGCCCTCGCGGGTCGCGGCGCACCGGGCCGCCTCGCCGTCGCCGCTGCGCATCGATCCCCTGCTGCAGGTGATGTACATGAACTTCAACGTCGCCCGCCCGCCCCTCGACGACGCCCGCGTGCGCCGAGCCCTCTCGCTCGCGATCGACCGGGAGGCCATTGCGCGCGCCGTTTTCCAGGGCACCCGCGCCGCCGCCGGGTCTTTCACCCCGCCCGACTGCGGTGAATACACGGCCCGCGCCCGCGTCACCGCCGATTTCGGCGCCGCGCGGCGATTGCTCGCCGAAGCCGGCTACCCCGAAGGCCGCGGGCTGCCGGCCTTTCCGGTCCAGGTGCAGAACGACTCCAACTACCCCCGCGTCATGGAGGCCATCCAAGCCATGTGGCAGCGGGAACTCGGGGTCCGAAGCTCGATCGAGCCGTTCGAGCAGAAGACCTGGCTGCAGAACCAGCAATCCAAGCGGCACACGATCGGACTCATGGGCTGGACCGGCGACTTCGCCGACCCGCGCACCTTTCTCGGGATTCTCGCCTCGGACAATGGCAACAACTGGACCAACTGGTCCCATCGCGGGTACGACGACCTCCTCGCGCGGGCCGACCGCACCGCGGACACCCGCGGGCGACTCGAGCTTTTCCAGGAGGCCGAGGCCCTGCTGCTCACCGAGTCACCGGTCGCCCCGATCGTCTTTGGCGCCCGCACCTACCTCCAGCATCCCGCGGTGAGGAACTGGGATCCGTCTCCCCTCGGCCTGCATCGCTTCCAACGCGTGGAGCTGCGGCCGTAACCGGGCGCCACATCTGTCGGTTGGTGGTTGTAGCTGGCCGCGGTGAGGCCGGCCGCCGGGGTCACCGCCCCCGGCTACACCAGACAAATGACCGCCAACCGGCAGATGCGGCCGTAACCGGGGTGCGGGCTGTCCCCGCCTTGCGCCGCCTCTCACTCTCTGCTCACTCTTCTGCCCATGCGCGCCCTTTCGATCCTGATCTTCCTGTGCGCCGCCGCCACCGTGCCGGCGACGGCCGCGACCGAGTTCGTGCGCATCTGGCACGAGTGGCGCGATGCCGATCACTTTGATCGGATCAGTGAGTACTTCACCGGGGAGGAGCGGCTCAGCCGAATTCCGGTCCTGCGCACGCACCGGCAATCCCGGGAAGGCTACTACTTCACCCTTCACCTGAAGACCGACACCGCAGTTCCCCAGGGCAAGTTCGTGGTCGAGGTCATCCGGCCGGACCATCCGGAACCGAAGGTCTACACGTTTCAAGCCAGCCTTCCCGCCAAGGATACGGCGCTGCAACTCGGCCTCACCGGCGCTGATTGGCCCGGAGGACGCAAGGCCAGCCCGGTGGCGTGGAAGATCTCGCTCCACAGCGCCGACGGCAAGCTGCTCGCCGAACACAAGAGTTTCCTGTGGGAAAAGCCGGCGAAGTAAGCCGTTCGGGGCAGTGGCAGCTCCTGCGGGGAGTGGGCCCGCTCGCGGCCGACACCTTGGCCGAGATTCTCGATGGCGGCCAGGCCTTCCGCTGGAACCGCATCGCCACAGCCGGCGCCGATTGTTCCCCGCCAGCGGTCCACGCGACGGCCCGGGAGGATTTCCTCTGGAAAGGGGGATGGGGCGAACATGTCGTCGAACTTCGCCTCGGCCCCGAAGGCAGAGTGCACTGGCGAACCCCTTGCGCGCAGCACGACGAAACCCGGCGTGCCCTGGCCGCCTACTTCGCGACGGACCGGGATTTTTCCGCCCTCGCCGATCGGCTCCCGTGGCGGACCGACGCCCACCTCGCGCGCTGCCTCGCGGCCTTCCCGGGCCTGCGCATCCTCCGCCAGCCCTTGGGCGAAACGCTGCTCGGCTTCCTGTGCAGCGCCACCAAGCAGATCGTGCAAATCAAGCAGATGGTGGCGTTGCTCGCCCGGCGCCATGGCGCCCCCCTCGGCGCCGACCACCGCCTGCCGACCTGGGAGGAACTCGCCCGCGTGCCCGAACGCGATCTGCGCGCCTGCCTGCTGGGCTTTCGTGCCCGCTACATCGCCGACACCGCGCGATTCCTCGCGGAAAATCCGGGCTGGCTGGCCGAGACGGAGCAGGCTCCGTATCCGGAGGCCAGGGACCGGCTCTGCACCCTCCCGGGCGTCGGCGCGAAGATCGCCGATTGCGTCCTGCTGTTTGGCGCCGGCCGCCTGGAGGCCTTTCCCGTGGACACCTGGATTCTGCAGGCGCTGGCCCGGCGCTACGGGCTGGACGGGTGGCCGCCGGCCCAGGTCGCGCAGTTCGGCCGCGCGCATTTCGGCCCGCTGGCCGGCCTCGCCCAACAGTACCTCTTTGCGTGGGAACGACGGTTTGGACGCGACACCCCAGCCCCGCGCCGCGATTGAGATCGGGCCAGTCGCCCTACGTTCCGGTGGGCGCAACCCCCTCGTCGCGCGGGTCGCGTCGTCCGCTCCGTACCGCGGGACGAGGGCGCCCCGCCTACATCGCGCGTGAATTCACCCGCAAAGCGGTAGGGCTCCAACGGACGACTTGCTGCGTCGCGGCCGGATCGACCGCGCTCCTCAGAGCGGTCGCGGCCCGCGCTGGATCAACTCCACCTCGTAGCCTTCCGGCGCGTCGATGAAGGCGATCAGCGAGCCGCTGCCCGTGGGCGTCGGGCCGTCGCTGAGCTTGTAGCCCCGCCGCTCCAGCTCCGCCGCAAACGTGGCGAGATTCTCCACCTCGAACGCCAGGTGCATCAAATCGGGCTGCACCTGCACGCTCGGGCTGTTCGGCAGCTGGCAGATTTCGATCTCCTCGTCGCTGTTCGGCGTCGCAAGGAACACGATCTGCGCGCCCCGCGGCGAGACGCTGCGGCGGGACACCTTCAGCCCCAGCGCCGTCTCGTAGAACTTCACCGTGCGCTCGAGATCGTTCACGCGCATCCGCGTGTGTAGCAGTTTTTTGACCATGCCCGAGTTTGCACCCGGTCGCGCAAACCCGCAAGCTGCCGCGCGATGTCCCTCGACTTGTCCTCCATCCAGGCCGCACACGCCCGCATCCGGCCGCACATCATCCGTACCCCGGTCCTGACCAACGCCCGCCTCAACGCCGCCTGCGGCGGCCAGCTTTTCTTCAAGTGCGAGAATCTCCAGAAGGCCGGGGCCTTCAAGGCCCGCGGCGCCACCAACGCGGTGTTCTCCCTCGCCGACGTCGAGGCCCTGCGGGGCGTGGCCACCCATTCCTCGGGCAACCATGCCGCGGCCCTGGCCCGCGCCGCCAAGCTCCGCGGCATCCCCGCCCACATCGTCATGCCTTCCAACTCCGCCCGCCCCAAGATCCGCATGGTGGAGGCCTACGGCGGGAAGATCACGTTCTGCGAGCCCACCCAGGCCGCCCGCGAGGCCGCCTGCGCGCGCATCATCGAGGAAACGCTGGCAACCCTCGTCCATCCTTTCGAGGACGAGCGCGTCATGGCCGGCCAGGGCACCGCCGCCTTGGAACTGCTCGAACAGGTGCCGGACCTGGACTACGTGCTCTGTCCCGTCGGCGGCGGCGGCCTTCTCGGAGGCACCGCTGTGGCCGCGAAGGCCCTCGCTCCGTCGATCCGCGTGATCGGCACCGAACCCGCCGGTGCCGATGATGCGGCCCGCTCCTTCCGCGCCGGCCAGCGCCTGCCGCTCACTTCGGTCAACACCATCGCCGACGGACTCCGCACTACCATTGGCGAGCCCAACCTCGCCCTGGCGCTGCGCCTGGTCGACGACGTCGTGACCGTCAGCGAGGCGGCGATCGTCGCGGCGATGCACATGATCTGGGATGCCGTGAAGATCGTGATCGAACCTTCCGCCGCCGTACCCTACGCCGCGATCATGGAGCGGCGCCTGGATGTCTCGCGTCGGCGCGTCGGCATCATCCTCAGCGGTGGGAATGTCGACCTCGACCACCTGCCCTGGATTGCCAAGAAAGGGACGCCATGAACCGCCTGATCCTCGGACTCGCGTTCCTCGGCTTCGCCGTAGGAGCGGCGGCGGGCGCCCCCGCCCCGCGCCTCCTGCTCGCCGGCGACTCCACCATGGCCAACAAGCCCCTCGATCTGCCGGAGCGCGGCTGGGGCATGGCGCTGGGCGCGTTCTTCGTCGACGGCGTCGAGGTGCGCAACCACGCGATGAACGGCCGCTCCACCAAGAGCTTCATCGATGAAGGCCGCTGGGACAAGCTGCTGGCCGAAGTCCGGGCCGGAGACTTCGTCATCCTCCAGTTTGCCCACAACGACGAAAAGAAGGAGGACCCCAAGCGCTACACGGATCCGGCGACCACGTTTCGCGACAACCTCCGCCGCTTTATTGCCGACGTGCGGGGACGATCCGCCACCCCGATTCTCGCCACGCCTGTGTGCCGGAGGAGATTCGATGCCGGCGGCCAGTTGCTCCCGACCCACGGCGATTATCCGGACGCCGTGCGAGCCGTCGCGCGGGAGACCCAAACGGCGCTGCTCGAGCTCGAACGCGCCACCGCCCGCTGGCTCCAGGCGGCCGGAGATGAGCCCTCGCGCCAGTACTTCATGTGGATCGCGCCGGGGACCCATCCCAAGTTCCCCGACGGGCGCAAGGACGACACGCATTTCGTCGAGGCGGGTGCCCGCGCCGTCGCGACCATGGCCGTGGAGGAGATCCGCGCGCAGAAGTTGCCGCTGGCCGTCTGGCTCCGGCCCTGAGCCCGGGACTCCGCCGCCGCCGCGCGGAGGCACAGCGACCACGTGGTCTCACGCCCGGCTACGCTTAAACTCCGTTCAAGCGCCGCCACCCCGGCGGCTCAGTCCAGGTGAAACACTTCCCGCAACCCGTGTGAAACCGGGCTGTGGTCGGGATTGGAGGGCATGATGTCACCCATGTGCTTCCACCAACGCTGGCACACGTCGGTGCGGGCGATGGCCGCCCAACGCGCCTCGTCCTCGATCTCCACGTAGCCGAAAAGCTGGCGCGTCTCCTCGTGCAGGAAGATGGAGTAGTTGTGAACACCGTGGGCCTTGAGCACGGCCTCCAGCTCCGGCCAGATCGGCTGGTGGCGGCGGGCGTATTCGGCTTCGCGGCCCGCGTCGACGCTCATGACGAATGCCTTGCGGATCATGGTTTCTTCAGGAGGTAGGGTTCCGACTTCTCGGGGGTGATTTCCACCGCCGGCGACGCCGAGGCGCCCGGTCCGGCCGCGTCGCGCGCCACGGCGGCCGCGAGCATCCGGAAGCGATCCTGCTCCCCGTTGTCGCGGGAAATCTTCACCCCGCGTTCCGCCAGCGCCTTCGCCTCGATGGGAAAACCGCGCTTCACCGCCAGCATCGTCACCTGCATCAGGAACGCCGTGTCGCGCGGGAAATGCTTCAGCCCGCCGATCACGACCCCGAGATGTTCCGGCTGCGGGGGCACGGCGGAGAGTGCCCAGGTGTCGGCGATCAACCCAAACACGCCGACCAGCGGCGGGGGTTGCTTCAAGGCCTCGAACAACGGCGCCAGCACGTGGGTCACCTGGGCGGCGTCGAGCTGGCCGTTGGGGGCGGCGGGCTTCTCCTTTGCCTCTTCGAAACGCAACCGGCCGAGTTCCTGGTAGGCGCGGGCCCGCACCGCCTTGGCCCGGGCGGCCGCCTCGAGGAACTTGCGCGCCCGGTCCTTCTGGCCCGCCTCCATCTCGTCGAGTCCGAGCGCGGCGAGCAGGCGCGGATCGCGCTCTCCCCGCACATAGGGGGCAATCAGCGTATTGCGGGCGCGTTCACCGTGGCCGCCCAGACGGAGCACCTCACCCTTGATCCGGCCGACATCGGCGTCAGCCGCGTCGCGAAACGTCACCGGCGGCGGTTGCGGCAGCTCCTGTCCTTTCTTGGCCTTGAATTGCGTCGCCTTGTACACCGTGAACTCGATGTAGCCGCGCAGCTCGAGCGCCATCTGCTTGTACGTCTTGTTGAAGCACTCCTTGAACAGCTGCTCGGTCAGCGGTTCCGATCCCAGGCGGGTGACGAACTGCAGGAACCCGCGCTGGTACTTCTGGTTCACCCCGTACAGGCACATGTGCACGAAGGCGTAACACTGGGCCCGCCAGTTGCGGCCGCGGTCGCGGGGACCGTCCGGCGACAGCATCTCGCCGAGCGGCATCAGCGCCCGCCGCGCGAGGATGTGATTGAAGTCGCCGATCTTCTCCGCCCCGAAACCGTCGCCAATCTGCGCAAACGAAATCCACTTCCGGTTGAAGTCCACCGCGCCGAACAACTGCACCAGGCCCTCCTCGAACCACGGCGGCGGCGGAGTCGTGAGCTGCCGCCGGATGAGGAAGCGAAAGTAGGCAATGTAGAAGGAGCGGTAGGGATCCGCCTCGATGGTCTCGACCTCGGTATTGAGGCGCAGCTCGGACAGCGCGAAGTCGATCACGATCGCGGCCCGCTCGGAGTTGTGGAAGAAGAGGCTATTGGTCGAGTATCGCTCCTCCGAACCGCTGGCCGGCAGGAACTGCTCGAAACCGTTGCCGCGCCCGCAGAGGATCAGGGCCGTCGGCACGGCGACATGTCCGCGGGACAGGCCCGGCATGAGAATCTCGACCACCTGCTGCAGCAGCATGAAGTCGTTGACGAAGCGCTTCGTCTCCCGCTCCGAGACCTGTGAGAGAATCTCGAAGCCGGGAATCTCGGCATAGCGCCATGACTCCTGTGGCGGCAGGATGCGGCTGTCCTTCACCTCGAAGACCGGCAGCTCCACCACCGGCTCCCCGGGCGTCGGAGCTGGCGCCGCCTTGGAGGCGGGAGCCGCGCCTCGCAGCCACGTTCCCAAGGTCAGAGCCAGCAGTGGAACCGCGAATCGCAGACAGGGGCGCATGGGGCTACTTCTTCTTCGCGGTGGACGGGGCCTTGGCGGCCGGCGCGGCCGCCGGTGCTGCGGCGGGGGCGGCGGCGGGCTCGGGTGGCGCGGGGGGAAGCGAAGCCTTCAGCGACTCGAAGCGCTGCTTCACATTGGCATCCGGCGCATAGCGGATGCCGTGGTCCGCGAGGGCATGGGCGGCCTTCGGGTCACCCGTGTCGCGAGCCAGGACTCCCGCCTGGAAGACGGTGCGCAGGCGCGTGGGGAACAGCTGCGCTCCCTCCACCATGAGCTTCGCGTCCTCCTTGGTCGGCCGCGCGGCACTCCGCGCCCAGACATCCCCCGCCAGATCGTACAGGGCCGGCAGGATCGGGGACTTGCCATGGGCGAAACTCAGCGGCGCCAGGATCGCGGCCGTCTGGGCCGGCGACAGCTCGCTCCCGGCCTCGGGCTTCGCCACCGCCTCCGCAAACCGCAGCCGCGCCAGCTCGACGCAGGCCTCGGACCGTTTCGCCTTCCCCGCGAAGGCCGCCTCGAGGAACTTCCGCGCCCGCCCGGCATCCCCGTGTTTCTTCTCATACAGCCCCAGAGCCGCGAGCAGGTAGGGATCGCGTTCGCCGCGCGTGTACGGGGCGATCAGCTGCGCCCGGGCCTCCTTCGCCCGCCCCGCCAGCACCATCGCCTCCCCCTTGATCCGGCCCACCTCGGATTCCGTGGCGTCCCGCAGTTGCAGGGGCGGTGGCGCGATGATCACGTCCTCCTTGGCGCGGTATTCCCGATGTTTGTACACGGTGAAGTCGATGTACCCGCGCAGCTCCATCAGCATCTGCTTGTAGGTCTTGTTGAAACACTCCTGGAAGAGCTTCTCGCTCGCCGGTTCGCGACCCAGCCGCTGCAGGAAGGTCATGAACGGCTTCTGGTACTTCTCGTTCAGCCCGTAGAGGCACATGTGCACAAACGCGTAGGCCTGCTTCGCCCAGCGATTGTTGCCGAGGACGTTGGTCGCCTCCACCGAGTCGTGCTCCACCGCGAAGAACTTTTCGAACGGCACCAGCGCCTTCCGCTGCAGGGCCGCGTTGAAATCGCGGTCCTCCGCCGGCGCCCCGGGCAGGGCCATCGCCTCGGCATCCTCGCCGGTGTTCATCGAGTTGAGCTGCGCGACCATCGCCGCCTGCGCCGAGACGGTGTTCGGATCCTCCAGCTTGGCGAAGACGATCCAGCGCTTGTCGAACTCCATCCGCATGATGATCTGGCAGAGCCCCTCCTCGAACCAGGCCGGCAGCCGCGGCTCGTTGCGGCTGAGGAGATAACGCACGTACTCCCGGTACAGCTGCTTGTCGTGCTCGACCGCGATCTGCCCCGAATCCGTGCCGGTGGCGGCGTCGTTCAGGCCGTCGATGTTGAGCACGTTCAGCGTCGTCGCCTGCAGGTCGATGACGATGGCCGTTTGCTGGCCCTGCTTGAGGAAGACGCTGGCAAACCCGGCGTCCGGCACATAGCGCCCCGCGGGGATGAAGGACTCGAACTTGTTGCGCCGCCCGCAGAGGATGAGCGAAGTGGTGTGCGGCAGCCGGGCGGGCTGCGGCCAGACGTGGCTTAGCGCCTGGCGGAACATGTCGAAGTCACGCAGCAGCCGCTGCGTGGCCTTGTCGGAGGCATTGCTCAGGATCTCGAACCCCGGCATGGTCGCGTAGCGCCATGGTTCCGGCGGCGGCAGTTCCCGGGTGTCGGTCACCACGAACTTTGGCAGTTCGACAATCGGGTCGCCGGGCGGCGGCTCCGTCTGCGCCATCCCCGCGGCGCCGGCGAGGGTCATCGCGGCAAGAAACGCAATCGCTTTCATTTCCAGTTGAGACGTACCGCACTCCGCGAAGTTGCCCAGTCTAAAAGCGGCCCCCTCCGGAGAGGGAGCAGGCCGCTTCTCCTTCTGGTACAATGGCAGCCCTCCCCCGAACGCCCGCCACCAGGAGGGGGACTCCTCCCGACTGCGTAGACGCCCCGTTCACCGGCAGGCGGATCGGAGGGCGCCAGCGCCCAGCGGGCCGCAACCTTCCGAAATCTCTGCGAGCAGGATCAGACCGGCACTCGCTTCATCCGGCGGGCCGTGTACCCCAGCAGCGCCATTCCCAAGGGAAGCAAGAGCGGGCTGCCCTGTTCCGGGGCGTTGCCGTGGATGACATCTGCGGTCACGAATATCCCGTCCTCCGGCTGTGCCGGGAAGAAGCCCAGTTGGGTCACCTGCAGGGAGTTGTTGACCGCCCAGACTTGGTGACCGGTTTCGCCCGTGATGATGGCCTGGCCGAGGTAGGAGGTGAACTCAGAGGCCGCCGCCTTTTGGATGTTTTGCGGGTAGGCGGCCGCATAGAATCCTTCGACCGGGTTGCCACTCATCCCCAGATTCAGCGGCACGAAGCTCACCATTTCCGCCCCGTAGAGTCCGGTCACCATCGTCTGCTTGGTGCCATCCGGATTAATCGCGCGTAGGGTGCCGGAACCTTCGGAGGCCACGAACAGCGTCCCGGCAGGGCGACCGCCGAAGGACAGCGGGGCAAAGCTGAGTCCTTCCGCATCCTCGCCGACGTTGGCCAGCACCGTGGCGACGCCCGAACTGTTCACCTTGTAAACGTTGCCGGCGTTCGTCGCCACGATCATGTTGAAGCCGTACAAGCCGTACGGATCAAAGGCGATGCTCCGAACCCCACCCACCAAGCCAGACACAAACGCTCCCTGCGACGATCCGTCATTGGCGATCCGGTATACCGTACCTCCGCTCTCGGCTCCGGCATAAACATCACGCGGACCAAAGCCCCCGCCTCCAAGCGAAGCACTGACATAGACTTCTCCCGAGAAACCGGCGATTGGGGTGCCGAATTTCTGCACGTTGCCCCCGTTAAGATCGGTCGAGTAGAGTTGATTGTTGTTCGGCCCAAAATAGACCGAGCCGACGAACTTGTCTCCCGCATAGGTGAATCCAATGGTCGCGTTGTTGCTCAGCACCGACGCCAAGTCGCCTCCCTGAACAAAAGTGCCAAATGTGATCGCTTGGGCCGAACTGGCGGCGACAACTCCAAGAAGACCGGAAAACAGGACAGATTTGGGGTGCATAAAAGTAGGCAGTGGGGAATGCCGGGAACGATGGGGTATTCGCTTCCCGCGACAGCCGGGAAGCGAGCGACAGAAGCATCACAAACGCAGCCTTACCCATGCCAAGCACTAACCATCGTCATTAACGCTTCTTCATCCCCTTCCGAGACCGCTCCCTAGGTGCGCAAGAATGCAGTCGGCTTGCATGGCACCTGCGAAGGCCGCCACCAAAACTGTAAGCACTTCCGACAGGATTGTTCAGCGCATGACCAACTCATCGCCCTGCACGCTGAACTTAATCTCACGGCCAGGGACGATTTCGCCGGCGATCAGTGCGCGGGCCAGGCGGGTTTCGATTTGGCGCTGCAGGAAACGCTTCAAGGGACGCGCTCCGAAGACCGGGTCGTACCCGCGCTCCGCCGCCCACGTCTTCGCCTTCTTGTCGAGGACCACCGTCACCCGGCGGTCAGCGAGGCGCTTGTTCAGGTCCGCGAGCAGCAAATCCACGATCGCGCCGATTTCCTCCAGCGTCAGCGGCTTGAAGAGAATGGTCTCGTCGATCCGGTTGAGAAACTCAGGGCGGAACGCCCGCCGCAACTCGGTCATTACGCTCTCGCGCACGCTTTCCGGGATGGTGTCGCCGGTCACGCCGTCCAACAGGTGGCGGGAACCAAGGTTCGAAGTCAGGATGATCACGGTGTTCTTGAAGTCCACCGTCCGACCCTGCGCATCGGTGATACGTCCATCGTCGAGGACCTGGAGCAGCACGTTGAAGACATCCGGGTGCGCCTTCTCGACTTCGTCGAAAAGCACGACCGCGTAGGGCTTGCGCCGCACGGCCTCGGTCAGCTGCCCGCCCTCGTCGTAACCGACATATCCCGGCGGCGCCCCGATCAGGCGCGCCACGCTGTGTTTCTCCATGTATTCCGACATGTCGATGCGGACCATGGCCGCCTCGGTGTCGAACAGGGTTTCGGCGAGGGTCTTGGCCAGTTCCGTCTTCCCCACCCCCGTGGGACCGAGGAACAGGAAGCTGCCCACCGGGCGCCGGGGATCCTTGATGCCGCTGCGAGCGCGCAGGATCGCCTCCGTCACCAGCGTCACCGCCTCGTGCTGCCCCACAACCCGGCGGTGCAGCACCTCCTCGAGGCGCAGGAGCTTCTCCTTTTCACCCTCCACCAGGCGGGTCACCGGCACGCCGCTCCACTTCGACACCACCTCGGCAATCTCCTCATCGGACACCTCTTCCCGGAAGAGCGTCGTCTGCTCGCGGCCCTGCTTCTCCAGGCGCTTCAATTCGGCCTCGAGCTGGGGCAGGCGGCCGTGCCGCAACTCCGCCACCTTGTTCAGGTCATAGGCGCGCTCCGCCTTGTCCATCTCGAGCCGCGTCGCCTCGATCTCCTCCCGCAGTTTCCGCGTGCGGCCGACGGCCGCCTTTTCCTTTTCCCAGGCCAGGCGCAGTGACTTCGCCTGTTCCCGCGCCTCGGCGAGTTCCCGGCGGAGCCCCTCCAGGCGGCGGGCGCTGGCTTCGTCCTTTTCTTTGGCGAGGGCGGTTTCCTCGATTTCCAGCCGAAGGACCCGCCGCGTCAGTTCGTCGAGTTCCTGCGGCAGCGAGTCCATCTCCGTGCGGATCATCGCGCAGGCCTCGTCGACGAGATCGATGGCCTTGTCGGGCAGGAAGCGATCGCTGATGTAGCGGTTCGAGAGCGTCACCGCGCTCACGAGCGCGTTGTCCTGGATGCGCACGCCATGGTGCAGCTCGAACCGCTCCTTCAAGCCCCGCAGGATGGAGATCGCATCCTCGACCGAAGGCTGGTCGACCAGCACCGGCTGGAACCGGCGCTCGAGGGCCGCGTCCTTTTCCACATGCTTGCGGTACTCGTCGAGGGTGGTGGCCCCGATGCAGTGGAGTTCCCCGCGGGCCAGCATCGGCTTCAGGAGGTTGCCGGCGTCCATCGCCCCCTCCGTCTTGCCGGCTCCCACGATCACATGCAGTTCGTCGATGAACAGGAGGATCCTCCCTTCACTCTGCTTCACCTCGGTGAGCACGGCCTTCAGGCGCTCCTCGAACTCGCCCCGGTACTTTGCGCCGGCGACCAGCGCGCCCATGTCGAGGGAGAAGATCGTCTTGTCCTTCAAGCCCTCCGGGACGTCGCCGCGCAGGATGCGCTGGGCCAGGCCCTCCACGATGGCGGTCTTGCCCACGCCCGGCTCGCCGATCAGCACGGGGTTGTTCTTCGTCTTCCGGGAGAGGATGCGGATGGTGCGGCGGATCTCGTCGTCGCGCCCGATCACCGGGTCCATCTTTCCCTTTCGCGCCTGGGCGACGAGATCGATGCCGTATTTTTCCAACGCCTGGTAGGTGGCCTCGGGATTGTCGGACGTCACCCGCTGCGCACCGCGCATCTGGCGAAGGACCCCGAGCACCTTGGCGCGGTCGAGTTCGAAGCTGCGGAGGAACTTCTTCAGGGCGTCCGGCTTCGCCACGTCAATAAGGCCGAGGAGCAGATGCTCGACCGACACGTACTCGTCCTTGAGCTTGCCGGCCTCCTCCTCGGCGCGCGTGAGCACCTCGTGGACGGCCTGGGTCACGTATACCTTCGAGGTGTCCACGGAACCAGTCACGGAGGGGAGCCGCGCCAGCTCGCGCTCGACGGCCAGTTGGGCGGAGCCCGCCGGGATGTTCAGTTTCTCCAGGATCCCCGGGACCAGGCCGTTCTCCTGGGAAAGCAGCGCCGCGAGCAGGTGCCACGTGTCCACCTCGTGGTGGGAATGCCGCCGGGCCAGCGCCTGCGCCTCGGTCACGGCGGCCCGCGACATTTGGGTGAGCTTGGCAAAGTCCATGATGAACCCCTCCGCAGGAGGTGCGCCACTCTGCACGCTCCCCGCCTCCCTCGCATCGCTGCCCGACCGGCGCACGGCGCGGGTCAGAGTGAACCGCCGGCGGGAATCGCCACGCGTCAGAATGACCACGTGCGGGCCATCCGGCGCGGCGGATCAGGGATCGACTTCGTAAACTTCGATCACCCCCACGCCCGGCACGGCGGGCTGGTGCCGGGCCGGATCCGCATCGCGCAACTCGAACGGCCGGACGACGACGGTGTAGGACCCCGGCGGCAGGTCGAGCAGCAGGCACGGCTCGCGGCGGTTGGACGGCGCGTGCCCGGTGGCGGCGATCTGCCGTTCGCCATGGGTCACCACGAAGGGGCGGAAGTCATTCTCGGCACTGGCGCCGCCCTCCGCGCCCGTGCTCCAGTCGTCGTTACGAACCAGCACTGCGCCGGTGGCGCTGCGCAGTTCCATCTCCGGGTCATCGAGCACGCCGTTGAGCAGAAAGGGCGCCCGTGCGAGGGACGGACCCAGGACGCGGAGGAGGATGCGTTTGGTCGATCCCGCCGCTCCCTGGACGACAAAGCCACCGTGCATTTCGCGCCCGGACCGGTCCGCGTAGCCGCGGGTGGCGAGGTTGATCACCTTGGTGCCATCGCGCGCCACTTCGTAGGCCTCGATCAGTCCCGTACCGGTCGCGCCCCGCACGCCTTCCACGACGGCGGAGTACGCCCCGGGCGACAGGGTCACGAGAAGAGCGGCATCGGCGCTGCCGACGCCGAAAGGAAATGCGCCCGCCGCGGTCGCCGCCAGGGCAAGCTGCCCCGGACTCGTCCCGCCCTGGTCTGCGATCGGCGCGCCCCAGTTGTCGTTCTCGCCAATCAGGGAGGACCCACGGTAGATGCGCAAGGCAGGGTCAGGGATGGCTCCCGGCACTCCCAGGCTCGCCAGCGCCGGACCTGCAGCGCGAACCAGCATCTGCTTGGCCCCAGGTCCCTGCACCACGAACCCGCCGATCAGCACCTGGTCGCCCGCCCCGACGAACGCCCGCGTCGCGACGTTGATCAACGCGCCGCCGTTGGCCGGAAGCTGCTTCTGCAACCGGTACGCGGCTGCGGCGAAGGCGTTCTGTTCGATAGTGAGCGCGTTGTTCGCTTCACCGGGCAAGCCCACGGGTACACCGATCCGCGCATTGACGGGGGCTGGCACCAGCACCTCCGGGTTGGAAAAATAGCCGAGCTCCGTGCCCGGCGGATAGGCCATGAGATCGCGATACTGCCGGCCGTCGGCGCCAAAGAAACGGTAGCCATGGCTATAGGAATAGGCTCCCTCCCCGCTTTGGGCGTTGGCACGATCGTGCGCACAGCCGAGCACGTGACCCAGTTCGTGCGCCACGACGTAGCCCGAAGTCGTGGCGCCATACTGCACGACCGAAAACGCGTACTGGGGATTCGTGTTTTCGGCCGGATCGTCGAGCAGGAAGCTCAGTCCTGCCACGCCGGAAATCCGATTGATCACGAGGCACACGACATCGGCGCCCACCGCATCGCGCACCGCATGCACCTCGTCCATCTGTCCGTCGTCGGTCCGGTAGAGCGCGGTCAGGGCATCGTCCTGCACGCGGGCGCCCGTGCTGAGATCCTCGTCATAGGCGGTCTCGTGGATCCTCACGAGTCGCACCCGGGCCGAGACCAGGCTCGCCTCCAACGCCGCATTGGTGCGCGCCACGGCGAGGTCGAACGCGCTCTGGAGGGCCGCCACGCGCGCAGCGCCCGCCAGCGTCGGCAACACGGCATCCGTGTACACCATCATGAGGTGAATCTCGGCGCGCTGGGGATTCTCCGGCGCGGCCCCCACCACCGGCACTCCAACGGCCGACGGCCCGGAACCCGGCAGGCCCGCCGCACGCCCGGGGCGACGCGTGCCTCCGCAGGGAGGGGAAAGCCCGGAATCCACCTGGAAGAACTGCGCCAGGCCAGCGGTCGCAGCGCGCAGCACGAAACTCCCGCGCACCGGGTCTTCAAACGCGGCATGCAGCCATCCTTCATTCCAGGCAAACCACGCCCGTCCTCCCAGGGTGCCTTCGATTCGACCTGTGCTGGTCCAGCGATCGGGCCCCAGCATCTCACTCTCGCCGACCACCACTTCCAAGGAGCCTCCACCCGGCAATTCCACGGCAATCCTCCCTTCGCCGGAACGCTGCCAAAACGGCGATTGCTTCCCGCCCAACCAGGCGGTGTCGACCCGCACATAGTGCATTTGTCGGGTCGGCCCCGGCAGCGCCGCGGTGAGCGCCGCCGCCTCCGTCGGTTCGGGCTCGACCCAGGCAAACAACGCCCGCGGTTTCGCCGGCCCTGGCGCAGTTTCAGACGGCCCGGCGCCGACCCTCGCCGGAGACAATTCCGGCTCGGCCGCCCGGATGGACGGCACCGCCTCCGGACCCTGCGGGACACCGCCCCAGCGAATCGCCACCCCAGCCGCGAGTCCGAGCCCAGCAACGATCGCCGCCGGCCATCGCCACGCCCGGGCCCGATTGCCTCGTTCCGAAAGTCGCCCGCACCTCTTCATCAGGGAAGGTTCGCGATGGCCGCCCAGACCTGGTCGGCCGCATCCGCCGGGACGATCTTCTCCACCACCGCCAGCACGGTGCCGTCCTTTTCGACCACAAACGCGGCCCGCGCCGGCCCGAAAAACTTCCGACCGTACATCGACTTCTCGATCAACGACCCGGTGGCACCCGCCAGCTTGTCTTCGGGGTCGCTGACCAGCGGGAACGGGATCTTCTTGGCCAAGGCATACTTGGCATGGGCCTTGGCCGAATCGCGACTGACGCCGATCAGGTCGTAGCCGGCCCGGGCGAACTCCTTGGCCCGCTCGGCCAACACCAGGTTCTGGCGGTCACACCCGGGAGTGTTGTTCCTCATATGCACCGATAGGACCGCCCTGCGCTGCACCAGCTCGCCCACGGCCAGCCGCTCAATCCGGCCCTCCCTCACCGCGTCGAGACGCAGGTTGAGGTCGAGTTTCCTGCCCGGTTGAATCATGACCACGAGTGAGTCCAAGCCCGGTTCCGGGTCAAACCTGGGCTCCGCATTCTCCGCGAAGTTTGAGGCTTTGACGTAGGCGGGAAAACCCTCCAAGGTCCGCGCCGATGAAAGCGGTAAAGGTCCCGGCGCTGGAGCTGTTCCTCCACGAGATGATCCCCTTGGCCAAGGCCATGGGCGTCGGCGTGGAGGTCAGCGACGATCGGGCCCTGGTCCTCACCGCGCCGAAGGAGCAGAACAAGAACTCGCTCAACACCGCCTTCGGCGGCAGCCTCGTTTCCCTGGCCACCCTGGCCGGCTACGGCGTCGTGTGGGAGTTGATGAAGAACGAGAAGGGCGCGGAAAAGGCCGAGTGGAGCATCGTCGTCAAGGAGAGCCGAGCCGCCTACCGGCGACCGGTGATCGGCGACCTTCGCGCCATCTGTGAACGCCCGGCCCAGGCCGCCATCGCCGAATTTCAGGACGCCTTGGCCCGCTACGGGAAGGCCAAGCTCAAGCTCAAGGCCTCCATCGTGGAAAACGGTCAGACCGCCGTGGACGTGACGGCGGCGTTTGTCGTCTCGCGCTGAGGGCGACGGGCCCCCGGGGCCTCAGATGTGTTTGGAGTCGGCCTCGTCCTTGCTCGCGTAGCCGCTGTCCTGCCGCTGGTGGTTGACCTGGTTTTTCTTCAGGTACGCCTGATAGACGTCGTCCGCCGACATGCCCAGGGTCTGGGCCAGTGAGACCAGAAAATGGAAGAGATCGACGACCTCGACCTTCGCATTCTGCTCATCGAACTTCTGGTACTTCGCCCACCACTTCCACGGCACGCTGTCGACGAGTTCCGCCGTCTCCTGCTGCAGTGCACGGGTGTAATTGAGGACCCATTTCGCCTTCTCCTCGTCCGTGGCTGGTGGCAGGACGACCCCGATCCGCCGGTTGAGTGCGTCCTGCATGCGAAAGATCTCCTCGAGCTTGTCCATGGGCGGAACGTGGTGGCAGGGGCGGATCCATGGCAAGCCGGTTCCGCCCGCGGCGACGTTGCCCGGCCGCATCCGCGTCCTTCTCCCGCCCTCGTGACCCGGAACCCCGCGGCGCCGCCCGGGGGTGCCGGACTGAATTGCCACTTGCCACTCGGCGGCCGGTCCCCGATGGTCGGTTTTCCTCGCCGGCGTCGAGCGCTTACCCGCTCCGCTGGCGCCACACACACTGCGGCCCTCCCGCGTCCGCGCCGGGCCGCCTTCCTCCAACACACACCATCCATGTCAGACGCAGATAAGTCAGGCGCGCCGGCACGGACACGCCGGCGCCCGCGCCGGCTGAAACGGCCACCCCCGCCACCCCCACGGCCCCCGCCAGTACCGCCAGCAACCCTACTCCCGCTCCGGGAACGTTTGGAACCACGCGAGGCTCCGGCCTCGCCCGGGGCAAGCGCCCCACCCCGCCCTCCGGGGCAGGAACAGCCGGAGGCGCCGGAGCCTACAAGCCGAGCGCCCTCGAAGTCATCGCCACCAAGAGCGAATACAAGAACCCGTTCACCGGGGAGACCAGCGTGGCGTCTCCGCCGCCACCCGAACCGGCGCCCGCTCCCGCACCGGCACCCGCGCCCGCTCCCTCCGCCGTCGCCCCGGTCGCACCGGCTGCTCCGGCAGCCGCACCGGCACCTGCTCCCGCGCCGGCCGCCGCTCCGGAGGAAAAGGCTGAACTCAAGATTTTGCCGCCAGAATCTCCCAAGCGCGCCGAGATGCGCTGGGAATCGCCGGGAGCCGCCGCGGCGACTCCCGCCCCCGCGCCCGCTCCGGCGCCCCGGCGCGAAGACCGTCCGCCCTTCCAACCGCGGGAGCGCCGCGAACCACGCGAACCCCGCAGTTTCGATCCGCGCGAACCGCGCCGGGACGATCGCAAGTTCGAACCTCGCTCCCAGCAGCCGTACCGCGAGCCCGCCCCGGCGGCGGAACCCCCGAAAAAATCCGGCGGTTTCGTGGGCTGGGTGAAAGGCCTCTTCGGCGGCAAGAAAGCGCAACCGGCCGCCGCTCCCGAAGGGGAACAGCGCCGGGGAGACCCGCGCGACGAGCGCGGCGACGATCGTCGGCGCCACCGCGGCGGCCGCGGCCGCGACGGCCAGGGCGGCTATCGGGACGACTCGCGTGGTCCCCGCCAGGAGGGACAAAACCGTGGCGACGGCGGCTACCGCGGCGAAGGCCAGGGAGGCGGCGACCAGGGAGGTCACCGCCGACGCCGTCGACGCGGCGGACGCGGGCGTTACCGCGACGACGGTGACCGCGGTCCGCGGCCGGAAGGCCAGCAGGGCGGCGGCGCCATTTGATCCCAAGACCGCGATAATCCTTGCGGCGCCCGCCGACGCCGGCGCAATTCAGAGGCGCCCGCCCTTGCGGCGGGCGCCTCTGGTCTTTTCTCACCCGACTCTTCGACGGGCGGTCGCACCGGGCCTTCGCCCGCGGCTCTTCCGCCGGCACCGCGCTCCCGCCCTTTCACCTCGCACCTGCCTTCTCGCCACCGCCCACTCATGGCTGATCTCATCGTCAATGGCGGCAAGCCGCTCTCCGGCACCATCACCCCTTCGGGCAACAAGAACTCCGTCCTGCCCATCCTCTGCGCCTCGCTGCTCACCGATGAGCCGGTGACGTTGCTGAACGTTCCGGAGATCACGGACGTCGAGAAACTGGTGAACTTCTTCGCCGAGCAGGGTTCCCGGGTGGCGTGGGACAAGCCCGCCGGCCGGTTGGAGATCGATCACTCGTCCTTTTCAGTCCGCCGGCTCCAGGGGGAGATTCCGTCGGGCATGCGTTCCTCGGTGCTGCTCTTTGCCCCGCTGCTGCAGCGCATGCGCAGGATTACCCTGCCCACGAACGCCAAGGGATGCTCGCTGGGAATCCGCGAACTCGATCCCCACCTCGAGATTCTCGGACGGCTCGGGGCCCGGATCTCGCACAATGGCGAACTCACCCTGCGGTTGCCCCGCCGTTTCCGCGGGGCGCGCCACTGGCCCGACTACATGTCGGTCACGGCCACGGAGAATTTCGTCATGGCCGCCGCACTCGCCGACGGCGAATCCACGCTCATCAACGCCGCCAGCGAGCCGCATGTGCAGGATCTCTGCCGGGCGCTCGTGACGATGGGGGCGCGTATCGAGGGAATCGGGACGAGCCAGCTCACGGTCGAGGGCGTGGACCGCCTGCACGGGGGCACCATCATCATCGCCACCGACTACCACGAGGTCGTCACCTTTCTCGCCCTGGGCGCGATCACCGGAGGCGAGGTGCGCGTGCGGAACTCCGTGCCTCACCACTTCGACCTCATGACGCGCGCCTTCCACAAGCTCGGCGTCACGATCGAACACCGGGGCACGACGGCGCTGGTCCGCGCCCGGCAACCCCTCGAGATCGCCGCGCCCTTCACCACCAACCTGCTCCCGAAGATCGAGGCCGCGCCGTGGCCCTATTTCCCGGTGGATCTCCTGCCCTGCATGATCGCGCTCGCCGTGCGGGCCAAGGGGGCGATCCAGTTCTGGAACAAGGTGTATGAGGGCGGGTTCACGTGGATGCCCGAGCTCTCGAAGTTCGGCGCACATGTCGTGGTCAGCGACCCCCATCGCGTGATCGTCTTCGGTGATCGGCCGCTCCGGCCCGCCACCGTCGACGCCCCGTACATCATCCGGGCGGCGGTCGGACTCTACATGATCGCGGCCAGCATCCCCGGCCGTTCGGTGGTCAAGAATGCCGACACGATCAAACGCGCGCACCCGCGCTTCGTGGAAAACCTCCGCGGCCTCGGCGCCGAGGTCGAGTGGCGGTAGCGGAAATTCCCGAAGGAGATTGACCATTGACGTTCTTTCGAACGCCGCACCGCATTGCCCGCACGGGACCACCGACGTGAGCGAATCCAAAATCGAGCATCGCAAATCGAAAACCGCCGCGGCGGCTCCCGCCGCCGCCACCGGCCTGGGCTACATCACGTCCGCGCTCGCGGCTCCGGTCTCCCCGGCCGAGGCGGCATTGCGGCCGCTGACGTTCGCCGATTTCACCGGGCAGACCAAGACGGTGGAACGGCTCCAGGTGATGGTCGGCGCCGCGCGCCGGCGGGGCGATGCCCTGAATCACATCCTCCTTTCCGGTCCGCCCGGACTGGGCAAGACCACGCTCGCCTTCATCCTCGGGCATGAACTGGGCCGCAACGTGCGGGTCACCTCCGGGCCCGTCCTGGAGAAGGCCGGCGATCTCGCCGGCCTGCTGACCAACCTCGAGGAAGGCGACATCCTCTTCATCGACGAAATCCACCGCACGCCGAAGACCGTCGAGGAATACCTCTACTCGGCCATGGAGGACTTCCGGCTCGACATCATGATCGACCAGGGGCCCAACGCCCGCAGCGTGCGCCTCAGCCTTCCGCGCTTCACCCTGGTGGGCGCCACCACCCGGAGCGGGCTGCTCACGGCCCCCCTGCGCTCGCGCTTCACCCTGCAGACCCGCCTCGACTACTATGATCACGCGACCCTCGAGACGATCGTGCAGCGCAGTTGCGCCCTGCTCAAGGTGCCGATCGACACCGGGGGCGCGCAGGAAATCGCGCAGCGCTGCCGCGGCACTCCCCGCATCGCCAACAACCTGATCAACTTCGTCCGCGACTACGCCCAGGAACGCGCCCAGGGCCGGATTTCCCAGCCCGTGGCCGCCCGCGCCCTCGAGCTCCTGGAAATCGACGCCGCGGGCCTCGACGAGATGGACAAGCGCATGCTGCGCGTCATGGCCGAGAATTACCGCGGCGGACCGGTCGGCATGAGCACCATCGCCGTCGCGGTCGGCGAAGAGGCCGAAACCCTCGAGGAAGTGCACGAGCCGTTCCTGATCCAGGAAGGCTACCTCCAGCGCACCCCGCAGGGCCGCGTGCTCACGGCGCGCGGCTACCACGCCATCGGCCTCAAGGCCGCCGCCAGCGATCAGGGCACGCTGCTGTAGGGACGCGGCTCCCTCGTCGGCTCGGCAATGACCGACCGGAGCCTCCGCTTCGGACGGCTCCGGTGCTCGTCAGCCAAGCTGGGGTGGCCAGTTCCCTCAGCGCGTCGCCCGGCGGCCCAACAGCAAGGCAAGGGCGCCAAGCCCAAGGACCACCAACGACCCGGACTCCGGCACCGGGTTTGCGTTGGCCGTCGTGACCGAGGCATTGGTCACCACGTACCCGGGATCGCCCGACACGTAGTTGCTCAACGTGTCACCAAAGACCCAGTTCACCCCGTACGCGAGATTGGTGCCCAACTCCCGCGGCGCGCCGGTGCCGAGCCCGGCCCAACCGGCCGTCAATTGGGCGACCGTGGGCGCCTGAATGACAAAACTCGCCAGATCCGCAAAGGTCAGTCCGACGCCGTTGTTCGGCAGCCACGACCTGTCCGAGGTCTCGAAGATCTTCGCCGCCTTGTTTGACAGGTCCGCAAAACTTAGGTCCCAGCCGCCGGCGTACAGCGCCTGCATCCCCGGGTCCGTCGGCTCGTTCGCGACCACCGCGAACTTGCCGGCCCCGTTGGTGATCCAGAGATTGAGGTAGGGTGCCATCGCGGGACCACTGCCATTGGTGAAGCGGGTGCGGTCATCCAAGCGCGTGATCGCCACGCTCTGTAGGTTGCCGATGGTCGTGCCATTGATGTCATTCGAACCCAGGGCTCCCTTTTCCCCGCCGGCATCCAGCACGAACTCATAGACCCCTGCGGCGGGATGATTGATCGTGGCTCCGCCACGAATGATGAAGTCGGTGAAACCGGCACGGGCGACCGGAGCCGAGAGGAGAAGGCAGGCGGTCAACGCGCCAAGGGGGAGTCTCGTTTGTCTCATGATTTTCAGCAGGGTTCGAAGTTAGGCCGGCCGGACACAGGCGCGCCGGCACGGTTGGCCCGCTCATGCAGGGAGGATGCCACGCTTCCGGCATTTGGAAATGAGCGCGCGAATCTCCTTTAGTCGCCGACCATGAGAGTCTTGTTCACGTAAGGACCGGTAATCGCGTCCAACAGCACGGCCACTGCCCGGCAAGGTGTAAAAGCTTCCGACACCGAAGGCGTCAGCACCGGCGGGCGGCCATCGGGTGAAGAGTTGTCGCACATCCCCGGATACAGAGTCGCAACCGGTCCGCGCCCCACGAGCCCCTCGCGCTTGACCCGGCTTGCCCGACAGCAGCTTCGACGTTCCATTGGTCCCGTGCGCCTGTTGCTCCTGCTTCCTTGCCGGGTTGTGCTTTGGCTCGCGGCGACGCTGGTCGCCGCGGTTCCGGAACTACGCGCCCACCCGATCCACACTTCGGTGGCGGAGGTCGACTACAACCGCAGCTCGCGGAAGCTCGAAGTCGCTCTGCGGGTCTTTCTCGATGACTTCGAAGTCGCGCTCAGCGCCCAGGCCGGCCGACCCGTCACCCTCGCGACGCTGTCGAAGGCGGATTTCGACACCCTGGCCCGGACCTACCTGACGGCGAAGTTCACCGTTCGTCGCCCCGACGGGGCCCTGGCTCCACACGAATGGGTCGGACGCGAGATCAAGGCCGCGGACAACGAACTCTGGCTCTATTTCGAGATTCCCCTGGCCACCGGCGTCGAGGGTGCCCGCCTGCATCACGCCCTGCTGGGCGAACATTTCCCCAACCAGATCAACTCCGTGCGCGTGCGGGACAACGGCCGCTTGGCCACGCTGGTATTCCTTCCCCGGCAGACGGAGAAGACGGTGAAGTTTCGACCGTAGACAGACCCCGTCGAACCCGCCCGGGCGGGGCACACCTCCCGGAACCTGGACCGCGTCAGACGTCGCCCTGCTCCGGACGCAGCACCAACTCCTCCACCACCGTGCGGCGCGAGAGGCGGTAGACGTCGAGAAAGGCGCGCGCCACGTCTTCCGCCGGCATGATCCGCTCGGGATTCACCCCGCTGCCCGCCCAGGACGGCGACCACGTCGCGCCCGGATGGATGCAGCACACGCGCACGCCCGTGCCCTTGGTTTCCGCCCGCAGGACCTTGGCCATCCCGGTCACGCCGAACTTGGCCGCACAGTAAGCGGCGCCGTTCGGGTAGGCCGCAAGGCCGGCGATCGAACTCATGAAGAACACGTCGCCGCGCCCGCGCCGGATCATCGCCGGCACCAAGGCCCGGGTGACGAGGAAGGCGCTCCGCAGGTTGGCCGCGACAATCCGATCAAATTCCGCCACTTCCATCTCGACCAACGGCGCGCCGGCGAAAACCCCGGCATTGTTGATCAACACGTCGACCGTTCCAAATCTCCGGCGCACGGCGCGCTCCAGGGCCACGACGGCCGCGGCCTCCGTCACGTCGGCCGGGAAACACTCCGCCGCCCCGGCGCCCGCCCGCCGACAGGCGCGCGCAACGGCAGCGAGCTTGGCCTCCTGCCGCGCCACGAGCGCCAGGCGCACGCCGGGAACCTCGGCCGCGAAGACCCTCGCGATGGCGGCCCCAATTCCCTGCGACGCACCAGTGATGAGAACGAGTGGCTTGCCCATGATTGGGTCACCACGAAACACACCAAATCCACGAAAGCCAATCCCCGGCCTGCGCTGGCCTGCTGTTCGCGTCTGGCGTGCTTTTCGCGGTGGCACCCGCCCTCAACACAGCAGCGAACCGAAGTCCATGAAGTCCGCGGTGAATCCACCCTTCACGCCCTTGCAGATGACGCTGACCGCGTCGTGCGAGTGCAGGGACTCGAGGTGCGAGCAGGCGATGCGGAAATCCGCGATCCGGCGATCGCGGTCGAACTCCCGGTAGAGGAGCCGCGCGGCGTCCTCGACGAACTTGAGATAGGCGCCGTTGAGCTCGGCGAAGGCCTGCTCGTCCTCGCGCTTGACCATCACCTGCGTCTCCGTCTGGAGCGCCGCGAGGCAGCGGGCATGCACATCTTCGATCCAGATCTTCTTCCCCTCGGCTTCCTCGAGCGTGAGGCGCGCTTTGCTGCGCTGCGAGTGCGGGACGCTGTAGGCTCCCCGGGTGTCGCGGGCATGCTCGGCCAGCTCGGCACTGCATGGGCACGCCGAGGAGTAGACGAAGTCGAAGTGGATGAACCGCCGGTACCGCCCGTCGTGCGTCATCACCCCTTCGAAGGCCACGTCGTAATACTGCCAGCCCGACAGGTTGCTCCGCAGGCTCCGCCGCTCCATCGGATACGAAAACTTCACCATCAGGCGGGCGTCCTTGGTGGCGACGTTGCGCAGGTAGGCCTTCAGGATCTTCCCCATCCACTCGGCGGTCACGACGCCGTCCTTGTGCTCGTAGAACGAGCGCATGATCCGGCTCATGTTGATGCCCTTGAGCTCGGCCTCCAACGAGACCGTGCCCGTCACGCTCGCCTCCAGGGTCAGGATCTTGCCTCCCTTGGTCCGGATCTTCAGCGGCAGCCGGAAATTATGGATCCCCACCTGCTGGATGGGCACGTTGGCTCCTTGGATGGCATCGTGGGCGGCATCCATCATGTCCGGCAACGAGGCCCGGTGCGACGGCGTGGAGCGGAACCGGCCGTCGTAGCCCCGGCGGATCCTGGCCGGATGGCCGGCACTCGAGTTATGCAGATACATCTGCTTCATGATTCGTCAGGGCCGTGGTAGTCGGCGAAGTTCCGCGGGGTTTCGTAGAGTCGCACCCGGTGCAGCCGCGTCGTCAGGGGCAACCGCGGCGCAATCTCCCGCCAGAAGGCAATGACGAGATTCTCGGTCGTGGGGATGACTCCGCGGAGGAAACGCACCTCGGTGTTCAGGTTGCGGTGATCACAACGCTCCACCACCGCCCGGTGCAGGATTCGCTTCAACTCCCCCAAATCGATCACGTAGCCGGTCTCCGGGTCCGGACGGCCCTTCACCGTCACCTCCAGCACGTAGTTGTGGCCATGCCAGTTCGGGTTGGCAGAGGGGCAGAACTGCCTCCGGTTCCAGGCCTCCGACCTGGCCGGATTGTGGAGCCGGTGCGCCGCCGTGAAATGCACCTGCCGGGTGACCTGGACGTCTCCCGCCGGTGCCGGGTCAGGGCGCGGCGGACGACGGCGAGTGTTTCGGGCGGGCATGGAGGGTCAGACGTAACACAAAAGCCGGATCGGTCAACCCGCGCCGCGGGATTGCCGGCCGCCTCCCTTTCCCCTGAGACCGGGCGATCGTCCCCACGGGCAACATGCGTCTTGAGGCGGCGCCGCCCCGCCGCCACCGTCATCGGGATCGCGCCCCGCATGAGAATCCGCAAAGTCCTCGTCACCGCCGCCAATCCCCGCCAGCGCACGCTGCCCCTGCAAACCCTGGTCGACCGGGCCGGCGAGCCCAAGTCCGCCCTGCAAATCATCCTCGAGGAAGCCGCCGGCGCGGGCATCGAGGAATTCGGAGTCGTGGTCTGCCCGGGCGATGAGCCCGCCTACGCCGACGCCTGCGGCGCCCTGCGCTCCCGCGTGCGCTTCATCGTCCAGGACGCCGCGCGCGGCTACGGCCATGCCGTCCTCTGCGGCCGTCCCTTCGTCGGGGACGACGCCTTCCTGCACCTGGTCGGCGACCACCTGCACGTCTCTCACTCCGCAACCAGTTGCGCCCGTCAACTCCTGGAAATCGCCAAGGCTGAGAATGCCCCTGTTTCCGCCGTGCAGCCCACGCGGGAGAGCCAGCTCACGTCGTTTGGCACCGTGGGCGGCCGGCTCGTCGGCGGCGCGCGTCCGCTCTACCAGGTTGAATCGGTGCTGGAAAAACCCACCCCGACCCTGGCCGAGCAGCACCTGATCGTCCCCGGACTCCGGGCTGGCTTTTACCTGTGCTTCTTCGGCATGCACGTGCTGGAGCCGGACATCTTCCAGTTGCTCGAGGAACAGCAGCAGGCCGCCCCGGAGCGGCCCCTCGGACTCTCGCCTGCCCTGCACGCTCTCGCCGCCCGCCGACGCTACCTCGCGTTCAGCGTCGCCGGCCGCCGCTTCGACATCGGCGCCCCCTATGGCCTCCTGCTGGCGCAGCTCGCCATCTCCCTCGCCGGCCGCGATCGCGACCGCGTGCTCACCCAGCTGCTCGAACTCGTCGCCGTCCGCCCGGAATAAGCGCGGCCTTCCGGTCTTCCTTCCATGTCCCTGGCGTCCTCCGCCTCCCCTCGCCTGCTCGAAATCATCGAAGCCTCCGATCCGGCCCGGCGCGATTCCGCCCTGGACTCCTGGTGCGCCGGAAAGACCCGTGCGGAACTGCTGGCGGCGTGCGACGAACTCGACGCCTACCGCCGGCGCGAGGGCAACCTCTACCGGCGCGTGCGCGCCCTCTTTTTCCTCGCGGCCCTGCACCGCTACCACCTGCCGGCGCGCCCCGAACTGCCCCGGGAGGGACGCGTTCCCTACGAGGGCTTCTGCCATCTGCTGGATCGACGCTTCGAGGAGGCCATCGGCCTCTTCCAGCGCGCCCAGCAGGAAGCCGGACCCAGCGAAACCCTTTCCAGCGCCCTGGCCTCCGCCTATCACGCTCTCGCCTTTCAGACTCTCGCAGACCAGGTCCGCCGCACCGTCCGCTCCACGCATGGCAACGCCTGGATGTTTCGCCTCGGTCACCCGTTGGATCAGCCGCTCCGGGTCCGCCGGGAATTGCTGGTCCGGGAGCATGCCTCCGCCCCCTTCCCCCTGCTGCGCGAACGCACCCCGGTGCGCATGGATCTCACGCACTGCGGGTGGAGCGACATCTTCTTCCTCGGGATGGATTTTCCCGAAGGGGCGCGGGTGCTCAACGTCTCGATCGATCTGGGCGTGCACGGCCGCGACTCCGCCACCCGGCCGCCGGTCGAAGCCTACTTCCGCCTGATTGACGAGCCGGCGATCCGCCTCGCCAGCGCGGACCTGGAGGCGAGCGCCTGCCTCACCACGCTCGACGAAGTCTTCGACTTCGGCCGCGATTACCTGGGGCTCCTCAAGGCGGCGATCATTGCGGCCGGCCTGGTGCCTCCCGGCATCGAACGTTCGGGCGCCAGTCTCGCCGAGCTGCTCGCCTCGATGTTCGGCCCGGGTCGCGGGTTCGAACTCGTCAGCAACGTCAACCGCATTCCCAAGGGCTCCCGCCTGGCGGTTTCCACCAATCTTCTCGGTGCGTTGATCGGCGTCTGCATGCGCGCCACCGGCCAGATCCAGTCGCTGACCGGTCCCATGGCCGAGGAAGAGCGCCGGATGGTCGCGGCCCGCGCGATCCTCGGCGAGTGGCTTGGAGGCTCCGGCGGCGGCTGGCAGGACTCCGGCGGACTCTGGCCCGGGATCAAACTGATCGAGGGGGCCCGGGCGGAGCCGGGCGACCCGGAGCACGGCGTGAGCCGCGGGCGACTGCTGCCGCGCCACACCCTGCTCGGGCTCGATCGCATTCCCGCCGAAGCGCGGCGACGGTTGCAGGATTCGCTCGTGCTCGTGCACGGCGGCATGGCGCAGAACGTCGGTCCCATCCTCGAGATGGCGACGGAGAAGTACCTGCTGCGGAAGGAACCCGAATGGAGCGCCCGCCAACGCGCCATCGCCACGCTCGACGACATCCTCGCCCTCCTCGCGGCCGGCGACATCCGCGGCCTGGGCCGCGCCCTCACCGGCAATTTCTTCGGGCCGCTCCAAACCATCATCCCCTGGGTCAGCAACCTCTACACCGAACGCCTGATCGAGCGCACGCGCGCGGCGTTCGGGGACGACTTCTGGGGTTTCTGGATGCTCGGCGGCATGGCCGGAGGAGGCATGGGGTTCATCTTTGCGCCGGAACGCCGCGCCGAGGCCCAGGCGCAGCTGCTCGAGACCATGCTCCGCACGAAACGCGAACTCGAGAGCTCGCTGCCCTTCGCGATGGACCCGGTCGTCTACGACTTCGCCATCAACGAGCACGGCTCGGTCGCCTCGCTGCTGCACGGGCCGGAGGCGCTGTTGCCGCTGGCGTTCTACCAGCATGCCGTCCCCGGCTGGCTGCGACGCGAGGCCCGCGATCTTTCAGCGCGCGAACGCGGCGATCTGCAGCAGTTCACCCTCGCGGCGCGCTCCGATCCGACCTTCGTCCAGGCTCTGCCGACCCTGCTCGACCGCATGCTTCCGTCGGCCGACGGCTCCGGCGCCCCGGGCCGGCAGCTCGATCAGCTGCTGGCCGACAACGGCTTCGACCGCGCCCAGCACGAGCAGATCCGCGCCGATCTCCGCTCGGGCCGGATTGGGCTGGCGATGAACCGCCTGCCCCCCAGCACGCGCATCGAGGATGTCGCCGCTCGCGACCTCTTCGACGCCGCCTCGGCCACGGAACCCCTGCGTCGAGCCGGGGAGAGCGCCCTGCACCGCGGCGAGGTCGCGGTGGTCACCTACGCGGCCGGCGTCGGCAGCCGCTGGACGCAGGGCGCGGGCGTGGCCAAGGCCCTGCACCCGTTCGCCAAGTTCGACGGCCACCACCGCAGCTTCGCGGACGTGCATCTCGCCAAGTCGCGCCGGACTTCCGCTGCGGCCGGCGCGGCGATCCCGCACCTCTTCACCACGAGCTATCTCACCCACGCGCCGATCGAGCGGCACCTCCGCGCCCAGGGCGCCGCCCTGGATCGCGAGGTGTTTCTCTCCCCCGGAAAATCGATCGGGCTGCGGCTCGTGCCCACGGTGCGCGATCTGCATTTCGCGTGGGAGGAAACGGCCCAGCAGAAGCTCGACGAGCAGAAGGAGAAGATGCGCGAGAGCGTGCGGGCGGCGCTGGCCCAGTGGGCCCGGACCGTGGGCGAAGGCGGTGACTACACCGATAACCTGCCCGGTCAGTGCCTCCACCCGGTGGGCCACTGGTTCGAGATCCCCAACCTGCTCAAGAACGGCACCCTCGCCCGCCTGCTGGCGGCCCGCCCGCAACTGCGCACCCTGCTGGCGCACAACATCGACACCCTCGGCGCCACCGTGGATCCCGCGTTGCTGGGCTGGTTCCAGGAGTCCGGCGCGACGCTTGGCTGGGAGGTGATCCCGCGCCGGATCGAGGATCATGGCGGCGGACTGGCCCGCGTCGACGGACGGCTGCGGATGGTCGAGGGTCTCGCCCTTCCCCGCGAGGAGGACGAGTTTGCCCTCACCTACTACAGCACGAACACCTGCTGGATCGACATCGACCGCCTGCTCGCCCTCTTTGGCCTGACCCGCGGCGAACTTGCCGACGCGGAGCGCACCGCCGCCGCCGTGCGCACCATGGCCGCGCGCGTGCCCACGTACATCACGCTCAAGGACGTGAAGAAGCGTTGGGGACATGGCCAGGAGGACATCTTCCCCGTGGCGCAATTCGAGAAACTGTGGGGCGACATGACTGCGCTCGCGGATTGCCCGCAGGTCTTTGCCGTGGTCCCGCGCCAGCGCGGGCAGCAACTCAAGGATCAGGCGCAACTCGATGGCTGGGCCCGCGACGGCTCCGCCCAACACATCGCTTCGCTCTGCGCCTGGTGATTCCGGCCGTCGGGCTTGCGCCGCGATGCGCGGTGCGGGCCCGGTCGCACCTCCGCGGAATCACTCCGACGCCACTCCTTGGCCAAGAAGTGCGCAGGCTTTCGACCTGACCGTGCTTCGCCCCGGTGCTAGGAGAGACCGCGGCTCGTTCGTCGGCGTTTTCCGCCGTGCGGACGCCGCCATCCCCATCGCTTACCCTGCCATGATCTCGATCCCCTCCCAGCCGGTCCGGAAGTTCGCTCCTCCCGTCGCGTCGTCCACCTCCTCCCCTGCCGTGTCCGGCGTGCCGCGCCGACGCTTCCTCCGTTCCGCCGCAAGCCTTGCCGCCGGGGCCACGCTGGTCATGCCCCGGTCCCTCACCGCTGCGGAACGCACACGCTCTGCCGGCGCCAACGGCCGGCTGCGCATCGGCATCATCGGCTGCGGCGACCGCGGCATCAACGCCCACATGGAGGGCATCCACAAGCATGTCGGCGCGGTCGACTTTGAAATCACCGCCGTGTGCGATCCCTGGCGGGTCGCCCGCGAGAAAGCCAACGCGAAGGTGAAAGAGTGGTTCGGGCGCGAGGCGCGCGCCTTCGTCTCCTACCGCGATCTGCTCGCCCAGGGCGAGGTCGACGCGGTGATGATCGCCTCCCCCGATCACCTGCACACCCTGCACCTCGAGGCCGTCGCCCGGGCGCGAAAGCACGTCTACGTGGAAAAACCCCTCGGCTACGACTTCGCCGCCCTCGTCCGCGCGGTCGACGCCGTGAAGCAGGCCGGAATCATCGCCCAGGTCGGCACCCAACTTCGCAGCCTGCCCGGCATCGTCGGCGCCCGCGATCTGTTCCGCTCCGGCGTGCTCGGTAAGCTCTCGCGCATCGAGGAGTGCCGCAACACCGACCGGCCCTACTGGTACCAGTACCTGAAGGAGGTGAAGGCGGAGGATGTCGAGTGGCGCGAGTTCCTGCACGATCGGCCGATGCGCCCGTTCCGCGCGGATCTCTATTCCGGCTGGTATGGCTACTATGAGTTCTCCCGCGGCCCCATCAGCGGCTACGGCTCCCACTTCATCGACATGGTGCACTTCATCACCGGCGCGAAGTTCCCCTCAGCCTGCGTCTGCCTCGGTGGCACGTTCACGTGGCAGGACGAGCACGCCTTCACCGCCCACGACTGCGCCCAGGCAACCTGGATCTACCCGGAGAGATTCCTCGTCAGTTCCTCCAACAACCTCGGCAACGGCTTCGGCAGCTGCCGGAAATTCTACGCCGACAAGGGTGTCCTGAAGGTCGACAACTGGAACGCCCCCACCTACTCCGCCGAAGGCGGTCCGCGTCGCGACCGTTCGATCCGCGGAGAAAAGCCCGTGCCTCCGGTGGAGCGTCCCGATCACTTCCTGGACTGGCTCCTCTGCCTGAAACAGGGCGGCACCCCGCACGCTCCCATCGAAGCCGGATTCCAGCACGGCGTCGCCGTTCTCATGGCCGACGAATCGTACCGCACCGGCCGCAAGGTGACCTACGATCCGATCCGCCGCGCGCTCCTTCCGGCGTGACCACCGACGCCCCGGCTTCGTCTTTCCTTCATTCGCGGATTGTCCACCGTCAGGACGAGATCTGCACCGGCTTTCTTCCCCCCCGTCTCTAAGTCTCCCAGTCAACTGTGTCTTCCCCGTCTCCCATGTCTTCCGAGTCTTCCCCGACTTCCATGTCTTCCCCGTCTTCCCCCTCCACCCGCCGCCAGTTCCTCGGCGGGATTCTGGCCACTTCCGCCCTGACCGCGATCGGGCGCGCGGCGACCCCGGGTTACGTGATCGGCTGCTACACCCGCCCCTGGGCCGAGTTCGAGCCCCTGGTCGCCCTCGATGAGATCGCCGCCGCCGGCTACAAGCACGCCGGTCTCATGACCGCGAAGGGAGGCACCATCGTCACCGCCACGGCGCCGGCAGAGAAGGTGGCCGGCCTGGCGGCAGAGGCGAAGGCCCGCGGCCTCGCCATCGCCTCGATCTGGGGCGGCGATTTCCTTGTGCCGAAGTCCCCCGGCGAGAGTGTCGCCCGGCTCAAGACCCTCGTCGATCACTGCGTGCTTTGCGGCTGCCCGAGCCTGCTGCTGGGCGGCACCGGCAAGCCCGAACTGGTGGGCCCGTACTACGATACCGTGAAGGCCTGCTGTGACTACGCCGCGGGCAAACGCGTGGGCTTCGTCGTCAAGCCGCACGGCGGCACCAACTCGACCGGACCGGAATGCCGCAAGCTGATCGAGAGCGTCGGCCACCGGAACTTCGGCCTGTGGTACGACCCCGGCAACATCTTCTATTATTCCGACGGCAAGCGCGACCCCGTGGACGATGCCGCCACCGTCGACGGCCTGGTGGCCGGCATGAGCATCAAGGATTTTCGCGCGCCGAAGGAGGTCATGGTCACTCCAGGCACGGGTCTCGTGAACTTCCCGAAGGTGCTTTCCCGCCTGCGGCAGGGAGGTTTCCGGAACGGTCCGCTCATCGTCGAATGCACCGCGAGGGGCGACCGTGCCACCGTCACCGCCGAAGCCCGCCGCGCCCGCGAGTACCTTGAATCAATCGTCCGCTGACCCCGCATGCACCCGCCCGCTCGCCCCCTGATCGCCGCCGCCGCCCTGCTGGCCGGCTCTTTCGCTTCGGCCGCCGCCGGCACCGTCTCGAAGCCAAATCTTCTCTTCATCGTCGGCGACGACATGGGCTACGCCGATGTCGGTTTCCACGGCTGCAAAGACATCCCGACCCCGCATCTCGACGCGCTGGCGGCGTCCGGCATGCGCTTCACCAACGGCTACGTCTCCGGGCCCTACTGCTCCCCCACCCGCGCGGGGCTGCTCACCGGTCGCTACCAGACGCGCTTCGGCCATGAGTTCAACCCCGCCGGCACCAACGGACTTCCGCTGGGGGAAAAGACCATCGCCGATCGGCTCAAGGCCGCCGGCTACGCCACCGGGCTCGTGGGCAAGTGGCACCTGGGGGCCCAACCGGCGATGCATCCCCAGCAGCGGGGTTTCAGCGAGTTCTTCGGCTTCCTCGGCGGCGCCCACAGCTATTTCAACGTCGCCGGCATGCTGCGAGGCACGGAACAGATCCAGGAGCTCGACTACACGACCGATGCCTTCGGACGCGAGGCCTGCGCGTTCATCGAGCGCCACCGCGAACATCCGTGGTTCCTGTACCTCGCCTTCAATGCCGTGCACACCCCGATGGATGCCACGAGCGATCGCCTGAAGAAGTTTGCCGCCATCGAGGACCCCCGGCGTCGCAGCTACGCGGCGATGATGTCGGCCATGGACGACGCCATCGGACGGGTGATCGAGCGGGTCGCCGCCACGGGCCAGACAGCGCGGACGCTGGTCATCTTCATCAGCGACAACGGTGGACCCACGATGCCCGGTGTCACGGTCAACGCCTCGCGCAACACGCCCCTGCGGGGTTCCAAGCGCACCACGCTCGAGGGCGGCATCCGCGTACCATACCTCGTTGCCTGGCCCGGCCGGATCAAGCCCGGGGTTTTCGCCCAGCCGGCCATCCAGCTCGATCTCACCCGCACCGCCCTCGCGGCCGCGGGCGTGGCGATCGCTCCCGAGTGGAAGCTCGATGGCGTCGATCTGATGCCGTACCTCACCGGCACCCAATCCGGGTCCCCGCACGACGCCCTCTTTTGGCGGTTCGGCGAACAGATGGCGATCCGCGTGGGCGACTACAAGCTCGTGCGCTACGACAAGAACGCCGACACCCTCACCGGCGGCCGCAACCAGGGGGTGACCGCCACCAAGCTGTACAACCTGCGCGACGACGTCGGCGAATCCCGCGACCTCGCCGAGGCCATGCCGGACAAGGTGAAGGACCTCGAGGCCCGATGGCGCGCCTGGAATGCCGCCAACGTCGCGCCTCTCTGGGGCGGCGGCGGCGGCGGTGACAACGACGGCCCGGAGCCGGGCGCCGCGAAGGGCGAGAAGCGGAAGGCGAAGAAGAACCGCGGCTGATCGCGGCGCGGCCGACGCCCGCAGAACCCGCCCTCCTTGCGGGGTCCGACCAGCGCCCGCCTGCCGGTGTTTTTTTCTGGCGCCCGCCGCGGTGGGCGCCACATGACTCCCGCCATGGCGATGCGTTTCAGCATTCTCGGGAGCGGCAGTTCGGGCAACGCGGCGTTGCTCGTGACCGAGAATTCCCGGGTGCTCGTCGACGCCGGGTTCTCCGCCCGCAAGCTGGGTCAGCTTCTCGCCCTGCTGGGCGAGTCGCTGGAGAAGATCGACGCGGTCTTTCTCACGCACGAGCACGGCGACCACGCCGCCGGCATCGAGGGGCTGAAGAAGTTTCCCCACATTCGGATCTTCGCCAACGACTCCACCCGCCGCGCGGTGCAGGCCGGGCTTTCCTGGCGCGCCGACTGGCAGGTCTTCGAGACCGGAGCGCGGTTCCGGTTCCGCGACCTGCAGGTCGAGTCGTTCGCGGTGCCGCACGATGCGCAGGATCCCGTCGGTTTCCGTTTCACCCACGGGCACGACGACGACCTCGTCGCCCCGCGGCGCTCGCTTGCCTGGCTGACCGATCTCGGACACGCGCCGCTCAACATCCGCGAGTGCATCCGCGAATGCGACGTCGTCGTGGTGGAGTCCAACCATTGCCCGCGGCTGCTGCAGGCGGATGCGAAGCGCCCCTGGGCCACGAAACAGCGCATCGCCGGTCGCCACGGTCATCTCTCCAACGAGGCCGCGCGCGAGCTGCTCGCCTCGGTGGCCAGCCCGCGCTGGCGGCACGTCTACCTCACGCACCTCTCGCGCGACTGCAATTCGCGGGCGGCCGTGGAACTCGCCCTGGTCGAGCTGCGCGCCGCCCTCGCGGGCTGCGAGTTCTCCATCGTCGAACCCGGCCAGGGCACGCCGTGGTACGAGTTGACCTGATTCCGGCGGTCAGCCGCGCGGCCGCTTCCGCAGATCCTTCTGCTTGGCCATGCTGAACATCAGCGTCGCCCCGATGATCGCCCACGGGATCATGAAGTAGAAGAAATACGTGTAGCCGGTGCGATCCAGGAGCCGGCCGAGCAACTGCATCGCCACCCCGGAACCGATGTATTGAAACGAATTGATGCAGCCCGAGGCGAAGCCCGCCGCCTTGCGTCCGCCGATATCCATCGCCGCCGCCGGGCCCAGCAACGAGTGGGTCGAGTTGGCCGTGAACGCCACCATCACAAACGCCATCGCGATCGGCACCGCACCCTCCGCCCGCGAAGCCACGAGGATCACCAGGATCTCCAGGCAGTAGATTCCCGCGGCCACCGGCGCCCGGCGCCCCCCGAACAGCTTGTCGGAGACCACGCCCGAAATGAACGAACCCGCCGACGCCACGAAGGGAATCAGGAAGCCGACGACCAGGAACAGTCCCGAATCGAGGTCGATCTTGTGCACCTCCTGCATGTACCGCGGAAACCACTGGTCGATCGTCTGCCGCACCGCGCCCGTGCACGAATACGCCGCCGCCATGATCCACACGTACTTGTTGGTCACAATCTGCACGAACACGTCCTTCAGGTTTCCGTGCGGATCCCCGTCGTGGTCGGCCTCGCCCTTGTAGATCCCGCTAAAACCCGCCTCCTCCGGCGTGTCCTTCACCACCAGCGACAACACCACCGCCACCGCAGCCGCGATCCCCGCCGGCACCCAGAACAGCCAGCGCCAGTGCAGGGGAGGAATCTGCCACAACCCCACGAACACGAAACCGGCCAGGATCGCGGGCCCCAGCTGGTTGATCGCCACCCGCCCCAGGTTGATCATGAACCCGAAGACGCCGGCAAACGTCCCGCGTTCGTTCTGACTGAACCAGGAGGCGTTGATCTTGATGAAGCCCGGGGCGCCGAAGGACTGGGAATACCCGTCGATGGCCCGCAGCAGGATAAAAAGCCAAAGCATGCCCCAGAAGGAGGCCACCCCGCAGGCCAGATTTGCGGCAATGGTGCCGACGGCCCCGATCAACATCGCCTTCTTCCCGCCCATCCGATCCGTCAACAAGCCGTTGAGCACCTGCCCGAACGCATAGGCGTAAAAGAAACCCGCCAGGATATCGCCCATGTCGCCCTTCGAAAAGCCGAGTTCGTCGGACATCGGCTTGTTCGCGATCGAGATGTTGTACCGGCACATGTAGAAGCTCGTGTACAGGAAACCCACGATGCTCCAGTTGAGGCCGCGTCGCGCGCCATAGCCCGGAGGCAGGACCGGCTTGGTCGGCTTTGATTCCTCGGCAGCGGGCACGGCAGACGAACTCATGCGCCGGCGTTGTACCGAATCCCCCGCCCGGTGCACGGAAATTCCCCTCGGGGACCCGCGGGCCGGCCGCCCAACTCCGCCCGGCGCCAAAGGTCAGGGCGCCACGCGCCCCCGGTCGACAGCCCAACGGGCCATCCCCGACGCACCTCGCCGCACACTTGCGCCCCCCGGGCGTTTCCGGCACCCACAAGGTCGTCATGTCGCAAGCCGCTTCCACTTTCCGTCGCACCAAGATCGTCGCCACCCTCGGTCCCGCCACCGAGAGCGAGGCCATGCTCGAACACCTCATCCGCGCCGGCGTCGATGTCATCCGCCTCAACATGGCGCATGCCCGGCACGACTGGACCCGCACGGTCATCCGCCGCATCCGGGCGGCCAGCCTCCGCGCCGAACGCGAGGTTGCGATCATGATGGATATCAAGGGCCCGGAGATTCGTACCGGCGACGTGGCCGTGCCACTCGCCCTCAAGGCGGGCGAGATCTTCGACTTCACCGTCCGCCCCGGTTCATCGGGAATCAGCGGCGAGGAGGTCCGCTCGGTGGACGTCAACTACCAGGGCCTCGTCCACGACATCCAGGTCGGTGACGAGGTCCTGGTCGACAATGGCCTGCTCCGCCTCGAAGTGCTGGAGAAGAATGACGCCCGGATCCGCTGCCGGGTCGTCATCCCCGGCGAGCTGAAGTCGCGCCGGCACATCAACCTCCCCGGGGTGAAGGTAAACCTGCCGTCGTTCACCGAAAAGGACCGCGCCGATGCCACCGTGGGACTCGAGGAGGGCATCGACTTCATCGCCCTTTCCTTCGTCCGGGAAGCCGCCGACATCGAGCTCCTCCGGGCGTTTCTGGAGGAAAAGCGCTCCAAGGTTCGCATCATCGCCAAAATCGAAGATCAATCCGCCATCTCCAATCTCGCCGCCATCATCGCCGGCTGCGACGGCCTGATGGTGGCGCGCGGCGATCTAGGCATCGAATGTCCCTTCGAGGAACTACCCGTGATCCAGCGCCGGGCGGTCCGCGAGTGCCTGGCCCAGGGGCGACCGGTCATCGTCGCCACCCACATGCTCGAGTCGATGATCACCCAGCCCGTGCCCACGCGGGCGGAGATCACCGATGTCGCGAATGCGGTCTATGAACTGGCCGACTGCGTCATGTTGTCCGGCGAAACCACGATCGGAAAATACCCGCTCGAATGTGTGCGAATGCTCGACGCCATCTCCCGTCGCATCGAGCGCGAAGCCGCCGAGACCTGGACGGAACCCACCGTTGGCACCGGCGACCGGATGAAGGTGCTGAAGTCCGCCGTCGTCCTCGCCAACCAGATTCCCGACGCCAAGCTGGTCACCTTCACCCGCCACGGCTTCATGGCGCAGGGGCTCGCGCTGCTTCGTCCGGCCCGCGCCCCGATCCTGGCCTTCACGCCCTCCCTGGCGGTTCTGCGGCAGCTCCGCCTGCTCCGGGCGGTTGATCCGATCCAACTGGTCTTCGCCTCCGACCCCAACGAGACCATCGAAAGCGCCCTCGCCCTCCTGAAGCGCACCGGGCGCGTGGACAGCGGCGACAAGGTCGTAATTGCCACCGACATCGTCGCCTCCGACCGGCTGGTGGACAGCGTCCAGCTCCGCACCATCCGGTAGTTTCACGCCCATCTCCCAGCCGTTCGGGCGTAGTTGCCGTGGAAGATTTTCCGCGACAACCCGGTCTTTCTAGGCCATTCATAACGCCAATCAGTTACCTCAGCCACCCGCTCTTGTGGCGGGTTCCCCAATCCAGCCTTCTCGCCTCCCCCAAGGACAGACTTTCTATTGCATGAAAACCAAGCTCTTCGCCTGCGCCCTGGTGCTCGTCGGACTGCCCTTTGCCAGCCTGCGTGCCCAGGAGCCGCGTCTCTCCAACCTGTCGACGCTCGGCCAGGCAGGGACGGGGGACAACATCCTCACCGCGGGCTTCGTGATTGGACCCGGGGCGGACAAGCGCATCCTCGTGCGTGCCGTCGGCCCCACCCTGGGAGCCGCGCCGTTCCGCATCACGGGGGCGCTGGCTGACCCGCAACTCACCTTGGTGAGCAGCACCGGCACCGTGGTTGCCACCAACGACAACTGGATCTCCTCCGACGCCTCCACTTTCAGCTCTGTCGGGGCTTTCGCGCTCCCGGCCAACAGCCGGGATTCCGCCATCGTCACCACGCTGGCGAGCGGGAGCTACACCGCCCAGGTCACCGGAGCCAACAACGGCACCGGAATCGCGCTGGTCGAGGTCTATGAAGTCGGCAATACCGGGGCCAAGCTGGTCAACCTTTCCACCCGGCTCCAGGTTTCGAGCACGTTCAGCCCGATCATCGGCTTCGTGGTGTCGCCCGGGGCGAGTTCCCGCCGCTTCCTCGCCCGTACGGCCGGACCGGCCCTGGCGGCCTTCGGTGTTTCAGGCACCCTGGCGGATCCGACCATGACCCTTAACCGCACCACCGGCACCACGACCGCGGTGGCCAGCAACAACGACTGGGGCACCCCCGCCAACTCTTCGGCGGCCACCGGCGCCACGCTGACGGCGGCCTTCAGCCAATTCGGCGCCTTCGCGTTTCCCTCCAACAGTCGGGACGCCGCGATGCTGGTGGAAGTCGCGGCAGGTAACTACGGCATCCAGGTCGGCGGCGGGAGTGGCGCCAGCGGTGTCGCCATCGTCGAGGTCTACGACACCACCCAGGCGACTCCGCCGGTTGTCACCGTGACCGCGACCAAGGCGACAGCCGACGAATCCGGCAACAATAACGCGGAATTCCTGTTCACCCGGACCGGGGACACCCTGACGCCCCTCACGATTTCCTACGGCGTCGGCGGTTCGGCCGTGAACAGCTTCGACTACGCCAACCTGCCCGGGACCATCACTTTTCCCGCCGGCGAGAGCACCGTCAAACTGCCGCTTCTCCCCAATCCCGACCTCCAGAACGAGGGCACCGACACCGTTGTGGTGACGGTGATCGGCACGGCCAACTACACCGCGGGTTCCGCCGCCAGCGCCACGGCCACGATCGCCGACAATCCCGCCACGCTTTACATCGCTTCCGTGCGGCCCACGACCACCGCCACGGGTGGCACGGCGGCGTCCGGCACGGCGACGATTCTGCTGAGCGCCAGCGGCACGGTGGCCGCGGTGAATGTCACGTTTTCCAACCTGAGCTCCACGCAGAACACCGCTTACCTCACCATCGGTGCCAATGAAGACTTCGTCCTGCGGCTCCCCGTCGGCCAGGTGATCGGCAACCAGTGGTTCTTCACCCCCATCGCCAACTACACGAGCGCCCAGCTCCTCGACGCACTCAAGAGCGGCAACATCTCCATCCGGATTGACACCGCCAAGTACCCGACCGGCGAGGTCAAGGGAACTTTCATCCAGGCCGCCGGCGCCCGGGTCTTTTCCCCACCGCCCGCCCCGCCCGCCGTTTCCCTCACCAACGTCACGGCCAACGACGCGGCGCGCCTGCTCACCCAGGCCACCTTCGGTCCGACCAAGGCCGAGATCGACGCCCTCACCGGAGGCAGCCTTGCCACGTGGGTCGACGCCCAGCTTGCCCTCCCCTTCACGTCCCACCGCGCCGCCACCTTGGAGGACCGCAACACCTTTGGCGGCAGCAGCAGCGTCACCAACTGGCAGGCCATCCACCCCCCCAACCGGCAGAACGCCTGGTGGAAGACCGTCCTGACCGCGCCGGACCAACTGCGCCAGCGCGTCGCCTTCGCGCTCAGCCAGATCCTGGTGATCTCGGATGTCTCGCTCGGCGGCGACAATCAGACCGAGCCCCTCGCCCACTACTACGACATGCTCGGCAACGGGGCCTTCGGCAACTACCGCACGCTGCTGGAGAATGTCACCTTGCACCCGATGATGGGCAACTACCTCTCCTCCCTGCGCAACTCCAAGGCGGATCCCGTGACCGGCCAGACGCCCGACGAGAACTACGCTCGTGAGGTGATGCAGCTTTTCAGCATCGGCCTGAACATGCTGCAGCCCGACGGCACCTTGCAGCTCGGCAATGACGGGCTGCCCATCGCCACCTACAATCAGAACACCATCACGGAAATGGCGAAGGTGTTCACCGGCTGGTCCTACTTTGGCACGACGTCCTTCCGCTCCGGTGGCACCAACCTCGCAGGTTTCACCAACCCGATGATCCTTTTCCCCGCCAACCACGATACCGGGACCAAGGATCTGAACCCGGTGCTGGTCACCCCCATCCCGGCGAACCAGGGCGGGGTGGTCGACCTCCGTCTCGCGCTGGATGCCCTGTTTGCCCATCCCAACACCGCTCCCTTCATCTCGAAGCAACTCATCCAACGGCTGGTGACCTCCAACCCAAGCCCGGCGTACGTCTATCGCGTGGCCAAGGTCTGGGAGGATCAGAAGTCCAGCCCCACCCAACTCGCGTCGGTCGTCCGCGCGATCCTGACCGACTACGAGGCCCGCAGTCCGGACGTCGCCGCCACGCAGTCCTTCGGCAAGCTCAAGGAGCCCATCCTGCGGCTTTCCGGCCTGCTGCGTTCGTTCGGCGCCAGCTCGATCAGCGGCCGCTTCTCCGGTTATCGGCACATGGTCGGCAGCGAGTATGTGACGCCTGCCACCGCCAACCCGGGCACGCAGTCGCTCGTCCTGACCGCCGGCGCCCCGACGCGGCTCGACGGCGTCCAGGGCAGCCTCGCCCAGGCCGCGCTGCGCTCACCCACGGTGTTCAATTTCTATCATCCCGACTACGTCCTGCCCGGCACCCTCGCCCGGGCCGGCCTCGTCGTGCCGGAGTTCGAGATCACCGACGACAACTACGCCATCTCGGTGCCCAACTTCTTCCGCACGTTTGTCATCGCGACCCTGCCCAACACCACGGCGCGCGACTACGCCATCACCCTCAACACCTCCGCGGAGCAGGCGCTCGTGTCCAATGTGCCGGCGCTGCTCGACCGGCTCAACCTGGTCTTGTGCGCGGGCAACATGCCGGCCGCCACCCGGACCAGGATCACCACCGCCCTGACTTCGCTGGCCGCCACCACGTCGGCCGTCGACCGGGTCAACACCGCCATCCTCCTCACCCTCACTTCGCCGGCCGCCGCCGTGCAAAAGTAGGATCTTTCTCGTTCCTCTTTCTCTTCCTCTTTCTCCCCAACCACTGCCGGAAGAGGAAAGAGCAAGAGGAACGACCCTCTCCCCCCTTCACCGTTTCTTGTTTCTTCTTTCTGCCGTTTCCCGAGTTCCTCCCTTCCTGACCTTCCCATGAGCAAGACCAAGTCCCACTTCCGCGCCGACGTCACCCGCCGCGACTTCCTCGGTTCCGCTTGTTGTGCCGCCGTCGGTTACACCGGCCTCCTCTCCACCCTGGGCAGTCTGCGCCTCATGGCCGGAGCCGCCAGCCCCGACAACGGCCCCCGCCTCCCCAACACCTCCGCCGCCATCGCCTCCGACTACAAGGCGCTCGTCTGCCTTTTCCTCAACGGCGGCAACGACGCCAACAACATGATCGTGCCCACCGGCTCCGGCTACGCCTCCTACGCCACGGCCCGCTCCAACCTCGCGCTGCCCTCCTCCTCCCTCCTGCCACTCTCCCCGAAAACCTCCGATGGTCGCACCTGGGGCCTGCACGGCTCGTTGACCGAACTGCAGTCCCACTTTGCCGCGGGTCGGCTCGCCCTGCTCGGTAACGTCGGCACCCTCGTGTATCCCACCACCCGGGATCAATACACCCGGGCCACGGTGCCTCTCCCCCCCCAGCTCTTCTCCCACGCCGACCAGCAAGTGCAGTGGCAACACAGCGTGCCCGACAAGCCCACGGCCACCGGCTGGGGCGGCCGCATCGCCGACCTCCTCTACAACCTGAATTCGAGCAACGACATTTCGATGTCGGTCTCGATCGCCGGCAAGAACACGTTCCAGGTTGGCAACATCGTCTCCCAATACGCCATCGGCACCGGTGGTGCGACCACCCTCGCCGGCTCCACCAGCAGCGCCACCTCGACCGACGGGATCCGCTTCCGCGCCCAGAAGGACCTCTTCGCCGCCAGCCAGCCCGGCCTGATCGAGGCCGCCTTCGGATCCGTTTCCGGCGACGCCATCGTCTCTGCGGACCTTCTCAATACCGTGCTCGCGGCCGCTCCGGCCCTGGCCACGACGTTCCCCACCACCACCGCCGGTAACCAACTGCGGATGGCCGCCCGGCTGATCGGCGCCTCTCCGACGCTGGGGCTCAAGCGCCAGGTCTTTTTCGTCCAGCTCGGTGGCTGGGATACCCACGCCTCCCAGATCAACACCAGCAACGCCGCCGCCGACAACCACGCCAACCTCCTCAACCAGATCTCGGAAGCGGTCGACGCCTTCTACCGCGCGACGGTCGAACTGGGAGTCCCCAACCAGGTCACGCTGTTCACCGCGTCCGATTTCGGCCGCACGTATCGTTCCAACGGCGACGGCTCGGATCACGGCTGGGGCAGCCATGCCTTCATCCTCGGCGGCGCGGTCAAGGGTGGCGACATCTACGGCAAGATGCCCACCCTCACGGTCGGCGGGCCGGACGATACGTCGCTCGGACGGTGGATTCCCACCACCAGCGTGGACGAATACGCGGCAACCCTCGCGACCTGGTTTGGCGTCAGCAGCACCGATCTGCCGACGGTCCTCCCCAATATCGGCCGGTTCAAGACGCCCAATCTCGGGTTTCTCTGAGGAGGCGGGAAGATCGCTTCTGCCTCCCGCGTAGCCGCGTTGGAGCGCGGCGACAACGTGGCCCCATGCACGTCCACGCTCTCCCGCCACTTTCGCCTCCGCTGAGGCGACCACGGCAGCTTCGCCAGCCCGGCGACGCTACCGGGCGGTGCTCTCGACCCCGCCCGAGTTCCGGGTTCCGCCACCCATGAATCGCCGTTCCTTGTTCCTGATCGCCGCGCTTTGTCTCGGGGTTGCGGTCTGGTTCCTTTGGCCAAGCCGGGAAGACGGGACGGACGAAACCGCGCCGACCGTGGCCGCTCCGCCGCTCCCGCGGCTCCCCGGGCAGGTCGCGGTGCCCTCCGCCACCAGTGCCCTGCCTCCGCTGGAAACCTCCGACCAGGCCAGGGACCTGAATTCTCCGGCCAGTGACATTCACGCCGACCTCCGGATTCTCCATTCGTGCCTCGATACCTACCGCTCGAACTTTCCCCGGGACGGCAATCCGGTCGGCAGCAACGCCGAGATCACCGCCGCGCTCACCGGGCGCAACCGCCTGCGCTTCGCGGTCATCCCGCCCTCCCACCCCGCACTCAACCGCGAGGGTGAGCTCTGTGATCGCTGGGGAACTCCCTTCTTCTTCCATGCCGAGAGCGCGACCCGCATGGAGATTCGCAGCGCAGGTCCGGATCGGCGGCCCTGGACCTCGGATGACGTGGTCCTCTCTCCCTGAGGATTCGAACGGATCCACGGCGAATCCGCTGCCGGCCTTCGCCTGCCGGTGAAACGCCGAACTGGCGCGGTTGCCCCTACCGCTCCCAGCGCCGCAGCGCCACCCGCAGGCGCTCGCGCGCCCGCGCAATCCGGGTTTCGACCGCCTTCGGCGTGGCTCCCACGATGGCGGCAATTTCCGCCTGGGCCATTCCCTCGTATTCGAAAAGGACGATCGCCTCCCGAAGCTCGACCGGCAGGGCGGCGATCGCGTCGCGCACGGCCTCGGCGCGTTCCTTCGCCTCGAGGCCGTCGCCTCCTTCGGACGAGGCTTGAATCCGGTCGGACTGGCCGCCCCCGCGCCCCTCGGCTTCACTCCATGCCTCGAACGAAACGGTCGGGCGCCGTCGCCACCATCGCAGACGATTCCGCGCCAGGTTGACGGCAATCGCGAACAGCCACGGACGAAAATCCGCTCCCGGGCGGTACTTCTCCCGCTGCTGCCACACCCGCACGAAGGCCTCGTGGGCCAGCTCCTCCGCCTCGACGGCGTTGAGCACCAGCCTCCCAATCACGGCCTTTGCCGGCAACTCCCAGCGCTCCATTAGCCGGCCGAAGGCGGTTTCATCACCGGCCTGGACGCGCGCCATCAGGGCCCGATCTTCGACTTCCGCCGCCGCATCCCCGGAACTACCCTCCGGTTCCGCCCTCACGGTCCCACCCGCACGTTGGGCGCACCTTCGTGCGCGTAACCTGCAATCCGAGGCAGGATCATCGCCAGGTAACGTTCGCCCTGCGCCGGCGCCATCTGGGCCGCCACGCGCCGGAAGTGAGCCGTCATCTGGTCGACGCAGTACTTCTCCAGGGTCGCAATCTCGGCCGCCGGCGCCTTCCGCTCCCGGGCCTCCATGATGGCCGCGCAGTGTCGGCTGCATTCGACACTGAAGTCCTCGTGCAGCTTCCGCACCGCGGAGAACTGGGCCTCGCTGAGCTGGAACTCGACCCGCAGCCAGGCTAGGGCATCCCCGTCCCGGGCGGCCGCCCGCATCTCGGCATTTCCTCCCGCCAGGTAGGAAACGCCGAAGGCGGCCCCACAGGCCGCCACCACCACCGCGAGCGTGATCAGCAGGTTCTTCATCGCCAAGGCACTTCGCTCGGTCACCCGTGGTCGCGATGTCGGGCTTGCGGTCGGCTCAACGTCCCGACATCGCCCGGGCATCCAGGCCTTCCACATAGGCCGCCGCCAGCCGGGCGCTGTCTGCCGCAACCCGGGCCCGGGCCCGCTCATGACCGGTCATCGCGCCGGCCACGACGGCCAGCACCAATGCGGTTCCGACCCCCGCGGCATGACGCCGCGCATAGCCGATCCACGACGGGTTGGCCGCCCTCGCGAGCAGTCGCTCCCTCACCGCCGTCCGAAAGAGCGGGTCGCGCGGCGCGTTGACACGCCAGGAAGCCAGCAGACGCGACAGGGAATCGGGAGAGCGAGGTGAATCCATGAAAGGAGGGACTGCTGACTATAACCCACTCGCGCGAAAATCCCGCAGAAAATTTTCCGAGGGATTTTCTTCGCCCGGGGTTATTGCCCCCGAACTCTCCTCATGAAATCCAACCTCCTCCTCTCCCTCACTGTTCTCGCCCTGACCTTCCCGGCCGCCTCCGGCCTCGCGGCGGACAAACACGCCGGCCACGGCGCCGCCGAAAAGAAGGCCACCACCCCCGCCGACGCCGAGATTATCGCCAAGGCGCGGGCCAGCTATCCGCTCAAGACCTGCCTGGTCTCGGATGAACCGCTCGGCAGCATGGGAGAGGCCGCCGGCTATGTTTACCGGGCAGCCGGGCAGCCCGACCGCGTGATCTTCGTCTGCTGCGAAGGCTGCATCGACGACTTCAAGGCCGAACCCGCGAAGTTCCTCAAGAAGATCGACGCCGCCAAGGCCAAGTCCGCCCCGGCCAAGTAAGTCCGCCGTCTCATGTTCCGCCCCGCCATCACCTGGGCCCTGTTCGCCGCCTGCGGCGGTCTCGCGCCCGCGCAGCCGGAGCCCGCCGTCCCCCTGCTCACAGAGGTGGCGCGGGCGCCCGCGGCGGAAGCGGCCCGGCGTCGCATCGACTCCGCCCGCGTCCGGGTCGAGGCCTCCGGCCGGCTGGCGGATCCCGAGGTGGAAGCGATGGGTTCGCGCATCAACGCCGACGCAATGGGGGAGAATCGCGACATGTGGGAAGTCTCCCTCCGGCAGCCGCTCCCGCGCCGCGGCGAACGCGCCGCAGATCGGGAGCGCGCCGCCGCCGGTGTGACCATGGCCGAGGCCGACTTTGCCATGACCGTGGCCGACCTCGCCGCTGACGTCGCCATGGCGCTCGCCGAGGCCGACGGCGCAGATGAAAAGGCCCGCCTCCTCGAACAGCAGATCGGCCGGCTCGCCGCCGCTCTGCAAAGCCTGGACACCCGCCTGGCTTCCGGGCTTCCGGCCCGCGTGGCCGACCGTCTGACCGTGCAGTCACGCCTGGCTTCCCTGCAACTTGCCGTGGCGGAGGTCCGACGCACGGCGGAAAACGCGCGGGCCGAGGCCCGCAGCCGCATCGGCTTGGATCCGGCGAACGGCCTCCCGGCCTTTTCCGCCCCCGCAGTCATCGATATCAGGCCGGCGGAAACCTCCTCCGTCGCCCTCGCCTCGGCCCGGGTCGCCGAAGCCAACGCCATGGGGCGGATGGCCCGCGCCAGCGCCAACCCGATGACTGCGGTCGGGCTGCGCTTTGAACGGGAACGCAGCAGCATGGGCAACCAGGACACCGTCGGCCTGGCCGTCTCGTCTGAAATCCCCTGGCGCACCCGCCGGTATGCCCGGGCCGAAAGCCGGGCCGCCGAGCTGGCCCGGACTGCCGCCCAATCCGACGCCGACGCCGCCCGGCACCGAACGACCGGCGTGATCAGCCGGGTGGAACGCGCGGAACGCGTGGCGGCCACGGCGCGCCGGCTCGCCGCCGACACCCAGGCCCGCCTCGACGCCGAGCATGACTCGCTCAACCGCGCCATCAGCGCCGGCGCCGCCGCCGGAATGGGCGGGGACTCCGCCGTGCTGCACGCCATCGACATCCTCGACAAGTCCACCGAACTCCAGATGCAAATCATCGAGGCCGAGATCGCCGTGCGAGTGGCACGCGCGGAACTCTGGAGACATGTCCCCGCCGTCCGGATACTCCGCCTGGCGCACTAAACCTCCCGGCCTCCTCCCGCCATGACCCGACACGTCTTCCTCTTCCTCGGTACCTTTCTCGTGGGCGCCTTGCTTGCCCTCGGCGCCCGGACCGCCCGGCACCAACCGCACGGGAAAGCCGCGGACGTTCCCGCGCCCGAGTCCCGGACCCAGGCGGCGACCGCTCCCGACCACGCGGGGCACGCCAGTTCGGCTGTCCCCTCCACCTCCCCTACCTCGGCCACACCTGTCAACACCGTCTGTGCCATCTGCGGAATGCCGGTCGATCCGAAGCTCCCCACGGCGACCTACCAGGGCAAGACCATCGGATTTGGCTGCAAGATGTGCCCGCCGAAGTTCAAGGCGGAGCCTGAAAAATACGGTCCGCTTTACCTGCGGAACGAAGTCCTCAGCCGCTGAATACCCGCCATGCGCTGGACCAACTGGATGACCGCCACGGTCGGTCTCACCGCGGGAGCCGTGCTCATTCTGACCCTGCCGGAGCAAACGCTCTTTGCGCCGCATGCCGACCACGCATCCGAGGATGCTGCGGTCACGGGAGCGCGTTACGCGTGCCCGATGATGGACTTCATCGGCAACAAACCCGGCGATTGCCCCGTCTGCGGAATGAAGATGACCAAGGTCACCGCGGGTGAGCTGACGCGGGAGCAGCAGCGCCGCATGGGCGTGGAGTTGGTGCGAGTGAGCTCCGGTCCCGCCGTGGCCACCCTCCGGGCCTACGGCACGGTGCGCTATGACGACCGGACCCTGCAGGTTGTCGTCCCCCGTGTTCCCGGGCGCATCGTGCGCCGCCACCCGGCCGCCCTCCATTTCGGCACCGAGGTCAGCGCGGGCGCCCCCGTGGTCGATCTCTACAGCCCGGAGGCCTTTGCCGCCCAGGGCGAACTGGCCGCCGCCGTGAAACTGGGCGATGCCCACACGATCCACGCCCTGGTCGAACGGTTCATGCGCTGGAACCTCGCGGCCGTCGCGGCCGCGATTGTGGAAGGCAAGGCACCGGTCGACACCCTCACCCTCACCACGCCCTTTTCCGGACTCGTGGTGCCAGGTCCCGAGGGCGGCACCATGGATGCCACCCGTTTGCCCCAAGTTGGACAGGAGGTCATGGCCGATACGGTCCTCCTTCGGCTGGTCGAGCCACGGTCGTTCATGATCACCCTGCAAGTGCCGGAGGCGCGCGCGCACTGGCTGCGAGTGGGGCAACCCGCCCACCTGGCCTCCGACGACCGCGGGGAGCTGCCGGAAGTGACCGCCTCCATCTCCTGGATCTCACCGGAATTGAACGCCGAGCTCCGATCCCGTGAGGTCCATCTGCATCTCCAGGATCCTGCCCGCCGCCTGCTGGCCGGCAGTCTCGTCCAGGCCCGCCTCGCCGCTGCCCTCGGTGCCGACGGCAACCCGGTTGATCCTTCGCTCGCCGGAGCCGCAGGCACCTTCACGCTCGTCCCGAAGGCCGCGGTGTTGTCCACCGGGGTTCGCCACGTGGCCTGGCGCGTCGCCGAACGTCTGACCGACGGAAGGCTGCGCTTCGAACTCGTCCCACTCGCCCTTGGGCCGCGCCTGGAGAGCGAAGCGGGACAAGACCTGCTGGTCGTCCGCGCCGGCCTGCGCCCCGGAGACGAAGTGGCCGCCCAGGGCGCGTTCCTGATTGACGCCCAGGCCCAGCTCGCCGGCACGGCGAGCCTCCTCTTCACCCGCGGCGCCGCCGCCCCGGCGTCCGGCCACTCCCACTAGTCCCACCATGCCGTCTCCCAAACCAGACCCAGGCACTCCCTGTGGGCGGGGCGCCCTCGCCCCGAAAATGGACCCGCGTGGAGCGGTACCAACCGGGCAAAGTCGCACCGCCCTCACAAACGTGGCTCAGCGAGCCTGATTGGACCCACGTCCACCTGTTCTTCGTCTTTCACGTGCTCTCGTTCGCCATCCGCAATCCGTTTCTCACCCTCGCCTCCGCGTTTGCCCTGGCGCTCGCAGGCTTTTGGGCGTGGCGGCACGTCCCGGTCGATGCCATCCCCGATCTTAGCGACAACCAGGTAATCGTCTGGGCGGAGTGGCCGGGCAAGAGCCCGCAGGACATGGACCAGCAGGTGACTTCCCGACTCGCGCGCGAACTGCAGGGACTTCCCGGCGTCCAAACGGTGCGGGGCATGTCCCTCTATGGAGCCAGCTACCTCTACGTCATCTTCGACGAGCGGCGCGATCTGTACGAGTGCCGCACGCGCGTCCTTGAACGACTGTCCCAAGTCCAGGGTCTGCTGCCCGCCGGGGTGAACCCACGGCTCGGTCCCGACGCCACGGCCATGGGCCAGGTTTACGCCTTTACCCTGCAGGGACCGCGCGATCCGGAGTCGAAACGCTACCTCTTGGATCAGGTCGTGGTGCCAGCCCTGCGGGCCGTTCCCGGAGTGGCCGAAGTGGCCCCGGCCGGCGGAGTCGTGCGCGAGTACCAAATCGATGTCGATCCCAACCGCCTGGAGGCGCAGGGGCTGACGCTCGACATGCTGATGATGGCGGTGCAGCAAGCCGGGCGCGACGTCGGGGCGATGAGCGTCGAGCAGAGCGGCGTGGAAACAATGATCCGCGGCGTGGGCTTCCTCCGCTCGGTGAGCGATGTCGAGAACATCATCCTCCGGGGCAGTCGGGCCAAGGGTGCCGGACTCCGCCTGGGCGACGTCGCCCAGGTTCGGCTCGGCGGACAGTTTCGCCAGGGGCTTCTCGCCGACGGCCATCAGGAGCATGTCGGTGCCATCGTCGGCATGCGCGTCCGCGAGGACCCCAAGACCGTCATCAACGCCGTTAAGCGGCGGCTCGCCGACCTCGGTCCCACGCTCGCCCGCGAACAGATTTCCGCGGTGCCTTTCTACGATCGTTCCCAGCTGATCCAGGAGACGACCGCGACGCTGTCTTCGACCCTGGTCGAAGCCGTGGTCACCACGGTCGTCGTGGTCGTGGCGTTTCTCCTCCACGTCCGCGCCAGCCTGGCGGTCGCCATCAGCCTGCCCCTCGGGATGCTCTTCACGTTCTTGGTGATGTGGGGAGTCGGTGTCGGGGCGAACATCATGAGCCTCGCGGGCATCGCGATCGCCGTCGGCGTGATGGTCGATTTCGGCATCATCATGACCGAAAACATCACCCAGCACCTGGTGGATCTGCAGGCCAGGTGCCGGCGCGAGGGACGCCCGATGCCCACCTCGCCGTTCGATCCCGAAATCACCGCCGCCGTGGTCACCGCCGCGGAGGAAGTCGCCCGGCCGTTGCTGACCTCGGCGGCCACCACGGTCATCGGCTTCCTGCCCATTTTCGCCCTGCAGGATCAGGCCGGCCGTCTCTTCGAACCTCTCGCGCTCACCAAATCCCTGGCGATCAGCGGCGCGGTGCTCTTCGGGGTCTTCCTGGTGCCGGTGCTCTGCCGCCTGTTGCTCCCGCCGTGGCACCTGCGTCGCGGCCTTCTGGTGTGCCTCGCAGGCCTGGCGGGGGGCTTGGCGTTCGGCTGGTTCCTCCGCGATGGCTGGAGCCTCCCGATGGATTATGGGCGCTGGGCCGTGACCGTACCGGGCTGGTTGTTTGCGCCGATCTTCGGCGGACTTGTCGCCTTCACCGTCTGGCGGCTGGGGCGCGAGGAGTTGGTCAATTATGAGGAAAATCCGGCCAGCCACGCGATCCACGTCGCCTACGAGTGGGCCTACCAGCGCATCCAGCGCCACAAGGTCGCCTTTACGCTCGCCATCAGCATTCTCGCCGGCGGCGGTTACCTGCTGGGCCTCGGCTGGCAGACGTTGAGTGCACCGTTGCGGCACGTCATCGCCGCCGCCGGAGGAGATCTCGCGACGACTCGCCTCGATCAGGCGATGACCCGCTGGTTTCCCGGGGTGGGGTCGAGTTTCCTGCCGCCGCTCGACGAAGGCAGCCTGCTGTTCATGCCCTCGATCCCGGCGACGGGTGGCCTCGGCGAAACGCAGCGGATCATGCTGGAACAGAACCGGCGGATTGAATCGATCCCCGAGGTGGCCGGAGTGATGGGCAAGATGGGACGGGCGGAAACCGCCCTGGACCCCGCTCCGATCGGCATGATCGAGACCGTCGTCCTCCTGAAGCCGTATGCCGCATGGCCGACCCATGACTTCAGCCGCGACGACGGCACCACCGAGCGCCGCCCACGCACGCTGGCCGAGGTGCGCGGCGCCCTCGCGGCCATCACCGACATTCCCGGCGTGGCCCCGAGCTGGCTTCAACCGATCGAGACGCGCGTCGTGATGCTCTCCACCGGCATCCGCAGCCTTATTGCCCTGCAGGTGCTCGGCGACGACTCGGACGCCCTGGAGCGCTTTGCCGAGGCGGCCGAGAAGATCATTCAGCCCACGCCGGGTGCTGCGGACGTGCAGATGCAGCGCGAAGGCGGAAAGCCCTACGCCGAAATCCGGCTTGAACCGGAGAAACTCGCGCGGTTCGGGCTCACCAACGAGCAGGTGATGCGCGCCGTCGAAAGTGCTCTCGGCGGCATGGCAGTGACCTACTCCGTCGAGGGCGCGCTGCGGTATCCCGTGCGGATCCGCTACCTCCGCGAACGTCGGGACGACGCCGATGAGTGGATCCAACTGCGGGTGCCGGTCACATCCGGCATGGGCGCCATTCCCCTCTGGAACCTGCTCGCAACGCCGACGGTGTATACCCTCGAGACCTCGGATACCGCCGCCTTGCTGGCTGCCCTGCCGCTGGCTCACCAACGCAACCTGACAATCCTCTCGCCGACCCGCGCCGAACTGACCATCCCGGCCGGTGATCCGCTGCCCTTTGCCCCTTCGGCTCGCCCGTCACCGCCCGGCCGCACGGGCCTCACCTTCGCCCTCACCCCCACGCTTTCGCTCTCGGTCGTCGACCAGCGTCCCAGTGAAGCGGGTCTGACCTATACGATTGGGCCGATGGCCATCCGCTCCGAAGGCGGCAAACGCACCCAGTACGTGCTCCTGAATGCCCGCGGTCGCGGGGAAGTCGAGGTGGTGCAGGACGCCGAGGCCCGGCTGCGCGCCGCGCTCGCCGACGGCCGGCTCACCCTGCCGCCCGGCGCCACGTACCGCTGGGTGGGCCGCTACGAGCAGAAGTTGAAGGCCGATGAGGCACTGCGCTGGATCATCGCCGCCTCGATGGCGGTGATGGTGGTCCTGATCTACGTCGGCACGCGCTCCTGGCTGATCACCAGTATCATCATCCTCTGCAACGCCAGTGTCACCACTGCCGGGGGCTTCTTCTTCGTCTGGTGGTGGGGAGCGGAGATGACCACGGCCGTGATCGTCGGCTTCATTGTCCTGCTCGGCGTGATGTTCAACGATGGCATCCTCCTCGGCACCTATATCCAGGAGCAGTTCAAGACACCGCCACGCGACGTCGCCGAGGTCCACCGGCGCGTCTTCTACGCCGGTCTTCGCCGCCGCCGGCCGGCCATCATGACCAACGCCACCACGATGCTCTCCCTCATTCCCGTCCTGTGGTCGACCGGGCGCGGGTCCGAGCTCATGCAGCCCATGGTCCTTCCCGTCGTCGGCGGGATGCTCTTCGACGTCGTGTCGCTTTTTTCGGTGCCGGTCTTCTTCACCTGGTACTGGGAGAGGAAGCTCGCCCGCGCCCCCGCAACGCAACCCGTCCCGCCGGGCCCAGCCATCGTTGCGCCGGAATCCGCATGAACGCCCGCGTCCAGCGCACCGTGCGCGACCTGCATGTGCTGGCCGGCCTCTTTGTCAGTCCCCTGCTCCTGCTCTTCGCCGTCAGCGCGATCCTCCTTGTTCACGGCTGGGCGCCGCGCACCGCCGGCGCCGTCGAGAAGCGAACCGTGTCCGATCTCCCCGTTCCTCCCGACCTGGAAAAGCGCCCCCTCGCCGACCAACTGACGGCCCTGCGCGGCCTCCTGGCGCAGCTGCAGGTCAGCGGAGAAATCGGCCACGTGCGCTACGTGCCGCGGGAACGACGGATGGTCCTGCCCGTCAGCCTTCCCGGCCGGGAAACGACCGTGGATTTGCACCTCGAGGCCCGCACGGCCGACCTCACGACCCGCCGCACCGGCCTGGCGGACGCCCTGATCTACCTGCATCGCATGCCGGGACCACACAACGTCGCGATCCGTGGCAACTCCGGCTTCATGCAGGCCTGGCGTTGGGTGGCTGATGCCAGTGTCGTGCTGGTGCTGGGCGTCACCGTCAGCGGCCTTCTCTGGTGGTGGTGGTCTCACACCCTGCGCCGCTCCGGCGTGATCTTCTTCGCCGTCGGAGCCTGCACCCTGGCCGGCCTGGTCGGGGCCCTGGTGCGATGAACTCCCCACAAGCCGAAGGTGTCGCCACATCGTGGATGCGTCGCATCCACATCCTGCTGGGACTGTACTTCTTTTTCGCTCTCTGGTTGTTCGCCCTGACAGGACTGCTGCTGAACCACGCCTGGGGCTTCGCCGAGTTCTGGTCGAAGCGACGGGTGGAAACGACCGAGGTGGCCGTCGTCGCTCCGCCGCCGGGTTCCCCTCTCGAACAGGCCAGGCACCTCCTGCACCAGCTCCGGCTGACCGGCGAGGTGCACTGGCTCGTCACCCCCGCGGACGCCACGCGCCTTGATTTCCGGGTCCAGCGCCCGGGCCGGCAGGTGGAAGTGAAGGCTGACCTCCGCGCGGGCCGGGTGGTGCTCCAGACCACCACGGTCAATGGCTGGGGCGTCAGCCGGGCGCTGCACACCTTTTCGGGCGTGCGCGCAAACGACTCCTTGAACGATCGGGATTGGTGGCTGACCTCCCTCTGGGTCTGGACGATGGACGCGCTCTCGCTCGGGATCATCGCGCTGGTGGGAACCGGGATCGTCTCCTGGTTGCTCCGCTCCCGTTTGCGCTGGCAGGGAGGCATCGCGTTGGGAAGCGGCCTCGTCCTCTGCGCGTGGTTCGCCCTGGGCTTGCAGTGGTTCTCCCCCTGATGCCTGCCTCCGCGTCCACCCTGGCCCGTCGACTGCTGGCGCAACGCCAGGCCTTTCGATCCTTTCTGGCCGCCCGCCTCGGCAATGCCGCCGATGCCGATGACCTGCTGCAGCACGGGCTGGTGAAAGCCCTCCGCCAGGCGCCGGAGCTGAAGGAGGAGGAAAAGGCGGTCGCCTGGTTCTACCAGATCTTGCGCCGCGCTGCGGTGGATTTCCGAAGGAGTCGCACCGCTGCCCGACGCCGGGAGCAGGCCTGGACCGAGGACTTCATGGCGTTGTCTGCAAACGATGCCACGGCCGCCCGGGCGGTCTGCGCCTGTCTCGATCACGTCATCTCCACTTTGAAGCCCAGTCAGGCGCACCTTCTGCGTCTGGTGGAATGGCAGGGCGCCTCCGTGGCGGCGGCAGCGGCCGAACTCGGTCTCACCCCCAACCATGCCAGCGTCGCCCTCCACCGCGCTCGGCAGGAACTCCGCCGAAAGCTGCTGGAGTTCTGCGGGGAATGCGCCCGCGGCAAGTGCCTCGACTGCGATTGTCCTCCGGAAAACCCCCGCCAGCCTGCGACCACCGCGAAGGCTACGCAATCCGCGTCCCGGCGACCGAGGGTTCCGCCCCCGTGAAGGCCAGCGAGGCGGATTACCTGCCTCGGCGGTCGTACCGTGAAGGCGGGCAAAAACGACGGCGACCGGGCGACCGCGCCGTCGGCGTGCTCTCGCGTCGCCGGTCCTCGGTGTGCGCCTCCCGTCCGCCTTCGGACATCTGGCGTTGTGAATCGCCGTCGGGCGGCGCCAGAGTGTTTCCCCTCCCGCACGACCCTCTGGGTGGGAAGCTGTAAGATCCGCGCTTCGGCTCCGTCTCCTGAGTGATGAAACCGTCCCCTTCTCCTTCTCTTCCCGACCATCCCGGCCACGCCCACGGTCACCACCATGGAGCCCAGGCCTCCGGCGCCTCAGCGGAGTCGGCCTCCGAACCGGTCTACATGGGCCTGCCACACGAGCGGTACCTTCGACCGCGGTTCTTCGCCGCCACCGCCCTCAGCCTGCCGGTGCTCGTCCTTTCCATGGGCGAAATGGTCTGGCCTTCCCTGGCTCACCACGTGAACCCGCAGTTGTCGGGTTGGCTCCAGTTCCTGCTGACCACGCCGGTGTTCTTCTGGAGTGGCGCCCCGTTTATCCGGCGCTGGTGGACCTCCATCCGGGAGCGTGACACCAACATGTTCACGCTGACCGTGACCGGCACCGGGGCCGCCTACTTCTACAGCACCGCGGCCCTGCTGCTGTCCGCGCGCTTTCCGGAGGCGTTCCGCAGCGCCCACGGCGTCCCGCTCTACTTCGAGGCCGCAGCGGTCACCACCACGATTGTTCTGCTTGGTCAGATTCTGGAACAACGGGCACACGCCCGGACCGACCTCGCCATCCGGGCGCTGATGGATCTCGCACCGAAAATCGCCCACCGCCTCGATCAGACGGGAGTCGAAACCGACATCCCGGTTGCAGAGGTGAAGGTCGGCGACACCCTTCGGGTCCGCCCGGGCGAGAAAATCCCGGTCGACGGCTCCGTCCTCGAGGGCGCCACGAGCGTCGATGAATCGATGCTCACCGGTGAGCCTGAGCCGGTCGAGAAGGCCAGCGGCAGCCCGGTCCATGCGGGCACCCTGAACACCACCGGGACCCTGACCTTCCGGGCCGAACGGATTGGCCGCGACACCCTGCTCGCGCAGATCGTGCGCCTGGTCGAGGAAGCCCAAGAAAGCGAAGCGCCGATCGCGCGCCTCGCCGATCGGGTCTCCGCGGTGTTCGTTCCCATCGTCCTCGCGATTGCCACCGTCACCTTCCTGGTGTGGACGATCGCCGGGCCGGCACCCGGCTGGGTCTTCGGCCTCATCAACGCCGTCGCCGTTCTGATCATCGCCTGTCCCTGCGCCCTTGGCTTGGCCACGCCGGTCGCCTTGGTAACCGCCATCGGCCGCGGCGCCCAGGCTGGCGTGCTGGTCAAGGACGCCGCTGCCCTTGAGCGCCTTGCCCGGGTGCGCACCCTGCTGATCGACAAGACCGGCACGCTCACGGCCGGACATCCCCGGGTGGTCGGACTTGAACTCTCCGGCACGGGCGAAACTCCGGCCTCCAGCCCGGCCGCATCGGCACGGGAGGCGCAACTGCTGACCTACGCCGCGGCAGCGGAATCCGCCAGCGAACATCCTCTCGCCCGCGCAATCGTCCGCGCCGCCCAGGAGCGGGGACTGGCTCTTCCCATCGCGACCGATTTCGCCGTGGAGCCCGGATTCGGGGTGCGTGCGCGGATCGAGGGTCGCCTGGTGGAGGTGTCCCGGGCCGTCCATGATGTCGGAGCATTTGCCACCGCGACGCTGGTGGCCGTCGCCGTCGAGGGAGAACGAATCGGCACGATTGCGCTCGCCGACGAGGTCAAGGCCACCACCCCGGCGGCGATTCGCGAACTCCAGCGACTGGGGTTCCGGGTGATCATGGTCACTGGCGACCGGGAGTCGACGGCCCGGGCGGTGGCCACCCAGCTCGGGCTGGACGGCTACCATGCCGCGGTCACCCCGGCCCAAAAGCAGGAACTCGTCCGCAGCCATCGCTCGGACGAGCACGGGGTGGTCTTCGCCGGGGACGGGCTCAACGACGCGCCGGCACTCGCCGCCGCCGACGTCGGCATCGCCATGGGCACCGGCACGGATGTGGCGATGCACAGTGCCGGCCTTGTGCTCGTCCAAGGCGATCTGGCCGCCCTCGTGCGTGCCGTGCACCTGAGCCGGGCGACGCTGCGGACCATCAAGCAGAACCTCTTCTGGGCCTTCGCCTACAATCTGGCCGGCCTGCCGCTCGCGGCCGGAGCCCTGTTTCCTTTCACCGGCTGGCTGCTCAACCCGATGTTTGCCGGGGTGGCGATGAGCCTCAGCTCCATCACCGTCGTCGCCAACGCGCTTCGGCTGCGGCGCCTGTCACTGACGTAGGACGCTCTCCGTGCTTCCGTAGCCGCGCTTTTGCCTTCGGCTGAAGCGCGGCTACCGAAAAAGCAAACCGGTCCTAGATTGCCTGCGCGTGACGCCGCGGGGCGGCGGTAAACAACGGGTCGAACCGCATCGCGATCACGCGCAGCAGGGGAATGCCCACCGGCGTCACCTCGAGGCCCTGCGGCGAAAAGCGAATCAGCCCGTCCTCTCGCAAGTCCTCCAGGCGGCCGAGGTCGGCGGCATAGGTCGCCGCGAAGTCCAATCCGAGCAATCGTGACAGCACGGAATAGTCCAGGCGGCGATCGCACATCAGACGCATGATAATCGTGCGCCGGCGCTGGTCCTCCTCCGTCAGACGCAGCCCTCGCTCCACCGGGAGCTCCCCGGCCGTGAGCGAGGCCCGCCACTCCAACAGCGCCTTGTGGTTCTGCCGGTAGGTGTTTGCCGTGGACGAGATTGAGGAGATCCCAAAGGCGTAGAGCGACGCCCCCGCCTGCGTCGTATATCCCTGGAAGTTCCGGTGCAGGGTCCCGGAACGCTGCGCCACCGCCAGCGAGTCGTCCGGCCGGGCAAAATGATCGAGCCCGATGTCCACAAACCCGGCGGCCGTCAGCTTTTCGTGGGCCAGCGCGAACATCGCGAGCTTCTCCTCCGCCGTCGGCAGCTGTCCGCGATCATCGAAGATCCGCTGGGCCGGCTTGATCCACGGCACATGCGCATAGCTGAACACCGACAGCCGGTCCGGGCTGAGCGCCAGCACATCCTCGATCGTCCGCGAGAAGCCCTCGGCTTTCTGCAACGGCAGCCCGAAGATCAGGTCGACATTGACCGACTCGAAACCGTGGCCCCGCATCCACTCGAACGCCCGCTGGTTCAGGTGGTGCGGCTGGAAGCGATGAATGGCCAACTGCACCCGGGAATCGGTGTCCTGAACCCCGAGTGAAGCCCGGTTGGCCCCAATCTCATGCAGGGCCACCACGTGCTCTTCCGTCAGTCGCCGCGGGTCCACTTCCACGCTGAACTCCGCGTCCGGGGCGATTTGGAAGTACTCCCGGAGCAGGGCTCCCAGGCGCCGCAGTTGATCCGGGGGAAAGAAGGTCGGGGTGCCACCGCCCAGGTGAACCTGGGTCACCGGTCTCGTCCGGTCCATCCGCGCCGCGGTCAGCTTCACTTCCCGCGCCAAGTCGTCGAGATACTCCCCGGCGGCATCCCGTCGCCGCGTGATCACGGTGTTGCACCCACAAAACCAGCACCGGGTCTCGCAAAACGGCAGGTGAAAATACAGGGAGACCGGACCCGCTCCCGGCGCATTATCCTCCGCAATAGCATCTTCCAGTCGCACCGTCGGGAGGTCGGCGGTGAATTGAGTCGCCGGGGGGTAGGAGGTGTAGCGCGGCCCGGGAATCGAGTACTTGCGGATCAGATCCAGCGCGAGGGGGGCGGCGCGACTGGAAACGGTAGGTTCAGTGGGAAGAATCATGGCTGTGGGGGCCGGAGAAACTATGGCAAACGCCAGTCTATGCCGCTGCGCAGCACTTGCCAAGCTCCGCGCAAACTTTGCGGGAAGCTCCCTCAGTCTCCGACCGCGAACTTCAGGGCGTACTGCGCCTGATTGTGCTCAGCCAGCATCGTCAGGTACTCGCGTCGCGACCTCGCCAGTTCCTCCTCCGCCTGCAAATCCTCCAGCACCTGGCTGACCCCTACTTCCCGGCGCTGCCGCGAGAGGCGAGCGGTCATTTCCGCCGCTTCGAGGGCCTTTCGGGAGAAATCGACCTGGGTCTTGAGCGCGCGCACCCGCGTGTGCTGCTCCACCACCTGGCGTCGAATCGCATCCCGCACGCGTTCGAGGTCGAGTTCCCCCTGCCTTTCCCGGGCCGCCGTCTCGCGCTTTCGGTTCTCATCCAGCAAACCACCCGGGCCCACCCGCCAACTGAGGCCAATCCCGTAGTCGCCACTGTAGCCCCAATCACGGGTCACGGTCGAACCGGAGGGGCCGCCTCCGAGGCCGCCCAACGTGGCCTGGGCTCCGACCGTCGGAATCCAGGGTCCCACCGTGGCACTGCGCCGCTGCGTGCGGGCGACCTCGAGTCGCCCCGCGGCTTCATCCAATTCAGGTCGGACCGCCAGGGCCCGGGAAATGAGGGGCCCGGGCGAATCCCCGCTGTCCAGAAGGACGATCGGCGCCAGTTCGGTTTCCGCCGGCACGAGATCCACCGCAGGATCGAGCCGCAGGATTTCGGCGAGGCGCGCCGCCGCGATCCGCTGTTCCGCGCGCAACCGCGTGGTCGTCAACTCCGCCCGTTCGTAGGCCGCCCGCACGCGGGCCGCATCGCCCTGGAAGGTCAGTCCTGCCGTCACCGTCGCCGTCACCTGCTCCAGATGCCGCGCCACGACCCGGGCCGATTCCTCCGCCGCCGTCACTGCCGCCCGCAGGCGCGCCAGCTCAAAGTACGCCGTGGCGGCCCGCAGGACCGTCTCTCGCGTGCGCCCCGCCAGCGCGGCCTCGCTGCTGCGCACCACTTGCTTGGCCACGAGGTTCTGGAAGTAAGTTTCCCCCAGATCAAACTGCGCGTTGACCCCGATGGCCGCCGACAAGGACTGCTTGTCCGCATCGATCACGGGACCGTTCACCGCCTGGACATTGGCGTCGTGCCGGCGCACCACGATCGCCGGCGCCAGCCAGGGCAAGAAGCGGGAACGGGCTGACTCGCTGGCCGCCCTGGCCTCGGCGACCTTGGCCCGGGCAATCTCCACCTCGAGGTTGCTGCCGCCGGCGAGTTTCAGCGCGGTCGCCAGGTCGATATTGGTCGGCGTGGGTTCGCCGGCCCACCCCGCGGCCGCACCCAGCAACGCCAGTCCTGCGCGAAGGCCAAAGGCCCTCGCCGCGCCCTCCAGTCGAAAGCCGCAGGGGAAACCGATCACGCTCATGGCCTTCATTTCGCCTCCACCGCCGTCACGGCCTGACCCGCGGTCAGCGCGATCTTGCCCGGGACCAGCACGCGCGCGTTTTCGGCGACGCCCTCCAGGATTTCGACCGACGTGCCATCGTTGAATCCGTACTTCACCGGCACCCGGCTGGCCTTGCCATCGACCAGCAGGAACAGGAAACCCGCCGCCTTCTCCCGCACCAACGCCGCCGCCGGCACCAGCAGGGTGTTGCGATGCAGTTCCACCCCGACGCGGGCGTTCACATACATGCCCGGGCGCAAGGTGCCGTCGGCATTGGGAAAATCGGCCTCGACCGAAAGTGTGCGCGTCTTCTCGTCGAGTGCGCCGGCGTGGCGCGCCACGACGCCACGGAAGGTGCGCCCGGGCAGGGCATCCGAGCCAATGATCACGGGCTGGCCGAGCTGTATGCGCGCAGCCTCGATCTCGGGCACCGCGACTTGCGCACGCACGACGGAGTAATCGGAAAGCGCCACCACTGCCGCCGCCGCCGGATTGCCGCCCGCCGTCGCCGCCGGGACAAACGCGCCCGGGTCGGCGAACCGTGCTGTGATGACGCCGGCGAACGGGGCCGTGACCCGGCCGTACCGCAGGAGCGCGTCGCTCTGGCGCAAGGCCGCCTGGGCCATCGCGAGCCGCGCGTTGGCGGTATCGGCCGCCTGCGGCGTGATAAGGTCGGGGGCCTTGGCCTGGGCCGCCTTGATGCGATTCAACTCGGCCTGCGCGAGCCGCACCTCGGCGTCGTGGCGGGCGCGTTCGGCGGTGATTTCCGGCAGATCAAGTTCCGCCAGCAACTGGCCCGCCTTCACCGCGTCGCCCTTGTCGACCTTGATCGCCTTGAGATAGCCGGGGACCTTCGCGTGCAGCGTCACCTGCTGGTTGGCGCGGAGCGAACCGGGCAGCGTGACGAACCGGTGGATGTCGCCACGCCGCGGGCTGGTGACCGGCACCTCGGGAGCGGGTTGGGCGCCGTGGGCGACCGCAGCGCAAAGCACGACCGCGCTGAGCGCGAGAGAACGGGAGGAAGTCATGGCGGGGGTGGTCACGGGAGGCATCAAGAAGTGCGGGACTGGGAATAGTGGGAACTCGCCGGGTCATCCGGATCCAGGGACGGAGAGCGAACCGTCCGGGACGTCAGGAGGGTGAAGACGCTGGGCAGCACCAGGAGGGTGGCCACCGTCGCGAAGGCGAGCCCGCCGACGACGGCACGACCGAGCGGAGCCGTCTGGTCGCCGCTCTCGCCGAGGCCGAGGGCGAGCGGCATCATGCCGGCGATCATGGCAAAGCTGGTCATGAGAATCGGCCGCAGCCGGCTGCTGCCACCCTCGATGGCCGCGGCCACCGGATCGGCCCGTTTGACGCGCGTCTGTTCGGCGAAGGTCACCAGCAGGATCGAATTCGCGACCGCGACCCCCACCGCCATGATGGCGCCCATCGCCGACTGGATGTTGAGCGTCGTGCCGGTGAACCAGAGCGTCAGTACCACACCCGACAACACGGCCGGCACGGTGGAGATGACCGCGACCGCCAGGCGCACCGACTGGAAGTTCGCCATGATCATCAGGAAAATCACGACGACGGCGATGATCAGACCCGAACGAAAACCGTCCATGAGCTGACCGAGTGGAATCGCCTGGCCGCGGTAGTCGACCTTCGTCCGCGCCTCGGGCGGCGCGCCGGCCTGCGCCACCGCCTGCCGGATGCCGCGCAACGCCGTGCCAAGGTCGGAACCGTGAATGTTGGCGGTGATGCTCAGAAGCCGGGCGACGTTGTAACGCTCGTAGGTGCCCGGCGCCGTTCCCTGGGTGATCGTGGCGAGGTTGCGCAGGAGCACGGCGTCCTCGCCGGCGGCCGCCTTGACCGGCACGTTGCCGAGATCCTCGAGCGTGGTCGTCTTCGCCTCCGGAATCTGCACCTGCACGTTGAAGCTGATGCCGGAGCCCGGATCGGCCCAGAAGATGGGCGTGGTGAAACGGCTCGAGGTCGTCGCGGCGACGAGCGAGCGCGTCACGTCGGAGATGCGCACCCCGAGCAGGCCGGCGCGCTCGCGATCGACGTTCACCGCAACCGTCGGGTAATCGAGCGTCTGCGCGATCTGAATGTCCCGCAGGTACGGAATCGCCTTCAGGCGCTCGATGATGCGGTCGGCGTACTCCTTGCTGACCGGCAGCGAAGAGCCGCTGATGGCGATTTCGATCGGCGTCGGGGAGCCGAAGCTCATGACCCGCGCCACGATGTCCTGCGGCTCGAACGAAAAACGCACGTCGGGAAACTCCCGGGCGAAGATGCCGCGCAACTTCTCCTTGAACGCCTCGATGCGGAGGCCGGTGCCCGGCTTGAACTGCACCGCCAGCCAGCCCTCTTCGGGGCCGCCGTTCCAGAGATGCACGAGGTTCACCGGGAAACTCGAATTGTGCACGCCGACCATGCCGATGGAGACCTCGATCCTGTCGACCCCGCCCGCCTCGCGGGCGATGGTCTCCAGCACCTTTTTGGCGAGCGCCTCGGTGTTGTCGACCCGCGTGCCGCTCGGCGCCCGCAGACGGAGGGCAAACTGGCCGTTGTCGGTCTTGGGGAAGATCTCCGTGCCGAGCCGGCCGCCCACGCCCCAGATGACCCCGCCGCAGACCGCCAGGTAGAGGATGGCCAGCGGCCAGCGCAGGGTCACGAATCCGCGCAGCAGGCCGGCGTAGGCCCGCTGCATGCGGCCGAAATAGGAGGCCTCGTGAATCTCCGCGCCGTGGCCGCGCAGGAACCAGACCGACAGGATCGGCACCAGCGTGCTCGACAGCAGGTACGACGCGATCATCGAGAAGCCGACCGCGAGCGCCATCGGCACGAAGAGCGCCTTCGCGGAACCCACCATGAAGAAGGCGGGGATGAAGACCGCCAGGATGCACAACATCGCGAGCAGCCGCGGCAGCGCCGTCTCGCGCGTGCCTTCGAGCGCCGCCCGCGCCACCGAATCGCCGCGGGCGATGTGCGCGTGGATGTTCTCCACCGCGACCGTCGACTCGTCGACCAGGATGCCGATCGCCAGCGCCAGTCCGCCCAGCGTCATCAGGTGAATCGACTGCCCCGTGATCCAGAGGGCGAAGACCGCGGCGAGCAGCGACAACGGAATGTTGATCACCACGATGAAGGCGCTGCGCCAGTCGCGCAGGAAGAGCAGCACCATCAGGCCGGTCAGCAGGGCGCCAAAGCCGCCTTCCTTGAGCACGTCCTGAATCGAGCGATTCACCACCGGCGACTGGTCGAAGACGTAGCTGACCTTGATATCGTCGGGCAGGATCTTCTGGAACTCGGGGATGTTCTCCTTCACCAGGCGCACCACTTCGAGCGTCGAGGCGTCGCCGCGTTTCGTGACCGGCAGGTAGACCGTGCGGAGTCCGTTGGCGAGCGCGTGGCCGGTGACAACGTCGGAGGCATCCTCGATCGTGGCCACATCGCGGACAAACACGGCGCCGCCGGCCCCGCGCTTGAGCGGCACGGCCTCAAGGTCCTTCGGGTTCTTCACGATCGAGTTCATCTCCACGATCGGATACTTGTCCCCGAGGTTCATGTTGCCCGAGGGACTGATGGGATTGGCTTCGGCCAGGGCCTGCACGATTTCGTCGGGCGAGAGGCCGTAGGAGCGCATGCGCTCCGGGTTGACGTTGACGATGATGCCGCGGGAACTGCCGCCGAAGGGCGGCGGGGCCGACACGCCCGGCAGCGTCGCAAAGGACGGGCGGACGCGGTTGAGCGCCTGATCCTGCATCTCTCCGAGCGTGCGGTTGGGATTGGTGGTCGAGAAGACCAGGTAACCGACGGCGACGCTGCCGGCATCGAAGCGGGTGACGAACGGCGCGGGTGTGCCCGGCGGCATGAAGGCGCGGGAGCGGTTGACGTAGGCGATCACCTCGGAAAGCGCCTGCGACATGTCGGTGCCCGGGTGAAACTGGAGCTTCATGATCGAAGCCCCCTGGATGGACTTCGACTCCACGTGCGAGATGCCCGCGATGTAGAGGAAGTGGTACTCGTACCGATAAGTCAGGTATCCCTCCATCTGGGCCGGGTCCATGCCGCCGAAGGGCTGCGCGACATAGATGGTCGGGACGCCGAGCGGCGGAAAGATGTCGCGCGACATCCGCTGGACGGCGAGCCCGGCCGCCAGGGCGACTGCGATGACTAGGACGAGAACCGTGAGGGGACGACGCAGGGCGAGTTGCAGGAAATTCATGCCGGGAGGCTGGACGGGGGTCGGGGCACAGACGAACGCGTGCCGGATTGGTTACACGGGAGACCGTGAAGACAAGCAGTTCCTGCCCAGACGACGCATTTTCCTTCCCGTCTCCGCACAGAGACCTATTACGACTGTCGTAATCTGTCTCCGACATCGATGAACGAGCAAGCCCTGGAACGCGAGATCCTCCGCCCACTCTGGAAGGTGCACATCCTGCACCATGCGGAGGAGGGCCCGATTGTCGGCCACTGGATGCTGGAGGAACTGCGGGAACACGGCTACCGGGTCAGTCCCGGCACGCTCTACCCCTTGCTGGCACGGATGGAAAAACTCGGCTGGCTCGCCCGGGTGAAGAAGCATGCCCGGCGCGCCTCCAAGGAGGCCTGCCCCTACCGGACCACCGCCGCCGGCCGGAAAGTCTTGGCAGAAGTCGAAGCGCGTCTGCGGGAGCTGACTGGAGAAATTCACCGTCGCTGACCTGGTTCAACGGCTCCTCTTGCGTCCCTGCGACCGAGCGTCGGCAATCAATTCCAACCCGCGATGACGAAGCCGTAGCCGCCGGCCAAGGTGGCGAGCGGCCAGGCACCGCGCTGAATCCCAGGGGCCTCCGGCCGGGCCAGCCGGTACTCCCGCACCGCTACGATTAGCGCCAGCGCCACCAGGGCCACACCCGCCCAAGAGGCCGTCTGCACGCTGAGTACGGGAGCCGGCGCCGTGACCTTGTGGTGTGTGATCGCCCGCGCGGTTTCCCTGCCCGCCGGATCGCTGATCGCGCCTGGAAGGAACTGTACCCAGGAGATGAGTTTCGCGAGTCCCTTGCTCAAATGCCCGGCCGCCACCACGACCGCCACCGGTAGGGCAATGCGCCGCCACAGCTCCGGCAGCGGCGCCTTCTCTCCGGCCAGTCGCAGTATTCCGCCCAGCACCAGCCAGATCAACCCCGGCACGACCAGCAGCGTCCAGACGCCTTCGATCCAGCCGGCACCGGCCTGCCAGCCAGCCTGCGCCGTCGCCCATTTGGGAGCGGCGAGATACACCTTCTTGGCCGCCGCCCACTCGGAGCAGAGCTCGCTGCTGACAAAGCCGGACGCGACCATCACGAATCCCGTGACAGGCCAGGAGGCGAGCGACTCCCGCTGGTCAGTCGCAGAGAACGGCCGGCGCAGCAATAACCGCATCGAACCCGCGGGAGCCTGCTTGAAACAGTGCGTGCAGACGAGACAGTCGGCATTGTCAGAAAGCCGCGAAGGATGAAGCAGGCTTGGACAGCTTCGGACATCGGGACCAGCAGGAGCCCCGGCAGGTTGGTGGGGTGCCGGACGTACGGCCACCATGCCGCCGCGACCGTAGGTTCCGAGGAGCAGTCCCACCGGGCAGAACCCGCGACAAAACGCCCGGTCACGCCAGACAAACCCGACCGTCAGGGCCAACGTCACCAAGCCGAGAAGGAACCATGCGGTGTACGCCGGCGTGCGGTGCAGGCCCGCCCCGGGTACGAGCATCTGGAGGCCGAAGTAGAGCACGAGGATGACCGCTCCGCCGGCCAGGTGCCGCGGCAGAGACGGCGCGCTCCGCCCGGTCCGCGAGGCCGCGCGCTCGCCAAGGTTGTTGACCAGTTCGAGCGGACAGACCAGGCACCATGCCCGCCCCAACCAAAAGGCTCCCCAGACCATCAAGGGCCACCAGATTCCCCAGACCACGAGGGTAACCAGGTTGGAACGGGCATACAGCTTGTCGTTCACGCCAGCGGGCGGAAGCAGCCCCCAACCCACCACGATGAAGGAGAGGAACAACACCAGCAGTGGCCATTGCACGATCCGCGGGAACCACGCCGCACGCAACAGGGCCGATACGGCCGGCCGACGCATCAAGTCAATGTCTCCTGACTCCATGCCACCTTCCCCTTCACCAGCTCCGGTATGCGCCTTCATGCAGCCATCCTAGCAGCACAAGCCTGCCAGAGGGTGACCGACAGATTACAATTTCACGACACCGGATGCCTGGACCCTGGAAAACGCAACGTGACGGTAGTCCCGCGGCCGAGGACACTCTCCACCCTGGCTTCTCCACCGTGCAGCCGCATGATCGACTGGACAATGGCGAGGCCCAGACCCGCTCCTTTCGCGGTCAGGTCGCGGGACTTGTCCACTTGGAAGAAGCGCTCGAATACTCGCGGCAGCAGCTCGGCAGGAATGCCAGCCCCATCGTCGCGCACGGAAATCTCCGCGCCTCCCCCTTCTTCCTCCCGAGCCGTTACGACGACGTTCCCTCCAGGCGGGGTGTGCTTAAGTGCGTTGCCCACGAGGTTGCTCACCGCCCGTCGAACCAGCATCGGATCGCCCTGAAACGCCGCTTCGCCTTCGCAACGCAGCGTCACCTTTCCCTCTGTAGCCACGGCGTCGTAGAACTCGCGCACCGCTTCGAGTTCGCGCCGGGCCTTGAGCGTTACCCGCTGGATGGCGACGCGGGCATCATCGGACCGGGCCAGAAACAACAGTCCGTCGATCATCCGAGAGAGTCGCTCGAGTTCCTCGAGACTTGAGGCCAGCACCTGTTGGTACTCCTCGGTGCTACGTGCGCGCGCCAGCGCCACCTCAGCTTCTCCCCGCAGGTTGTTGATGGGATTGCGCAACGCGTGCGCAAGGTCGGAGGAAAAGTCCGTCAGGCGCCGAAATGAATCCTCGAGACGAACCAGCATTTCGTCGAAGGCACCGGCCAGGTGGCCGAGTTCAGCGGGCCACTGCTGGCCGCTCACCCGCTCGCTCAGCCGGCTGGCGGTGACTCTCCGCGTCGCGTCCGCCAGATCCCACAGGGGCCGGACGCCTCGACGGGCGATCACCCAGCCGGCCAATCCCATCAGCGCCGCGCCCCCCACCAGCACCGCCAGCAACACGCGGTGGTAGCTCTCAATCAAGACGATCGTGGGCGTGAGTTCCAAGCCCACCTGCAGACTACGCTTCCGCGAAGGTCCTCCACCGGCAATCGCCTCGACCGATGCAAGTAGAAAGGTCTGGTGCTCGAACAAGGCGCCACTCCCGCCAGCAAATCGCGTTATGGCCACAGGAGCCGCCGGCGGAAAGATGGAAGGCGGCAGAACCTGCCTCATTCCAGTCGTTTCCATTAAGGTCACCCCCTGCGCATCAAGGATGCGCAGATAGTACCTGAGCGCCTGATTCTCCGCCGCCTCGTGCTCGATCTCGCTGATCAGGATTTCCGGCTTGTCAAAGTGCTCCCGCAAGAGCGTCTGCAGCACCTGCACCTTGCTCAGTACTTGTGCCCGATCCCGGGCATCGAGGGAGCGTTCCAGCGTCCAATGCAGCGTGAACACCGCCAGCCCCAGAATGATCACCGCAGACAAAACATAGTGCCGGGTAAGTCGGTTCGCCAACGACCAGGCGGGCGGACGTGGAGTAGCTTCAGCGTTCTTCAAGGACATAACCGACTCCGCGCACCGTATGCAGCAACGGTCGCGGAAAGCCGTCATCCACCTTTGCCCGTAGGCGGCGGATGGCGACATCGACCACGTTGGTGTCACTATCGAAATTCATTTCCCAGACCTGCTCGGCGATGAGGGTTCGCGACAGCACCTCTCCTTTGCGCTGGGCCAGCAGCGCCAGCAGGGCAAACTCCTTCGGAGTCAGATCCAGTCGCTGACCGCCACGGGAGGCTCGATGCCGCGGGAGGTTGATCTCGAGATCCGCGATCTGAAAAACGTCGCTCTGCCGGCTGGGGCCGCGCCGGAGGATGGTCCGAATCCGCGCCAGCAACTCGGAAAAGGCGAAGGGCTTTACCAGGTAATCGTCGGCCCCCAGGTCCAAGCCTTTCACCCGGTCCGGCACACTGTCGCGCGCCGTCAGGAAAAGCACGGGGGTCGTCCGGCCGGACGTGCGCAACGCGGTCAGGATCGACCAGCCGTCGCAGCCTGGAAGCATCACATCCAGCACGATCAGGTCATAGGACTCGGTCAGCGACAGATGCAGCCCGTCCTCTCCGCGATGGGCGATGTCGACAACGAAGCCTGACTCCGAAAGTCCCTTCTTCAGGTAGTCGGCAGCCTTGCGCTCATCTTCGACGACCAGGATGCGCATCGCGTTAGCCATGGATGGAAGGCCAGACGTTGGCGACGAGGAAGGGTTTTCCGTCCTTGGGAATTCCATCGCATTTCTTGTTCGACGGGGGCCGCGGAAAGCGGTTCAGCAAAAAGCCAGCGCGGTGACCAAACCGCGCTGGCAGACCATACAACCTGACCTGCGACAAAGGGAGCGGCTCAGAACCCCCAGGTGAGCTGGGTGTAAATCCGGTGGTCCTTGTATTTCGTTGTGCCGGCCGCCGAGATCGTGCCACCGAGATAGGTCTCGCGAATCGAGTATTCGATCGAGAGCCGGGCGGCGCTCTTCAGGGTGGCGTAGAGGAGGCCGTTGCCACCGAAAATGACCTGGGAGGTTTCGTTCCGGCTCAGGTCCTTGTTGGGATCCAGTCGATCATAGCGGCCGAAGATACCGATCCGATCCGAGAAATTGTAGTCGGCCAGCAGATAGTAGCCGACGTTCTTTGCCTTGGCCTTCGCCGCGGAAATCATCTCCTCTCCCACGAAGTAGGTGCCGACGATCCGCCACTTGTCGCGGATGAAGCGGCCCAACAATCCCGTGCGATAGAAGTCGTTTCGGAACAGAATCGGCGTGCTGAAATCCTGCTTTACCGTGTAGTTGGTAAACTGGCCGTCGTAGTGGAAGACGCCCGCGCCGGACTCGTGTTCATCGAAGTTGTAGATGCCGGACACGTAGAGATCCTTGTGACTGTCTGCATCCCAGGAATTCGTGGTCGAGGTGTCCGAACCGTTGACCATGCCGACACTGACCTCGTAGTGCTTGCCGGTCAGGGTCGCATCGACGCCCTGCTGGCGGCTGAAGGGGCGGTACGTATTGAGGCTGCCGGCCAGTGCGTCGTTCAACACCACCGGGCGCTGTTCGATTGAGCGGGCCCCCACCCCGAACACGTGGAGAATCGCCGGGAGAATTTCGCCACCGCGCACCGCCAGAAACGTGTCGGGTGCGATCGGGTGATTGTATTGGAGAAACGCCTCGGCAAGTTTTTTGCGCGCGGCGTCGCCCTGCCCGATGTTTCCACCGGAGGTAGCTCCGGTGTTTTCACTCAGGTAGATCTCGGTAAAGTAAGAGAACCGCTCAGCGAGGGAGCCGCCGGTATAGAGCGCAAAGGAGTGTTGCTCGAAGTTGGTGCTCGGCCGCTGCGTGTTGGCGTTGCCGGTCCTTGCGTCGTCAAGCCGATCGTTCCAAGCCCGGGCCTTCCACAGCAGGCTGAAGTAGTTGTCCCACTTCATCGCGTTGTTGTTGTGCTTGAAGGGATCGTTGCGGTGCCCGTTCTTCAGGAAGTCGAGACCGACATTGGTGAGTTGCCACGTGGGCGTTGCATGACAGCTCGAACACGCGGTGGCTTCGGAGCGGGACCATGCAGGGATGGCGTGGGCGGAAGTCGCAGCGAGCCCTCCGAGCGTGGCCACGAGCAGGAAACGGCAGGATTTCATTACATTTTCTAGGTTGAGGTTGTCAGGTTCGGGTGACGTAACCCCCCGACTATGCGCCCAGGCAGCGCACGACTTCGTGACCGCGTGATTACATCTTTGTAATCCGGCCGGTCCGCACCAACGCATGGAGTCCACGGCACAGACATGAGTCCGGTTCCCCCCTCAGTTGGCGTGGGCCTGTGCCGGCTACCGCCTTCGGTGATGCCTGCTTCGCGTCAGCAAACCAAGAACCGGCCCGCTACCGTTACGACGGTTTGGTCTTCGACCAGCAACAAGGGGTGCGGGGTCATGGCGAAGATACCCAAGCAGCTGGAAGAGCAACGGGCCGGTGGCCATCTTGGACTGCCTTGTGGGACACGCGCCACCAACCGACGTCATCCCTTATTCCCAACTGATCTGCGCCAACCGAGTAGCTCCAGAACTCGGCTCACCCCCAAAAAAAACCGCCCGCTCTTTCGAGCGGGCGTAAAACCGAATGGAGCTAGGCTCGACATTCGGTTTTTGGCGGGAGGGATGAAAAACGTGTCAACTTGCCTCGCCAACACAAGGGCAAATTGCAGAGAGAGCACAAAAACCAGCGGTTTGCGTTGGTGGCCCCGCGGGTAAAAGAAAAAGGCCGCGGGACCAGCCCGCGGCCTTGAAGTGGATGCCAGGATTTTGCGATCAGCTCGCGGTCGCTTCGGCCGGCTTCGGCTCGTCGACCGGCAGTTCGGCGCCAAACGGCAACGTGATCTTGAGCTGCTTGTACGACGGCAGGCCCGTGCCGGCCGGGATCAGGTGGCCCATGATCACGTTCTCCTTGAAGCCCTTGAGCATGTCCACCTTGCCGAGGGTCGACGCGTCGGTCAGGACGCGCGTGGTCTCCTGGAAGGAGGCCGCCGAGATGAAGCTCTCGGTTTCCAGGGAGGCCTTGGTGATACCCAGCAGGATCGGCTCGGCCTCGGCCGGCTTGCCGCCGGCTTCCTCGATGCGCCGGTTGTCTGCCAGGAACGCCGCGCGATCGACCTGCTCGCCCCAGAAGTACTCCGAGTCACCCGGATCGGTGATGCGAACCTTGCGGAGCATCTGCCGGATGATGATCTCGATGTGCTTGTCGTTGATGGTCACACCCTGCAGGCGGTACACTTCCTGGACCTGCGAGATCAGGAAGTCGTAGAGGGCGGACGGGCCGAGGATCTCGAGGATTTCATGCGGGTCGGCGGCACCTTCGGTCAGGTGCTGTCCCTTGTGCACCACGTCGCCCGGCTGCACGATGATGTGCTTCCCGGTCGCGATCAGGTGTTCCTCTTCCTGGCTCGTCTCGTCGTTCTTCACCACGAGCTTGCGCTTGCCGCGCACCGTGCCCTCGAAGGACACGATGCCGTCGATGCGCGACATCTCGGCCGCGTCCTTCGGGCGGCGGGCCTCGAAAAGCTCGGCCACGCGCGGCAGACCGCCGGTGATGTCCTTGGTCTTGGAAGCTTGGCGAGGCGTCTTGGCGAGCAGGGCGCCGGGGGCGATGGTGTCGCCCTCGTTCACCGCGATCTGCGCCCCGACCGGAATCGAATAGGCCGCCAGCGGCTTGTTCTTGGAATCGCGCACCTCGATCTGGGGATTGAGGTCCTCCTTGTGCTCGATGACGACGGTGGCGATGCGACCCGACGATTCGTCGAGTTCGCGCTTCACCGTGACACCGGGGATCATGTCCTTGAAGGCCAGCGTGCCACCCTTTTCGGAGAGCACCGGGACGTTGTAGGGGTCCCACTGGGCGAGGACCGCCCCCTTCTCGATCTTCTCGGCGTCGGCCACGTGGAGGAAGGAACCCACCACGATGTTGTAGACTTCGAGTTCCTTCTCCTCGGCATCGAGGATCTGGATGGTGCCGGTCTTGTTCAGCACGATGGAGCCGCCATCCGCCGTCTCGACGAGACGCAGGCCGCGGTACTTCACGGTGCCGCTGGAGCGCACGCGGATTTCGGGGGTCTTGAAACCGCCGGAGGCGACGCCACCGATGTGGAACGTACGCATCGTGAGCTGCGTGCCCGGCTCGCCGATGGACTGCGCGGCGATGATGCCCACGGAGTCACCGATCTTGGCCACCTTGTTGGTCGCGGGGTTGATGCCGTAGGACTTGGCGTCGATGCCACCCTTCGTCGTGGACGTCAGGGGGGACATGACCTTGACGCGCTCGATCCCGAGCTCGTCGATCCGGGTCGCGATCTCCTCGGTGATCAGCTCACCGGAACCAACCAGGACCTCGGTGGGGCTGATGGGATTGAAGACATCGTCGCTGGAGAAGCGGCCGATGATGCGTTCCTTCAGGCCGACGATTTCGTCGTCACCTTCAAAGATGGCCTTCTTCCAGACGCCGTCACGGGAACCGCAGTCGTCCTCGGCAATGATGACATCCATCGCCACATCGCAGAGCTTGCGGGTGAGGTAGCCGGCGTCGGCGGTCTTCAGCGCGGTGTCGGCGAGACCCTTGCGGGCGCCGTGGGTCGAGATGAAGTACTCGAGCACCGTCAGGCCCTCGCGGAACGAGGAGAGGATGGGACGCTCGATGATTTCGCCGGAGGGCTTGGCCATCAGGCCGCGGGTGCCGCACAGCTGGCGGACCTGCTGCTTGTTGCCGCGCGCGCCGGAGTCCATCATGATGTACACCGGGTTCACCTCCTGGCGGCCGTCGTTGTTCTCGAGGCGGGCGAACACCTGCTTGGCGATCTGGTCGGTGGCGCTGGTCCAGATGTCGACGACCTTGTTGTAGCGCTCGCCGTCGGTGATGATGCCCTTGTTGAACTGGGCCTCGACCTCGGCGATCTTCTTCCGCGAGTCGGCGACGATCTCCTTCTTGGAGTCCGGGATGATCATGTCGTCGATTCCGATGGAGATGCCGGCCTGGAACGCCGTCTGGAAGCCGAGCTCCTTCAGCTTGTCGAGGGTCTCAACCGTGGCCTGGTTGCCCGACGTCTTGTAGGTGTGCAGGATCAGGTCGCCCAGCTTGCCCTTTGGCACGGGGAAGTTCACGAAGCCCAGCCCGCGGGGCCAGATCTCGTTGAAGATCACGCGGCCGACGGTGGTGCGGAGCACCTTGCGCTTCGCATCGCCGAAGACGGTCTCGCGACCGTAGTCGGGATTCGGAACCTCGACCCAGTCGTGCATGCGCAGGGCGCCGTCGGCCTTGGCGTAGAGGACTTCCTGCAGGCCGCTGAGCAGCGGGACGCGCTGGTCCTTCGTCGGCTTCTTGCGCGGCTCGATGGTGAGGTAGTATGCCCCGAGGACGATGTCCTGCGAAGGCGTGAGGATGGGCTTGCCGGACGACGGCGAGAAGATGTTCGACGTCGCCATCATCAGGAGCTTGCACTCCATGATCGCCTCCAGGGAGAGCGGCACGTGGACCGCCATCTGGTCGCCGTCGAAGTCGGCGTTGTACGCCGTGCAGACCAACGGGTGAATCCGGATGGCCTCGCCTTCAATCAGGACCGGCTCGAACGCCTGAATCGAGAGGCGGTGCAGCGTCGGCGCGCGGTTGAGCAGCACAGGGTGGCCCTTGGTGACCTCCTCGAGGATGTCCCACACCTCCGGCGACTTCTTCTCGATCATCTTGCGGGCCCCGCGGACGGTGTGCACGAAGCCGAGTTCCTTGAGGCGGCGGATGATGAACGGCTCGAACAGCACGAGCGCCATCTTCTTCGGCAGGCCGCACTGGTGCAGCTTCAACTCGGGACCGATGACGATGACCGAGCGCCCGGAGTAGTCGACGCGCTTGCCGAGCAGGTTCTGGCGGAAACGCCCCTGCTTGCCCTTGAGCATGTCGGAGAGCGACTTCAGCGGGCGGTTGCCGGCGCCGGTCACCGGGCGGCCATGGCGCCCGTTGTCGAACAGGGCGTCGACGGCCTCCTGCAGCATGCGCTTCTCGTTGTGAATGATCACGTCCGGCGTCTTCAACTGCATCAGGTTCCGCAGGCGGTTGTTGCGGTTGATGACGCGACGGTAGAGGTCGTTGAGGTCCGAGGTCGCGAACCGGCCGCCTTCGAGCGGCACGAGGGGACGCAAATCCGGCGGGATGACGGGCAGCACCTCGAGCACCATCCACTCCGGACGGCTCTTCGAGTGGATGAAGCCCTGGATGACCTTCAGGCGCTTGGAGAGCTTCTTCTTGATCTGTTTCGACTTGGTGGCCCGCATCTGCTCCTGCAGCTCGGCGACCGTCGCCTCGAGATCCGTCTTCACCAGGGCGTCGCGCACGGCCTCGGCGCCCATCTTGGCGACGAAGGAATCCTCACCGTACTCGTCGAGGGCCTGGCGGTACTCGGTGTCGGTCAGGAGCTGCTTCAGCTCGAGCGGGGTCTTGCCCGGGTCGATCACCATGTAGTTCTCGTAGTAGATCACGCGCTCGAGCGAGCGCGCGGTCATGTCGAGGAGCAGGCCGAGGCGGCTCGGCATCGACTTGAGGAACCAGATGTGCGCCACCGGCACGGCGAGCTCGATGTGGCCCATGCGCTCGCGGCGCACGCGGGCGATCGTCACCTCGACGCCGCAACGGTCGCAGACGACATCCTTGTACTTGATCCGCTTGTACTTGCCGCAGGCGCACTCGTAGTCGCGCACCGGCCCGAAGATCTTCTGGCAGAAGAGGCCACCCGGCTCGGGTTTGAACGTGCGGTAGTTGATCGTCTCGGGATTCTTGACCTCGCCCTTGGACCACTTGCGGATGGTCTCCGGCGACGCCACGGTGATGGACACGCAGTCGAACGCACTTTCCTCGAGGCCGATGGCTTCGCGGGCTTGGTCGCGGTTGGTGCCGGCGGTGTCGTTGGGTTGAATCATGGTGTGGTCTCCCTGCTGATTTCCTAAGGTGAACAGGACGCGCCGCGGCTCAGGTGCCGTAGCTCAGCGCGTCGCGCTTCTGCAGCTTGATGTCCAGGCCGAGGGACTGGATTTCCTTGATGAGCACGTTGAACGACTCCGGGGTGCCGGCTTGCAGCGTGTTGTCGCCCTTGACGAGCGACTCGTAGATCTTGGTGCGGCCCTGCACGTCGTCGGACTTGACGGTGAGCAGTTCCTGCAGCGTGTGCGCCGCGCCGTAGGCTTCGAGCGCCCAGACCTCCATTTCGCCGAAGCGCTGGCCGCCGTACTGGGCCTTGCCGCCCAACGGCTGCTGCGTGACGAGGGAGTACGGACCGACCGCGCGCGCGTGGATCTTGTGCGACACGAGGTGGTTGAGCTTCATCATGTAGATGTAGCCCACGACGACCTCCTGATCGATCTTTTCGCCCGTGCGCCCGTCGTAGAGGGGGCTCTTGCCCGAGGCGGGAAGCTTGGCCTCCTTGAGGTACTCGCGCACCTTCTTCTCGGGAATGCCGTCGAAGACGGGCGTCGCCACCTTGATGCCGAGCTTTTTGCAGGCCCAGCCGAGGTGGGTTTCGAGCACCTGGCCGACGTTCATGCGCGAAGGCACGCCGAGCGGGTTCAGGCAGATTTCCACCGGGGTGCCGTCCGGCAGGAACGGCATGTCTTCCTCGGGGACGATCTTCGCGACCACGCCCTTGTTGCCGTGCCGTCCGGCCATCTTGTCGCCGACCTCGAGTTTCTGCTTGGTGGCGATGTAGACCTTGACCTGCTTGATGGCACCGTCGGCCGAGCCCTCGCCCGCCTCGATCGAGCCAATCTTGCGCTCCCGATCCGTCTCCAGCTCGTCGAACTTCGTCTGGAACGAGCCGATGATCTCCATGATCTTGATGCGCACCGGCGACGGGTCGATCTGCACGTGCTTCGACACCGCCGCGAGCTTGCGCAGCAGCGTCTTGGTGATCTTGCGGTTGGCCGGGATGATGATCTCGCCGGTTTCGCCGTTGATCACGTCGAGCGGAATCTTCTCGCCGAGGAGGATGTTCGAGAGCGCTTCGGTGAGGCCCTCGCGCAGCTTGTCCATCTGCGTCTTATATTCCTCCTGGATCTGCTTGGCCTGGCGCCGGCGGTCCGACGGGGAGAGCTTCTCCTCCTGGTTGTCGATCCGCGACGAGACCTTGACGTCCATGATGATGCCGGTGACGCCGGAGGGCACGATCAGCGAGGTGTCCTTCACGTCCGCCGCCTTTTCGCCGAAGATCGCGCGGAGGAGCTTTTCCTCGGGAGCGAGTTCGGTCTCCGACTTCGGCGTGATCTTGCCGACGAGGATGTCGCCCGGCTTGACCTCGGCGCCGACCCGGATGACGCCGTTGTGATCGAGGTTCTTCAGCGCCTCTTCACCGACGTTGGGGATGTCGCGCGTGATTTCCTCGGGCCCGAGCTTGGTGTCGCGGGCGGTGACCTCGAATTCCTGGATGTGGATCGAGGTGAAGATGTCCTCGCGGAGCACCTTCTCGGAAATGAGGATCGCGTCCTCGAAGTTGTACCCGTTCCAGGGCATGAACGCCACGAGCACGTTGCGGCCGAGGGCCATCTCGCCCTGGTCCGTGGACGGACCGTCGGCGATGATCTGGCCGGCCTTCACCTTCTGGCCGAGCTTCACGATCGGCTTCTGGTTGAAGCAGGTGCCGGCGTTCGACCGCATGAACTTGCGGAGCTCGTAGACGTAGGTGTGGTTCTTCGGGTCGCTCTTGAGGTTGCGGGGGAGCTCGCCGTCCTTGGTGACGACGATGCGCTTGGCGTCCACCGAGGCCACGACGCCGGCGTCCTCGGCCACGAGCACAATCTTGGAGTCGCGGGCGACGCGCTCCTCAATGCCGGTGCCGACGAACGGCGCCTCCGACTGCAACAACGGCACACCCTGGCGCTGCATGTTCGCACCCATGAGGGCGCGATTGGCGTCGTCGTGTTCGAGGAAGGGAATCATTCCCGCCGCGATCGAGATGACCTGCTTGGGCGAAACGTCCATCAGGTGCACGTCGGCGGGCGGAACCTCGAGGAAGTTGCCGTCCTGCCGCACGGTCACCTTGCCGACGAAATGGCCCTTGTCGTCGATCTCGGCGTTGGCCTGGGCGATGATCTTCCGCTCCTCCTGGTCGGCGGTGAGATACTCGATCTTGTCGGTCACGCGGCCTTCCTTGACCGTCCGGTAGGGCGTTTCGATGAAGCCGAACTCGTTCACCCGGGCGTAGGTGGAGAGCGAATTGATCAGGCCGATGTTCGGGCCTTCCGGGGTTTCAATCGGGCAGATCCGGCCGTAGTGCGAGGGATGCACGTCGCGCACCTCGAAGCCGGCGCGTTCGCGGTTGAGACCACCGGGCCCGAGGGCGGACAGGCGGCGCTTGTGCGTCACCTCGGCCAGCGGGTTGATCTGATCCATGAACTGCGACAGCTGGCTGCGCGCGAAGAAGTCGCGGATGACGGTCGTCAGCGCCTTGGGATTGATCAGCTTCTGCGGCGTGATCGAATCGACGCTTTGATCGTACATCGTCATGCGCTCGCGCACGAGGCGCTCGGTGCGGCTCAGGCCGACGCGGCATTGGTTGGCGAGGAGCTCGCCGACCGTGCGGACGCGGCGGGAACCGAGGTGATCGATGTCGTCGACCACGCCGATGCCGCGCTTCAGGCGCACGAGGTACTTCGTCGCCGCCACGATGTCGGCGCTCTCGAGGATGCGCTGCTCGAGGTCGGTCTTGAGGGCGAGCTTCTGGTTGACCTTGTAGCGGCCGACGCGGCCGAGGTCGTAGCGCTTCGGATCGAAGAAGAGGCGCTTGAGCAGGGCGCGGGCGTTCGCCGTGGTCGGCGGCTCGCCCGGACGCAGGCGCTTGTAGATTTCCTTCAGCGCCTCCTCCTCGTTGCGAGTCGGGTCCTTCTTCAGCGCCCGGATGATCGCACCCTCGTCCACCGAGGTGTCGATGACCCGGAGCGTCGTGATGTCGTGCTTCTCGAAGGTGCGGACGATCGCCTTGGTCAGGGGCTCGAACGCGCGCGCGAGCACCACGCCCTTCTGCGCATCGATGGCGTCCTCGACGAGCACGAGGGTCGACACGTTCTCCATGTCGAGCGCCTTGGAGACCTTGAGGTCCTTGATCTCGTAGAAAAGGTTGAGCAGGTCGATGTCGGAGCTGTATCCGATGGCGCGAAGCAGCGTCGTGATCAGGAACTTCCGGCGGCGACGGCGGCGATCGAGGTAGACGTAGAGCAGGTCGTTGTTGTCGAACTGGACCTCGAGCCAGGTGCCGCGATCGGGGATGATGCGGAAGGAGTGCAGTGGTTTGCCGTTCGGGTGCGGGGTGACCTCGAAGGCGATGCCGGGCGAGCGGTGGAGCTGCGAAACCACGACGCGCTCGGCGCCGTTGATGATGAACGAGCCGCGCTCGGTCACCATCGGGATTTCACCCATGTAGATGTCCTCGTCCTTGATGAAGTCCTCCTCGCGCAGCCGGAGCTTCACATACAAGGGAACCGAATACGTGATGCCCTCGCGCAGGCACTCCAGCTCCGTGTTCTTCGGATCGCCGAGGCTGTAGGACACGTACTCCAGGGTCAGCCGCTCGTCATAGGAGAGGATGGGAAAAACCTCGCGGAAGACCGCTTCGAGGCCCTGCGGCTTGCGTTGCTTCTCGGGAATGCCCTTCTGCAGGAAATCGAGATAGGACGTGATCTGGATCTCGATCAGGTTCGGCGGCTGAATCACTTCGCGAAGTTTGCCGAAGTTGACGCGTTCGGTGTGGTTACGGTCGGCCATGAGGAATTCCCAGTGGAGATTAGGAGACAGGAAAGGACGCGGCAGTGCCCTCAGCGGGCGGAGGATCGGGCGGGGCGGCCCACCCCGGGGTTGAAACTAGAAAAGGCAAAGGACAGGCCACGCCCCGGCGCGGCCTGTCCCGGCAAAGCGGGAAGTTGTGCGAGCGAAGTCGCCAAGCTTCTCGGCTGGATTACTTGAGCTCGACCTTGGCGCCAGCCGCCTCGAGCTTCTTCTTGATGTCCTCGGCCTCGGCCTTGGGAGCATTCTCCTTGACGGGCTTCGGCGCACCCTCGACCAGGTCCTTGGCCTCCTTGAGGCCGAGGCCGGTGATGGCGCGGACTTCCTTGATGACGCCGATCTTGTTCGCTCCGGCTTCCTTCAGGATGACGGTGAACTCGGTCTGGGCCTCGGCGGCGGGAGCGGCGGCGGCAGCGGCCCCGGCGGCGGGAGCCGCGGCGACGGCGACCGGAGCGGCGGCGGAGACGCCCCACTTGGCCTCGAGGTCCTTGACGAGACCGGCGATTTCGAGAACCGACTGGCTGGAGAGCCACTCGATGACTTGTTCCTTGGTGATGTTGCTCATGATGATCTCCTGACCGGCGCTAGCGACGGCGGGAATGCCGCACGTTTAAGAGACGTATCCCCTAGCGCTGGACGATTGATGTTGGGCTTTCACGGGCGCCCGCCGGAACGACGGGGCGCCACTGAAATGGTTGGTGGGTGAAAAGAGGGAGGAGGGCGCGCAGGACGCACCCTCCGTCGCGGTTACTTGGCCTCCGCGGCGCGCACCTTGGCCTGGAGCACGTTGACCAGGCCGCTCGGCGCGGCGTTGAGGACGCGCACGAACATGCCCGCCGGCTGGTTGAGCAGGCCGAGCAGCTGGGCGCGGAGCGAATCGAGCGAGGGCATCTCGGCGAGCGCCTCGACGTCCTGGGCCGAAATCAGCTTCTTGCCCAGCACGGCGGACTTCACCTGCAGCTTCTGCTTCTCCTTGAAGAAGGTCTTCAGGACCTTGGCGACGCCGGGGGAGTTCTTGCCACCCACGACGATGGCGGTCGGGCCGGTGAGCGAGGCCTCGAACTCCGGCAGGCCCAGCGACTTCGCCGCCACCCGCAGGGAGCTGTTCTTGACGACGTGGAACTCCGCCTTCTCCACCGCGAGCTTCTTGCGCAGGTCCGCGGTGTCGGCCACCGACACGCCGGTGAAATTCGCCAGGATGACGTATTCGCTCTTCTTGAGGTGGGTCTCGACCTCGGAAATCAGGTATTGTTTTTCGGCTCTCATGGTCGGACTCCTCAGTACTTGCTGAATTCGGTGGACGCGATCCGCACGCTCGGGCTCATGCTCGAGGAAATCGTGACGGACTTGATGAACTGACCGCCCTTGAAGGTGTTCGGCTTCGCCTTGCCCACGGCCTCGAGCACCGCCGCGGCGTTCTCGAGGATCTGGGCCGGCGTGAAGGAGCGCTTGCCCACCCCCACGCCGATGTTGGCGGTCTTGTCCATCTTGAACTCCACGCGACCGGCCTTCACCGCCTTGATGCCACCGGCGATGTCGTCGGTGACCGTCCCGGCCTTCGGGTTGGGCATCAGGCCCTTCGGACCCAGCACCCGCGCCAGCGTGCGGACCTGCTTCATCGCCTCGGTCGTCGCGATCGCGACGTCGAAGTCGAGCCAGCCCTCGTTGATCTTCTGCATCATGTCCTGCAGGCCGGCAAAGTCAGCGCCGGCGCCAAGGGCCTTCTGCGGATCATCGGTAAAAACGAGGACGCGCACCTTCTTGCCGGACCCATTGGGCAGCGGCGTGGTGCCACGGACATTCTGCTCACCGGAGGTGGCGTCGACCCCGAGCCGGAACGAGAGCTCGACGGTCTCGTCGAACTTGGCCTTGGGGAACTTCGAGAGGATTTCAACCGCTTCCTTGAGCGGATAATCCTTGGTGAGGTCAGCGACCTTGACGGCGCTGTTGTATCGCTTGCTGTGTTTTCTTGGCATGTTGGCTCCTGGCGGTGCGTGCGTCCGGAAGGACTCCCGCGGGATGGGTTTCGGATTCCAGTGCGCGAGCGGGCCGGGCGCGATGGCGCGGCGACCCTCCCCCGCCCGGGAAAAGTTCAGTCGACGACCTCGATGCCCATGTTGCGGGCGGTCCCGGCGATCACCTTGATGCCCGCCTCGGGATTGGTCGCGTTCAGGTCGTTCTTCTTGATGTTATAGATCTCGAGCAATTGCTTCTTCGTGACCTTGCCGACCTTGTCCTGATTCGGCTTGGCCGAACCGCTCGCGATGTTCGCCGCCTTCTTCAGCAGGACCGAGGCCGGCGGAGACTTCAGGATGAAAGTGAAGCTCTTGTCGGAAAAGACCGTGATGACCACCGGGAGGATCATGCCGTTCTGGTCTTTGGTCCGGGCGTTGAACTCCTTGCAGAACGCCATGATGTTGACGCCTTGGGCGCCAAGGGCGGGTCCAACAGGCGGCGCCGGATTGGCGGCGCCGGCAGGGAGCTGAAGGCGGATGTATCCTTGAATCTTCTTGGCCATGGGAAAGGAAGGCGGAAAAGGGAAACGGTGGCGGAAAGGAGGGACCTATTCGGTCATGCGCTGGACCTGCCAGTACTCGAGTTCGACCGGCGTGAACCGGCCAAAGATGGAAACGGAGACCTTGAGCTTGCCGCGTTCCGGATCGATTTCGTCGATCCGGCCGCTCAGGGAGGCGAAGGCCCCGTCGGTAATCTTCACCTCTTCACCGACCGAGTATTGCACCTTCGGCACTTCCTTGCCGCTGGCCGCCTCGATCCGGGAGTAGATTTCGTCAATCTCGGCCTGGCGCAGGGCCGCGGGACGGTCGCCGCCCACGAAGCCGATCACGCCGGTCGTCTCCTTCACGAAATACCAGGGCTTGTTGATCAACTTGCCGTCCTCACCGTAGAGCTTTGCCTGGATAAAAACGTAACCCGGGTACAGCTTGCGCACCTTGGTGGACTTCTTCCCGCCCTTGACCTCGGACACGACCTCCGTCGGCAAAAGCACCTCGAAGATGTATTCGTCGAGTTCCTCGGCCTTCTTGAACTTGTCGATATACAACTTCACCTTGTTCTCCTGTCCGGAGAGTGTGTGAAGCGCAAACCACTGGGCGCCAGCCGGGGCGGTCGAAGGAGCGGGCATGATGCGGGGGGGACCGGCCTCAGTTGACCAGATCCGTGAAGAGGATCACCACCTGCGTGAGCGAAAAGTCGCTAATGCTCGTGAAGAGGCCGAGGATGATCGCCGCCACGATCACGACGATCGTGGAATCGCGCAACTCCGCCTTGGTGGGCCAGGTCGCCTTCTGAAGCTCGCCGACCATCTCGCCGAGAAAAATGCGGGTGCTGCGGAACGGGTTTTTCATTCGAAAGTGCTGGCAGGCGCGGAGGGACTCGAACCCCCAACCGACGGTTTTGGAGACCGCTACTCTACCAATTGAGCTACACGCCTGTAGTTTGGTCCTTTAGACGACATAGCCGAGGCCCCGCCGAAGGGGCCTCGGCACGTCGCCGTGGCAATTGTAGGGAGATTATTCGGTGATCTCGGTGATTCGACCGGCGCCGATGGTCCGGCCACCTTCCCGGATGGCGAAGCGCTGGGTCTTCTCCATCGCGATCGGGGCAATCAACTCGATATCCACGTTGATGTTGTCGCCCGGCATGATCATTTCCACGCCCTTGGGCAGGTTGACGACGCCAGTGACGTCGGTCGTCCGGAAGTAGAACTGCGGACGGTATCCGTTGAAGAACGGTGTGTGGCGGCCACCCTCGTCCTTGTTCAGGACGTAAATCTCGGCCTTGGCCTTCTTGTGCGGGGTGATCGACTTCGGGGCGGCCACGACCTGACCGCGCTCGATGCCGTCCTTTTCCACGCCGCGGAGCAGCAGGCCCACATTGTCGCCCGCCTGGCCGCTGTCGAGGAGCTTGCGGAACATCTCGATGCCGGTGATGACCGTGGTCGAGGTGTCGCGGAGGCCGACGATTTCAACGGAGTCATTGAGCTTGCAGACGCCGCGTTCGATACGACCCGTGGCCACCGTGCCACGACCGGTGATCGAGAAGACGTCTTCGACCGACATGAGGAAGGGCTTGTCCATCTCGCGCATCGGCTCCGGAATCTCGGTGTCGATGGCAGTCATCAGGTCCGCAATGGCCTTCTCGCCCTCGGGCTTGCCCTCCAAGGCGGCGGTGGCGGAACCGCGGATGATCTTGGCCGTGTCGCCCTCGAACTTGTACTTGTTCAGGAGGTCACGAATTTCCATCTCGACGAGATCGAGCAGTTCCTTGTCGTCGATGAGGTCGACCTTGTTGAGGAACACCACGATCTTCGGCACGCCAACCTGGCGGGCGAGGAGGATGTGCTCGCGGGTCTGCGGCATCGGGCCGTCGGCCGCGGAAACCACCAGGATCGCGCCGTCCATCTGGGCCGCGCCGGTGATCATGTTCTTGACGAAGTCGGCGTGGCCGGGGCAGTCGACGTGGGCGTAGTGCCGCTTGTCCGACTCGTACTCCACGTGCGCCACCGCAATCGTCACCGTCTTCGTGGCATCGCGCACCGTGCCACCTTTCGCGATATCGGAGTAGGACTTCACCTCGGCGAGGCCCTTGCGGGACTGACACGCGAGAATCGAAGCGGTCAGGGTCGTCTTGCCGTGATCGATGTGGCCGATCGTGCCGACGTTCACGTGCGGTTTCTTGCGTTCGAATGCAGCTTTAGCCATGGGAGACGGATGTTTGGGTGATAGTGAAAATTGACCTCTTGATTTGCGTCGTAGAAGCCTGAGTCGACGTGTCTTCTGACCCTGGAGCCCAGAAACGGACTTGAACCGTCGACCTCCCCCTTACCAAGGGGGTGCTCTACCAACTGAGCTATCTGGGCAGAAAAGGAGTGCCAAAAAACGAAAAGAGCCGAGAACCGTGCAGCCCGCCCAAGGCACCGTCAACAGCAAATTCGAAGCTTCGATCAAAATTCTACGGACCGACGACAATCCGGTAAAATCCGGGGCTCAAACGCTCACCGATTCGATAGGTTTGCGCGAGGGCTTTCTTGAAGTGAACGTCCACGTCTTCAACGCGCGATCCCTCGGTGACCACCAGTGGCGCGGCCAGTCCCGCCGCGTCGATCGTAGCGAACAATTCCAGCGGTTCCCAAGGCTTCCCAGCGGGGGCCGCCATTGATGCCGGCAGCGGCTCCGCCAGGACGGTCCTGCCGGTTGAAACGGCGACGACTTCGAGGAAGCCCGCCCGGGCCGGGGCCGGGGCCACCTTGCGGTCCGCTCGTCCAAACCCCACCAATCCGACTCCTGCCATCGCAGATGCCAGCGTATCCGTTGGTTGCGCCTTGTCGGCGGGTTTTCCGTTCAAGGTCGCGACCGGGGGCAGTTCCCGGCCCAAGCCGGGATCGGTTTCAATAAACGCCCAAGTTGGCCGCTCTTCGTCAAGGAGCGTGCGACCCGGTTCGCGTCGCGGCTCTGCCAGGGCCACGTTGAACTTGGTGGGGAGGAAGAGCGGACGAAGATCCCGCATCTCCGCCTCGGCCTTGAGCACCGCATCCGCCTCCGTCGGCCGTGCCAGCTGGACAGTTGGCGGCCTCTGGCCCGAAATCCGGCCCGGAGTGCCGGCCTCCGGCGCCCGGAAGAGTGCCGCCAACCCACCCACCACCACGATCGCCGCGGCGGCGGCGATTCCCCAGGTTCGCTTGGTGCCATTCGCAGCCATCTTGCCTCAGGAGTTCGGACGCGTCGCCGTCCCTCCCGCCTCCCCAGCCGCCCAGATCATTTCGAAACCCGCCTCCCGCGCCGCACTGGCCACCTCGGCCAGAACCGAAGTCGGCACGTCGGCCCCCGCCCGGACCAGCAGGAGCGGCCCCTGGGTACGCGCCGCCTCCCTTTTCAGCCACGAACCCAGCTCGGAGAGCTTGTGCAAGCCGTCGTGGGTGAAGATCTGGCCCGAGTTGATCACGCTGATCACATGCGTCGCGGGCCGGGCGCTGGCGTTCGCGCCCGCCACCGTCGGCAGGCGGAAATCCACCCCCAGCCCCGGCGCCAGCACGAAACGCGATCCGAACAGGGAAAAGAAGAGCACGAGCAACCCGGCGTTCACCAGGAAGGGCCAAGCCAGGCCGCGGGGCGCCGGCCGCAGGCGGGAGGAGAGCTCGAGCGGACGGGTGAGCATGTCAGTGACCGGCGCCGGACTCCCGCCCCTCCCCCGGGGCGCTGCGGTATTCGGTAGTCAGATACTTCATGATCTCGTTGCCGGACCATTCCACGTCGCGCACGATCGAGCGCACCCGCGCGGCCAGCAGGTGGTGGGCGAGGTGGGCCGGGATGGCCAGCATCAGGCTGCCGGCGGTGGCCAGCAGCGCCTGCCACATGCCGCGGGAGAGGGCGGCCGCCATCGCATAGTTCCCGCCCTTCTCGAACGCCACGAAGGTGGTGATCATCCCGAGGATGGTGCCGAGGATCCCCACCAGGGGCGCGACCTGGGCGATGGCGGCGATCGCGCCGATGCGCCGCTCGAGCACCGGCAGTTCGACCACCGCCGCCTCCTGCACGTGAAACCGCATGACCTCGGCCGGCGCCTCGGCATGGAGCAGCGCCGCCTTCACCACGGCGGCGACCGGTCCCGGAGTCTCCTCGCACACCGTCAGGGCCTCGACGAGACGCCGTTTGGCGAGGATGTTCTTGATCCCGTCGAGGAACGCCTTGGCCCGGATCTGGCCGCGGTGGAGAAAGAGCATCCGCTCCACGAAGAGGGTCAGGCAAAGCACCGCGAGGCCGGCCAGCACCCAAATCATGGGTCCTCCCCGCGCGAAGAGACTGAGTTCGAAACCGGGCATGGTGGGGCAGCGTTGGATTAACCGGAACGGCGGCAAACCCGAAAGCGGCGGCGTCTTCTCATCGCCGGGGTCCCAGCACGCCCAATTGCTCCAGGCGGGCCCGCGCCACCGCCTCGCCATTGGGGAGTCGTTTCTCGAGCAGGAGCTGGTAAGCCGCCTTGGCCTCCTCGATCCGGCCGAGCTTTTCGAGCAGATCGCCGAGATCCCGCAGGGTCCGGGCCAGCCAGTACGGTCGCTTGGCATCCGACTCGAACGGCCGGGTCTCCTTCTCCAGGAAGGGCAGCACCACATCCCGCGACCAGACGACCACGGCCTCCTCGGGCTTGCCCCGCCGCACGAGCAGGAGGCCGAGATTGTAGCCCGCCTCCACCCGCACGTCGCTGGGCGCGTCCACCCGATCCCGCAGCTGCTCGAAGATCAGCTGGGCACTCTCCGCGTGCGCCGACCCCGTGGCGGCCGGGTCCCGCGCCGCGGATTGGGCGTTGTGACATTCCGCCAGGGCCAGCTGGGCGAGCACGACGTCCGGCCGGAGCGGATACGTGTTGACGAGGTATTCGTAGATCCGCTGCGCGGCGGCGAAGTCGTTGCGCTTGCGGAGGAGATTCCCCTGCTTCATCCGCGCGGCAAAGATGAGATCGACCTGCCCGGCGGCGGACGGATGCTTCACCAGTTCCTCGGCGCGGCGGTAGGCCTCCTCGAGGTTCTCCGGCCGGCCCAGCCGCTCGGCGAGGGTGGCCAGCCGAAAGAGGGCGTACGGCACGTACTCGCTCGTCCGGAAGGCGGGGTTGTCGGTCAGTTGAATGAGCCTGGTCCGCGCCTCGTCGATCTTCTCCTGTTCGGCGAAGTGCTCGGATTCGACGAGAAACGACGACGCGGCGGCATCACTGGTGGGGTACTCCGCCCGCAGCCGCTTCAACGTCTCGAGCGCCCCCGCCTCGCGCCCCAGGGCGAACTCCGCCCGCGCCCGGAGCAGGATGGCGGTGCTCGCGATTTCCGCGCGCAGCGCCGGGGCGATTCCCCCGCCCTGCCCCAACAGGTTCTCGACCAGCTCCAGCGTCCGGGCCAGGTCGCCGCTGTCGAACGACAGCCGGGCCTGCAACCACGCCATGCGGGCGCGCAGCTCCGGCCGCAGTCCGGCGCCCGCAGCCTCTCCCGCGGCCAGGAGCTGGTTGACCCGGGAATAGGCCTCCCGCACGCCCTCGGTCCCCTGCAGCTGCAATGACCGCGCCAGGCTCCACTCGGCCTGCCAGCGGTTTTCCAGGTCAAAGGCGGGATCCCGCGCCAGCTCGTCCAGGATGCGGCCCACCTCCTTGGAACCGGCGCGAATCTCGGCCAGCACGCGCTGCAACATCAGCGCGCCCACGCGCCCGACCGGCAGCTCGGCGGGCCGTTCGCGCAACACCGCGCCATAGGCGTCCGCCGCACTCCGGAAATCGCTGCGATCCCCGGCGGCCAGCCCGGCGCGAAACCAGGCCTCCGCCTCCAGCACGCCCAGCACCGCCTGCGCCCGGCGATTCGCGCTTTCCACCGCCGGCCCGTCGGCCGGCGCGGCCGCCGCCAGCGCCCGCAATTCCGTGCGGGTCTTCTGGGCAAAGTCCGCGGCCAGACGGTAACGCCGCTGCTCCCACGCCGATTGGGTCAGGATTCCGAGCGCATGGGCGCGCAGGGGCGAAAGCGGAAACTGCTTCAACAACGCGTTCGCGTCCTCTTCGGCCGCCGCAAACAACTGTTCGCCAAGGACCAGCTGCGCCCGGAACAGCAGGAGGTTCTCCTTGATCGGGTGATCGGGCTGCAGGTCGATCAACCGCGTCAGCAAGGTGCGGAAGTGCAGGCGCTCGGGCTCGGCCCCGGATTCCGCCGCGAGGATCTGGAGCGCCTGGCGCTGCAGCAGTGGATCGCTGCCCGTTTCCAGGAGCTGGCCCAGGGCATTGCGCCCGGCTCCGTTGCGGGACTTGTCGCCGATCAGCCCAAGGAGCAGGCGAAGGCGATCCCACCAGATCCGCTCACGCCGGGGCAGCGCCACCAGCACGCCCTGAAGGAAGGCAACCGCCTGTCCCTTTTGCCCCGCCGCCTCCAGCGCCACCGCGTAGTTCTGCGCGAAGCCGTACCCAATCGGCGTGCCCTGCAGCTTTTCGTAGTTCTCCCGCATCGCCTTCAGGTCCGCATCGCGAGGCGCGCTCATCCGGAGCCGCAGCATCTCCGCCGCCAGCTGGAATCGCGCCCGGCTGAGTTCGGTTCGCGCGGCCTCCTCGGCCTTCCGGAAGAACTCGTTTGCCCGAGAAAACTCCGAGGTCTGCGCCAGCATCAGTTCTCCCTGCAGGAACCAGTGCCACGGCAGATCGCCCGGAGACAATTCGGTTTCCCGCACCTGCGCCGCCGCCGCCCGGGCGGCCTCGAACCGGCGCAGCTGTGCCGCCGCCAGCCCGGCCCGCAGTTGCCAGGCGGATCCGCGCGGCCCCGTAATCTCGTTCAGTACCTTTTCCGCCTCCTCCGGCTGTCCGGAATCAAGCAGGGCCGTCGCCAGGGCGAGCGAGAGCCGATCACGGTCGACGCCGGCACTGTCCCGCGCCCGCCGGAACAGATCCGCGGCGACCCCGGGCAGCCCGAGGGTCTGCGCCCGCTGCGCCGCCGCCACCGCCACCGCTTCGCCACCCGCGGACGGCCCGCCCGTCACGGCCACCAGCGGAGCCGGCGGATTCAGCGGCTCCTGTGCCGGCGCCACCCCGCCGGCGGCGATGCCACCAGCCAGGAAACGCAGGACTGTCCAGAAGGGTCTCACCGGCGATCCACGTTGCGGCAGCCGCGGAAACAATCAACCGCGTTGTAATCAGTTCCGTCTCGCCGGGGTCGCCTGCAGGGGGCAAGGTGAAGCCGTTTCGTCTTCCGCACTCACCGCCTCCATCGCCATGATCTCCCTGATTGTCGTGCTCGGCCTCCTGCTCGTCGTCGCCCTCGTGTTGGGCTTCTGGCTCGCCTCGATCTACAACCGCCTCGTCGACCTCCGCAATCGGTTCAAGAACGCCTTCTCGCAGATCGACGTGCAGTTGAAACGCCGGTACGACCTGATCCCAAACCTGGTGGAGATCGCGAAGGGCTATCTGAAACACGAGCGGGAGACGCTCGAGGCGGTGATCAAGGCCCGCAACATCGCGGCCGCCGCGGCCCAGTCGGCCGCGGCCAATCCGTCGGATGCCGGTGCGATCAAGAATCTCGTCGCCGCCGAAGCCGGACTGGGCGGCGCCCTCTCCCGCCTGATGGTGGTGGCCGAGCAATACCCGGATCTGAAGGCCAACCAGAACATGCTGCAGCTCACCGAGGAGCTCACCTCGACCGAGAACAAGATCGCCTTTGCCCGGCAGGCCTACAACGACAGCGTGATGGTCTACAACACGACGCGGGAGACTTTCCCGACGGTCGTCATCGCCGGCGCCTTCGGCTTCCAACCCGCCGAGCTGTTCAAGATCGAGGACCCGTCCGAGCGCAACGCCCCCAAGGTGAGCTTCTCCTGACCCGGCGCCATGCAGGTGGAAATTCTCTCCCTCTGCGACTTCGCCGCCGACTATGCCGGCAAGCTGACAGTCGTGGGTGCGTTCGACAGCATCTATGCCCGCCAAGTCCCGGCGGTGCACGCCCACTGCTGCATCGCAGTCAAGCTGCGCTTCGAGCGGGTCGAGGAGGGCGCCAAGACGCTGCGCCTTTCCATCACGGACGACGACGGCCATCCGGTCCTTCCGCAGATGGAGATTCCGATCCGCGTCGGGATGCCTCCCGACGCCCACACCAACGCCATCCAGGTCGTCGCCAATATCGCCGGCCTGAAGTTCGACGCCTTCGGCGAGTATTCCATCGATTTGGCGATCGACGGACGGCACGAAGGCGGCATTCCCCTCTTCGTCCGTCAGATGTCCTGACCGCCGCGGGGAGACCCCGCCCTTCGCATGGATTTTTTTGAAGCGCAGGCTCGCGCCCGCCAGCGGACGTCCCGATTGGTGGCGCTCTTCGCCCTGGCGGTTCTTGGCACGATCCTCGCCACGTATGCCGTGGCGGTCGCCTTCGCCGTCAACCTCAGCGAGGAATCCTCCCCCTCGAACCACCGTGCCTCGTTTGGCTCCCCGGAGGCGGACCTCGCCCGTTACTGGCGTCCGGAAATCCTGGTGCCCGTGGCTCTCGGCACTTTGACGGTGGTCGGGCTCGGCTCGCTCTATCAATGGAACCGCTTCCGCACCGGCGGGTCCGCGGTCGCCGAAAGCGTCGGGGCGCGGCGCGTCGATCCGCGCACCACGAATCTGGCCGAGCGCCGCCTGCTCAACGTGGTCGAGGAAATGGCCATCGCCTCGGGGCTCCCGGTGCCCGCCACCTTCGTGCTGGAGGAGGAAGCCGGCATCAACGCCTTCGCCGCCGGCCTGACGACCCACGATGCGGTCGTGGCGGTGACCCGCGGCACCCTCGAGAAGCTGAACCGCGACGAACTGCAGGGCGTGATCGGCCATGAATTCAGCCACATCCTCAACGGCGACATGCGGCTCAATGTCCGGCTGTCGGCGATTATCTTCGGCATCCTCCTGATCGGCCTCATCGGCCGGACCGTCCTGCGTGGTCTTTCCCGCGTGCGGGTGCGCTCAAGCAGCGACCGGAAAGGCGGCGGGGTCGTGGCGGGGCTGTTCCTGGTCGGCCTGTCCCTGATGATCATCGGTTATGTGGGCTACTTCTTCGGCCGGCTCCTGCAGGCGGCGGTGTCGCGGCAGCGCGAGTTTCTCGCCGATGCCTCCGCGGTGCAGTTCACGCGCAACCCCTCGGGCCTGACCGGCGCCCTCAAGAAGATCGGCGGCTATGCCCTGGGATCCGCCATCCAATCCGACCAGGCCGCCACCATCGGCCATTTCTTTTTTGCGCAGGGGTTCCGTTCCTTCTTCGGCGGTCTCTGGGCCACTCATCCGCCCTTGGACGAACGCGTCCGGGCCATCGAGCCCAGCTTCGACGGCGAAATGTACGAGCCCGAGACGGTGGTGGACGTCGAGCGGGAGTCGTTTGCGTCCGCCGGCCTCGCTCCCCGCCGTTCGGCCGCTCCGACCATCCTGGCGCCCGCAGCGGCCACCCAGGCGGTGGCGCAGGTGGGGTCGTTGACCCGGGAGCAACTCGCCAACGCCCAAGTGCTGCTCGACTCGGTGCCAGGCCCGCTGCGCGATGCCGCCTACCATCCGGATCTCGCCCCCGTCCTGGTCTACGGACTGCTGCTTTCTCCGCACGACGTCCTGCGGGCCCGCCAAGTGGAGATCGTCTCCAGCCGCGCCGGTAGTGATGTCGCCCGGCAGCTGGCCGCCTTGGACCCGTCCCTGCGGCAGCTCCAACCCGGCCAGCACCTGCCCCTTCTCAACCTGGCGCTGCCGGTGCTCCGCGGTATTCCCCGCGCCTCGCTGACCCTGTTTCTCGAAATCCTCGACGAACTCGTTCACGCCGACGCCGAGGTGTCTCCGTTCGAATTCGCGCTGCAGAAGCTCCTGGTCCGAACCCTTTCGCTGGGCGAGGCTCCGGGAGCCGTCCGGGCGGATTTCCATGCCTTCCCGGCAGTGGCGCCCGAACTCTCCGTGGTCCTTTCCGTCGTGGCTCGCGCTGCGACCTCCGATCCGGGCGATGTGAATCGCGCATTCGCGGCGGGTGCCGCGCAACTTCCCCTCGCCGGACCGCGGCTTCAGTTCCTGGAACCCGCCGCCGCCAGCCTCGCCCATCTCGACACCGCCCTGGAGAAACTCGCGCGGGCGAGCGGACCGATCAAGCAGCGCACCCTAACCGCGGCCGCACACACGGTGGGAGCGGATGGCCGGATTCTCGTGAGCGAAGCGGAACTGCTGCGCGCCATCGCCGCCGCCCTCGACTGTCCGATGCCTCCGCTTGCCGCCGGCTGAACCGGCGCCGTGTACCGTCGCGGACCGCCCCGACCCCGTCCTTCAGCCCGTGACCGGTGGCTTCGGAGGATGCGCCAGGATTTCCGCCGCCTTGGACGGATCGAACGCATCGTCCCACTTCGCGACCACGAGGGTGGCCACCGTGTTGCCGATGAAGTTCGTGATCGCCCGCGCCTCCGACATGAAGCGGTCCACCCCCAGGATGAGCACCATGCCGCGCACATCGATCTTGCCTGTCGCGGCCAGGGTGGCGGCGAGGACGATGAAGCCGCTGCCCGTGACGCCCGCCGCCCCTTTCGAGGTCAACAGCAGGACGCCCAGCAGCCCCAGTTGCTCGGCCATGGTCAGGTGCACGTCCGTCGCCTGCGCGACAAAAAGCGCCGCCATCGTCAGGTAGATGCAGGTGCCGTCGAGATTGAAGGAATACCCCGAGGGCACGACGATGCCGACCACCGGCCGGGCACAGCCCGCCTTCTCCATCTTCTCCATCAGGCCGGGGAGCGCCGACTCGGACGACGACGTACCCAACACCAACAGCAGTTCCTCCCGCGTGTACTTGATCACCTTCCACAGGCTGAAGCCGAAGAGCCGCGCGATCAGCCCAAGCACCACCACAATGAAGAGGAAGCACGTGAGGTAGACGCAGAGCATCAGATAACCCAGTTGGGCCAGCTTGCCCACGCCGTACTCCCCGATCGTGAATGCCATCGCCCCACCCGCCGCGAGGGGCGCAAAGCGCGTGACGATGCTCACGATGCCAAAGAAGACCCGGGCAATCTCGTGGACGAGATTGAGCACCGGCCGCCCGTGCTCGCCACACCGCCCGAGCGCCAGCCCGAAGAGGATGGCGAGGAGCAGCACCTGCAGGATCTCCCCCTCGGAAAAGGCACTCACAAAGGTCTTCGGGATGAGGTGCATCAGGAAGTCCACGGTGCTCATCTGCTTGGCGGCTCCCGTGTACCGGGCGAGGCCGCCGGTCTCGAGTTTTGACGGGTCGGCGTGGAATCCCGCCCCAGGCGTGAAGGCGTTGGCCACCACCAGGCCGATGATGAGCGCAAACGTCGTCACGATCTCGAAGTAGATCAGGGCCTTCGCCCCGACCCGTCCGATCTTCCTCAGGTCCCCCATCCCGGCGATTCCGACCACGACCGTCGCAAATACGATCGGTCCGATGAGCATCTTGACGAGGTTCACGAACGCATCGCCCAGCGGACGAAGCTCCACTCCCCACGTCGGCTTGAAATAGCCGAGCAGCCCTCCGAGGACGATTCCGGCGAGGACTTGGAGATAAAGGGTGTTGCGTTTGGGGGGCGCGTCGGCTGCTGCCGCCGACTCGGGGGTAGGATGCATCGCGGTCGACGCTGGGCAGGCGATCCACGCCCGTCAACCGCAGCCATGCTGAGCCCGCGAAGAGCGTGGTGGTGCGGCCCGGCTACGCAGCGTTCCCCGTTGCCACGCGACCGCGGTTGCATTTCCTCCCCGGCACCCCCAACAGGGTCGGTCACTTCGCCTGAAACCGGCCGCCTCGCGCGCCGTCTCTCGGGCGAACCACCCGGTCCACCCACCTCGCCGGAATTCCCACGCTGCCCATGCCCACTGCGCATCCGCCTTCGGACGATCACGCCCGCGACCTGCACCCGTGCTGCGGGCATTCCACCAATCTCGAAGACTACTTCCTCACCCGCCGCCAGTTCCTCAACCGGGTCGGCATGGGCATGGGCGCCCTCTCCCTGGCCCATCTCCTGGAACCCGCGGCCTTGGCGGCGGCCCCGGCGAAAACGGCGGCGGCGGGCAGCCCGCTCAGCCCTCGCCCCCCGCACTTTCCGGGCAAGGCCAAGGCGGTCATCCATATCTTCGCCCAGGGCGCCCCCTCTCATCTGGATACCTGGGATCCCAAGCCGACCCTCACGCGGATGAACGGGAAGTCGATCGCCAACGGAGAGATCGCGCTGGGCTCTCCCTTCGAGTTCAAGAAGTACGGCCAATGCGGCCTGGAGGTCAGCAGTGTCTTTGCCAAGACCGCCGCCCATGCCGACGATCTCGCCGTCATCCGCTCCATGTGGACGGACATCCCGGCCCACGAGGTTGCCACGGTGTTCATGAACACCGGCTCCCTGCGCATCGCCAAACCCAGCCTCGGTTCGTGGCTGGTTTACGGCCTGGGTACCGAGAACCAGAACCTGCCCGGCTTCATCGCGCTGCGTGGCGGCGGCCTTCCTCCGGGCGGCGCGGCCAACTACCAGGCGGCCTTCCTGCCGGGGGTGTTTCAGGGCACCTCGATCAACACGCAGGCACCTTCCGTGCCGCAGATGATCCAGAATATCCGCAACACCTACGTCTCGCCCAAGGAGCAACGCCGCCAACTCGACTTCATCCACCAGCTGAACGAACTCCACGCGAAGAACCTGCAGCGTGACGCCGCCCTCGAGACACGCCTGGAGAGTTACGAGATCGCCTTCCGCATGCAGGCGGAGTCGCTCGACGCCTTCGACCTCAACAAGGAATCCGCCGACACCCGCGCCGCCTACGGCAGCAGCGAACAGGGCAAACAACTGCTCATCGCCCGCCGCCTGGTCGAGCGCGGCGTGCGCATGGTGCAGGTCTGGCACACCGGCTGGGATCACCACCAGCAGTTGCAGACTCGTCTTTCCCAGAAGGCCGGCGAAATCGACCAACCCCTCGCCGCCCTAATCCATGATCTGAAGCAACGGGGGCTCTTCGACTCCACCCTCGTTATCTGGGGCGGTGAGTTCGGGCGCAAATCCACCCGCGATCGCAACGGCTTCGACGACCCGGGGCGCGACCACAACGCCAAGGCCTTCTCGGTCGTGCTCGCCGGTGGCGGCATCAAGGGCGGAACCGTCCACGGCACCACCGATGAACTCGGCTCCGCGGCAATTCACGACAAGGTGCATCCGCACGACCTGCACGCCACCATCCTCCACTGCCTTGGCCTCAATCACGAGAAGCTCACCTACCGCTTCAACGGCCGTGATTTCCGCCTCACCGACGTCGCCGGCAACGTCGTCAAGTCCGTCCTCGCCTGAATCGAGATGCCCGCCGTCCTTCCCCGCTTCTCGCTTTCACCGGCCACACGCTCCCGACCGGATTCCGCGACGCGATCGCCACATGGTCCCCGCCGGCGCCGCGGCGTTTTCGCATCCGCGCTGGCCCTGTTGACCGCCATCTCGTCCTTTGCCGCCGCGCCGGCCGCGACCGCCAAGCTCTCGTCCGCCGATCTGCAGTTCTTCGAGTCCAGGATCCGTCCGGTCCTTGCCGACAAGTGCTACCAGTGCCACAGCCGGCAGGCGGACAAGGTCCGCGGCGGCCTGCTCCTCGACACACGCGAAGGCCTGCTCGCCGGCGGCAACACCGGCGCCGCCTTGGTGCCCGGCAAGCCCGACGAATCGCTGCTGATCCAGGCCATCCGCTACAAGGACGAGGATCTCCAGATGCCTCCCAAGGGGGAGAAACTCTCCGACCAGCAGATTGCCGACCTGGTCGAATGGGTGCGACGCGGTGCCCCCGATCCCCGCACCGCCACCGCTCCCGGCGTGGCCAAGTCCTACGGCGGCGTCGGCCGCAACCACTGGGCCTTCCAGCCCGTGAAGAAGCCGGCGGTGCCCGAAACCAGGAACAGCGCCTGGGCGCGCAATCCCGTGGACCACTTCGTGCTCGCGAAGCTCGAGGCCAACGGTCTCTCGCCCAATGCGCCCGCCGACAAGGCCACTCTCATCCGCCGCGTCTATTTCGACCTCATCGGGCTTCCTCCCCACCCGAGTGACGTCCTCGCCTTCGTGAAGGACGAGTCGCCCGACGCCTACGCCAAGGTCGTGGACCGCCTGCTCAGTTCTCCGCAGTACGGCGAACACTGGGCCCGCTACTGGCTCGATGTCGCGCGCTACTCGGACACCAAGGGCGATGCCCCGCGACAGGATGACAACCGCTATCCGCACGCCTGGACCTATCGCGACTGGGTGATCGACGCGTTTAACGCCGACCTGCCCTACAACCAGTTCATCATCGCCCAACTCGCCGGCGATCGCCTCCAATCCGCCATCGACAAGAAGGCCGCCGAAAAGAAGCTCCCAACGCCCGAAAAGCGCACCATGCTGCCGGCGCTGGGCTTCCTGACCCTGGGCAACCAGTTCAACGGGCGGCGCGACGACATCATCGGCGACCAGATTGACGTCACAACCAAGGCGTTTCTCGGCCTCACGGTCGCCTGTGCCCGCTGCCACGACCACAAGTTCGATCCGGTTCCGACCAAGGACTACTATTCGCTGTACGGCGTGTTCGCCAACAGCGTGCAGCCCACGGTGCTTCCCACCGTGCAGACGACGGTGCCGTCGACCGCCACCTTTCTCGACTATCTGGAGAAATCCGCCGCCCTCGACAAACGCGCCGCCGAACTGAAGGAGAAACAGGAGGAACTCCGGCGCGCCGTCCGGGCGACCGGGGGCAAGGCCAAGACCAAGGAGGCCGGATCCTCCCCGCGGATCGACCCCAAGCTGCGCCAACAACTGCAGCGCATGGAGCGCGAGTTGCAGCGCGACATCACCAACCTCGAGACCCAGCATCCCGGCGCCCCGGCTCGCGCCAATACCGTCCACGACGTGCCCCGCTCCCGCGACTTTCCGGTGCTGCTCCGCGGCGAAGCCGGCAACCGCGGGGAGATCGTGCCGCGGCGCTTCCTCGAGATTCTCTCCCCCGATCCCAAGAAGCGCCCCGAATGGCGGGAGGGTTCCGGGCGCTGGCAGCTCGCGCTCGCGATCGCGGATCCCAAGAACCCCCTCACCGCGCGCGTCCTTGTCAACCGCCTCTGGCAGCAGCATTGGGGCGCCGGATTTGTCGAGACGCCCGACGATCTCGGCAACATGTCGTCCCCCCCGACGCATCCCGAACTCCTCGACTGGCTGGCGGCGACTTTCGTGGAGAACAACTGGTCCATCAAATCCCTCCACCGCCTGATGGTCCTGAGCGCCACCTACCAGCAGAGCAGCCAAAACAACCCGCGCTACGCCGAGATCGATCCCAACAACAAGTTCCTCTGGCGGTACAATCTCCGGCGCATGGAATTCGAGGAGATGCATGACTCGCTGCTCGCGATCACCGGAGAGCTCGACCGGACCTACGGCGGCAAGCCGGTCGCGATCAGCAGCGAGGGCTTTGCGAAGCGCCGCGCCATCTATACCATCATCGATCGCACGAGCCCGCCGGAACTCCTGACCCAGTTCGATTTTCCCAACCCCGACGTCGCCTCCGGACGCCGCTACGAAACCACCGTGCCGCAGCAGGCGCTGTTTCTCATGAACAGCCCGATGGTCATCGAGACGGCCCGCAAGCTCGTCGACCGCCCGGCCTTCGCCGAGCTGAAATCGGACGAGGAGCGGGTGACGCTGCTCTATCTCGCGATCTTCCAGCGGTGGCCTACGAAACGGGAGGTGGAGCTCGGCCTGAAGTACGTGAAATCCAATCCCAGCGGCACCGACGTCGTCCTCACCGCCGACCTGCCTCCGGAGAAGGCCGGACCGCGCGCCGCCAAGAAGAAGGCTCCGCCTCCCAAGCAACAGGGGCGCTTTGCCACCCAGGTCGGAGGCGCCTACGAAACCCGGCATCCCCTCGACGCCTGGACCAAGCTCGCCCACGCCCTGTTTCAGACCAACGAGGCCGTGTTCTACAACTAAGGGGAAATCGCCGGAGGTCCTCTCGTGCCGATGGTCGGCCTCGCGAGGCCGCATTGAAGCGGCGATCGCCGGCATCGGGCCAGCGGGCGCCAGGCCAAGTTTTTGCCGGTTGGCACGTCTGAAGGTTCGTGCAGTCTCATTCTGCTCTTCCATGAACCCTCGCCTCCTCGCCGCCGGCCTGGTCGTCACTCTCTTCGCGCCGGGCGTGTCCCTCGCCGCCCAGGCGCTGTCTGCCGCGTCCGCGATTACCGCAGTTACGGTCTACACTGATCGCGCCGTCGTGACCCGCACCGCTTCCCTCGACCTCGCCGGCTCCGGACCGACCGAAGTCATCTTCGACCGCCTGCCAGCCACCCTGGTCGACGCCTCGCTCCAGGTGTCCGGACGCGGCGCCGCCGGCGTCACCATCCTGGATGTCACTGCCCGCGCCGCCCACGTCGACTTCTCCCCCAACGAACGGGTGAAGGGTCTGGAAGATGAGCTCCGCAACCTGGCCCGCCAGCGCCGGCAACTCGACGACCGCGCCTCCGTGCTCAAGGCCCAGGAAACCACGCTGGGCCGCCTCGAAAACGCCGCCACGACCCCGCCCACCAAGGACAGCGCCCCCCGCCTCTCCCTCGACGAATCCACCAAGCTGCTGGCCTTCCTCGAGGAACAGCGGGGGAAGCTCGCCTCCGACCGCCAGGCCCTCGACGCCCAGATCGAGGAAGTCGCCGCCAGGATTGACGCCGCCCAGCGCACGCTCAACGAACTGCGCGGCTCCGGCGGCCGCACCTTCAAACGCGTCGCCGTGCGCCTCGACGTCACCTCCACCGGCAAGCTCGAGCTCTCGCTGAGCTACGCCGTGCCCGGCGCCTCCTGGACCCCGGGTTACGACGCCCGCGTCAATTCCAACGACAAGACGGTCGCCCTCGGCTATCAGGGTCTCGTCCGCCAGAACACCGGCGAGGACTGGAAGGGCGTCTCCCTCACGCTGTCCACCGCGCAACCCAGCCTTGGCGGAGCCGCCCCCGAGGTGCGGCCGTGGACGCTGGATGTGTTCCTGCCGCGGCCAGTCCCGATGGCGACGACCTTCGGCGGCGCCGCCACTGACACGGTGCAACTCCAAGCCTTCGAAGTGAGAGGACCCGGTCGCGCGGGCCGCGACAAACGCGAACTGGCCGACGCCAACGCCCCGCTTCCTGCGCCGGTCGAAGCCACCCTCGCCCAGGCCGCAGTCGACCAGTCCACCACCAGCGCTTCCTTCAAGATCGTCGCCGCCGCCACCGTCCCCAGCGACAATTCACCGCAAAAGCTCCCGATCGCCACCGTGGAACTCGCCGCGGACCCCGAGTATCTGTCGTCGCCCAAACTCCGCGCCGCCGCCTACCTCACCGCCCGCGTCACCAACTCCTCGGATTACCCGCTCCTGGCCGGCGCGCTGAACGTGTTTCTCGATGGCACCTTCGTCGCCACGAGCCGCCTGCGCACCGTCATGCCGGGCGAAAAGTTCGAACTCGCCCTCGGCGTCGACGAGGGCCTCGCGATCAAGCACAAGCGACTCCAGCGCTTCACCGAGGACACCGGTCTCACCAACAGCGGCAAGCGCATCACCTACGAGTACCTCACCACGATCCAGAACAACAAGAAGACGCCCGTGCGTCTCGTCGTCTCGGACCAGATTCCAGTCTCCCGCCAGGAGAAGATTGTCGTGAAACAGCTCGCCCCGGAACCGCGCGAGCTCAAGCCCTCCGCCGAGGGCTTCCTGAAATGGACGCTGGAACTCAAGCCCGGCGAGAAACGCGAATTGAAGCTCAAGTTCGCCGTCGAACACCCCAACGATATCCAGGTCACCGGCCTCGAATCCTAGATGAGCCCCGCCGAGAAGCTCGCGCGCCTCGCCGAGGAACTCGAGGTGTTCCCCGACCCCCAGGAACGACTCTCTTTCGTCGTCGATCGCACGAAACGCGCCGCGCCGCTGTCCCCGGCCGAAAAGGTCGACGCCAACCGCGTCCGCGGCTGCGTCTCCGTCGTCTGGCTGGTCGGCGAGGTGGATGACGGCGTCTGCCGCTTCCGCTTCGACGCCGACTCCCCCGTTGTCCGCGGACTGCTCGGCCTGCTCTGTGATTTCTTCACCGGCTTCCCGCCGGCGGCCATCGCCACGTGCGACCTCGATCCTCTGGAGTCGCTGGGGCTTCTCCGCGATCTGTCGCCGACCCGTCGCAACGGCCTCGCCTCCGCCCGCGCCCGCATCCGCGAACTCGCCCGCCAGGCCCTCGCCTGACTGCGACACCGCCCGATGTACTACGACGCCCACAATCACCTCCAGGACGACTGGCTGCGCCCGCACCTCGATCGCATCGCCGCCGATGTCGCCGCCGCCGGCATCGCCGGCATGGTTGTCAACGGCACCTCTGAGGCGGACTGGCCCGTCGTCGCTGCCCTCGCGGCGCGTTTTCCGTGGGTGCGCCCAAGCTTCGGCCTGCACCCCTGGGACGTCGGCCAAGCCGGCCCCCAGTGGCGGGACCACCTGCGCCGCACCCTCGACGCGCACCCCGAGGCCGCCGTCGGGGAAATCGGCCTGGATCGCTGGATCCTCGATCACGCCCGGCCCGATGATCCCCGCCTTGCGGGACTGCGACGCGCCCCGCTCGCCGAACAACTCGAGGCCTTCGCCTGGCAGCTCGATCTGGCCGCCGCGCGCAACCTGCCGGTGAGTATCCACTGCCTGGACGCGTGGCAGGCGCTCGCGAGCGCGCTGCGTACCGCGCCCCGCCCCCGATGTGGCTTCCTGCTCCACGCCTACGGCGGGTCCGCGGAACTGGCCCGCGAGTTCGCCGCCCTGGGCGCGTACTTCTCCTTCAACGGCAGCTTCCTGGCCCCCGGAGAAAGTAACCCAATAGGTTACAGTGGACCGGGCGGCGCGCAGGTCTCCGCCGGTGCAGGGCCGGTCGATGACCGGCGTGAACCGCCGGGCGATGGCTCCACGCCCGCGCGCCGCGCCCGCACCCGGGCCCAACGCCACGCACAGGTCTTCGCCTCGCTTCCGCTCGATCGCCTGCTGGTCGAAACCGATGCGCCAGCGATGCCGCTGCCGCCGGGTCGGGAATCCGCGGTCCTGCCTTCGCTCGCGGATGGCACCCGGGTCAACCACCCCGCCAACGTGACCGCCGTCTACGCCGAACTCGCGGCGATCCGCGGCCTGCCGGTGGTTGAGTTGACCCGCCAGGTCGCCGATAACTTCCGCCGGCTTTTCGCCCGCGAGCCGAGTCGCGCCTAGGCCGGTGGCGGTGGGTCGACGGGAGCGATCAACCGCCGCACCACCTCTCCCGCCGCGGCAAAACCAAAGGCGCCGGTGACAAATACCGCGCTGCCGAAACCGCTGGCGCAGTCGAGCCGCAGGTTGCTGCCCGGCTCCGGCTCGCTGGCGCTGGTGCCGTCGGCCCAGGGAAACACCGGCTTCTCGCCGGACCACACCGCGGGAACGCCCATACGGGTGAGGACATGGGCCGAACCGGCGACAAAGCCATGGTCGCGCCGCAGCTTGCGCCGGACCTGCCGCAGCAGTTCGTCGCTGGCCTCGCCGATGTCCCCGACCTGGATTCGCGTCGGATCCCGGCGCCCCCCCGCGGCACCGATCGTCAGGACCGGCAGCCCCCGCGACCGCGCTCCCGCGATGATGAGCGCCTTCTGCGACATGCGATCGATGGCATCGACGACAAAGTCATACCCGGGCGCCAGCAGGCGCTCTGCCGTGGTTTCGGTGAAGAACTCGGCGATCACCTGCACCCGGCACGCCGGGTTGATCAGCGCTACCCGCTCGGCCAGCACCTGCACCTTCGGCCGGCCGATCTGGCCGTCGAGCGCGGGGAGCTGGCGGTTGACGTTCGTCACGCAGACGTCGTCGAGATCGATCAAGGTCAGCGCCCCAATCGCGCTCCGGGCCAGCCCCTCGACCACCCAGGAGCCGACCCCCCCGACCCCGATGACGCACACATGCGCCGACGCGAGGCGCGGCAGGGAGGCGCGCCCCAGCAACCGCCCCAGTCCTCCAAATCGCTCGAGATCGGCTTCCATCGAGGCAGCTAGGGAGCGCGGCCGGACCGGCGCCCCGCGATCCCTCGCGGCGATTGGCTTGCCACCCGCCGGGTCACTTCATGCCCAGCAGGCGCCGGACCTGCCCTTCCAGCTGATTGACCGGCAGGTTCACGGTCAGGTTGGAGCCCTGCATCGTGTGCTGAAGCATTCCCTTCTGATCAAACACCACCAGAGCCGGCACGCCGGAGATATTCAACTTCGCCGCGAACTCCACTTTGGGTCCGGTGCCGTCGAAGTGCACCGGCCACGCGATGCGGTTCTCCTTGATGGCGGCGGCCAGCTTTTCGCGATCCTCCGTCTTGTCGAACGACACGGTCACGACTTCGAAGCCGCGCTTGCGATAGTCCGAGTACACCTGCTTGAGCGCGTCGAAATTGCCCAGCGAACCCTTGTTGGTGCTGCTCCAGAAATACAGCGCGACCACCTTGCCGCGAAGCTGGGCGAAATCCACCGGCTTCCCGTCGAAGCCCGTGAACGCCAGGGCGAAAGGCTGCTTCTTCATCTCGACCAGGTTCAGTTCCGCCCGCGCCATGCCCGCGACGCCCTTGTCCTTGTGGTTGAGCATCGTTTTCAGGTGCGCCTCCGCCCGCGCCAGGTTGGCGCCCAGTGTCAGGATGTGCACGTAGGAGCGTTCGCGTTCGACCAGGAACCGTCCGCTGCCGGGCGCCTCCGCCAGCGCATCGAGTTTTTCCCGCAGGTTGGCGAGGTTGGCCGGATTGAAGGCGTCGCGCACCTCGAAGTCCGCCACGGCCGCATCGATGGCCGCCAGGGCCGCCTTCGTGGGATCGCTCACGCCTTCCTTGTACCGCAGGTTGGTGACCTCGAGCTTGAGGAAGGAGAGGTACGAGGTGCGGAGGGCCGGCTGCTTCTTGTCGATGTTGTTGGCGAAAAAGGAGAGGTTGTTCACGACCTCGTTGACGCGGCCGTGCGTCGCATGCTGCGCCAGGTAGGCCATCCCGGACGCAATCACCTTCTGGAACATCGCCTGGTTCTTTTCCCCGGCGGCGTTCCGCGCCTTGTTGAACTCGTCAAACGCCAGGTCCGCCGGCGACTTCGCCGGGGCCTTGGGAGCCTGCGCCAGGGCGGCGCCGGACAACAGGAATCCGCAGATCAGGGTGAGGGAGACCAGTGGTGCTTTCATCGGAGTTGATTGAAATCAAATACGCTCGCAGCGCATCGTTACCGGTAAGCGGCCCATCACGCCCGGGCAAGGCAAACTGGCCGCCCGCAACACTCCATTGCGCCGTCGTCGCTCGGCGGGCCCGACTCGCGGCTTCAGGAGGAGTTGCCGTCACTCCCGCCTTGCCCTCCCGGATCCCGCGCTCAGCGTGGGCCGCACGTTTCTCATGAATCCGACCGCGGCGCCCGCCGGCGCCCCGCCCCCGCCGGCCCCCATCCCTCCCCAAATCCCCTATATCATCGGAAATGAAGGCTGCGAGCGCTTCAGCTTTTACGGGATGCGCAACATCCTCGTCGCGTTCCTGGTCTCGTCGCTGCTGCTCGATCTGCCCGCCGGAGATCGCGCCGGAGCCGCCAAGGACGTGTTCCACACGTTTGTCATCGGGGTCTACTTCTTCCCCCTGCTCGGCGGCTGGCTCGCCGACCGCTTTTTCGGCAAGTACCACACCATCTTCTGGCTGAGCCTGCTCTATTGCCTGGGCCACCTCTGCCTCGCTCTTTTCGAGAGCCACCGCACCGGGTTCTACGTTGGTTTGTCCCTGATCGCCCTGGGCTCCGGGGGCATCAAGCCCTGCGTCTCCGCCTTTGTCGGCGATCAGTTCGATCAGACCAACAAGCATCGCGCCAAGGTGGTTTTCGACGCCTTTTACTGGAGCATCAACTTCGGCTCCTTCTTCGCTTCGCTCCTGATGCCGATTTTCCTGAAGCGCTTCGGTGGAGCCGTCGCCTTCGGGATCCCGGGGGTGCTCATGTTCATCGCCACGCTGATCTTCTGGCTCGGCCGCAAGCGTTACATCCTCGTGCCCCCGACCCAGGCCGACCCGCACTCCTTCCTTCGTGTCGCCGCCAGCGCCCTGCGGGCGGGACGCCCGGGCCAAATCCTGGCCGGTTTCGGCCTGCTCGTGGCCCTTGGCTCCTTCCTCCTGGTGCCCACGGCCGGATTCGTGGTGGCCTTCTGCCTCGGCTTCGTCGCCCTCCTCACCTTTGGCGGTCTCGGCGTCTGGATTCAGCTCGAAGGCGCCCGCGGACGGCATCCCGACGCCGCGATTGACGGCGTCCGTTCCGTCCTGCGCGTGCTGGTGCTGTTCTCGCTCGTCACTCCATTCTGGTCGCTGTTCGACCAGAAGGCCTCCACCTGGGTGCTGCAGGCCGATGCGATGACGAAGCCCGAGTGGTTCCAGCCCTCGCAGATGCAGGCGCTGAATCCGCTGCTGGTGATGGTGCTGATCCCGTTCAACAACCTCGTGGTCTACCCGGCGCTGCTGAAGTTTGGCATCGCCCCGACGGCGCTGCGCCGGATGACCGCCGGCATCGCGCTCGCCGGACTCTCATGGGTCGTCGTGGGTGGCATGCAGGTCGTGCTGGACGGCGGGCAGGCATTTTCGATCGCCTGGCAGATCCTCCCCTACGCGCTGCTGACCTTGGGCGAAGTGCTGGTATCGGCCACCGGCCTGGAATTCGCCTACAGCCAGGCGCCTGCCTCCATGAAGGGAGCCCTGATGAGCTTCTGGAACCTCTCCGTGACCATCGGCAACCTCTGGGTGCTGATCGTCAACGCCGCGGTCAAGAACGCCACGGTGACCGGCTGGATCAAGACGACCGGCTTCGGCGTCACCGCCTTCCAGATGTTCTTCTTCGCCGCCTTCGCCTTCGCCGCCGCCGCGGCCTTCGGCTTCTTTGCCCGCCGCTACCGCGAGGTGGATCACTACCGCCGGGCGTGAACCCGGGCGCCGGCAGCCGGGACGGATAATTCCTCGCCCGCGACCGTGATCTCGGCTCTCCTTCGCGCACCCACCCGTGACATCTCCCGCCGCCCACGAACGGACTGAAGATGCGAAAACGGAGGCCGCCGGACCTTCGCCCCTGCCGGATCCGCCGGCGCCCGCCTCGGCGGCACTTGCCGGCGCGCCTTTTCCCAGCGGTGCGGTCGATACGGAATCAGGCCTGCGGCGCTACCGCGTCTTTCTGAGCTACAGCCACGCCAACGCCGCCTGGGCGGCCTGGCTGGTGCGACGCCTCGAAGGGTTCCGCATTCCCTCCCGCCTGCGCGGACGGGTGGCCCCAATCGGCAAAGTGGGCGAGCACATCGCCCCCGTCTTTCGCGATCGCGAGGAACTGCCTACCGCGCACGATCTCGGCGAGACCATCCGCGATGCCCTGCGCCGCTCCGCCACCCTGGTGGTGATCTGCTCCCCGGCGGCGGCCCGTTCCCGTTGGGTCAACGAGGAAATCCTGAGCTTCAAGCGCCTGCACGGGAGCGAACGGGTCTTTGCCTTCATTGTCGACGGGGAGCCTGGCGCCAAGGACCCCGCCCAGGAGTGCTTCCCTCCGGCCCTCCGCTTCGCCCTGGATCCCTCCGGCACCCTGTCAAACACCCCGGTCGAAGTCATCGCGGCAGATGCCCGCCCGGAGGGCGACGGGCGCGCCGACGCCTTCCTGCGCCTCGTCGCCGGCCTCATCGGGGTCGGCTTTGACGACCTGCGCCGCCGGGAACTCCAGCGGCGCAACCGCCGCCTCACCTGGATTGCCGCCGGCTCCCTCGCCGGCATGGCCCTGACGCTGGGGCTGGCCGTCACCGCCTGGAACGCGCGTAACGACGCCCGCCGACGCCAGGAGCAGGGTGAGGAGCTCCTCGCCTTCATGCTTGGCGACCAGCGCGCCCAGCTCAAGCGGCTCGGCCGTCTCGAGGTGCTCGACCGGGTCGGCGAGAAGGCCCTGGCGTACTTCAGTTCACTCAACCCGCGCGACCTGACCGACACCGCCCTGGCCCGCCACGCGCAGGCCCTGCGCCAGATCGGCGAGAACCGGCTGGATCAATTGCGTTACGCGGAGGCGGAGCTGGCCATCCGCACCGCCCACGATCGCCTGTCGGCCCTCGTGGAACGCCATCCGACCAATGGTGAGATGCTCTTCGAGCGCGGGCAGACTGAGTTCTATCTTGGAGACATCAGCCGACGGCGCGGCGATCGGTCGGCCGCCCGCGATTGGCTGCTGCGCTACCGCGACACCACGCTCGCCCTCGTCGCCCTCAACCCCACCCGCAGCGACTGGCAAGGCGAGCTGGCCTACGGCCATCATAATCTCGCCGTCTCCGATCTCGACCACCGACGCTTCACGGAATCGCGCCAGGGATTCCTCCGCGAAATCGAGTTGCTGGAGCGCCTGCTCGCCGAGCAACCGCAGGACATTGATCTCAAGTTCCGGTTGGCCGATGCCGAATCCTGGCTCGGGACCCTGGAGGAACGCGATGGCAACCTTCCCGAGGCGGTGAGCCGCTTTTCCCACCAGGTCGCCAATCTCGAGGCCATCACGCGGGCCGACCCGGGCACCGCCAAGTGGCAGGCCAAGCTCGCGGACGCTCTCGGTCTCCACGCCAGTGTTCTGGCGGTCACGGGCCATCGGCCGGAGGCCCGGCGGCAACGCGAGCGCTCGCTCGCAATTCTCGCGACCCTCACCACCGCTGATCCCAAGAACCGAGTCTGGCAGCGAGCCATGCTGGGTTCCCAGCTGAAACAGGCGCGCCTCCTGTTCGTCGACGGCCATCGCGAGGAAGCCGCCCGCCTGCTCGAGACCACCCTCGCCCGCCTCGACCAGCTCGCCGCCGCCGAGCCCTCGGATGTCGGTGTGATCAGCGCGGTCACCGCCGCCCACCTCCTCCAGGCTCGTTTCCGCAGTTCCACGGACCAGCCGGGAGCCGCCGCCTCCGTGGCCCTTGCCCTGGAGAAGTCCCGCCCGCTGCTGGCCACCAGCAAGGCCGGCGTCGAACTCGTGTGCGAAGTCGCGCTCGCCCGCGTTCTCGCCGGCGACGAACGCGGACGACCCGAACAGGCACGCCAGGCCCTCGCCCTGATCGATCAGGTTAGCGGGGGCTCGCAACAATGGCAGGTTCTCGACGCCGCCGCCCGGCTCCACTTCCTGCAGGGCCACGAGTCCTCCGCCCGCACGCTCATCCAGCAACTCGAGCGATCCGGCTACCAGCCGCTCGAGCCCTGGCCTGCCCCCGCGGCCCCGTCATCCCCGCCGCCGCGCTCCCCGTGAGGACGGCTCCCGCCGCCGTCAACTTTCCAGACGGCGCAGCTTTTCCTCATAGCAGCAGCCGTGATACGACGCGAGGTACTCGAGTTCGTCGTCGCTGAGACCGCTGATCCAGGCCTTGCGCTCGCGGGCCGGCTTCGGCCGCAACTCACACAGGGGGCAATCACAAGGATTCGCGGGCTCGGCCGGGCAGGCTTTTGACAATTCAAACGCGCGCCGCTCCAGCCAGACCCGGCGATCGCGCACGGGTCCGCGTTTTTGCCTGACGGGGGACTTTGGGATCATCGGGTAACCAAGACGAGGCGACATCGGGTCGCCGCAGGGGGCCTGGCTGACCGCACCCTACCACGTTCCGCCGTCTTCCTCTCCGCAGATCTTGGCCAGTTTATCCCCGGTGCAGGCCCCGCGGCTGGTTGACGTAAACCAACGAGCCTTTTGCCGGAGGCATCTCCCTCCCCAAACCTCTTCGCACCACCCTCGCACCCATGCCCACCCGCCGTTTCTTGCCCCTGGCCGTCACTCTTGCCTTCGCTCTGCCGCACCTGCACGCCCAACTCGCACCCGCGACCTCCGGCGGGCCGGCCGGCGGCCGCGACGACGTGGTGAAGCTCAGCGTCTTCGAGGTGACCGCGGACAAGGACGACGAGTACCGCGCGGCCAACACCACCACCGGCACGCGCTACAACACCCCGATCAAGGACCTGCCGATGAACATCGAGGTGCTTACCCCCGCCTTCCTGCGCGACATCGGCGCTCTCGATGTGCGCGACGCCCTGGAATACGTCAGCGGCATCCAACTCGACACCACCGCCGGAGGCACCGGCGGCAGTCGCGACAACCCGGAGAACTCCACGCTGCTGATCCGCGGCATCTCCGCCGCGATGAAGAAGGACGGCTTTGCGCGGTTTGTCCCGATGGATCCGATCACGGTCAGCCGCGTCGACATCATCAAGGGCCCCGGCGGCGCGCTGTACGGGCAGAACGGCACCGGCGGCGTGGTCAACGTCAGCAGCGTCACCGCGGGGCGCCGCCCGGTGGCGCGCCTTGGCACCAGCTTCGGCTCATACGGCTTCCGCCGCGTCGAGGCGCTGTGGTCCGGCCCGGTGATTTCCGACGGGGCCGTCGGCTTCGCCCTGCCGCTCTCCTACCAGACCAACGAGAGCAACGCGATGTACTACCGGATGGACACGTTCGTCATGAATCCGGCCCTCACCCTGCGGGTGGGCCCGCAGACCTCGCTGCTGGCCTCAATCGAGTCGCGCTTCAACACCCGCGACAACATCCGCAACTTCTTTCTCACCGACAACGCCCTCGCCCCCGACGGCACCCCGTACGGCACCCTCATTGCCGGCCGCCCGGGCACCGCCCGCGTGTTCACCACGCCCAACCAGCGCGACTTCCGCTTCGAGGGGCCGGACACGTTCCGCAAGGAACGGACCTACGTCGCCACCTACCGTCTCGATCACCGCTTCAGCGACCGGTTGCAGTGGTGGGCCGGCTACAGCGCCGAGAACATCAACGTCCGGGATCGCAGCTTCAGCATCGCCCTGCGCAACGCCAACGATGCCTCGATCCCGCTCCGCGTGCGCACCGACCCGCGGTTTCTCGCCCTCCTCCGGCCGTCCTTCGGCACCGCCCAGCCCCAGGTGCTGGACATCCGCCCCAACAACATCACGAACTCCGCCCGCACGGTCCGGCCGACCTGGAAGTCCGAGCTCTACGCGGCCTTTGACACCTGGACCGTGAAGCACCGCTTGATCACCGGCATCAGTTACGGGCCGCTCATCTCGGGCAACAATGCCGCCAACACCATCTTCTACTATGGCAACACCGGCAGCCCCAACGATCCCGCCACCCGCGCCTGGGAGAACCTGCCCAACGAAGTCATCCTGACCCGCTTTCGCGACCCCCGCGATTACACCTCTGTGAAGCGCTGGGATCACGCCGCGATTAACCAGTACCCGCAGGGACCCGAAACCGCCCTCGGCACCCGCTCCTCCTACCTCACCTCCTACTTCTGGGACCGCAATCTCTACGCCAACCTCCAGACCAGCTTCTTCCGCGACCGCCTGCAGACCATCGTCGGGCTGTTTGATTCGCGCAACGACCGTGGCGGCATCGTCTACGACGCCAGCGGCAACTACCTCTGGAACGGCCCCGCCCCCGCCGGCAGCGGCTCCACCCTCAACGGCGTCCGCCGGCCCAAGCCGGTGCGCAATACCGCGCCGAGCTTCACCGCCATTTGGCTGCCGCGTGACTGGGTGCGCGTTTACGCCAACACCATGAGCGCGGTGGACCCCGGCCCCGCCTATTCCGCCTATGACGGCAACGGCCAGCCGCTCGACGGCGCGACCATCCGCAACGCCGAGGCCGGCGTGCGCCTCGACCTCCTCCGCAACCAACTCCTGCTCAGCCTCGCCGGCTTCCGCATGTCGGATCAGGACCGGCCGGTGAACTTCGGCGCCGCCATCCAGAATCTCCTCGTCTCCCCGACCGGCACGCTCAACGGCTCGGGCTTCAGCGCCTTCGTCAAGACCTCCACCGAATCCCGGGGCCTCGACCTCAAGGTGGACTTCGTTCCGTGGCGCCACCTGCGCTTCAACGTCGGCATCGCGAAGAACGACGTTCGGATCACTGAAATCGAACCCTTCGCCACCCCGGCGAATCCCGATCCCCTTCGCCTCGCCGCCCAACAGCGCTTCGTCGCCGCCGGCGGCAGCTCCAGCCGCTACCTCGGCAAGCCGTCGACCGACATCAGCAAGTACACCGGCACCTCGTTCGTCCGCCATGAGTTCACCCGCGGCCTGCTGCGCGACACCTGGGTCATGCTCGGGGCCAAATACCTCGGCAAACGCGAAGCCGAGCTCATCACCGTCAGCACCGCGACCGGCGACATCACCGTGGATCGCCGGCTGGTCCCGGCGCACTACCTCTTCGATTTCAACGCCGGCTACCGCCGCAAGCTCGGCCGCTTCCAGACCAGCTATCAGCTCAACGTTTCCAACCTCGCGGACGACGACGACTTCTATGGCGCGGTCTGGCAGACCGGTCGCACGTACCGCCTGACCGCAACACTGAACTTCTGAGGGCGCGTCACCGCGCCGCCGCGCTCAAGCCGAGGGCGAACGCGCGCCCGAGGGCAACTCGCTCCCTTCCGGCCAAGAAAAGGCATCACGATGCCAAAACCCGCCATTCCCTGAGCCCGCCGATTCTGCGAAACTCCCGCCATGCGCCTCCCCCGTCTGCCCCGCCTCGCCCTCCTCCTGGTCGCCGGAGCCGCCGCCGTCGCTCCGCTTGTGCGTGCCGCCGTCGTACAGGATGCCACGGCCGGTTCGCTCAACAAGCCCGAGCGGCTCGAGTGGTTTCGCGACCTCGGCTTCGGTCTCTTCATTCACTGGAACGTCGATGTGCAACTGGGCACAGTGATCAGCCACTCCCTCGTGGGCGCCTCGGAAGACTACCAGCGGCGCTACTTCGCGGAGCTGCCCCGGCTGTTCAACCCCAGCAAGTTTCATCCGGCCGACTGGGCCGCCCTCGCCCGGCTCGCGGGCATCCGTTACGTCGTGCTCACGGCCAAGCACCATGCGGGTTTCTGCCTGTGGCCGACGCAAACCACCGATTTTCATGTCGGCAACACGCCCTTCCGGCGCGACATCACCAAGGAACTGCTCGAGGCCTTTCGCGCCCAGGGGATCGCCGCCGGTCTCTACCATTCTCCGGATGATTTCTGGTGGCTCTGGAAGAACGGCATCCAGCTCCAGCGCAACATCCCTGCCGTCCAGCCGTCGCAGAATCCGGGATTGCTCCGACACGATCAGGAGCAGGTGCGCGAGTTGCTGACCCACTATGGCCCGATCGACGTTCTTTTCTTCGACGGCGAGCCGCAGGGCCTGCGCGAGGTCGCCTGGCAGCTCCAGCCCAATGTGGTCGTGACGCGCGGCGCCATCCCGACCCCGGAGCAGAACATTCCCGGCATTCCCCTCGAGGGAGCCTGGGAATCCTGCATCACCATGGGACGCTCCTGGGGCTACCAACCGACCCACGAGGTCTACAAGAGTGGCCCGCAGTGCCTCTCGCTGCTCATCGAGACCCGCGCCAAGGGCGGCAACCTCCTCCTCAACGTCGGCCCCAAGCCCGACGGCGAACTCCCCATCGAGCAGGAGGAGCGGCTCCGCGAAATCGCGCTCTGGATGTTCGTGAACCAGGAGTGCATCTACGCCGTCCGCCCCTGGGTGATCACCAATGAACGCGACATCTGGTTTACCAAGCGCAAGGACGCCGACACGCTGTATGCGATCATCAAGCGGACCGAACCCTGGCCCGACGGCGCCTGGAAGGAATTTGTCCTGAAATCCGTCCGCGCCACGCCCCAGACCGAAGCCTCGATCCTTGGCCAGAACGACCAGGTGATGGAGTATCAGCCCTCGGTGGTGCCCAAGACCACCTTCCGCCAGGAGGCCGACGGCCTGCACGTCCGCGCGATGCACACCCAGCGCCTCCACGATGACCGACGCTGGCCCAACCCGATCGTGATCAAGCTCACCCATGTGCAGCCCGCCTTCACGCCGCCGCACGTCGCCACCGTCAAGGCCTCCTACGACAAGGCCACCCACAGCGTCCGCTGCGAAGGCAATCTTCTCGCCCTGGGCGACGCGGCCGCCCTCGAGGTCGGCTTCGAATACCGCGACATCACGGGTCTCGACCTCAACGATCGCCCGGACACCTGGACCGCGGTCCCCGCCGGTACGCGAAAGGACAAGGGCACCTTCACGGCCACCGCCACGGGCCTGGGCAAAGGGCGCACGTACGAGTTCCGCGCCGTCGCCCGGCATCCGCTTCTGCCTCTCTACGGCCGGGACCTCCGCGTCCGCGTACCCTGAGCGGTTCAACTGCCGGTCCGGCAGATCAGGCAGGCCGCGACGCCGGCAGCAAAGCGGGTGACGACCCGCCGCGTCCCCACCTGGCGAATTGGCGTGTGTCGGTCGGCTGCCTGCGCATAATCGACCCACCCGCCCCTCCCGTGGAGCCTCTTGCTTCGCCCCGCCCTACCTCGCCCACCCCGGCAGGCTTCTCTCCGCTGGGACACGCCCCCGCACTCGACGGCCTGCGCGGGATCGCCGTGCTGGTCGTCCTGGGCCACAACCTCGGGATCTCTTGGCTGCAAGGAGGGTTCCTGGGCGTCGACATGTTCTTTGCGCTCTCCGGCTTTCTCATCACCACGCTCCTCCTCGAGGAACGGCTGCGCACTGGGACCATCTCCCTCTCACGCTTCTTTCAGCGCCGCTTTCTGCGCCTCTACCCTGCGCTGGTGGTGTTGATCGCCGCCGCCGCGCTTTCCTCTCTCACCCGCTCCGAAGTGGGGGCCGCCCGGGTGTCCCTCGTCGTCGTCTCGAACCTGCTCTATTTCTCAAACTGGATGCTTGCCGCCGACAGCGAAGCGTGGGTCGGCGGTACGGCGCACACCTGGTCCCTGGCGGTGGAGATGCACTTCTATGTCCTGTGGGCCGTCCTCCTGGCTTTCGTGACGCGCCGCCACGGCGTTGTGCTCCGCCCGCTGTTCCGGCTGGCCGTGGGCATCGCCCTGGCGTCCGCCCTGTGGCGAATCGTGGTCTGGACCGGCGAGGATAACCTTGCCCGCATCTATGGCGGGACCGATACGCGGCTGGACGCGGTCTTTCTGGGCGCAGCGACGGCCTTGGTTCGGCTCGGAATCGTCGCTTCCACGCCCGGCCCGGCTCCGGTGCCGTGGAGCCGTCCACTGGTGCGGATTGCCGAACTGATCTCCGCCATCGGCCTCGCCCTGCTCATTCGCTTCACGCCGGACAAGGCCCCGCTCGCCTTTCTTGGCGGATTCGGCGTCGCCGGCGCCGCCACCGCCCTCCTCATCCTGACGACGCTGCTCAGTCCGCATTCGCTCCTGGCGGGTCCGCTGCGATCCCGCGGGCTCGTCTGGTTCGGCCAGATCTCCTATTCGCTCTACCTCTGGCACGTGCCGATGAAGAAGATCTTCTCGTCCCAGCGGTTTGCCCGCCTGGGGTTGCCAGAGGAGGTCGAACTGGCCGGCAGCGTGGTGGCCAGCATCGCTGCCGCCGCCCTCTCGTATTACCTGATCGAGCGGGCCTTTCTCCGGCTTCGGCAGAAGGCCCGGGGCTGACCGGGCCTCCTGCGCCCTCCGCTTAGAGCAGGGCCCGGACTTCCTCCAGCGCCTGCTTGGTGCGCTTGATCCCGTCGATTTCCGAGTGCTTGGAGCCTTCGTATTCGATGCCGATGTAGCCGGAATAGCCGGCAGCGATCACGATCTTGATCAGGCGCTCGTAATCGAGGGTCATCTCAATCTTCTCGCGGCGCTCTTCGGTGTAGAACCGGCCGGCACCGGTGTCCCAGTCCCACGACTTGGCGCTGACCGCCTCCTTCACCCAGGGCATGAACTCGCGAAGGCCCTGGTAGGGGTTGTACATCTCGGACTTGTTCCGGTCCGTGTAGAAGTTTCCGAAATCCGGCAGGATGCCGACCCGCTTGTGGTCAGCGAGCTTCATCACCTGCGTGAGCCACTTGCCGTTCGATGAGGTGCCGCCGTGGTTCTCCACCACGACCCAGAGGCCGCGTTTGTCGCCCTCGACACAGAGGCGGTGCAGGCCGTCGGCGGCCAGTTTCGCCTGCTCATCCCAACTCAGCTTGGAGTCGCTGGCCGCATTGACCCGGATGCTGTGGCAGCCGAGGAACTTCGCCGCATCGAGCCACTTCAGGTGATTCTCGACCGTCTTCGCGCGCACTTCCTCCTTGGGAGCGCCGATGCTGCCTTCGCCGTCGACCATGATCAGCAGGCTCTTCACGCCCTCGCCGGCCGCGCGCTTCTTCATCTCGCCGAGGTAGGCCTCGTCCTTCGCCTTGTCCTTGAACATCTGGTTCACGTACTCGATGCCGTCGATGCCCACCGAGCGGGCGATCTTCGCGAACTCCAGGTTGTCGAGGGGTTCTGCGCCCGGCCGCTTGAGGAAGCGCTTGTTCAGCGACCACTGCGCCAGGGAGATCTTGAATTTCTCGGCCTTCGCCGCCGTCGCGGAACGCACGGCCGGCGACACGGCAGCCACCACCCCGAGGGCAGCGGCAGACTTGAGGAAGGAACGTCGGGGAGTCGGGGGAATGTGTGACATGGCGAAAACCGAAAACTAGGCGGAACCGTGGTCCGTGGAAAGCAAATCGGCGCCGGATCCCACCGGACCCGGCGCCGACAGAAACGCTCTCAACGCCGCCGACTCAGGCGACGACCGAGGTCATCTCCCAGCCCTTGCGGTAGATCGGGTAGAGCAGCTTGTCCACCTCCGGACGACCGCTCGTCAGCTTGACCGGATCCCAGTTGAACTTGCCACCCGCCAGGATCGCCATCGTGCCGAGACACACCATCTCGGTGAACGGCACGGAGTATTCGAAGTTCGAGCCGGCGTGCGACGGATCGTTCTTGCGGATGGCGGTGATCCATTCGCGGTGCGGCTCGTTGTTCGGCACGCGCGGAATGGTCTTCGGCGGGAAGGACGGCTGCAGCTTCTGGTGCAACGTCTCCGGGATGATGCGCGGGCTGTTGCAGTAGTCGTTGCCGTCGTAAACCGTCGCCTTGGAGCCGATGATGAGTTGGCCGCCCTTCGCGAGCTGGCGGTTGTCCTCCATTTGCGCCGGCTTGGCGGGCTTGCGGCCGCCTTCATACCACGTGAGCTTCACCGGCGGGAGCGTGCTCTTGCCATCGGCGGACTTGCGGGCCGGGAACTGGTATTCGACCACCGCGGATTTCGGGAACGCCACCTTGCTGGCCGCCTCGATCTCCTTCAGCTCCACGCTCGTCGGCGAACCCAACTCAAGATTCCAGTACGACGCGTCCATCAGGTGGCAGGCCATGTCGCCGAGGGCACCGCAGCCGTAGTCGATGAAGCCGCGCCACTTGAACGGATGGATCGCCGAGCTGTAGGGCTTCATCGGCGCCCGGCCGATGAAGAGATCCCAGTTCACGCTCGCCGGAATCGGCTCCTCCTTCGGCCACTCCGGGAAGCCCTGCGGCCAGATCGGCCGGTTGGTCCAGATCTGCGCCTCCCGGACTTCGCCGAGCACCCCGGCCTGGAACCACTCGCGGACGAGACGGATGCCTTCGCCGGCGTGACCCTGGTTGCCCATCTGCGTGCAGACGCCGTTCATCCGCGCCAGCCGCAGGAGCTCCCGCGCCTCGCCCACCGTCTGCGTCAGCGGCTTTTGCACGTAAACGTGCTTGCCCATCATGATCGCCATGTAGGCCGGCAGGAAGTGCATGTGGTCCGGCGTGCTCACGACGACCGCGTCGATCTGGTCGTCCATCTCGATGAGCATCTTCCGGAAATCCGTGTACTTTTTCGCCTTCGGGAACTCCGCCACCAGCTTGGCAAGCGTGCTCTTCTTGGCTCCCTCCCAATCGATGTCACACAGCGCCACGACTTCCTCGTCCTTGTGCTGCATGATGTCGCTGAAGCCCTTGCCGCCGAGGCCGACCTGCGCCACGCGCACCTTCGCCCCCGGGGCGATCGGTCGCGGCTTGCGCGGATTCTTGGCGAGAGTCTGGCAGCCGGCGAAGCCCAGGAGGGCGGCCGCCGTGGCCGAGAAGTTGATGAAGTCGCGACGGGTGAGGTAGGATGATGCCATGGGGAAATCGAAGGGAGAGGAAGCAAGACGCCGCTGCATCCGCAGGGATACAGAGTTTCTCGCCGTGCGAGGCTAGCGCAAGCCCACAGGGCTGGCTCCGCGTTTTTTGTTCACCTCTTGTCCCGCACCGCCCGCCTGCCTACGGCCGCGCAGGCTCGGGGAGCAGGGTCAGCTCCGCCAGCGACGCATGGGTCCGCGCCGGATCAAATCCCCCCAGAACCACGAGTTTCAACCACCGCGTCTCCACCGCCCGGGCAAACCGGATCTCCTTCCAGCTGTCATCCCGGGCCAGGCTGCCCTTCGCCACCGTCTCCTCCCACACCCGGCCGTCGGTGCTCACCTGCACGACATAGTCCTTGATCCAGCCGTTGCGGTTGCCGTCCTGCCGCGGCAGGCACCGCAAGCCCGTCACGCGCGTGGGACGCGGCAACTCGACGATGATGTGATGAGGATACCCGGCCGCCCCCTCCGCCCACGAGGTGTGCCAGAACGTCTCCGGCCGGCCGTCGAGGAGTTGCTCCGCGGGAAAATCGTCCGCCTGCGTGTCGACGCGCACCTGCGCGCCGAGGCGGTGGAGTTCGTTGGCAAAGTTCGGCACAAAAAGGCCCTCGAGCAGCGCGGCGTCCAGCTCCGCAGCCGGGCGAAACGCCGCGGACTCCAGGTACGCATAGAGGCTCGCCAGCAACTGCCGCGCGGCGGGGTCCCCCTCCAGCGCGGGAAGATCGATGCCGCACACCAGCAGGCGGCCCGGCCCCACCCGGCCTTCGAAGATCAGCCCGAGCCGCTCGTTCCGTGCAAAGTTGTCGATCACCTGAACCAGGGGTCGGTACGCGGGCGGCGCAGCGTCGAGATTGAACATTCGCGAACGCTGCATCAGCTCGTACCACTGCCAGTCGCTGTGGAAGTCGGTCGGGAAGTGCGCGAGCAGCGGATGCGCGGGATCACACAGAAGGCCCATCGTGTTCGGCTTCTGCTGCGGAAACCACACCGGGCTCCAGAACACCGGCAGGAACCGCCCCCGGCGCGACTGCTGGGTTGCGGCCCCGTGGGCGAAAAATAGGACCTTGCGTCCGGCTGCCAGCGCCGCCTTCGCCTCCTCCCAAGTGCGACACCGGGCGAGGTCCGTGGGAGGAACCGGGGCCGACGTCGCCGGATACACCCAGAGATCCCAGTCGTTCGCGAACTCCGTGCCGGCGATGGCCACACTCAGGTTCACGCGGGCCGGCGCCGCCACCTTCGCCAATGCCACCTGCACGGATCCCAGTCCCGTCAGCCGGCCGGTGGGCGCGGAGGTCACCGGTAGTTTCCCGGAAGCCACCTCGCGGCCGCCCGCCTCGCGCAGGATCCAGCGCGGCTCCACCCGGGCCAGGTCCGCCGGTCCGAAGTGCGCGAGCTCCGCCACGGCTTCAATGGTCTCCGCCGTCGTGTAGGTGCGCCGCGCGAACCGCAGGAGCGGCACCGTGGGCCCGCAGAACCGCCGCCAGGCTTCGGGCGAGATGAAACCTTTGGACTCCCAGAACGCATCCAGCGGCCCGACCAGCGCCGTGCCCTGCGTCGGGTAGTCGTGCAGGTCCAGCAACTGGAAACCACCGTACCCCGGCGTGCGCAGGAGCACCTCAATCTCCTCCTTGTACAGGCGGGTCGCGAACTGCCCGCTCGCCGCCACGTATCGCGGCGCCAGCTCCAGTTGGTGCTTCCGCGCCAAATCCTCTCGCACCAATTCCAGGTTCCGCGGCGCCAGCACGCCGGTGTACTTCGCGATTTCGCGGAAGTCCGGATAGTACATCCACTGCCCGATCTCGTGCCCGATCGCCGGGCGCCCGTCCGCCGCGACGACCTCGCGCAGATCCCGCTGCGTCCCCGCCGCCGGAATGCCGCGCCCCTGCGGCAGCACGGTGAACTGACGGTTCGCCGGCCGCTGCCGGTTGTTCGACGCCGCGGTGTAGAGGTGGCGCGAATCCCGCGCCCGCAGATCGCCGACCCAGCGGGCCAGGAGGGCGTCGTTCCCGCCGAACTCGTTGCCGAGCGCCATGAGGGCGAACGACGGGTGGTTGCCATAGGTGTCAACGATCCGCTGATACTCGGCCTCCATGAACGCGTCGCGCGCGGGATCGGCCCCGGCGGGGACGTTCGCCTGCGGCCCTTCAACCTGCAGCAGGATGCCTTCTTCGTCCGCGGCGGCGAACGCCGCCTCCGGCGGACACCACGAGTGAAACCGCAGGTGATTCAGTCCGTACGCCCGAATCGTCCGGCAGATTTTCCGCCAGCTCTCCACGTCGGTCGGTGGGTAGCCGGTGAGCGGCCAGACCGAGCATTCCAGGGTCCCCCGCAGGAAAAGCGGCCGGCCATTGAGCGTGAACTGCGTGCCGCTGGTCCCCAGGGAGCGCAGCCCGAAGCGGACCGTGCGCTCGTGCCCGCCCAGCCGCACCCGCACCTCCGTCAGCCGGGGAGCGAATTCGTCCCAATCCGGGGTCGTGGCGAGGTCGAGGACCGCCTCCGCCGCGCCGCCGTCGAGGCCCCAGGTCACGGCGAGTCGCTGGGGCCCCACGTGCAGCTCCCCGCGCCCCGCGCGGCCGGTGGCGTTGCCGATCCTGACGGCGACGCGCGCGTTGCGCTGCGCGCGATCGGGGTAGACCTGCACGTCGTCGATCCACACCGGCGGCGTGGCCGCCAGCTCGATCCGACCCACGATGCCGTTCATGTTGCCCCACGTCCCGCCGAACAAGGCCGAGACAAACCGGCCGAGGTTGTGCTTCACCGTGTTGTCGACCCGCACGGTCAGGCGGTGGCGGCCCGGTGCCACCGCGGTGCCGAGATCGTAGACGTGCGGCGCCACCAGGCTGTCGCCGGAGCCGAGGCGCCGGTCGTCCAGCCACACCGTCGTCACCCAGCGGCAGCGCTCGAGGAACAGGGTCACGCGCCGGCCCTGCCAATCCGCCGGGATCTCGACCTCGCGCTGGTACCAGGCGGCGCCCGCGTAGTCGAAAACCCGGTACGGTCCCTCCAGCGTGGGTTCCTTGGCGTTGCGCGGCCCCAGTCCGGCGTCGTCCATCGTGCCCGGCAGGCGGAGGCGCTGATCGCCCCCGAGTTCGGCCGCAAACCACCGGGCCGGCTCCCCCTGCTGGTCGGCATCGAGGCGGAACCGCCATTCCCCGGCCAGCGGCAGCGTTTCGGCCCTTCCGGCCCCCAGGGCCAGCAGCATCCCGACCACACCCAGCCAAGACAACGACCTCATGGTAACCCTTCCTCTTGCCCGCAGCCCGCCCCCGCGTCGACCCCGTTCTCTCGCCCCTCCGGCCGCCGCCCCAACTCCGTGTCACCTCTTGGGTGGCACGGGATCCGGACGACGCGATCCCGCGCGGGATCAACTGCCGAGGTCGTAGCACTCCACCAGGACCACGCCAGAGCCTCCATCGAAGCCGCTCACCTGAATGGTCCAGGCGCCGGCCGGCAAGGTGGCGAGCAACGCGGCATCCGCCCGCCCGGAGCGCAACGCGAACGCGCCGGCCCGCACCGTGTTCGCCACCAGCGCCGCCGGATCCGGGGACGATTCCCAGCCCGCATTGGCCGCCACCACCCGACCTCCCGATTGCACGGCCAGGGCCGGACGCGCCAGAACACCCCGCAGGCCAAAGTCCGCCAGCCCCGGCCCCACGGCGCGGAGGAGCAGCGTCCGCGCGTTCGGCCCGGCGATCACGAGACCCGGAATTGCCACTTCCTCGCCCGGTGCCACACGAGCCCGCGTCGACAGGTTGCGGAGGCGGGCGTCACCCGTGCCTTCGAGGTCGTAGGCTTCGACGAGGGCCAGTCCGGCACCGCCATCGCTGCCCCTGACCGGGGCGGTGTACGCGCCGGGGCCCAGGTTCACCACCAAGGCGCAATCTCCGCTCCCTCGCGCGAGCGGAAAGGCCCCGGCCTGCGCCATGGCAACTGCGAGAGCCTGGGCCTCGGTCGCCGTTCCCGTGTCCCAGCCCTGGCTGCTGGCAACCAGCGTCCCGTCGGACCGGCGGATCTCCAAGGTGGGGCGCATCAACACCGGACTGACGCCGAAACCCGACAGCCCGCGGCCCACGGCCCGCACGAGCCGCCGCCGCGACCCCGGTCCTTCAACGAAGAACCCCGGGATCAGCGTGGCGTCGCCCGTCCCCGCGGCCGCCCGCGTGGAAAGGTTGACCAATCGCGGCGCCACCAGAGGAACCCGCACGACCGGCGGCGCGCCTCCGGCGGGCAACTCGAACACCTGCTCATAACTGCGTCCGCCGTGCTCCACCGTCACCACATAGCTCCCGTGGAAACCGCGCCCCTGCCAACGGCCCTGGGGATCCGTCGCCCCGGCCAACCGCGTTCGCCACTGATCGAGCACGAGCGATTTCCAGACGCGGGCATTCGGTTTTTCCGACCAGTCGGCCCGGAACATCGCCGCCTGGGGAATCCAGTGCGCCCGCTCCCAGAAGCCCCACAATTGCACCCCGACGACCGTCGGATGGCTGTAGGCCAGCGTGAGGAAGTCGCGCGTGTAGTCCGCCTGGAGCTCTTCGTCGTCCGAGTTGATGTCGAACTCCGTGAAGCGCACCGGCAGACCCAGCGCCGCATAGCGATCGAGCACGGCGAGCACGCTGGCGGGCGGCGACGGGCTGCCTCCGATATGCGCCTGCAGCCCCAACCCGCCCAGCGGCGCCCCCTGGGCGCCCAGGTAGCGCGCCCGGGTCTCGAAATCCGCCACATGCGCCGCATCCAGGCCGGCGTCGTGGTTGCTGTAGTCATTGAGGTAGAGCGGAGCCGCGGGATGCGCCGCCCGGGCCGCCTTGAACCAATCGACCTGGATCGACGGACCGAACAGGTCCATCAGGTCATGGTTCGTGTACGGCTCGTTCAACACATCCCATTCCTGCACGAGGTCGCGGGTGGCGGCTGTGACGTCGGCGATATGGGCCAGGGCGCGCGCCGGAATCTCGGCTTGTCGCGCGGTGCCCCGCAGATCGCGGATGGATGGGGGCAGATTGTTCCACCCGGGCCACACCAGCACATGTCCGCGCACGTGGAGGCCATGGTTCCGCAACCAGCCGAGCCCCGCCAGGGTCTGCTCGCGGGTGTACGCGGCCCCCCACGCGCCTTCCCAGGCCGGCCACTTCAAATCGTTCTCCGTCGAGGCGGCATTGAACAGCTCGAGCACCTTCTGCCGGTAGATCCGGTTGTCGGAGGTGTCGGTCACGAGACGGGCCATCTGCAGCGCCGAACCGAAATGAAACGCGGACTTCCTCTGCTCCACGCGGACGGCCGCCCCAGGCACCGGCCGACCGGACGCATCCACGACCTCGATCGCGAAATCCCCCTTGCGGTTCCGCTCGATCCGCGCCTGGGCTGCCCCCCGCCACTCCGCTCCCGCCTCGCGCCCCGCGTAGGTCGCCCGCGTGCGGGGCAGCGCGGCCAGCGCGACGTTCTTTCCGTAATGGACGAAATCGAACCCACCCAGCTCGATCGTCTGCCGCTTGAAGCCCATGCCGAAGGACACCTCCACCGCCCCGGCCGCGTAGTCCGCCGCGAACGCGAAGGGCACGAGAAACTCGCGCCACTCGCGCGTCAACGTGTGAGTGCCGTCGGCACTCTTGTCCCATTCCGGCGACGCCTTTTGCACCACCAGCCGCAGGTACGCTCCGCCCGACTCATCGCTCGTCGCCACCGCCCGGGCATAGAACCGCAGGAGCGCCACATCGCCCCGCGCCACCGTTCGCGCCACCGGCACCCGGAATTCGATCGCCCACGGCGGCGAGGAGTCGCTCCGGGTTTCCACGCGCCAGGCCGTGGAGAAACCCATTCCTGTCACCGCCACCTGGCTCGCGCTTCCGTTGGCTCCGGTCAGGCGAAACGCCGGCAGCGGATTGCCCGCCGCGATCAGGGGCTCTCCCGCCGGGTAGGCCGTCTGGGCCCGTCCCGACACCAAACCAACGACGACACCGAGCCACACGCCCAGCCGCAGCAAATGCACGCTCATGGCGTCAGGGAAACCCACCGCCCGCCGCGATTCAAGCCGCGGCGCGGTCGCGACCTTTCCCGGGGGTGGACATCCCGCCCGCGACCCGCAACCTGCCGGCCATGCAACTGACGAAGCACTGGGCCGCGACGCTCGATGACTACGTGATCGACCTCGCCTGGGCGCCCGACGGCGGGCCGGAGGGTGCCGGCACGGGATCCGTCCTCGCCGCCGCGAGCGCCGCCGGCTCCATTTCTCTTTTCGCCCGCCACGACGGCGCGCCTCTTCACGTTCTCCCTGGTCACGCCGACGGGACCAATTGCCTGGCGTGGGGTCCCGGCAATCGCTCGCTGCTGGTCAGCGGTGGCCAGGACGGATGCGTCAAATTCTGGGATGCTTCCGCCGGGCAGCACACTGCCACTGCCAAGCTCGGCAGCGCCTGGGTCGAACACCTCGCGTTTGGTGCCGGCACCACCCCGCAAGCAGGCGCGGCTTCCTGCCTGATCTTCGCCGCCGCCGGTCGCCAGCTCACGGCCCTGCGCCCCGATGCGTCGGTGGCCCACACCTTTGAAGCGGCGCCGAAGACCCTTTGCGCGCTCGCCCCGCATCCGCGCGGCGGCGCCCTCGCGACCGCCTACTTCGGCGGCGTGTGCCTCTGGGACACCGACGATTTCGTCGCGCAGAAACGATACCCGTACGGCAACGGCATCCACGCCCTCATCTGGTCCCCCGACGGCAAGTGGCTCGTCTCCGGGAACCAGGATCCCAGCGTGCACCTCTGGGTGCCGGAACAGGACATCGAGCTCAACATGAGCGGCTACGAGGGCAAGGTGAAGGCCCTCTCCTTCGATCACACGTCGCGCTGGCTGGCGACGAGCGGTGGGCGGGACGCCTGTGTCTGGGACTGCTCCGGCCCGGGCCCGGAGGGCCGCGAACCGGCGATGCTGCCCCACGAAGCCCCGGTGGGAGCCGTGAAGTTCCAGCACGCCCACGGCCTCCTGGCCACGGGCAGCGCCGACGGCACCGTGCAGATTTGGAGTCCCGAACGGCGCCAACCCCTTCGCGCCACCGTGCGGATGCCGAGCCCCGCCACGAGGTTCGCCTGGTCGCCGGATGATGCCTTCCTCGCCATCGGCACGGAGCGCGGCAACGTCTACGTGTTGAAGTGCGAGGCCTAGTCCGAAGATCTCGCCCCGCGGCAGGGAATTGCCACCCGCGGCGCCAGCCGGGTGGTTGCCGCGCTGCGAGGGAGGAGCAAAAGTGCTCCGGCGGTGCTACCGGGAAACCGTCGCGAAGTAATTCGACGGGAACCGATAGGGGCATACGTCGAAGGGGATTGTCGCCAGGATCGCCGACCCTGCCCGAACCGCGTCGAGGCATCCGTGCCGCCCGTTCCCGCGAGCGCTCCCCCGCCCGCGCTGGATCCTCCCCTTGACGTAACTCCGCGCCCCGCCGAACGTCAGGGCCCACAGTCATGGCTGATGATCCCACCAACGCTGCGCCACCCCCGGCCGCCGCGCCGGAGGCGCCGCACGCGCCGTCGGTGTTCATCAGCTATGCCGCGGAGGATCGCGCAGCCGCCCGGCTCCTGCGCGACACCCTGACCGCCGCCGGACTCGACGTCTGGTACGACGAGAACGAATTGAGCGGCGGCGATGCCTGGGACCAGAAGATCCGCCGCCAAATCCGCGACTGCGAGTACTTCATGCCCGTGATCTCGGCCAGCACCGAGGCCCGCAAGGAAGGATACTTCCGCCGCGAGTGGCGGCTCGCCACGGAGCGCACGCTCGACATGGCGGACGACGTCCTGTTCCTGCTGCCGGTCGCGATTGACGACACCCTGGAGGCCGGTGCAAGGGTCCCTGAGAAATTTCTGACGGTGCAATGGCTGCGCGCGCCCGGAGGACAACCGACACCGGCGATGAACGCGCTGCTGGAGCGTCTCCGCGCCGGGGATCACCACGCGCTGCCGCGCACCTCCTCTGGCAGCACACGCGCGCCCTTCGCCTACCACCGTTCGACCGCATCCTCCGCCACCGGGGTACCCGGGGCCACGGTGCCACCCTTCCTGCCGCCGGCCGCCGGCGGGCCCGCGTCCGAGCCGCCGCCGCCCATCCCGCCGCCAATGCCCGCCTTTCCGCATGTGCCGGAAAAGGGTGGCTTCTTCCATGCCGTGAAGTTCCTCGCCGAGGTGCTGTGGTGGATCGTCACCGCGGCGTGGACCGTGATCGTGCGCCTGCCCAAATGGGCCCGCATCGTCATCCTGATCTGGATTGTGCTCACCCTGTTTTCCTCGACGCGCTGCAGCCGCACGGTCGAAAAGCCGGCCAGCCCGCCACCGCCCAAATCGGTCACGGGGCGCGGCCCCGGCAGCGAGGGGCAGAAGAAGATTCGCCAGGCCCTGGAGCGGGCCGCCCAGTCCGCCCGCGAGGGTACCGCCACCACTGAGCCCCTCGACTTCGGCAAAGTCGCCTCCGAGATCGCCCACGTGTTTGGCGAGGGCTTCCGTGATGCTCCGGCCTCCCCCGGAGGCAAGCCGCTCGTGGTGATCCCGTTCTCCCGCCCCAACGACGAATCCCCGGGAGGCAAGTTCGCGCACGCCGTCTTCCTCTCGCTCTATGGCCGGCTCTCCCTGGATCGCCGCAACGAGGTGAGTGTGGTCGCGCCGTTGCGGGGCGAACTCCTGCCGGCTGCGCTGCTCGCCCGCGCCACCACGGCCGGCGCCAATTTTGTGCTCGCCGGCCATCTGTCCGGGGAAGGCGAGGACGCCGTGCTCCAGGTGAAGCTCTTTGGGGCATCCGAAAGCCAGTTCGTGTGGAGCGAGTCGTTTCCCGTGCGGGGCGCCGACGACACGTCGGTCGCGGAACGCATCGCCACGCAGGTCCTCGACAAGGTGCCGCGCAAGGAACCGCGGCGCCCGAAGGGTCCCTGACGATCCGGCCCGATCGCCGCGGAGGCGAGCCCGGCACCGGTGGGCGGTGACTTCGCACTTGCGGAAGCCTCGCGCGGTCGTTCCTTCGCGCGATGCCATTTTCCCACCACCCACCCGCGCGGACTTCGCGGCGGATTGTCGCACTGCTCATCGCCAGCCTGGCCCTCGGCGCCGGGGCGCGGGCCCAGCTCACACCGCCCGCGCAGACGCACGTCGCCGCCATCGGCTCTGCCCCGTTCCGGGCCCCGGCCACCGCCGAATTTGCCCCGGGCGCCTTCCTGACCATGGAGGGCTGGTTCTTCCTCACCGGCCACACCCCCTTTGGATGGCTCATGGGCAAGGGTCTCCCCACCGCCGGCACCGATCCCTACCTCGCCTTTGCCCTGATTTTGAACGAAGACGGCACGCGCGTGCGCTTTTCGCTCTCGACCGGCGCCCCCGGCAGCCTGCGCGACATCACCTCGCCGAGCCCCGTGCCGCTCCGCACGTGGACCCACATCGCTGCCGTCCTCGACGGCAGCAGCATGCGCCTCCTCATCAACGGCAACATCGTCGCCAGTGGCACGGCCGCCGGAGCCCCTCCCGCCGCCCCCAGCATCGCCCTGGGCGTCGGCATCGCGTATCAGCAAAACGGCAACACCAACTTCCCGGCCTTTGCCGGCTATGCCCGCCACGTCCGGTTCTGGAATGTCGCCCGCACCGCCGCCCAGATCGCTGCCGGCGCCCCGGTCTCCCTCCCGGCCGAGCGCGCCGGCCTCGTCGCCGCGTGGCCCCTCGACGAACGCGGCGGCAACTCCGCCCGCGACCTGAGCGGCGCCAACCGCGCCCTCAGCGGCGGAGGCCATTGGGCCCGCCTCACCGTGCTCGAAGCCGGCCCGTTCTTTGACGTCACCACCCTCACCCCCGCCGGCAACGTCCTCGCCGACGCGGATGACAGCGTCCTGATCGATTTCGATTCCGACGGCGACCCCGACCTCCTGACGTTTCACATCCAGGTTCCGGCCACCGTTCCCGAGACCCGGCGACGGATTCGGGCCTTCCGCAACAACGGCGGCACTTTTGCGGACGTCACGGACGCCGTCCTCGGCAACGTGACGATGGTGCACCCGCGCGATCGTTTTGTCGCGGACTTCAACGGCGATGGCCGCCCGGACCTCTTCCTGATCGGGCACGGCACCGACACGCCGCCCTTTCCCGGCGAGCAGGCCAAGCTGCTCATCCAGACCGCCGACGGCCGGCTGGTCGATGAGACCGCCACCCGCCTGCCGCAGCGCAGCGACTTCACCCACAATCTCGCGCTCGGCGACATCGATGGTGATGGGGACCTCGATGCCTTTCTCGCCAACATCAACGGCGCCCCGAGCACGGGCGGCCCGCGCTTCTACCTCAACAACGGCAACGGCGTCTTCACCGAAGCGACCGATCGCCTCCCGGCCGACATCGCCAATCGCACCAGCGGCCTGAACTACACCTCCGCCTACCTGCTCGATCTGAACGGAGACGGCCGCGCCGAACTCGTCCTCGGCGGTGGCGATCTGGCTCCAACCAACGAAATCCTGATCAACGACGGCACCGGCCGCTTTTCGCGCAACAGCCGGTACACCCTCCCGCCCAAACTCTTCGGCCCGAAGGCCAGCACCGTCGCGATCACCGCCGCCGATCTCAACGCCGACGGCGCCCCGGATCTGCTCTTCTCCACCACCGGTGGCACCATTCTCATGCCCGATGGCCGCACCATTGATGGCTACGGCCTCCCCGGCGTCCAACTCCTGCTCAACCGCGGCGATGGCACCTTCTACGATGCCACCAGCCAGCTCAACCTCACCTTCGGACCCACGGATACGTGGGTGGAGTGGATCCGCACCGTGGATCTCAATCGCGACGGTCGCCTCGATCTCGTGCTGCAGGGTGCGCCCAACGACACCGGGGCGCCGTTCTCGCGCACCCTCCTGCTCAACCGTGGCGGGGCCCTCTTCGTCGATGCCTCGGAAGCCTACTCCGCCCCCACTACCACCTCCCTTCATCCCGCCGACCTCAATCGCGACGGTCTGATCGATCTCGTGGGCATCAACAGCCAGTCGATTGTCGTGGCCCGTGCCACCAAGGTCATCGATCGCGCGCTGTTCCAGACGGACGCCGACGCCCCCGGCCGACTTGCCAATCTCTCCGTGCGCACGCAGGCGGGCACGGGCGACCAGACGCTCATCACCGGCTTCGCGCTCAGCGGCGCCGGCACCAAGCCGTTGCTCGTGCGCGCCATCGGCCCAACGCTGGGCGCCTTCGGGCTGACGGGCACTCTCGCGGATCCCCTCGTGGAAATCGCGCCGCTCAACGCCGCCAAGGTCGCCGACAACAACGACTGGAGCGGTACGGCCGCCCTCAAGGCCGCGTTCGGCGCCGTCGGTGCCTTCCCGCTTGCGCCGGATTCCAGCAAGGATGCCGCGCTGGTCTTCTCCCCGGGGGCCGGCGCCTACACGGCCCGGGTCACCGGATCCGACGGCGGCACCGGCGTGGCGCTGGTGGAAGTCTACGATACCGGATCGGGCAACACCCCGAAGCTCACCAACCTCTCCGCCCGGACACAAGTCGGCACCGGCGCGGACGCGCTGATCGCCGGATTCGTGGTCAACGGCAACGTCCCCAAGAAGCTCCTCCTCCGCGCCGTCGGCCCGACACTCGGCGCCTTCGGGGTCGGCGGCACCCTCGCCGATCCGGTGCTCGAAGTGCGCCCGCTCAATTCGGACAACATCGTCGCGACCAACGACGACTGGCGCGGCACCGCCGCCCTGAAGGCCGCCTTCGCCAGCGTCGGGGCCTTCGGCTTCGCCAATGACTCGAGCCAGGATGCCGCCATCGCCATCGAGCTTCCCCCTGGCGCCTACACGGCAACCGTAAGCGGCAAGGGCGGCGGTACCGGCGTCGCCCTCGTCGAGGTTTACGAGTTGCCCTGAGGTCCTGCGACCACCGCTACGGCAGTGACGCCAGCGGAATCTTGCGCAGGCGGATCTTCGCCAGGCGGCTCTTGTCCGGCGCGCCTCCCGCACAATAGGCGAGCAACACGGCATCCTTCGTAAAATGGATCGCCGTGTAGCAGTAACCCGCGGTCGGCTCGGCCGGACCATCGATGACGCGTGCCGGGGTCCAGCGGCCGTTCGGCGTGGTGCCGGTCGCGATCACGAGCGGCGTGCGGTCGCCGCCGGGAGGCACGAGCGGGCGCGTCTCGTACGCCGGCGCCGGATTCCAGACCGCGAGGAGCTTGTCGGTCCCCGGCACCCGTTTCATCGACAGCGGTGAGTTGGGCGAGGTGAAACGCGCCGGGGCGGCCAGCGTCCAGGTCTCGCCGGCGTCAGCGGAAAAAAACTCGTACTGCCGCCCGAGATCCGTGCGGGCCCAGGCCCAGAGCCGCCCACCCGGCAACTCCACCACCCCGGGCTCCTGCAATCCGCTGCGGGTGTGGGTGACCGGCAGGGTCACGGATCCCGCCGATTCGCGCCAGGTGCGCCCATCGTCGTCCGAGAGGAAGAACACCGCCACGCCGCGCCAATCGACCGCGGACTGCTCATTGCGGTCAGCTCGCGCCGGATGCCGAGCCGCGGGAATCACCAGCCGGCCCGACGCCAGTCGCACGATTCGATCGTTGTTCACCACGTAGTAGCCGCCCGCGGGCATGCAGTTCACGGGTTCGCTCCACGTCGCCCCGTCGTCGCCGGACCGCCGCAGCCACATGCGCAGTTCGTGCCAGCTGAACCGCAGCAGGTAGAACAGCCCGAGATCCCCGTTGCCCAGGCGAAGCAGCGACACGCTCATCACGTTCATCGCTTCCTCCTCGCGCGGAACCGGAATGAAGGTGTCGCCCGACCAGGTTTCGCCTCCGTCGGAGGAGGTGCGCGCCGCCAGCCGGGCCTTGGCGTGGTCAGCCCCGGAGGTACCCAGGAAGTGACTGTAGACAAACAGCAGCCGCCCGTCGCGCAGGTCGGCAAAGGCGCCCTCGCTGTTGCGCGGGTTGCCCGCCACCGGCGGCAGCTCCAGGACCGTCCGCCCCTCGGCCGCGCCTTTGGCCGCCGCCCTTGCCTCGAGCGCCATCACCGTTGCCACCGCCAGCCAACCCAGGGTTCGCATCATCCTCATCCCCCAGTCCTCGCGGACCCTGCCGCCGGAGGCAATCCCGGGTTGGGTCGCCACGAGGCTGCCGATCAAAAATCCAAGCCGAAAAGGAGTTTCAACCGCGTGTAGTCGAGCGCGGTGCCGTCCGGGTTGTTGCGTCGCACCTCGTGCCGCAGCGACGTGCTCAGCGTCTCGGTCAGCTTCTTGCTCAAGTCGAACCGGTTTTCCCAACCGTCGGGCTGCTCCGCCACCGGGTACCACACGCCCCGTTGCGAAATGGTGATGCGCCAGGGCAGCGTAAACTCGGTCTCCTCGAACAGGGACTGCACGCTTCGCGAGACATGGGACGGCGTGACGGCCGTGTTCCAGGTATCGAAACGGTTCTGCGAGACCCCCAGCCGGGCCTTGCGGCTGGCCCGGGTCACCAGCTGGTAGCCCGTGCCGAGTTCCTGCTGGAGCAGCACATAGTCATTGGGCCGACCGCGCAGGACGCTGGCCCGGTTCCACTCGCCCGTCGGGCGGTACTGCACAAAGAAGACCTTGCTGAAGTCCCGCCGCCACTGCCCGGCCAGTTTCACCAGGTCCGTGGTCGCGATGTCGTTGGTCTGGCTGTAGTCGTACCGGGCGGTCATCTGCACCTCGTCCGCCGGCCACTTGCGGCGCAGCAGTGCCTCGTAGGAGTTGTTGGCCCGTTCGGCGATGTCGGTCACCACCTCCGTCGAGAAGGAAAGCCGGCCGTGCCACGGCCCGAAGAACTCGCGGACATGCGCGGTCAGCACGGAAGGAGAGAAACGCTCCCACAGCCGCACCCGCTCCTCGTCGTCGTGCTCCGCCGCCTTCCCGCGGGTCGCGGTGGCCGCGGCGGGCGCCGGGATCGGGGCCGCCGGAGCCGCCGCGACCGGCTGGCTTGGCGCGGCCGGAGCCGGGGTGGCCGCCACCACCGGTTTCGACGCGGCGGGCTTTTCATCCTTGATGACGACCGCGTCCGCCGCGGGCACGCGTACTTCGCCAAATCGCTCCGATTGGAACACCAGCACGCCCCCTTCCTGGCGCACCAGCCGGCCGTGCACCCGGTCACCGTCTTTGAAGGCGAGCGTATCGCGCGTCTGCGCCGGAGGCTCGGCCGCTTTGATCAAGGCTCCCGCCGACGCCAGCCATCCGATCGCCAATCCCAGGAGGCCTTTTCGGATTACGTTTCGCACCGTCATCGCCGTTTCGACGTTTCCGCGCCGCTTCTGTTTCACTGTTTTTTTCGCCATGCCGCCGCCCCGCCACGGCCTGGGTCTTCGAGACCCCGCCCCGTCTCACCCGGTGCCCGCCGGCAGGTCGACCACCACCTGCAGCCCGCTTCGATCCCCGCGGTTCTCCGCGCGGATGCTGCCCCCGTGCAGATCCGTGATCGCCTTGCTGATGGCGAGCCCCAGGCCGTGGCCGGGCCTCGCCTCGCGGCGGGCCTCCGAATCAAATCGCACGAATCGCTCGAACAGGCGATCAAGGTGAGCGGGCGGCAGTCCGGGCCCTTCATCCCGCACCACCAGGCGCCACCCGCCTGGCGTGCGCCGCGACTCCAACGTCACCAGGCCGCCGGCCGGCGAGACCGACACGGCGTTGGCGACGAGATTCAGCAACAACTGGCGCAGCAGCTCCGGATCGACGCGAATCTCACCCGGGTCGTTCAGTTCCAGGGCAAACCGTACGCCCCGGTCGGCCGCCAGGACCTGCGCATCCTCGGCGAGCGGCCCCAGCAGCGCCGGCGGCGACACCACGCGCCACGCGAGCTTGAGCGCCCCGCTCTCCGACTTGGCCAGAAACAGGAGCCGGTCGGTCACCTGGTTGATCTGCGCGATCTCCTCCAGAATGTCTGCCACCGCCGCGGTCGCCTCCGGGTCCGAAGCCAGCCGCGCCTGGAGTTTCTCCGCGTTGAGCCGAATCAGGGCGAGCGGGGTCTTGACCTCATGGGAAACGTCGGCGGCAAACCGCCGCACCTGCTCGAAGGAGGTCTGCAGCCGGTCGAACATCTGGTTCAAGAGCCGCGTCAACGACGTGAGTTCATCGTCCCCCGTGGTCATCGGGATGCGCTCGCTGAGATTGTCCGACCGGATCCGATCCGCCGTCTCGGCGATCGCCCGCAGCGGCTGCAGCGTCAGGCGGCTGAAGGCGTAGCCAAGCGCGACACTCAAGCCGGCGACCGCCAGGCACAGGAAGGCGGCGACCTCCAGGTAGTCGCGCATCACCCGCTGGGTCGGCGCCAGCGGGCTCGCCACCTGCACATGCAGCGGTCCGGCATGAAACTCGGAGACGTGCACCGGGCCGAACCCACGCAAGTCGAAGCTGGCGTGTAGATCGTGCCCGGTGAGATCCGGCAGGACGTTGTTGCCGAGGTTTGCCGACCGGAACAGCACCTGCCCCTGGTCCGAATGCACCTGGATGAAGTACAGCGCCGCGTCGCTCTCGGCGTCATGACTGATTCGCCGCGCGACTTCGGCCGGAGTGAGGACAGCGTCGCCGATCAGGCCCCGCAGTTCCCGGAATTCCCCCTCGTGCAGGACCTCGAGGCTGTGCAGCATCTGGCCGTCGAGCAGCCAGCCACCGACGCCGAGCACGATCGCGGTCGTGACCGTCACGAGTGCGGCGAACCGCAGCGTCAGCCGCTGGGAGAAGGTCTTCATGCCAGTTGATAGCCGCTGCCGCGCACCGTCTTGATCAGCGGTTCGCCCTCGGCCGGATCGAACTTCATCCGCAACCGGCGTACATAGACATCGATGAGATTTGTCTCCATCTCGTAGGAGGCATCCCAGATTTTTTCCGCGATCAGGGTCCGCGTGAGGACGCGCCGTGGGTTCTGGAGAAACAGTTCCAGCAGGGCAAATTCCCGGCTCGTCAGCTCCACCTCTCCCCCGTTGAAGGTCACGGTCCGCGCCAGCAGGTCGAGCCTGACCCCGCGATGCTCCAGCACCGTCGCCCGCGGAGCGGTCCCCTGCCGGCGCAGCAGCGATCGCAACCGCGCCACCAGTTCATCGACGCTGAAGGGTTTCGGCAGGTAGTCGTCCGCCCCGAGGTTCAGACCGCGCACCCGATCCTCAACCGCATCGCGAGCGCTGAGGATCAGCACGGGTTCGTTGAACCCGCTGGCCCGCCATTCACGGAGCAGATCCAGACCATCCCCGTCCGGCAGGCCGAGATCCAGCACCACCGCGTCGTAGGGCGACTCCGCCAGCGCGTCCCGCGCCGCGGCACAGGATCCCGCCACTCCCACCGTGTACGCCTGCTCGCTCAATGCGCGCTCGACGAATCGGCTGACTTTGTGCTCATCCTCGACGATCAGGATCTTCATGGCTGGTCCGGCACGACTGACGCACGACCCGCCGTTTTCTGCAACGCTTGCACGTGCCGCGCCAGCCCCACCACGTCGGCATCCGGCAGGTACTCGCGCCCCGCCATCGGCAGGCCGGGGAGCCCGAACTTGATGATCCGGCTCAGGACAAGTTCGATGTCACTTCCTTTCGGCACGTGGCGGAAGGGCGCCGTTGCCCAGTCCGCCGGACGGACACTGAGCTTCCCGGCCAGCGGACCGTCGGCCCGCCCGGAGTCGCCATGGCACGGCACGCACCAGCGGGCAAACAGACGCGCGGCCGCCGCCGGTTCGGTCACGTGGTCGGGCCGCGGGCGCCACGCCGCGATTTGCGCCTGGCGGGCTGCGACCGTGTCCGCCCCGAGCGAGGCGAGATAGGCCACCAGCGCCTCGCCGCGATCGTCGCCGACGGCAAAGAGGTGCGAATACGACGGCATGCGGGTGCCCGGCGACACCTCCCGGGGGCACTGCAGGTGCAGCCGGTTCCACTCCGGCGAGCGCCGGTTGCCGACATTGGCGAGATCCGGACCCTGCCGACGGTTGCCGAAGAGGGGTGGCTGCGCCGCCAGCGCATCGGCAAGGGCCGCCGCCGGTCCCCACCTTTCCCCATCGAGGGCCACCTCCGGGCGCACGTACTGCGAATGACAGTGCAGGCAGCCTTCCGCGATGTAGACCTCGCGACCCCGCACCACCTGAAGGTCGGACTCAGCCGCGGCGAGGCGCCCTCCGTCGGCACCCGTCGCGACAGCGAGCGCCAGGACCACGACCGCCGCCCGCTTGCCTCGCCAGATCAGCATGGCCGCGATCACGAAGGTCGCCACACCAACGAATCCCGGTGGCACGTGCGCCAGGTCCTGGGCCATCCCGATGCCCAAGGCGGATCCCATCCACCCCGCGACGGCGAACACCGCCGCTGCGATTCCCGCCCGACCGCTCCGAGCCGGGTATTCCACGAGCACCGCCGAATAGAAGGACACTCCCGCCGCATACAGCCACACCGCCGGCACGAACGACGGCAGGAGTCCCTCCAGCATCAGACAAGCTCCCGCCAGCAGCACCGTGGCGGCGGCGGCCACCCGTCCCCGCCAGCCGCGATCGAGGGCAATTCCGGCTCCAAACGCCGCCAGCAGGTGCACGCCGGCGTTGGCGTACAACGCCCACGCGCCGCCCCAGGTCACCGCCCGGAGCGCCGGCGTATGCTGCACAATGTAAAAGGCCGCCGAGTCCATCCAGACGAGCGCGAGCAGCAAGACCACCCAGCGGGCCACCGCTGGCGCGGCGGTTTCCGGCTCTGCCGGTCCGTCGTCGTGGCTGGCCATCCACCGCGGCGCGATCGACGCGCCCCACACCAACAGCGCCGCCAATACCGTTTGGTCGCGCGGCGACGCCTGAAACACCATCGGCAGGTTGCACCCCGCATACGCCAGCCCGGTGCCGGCTCCCACCGCCGTTCCCAGCCGGGCAGGGCCCGCCGCCCCGCGGAGCACCGCCGCCAGGATCACCGTCAGCGCTCCCAGCGCGAGGCCCACCGCCACCGCCACGGCCACCAAGGCTCCCCACGCGTCCGCCGCGAGCGTGACCAGGGCCGCCAAGCCGCACAGGCGCAGTGTCCACGCCAATTGGCTCCGGCCGCTTTCCCGCCGGAACCGCCACGCACCCAGCGCCGCGCCGCCGATTCCGCCGGCGCCCAGCCCCGCCATCACCAGGCGCAGCGGTTCCGGTCGCGCATCCACCGCGCGCACCCATTCGAGAAACGCGAACTCGGCGAAGATGAGAAAGTACCCGTAGGTGGCGGCCACGGCGATCACCGCCGCCACCCAGGACCCGATCCACGGCTCCGACTCCCGGACAGGCGTGCCTGCCATCACGCCCGATCCGCCGGGCCGGACTCCGGCGGTGTCCCCGGTCGTCGCCAGCGGTTCGCCTCTCTCTTCGAAATTCCCGCGATGTTCTCTCTCAGGCATCTTCGCTCCATCTCCGCCGAAGGATCCACGCCTGCAGCCCGGCACATCCGAGGTCCGTGGCCGCCACGATCAGCCACGCCGGCGCCAGTTCCCCGGCCGCCACCGCGAGGACACTGAAACTGCCAACAGCCGCCCGCGCGAGCAGGGTGACCTCCAGTACCGTCTGCAGCCGCGCCGCGCCCCCGCGTGCCAGGGCCCACAGGTAGCTCGTTCCCACCGCCGCCACGAAGGCCCCGACGAGCCGCACCATCACCAGCGCCTCGGCCCCCGGCACCGGCGCCCACATGCGCGCGAGGGTAAACGCCGGTGCCACGACCAGCGCCACTCCGGTCGTCGCATCCATCGCGCCGACCACGCCGGCATATCCGCGCACCCAGCGCCGCGGCAACAGCCCCGCCTTCATCGCAGACTCCCTCCCGGTTTCGCAGTTGGACTGGGGTCTCCCTTCAGGTGACAAGACGAGGGGATAGCGGGCCGTTCGGTCTGAGAGAACCAGACCGGGAGCAAGGATGGGGTCATGGACTTCGCACCTCCTGCGTGAACCATCGGATTGCAGCTGCGCCCATCGCGAGACCGCCGACCAGTCGCAGCCCCAGCCAGAGGTGGGTCCACGACTCGTTGTGAAACAGGCCCGCCTCCCGGCCGGCCTCCTGCGCGCCGAGCCAGAGCAACGCCGCGACCATCACCACGCATCCGCCTTGCCACGCCCCGAACACCCCGCGCGGCGCACCGCGGCCCGTCAGCGCGATCACAATGGCGCCGTTCACGCCGGTCACGAAGCCAGCCATCGCGAGGTGCGCGTGGGCCACGAGACCATGGGTGAATTTCAGGCGCTCCGACACTCCGGGAAGAAAGGTGACCCACCCCGAGAGCACGAGCAAGGCCCACCACCCGGCCGCCGACCACAGCCAGGGGCGAGCCGCGGCTGGCCAGGCATAGCCCTGCCAGCTTGCCGGCAGCAGCGGAATCCACGCCAGCAGCACGGCCAGCGCCGTGATCTGCGACGGCAGGTGGTGCGACGTGTGGCCGCGATCCAGCACGGCAAACACCGCCCACGAAGCCAGCAATGGCCACACCCATGTCCAGTTCCCCGCCGGGGCGGCTTCCTTCGGCGAAGGTGGGACGCCGGCGGCCGGCCTGGCCGGCAGCCCGAGCAAAGCCGGCAGCGCCAGGTAGATCGTCACGATTCCCAGCGTTGACCCGAGGAGCGCCGATCCGGTGGCGCCACCGCTGTCCGGATTCACCGCCGGATAGACGTCGCGGCCCGCCGCCCATTGCAGCACGGTGGGAACCGCCAGCAGGACGGCGAGCACGGCCAGGCGCGCCAGCCGACCGCCGAGCGGCAGGTCCCGCCACCGCCACCACGTGTGGGCCGCGAGCAGCGCCCACAGCACATGCATGGCCGCCGGCAGCACCGGGCGCGACCAGCCGTGCCAGTCGAGAAAGAGCTTCCCGCTCGTGACGCCGCCCAGCCACGCCACTCCGCCCACCAACAGGGCCAGGGACCAGGCGCCCAGGGCCCATGCCGCATGGGTGACGACCCGCGGATGTCGGACATCAAGGCACCACGCCAGCAAGGCCCCCACCAACGGCAGGGAACACCAGCCATAAAGGTGCCAGTTGAGATGCAGCGGCATCCATCGTCCGTAGCTCAGGGGCGCCAGTGCGTCGCCCAGCGCCGGCCAGAGCAGGATGAGCGCAAGCCAGATCCCCACGACATTGGCCGCCACCAGCCAGCCCAGACTATGCCGCGCCACCACCGTCCCCACGACGGACGCCGGGGATGGTCCGCGGGAGTTCATGGTGCGATTTCGTCGAGACGCCCGTCGCGCACGCGGATGATCCGGTGACAGGCCTCGGCGAACCGCCGCTCGTGCGTCGCGAGGACCACGGTGATCCGCTCGCGCTCCGCGAGGTCCTTGAGCAGCCCGAAGACGGTCGCGCCGGTGCGTTCATCGAGCGACCCGGTTGGTTCATCGGCGAGCAGGAGGCGCGGAGAATTCAGCAACGCCCGGCAGATCGCCGTGCGCTGCCGTTCGCCACCCGAGAGGTCCTGGATGCGATGCGCGAGCCGGTGGTTGATTCCCACCTGGCCGGCGAGTTCGCGGATGCGCGCGGCCGTCTCGCGGCGCGGCCGGTTGATCGCCAGCGCCGGCACCCGGAGGTTCTCCTCCACGGTGAGATCCGGAATCAGGTTGTGCAGTTGGAAGACGAACCCGAGGTGCCTTCGCCGCAGGGTCAGGCGGTTTTCCTCGGTGCGCGGGTCGAGCCCGCAGACCGCGAGTTCCCCGCGATCCGGCACGTCAAGCCCGCCGAGCAGGTGCAACAGCGTGCTCTTGCCGGAACCCGAGGCGCCCCACAGGGCCACCAGCTCCCCCGTGCGCACGGTGAGGCTGACCTCGTGGAGCACGGGGATGCGCCCCCCATCGTAACTCTTCGTCACCTCGTGCGCGTGCACGACAATTTCGCGCGGGTCACTCATAACGCATCGCCTCCGCCGGTTCGATTCGCGACGCGAACCGCGCCGGGTAGATCGCCCCACCGCCCGCCGTCACAAAAGCCGTGCCCACGATGCCGAGCAGCACCAGCGGCTCGACGTTGGCCTGCACATAGCCATGGAACTGCGGCACACGCTCCAGCACCGCCAGGAGCGCGAACCCCAGCCCGAACCCCACCACCAGCCCGCCCGCCGCCACCACCGCCGCCTCCCCGAAGATCAGGACCGCCACCTGCCGCGAGGAGAAACCGCACACCCGCAGCACCGCGATTTCGCGGATGCGCGTGAAGACGGACAGCAGCATCGTGTTGGCCACGCTCAGGCCGCCGAGGCAGAAGGCGCACACTCCGACCGCCCAGCCGGTGAAATTGAGGATTTTGAAGCTGTTGTAGGTCGAATTGAACTCGCGGTTCTCCAGGGCGATGACTCCCGGCTGCGCCGCCTCCAGGCCACCCTTGAATTCGGCGCCGCGGCGCTCGTCCCGCAATTTCACGGTCACGACCGAAGCCGCGTCGCCGCGGTGGAAGAACTTCTGCGCCTCCGTCAGCGGCAGGAAAACACCGCCGTCTTCGAAGCCGTTTTCCGTCTTGAACACGCCGCCGACCCGGAAGCTGCCGCGGCCGATCGCCAGGGTGTCGCCGCCCCGCGCCCCCAGGAACTCCGCGGCGCGCGAGCCCAGGTAGATCTCCCCTTCGCGGACGCCGAACTCCTCGCGCCGGCCCGCCCGCCACTCGGCTTTCGCCAGGCGAGGGTCCGTCGCCTCGATGCCGAAACAGGTAATCACCGGATGATCCGGCGCCGAGACGATGCCGAAAAGCACCGGGTGCGCTGCCTCGACCTCGGGCCGGGCCCGAATCGCGGCGACCTGCTCGCGCGTGACCGAACTGAAGAACAGGTCGGAAACGTTGCGCTCGAACACAAGGTAATGGCTGTCGCTGGCCAGGATCCGCTGGAACATGCCGATGGCCCCGGTGATGATCGCGAGGATGGTGAGCATCGCCGCCACCCCGAAGGCGATCCCGGCGGTGCCGATCATCGCACGCCAGCGGTGCCGGATCAGGTTGGTGAAGACAAGGGACAGGACTTGCATGCGTTCAAGCGGCGCTCCGGGCACGGTCGCGGAACTCCAGTGCCGGCGCGAGCAGTTCCGCCGCGGCGACGAGATGTTGCCAGCGCCCACGGCCCTGCCGCGCGAGCACGGCCAGCATCCGGGCCGCCTGCCCCTGCAGCCGGGCCAGGCGTGCCTGGGCGGCGGGCAGGCCGAGAGCGAGGGCCAGGTTGGGCCGCGCGAGTGCCCGGTCCCGCCCGGTCGTCTTGCCGGCCTCGAAACTGGTCGCGAGCACGTCCCGCACGTCGTCCGCGATCTGGAACAACTGGCCCCAGTACACACACAGGGCCCGCAGCGCCTTCCGCTCCTGGGCACTCGGTCGCGCCAGGGCCGCCGGGAGCAGCACCGCAAGGGAGAGCAACGCCCCCGTCTTCGCGGCCGCGATGCGGCTCACCCGCGACGCCGACCGCTCCGTCCGTCCGAAGGCGAGATCCCACGCCTGCCCGCCCACAAGGCCGGCCAGACCCAGGCTGCGGTCGACTACCGCCCCGGCCTCCTCCCTTACCCGGCGCGTCTGGCCCGCCAGCGCCTGCCCGATGAGGGCATAGGCTCGGTTGATCAGTGCCAGGGACGCGAGGATCGCCGTCGCCTCTCCATGCTGCCGGTGCACGCAAGGCAGCCCGCGCCGCACCGCCGCATCGTCCATGCAGGGCAGATCATCGAGCACCAGGGACGCGACGTGAAAATACTCGACCGCGCAGGCCAGGCGCTCGGCGTCCGCTCGGCGGACTCCAAACCGACGGGCCGCCTCGTACACCAGCACCGCCCGGAAAAGCTTGCCCGGATGGGTGGTCAGCTGCCGCAGCGCCGCCTCCAGCCGAGGCTCCAGGCCGTATTCCGTTGGCAGGTGCCGCGGCAACGCCGCGGCGAGATGTTCGAAGTCGCGGGGGTTCATGGGGTGGGGCTCAACGGGCCACGCGGCCCTGCAGGTGGAACTTCACATGCACGAGGGGATCGACCTTGAGCAGCCCCATCATGCGGATAATCGGCAGGCCGAACTCGCGGGTGTCCACGGTGGCATCGCCATCGATGGCGTAAGTCTCGCCGTCACGTACCACCGACGCCGGAAAGCGCAGGTCGCGCGTGACGCCATGCATCGTGAACCGGCCAATCGCCACCCATCCGGTCTCCGGCGCCTGCGCCGGCTCCAGCGAGGTCAGCACGAACAAACCGTCGGGAAACTTCTCCGTCTCCTGCCACTTGTGCATCGCCTTGTCGCGACCGTCCTTGCCGGTGAGCAGGTCGCGGAAGTGGAACGCGAACCGCGCGCTGGCCACGCGGCCATCCTCGCCGATGCCGATCGCGGTCTCGTAGACGTTCAGCTTGCCGCTGAAGGAATCCATCGTCGCCCGGACCACGATGTCGACCCGCGACTGGGCCGCATCGATCGCCAGGGGCTTCTCCGCCGCCGGCGCCGCGACGGACAGAAGAAACCCGGCCAGACATACGAGCCATCGGTGGGTGTGGGGATGCATCGTCGCATCTAACCTCCAGGAGATGAACAACGGGTGAACCGATGATGAATTTTCGTTCATCCGGGCCCCACGTCGCCGGCCCATGATCTGAATCAAGCTCCCCTGGGTTTACCCTTGCCCGGGCCCGAAACCACCGCCCAAAGTCCGCTCGAACTTCCGTGCGAAGACCCGTCGCCAGTTTCGCCCTCTGCCTTGCGTGGCTTTGCGCCAACGGCGCGCTGCTCGAGGTGGCACAGGCGCTGGTGTGGGCCAAAATGTTCTCCGGCTACGCCGGCTCCATGAGTGTCGCCGCTGCGCTGGAGCGAACCTTTGATCCCGGCAAGCGCTGCCACCTCTGCCTGAAGGTCGCCGCCGCCCGGAAGTCCGCCCAGGAGCAGTTGCCCCAGGCCGTCGAACGATCGGCGGAGAAACTTCTCCTCGCCGTGCATCGGACGGCCCCGGTGATTCTGAATCAGCCGGTCGCCGACTGGCCGGTCGACGTGATGCCGTTTGCCCCCAGCCGGCGCGAATCCGTGCCGGTACCGCCCCCGCGCGTCTGACGCGCCACGGGCTCGCCGCCCGGCGGCCGCGGGTTGGCCTCGTCCTCCGGACCGGTTCCTCCGGGATTTCCTTCCCGCCACTCTGCGACGTGCGCCGGCACTTCCGTGCCACGGATCGCCTGCACACCGCCAGGCTGGATTCTTCAGCCTTCGAAGGACCCGCAGACACACCCCGTCGCTGCCGCGACACCCCTCTCCCGAGGGGACCCAACCGGCGTTTGCCGCCCTGTCTCCCCGGTCTTCCCCGTCTCTCCGTCTCCTCAGTCTTCTCAGTCTCAAGTGTCTTCCAGGTCTCCCGCGTCTTCCAAGTCTTCCCCGTCTTCCGATGTCTTCCCTCTTTCCCCGTCTCCTTTTCGCGCTTTCCCTTTCTCCCCTCCTCCGCGGCGCGGCCTTTGCCGCCGCTGCGGTTCCGCCGGACCAGCCGGTGCAACTCGATCCCCTCGTGACCACGGTGGCGCGCGGTGACACACCGTTGCGGCTCGCCCTCGATCCCAAGGCCTCCGCCCAACCCGCTCCGGCGCACGATGGCGCCGACGTGCTCAAGAACATTCCCGGTTTCGCGGTCATCCGCAAAGGCGGCACCGATGGCGATCCCGTCTTCCGCGGCCTCGCGGGTTCACGGCTCGGCGTGCAGATCGACGGGGAGTGCATCTTCGGCGGCTGCGGCAATCGCATGGACCCTCCGACCGCCTACATCTTTCCCGCGGCCTACGATCGCATCACGATCATCAAGGGCCCCCAGACGGTGCTGCACGGCCCGGGCAACTCCGCCGGCTTGATCCTGTTTGAACGCGACACCCGTCGCCCCGTCACTCCGCAAGCCTCGCTGTTCGCGTCCACCACCGCCGGCAGCTTCGGCCGCCTCGACGCCGCCCTAGATGCCCGCGCTGCCGTGCCGTCGGCCCAGGCCCGCTTCTCCGCCACCACCACCAGGGCCGACGACTACACCGACGGCACCGGCCGCCGCGTGCACTCCGCCTACGAGCGCTGGAGCGCCCACGCCACCGCCGCCTGGACCCCTGATTCCCACACCACCATCGAGTACTCGACGGCGTGGAGCGACGGCGAAGCCGCGTACGCCGACCGCGCGATGGACGGCGTGAAGTTTGCCCGCGACAACCACGGCCTGCGCTTCTCCCGGACGCAGCTCACGCCGCTCGTGACCGCCGTCGAAGCCCGCGCCTACCGCAACTACGTCGATCATGTGATGGACAACTACAGCCTCCGCACCTTCGCGGCCACCGCGATGATGCCCGGCCGCTCGGTCTCCAATCCCGATCGCCTCACCACGGGCGGGCTGGCCCAGGTCGTCCTCGCGCCCGCCGCCCCGGCCCAGCTCACGCTCGGCCTCGACACCCAGCGCAACACCCACTCGGTCCGTTCCACCGCCAACGAGGCCGCCGATCCCTTCGGCGTGAAGGCCCGCGCCCGCGACGCCGAGTTCCGTCAGGCCGGGATGTTTGCCGAACACCGGCAGACCCTCTCCGCCGCCAGCCGCGTGTTTGCCGGCGCGCGCCTCGATCGCTGGCGGGCCACGGACCGCCGCGCCGCCGTCGCCCTCTCGATGGTGGGCACGGCGCCCAATCCGGGCGCGCAGCACGAGCGCCGCAGCGACCTCGCCAGCGGCTTCGCCCGCTACGAGCACGATCTCGGCGCGGGCGGCGCCACCCTCTTCGCCGGACTCGGCCGCCTCCAGCGATTCCCCGACTACTGGGAGCTGATCAAGAACGAGAGCCAGGCTTCGGTCTCGGCCTTCGGCACCCGGCCGGAAACGACCACCCAATGGGACGCCGGCGTGCTCTACCGTCGCGGCCCGGTGCAGGCCTCCGTCTCCGCCTTTGCCGCCAGTCTCCACGATTTCGCCCTCGTGCAGAGCAACTTTGCCAAGACCGCCATGACCATGGGCGGCATGGGAGGCCTGCCCACGACGACCACCCGCCTCGCCACGGTGACGCGCAGCGTCGACGCCACCACCTGGGGTGGCGAAGCCGATCTGGGCTGGCGTTTCGCCGAACACTGGCGGCTCGACGCCAGCCTGGCGTACGTGCGAGGCAAGAACGACACCGACGCCCGCCCGCTGGCACAGCTTCCTCCGCTCGAAGGCCGACTTGGCTTGAGCTTCACCGAGGCGCGCTGGTCGGTTGGAGCCTTGCTCCGTGGCGTCGCCGCTCAAAATCGCTTCGCCCTGAACCAGGGCAACATCGTCGGCCAGGACCTCGGCCGCACCGCCGGCTTCGGCACCTTGGCCCTCCACGCCAGCTGCCGGGCCTCCCCCTGGGCCCGGGTCTCCGCGGGCGTCGACAACCTCCTCGATCGCGCCTACGCCGAACACCTCAGCCGCTCCGGCGCCATGGTGCCCGGGTTTGTCCAAACCGCCCGCGTCACCGAGCCCGGCCGCTTCCTCTGGTTGAAATGCGACGTTTCCCTGTAACCTTGCTGCCTTCGCCACTCCCGCCCCTCTCGGAGAAAGTAACCCAATAGGTTACTTTCTCCCCGGGGGGTTCCTCCCATGCGCTACTTTCTCCTCTCTCCGTCGGCCGGCGCCACCGTGTCGCGACGCCCCTTTTTCGCCGTCGTCGCCCTGAGTTCCCTCCTCCTGCTCCCGGGACTGGGTGGCTGCTCCCGGGACGCCGCTCCGGCCGCCGCGGCCAAGGCCGAGCCGAAGCGCTACGATCTCCGCGGCGAAATCGTCGGCCTGGTGCCCGACCGCCGGGTGCTGCTCGTGCACCACGAGGAGATTCCGGGCTACATGCCGCCGATGACGATGGAGTTTGTCGTGCTCGCCGCGGATTTCGCCTCCTTCAAGGAAGGGCAGCGGATCGCCGCGCGCATGTTTGAGGCGGCTCCGGGCGAGTTCCAGCTCGAGGGCATCCGCATCCTGGATCCCGTGAAGGACCAGATCGTGGCCGCCGCCGCCCAGCAACTTCGCGAAGACACTCACGTGCGCGGCAAGAACGCCTACCGCGAAGTCGGCGAAGAGGCGCCCCGCTTCACGCTCTACAACCAGCTGGGCGAAGTCGTGCCGTTTGATCGCTTCCGGGGCCAGCGCGTGGTGCTGAATTTCATCTTTACGCGTTGTCCGGTGGCCACGATGTGCCCGGCGTCCACCGCGAAGATGGGCATGCTCCAGCGCCTGGCCCGCGAGCGCGGGATTCGCGACTTCCAGCTTCTCTCGATCACCCTCGACCCCGCCTACGACACCCCGCCGGTGCTGAAAGCCTACGCCGAGGGCCGCGGAATCGACTCCTCCAACTTCAACTTCCTCACCGGTCCCGAACCCGCCATCCGCAGCTTGCTGGCACAATTCGGGGTGATCGCCGAGCCCAGCGACAACATCTGGAAACACACGCTCGCCACCCTCCTCATCGACCGCGACGGCAAGATCGTCCACCGCGCCGACGGCTCGGCCTGGGAGGCGGAGGACTTCCTTAAGCGCCTGTGAATTGCATTGGCTTCCTTCGACCTCGCACTTCCGTCCCCATCCTCCACCGTTCTGCACCATGAATTCGATTCGTCTTCTTCGTCGTTCCCTCAGCCTCGTCGTCGCCTTGACGGCGCCGGCCCTCTTCGCCGCCGAGGGCAAGAACTGCGGCTGCGACTGCTGCAAGGACCGCCCCAAGGGCGTGGCCTGCTGCTGCAACGAACCCGCCGCCACTCCCGCCGCCACCGCCAAGGCCGACGACGGCATCAAGCGTTATCCGCTCAAGGGCGTGATCATGTCCGTCCGGGCCGATCTTTCGGGGCTGTCGGTGAAACACGAGGAGATCCCCGGCGTGATGCGCGCGATGACCATGATGTTCAAGGTCGACGCCGCCACCCTCAAGGTTGCGCAAAAGGGCCAGGTCATCACCGGCCTGATGTCCCGCCGGGGCAACGAATGGGTGCTGGAGGATGTGAAGTTCGTCGGCAAATGACGCCGCGCGCGCGCGCGGTCCGCTGGGTGCGGAAGTGCGTCGGATTCGGCCTGGCAGCCGCATGGCTCGGGGTTGGCGCACCCCGGTGCCCGGCCGCACCCGCCACCGTCACCGTGGCCGCGGCCAGCGATCTCGTGTTCTGCCTGGAGGCCCTGCATGCGCAGTATGCCGGCGCGCGCCTCACGGTCTCCACCGGCTCCTCAGGAAACCTGTTCGCCCAGATCCGCCAGGGTGCGCCCTTCGATGTGTTTCTGTCGGCGGACATGAGGTACCCGCGAGAGTTGATCGCCGCGGGGGAGGCGGATCCGACCAGCCTGACCCTCTACGGAATCGGTCGGCTGGTTCTCTGGACGACACGAACCGATCTCGACCTGGCCTCGCTGGCGGCGACCCTGCGCCACCCCCAGTTGCGCCGTTTCGCCATCGCGAATCCCTCCCACGCCCCCTACGGGCGCGCCGCGCGGGAGCTGCTCGAGAATACCGGCGTCTGGATCGAGATTCAGCCCAGGCTCGTCCTCGGCGAGAACATCTCGCAGACCGCGCAGTTCATTCAGACCGGCAGCGCGGACGCCGGCCTGGTGGCGCTGTCGCTCGTTGCCGCTCCGGCGCTCCGCGGCACGGGAAGGTGGCTGGAGATACCCGGGCACCTGCACGCCCCGCTGGAGCAGGGAGCGGTCCTCACCCGGCGCGGAGCCGGCAACGCCGCCGCCCGCGACTATCTCGTCTTCCTGCGGTCGCCGCAGGCCCGGGCCATCCTGGATCGTTTCGGTTTCCGCCTTCCGGCCGGAGTTGAGCGTTGAGCGCCCGGCGTTCCGTGTTGAGGGTATCCCCCCTTGCCCGAATCCGCGTCCAGTTTTCCCGGCTTGTCGTCCCCGCTCTGGCAGTCGCTCTGGCTGACCCTGCGACTGGCGGCGCTGACCACCGTGCTGCTCGGGCTCCTCGGCCTGCCGCTGGCCCACTGGCTCAACACGACCCGGCGGCGCGTGGCCCCGGCGATTGAGACGCTCGTCGCGCTGCCGATTGTGCTGCCGCCGACGGTCATCGGGTTTTACCTCCTGGTGGCGTTTTCGCCCCGGCACCCCCCGGGCAGTTGGTGGCGCGAGGCGATGGGCGCCCCGCTGGCGTTTTCCTTCACCGGCCTCGTGATTGCCTCGGTGTTCTACTCGCTGCCGTTCGCGGTCCAGCCCTTCCAGGCGGCCCTGCGGAGCGTGCCGGCCGATCTGCTCGACGCCGGCCGCGCGCTCGGCGCCTCCCCGCTGCGCGTCTTCCTGCGGCTGCACGTGCCCCTCGCCTGGCGCGGCATCGCCGCGGGGCTCACCCTGGGGTTCGCCCACACCCTCGGCGAATTCGGGGTCGTCCTGATGATCGGCGGCTCCATCCCCGGGGTGACCAAGGTGGCCAGCATTGCCCTCTATGACGAAGTCCAGGCCCTCGCGTATCCGCAGGCCCACGCCTTCGCCGCCGCGCTCCTCGTGCTCTCCTTTGCGCTGTTGCTGGCGGTGACGCTCTTGCAGCGCCGCCGCGGGTGAGTCCCTTTCGCTCCATGACGCTTCGCTCGGTGCTCGCCCTCCTGTTGTTTCCGCTCGCCGGCGCGGCCGCGGAACCTGCCATCACCTTTGAGGAACTGCCAAATCCGGCCGCTGCGTCGGGTGCGTCCGGAAGCTCTCTGGCCGTGGATCCGGCCGGCAATGCCTGGCTGACCTGGCTGGAGACGGAAGGCCGCGCCACCGCCCTGCGGTTCTCCCGCTTCGATCCTGCCCAGCGCCGCTGGACCCCGGCCGCCACGGTCGCCCGCGGCGAGGGCTGGTTCGTCAACTGGGCCGACTTTCCGGCGCTGACCGCAGACGGCCATGGCCGGGCCACCGCCGTCTGGTTTGTCAACAATCCGGAGACGCCCCCTCCCCCGGGTACGACCTCCCATGCCGGAGATCACCACGGACCGGGGTATCGCGCCTTCATCAGTGCGACCGCCGACCACGGAAAGACCTGGGACCACCCCGTCCCCCTCACGCGCGAGAGCCAGTCGGTGGAGTTCGTCTCCCTCGCCACGCTGGCCGACGGTCGGGTCCTCGCCGCCTGGCTCGATGGCCGGGCCCGGCACCGTGGGGGCAAGTTCCAGCAGCTCTTCGCCCGCGTCCTGGGAACCAGCGGCCCGGACACCCTGGTCGATCCCGCGGTCTGCGACTGCTGTCAGACCACCCTCACCGCATTTCCCGACGGCACCGCCCTCCTGGCCTATCGCGGCCGGACCGAGGACGAGGTGCGCGACATCCGCGTCACGCGGTTTCGCGGCGACACCTGGGATCCGCCGCGTCCGTTGAGCCAGGACGACTGGCGCCTGAACGCGTGCCCGGTGAACGGGCCGCAACTCGCGAGCGATGGCGGCCGGGTGGCCGCTGCGTGGTACACCGCCGCCGACAACGATCCGCGGGTGCTGGTCTCCTTCTCGCCGGACGCCGGGGGCCGGTTCCTGCTGCCGCTGGCCGTCAACGACACCAAACCCGCCGGACGGGTCGCCACGGCCATCCTGCGCGACGGCGCCCTGCTCGTCACCTGGGTGGACCTCGCCGGCACCCTTTGGCTGCGGCGGATCACACCCGATTTCACGTCCACGCCGCCGCTTCCCCTGACGTCCGCTTCCGCCGCAAGGGTGAAGGGTTTTCCGCGCCTCGCGCTGGTGCGGGACTACCTGGGCGGCAACGAGCCGGCCCGCCTGCTCGTCACGTACACCTCCGATGCCCCGCCGGCGGTCCGCACGCTGCTCGTCACGATTCCGGAAGGCGAGTTGCTGACCGCGGAGAAAAACTGCGATTGCGCTCCGACGCCCGAGCAACTGCGCGGTTATCCCATCCGAGGCACGGTGCTGCGGGCGCGGCCGGAGGCAGGCAGGCTGGAGATTCGCCATGGCGAAGTGCCCGGCGTAATCGCCGCCGGGGATCGGGAGATGCGCGTGGCGCCGGAGCTGCAGGCCGGCGCCAGCCAGCCCGGGCGCGAGTTTCTTGGGAGGATCGAGCGGCGCGACGGAGCGTGGTGGCTCTTCGACGTGCGCTTCATCGTGAGCCGCCCGCGCTGACCAGGGGCCCCGCGCCTGCTTGACGACTCGGGTAAAACCGCAACGGTTTCGCCCGCCATGTCCGATTCACGCCCGCCCGTCGCTTCGCCGCTCCACCGCCTCCTGGCGGCGGGCAGTGCGGCACTGGTGCTGGCCCTGACCGTCTTCGCCGCCAGTCCGACGGCCCACGCGTGGTTGCATGGCAGCCTGTCCACCTGCCCGGATCACTCGCCCGCCCCCGCCCGATCGGATCACGACGAGGATGCCGGATGCGCCGTGGTGCTGTTCGCCGCGGGCCTGGCCTTGCCGGTCGCCCCGCTGGCCTTCGTGCCACCGCAGTCGCTGACGCAAGGGGTCTCTCCGGTCACTGCCGCCGAGCTCCATCTGATTGCACCGCGGTACCTGCGGCAACCGGAGCGCGGACCGCCGACACTGGGTTGAGGTTTGGTCAACACCGTAGGCGCGGCCGGATTCGAGCCGCCCCCACGGATTCCTGGCACGAACCCTCGTGCCCGCCTGGGCCGCACGCCGTGCGTCCCGCTCCTCCTCCACCCGTACTGTCATGCACCTTTCCCGACTTCTCTCCGTTACCGTTCTCACTTCGGCGCCGATCATCGCGGCTGCCGCCGATTCCGCCCCGCCCTCGCCTTCGAGCGCGGCGGCGCACACGCACGCGCCGATCACGCTGGATCAGTTCGTGATCTCCGCCGCGCCCTTCCAACGCAACCAGGTCGATCTGGCCCAGACCACGACGGTCCTCAGCGGCCGGTCGCTCCTCCTCAAGCAACAGTCGACCCTTGGCGAGACCCTCGCGAACGAGCCGGGCATCCAGGCCACCTCGTTTGGCCCTGGAGCGAGCCGGCCGATCATCCGCGGACTCGGCGGCGATCGCCTGCGCCTCCTGGAAAACGGCGTCGTGTCACTCGACGCCTCGGCCACCAGCCCGGACCACGCCGTGGGCATCGAGCCTTTTCTCGTCGAACGCATCGAGGCCGTGCGCGGTCCCGCATCCCTGCTGTACGGCAGCGCCGCTGTCGGCGGCGTGGTCAACGTGATCAGCCACCGCATCGAAACTGAGCTGACTGGCGAACGCGTCCGCGGGGGCGCCGAGGTCCGCTTCGGCTCCGCGGCGGAGGATCTCGCCCGGGGCGGGGTGATCGATCTGAACCTCCTGCCCGGCCGGGACCACGCCCTCGTGCTGCACCTCGATGGATTCCGTCGCTCCGCGCGGGACGTGCGTATCCCCGGCTTCGCGGAAAGCGCGCGCGTGCGCGCCGCCGAGGCCGCCGAAGCCGCGGAACACGGCGAGGAACCTGAGGAGCACGCCCGTTATCGGCTGCCGAACAGCGCACTGGATTCAGAGGGCGCCGCCGCGGGACTGTCGCTGGTCGGCCGGAACTTTTTTGTCGGCGCCAGCCGCAACGGGTTCGATTCGTTCTACGGCGTGCCCGGGCACGCCCACGGCGAGGAGGGAGGAGAGGAAGGCGGGGTGCGCATCCGACTCCGCCAGCGCCGGACGGACGTCCAAGGCGAGTGGCGCCAGCCCGGCGGCTGGCTGCAAGGGGTCAAGGCCAAGTTCGGCCGCGTGAACTACCGCCACACTGAATTGGAGCCCGACGGCGCTGTCGGCACCGTCTTCACCCACCGGGGCCATGATGCCCGGGCCGACCTGCTCCACGGAGGCCTGCCCGGCTGGACGGGCGCACTCGGGGCCCAATCCACCCGCAGCGAACTCGAGGCCGAAGGCGACGAGGCGTTCCTGCCGCCGTCGAAGACCCGCAGCCAGGCCCTCTTCGCCTTCGAGGAACTCTCCCATGGCGCCTTCACGTGGCAGGCGGGGCTTCGGCTGGAGCGCACCCGGATCAACGCCGAGGGGCAGCGGGAGCGCCGCCATGAGCAACTGAACGGTTCGCTCGGGTTGGTCTGGAAGTTCGACTCCGCCTGGGCCCTCGCAGCCTCGCTCACGCGCACCGGCCGTGCGCCCAATGCGCAGGAACTTTACGCCGACGGGCCGCACGCCGGGACGCAGGCGTACGAGATCGGCGATGCCGGGTTGAACGTCGAAGAATCGATCGGCCTCGAACTCAGCCTTCGTCGCCGGACCGGCGCCGTCACCGGCGCTCTTACCGTCTTCACCCATGGGTTTGACGGCTACATCTTCGAACAGCCGACCGGGCGCGTGGCGATTGAAGACGACGCCGGCTGGGAGTTCCTGTTGCCGGAGGCCGCCGCGGCGACGGCGCACGGCGGAGGCCTTCCTGTCTACCGGTACGTGCAACGCGAGGCGCGTTTCTGGGGCGCGGAGCTGGAGGGGCTCTGGCACCTGCATGAAGCGCAGGGTCGCCAGTTCGACGTGCGGTTCACCGCCGATCTGACCCGCGCCGAGGAGGGAGGTCGCCCTCTCCCGCGGATTCCCGCCGCCCGCGTCGGCCTCGGCCTGCTGTGGGCGGTCGAATCCTGGAGCACGGGAGTCGACTTCCAGCACACCCTGGCCCAGCGCCGCGTGGCCGCCACCGAAACCTCCAGCCCCGGTTACGGCCAGCTCAGTGCCCATGTGAGCCGCGCGATTGTCGCCGGGCACCTGCGCGCCGAGCTCTTCCTGCGCGCGACCAACCTCACCAACGCCGAGGCGCGGCCGCACCCTTCCTTCCTGAAGGACCTCGCCCCGCTACCCGGCCGGAACTTCACCGCAGGCATGCGCGTGACTTTCTGAGCGGAAGGCGAAACCGGCGAAAGGCAGCCGGGGCCGCCCGCGGGACGGGTGTCGCAGCCTGATCCCGCGGGGCGCGGTCGCCCCGCCTGTAGTTAGGCAATGTCCGTCCTGTGGGCGCGACGACCTCGTCGCGCTCCCTGCCAACGCGGCACGATTCAGCGGGGCTGGGTCGCCCCGCCTACATCAATTCCCCTCCCGCTTCGTCGCCGGCTGCCCCGGAACCGCGGTCTCGCGCTCTCACTCCAGGCCGAAGACCGCCCGCGAGTAGTTCTGCACGCTGAAAGGCTGCAAGTCCTCCGGCTGCTCGCCGAGGCCGAGGAAAAAGATCGGGATCTTCAGCTGCCGATAGATGCCGACCAGGGCACCGCCCCGACTCGTCCCATCGAGCTTCGTGACGATGAGGCCCGTGAGACCGAAACTTTGGTGAAAGACCCGCGCCTGCTCGATCGAATTGCTGCCGAGTGAACCATCCACCACCAGCCAGCGGTGCTGGGGCGCGGCGGGATCGTTCTTCTGCAGGACCCGCCGGATCTTCGCCAACTCCTCCATGAGGTTGCTCTTGGTGTGCAGGCGGCCGGCGGTGTCGACAATCAGGTAGTCGCGGCCGCGCGATTTCGCCGCCTGCCAGGCGTCAAACGCCACCGCCGCCGCGTCTGCCCCGGTGTGGCTGGCGACGATGTCGAGTTCCAGGCGCGTCGCCCAGGTCTTGAGCTGCTCCACCGCGGCCGCCCGGAAGGTGTCGCACGCCGCGAGCATCACGGTGCTCCCCTCCTGCTTCAGTTTCCACGCCAGTTTCGCCGACGACGTCGTCTTCCCGGAGCCGTTGACGCCAATCATCGCGATCACGATCGGTTGGCGAGCGGGCGACGAACCACCGGTGCCAGCCGTCGGGGGAAGGGTTCCCTCGCTGCCCGCGAGCACCCGGGCAAGGACGGCGGCACCGATCTCCGCGGCGCGCCGGCCCTGGAGGTCCTTGTCCTGCCGGTAGGCCGCCTTGATCTCGGCGAGGATCTCATCCGTGGTTTCGACCCCGAAATCGGCGGTGTACAGGGCCTCCTCGAGTTCGTCGAGCGAGGCCGCGTCGATCCTCCGGCCTCCGAACAGGCCATGGGTCTTCTGGGCGATGGCCGTGACCGTCTTCGCCAGCCCGTCTTTGAATTTCTTGAAAAGGCCGAACATTGCCCTCCGGGCTCCGGGGATTCCTTACTCCGCCTTGCGGGCGTCGCGGCCGAGCTGGTCCTTGAGGCGGTCGAGGATGCCGTTGATGAAGCGCTTGGCGTCGGCGTTGGAAAATTGCTTCGACAGGTCGATCGCCTCGTTGATCGACACCACCGGCGGGATGTCCTTGCGGAAGATCATCTCGAACATCGCCAGGCGCAGGATGGTGAGGTCGATCTTGGCGATGCGATCGAACTCCCAGTTCTGCGCCAGCGCCTTGATCCGCGCGTCGATCTCGTCGCTGTGCAGGATCACCCCCTGGATGATCTCCTCGGCATAGCCGTAATGCTCGCGGGGATGCTCGCAGCCTTCGAAGAAGACCCGCAGATCCTCCGCGAGGTTGGCCGGCGGATTCATGCTCCACGCGTACAGGTACTGCAGGGCCGCCACCCGGCCGTCACGTCGCTGGACAAACAAGGCTTTGCTCATCGCGATTTCCCTTTCTTCAACGCCGCCATGGTCAGGGCTGCGGCCGCGAACTCCGCGCCGCGATTGATGCGGCCGAGGCACCGGGCGCGGGCTTGCGCCACGGAATTCACCACGATCACCCCGTTGATCACCGGCACCCGGGTGGTCAGGGCCACGGTCTGCAATGCGTGCGAAACACTCTGCCCCACCATCTCATGGTGATTGGTGTCGCCGGCAATCAGCACCCCAAGGCCGATCACGCAATCGCACCGGCCGCCACGGGCCAGCTCCTGGGCGGCCCAGGGAACCTCGTGCGAACCGGGGACGCGCACCACCGTGAGGTCCCGCGGGCGCACACCCGCGGCATGGAGTTGCGCCTTCACCCGCTCCAGCAGACCGTCGACCAGCGCCGGATTGAAGCACGCCGCGGCGATCCCAAACCGCCAACCCGCCGCGTCCTGGACGCGCAATTCAGGTGCCGCAAGGCTCATGGCACGAGACCGGCGCGGCGGCCCGCCCCTGCGGACTCTCCGGCGAGTGGTGGTTTGAGGTTCATCATGAATGGAGCCGGTCAGGGTGCGGGACGGAGTTCCCCCGCCGCAATCCGTTTTTTCCCCTCCCGCGCGAAAGCTACACCGCAACCTGCTCCACGATCTCCAAGCCGTAGCCGTCAAGGCCAACCACCTTGCGCATACTGTTCGAGAGCAACCGGATCTTGCGCAGGCCGAGCGCGGCGAGAATCTGCGCGCCCATGCCGTAATCCCGGATGCTCATCGGCGGCGGCAGTTCACCCGGCTTGGCGCCAAGGCTGCGCAACAGGGTTTCCGCCGGGTTGGCCGGCTGCATGTACAGGACCACTCCCCTGCCAGCGCGCGCCACGGCGGAAAGCGAGGCCATCAGGGTTTGGTGTCCCGGCGTGCCCCGGGCCCGGAACAGGTCGCTCAACAGGTTTTCGCTATGCACCCGGACGAGGGTGGGTTCCGGACCGAGCGAGCCGCAGGTCAGGGCAAGATGGTGCCGCCCGTCCAGGCGCCCGCGAAACACATGCAGGGTGAACTCGCCGAACTCCGAGGCAAACGGCTGCGCGGCGACCCGCTCGACCAGCTGGTCCCGCCGCACCCGGTACTCGATCAAAGCCGCGATCGAGATCATCCGGAGTCCAAACCGCCGCGCGAACTCCTGCAGTTGCGGCAGCCGCTGCACCGTGCCGTCGTCGTTCACGAGCTCGCACAACACCCCGATGGGAGCCAGGCCGGCCAGGGTCACCAGATCCACCGCCGCCTCGGTGTGCCCCGCCCGCTCGAGCACGCCGCCCGGCCGCGCCCGCAGGGGAAACACATGCCCGGGCTGCACGAGCTGCTCCGGCCGCGTCGCCGGATTCGCCAAAAGCCGAATCGTCAGGGTGCGATCGTAGGCACTGATGCCGGTCGAGATGCCTTCCGCCGCATCCACGCTGACCGTGAAGTCGGTCCGGTGCGACTCGCGGTTCCGCGCCACCATCGGACCGAGGCCAAGCCGGCGCAACTGCGGCTCCAGCGTTGGCACGCACACGATCCCGCTTCCGTACCGGATCATCATGTTGACGGTCTCGGGCGTCACCTTCTCCGCCGCCATGATGAGGTCGCCCTCGTTTTCACGGTTCTCGTCGTCCGTCACGATCACGAGTTTGCCGGCGGCGATATCAGCGATCGCAGCTTCAACCGAATCAAAGGGCGGCGTGGCAGTGGCACTCATCGGGTCAGAAGGGGGGCGAAGGTCGCCCGCCCTGCCGGGCCTGTCAATGAGGGGTTCGCCTCGCGCGCACCCGCGATCGCTACTGGCGGAAATCCACCACGAAGCTCTCGACCGGGTTCTCGGATCCCTCCGCAAAGAGGGAGACGAACAGCTTGAAGGCATAGGGCGGGCGCACCGTCTTGTCGGAGGTGAGGGACTTGCCGTCGCCGCCCGGATTCAGGATGTAGACTTCGTTGCCCGGCTTGTAGTTCGGCGTCCAGCGCAGCACCGCCCGGACGGCGTCGGGCTGGGCCGGCTTCTTCTTCTCATCGTAGAACGACAATTTGAAGACACCGTTCACCACCTGCAGGCCGAGGAAGCCCTTGGCCCCGCGGCCGATTTCCATGCCTTCAATCTTGGGCGGCGGCTCGTCCTTCTTGGCGGCCTTCTTCTCCGCCGCGGGCGCGGTCGCCCCCGCCTTGGCCGCCGGCGCGGTGGCCTTGCCGGAGGTCGCGGATGTTCCCTTGGCCGCCGGGTCACTCTTGCCGCCGATCATAATGCGGGGTCGGGCCGGCCCGGTGGAACCCTCCGAGGACTTGGCTGCGGGAGTGTCCGCCGACTTCCCGGTGGCGGTCGTCTTGGAGGCCTCGGTCTGGGCCAAGGTCGCGCCGGACAGCAGGAGGGAAAGCCAGGCGTAGGCCGGAAACTTCATGGGCTCACTCTAGCGGATCGAACGGCCACAGCAAGTGGGTTGAGCCGGACCGCGGCCTCCTTACGCACCTTTGACAGGCCCGCCGGCGACTTCCCGGGTCACGCCCCGGCGCGCACGCGAGCCTTAAGTTCCTTCCAGCGCGCGAGGCGATCGGCGATCTTCGTCTCCCACCCGGCGGTTTTCGGCACATAGAGTGTCACCGGGCGCTCGAGGTAATCCTGCCCGCTGATGTTCTCGGGAAAGTCATGGGAATAGTCGTACCCCTGTCCCTGGCCCATCCGCTTGTTGGCCTGCCCGGACTTGCTGCGCAGGGCCAGGGGAATCCGCTGCACCGGCTCCTCCTTGATCACCCGGTGAGCCTCGCCGAGCGCCAGGGTCGCCGAGTTGCTTTTTGGCGCCGTGGCAATGTAGAGCGTGGCGTGGGCCAGGGTAAGTTCAGCCTCCGGCAATCCGATGAAATCCACCGCATGGTGCGCCGCCACCGTGAGGGGCAGAGCCTGGGGATCCGCCAACCCCACATCCTCGCTGGCCAGGATCACGAGGCGCCGGGCGATGAAACGCGGGTCTTCACCGCCTTCCAGCATCTTGGCCAGCCAGTACATCGCCGCATCGGGATCGCTTCCGCGGCAGCTCTTGATGAAGGCGGAGATGGTGTCGTAGTGCTCGTCCTCGTCGGCGTCGTAGCGAATCCGCCGCTCGCGGGCGAACACCTCGAGATCGGCCGCGGTCATCGTGCCGCCTTCCGGCAATCCCAGCACGATCACCTCGAGGGAATTCAGGGCCCGGCGCAGATCTCCATCCGACAACACCGCGAGATCCGCCAGCAACCCGTCCTCCGCGGAAACGCGCCGGCCGCCGAGGCCGCGCTCCGCGTCGGTCATGGCCCGCCGCAGCACCGCGGCGATCGTGGCGGCCGAAAGGGGCTCGAGACGGAAAAGGTGGCTGCGCGACAGCAGCGGCGGGTTGACGTAGAATCCCGGATTGTGCGTGGTCGCCCCAATCAGGCGCACCGTCCCTTCCTCGACATCGGGCAGCAACAGATCCTGCTGCGACTTGTTGAAGCGGTGGAGCTCGTCGATGAAGAGGATCGTCGCCGCTTCCGGCCGACGGCGGGCGGCGGCGAGGATTTCGCGCAATTCGGCGACGTTGGACATCACGGCGTTGATGCGCACGAACCGGCTGCCGGTCTCGGCCGCGATTGCCTCGGCGAGGCTCGTCTTGCCGGTGCCGGGCGGGCCGTAGAAGAGAAGCGAACCAAAGCGGTTCTGCGCCACGAGGCGCGGCAGCAGGCTGCCCGGTTGCAGCAGGTGATCCTGGCCCACGACCTCCGCGAGGCGGCGCGGGCGCAGCCGGGCCGCCAACGGGCGCAGCGCGGGCCGCACCGCCGCCGGCCACTCGGCCGCCGGCGCCCCATCGGCGAAAAGTTCGGGCTGGTCAGGTGCTGACATCGTCCTGAACCATCTTCGGACCCCGACCCCATGAAAGGAAAGGCATTTTCCCGGCGGCGCGCTCCGTGCGTGCTCGTCCGCCCGTCCGCGTGAGCGCCGAACCGCCAGTCCAGGCGCCGGGACCGGTGGCCGACCGCAGCCTCGGCCACCGCGCCCCCCTCCTCTGGATCGCGCTGCCGCTCCTGGGCGGTCTCGCCACCGGGCAGATGCTCGGACTCGACGATGTCCGCGGGCCGCTCCTCGTCGCGTTGGTCGCCGCGGGCGCTGCGCTCGTGGCGGCGTGGCGCCAGACCCGCGACTGGGCGATCTGGCTGATCACGGCCGGGGTGGCGACGGGCGTCTCGAGCCAGATCGCGCACCGGGCCCGCCTGCCCGAGTGGGAGACTCTCCCAGCGCGGGAGGCCAGGCTCGGGCTGCGCGTGGATCGGGTCTTCCACACCAAGGATGCCCGCCGGACGACCGGCCTGGCGACCGTCGTGCGGACGGAGCCGCACCTCCGGGATCTCCTGGGCCAGCGCGTGCATTTTTCGCTCTCGCTGACCGGCGCCGAGTCCCCACCCCTGCGCAGCACGATCGTCTCGGCCATCGGCGTCCTCGCCGTCCTGCCCCGTCACCCGCCGGCGGATACCTTCGAGGGCTATCTGGCCGCCGCCGGGATCAACTTCCGCCTGAATCGGGGCCGGCTCCTCGGCGAAGAGGCACCGGCGCACGCGTACCATCGGTGGTGTGCCCGCGTGGCCGACCGGTTCCGTGCCATCCTGGATCGCGGCATCGGAGACAAACGCCCGGCCCTGGCCGCCCTGTTGCGCGGCATGATGCTGGGCGAAACCCACGAGCTCAGCCAGGAACAGCGCGAGGTCTTCATGCAAAGCGGGACGATGCATCTCTTCGCGATCTCCGGCCTTAACATCGGCGTGATTGCCGCCGCCCTGCATGCGTTGTTGTCGCTCGCCCGGGTGCCGCCCTGGCCACGTTTTCTGCTGGGGATCGCCGCGCTGTGGCTGTTCGTCGACATCACCGGTGCCTCGCCTTCGGCGGTCCGGGCCTGGGCGATGGCGGCGTTCCTCCAGGCAGCGTTTGTGCTCCGGCGTCCGGCCAACGTCCTGGCCGGTCTGACTGCCTCGGCGGTCGCGGTGCTGCTGGTCGCGCCCCTGCAGGCGTTCAGCGCCAGTTTCCTGATGAGCTATGCCATTGTCCTGGCGCTGCTCGTCCTCGGCCTGCCGTTGGGCGAAGCGTGGTCCCGTCGCTGGGAGCCGTGGCGTGAGCTGCCGAAACCGGCGTGGCGCTGGTGGCATCGGTGGAGTGCGGCCGGCTGCCGTGCCACCGCCACGACCCTGGCGGTGGGAGTCGCCACCATGCTGGTGAGCGTGGTGACCAGCGTCTTGTTCTTCCGGCTGCTCACCCCGGGTGCGCTGGTGGCGAATCTTGTGCTCATCCCGGCGGCCAGCGCCGTCACCCTTGGGGGCTTTGCCTCCCTGCTCTGCGGCCTGGTCGGCCTGGGCTTTGGTGCCAGTCTGTGCAACCACGCCGCCGCCCTGGTGCTGCTCGGGATCGAGCGCCTGGTGCAGGGCAGCGTCACCCTGCCGGGGGCATTCTTTCCCGCACGCTTCGCCGCCCCGTGGGTCGGGTACTCCGCCCTCGCGCTGCTGATCGCCACCCTCCTCGCCGGTTATGCCTGGAGCTGGCGCCGCGAACGGGGCGGCTGGTGGCCTCCCTTCATCGTGGTCGCGCTGGCCCTGCTCCTCGGTCTGCGGCCGGTCGGATCCTAGCCTCGGGGCATCGCAGCGCGGTCCGCCGTCGCGACGAGCACGAACCGGGCTCCGCGCCAAGGACCAGCGCCTGCCGCCGAGCCCTCCGGCCGCAGGGGACGCTTGAATTCGCCCCCGCGGTGCGCAGGCTACGCGCCACATGAAAAGCGCCTACGAACTCGCCATGGAACGGCTCGCCAAGAGCGACCCCGACTCCTCCAAGCCTCTCACCGCCGAACAGAAGTCCCGCCTCGGCGAAATCGACCGCGTCTACAAGGGCAAGCTCGCGGAGCGGGAGATCTTCCTGAAAAAGCAGCTCGACGAGGCCCTGGCCGCCGAGAAGTTCGACGAACTGGAGAAGATCCAGAAGCAGCTGGTGAACGAGCGCGCGCGCCTCGAGGAGGAACGCGAGGAGGAAAAGAACCGCGTGCGCCGCGGCGCGAACTGAGCGGGCGAAAGCCCGCCGTATCCGGAGCCTCGTCACCGCAGGGGAACGCGACGACCACGCGGGCTCCTGCCCGATCGCTCTTTCGCCCCGGCCAGGCGTGGGTTCCCGGTGCAAGGCAGGCTGGTCTTGCCTGGTTGGCTTCCTGATGGCGGGGCGACTGCGCCCCTCATGCTTGATTTCGGAATCAGCCTCGAGCGGGGCGAGGTCGCCCCGCCCACACGGCGCTCCGCGCAAGGTGAATCGACGTGAACCAACGCGGCTCGAAGCGGCGACCAAAGGCGGAACCTGCACCAAAGGTAGCTGGCCTCGTTGAGGCCGGCCTCAACTAGAACCGCCCCTGCACGCCGGCCGAAATGGAGCGATACGGCAGCCGGGTGTAGCCGATGCGGTCCTCGTAGGCGTAGTACCGGCTGTTGATCGGGGTGCGCAGCAGGTTGTCGGCGTTGAAGTAGAGGCTGGTGCGGCTGCTCAGATCGAAGGTGAACTTGAAGTTCAACGAGGTCCGCGCCGCCTCATAGACAAGCAGGGCCGCGTTGGTGGAGGTGGTCAGCAGGTAGGCGTCGATCCAGTTGGCCTGGATGCTGGCACGGTAACGTCCCTGCTGGTAGTTGAGCACCGCGTTGGCGGAACGCGGGCGAAACCCCGGCACCTGGGTCGTCGCGACGGTCCCGCCATAGTCGCCGCGCGTCTCGAGCCGCGTGAAGTTGAGGTTCACGCCCAGTCCCCTCCAGAAGCCGGGAAGGAACGTGAACTGCTGGGAGTAGCTGAACTCGAGGCCCCGATAGCGCGCACTGCCCCCGTTGAACGAAGTGGTGAGCCGGTAGCCCTCATAGAGGCCATCGAAACCATTGTCGGGACCCCGTCCGACGAAGGTGCTGTTGCTCGAGTAGATGAAGCCCTCGACGTTCTTCTGGAACGCGCTCACCGACACGAAGCCGATCGATTTGAAGTAGTATTCGAGGTTGAGATCGAAGTTGTCGGAAAACTGCGGCTTCAGCGCGGTGTTGGCGGCCGTCACGGTCTGGGCGTCGTCATTCACGGTGGTGTTGGGAATGAGCGAGGTGACCGGCGGCCGGCCGATGCTGGTGGTGTAGCTCGCACGCGCCACCAGCCCACCCGGGCGCGCCCACGTCAGGTGCACCCCGGGAAAGGCGTTGGTGTACCGCCCCTCGGCGTGGGTGCGCCTCCCCCACTCCTCGACCGCCCGGCGCTCCGCCTCGGCGTCCGTCACCGGTCCGACCCAGGCTGCGCGCCGCGCCCGCTCCGCGGCGTTCAACTGGTAGAGCGGACCATTGCCGGAGGTGGCGGTCTCCTCGAATCGCACGCCGGCGAGCACGCTGAGTTCGCGCAGCCGGATGTTGCCCTGGAGGTACGCGGCGCTGATCCGCTCGCTGAAGTCCTGCAGGTTCTGCAGGCGCTGGCTGACACGATAACTCACCGACTCCGTCCATTGCGCCGGATTCTCGTCCTTGTGCCGCGACGTGCGGTACAGATCGATCCACGGCGCCTGGCGCATGCCCTCCATCGCCTCCCGCGTCCAGGCCGCGGTCTCGGCGAACTGCCCGAGGCCGCCCGGTCCGACAAAGGTGTACTGGTGATAGTGGTAGTCCTTGCGGCGCTCCTGCTGCTGGGCGAGCAGGCCCGCCTTGACGTAGAAGGGAACGACACCCGCAAAGTCCTTCCGCAGGTTCGCGCGCGCTTCGAGGATCGAGGATTTCGCGATCCGGTTGTTCTGGGCCAGCGTCAGGGTGGTGTAGCTGGCGAGGTTGTAGAAATCGCGACCGGCCGTCTGGGTGATCTGGGGGAAGACCTCGTCCTGCCGCCGATCGGTGATCCACCCGACGCCGGTCAGTCCGCCGATCGACAGGTTGCCCTTGGTGCGGACGCCGCCGTCGTACTTGCGCTCGTCCGGGGAGAAGTTCTGGAAGGCCTGGGAAAGGGAGAGCGTCGCCGTGGCGTCGAGGACGAGCCCGGGCCGGCGGTGGGTCGCGGACACCAGGAAGCGGTAATTGTGGGTGAAGTTGTCGTAGGCGTTGGCCGTCATCGAGGCGGCCGCGGAGTTGCTGGGCAGCACCTCGGTGTAGCGTTCGCTGTACCCGGGCCGCATCTGGTTCGCGTTGTTGGTGGTCTGGAGGTTGAACGCGAGGGTGTGCGGCCGCTCGAGGTAGAAGTTGTGCGCCGCGTTGAAGGTGATCAGGCTGCGCTCGCTGAGCTTGTACTCGAGCTTGGCGCCGAGGTTCTGCCGCACGTGCGGCCCGCCCATCGCCTGCCGCTGCTGGCGCGTGCGGTAGAGGTAGGCCGGCCGGGCCAGGGTGCCCTGGTAGTAGTGCTCGGTGTCGTTGGAGGAGTAAAAGACGGAGTTGCGCGAATAGGACAGCGAGAGACCGAGGTTGCGCTCCCGCCCGAGGACATCCGAGTAAGCCAGCATGACCGACGGGGTAAGCCGGTCGATCGGCGCGTCGATCCACTGCTCGGTGTCACCGCCGTGGCGGCCGATCAGGTGGGCGAAACCGAAGGAGTACCGCAGCTGGCGCGGCGCGTTGCGATTGAAGGAACTGCGCGTGACCATGTTGATGGCCCCGCCGATCGAGTTCGCCGGCCGGTCCGGCGTGGGCGCCTTGGTCACCTCGATGCTCTCGATCAACGACAGCGAGGCCTGGAAGAAGTCGAACGCGCGGTTGGTGCCGGTGGAGTTGTTGTTCGCAAGCTGCACGCCGTCCATCTCGACCGTGTTGAGTCCGGCCTCGATCCCACGCACCATCACCTCGCGCACCCCGGAACCACTGACGTCCGTCGCGACGATTCCGGGGATCTTCTGCAGGAAAGCCCCGACGTTGTCCTCGGTCATGGTGCCGAAGGCGTCGGTCGCAACGATGTTCTTCACGTTTTGCGCCTGACGCTGCCGGGTCGTGGCCATCGCCGTCCCCTCGCGATCGCCTTCGACCGTGAAGGGCTGCAGCCGGTAGACCTCGGCCGTCAGGGCGACGTCATGAGTGAGCGCGCCTCCCGTCCCGGGTCGCAGGGGGACGGTCACCGGATCAAGGCCGGGATACGAGATGACCACGGCGGTGTCGGCGGCGGAAACGGGGACGAGGTAGCGTCCCTCGCCGTCGGTGGTCGTCGAACGCCCCGAACCGATGAGTTCCACCCGGGCGCCTTCCAGCCGCACGCCGGTGGCGGCGTTGGAAACGCGACCGGACACCGTGGCCGTGCGCTCCGGGGTGGCGTCGGCGGCAGCCGCCAACCGGGCCGGAAAGGAGGACAGAAGCAGACCCAGCACAAGCGCGGTCATTCCGCGCCGGGGATGGCGAAGAAGCATGGGCAGGAGGGGTGAAAAGGAGCAACGATCGCGCGGGCCGCCCGACGGGCGCGGTCGGGGCGGCTACCGGGCGAACTCGAAGTCCGCCACCAGGGCGTGGTGATCGCTCGCCGGTGTGGGCACGACGCGATGTCCCGCACAGCGCAGGGGGGAATTGTAGAAGATGTGATCCAGCACGTAGGGCCGCCGGCGCCAGGTGACCTCCGCCGTCTGCACGGTGGCGAAACCACAGCTGCCGAACTGCGCGACCAGCGACTCGTGTTTGCTCACGTTGAAGTCGCCGGTGAGGATCGCGGGGCCCTGCACCTTGGCCAGGTGCTCGGCCACCAGGTTTCGCTGGAAGGGATTCAGCGTGCTGCTCGATCCCAGCATGAAGAAGGCGAGCAGGTGGGTGTTGAAGAGCTGCACCTCGCGACCGGCGATCGTCGTCCGGGCGCCGATGAGCACGCGATCGGTCGGGGTCGTCTTCTTGCCGAAGAACTCGAACTCGATCGGCGGCGACGGCAGTTCCACCCGCAGGGTCTCGCTGAGCTCTGTGCGCGAGAAGATGGCGAGCCCGATGCCGAACGGCAGTTCGCGGGGATCCGCCTTCGGGTAGGCAAACCACCCGTGGTAGCCGGTCAGTTCCCCGGCGAGGCGCGTGTAGTTGGGCGGTGGCTGGAACTGCACGCCCCCCGGGAGCGCCTGCTCCACCTCCTGCAGCATCACGACATCCGCGTCATGCCGCCGGATCTCGGCCAGCGTCGCCTCCAGCCGGATGGGCGCGCGGTCCGGATAGGTGTCATCCCAGACCTGCCCGAACTGCATGTTGAACTGGAGGACGCGAAAGCGGCTCATGGACGGCACACGGCCGGACTCACTGTCGAACGACCGAACCGCCGGCCGCCGGTGTGACGGGTTTGCCTTCGGTCACGCCGGTGGTGTCGGACGGGTTCTTTCGAAACACGAAACGGTTGATTTTCGCCGAGGTCGCGCCGTCCAGCGCCGGGAAGCGCGCCATGTTGGTGGCGCTGGCGGCGGTGAGGCCGTCCTGGTACCGGGCCACCGTGGGCGGCTTGCGGGTGTCGGCGCCGGTCGAGATGGTCGACGACTTCTGGTTGTACCCGCTCATCTGCCGCTCCCGGGCCTCCGGCTTCGAGGACTCCTTTTCCACGACCTTCTTCTCGCGGGTTTCGCGCACGTCGATCGCGGCGCGTTCCCCGCCCACCGGCGAGAGTTTCTTGTCCAGGGTGGTCGATTCGAAACGCCGCTCCTGGACCTGGGTATTGGTTCGATCCCCGGGGGCTTGTTTGTCCGGCGCAACCGTCGCCCCGACCCCGAAGGCCTCGCTCCGCTGCGTAGCGTCCACCGGACGGGTCGCTTCCGCCGCGTGTACGGCAACCGCGCCCGCTCCGAGTATCGCGAGGCAGGCAAGTGGGAGCGTCCTCATGACGGATGGCACCTAGATGAATGCAATGCCATCAGTTTGCGGCAAACACAAACTGGCATGACCCGGCCTCGCAGGCGCATCGTTCGGCTGGCGGTGGTGGGCCGGAGAAAGCCGAAGGCGCGACCCATCAGCGCCAACTCAGGTAGCCACTCCCGCACCGCTGCGCCCATCTCCCCTTTCGCGGACGCCACCCACCCCGCCCTTCCCCCTCCGCCGAGGCTAAAGCGGAAAAGACGAGCGCCGCACCTCACTCCGGCTCGGCCTTGCCCTCGACCACCCAATCGCGCGCCTCGGGAACCTGGGCGAAAAATCTCTGCAAGGCCGCGCTCAGGTGCTCGGCGTAGCGGAAATGGGCGCCCATGCCGGTGCGCAGTTCCGCCTCGTAGATGAATTTGTCCGCCTGCGTGCTGTGCTCGAATGGGGTCTGGGCCCCGAGCAGCAGCGAATACACATAGGCGGGCGAACCCCGCGCGAGCAGTTCCCGGGTGAACGCCACCTGTTCGTCGAGCAAGGCGGCATGAGGCGCGCGATCGATCTCGGGTGGCAGATAGAATCCGGCCTGGATCAGCGGCGTGTACCGGTGCCCGGTGCGGTGGCGGTTCAGGTCGCGCAGCTCCGCCAGCGCCATGTTGTTCCAGGCAAAAGTCACCCGCATGCGCCGGGTCGCGAGGCCCTGCTGACCGTAGCGGTTGGCGCGATGCCGCAACGCCTCCGCCACCGGCTGGGTCTCTGCCAGCCAGGGCGGCGCCGCGCGATCGACCTGCACCCAGACGTCGTCCGCCAGCGGAGCCGCGGAGAGCCGCTCCCGGCCGAGCAGGAGCGAGCGCTCGAGTTCCTGCCGCGCCTGCTCCTCGTACGATCGTTCCGCCAGGCTGTGGCGCATCAACCGCGGCGACTGTTTGAGCAGTTCGGCGCGGATCAGATCGGCGGCGGCGCGGGCCTCGGGATGCGGAAGCGACGCCAGGTGCTTCACGGTCGTCGCCCACATGCGGGAGGACTGCACGAGGCCGAGGTTCGTCCGGGTGGCGAGCGGAATGAAGTAGCGCGCCCGATCCAGCGCGTAGTTCTTGCGGAGCCGCGCGACGACGGGGGGTTTGGCATCGGCGGGCAGTCGCACGCGCTCCGGCTCACGCGTCGCGAGTCCGTCGAGGCGCGCATACTCGGCATGGTAGGCCGCAAAGGCCCGGGCCAGCAGGGCCTGCCAGCGCGGCACCAGGTCCGGCGGGATGCCGAGTTCCTCGGCGGACGGCACGTTGGCCGCGTCCATCGTGATGTAGCGCGTGCTCGACTCCTGGCCGTCGGCCATCGTGGCGATTTCGAAAATTTTATACGCCAGCCACATCGAGACATCGTCGAGGGCGACAGCGAGCCCGCCCGTGAGACCGCCAATGGATGCATGCCCGTAGTCGACGAACTTGAGGATGCGATCGATCGAGGCATCGGGGTTCGCGAGGTCGACCTTGGAGAGGATGGTGGCGATGCCCTCGTTGCTGCGCGAATAACGCGCCAGCACCGAGGCGAGCAGTTCCGGCGTGACCTTGGGCAGGTCGCTGGCGGTGGGCGGCGGGACGAGGGCAAGGCCGGTGATTCTCATGCAACGTGGAGTGGGGCCCATCGCCGCAAAGAGCCGCGAGCGGCGCAAGCAGGGAAACGGCCGGCGGCAAACAACGCCCGCCCCCACGCGCCATCTCCGCCGCCGCAATCGCGCCCGCCGACCGGCCCTCAGGGTACCTCGTAGACCTCGACCAGCACGAGTCCACTCCGCGCCTCCGCCCCGCGTACCTGCACCGTGTAGGCGCCCGGTCCCAACGTAGCGAGAAGGGCGGCATCCTTCGAAGTCGGGTCGGCAAACGCAAACGCGCCCGCCTGGGCAAAGGCCGCGCTGGCCTCGGCGGCACTCCCGCGGTCGCCCCAATTGTCATTGGCGGCCAGGCTGCGCCCGGTGCCGTCGAAGAGTTCCAGTCGCGGATCGGCCAGCCAGTCGCTCAGGCCAAATCCAGCCAGTGACGGGCCCGCGACGCGGACCAGCACCCGCAAGGAGGTCGTGCCACGGATGATGAAACCAGCCGTCAGTCCACCGGCGTCGAGGTTCTTGAGCACCGAGAGATTGGTGAGTCGGCGGAGTGCCGGCACAATCATGGCCGGAAGGGTCCCTTCGTAGATTTCCGCCAGCACCGTGCCGGCGGTGCCGCTCTGGCCGGAGACCCGCACCGTATGCCCGCCGGCCGGAACCGAAAGCAGGCTGAGGGCAGCGTCCTTGGAGGCGTTGGCGAAGGGAAAGGCACCCAACTGCGCGAACTCCAGCGACAGATTACCCGGAGCCGACCCCCAATCGTCGCTCTCGAGAATCTTGACCGGACCAGAATAGAACTCGAGGCGCGGATCGGCGAGCAATCCGGTGAGTCCGAACGGCGCCAGCGACGGCCCGGCCGCCCGAACGAGGAGGGGTTTGTTGCCCGCCGTGCCCGCACCACCGATGATCGTCCCCAGGGTCAGGGTCTCCTCTTTCGCCAAGGTGGTGAGGATGGAAAAATTGCCGAGCCGGCCCGGCACCACGGCCGGCACTCCGCGGCGAAGGGTGTTGTGGAAGAGATCGGAAACGAGGAGGGAGCCGTCACGATCCACCGCGACTCCATAAGCCTGCAGAAAACCGGCATTGTAAACGACACCACCTGACCCATCCCCAGCATAACCGCTAATCGTCGTGACAAATCCATCGGGCCGTACCTGTCGGACGCCGCCGTCGGCGACATAGACGTTTCCAACCCGATCCACCGCGAGCCCGGTCGGTCCGGTGAAGCGCGCCACTTCCGCCGGGCCGTCCACCTGAGCAAAACTCGCATCGCCTCCGCGCGTGGGAATCGGCGGGCTGCCGGCGAGAGTCGTGATCGTGCCGTCGCGGGCGATCTTTCGCACCCGGTTGCCATCGACAAAGTAAACCACTCCCGCCGCGTCGACCGCCACGGCTTGGCCCACCCGCCAGCCGAAGTCCGAGAAAGCAATCGTAGCCGCGACGGTGGACACCAATCCCGCCGGAGAGACTTTACGGATCGCGCCGTTACCAGCGTCGGATACGTACACGTTTCCAGCGAAATCCACCGCCACGCTTTCCGGCAGAGCGAACCGCGCCGTTTGCGCCGGCCCGTCGACATTGCCTCGCACGCCGGCCAGTCCAGCCAGCGTCGTGACGAGACCCGTCGGGGAAACCTGGCGCACAGTGTGATTGTGACGATCGGCGACGAACACGTTGCCAAGCGCGTCAACGGCCACGCCATAAGGGTAGAAGAAGCGTGCCTGTCGCACCGGACCGTCGGCCGCACCCTCGACACCCGGCTGACCCGCGTGAGTCGAGACGTTTCCCGTGGAGTCGATCCGACGGATCGTGTGACTCACGGAATCCGCGACATAAGTATTTCCCAAGGCATCGCTCGCCACGCCACGCGGATAATTGAAGCGAGCCACGCCACCGGCGCCATCCGCGCTGCCGTTGCTGGAACCGGGACCCGCCACGGTCGAGACCATGCCGTCGGCCACCCATCGGCGAATCACGTTGTTGTTTGAGTCGGCAACATAAACGGCGCCGTTCCGATCCATCGCCAGGCTCGAGGGAAGGTTGAACCGAGCTCCCGGGCCCGGGCTGTCCACCAGCGGAGAGGACAATTCGTAAGGCGAAACCGTCGCGTTTTGAGCATAGGGGCGCGCCCAACCGGCCAGGGTGGTCACAACACCAGCCATCGTCACGCGGCGGAGCGTGGCGGGGCCGGCATCGAGCACGAGGAGATTGCCATTCGTATCCAGGACAACTGCACGCGGACGACCGAAACGCGCTGCCCGCCCGATGCCATCGAGGTTCCCGAGGGCGTAGTTGGAGTCGCCCGCGAGCGTCGTGACGTTGCCGTCCGCGGCGATTTTCCTGATCTCGTTGTTGCCGTAGTCGGCCACGAACAGGTTGCCCGCGCCATCCACCGCGACTCCAGTGGGTTCATTGAACCGCGCGTCGCCGCGCGCGCCGTTCGTACTCCCCGCCGTCCCAGCGGCCCCAGCCACAGTGGTGACCACGCCGGCCGGCGTCACCTTGCGGATGACATGGTTGCCGCGATCGGCGAGATAGAGGTTACCCGAGGGATCGAGCGCGAGGCCGGTTGGCGCCAGGAAGCGGGCTACGATTCCGGTGCCATCGGCGTAGCCGGCCCCGCCGCTGCCCCCGTAGTTTCCTCCGACCGGGCCGGCCAGGGTGGTGACGACGCCTTCCGGAGAGATCCGCCGCAGGGTGCAATTCTGGGTATCGGCGACGAACAAGGTGCCGGTTGCATCGACCACGATCCCCTCGGGCCGGAAGAACCGCGCCGCGCCTCCGATTCCATCCGCCCCGCCTCCGGAACCCGCCAGCCCCGCGAGCGTGGTGACCACGCCGTCGGTCGAAATGCGGCGCACCGTGTGGTTGAAGGTGTCCGCGATGTACAGGGTGCCACGGGCATCCACCGCCACGCCCGAAGGCACATAGAACCGCGCCGCGTCGCCCTGCCCGTCGGCGCTGCCATGAGGGGCCCCGTAGCCCTCCTTGTCCGACCCGTACCACGGATGCCCGGCCACCGTGGTGAACTCGTAGGTCTGCGCCGGCAGGACCAGACCGGCGCCGCTGAATGCCAGCGCCGCGATCCACGAGAGCCAATTCCGGCCGGAAGACATGCCGAGGAATCTGTCTGCGTCACAGGGTGCGGGCAACCGGCAAGCGTTGCGGCCGATCCGACGGCAACGGATATGCACCCGGTTCATGCCCAGCATCACCGGCGAGCCATGCGCAGTCTTGCCGCCGTCGCTTGTACTCCGCGTCACGAGTGGGGGCAGAGCGCTATCGTCGGACTCAAGGGTGAGTTTTGACTCGGCAGCCGAGCCGGGCTCGTCTTCCTGCGACACTGGCGGCCTACTTCTTTCCTGCAGTCCCAATCCGCCCATGCTTTCTTCTCACCTCCTGCGATCCGTCCTCCCGAGGCTCCTTCCCGCGGTGCTCGCCAGCGCGCTTGGTGGCGCCGAACCTGCCATTGCGCTCGGCTCGCGGCGCGAGTTGTTCGTGGATGATTTTCTCATCGATCGGCTCACCGGTCGGGCGGAGCAGCAGCTGCACCATCCCGAACCCCGCGAGATTGCCATCGTCCACGATGCTCCCTGGGAGGGCAGCGGCAGCGGGTACCACAGCGTCTTCCACGACGGAACCAAGTACCGGATGTACTACAAGGCGTGGCAGCTCACGGTGACACCGGATCAGAAGGTGAATACGAACGAGCATCCACTCTTCTGCTGCTACGCCGAAAGCGATGACGGCATCCACTGGCGCAAGCCCGCCCTTGGGCTGCATGACTTCAACGGCTCCACGGCCAACAACATCGTCATTCCCCACGGCCGGATGGGAAACGTCTCCCCCGATGGCGGCCACCCCGCCGTTTTCCTCGACGACAATCCCGCCGCGGCCCCGGCCGCGAAGTTCAAGGCCATCGTGCGGTCGCGTTCCCCCAAGGGGCTCCTCGCCCTGCAGTCGGCCGACGGCCTGCGCTGGGCGCCGCTGGCGGACGCCCCCGTCATCACCGATGGTGCCTTCGACTCGCAAAACCTCGCCTTTTGGGACGCCGCGGCCGGCGTCTACCGGGCGTACTGGCGGTATTTCACGGGCGGAGTCACCGACGAGAAGAACTGGAAGCCAACGGGCCACCGCGCCATTCGCACCGCCACCTCCCGCGACTTCCTGCACTGGGAGAACCAGCGCGACCTGACCTACGTCGACTCACCCAGCGAGCACCTGTACACCAACCAGGTAAAGCCGTACCACCGCGCGCCGCATCTTCTGATCGGATTTCCCACGCGCTACGTCGAACGCGGCTGGTCGGAGTCGATGCGCGCGCTGCCGGAAGGCGAGCACCGCGAATGGCGCGCCCGGACCAGCCAGCGCTACGGTACGGCGCTGACGGAAGGGCTCCTCATGGCGAGCCGCGATGGCGTGCACTTCAAGCGGTGGAACGAGGCCTTCCTCCGGCCCGGCCCCGAGCGCCCCGGCACCTGGAACTACGGCCACCAGTACCTTGCCTGGCACCTCGTGGAAACCCGGTCGCCCGACGACGGCGCCCCCGCCGAACTTTCGCTCTATGCCACCGAAAGCTACTGGACGGATCGGAGCAGCGCCCTGCGCCGGTATGTTCTCCGGCTCGACGGGTTCGTGTCGATCTCGGCCCCGATGAGCGGCGGCGAACTCGTCACCAAACCCTTCACGTTCACCGGACGGAAGCTCTCGCTCAACTTCGCCACCTCGGCCGCTGGCAGCATCCGGGTGGAGTTGCAGGATGCCGCCGGCCGGGCCCTCCCGGGCCTGGCGCTCGCCGACTGCGAGGAGCTGTTTGGCGACACCGTGGATCGTCCGGTCGCGTGGGCGCGGGGGAAGGAGGTCGGGGCCGTCGCCGGGCAGGTCGTCCGCCTGCGCGTGGCCCTGCGGGACGCCGACCTGTATTCGTTGCGGTTCGTCGATTAAGGAATCCTGGAGCCGCGCCTCAGCCAAAGGCGGGAGCGTGGCCCTTGAGGAACCGAAAACCACTGAACCGCACCGCGCGGCTCACCGCATCGTCAGCCACTGGCCGAACGGACCCGGGTAGAATCCGATCACCACCGAGGCGAGTGCGAGGGCGCCGAGGGTCACGCCGGTAAGCAGGCCGACCGGGCTGCGCGCGGGACGCGCCGGGCCCTCGGTCGCATCTGCCGGCGGCTGCCAGCTCTCGAAGAACGCCGCCTTGATCCATCCGAAGTAGTAGTAAATCGAAATCACGACGCCGATCGCCGCGATCGCCAGCAGGACGCGCGCCCCCGACTGGAACGCCGCGATGAAGATGAAGAGCTTCCCCATGAACCCGGCCAGCGGCGGGATGCCGGCCAGCGAACCCAGGCCGACCGCGAGCACCGTGGCGAGGAAGGGACTCTCCTTCGCGAGGCCGGCATAGTGATCGAGTTCCTGCTCCGCATCGTCCGGTCCCGACACATGAGCCATCACGCCAAACACGGCAAACGACCCGAGCAGATACGCGAACAGGTAGAAATAAACCGCGCCGACGGCCATCGGGATGTGGTGGGCCGCCACGACGCCAAGGAGGAGGAACCCGGCGTGGGATACGCCCGAGAGGCCGATCAGGCGTTTCACGTTGTGCTGCGTGAGGGCGGCGAGGTTGCCAAAGAGGATGGTGGCCGCCGCCATCGCGGTGAGGACCGGGGTGACGAGCCAGCCGTACGGCGAGAAGGCTCCGCCGTTGCCGCAAAGCGCCAGCAGCACCGCGAAGCCGGCCGCCTTGGAAGCGACGGCGAGGAAGGCAGTGACGGGCGTGGGTGCGCCCTGGTACACGTCGGGCACCCAAATCTGGAAGGGAAACGCGCCAACCTTGAAGGCCAGGCCGGCCAGCACCAGCGCGATCCCGAGCGCGGCGACAAAGTTGTTCGGATTGGCGGCCAGGAAACGGGCGAGCTCCGCGTAGTTGAGCCCCTGGGACGTGTGGGCCGGGAGCGCCGGGTTGCCGGCCACTCCATAGAGCAGCACGATCCCGAAGAGCAGCAGGCCCGAGCTGAGGGCGCCCATCAGCAGGTACTTCAACCCGGCCTCGAGGGAGGTCGGCTGCGTGCGATGGTAGGCGACCAGGACGTACAGCCCGATGGTGAGCGTCTCCAGCGTCACAAAGAGCAGCACGAAGTGATTGCTCTGGGCCAGCAGCATCATCGCCGCCGTGACCACGAGCAGGATGTGGTAGAACTCCACCCGCGGGACCGGTTGCCGCGGGAGGGTGAGGCGGGCCAGCAGGCACACCAGCAGGGCGGCCACGAGGAAGAAGGCCCGCATCATCTGCCCGGCCGTGCTGTGGTACAGCAGCCCGCTGAACGTCTCGCTGCCGAGCATCACCGACTTCCAGTTGAGGAACAGCCCCAGCAGCGTCCCCAGCAGGCCCGCGCTCGCCACGTCCGGAATCAGGCCGTGGTGCTTGCGCGGGAGGATAATTTCGAGCCCGAGGAGCAGCAGCGCGATGCAGCCGAGCATCAGTTCGGGGATGATGGCGCCCCAGAGGTTGTCCGCGGCGGCAAGTTTGGCGGCTTCGAGGGTCATCGCGAGGGGGAGGACGGGGCGGCCACCCGCGCCGGCACCGTCAGTTCATCATGGACGGGGGTCGAGATCGCCTTGGGCCAGAACCCGAGGAAGAACAGTGCCGCCAGGAGGACGAGGGCGGGCAGCTTCTCCGGCCAGCGCAGGTCCACCGGCGGTTGCCGCTGGGCCAGTTCGGCCATGCGGTCGGTCGGCGGCCCGAAGAAGATTCGCGCGGCGGCGCGCAGCCCGTAGATCGCGGACAGGACCACGCCCGCCACCGCCACCGCCGTCACCAGCGGGGAGAAATTCCAGAGGGCGACAAAGATGGCGAGCTCGCCCCAGAAATTGGCGAAGCCCGGCAGGCCGATGCTGGCGAAGGTCGCCGCCACGAAGAAGGCCGCCAGCACGGGCGTCTTCGGCGCCAGCCCGCCCATCTCGTCGAGCGCGAAAGTCTGCGTGCGGTGGTGCACGCAGGTCGCGAGGAGGAAGAGCAGCGCCACCGAAAGTCCGTGCGCCACCATCAGGAGCACCACGCCGCCGAGCCCGATCACGCCGCCGGCGGCGATGCCGAGGAAGGCGTAGCCCATGTGCATCACCGAGCTGTAGCCGAGCATCTGCTTGAGGTCGCGCTGCGCGATCGTCACGAGCCCGATGATCAGCACGTTGCCGCCTCCGGCGAGCAGTGCGAGGATCCAGCCGAGATTGGTCGGGATTCCGGACTCCCAGGCCGCGGGCAGGAGGATGTCGGGGATGAGGAGGGTGGGAATCGTGAACCCGACGGCCGGGCCTGCCGGCAGCAGCGGCACGACCACCTGGATCAGCGTGTACAGCCCGAACTTCTTGAGCACGCCGGCGTGCAGCATCGCGTTGGCGCTTGGCGCGGCCCCGTAGCCCAGGGGGGCCCACGTGTGCAGCGGCCAGAGTGAGACCAGGACGCCGAGGCCGAGGAGCAGCAGCCCGAAGAGGTTTTGCTGCAGGGCCTCCGGCAGCGGGAAGCGCGCGAGGTGTTCCTTGAGCGCGATCAGGTCGAAGCTGTTCACCTGGCTGCCCGCGTAGAGGGCAATGAGGCCCAGCAGCGAGACCATCGCGCCCAGGGTCAGGTAAATGGTCACCTTCATCGCCGCATAGGTGCGGTCGCGCCCACCCCAGACGCCGATCAGGATGAAGGTCGGAATCAGGGCGAGCTCGTGGAAGAAATAGAGGAAGAAGACGTCGACACTCGCGAACACCCCCATGAGGCCGCCCTGCATGATCAGGAGCAGCATCAGGTAGATTTTCAGGCGCTCGGCCTGCGACTGGATCGCGTACAAGCCCGCGGCGAACCCGACGATGCCGGCCATGACGAAGAGCGGCAGGGAGATGCCGTTGAGACCGAGCTTCAGGGTGATGCCGAGGGCGTCGAGTCCGGTGGAGTACTGGGTGAGGAAACGGTAGCCGTACTCCGGCTTCGCCGCCGCGTAGTGCCACCAGACGTGCAGCGCCATCAGCAGGGGAACGGCGAACGCCCCGTACGAGAGGCGGACCGACCAGCGCTTCGGCAGACCCAGCGCGATGAGCAGCGCCAGGGCCAGGGGAGCGCCGATGGCGACCAGCAGGGGATCGAAGGGAAGTGGGCTCATCGGATCAGAACGTCAGGTAACCGGCCGCCGCCGCCCACAGCGCCACCAGGCCGAGCAGGAACCAATAGGCGTAGGCGTTGGCGTTGCCCACATGGAGCGCCCGCACCCCGAGGGAAACCAGGCCGACCACGCCGGCCAACCCGCGGATGATCAACCCGGCGAGGAAGACCTGCTCCAGGAAGTTGAAGAGGAGCGCGAGCCGGTCCTGCACCTTGGTCACGTAATAGCCATAGGCCCGGTCGAAGGACTCCTTGAGTGTCGCCAGCAGGCGGAACGCCCCGGGGGATTTCTCGGCGAGGGCATCCACGGGCGCCGGGCGATAAAGCATCCAGGCGGACAACGCACCGATCAGGAGGACCGCCACGCTCGTGGCCAGGATGACGATGTGATCCGCGCCGTGCGGGTGCGGTACGCGATCCAGCACGGCGGCGAAGCGGCCGCCCAGCAGCGCGGAGTGGAACCAGCCGTAGCCGCCGATAATCGAGAGCAGGCCCAGCACCAGGAGCGGCAGGGTCATGGACAGGCCGCCCTCGTGGGCATGCCCCGCGGCCTCGCTGCGCGGCTCACCGAGGAAGGTGAGTTTCCACATCCGCACCATGTAGAACGAGGTGAGGATGGCGGTGAGGGCGAGCACGGCGAACACCGCGCGGTTGTTGGCGTAGGCCAGGTACAGGATGGCGTCCTTGGAGAAGAAGCCCGCCAGACCCGGCAGGCCGATGATGGCCACCACGCCAACGGTGAAGGTCCAGAAGGTCAGCGGCAGCCGCGTGCGCAGCCCGCCCATCTTGAAGATGTCCTGCTCGTGGTGGCAGCCATGGATCACCGAACCCGAGCCGAGGAACAGGAGGGCCTTGAAGAAGGCATGCGTCATCAGGTGGAACATTGCCGCCGCCCCGCCCGCCGTGAGCAGCGCGGGCCCGGTGCCGCTCCCGGCCCCCGCCAGCCCGCCCAGCCCAAAGGCCGCCACCATGTAGCCCAGCTGGGACAGCGTCGAATAGGCGAGGACCTTCTTGATGTCGCTCTGCGTGATCGCGCACAGCGCCGCGTACAGCGCCGTGCCGGTGCCGACCCAGAGGATCACAGTGAGTGCATCCGGCACCATGAGGAAGTGGATCCGGCACAGCATGTAGATGCCGGCCGCCACCATCGTCGCGGCATGGATCAGCGCCGAGACCGGCGTTGGGCCCTCCATCGCGTCGGGCAGCCAGACATGGAGCGGCAGCTGCGCCGACTTGCCGACCGCCCCGCAGAACAGCAGCAGCGGGATGCCGGTCGCGACGACCGCCCCGCCGCCGGTGAGCTGCGCGAGCTCGGTCAGGTTGGTGGTGCCGAAGTGGCTGAAGCACCAGACCAGGCCCAGCATGAAGCCGAAGTCGCCGACCCGATTCACGATGAAGGCCTTCTTCGCGGCGTCGGCCGCCGACGATCGCTGCAGGTAGTGGTTGATCAGCAGCCAGGAACTGAAGCCCACCAGCTCCCAGAAAATGAACATCATGAACAGGCTGTCCGCGAGCACGATGCCGACCATCGAGAACATGAAGATCGACAGGCCGCCGAAATACCGGCCGCGGGCGTCGTCGTCATGCATGTAGCCGAGCGAGAACACGTGCACGCAAAGCCCGACGACGCCGACGATGACGAGCATCAGGGCCGCGAGGTCGTCGAACTTCACGCCGATCGCCACCGCGAACTTGCCCAGGCGCAGGAGTTCAATCGACGCCGGGAAGTCCCGCGCGCCGCCCAGCGCGAGCACGAGGCCACCCGCGGCGATCCCGGCGGCGGTGAGCACGCTGAGGCCGGCGGCGGCCGACCCCGCCCGGCGGAGGAACAGCGCCGTGACCGCCGCGGACACGAGCGGCAGCAGCAGGACGGAAAGGGCGAGGACGTCGGGGGTCATCGGCTCAGTTCTTCAGCGAGTTCAGGGCGTCGATCTGCACGGTCTGGCGGCGCCGGAACAACGCGACGATGAGGGCGAGGCCGACAGCCACCTCGGCGGCCGCGACGGTGAGGATGAAGAAGACGAAGACGTTGCCGTCGAGCGTGCCGTTGAAGCGGGAGAACGCGACCAGCGCCAGCGTCGAGGCGACCAGCATCAACTCGAGGCACATGAACACGACCAGGGTGTTGCGCCGGATGAGCACGCCGAGCAGGCCGATCGCGAACAGCGCGACGCTCGCCACCAGGTAGGTGTGGAGGGAGGCGGGAATCATGAGCCCTCCTCAATCGGGACGAACTTCCGGCTCAGGACGATGACGCCGATCATCGCGATCAGCAGCAGGAAGCCCAGGATTTGCACGGGCAGGAGGTACGTGGTGAAGAGCTGGTACGCGTACGGCTTCAGGGCCGCGCCGGCCGCGGGCAGCGCGGCGACCTCCGGCGAGGGCAGGCGGCCGCGGAGCAGGAACGAGGCGACGCCGGCCAGAACCAGCAACCCCGCGACCACCCGGGCGGCGAGCGGCAGCCGGTGCAGCGAGGGTCGCGCATCGCCGCGTGCATCGAGCAGCATGACGATGAAAAGGAAGAGCGCGACGATGGCGCCGGCGTAGACCAGCAGGAGCAGGAAGGCCAGGAGGTAGGCGTCGAGCGCGACGAAGAGCCCGGCCACGCCGACGAGGCAGAGCAGCAGGCACATGGCGGCGTTGACGGCGTTGCGGTTGAGCACCACGCCGAGCGCGCTCACCAGCGTGAGGATCAGGAAGCCTGAAAAGAGGAGGGAAGGCAGGTTCATGCGCTCAGTGCCGATCGTTCCCGGCGGTTTCGGCGGCCTTCTTCCGGTCCCACTTCAAGTGCTCGTCCGGCAGCGTGCCGCCCAATTCGTAGAGCCGCGCCTTGTTGTTCACCATCTCCTCGCGCGTGTAACCGGTGGTGGAATACCTGTTCTGCAGCCAGATGGCCTCCTCCGGGCAGACCTCCTGGCACATGCCGCAGTAGATGCAGCGCAACATGTCGATCTCGAACTCCTGCGGCGCCTTCTCGACGTGGGCCGTCGGGGCGTCCGCCGGAATCGCCCCGGGCGTGATCCGGATCGCCTTGGGCGGACAGACAAATTCGCAGAGCTGGCACGACACGCACTTTTCGCGGCCGTGGGGATCCCGGACCAGCGTGGGCACGCCGCGGTAGCCGGGCGGAAGCGCCGGACGCTGCTCCGGATACTCAAGGGTGGTCTTGGGCGTGACGAGATGCCGCCACGTCGTCTTCAGCCCGCCGAGGATCTGCGGGAGGTAGGTACGCTCGGCGAAGGTGAGCGGTTCGCGGGGGACGGGAGTTCCGGCGGCCATGGTGTGCGTCAGGTCTCGAACCACGGGCGCGCGGGCCCGGGCGCCCCCGGCCCCAGCGGTTGTTCCCGGCTTCCGTGTGTTGCGTTGTTCATCCGTGGTGGTCGGTTTCCTACCGTTGGAGGATCGCAATCGCGACCATGTAGAAAACCAGGTTGGCGATCGCCAGCGGCAGGAGCTTCTTCCAGCCCATCTCCATCACCTGGTCGTAGCGGAAGCGCGGGATGGTCCAGCGCACCCACATGAAGAAAAAGATCAGCGCGAGCACCTTCGCGAGGAAGATCGCGATGGAGACGAGCCCGATGGCGATCGGGTGGCCCAGCAGCGGGTGGAGCGCCGCCAGCCAGCCGGCGACCGTCGCGAGCGGCACCCACGGCAGCGGGTTCCAGCCGCCGAGGAAGAGCAGCGTGAACACCGCCGAACCGACCAGCATGTGGGCGTATTCCGCCACGAAGAACAGGCCCCACTTGAAGGCCCCGTACTCGGTGTGGAAGCCGCCGACGAGGTCGGCTTCGCCCTCGGCCATGTCGAAGGGATGCCGGTTGGTCTCGGCAAAGAGCGAAATCATGAAGACCAGCGCCGCCACCGGCATCAGGAAGATGAACCACATGCCGCCGAGGAAGCCGGGCTGGCTCTGGAACTCCACCACGCGGGCCAGGCTCATCGTGCCGGCGGTGCCGGGCGCGTTGACCCAGAGGAACACCGGGAGGACCGAGAGTGTGAGCGACAGTTCGTAGGAGATGAGCTGCGCCGAGGCGCGCACGCCGCCGAGGAAGGGGTACTTGGAGTTGGAGGCCCAGCCCGCGAGGATGAGGGAGTAGACACCGAGCGACGCGACCGCGAAGACCGCGAGCAGCCCGATGTCGACATTGGCCAGGCCGAGCGGCGTCACCTGGCCGCGGGCGTCGAGGTAGGCGCCGAACGGGACGGTCGTCACGGTCGTCAGGGCCGGCATCATCGCGAGGACCGGCGCAAGGACGAAGTAGAACTTGTTCACGTGCCCCGGAATCGGGTCCTCCTTGAAGAGCATCTTTCCGCCGTCCGCCATCACGTGGAAGAGGCCGAGCCGCTGCAGGAACTTTCCGAGGAAGGGCACCCAGGCGAACCAGGGCGGGATCGCGCGGTTGGGCCCCGGCCGGCCCTGGATCCACGCCGAGACCTTGCGTTCCGCCATCGAACACACGCCGCCGATCGGGAAGATGACGCAGATGACCGCCAACCCCTTGAGCAGGCCCTGGACGAGCGGAGGAAGCTGGAGGTAGAAGTCGATCATCTCACAGGAACGACCACACGATCATGCCCACGCCGACGGCGCTGACGAGCCCGGCGCCGATCCACATCTTGCGATTCTCCTCGGCGAGGGCGGCCTGTTCGCGCTGCTGGGCCTTGGTCGGCGTGGCCGGCGGGTTCTTCCCCTTCCGCAGCGTAAGGACGGCGAGGCCGCCTCCCATCAGGATGAAGCCGAGGCCGAGGGCAAAAAAGGCGGGCGTGCGCATGGTCGGGAAGGATCGGGTCGAGCGGTGGAGAGGCGGTCTCAGGGTTTCGCGGCCGGCTGGAAATGCAGCCCCGGCCCTTCCGGGAACGGCAGGCCGGCCCACCGCGAACCGTCGAGCAGGCGTCCGGTCGCGGGGATGCCGGCAAACGTGATCCCCTGGAGCACGTCGATGGCGCGGGCCATCTCGGGCCAGATTGCCGCCGGTTCAGGGGGGAAATACTCGCCCTCGACGGACGAGAGCAGGCGGGTGAGGGCCGTCAGGTCATCGATCGCGCCCGCGGGCCCCGGCACCGCCTGGAAGAACTTCTGCAGCCGGAACTGCTGGTTCACGAACGACCCGGTGCGCTCCAGCACCGTGAACGTCGGCACCACGATCCGGGCGATCGCGCTGGTGGCGTTGGCGTGGGTGCCGAGGTAGACCACCGCGACCCGGGCGAGCTGGGCCTCGGTCAGGCCCGCCGCCAGGAGGTCCTCGCCCACGGAAACCACGCACCGGACTTTGCCCTCGTCGATCCACTCGCCGAGCTGGGTCAGCCGCTCGGACGGCAGGTTGGTGACGAGACCGGTAACGAGGGCGCCGCGAACATTGGGGTTGCGGTCGGCGGAGATGAGCAAGCCGTCGCCGGGATCCGAGCGCCCGACGAGAAAGGCACCGGCCCCGAGAGCGTTGGCCATCCGGCGGGTGACAAACTGCTCCTCGATGGAACTGCGGCCGGAACCGACCACCGCCACCGCCCCCGCCGCGGGTTTGAGCAGGTCCGCCGCCGCCGCGAGCGCCGCCGCCGGCGTGCTGTCCTGGCCCTCGACGCGCGCCACCATGAGCCGGTCGGGCGCCCGGTTCTGCTTGTACAGCTCCCGGCCGCTGTCGGCCATCCAGGTGTCGTTCACCTCGTCGTTGCGCCGCGGAGTGATGCGGTAGACCACGCCCTCCCGCGACCAGACGACGGTGTTGGCGCCTACGCTGGACTCGGGATCGATGCTGTCGGTCTGCTTGAGGAACCAGACGCGCATCTTGAACCGGAAATCCGTGCTGGTCAGGGCGCCGACCGGGCAGATGTCGACGGTGTTGAGCGAATAGTTGTTCGTCAGCTGCCGGCCGGGGTAGCAGGTCAGCGTCGAGTAGCTGCCGCGGTCGATGAAGCCGAGCACGTCGTCCTTCGCGACCTCCTTGCAGAAACGGATACAGCGCGAGCAGAGGATGCAGCGCTCGTCGTCGAGCATGACGCGCGGCCCGAGCTGCGTGCGCTTGGGTTTGACGTTCTTCGCCTCGATGTACCGGGAGTAGCCGCGGCCGTAGCCGGTGGCCTGCTCCTGCAGCTTGCACTCGCCGGCCTGGTCGCAGATCGGGCAGTCGAGCGGGTGGTTGACGAGGAGGAACTCCATCACGCCCTCGCGGCATTCCTTGATCTGCGCCGTGTTGGTGCGCACGTGCAGGCCGGGCGACGCGGTGGTGGCGCAGCCGATCTGCGGCCGCGGAATCCAGTTGATGCGCTGCTTGCCGGTCCCCGGATCGACGATGGGAGCCTTGGTCGCGGGGTCGACCGCCGGCATGCCGATCTCGACGAGGCACATGCGGCAGTTGCCGGAAATCGAAAGCTTCGGGTGGTAGCAGTAGTACGGCACGTCCACCCCGACCAGCCGTGCGGCCTCGATGACATTGGTGCCTTTCGGCACGGCGACATCGCGGCCGTCGACGTTGACGGTGATGAGGTCGGGTTTGGGTGATGCGCTCATCTCGGGCAATCCGGGCTAACCACGAAATACACCGAAGGCACCAAAGGTGCCGAAGTTAATGGGGGTGGCCGGGGACATCCGATTTCGTGTCTTTCGTGTATTTCGTGGTGTGTTCCTCACACCAGGTCGGTGGCGCCGGCGGGTTTGGCGGCCTGCTTCGTCTCGGGGTACGCCTTGAATTCGTCGCCGAACTTCGCGACGAAGCTCTGCGTGGGCCACGAGCAGGCCTCGCCGAAGGCGCACACGGTGCGGCCGGCGATCTGGTCGGCCACGCTCTTCAGCAGCGTGCCGTCCTCCGCCCGGGCCTGGCCGTGCACCATGCGCGACGTGATCTTCTTCATCCAGAGCGAGCCCTCACGGCACGGCGTGCACTGCCCGCAGCTCTCGTGGGCATAGAAGGCGTTGAGGTTGGCCAGGGCCTCGACCATGTTGACGGAGTCGTCCATCACGATGACGCCCCCGGAGCCTCCCATCGTGCCGCAGGCGGCCATGGTGTCGAAGTCCATCGGGATGTCCTCGACCGCGAGGGTGCGGGCGGACCCGTCCTTGTTTTTGAGCGTGAACGTCTCGCCGAACCGCAGGACCTTGGCCGAGGAGCCGCCGGGGATCACCGCCTTGAACTTCCGGCCGGGCAGCGGCCCCCCGCAGACCTCGTGGAGGAGCTGGCCAAGGGTGATCTTGCCGACCTCGAACTCGTAGTAGCCCGGTTTCTGCACGTGGCCGCTGACGCAGAGGATGCGCGTGCCGGTGTTGTTCGGGGTGCCGATCTTCGCAAACTCGTCGCCGCCGACCTCCACGATGTACTTCACGTGGCAGAGGGTCTCGACGTTGTTGACGATCGTCGGACACTGGTAAAGCCCCAGCACCGCGGGAAAATACGGGGGTTTGATCCGCGGGTAGGGCCGCTTGCCCTCGAGCGACTCGATCAGCCCGGTTTCCTCGCCGCAGATGTAGGCGCCGGCGCCGCGGTGGACGTAAATCTCGCAGCCGTACGGGGTGCCGAGGACGTTCGGCCCGACGTAGCCCGCCGCGCGGGCCTCGGCGATGGCCTTTTCCAGGATGCGGGCCCCGACCGGGAATTCGCCCCGGATGTAGATGTACGCCTGCTTCACGTTGTTCGCCCAGCAGGTGATCATGATGCCCTCGATCAGCTGGTGCGGATCCTGGTGGATGATGTAGCGATCCTTGAACGTGCCGGGCTCGGACTCGTCGGCGTTGACGATGAGATAGATGGGCTTGCCGCTCTTGCGGTCGACGAGCGTCCACTTGAGCCCGCAGCCGAAACCGGCGCCGCCGCGCCCGCGCAGCCCGGATTTCTTCACCTCGTCGATGATCGCCGCCGGCGCCATCGTGACGGCCTTGCGCAACGTCGCATAGCCGCCGTGGCGCACGTAGCAGGCCAGGTCGTTGGTGTACCCGGGCTCGTCGATGTGCCGGAAGATGATGCGGCGTTGGGCGGGGGCGGGCATGCGGTGCGGGCGTTGACTCGGGCCGGGCTCAGCCCCGGCGGGCGGCCTCCTGCTTGATTTGCGCGGCGAGCGCCCGCGCGCGGGCGCAGTCGACATTCTCGTGGAGGTCGTCGTCGACCATCACGACCGGCGCGGTGCCGCAGCTGGCCAGGCACTCGACGAACTCGATCGTCACCTCGCCGTCGGCCGAAACTTCGCCGCGGTGCACGCCGAACTCCTTCTCCAGGGTCTCGCAGGTCTGGTAGCCCCCGCGCAGGGCGCAGGAAAGCGTCCGGCAGACCTTGATGTGGCGGCGCCCGATCGGCTTCTGCCGAAACATCGGGTAGAACGTCACAACCTCAAGGACGTTGATCGGCTGCAGCTCGAGCTTCGTCGCCACCCACTCAATCGCTTCCGTCGAGATGAAGCCGACGTCCTCCTGGATCGCGTGCAGCAGCATCAGCACCGCGCTCCGTTTCACCGGATAGTGCGGGATGATCTCGTCGATGCGCTGGAGCGTTTCCGGTTTGAGCTTCATCGGACGCAAGAGGCAGAGGTGCCCACGGAACACACGGAATCCGCGGAACCCAGCGACGGCCGCGCCCGAACTTCCGTGTCTTCCGTGTATTCCGTGGGCAGAATTTTCATCGGTCGCACTCCCCCATCACGAAATCGAGCGAGCCAAGGATGGCCACGACGTCCGAGATCAGGATCCCGACACACGCCTTGGGGAGGATCGAGAGGTTGCAGAAGGACGGGGAGCGAATCTTCAGCCGGTACGGCACGCCGCCGCCCTTGCTCACCACGTAGAAGCCCAGGATGCCCTTCGGATTCTCCGCCTCGAAGTACACCTCGCCCGGCGGCATCTGCGGCCCCTCGGTCACGAGCATGAAATTCTGGATCAGCTCCTCCATCGAGGTCATCACCTTGTCCTTCGGCGGGGCAAAAATGCGGCGCGCGTCGGTCGCATACCACGGTCCCTCCGGGAACTTCGCGATCGCCTGGCGGAGGATCCGCACCGACTGGCGCATCTCCTCGCCGCGGACGAGGTAGCGGTCATAGCAGTCGCCCGTGGTGCCCACCGGCACGTCGAACTCGTACTGCTCGTACCCCGAGTACGGTTTGTCCTTGCGCAGGTCGAGCGCCACGCCGCTCCCCCGGAGATTCGGGCCGGTCAGGCCGTAGGCGAGCGCATCGGTCTTCGAAATGACGCCGACGTCGACCGTGCGGTCCATGAAGATCTTGTTCCGCGTCAGCAGCCGCAGGATCTCCTCGAGGATGGGCAGGAACTGATCGCAGAACGCGTTGACCCGGCCCAGCCAGCCTTCCGGCACATCGCGCGTGACCCCGCCGATCCGGGTGTAGCTCGTGGTGAAGCGCGCGCCGGTCAGCTCCTCGAAGAGTTTGTAGAGTTTCTCGCGCTCCTCGAGCGTGTACAGCAGCACCGTCCACGCCCCGACATCGAGGCCGAAGGCGCCGAGGCCCATGAGATGGGAGGAGATGCGCGCCATCTCGGCGGTGATGACCCGGATCGCCTGGCAACGCGGAGGCACCTCGAGCCCCGCCAGCCGCTCCACCGCGATCGCATAGGCCATGTTGTTGGCGAGCGGGGCCAGGTAGTCCAACCGGTCCGTGTAAGGCACGAACTGGTTGTAGGTCATGTTCTCCGCGATCTTCTCGTCGCCGCGATGCAGGTAACCCACGACCGGGTCCGCCTTGGTGACGGTCTCGCCATCCAGCTCCATCTGCAGCCGGAGCACGCCGTGGGTCGAGGGATGGGAGGGGCCCATCGACAGCGACATCTTCTCGGGCTGGAACTCGTCGGCGGCGGCCGCGGCCCGGGCCGCATTGTCGGGAAAGCTGTAGTCGGTGGCCATCGGGGTCCGCATCACTCCTTCACCTGCCGCAGCGGGGTTTGGCCGGGTTGCACCCGGCGGTCGCTCCAGCTCTGGTCGAGGGCGCGTGGTTCGGCCTCGGTAAGGTTGACCTCTCCCGTCGAGGCGACGAACGGCCCGCCGGCCATCGGCGCGGCCACTACGCGGGTGCCGGTTTCCTCCTGGATATCCGCGACCGGCAGATCGGTCTCGACTCCAGCGAGGGGAAACTCCTTGCGCAGGGGGTGGTACGGATAACCGTCCCACATCAGGATCCGCCGCAGGTCGGGATGCCCGTCGAACCGGATGCCAAACATGTCCCAGCACTCCCGCTCGTGCCAGTTGGCGCCCGGCCACAGTCCCACGACACTGGGCGCGGCGGGCTCATCCTCCGGGCCGGCGCAGGGGGCGGCGATCCGCACGTAGGTCGCCCCGCGATTGGGCGCCAGCAAGTGATACACGACGGTGAACCGCGGCTCCGTGCCCGGTCCGCCGTCGATCGCCGTCAAATCCATCAGCAACTCGAAGCCCCACTGATCCCGCAGGAACCGAAGGGCGGGCACCACCTCGTCATAGGGCAGGTTGAAGGCCGGATGGTCCGCCGAGGCACGATCCACCGCCATCGGGAAGCGACTCTTGAAGGCGGTGACAAATTCGGCGGACATACAAGCGCAAGGAAGGTCAGGCCGACAGCAGGCGACGGGCCGCCGGCTCGCGTTTCACTTTCTCCTGCAGTTTCACCAGGGCATCCAGCAAAGCCTCCGGCCGCGGCGGGCACCCGCTCACGTAGACATCGACGGGCACAATCCGATCGACCCCCTGCAGCGTGGCGTAGCTGCGGTACATCCCCCCGGAACTCGCGCAGGCCCCCATGGCGATCACCCACTTGGGGGCGGCCATCTGGTCATAAATCCGTCGCACCTGCGGGGCCATCTTGTAGGTCACCGTGCCCGCCACGATCATGCAGTCGGACTGCCGCGGCGAAAACCGCATCACCTCCGCCCCGAAGCGGGAGATGTCGAAGCGCGCCCCGCCCACCGCCATCAGTTCGATCGCACAGCAGGCCAGGCCCATCGGCATCGGCCACATGGAATTGGTGCGGATCCAGTTGATGACCGCATCGGCCCGCGACACCACGACCCCCCCCTCCACTTTCGTGTTGTAGCCGAGTTCGGTGTTAGCGGTGACCATGTGGGAGGTGTGGGCTGAAGTCTGGATCCCCGTCAGGGTTGGCAACCCCCTCCGGCCGCGCAAGTCGGTTTTCACGGCCCTCCGCCCTTTTCCCCGGCCGGCCCGGGCGCTCCCCAGGACCGTCCCGCCTTTCCGGGCTGCCCCGCCGGCACGCAGCCAGACGATATCAGCGTTGTTTCCGGCCCCCTCTCGTGCTTCCTCTGCCGGCAGCACCGCGGTTGCGGAACTCCCCGCCATGCCAACCTACCCCCTCCGTCCGGCCTCGCTCCTTCGTTCGGTGGCCTCATGCCTCCTCTTCTTCCCGGGCCTGGTCGCCCAGGTCGCCCCTCCTCCACCCTCCTCGCCTCCGGCCTCGACCAGCGACGCGTCCCCGGTGGTGGAATTGTCGCCGTTTGAAGTCCGGGCCGAGGATGATTCCGGCTACCAGGCCTCCAACACCACCGCCGGCTCCCGCCTGAACGCCAAGCTCAAGGATACCCCCGCCGCCGTCTCGCCTTTCACGAAGGAATTCCTCTCCGACATTGGCGCCACGGATCTGGAGTCGATGCTCGCCTACGCCACGAATGTTGAACGCGAGGTGGAGGATTCGACCAACGGCTTCAACAACCCGCCCGGTCGCGACTCGACCGGCAACGACTTCCGCTTCCGCGTGCGCGGCGTCGCCGGCTCCTCCTCCGTGAACTACGCCCAGTCCGCCGTGCCGGTGGATCTGTACAACATCGAGCGCGCCGAGATGGCGAGCGGGCCCAATTCCATCCTCTTTGGCCTCGGGGCCCCCGGCGGCACCGTGGCGCTTTCGAGCAAGTTCGCCCAGCTCCGCCGCACCAACACGTCCGCCAAGTCCGTCGTCGGCTCGTGGGACTACTTCCGCCACGAACTCGACCACAACCAGGTCCTCATCCGCGGCAAGCTGGGCCTCCGCCTGCTCGGGCTCTATCAGGACGCCAAGGGCTGGCGCCAATGGGATCTCAATGAGCAGCGCCGGCTCACCGGCGCCTTCAGCTACCAGCCCTGGACCAACACCGCCATCCGCGGCAGCTACCAGGGCGGCAGCTCCGCCAACAACATCGCCCTCCCCTGGAACGCCACCGACTCCGTCACCTCCTGGCTGGCCGCCGGCCGCCCGACAGCCGATGGCGCCGCGGTCCCGACCACCACCGCCTTCGGCACCGCCAACCGCTACACGCTGTTCTCGCAGGAAAACGCCGTCTTCAACCTGCGCTCCGAGCTCTTCAGCGCCCGCGCCCCCAGCAACACGCTCGTGTCGCCGGCCCTCATGGGCTATGCCTACAACCTCACCGGGCCCGGGGGCGTGCGCACCCAGAATTTCAACGAGTGGCAGTTCAAGATCGAGCAGCGCTTCTCGCGCACGGTCGTCGCGGAGTTTTCCTATTTCCACAACGTCAACCGCATCCTCACCCGCGGCAACGTGAACCCCAACGTTTTCCTAACCGGCGATCCCAACCTCACCATCCCCACCGCCGCCCTCGCCGTCGTGCCCAACCCGCGCGTCGGCCAGCTCTACCTCGAGGACAACTGGAGCCGCGACCCGTTCAAGGACCGCAATGAAATCTACCGCCTCAGCGCCGCCTGGGAGCCCAACCTCGGCAAATGGCTGGGCCGCCACCGCCTCGCCGCCCTCGCCGAGGCCACCCGACAGGATCGGGTGCGCCGCTGGCAGAATGAAATCCTCGTCAACCAGGCCAATCTCGCCATCTCCAACTCCGCCAACCCCGAAGCCGCCGCCAACCAGCCGTGGCGCCGCCGCTACGTGACCGAGGGGCGGTTCGAGACCTATTTCGCCGGCGATCCGACCCAGACCATCCCCGGGTTCACGATCGGCGCCAATACCTACCACTCGCACTTCGCGTCGCGCACCCGTTCCAACTCCCACACGATCCAGGACGCGCGGTCGTACATGTTCGCCGCCCAGAGCTACTGGTTCAAGGAACGCCTCGTCACCACCGTCGGCTACCGCGCCGATCCGATCACCTTCGAGACCTACGACCAGGCCCGCATCACCGACCCCAACGACCCGCGCTACACCTCGGGCCGTTTCGCGCTCAACGAGTGGGACTTCAACGGCGCAGTCGCCGAGAACAAGTACCGCCCGAAAACCTTCACCGCCGGGGCCGTGCTCCACGTCCTCCCACGCCTTTCGCTGTTCTATAACGAGTCGAAGAACAGCGGCACCCCCCGACTCGACCGCACCGTGCTCCCCACCGGCAAGACCCCGCCGCCCACCGAAGGGATCGGCCAGGACGTCGGCCTCATGTTCGACGTGCTCGGCGATGACCGCCTGTTCTTCCGTTTCGGCGCGTACGAGACCCGCCAGACCAAGGATGCCGTCATCATCCCCGACGGCCTCTCCGTCAACACCTCGACCTCCCTCGGCGGCACCGCCATGGTCAACATCTACAACGCCCTGCTCGCCGCCGGCCGGATCACCCAGGCGCAGTTCGACTCCGAGTTGCGGTTCTTCAACGCCGCCACCATCGACGCCGTCACCAAGGGATGGGAGGCCGAGTTCATCGCCAACCCGACGAAGACTCTCACCCTCCGGCTCGGGGTCTCCTATTCGGAACGCAAGCGGGAGAACTTTTTCGCGGAAGTCTACGGCTTCTTCGCGGAGTGGGAGCCAAAGTGGCGCGCCGCCGCCGCGGGCGACGCCACCCTCCTCGCCACCGTCAACCAGCAGCTCACCACCGCCCACGAGAACATCGACGCGATGGCCGCCCTGCAAAACAGCGCCTTTGGCACCCGTCCCTACAAGGCCAACCTCACCGGCCGCTACCGCTTCGCCGAGGGCCGGCTCAAGGGCGCCTTTGTCGGCGGCGCCGGCCGCTTCCAGAGCCGCAACCTCACCCGCATCTCCCAGATCGACGGCCGCGAAATCTGGGGTACCCCCACGCTCTACGTCGACGCGTTTGCCGGCTACCGGTTCGTGCTCCCCGGGCGCCGCCTTCCGATGAACGTGCAGCTCAACGTGCGCAACCTGTTCAACTCCTACCTCGTCGGCGTGGGCCGGCTCAACGCCAACGAGAACGGTTACCTCCGCGTCTACCTCAACGAACCGCGGAACTACCGGCTGACGATCGGGGCGGATTTCTGAGCAGAGGATTTGCGGTTGACCGTCGACGGGCCTTGGCCTTCCTTGCCCGTTCGCCCAGCGGAAAGCTGCCTGACCGGCAGCCTCCCGCACACCGGAGAGGTGACAGAGTGGTCGAATGTGCGTGATTGGAAATCACGTGTACGGGTAACCGTACCGGGGGTTCGAATCCCCCCCTCTCCGCCATCTTCCTAGAACTGCCCGCGCAGGCCGACGGTCCAGATGGCGCCGTAGTCGTTGTGGCTGGTGATCATGTCGTCGCGCTGCGGCCCCCAGTAGGTGCGCATCGGACGGTTGAAGATGTTGCGCGCGTTCACGAACACCGAGACCCGCGCCGAGAAGCGATACGCAAACTGCATGTCGTGCGTCAGCCGCTCACCGGTCATCGCCACCCAGCCGTTGGCCGGGATCGCCGCGGTGCGGTACGTCGGCACCCACATGAAGTTCCAGCGGAACGACAGGCCCTGGTGGTCGAACGAAAGGCCCCCGTTGGTCAGGTTCTCCGGCCGCCGGAAGTTCTCGTAGTCGTCGAAATGCAGGATCGTGTAGTTGGCAAAGAGCGACAGCCGCTGCCACATGCCGGGCAGGAACACCATGTTCTGCCGGTAGCTGAACTCGACCGAACCGACGTGGGCCTTCCCGACGTTGTCGCGCGTCGTGACGCGGTAACCGCGGAGGTCGAGCCCCTCCTGGTTCGGCCAGTCTTCGTCCGCGTTCAGGTTGTACGTGGTCTGCCGGATCAGGTTGCGGATATCCCGCCGCGTACCGGTGATCGTGAAGAACCCGGCCCGTTTCGGGAAATAGTACTCCGCCGCAAAAAACAGGTTCCGGCCGTGCTCCGGCTGCAGGTTCGGATTCGGCACCGTCGCGGTGTGCGGCGTGACGTCCTCGTTGACGGTGATCCCACCGGTCAGGAAACTGAGGTCGGGCCGCGTGATCGAGTTGTTGAACGAGGCGCGGAGGATGAAGTCGCTGGTCAGCCGGTAGGTGGCATGGAGGTACTTCAGCCACGTGTGGTAGTCCGACGTGTTGATCGCGTCCGGCGTGTAGCGCGCGAGGTAGTACGCGGCGGTGTTCGTGGGGATGCTGGCGTTGGGGTTGCCGGTCAGCACGCGCTTGGCGTGGTCGTCGCCCCAGTCGGTGGGTCCGCGGGCGGAACTGCGGGTCTGCTCGACGCGGAAACCCGGCGCGAGGTCGAACCGGGGAGTGACCTTGAAGATGAGCTGGCCGTAGGCGGAGTCGATTTGCTCCTTCAGGTCCCAGTGGTTCCGCACCCGCAGCAGCAGCTCCTGCTCCGGCGCAATCTGGGTGAACCGCTCCGGAAACGCCCCGAATTCGCGCGCGCGGGAAAAGCGATCGAGCGCCGGAATGTTCTGCAGGTTGCCGCCGGCGAGGTTGTGCGTCGTGTAGTGCGGCTCCGCGGTCCACTTCTCGTCGCCGGTGTTCGCGCGGCCGTCGGGCCCGAGATAGGTGATCGCGGTCCCGCCGGACTCGTAGCGGTCGACGTTGCGCACCTGCTGGGTCACGTCGCCGCCCCACTTCGCGACCATGGGAATCCTCCATTCCGGGAGGCTGTACCGCAGATCGGACTTGGCCGTCCACTTCTGATCCTTGCCGGTGAGGTAGCGGAATCCCATCGTGCCGGGCAGCGGGTAGTTCTCGAGCCGGCGCCAGTCCGGACCGGCGAGTTGGGTGAGGGTGACCCCGGCATCACCCGGGGTCGCGCGGTCCCAGCGCAGGGTCAGGCCCGAGAGCAGGCCGGTGGAGGACGTGTTGAAGAACCCCATCGGCACGTCGTGGTAGAAGTTCGTGGAGCGCGAGAGCTGCGCCTGCACGTCGGCCCGGAACGCACCCCGCCGGTAGGAGCCGCCGATCGCGGGCGTCACCGTGGCGCCGTGCTTGTTGAAGCCGTTGCCGGTGTGCAGCTCGGCATTGGCGTTGGTCGAGGTCTGGCTCACGAGCGAGAACTCGACCCCCGTCTGGCGGGGATCGCTCGTCGCGGGGCCGTTGACGGCGTTGAGGAAGTTGAACCGGGCGTTCCGTTGGTAGTTCCTTGCCGAATACGTGTTGTAGTCGATCCGGCCCCAGACCATGGCGTCGGGCGAGAGTTTGTAGTCGAGCCGCAGGTTGTAGTTGCCGCGATTCGTGGTCTTCGGCGCGTCGATCAGGTGGATCTGGCTGAGCCGCGGCACCTCGGTCGCGTTGTCGGCCGGGTTGGTGTTCGCCGCGGCGTAGGCGTACTGCAGGATGTTCTGCTCGACCATCGTCCGGGCGAAGCTCACCCCCGCGATCACCCCGAGGCGGTCGAAATAGACGTCGGAAAACTCCAGCGAGGCGTTCGGCTGCAGCTTGAAGAGCTTGCGGTCGCTGGGCCCCGGCGTGCGCCGCAGCGTCGTCTGGTGCGAGTTGATCTGCGTGCTGGCCGACCAGCGCACGAGGCGACCCCGGCGATCGAACGCGCCGCGGCTTCGCAGGTTGACCACCCCGGCCAGCGCGCTGCCGGAGACGTCCGGCGTCGGCGTCTTGCTCAGCTCCACCGTCTCGATGCTCGCGATGGACAACTGCTCGAACTCGAACGCGCGGCCGGTGCCGATGCTGGAAGAGCCGGCGCTCGCCACCGGGGCCCCGTCCATCAGGATCGTCGAGTACTTGGGATCCATCCCGCCGATGCTGACGGTCCGGATGTCGGCATCGACGTAGTCCAGCATCACCCCGGGCATGAGCTTCATGAACTCGCCGATGTTGCCCTCGGACACATCGCCGAAGGCGTCCGAGGCCACGACCTGCTTGATCTCCAGCGCGGATTTCTGCTCCTGGATCGCCTGGAAGTTGCCCTCCCGTTCGGTCACGACGCGGAAGGCGTCGAGACGCACGATGCCGCCCTCGCCCTTCGCGCTCATCGTGAAATCCTGCGTCGTGATCCGGCCGGACTGCACCGTGACCGTCGCCTCCGCGGGATCCAGACCCGCATAGGAAACCGTCACCTTCACCACGCCGGCGGGCACACCGGTCAGCGTGTACACGCCCCCGGCCTCGGCGACGGTCCCGATGTTGGTTCCCGCCACCGAGACCATCGCGCTGCGAAGGTACTGACCGGTGCCCTCGTTGAGGATGCGGCCGGTGATGGTGCCAGTCGCGGGCTGCGCGAGCAGGCCGGGGAACGGAAGCAGCAGGCAGAGGATGAGCCCGAGGACCGGGCGCACCGGCAGAATCCAGGCGGAGCGAGGGGGAGTTGGCATGGGGAGGAGGTGCGCCCGTCCGGGGATCGGGCGGTTCGCATCGGGAAGGGGAATCCGGCGGAATCTGGTCCGGGAAGAAAGGGGCGGGGTCGGACGGCGGTGGCCCTCCATGGGGTGCGGGGGCCCGGCGGAGAACGCGTTGTTCGCGATGCTCACAGCGCCCGCAGGCAACGCCTCGCCGGACGCGCGGTCAAGCCGCGAGTCGACGCTCCGACTGCGGTCGAACGCACCCGCGGTGACGCGGCGGCTGGCAGGGTGCTTGACGGACGACGACGCTCGACCTTGTCTGCCGCGCACGTGAGCTGCGCCACTTCAGCATGCCCGTTCGCAGACTCCGGCCCGCCGCCGGCCGGCGGCCTCCGATGACCAGCCCTTCCCAACGGCCGCGCGCGATTCGGTCCACGGCGGAGTTCGCCCGCTACGTCGGGCTCTCCCGTAGCGCCGTCTCGCGCGTCCTCAACGATCAGCCGGGCCTCCGGGCCTCGACCATCGCCCGCGTCCGGCAGGCGATGGCCGAGACCGGATTCACCCCCAACGCCCATGCGGCCCTTCTCCGCGGCAAGCCGTCGAGCCTGATCGGCGTCTGCCTGGAGAACCTCACCACCCACTCGCTGGTGCGAAAGCTCTCGGAGTTGCAGGAGTTCTTCGCCGCCCGCGGCTACACCGCGCTCGTGGAGGTCGACCGGCCTGGGGGAAGCCGGCAGCTCGTGCAGCAATTCCTCGCGCTCCGGGTGCAGGCCATCGTCTTCATCGGGCAGTTCGATCCCGCCGTGCTCACCGAGCGGATCGCCCTCCTCCGCCGCCACGGCACGCCCCATGTCGTCGTGGATCACTCCAGCTGCCGGGACGCCCCCACGGTCACCCTCGATCGCGGCGCGGCAATGGAGCAGGTCGTCTCCCATCTGCACGGGCTCGGCCACCGCCGCTTCGGCCTCCTCGGCATCTCCGGCGACTTCCAGACGGTCACCGATCGCCTCGAGGGACTCCGCGCGGCGCTGGCCCGCCGGGGACTCGAGTTCGCCCAGTGCACCCGCTCGCTCGACGCGCACCATGTGCGCCAGAGCCACTTCGAGTTTGGCCGGCTTCTCGCGGCCGACTTCGCGCGCCAGTCGGGCCGGCCCTCCGCCTTCATCGCCGTCAACGACGAGACCGCCGCCGGGGCGCAGCTGGAGTTTCAAAGGCTGGGCGTGCGGGTGCCGGAGGAGGTGTCGATCGTCGGTTTCGACAACCGCGACATCTGCCAGATGGTCCGCCCACAGCTCACCAGTGTCGACCAGCAGGTGGAGCGGACGGCGCGCGTGGCCGCCGAGTTCATTTTGGCCTCCATCGGACGGCCGCTGACCCGGGCGTCGCTGCTGCACACCATCGAGCCCCAGCTCATCGTCCGGGGTTCGTCCGGCCCGTTGATCCGCCGCTGACCACCGCCGGAGGCGCGCCCTCGTGTCGCCTGCCCCGACCGCACGAGGCCGAGAACCACGGACACGGCACCGCAGAGACGGCGATTCGCGATTGACACCACCCCGGCCCCCGCCTCCCCTCGCGGCAACTACGACACGTGTCGTAGTTGTTGGCTCCACCCCATGAAACTGCACCGCCCCCTCCTCGCCGCCTCCCTGCTCGCCCTCATCGCGCCCGCCCGCGCCCAGCTCCAGTGGAACGTGTTCAATGAAGCGTCCACGACCGCCGCTCCCGCCTCGACTGCCGCCAGCGGCGTGGCGGTTCCAGTGCCGGCCGGGCAGCGCGTCACCCTCGTCGCCAGCAATTTTGTGCCCATTGACCTGACCGCCGCCGGCACGGAGGCCTACGTGACTGTCAGCTTCAAGGTCTCCGGAGGGTTGTCCGGGATCTCAGCCGGAACTCGCGCCATCGGCTACGGCCTCTTCAACCACAAGGGCACCCCGACCGACTATTCGGACGATGCCGGGTACTTCACTTGGCTCAACGGGCGCAACACCGGCAGCCTGATCGAGCAACGCCGCCGCCTGGGCGACGGCACGTCGCCGAGCCTGCTCAATCCCACCGGCACGGCCTTCAACAACATGTCCACCGGCCAGTCCTCGCCCACCCCGGGTTCGCTCGGCGACGGCACGGTGTATTCGCTCACCCTGCACCTGATGAGCCGCAGCGGGGCGATTTCCTTCGGCAACACCAGTTCCAATGTCACCGGCGGCGGGGTGGTGCTCGACGGGCCTGGCATCCGTGCGATCACCTTTTCGAATCCCGACGCACCCGCATCGGCCTTCGTCTTCAACGAAATCGGCTTCATGTTCCTCAACACGACCGCCGCTCCGCAGACGCTGACCATCGTGTCGGTCACTTCCTCCAATGGCGCGCTCGTGCCGATCAATCCCCCCGCCATCGCCGCTCCGCCCGCCGCGGTCAGCCTGAATCCGGGGCAATCGGGGGCACTCACCGTCGCCGCCACGGGCACTCCGCCGCTTTCGTACCAGTGGCGCAAGGACGGCGCCGCCGTCGCCGGAGCCACGGGTGCGACCCTCGCGATCCCTAACGCCGCCACCGCCGATGCCGGCAACTACACCGTCGTGGTCACCAACGCCTATGGCACCGTGACCTCTGCGGCCGCGACCGTCACCGTGACCTCCGCGGCCATCCCTGCGACGATCAACCGCCAGCCGACCCCGGTCACCGCCAACGTCGGCGACGATGTGAGCTTCTCGGTCGGAGCCTTCGGCAGTTCACCCGTGACCTACCAGTGGCGCAAGGACGGCGCTCCCGTGCCCGGCGCCACCGGCCCCACCCTCAACCTGGCGCGCGTCTCCGCGGCCGAGGCCGGCAGCTACACGGTCGTCGTCACCAACCTCTCGGGCGCGGCCACCAGCACCGCCGCGGCGCTCGCCGTCAACACCGCCCCCGCCATCACCACTCAGCCCGTCGGCGTGACCGCCGCCGTCGGTCAGAACGTCACCTTCTCCGTCAGCGCCACCGGGAGCCCCGCTCCGACGTACCAGTGGGCGCGCAACGGCGTGGCTCTCCCCGGCGCGACGGCCGCGACCCTCACGCTGCCCAACGTCCAGCTCGGACAGACCGGCGCCTACACCGTCACCCTGATCAACGACGTCGGAGCCGCGACCAGCAATCCGGCCGTGCTGGCGATCCCGTCCACCATGGCGGTCGCCGGCCTTTGGCCCGCCTCCGGCGCCACCGACGTCAACCCCGACACCCCGCTGCGCCTCACCTTCGACCGTCCCCCGGTCACCGGCAGCACCGCCCGCATCCGGATCTTCCGGGCCGCGGACGACGCCGTGGTGGAGACGATCGATCTCGGTGCCTCCCGCCAGCAGCGCACCGTCGGCACCAACGCCACCCTCTACAATTACCGCCCGGTGACGGTCTCCGACCACACCGCCCTCCTCTATCCCCGCGCGGGCGTCCTGGCGTATGGCCAGTCTTATTACGTCCAGGTGGAGCAGAGCGCGATTCTCGACGCCTCCGGCGCCTCGTTCACCGGGATCAACGACCGCACGACCTGGCGGTTCACGACCAAGCCGGCGGGACCACCGGCCAACGCCACGGCGCTCACCGTCGCCGCCGACGGCAGCGGGGATTTCACCACCGTCCAGGGTGCGATCGACGCCGTCCCGGCCGGCAACACCCAGCGGGTCGTGATCACCGTGAAGAAGGGCACCTACACGGAGATCGTGTACCTCGGGGCGACGCGCCCGTTCCTCACGATCCGTGGCGAGGACCGCGCCCAGACGATCATCGGGTACCCGAACAACAACAACCTCAACGGCACGACCGCGACGCGCGCCGCCTTCAGCATCGCCGCCAATGATACCGTTCTCGAGAACCTGACCGTGCGCAATCCGACGCCGCAGGGCGGTTCGCAGGCCGAGGCCGTCTTCACCGGCGCCCAGCGGGTGATGCTCAACCGGGTCAATCTCCTGAGCCGCCAGGACACGCTGCTGACCAACACCGGGACCGCCTTCATCACCGACAGCTACATCGAGGGCAACGTGGACTTCATGTGGGGCACGGCCGCCGCCTACTACCACCGCTGCGAGATCAAGGCGCTGGACGTCGGCACCGCCACCGTGGGCTTCTACACGCAGATTCGCAACGGTGCCACCGGCTTCGGCTCCGTCTATGTCGATTGCCGGCTGACTGCGGCCGAGGGCGTGGCGGGCACGGTCGCCTACTATCTCGGCCGGGTGGATCCGGGCCCGGGCAATTTCCCGTACAGCCAGTGCGTCTGGATCAACTGCGCCATGGGGCCGCACATCGATCCCGCCGGTTGGCGCCTCGACAACGCCTCCACGTCGCCGACGGTCCAATATTGGGAATACCAGAGCACCGACCTGGCCGGGGCGCTCCTGGACGTCTCGCGCCGCCATGTGTCGTCGCGCCAGCTTTCCGAGAGCGAGGCGGCGCTCTGGCGCAATCCGGCGCATGTGCTCGGAGGCTGGAATCCGCAGGTGCCCGCCGGGATCGAGACGGGGCCCGATTCACCGTCCGCCCTCGCCGGCTCCGTGGCCCGCCTGACGGTGACCGCCACGGGAGTGCCGGCACCGGCGCTGCAGTGGTTCAAGGGCGGAGTCGCGCTCCCTGGTGCCACCGACGCCACGCTGGTGATCGCCAATGTGCAGCCCGCGGATGCCGGCAGCTACACCGTGCGGGCCACCAACTCCAGCGGAAGTGTCACGAGTTCCGTCGCCAACCTCGACGTCGTCCGCGGGACGGCCGCCGGGGTGTATTTCGGCACGCTCGGTACCGGCGGCAGCTTCGCCCTGTATGTCCGCGACGCCGGTTCGGCGGTGCTGCTTGGAGTTCCGGCCTCCGGCGCGCCCTTCGTGCGCACGTTGGCCGTCGACGCCTCCGGCCGCATCTCGGCTCCATCCGGGACCTCCGTCACGGGGACGATCGCTTCCGCCGGCGGAGTGAGCGGAGCGATCGACGGAACTCCCTTCACCGGCTCCCGCGCGACCGGCGCCAACGCGGCGCTCGCCGGCTACTACCCGACGGCCAGCCACGGCACCGCGGACCTGGCGCACCTGATGGTGGGACCGGATGGACGCGCCCTGGTTGTCGTGCAGACCGGTACCACCTCGACGGCGGGGTCCGGCACGATTGACGCGACCGGGACCGGCACCCTCACCACCACCGCAGGCTTCAGCGTGCGCGTCGCCGTGGCCACGGACGGCAGCTCGGCGGCCACCACCGTCACGCCGCCGACCGGCACGGCCTTTGCCACCTCGGGGGCGGGCGACCGCGCGGCCGGGGCGCAGCGGCTCCGCGAGTTTTCCGCGCGCTCCGTGGTGAACCCCTCCAACCCCACCGTGGTCGGCTTCACCCTCACCGGCGAGGTCCCGACCAGCGTCCTCATCCGCGCCGTCGGCCCGACCCTGGGCGAAGTCTTCAGCGTAAGCGGCGCGCTGCCCAATCCCCGGCTGGACGTCTACCGCGGCTCCTCCCTGCTCGCCTCCAACACCCACTGGATCACCTCGACGAGTTCCGGCGACACCGCCCTGGCCACCTCGCAGGTGGGAGCGTTTCCGCTGCGCGCAACCGCCGCCGACTCGGCGGTGCGCGTGACGTTGCGCCCCGGCCCGTACACCGCGGTGGTGAGCAGTGCCAGTGGAGCGACCTCGGGGGTTTCGCTCGTCGAGGTCTACGATGTCTCCAACGGCAATGCCGGCCAACGCCTGATCAACCTCTCCGTGAGCGGTCTGGCCGGCACGGGCGCCAACGGCCTCGTGGCCGGCGTCGTCGTCACCGGTTCGCAGCCCAAGCGCCTGCTGATTCGCGCGGCTGGTCCGGCGCTTTCGGGCCTCGGAGTATCCTCCCCCCTGCCGCGGCCCCTGCTTTCCCTGTACCGCGGCAGCACGCTGGTGGCGGGCAACACGGGCTGGAGCGCCAGTCCCGACGCGGCCGCAATCGCCACCGCCGCCGCCGAGGTCCGGGCCTTCCCCTTCGCCCCCGGCAGCGCCGACTGCGCGATCCTGATCAACCTCCTCCCCGGCCTTTATACCGCCCTGGTTTCAAGTCCGGACGCGACCACCGGGACCGCGCTGATTGAGGTCTACGAGCTGCCGTGAGCGGCGCCGGTCGGCGGGAGCGGCGGTCCTGCGGCCACTGCTCCCCCGTCCCAGACGTATTGTCTCTGCACTTACCCCTTCCTGCCACCATGCCCAACCAACTGCTCCGCCTCGTCGCCGCCGCCTTGTGCGCGGTGAGCGTGGCCCTTGCCCAAACCCCCGGCGGCTCGATTTCGGGCCGCGTGCAAAACGCTACCAACGGCCAGTACATCAAGAACGCCCGGGTCGCCGTCGAGGGCTCCGGCCTGGTCGCCGTGACCAACGAATTCGGCGACTACCGGCTCGCCGGGGTGCCGGCCGGACCCGCAACCCTCCTCGTGACCTACACGGGCCTCGACTCCGCCACCGCCCGGGTGACGGTCGTCGCCGGCCAGACGCTGGAACAAAACTTCAGCCTGGGCCGCGACGGCCAGATCGTGCAGCTCGACGCCTTCACCGTCGGCGCCGCCCGCGAGACCAACGCCACCGCCATCTCCCTCAACGAGCAGCGGTTCGCGGAGAACATCAAGAGTGTCGTGTCGGCGGACGCCTTCGGCGACGTCACGGAGGGCAACGTCGGCGAGTTCCTCAAGTTTCTCCCCGGCATCACCGTCGAATACACCGCCGCGGACATCCGCAACGTGTCGGTCCGCGGGTTCAATCCGCTCTTCTCCGCGGTATCGCAAGACGGTGCCCGCGTCGCAAGTTCCGCGGCCGGCGGCGCCAGCCGCGCGGTCGATTTCTATACGGTATCGATCAACAACATCTCCCGCGTCGAGGTCACGAAGGTGCCCACGCCGGATTCGCCCGCGGACAGTCTCGGCGGCGCCGTGAACATGATCAGCAAGAGCGCCTTCGAACACTCCCGTCGCGAATTCCGCTACCGGGCCTACGTCAGCATGAACAGCGAGGACCGCGACGTCTTCCGCCGGACGCCCGGTCCCGGCGACGAGTCCACCTTCAAGGTGCTCCCCGGCTTCGACTTCAACTACATCCTGCCCGCGAGCAGCACGTTCGGCCTGGTGATCAACGGTCTGAGTTCGAACCAATTCAACGAGCAGCACCGCTCGCAGCCGACCTGGCGATTCGTCGGCGCCGGAGCCACCCCCACCGCCCCCTACCTCCGGAACTACACGATGCAGGATGGACCCAAGCGGGTCGTGCGCGACTCGCTCAGCGTCAAGGCCGACTACAAGCCGGCGCCCGGACACGTTCTTTCGCTCACCGGCACCGTGACGTACTACACGGCGTTCTTCGGTAACCGGAACATCAACTTCGACGTGGGCTCGAGCGACGTACCCACCGTCGCCACCGGCACGGCGCTGAGCTTCAGCCCCACGTTCACGCAAGGTGCCACCGGCCGCGCCGTGGCCAGCTACGGGGCCAGCTTCCGGACTTTCACCAACCCGCTTGAGTCCCTCGTCCTCACGCACCGGTACAACAGCCCGATCTGGGAAACCAACGCCGGCGCCAACCTCTCGCACTCGCGCACCCTCTTTCGCGACACCCGGGATGGCCACTTCCAGTCGTTCAACATCACGCTGCCCACCGCCTCGACCATCCGCTACGACAACATCAGCCTGCCGTCCGCCCCGCGCGTGACGACCCGCGACCCCGCCGGCAACCTCCTCGACTTCACCTCGCTGGCCAACTGGCGGCTCAATAGTGTCACCGCCTCGCCCGTCGACGGCGAAGGCACCGTGCGCGGCGCCTTCTTCAACGTGAAGCGCAACCTGCCCGCCCTGCCGGTGCCCGCCAGCCTCAAGGCCGGCATCGACATCCGCAATGACACCCGGGACAACCGCCGGTACACCAATGCCTGGAACTACGTCGGGCCCGACGGCATCGCCGGCACCGCCGACGACAGCGCCGGCCGCCTGCTCGACACGGGCTACACCGAGGATCCGTTCTGGGGTTTCCCGCGCACGCAGTGGCCGAGCCCGTTTCGGGCCGATGATCTTTTTCGGAGCAACCCCGGTTACTTCGTCTTCCAGGAGGTCTCCTCCGCGACCAACCGCATCAACAACTCCGAACGGATCTCCGAGACGGTCACCGCTGCGTTCCTCCGTGGCGACCTCAAGCTCCTGCGCAATCGCCTGCAGCTCGTCGGCGGCGTCCGGTTCGAGCAGACCCGCGACACCGGCGAGGGCCCGCTCATCGATCCCGACGCCCCCTTCCAGCGGAACGCCAACGGCACCTTCGTGACGGTCAATGGCGCCCGGGTACGCAAGCCGGAGGCCGGCGCCGCGGGTTCGATCCAGGAACTCGCCCTGGTCCGGAAGGAACGCGGTTCCCGGGTGGCCCGCACCTACGACGGCTACTACCCCAGCCTCCACGCGACCCTCAACGTGACGGAGGACCTGATCGCCCGCTTCGCCTATGCGCGCACCCTCGGGCGGCCCGAGTTCAGCAACGTGATCCCCAACACGACGATCGACGAGGCGGACACGCCGCCCGCCCCCGGTGGCTCGCCCGGCAACATCACGCTGCGCAACACCGGCCTGAAGCCCTGGACCGCCGACAACTGGGATCTCTCCCTCGAGTACTACTTCGGCAAGGGCGGAGTCCTCTCCGCGGGCGTCTTCCGCAAGGACCTGGAGAACTTCTGGGGCGCGGTGAACCAGCCGCTCACGCCCGCCCTCGCCGCCACCCTGGACATCGATCCCAGGTATGTCGGCTGGAATGTAAGTTCGCTGATCAACGCCGGCAGCGCCCGCGTGACCGGCGTCGAGGGCAACTTCACCAAGACCCTGGACTTCCTTCCCCGCTGGGGACGCTACTTCTCGCTCCAGACCAACGGCACGATGCTGCACCTCACCGGGCGCAACGATGCCGACTTCAGCGGCTTCATCGCGCGGACCGGCAACGTCGGCCTCACCTTCAGCAAGGCGCCCTTCGTCGCCATGGTGAAATGGAACTACCGCGGCCGGCAGAAGAACAGCGCCCAGTTCGGCACGGCGCCGGGCGCCTACGAATACTTCGACTCCCGCTACTATCTCGACCTGAACGCCGAGTACGCGTTGACGAAGCACGTGACGATCTTCGCCAACGCCCGCAACGTCACCAACAGCCCGCAGAATGCCGAGCGCTACAGCAGCGAGACGCCCGGCTACTCCCATCTGTCGCGCTCCGAGGAATACGGAGTCCAGATGGCCTTCGGCCTGAAGGGATCGTTCTAAGTGTGGCGGGGCGCCGCCCCCGGCCTTGTTGCCCCGCCGACACGAACGCCGCCGGATAATTCTAGTCCACGCGCTGCAGCCCCTCGATCGTCGGTTCGAGAATCCACGGCTTGCCGTCGGCGGCCGTCACGGTGACCCGCCGCAGGACGACGTCCTTCGCGTAACCGAGGCGCAGCCCCGCGGCGGCCTCGATGCGGAGGTTTTCCAGGGTCAGCCCCGTGGCCGGCGCCTCCGGCAGACCGAGGATCACGCCCGCGTTCTTCGTCACTCCCGTGGCGGTGACGTTGCGCACGGTGATCCTCGACCAGCGCGGCGTGGTCGCCCCGACCGGTTTCGCCTCCGCCGCCTGGCCCGGCTTGGGCATCTCGCGCTCCGGATAATAGCTGGTGAGCACGATGGCCTGGCCGACGTTCTTCATGGTGAGATTCTCGTAGACGATATCCTCGACCACGCCGCCCCGCGTCCGGTCGGACTTGAACCGCACGCCGATGTCGGTGCCCTCGAAGGTGCAATTGCGCACCGTCACGCGCCGCACGCCCCCGCTGGTCTCGCTGCCAAAGGAGCAACCGTGACCGTGCCGAAAGGTGCAATCGGTGATCAGCACATCGCTCACGCCCTCCCCCGGGGCGCCACCGGACTTGATCGCGATGTTGTCGTCGTTGGTATCGATGTCGCAGCCGGTGATCAGGACGCGCTGGCAGAGGGAGGGATCGATGCCGTCGGTGTTCGGCGACACCTTGTGCGGATTGAAGATCCGGATTCCGTCGATGGTCACGTCCTGGCAGCGGGCCGGCACGAGGTTGAACTTGGGCGAAAACGTGAGCGTGACCCCGGTGACGCGCACGCGCTGGCACCGGTCGAACTGCACGAGGTTGGGGCGAGGCAGCGTGTTGCTCCGCGCCTTCTTCGCATCCATCTCCCGCTTGAACTCGACCGCCGCGGCCCACCACGCGTCGCCGCTGCCGTGAATCGTCCCGGCACCGGAGATCTGCACGTCCTGCACCTGCTGGGCCCGGAGCAGCGGCCGGAAGCTGGGAAAGGTGCCGTACTCCTCCTGCTTCGGGGAGAACTGAATCGTCGCGCCGGCCTCCAGGTGCAGGTCGAGAGCGTCGCAGAGATCGATCGGTCCCGTGAACCACTTGCCCGGTGGCACCACCAGCCGGCCGCCGCCCGCAACCCTGACCGCCGCGATCGCGCGCTGGAAGGCGGCGGTGTTGGAGGTGATTCCATCCCCGACCGCGCCGAAGTCGCCGAGGCGGAACGTGCGTTCCGGGATCCGGGGCCGGGCCGGCGCCACGTCGGCGGCGGCCACCGACGCGGTGGACCAAAACACCAGGGGAAGGAGCGCGAGGATCCGGCGGAGCATGGCCTGAGTCTGCCCGGCGGCGTCGCCGCTGTCGAGTGCGCCCCTCGGGCGAGCGCCGGCGTTTTCGCTCGCCGCCCCGGTGCCGTCGCCGAGGATGCCGCTGGCGCCGCGCCGTTCTCCCAGTCTCCCGCGCCCCGCCGACCTTTCGCGTTTCCGCCATGCCTCGATTGCTCTACCTGCCGGTTGGCCGCGTCGCGTTTGACCTCGCCGCCGCGCGCACTCTGGTCGCCGCGACCCGGGCCCTCCTGCAGGAACTCGGCATCACTCCGATCGCGCCGGATGAGCTCCTGACCACGACCGAGGCGCTGGCGGATTTCGTGCAGCGGCCCGCAGCGGCAGGCGCCGATCTGGTCTTGTTCCAGAACACGACGTTTGTGGGCGGCGATTTCATCGCGACCGTCGCGGCGCATCACACCGGTCCGGTGGTGGTCTGGGCGCTGCGGGAGCCGGGCCTCGGCGGCCGCCTGCGGTTGAACTCGCTGACCGGTGCCAACAGCGCCTGCCACACTCTCCGCACCCTCGGCCGACGCGGCGACTTCTGGCTCGGAAACCCCGGGGAGCCTCGGATCCGGCGACGCCTCGCGGCAATCTGGCGCGCCCTGGGCGTGGCCCGGCGCCTCGCCACCGGCCTGAAGATCGGTGTCGTCGGCGAGCCACCGCCCGGGTTTGCCTTTTGCGGCGCTGATCCCGTGGCGCTGCGGGCCGCCACGGGTGTGGAACTCTGCCGGCTCGACCTGCGCACGCTGTTCCGGACGGCACCCGACGTGCCGGAGGCGGCCTGGCGCACGACGCTGACCCAGGCCGCAGCCCAGGTGAAGGACCTCGCGCTCGAGGCGCCCACCACCGTCAAGTTTGCCCAGGCCGCCACGCGTCTGTTGCAGTTCTGCCGCGAAGAGAACCTCGGGGCCCTCGCCATCCGCTGCTGGCCCGAGTGGGTGCAGGAGTTCGGGGCGGCCGCCTGTTCCAGTCTGTCCTTCCTCACCGAGATCGGCCTGCCCGCCGCCTGCGAGTCCGACGTCCACGGCGCGCTCTCGATGTTCATCGCCCGTGAGCTCGCCGACGGCGCCCCACCCTACCTGGGCGACCTCGTGCACGTGGATGAGGCCGCCAACAGCGTCGTGTTCTGGCACTGCGGCGCCGGGGCGTTCTCCCTCGCCCATCCCGCCACCGGCGCCCGCGCCGGGGTGCATCCCAACAATCGCACCGGCCTCACCCTCGAGTTTGGTCTCAAGCCGGGGCCGGTGACCCTCTGCCGCCTCTCCTGCGTGGCGGGTCGTTACCGTCTGCTCATCCTCGCCGGCGAGGCCATGGACTCGCCGCAACGCTTCCAGGGCACCACCGTCGAGGTGCGCCTGCCCGCCCCCGCGGCCGCGCTCGTCGAGGATCTGTTTCAGGAGGGTTTCGAACCCCACTACGCGCTCGTCCATGGCGACCGGGTGGAGGAACTCGCCGCCCTGGCGCGGCTCCTCGCGCTCGACCACATGGTCTACGCGGCCGCTTCGTCCGGCGTGGGGGGAAGCAAGCGCCGGTATCCGTCCGACTGATTCCGCCGCCGGGACGGCGCCTTAGGACGCGCCTGACGGCACCCTGGTCGACTCGCGCCCGGGGAGTTCAACCGGGAGCGGGAAGATCACCGAGACTTCGGCACCGTGCTGGCCCGGCGTCAGGCGCAACTCGGCCCCAGCCAAGTCCGCCACCTGTTGCACAATGGCCAGGCCAATACCCAGGTCCGAGGCTTCGGGCCCGCCCTCGTCCTTGCCGCCGCCGGCGCCCTCGAGGGTACCGCTCCGTCGCAGGCGCCAGCCCTCCCCGCGCACATCCAATCGGTACCGCTCCTCCGACCGCACCCCGATCACGCGGACCAGGTTTCCCCGCACCGAGTGACGCAGGGCGTGCTCGCAGACTTGCTGAATCAACAGCTGGAGGTGGGCCTCAGGCAGGGCGAGCGTGGCCGGATCCAGGCAAACTGCGAGGTCTTCCTCCCGACCGCCCTTCTTTGCCATCGCGCGCACGTTCTCCCCCGCCGCCCTCTCCCACTGCGCGGTTCGCGCCGCCGCGTAGGCACCGGCCGTCTCGCGATCCGTCGCCGCGAGTTCGGCCCAAAGACCCAGGGCATCCACCACCCGGACGAGGCGCTCGCAGGAATCCATTTGCGCCATCGCCGCGGAGGCAACGTTGGCCGCCGGCAGCGGCACGCCGGCCGCCGCCTCCTCCTGCAAAATCGCCGCAAATCCCATCACCCCGCACAAGGGCGTGCGCAATTCGTGGGTCAGCCCATGTCCGATCGCCTTCCGCAACTGCTCCCAGCGGCGCAGCTGCCGCTGCCGCCGGTCCACCCGCACCTTGACCGCACGCACCAGTTCCTCCGGCTCGAACGGCTTGGTAAGGTAATCGTCCACCCCCACGCGCAGTCCCGCCCTCATTTCCCGCAGTCCCGATTTCCCGGTCAGGAAAATCACCGGAACCTCGGAGTTGGACGGGTGCCGGCGGACGTGGTTCAGGATCTCGTAGCCGTCCCCATCCGGCATCGTGATGTCCGCCAGGACCAGGTCGGGACGCTCGCGGTTGAACCGCTCGATGGCGAGGCGGCCGCAGTGGACGGCCGAGACGTCAAAGCCGTGCATTTCCAGCAGATCCTGCGTGGTGCGCCGCAGGTTGGCCTCATCTTCTGCCAGCAGGACTCGGGCTTTTGGAGGCACCGGGAGATTCACTCTCATCATGAAAGCGCGGTCCGGCGTTGGGCCGCGCGGGCCTGACGACGACGGGTGAGTTCCCGCGTTGGGCCATTCGCGAGTTGGGCGACCGTGGAGAAGAGGCCGCTGTTCATGCGTCCTCCCGTCGGGCCGGAACTTCGAGGCAAAACACCGTGCCCTTGTCCGCCGAATGGGAGTACCGAACCTCACCCTGGAGTCGACGCATGGCTGCCTGGGCGATCGCGAGCCCCAGCCCCGCACCACCCCGCCCGCGGGCATTCGCACCCTGGAAGAACGGGGTAAAGAGCCGGCCAGCCTCACTCGCGGACACCCCGGCGCCCTGATCGGAGACGGCAATCTCCAGCCCACACTTGCCCGGCCGGAGATCAAGCCAGACGGTGCTGTCGGGCGGACCGAAGCGGAGGGCATTGGCCACCAGCACCTCCAGGGCGGTACCCACCAGGCTCCCCTCGAGCCGCCACCATCCCGGCAGGGTTTCCCGAATCCGGACGGTCACCCGGGCTGCGGGGCCTTTCTTCAGGGCTTGCGCCACGATCGACTCGACCCACGGAACGAGGTCGACCGGAATCGCGGGCGCCACCGTCTCCGTCATGATCTGATCCAAGGTGTCAATCTGGTCCAGAGTCGAGCGCAGCCCCCCCACCGCCTGCCGAACGGCCTCGAGCCAGCGCTGCTCCCGTTCGGCAGCCAGATTGCCCCCCTGGTTGCGGAGGAGGTAGGTCGCGGCATGGGCCGCCGCGACGTGGTTCTTCAGCTCGTGCGTGAGTTGCGAAAGAAAATCCGCCGGGAGCCACACCTTCGGTGCCGCTCTCGCCGGATCCTCCGGCTCTCCCGCCGGGGCTGGCTCGTGATTTCGATTCGACGCCATGATGGGTTGATCTCCGTCGACGGCTACCGCACGAGCGCCGGATCCATCAACCCATTACGCAGCGCATACGTCACGATTTCCTGGAGGTTGCGGGCATTGATCTTCCGCATGAGCTGCGTGCGCATCCGGTAAATCGTGAACGGCGACAACTGGAAGGCTGCGCCGATTTCCTTCGCGCTCACCCCGTGGGCCAGGCGCGTGAGCAAGTCCACCTCCTTCAAGGTCAGGTCGGAGAACGCCGCGGAAGTGGCGTCCGGCGCCATGCTCTCGGCCAGGAGGCGGGCCGGACCGGCGCTGAAATACCCCTGCCCCTGGCGCACGCATTCCAGCGCCGGATAAAGTTCTTCAAGCGGAGCGGTCTTCTGCAGGTACCCGATGGCGCCCAAACGAATCGCCGTACCGACGGAATGGGTCGTCGCCTGTCCACTGAGAATCAACACGTCCGGCATCTGCGCCCGGGCCTTCAGCCGCTCCATCACGCGGAATCCGCCCGCCCCCTGCAGATGCAGATCGAGGATGACCAGATCCACCTGCCCGGCGTCGACCGCCTGGTAGAGGAGCTCCTCGTCGTCCTCCGTCCCGGCAATCTCGATACCGGGAATCGCTTCGAGAAAATCAGCCAGCAGTTCCCGGAAACACTGGTGGTCCTCGAAAATCCAAATGCGATACGGGCGGGTCGGCTGGTCCGCTGGACCGGTGAGAGAATCATTCATGACGAAGGACGGGATGAGGGGAGCGGGGATTCGACTCCGGCCGCCGGGCGATCGGCAGGCGGCACCGGAAAGGAAGAGGGAGCATATCGAGCGACGAGGGAGGAGAGGAACGGGCCGGACGCCAGCCACGTCCTCGCACGACCGAGACTTGGGTCGATTCCGGGAAAAGAAAACCAAGGGAAATACCCATCGATATTTCCCACCGGACGAGAAACCCGTCCGCGCTTCCAGCGGGGGCGGCGAGGACGGATCCCGTGGTGCGGTTCATGGCCGGTGATCGCCGCGCCCGGCACAAAGCCCCAGCTCCACCAAGACGGCGTGCCGACGATCGAAGTTCACCGGTTTGGTCAGGAATCCCGCCGCCCCGACTTCGACCATCCGGGATTGATCGCGCGGCTGGGCATAGGCCGTGAGCGCCACCACCGGGAGGCGGCGGGTCCGCGGGTCCGCCTTGAGCTGCCGGATGGCTGCGGGACCCTCGAGCACCGGCATGCGCCAGTCCATCAAAACCAACTGGGGAGCATACTGGCGGGCCATTTCCACCGCCTCCAGTCCGTTGCCGGCCACCTTGGTTCGCAGCCGTTCGAGAGCGCAGAAATCAGCGAGGATCTCTGCGTTCGGAGCATGGTCCTCCGCGATCAACACGAGGCCCGATCCACCCATCGCTTCGGTCGACGGCAGCGAGAATCACGGCCGCCAGCACGCGCCGCGTCGTCAGACCGATTTCAACCCTCGACCCATCCTCCCGAACCGCACTCACCCCGACCTCCTCATTCCCCCGTTCCTGCTGCGATTCGCTGCCAACGGGACGCGGCGGTAGTCCCCTGGGCCGGGGGCTTGTGCCGCCGCGCTGCCGCCACCCTCCCTTTCGCAGGAACCTCGCCCCTGCCGTCTGTCATGCCCCTTCATGGCTTTCCTCGCTGCAGGTGACGACCGCCGGTTCCACCTCCCCCCCTCCGGCATTGGCGACCTCGCGCGCCCCGCTCGCGCGGGCGAGCCGCAAACCCAGTCTCGCCACCATCCCCGTCTCCGGCGCGGGCAGGGGCTGCAGGGCAAAGGTGCCGTCCGCCAGCCGGGCGAAAAGCCGCACAATCGTCAGGCCCACCCCGATGCCCTGTTGCTCCCAGTACTCACGATTCACCTGCCTCATCGCGGCAGGCCCGATTCGCTCGCCGGCCGCGAAACCACGGCCGGCGTCGCGCACTTCGATAACGTACCGATCCCAGGCCACGAAACCGAGAATCCTGACCTGCTGCCCCGGCAGCGAAAACTTGAAGGCGTTGTCCACCAGGTGGCGAATGACGGCGACGACGGCGACCTCATTGACGGGCGATTCGACCGTGGAGAGTTCAAGGGTGACCGACAGGTCTGCGCCACGACCAAAGCTCTCCGCACACTGCCGGAACGACTTCTCCAGCAGCGTGGGGTCAATCCCCACCCGGATCCCGCCGGCCCCGTCCCCGGAGCGCTGCCGGTTCTGCCGCTGATTCTCGAGGAGAGCCCACAGCGAGAGATCTTCCGCGACCCGCAGCAGCCTCTGCCCGCCCAGGTTGATCAGTTTGCCGTATTCCAGGGCGTACGCCGCAGGCACGGGGTCGCCCGCCTCTCCGGCCTGCAGGAGGAGATCGCCGCAGGAGAGGATCCCGGACAGCGGCGTCCGGAGTTCGTGCGGCAACACCCGGGAAAGGAACCACTGGTGGGATTCCTGCACTTCCACCAACTGGCCGGCGCGCTCGAGCCGCGTCGCCACCGTCTTCAGCAAGTCTGCCGGCAGGTAAGGTTTGGTCAGGTAGTCGTCCGCCCCGAGGGACATTCCCATGCGAATGTCGGGAGTGTCCACGCGCGCCGAGACCACCACGAAAGGCACCAGGCCGAGCATCGGGTTGCGTCGCACCCACTGGAGCAGCTCGAAGCCATCGCAGCGCGGCATTCGCACATCACTCAGGATGAGATCCGGGGTCTCGCGGGCGAGAAACTCGAGCGCGGCAACTCCGTCCACGGCCTCCTGCACCCGATACCCGGCAGAGATCAGCGTATCGGCACCGAGGGAGCGGAGCTGATCGTCGTCTTCGACGAGGAGAATGAGCGCGGGCGGGATCGACTTCATGGGGTGGCAGGGCCTGGCGGCTGGGCGGAGGAGAACTCCAGAACAAAGGAAGAGCCGGCGTTTTCCCGGCTGATGAACGCCACTCCCCCACCCAGGGACTCCGCGAGTCGCTTCACGATGGTGAGGCCCAGGCCGGTGCCCGACACCCGCGCCACGTTGCTCGAGCGGAAGAACGGCTGGAATACTTTCGCCTGCTCCGCTTCCGGGATGCCGCGCCCCTCGTCCGCCACCACGATTCGCCATCCCTCCGCGGTAAGGCCGGCCCGCACCCGGACCGGCTTGTCGGCAGGCGAGTATTTCAGTCCGTTCGAAATCAGGTTCTCCACCGCCGTGCGCAACCGGGTGGCGTCGCTGGGCGCCAGGAACTCGGCCGGCAGTTCATTGCTCCACTCCACCCGTGGCGCCACCATGGCGGCGTTGAAGGATGTCACCACCCGTTCCAGCAAGTGCCCCACCCGCAATGGCCGCAGCTGCACTTCCGCCGACTGGTGCTCGATGCGATTCAGGCGCAACACCTGGTCGACCAGGTCGCGCATCGTGGCGAGTGACTCGGCCTGAATCCCCAGCAGGCGGACCATCGGGGCGACGGCGTCGGTCGGAAACTGCTTCAAGTGCTGCTCCACCAGGTAGTGCGTCCCCTGGATCGCGGTCAGCGGCGTGCGGAATTCGTGCGAGACCATCGAAATGAACTCCCGTTGCATCTCGGCGTAGTGCTGCCGGCGTTCGCCCACCTCCCGGGCCTCCCGCTCCAGCTTCCGCTTCCGGGTGACATCACGCACCAGCGTGCAGACGTGCGACACGACCCCCGATTCCTGGCTCACCGGCGTTTTCGCCACGTAGACGGTCTGCTCCCGTCCCTCCCACTGATAACTCCGTTCCGTCTCGAAGCGCCGCCCGGACGCAGCCACCTGGGCGTCGAGCTCACGCATGATGCGCAGAAGCTCCGTCGGACCGCGTTCCAGCTCCTGCCGGCCGATGATCTCCCGCACCGGCAGGTCGAGCATCCGGGCCATCGGCTCGTTCGCATACTCGTAGCGCCCGTCGCACTGCCGAATCGTGACGCCGCTCTCGAGCGAATCGATGAACTGCCGCAGCAGCCCCTCGCGGGCGCGGATGTCCTCCGCCAGGGTCACTTCCGTCGTGCGATCACGGCAATTGCACACGATCCTGCCGTCCGGCATGGCCGAGAGGGTCAGATCCTCGTGAAACTGGGTGCCATCCCGGCGCCGCGCCATCACATGGCCGTGCCAGTAACCGCGCTCGGCCAACGCGGGCAACGCCTCCCCTTCCACCCGGCGAACCCCGTCGTCCGCATAGAGCACGCGCCAGGATTGGCCGAGCAGTTCGTCCGCGGTATCGTAACCAAAGAGGCGCACGTGCTCCCGATTGAGGTAGGTGAAGCACCCGAGCCGATCCGTCAGGGCGAATCCCTCGCGGGCCAGTTCCACCGCCTGACGAAAGGCCGCCGCATCCGCGGACCCGTCGCCGCGCCCCTCGAGGGCGGGACCTGGAGAACTCACTCGGCGCCCCCTTCCGGTCCGACTCCGCCGGAGAGTTCCCGCACCAGCCCCAGCCGGACGGCCAGGTCGATCAGTTCCCGTTTCGTCCGCGCCCCGGTTCGCCGGGCGATGCGTTGCCGGACCTTGTAGACCCCCGACACGGACAAACCCGTCTCGGCGGCGATCTCCCGCACGCCCTGCAGCTGCGCCAGCCGGCGCAGCACTGCGAGATCACCCGGCAGCAGGTTCTGCTGTCGGCCTCCCTCCCGCAGGCTGCGGCGCAGCACGTCGCTGACCCGCGGCGAGAACGCATACACGCCATCGCCGGTCCGCTCCAGCACCTCGATGAGCTCCGGAATGCCGGTCGTCTTCTCCACGAAGCCGTGCACCCCCAGGGAAAACGCCATCGTGATGGCATTGTCATGCGCCGCCGCCGAGCACACCACCACCTTGAACGCGGGCTTCGCCGCCATCAGTTCGGCGATCAACTCCAATCCGCTCATGTCCGGCAGCACCAGGTCGACCAGCACGATATCCGGCGTCACCACCCGGAGGCGCTCCCGGGCCTCGGCTCCCGTGGCGGCCAGGCCGACGACTTCAAACCGGGGATGACCGGACAGAATCTCGACCAGCAACGAGGCAAACAGCGTCTGGTCCTCCACGAGGAAAAGGCGGATGCGGTGGACCTGGGTGGCGTCCGAAGGAGAGCGGTTGGCCGTCATGCGGGGAAAAAAACTCACCCCACGGGCAAAACGCACGGATACTTTTTCCCTGCCGCCGGGAATCGCGCGGGGCGAAACTACGTACCGCCAACCGACTTCGACGAATCTCCCGGCGGCGGCCAGGAGGAGGTTTCCGCCCGATACGCGCCCACCAGGCCCACTTCGATCGCGTAGCGAATCAAGTCCTGTGCGTTCCGGGCATGCGCCCGCTCCATCACCAACTGGCGGATGCGATACACCCGCTGCGCGGAGACTTTCAATTCGTGCGCCGCTTCCTTGATCGTGGCCCCTCGGGCCAGCAATTCCAGCACCCGAAGTTCGAGCCGCTCCTGCTCGTTGTTCTCGCGGGAAACCGGAGCCAGCAGCGTCGTCAGCAACTGGCTCGCCCGCTGGCTGAAGTGAACTCCCCCGGCCTGCACCCGCTGCAGCGCCGTGCGCAAGTCCTCAATCGAATCGGACTTGTCAACATAGCCGTAGGCACCGTGGGCCATCGCCAGCTTCAACGAATGCACGGTCACCGTGGCCGAATAGATCACCACCCGGGGCGGCTGGGGTAGCTGCATCAGGCGTTGCAGGGTGTTCATCCCCCCGTCCCCGGGGATCATCAAATCGAGGATGACGATATCCACCTCGTGACGCCGGGCGGCCGCGAGCGCCGGTCCGTCTTCCTCGCTGACCCCGGTGACGACAAACCCGGGCAGATACGCCACGAACGTCTCCAGCAACTGCCGCACCGAGATGTGGTCCTCCACGATCCATACCCGGCAGGGCGGCACGGGTCCGCGGGCCGCAGTCCGGGTGCCGCGAGTCCTATTCATTGCGCGCAGGGTAGTTGGGACCACCTGCGTGGAAAGCTTTTTCCCGGCGCCCCTCCACCCGCCAGAAGTCGCCAATCCCGGAAGTTCGCCTCGTTCTCCGCCCGACGGTCAACTCGGTCCCTGCGAACCGCGAACTTCTGCCCTCCATGGATACTGCCCGAGTTCTTCCCGCCGCCCCGGAGTCACTCTTTGCCCCCTCCGGGGACTTGGTGACCTGCGTCGACCTCGATGGCACGATCCGGTACGTCAACCAGGCTCTGCGCGCGGCCCTGGACTTCACGGAGACGCCCGTCGTGGGCCTCAAGGTGTTCGATCTCATCCATCCCTCGTCGGCGGCCAAGGTCGCGGCGATCTTCGCGCGGCTGCGAGCGGGCGAGGACGTCGGCCTCCAGAACCTGCACTTTCGCAACCAGTCGGGTGGTTCCGTTGAACTCGAAGGCCGGATTTCCGTCGTCTACGAGAACGGTCAGCCCGTGTTGACCCGCGGCGTCTTCCGGCGCCCGGCCCCGCCCTCCCCCGTCTCCCAGGAACTCCGCGCCCGCTACCTCGACCTGGAGTTGAAACTGCGCGAAGGCGCCACCCGCGCCTACTTTTCCGACTTTTCCGTCGAACACGCTCCCATCGGCGTCGGCTGGATCGACTCCACCGGCCGGATCATCCGGTGCAACCAGCACCTCGAAGATCTGCTGGACATCTCAAGAGCGGACACGCCGGCGATTTCCTCCTTCATGCCCGGTGGACGGCTGCCATGGCAGCGGCAACCACTGGGCGATGACGGCCCGAGTGAAAGCGCCCCGCAACGATTCGAGACCCCCGTGCGGTCGGTCTCCGGCCGCGAGTTCATCGCGGAACTCGTCGTCCGCGGGCTTCGCTTCGAAGGCCAGGAGTTCGAGTTCCTGCTCCTCCGCGACATCAGCGAACAGAAGCAGGCCGAGGCCAAGGTCGCGGGCGCCCAACGGCTCGAAAGCATGGGGGTGCTCGCGGGCGGAGTGGCCCACGATCTCAACAACACTCTCGCCCCGATCATTCTCGGGCTCGACTTGTTGCGCCCCTCCGCCTCCCCGGCCCAGCTCCGGCTAATCGATGGCATGCAGGCCAGCGCCGAACGGGCCGCCGGGCTGGTCACGCAGATGTTGATGTTCGCCAAGCGGACGGAACTCCGCCTCAAGCCCCTCGCGCCCCAGACCCTCCTGGGCGAGCTGGGACGGATCATCGCCAACACCTTTCCCAAGAACATCCAGGTCGAAATCGGATCGGGTGCCGAGCTCCCCTCGATTAGCGGCGACGACGTTCATCTGCTGCGAGTCCTGCTCAACCTGACCCTGAACGCCCGGGACGCGATGCCCAAGGGCGGCCAGCTCACCGTCACCGCCGAGTATGTTGACGTCGATGCGGCCTATGCCGCGACGCTCACCGAGGCCAGGCCTGGAACGTACGTCCGCTTCAATGTCACCGACACCGGCACCGGCATCCCACCGGAGATCCGCGACCGCATCTTTGATCCGTTCTTCACCACCAAGGGACCGGACAAGGGCACGGGGCTCGGTTTGTCCGCCGTCCATGGCATCGTCAAGGGTCACCGGGGCTTTCTCAAACTCTACTCCGAGGTCGGACGCGGCACGCGCTTCTCGATCTACCTGCCGATCCTCGGGGAAGCGGTGCCCGTTACCCGACCTCCGCCACCCGTGCCTCTCCCGCTGGCACCGGCCCGCAAGCTCGCCCTGATTGTCGACGACGAGGCCTTTGTGCGGGAAGTCGTCAAGTCCGCCCTGGAGAGCCTCGGTTTCCAGGTCATCACAGTCGAGGATGGCGCCCGCGCGCTGACCCACGCTTCCAAGGTGCGCGACGAGATCGGTCTCGTCATGACCGATCTGCACATGCCGAACCTGAACGGCATCACGCTGACCCGCGCCCTGCGCCGCTTGTCACCGGACATTCCCATCATCGTGATGAGTGGCCGGATCGCGGACGACGAACGTGCCCTCCTCACTGAACTCGGGGTCACTCACTATCTCGCCAAGCCGTTCAACCAGGCGAGCCTGGCGGAACGGCTGCACCAGGCCCTCGCCAATTCCTTGACCACTCCGGCACCGGCTTGAGCTCGACCGATGCCCGCGTGTCCCCGTCTCTTTCTCCGGCACGGCGCTCCGTCGCTCCGCGCCCCGTGTTCCCTCGTGGCGGTCGCCCTCATCGGAGCCGGCGGCATTCTCGCAGGCGTGCTCACGGGACTATCGACGCACCGGCAGGGGATCGAGGAACTCCTGCGACGCGTGCGGAGCATGGCCGCGACCTTCGAGGCCGCGGATCTCCGCCAGCTGCGCGGACAAACCACCGAAGTCACTGCCAACGACTACGCCCGGCTCAAGGCGCGCCTGCGCCGGGTCGCCGTCGTCGACCCCGATGATCGCTTTCTCTACATCTTCCACTGGGAGGAGGCCGTCGACCGGGTTGTCTTCGTGGCCGACTCGGCGGAACCCGGAAGCAAGGAGGAATCGAAACCCGGGGATGAATACCGCAACTACCGCGATCCCCGGCTTTCCCCGGGCCTTCGGACCGTGCTGCGCACGGGTGAACCCTCGTGGGAGGGCCCCGAGACCGACGAGTTCGGCACGTGGTACTCGGCGTTCGCTGTGCTGCCGGCGCCAGCAGGCCGCTACGTGCTCGGGCTGGATCGCGACGTCGCGAAGTGGAACGAGCGGATTGCCGTGAGCAGTGCGCTTGCGTGCGCGCTGTGCTGGCTGGTGGGCGGGGGCCTGTTGCTCACCTACCTGCATCGCCTGGCGTCGCGCCACACTATTTCCACCCTGCAGGAACTGGGCCGTCAACGCGAGGAGATGGACCGGCGGAGACTCACCGAACTCGAAGCCGAAAACCGTCGTTACGACCTCCTGGCCCGGACCGTGCCGGTGGCGATTCTCCGGGTGGACCACAACGGTCACTGTGTCTTCGTCAACGACGAGGGCCGCCGGATCACGCAGATCGAGGCCACGGCGATTCGGAACCGCCGGTGGCTGCGGATCTTCGATTCCGCCGACCGGCGGGCTTGCCGGGAAGCGTGGCGGGCGCTGATCCGGGAAGGGCGGCCCTTCTCCGGCGGCCTGCGTCTCCGCCTCCCTGACGGCAGCGCCCGCTGGGTCTTCGGTTCCGCGGTTCGCGAATCTCCGACCACCTTCGTGGGCGCCTTCGTGGACCGGACGGGAGAAAAGTTGACCGAGATGCGCCTGGAACAGTACCAGCGCTTCGACGCACTCGGCACCCTGGCCGGCAGCATCGTCCTGGAGATGCGGAACGCGCTCACCCCAATTCTCCTCGGGGTGGAAGCGCTGCGCCGGAGCCCGGTTCCCGGCCGCGACCCGCTCTTCGCCATCGAGTCGGGCGCCCGGCTCACTTCCGAAATCCTGCAACAGTTGATGGCCTTTACCGAAGGCAATCCCGGCACTTCCGAACCGCTGGAGATCAACACGCTGCTCGCCGACATCGAGCGCACCCTCCGCCTGACCCTCCCGAAGCAGATTCAGATCGTCCGGGTTCCGCTCTCCGGTCCTTCCACCGCCGTGGGACGCCGGGCGCACCTGCAACAGGCACTCTTCAACCTGTGCATGAACGCCCGCGACGCCCTGCCCACCGGGGGGACGCTGCGTCTGAGTGTGCGCCGGCAGACCGTCGATACCGCCTTCGCCCGCACCGTCCCGGGCGCCCATCCGGGTGAGTTCATCGTCGCCTCGGTGTTCGACTCGGGTGGCGGGATCCCCGCCGGTCTCCAAGGCAAGATCTTCGAGCCGTTCTTCACGACCAAGGCGAGTCTCGGCCGGCCCGGCCTCGGATTGGCCGCCGTGGCCCGGATCACGCGATCGCACGGTGGGTTCGTGTCTTTCTATTCCGAACCCAACCGGGGCACGGAATTCAGTCTCTACCTGCCGGCCATCCCCACCGCCGCCGCGGCCGGGGAAGTTCCCGTCGCGCCGTCCGCCAAAATCGACGGCCGGGGTCGCGTCGTGCTCTTTGTGGACGACGAACCCCTCATCCGCGAAGCCGCTGAATCGGTGCTCACCACCCACCATTTCACGGTCCATCTCGCCGCGGATGGGATCGATGGACTGTGCCGCGCCGCGGAAATCGGTGAACGACTCGACCTGGTCATCACCGACCGGCAGATGCCGGGGATGGACGGGATCGAGTTCATCCACGCCCTCCGCCCGCTGGTGCCGGAGACCCCGGTGGTCCTGGTGAGCGGACGAATCGGAACTTCGCCGGAAGAGCCGCTCACCGGCCTGAACCTCGCCGCGACCATTGTAAAACCGTTTACCAGCGAGAGCCTGCTGCGGGGCGTCGCAGCCGCCCTTTCTCCCGGTAATGGAGGGTCAGGGCCCGGGCCGGGCACTCGATCCACCCCGGCGTGACGCCGGAGCATGTCCATCCGCGAACTGGACACGCTCCCCGGCTCTCCACGCGGCCCGCTTCTGGAACTGGCCTCCCGCTGGGAGTTCGTCCGGGCGACCGGACCCTCCCTGCCTCGTTGCGGGCTGGCGGCAGCCTCCGGCGTTCGGTCAGGTCCTCCGCTCCCGCGAGATCGGGACCGGAGAGATCCGGGCCGGCGGGACCGCCGCAAGTAAACCGTAGAGCAGATCGCGCCGGAGCGGCACGGAATCCACCAGCAGACGGAAAGCATTGGTCGTCGGCGACCGGAAGCCGCGCGGCAGGGCGGCGCAACCCAGGCGCTGTTGCAGGTGCTCCCGCCATTTCTCCGCCAACGGCTCCTGGCCGGAAAGCTCCTGCAGCAACCAGACTCCGGTCGCCAGGCTGGGCAGCATCCCATCGCCCCAGCGATCCAAGCCGCCGCCAAAGGCCGCGGCCACCCGCGGTTCCGGCTGGGCCAGCGCGAGTCCAAGCCCGGCGGCCAGCAGGTTCTCCTCCGCGGCACCACCTGCCGCCCGTTGCAGCAATCGCCGCACGGCCGCCACCGCCGCTGCCGGATCGTCCTCGGCGGTCACCAGTGCCGCCAGCGCCTGCTCGTCCGCCGTCAAGGTTCGGTTCACGCGGGTCAGCGCGAGCCGGGCCTCGGCCCGGTCGCCGGCGCGCCCCCAGACCCGCGCGGCCAAGCGGCCCAGTTCCGGCGACAACGGGACGGGAAGTCTGGCCAGGATTTGCCGCGCGTGCGCCACCCGGCCGGCCGCGAGGGCGCCCTGCGCCTCTACAAGGAGTCGTGCCGGTCCGGAGACGTGGGGCAGGCCACGCGCCAACACCGCCTCAATCCGCGCGCCGGGCTCCGCCAGCCGCACCGCCTCCAGCGCGGCCGTGAGCCATTCGAGGCCCGCGGGCGAGCCGCCCGCCAACTCGGTCAGCGCCAACTCCGTCAATTCCTCCCAACATGCGGTGCCGATCAGCGCATCATGAAGATTGGCGGTGACCGCGCCCCGCCAGACCGGGTCCGCCACCGCCCGCAGGGCGCGAAACGCGACCAAAGCCTCCTCCCGCCGACCGGTCACCAGCCACATCCGGGCCTTCAGCAACCGGGGCCGGAGCGCCCCGGGCGCCAGCTGCTCCGCGGACTCCAGCGCCAGTTCGGCCTCCCGCAACCGACCCTGCTGCCAGAGCTGATATCCCGACTCGGTGAACCGCTCGGACTGCCGGGTCCGCCACCCGTTCCAGCCGGCGCGGCCGGCGAAGAACAACGCTGCGAGCAGGAGCGTGGCGGCCGCGACCCAGGCAACCCACCGCGGCGAGGTTCGGCCGGTGTTCACGGACGCACCTCCTGCGGCCGGCTGGCGCGCCATCGGCGCCACCGCAGCCCTCCACCGACCGCCACGAGGACCCCCGCACTCATCCAGGTCGAGGGTTCGGGCACCACGCCGAAGCGGAAACCATCGATGCTCGTCCGCGTGAGCGTGAAGTTATCGCCGGTCAGGTACGCATCCGTGATGGCGGCCGTGCCGTTGCTCGCAAAGGGCAGTCCCGCGGTGCCACCCTGGGCGCTGTTGATGCCCATGAAATCCACCGTGCCACCCACAGTGCTCAGCGGCGCGAATCGCACCGTGTCTCCCGTATTCCACTGCACCGCCGTGTCGGTGCCGTAAATCGTCCGCAACGCACTGTTGATGTTCGCGTACGTGCCGCCGAAGGAGATCTGGTTCCCGTCATCGACCGTGGAGCCGCCGTCCGTCACGAACAGGGTCGCTCCGTTGGTTACGGCCACCGTGGAGTTGGAGAGGTTGCCCCCTGCAGAGATGGAAGAGCCGAGTTGCACCCAGGTCGACGTCGTCGGGTTCCATCCCGTGGTGGCAGTGCTGGAGTTTGCCAGGGAGCTGTCCGTGCCGATCACGTAGACCTTCCCTGCCGCAGTGCCGAGGGTCGTGCCGCTCGCGGGGGTCACCTCGGCCACCAGAAAGAAATCCACGGTGGCGGTCCCGAGGGTACTGCTGGTGCCGGTGTACACGCCGGCCACATCGCCGACCTTCACCAGGTCGACTCCGACCGCGTAGTATCCTGTTGTGCCATTCGCGGGCTGATTGCCGAGTAGGCGAAACGCCACGCCGGCATTCGCGGCGGATACCGTCGTCGTCGCTGCGCTGAGGAAGTCCCCGCTGTCGATGTAAAAGCCCGCCCGCGCGTAGGTGTCACCAGCACCGGTCGAATAGGTGGTCGTCCCAATCTTGACCGAGGCCACGCCGTTGTTGACCACGGATCCACCGCCGTCCCCCATCAGGTAGCTCGACGTACTGTTCGAGTCAGAGGTGTTTCCTCCACTGGAGTTCACATCATTCATGTTCCCGCTCTGGTAGCCGGCAAGGGTCGGATTCCCATTGGCATCCACGGCCGTGATGGTGGTTGTCTGGGCCGCGGTAAAGCCGCTGGTGGCCTGGGTTACCAGCGTTTGGGACCTGGCTCCGCTTGCGCCGGCGCCAATCATCGCCAGCACGAGCAATACCCGACTCACCCGGCCAGTCCGGTCCCTTTCCGCGTCTGGGAGTTTTCCCTCCTCGATGGCGCAGGCACCTTGCGCTACCCGACCCTTCGAGGGCCCTTTCCGTGACTGGATCAACATGGGGCCATCCTGCCCGGGAGGTTCGAACGAGGAACCGAACTTCTTCTCAAACCCCGGCAAATCTTCCACGGGCATTACGTAGGAAAGCACCTAGCCCGGATTCTCCCTGCCAAAGAGCCTCGGTTCCAGCGAGGAACCCACCCGCCCTCCACCGGCCGGTCGGAACGTGGCGGCTCCGGCTCGGCAGCGTCTGCGGGAGTCTCACCGCACCGACAGCGTCGCGCGCCGGCGTCGCCACCAGAGGCCGCCGGCCGGAAGGAGCAGCATGCCGCTGATGATCCAGGTCGACGGTTCCGGCACCGGATACCCCGGAGGCAGGGAAGGAGTCGTCGGACTGCCGTTGGTGTACACGAAGTCGGAGGCCCAGGTGTTGCCGGTCGATCCCACCGCATCCACCGGGTTCCAGGTCGCCGGATTCGTTCCCTTGGCCACCACCGGGATGTAGTTCCACTTCGCGGTATCCGCGTCGTAGGGATTCACCACGCCGCTGCCATTGGTGCGCGACAAGGACGAGACGGCGTTGTTCACCGCGGCAAAGGTCACGCCGAAGGTCAGCCAGCCGTCGTTGGACTGCCCCTCATCCGGATCGGAAAACGCGTTGTTTCCGGTGGACTGATACGACACAAAACTCGTGTCGACGCCGGTGGAGTTGGTGGCAAACACCGTGGACGAGACGAATCCTCCGCTGCCACCGGTCGTAAACTTCGCCAGTTGGTTCACCCCGACCGTGGACTGCGCGTCGAGGATGTTGATGGTAAAGCCGGTGATCTTCGAGCCATCCGAGGTGATCGAAGCCGACAGCCCGAAGGTGGCCTTGTCCGAGTTTCCTTCCGGCCCGACTCCGACAATGGCTGTCAGTCCCGTGGACTGGATCGCGGCCAGGTCGTACGAACCGAGCCGAAGGCGGAAGGCCACACCCAGATTGCTGGGATTCGTACCGCCGATGTACGCCGTCTGCACCTGCAACATCGGGCTGGTCGAAAACGTGGCCGTGCTCGCCGTGCTCGATCCTCCCACCAGGTTGAAAGCCGCATCGGCGGGGTTCTTGACCGCCGAGTCCGACCATCGCGAAACCGTGTAGTAGTCGATAAAGCCCTTGCCGGCCTGGGTGTTGGTTAACGAGGCAAAGCCCGTCCCCGCCGACGAGGTGACGTCACTCATCACCAGGGCCGTCTGGCCGCACAAGGAGACCACCCCGAAGTACAAAGGAACCAGAAACCTGGCGTAACGATGGATCATGTCGAAATCCGCGCAGCGGTGGCATCCTCGCGGGCGGCCCCGCCTCCCCTGGCCTCGGGCTCCGGCCGGGTTGCCGCCATCAGCCCACACACGAGTTCGATCGGCAACGGAACCCGCTCGGCGATGATGCGCAGGAATGGAACCGTGAGCACCGTTGCGTGCAGCGTGGGAATGGTCCGGTCAATCTTGGCACCGAGACGCTCGCGCCAGAAGCGCTCGCTGTCGCCGTCTCCGGCCACTCCGCAGTACGCCCACAGCGCGGCCAGCCCGGTCGCGGAGAGTTGGGGGGCCTCATGCTGCAAGCGCCGGGTCAGGGCCTCCGCAGTCCGTGGATCCGGCCGGGCAAGGGCGTGCACAATCCAACCAGTAACTCGGCGTTCCAGCACCCCGGGAGGCAACGGGTCCTCCAGCGACTCCAGCAGCAGCCGCGTGCCCATCGCCGGGGCGACGCCGCCAAGCAACACTTCGTGCCAGACGATTTCCTCCGCGGGCAGCACCTGGCCCACGCGCCGCAGAACCACCCCCGCCTGCTCCGGAGAACCGAGCGCGAGCCACGTGCGCGCCTGGAGCAGCGCCAACGCTTGGGAAGCGGTACCGGTCCCGGCGATTCCTTGCAGCGACTGCCGGGCCGCCTGCCCACGACCAGCGCTGGCGAGGGCATGCGCCGCGAGCACCCCGCGAACCCGGGCATCGGTCAGGACCGAAAGCTCGTCCTCCGTCCAGGTTCGCCCTGCCAGACGCGCGCCTTCGGCCGCCAGGTTCATCCAGATGCCGGCATCCGGAGCGCGGGCGGCGAGCCGTTCCACCGCCAACGCCGCCAAGGCCGAAAACCGTCCGGACGAGATCAGGCGTGAGGCAAACGCCAACGCCATCGGCCGCGCCATTGCTCCGCGGCTCCCGGTCTGCAGGTACCGCCAGACAGCCAGCCCCTCCTCGGCCCGCCCGTTTCGCAGGAGAAAATCCGCGCGCTGGATGGCGATGGCAACCTCACCCCGGCTCAACGTGAAGGCACTCTCCAGGGCGATTTCCGCCCGGCGGATTTCCCCCGCCCTTTCGGCGGTAATCGCCTCGGCGAGGAATCGCTCGACGCGCCGTCCCCGCAGCCATTCCCACCCCTGTGGAAGTGCCCACCAAAGCACGCCTGCGGCGACAACTGCGGCAAGGCTCCCCACCAGGACTTTACGGGTGGTCGCAGCCGTCAACCGGCGCAGCGCGGCCCTCGATGGCCGCACCGGTGGCACCGCGGGAGAGAAACCTAGGGAAATACCCCCAATTTGCATCCTTCGATCGAACCCAGGCCCCGCGCCACCATCAACCTCTCCCCTGTAGCAAGATCCCTTCAGCCTGATCGTACGTATAGGAATCCCTAATAATCGAAATGCTATCTGTTTATGCATCGAGGTGGAAGTTCCCGAATCGCGACCGGTGGCGACTCCGAGCCGACGCAGACCGCCGCGCCGCCCGTGGCGGCCCGGGCCCGCCCGCCAGAACGCGACCTAGCCGGCACCGCGGCCGCTGCGGCGGCGCCAGGCCACGAGGCCGGCCGCAAGCCCCGCCATCCCAAGGCCGTACACCGGCGGCTCCGGGGCCGGGAACGGCGCGAGTTGATTGCCATTGGCCGCGCTGTACCACTGCGTGTCGTCGCTGCTGTATCCAGAAAATACGATCTGGTTCTGCGGAGCGACCCCGGACACCTCGCGCGCGGCCGCTGGTCCCCCGCTTTGCGTGAACGAGGTCGTCACGCGGAAGAAATCCTGCAGGTGCGTCCAGTTCGCGACGGTGAGGATCACGCCGGGATCGATGATCAGGTTGGTGGCCGTCAGCGACGAGGCTCCCGCGCCGAAGTCCAGGATCGAGTTGCCGGTGATCCGCAGGGTGCCAACCGTGAGATCGACATTCGAGAGGGCGACGGTCCCCCCCGACAGCGTCAGGGTCCCGGCCAAGGAAAAAGACTGGGTGAAGGTGAGCGTACCGCTCCCGGCCTTTTCCAGCGTCCCCAATCCGGTAAGGGTGCCGCCAAAACTGGAGGAGCCGTTCGTGCCGCCCACCGTCAGGGTGCCGCCGCTGGCGATGGTGATGAGTCCCAGCCCCCCGACCTGGTTGATCGTGTCGGTGAAGGCACCCACGTTGAAGTTTCCGTCACTCGCCACCGTCACCAGCGCCGCGTTCGGAATCTGGTTGTTTGCCGCCAGGGCCAGCACCGCCGATCCGGCCGCCCCGGTGCCGTCCCCCACCGAGATTTGGGCCGACGCCAGGGCGTCCAGTGAGGCCGTCTTGCCGAGACTGAGGGTGCCGTTGGCCACCTGCGTCGGGCCGCTGAGGGTGTTGGCGGCGCCACCGGTCAGGCTCAGGATCCCTCCACCGGTCTTGGTCAGGCTCCCGCTTCCGTCCAATACTCCCGGATACGTCAGGGTGGCGCCGGTGGCGACATCGAGGGCCCCGCCGCCGGCGCCAATGGTGATCCCGCGGTTGCCGGAGAGGGTCAGGTTGGCGGTGGCCGCCAGCGCGCCGCCATCCAATACCACCTCGTTGCTGATCACGCTCCCGGGCACGGCCCCAAGGGAGCGGTCGCTGTTGATGCTCACGGTGCCCGCGTTGATCGTGGTCGTGCCGGTGTAGCTGTTGGTGGCCGTCAGCGCGAGCGTCCCCGAGCCGGTCTTCACGAGGTTGCCGACATTGCCGCCGATCGCCCCCGACACCGTCGTGTTGCCGCCGCCCCCAAAGGTCAGGACGCGCCCGCTGGAGCTGCCATTGAGGTTGCCGGAAAGGGTCAGGGAGTCCAACTCCGCGACAATCGACGCGTTCGCCGCGAGGGTAATCGCCCCGGCCCACGAATTGCTGCCGGCCACGCTGCGCAGGGCCCCCCCGCCGCTCACGCCGGTGCCCGAAAGCGACAAGGCTTCATTCCCGATGACGATGGCCGTGCCCCCACTGACACCCTGGAGTTCCACGGCGGCCCCGCTGCTGACCGTGGTGCTGCCCGCCGTCGTACCCAGGGCGGAATTGTGCTGTAGGTTCAGGACCCCCTGGCTGACCGTCATGGATCCGGAGAACGTGTTGTTGCCGCTGAGCACCAGCGCCCCGGAGCCGGCCTTGGTCAGGGCGAAGGTCGAACCCAGGACCGCGGAGATGGTCGCCGATTCCGCGCTTACGGTGATCGTGGGATTATCACTGGAACTCGGCCGCGCGAGGGTGAGCGTACTGCCGGCGATCGTCACCGTGCCCTCGGCGAAGGTGATGTCATTGACACTCACACTCCCGGACACGGTGACGGTGTAGGCGCCGGTGGCATCCGTCCCGGCCGCGAAGACGGCATCGTTGGACGACCCGCTCCAGGCGGCGGTCGCGGCGGTTCCCGCGCTGCTCGACGACCAATTGGCCGCACTGGTGCTCCAGGTTCCGCTCGGTGTGGAGCCGCCAGCACCCGCCGTGGAGCCACTGGTATCCCAATAGAACTGGGCCCGAACCGCGCCCGCCATGATCCCTAGAGCCAGGAAGACGGTGAACAGCCTCCTGGGCCAGTGGCCTCGCGGCCACGGCCCGCCGATGTATTCGATGTTCATGCCCGGGTCGAAAACCCCGCGAAGATCTCCGTCCGGCCAGCCGCTCCGCGTCGCGGGGAGACCGGGACGGGACTTGGCGAAGACGCGCGGGAGTCGGAAAACACCCCAGGACGATCCGGCCTACCCCGCGCCCAGTAAAGTCGGGCGCATTGGCTGGTTTTGGTCATTCGTGGCCGGCACCGGAGCTGCCGGTGTGGGCACGGCTGCCGGGCCGGAAACCGCCAGGACGGCGTAGGCCAGTTCGAAGGGAAGGGGCACCCGTCCAATCAGAATGGCCAGCACCCGCGCCCGCGGCGGCTCGACGAGCAGGCACGGCAGGGTGTCTCCCGCACCCGACTCCAGTCGCTGCCGCCAGAGGCGTTCCCCTTCGGCGAAGCGAGCCTGCCCGCAAAAGAGCCAGAGGGCGGTAAGGGTCGTGGGCGTGAGGCGGCCGGCTGACGGCAGGCATCGCCGTGTGAGGTCTTCCGCCGCCCCGCGCTCGGCCTGGCCCAGTCCGTGCACGACCAGCCGCAAGACCGCAGCTTCGACCGCCTCCGGACTTCGCGCCGACGACAACAGTGCCCGCACCACCGGCCGCGCCACGGAGGATTCCGGAGGGGCGAAGAGCAACTCGTGCGCCACCAACTCCTCGCGGAAGAGCGCCCGATTCAGCCGGAGGAAGGTGCCCCGCGCCTCGGCCTCCGCCCCCAACCGCGACCAGGCGCGGGCCGCCAGCACCGCCTCCGGGTAGGTGAGGATATGATGGTCGAGGGCATGCAATTCCCGGCGCACCCCGGCCGCTTGGGCCCGCCCCTGCGCCACATACGCCCGGAGGAGAATCGCCGCCGGCCGGTTCCCGTCGGACGGCGGAGTCTCGCCGCGCCCCGCCGTCAGGCGCCCCGCCTCCGCCGCCAGCATCAACCAGAGGCTCTCTCCCGGATCCCGCGCCATTTCCCGCACGGCGTGGTCGCATAGTTCCGGATACCAACCGCCCGCCAGCAGTTGCAGGGCGCAGGAACGCGCGAGCGGCGCCCGCGCCGCGTCCTCGGTCCGCTCCAGGATTGCGCGCCAGGCCGCCGCGGCCTCCGTTCGCCGGCCCAGGCGCCAGGCCAGGGTGGCCTCCGCCAGCCTCAGGTCGCGCCTGGCCGGGTCGTGGGCCAGGGCGCTCTTGAGATGCACTTCGGCCTCCCGCAGCCGCCCCAGCCGAAGAGCCGCGCCCGCCTGCTCGGCGAAGCGTTCACCCCGCCAGGCAAGGTACCGCGCGGTCCAAAGCGACGAGGTCCACCACGCCGCGAGACCGCCCCCAAGCAGCGAAACCACCAGGATGCCACCCCATCGGCGCAGGCGTCTTCGCCGCACCTCGCGCCGCGGAGGAGGAGGGGGGGAGATCCCCGGAGGATAGGGTTGCATCGCGACAGACAGCGTCGGGCAACGTCGCGCGCATCGTTTCCGGAGCAATTGCGCTGCGTTGACCATTTCCCGTCAACCACCGGCGGTTTACACGCGCGCAACCGCGCCGAAGCCTTGGGGGATGCTACCCATGCGCCATCGCACTGCCGCGAGTCTTCTCGCCCTCGGCCTCGGCCTCGTCGAAGCGAGCTCTTCCTCGTTCGCCGCCACCCCAAGGCCAGCGCCCGGTCCGGCGGAACGCTCCCCTGCTCCAACCAACGCCGGGGTCACCGCGGATGCCGCCCAGCCGGAGGAGGTGAACGTGGCTTCCTCCGCGCGTGGCGCCACGGCCGCCGGCGCCGGTGGCGGCACCAGCGACCTCCTGGCGCTGATCGACGAGAGTAACGGCACCGCCGCTGCCCTGACTCCGGACCAAAAAACCGGAAACTCGGTGACCACCATCAACCTCGCCGATACCACTGACGTCACGCGGGTGGCACTCGAGGTGGGCGACCAACGGGGTCAGCTCCGGGTCTATGCGGTGGATGCGGGCGCGGCCACCGACTTCCGGGTGGCCCTCGACTCCGCCAAACTCGTCTCCTCCTTCAGCCTCGACGGGTCTCGCAACACCGTCACCGCCGATCTCGGGAATACGCCCGTCAAGACCCTGGCCCTTGTTTGGGTCCCGGACACCCCCGGCACCTCCTTGTCGGTGTCCAACGTCGCGGTCTTTACCCGCACGCCGCCGCCCGCCGCTGCGCTCGGG
>JACRQG010000011.1:439190-573357 GCA_016222805.1 Verrucomicrobiota bacterium | reverse complement strand
CCTGGGACGCTCCACCGAAAACCTGAAGGACGGAGGCCCGCCAAAGAGCTACCGGAAGGCTTTCGGGATCGATCCCACCGATCTTGCCGCCTGGAAGACGGTGGGGCGGGAGGTTTCCCCGGTCTTCCATGTGAGCCGTTCGCTACCCCCGGTGCTCATTGCCCACGGGGATGCGGACACGCTCACGCCGCTCGAACAATCGGAGTGGTTCCAGGCGAGCGCGCGCGCCGTCGGCCGGGAGGTGATCATCGAGGTGCACCGCGGAGGGAAACACGGCTGGCGCACGATGCCGTGGGACATCCGGCGGTTCGGCGCCTGGTTCGATCAGCACCTGCGGTGACGAACCACCCGTCCGACGCAGACTTGCGCCGACCTGGCCCGTTTCCACGCTGGACGTATGGCCAGCCATCCCACCACCCCGGGCGCGCGCACCCACACGTACGACGCGATCGTCATCGGCTCGGGCATCAGCGGCGGATGGGCAGCGAAGGAATTGTGCGAACTCGGCCTGCGCACCCTCGTCCTGGAACGCGGTCGCGACGTTCAGCATCCCGGCGACTATCCGACGGCGCTGGCCAATCCCTGGGATATGCCGCATCGCGGGCGCCTGCCCCACGAGGTCGTGCGCGCCAATCCCATCGTGAAGCGGTGCTACGCTTTCGACGAGGCCACGGCACATTTCTTCGTCAAGGACGCCGAGCACCCCTACGTCCAGGAAAAGCCATTCGACTGGATTCGCGGCTACCAGGTGGGCGGGAAGTCGCTGATCTGGGCGCGCCAGACCCAGCGGTGGAGCCGTTTCGAATTCGAGGGCCCGGCCCGCGACGGGCTGGCGGGCTGGCCGATTGCCTACGACGATCTGGCGCCGTGGTACGCCCACGTCGAACGGTTAGCTGGCATCAGCGGGAACCGCGATGGCCTCGAGGAGCTTCCGGACGGGGAGTTTCAGCCTCCCTGGGAAATGAACGAGGTTGAGCGCGTCCTGCAGTCCCGGATTGGCGCCGCCTTCCCCGGACGCCGCGTCGTGCAGGGACGGTGCGCCCATCTGACGGCACCGGCCGCCCAACACCTCGCGCTCGGCCGATCCCAGTGTCAGGCCCGCCACCTGTGCTACCGTGGCTGCCCGTTCGGGGCCTATTTTTCCTCCAATTCCGCGACCCTTCCCGCCGCCGCGCAGACCGGCCGCCTCACCGTCCGACCACACTCCGTGGTCGAGTCGATCCTACACGACGATGCGACCGGACGGGCCGCCGGCGTGCGCGTCGTCGACGCACACTCCAGGCAGGTGACCGAGTTTTTCGCGCGCGTCATCTTCGTCAACGCCTCGTGCCTCAACACCAACCTCATCCTGCTCAACTCCCGATCGAAACGATTTCCCGGCGGTCTCGGCAACGACCACGGGCTCCTCGGACGATACATCGCCTTCCACAACTACCGGGGAAGCCTCACGGCCGAAATGGAGGGTTTTGGCGGCTCCTATTACTCCGGCCGTCGCCCGACCATGCCGATGATGCCCAGCTTTCGCAACGTCCGCCGGCAGGAGACCGACTTCCAACGCGGCTACATGGTCTTCTTCACGGCGTATCGCCGCGACTGGAACCGCGGCGTCGATGAACCTGGCGTCGGCGCCGGGTTCAAGGAGCGGATCGCCCGCCCCGGGCCGTGGGAGATCTTCATGATGATGCAGGGGGAAACCGTGCCGCGCCACGAACACCACGTGCGCCTCGCGGAGGATCGCCGCGACGCCTGGGGCATCCCGCAACTCGTGACCTCGGTCGGCTACACCCCCAACGACGATCACATGGTCCGCGATTTTCTGGCGCAAGGAGAGGAGATGCTGGCGCGTGCCGGGGCGAAGCGAATCCACGGCACGGATGATCACCGGAACCCAGGACTCGACATCCACGAAATGGGGGGCGCTCGGATGGGTCGGGAACCGCGCCATTCCGTCGTGAACGCCACGAACCAACTCCATGCCTGCCCCAATGTCTTTGTCACCGATGGAGCCTGTATGCCTTCGACCGGCGTGCAGAATCCCTCGCTCACCTACATGGCCCTGACCGCGCGCGCGGCGCACCACGCCGTCGCCGAGTTGAAGAAAGGCTCCCTGTGACCCGGCGCGACCTGATGCAACAAGCGGCCCGGCTGGCCGCCGCGTATGTGGGCACCCAACTGCCGATCGCGACCTGGGCCGCCATGCCGGCCTCGGGCGCCGCCGACACCGAGATCGAACGCCTGCTCGATCAAATCGGCGACACCATCCTGCCCGCCACTCCGGGCTCGCCGGGTGCCGGTGAGGTGGGCATTGGACGTTTCGTCCTTTACCTGACAGCCGAGTGCCATCCTCCGGAAACCGCGGCTACGCTGCATGAAGCGCTCGCTGGCATCCGGCGCCAAGCTTCCCGACGCTTCTCCCGCGACTGGTCGACCCTGGCAACGGGCGAGCGCGAGGTGCTCCTGGCCGACTACGAACGCGAGGCGCTCGCGGCGACTCCGGAGCGGAAGACGGGCTGGCTGCACCTCAAGGGACTCATCCTGCTCGGCTATTTCACCTCCGAGGCCGGCGCGACCCGCGCGCTGCGGTATGACCCGGTGCCGGGTGCGTACCGCGGAGTGGTGCCCCTGCTTCCCGGCGACCGAAGCTGGGCGCCCTGAAGCACCGAACTGCCGGTGAATAACCGGTGAGCGAGGTTATCACCAAGTTATTCACCGTTTAGGCCGGTGAAGAAGTTGTTGAGAACAAAGGCTTCAATTCGGCGGACCCGCCTGCACTGTCCTCAACTGTTCCTTGATAGAACAGTCGCAGCGCAACGGCCTGAAAAACGCCGCTGAAAGCACGGCTGGGATACTCCCGGGCGACCGGGGAAAGGTTGGCGACAGCTGGTGTCGCCCTCCCCTCCAGGCGGTGCAAACCGTCGGGAGGCATATGTCACCAGTTCCTCTGGCCGGAGTCGTGTCCGGTCAGTTCACACACGAATCAGGAACTGTGCGGCAAGGCGCGATGAGAAACCGCGTTGAGCCGAGTCAGGCCCACAGGAAGTTTCGACCTGTGCGCCGACGCAGTTACCCCAGAGGGTTTTGGTTGCTACTGCGCAGACCAGAACGCAGTCGCGGCACCCGGCGGGACCACCCCGCCAGAAGGCCCAGCTCGTTTTCCGAGCGGGGCGCGCAAGGGTGCCGGGGCGGCGGGGAGCGAGCGGATCTGGCAAAGTCCGTGAAACCTCCTCACTGGGGCGGCGTGAAAAACCACGTCACCCCGCTGCAAAAGCGAAAGCAACCTTAGAGGTAAGAGGTCAGACCCGTAGCGCGGGGCCAACGGCCGGCCAAAAGCCGGCGCCGTCCCCGTGGAAACGGTGCCGACGCGAGGCATTCAGTTTGCAGGCGTGTCAGCACCACGTCCGGCGCGCCGCTCCCGGCAGGGAGCGTCCGAACCGGGCGAAGAGGCCTCACTCGAAGATTCCGACCGGCAACGGTCGGGACGGTCCCGCCATGAGACCGAGACATCCGCATGCCGCGGAGAGTGGCGTCGGGAAGCACACCGCCCGCGAAAGCGAGAGCGCCAAAGCGTGTGCCGCCGGGAAAGAGCGCGTGGCGAACGCCCACCCCCACTTTGGAACAGGGAACCCCAAGAGATGCGAATTACCACGGATCCTGCGGGGCGGGTATCCTCCCTTCGCCGGGATTGAAGCCAGGCGGCGAATGGACGATGCAGGAGTGTTGTCCCTTTCCCCCTCCTCCTCCCTCCTGCGACTGCACCCGCTGAACCTCTCCCTCGGCGCCGGGGCGTTGGGCTTTGCGCTGAACGCATTCAACCTAACCGTCTTCGGCGGCACGGGAATGGCCTTCGGAGGATTCGTGCCACTGGCGATCGCCCTCTCGCTGGGCCCATGGTGGGGACTGCTCTCGGCCGCAATCGCTTCCTCCCGCACGCTCCTCACTTGGGGACACCCCCAGGGGTTCGTCCTGTTCTCTCTCGAGGCTTTGGTGGTGGGATGGATGACCGCGCGGCGCGGCTGGCGTCCGCTCCGCGCAGATCTGGTGTTCTGGATTGGCCTGGGTGGACCCGCCGCCGCGGCCTTCACCTGGCTCGACTTCGCAATTCCGTTTCCCGGCACTTGGTCGATCGCCTTGAAGATGCCGACCAACGGCTTGATCGCGGCGCTCCTCTCGGTGGCAGCCGTGGAGTTTCTGCGCCCCCACCTGGCCTTTCTCAACGCCGGCCACGTTCAGGCGCCGACCTCGCTGCGTTCGATGCTCTTCCAGCGTTTCGGCATCCACGCCGCCCTGCCGATCTCCCTGCTCGGCCTCATGGTCGGTCATGTGTTCGATGCCGCCGGGCGGTCCGAAGCCTCCGAAAATCTCGCCAATGCCGCCGTCGACACCGCCGAGGATGTCGCCGTCCACCTTGACCAGCACCGCACGGCCATCTCCGCGCTGGCCCGGCTGATCGAGTTGACCGGGGAGCAGGAGCCCCGCGTGTTCACCCGCGAACTCGCGGCGGTGCGCCGGGAATATCCCGGGTTTCTGACCCTGCTCGTCGCGGACCGCGCCGGACGAATCCTTGCCACCGCCGCCGACGGCCCGCTGCCGGCGCCCTCCGCGGCGGGCGCGGCCCTCAGCGTCGCGGACCGCGACTACTTCCGGATGCCCCTTCTCACCCGCCGCTCCTACGTCAGCGACGTGTTCCAGGGGCGAGGCCTCGGACGCGATCTGATCGTCGCCATCAGCGCGCCCGTCACCGATGCCAACGACGTCGTCCGGTTCGTGGTGGAAGGTTCCCTCAACCTCTCGCGAATGACCGAAGCACTTGGCCGCACGCACTCCACTGCCACGAGGGACCTGGTGGTTACGGACCGCCGCCACCGCGTCGTCTGCGCGACTGGCAGTCTCCTCCTTCCTCCCCTGACGTCCTTCTCCGGCCAAAGCCTGGCCTTTGCCGCCCGCACCGCCGAGGCACCGGTCTTCGTCCACGATCAGGCACGGCCCGACTCCCTGCATCCAGAACGCCACCTGGCGACCCAAGTCGCAGTGCCCGGGTACAACTGGAACGTCTACCTCCAGGAACCGGTCTGGCGCTCGCAGCGGCCGATCGCGGTGTTCTATCTCACGGTCTTTCTCGGCTCGATCAGCGTCGTCGGCGCCTCCCTGATCCTGGCTCGCGGCACGGCGGCGGTGATGACCGGTCCTCTCGAGCAGGTGGTCGCGGCGGCCCGCGGTCTGGCTGCGGGCGTCCCCACCGCGCCCCCGCGCGCAACCGTCGGCGCACCGCGCGAAATCGCCCAGATCGGTCGCGACCTCCACGCCGCCGCCTCCCATCTCACACACAACAACCGCGCGCTGGAGGAGACCAACGCCAAACTGCGCGAACTCGCCCGCAACCTCGACCAGCGGGTGCAGGAACGCACGGCCGAACTCGAGGCGGCCCGGGCCGTGGCCGAATCGGCCAGCCGGGCGAAGAGCGAATTCCTCGCGAGCATGAGCCACGAGCTCCGCACTCCCTTGAGTGTGATTCTGGGCAACGCGAGCCTGCTCGAGGATCGGACCCTAGGCCCCCTCCAGGATCGCCAGGCCGACTCGATCCGGGCCATCGACGAAAGCGGCCGGCACCTTCTCTCCCTGATCAACGACCTGCTCGATCTGTCCAAGATCGAGGCCGGCATGCTCGAACTCGACTACTCGGACGTCCATGCGGTCGATCTTGCCGAGGCCAGTCTCCGCCTGGTGCGCGCCGAGGCGGAAAAGAAATCCCTGACCCTGTTGTTCGAGCCGGAATGCGAGCGCTCCCTCGCCTTCGCCGCCGATCAGCGGCGGGTGAAGCAGATTCTGGTCAATCTCCTCGGCAACGCCGTGAAGTTCACCCCTGCCGGAGGACGCGTCCGGCTGGGAATCACCGTGGACCCGGAGCGCGCGGTGGCCTTCCAGGTGACGGACACCGGGATAGGCATCGCCACGGAACTGCAGCCGAAGCTCTTCCGCCCGTTCGTGCAGATCGACAGCCGGCTTTCGCGCGAATTCTCCGGCACCGGCCTGGGCCTCGCGCTGGTCAAGCAGCTGTGCGATCTGCACGGCGGCAGCGTGAGTCTCGAAAGCTCGCCCGGAAAGGGCAGTACGTTCTCGGTCTCGCTGCCCTTGCGGCGCGTGACGCTTTCGCGCACGCCTTTCCCGGGTAACACTCCGGCGCCGCGCACCTTGAAGATCGCCGGTCGCCCGCGGATTCTCGTGGCCGAGGACCACGCCACCAACATCGCCGTGCTGCAGGCGTTCTTCCTTGGGGAGGCCTGTGAACCCGTGTACGCCCGCGATGGGGTCGAGGCCATCGAACGCGCCTTCGCCGCCCGGCCCGACATCATCCTGATGGATGTGCAGATGCCCCGCATGGACGGGCTCGAGGCCATCCGCCGGCTGCGGGCCGACCCACGCACCTCGGACGTGCCGATTATCTGTCTCACTGCCCTGGCCATGGCGGGCGACCGCCAGCGCTGTCTCGACGCGGGCGCCAACGAGTTCCTCTGCAAACCGTGCGACTTCCAGGCACTGACGGCCACCATCAATCACCTGCTCGGCGCCACCAAACCGACTCGCTGACTCCTCCATGACGCCCCTTCCTCCCAAGATTTGCATCGCCGATGACGAGCCCTTTGGCCGGCAGCTCCTGGTCGATTTGTTGAAGCCGGAGGGTTACCGCCTGGTCCAGGCGGTCGACGGTGAAGATGCCGTCCGCGTGGCGCAGGCCGAGGTCCCGGACTTGATCCTCCTGGATGTGATGATGCCACGGCTCAACGGCTTCGAAGCCTGCGCCCGCCTTCGTCTCGACGACCGCCTCCGGCACGTCCCCATCCTGATGCTGACGGCACTCGATGATCGGCGCTCGCGTTTGCGTGGCCTCGAAGCCGGCGCCGACGACTTCCTCACCAAGCCCCTGGATGGTTCCGAGCTCCGCACGCGCGTCCGCACCATCACGCGCCTGAATCGTTTCCGTCTGCTGTCCGAGGAACGGGAGCGCTTCGCCTCCGCCGTGGCACTGTCCCCGAACGGAATCGTCATTACCTCGCCGGAGGGCGCGACTCTCTTCTCCAACGAAGCCTACCACCGATTGCTTGCCTCCTGCCCGGCAGGGAACCCGCCGCCTGGGAACTTCTTCGACACCTTTGACCCGGGCACCGCCGCTGAACTGCGTCGCCGCGCCGCGCAGGTTCTCGGTGGTGGAAAGGCCGAAACTCCCCTGGAAATCACCCTCCCCACCGCCAGCCGTGCCGGGCCGACCATCGATCTCACCATCGGCCGCCTACCCTGGGGCAGTGGCGAAGCGGTGCAGTTCATCCTGTGCGACATCTCCGAGCGCAAACGCCTCGAGGCGCAACTCCTGCGCTCACAGCGCACCGAGGTCCTCGGCCAGCTCGCGAGCGGAATCGTGCACGATGTGAACAACGGTCTGACCGCCATCATCGCCAGTGCGCACCTGCTAAAGCTCGTCGGCCCGGAGAAGGCGGAACAACTGATCGCGAACATCGCCCACAGCGCCGAGCGTGGGGCCAATCTCCTGCGGCAGATTCTCCTCTTTGCCCGTGGTTCCGACAGCGCGATGGTCGAGATCCTCCCCGGTCAGATCGTCGCCGAGGTGGGGTCCATCATCCGCGACACCATCCAGCGCACGATCAAGGTCCACGTTGAAGTGTCCGAGGGCTGCCCGGCCCTCGTCGCTGATCCGAACCAATTGCACCAGATTCTCATGAATCTCTGTGTGAACGCCCGCGACGCGATGCCCGGGGGGGGCCAGCTTTCCCTCACCGCCGCCCCGTGCCGCCTTGGTCCGGACGAGGCGGCCGCGCTCGGGGGCGCCGCGCGGGCCGGCGACTACGTCGTCCTCGCCGTGCGCGACACCGGCACCGGCATTCCGCCGGAGATTCGCGCGCGCCTCTTCGATCCGTTCTTCACCACCAAGGAGGCGGGCAAGGGAACGGGCCTCGGGCTGGCGACTGTCCTCCGGCTGGTGCGGCGCCATTCAGGTTTCGTCCACCTCGAGACGGAGGTCGGGGTCGGCACCTGCTTCCACTGCTACCTGTCGATCCATCCCGAGCCTGCCAACGCCGCAACCGCGTCATGATCCCCGGCGCTTTCCGCCCAAGGTGTCAACTCGGGGCCTGCAGGGCGCGCTGCACGGTTTCCGCGAGCACGGTCGCCTCGTACGGCTTCGGCAGGTAGACCACGCCGGCCTGCGCGAGTACGCCCGGCCGGGCGATCTCGGTGCTGTAGCCGCTGGAGAGAATGGCCTTCAGTCCCGGTTTCAACCGGCGCAAGTGCTCGATCAATTCGAGGCCGTTTATACCCTCGGGCATGACCATGTCGGTCAGAACGAGACTCACGCCGACGCCGACCCGCTCCCAGACGGCCAGCGCCTCGCGGCCGTTGACCGCGGTGTGCACCTGGTAACCGAACGAACGCAGCGCCAGCGTCGCGATGTGGCGAAGGGTGGGATCGTCCTCCACGAGGAGAATCGTCTCGGTCCCCCGAGGCAGGCCGACCGCCGCCTCCGGGGTGGAAGTCGTCTCCCGGGGGCGGTCAACCGCCGGGAGGAACACGCGAAAGGCCGCCCCCTCGCCCACCCGACTCGTGACCTCCACCCAGCCCTTGTGCTGGGCCACGATGCCGTGCACGGTCGCCAGCCCCAGTCCCGTTCCCTTGCCTGGCTCCTTGGTGGTAAAGAACGGTTCGAAGATTCTCTTCATGGTTTCCGCCGAAATGCCGGACCCGGTGTCGGCCACCAGGAGTCGGACAAACCGCCCGGCGCGGGCCTCGGGCCGCCCGACAAGGTCCGTTTCCGCAAAGACCTCCAGACCGGTGGCAAGGGTGATGCGTCCGCCACGCGGCATCGCGTCTCGGGCATTGACCACCAGATTGACGAGCACTTGTTCCAGCATGCCCGCATCCGCCTCCACCGGCGGCAGCCCGGTCATGGCGTCGAACCGCAGGGCAACCTGCTCGCCAATCAGCCGCCGCAGCATCTTCAGCAGGTTGTCCACCAGTTCATTGACGTCCAGTGACCGCACACAGAGGACGGAGCGCCGGCTGAACATCAGCAACTGCCGCGTCAATCCGGCCGCCCGCTGAGCCTCCCGCCCCAGCTCCTCCACGGCCTGACGGGCCTCGGCATTCAGGGTGGGGTTCTGTTGCAGCAGCCCATGAGTGATCATCATCGACGCCAGGATATTGTTGAAGTCGTGCGCCACGCCGCCGGCCAGCCGCCCCACGGCTTCAATCTTCTGCGACTGGCGAATCTGCTCCTCAAGCCGGCGGCGTTCGGACACATCGCGGCTGATCCCCCGGAAACCGCGCAGGTGCCCCTTTTCGCCCACCAAGGGAATCCCCGTGTGTTCAAAGATCACCCAATGGCCGTCCCGATGACTGAGGGGACCCTCAACCCCGGCAAAGGCCGTCCGGCTCTCCGCCGCCTGGCGGAGCGCCGCTTCGAACCGCCGCCCTTCGGCCTCGGGCATCAGCGCGCGAACCGCCCGCCCCTGGATCTCCTCCGGCGTGAACCCAAGCAATTCGCCGATGCGCGGGCTCACATACGAATACCGTCCCTCGGCATCGAGCTCCCAGATCACCTCGAAGGTGGCCTCCACCAGGTTGCGGTAACGCTCCTCGCTCTCGCGCCCGGTCTCCTCCGATCGGATACGCTCCAGGGCTCCTCCGCAGTAGTCCGCGAGCGCCTGCAAGACGCGCAGATCCTCCGCCCCGTAAGCGCGGGATTGATAGCTGTGGAGGGAGAAGATCCCCACCACGTTGCCTTCCCGGTGAATCGGCACGCACAGGATCGTGGCAGACGGACGGGCGACATCGCCAAACGGCACGCCATCCCGGGAAAAGCCCGATGCCCCGTCCTTCAGGATCAGTTCGGCGCCTCGTTCCATCACACGACGAATGCGTTCGGTCATCCGCCCCTCGCCGGTCGGAACCTCGCGTCGCACTCCGTCAATCGTGTCGATGCGCAGCACCGCCCGGACCTGGTTGCTCCCGTCCGTAAGCAGGTCGAGCGCCGCCGAATCCCAGTGCCACAGCCGATCCACGGCCCCGAGCAGGGCACGGCCCGCGCTCGCGGCATCGCGCGCGCTGTTCAACTGCCGCCCCAGCGACAACAACGCCTCTCGCTGGGACTCAAACCGCCTCCGCTCGGTGATGTCCTCCGCCACCATCACCAGGTGGGTGGTTTCCCCGCTGGAATTCGTGAGACGGGAGCAGGAGGCCGACGCCCAGAAGGGCTCGCCCTCCCTGCGGGCGTGCAGGAACTCCCCGTGCCACTCGCCTCCGGCACGCACCGCCGACCAGGGCTCCGGCCCGTCGACGGACCCGGCTGGAGCACCCGCGTGGATCCGTGGATTCCGTCCCCGAATCTCCTCGATGGTGTAGCCCGTCAACTGGGTGAAGCGGGGATTCACGTACTCGATGACTCCGCCGGGATCCATGATCGCGATGCTGACCGTGCTTTGTTCCACGGCCCGGGAAAGCTGCCTGACCTGGCTCTGCGCCGCCCGCTGCCGCATGATCTTGTGCAGCTCGTTCGCGACGACGAGTACCTGCGACACGTCCTCATCGTCGTAATCCTCGGCCTTGTTGCCGACGCCGAAAATAATCCGCACCTTGCCGTCCTGAATTACCGGCACGCTCATGAACCGCTCCACCCGGGCGTGCCCCGGCGGCAGGCCTCGCTGGTTTGGAGAGTGGGCGTAGTCATTGTAGACCACCGGCCGCTGCAGCCGGATGCAATCGACCCAGTTGCCCGCCTGGTTGATCGGATAATGGGATTCGAAGGTCGCCGTGCAGTTCTCCAGCGCCCGTCGGTTCCACGTCGTCAGCACCAGCGTGCTCTGGTCCTCGGCCACCTGGTGAAAGAAACCGATCGCGCTCTCCGTCAGCTGCACTGCCTGCTCCAGGACATGGTCGAAAAGTTCCTTGTCGCTCATCTGCCCGGCCCGCTGGTGCAGTTCGAGCAGGAACTCGGTGCGCCGCCGTTCCCGGGCCACCCGAGCTTCCGCCCGCTTGCGTTCGGTGATGTCCTGAAGCGTGCCGCGCAGCTTTACGATCCGCCCGCCTTCGACAACGGGAAGCCCCTGGGTCCGCACCCATTTCCTCACGCCCTTCGCCGAGACAAACTCAAGCTCCAGATCATAGGATTCGCCGGAGCTCAGCGCCCGCTCCACCGCCGCCTCGATCTTCCGGCGCGATTCTCCGGGGTAGAACCGGTATCCCATCTCCCGGCTGGGTTCCTGCGGAGAATCGAAATCGTGAATCCGCTCGACCTCGTCGGTCCACCGGCCCTGGCCGGTCGCCGCGTCCACTTCCCATCCACCCACCCGGGCAAGCCGCCCCATCTCCCCGAGGAGGAATTCGCGATTCCGCAGCTCCTCCTCCGCCTGTTTCCGCGCGGTGATGTCCTGCACGAAACCGTGCCACAGGATGCCACCATCGGCCTCGGGCCTCGGGACCGAATTCCCCTCCATCCACCGGAGCCCCTTGACCGGGTGGAGAACCCGAAAGGAGTCGTGCCAGGGCTGCATCGTGCGAGCGGACTCGGCGATGCTGCGCCCCAGTTGCGCGCGGTCATCCGGGTGGACCAAGTTTAGAATCGGGGAGAAATCCTCCCGGACCTGCGCGGGGGTAAGACCGTAGAGGTCCCCGATGGCGTCGGTCGCGAAGGGCATGCACGCCGACCCGTCGGGCCGCAGGCGGAACGCACAAATCAGGCCCGGCACCGACGCCGCCACCTTCGTCAGTTGGTCCTGCAGTTCCAATCGGTCGCGCAGGAGTGCCTCCGCTTGCCGTCGACCGGTGATGTCCACCATCACTGAGACCACGAAGCTCTTTCCCTGGCTGTGGAAGATCTCCCCGGAAAAGACCCCGTCGCGCAGACTGCCGTCTTTGGCCCGCACGCGTAGCTCCACGGCCTGGATGAAGCCGTGCGTCCGCAACTGGACCGCGATGTCGTCCAGCAGGTGGGGGTCGACGAAGATTCCCAGCTCCCGGGTCGTCTTGCCAATCACTTCGCTCCGCTCGTAGCCGAGCAGTTCCAGCCAGGCATCGTTGACGTCCGCCACCCGCCGATCGGGCAGGCTGGACAGCGCCATGGGCATCGGGTTGTGGCGGAAAAGGCGTTCGAACCGTTGCTGTGCCTCCTGCTCGCCGCTGAGGTCCTTGCAAATCCCAAACAGGCATCGCTGCCCGGCCCACTCCCCGAACCAGACTCGGGTCTCCACCGGCAACAGGGTCCCGTCTTTGCGGGCCAGCGGCAGGGGACAAGTCTGCCGTTCCCCCTGCAGCATTGCCGCGAGAATCACCGCGGCCTCTTCCCGCAGGTTCGCGGGATGCAGATCCGCCACCGTCAGCCTCTGTAGTTCCGCCGGGGCGTAGCCGAGCTTCCGCTCCACGGCCGCATTGCCATGGAGCAGGCGCCCGTCAATCGCGGCGACCAGGATCAGATCCTCGATCGTATGGAACAGCGTACGATAATTCGCCTCGCTCGCGCGCAGCGACTCCTGGGTCCGCAGTCGCACCACCGCCTGGGCGGCACCCGCCGCGATGGTCTCAAGCGCCAGTCGTTCCTCGGCTCCAATCTCCTCGACTGTGCGGGAGGCAACATAGAGACAACCGACAACCCGCCCGTGATCCTCAATGGGAATGATGCCGAACGCCCGCAGGCCCGCCTGCCGCCGGGCCTCCGGCACCGCCATCCCGAGCTCCGGATAGCGCGAGTAAATCGGTCTTCCCGTGAGCACCAAGGCGTGCTGGGGAGTTTCCACCCCGAAGCTCCTTGCGCTCGCGACGAACTCCGGGGACAGGCCGATGTGACAGGAGAGGTCCAGCGCGTCGCTCGCGTCATCGCGCAAGTAGAATCCGCCGGCGTCCAGCCCCTGCAGGCGAAGCGACGCCTCAAGGCAGAGACGGAGGCCGGTCTCCAACACGGTCGTCGCGGCCAAGGCCACCATCAGGTCGCGCTCGATTCGACCGTACTCGTCGCGAGGGCCATTCGAGGGTCCCAACCGTTTCTGCGCAGCGGGCACGGTTTGGGACTCGTGGTTGTCGGGGGCACCAGGAGGGCAATCGCGCATGGGGAAAAGGACGTGAGCAGGCAACTCTGGCAGCGGAACGGGCGACCGGACGCGCGACGCGCCTCAGGTCTGTGCGTGAGCATGTCCGCCCCCGCCATCGAAGCGATGCCGTTCTTCACGCCGCGCGTCCGGAGGTAACCTCCTGCCGCGTTGCAAACGAACCCAGGCCGGCTTCCCGGCTATGGAGTTGCCGCGGCCCGATTCCATGCCCAGAGATTCCTCATGGCCCAAGCCCCGTTCTTCGCCCGTTCCCTGCTCCCCTTTGTCGCTGCCGCTGTCGTGGCCTGCCCTCTTTTCGCCGCCGAAAAGAAGGCAGCCTCCCAGGGTCCGACTCCCTACCCGCTCATCCTGGGGCCAATTCGGCTGTGGGAGGGTGATGCGCCCGGCGCCCTAGGCCAGCGTCCACAGGATATCCCCACGCTGACGCCGTTCCCTGCCGCCGCCGCCAAGAAGAACGGCGCCACCATGCTCATCCTTCCGGGCGGAGGATACGGCAGCCTCGCGGAGCACGAGGGCACGGGCTATGCCGAGTGGTTCGCCGCCCAGGGCATCACCGCCTACGTCCTCAAGTACCGACTCGGATCCAACGGCTACCGCCATCCGATCATGCTCGGGGATGCCGCCCGCGCGCTGCGCCTGGTCCGCACGTTCGCCCGTCGCGACGGCCTGGATCCGGCCCGGATCGGCGTGATCGGCTCATCGGCGGGCGGGCACCTCGTCTCGACCCTCGTCACGCACTTTGATGCCGGCAAGCCGGAGGCTGCCGACCCGGTCGAGCGTGAAAGCTCCCGGCCCGACCTTGGCATCCTCTGCTACCCGGTGATCTCCCTCCTCGAACACGCCCATACCGGATCGCGGCGCAATCTCCTGGGCGACAACCCGCCGCCGGACCTCGTGCGTTCCCTGTCCAACGAACTGCAGGTGACGAAGGACACCCCGCCGTGCTTCGTCTGGCACACGGTTGAGGACAAGTCCGTGCCGGTGGAAAACGCTCTCCTCTTCGCCTCCGCCCTGCGCCGCGCCGGGGTTCCGTTCTCGCTGCACATCTACGAGAAAGGGCCGCACGGCCTTGGCTTCGGTCGACCGGGTCGCGAGGCCCCGCCGTGGGCGGAGCAGTTGTTGTACTGGTTCAAGGAGCGCGCCTTCCTTCGTTAAGTCGCCGCCAGATTTGGGTTTTGGTCGGCCCAAAACCTTGCCTTGCTTTCACCGGTTGCGGTCGGCACGTTGGATCCTTTTCCAACTGCCGCCGGCCGTCCGCCCATGAACCAGAGCATCCGCAATATCGCCATCATCGCCCACGTTGACCACGGGAAGACCACCCTGGTCGACAAGCTCCTCAAGGAGGGCGGTGTCTTCCGCGCCAACCAGCAGGTCGAGGAGCGCGCCATGGACTCCATGGACCTCGAGCGCGAAAAGGGCATCACCATCAAGGCCAAGAACACCTCCGTCCACTGGAAGGACAAGATCATCAACATCGTCGACACCCCCGGACACGCGGACTTCGGCGGCGAGGTCGAACGCGCCCTTCGGATGGTGGACGGTGTCCTGCTCGTGGTCGACGCCTACGACGGCCCGCAGGCCCAGACCCGTTTCGTGCTCCGCAAGGCCCTGCAGCACGGACTCAAGGTCGTCATCGTCATCAACAAGATCGATCGTGAGAACGCCGAGCCGGCCAAGATGTATGACAAGGTGCTCGAACTCCTGATGGAGTTGAACGCCACCGAGGAGCAGTTCGACGCCCCGGTCGTCTACGGATCCGGCCGCGATGGTTACATGATGTACCATCTCGGCGACGAGAAGAAGGACATGACACCGCTCTTCGAGACGATCCTCGACCACGTGCCGCCGCCCTTCGCCAAGCCGAACGATCCCTTCCACATGCTCGTTTCCAACATCGACTGGAGCGACTACGTGGGCCGAATCGCCGTCGGGAAGATCCTCGCCGGTCGGGTCAATGTCGGGGACACGGTCTTCACCGTCCGCCATTCCACGGGCCAGCGCATCCGCTCCAAGATCACCAAGGTTTTCGAGTACTCGGGCCTCGCGACCCAGGAATCCGTCGCGGGCATCGCCGGCAACATCGTCGGCCTGTCCGGCTTCGAGGACGTGGACATCGGCGATACCCTGACCGTCGACGAGAACGGCCACGCACTGCCGTTCACCCAGATCGATCCCCCGACGCTGGAGATGCAGTTCTGCGTCAACGACGGCCCCCTCGTCGGACAGGAAGGCAAGCTCGTCACGTCGCGCCAGCTGCGCGAACGACTGTTCCGCGAGCTGAAAACCAACGTCTCCATCAGCGTCGAGGACAGCGACAAGGCCGGCGTCTACACCGTCAAGGCCCGCGGGGCGATGCAGGTCGCGGTGCTCGCCGAAACAATGCGCCGCGAGGGCTACGAGTTCCTCGTCTCCCGCCCGACCGTCATCGAGCGCCTCGTCGACGGCAAACGCCATGAACCCTATGAAACCGTCTGGATCGAGGTTCCGGACGAGTGCGTCGGCGCCGTGATGCAGAACCTCGCCAACCGCAAGGGTCAGATGACGAACATGGAGAAGCACCCGCACTCCACCATGGTTGAGGCGACAATCACAACCCGCGGCCTCATCGGGATGGAGATCGACATCGTCAACATGACGAGCGGCCGAGGCGTGATGAGCCACCTGTTCAAGGAGTACGGCCCCCATGCCGGCGAAGTCCTGACCCGCCTCACCGGCACCCTGATCGCCACCGAGGCCGGCGAAACCACGACGTACGCGCTCGTGATGTGCCAGGAGCGGGGCAAGCTCTTCGTCGGCCCCGGCGAGCAGGTCTACGAGGGCATGATCGTGGGAGAAAACCCGCGAAACGAGGACATCGCCGTCAATGCCGTGCGCGAGAAGAAGCTCACCAATTTCCGCTCGCAGGGCGAAGGCGTGGCAACCGGCCTGACCCCGGCCACCAAGCTGTCGCTCGAGCGCGCCATTGAGTACATCGCGGCCGACGAGTTCGTCGAGGTCACCCCGAAGAACCTCCGCCTGCGCAAGCGGGTGTTGAAGGAAGTCGATCGTCGGAAACTCGCCCGCGCGTCCAAGTCCGCAGACTGAGCCCGGACGGTTGTCGGCTGCCGCGGGAGACTTGGGTCCCGCGGCCGCGCGGCGGGAGCCGAACCCGGCCCTCTATTGCAGGGCCGGTGGCAGTTGCTGCACGATTTGCTTGATGTCCTGCACCGCATCGCGGTGGCAGACCAGCACGGCATCGGCCGTTTCCACCACCACGAGGTCCTTCACGCCGCACAGGGCGATCGTCCGTCCGTTGCTGACGGCGATGTTGTTGGCGGCCTGCGCCACGACCACGGCGCCGCGCAGTGCGTTGCCCGCTCCATCCGACTGGAGATGCTTTGGCAGGGCCGTCCACAACCCCACGTCATCCCAATCGAATCCGGCGAGCAGCGTCTCCACGGCCCCGGCTTTTTCCATGATGGCGTAATCGACGGAGATCTTCGGCAGCGCTGGAAAACGCGCCGCCAGGAAGCCGGAGAAGTCTCCCTGCGGAAATCCCGCAATGAAATCAGCCAGCGCCGGTGCGTGCGCCCGCGCCTCCCGCAGAAAGGTGCGCACGCTCCAGAAGAACATCCCGGCGTTCCAGGCATGATTGCCACTCGCGAGGTAGGCAGCCGCCTTCGCGACGTCGGGTTTCTCCACGAAACGCCGGACCTGGCGAAACACCCCGGCCTCGCTCCGGGTCGTTTCCGGTCCCATCTCCAGGTAGCCGAACCCGGTCGCCGGATGATCCGGCTTGATCGCAATCGTAAGAATCGCGTCGCCGCCGGCAGCCCGCGGCAAAGCCGCGGCGAGCTGCCGCGCGAAGCCCGCTTGATCCGCGATGTAGGCGTCCGCGGGCAACAGGGCGAGGGCCGCCTCCTCTCCTCCGCGCGCCCGGACAAGCGCGGTTGCCAGGGCCGCCGCCGGCGCCGTGTCCCGTTTGGCCGGCTCGGCGATGATCTGCCCGGCCGGGATCAACCCCTGCAGCGCCGCCTGCGTGGCGGGCAACTGCACGGCATTGGTCAGGACGAAGATGTTCTCCGGAGGAACCACACGAGCCACCCGCCGGACGGTCTCCTCCACGAGCGTGCGGTCCGAGAGGAGTTTCAGGAGATGCTTGGGCGTCCGCGCGCGGCTCATCGGCCAGAAACGCTCGCCGCTGCCTCCGGCCATTATGCACGCGAAATGATTCGGGGAGTGGGTCATTGGAGAACGCCCTTTCTCCCAACCGCCCCGTCCCGCGCCAAGCACGAATCACGCTTCGATCCGCAACACGATCTTCCCGAACTGCCCGCCTTCTTCCATCAGCGCAAACGCGCGCTCCGCCTGGCCCATCGGATACACGGCCCCAACCACCGGTCGGATCCCCGCCGCCGCCACTTGTGCCAACATCGCCTGCCAGTCGGCCGGAGATCCCATGGTTGTCCCGAGCAGCGTCAACTGCCGCCAGAAGACCTTGCGCATCGGCAGGGCGGCGTCGCCCCGGGTCGCCCCGAAGAAGACCAGGCGGCCGCCGGGCGCGTTCACGTCAATCAACCGGCCGAATCCCTCTCCTCCCGCACTGTCGATCACGACATCGAAGGCTCCCGGCGCGCGCAGGGCCGCCGTCGCCCACTCCGGGTTCGTGTAGTCGAAACCGCCCCGCGCCCCCAACTCCACGGCGCGCGCGATCTTCGCCCCCGAACTTGACGTCACCCACACCTCCGCCCCCGCCGCCACCGCAAATTGCAGGGCGAAAACCGCCACGCCGCCTCCGATTCCGGTCACCAGCACCCGTTCGCCCGGTTTCACGGCCGCCCGCTTCTCGACCGCCCGGTAAGCCGTCAGCCCGGCCAGCGGCAGTGCCGCCGCCTCCTCCCACGTAAGGTGTCGTGGCTTCTCCGCCAGTTGCTCGGCCGGTACGACGACCTCCTGCGCCAGCGTGCCGTCGCGCGGCAGGCCGAGGATTTCAAAGCCGCTCCCCTGCGCCCGCTCGTCTTCGCCCCACGCCAGCGAAGGGTTGAGAATCACCTCCCGGCCGATCCAGGCGGAGTCCACGCCTTCGCCCACAAACTGCACCATGCCCGCGCCGTCGGACCCGGGAACACACGGCCACTTCAGCCCCGCATACTTGCCCGACTTGATCCACACGTCGCGATGATTGAGTGCCGCCGCGCGCACAGCCACCACCACTTCGCCCGGTCCGGCCGCCTTCGGCGGAACGTCCACCACCGCGAGTTGATCGGCCGCCAGCAGTTGAATCGCGCGCATCCGCAGAGTCTGGCGGGAGTCCAGAACGGGTGGCAAGCACCCGACGCGGACGAACCGGCCAGCCGCCGTCAGGTCGGCCCCGTGCGGCCCGGGAGGCCGTCTCCGCCCCACCCGTACTTGCCAAGGGCGCTCGCCCCCGCCACTCACCGGGCGTGCTCCTCGCTTTCCACAAGCCCTACGGGGTGTTGTCGCAGTTCACTCCCGAACCGGGATCGCGTTGGCGCTGCCTGGCCGATTTCGGGCTGCCGCCCCGAGTCTATCCGCTGGGCCGGCTCGACGCGGATTCAGAGGGCCTCCTGTTGTTGAGTGACGAACCCGGCCTCAATTCCCGTCTGCTGGATCCGCAGCACGGCCATCGCCGCGAATACTGGGTGCAGGTGGAGCGCGTACCCGATTCCGCCTCTCTCCGGCGCCTCGCCCAAGGGGGCCTGCGCGTGGGCGACTTCGTCACCCGCCCCTGCCAGGTTCGCCTGCTGGACGAGCCGCCTTCGCTCCCCGTTCGCACGCCTCCGGTGCGATTCCGGAAATCCGTGCCCGACGCCTGGCTGTCCCTCGAGTTGACCGAGGGAAAGAACCGTCAGGTCCGCCGCATGACGGCCGCCATCGGCCACCCGACGCTGCGACTGGTGCGGGTCCGCATCGGCGACCTTGTTCTCGGCGATCTCGCTCCAGGGCAGCGGCGTGAACTCGATGCCTCCGGGCGCGCGGCCGTCTTCCGCTGAAGGATGGCCGATTGACCGCCTTTCCCGAAAACGTCGCTACGCCTCCCGCCGAATCACCTCAGCCGCGGGGAACCGCACTTTCGGCATGGTCGCGTACTTGTCATCCGCCATCCGGTAGCCAGCGGCGCAGGCTACCGCGGTGGTGTACCCGCTCCCAACCAAGCCGAGGATCGCATCATATCGCTCCGCCTCGATTCCTTCCATCGGGCAGGTGTCCACACCGAGCAACGCGGCACTGGCCATGAACTGCCCGAGGGCGATGTAAACCTGGTGTTCCTGCCAGGTGTCCAAGGTGCCCGCCGCGCGCGCCCGATCGAGGTTGCCCATGGTCATGCTCCGGAACTTCGCCAGCGACTCCACGGTGATCCCGCGAACGGACGCCATGCGGGCGACGTGCCGGTCCACGTGCGCCGCGTCGAGATCCCGCCGCACCGCGAAGGCGACCAGGTGCGAGCAATCGCGAGGTTGCGCCTGTCGGTACGATGCGGCGGCCAGCGCCTCCTTTTTCTCGGGATTCGTCACGACCACGAACTGCCACGGCTGCAGCCCGATCGACGAAGGCGTGAGCACCAGGGCCTGTTCGAGGGCATCCCACGTTTCGGCGGGAATCACCCGGTTCGGATCGAACTTCTTGGTGGCGTAACGCCAGTGCAGGGCCTCGAGCAGTTGGGAAGGTGGCAGGGCTTGCATCACGCGATCGATGTCGGCGGATTAGCGCCCCGCCCGCAAGTCCTGGTAGGCAGGGTGTCTTTCGATAAACCCGGCCACATATGAACAGGCCGGCACCACCCGCCAGTTCTGGGCCCGCGCGTGCTCCAGGGCCGCCCGCACCAACCGCTCCGCCAAGCCCCGTCCACGCAGATCCGGAGGTACAAACGTGTGCGTCATGACGATGCCGTCGGTGTTCCGCGTGTACTCGGCCACGGCCAGGCTGGTGCCGACCGCGATCTCGAAACGCTGCTCCGCTTCGTTATGCCGCACGGCACCTGCCTCTTGCGTCTTCTCCATGATGCGACTCTCCCGCGATTCTGCTCCAAACGCAAATCTCCCTCCGCCGTGGCGGACCACTTTCGCCACTCCCCTAATCGTCGCGACTCCACCGCTGCGCCAGCACCCCGCCGACGAGGAGCTGCAGCGGGTGATAGATCATGATCGGCAAGAGGATCATCCCCAAACCGGGATGGGCGCCAAATATCAACTTCGCCATGGGCACTCCCGAGGCGAGGGTCTTTTTCGAACCGCAGAAGATGGCCGCGATTCGATCTTCCCGCGGCAAGCCCAGGGCCCGCGCCAGCCAGGAGGTGATTGCCAGTACCAGGGCGAAGAGCGCGACACAGAGCCCGCTGACCAACAGCACCGGAGCCAGGCCGTGGCGGGTCCAAAGGTCGTCTTTGAAGGAGTCGCAGAACGAGGTGTAGACCAGCATGAGGATGGTCAGCCGGTCCACCACGCTGATTCCTCCCTTGTGCCGGCCCGCCCACGTTCCGAGCCACGGGCGCAGCACCTGACCGATCCCGAGCGGCAGCACCAGCCATCGCAGCAGGTCCACAATCACCGGGCCGATGGGGCGCACCTCGCCCGTCGTCTGGGTCACCAAGGCCACCCACAGCGGCGTGGCCACGATGCCGAGCAGACTCGACAGCGTCGCATTGAACACCGCCCCGGCAACGTTGCCGCGCGCCGTGGCGGTCATCGCGATCGAGGAGGATACCGTCGACGGCAAGGCGCAGAGGAAGAAGACGCCGAGGGTGAGTTCCGGCCCGGTCCTTCCCTCCAGGAGGAACATCAGCCCCAACCCGAGGATCGGGAACAGCACGAACGTACATCCCTGCACGACCGCGTGCAGGCGCCAGTTCAGGGCCCCCGCCCGCAGGGACGCGAACGAGAGGGTCAGGCCGTGCAGGAAAAAGATCAGCGCCACTCCCGCCTTGGTCAGCAGTTCGGGATGAAGCCAGCCACCGACCGCCCCCGGCTCCGGCAGCCACCACGCCAGCACCGTGGCTGCGACCATGCCGATCAGAAACCAGTCCCGTTTCAGATTCATGAGGATCAGCCGATCCGGGCGCGCACCTTTTCCAGCACCGCCGCCAGATCGTCGCGCCCTTCAATCCGTAATGTCCACACCAGCCCCCCGTACACCGCGATACCTGTCACGATGACAAGGAGCAGGCCGAACGCCGTCACCACGGATCCATCCCGCGTCCACATCGTCCACAAGTGCCACCCCCCGGCCACCACCAGCCCCATCACTCCCGCCGCCGCCACCACCTTGATCAGGTCTCCCATCACGGGAAGAAACGCCAGGCCCGCTTGCTTCCGGGTGAGCTGTCGCTGCAGGTAAACGGCCTGCACCAGAATCGCCGCGTTGCTCGCCACCGCCAGGCCCACCGTCCCCAGCCGGTCCATCAAGAGGAGGCTCAAGGCGAGGTTGACCACGAAGCTCAGCGCCGCAGCGCGGACGGGCGTGCCGGTGTCCTTGAGCGCATAGAACGCCCGGAGCACGATGTTGACAAACGACAGCAGCGGCAGGCCCAGGGCAAAGACCACCAGGACGGGCGCCATCGCGGCGGTGTCGCCCCGGTCAAACGCGCCCCGCTGAAACAGGACCCGGATGATCGGGGTTGCCAGCACCATCAGCCCCACCGCCGCCGGCACGTTGATCACCAGGATCAGCCGCAGTCCCTTGCGGTACGACCCCGCGAGTTGGGTCCACTCCCCCGCCGCGGCATGCCGCGCGATGAGCGGGAAGACGACGGTGGAGACCGCCACCGTGAAGACGCCGATGGGCAGCTCCATCAATCGCGTCGCGAGGTTGAGCGTGGCCACGGCGGAGTCGTTCAGTGACAACCCGAGAAACCGCGAGACGGAGATGTTGATGAGGTAGATGGCGGATCCGAACAGCGTCGGCGCCATCAGTCGCACGATTTGCCGGAACGGCTCGTTGACCCCGAGATCGAATCTTGGCCGCCAGCCTTCGCGCGCCAAGGCCAGCGCGGGCACCATCATCTGCAGAAACCCGCCCCCCAGCGCTCCCGCGCACAACCAGAGCATGGCGCCCCCGGCGCTGGCCGCCCAGCCGCCGTAGGCGCCGCCTGCCAGCAAGGTGATCATCGCCACATTCAGCCAAATCGGGGAAAGCGCCGGCTCAACGAATCGCCCGAGGGTCTGCAGCGCGGCGCTGAAGGCGGCGGCGAGGCACACGCACACGAGGTAGGGAAAGAGAATCACGCCGAGGTCCGCCGCCTCGACCCAGCGCTGCACGGTATCGGACTCCACGCCCGCCGCTTGCAGTCGTCCCGCGGCCCGGGGAAAAAGCGCGAGCAGCGCCATCGCCAGCGCGACAATTCCCCCGCTCACCACCAGGAGCCACGTCGACACCTGGTTCACCAACGCAAAGGCCCCGCGGCGATCCCGCGCCTTCAACTCCTCGCTCAGGGTCGGCACGAACGCCGCCGTCAACGCCCCCTCACCGAGCAGGCGGCGGAACAGGTTGGGCAGGGTGAAAGCGGTGTAAAATGCGGACGCGAGCGATTCCACGCCGAACACCATGGTCACCAGCATGTCGCGCCCCAAGCCCAGCACGCGCGAGGCCATGGTCGCCACCGCGACGACGCTGATGTTCTTGAAGCTCTTCGACACGCGGGGAGTGTGCGCGGCGGCCGACCCGGCGAGCAAGTCTTACCCGGGATCCGACCCGTCGCGGCCCGCGCTGCGGGATTCCAGGGCGTCCAGGGCGGCGTTCGCCGCCGCCTCGAGATCGAGCCCGGCCTTCCAGTCCTGCGCGAAGGCCGCGCACCGCGCCGCGATCTTGGCGGCTTCCTTCGGGCCTGCGCCGGAACCGAGCGCTTCCGCCAGCGAGAGTCCTGCATTGCGGTAGAAGGGATGCAGCGCCGGCACCAGTCGCTCCAACTCGGCTGCCCGCCGGGCGATCTCCGCCGCCACCAGTGGCTCCGCCCGCCGCTCGAGCACCGCGGCCAAAGGCAGGAGCCGATCGACGCTCGCCTCCGGCCCCGCGAACACGAACCGGGCCAGCGCGGACAGCAGCCAGCGGGACTCGGCCGCCTCGATCACCGGCAGTGCCCGCACCCGGCTGTGGTGGTGCCATCCCGTCTGCCACCAGAACTCCCGGGCCTCAACCCCGTGGAATCGGCCGGGGTAACAGGCCGCCAGCGCCGCCTGCGGGTCCATCCCGGCGAGGAGTCGGCGCACGAGGTGCAACCATTCCCCGTCGCGGCCTGACTCGGCCTGGAGAAAGAGGAACAACCCGAGCGCGCCTTCCCGCGCCCGTAACGGCGGCGGCCCCTCCCGCCGCCAGTCGAGGATGGCCGCGATGCCCGGCGGCGTCGTTCCCGCCGCCCTCTGCCTCCACGCGTCGAACTGCGCCGGATTGAGTCTCGTCTCCCACCACGCGGCGCACGCCACTTCCAGCCAACGCGGCACCACCGGAACCACGCTGCCGCCGAACCAGGCGACCCCGAGCCTCGTGAGCAGCCCGTGAATCAAGGCCCGGTGCAGCGAACCGTCCTGCCAGGCGCCAAAGGGAAGGCGCAGTGTCACCACTCCCCCGGGCTCGACCACCGCCCGGTGCGGCGCGTCGGTCAGACTCGCGTCACCCCGATCCGAAACCCGCACGAATACCGGCGAAGAGAACGCCGCCGGCAAATCGAGCGGCTGCGCCAGGTGCGCCCAGGCTTCCTCGGCGGCAGCGGCGACGGCATGGGCCACCGTTGGATCCGAGGCCGCCACCTCAAAGCGTCCCGGTGCGCTCTGCACCAGCACCGGACGTGGTTCCGCAGCCGCCCCGCCCGGGACGGCACCCGCCCCGCCCGCGACGAGGCACAGGAGCAGCCGGCGGATCACGGCATCGTCAGTTTCAGGAGGTTTCCTTCAATCTTGGCGGAGGCGAGCTTCGCCCACGAGGCCTTCACATCCTCCGGAAGCGTCTGCGCCGCGATGAACTGATCACGCACGTAGTTCCCGAGAAACGGCAGACGATGCACGGGGCAGGACCCCAGGTACATTTCGGCGAACTCAAACTGAAAACCATCGCCCTGCTTGGCGATTCCACCGCGGGCGTGGGCCACGAGCTTCAGGCCGAGGTCCAGCGCATTCACCGTCACCGGCACTCCAATCTGCAACTGACCGTCGCGCAGGCGAAACACGGGGGCTCCCACCGCGAGCATCCCTCCACCTCCGGCCGGCTTCTCCGCTTCCTTGGATTTTTCCGCCGTCTTTCCCTTGTCGGCCGCCTTGCCCTTCTCCGGCGCCTTGCCCGCCGGCGGCGGCGTCGCCGCCCCCGGATTCGCCAGGGCATTGAGTTCCTCCTCCACCAACGAGATCGACTGGCCTTCGACGAAGGCCTTGCGCTTCTGCAGCGCCTGTCTGGCCTTGCCGGGGTCCCGGGAGCCTTCCGTGTAGTAGACGACTCCCCTGACGCGTTCTTCTGCCTTGGTGGGTTCCTTGGCCACCGGACGGACGATCAGCAGGACCGCGCCCAACACCGCTCCCAGAATAACGCTGAGGGCCGCCCCGAGGATTACTTCAGCCCAGCTGGGGCCATGACGGGCCCGGTCGATCTTGGCGCTCATGGGACCCCTTATGACTTGGTGGCCGGAGCCGAATTCTTTGCCGCCCCGGACGCACCCGCCGCCGTGGTGCTCGGCGCCGGCTTGGCATCGCCACCCGGCTTCGGGTCGCTCGTCTTGGAGGCGCCCGTTCCCTTATTCTTGTAGTCGGTGATGTAGAAGCCGGAGCCCTTGAAAATCAGACCGGCTCCTCGTCCCACCTTGCGCCGCAACGAGTTCTTGCCGCACTCGGGGCACTTCTTCAACGGCTCGTCGCGCATCGACTGGAACTGCTCGAACTCGTGGTCGCAGTTTTTGCAGGCGTATTCGTACGTGGGCATGGTTGGGAAAGCCGGTCTTATGAAGAGCAGCCGCGACGATGGCGAGAGCGGAGTGCGATTCGGCTGAGGGCCGACCGCCTTACCGAATCTGCCGCTCCACCAGAGCCCGCGCGAGATCCGCCGCAAAGAACGGTCCGCGATAAATCATGCCCGTATAGACTTGCACGAGCGCGGCGCCGGCATCGAGCTTCTCGGCCGCCGAGGTCGCGTCGACGATTCCGCCGACACCGATGATGGGAAGCCGCCCGTGCGTGGCTCGCGCGAGATAGCGGATGATTTCGGTCGAGCGCTGCCGCACGGGAGCCCCGCTCAGGCCTCCGGCCTCGTTCACGCTCGCAAACCGGCCCGGCCGCGCGAGCGTCGTGTTCGTGGCGATGATCCCGTCGAGCCCGTGCTCGGCGATGACGCCCAGCACCGCGTCGATTTGGGGCCAGGTGAGATCCGGCGCAATCTTCAGCAGGATGGGCACCCGGCGCCCACCCGCCTGGACGACGCGGGCCCGATTGGCGGACGTGACTTCGGCCAGCAACTCGCGCAGCCGCGATTCGTCCTGCAGCTGCCGCAGGTTCGGGGTGTTCGGGCTCGAAACATTGAGCACGATGTAGTCGGCGTAGTCGGCCAGGAGCCGGAAACTCGCCAGGTAGTCGGCCGTCGCCCGCTCGAGGTCCGTCACCTTTGACTTGCCGAGATTGATTCCCAGGGGGATGCGCCGCGACCCCACCGGCGGTTGCCGGGCGAGGAGAGCCGCCATCGCCTCGGCCCCGGGATTGTTGAAGCCCATCCGGTTGATCACCGCCTCCTCCTCCGGGTAGCGGAAGGCGCGCGGCTTTGGATTTCCCGGCTGGGCCAGCGCCGTCACGGTGCCCACTTCGACATGACCAAACCCCAGGGCCGCCGCAGCCGGCCACGCGCGCGCATCCTTGTCGAAACCCGCCGCCAGCCCGACAGCGTTGGGAAACTTGAGACCCAGCACCTCGATCGGACGAGCGCCCCTCCAGCCGCGCTGGACCCAGCGCTCGAACTGACCACGCACCGGACCGAGCGCCGCCAGCATTGCCATGGCGTCCACCGCCAGCTCGTGCGCGCGCTCGCAGTCGAGGCGGAAAATCCAGGGCCGCGCCAACGATTCGTAATATCTCCCCATGATCCCCGAGGCTGGAATCCGGCTCCGCGTTTGGCAAGGATCGCAAATATCCGAACCCTCGCAAATCGAGGATTTTCCGGCGCCGGAGCACCATCTCAGCATCTCTGTCGCAAACGGCGCTTTTGTGCTTGTTTTTTGAAACTCGGCTCGCACGCTGCGCGAAAATTCCCTCCGAATTTCCATGGCCAAAGCTATCTCCGCTCTAGACTGGGTTGTTGTTCGCCTCGGCGACGATCATAACTGGTGGGTCGCCGAAACCAGCGACCCGGTTCGCTGGGATGTGGACGGCCTGAGCATCGTCGATCCGCGCCAAGTGCAGTATCTCGTAGAGCTCGTGGATCCCCTGCGGGACTATGGCTTCGACCAGGACGTCTTCGAGGCTGCCTTCATCCCGTTCCGCATCGACAAGGATCTCGGCCACGGAAAGGTCCGGCTGCGACGCATGAAGGAGTCCCTGTTCGAGTCGGACGAGAAGCTCTTTGCGCTACCGGACATCCTTGACGAGGAAAACGGCCCCTACGCCGATCTGCTCGATCACCTCACGCGCTGCCGCGTGAAGATGCTCAATGACCTGTTCAAGTTCGAATCCAAGCTCACCGTGGACGAGGTGGAGGACGAAATCCGCGAGGACCAGAACAGCAGCTTCATCCAGGGCAAGGCGGTTCACTGCTTCGAGGAACTGACCGCCATTCTCGACTACATGCCGGCAGGCTACGATCCCGACGAGGAAGCACCCGCCAAGGGCGTCGAAGAGGAGAGCGATGACGACGATCTGCCCGAACTCGACGAGGAGGAGGAGGAGAAGCTGAAGAACGACGAGTCGCTGAAGTGGGACGAGGACGAGGAGGAAGGCGACGACGACGAGAACAAAGACAAGGACAAGGAAAAGGACGGCGAAGACGATGACGAGGAGGAGTCCTCGGACGACGAGGACGAGAAACCTCGGCCCCGTGCCCGCGGGAAGCGCTGACCGTCCAGTTCGGTTTCCCTCAGGCCGGCACCGGCGCACCGACAATCGCGCGCGTCCGGCAGAAGTCCACAAGGTCGGCGGCTAACGGCGCCGCGAACACCCACGGTAGTCCCGCGGGGCGGAGGTCGATCTCGGCACAATGAAGCGCCTGGCGCGACAGCAGGAGCTTCTCTTCCAATTCCCGCGTCCAACCCCGATCGATGAAGTCCAGGTAGAGTCTCGCATCGGGGCCGTAGATCTTGTCCCCAACCAGCGAATGCCCGAGCCACTGGGCGTGCGCCCGAATCTGGTGTTTCCGGCCCGTGGCGGGAAATACCTGTGCCAGCGTGAAGCTGCCGTCGGGAGAATGCCCGAGGGGTTGAAACTCCGTCACGGCCGCCTGCCCCTCCCCTGTCTCCACCACCGCCGACTTCAGAAATACCGGGCTGGTCACGTCGTCGCCCAGCGGGCGATCCACGGTCACCGCGCCAGCGAGCCGTCCGCAGAGGATTGCCAGGTATTTCTTGCCGATTCGACGGGACTGCATGGCCCGCTGCAGTCGGCTGGCGGTGTCGGGGTCCTTGGCGAGCACGACCACGCCGCTGGTCTCGCGGTCCAGTCGGAACATCAGGTGCACGGTCGGTCGCCCGCTGTATTCGCGCAGGGCACCGACCAGACTCGACCATGGACCCGCCTTCGACGGATGGCACACCACATCCCCCGGCTTGTTGACGACGAGCAACTGTTCGTCCTCGAACACAATCCAAGCCGGCACCTCCTCGGGTCGAATCAGACGCACGCGCGGAGTCTCCTTCGGTCGTCGGGGCCAGGCACAGGCCCGGCGCGCGAACAGGTCGGGATACTCCGGTTCGGCGCCGTTCATTCGTGATTCGGTGTCCGTCGCAGGCGGCGCATCAGGTCCCCGGCCAGGCCAGCCACCCAACGTTTGGGCAGGCGAGCCCCGAGGGTCGTGTACAGGCCGTTGACCCCGCCCGGGACCACCAGCGCCCGGTTGGCCGCCAGCGCGCTCAGGGCCTTCCTGGCCACCTCGTCAGGCTGATGGGTCAGCACGCCCACCACCGCCCCCTGCCCCTGCCCGGCCGCCGCGAAGAACTCGGTGGAGGTCGTTCCCGGGCAGAGCGCCAGCACCCGTATCCCTGAACCACGCAAGTCCTCCCTCAGCGCGAGACTCCAATGCAGCACGAAGGCCTTGGATGCCGAATAGGTTGCAGAAAACGCCGCGGGGAAGAAACCCAGGGTCGAGGCCACATTGATGATGCCCCCTCCCCGACGCCGCAACAGGGGCAGGAAACACCCCGTCATTTCGACGACCGCCCGTACATTCAGGTCCACGATCTCAAGCTGGCGCTCGAGATTCGGCTGCGGGAACTCCCCAAACGCGCCGATACCACTGTTATTGATGAGCAGGATGCGCCCTTCGGGAACCGCCTTCTCCAGCCAGGACTGGACCGCTTCGGCCGCCCGCCTGACCTCGCCCGCGCGCGACAGGTCACACCCAAAATGGTTCAATCTTTTTCCCAGGAGGGAGGCGATTTTTTCCCCGGGAGATCGCCGGGAGAGGTTGCAAAAAACGAGTTCCGGATTCAGCTTCGCCCCCAGCTCAATGAACGATTTTCCAATCCCGGAAGATCCCCCCGTCACGACGACGGCAGAATACGAGGCAAGGTGTTTCCCGGGATCGGGCATGGCGGCGGGAGAGCGGAGGAGCGCGTTTTTTCCACAGAGCCGGAAGAATTCCCGGCCCTGTTTCAAACGAACCCATACGTAGAAACATGAACAGCCAAAACCACCACGAACTGATCGTCTCCGGCATCCACCTCGAACTCACTCCGTCCCTCAAGACGTACGTGCGCGAGAAAGCCGAGCGTCTGTTTCGCCACGAGGAGCGCATTGTTCGGCTCCGCGTGGAGTTGGAATGCGACCGTAGCCCCGCGGTTGGCATGCAGTTCACCGCCAAAGGCCACATCCAGATTCACGGTCCCGACATGAACGCCTCCGTTCAGGCCGACGAATGTCACAAGGCCGTCTCAATGCTGATCGACAAGCTCGACCGGATGCTGCAGCGACGGCATCAGCTTCACCGGGTCAAACGCAACCATCCGCACCCGGTCGAACTCGCTGCGGAGATTCCGAAAGCGGTGGCCTGAAGGCTCGACCCGCTTTTCTTCCCACCTCCGCGCCCGCCAGTTCCCGGCGGGCGCTTTTTTTCGCCCGGCGCCGCCGGGAACCTACTCGTTGAATTCGTCCCGTTGCCGGGCCTTCTCGTCGTCGGCCTTCAGCCGGGCAGCGGCCTCGGGATCCACGGCCGCCTCCCGCTCCCGCAGACGTCGTTCGCGCGCCTTCATGTCCTCGTCCCGCTGTTCGAGTTCGATCTCTTTTTCCTGCTGCGCCTGGACCTTTTCGAAAAGTTTGGCCTCGGACTCGTCGAGGAACTGTTCGCGTTCCCGCAGCGCCTGTTTCGCCTCTTTCAGGCTCTCTTCCTGGCGTTCCAACTCCGCGCGCAATTCCTCCAGGGCCTGCTTCTCCTCCGCGGAAACCGCCACCGGCGCCGGACTGGGAGCGGCGATGCGACGCGAGGCATTCGCCAGGCGCTCGCGGGCCGCCAGCAGCGCCTCGGCCTCGGCGAGGTCTCGCTCCCGCTCGGCAAGGTTGGCGAGGTCCCGTTCGTAATCCGCCGCCCGGGCCTCGAACTCCGCCAAACGGCGCTCGCGATCCGCCAGGGAGGCCTCGAGTTCCCGCAACAGCTTCTGCGTGGCGGCCGGATCGGGTGCGGTCGCTCCCGGGATGGGTGGGCGCGTCGCCGACGCCTCAAGCTTCTTCAGGCGCTCCCGATCGGCTTCGAACGCCTCCGCCCGCTCGAACGGCGAGCGGGTCTGCACGGGACGCGACTTGCGCAGCGACAGGAACTCCGGCGGCTTGGGCTTGGCGACCGGAAAGCGGATCGGTGCTGGGTCAGGCATGCGCTACTTCCGGCTGAACCAGGAGAAGAGCCCGCCCTTCTTCTTTTCCGGCGCCGCTTTCGGCAGTGCCACGCGCAGGTGCGGCCGGAGCAGTTCGGCGATCCGCTTCTCCACCTCCGGATTGCCGATTCCGGCCAGGTGACGTGAAAGTGTCCCGCCGGCGCCCAGGTCCTTTTCCAGGGCCGCCAGGTCGTCGCGGAACCAGTTCGTGGCCATTTCGACCCGGTTGGCGGCATCCGGCCGTGGCGCCACCTGCACCAGGGCCTCGATTAGGTGCAGCCCCTTGTGCCCGCGGCGGAAAGGCAGAACCTCCGCGAGCGCGCCCTCGTCGACGTGGGAAAGTGCATTGAGAAGTTTCTTGAAGTCGCCGCCGACGATCACGTTTTGCGACATCGACTGCGCGAAGACCGCAAACTCCCCGAGCGTGGTCAGCTTCTCCAACTTGCAGAACTCCTGCGTCCCTTCGTCCAGCGCGGTCAGGGCAATGGGGAAGTTCTCCGGAATTCCGAGCTTGGCCAGGTTCTTCCGCAGCGGGTTGTCCCGCTCCGACGCCGCCTGAGTCTGCTCGACCATCTCTCCGAACGGACTGTCGAACGCGAGGGTCTCCCGCAGGATGGAGATCAGTTGATCCATGCGTTCGGGCTTCTGCCCCTTCAGCTGCAGCAGTTCGACGGCTTCGTCGAAATTGAGGTCGATGTACTTCGCCGGCGTTTCGTCCTTACCCTTGATCGGCCATTCCGGGCCATCGAGGTTCTGGGCGAGGCTATTGAGCGCGGTGTCGACCATGATGGAGGTCGCAAAGGCGCTGCGTACTTCATCCCAGTCTTTGGCGGTGGATTTCATCGGAGGGGTGGGTGGAAAGGCGTACGGAAGGCCGGGAGTCATCTCCCGCGCGAATCGGGTGCCGGCGACATGCGGTCGCTATTGGACCAGCTGGACCAGCTCCCCCGCGACCTTGCGATAGTCCGTGATGACATTGTCCCCGGCCGGTCCCGCATCGGTGGCCTCGGCGCTGACCAGCGAGACCGGCAGCCCCAGGGCCACCGCCCGCCGCACTACCATCGCGTCGCGGATCAGCGTGTCGAAGATCTTGGCATTGGGGGCGGCTCGTTTCGCCGCCTTGAACTGATTCAGCCGAAGCTGCATGCGCATCTTCGGCACCTCGATGTCCACGCCAGTCTTGATTGAGTTGAAGATGATCCCGTGCACCTGCGCGGCCGGTCCCATGCCTGCCCGGCGGAAACTCGCGGACAGCTGGTGGAACTTCTGCAGCTTTTCGATCAGCAGCGTGAAACCGATCAGGCTGAGGGCATCCGGGTTGGCCGGCACATAGATCTCGGTGGAAGCGAAAACCCCGCATTGCGAGGCGCGCAGGATGTTCGGCGGGCAATCGAACAGGATGTAGTCATAGTTGGCCTCGATGGCGGCCAACTGATCGTAGAACACGAGGTACGGCGGACGCTTCGGGTCGCCGTTGTACTCGTTCTCCAGATCGACAAGATTGAAGGTCGTCGGTACCAGATCGAGCCCGGGCAGGAGCTTCTCCCCCGTCTTGCTTTCGACCACGTCCTTGATCACGAGATCCTTCACCTGTGCCCGGCCCGGATCGAAAATCGAGTAGATGGCCCCGTCTCCCGTGGCGTTGATCTTGTTCCAACGCTCGAGCTTCAACAACCAGATGCTGGCGTTCGACTGGGTGTCGAAATCGAACAGGAGCACCTTTTTGCCGAGCTTGGCGAGGGCAGCCGCCGTGTTGACGATGAGGGACGTCTTACCAACGCCACCCTTGTAATTGAGGAAACTGATTTTTCGCGCCATGCAGGATGCCCGTTGACAAGCCGGACAGGACTGGGGTGAAGATGCTACTCCGCCTTCAGTGGCGCGAGAGAAAAAACCTACTGGAAAGGAGTTGGGAAGACTTGCCTCCCGTGACGAAATCAGCCCTGCGCACCGCCATCCTCCAGGAACTTCACGAGGAACTGGACCGCCAGGCCAAAGCCGCGGCGCTGGCCCGCGACGAGGCCATCAGCGAGGAAAGCCAGCCTGAGAACAAGTGGGACACCCACAGCCAAGAGGCCGCCTACCTTGCCGAGGGTCAGGCTCGCCTCGTCATCGAGATCGGTGAGAGCCTCGCGTTCTACCAGTCACTCCCGATGCCGGAGTTTGCCAAGGGCGACGCAATTGCGGTCGGCGCCATTGTCGGCGTACAAACGGGCAACCACACCTCCTGGTACTTCATGGGTCCGCGTGCCGGCGGCCTCGAGTGCGAGGTCGACGGAAGGAAGATTCTCGTCATCACCCCGCAGTCGCCCGTCGGGCGCCAGTTGGTCGGAAGGCGCGTCGGCGACACGATTCTCCTGCCGGGAGGCGGGTCCCGCTCTCCCACGCCGATCACCCATGTCGAGTAAGCCTCGCCCTTGCGGCGGCGCCGGTCTCGCACCGCTTCGAACCGCACCCTTATGCCGCAGTTCTCCCTCCCCTCCTTCCAACCGGTTCTGGTTGCCTTGGCGCTGGGAGTAGCCTCTTTCAGCGACGCAGCTGACCTGTCCAAAGGTCGGCCGCCGTTGGTGCTCGACGCGAGGATTGGCCCGAGCCTTCGCCTCGGCGACGACCCGTCGTTGCTCCCTTCCACCCAGCGCGGGCAGGCTGAGCCCCATCTCATCCGAAGCGCCACCGATCCAAGTCTCCTTCTCGCCACTTTCCAGGAAGGTCGGTTTCCCGATGCCGGAGCAGTCTCTTGTGGATATGCGGTTTCTCGTGACGGCGGCCTTACGTGGCGACGAGCGCTCGTTCCGTCCCTCGTCGCGCTGAACGGCGGACGCTACAACCGGGCCACCGACCCCGTCGCCGGCGCCGGCCCCCAGGGAGAGCTCTATCTGCAGAACCTCGTCTCGATCGACGGAGCCTTCAACCTCGGCGGCCTGGTGATCAGCCGTTCGCTCGATGGCGGCGACACCTGGACGCCTCCGATGACCATCTTCGAGTCCGCCGTTGCCACCACGTTTCCCGACAAGAACTGGCTGGCGGTCAATGACTATCCGGGACGCCCCAACTCCGGACGCCTGGTTTCGACCTGGACGAACTTCCTCCGCAATGCCGCCGGGGCCACGCTGAGCGCCAACATTGTCGCCTCCGTCAGCGACGATCGCGGTTCCACCTGGAGCGCCCCCGTTCCTGTCACCCCGGCCAATTCGGTGAACCAGGGATCCCAACCGCTCTTCCTGCCCGATGGCTCGCTTGGGCTCGTCTACATCACCTTTCTCAACCCCGCAAACGTCACTACCCTCGCCCTCGACTACAAGCGCTCGGTCGATGGTGGCCGGTCCTTTCCCGCCGCCCCCACCCGGATCGTGCCGTTGCTCGAAGGTTGGGACGATCCCCAGCTCCGGGACGGTGTCTTCCTTCCCTCGGCCGCGGTCGCCCGGTCGGCGGGCACGATCTTCGTGTCCTACGTCGCGATGCTCGCCGGGACACCGCGAGTCTTCGTCACCCACTCCACGGACTCCGGCGCCACCTGGAACGCTCCGATCGTGGTGAGCGATCAGCCTGCCGGCATCAGCGTGATGAACCCCGCGGTGGCAACCTCGGCCGATGGCCGAACCGTGGCCGTCGTCTTCATGGACAAACGCGACGCCCCGAACGGCCGCGACTTCGTCGACAATTACCTCGCTCTATCCTTCGACGGCGGGATCACCTGGCAGCCCAATCTTCGCCTCACCGATCAGAGCAGCGAACTGCGGTACGGACCCCAGACTTCGCGCGGCGTGATGCTGGGAGATTATTTCGCCGTCGTTCCTTCCCCCACGCTTAACGAACCTTGGGTAGCGATCTGGTGTGACACGCGGACGGGCGATGCGGACCCCTTCGTGGCCCGGTTCGCCCCCGTGCCCGAGGCATCGTTCGACGCCTGGAGAATCGCGCGGTTCCGGGCTGCCGACCACACCACCGCCGGTCGGAGCTCCGCGGCGGGAGACCCCGATGGTGACGGCCTGTCGAACCTCTTCGAGTACCAACTGGGAACTGATCCTCTCGCCGCCGACCATGGCGATCCGTTCGTGGTCGAACACCTGCCGAGCGGAGGCTATTCGGTCTCCTGGACGCAGCGCGCGGCCCTGCCGGAGCCGCCGCTGTTCCGGGTCGCGGCCAACCCAGCCGGAGAACCGACCTTGGGTGGCGGCCGTTCACCGACGCTGCTCCCGCCGATTGGCCTGGAGTGGCGCACCGCCGAGGTGCGCCAGGGCGTCGGTACCTCCGCCAGTCTCGCTTTTCAGGTGGAGGCGGACGGCTTGACTGGAAGTCGGTTCCCGGCCCTCAACCTCCCTGGTCCTGGAACTGCCTTCGGAACCGACGCCCGGCTGGTCAATCTCTCCACGCGGGCAGTCACCGGTGACGGCACCAGCCCGCCGATCGTCGGCTTTGTACTCGACGGGCCCAAGAGCGTGCTCGTCCGCGCGGCCGGCCCGGCCCTGGCCGCCCTCGGTCTGCGCAACGTGCTCGCCGACCCTCGACTCAGTCTCTCGAGCGCCTCCTCCACGCTCGCGTTGGCCAACGACAACTGGTCGTCCGGTAACACGACGCCCGCCCTCTTCAGTCGCCTGGGGGCCTTTCCCTTCGCCCCGGGAAGCCTCGATGCCGCGCTCCTCGTCTCACTCGAAGCCCGGAGCTACTCGGTGGTCGTTACCTCCCCTGAAGGATCGCGCGGGGTCGCAATCGTGGAGGCGTACGACGCCGAGACTCGGCCCGGCGCCGCCGGAGGGGCGCGCTTTGCCAACCTCTCCACCCGCGGCGAAGCCGGCGCCGGAGCTGACGCCCTGATCGCCGGCTTTGTGTTGTCCGGTACGGAGCCCCGGCGCGTCCTGATTCGCGCGGTCGGCCCGGGGCTCGGCCAATTCGGGATGAGCGGGTACCTTCCCGATCCCCGGGTAGAGATCTTCCGCGGCGATCAACTCCTCGCGTCCAACGACGACTGGGAACGCGGTCGCAGTCCCGCGGCGGTCGCCGCCTCGGCGCAGCAAGTCGGGGCGTTTGCACTCCCGCGCTCCAGTCTCGATGCCGCACTGCTCCTCACGCTTCCGCCCGGGGCCTACACCGCCATTGTCACCGGTGCGGATGGGCGAAGCGGTCTCGCCCTGATCGAGATCTATGACGCCGACTGAAACCCCGCGCGCGTCCCGCCGCCTCCCGCGGTGGTCGGTTTTCTGCCTCGCCCGATTCCTGCTTCCACTCTTGTCCGGGGCGGAGCCGACGGCAGGCCCGCCAGAACTGGCGGCGGCGCTCGGGCGCTTCCGGGCCGATCCCCCTCCCGGTTGGTCCTACACCCAGACGACGACCGCCGAAGGTCGGTCGACAGTGGAACGTTGTGATGCCGCGAAACCTCCCTGGGATCGCTGGTCCCTTCTGGAGAAGGACGGACGCCCTCCGACCGACGCCGAGCGGCAGGCCTACCTTGAGGCACGTTCCCGTCGCTCCCGAGGCGGCACCGCGCCAAAAATCGCCGAGCAACTGGACTTGACCAGCGCGGAATGCGTCGCTGACGACGGAGTTCGCGCCACCTACCAGTGCCGCTTGAAATCGCTCGAGCGGGGAGATCGGACCGCCGCCTTTCTCCGCGCGACCGTGGTCGTGCATCGCGCCACCGGTAGCATCGAGTCCATCGAACTGAATGCGCCGGCGCCCTTCAGCCCAACCCTGGGCGTGAAGATCACCGCCCTCCGCACCCGACTCACGTACAGCCTGCCCGCGGGCGACACGCCCAGTCTTCTGCAGCGGGTCGAGACCTCGATGCGGGGCACGGCGTTCTGGGTGAAATCGCTCGACGCGGAGATGTCGGTGGTTTTTGCCCAGCAGGCTCGCGCGACGAAGCGCTGAAAGACGAACGGGCCGACGGAGGAAATCCCCGTCGGCCCGCGGAAGCGATTCCGCCCTGGATGGCGCCGGCGGCAGCGCCGTCCGTCGCCTCTCCAAGGCCGAACCGCTACGATGCTACTTCTTCTTGGCCGCCTTCTTCTTCTTGGCCGGCGCCTTGGTCGCTTTCTTGGACTTTGCCATCGGTTCTTTCGGGTTGGTTGTTATCGACGCAAGACGTCCCGGGGCACCAGTGCTCCCCGTGCGGAAGGACGAGTGCTGAGATCCACTCGCCGGGCGCTTCGCCGTTTCTGGAGATTGTCACTCCGGCGCAGGGCCGTCGATGCCATTCGCACGCCGGCACTACAGATTGGACGGTTGATGGTGACCTCGTGCCGGAACTCCCACGCCGCCGCAGGTTCTCCTGCTCAGCGCCGGTCCGGCTGGCGGCGCAGGACGCGAACGCGATGCGCCTCGCTGTCGCCGACGTAGACCGCACCATCCGCATCGGCGAAAACCCCGTGGGGACGGGCCAGCTGACACCGCCGCGGATCTCCAACCGGGCCGTCACCCTTGCGTCCCGTCCCGGCGATCCATTCGAGGCGTCCGCTTTCACGGTCGATCATCCGGATGGTGTGGCTCTCCGTGTCGGCCAGCCAGACATTGCCGTCCCGGTCGATCGCGATTCCTTTGGGGCCGCTCAACGTCGCCTCGCGCGCCGGGCCACCGTTGCCCGTGAATCCCGCCTGGCCCGTCCCTGCCACCCAGTGAATCCGACCCGCCGCCAGGTCAAAGCGGAACACCTGGTTTCCTTCCCGGGTCACGAGCCAGAGGTTTCCCTCCCGGTCGAAGTCCAGCGAGCGTGGCCCGCGCAGCGGCGTTCCGGCAATCGGCGCTCCGTCCGGTGTCGGACCCGGTTTGCCCGTGCCGGCAAAGGTCGCGATCACTCCGGAGCGCGGATCGACCCGCCTGATGACGTGGTTTCCGATGTCACAGATGTACAGCGACCCGTCCGGACCGAACTGAAGGGAGTGCGGCGAGCTCAACGCCGCCTCTCGGGCCGGTCCGCCGTCGCCGGTGTACCCCTTGGTTCCCCTGCCGGCAAAGGTCGTGATGATCCCGCTGCGGGCGTCGATGCGTCGAATGGCGTGGTTGGCCATGTCGGCCACGAAGCAGTTGCCCTCGCGATCGAAGCGAATCTCATGCGGCCGGTTGAACGTGGCCGACCGGGCTGGACCGCCGTCGCCCCCGTAGCCGGTCGCGCCGGTGCCGGCCACGGTGGTCACGGTGCCGTCCGGCCCAATCCGGCGGATGCGCTGTCCGCCGTATTCGCAGAACCATAACGCGCCGTCCGGTCCCCGCACGACGCCGAAGGGATCGTTGACCTGCGCCCCGGTCGCCGGCCCGCCGTCGCCGGCAAAGCCGCGTTGTCCGGTGCCCGCCACGTCGGACACCACCCAGGACGCAGCGCCCACCCGCATCGCCGGCAGCAGCACCAAGAACAGGAATAACCAGCGCGGGTTCATCGCTCCGTCACCCCGGTGACCGACACCATCGCCTTGATCACCCCGGTTTCCGGCTGCGCCCAGCCAGGGAAGGTCTCGATCATCGTCCCGAAATCCGCCCGGTGGGTGATCCACCGCCCGGTGTCGATTCTGCCCTCCTCGATCAACTGGATGATCCGGCGGAAGTCCCCCGGCAGGGCATTCCGGCTGGCGCGGATGTCCAACTCACGGCGATGCAAGGCCGGGGCGTGGGGAAAGGCCAGCTCGGCCTGCGTGATGCCGACATAGATCAGCCGACCCTTGAACGCGCAGTAGCCCAGAGCCTGGCTCATCGAGCGATGGCTGCCGGTCGCATCAATCACCACATCGGCCAGCTGTCCCGCCGTCAGCGCGGTCAGTTGCGCGAGTTCCTCCCCGCTGCCGTTGACTAGAATCGTGTCCGGCACACCCATCTTTTCGCGCACGAACGCAAGCCGGCTGGCCACCATGTCCATCACGATCGTCTTGGCCCCCGAGAGGCGGGCAAACTCGATGGCGCTCAATCCGATGGGGCCCGCCCCGATGACGAGCACATGCTCGCCCGGCTTCGGCTCGCCCCGATTCACGGCATGGCAGCCGATCGCCAGCGTCTCCACGAGTGCGAGCTGATCGTAGTTCAATCGCGCGGAGGCATGCAGCTTCCGCGCCGGCAGCACGATGCGCTCGCACAGGCCGCCGTCGCACATGACCCCGAGCGTCTGGTTGGACTCGCAGCAGTTCGTGTGACCCCGCCGGCAGGTGTAGCAGTGACCACAATTCAGATACGGCTCGACCGAACACCGATCCCCCGGTCGGACGTTGGTCACCTCCGGCCCCACGGCCAAAACCTCGACCCCGAGTTCATGGCCGGGAATCCGCGGATAGCCAAAGAACGGCATCTTTCCCAGGTAGCCGCCTATGTCCGTGCCACAGATGCCCACCCGGTGCACCCGAAGCAGGGCCTGGCCGGGGCCCGGCGCACCGGGCTCCGGAATCTCGACGGGCACGAACGTGCGCGGACTGGCTAATTGGATGGCTCTCATGATTCCAAAGGAAGGCGGCCCCGGGTCGCCTCCGGTTCCACCGGGCCCGACGAGGGCTTCTTGTTTGCCGCCTTCATTGGGTGCGGCACCCCATCGTCAGCAGGACGTTGGCCCACAGTGCCTGATCCGCCGTCTGGACGGTCAGGACATGGTCCGGGGATTCGACCGCCCGGTAGAAATCCCATTTGGAGATCGGGGTCACCGGCGCCGCAATGCCCGCGGCGGCCGCCAGCGCGCGGAACTCGCTCCATGCCGGCGGCTCCCCGGCGGCGGCATAAGGATCGTCCGGCGGGATTCCCATGGTGTTGATCTCATCGACCGGGACCGCGCTCAACAAAGCGCGCAACACCTGGGCCACGGTGACCACCCCCGGTGAAAGGTTGAGGCTGATCACCGTCGCGTGGGGGCCCTTCTTGGTCGAGGCGGGATAATTCCCGTCTGCCACGAGGATCTTCGCGTGGTGTCCGGCGCGAGCCAGGACCGCCGAAATCTCAGGATGAAGGAGCGTGTGCTTGAGCATGGGAAGTCAACCGGCGCCGGGCGCGGTCAGCCGTCGAAATGATGCCATGGTCTGCCGGGCCGCCGTCTCGGGGTCCGGCCAGGCCAGAACTTCGGCGGACAGGTAGCCGGAATAGCGAAGGTCGCGCAAAGCCGTCACCACCGGGGCAAAATCGGTGTGCCCCAGCCCGGCTGCCCGACGGTTGGAGTCCGCAAAGTGCACGTGCCCGAGACGGGAACCCGCCGCCCGCAACGCCGCGGCGATGTCCGGCTCCTCGATGTTCATGTGAAACAGGTCGCACAGGAGGCGCACGTTGTCCGAGCGCAATCTCTGGCACAGCGCCAAGGCGTCCGCCGTGGTGTTGCAGAGGTTGGTTTCGTAACGGTTCAGGAACTCGTACAGCAACGGCACCCCGTGCAATTCCGCCCGGGTCGCCAACTCGTCCAGGCCTTCGGCCAGCCACTCGAGGGCCCGCTCCCGTTCCACTCCCTCCTCCACGCGCCCCTGCATCGAACCGATGATGGCCGGCGCACCGAACCGCCCCGCCAGGGCCACGATCTGCGCTGCAAAATCGATCGCCCTTCGCCGCCCGATCGGATCCGGATCCGTCAGTCGCAGCCGGTGCCGCACCCAGCCGGCACCGGTCCCAAACGCCGCCACGCGCACGCCATGGGTCGCCACCAGTTCCTCGATCGCACCTGCCTCCGTTTCCGCTGCCGACGCCGGGAAGATCTCCACGCCGCCAAAGCCCAGCTTCGCCGCGGCGGAAAAACCATCCGCGAGGCCGGACGAGAACACGAACGGGCCCTGGCGGGTTTCCGGGACCAATGTCAGCGTGACGGCGGATTTCATGGTCGACCTCAGTGCCTGCCGAGTCAGGCGGGGTTTCGCAACGCCGTTTCTCGCGTCAGCGCGAGTCGAGGCGCCGCAACGAGACCTGCTCGAACTCGGCAAAGTCGTCGTTGATTTGGTTCAAGGCCCGCACCGCCACCCCGGCATGCCGCGCTCCGGGCGGCGCCCGCGCGATCACGCACAACGACGTCTCCTGCACTTCGCGCCCGGGTGGCAGCCGATCGACCATCCCCAGATTCGTATGCTTTCCGGACTCGTCGAGAAACGAGAGAATCAGGAACGTCGCCGTCCCGGGGCTCGTTCGGGCGCGAACCTTGGCGGTCGCCACAAAGAGATCCCCAGGATTCGCCGCGACCCACTGCCCGATCCCCTCGGTGCGGCAGCCGCTCATCCGCAACCGGCGCCCGCCTCCCTCCCGGATCGACCATTCCAGCTTCCGCCCTTCCCAGATCTCCCCGGATCCCATCCACACCGCGCCCGGTGCCGTCCAATCACGAACGGACCAGTCTTTCTGCACCCGAGGCTGCAACTCCTTCCACTCTGGATCCACCAGCCTCTCCCTTCCGTTCTCAAGCACCGCCGCCACTTCCCGGGCGGTCGCACCGAGGGAGCCCCACGAAAGGTATCCGTCCCGTTGCAGCAGCTCACGACCGTTGGGGGTCCGCACCAAAGCCCGCGCCAGGCGGCTATCCGGCTGGTTTCGCAAGTAAATCTCCAGCTTCTGGTCCGCCAGGGCCAGGGGGTGACTCCGTCTCACTTCGGCGAACCGACCCGTGAACTCGTCCCGCGCCAATCGGTAACGCCGCCAGGCCGAAAGGACTTCCGCGGGGTCGCCCGTTCCTTCGGCGGCCCGGCTTGCCTCCTCGCGCGCGGCGGCGAATGACCAGAACGCTTCCGTCACGGAGAATCCGGCCTCGACCAGGGCGACCCGCGCCCGCACTCGTTCATCCGTGGCCCGGCGCGCCGCCTCGCGGACGCACGTCCGCAGTTCCTCCCGTCGGGAAGAGGGATAGATCCACGACTGGTTCTCGTCTTGGTAGAAACGCAGCCAGAGCGGCGGGCCGGGCTGCTCCTTCCAGGTCCGCTCGGCCACGGCAAAGAACTCCCGCATCGGCTCCGCTGCCTCCCGCCAGAACTCCCGAAAATAGAGATCCAAGAGAGCCTCCGGTGAACGCTGCGGGTCCCACAGGAGTTGCGCCGCCAGCCAGGCCTTTGGCCCATCCAGAGCCCAGTTGGAATAGGTCTCAGCGTAGTAGGCTCGAACACCGGCCCGGTGCAGAAAGGGAATTGATTCCCTCACGGCGTAGAGGGTCGGTCGCGGAGCGAAATGCGGCGCCCCGTAGAAATAGTCGTAAGCGCCCACGATGCGGGCGCCGGATCGGCACCAGCGCTCCACCAACGCACGATCCTCCGCCGCAAACTCCGGATGCGACCACTGGCTGCGGTCGGCGGTGAGGAAGGGCACGACATTCGGCTCCACGGCAGACGACGGGGAGTTCTCGCACCAATAGTAGGCATAGGCCGGCAACCAGCGGTCCGGATGCCGCCGCGCGACTTCCCGGGCCACGGCGTTGGTGAACCCAAAGACGAGGTTCGAGTAATCGGGGCGATGCCGGAAATAGCGCGGCGGACTGACGGCATTCATCGTGGCTGGCGATTCGTCGTACCGTTCCGAGTCGTTTACGCTCAGCGAAAACGAGAGTCGGCCGGGGTCCTGATCGAACGCACGATTTGCCGCCTCCACCGCGTGTCGGATCGTCTCCGGCTGCAGCAGATCGGGTTGCCAATTGTAGGTCTTGGGCGCCGGAATGTACCGTTGCCCGTTGCGCAGCGGCGCCATCGCCGGAATGCGGCGGAAATCCTCGGGCTGAAAAATCTCGTTGAGAGCGTGCCCGTGTTCGAGGCGCGCACCCAGTCGGTTCCGCCCGTACCATGCGGCCGACTCGGCGTCACCGCTCAGCCCGAGCGAACGGTCCAGGAAACCCGGTCGATACTCCTTCCGACCTCGCTCGATGGCCAACTGCGCACGCGACTGGACGTGCTCGCCCAATGGCCCCGGCATGAACCACTGCGCCCCGAGCTGCTCCTCCAGAAACCAGCTTACCGCCGCTTCCCCTGCCCCGCGATGTTCCCCAAACAGGAAGAGCGAACCGGACTGCGATACCCAGGCCACGCTGGAATCGAAGGGCGGCTTGTCTCGCGTCTTCCGATGGGCCCGTCCCCGGCGGGTCTCCCCGATCCAGATTGCCCGCCACGGGCGCGCCCCTCGTTCGACAAGGATCGGGAAGTCCTGTTCTCCGCGCCCGGCAGCCCGAGCCAGCATCCGCCCCAGCGTGGCGGCCGCTCGTTGTTCACCTTCGGTGGCGTCGGCGGGCACGACGATCGGGATTCCCCGCTGCTCAACCGCATAGACTATGGCCTCAGCAACGGCCAGGGAGGCGTCCTTCCGCGCCACCGGGATGCTGACCGCCAAAGCACACGCGAGGGTCAGCCCCCACGCCAGCAACCGGTGGTTCGCGGGACGGCCAGGATCGTTCATCCCTCGGCCCGCGCCTTGGCGTCGGCTTCGATCAGCTGGTTCAGGCGATCGAGGGTCGCACGGACGCGGGCCTTGACTGCGGGCAGGTCCGCCGCCGAGCCCACCCGCTCGTTGGCGAACAGGTAAAACTTCATCTTCGGTTCGGTCCCGCTACCCCGGGCCGCGAAGGAATACCCGTTGGCCAGCGTGACGATGTAGAGGTCCTGCCGCGGGATGCGTTCGCCATCGGCATCGAAAACCTCCTCGCGTCCAAAATCCTGGAACCTGGCCACGGCGACGTCCCCAAACGCCTTCGGCGGACTCGAACGATACGTGTCGAGGATCCGCTTGATCTTGGCGCTGCCGCTTGCCCCCTCGTAGTAGATGTTGATCACGCCCTCGAGGTAGAACCCGTACTTGAGGTACACTTCGTCCAGGTATTCGGGCACGGTCAGCCCGCGTCCCTTCACCCAGGCGCAGAGTTCCGCGAACATGAGGCAGGCGGAGTTGCCGTCCTTGTCGCGCAGATAGTCGTTGGGCAGATAGCCGTAGCTTTCCTCGGTGCCGAAGAGATAGAAGGTGCTGTGTTGTTGCAGCAGTCGGGCCCGCTCCTCGAAGGGAGTCCCGTCGTAATCGAAACCGGCGGGCATCGCCGCCCGCAGCTGCTCCTCGTAGCCGCGCATCTTGGCCGCGATCCACTTGAAGCCGGTAAGCGTGTTGATCACTTTCACGCCGTGGCCGCGGCCGATGGCGTCCTGCAGTTGGGTCGTGACGAACGTCTTGATGATCGCCGCCCGCGGCGAGCCCGCGCGCGGAATCCAGCCGAGTTCCTTGTACTTCGTCAGGCGGTATTCCGCCAGCAGCGATCCAATTTGGTTGCCGGTGAGCAGCTCCATCTGCCCGGCCCGGTTCCGCACCGCGCACCCCATCCGGTCGGCGTCGGGATCCGTCGCCAGCACCACGTCCGCACCGGTGCTTTCGGCCAGCGCCACGGCCCGGGCCAGGGCGGCGGCGTTCTCCGGGTTCGGCGACTTCACCGTCGGGAAGCGGGGATCTCCCTCCAACTGTTCCGGAACCGGCCGGACATCGCAGCCGGCGTGCAGCAGCAGCGGCAGGGAGTGCACCGCCCCGGTGCCATGGATGTTCGTAAAGACCACCTTCAGCTTCGCCTGGCGGAACACCCCCGCATCGAGCGCCGCCTTGGACGCCACCGCGAGATAGGCGTCGTCTGCCTCCCGCCCCAGAGTGGTCACTCCCTCGAGCCTGGGAGTAAGAAAACGCCCGAGTTCGGCCAGCGGCACCGCGTTCACCTCGGCCACGATGCCCTGGTCATGCGGCGGCACGACCTGCCCGCCATCGTCAAAATACGCCTTGAATCCGTTGTCGTGGGGAGGGTTGTGGCTGGCCGTGATGACCACACCGGTGTGGGCCTTGAGCCAGCGCACGGAGAAGCTCAGTTGCGGTGTGGGCCTCGGACCATCGAACACGAACGCCTCTCCGCACAACTGCGTCCACGTCGAGGCCGCCAAATCGGAAAAGTGCCGCGAGAAATGCCGCACGTCATGCGCGATCACCAACCGCGGGCGCGCCGGATCGCCGCGGCCGGCCAGGTACCGCGCGGTATAACGGTGAAGCCCGATCACCGCCCGGATCAGGGTAAAGTCGTTCAGGACATTGCTCCCAATCGCCGCGTGCGCCGGTGAACCGGTCGCCGCATCGCCTCCGGCCTCCGCCACCGTGGACACCACACCGATCGTGCGCCCGCGCATGCCACCGGTGCCGAACTCCAGGAATCGATAGAACCGATCATTCAACTCCGACCAGGCCTCGCGGGACACCAGCTCGGCGATGCTCTCCTCGGCCCAGGCCGGCAGGCGGGCGGACAGAAAGGCGGTGAGGTTTTCCCCGGCGGTCGGCAGGAGTTGCCCCGCCTGGACGGCGGCGGCGATGCGTTCAGACATGCTCATGGTTCAAGTGTGGGAGCCAGCCATGACACCCAGATCGGCGCACTTGCCAATCCGTTTTCCGCCGTCGACGGATCGGCCGCCAATCAGTCCACGTCGACCGCCCGGCCGCCTTCCCGCTTTTCCAGACTCCGAAAGGCGAACATCGTCTCGCTGCCGACGATGCCGTCGACCTTGAGCAGTTCGTCGGTGATGACCGTCTCGATCATGTCGATCGACTGGCACTTGATGATCACGAGGAGATCGTGGCGCCCCGACACCGAATAGACGTCCGTGACCGCCTGGATTTCCAGGATTTTTTCCGCCGTACCGGTGACGCGCTTATGATCAATCTTCAGGAGGACGATGGCAGTAGGCATGCTCGGGAGCGGTTCACGCCAGTCTTGGCCGACCCGAGCGGCGGACGCAAGCGGCGCGTCGGGGTGAATCAGGGCCAGAGCGCAGCTTCCGTCCCCGGTTGGGCCGACCCGGCCGGGCGTGCTTTTCGAATCGCCTCGCCCGGGCCGCGCGTAGACTTGAGGGCATGCCCTTGGCCATTTGGGTTCACGACTTCGATCCCTTCCTGATCCGCTTCTCGGAGAACTTCGGCATTCGCTATTACGGCATCGCGTACCTGCTTGGCTTCCTCGCGGCCGCCGGACTTCTCGTGCTGTACCATCGGCGCGGGCGCTCTCCCCTCGGGTTCAACGCCGTCACCGATCTGATGACCGCCCTCGTGTTTGGGGTTCTGGTGGGCGGCCGACTGGGTTACTTCTTCCTCTACCAACTCGATACCTTCCGCGCCGATCCCCTCGCCCTTTTCCGCGTTTGGGAAGGAGGAATGGCGAGCCACGGAGGATTTCTCGGAGTGGTGGTCGCCCTATGGTGGTGGTCGCGACGCCAGCAGACTTCGCTCCTGCACGCGGCGGATCTGATCGTGACCACGGCCCCCGCCGGCCTTTTTTTCGGCCGCATCGCCAACTTCATCAACGGCGAGTTGGTCGGAAAGATCACGACGGTTTCGTGGGCCGTGATCTTCCCTCACAACGAAATTGATCGCCATCTGGTGCGGCCCTTCCCCCGCCATCCCTCGCAGCTTTACCAGGCCGCGCTGGAAGGCGCAGTCCTTCTGGCGTACCTGCAATGGCGCTTCTGGCGGGCCAGTCCCTCGAGCCTGCGGCCCGGCCAGTTGAGCGGCGAGTTTCTCATCGGCTACGCCGTGCTCCGCATGGTGGGCGAGCACTTCCGCGAGCCCGATGCGCCTCTCCTGTTCGGACTCAGCCGGGGGACCTTCTACTCCTTTTTCCTCATCCTCGCAGGCGCCTATCTCCTCATCCGCGCCCGCCGCCAATCTGGGCCGCGCACCACCCCGGGCGGGGAGGCCTAGTCCCCGCCCCGGAAATCCAGCCGCGGCGAAACCACCTTAGACCTTGGTGCCAGAAGGCAGCACCGCATTCTTCGGCACCACCAGCACTCCGTCCCGGATGATCACCCGGCCGTCGGCGTAGGACCCATCCGCCTTGCCGTGCGGGGACAACTCGCAGCCGTCACCAATGCGGGTGTTCTTGTCGATGATCGCGCCCGTGATCCGGCAATGCCGGCCGATGCCAAGGTTGGGCCGCCCTCGACCCCGGTTCGCGACTAACTGCGCGTCGGTCTCGTAGAAATCGGCGCCCATCACGATCGAATCTTCCAGGACACTGCCTTCCCCGATGAAGGAACGGACCCCGAGCACGCAGTGCTTGAGCGCCGAATCGGTGAGGATGGACCCGTCCCCGATCACCACATGATCGATCTGACAGCGGTTGAGTTTCGACGCCGGCAGGAACCGGGCATGGGTGTAGATGGGCGCCGAGGGCTCGAAAAAGTTGAACGGCGGCAGGGGCTGCGCGAGCGCGAGGTTGGCCTCGAAGAACGCCCGAACCGTGCCAATGTCCTCCCAGTACCCCTCGAAAATGTGGGCGAATAGCTTCTTCTGCCCCAGCAGACTCGGGATGACCTCCTTACCGAAATCGGTCATCGCGTTGTCCAGCGCCGCATCGAGAACCGCCCGGTTGAAGACATAGATGCCCATCGAGGCCAGGCAGCGCTTCTCGGCGCAGGGCGAGAGTTCCTTCTCCAGGGCGGCGCTGAGCGTGAGACTATCGATGACCGCCGGATCCTTCGGCTTTTCCACAAATCGGGCGATCGCGTGGTCGTCCCGCACCTGCATCAAGCCGAGTCCCGCGACCTTCGACACGGGAACCGGAATCGAGGCGATGGTCACGTCCGCCTTGTTGGCTTCGTGTTCCGCGATGATCTTGCGGAAGTCCATCCGATACAGTTGGTCGCCGGAGAGAATCAGGATCAGGTCGTGTGAAAAATTCCGGAAATGCAGGAGATTGCGCCGCACCGCGTCCGCCGTACCCTGGTACCAATCCGAACCCCGTTCGGTTTGCTCCGCAGCGAGAATGTCGACAAAGCCGCCCCCGAAGGGATCAAAGTGATAGGTGCTTTGCACGTGCCGGTGCAGCGATTGCGTCTGGAACTGGGTCAGCAGGAACATCCGGTTGATGTCGCTGTTCAGGCAGTTGCTGATGGGAATATCGACCAGGCGATACTTCCCGGCGAGCGGCACCGCGGGCTTGCAGCGCTCGAGGGTCAGGGGATGGAGACGGGTCCCGCGTCCACCACCCATGATTACAGCAAGAACTCGTTTCTGGGTGCTCATGTGCAAGAAGGAAGGAGATTTCGGCTACGGCCTTGCGAGATGATTACGCGCGGCCCAATTTCCGCCAGCACATTCCTGTTTCCGTCACCATGGCCCACCTCCTCGTCACCGGCGCCGCCGGCTTCATCGGCAGTCACACCGTCGATCAGTTGTTGCACGCCGGCCACACGGTGACCGGAGTCGACAACTTCCGCACGGGCCGCCGCGAGAATCTCACCGCCGCCACGACTTCGCCGCGTTTTGCTTTTCACGAGGCCGACATCGCCGCTCCCGGGGTCCTGTCGTCGCTGGTGGGCACTGCCCGGCCTGATGCCCTGATCCACCTCGCCGCCCTCGTGAGCGTACAGGAGAGCATCCAGGATCCGGACCTCAACTTCCGGCTGAACGTGCACGCGACGCACCTGGTGGCGGAGGCCGCCCGGATGCACCGCGTGCCGCGTCTCGTGTTCGCCTCCTCGGCCGCAATCTACGGCGATGCCCCCACCCAGCCCATTCGGGAGGACGCCCCCAAGGCCCCGATCAGCCCGTACGGGGCCGCCAAGTTGGCGAGTGAGGTTCTGTTGCTGGGGCATGGGGCGACCTATGGCATCACGGTCCGCTGCCAGCGTTACTTCAATGTTTTCGGCCCCCGCCAGGATCCCGCTTCGCCCTACTCCGGGGTGATCTCCATCTTTGCCCGCCGTTTCCGGGAAGGAAACGCGGTCACGATCCATGGGGACGGCTGCCAGACCCGGGACTTCATTTCGGTGCACGACGTGGCGCGAGCCAATGTCCTCGCCGCCACCGCGCCGGGACTTCGCTCCGGCGTCGCGAACATCTGCACCGGACACGCGACCTCCCTCCTCGACGTTCTCCGTGTCTTTCAAGCGGAGTTTCCCGCCGCCGCCGCTCCTGTCCACGGCCCCGCGCGATCCGGCGACATCCTCCATTCCCGCGGTAGCGCCGACGAAGCCCTCGCGGCCCTCGGCTTCGCGCCTCGCGTTCCGGTCGCGGAGGGGCTGCGCGAGTTGATCCACGCCCGCTGACACCGCCCCCGCCGCGGTTCCTGCGGACGGTGGCCTAAGTAGTTCCATGAACGGCGCGGGCCTTGCTTCATCGCCCGGCGCCACCAGCGTCTCACCGTCTTACCCTCCCTTTCAACCCACCACCCACCATGTGCGGCATCGTCGGATACGTCGGAAAACAGAAGGCGGCCCCTCTCATCCTCGAGGGGCTCAAGCGACTGGAGTACCGTGGCTACGATTCCGCCGGGGTCGCGATCCAGCAGGGCGGCCGCTTCCACGTCGCCAAGAAGACCGGGCGCGTCGCCAACCTCGAGCAGGAGGTGGCGCAGCAGTCGTTCCACGGCACCTTTGGCATCGGCCACACGCGGTGGGCCACCCACGGCGGAGTCACGGACGCCAACGCGCATCCGCACCTGAGCAGCGACGGCGTCATCGCCTTGATCCACAACGGAGTGATCGAGAACTACGCGAAACTGAAGCGGTTCCTGCTCGAAAAGGGGTATTCCTTTCGCTCCGAGACCGACACCGAGGTGCTTTGCAACCTCATCGCGTACCACTACGCCAAGGAACCGATTCCACCTTCCGGGGAGAGCCGCTTCGTCGAAGCGGTCCGCAAGGCGCTCCGTCATGCCGAGGGCACCTATGGCATCGTGGTCATGGCCCTTGACACGCCCGGGGAACTGGTGACCGCCCGCAAGGGCTCGCCCCTCATCCTCGGGTTAGGCGACGGGGAAAGCCTGGTGGCCAGCGACGTGGCGGCGATCGTCAGTCGCACGCAGACCGTGGTCTATCTGAAGGACGGCGAGATCGCCCACCTCACTCCCAGCACCTTTGCCATCACGACCCAGGCCTCGGACACCGTCGAGCCCGTCATCGACAAGGTCACCTGGTCCATCTCCGACGCCGAACTGGGCCAGCATGCCCATTTCATGGAGAAGGAGATCTTCGAACAGCCGGTGGCGCTGGAAAACGCGATGCGCGGCCGGTTCTCCGAGGACGGAAGCACGGCGCAGTTTGGCGGCCTCAACATCTCCGCGGCGGAGTTTCGCACGATTGAACGCTTCATGTTCTGCTCCTGTGGCACCGCGCTCCATGCCTGCATGGTGACGGAGCACTTGATCGAGCGCTTCGCCCGCGTCCCGGTCGAGTGCGACTACGCCTCCGAGTTCCGGTACCGCAACTCCCCCCTGCACCGCAACTGCCTCTTCTTCGTCATGAGCCAGTCGGGGGAGACCATCGACACCCTCGCCGCCATGCGCGAAGCCAAGCGCAAGGGTTACCGCGTCCTCGCCGTCTCCAACGTGGTGGGGTCGACCATCGCCCGCGAAGCCGACGGCGGGATTTACCAGCACGCCGGTCCCGAGGTCGGCGTCGCGTCCACGAAGGCGTTCACTTCGCAGTTGCTGATTGGCGCGATGCTCGCGCTCTACATCGGCCGCATGCGCGACATGAGTTTCAGTGACGGCGCGCAGTATGTCGCCGCGCTGAAGGGCGCGCCGGATCTGGTGCGCCGCACGCTGCAGCAGGCGCCGCGGGTCCACGAGATAGCCCGGCGCTTTGCCCGGTACACCGACATGCTGTTCCTGGGTCGTCTCTCCCTCTACCCGATCGCCCTCGAGGGTGCACTGAAACTCAAGGAGATTTCGTACCTCCATGCCGAGGGCTACCCAGCCGCTGAGATGAAGCATGGTCCCATCGCCCTCGTCAGCGAGCGCTGCCCGTCGGTCTTTTTCGCCATCAAGGGCGAGATGTTCAACAAAGTGGTATCCTCGATGCAGGAGATCAAGGCGCGCCAGGGACCGATCATCGCCATCGCCACCGAAGGAGCCGAACTTCCCGACGGTCTCGCCGACGAGGTGATTCCCATCCCCGAGTGCCACGAAGCAGTCCTTCCGATCGTCGCCACCATTCCGGTCCAACTCCTGGCATACTACATGGCGGTCGAGCGCGGCTGCGACGTCGACAAGCCGCGCAATCTCGCCAAGTCGGTGACCGTGGAATAACCTCCCGCTCCCGAGCGTGACTGCAGCGCCGGGAGGGCTCCCGAACTTCCTGGCGCGCCAATCGCGAAGCGGGCTTGCACCGCCGCCCGCCTCCCCGCGACGATGGGGCCCACCGCCCCGCCATGCCCCGTCTACCGCTTCTGCCGGCCGCCGCCTTCGTCGCCGCCCTCTGGTTCATCGGCAGTTTTGTTTCCGCTGCGTCCGTGACGCGTCCCAACGTGGTCCTGGTCATGGCGGACGATCAGTCCTGGGGTGAGACCGGCTACAACGGTCATCCCCATGTGCAGACTCCGGTGCTCGATGCGATGGCGCGTTCCGGACTTCGCCTGGATCGCTTCTATGCCGCCTCACCGGTGTGCAGTCCCACCCGGGCGAGCGTCATGACGGGGCGCCACGCCAACCGCTCCGGCGCGTTTGCGCCCAACTACTCCACGCGGCCGGAGGAGATCACCCTCGCCCAGGTCCTCCAGCGTGCCGGCTATCGCACCGGCCACTTTGGCAAGTGGCATCTCGGCGCCGTGAAGAAGGACTCTCCGGTGAACCCCGCGCGCCTGGGATTCGACGAGTACCTTTCACACGACAATTTTTTCGAGATGAACCCGCCGCTCAGCCGCAACGGCGAGCCGCCGGAGATCCACCGCGGTGAAGGCTCCGAGATCGTCGCCGCCGCCGCGGAGGAGTTTCTGCGCAAGGTTCACAAGGAAGGCCGTCCCTTTTTCCTCGTGCTCTGGTTCGGGTCTCCGCACGGACCTTATTCCGGCCTGGCGTCCGATGTCGACCGATACGCCAGCGTGCCCAACGAGGAATTGCGTCGCCGCTTTGCCGAAATCACCGCGATGGACCGGGCCCTCGGGCGTTTTCGCACGGCGCTGCGGACCCTCGGGGTCGCGGAGGACACGCTGCTCTGGTACAACTCGGACAACGGCCTCCCGCGCGAACACAAGGGCCTGTCGTTCGACGGTGACTGGCGTGGCGCCAAGGGCGAGGTGTATGAAGGTGGCCTCCGGGTGCCGGGAATCATCGAGTGGCCCGCCGTGATTCGCCAGGGGCGTGTCACTGCTGTCCCATGCGTAACCTCGGACATCTTTCCCACGATTCTCGACGTGCTGGGCCTGTCCTCGCCCCGGCCGGAACGTCCCCTCGACGGCATCAGCCTCCGGCCCCTCATCATCGATGGCACCATGACCGCGCGCCCCGCCCCCATTGGGTTCTGGCGGTACAACGCGCAGGCAGAACGCTCGAACGGGCGCTGGATCGACGGCGAACTTGCCCGCGGCACGACTCCCACCACGCGCAACCCGGCCATCGATTTCCTCAACTTCAAGCACCCGACGGCCAAGGTCTCCGACTTCAGTGGCGATGCCGCCTGGACGGACAACCGGTACAAGTTGGTCCTCACCGAGGTCCCCCGTCCCGCCGCCAAGGCGCGGAAGCGGGCGGCGGCGGGCGGAGTGGAGTTGTTTGATCTGCTCGCCGACCCGAAGGAGCAGCACAACATCGCCGAAGCCCACCCGGAGGTGGTCCGCCGCATGACGGAGCAGTTGCACGCATGGCAACGCTCGGTTGAGCGCAGCCTGAGCGGAGCAGACTATTGAACGGACGGTCTCGCCTCCGCGTCTCCGTCTTCCCGTCCCCTATCTCATGTCATGATCCTCCGATTCTGCCTCTGGGCCTGCCTCGCGGCCATCGCGACTGCCGCCGCCCCTTCGACCGCTTCAACGCGCCCCCCTCCGATCGTTTTCTTCATCGCCGATGATCTCGGACAGCGGGACTTGGGAGCCTACGGGAGCACTTTCTATGAGACTCCGTATCTCGATCAACTGGCCCGCGACGGCGCGCGTTTCACGGATGCGTACGCCGCGTGTCCGGTTTGCTCCCCCACCCGCGCCAGCATCCTGACCGGACAGTGGCCGCAGCGCACGGGCATCACCGACTACATCGGCGCCCCTCGCACCGCGGCCGAGTGGAAACGCAATACGAAGTCACTTCCGGCCACCTACACGGACCGCCTTTCGCTCGAAGCGCCCACGATTGCCAAGGCCCTCAAGGGGGTGGGTTACGCCACATTTTTCGCGGGAAAGTGGCATCTCGGTCCCGAGGGCTACTGGCCCGAAAACCAGGGCTTCGATGTGAACAAGGGAGGCACCGATCGCGGCGGTCCCTATGGCGGAAAGCGGTACTTTTCCCCGTACGAAAATCCGCGCCTGCCTGACGGCCCCCCGGGCGAGCATCTCCCCGACCGACTCGCCTCGGAGGCCATTCGGTTCATCGAGGCCAATCGCGACCGGCCATTCCTGGTCTATTTCCCGTTCTACTCGGTGCACACGCCCCTGATGGCCCGGGAGGATTTGCGGTTGAAATACGAAGCCAAGCGCCGCCGTCTGGGCCTGGAGGCCCGTTGGGGGCGGGAGCACGAGCGGGATGTCCGGCTCGTTCAGGAACACGCCGTCTACGCCGGGATGGTCGAGGCGATGGACCTTGCCGTAGGCAAGGTTCTCTCCGCCTTGGACCGCCTCGAACTCCGCGAACGCACCCTCGTCCTTTTCACCAGCGACAACGGCGGGCTTTCCACCAGCGAAGGCTGGCCGACCTCCAATCTCCCCTTCCGCGCCGGTAAGGGATGGATGTACGAAGGCGGCATCCGCGAACCGCTGATCGTGCGCTGGCCCGGGGTCACCGCGCCCGGTTCCGTGATCACGACCCCGGTCAGCAGCCCGGACTTCTTCCCGACCTTTCTGGAGGCCGCCGGCGCCCAACCCGCGCCGGGTCAGGTGCTCGATGGGAAGAGCCTGGTCGGTCTGCTGAAGGGCAAGCCGATGCCCGAACGAGCCCTCTACTGGCACTATCCCCACTACGGAAACCAGGGAGGCGCCCCCGCAGCGGCTATTCGCCGCGGCGAGTGGAAACTCATCGAGTGGCTCGAAGACAACCGGGTCGAACTTTTCCATCTTGCCGCCGACCCCGGCGAACAGAGCGACCTTTCCGCTCGAGAGCCCCGACGGACCGCGAGCCTGCGCGCCGACCTGCACGCGTGGCAAAAGGAGGTTGGGGCGAGGTTTCCCACGGCCAACCCCGCCTACGACCCCGCCAAGCCGAGCGGACGGGCAGCGACCCGCAAGCAATAGCCGGGCGCTGGAACCCGAACTGTACCGGAAGTCCCAGCGCGTCGCCGGATCGGCATGGAGGCTCATTCGCCTTGCCGGCCGGTCCCGCGCGACGCATTAACCCACGCTCGCCTCCATGAACATCCAGCCGACCCGCGAAGTCTTCGCCCGCCTCGCTCACGAGGGAAACGTGATTCCGGTGTACGCGGACTTGATGGCGGACTTCGAAACCCCGGTGTCGGCGTACGCCAAGCTCAAGACGGCCGGACCGTCCTTCCTCCTCGAATCGGTCGAGGGCGGAGAGAACCTCTCCCGCTACAGCTTCATCGGTTGTCGTCCGCGCAAGGTCTTTGTCTGCGGCCCGGTCGAGTCGGAAATCCGGGTTCCCGGCCAACCCGCCACCCGCCTGCCGACACCGCCGGACCCGCTGACGCTTATTGAAGAGGAAATGCGCGGCTTCAGGCCCGTTCTCCTTCCCGGGATGCCGCGGTTCACCGGCGGAGCCGTAGGGTTTGTGGGTTACGAGTACGTGAGCCGGATCGAGCCCACGGTCCCGTCGCCCTCGCAGGACGAACTCGGACTGCCGCTGCTCTATTTCATGCTGTCCGATTCGCTGCTGGTCTTCGACCGCGCGAAACAGACTCTCCGCCTTTGCGTCAACGCGCACGTACGGCAACCGACGGACGCGGACAAAGCCTATCAAGAGGCGGTGGCTGAGTTGGAGATGCTCCACGACCTGCTGCGGCATCCGAGCACCCTCGCCCCAGCCCCACTCGTCGATGTGCCCACCGTCAACGTGCCGCCGGGGAACTTCTCGCAATCCGCGTTCGAAAACGTGGTGACGGAGGGCAAGGAGTTCATTCGTTCGGGCGATATCATTCAGTTCGTCCCTTCGCAGCGCTTTTCCCGCCCCTTCTCCCGTCCAGCTCTCGATCTCTACCGCGCGCTGCGGACGGTCAACCCATCGCCGTACATGTTCATCCTCGAGGCCGGCGACTTCTCCATCGTGGGCGCCTCACCCGAGGTTCATGTCCGGCTGACCGATGGATTGGTCGAGATCCGACCCATCGCCGGGACGCGGCGCCGCGGGGCCTCCCATGCGGAGGACCTGGCGCTCGAGAAGGAACTCTTGGCCGACGAGAAGGAGCGCGCCGAACATCTGATGCTGGTGGATCTTGCCCGAAACGACATCGGGCGGGTGTGCCAGTACGGGAGCGTGCAGGTGCCCGAGATGATGACGGTGGAACGCTATTCCCACGTCATGCACATCGTTTCCCAAGTGGAAGGGAGGATCGCGCCAAACCACAACGCCTACGACCTGCTCCGGGCCACGTTTCCCGCCGGCACTGTTACCGGCGCGCCCAAGATCCGGGCCATGCAGATTATCGCGGACCATGAACCCTCCCAACGCGGCTTCTACGCCGGCGCCTTGGGCTATGTAGGCTACGAGGGGAACATGGACACCTGCATCATGTTGCGTACCGCGTTGTTGAAGAACGGGCTGATCCATATCCAGGCGGGGGCCGGAGTAGTCGCCGATTCCGTTCCGGCCTCGGAGTACCAGGAGACCATCAGCAAGGCCTCGGCGCTGCTCAAAGCGGTTGCGATGGCCGAGCAATTCTGAGGCTGGACTCGCGGGAACTGGGGTACGTCTGCCCCTCGATCTGGCGCTCCCGCTGCGGGTAACAATCTTGTCACACATTGAGGGTCGCTGACACACGCGTTTGTGTCATCCTTTCCCACGCAGCAAGAGCGCGCCTGCATCCCTCCCCAGTGCCGGCGCGTATGAAGAACTGGTACGAATTACGCTTCCTTCTCGGGAACAAGTGTTCTCCTGATTCCTCTAAGTTCCAACGTCCCCACCCATGCCTGCAAAATCCAAGTCACTCCGCACCTTTGCCAGCTCGGATGATTCAGCCCCGTCGGAAACCACCGCCACCTTGGAAACCGCGGTCATCGATACCCCACCGTCGTTTCTGGAAAAGGCTGAGCCGGCGCCTTCCGAACCCATCGCCCACGGCGAACGCAGCAACCTCCAACTTTACCTGCAGGAAATCGCCAAGACCCCCCTCCTGACCATTGAGGAGGAGATTGCCTTGGCGAAGCGAATCCGCCGGGGAGACAAGGCGGCCCGCGACCATATGATCTCCGCGAACCTTCGGCTGGTGGTGAAGATCGCGATGGACTACAAGGATTTCGGCCTTCCGCTCCTCGAACTGATCAGCGAGGGCAAAATCGGGTTGGTGAAAGCTGTGGAACGCTTCGATCCCCGCAAGGGCGGCAAACTCTCCACCTACGCAGCGTGGTGGATCAAGCAGTCCATCAAGCGCGCCCTTGCCAACCAGAGCAAAACCATCCGACTGCCGGTCCACCTCGTGGACAAGATTTCCAAGATGCGCCGGACGGCGATGATCCTGACTGAGCAGCTGGGGCGCGAACCCACGGATGAGGAGTTGGCCATCGAATTGCAGATCCCCACCTCCAAAGTGGCGCATCTGAAATCCGTGAGTGTCCGGCCGGCTTCCTTGGATGCCCCGGTTGGGGATGAATCCGACTCGGCAACGTTTGGGGAGATTGTGGGCGACGAAAACGCTCTAAGTCCCTTCGAAGGCCTCCACGAGAAGAACCTGAACAGCGACCTGAGCGCGATGGTTAATTCCCTCGACGCCCGCGAAGCGGAGATCATCAAACTCCGGTTCGGATTGGAAGGCCGGGAGGAATTGACCCTGGAGGAGGTAGGAAAGCGCTTTCGGGTGACGCGCGAGCGTATCCGCCAGCTCGAGTACTTGGCTTTGAACAAGATGCGCAAGGCGATGAGCCGCAATGAAGCGATCCGCACGGTCGATGAGATCGAGCAGGAACGGCGGCAGCGAGACCGGATGGCTGTCATCCGTGAGTTCGTCGAAAGCCGGAACGGCGGCACGACCAAAGCGGGTTCGAACTAGGCCTTCTTTCTTTAGGCTATCAGGTGCCCCAAGAGGCCGACCCTATGGTCGGCCTCTTTTGTTGTGGCACTCCGACAATCGGCGGGGCGATTCCGGCAGACGGCGGGGTGATTTGGCCCCAAGAAAGGAAAAGCCGCCCGGTTGCCCGGGCGGCCGAAATCTCAATCGCGAAGCGTCGTCGGTTATTCCTTCTTGGCTGCCTCGTCGAGAATGTCGCCAAGGTTCATCATGTCGTTGCTCGCGCTCCGATTCAGCGCCTCGTAGGCCGAGGTTTCCGCGGCCAGTTCGGCGTCCGAGTAGTTCGCCGCCTTGATGGACAGGCCGAGGCGACGCTCTTCGCGGTCGATCTTGACCACGCGCGCGGTTACCTCCTGCCCGGGCTTCAGGACGTCCTTCACCTTGTCGATGCGCTCCTCGCTGATCTGCGAGATGTGCACCAGGCCGTCGATGCCATCCTTCAGTTCCACGAAGGCACCGAATGAGGTGATCTTGGTCACGTTGCCCTTCACGACGTCGCCGATCTTGAAGAAGGAATCGATGTCGCTCCAAGGATCGGTCGAGAGCTGCTTCATGCCGAGGCTGATGCGCTGTTGCTGGGCATCGACGTCGAGCACGATGGCATCGACCTCGTCTCCCTTCTTCAGGACCTCCGACGGATGGTTGACCTTGCGGGTCCAGCTCATGTCGGAAACGTGCACCATGCCGTCGATTCCTTCCTCGAGTTCGATGAAGGCACCGTAGGTCGTCATGTTGCGCACCTTGCCGCGGACACGGGCGCCGATCGGGTAATTGTGGCGAACCATGTCCCACGGGTTGGGTTCCAGCTGGCGCAGGCCCAGGGAGATTTTCTGCTCCTCCTTCTGGATCCCGAGCACCACCGCATCGAGTTCCTGACCGACCTTGAGCAACTCGGAGGGCTTGGTGATGCGCTTGGTCCAGGACATCTCGGTGATGTGTACGAGTCCCTCGACACCGGGTTCGATTTCCACGAACGCGCCGTACGGGACCAGGTTGACCACTTTGCCATGAACCTTGGCGCCGACCGGGTATTTCCGGTCGATCTCGTCCCAGGGATTCTTGGTGGTCTGCTTGAGGCCGAGCGAAACCCGCTCCTTCTCGCGATTCACCTCAATGATCATCACCTGGATCTCCTCACCCTGCTTCAACATCTCGCTGGGGTGGGAAATGCGGCCCCACGACATGTCGGTGATATGGAGCAGGCCGTCCATGCCATCGAGATCGATGAACGCGCCGAAGTCGGTGATGTTCTTGACCACGCCCTTGCGGATCTGGCCAGGCTGGATGCTGTCGAGCAGCGCCCGGCGCTTTTCCGCCCGCTGCTGTTCGATCAGCTCGCGACGCGAAAGGACGATGTTCTTCCGCTCGAGGTTGATCTTGAGAACCTTGAAGTCGTAGGTCTGGCCCACGTACTGGTCGAGATTCTTGGGCGGCTGGATGTCGATGTGCGACGCCGGCATGAAGGCATCGACCCCGATCGAGATAATCAGGCCACCCTTGACCTTGGCCTTCACGCGACCGGCCGCCACGGAACCTTCCGGGAAGCGGGTCAGGATATTATCCCAATTCTTCTTTTGTTCGGCCTTGTCGAAGGAAAGGACCGGGGCTCCGCTCTTGTCCTCCAGCTTTTCGACCATCACTTCGATGGTGGAGCCGATTTGCAGTTCACCGATGTCGATGAACTCGTTGGCGGGAATCACGCCCTCGGACTTGCCGCCGATGTCGACGACCACCTCGTTTTGGCGAATCTCGGTGATGACACCGGGGACAATCGCGCCTTCCTTCAGCTTATCGAAGGACGACTGCGCGAGCAGTTCTTGCATTACTGAACTCATGTTCGGAAAACGCCGGCCGTGCGCCTGCTCCAGGGACGCCCATCCGGCGGTTCGATCGAGCGCAAGCCCGACCGATTGGGTTGATGGTTTGACGAACTGTTGGATGGTCGGCGGGAGCTCGCGGCAGTACGCCAACCAGACCGACTGACGACCGCGAAAGGTCAGCGTCCACGCCGTTCGACGCGCAGGCAAGCTGAAACGGCCCTTATTCCGCCTCCCCTTCCCGACGGCTCCCTTCGGACCTGGGCGGGCGGCTTACAGCTTGCGCCGTCCCCCGCAGTGGCGGAAACCGTCTCCATGTACCTTGCATGGACTACCGTCGCCACCCGCGCAGAAGCCCAGGCGATTGCCCGGGATGTGATCGACCTCGGATTGGCTGTGTGCGTTCAGATCGAGGGCCCGATCACGTCGGTCTACCGATGGCAGGGAAAGGTCGAGACCGCGGAGGAGTACCGCTTGTGTCTGAAGTGCCTGCGGAAGAACCTCCCTGCCCTGGAAACAAGGGTCCTTTCCCGGCATCCCTACGACACTCCCGAGTGGATCGCCCTTCCAGCCGCCTCCGTGGGAGAAAAATACTTGTCATGGGCCACCTCGAACTCTACCACCTCGCCTCTTTAGCACTTCGCCACACCACCCTTTCCATCATGTCACAGCACAAGAGTCTTCAGAGTTCGTCTGGTCTCGTCATCAAACGCAATGTCCTCAAGCGCTTCGAGCGCGTGGAATTGCTGCGCAAGCGGGGCCAGTGGAAGGTGGGCGATCGCGTCCAAGGCCTGCGCAAGACCAAGCCGGACGTCTGAGGCACACCAGCCTTTCCTTGGCAGGCAGTTTCTCGCTGCCTGCCTTTTTTTTGCCCGGGCGCCGCTCCTCCGAACGCACCATGCTCGACCTCGTCAAGAAGCTCATCGACTTCATCCTGCATATTGACCGCCACTTGGCGGAGATCATCGCTGACTACGGTCTCTGGACCTACGGGGTCCTCTTCCTTATCATCTTTGCCGAGACCGGCTTGGTCGTCACGCCCTTCCTCCCCGGCGACTCGCTGCTTTTCGCCGCCGGTGCCTTCTGCGCCAAGCCCGAGACCGGGCTCAACGTGCACCTGATGGCTGGACTTCTCTTTGCTGCCGCGGTCCTGGGTGACACCCTCAACTACTGGATCGGCGCCCGCATTGGGCCCGCCGTCTTCAAGCGGGAAGACTCGGTCTTCCTTCGCCGCAAGCACCTCGATCGCGCCCATGCCTTCTTCGAGAAATACGGCGGGCGTGCCATCATCCTTGCGCGATTTGTTCCGATCGTCCGCACCTTCATCCCGTTTGTCGCTGGCGTGGGTCAGATGACCTACCTGAAGTTCATCGCCTATAACATCCTTGGCGGCTTCATCTGGATCTACTCCCTCACCTATGCCGGATTCTGGTTCGGAAACCAGCCGTTCGTGCAGAAGAACTTCAAGCTGGTGATCGTCGCCATCATCGTGCTTTCGGTGCTGCCGATCGTCTGGGAAACCTGGCGCGCCTGGCGGGAATCGAAACGCACCAGCAGCGCGGCGCTCCCTTGATGGGAGGGCTCCTACACTGTACATCCGGTTCTGGGTTCTTCGCGTCGGTTGGAAAAGTGAGGGCACACCTCACCGAGTGACACCACCAGCATCTGCATCGAAGTGCTGCGCCGAATAACCACCGTGCACCTCGGAAAAATGGTCGGGGCGGTGAGATTCGAACTCACGACCTCTACGTCCCGAACGTAGCGCTCTACCAGGCTAAGCTACGCCCCGATACCAAATTGCCACCGCAGGGGACTTGGCAGGCGGTTTGCCGCCATACCTCACAGCCCTGCGGTCGATGCTAAAGAACCGCCTCCCCGCACTGAGCGCGGAGAGGAGCGTTCACGAATGAGATTATCCACGCCGCGGTTCAAGGGGAAAATCGTCAAAAAATCCGATTCACGAGGCACGGCCTATTCGCCACCGCCGGTTGCGATTCGCCGACGCAGTGCTGGCGGGGACCGGCTTCATCAGAACCCTGCCCCGTGCCAAATTTCTTGCCTGCCACGCGCGGCATGCCCGTCCTCAACGTTGCCCCCTCCCCAATGTGGTTTCGATCCAGTCTCTTCGTCTGCGCCTTCTCGCCAGCGCTGCTTTCCGCCACTGACGCGCAAGCACCAGTCGCTCCGCAGGAGTTCCGGCAGGAGTCGGCTTCCCACCTGCTCCCATCGGTCAGCGCCCTCCGCGGGTCCGTCACGCGGATCGAGGTTTCCGCCGACGGCGCGGTGCACGCTCACGCTGGTGGAACGTGGCACACCTTCCAAAGCGGCCGGTGGCAACCGGCACTACCCCCGGAGTCTCCGCCGACGCCCGAACTTCCTCCCGACGTAACGCTGCACCAAATCGCGCGCTCCCGCTCCGGCGAACTGATCGCGGCCACGAATCATGGCCTGCTCCGGCGCACGGGGCGCGGCTGGGAAACAATGGAGGTGCCGGACAACCTGGGGCGCCGTTGGGCGACGGACGAAGTTCTGGGAGCGACCTTCGATGCGCGGGATCAACTCTGGTTCGCCAGCCTCGCGGGGGTTGGCTGCCGCACTCCCGGCGGCTGGCGTTTCTTCGGTCCGCAAGATGGCGTTCCGTGGAACGAGTTCACCTGCGCCGCCGCGGGAGCCGACGGTGAGGTCTGGTTCGGGACAAAACGCGGCGCGATTCGCTGGGACGGTCGGGAGTTTCACTACCGCCAGGGTCCGCGCTGGCTGCCCCATGACCAGGTGCACGCGATTGCGGTCGCACCAGACGGGGCAGCATGGTTCGCCACCGAAGGTGGAGTCGGCTGCATTGAACGCCGCCCAATGACGCTGGCGGCCAAGGCCCGATTCTACGAAGACGAGATCGCGCGCTTCATTAAACGCACGCCGTACGGCTACGTCGCGGAAGCCCCCCTGCGCCAGGCGGGGGATCGCACAACCGCGGCTCCCCACGACTCCGACAACGACGGGCTCTGGACTGCGATGTACGGAGCTGGCGAGTGTTTTGCCTTCGGAGCCACCCGCGACCCAGCCGCCAAGGCTCGTGCCGATCAGGTGTTCGCCGCGCTGAAGTTCCTGCAGGATGTGACTCAAGGCGGTCGATTCGCGCCTCCGGCGGGTTATGTTGCCCGCACCATCCGTCCCGTGGAATGGCCGGATCCCAACCAAGGACGCCTCGCCCAGGACCGCGCCAAACAGCAGGAGGATGCGCTCTGGAAGGCCTACGAACCTCGCTGGCCCCTCAGCGCGGATGGAAAATGGTACTGGAAATCGGATACGAGCAGCGACGAACTCGACGGACACTACTTCTTTTACCCGCTTTACTACGACCTCGTGGCGGAAACCTCAGCGGAGCGCGAGCGCGTGCGGGAGGTTGTGCGGGCGCTGACCGACCACCTGATCGCCCACGGCTTCACCCTGACGGATCACGACGGGCGACCGACGCGCTGGGGCATGTACCGCCCGGAGGTACTCAACCGTGATCCCAACTGGTGGGCGGAGCGCGGCCTCAATTCCCTCAGCCTCCTGTCCTACCTGGCCGTGGCCCGGCACATCACCCAGGATGCAAAGTACGACGCCGTCGCGGCCGAGCTGATCGACCGCCATGGCTATGCGCAGAACCTCCTGTATCCCAAAGTTCAATCCGGGCCGGGGTCCGGCAATCAGTCGGACGACGAGATGGCCTTCATGTGCTTCTACAGTCTGCTCCGCTATTCGACCAACGAAGACCTGAAGAACCTCGTCCGCACTTCGTTTTACGCCTACTGGCAAAACGAGGCGGCCGAACTCAACCCCTTCTTCAACTTCGCCTACGCGTCCCAATGCCAGGGACGCACCCTGCGCAATCTCTGGGGCGAGTTTCCCTTGTCCCCGGCCCCGGGATGGCACGCCGAGTCCATGGCCACGCTTCACGGCTTCCCCCTCGATCGGCTCAACTGGCCTTCGCGCAACTCACATCGCCTGGACATTCGCCGGCTGCCCGCGAGCCAGGCACGCGACTTCTATGAACCCGGCAACGAAGGGCGCGGTCATCGCGGCAATGGGCGGGTGCTGCCGGTGGAAAACCGCCACTTCAACCACTGGAACACCGACCCCTGGCAGCTCGATTACGAGGGCAAGGGCAACCTCCTGGGGGCCGGCACGGTTTTCCTCCTCCCCTACTACATGGGTCTATACCACGGGTACATTGCCAAGCCGTGAGCCGCGCCGCCGAAGCCTTCCAGCGGCGCCTCCTGCCGCCATTGACCGCCCTCGCGGACAACACCTACCTTGCCGCCATCCGCGCCGGCATGGTGGCGATCGTCCCGCTGACGATTATCGGAGGGGTATTCCTACTCGCCGCCCATCTGCCAATCCCCGGGTGGGAAGGGCATCTCACCACCCACTTCCCGATCCTCCAGGTGCCCGTCGCCGCCACTTTCGGGCTCCTGGCCGTCTTCGTGTGTTTCGCAATCGGATACGAACTCGGGCAGCGCCTGGGACAGGACCCCGCCGGCAGTGCCATGCTGGCGACCCTGAATTTCCTGTTGCTGCAACTGGATGCCAAGGGAGAGGCCCTCACCTTCTCCGGCCTTGGCTCCGCCGGCCTGTTCACCGCCATCGTGATTGCACTGGTCTCGGTCCGCGTGAAAAAGGCCTTCACCGACCGCAACCTCGTCATCCGTCTGCCGCCCGGAGTTCCGAAGATCGTGGCGGAGTCATTCCTTTCCCTCGCGCCCATGGCGTGCCTGGTCGCGATGTTCTGGGCCCTGCGTTTCGTCCTTGGCCTCGACCTCAATCAACTCATCCAAGCCGCGTTTTCGCCGCTCGTCTTCGCCCTCAACACCCTTCCGGGCATCCTGGTCTACGCCTTTCTTGTCACCCTGCTCTGGTCGGTCGGAATCAATGGCGACAATGCGATGGACGCCATCGTCGCTCCGATCTTCCTGCAGTACTTGGCCGACAACGTCGCCGCCATCACGCAGGGACTGCCGGCACCCTACGTCACCGCCAACGGTTTCTTCAGTACCTTTGTCAATGTCGGTGGCACCGGTGCCACCCTGGCCCTCGCGCTGCTCCTGCTCCGCTCGCCCGACCCCGCTCTGCGGCAGGTGTGCCGTCTCTCCCTGCCCACGCAGGTCTTCCAAATCAACGAACCGATCTTCTTTGGTATTCCGATCGTCCTGAACCCGCTCCTCATGATCCCGTACGTGCTCAACGCCCTGCTGCTCACGACGGGCACGTACCTCTTGATGCAGGCTGGCTGGATCGGCCGGCCCTTCCTCAACATCCCCTGGACCACCCCACCGATCATCGGCCACTACCTGGTGACCGGAGGTGACTGGCGCGCGGCACTCTGGGGGGCAATCTCCATCGGCCTTGCCATGCTGGTCTATCTGCCCTTCGCCCGCCTGCTGGAGTTCCAGCGCCTGAGGAAGGCGCCTGCCCCCGCGCCATGACACCTTCCCGGCAGTTCCTTTCCGGCGTCGTCGAGGGATTCTACGGTCGCCCCTGGACTGCGAGCCAGCGCACGGAACTCTTCGCCTGGATGCGGGCGTGGGGGTTGAACACCTACTTGTATGCGCCCAAGGACGACCTCAAGCACCGGCACCTCTGGCGTGCCTGCTATTCGGAGCACGAGGCCTCGGAACTTGGCGCTCTCATCCGCGCCTGTCGCGCCGCCGGCATTACATTCGTGTACGCGCTTGCCCCGGGATTGGATCCGGACTTCGCGTCCCCGGCCGGAATCGCAGCCCTCGAGGAAAAGGCCGGGCAACTGCTCCGGCTTGGCTGCACGTGCTTTGCGGCGCTGTTTGATGACATCGTGGCTTCTCCGGCCTCCGGCCTGCTCGACACCGGCGCCGCGGTCGTCGGTCCACAGGTCGCCTTCGCCCATCACCTTCTCGGCCTGCAGCGACACCGCGACCCTGCCGCCGAGCTTCTTTTCTGTCCGACACCCTACTGCGGCCGGATGGCGGGCCCTCCGACGGAATCGACCTACCTCCGCCAACTCGGAGCCGCCCTTGATCCCGTCATTCAGGTCCTTTGGACAGGGCCCGAAATCATCTCCGAACGGATCCATCCGGAAGATGTCGCCGAGGTTGCGGCCGTTCTCCGGCGTAAACCGCTGATTTGGGACAACCTGTTCGCCAACGACTACGACCTCCGCCGGCTCTACCTCGGTCCCTATTCCGGCCGGCCCGCCGCACTGCGCGACACCGTGGCCGGTGTCCTCTGCAATCCCAACTGCGAGTTCGCCGCGAACTTCGTGCCGCTGCGGACCTTCGCCGCCTGGGCAACTTCGCCCGACTACGAAGCCACGATCGCCGCCCGGGCGGCCTGGCGAGAGTGGCAACCGCGCTGGCAAATCGCCGGATCTTTCCCGGGCGATTCCAGCCTGATTCCCCTGACAGCCCTCGAACTCGTGGGTGACTGCTTTCATCTCCCGCATCTCCAAGGGCCCCGGTCCTCCGCCTGGCTGGAAGACTTCGCCTGGTTATGCCAGACGGCTCCAGCCCTCTGGGATGGCCGATTGGATCGGTTTGTCGCCACGGGCCGGGAGGTAATCGACGTGTTCGAGAAATTGACCCTGCTCCATGATCGTGAACTGCTGCACACCTTCTATCGCCACCTTTGGGAGCTGAAGGAAGAGGCGGCGCTCCTCCTCGGGTACGTCGAGTGGTTGCGCACAGGCAAACCGGGCGGGAGCTACTCCTCGGCCGAGCACCGTGCCGGCACCTTCTGCGGCGGTCTCGCCGCCGAGTTCCAACGCCTGCTGCCAATGGACCGGAGCGGGAGGTTTCACCACCCGACGGGCGCCTCGCCATGACCACGTTTTCGGCACCTGATTTCCGAATTCGCCGCGCCGGACCCGGCGACCGCGCCGCCGCCTATGCTGTTTGCCTGCAAACGGGAGACAGCGGGCAAGACGCTTCCCACCTGCACGATGATCGCGACGCCCTCGGCAACGTCTATGTCGGCGCCTACCTCCGCTACGAGCCGGAGTTCGCGTTCCTGCTCGAAGATTCGGCCGGAGTTTGCGGTTATGCTCTCGGCGCCCTGGATTCCCGGACCTTTTATTCGCACTACGAAAACGAGTGGCTGCCCCCCCTGCGCGCCCGACACCCCGCTCCGCAGGGAGATCCCTCCGGCTGGTCGCGCGATCAGCAGCTGTGGCAGCTCTACCACCATCCGGAAATTTTCCTTCCGGATCCCTATGGCGATTTTCCCTCGCACCTGCACATCGATCTGCTGCCCCGCGCCCAGGGCCGGGGAAACGGGCGGGCCCTGATGCAGGTGCTGCTCTCCGCGCTGCGGGAGCGTGGTTCTCCCGGCATCCATCTGGCGATGGCGTCCGACAACCTCCGGGCTGCCGCCTTCTACACCAAGTTAGGCTTCCGCGAACTGGCCCGCGCTCCAGGAACGCTGTATCTCGCGCGGCGCCTGGTCGATCCTCTGAACGCATGAGCGCGTCTCCAGCGGTTCACCTGGGCATCGACGGGGGAGGCACGCACTCGTTTGGAGTGGCCGTTTCCCGCGACGGCACGATTCTCGCCGCAGCGCAATCGGGATCCTTGAACTTCCTCGGGGCCGATCTCCCGACGGCCCGTCGTTCGCTGGCGTCGTTGCTCGCCGGACTTCGGCGGCAGCTCCCGCCCGGGACGGTTTTCCAGCGACCGGTCATCGGCTGCGCCGCCCTGTTCGCGGACGCCACCCGAGCCGAGAAACGAGCGCTTTGCACCGGACTGCTCCCCCTGGCCTCCGCCCGCGTAATCAGCGATCTTCAAACCGCCCATTTCGGCGCGACGCTCGGAGAACCGGGTGTCGTGATTGTCGCCGGCACTGGCTCGATGGTCCTTGCGCGAGGGAGCAAGGGTGCGATTGGGCAGGCCGGAGGCTGGGGTCACGTGCTGGGCGATGAAGGCAGTGCCTGGTGGATTGCGCGTGAAGCGCTTCGGGCCGCGCTGGCCGCACGCGAGGGCCGCGGTCGCCAGACGCTCCTGAAAAGGGCGATCTGCCGGAGCCTGGGCGTCGAGAACCTGGATGCCGCGGTGGCGCGCTTCCACGCCCCTGGCGCGAAGGACGAAATCGCAGCCGCCGCTTCCCGGCTCCCGCAGTATCTCCCCCGGGCAGACCCCGTCTTTAGCGAGATCCTGACGCGCGCCGGAGCCGAACTGGCCAGTCAGGCCCTTGCGGCGCTGCGGCAATCCGGTCTGACCGCTCGGCCCGTACCGGTTTTCCTCCTCGGAGGAGTCCTCGCCCACAACCGCCGGGTTCGCGCCAGCCTGATCAAAGCCCTGCAGGCCAGGCTGCCGATCTCGGTGAAGCCACCATGCCTCCGGCCGGTCTTGGGAGCCGCTGCGCTCAGCCTCTCCGCCAGCGGAATCTCCCTGACCTCCGGAATTCTCCGGCGCTTGCGCAACTACCGCGAACCGCACACCGCCGCGAACTAGCACCGGCCGATCCGGAGGATCGCGCTAGAACCCCTTCACCCGGAAGAGCCCGGTGACACTCTCGTTGCTGTTGATGCGCTGAATCGCTTTCCCCAGCAGCGAGGCGATGCTGAGCACCGTGACGGGCAGTCCATGCGTGTTCATCGGGGTTGAATTGGTGGTGATCAGTTCATCGATCACCCCGCTGCGCAGACGCTCCACGGCCACGTCGTTCAGGATGCAATGGCTCACCGCCGCCCGGATGCTGCGGGCACCATGCTCGCGCAGGATCTTCGCCGCCGCCGTCAGCGTGCCGGCCGTCTCGGTGATGTCATCCACGAGGAGCACATCACACCCATCCACGTCGCCGACCACATTGATCGCTTCGACGCGGGTGGCGCTCTTTCGCTTCTTCGCGACCAGGGCCAGCCCCGCGCCCAGCACATCGGCATAGGCGGCCGCCATCTTCATTCCGCCGACATCCGGGGAGCACACCACGAACTTCTCGGGCTTGGTCTTGGCCAGATGCTCGAAAAAGACCGGCGACGCATAGAGATGATCCACCGGGATGTCGAAGAAGCCCTGAATCTGCTGGCTATGCAGATCCATCGTGAGGATGCGATTGGCACCGGCCGCCACGAGGAGGTTGGCCACCAGCTTGGCGGTGATCGGGACCCGCGGCTGATCCTTCCGATCCTGCCGCGCATATCCGTAAAATGGCATGACGGCGGTGATGCGCTGCGCCGAGGCCCGCCGCGCAGCGTCGATCATAATCAACAACTCGACCAGATGGTGATTCGTGGGCGGACAGGTTGACTGGATGATGAAGACGTCGTGCCCGCGGATGTTTTCGTTGATCTTTACGAAGGTCTCACCGTCAGGGAAACTCGTCACCACGGCCTCGCCCAGCGGTTCGCCGATGGACTGGCAGATGGCCTCGGCGAGGGGGCGGTTGGAGTTGCCGGAAAAGATTTTGAGCCGCGTGTCGATCATGGCGGCGGCATCTTGCTGCCTGACTGCCCGGGAGAAAGCTTTTTTCCGTCTCCGATTTGCTCCTCCAGTTCGCCAAACCGCCGGAACAGGTCCGGCAAGCGCTGTTGCAGCACGGAAATACGCCGTTCGAGCATGTACGGGATGGCCGGGTTCCCGTTGACGAACTCCCCGGCCCCAACGTCCGACGTTACCCCCGCCTGTCCTCCGATCTTGGCCCCCCTGCCAACCGCCAGATGACCGGCCACGCCGGCCTGTCCCCCCACCACCACGTAGTCGCCCAAGCTCGCACTGCCGGAAATCCCCACCTGCCCGCACACGATACAATGCCGCCCAATCCGGACGTTGTGTCCGACTTGGACGAGGTTGTCGATCTTGGTCCCCTCGCCGATGATCGTGGTCCCAAACCGTGCCCGGTCGATGGCCGTGTTGGCACCAATCTCCACGTCATCTTCCACCTTCACGTCGCCCACCTGGGGTACTTTCTCGTGGCGCCCGCGCACGAACTCGTAGCCGAAGCCATCCGCGCCAATCACCACCCCGGAATGCAGGCGCACGCGCTTCCCCACGCGGCACTCGGCCGAAACCGTCACGCCGGGCGCCAACCAGGAGTCCCCGCCGATCCGCGCGTTGCGCCCGACGAAGACCTGCGCCTGCAGGCAGGCCCGCTCCGCCACCTCGGCGCCGGCCTCCACCACGCAGAGGGGACCCACCGTGGCGGTGGCGGCGACCTTCGCGGCAGGGTCAACCACCGCCGAAGGGTGCACCCCGGGTACCGGCTGCGGCCAGAGTTGCCGCTCCAGTCGCGCACACAGGCGCGCAAGGGCAACCGACGGATTCTCGACGAAAAGGTAAAGCTGCCCGGGCGCCGGTTCCCCCTGATAATCGCGCGGCACCAGGATGACCGACGCGCGCGACGCCGGCACCTCCGTCTTGTACTTGGCGTTGCCAAGGAAGGACAGATCCCCGGCCTGCGCCTCGGCGAGCGCAGCGATGCTGCGCACGCTCTCCGTCGTCGCCCCGCGTCGCCCTGCCGCCTGGGTGATTTCGGCGACTTCATCGGTTGAAAACGCAAACTGCATGTCGGTGAGACTGCGGATTTCCTTTTCGGCCTGCAATGCGGCAAAACGGCTGGACTCCAAGACGTCCGCCGGGGTGGTCACCCCACCAAAGAAAAACCCCGCCGGAATGCGGCGGGGTCGAAAACGGGTCGAAACGACCTCGCGGGACTTATTTCTTCGGAGCCAGACCGGGCACCGTCACCGAAGCCGGCGCCGCCGGTGCCGCGGCCGCCGGAGCAGCCGTCGCGCCCGCCGGGCGGTCCTTGTTGATCTCCTTGAGGACGTCCTCGGTGATCTCGAAGGCCGGATCCGCGTAGATGAGGTTGGAGATTCCGATGGCCGTCGGCCCGGCCTTGTCGAGGACAACGGTGACGCCCTTGCGCTTGGCCACGTCCGTCGCCACCTTGCTGATCTCCTCGAGCATGAGGCTACGGAAGGTGTTCAGCCGCTGGCCGAGCGAGTTGCGCGTGTTCTGAATGAAAGTCTGCACTTCGCGCTGCTTGTTCTGGATCGCTTCCAGCTTCTTCTGCGCCTCGTTCTGGGCCTTGGACTTCGCCTCGGCGGAAAGCGCCGGGCTGTTCGACTGCTCATTGAGGGCCTTGTATTCCTCCACCAAGGCGTTGCCCTCCTTGTTCATCTTCTCGACCTCCTCCTGCGCCTTCTGGTCGTCCGCCTGGATCTTGGCGTTCTGCTCAATGGTCTTGTAGTGCGTGTCGTACAGTTTCGCCATATCGACGACGGCCAACTTCACCGCCGGCTGGGCGGAAACTGCAACCGCGGACGCTCCGACGAGCGCCAACGCGAGCAGGGACTTGATGGAGTTTTTCATGAGTAGTGGTTTGAAAAGGAAACGTTGAACGGAGCAGAATTAGAACCGCGTGCCAAAGGAAAAATTAAACTGATTCCCCTTCTTGCTCAGCGGGTCCCCGGTGATGGGAATGCCGAAATCGAGGCTCAACGGTGCACCTGCCACAAACAGCCGCAAACCGAAGCCGAAGTTGTCCGCATACTTGGACGGGTTGAAGTCATATGCCCCCCGGTTTACGAAGCCGGCATCGTAGAAGATCGCGAAACGAATCGGGCTGACGATGTCCAGGGAGTATTCGGCGCTGAAGAACCCGTAGGTCTTGCCGCCAATCGGTTCGTTGAACTGGTCGCGGGGTGCCACCTCGCGGAACTCAAAGCCGCGCAGCGTCGTGGGTCCGCCGAGGTACCACTTGTTGTAGTACGGGACGTCGGTCGAATCGCCGAAGTTCTGGATCACGCCGCCGCGCGCAATCAGGCTCAATACCTGCGTCTGCGTCTCGAAGACCGGGAAGAACTGGGAGCCGCGAAACTCCAGGCTGTAGTTGTTGTTGATTTTGCTTCCGCCCAGCGGTCCGCCGGCGAAGCGCAGGTTGAGCTCCACGCGGTTGCCCGACGTCGTGTTGATGATCTTGTCGCGGGTATCGCGCTCGAGCTGCAGCCCAATGCTGGAGGAGGCATTGCTGCCCGCCAGCGCCTGGATGATGGCCGAGGCGCTTGGGGAGATGTCCTTGATGTCGAAAATTTCGTAGGTGTACGACAGCCGCCCGTTCCACAGCTCGAACAGGTGCTTGCGGAGATAGACTTCGAAGCCCGTCTGGATCTGCGTGTAGAACGTGCTGTTGTACTCCGAGCTCGTGCGGAACACACTGAAGCCCAGGCCCAGCTGGCGTTGGAAGAGCCACGGTTCCTCGAAGGAGAGCACCACTTCGCTTGAGAGCGAACCAAGCTGCATCCGCAGGCGGAACTTCTGCCCGTCGCCCTGGAAGAATGACCGTCGGTTAAAGAGATCGAAGTTCGACTGCGACACCTCCGCGAACAGGGTCGCCCGTTCCAGCGAGGAGAAGCCCGCGCCAAACGTCAGGTTGCCGGTGCGCCCCTCGTGCACCGCGATCCGCATATTGCGGCGGCCGGGGATGTTGGTCTCCTGGTGATTGACATTCACGCTCTCGAAGAACCGCGTGTTCTCCAGGCGCAGCTGGCTGATCTTCATCAGGACGGTGCTGAAGACGTCCCCGGGCCCGAGCACCAGTTCGCGGAGGATCACGGTGCTCTTGGTCTTCGTGTTGCCCTCGATCACGATCGACTCGACGTTGAACTTCTCGCCCTCGTTGATCACGTACTCGACGTCGATCGCCCCGGTGGCGACATTGGGCTTCCGGTTTAGGCGCACCCGGGTGTCGAGGTAGCCGTCCTTGCCGTAGAAGTCGTCCAGCCGCTCCACGTCCTTGTCCAGTTTCGACGGCACGAAGACGACTCCGGTCTTCTGCCGCACCACCCGCTTCAGGAGTGCCGAATTGAAGAGCTTGTTGCCGGTGAACGAGATTTCGCCCACCCGGTACTGCCGCCCTTCGTTGATGTTGATGACGAGGACGAGGCGGTCCGGCTTCGGATAGTTGAACTGGACCTTGTCCTGCGGGATTTCGACGTCGAGATAACCGAGCTCGCGATAGTGGTCGCGGAGCTTGTCGAGGTCGTCCTCGAACTGGTCGTCCTTGAAACGGCCCGAGCCAGTCAACCAGGAGAACATCCAGTACCGCTTGGTCTCCATCACGCCGCGCAGCTTCCGGGCGGTGGCGTGCTTGTTCCCGGCGAAGCGGATCTCCGAGATCTTGACCTTGTCGCCCTCGCGAATCTTGAAGACCACGGTCCCGAAGCCCCCCACGCGGTCGCGCTCCACCGTATAGTTGATCGAAACCTGATTGTACCCCGCCTTTTGGTAGTACTCGCGGAGTTTCTCGGCGTCCTCCTTGATTTGCCGCTCGTCGAGCGCCTGGTTGGCCTTGACCTTGATCTCCTTCTCAAGGCGGTTCGACTTCACCTTGGTGTTGCCCTCGAACCGGACCGCGAGCACGCGGAACTTGGGGGTGACCTCGACAACCAGGTTGAAGGTCGTGGCGTCGACCGCCTCGTGCTTGACCTCGATGAATTCGAAAAGACCGGTTCGGTACAGCGAACGGATGTCGCGATCGAGGATCACCTCGTCGAACTCGCCGCCTTCGCGAATCTGCATGTTGGCGCGGACCACCTGCTCGTTTACGTTGGCGGTGCCGACGAACTTGATGGTCACCGTCCCCACCTTGTAGGCCGGCCCCTGCCGCTGGCCCTGGGCCGCCTGCGCGCCCGCCTGGGCCCAAACGGCCCCCGAGGGAGCACACAAGGCCGCCAGCAACAAAAGGATACCGGTTAACCCGCGCATGGGGTTACTGATGAAAGTTTTCAAAGCGAGTAATGTCTCTGAGGAAAGTGAGTTTCAGTTCTCCTACCGGTCCGTTTCGCTGCTTGGCAACGATTAACTCGGCTGAGTCCGCGGCAACCTGGAACTTCTCGTCCGCATCGCGTGGCCGTGCCAGCATGAGGACCACGTCGGCGTCCTGCTCGATTGAACCTGATTCACGCAGATCGGAGAGTTTTGGGGTGCGGTTGTCCTTTTCGGAGGAACGGTTGAGCTGGGATAATACAAGGACGGGGACTTCGAGTTCCTTCGCCAGCGCCTTAAGCCCGCGCGAGGCCTCCGCCACCTGCTGTTCGCGCGGCACCCGCGGATCGGTCGGGCTGAGCAATTGCAGGTAATCCACCATGATGAACCCGAGCGGATGCCGCGAGTGCACGCGGCGCGCCTTCGCGCGGAGCTGCATGATCGACAGCGCGCTCGAGTCGTCGATGAAGATGGGGGCTTTGGCAAACTCGTCCGCCGCCTGCAGCAGGCGGTTCTGCTCTTCGCCGTTCTTGGACAGCAGGCCGTCGCGCAGCAGCTTCATGTTGACCCGGGCCCGCGAGCACAACATGCGCAGGGCGAGCTGCGACGCTCCCATTTCCAAGGAGAAGATCAGGACCGGTGCCGGGGCCGTCTCCGCCTTGCGCGGCAGGGCCGCCGCCTCGGCGAAGTTGAGGGCCAGCGAGGTCTTTCCCATCGAAGGCCGGGCCGCCAACACGATCATTTCACTGCGCTGAAACCCCCAGAGCAGGGCGTCCAGATCCTTGAAGCCCGACGAGACCCCCGTGAGCTCGCCCTTCTTCATCAGCATCTTGGTGATGACATTCATCGCCTCGTGCGTGGGCTCACGCATCGGGCGGGCGCTTTCGCTGACGCGGCTCTGGGTGACCGCAAACAGTTTTTGCTCAACCTGATCGACAAACTCGTCAATCCCCCCGGAGAACGCGTAGCAGTCCTCCACGGCGCCCGTGGCGGAGCGGATGATCTCCCGCAGCAGCGCCTGCTCGCGCACCTTGTCGAGGAAGTACCCCGCCTGCGCCGTCGTGGGAATCCTCCCGGAGACCTGGGCGAGGAAAGCCACGCCCCCGGCCTGCTCCAACTTCTTTGCCGTCCGCAATTCCTCCGCCACCACCGAGACGTCGATCGTCACCTGCCGGTTGTACAGGTCCACCAACTGCTCGAAGATCAGGCCGTGCTTGCGTTCGTAGAACGAATCAGGCGTCAGCCGGGCCTCCAGGCAGCGGGCCACGACGTCGGCCCCATCCAGCAGGCAGCAGGACAACAGGTACTCCTCCGCCTCCAGGCTGTGCGGCAGGGTGCGCCCCAACGGCGCGGCCCCGGGAGCGGGGCCAACGGAACCTCCGCGAACGGGGTACTTGGCGGCGTCAGATTCCATGCGTCGGAAGGAGGATCCACTCGCGGAAACAGGCCGCGTGCAATTCCCCTTTTTTCACATTCTGCTCCCCGCAAAACAAAAGCCGCGTGCCTTCACCATGCACGCGGCCTTTCATTCGCGGGTAACGGAGCTTACTCCTTCGCGTCCTTGCGCGGACGCCGCTCGGAGCGCTTCTCCGTACGCTCGCCGGCCGGCGCCGCCTCCGGGGCCGCGGGTTCAATCGGGTTCTCCGAGACGACGTCGAACGGCAGTTCCACGGCGACGTCGGCGTGCAGCTTGATCTTCACCGTGTGCTTGCCGAGGGTCTTGACCGGCGTGAACAGGTGGATCTTCCGCTTGTCGAGCTCGATCCCGGCCGCGGCGAGTTTGTCGTGCACATCCTGCGCCGTGATGGCGCCGAACATCTTGCCGCCCTCACCGGTTTTCACCGCGAAGGCCAGGCTGGTCTTCTCGAGCTTGCGCGCCACTTCCTGGGCGCCGGTGAGTTCCGCCTGCTCGCGCTCGGCGCGACGCTTCTTCAGCGCGTCGACCTGCTTGCGATTCGCCCCGGTCAGCGGCATCGCAATCTTGCGGGGAAGGAGATAATTGCGGGCGAAGCCAGCGCGGACTTTGACTTGGTCGCCTTCGCCGCCGAGACCTTCGACGGGTTTGACGAGGAGCACTTCTTTATAGGCCATGTTCGGATTGGGTTGATTGGGATCGTTGTCGGGGTGTCGCGACGGCCCTTGCCGCCGACGGCCGGGTCAGAGACCCGGCCGCTGCCATGAGGGAAAGGTTCGCCGTTCTGGCTTTAGAACGGTACGTCTTCGTCGAGATTTTCGGCCGAGGCCGGTTTGGAGCTGCCCGAGGAACGGGCGGGTGGAGCAAAGCGCTCGGGGGAGCCGGCTCCCGCCGCGTCGCCGCCGGCGGCGGCCCCGCCGCCCCGTCCGTCCCCGAGAAATTGGAACTGCTCGAGGACGACCTTCATGCGACTGCGCTTCTCCTTGGTGTTCTTGTCCTCCCACTGGTCGAGCCGGAGCCGGCCTTCCACGTAGAGGGGGCGCCCCTTGGTGCAGTACTTCGCAATCGTCTCGCCCTGTTTGCCCCACGCTTCGATGTCGACGTAGATGACCTCTTCGCGGCTCTCCCCGGACTCCATCTTGAACTGGCGGTTGATCGCCAAGGCAAACTGGCAAATCGGGGTGCCCTTGGGAGTCACTCGCAGTTCCGGGTCGCGGGTCAGGTTACCCATCAGGAGGACTTTGTTCAGAGCGGGCATGGGGTGAAGGCGCAGGGGCGCCGTTGAAGGTTAGGCCGATTGGATGAAGGTGCGGTAGACGCTGCCGTTCAGCCGGAGCTTCTCCCGCAGATGGGCCGGGGCATCGGCCGGACCGGAGAAGGCGATTTGCACGTAATGGGCCCCCGTGAATTTCCGGTCGGTCACCCGGGCGAAGTCGCGCTTGCCGACATTCTCCACGCCCGTGACCTCCCCTTTGATCTCGGAGATGACCTTCTTGATGCCGTCGACGATCTGGTCGATGGTCTCCTCTTTGCCGCGGTTATCGAGGATAAACGAGGCGCGGTAATTGCGATGGGACGAATTCATTTTTTGTCTCTGCGGTTAAGTTGGTTCATGGCGGTCTCGATTCCGCGCGAAAGGAGGAGGTCGAGGCCGGCCACGTAGTGGTCGGTCAGTTGTGAAACGATGATCTGCTGTTCGGTGGTGAATCTTCCCAGGACGAAATCGGCCAGGTCAATTTGCGGAGGCTCCTTGGGGCCGATGCCGAGGCGGTACCGGACGAAGCCGGGGCCGAGGTGTTCAATTAGGCTGGTCACGCCGTTGTGGCCCCCGGCGCTGCCGCCTACGGTCACCTTGATGAGGCCCAGTTCGATCGTGAGGTCGTCGTAGACGGCCGCGATCTCCCCAAGCTCCACCCGGAAGTAGCGGGCCAGTGCGCCGACCGCCCTCCCACTCGCGTTCATGAACGTCTGCGGTTTGACCAGCCAGCGGGTGCCACCCTCCACCTCCCACCGAGCCACCTCGGCTTCAAACTCGGGGCGCCGACGCCACTCGAGCCCATGCTTGCGAGCGAACGCATCGACGACCACCCAGCCGAGGTTGTGGCGGGTGCCCTCGTATTCGCGGCCCGGGTTTCCCAGGGCGGCGACAACGGGAAGAAACATGACTCAAAGAACGTTCGCGCCCGACTGCCGGCCGGACCGGCCGCCGGGCGCGATACCTGAAGGAAACGACTACTTCTTGGCGGGCGCAGCGGGCTTGGCGCCGGCGGCCGGGGCGGCCGCGGGTTTCGCACCGGCGGCGCGTCGGGCTTGGCGCCTGCAGCCGGAGCCGCGGCCTTGGCATCGCCTGCCGCCGGAGCGGCCGCACCAGGGGCCGCCGCCGCGCCCGGAGCTGCCGCCGCCGCACCCTCGACGGGAACCGCGCCTTCGGCTGCGGTCGGAGCCGCCGCGACTTCCTGCACAACTTCCGCGACCGGCTCGACGCACGAAACGACCGGCTGACCCTTGGGATCAAGAAACTCGACTCCCGCGATTGGCTTCACTTCACCGACCTTGATGGTCTCGCCGACCTTCAGTTCGGTGACATCCACCATGATCGCCTCGGGAAGATCCTTGGGCAGAACGCGGATGCGGAGCGTGTGCGACACCATTTCCAAGACGCCGCTCTGGTTCTTCACGCCAAAGGACTCGCCGCTGACGTGGACCGGGACGCGAATCTCGAACTTCTCGTTCTCCTTCACTTCCTGGAAGTCGATATGGAGATACTTGTCCGTCATGGGATCCCGTTGGACCTCCTGCAGGAAGGAGAGCGCCTTTTCCGGCTTGTCACTCCGCTGCAGCTCGATGAGCACCGCCCGATCTCCCACGGTCTTGGTCAACCGGGAGAACTCCGGGCCTTCCACCGACAGCGACTCAGGCTTGGTGTGCTTTCCGTAGAGAATCGCGGGTACGCGATTGGCTTTGCGAAGTCGGCGGGAGGCGCTGCGGCCAGTCTGGCCTCGTGCGGCGACGGTGAGTTTGAACTGTTTGCTCATGGATTTCGTTCCCCCTGTCGCCCCGGAATTGGGGGCAGGCGTAATGGAAAAGAGGGCGAGGAGATAGAACCGAACCGACTGAACGCAACCAAAACTTTAGCAATCTCCGAGAATTTCTCACCCGCGCTCAAAAGGAGCATTGACAACCGCGGCGGCGGACCTGTTTCTCACGGCCTCTTTTGCACGGCTCAGGCCGCGCAAAACCACTGCCCGGTAGCTCAGTGGCAGAGCAGGTGACTGTTAATCACTTGGTCGCTGGTTCGATCCCAGCCCGGGCAGCCATTGAAGGCCAGCAACTTGATACTTGTTGGCCTTCGCCATTTCTGGAGCTTTGTCTTCCGTGGAGTATCTCCAACCCCGAGTCGCGATTCGACATCGGATCCAGGCCCACGCCTCGACTCCGTTCCAACGGCAGACCTCCACATTCCCCCAACGTCCAGCACCGCCCGCGCGTTCGGGCCGTCCTGCTGCAGGAAACAGGACAACCGCATGTCGTATCCCGCCTGCTGCGCAGCGCACCGGGGCCGAAGCGAAAATCCGGTGACCGCCTCTCAACCACGCATTCGAAAATGCCCCACTCCTCCGCTCGCCTGATCGTGTGTGGCATCACCGCTACCCTGGCGCTCACGGTCGCGGCGCCCGCGCAAATCGGCCGCCGCTTTCCCTCCGAAAAACGCATCGTGCCCGACCCCGTGACGGGCGTGCCGCTGACCTTTCTGACCACCCAACCGGCGGGTGATTCCAAGATCTACCCAACCCACCATCAATGGACGGCAGACGGCAAATGGGTGGTCTTCCGGTCGAGCCGGGTGCCCGGTCAGGCGATGGCGGTCAACGAAGCGAACGGCGCCATCGTGCAGGTCACGGAAGGGGGCTACACCGGCATGCTCTGCCTCGCCGACCGCACGATGAATCTCTACTTCCTGCGGCCCACCCCGGCCGCGGAAGGCGCGATGGTCGCGAAGACCGGAGTCCCACCGGCAGGTTCGACTGCCCCGGCTCCCGCCACTCTCGAACGCCAGGGCCGCGGCGGTCCGCGGGGACCGATGCAGGTCGTGCGGGTAGATCTCGCCCGGCTGCTGGCCGACAGTGACGCGGGCAACTTGCAGGGCGCCGGGGTCTACGAACACGTCTGCGGAATCATCCCGACCGAACTCGGCGCGGGTGGCGATCTAGCGATCGATGCGAGCGAGCACTTCGCGTACTTTCGGGTGGCCCGGGAGGCCGCGGCCCGCCATCTGCCCCCGGAGACGAAGCCCGAGCCGGCGTTCGGTCCCCGGGCCCTGGGGGCCGGGCCGACTGGCCTGGCCAGCATGGACCTCCGGACAGGGGAGATCCGCCACATCATTTCGGTGCCGTTCCAGATTGGGCACGTGCAGACCAATCCCTGGGTGCCGGGCGAAATCGTCTTCTGCTGGGAAACCGGCGGCAAGGCTCCGCAACGCACCTGGACGGTCCGCTCCGACGGGACGGGACTGCGCCTTCTGTATCCGGAAGCACCCTACGAATGGGTCACGCACGAGGCGGTGATCACGCGCGACGAGGTGGCGCTCGCGATTGTCGGCCACCGCCGCATCGACTCTCCCTCGGAGTGGGGTCCGGCGGGAACCGCCGAACACCCGACGGGCCTGGGCATCGTCAACCTGCGGACGCGGGAGATGCGCATCGTCAGCCAGGTGCCGTTCGGTGATCCGGGGCGGTCGGTCTGGCATGTGCACGGGTCGCCCGATGGGCGCTGGGCGGTGGCCGATGATTTTCAGTACCGCCTCTGGCTGACGGACCGACACACGGGTGAAACCGTTCTCCTGGCAGACCTCGGACACCGGACCACCGCGGCCGATCACCTGCACCCCACCTTCAGCTCCGACAGCACGCGCATCGAGATCCAAACGGCGATGCTGGCGGAAGATGGCCGCTCGCTGAACCTCTGCGTGGTCCCCGTCCCGGCCGCGTGGCTCCAGCGCAGCCCCGGCCAGCGCCGGCTCGTCGGAACGCCGTAGGAACGCGGTGGTGCGAACGCACCGGCCGCCGTCGAGACGGCCTGCGCCAGTTTTCATCCCGGCGCCGCAGACCACAGCGGATCGAGGCCACTTGCACGGCGTCGGCGCGCGTGCTAGGTAAGTTGGCACTGCCCGATGCCAACGCCCCGCCCCGCCTCCTCTCGTCGCCAGTTTCTCCGCGTCGCCCTCCTCGGCTCCCTCGCCGCCGCCAACCCGCTCTCTGCCCTGGAAGCACGGCGCCGCACCGGACGGAGTCTTCTCCGCCCCGCTCTCAACATCTACTCCTTCTCCGATCTCCTGACCTTGAACAAGAAGGAGCCGGGCCAGGGCATCGATCTGTTCGGGATCTGCGATTTCTGCGCCCGCCACAACCTCGAGGCGATGGACATGACGGGGTACTTCTTTCCTGAGTACCCCCAAGTGCCCTCCGAGGCGTTCATCAGCCGCATCAAGCGCCATGCCCACACCCAGGGCGTCGTCATCAACGGCACCGGCGTGCGAAACGATTTTGCCGTCGCCGACCGGGCCGTGCGCGCGACCGGGGTGAAGCTCACCAAGGACTGGATCGAGGCCACCGCCCGGCTCGGTGGCTCCGTGATCCGGGTCTTCGCCGGGCCGCAGAGCCCGTTCAAGGACTGGCGCGTGGCCGCCTGCGGCGCCGCGCGGGACGAGGTGGAGCGGTGGATGGCCGACGACCTGCGCGCCTGCGCGGAGCATGGTCAGAAGTTCGGCGTCGTCGTGGGGGTGCAGAACCACGGTGATTTCATCAACTCGGGCCCGGAACACCTCCGCCTGCTCCAACGTGTTGACCACCCGTTTTGCGGAGCGCTGGTCGACACGGGCAAGTACCTGACTCCCGATCCCTACGCGGATATCGCGATGATGGTGCCGTATGCCGTCGGCTGGCAGGTGAAGGAGACCCTGGGAAGCGACCTCAAGTCCCCCCGCGCCGACTTCAAGCGCCTGATGAAGATTCTCGCCGACGGCGGCTACCGCGGGTTTGTGCCGATCGAGACCCTGCCGATGGGCCGCAAGGACTACGACCCCGCAGCCGAGGTGCTCGCGGTCCTGAAGGGCATGCGAGAGGGTATCGCCGCTGCCACTACCTGACGGAGAGCGTCGTCCGCTCCCAGCCTTGTCGGCGCCAGTCCCGGCCCGCCCAACCTCTCCCTACCCCATGAAACCCTTCCTGCCTGCTGCGCTCTGCCTGCTTGGCGCTGTCTCTTTGCTTCACTCCCAGTCCGCCCCGACCCTGTCCTCCCCGCCCGCTTCCGCGACGCGGAAAACCGCCGAGGACTACGTCACGCTCAACCCCTTCGAGGTTCGGGGCGAGGCCGACCGCAGTTACGGCGCACTGAACTCGAATTCGCTCACGCAGTTCAATACCGCCCTGCACCAGACCCCGGTCTCCGCCGACATCTTCACTGCCGAGTTCATGCGCGACATCGCCGTCACCTCCGTCGAAGAGATGCTCAACGGCTACGGCGCGGGCGCCGGCACGGTCATGTCGAATCCCGACTCCGACGCGCTCTCGCAGCAGCCCGGCGATCGCGTGGGCAACCAGACCATCGGCATCCGCGGCACGGGCGGCGGGGCGATCCGGCGCGACGGTTTTGCCGCCACGGGAGCCGCCAACAACTTCGGCTCCACCGCCGTCGGCATCACCAGCACGTTCGACGTGGAGCGTGCCGATGTGGTGCGCGGCCCGCAGGGCCTGCTCTACGGCGCGGGCGGTGCCGGCGGCACGGTCAACACCGTGTCCAAGCGCGCCACCTTCAACCAGCGGCGGGGCTCCGCGACCTGGCGCATCGACCAGTTCGGCTCCAAGCAGGCCCAGCTCGATTTCAACGCCGGCAACGACTGGATCGCCTTCCGGCTCGCCCTGCTCGACGACACCCAGCGCTACCGCCGGCTCTTCATCGGCTACGAAACCCAGGGCTACTACGGCCAGGTCGCCCTCAAGCTCGATCCTCTCCGCACCGTCGTGCGCCTGCAGACGCAGCAGACGATCAACCAACGCATCCTCAACACCAACCAGGAGAACATCGCCTTCACCAATGCCGCGACCGACCCGCGCCACAACTTCGGCCTCGCCTACCTGCTGCGCAACCAGCTCGCCGGCGCCGTCAATCCCGCCACCGGCCAGCCGTGGCCGCGCGGGGCCATCGCCGACGGCAAGCTCACCTGGGACAACCTCAATGCCTGGGCCGGCTGGGCTGCATCCGAGTACGTGACCAACAAGACCGCCGCCGTCCTGACCGAAACCGTCTGGACGCGTTGGTTGTCCACCCAGTTCAACGTCCTCTACAACGACTACCAGTCCGACCGCGCCAACGGCGGCATCGCCAACCTCAGCGCTCCGCTCCTCAACGGCAATCCCCTCAACGAGTGGGCCAACGGCGCCACGCTCGCCGACGTCGAACAACCCACCCGCCGCTGGGCCGCCCGGGGTGCCGCCATGCTCACGCACGCCTTCTTCGGCGATCGCGCCCGCACCCAGACGCTCCTTGGCTACGACATCGAGTGGGCCGACTCCGGTCCGACCGACTACGGCTACTACCTTGCCGATGGCGATTTCAATGTGGTCTATGATCCGCGCCTACCCACCAACCTCGGCCGTACACCGATGCCGCGGCTCTGGTGGTCGGTCGCCAACGGCCCCCAGAAGAAGCCGCTGCCCCGGGGCGGCTGGCTTTCGCCCCGCCTCACCTGGGGCGGCGCCAACTACGTGCGCATGCCCAACAATCCCCGCGATCCCTCGTGGGTGCGGCCGAACAATCCCCTCGGCCTCGCGCAGTTGGCCGGCCTCGCCGGCGTGAGCGGACAGAACAACGACGGCCACCACTGGGAAAACCGCACCGCCGGTTTCTATGCCTCGAACTACACCAGCTGGTGGGGCGATCGCCTCGCCACGCTCGTCGGCGTGCGCGCCAACGAGAACTTCAAGCGCACGCCCAACATCACCGCGACGGTTGCCGAGCCCTGGGCCGAATCCACCGCCGGCAACCGCAGCTACAACCTCGGTCTCAACGCCCGCCTCACCGAGTCGCTCCGGCCCTACTACAGCTTCTCCAGCACCTACAACATCCCGCTCGTCAACGCCAACGATCCCCTCGGCAACGCCCCGCGGACCTCCAGTGGCACCGGTCACGAGGCTGGCCTCAAGTTCACCTCGCGCGATCAGCGCTACTCCGGCTCGGTCCAGGCCTTCCTTACCCACTCGAAGGACGAGATGATCAACGCCGGAACCGGCGTGCGCGACCTCATCAACCCCACCGGTCTCAATGGCGCCCACAACGGACCCGCCGGCGCCAAGAATCAGTGGACCAACCTCGACCGCACGACCCGCGGTCTCGAACTCATCCTCACCGCCACGCCCACGCCCAACTGGCGCCTCCGCCTGGCCGCCACCACCGCCGACGGTCAGAATCTCTCCGATAAGAAATACCCGCTGCTCTGGAACGACCAATTTCACGTGCGCAACGGCGCCGTCACCTACCAGAATGGCGCGCCCTTCCTTGTTCCCGTCACGCCCGCGGTCATCACTGCCAACATCGCCAACCTGAACCGGCAGATCGACCCGGCCACGATCCAGGGCCAGGGGGAATGGCAGCCGCTCACCCTGGCGATGATGAATGACCGCACCGGGCAGTACTGGGCGCAGCCCGCCGACGACAACGGCCGCCTCCCGGCCAGCAACGTCCGCCGCGTGCTCCAGTATTTCGTCGGCGCCAACGGCACCGCGCTCACCGGCCGAACCGGCCTGCCCCTCTCCGAAATCCCCTACTTCTGGTCGGACCCCAACGGCGCCAAGGGCGAAACCGTCGTGGCGCGGAAGGGCGAATACACGGTGGGCTACGCCCAATACCGCCTCGTGCTCACCAACCACTACACGTTCACCGGCGACCATCTCCTCAACGGTCTCGGTGTGGGCGGGACAGTGGCGCTCGGCCTGAAGAACCGCACTTTCTACTACAACACTCCCGGCGGCGGCCGGGAACTCTTCGCCTCGCCCGACACCTGGCAGGTCAATGGAGTCGTCTCCTACCGCCGCAAGCTCGGCCGGCGCTATCTCTGGACCACGCAGGTCAACGTCGACAACGTGTTCAACCATTACGTGCTCGGAACGCTACCGAACAACGGGAGCGGCTTCACCGTCCCCGCCAATCTCGCCGTCACGTTCTACGGCCAGCCACGCTCCTACGTCTGGACCAACAGCCTCTCGTTCTGAGCCCGGGCCGCCGGCTCAATCCGCGACACCTGGCGCGACCGAAGTTCGGATTCGCTGACGAGAACCGATATTCCCGGATCCACCCTTTGCCCATGAATGTGCCCGCCTTCCCGGCCCGCCCGGGCGTCCTGCTCGTCGCCGTGCTTCTCTCCTCAACGGTGCGCACGGCCGAAACCGGCGATTCGCCGCGATCGCCAGGGGTTCGCCAGGAAGGCGGTACCGTGATTGTGACACCGCCCCTCGCGCGCGGACCGGTAGTCAATCCCGGCAAGGGCTGGGTGGCCTACGGCTCCGCCCGCAACCAGCCACGCGAGGTGCTCGACCTCGTCTCGCTGGGTTACACGCGCTACCGATGGGGCGCCCTCGAACCGAAGGAAGGAGAGTTCAAGTGGGAGATCATCGACCAGGACATCGCCGGTTGGGCCGCCGCCGGAAAGGACTTCGCCTTCGGCGTCATGTGCGCGAATTCGCATTCGAGCGACTTCTGGGTTTCGCCGCAATGGGTCTTCGAGGCCGGCGCGAAGCACGACACGTTTGACCTGGTTGACCCGAAGCTGCGCACCACCGGCACCCCTGGAAAGAAACTGGTGCCGGTCTTCGACGATCCCATCTTCCTGCAAAAACTGGAGCGCTTCGTGAAGGCGCTCGCGGCGCGCTACGACGGCCACCCCCGGATCGCCTTCCTCGACATCCGCTCCTACGGCAACTGGGGCGAGGCGCACATGCACCCCTTCCGCAAGCCGGACCTCTCTCCCGGAGACTTCCAGCGGCATCTCCAACTGCATCGCGACGCCTTCCGCCGAACCCGTCTGGTCGTCCCGGGCGGCAACCGGAAGTTCGAGGCCGTCTACGACTGGGCGGTCTCCGTCGGGATCGGGATGCGCCGCGACGGCATCTGCGGCAACAGCAACGGAAGCGAGACCCTTCGCTGCGAAGGCCTGATGCCGGCCGTATTCGAGCTTTTCGGCCCCTACGAGATGCTCAAGGAACTGGGCTGGTGGGAGGGTCGCAAGGACAAGAACGGCTACGGGCACCCGCTGGAAGAGTGCATCGAACGCGGCAAGCCCGCGTACTGCGACTTGAGTCGCGGCGGAAAGTCCGGCCTCACGCTGTGGCAGGAAGAACCGGAGCTCGTCACGCGCTTGGCAAACCGGCTTGGCTTTCATTTCGTGCTCAGCGAGGCACGCTATCCGGCAACCCTCGGCGTGGGCGCCGGCGACTCCATCCGCCTCACGTGGGAGAACCGCGGCGTGGCGCGCCTCTTCGAACCGGCCCGGGTTTCGTTCGCCCTGCTGGCCCCTGACGGTGCCGTGGCCGACACGTGCGAGGCCGTCGCCTCCCGCCCGGCGGAGTGGAAATCCGATCAGTCCCTCACGGTGACCGAGACGCTCGCGTTCAGCCGGGCGCGGCCCGGCACCTACCGCCTCGCCGTCGGAATCCGGCGGAAGCCGGAGGATCGCCAGCCCTCCCTCCTGCTTGGAAACGCCCTCGAGCGGGCCGGCAACTGGCAGGTGCTCGGCACGGTCCGCCTCGGGGCCGGCCACTAACCAGCCCTAATGTGGTCGCGTGGGGATCTGGCTGCTGACTGGCGCTGGGCCGACTTGCGTCAACCGCGTGCCAATTGGGCAGCGATGCCGAAGGCCAGGATCGCCGGGCCAAAGGCATGGGGATCATTCCGGGCGGCGGGCTGCGCCATGTAGTCGGCGATGGTGCCCGCCCCGGGGCTCAGGCAGCCGCGACAGGTGTTGTCCACGGAGCCGTCGGCGGCCACGTAACGCTGATACCCGGCGATTCCGCGATCAAACGCCGGACGGTACCGGGCCGGCATCCAGCCGCGCGCGAGGCCCACGCCCAGTGCATAGAGGATCAATCCGCTCCCGGAAGTCTCCACATAGGAGTCGGGACGCGTGATCTCCTGGTGCCAGAGTCCGGCGGCGTCCTGAAACCGCAGGCAGGCTTCGAGCAACCCGCGGGCCACGCCGATCAGGATGGACCGCCGCGGGTCGCCCCCGGGCAGCGCTTCGCACAGCTCCGTCACAGCCAGCAATCCCCATCCATTTCCCCGGCTCCAGTGGTCCTCCGTCACCTTCTCCGCTCGGGAAAAGCCCCGAGCCTGATGCAGAAGACCGTGGGTCGGATTACGCAGGATCGGCCACAGAAGGTGAACCTGCTGCACCGCCTCCTGAAGAAACGCCGGTTCCCCCAGGGCCCGCCCCGCAAAGGCGAGAAACGGGCAGACCGCAAAAGCCGCATCGATGAAGACGGCGTCCGTCCCTCGCTTGTCCGGACGCGTGAAAATGCCGTCGCGGGATCGGGGCGCCTCCTCCAGCAGTCGGCGGCCTTCGCGCCGCACCGCCTCGGCCGCCTCCGGCAGGTGCCCCTGCCAGAGCAGCAGGGCCGTGCCATTGCCCCCAATCTGGTAGTTGGAGAAGTTCCCGGCGAACTTCCGCTCGCCGCGTACAAACGGCCGGAGAGACTCCCGCGCCCGCTCCAGCAACTGCTCCTGCCGCTCCGCCACCGCCAGCCGCGCCAGCGCGTGCAGCGACAGGATCCCGGTGTAGTGTTCGAGCGGATGCAGCGCCCGGTGGCGATCGAAGGCCGCCAGGGCGATGGCTCGGTGGCGCGCCGCCGGCTCCGCGGCCTCCATCGCCCTGAGGCGCGCACCAGCCAGGCCTCCGACAGTCACGCCGGACACGCGCCGGATGAAGTCACGGCGGCTGCCCCGAAGCACCTCAGCCGACTGTCGGGTCCTCGAAACCACAGGGAGGGAAGGGAGATTTTCCATCGCGCGGAAGCATCGCCCGGCACCGATCAACGCCGGACCGGAAATGCATCGCGCGCGACCCGCAGGAGTGCAAGGCCGGTGATCGTGCCGTGCCGCTCCCGGATGGGATAGCCACCCGACCGAAAACCACTGCAGCGAACCCATGCTCCGATCGCGGGACGCCTGCTCGCGCGGTCGCGTTTCTCCTTCCTCCGTCCTCGGTGCCTTGAACGCAAGGCGCCGTCCGGATCGGCGACGACTCCGCAAACGCGCCGGCCACCTGAGTCCCGCCCGGAACCGGGCCTCAACGTCCCTTGGATGGCACCATCGACTTGGCCAGGGCGATGGTCCGCTGTAGTTCCTCTTCGGGTTCCGGATCCGCGCACCAGGGACGTCCCGACCGCAATTCCCCGAAGCGCATCTCGGCCGTGCGCACCGCGATGGTCCGTTCCTCGTCCCAGTTCTTCGCATCTCCCATGGCGCGGCGCAGGGCGTCCGTGACGGCCTGGATGTCCCGCTCCCAGGCGATCACGTCCTCCCAGTTCACGTGCCGGACCTTCTCAGCCAGGGCGTCGACCCGGGAAAGCGTGAAGCGCAATTCGGAGGGATTGCCCCGCGGCGGCATCTCGCGCAGGAGACGCTGCGCGTCGGCCGACAGTTCGGCCAGGACCGCTCCCGTCGCGGGAGTGACCCGCTGCTCCAAGGTCTCGTTGGCCCGCCGCCGCCATCTTTCGGCTTCCTTCTGCCAGCGGGCCCGCCCTCCATCCGCGTTTTCCCGCTCCGTCATCCGCCCGGCCAGCAACCCGCCCAGCAGCAGGAGGACGGCGAGCATCGCCGAAAACGCGAGGACCGGTCTTTTCACACTAATACCATCCGCGGGATCGTCGCCTCTGTCGATAGCGAGCTTGGCGGCGCACCGACCGTGTCTGCCTACTCCGGCCGCGCTTCGACCACCACTGTCACCGGCCCGCGGTCGGGCTCCACCGGGATTCGCAGTTCGACCCGGCCCTCCTCCGGTTCCGCGCGTCCGTCCTTTCGGTACGGGTTGTGCGGCAGCACCGGCCAGTGGAGCGTCGTGCCAGCCGGGACCTGGTAGCGGACGCCGCGAAACTCCACCCAACTCCCCACCCTGGCGGCGTCCAGGGCCAGCGCCTCGCGGCCCAATTCTCCGTGAAACCCGCCGGCCGTTTGCAAGCCCGCCCCCAGGGCGGGCAGCAACGGAAGGTGCGCGAACACCGGACGCAGGTCGGCCGCCTTCACGGCATACTCGATTTCGGCCCGCCGGTCATCCACCAGACGCAGCCGCACCGTGGCCACCGCCGGCCCGTAGCGGAGGACCAGCGACGGCGCCTCCTCCGCTCGCAAGGTCGCCGCCTGCGGGACATGGCGCAACCCTCCCTCCGGCCGAAAGGCCGGATTCTCGTCGCCGGCGCGGTGGCGCAGTCCCTCCATCGCGCCCAAGGTGAACGTACTCCATCCCGGCTGGAGTTTGGTGTTGCCGCCCCCGGCGAGCAGCCCCGGTCCCTGCCGCCACAAGCTCACGAAATTCTGTCGATCCTGGATCCAACGGCTCTCCGGAATCTCCGCCGTATACGCGGAAAGCACCCCAAACCAGGCTCCGCGTCGCAGCGTCGCTGCACGCGCTTCGCCGCCCTCGACGAGCGCGAACACCCCTTCGTCCGCCGTCGTCGCCACGGCGCCCTCCACGCCGTATTGCAGGAAGGATGCCGCCGCATCGGGCTTCAGCGTCCCGCCCCCGCGCGACCACTGCGCAGCCAGGTAGGAACGCCCTTCCGGCGTGAAGGTGAAACCCACATTGCCCGCGCCTTCGCCCATTCCGGCATGGTACGGGTTGCGTTCGTCGATGGTCTCAACGTCGCTGCCATCCGGATACGTGAAACGCCGATGGAATTCCGCCGCGCGCCGCAACGCCGGCAACACTTGGGCGTCGCCCGTGGCCGCGTAGTAGACACCGAGGGCGTCCACATAGACGTAACCGTAGCGCACGACCGGTCCGGCATTCTCACTCCAGTAGCCGCCTTCCTTTTGCGCCGCCACCACCCGGTGCATGAAGGCGGCCGCCTGCTGCCGCCACTCCGGTCGTCCGAGGACCCGCCCGGCCAGGTCCAGCGCCATCGCATGGTGGGCCGGGATGTTGTGCACCGTCTTGAGACCACTGCCGCTGATCCCGGCGAAGCCCTTCGCGAGTCCGCGCTCCCAGCGAATCCGGCGATCCGCCGGCATGTCCTGGCGAATCAGCTCGAACGCGCGGATCCACCGCGAATAGGTCCACGGCATGTAGGTCTGCCCCCAGTAGCTGCCGTCCTTCTTGTCGAACCGCCATCGTCCCTGCGGATCCTGGACCTCGATGAGGGCATCCCCGGCTGCCATGATCACCGCCAGCAGGGCCGGATCCCGATGGTAACGGTTCTTCGACCCGGGGGTGGCGTAGGCGACCGCCAGCGGGAACACGTGATTCTGATCCCCCACCACGAAGGGTTTCCTCCCGAACCGCCCGGTCTCGGGATGATACGTTCGCAGGATGCCGGGCACCGCCGCGACGAGGGCCTCCAGGGCCCGCGTCTTGAACTGCAGTGTCTCCGGTTCCGGGGCGCGGTCCGCGGCTCCGGCCGGGACCGCCGCCAGCAGAATCACCCACCAGGCCCGGAGCTTCATCGCGGTTTCTTGGGAGAGGGCGTTGAATCCGCCGGCGCCTTGCTGGAGGGCAGCTTTGCGTCGAGATCCGCCAGGCGGAAGCGCACACTCACAATGTAGGGCATTTCCCCGCTCTGCCAGTGTCCGTACGTGGTCGTGACGATGGTGTCGTCCGGCAGCAGCTCCACGCCGGGGTAGGCGCAGTCCGAGCCCTTGGTGTTGTGCAGAATCCGCACGCGGTACTGCCCTTCCCTGCCCTGCACGATGTCGTCGTAGGTGCCCACCCAGCCCACCCAGTCACCCTTCGTCGGACTCACGTGCGTGGTATCGCGGAAACTGATGAACAGCCGGCCATCGCGCGAATATCGGGCCGCGTGGCGATCCCCGGTCAGGGCGGCGGGCAGTTCGCGCGGCTCGCTCCAGGACAGGCCCTCGTCCGAGGAGAAGATCACAAACGAATTGTACCGCCGCGAATTCTCCCGGAAGAGCACCGCGATCTGCCGGCCGTCGGGCGAACGGATTGCACAGGGCTCGCACAGGCTGGCATCTGGCAGCATCGCGATGGGCGCAGGCGTGCTCCATGTCAGCCCGCCATCGCGCGACTGGGTCGTATAAACGAAGAAGCGCCAGGGTTTGGCCGCCGTCCCGATGTAGTCGCTATGCGGGCTCTTGAAATAGTACTTCTCCTCCCGGCCGCCGCGAATGAACCGCCCGTCGTCGTGGAAGATCGCCAGATAGTGCCCGGGCCCCGGGCGCAGTTCGATCATCGTCGACATGGTCACCACTCCGCCGAAATCCCCGATCGGCTTCAATTCGCTCCACGTCGCGCCATCGTCCTCGGTCACCGCCATGCGGATCGGGTACAGTCCGCTGAACATCACGATGCGCTTGCGGCCCGCCGCGTCGACGACGCGGTGCAGCGTCGGCACCTCGAGGGAAGTGGCCCACGAGGCGGGCGTCGCCAGCCGGCCACTCCACGTCAGCCCGCCGTCCGTGCTCCGTTGGTAGACGATCGCTCCCCGCCCGTGCCCCTTGGGATAGACTATCAACATCGTGCGGCCGTCCTCGAGGAGGACTGTCGTCGGGTGGCCCAGGTACTGCCCCGGCTCTCGATCAACGATGACCTGCCGCTGCCGCTCCCCACTGATGTCGACCGTGGGGATGGTGTAGGCCGGGTTGAGTTTGGTCCGGAGGTTGCGCACGGACGCCGGAGCCACGTCGCGCTTCTGGGCACCAGCCGGCTGCGCGCCGAGCGGGAGACCGGATAGAACACCAAGCCAGGCCGCCACGGCGGCAGTCAGCGTCATACGATGGAGGGGCAACAGGGGCATGTGGAAAGCGAAGCGGTTCCCTGCGCGCACCACAAGCTCCGCGCCGAGTCGGCGGCCGGACAAGCGACAACGTCTTCCTGGCGCGTCCGCGCTTTCGCTTTTGGCGCCAGGTCGGTTACGGCCAGAGCGAAGACGCCCTATTGGCGGGTGACGTAGACATAATAGGCGCCGCAAAGATCGCGTCCCGCGGCGTCGCGGAACCAGGTCTGCAGGGTCGTGCGCCCGGCCGGCAGCTGGACCGCAAAGGTCACCTCGTGCTCCCCAACCTCCACCTTTCGCCGATCGGAGTGAGCACCGGCCCGAATCTCGGCCGCCGCAATCGGCAGCGCGGTGCCTGCGGGGAACTCGCCGAAGTCGTGCTTCGCCGCCGCCAGCCCGCCGGCAAGCGGTGCGTCCGCCTCGCGCGGCCAGCGCCGCAGCTCGAACGCGTACCTTCCGGCGCGTGCCACTTCCAGGTGCCAGACTCCGTTGCGGGGCACGCCGCGGCGGATCTGTGCCTGCTGGTCGACGAAGACATCCCACCATTCGCAGGCCGTCAGCTGCACCGGATTCTCCGCGTCACTGCCGATGATCACCGCCTGCGGTTCATTCACGCGCGCCTGCACGCCGTCCCACCAGCGATCGAGATGCGCCCGCAGTTCCGCGACCACCGCCGGGTGCTCCGTGGCCACGTCGCGCTCCTGCAGGGGATCCGTGGCGAGGTCGTAGAGGCTTCGATTCTCCAGCCATCGCCAGTGCCGCCAGAGCACCGCCGCCCCGTCCTTGCGAGGAACCGACTGGCTGTCAGGACCGGCCGCGTTCGTCGACTGCGGCATTCGGCTGTAGTTGATCACGAGTTTACGGTCGGGCCAGCCGACGGTCTCCCCGCGCAGGAGCGGCACGAGGCTTCGGCCGTCGAATCGCGCCACGGCGTCCGCCCCACTCAGTTCCACGAGCGTCGGGGCCAGATCCTGCACCTGCGCCAGCGTCGTGACGTCCCGGGGTTCCCCGAGCTTGCCGGCCGGCCAGCGCACAAACAACGGCACGCGGTGGCCGCCTTCCCACAACGACACCTTCGCCCCCTTCATCCCGGCATTGAAATAGCGGAAGCCCATCGTGCTGCCATTGTCGGTAAGGTAAATCAGCACGGTATTCTCCCTCAGTCCTTCCCGTCGCAGGAAGTCTTCGAGCCGGCCCACGTTCTCGTCGATCTGTTCGATCATCCCCAGGAAGCGCACGAGGTTTTCGCGCACGCCGGGCTCGATCCGCGGCAGCTTCCCCGCCACTGCCTCGAGCCGGCTCCGCACGGCCTCCCGGTAGGAAGGGGCGACATGGTGCGGTCCGTGCGGCGCGGCGGTCGCCAGATAGCAGAAGAACGGGCGACCTGCGTTCTTCCGGGCCTGCATCCATCGCATCGCCTCGCCGAAAAAGACGTCGGTGGTGTAGCCCTGGAAGCGCTTTCGACTCCCGTTCTCCCGGTACATGTCGTCCTGGTAGTCGTTGTTCCAGTGATCCGGCACCGAGCCGATGTGCGACGACGGAAACCACAACGCCTGATCGAAGCCGCGATCTTCGGGTCGGAACGGATGGTTGTCCCCGAGATGCCACTTCCCGAACAACCCGGTCGCATATCCCGCCGTCCGCAGGAGCTCGGCCACGGTGGGAAACTCCCGGCGCAGGAGGGTGCGCCCGCTGCTCACGTTCATCGCCCCGTTGCGCAGGGCATCCACCCCCGTCATCAGCTGCCCGCGCGTCGGCGTGCACATCGGGGCGGCGTGAAAGTCCGTGAAGCGCACGCTCTCGGCATGGAGTCGATCAAGGTGCGGCGTCCGCACCAGCGGGTTCCCGTGGCCGGAGAGGTCGCCATAGCCTTGATCGTCCGTGATCAGCACGATCACGTTGGGCGCCTCGCGCGGCGGCGCCGCCGCGACCTCGACAGCGGGAAAAAGCACGCTGGCCAGCAGGAGGAAGTTCCGAGCATGGAGGGGCATGCCCGCAGCTTGGGACATCCGGACCCGGTTGGAAATCCTCCGCTGCACTTCGGGATTGCAGCCGCGCGCCCCGTTACTCGTGCTGACGCCCCACGCCGCCATGCTCCCCGCGAGTCCCGCCCGCCTCCGCCCTTCGTTCGTCGTCCTGGCGCTCCTCCCGTCCCTGCTGGAAGCCGCCTCGACCCCGGCCGCGGACTTCCGTGCCGGACAACCCGTCCCGGCCGCGCGGGCGGCGGAGGCCTATGTGCCGGATCTTTCCACCCTGCTTGTGCCCGGGGCCGGCGACCTGCGCCTCGTCGTCGAACGGTATGTCGCCGATCGCGACGCCCTCCGCCGGTACCATGCCGGTGCCGATTCCCCTCTGCAACTCGCCCGCCTGCGTGCCTTCCACGGTGCCTGGCTCACCCGCCTGGAGGCGGTGGCTTTCGACGCCCTCGCGGCGGGAGCGCGCCTGGACTGGCTGCTGCTGCGGAACCATCTGCGCCACGAACTGGCACTTCTCGAGCGAAGCGATGCCCGCCAGCGGGAACTGCTCCCGCTCCTTCCATTCGCCGAAAAGATCGCGGCCCTGCAGGAGGATCGCCGCGCCTTTGTCCCCGTGGTGCCTCCGGTCGCCGCAGGCATCCTGGCTGACGTCGTCCGTGATACCAAGCGCCTCCGGGCCGCGGCCGAGACGCCGGGCGCCCAGCTGCCGCCTCCCGGCCTGGCCCTGCGCGCCGCCCACCGCATCGGGGAGCTCCTGGCCTCGCTCAAGAACTGGTTCGAGTACTACGATGCCTACGACCCGCAGTTCGCGTGGTGGATGCGGGAACCCTACCGCGCCGCGTCACGGGCCCTGACCGACTACGCCCGTTTCCTGCGGGAAAAGGCCGCCGGCGTGAAAGACGGCGACGACGAGCCCATCGTGGGCGAGCCAATCGGGGTCGCCGGCCTGCGGGTCGACCTCGAGCGCGAGATGGTTCCGTACTCGCCCGAAGAGTTGATTGCAGCGGGGGAACGCGAGCTGGCGTGGTGCGAAGCCGAATGGAAACGGGCCGCCCGCGATCTCGGGCTCGGCGACGACTGGCGTGCCGCCCTCGAACGGATCAAGCAGGACCATGTCGCCCCGGGAGAGCAGCCCGCACTCATCGCCCAGCTCGCGTACGAGGCGATCGACTTCGTCACGTCGCGGGATCTGCTCACCGTGCCGCCGCACGCCATTGACACCTTCCGGATGTCGATGCTGTCACCGGAGCGCCAGAAGGTCGCGCCCTTCTTTCTCGGCGGAGAAAACATCCAGGTGGCGTTTCCCACCGACACGATGGAGCACGCGGCCAAGCTCGACAGCCTGCGCGCCAATAACCGTCACTTCTGCCGGGCGACGGTCCACCACGAGCTGATCCCGGGACACCACCTGCAGCAATGGTACGAGGCGCGCCATCATCCGCATCGGCAGCTGTTCACCACCCCCTTCTGGATCGAAGGCTGGGCGCTCTGGTGGGAATTCCGCCTCTGGGATCTCGGCTTCGCGCAATCTCCCGAAAATCGTGCCGGCATGCTCTTCTGGCGGACCCATCGCTGCGCGCGGATCCTCTTTTCCCTCAACTTTCACCTCGGCCGCTGGACGCCGCAGCAGTGCATCGACTTTCTGGTGGAGCGGGTCGGCCACGATCGCCACACCGCCACCGGCGAAGTCCGCCGCTCCCTCAACGGCAGCTACTCCCCGCTCTACCAGGCCGCCTACATGCTCGGAGCGATCCAGTTGCGGGCCTTGTACACGGAGTTGGTCACCTCGGGCCGGATGCCGGAAAAGGTCTTCCATGATCGCATCCTGATGGGAGGCCCGATGCCCATCGAACTGGTGCGTGCCAACCTGACCGGCACCCTCTTGCCGCGAGATTTTCGCAGCACCTGGAAGTTCCTCGCCCCGGCGCAGTGAGAGACAGGCCGCGGCGAACCCTGTAGCCTGGCTCGGTGAGCCCGGCCGGGCGAAGATGGTCTCCCCGGCGCGCTGGGCAGCAGTCGGCGCGCAACGTGCACTGATATAGGCCTCCACTCGCTCACCGGTGAGGGGTGCTTTCCTTGTCCGAGGCTACACACCCCGCCCTGCGGGCACCCCTCTGAAGCCGGAACGATGCAGTCGAAGTCGACGTGGACCGCAGCAATGTAGCCGCGACGACCTCGTCGCGGAGCGGGGCGCGGTCGCCCCGCCCACAGGCCACCGTTTCGTCAGTGGACTCCCGCCGGTGCGTCAGCCCGACTGCATGGTTCCGGCTGAAGAGGGGGTCTTTACGATACCATACTCGCCCGAGTCCCCTCTGGAGAGGGGTGTGTTTGCTCGACCTCCTCTGGGTGACGGAGGCCGACCAAGTGAGCTTGCGCGCGTCACACTTTCCAGCCGGGACGCGCGGACACCTCGACGAGCCGGTTGAGCGACGCGTCGTTGGTTACCCGGCCGGCCTTGCCGTCCCATTCGATCTTCTTGCCGGTGCGCATCGCCAGGACGCCGAGCAGCACCATTTCCGACAACGGCACCGAATATTCGAAGTTCGAGCCGGGCCGCGGGCCGGTGCCCGCGATGGCGTCGACCCATTCCTTCATCGGCCCGCCGACCACGCGTGGGATCACCGCCGGTGGGCGGTTGCGCTTGAACTCCTCCCAGCGCGCGTTCGGCAGGAGGCGCGGGCTATCCGGCCGACCGCCCGGAGCGATCAGCGTGTTCTGGCTGCCGAGCATGAGCATCCCGCGACTGGGGAATCCGCCCTTATTCTGGTCATCTTCCCAGCCGGCCGGCGGCGCCGGCTTGCGGGAGGCACCTTCGAGCCAGCGCAACGTCACCGGCGGACGTTTGCCCCGGGCCGGGAACCGATAGGTGATCGATGCCCACTCCGGCGAGACCTCCGGACTGACCGCACTCACCTCCGGTTCCACCGAGGTCGGCGCGCCGAGGTCCAGCGCCCAGAACGGTGCGTCGAGCGTGTGGCACGCCCAATCTCCGAGCATGCCGTTGCCAAAATGCCACCATCCCCGCCACCGCACGGGGGCAATCAACTCGTGGTACGGACGCTCGGCCGCGGGCCCGAGCCAGAGATCCCACGCGAGGGTCTCGGGCGGGGTCTGCGGCGCAAGGGGCAGCGACGTCGGACGCCGGAAGTAGGTGTCGCTGAACTCCGGCGACCAGGCCACGACCTCCCGCACCTCGCCGAGCACCCCGGCATCGGTCCATTCCTTCATCAACCGGATGCCCTCGGTGGCGCGCCCCTGGTTGCCCATCTGCGAGATGACCCCTTTGGCCTTCACCGCCGCGCGCAGCGCCCGCGCCTCGCCCACGGTGTGGGTCAGCGGCTTCTCCACGTAGACGTGCTTGCCCCGCTGCACCGCCATCATCGCCGCCGGATAGTGATGATGATCCGGCGTCGACACGGTCACGGCGTCGATTCGGTCCCCCATCTTGGCGTACATCTCGCGGTAGTCGCGGAACAGCGGCACCGACGCCAGGTCGGCGCAAGCCAGCTGGGATTTTTCCTTCAGTGTCGCGCCTTTCTTGATCGTGTCCGCGGCGAGCCGGGAGTCCACGTCGCAGAGTGCCGCGATGTTCACCCGCGGGTCCTTCATTAGCTCCGAGACCGCATACCAGCCCCGGTTGCCGATGCCGATGCAGGCCACGTTGATCTTGCTCCCCGCCGGCACGCCCGCACGGGCGATCTGGAAACGCGGCAGGGCGAGCACCGCGGCGGCGCCGGCGGCAGACTTGAGGAACGTTCGACGACTTGAGGGGAAGGCAGGGGTGAAGGACATGGAGCGGTGGAAAGGACCGGACCCGATTTCACCGCTGCCGGCGGGAAAGTCGACCCTTCGTTCCGCCGCGGGTGGGCCAAGGTGATCGCGCCTCGTGCCCTCTCGAACACGAATAGACTCGAAGGGACGCCGATGAAGCGCTCTTCCTCCGTCTTCGTCGGTACCCATCCGTGGTTCTCCGGCTTGGGGACGTGGCCCGGGCGACCGTTCGTTTCGAGGTTTCCGTCTCGGCGGCGTCTCCGGACTCGCCCTATCTCAAGCGCGTGATCACACTGCCCGTCCTGCCATGATGAAAAACCTCCTCCGCCCCGCGTTGGCCGGCGTCTCCCTGCTGCTGGCTGCGGCCCAGGCCGCCGATCGGCCCAACATCATCTTCATCCTGTCCGACGACGTCGGCTACGGCGACCTCGTCTGCTACGGGGCCAATCAGGTCAAGACGCCGAATCTCGACCGCCTCGCTCGCGAAGGCCGGCAGTTCATGGATGCCCACTCGCCGGCGTCAGTGTGCACGCCGACGCGCTTCGCGTTCATGACGGGACAGTACGCGTGGCGCCACAAGGGAACCGGCATCGCTCCCGGCAACGCCACCCTGCTGATTCCCGTCAGCACGCCTACCGTGCCATCGGTCCTGAAGCAGGCCGGCTACCAGACCGGGATCGTGGGCAAGTGGCACCTCGGCCTCGGCACGACCGAGCCGGACTTCAATCAGGAGATCAAACCCGGACCGCTCGAACTGGGATTCGGCTACAGCTTCATCATCCCGGCCACCGGCGATCGGGTGCCCTGCGTGTTCATCGAGAATCACCGCGTGGCCGGCCTCGACCCGGCGGATCCAATCAGGGTCAGCTATGGCAAGCCCGTGGGCAACGAACCCACCGGCCTCACCCACCCCGAGCGCCTTATCATCAAAGCGGACAAGAACCACTCCCAGGCGATCGTGAATGGCGTCTCCCGCATCGGCTACATGACCGGTGGCACGGCCGCGCTCTGGAAGGATCAGGACATCGCCGACGTCCTCACCCGCAAGGCCGTCGCCTTCCTGGAAAAACAAAAGGCCGGCACGCCCTTCTTCCTGTATTTCACGCCCCACGACATCCACGAGCCCATGGTCCCGCACCCCCGTTTCCGCGGCACCAGCGGTTGCGGCTGGCGCGGCGATGTGATCCACCAGCTCGACTGGAGCGTGGGTGAAGTGCTCAACGCCCTCGATCGCCTCGGCTTCACCCAAAACACGCTGGTGATTTTCACCTCCGACAACGGTGGCGCGATCAAGAACACCTACGACGACGGCACCAACCACCTGCATGCGAAGCAGCCGCCCAATGGCACGCTGCGCGGGCAGAAAGGCTCGCTCTATGAAGGCGGCCACCGCGTGCCCTTCCTGGCCCGCTGGCCGGCGCGCATCCCGGCCGGAAGCAAGTCGGAAGCCTTGTTCGCCCATCTCGACATGCTGCCGACCTTTGCCTCGCTCGCAGGCACAAAGGTGCCCGCAGGTGGCGCCCCCGATGCGGTGAATGTCACCGCTGCGCTGACGGGTCCCGCTGGGGCGAAGGGCCGCGACTCCCTGGTTCTCCAAAACAACAACCAGGCGCCGCTCGCGCTGCGCGCCGGCGGATGGAAGCTGCTCTTCAAGCCCAACGGCACCCACGAACTCTACCACCTCGCCGCGGATCCGCGGGAGGAGAAGGACGTCGCCGCCAGCGATCCGGAGCGCGTAAAGGCGATGGCCGCGCAACTGGCGAAGATCCGGGGAACACCCTGACCGCCGGGCAGCCACCGCCCGCTGCAAACCTGTAGGCGGGGCGACCGCGCCCCGCCGCCTCTGGGATCGTATCCCGTACCCGCGGGCGGGGTCGCCCCGCCTACACCATGCACGCGGCTAACTTCCTACGGCTCGCCACTGATCGGACCGCGATAGAGCACCTCGTCCCAAGACTGGATCCCGATGAGCGGCAGCGCGAACGCCGTGGCGGCGGCTTCCTCGGGCGTCTCCAACGCCCGGAAGACCTGCCAGACGGGCTTGCGCCCCAGGGGTTCCTCAGGGTCGTCCGGAAATCGTCTCAACCCGATGCGCAGCCCGCCTTCGGCGCGGTTGTCGATCCAGTTGTGAAACTGAAAGCCCAGAATCGCGTCGAGGGCGCGGACTTTCTGCCAGACATACGCGAGGCTGGCGGCCTGTTCGGCCAGGGCCCTCGGGCTGTAGTCCGGTGAGTTGGGGCCCTGCTCGGTCAGGTGCACCGGGCGCACGTCGCGCCCGCGATACCGGTGCGCCGGCACCTTCACCCAGGCGTCGAGCACCTCCAGGTTCTTGAAGGTGATCATCGGCGTGTCGAAGGCGAAGGTGGCCTTGCGGTCGCGCCAGGTCTTGGGCTCGCGCAGCGACTCCGGATAGGGATGGAACGCGATGCCCCAGTCGAAGTCCCCTTCGGCGCGCGAAAACGCGAGCAGATGCCGCAGGACTTCGCGGGAAGGTATGTACCGGAAACTCGCCGTCGCTGCCCAGTGGTGCGTCAGAGAGGCGAAGACCCTTGCCTGCGCGTCGTACTGCCGCAGGACGAGATGAGCGAGGCGCATCGACTTGTGATACTGGTCAACGTACAGCAGCGGCGGTTTCTCGCCGCAGTTGGTCCAGACCCAGCCGGCATCGACCTCGTTGTGGATGATCCAGTGGTGCATCCGGCCGAAGGGCGCCCCGGGCCGGCTGTACCGCTCGGCGAGGAAGTCGAGCAACGCCGCGTAGGTCTCCACCGCCGCGCCGTCGGTCACGTTGGCCATGCTGTAGATCCCCGCCGGGAGGCAGTCGGGATGTTCCATCAGCCGACCGAGCGCCGGCGAATCCCAGGATTTCGCGCGGGGCACCAGCACGATGCCAAACACGAGGAGATTCCGCCGCGCCGCCGCCAACAGCGTCCGATCCAGCTTCTCCACCTCCACCCGGTCCGCATGGTAGGTGCGGCCAAGGAAGGTGAACGGCATCGTCCGCGGCGAAGCGGCCGATCGCAGGAAGCGGCTGAGAAACAGGTTCACCGTCACGCTGCCGATGCCCAGATCGTCGAGGTCCCCCTCAAGGGCGGGCCGGCCGAGGTTGAAGCCACCCAGCCCCTTCTTGGTCCGCAGTTCCGGCGGAGGTGGCGCCCCGCGGGCCGTCACGGCATCGGCATAACGCGCGGCCGAGACGACTTCGTCCGCCCCCCCGGCGCCTTCCCGCACAACCAGCCAGCGGGACCACAGGCGATCGCGTTGGCTCGCGTCCTCTCCCGCCACCTGTCGCGGCAGCCGGACCGAAAACCTTCCCTCGCCTTCCCTTTCCAACCGCGTCACCCGGGCAAAGGTCCGCTCCTCGGTCAAGTGCCGCCACAAGGGAGATTCCGCGAGCCAGAGTTCGCCCGTCTCTTTGCCCAGGTTCCCCTGCACACTCACTTCCTGCGGCCCGACTTCGACCGCCGTCACTTCCACCGAAAAGCGCCGTCCGAGGAAATCCCGAATCCGGTTTTCCAGCGCCAGCTCCGACGTCCTACGTCCCTGCCGGGTGGCCTCCCTCGCCTCCTCTTCGGGATCCGGCGCGCGCAGGCGCAGGTGGCGCACCTGAATCACCTGCCCCGGGCTCCGGCCAAAATCCAGGCGCAGCCGGGTCGGCGGCCGCGTCGCGCGATCGAGTGCCGGTCGGAGGTCGAGCGAGAAGGTGCTCCAGCCTTCACTGTACGGGAGTTCCTCGGCGGACACCGCTCCCGACTCACTCCACGGAAACACTGCGAACACCTCCATCGGCCGGACCGCGCCGAGACTGACGTACTCGAAGGTCAACACCGAGGCTTCCTTCGGCGCCGGCGGAAATGGCAGCGTCGCCACGTAGGGATCCTCGCCGGCGGTGCGCACCTCCCAGGAGCCCGGTCCAAGAGAGGTCACCTGCGCCTGATGCGCCGAGCGCGGGTCCAACTCGAGCACGACCTCAGCGAGGCGACCCTCCGCGGCACACAGCGCGCCCGCCCCCGCCAGCACCGCCCCCACGAGCAGCCACCCGCCCAGCACAAAGTAACCTATGGGGTTACATCGCCAGGAACGGAAGCGGCGCCCCGGCGCGGTGAGAAGGTAACCCGTGAGGTTACGTTGCCGGGCGCGGGGGTGAATCCACCCGGAGCAACTGTAACCTATTAGGTTACACTGTCGCGAGTGGGGCAATGGAGAGCGAGCGGGAGCGCGCCGACGGAAGCTCATGGCACCCGCGGTACCTCGAAGCGGTAGCTGCCGGACACGACGCTCACCCAGACGGACCCGTCGGCAACGGCGAAATCGCGGATCGCGCCGCCCTTGGCGAGCGGAGCGCCGCCTTCGGTGATGCCGTCCGCCGTCGCCGCCGGCAGCACGATCTTCGCGGTCGTGTTCGGCGGCACCGTCGCCTCCAGAAGGAAGCGCCCGCCCTCGCGTTTCCACGCGCTCACGATGCGCCCGGAAGGTGAGTCGTAGTGGGCCCGCACCCAATGAATGGGCTCGACCGCCGGGTTGCTGCCGGCCGTCGGCGGTTGCGGCGCGATGACGATCTTCCGATAGCCCGGGCCTTCCGTGTCAATCCCGGCGAGCGTGCGATACGCCCACTCCATCACGGCGCCAAAGGCGTAGTGGCTGAAGCTGTTCATGCTCGCGTTCTGCTTGCCGCCGGCGCCTTCGAAACCGTGTTCCTTGGTGTAGCTGTCCCAGCGCTCCCACACGGTGTTGGCGCCGTTCACCACCTCGTAACCCCAACTCGGAAAGACCCGGCTCTGGAAGAGCCGGACCGCGAGATCATGCTGCCCCACCCACGAGAGCACCGGCAGGAGGTGCCGCGTCCCGAGGAAGCCGGTCGTCATCCGGTGGTCGTTCGCCTTGATCTTCTCGGCGAGGCGCGTCGCCGCCGCGGCCTTGCGTTCCTCCGGCACCAACCGGGCGGCGAACGCGAGCACGTAGGCGCTCTGCGAGTCGACCGAAAGCGTGCCGTCGGGTTTCAGGTAGGCCTTGGCAAAGGCCTCGGCGATGCGTTTGAAGCGGGCGCGGTAGGCGGCGGCCTCCGTCTTCCGGCCGATGGCCGTCGCCATCTCCGCCATCAGGTCGCAGTCAATCGCGTGGTAGCACGTGTCCACAAACTCGATCGGGGTCGGCTCGTTGACGTTGAGCCAGTCGCCCCATGGGTTGCCGATGCTCACCCCGAGTCCGTTGACGTCCATCGTCGCCTGGCGGAAATCCATGAAGCGCGTCATCGCCGCCCAGTGTTTCGTGATCAGGCGGGTGTCGCCATAGACCCACCAGACCGTCCACGGGCAGATGATGCCGGCGTCCATCCAGCCGGTGCCGAAGGATTTTCCGGCGCGCATGCCATGCGCCATCGGATACGGTGCGTAGTCCGGGAAGGCGCCGAAGGAATGCTGCGCCTCCATCACGTCGTCGATCCACTTCGTATAGAACGCCGCGGTGTCCGCAAAATAGGTGGCGGTCCGGATGTAGGCCTGCGCATCGCCCATCCAGCCGAGGCGTTCGTCGCGCTGCGGGCAGTCGGTCGGCATCTCCACGAAGTTGGCGCGCTGCGTCCACCAGGCGTTGTGCCCAAACTGGGTCAGGACCGGATCACTGCACTCGAAGGCTCCGGCGGCGGGGGTGTCGTTGTGGAGGACCAGGCCGGTGATGGCATCGAGTCCGGGTTTCTCCGCCAGTCCGGTGACCTCGACATACTGGAAGCCATGATAGGTGAAGCGCGGCGTCCAGGTCTCGCCAGCGGGATCACCGCGGAGGATGTACGCATCCGTGGCGCGCGCCCGGCGGAGGTTCTCGGTCATCAACCGACCATCCGGATGCAGCATCTCGCCAAAGCGCAACTGCACCCGCGTGCCTGCGGCGCCCTTTACCTTCAGTCGAACGACCCCCGCGAAGTTCTGGCCGAGATCGAAGATGTACACCCCGGGCTTCGGTTCGGTCAGGCGCCGCGCGGGCAGTTCCTGCGTCACCTGAATGGGCGGCGCCGCGTACCATTGCAGTCGGGCCGGCCGAACAAACCCGAGGTCGACTTCCTTGTCGCCCAGTATATCGGTGAAAATCGCCTTCACGCGCGGATTCTCCTCCGCGCGGATCGCCGGCTCCCACCCCTCGGCTGCGTATCCGGCCTCGGCCCAGCCGCGAAGTTCGGCGCGGGCATCGTAGGTCTCGCCCATGATGATGTCGGCCTCGCGGGTCGGACCGCGGTCGGTCACCCGCCAGCTGGCGTCGGTGCCGACCGTCTCCCGGGTGCCATCGGCGTATTCGATCTCCAGTTGCGCCACGAACGCCGGCGTCTTGCCGTAGAAATAGCGCCCGGCGCGATTCGGCCCCTGCCCGACCAGAAGTCCGTAGCCGACGTAGCCCGAATACCAGCCTTCGGCGAGCACCACGCCAAGGGCGTTGGCCCCGCCCGCCTGCACCAGGGCGGTGACATCATGCGCCCGGTAATAGGCCCGCTTGCGATAGTCCGCCCAGCCGGGCTGGAAGTACGCCTCGCTGACGCGCCGACCGTTGCAATACAGGTCGTAAAGGCCCAGGGCCGAGACATACGCCACGGCGCGCCGCACCGGCTTGGCCGCGGCGAACTCCCGGCGGAAGTGCCGCGCGGGCGGCAAGTACAGTTCCTTCCGGCTGGTGTGCAGCGGGCTGGTGTCGCGATAGGAGATCCACTGGGCACGCCAGTCGGCCGCCGTGAGCAGGCCCATGCTCCACCGCGCTGGCTGACTCCACGCGCTCTCCCGACCGGCCTCGTCCCAGATGCGCACCTGCCAGTGACAGTCCGTCCCCGACGCCAGGGCCTTACCGGCATAGGCCAGGTTCTGGGAGGCTCCGCCCTCGCGGCGGTTGCTGTCCCAAAGATCCGCCTCCCCGCGCGCCAGCTTTTCCCGCGACGACGCCACGCGCACCTGCCACGCCTTCTGGGCGGCGCCCCGATGGCTGGCCTCGAGCCGCCAGGACAGTCGTGGCGCGCGAACGTCGACGCCCTCCGGCGCCGCCAGGTATTCGCAGCGCAGGTCGACAACCCGCACCGGGGACGGAGTCTGCTCCGCCGCCGAAGCCAGAGGCACGAATGAAAGCGCGAATCCGAGAAGGAAGGAAGGGACGAACCGTGGTTGCATGAGGAAAGGCACGAGGTTTCGGCCGGCCCGGAAGAGGCTGGCGAGGACGAAGACGGGAAAGTTCGGATCCAGGCTCGGCGAGCCCAGCTACAAGGCGGCAGCCTTCAATTCGCGGAAGCGCCGGCGCATCTCATCGAGCACGGCCGCATGCGCGGGCGCCGCGACGAGGTCGTTCTCCTCCCCGGGGTCGACCCGGAGGTGGAAGAGTTGCTCCACGTTGAAATCCGGCCAGTACATGTATTTCCAATCCTTGCGGACGAGCGCCTCGGAAGCCGGAATGAAGTCCTTGTTGCGGATGATGGCGTGCTCGTAAAAGAACTCCGTCCTCCAGGCCGGGGTCTTTGAGCCAAGATAGAGCGCGGCCAGATCCCGCCCCTGCATCGTCGGTGGCGCGGGAACGCCGGCGGCTCCGAGAATGGTGGGGGCGAGATCCACGTTGAGCGTGAATTCCGCGTTGGTGACCCCGCGGCGTGCCGCCGGCAGGCGCGGGTCGCGGATGATCAGCGGCACCCGGATGCTCTCCTCGTGCGGGTACCATTTGTCCGCGAGGCCATGCTCGCCGTGGAAGTAGCCGTTGTCCGTCGTGAAGATCACCAAGGTGCGTTCCAGCACCCCCTGTTTCTTCAGCTCATCGATAACCCGGCCGCACACCGTGTCGGCTTCGGTGGCCATCCGATAGTAATTCTTCATCATCGTCTGGTACTTGTCGGGCGCATCGAACCGCCAATGCCACCGCACGCGTCCCTCGTTCTTCTCGTTGCCGATGAAGGGAGGCAGCCGGCGGAAATGTTCCTCCGTGGCCGTCTTCGGCACGGGGACCGTCACGTCGGTGTAGAGTGACATGCTTTCCGGCTGGGGCAGGTACTGCTTGGGGTTCTGGTCCTCGGCGTGCGTGGCGACGAACGCCACCGTGAGGCAGAATGGCTTCTCCTTCGGACGGGTGCGCAGAAACTCCAGCGCGTCGTTCTCGTTTTTCTTGGTGACGTGGATCTCCGATCCATCCGGTTGCGGCAGCCAGTGGCGCATCGGCGTGATGCGTCCGCGGCCAAAATCGTAGGCGTCGGCGGGGAACTGCCCGTTGTGCCACTTGCCCACGTGCCCCACCCAATAGCCGCGGCCCCGCAGGAGGCCCGGATAGGTTTCGGCCCAGGGCGTCTTGAACATGGCGAAGGCCGTGTTGCCATGGCGCGACATCCACTGCCCGGTCAGGAGCGTGGCGCGGCTCACCCCGCAGATGGAGGTCGTGACGCAGTTGTGCGTGAAGCGCATGCCCTCACGGGCGAGCTGGTCGATCCGGGGCGTCTTCACGACCGGATTCCCGGCGATGCCGAGGGAATCATGGCGCCAGTCGTCGCCGTAGAGGATGACCACATTGAGGGGCTCGGCAGCGGCGAGCCGCGTCGGAGCCAGAGCCCCCAGGGCGAACAGGAGCACGGGCAGAAGTACGCCAGGACCTCGTGCCGGCCAGGTTGCCGGGATTTTCTCCGACGCGCGGCGAGGTCCCGGCCTCCGCCAGAGGCTGCGGCGGGCAGACTGCCGCGCCCAAACTCGATCCAAGGCTGGGTAACGATTCAGGGTAAGCATCAGGGAGATCCTCGCATTGGTGCGCCGCTTTCCGCCAGCCGTAATGTCACCGGGCCGAGCAGGCCGGCCGGCCGCAGCGGGGCGTTGGCCCGGACGGTCGCGAGCGAGAGCGACGTCCGCCGCTGCCCGGCCGGCAGGGCAGCATCGCCGACGAGGCGGTTGTTCCACGGGTTGATCACCTCAACCTCGAGTTCGTTGGCGCCCGGCCGGAGTACCGACGTGAGGTCGAACTGCCACGGCGTGATCCAGCGGGTGCCGAGGTCGCTCCCGTTTACCTTCACGGTGGCGAGGTCGGCGACCGCCCCGAGGTCCAGCCACACGCGCCGCCCCTTCTGCGCAAGGGTCGCCGGAGTAATGTCGAAGGACTTCCGGTACACGGCCCGGCCCGAATAGTGCCGAATCCCCGGCTCGGTGCGGCGACTCCAGTCTCCCAGTGCGGGGAAGGTCATCTGCGTCGGCCCACCCCACTTCGGATCGAAGGACACCTCCCAGGCCCCCTCGAGCGTGGCGAACACCTCCTCCTTCGGGAAATTGCCTTGCCCCGCCGGCCCGGGGTTGGCCGCCCGGCGGAAGACGACAAACCACGCCTGCCGGCCAGCGAGCTGCAGCGGCACAACTGTCCGCCCCGCCTCCTCCCGCCAGTCGGAAAGATCCCGCCGTTCGCCGGTCACGGCATCCCACAGCTCCGGTTGCCGGCCGGCACAACGGAACACCGCGGTGACCGCCGTTTCGCGGTCGAGTTGGTTGCTGAGGAAGTAGATGTCGGCACCGGAAGTCTTCCGGTGCGTGTGGAGGAGCTTCGTCCCCTCACCCGCCCCGCGGAACTCGAGGTCGGGTGGAGAACTCTGCTGCGCGAAGACCTCCTCGAGTGTTCGTCCCCAGTGAATCCGCCCCTGCCCCACGGACCGCTGGCCGGCCTTGGACCGAGATCCTGCGCCCCAAATTTCGGTCGCCAACTGCATCACCTCCCGATCCGCCACCGGGAAGCCCTGAAGGCTTGGCGAGCGTTCCGGCGCCGGGCCGAGCACCGTCGCGCCGGCCCGGAGAAGGTCACGCACCTTGCGCAACACCGCGGGGCGCATCGTCGCCTGCTCCGGCAACACCAGCACCTGATACGACGTGCCATGCGGCAACACGAGCCGCCCGTCGCGCACCGCGAGATCCCGCTCGATCACCTCGGCGTTGATGTAGTCGAAATCGCGGCCCGCCGGCAGCGCGGGCTGGCGCACGCCGGTCATCTTCGGCGCGTCCTCCCCGATGAAGTACGCCACATCCGCCACCCGCGTGCCCTGTTGCAGCAGCCAGCAGGAGCGCCGCACGTAGTCGACCCAGGCACCGCTGCGCTCGAACCAGGTGTTGTGGCGGTTGAACTCCGTGCCCCAGGGTGCGTTGATCCCGGGCACGCGATCCTCGTTCGGCTGGTGAATCATCACGTGCAGCACGAGGTGATTGACGCCTTCGCTGAACGACCAGTCGCCACGCGCCTTGAGCGCGCTGGGGGCGTTCTGGAACGGCGGGCCGCCGGTGAAGGCCTCCGCGGACACAAACGGCTTCCCGTAGGTGTTGGCACAGGACGAGGCGGCGCGGCATTCGATCGAGCCGAGGTCTCCCGTCACCCAGTACTCGCCCCCGATCCGATCGGAGGCGGCGCCGTACATCAGGAATTCCCCGGGGAAACCCCAGTGCCCGTAGTTCTCCAGCCACAGTTCGAGCCCATGCGGCGCGCAGGCCTCCCGCAGTCCGCCCACGTAATCCCGGGCCACGCGGTCGGCGACCAGGCGGCGCAGATCCCACAGGAAGCGCTCACTCTGGTCCGCCGTGCCCACGATGCGTCCGGTCAACACCGGCAGCCAGGGTTTCGGATCGTAGCCGTACGTCGTCGCAAAGAGCCGATCAAAACCGTCGGTCCAGTTCTGCGACCCCGTCTCGTAGCTGTCCGCCACCACGCGCTTGAGGGCGCGCCGCTCGGCCGCGGGCACCCGGCGCAACAACTCGCCGAGAAAGGCCTCGAAATGCGCCCGGGCCACCGTGCGGTTCATCTTGTCGGCCTCGAGCCCGCGCCCCTCCGGCGCCGCCGGGTGGTTCTGCACGCCGGTCGGCGCCATGCCCGTATGCAGCAGGATCCACTCGCCGGCAGGGACGTCCCACCGGAAGGTGCCGTCGGGCGCCACCTGGGCGGTGAGTTCGCGGACCTCTTTCGAGGGGATCACCAGACTCGAATCCCCCGCCTCACTCGGAACGGGCCAAAGGTAGGCATCCCACATGGGCAGCGGCGTGGGGTGCATCTTCCCGAGTTGCTTTTCCACGAAGGCTTCGAGGCGCGCCGCGCCGGAAAGCTGGATCTCGGCGAGGGCGGGCACGGGTGGCTTGCCGCGCACGGCAAACTCCGTGAACACCACGCGAAACCGCGCCGCGGTCACGGCCGGGAACGTAATCGTGACCGGACCGCGCGGCATCGGGCCGACCTTGGTGTCCATGTTGCTCCGATCGCACTTGAACTTCCGGATCGACCGGAAACTGCCGTCCGGCTGGGCGGCGAGCAGTTCCACGTCGGCGCCGAACGCCTCCTCCCCCGGGGTGATCTGCAGGGTGCGCACGGTGGTCGGCGCGGCGAGTCCCAGTTCGACGGTGAAGGGCGCCTGGCCCCGGCCCGCCCCGGCGGGAAAGGACACGGCCGTATCCAGGTTGCCGTCGACCAGACGTTCCGCCCTTTCGACCGCGGGCGAACAGGTGACCTTCACCCCGCGACCAACGAGGGAGTCGGTGTCCAGCGCGGGCGCCGGAAAGGCCAGGACAGCCACGGTCTGGAAGTCGGCCTTCGGGACCGGCAGGCGGCCCTCCCAGCGCTGCGGGCCGCGGAGCCGCCGTTCCGCGGACACCACGTGCCGCATCGCCTGGCTGGGCTTGATCCACGGCCCGCCCGACTGGCTCCAACCGGGGCAGTTGAAAATGCCGAGGTTCACTCCAACCCGACCCGCTTCCCGCAGCGCATGACGGACGAGTTCCCACCACTCATCGGTGAGCACCTTCACTTTGCCGGCGGGCTGGTTGTCGAGGTAGATGTTGCCGATCAGAGCTTCGCCAATGCCCACCCGCGCCATGGCTTCGAGGTCGCGGGTGCTGCCTTCGCGCGAGAGGTTGTCGCTGATCCAATACCACTAGCGCCACGGCTTGGTTTGCGCCGGAGGTTGCGCAAACCCGTCGGCCAGGAGATCGGCCGCCGGCAGGCGGACCGACGTCGCGACCAGTCCCAGCGCCAACGCCGTCACCCCCAGTCTGCGCCGCAACTCTTCCCAATGTCGGCGGGGCAACCTCGCCCCGCGACACCGCGTTCGCAACACGCTACTCCACGCGGCGGGGTCGCCGCGCCCACACGATTCGAAGGAAGTTTTCATCAGGGTTGGCGCGGCGAGGCCGCGGAAAAATCCCACACCCGCGTTCCGGCGCCGCCGGCCCCGCGGAGTTCGAGCCGCGCAATCTCCACCGGCAGGCCGGCGACAAACTGCACGCGCACGTGAATCACCTTCCCGCTGGCCGCAGCCGGCACGGCGATCTCCTGCCAGCCCTCGCGACCCGCCACGTCGATCGCGGCGACGTGCTCGGGCACAAAGTCGCGTTCGCCCTCGGTGCGCCAGGCCAGGGACACCCGGGCATCCTGTGGCGCGCGCAGCTTGAGCGCGAGGGTGACGGGCCCGGCCACGCTCAGCCCGGTCTGCGTGATGAACCCGCTGCGGGCCCCGGCGCCATCTGGCGAAACGCGCAGCGCGCCGCCGGCGAGCGCGAGTGTGCAATTGCGCCCCACCCACCCTTCCACCCCCGGACCGGCGGCGGCTGCGGCCTTCGCCTTGGCGGCCTTCCGACTTCCTCCTTTTTCGGCATTGGCGCCGCGTTTGCTCACCGTCGCTCCCGTTTTCGTCACGTGGGCATCGAAGAAGATCTGATCCTGGGCGTTGAGTTCCCGTGGCAGGCCGGGCGGAGGCAGCGTGGCGTTCCACGCCAGCAACTGGCGCTCCAGCCGGGCCGCGACCTCCGGCTGTTCCGCCAGCCGGTTCTTCCCTTCCCCTTCCGCGCTCTCGAGATCGAAGAGGAACTTCTGCGAGCCGAGCCAGATGAGTTTCCAGCGATCGTCGCGCACGGCCGCCTGGGAGCGCCACCGCCAGAAAAGGACGTCATGCGGAGCCCCGGTTTTCTCTCCCGTCAGAAAAGGCATCAGGTTGACACCGTCGAGTGCCGGGTCGTGGGGTAAGCCCGCCAGCGTCACCGCCGTGGCCGCGACGTCCAGTGCGATCACCGGACGCTCATAACGCACGCCCGCCGGCAGCCGGCCGGGCCAGGCCGCCACGAACGGCGTTCGCACGCCGCCGTCGGTCAGCATGCCCTTCTCCCCGATCAGCGGCGTGTTCAGCGAACCATTCCACGCCCCGTCCTTCAGTGGCGCACCGTTGTCCCCGATAAAGAAGAGGAGCGTGCGCTGCTCGAGGCCGAGTTCCCGCAAGCGCGCCCGGAGGCGGCCGATCCCGTCGTCCATCGCCGCGATCATCGCCAGCGCCTGGCGTCGCTCCTTCGGCAGGTGCGCCGGGGTACGCGAGAACCAAGGCTCCGGCGACTCCAGCGGCACGTGCGGCGTGTAGTACGCGAGGTAGAGGAAGAACGGCTGGGCGCGATGACGCTCGACGAAGGAGATCGCGGCGTCCGTCTGCCAGACACAGCGGAAGCGGGGATCGGACAAGCGCTGCGGCGCCTTCGCGAGTCGGTTGCCCTTCAAATCGTGCGACGCGACAAAGCTGTTCATCGGCCCGCAGTAGTAGGCATCGAAGCCCTGCGCTCCGGGGAGGTAGGCGAATTCGCCGGCGGCGTCGCGTTTGCCATCGCTGCGCGGCGTCGGTTCGAGGTGCCACTTGCCGACCTGACCAGACACGTAGCCGGCCGGCTTGAGGCGCTCCGCGATGGTCAGTTCCGCGAGTGGCAACGGCACCTTGAGGTTGTCCTCCACGCCGAAGCGCTGCTGGTAGCGCCCCGTGATCACCCCGGCGCGCGAGGGCACACACTGCGGGGCGCTGACGTAGCCCTTGGTGAACCGGATACCGTCCTTCGCCAGTTGATCGAGATGCGGCGTGCGGATGTCGGCATCACTCCCCTGAGCGCCCAGGTCTGCCCAGCCGTGGTCGTCGGAGTAGATGAGGATGACGTTGGGTTTGTCGGTGGCTTCTTCGGCCGCCGTTACGGGCGCCGGGATCACCAGGCCGAGAGTGAGCAAAGCGATCAGGGCTGGTGGGAGGGGCCACGACAGCGCTGGCCGCGGGGCGGGGTCGCCCCGCCTACAGGACGTAGTCAACGAACTGGTGGCAGTTCCACGGCCCGCCGCCGATGTGGGCGGGGCGACCCCGCCCCGCGTCGGATCGGTCGAAATGCCCGACGTTTCCGGTGCGACGTTCCTTTCGAAGTGCGCTTCAGCCATACGAAATCCTCCCGCGCGCCTCACGGTGCCTCGCGCACCTCCGCGCGCTCGCTCGCGTACTTCTGCCACAGCAGGTCGAGGCGGGCCGCAAGCGTCCGGGCCTCACCGACCACCAGCCAATAGCGATAACGATAGACGGAGCGCGGCCCCAGGGCGGCGCGGTCGATTGGCGCGACGTGCATGCACGGTCCGGCCGCGGGGTCGGCGCTGGCGCCCCCTCCATGGGGTCCAAAGTTCCAATGCTGCGTCCCCGCCGGGCTGAACACCGCGACGCCCTGCCCATCCGGGGCAAGACACGCCATCGCCTGGCGCGGCGGTTGCGCCCGGCCCCAGGGCGGTCCCGGTGGCTGGCTCTCGGTGCGCCACTGTCCGTCGCCGAGGTAACTGCGGGCCTCGCTGAAACGCCGCGTGAAGTAGCACGCCGGCACCTCCTGCGGCCGCGACACCGCCGGTCCCCAGCGATCCTCGGCGGGACGTTCGGAGAGAAACTCGCACCGGACCACCACGACATCGGGCATCCCCGGTTCGAAACCTGTCCACTGCCGCATCCGCGCGGCAGCCTCCTCGCCCGGCATGTCCCAGAGACGCGGCACAGTCTCGCAGTAGACGGTTCCGTCGGGCAGTTCCTTGAGTTCGGTGACCCGCGCCCACGAGCCAACGCCCCCGCCCTGGATGGGGTTCCACGTCCAGGGGCTCCAGGCCTTGGATTGCCCCTCCGCGCGGCGGTCGAGGCGCTTGCCCGCGTAGTACGATTGCTGGATCAGCCGCCCCGGGTCGGCGTGGTTGACGACATTCTGCGGCTGCGTGGTCCACGACAGCCAGGTGATGGCGCCGCCGCGGGCGCGGTCGATCCCCACGCGCACGGTGCCGTTGTCGAGGTACAGGCGCTGGTCGCCCGCCGGCGCAGCGGCAAACAGGGAGCCGGCGAGGACCAGGCCGGCGAAATACGTCGACACCTTTTCCGCCAGCCCGAACGGAAGCCGGGCTCGGCGACCTTTGAGTGCTGCCAGCCGGAACGATGCAGTTGGGCTGACGCACCTGCGGGAGTCCACTGACGAAACGGTGACCTGTGGGCGGGGCGACCGCGCCCCGCTCCGCGACGAGGTCGTCGCGGCTACATTGCTGCGGTGCACGTCGACTTCGACTGCAGCGTTCCGGCTTGGGAGGGGATCTGTCGGATCCCGATTTCGTTTGGTCCACTCTGGAACCGGAACCGAGGAGTCGGGCTCACGCACCTGCGGGAGTCCACTGACGAAACGGTGACCTGTGGGCGGGGCGACCGCGCCCTGCTCCGCGACGAGGTCGTCGCGGCTACAGGACGGCGGTTCACCTCGACTCCAACTGCATCGTTCCGGCTGGAGAGGGGATCTTACCAAACCCACTCCTGCCCGGGTCTCCTCTGGAGAGAGGTGTCGCGCCAGCGACGGGGTGTGTTTGGCCGGATTTCTCATGGGAGAAGAACACTGTCCACTTTAACGCTCACGGAGCGGTCCCCCGGCTACGACTGAGGCGTGGCCGCCCTCGGAGGTTGGGACCGAAGCGCAGGGGGGAACGGATCATCGCTTGGCCGGCAGGATTTCGGGGGTCAGGCGCTTCAAGCGGAGGTGGCGGAATTCGACTTTCATCGGCGGGCCGACGTGCACCTGGACTCCGAGGAGTCCGTCGAACTTTCGCCGCACCGGATCGTCGTCGATCACCACGCTCATCACCTGGCCATTGAGAAGGTGCGTCAGCACGTTGCCGCGGGCGATCAGATGGTACTCGTTCCAATCCCCATTCCGGACCTTCTGCGCCAGCGCATCCTTGTCGCCTACCTGGCCGATGATCCGGGCCTTGCCGTCCGCGTCGACGCGACTGATGTCCCCGCGCAGGGCCAGGAAGGTCCGCCCCTTCTCCTCGTAGTTCTGGCCGGTGTAGCGTTGCTGACCGTCGATGTCGGCCTGATAGCCCCGCAGGGCGTACTTCTGACCTTCGATCGGTTCGCTGCGGTAATTCACGCCGCTGTTGCCGCGATCGGAAATGCGGTACTCCAGCTTGAGTTCAAAATCCCGCGTCGTACCGCCCCGCCAGATGATGAAGGAATTCTGCTTCAGCAGTGTCGCCGGCGTGACCTCGCCGACGAGGCAGCCGTTTTCCACGCGCCAGTAGACGGGATCCCCTTCCCAGTTGGTCAAGGAGCGCCCGTCAAAGATGCTCTCGAAGCCTGTCTCATCGCGCGGCGCCGCCTCCGAGGGAGAGTGCAAGCAGAGTGGCGAATCCGCGAGGAACGAGGGAGCGGGGCGGGGTCGCCCCGCCGACAGGGGGGAATTCGAAAGTACCCCAGAAGGGTCTCGGACGGTTCTCCACGGTTGAGTCCTGTGGGCGGGGCGACCCCGCCCCGCGCGAAAACACCTCCGTATCGGTGCGGCACAGCGTGGGCGTTTCGGAAAGGGACAGGCGATGAAGGCTCATGGCAGGGAAACTCCCGGGAGGGCGAAGCGTGGATCGGTTGACGCCGCGCGGATTGCGCGGGTTTCCCCGAGGTACTTCCGCCGGAGATCAACGAAGGGCCGGGCGCGAACCTCCTTCGCCGGATCATAGTTCGGGTTCAACGCCGGCAGGTACTTGGTGGCCACGTTGGCGTCGAGCCAGTCGTTGAGCTGACGGAAGAGCCGCTGCGTTCGCTCCGGCTCCGCAGCGGAAAGTTCGCGCTGCTCGAAGGGATCGGCGGCGACGTTGAAGAGCTTCAGCACCCCCGACCAGTCGAAGATCAGTTTCCAGTCCCCGACGCGGATCGTCGAGTGCGGCGCCGACGGCTGGCCGTCATCCGGATCCTTCACGATTACGTTGAGCGGGTAATGCCAGTAGAAGGTGTCGCGTGGGTAGCCTTTCCGCGCATTGCCGAGGTCCGCAAAGAGCGGCACGAGGCTTCGGCCGTCGATGCCACCCGATGCGTAGTGCGGCCGCGGGTCGTAGCCGCCGAGTTCCAGGAGCGTGGGAAACAGGTCGTTGCAGTCGACCGGCACCTCGCACCAGCGGCCGGCCGGCAGGCGCCCGGGCCAGCGGAACACCAGCGGCACGCGAATGCCACCCTCGAAATGCAGCGCCTTGCCGCCGCGAAACGGCGCATTGTTGGTCGCCAGCGGCGAGGTGTACATCACCCCGCCGTTGTCGCTCATGAAGACGACGAGGGTGTTTCGCTCCAAGCCGGTGTCCGCCAGGGTATCGAGGATGCGGCCGATCGAGTCGTCGAGGCGCTTGAGCATCGCGGCGTAGGTGGCGTTGTCGTGCCCGTTCCACCCCCGGGTCGGCTTCTTTTCGAAGCGCGCCACCTCTTCGGCCGGCGCCTGGAACGGCGTGTGCACGGCAAAATGACAGAGGTAGAGGAAGAACGGCCTGGTCGCCGCCGGCGCCGCGGCCCGTCCGCGGAGGAATTCGACCGCGTGCGCGGTGAGTTCGTCGGTGAGGTAATCCTGGCCGCGATTGGGCCCGGTGCGTCCCTGGAGCCGCTCCGCCTGGGGCATTTTCGGGTGCGCCAGCTTGCGGGCGTTCCAGGCGTCGCGCCACTTGAAGTACGGTGAGCCGCCCTCATCGAAATAGGAGAGTTCCTCGAAACCCTGGTCCCGTGGCTGCCAGCCCTTGGAACCATGGCCGCCCAGGTGCCACTTGCCGATGAAGGCGGAATGATGCCCGGGCATCGCCTCGGCAATCGTGGTTTCGTTCCGCCCCTCGTCAGCGGGCTGGCCGGAGGGCAGCGCATCGATCGTGGTGCCGTTGAGCAAAGCCTGCGGGATGGTGATCTTGTCGATCCACTCGACCGCATCCTGCGCGAGGTAGCCGGGGGGCGGCCGCCAGCCCTGGTTATAGAAGGTCCGGACGTTGCCTCCGACCGCGGTCGTGAAGCCGAGGCGGGCCGCATTCTTGCCGGTGAGCAGGCTCGAGCGTGTGGGCGAGCAGAGCTGGCACGCATAGGCCTGGGAGAAGGCGGTGCCCTCGCGCACCAGTCGGTCCAGCCGGGGCGTCTCGTAAAACATCTGCGCCGGCGCGGCCCCGGTGAAGCGGGCGGCGTAGGCGTTGACGTCGACGATGCCCAGATCGTCGGCCAGGATGAAAATGACGTTGGGTTTCTCCGCGGCGGTGGAGGGGCTCGGGGTGACAACACCCATGACGAGCGCGCCGATCCTCCAGGCAAGGCGCGGTCCGCACCTCGGTTGGCTTGTGGGCGGGGCGACCTCGCCCCGCGATCGTGCCTCCGCGGTAAGCCCCTCGCGGGGCGGGGTCGCCCCGCCTACAGGTTCGGAAGGCGCGGCGTGGGGCGGCCGGGGGTTCATGACTTCTTCCGGGCGTTGCGGGCCGGGGCTTCCACGGCCTCCCCCGCGGCGGGCCGGTAGTCGGGGTTGAGCGTGGGAATCACGGCCTGCGTCTCCTGGAGAAAGCCGCTGATCCGCGCATTGAGTTCCTGCACGAGCGCGGGCTGTTGCGCCGCCAGGTTGCGGGTTTCGCCGAGATCCTCGCGCAGGTTGTAGAGTTCAAGCAGGTCCGAACCATCCGCGTTGCCCGCGAAAATGCGGTGCAGCTTCCAGTCGCCTCGCCGCACCGTGGTTGCCGGATGCTGGCCGCTCGCCGGAGTGTCGTGCGGGAAGTGCCAGTACAAGGTTTCGCGCGCCAGCGGACCTCCGCGCAGCGCGGGCACGATGCTGATGCCATCCGGACGGAAGCCGGCCGGCGCCGGCACGCCGAGGATCTCCAGCAGGGTCGGCATCCAGTCGATGCTCTGGATCGGCGTGTCGTTGCTGGTGCCGGGCCGCGTCACGCCCGGCCAGTGCACGATGCACGGTTCCCGCACCCCACCCTCGTAGAGGCTGGCCTTGCCAGCGCGCAGCGGCGCGTTGCTGGTCGGCGGAATCTCGGCGAACTCGGCGGCGATCCCTTTCGCTCCGCCCTTGCCGTTGGTGGGTTTGAGCGCCTGCCAGTTTACCCCACCGTTGTCCGAGAAATACACGATGACCGTCTTCTCCATCAGCCCGCATTCCTCCAGCGCGGCGAGGACGCGGCCGACGCCGTCATCGAGGCTCTCGACCATCGCGGCGTACACCGGGTTGTGCTGCGGGTTCTTCGGGTCCGCGCGACGACGGTACTTCTCCACCAGCGCGGGTTTGGGGTCGTAGGGGGCGTGAACGCTGAATTGCCAGTAGTTGAGGTAGAACGGACGATCGCGGTTTTCGCGGATGAACGTCGCCGCCGCCTCCGCCGTGCGATCCTCGATGTGCTCGCCGGCGGCCCCTTTCACCGGAAACGCCGGCGCCCAGGGCGCAACGTAGCTTCCCGCGGGCCCAGGGCCCGGCCAGTGCGGAAAGTCGACCTCGAAGCCCTGCTGCAGCGCCGAGTAGGGCTCGCTGCCCAGGTGCCACTTGCCGAAATGCCCGGTGCGGTAGCCGGCCGCCTTCAGCACCTTTGGCAGGGTGATATAGTCGGTCTTCAGTCGGGTGACACTCTGGGCCACCCGGACGCGCTGCCGCGGGTTTCCCTTCGCGAGTCCCTTGTCGAGGATCACCTCCGGCAGGTGGCAGACGGGTGCGGTGATGCCGGTGCGCGCCGGCCAGAGTCCGGTGAGCACGCTGCTGCGCGTCGGCGAGCACAGCGGATTGGCCGCGTAAGCCTGGGTGAATTTCACTCCACGCGCCGCCAACCGATCGACATTCGGCGTCTGGTGGAAGGTGCTGCCGAAGCAGGCCAGATCCCGCCAGCCGAGATCGTCCGCCATGATGAAGACCAGGTTGGGTCTTTCCGCTGGGGCGGCGTGGAGCAGGGGCGTCAGCGCCACCACCAACGCGAGCGCGGCCACCACCTTGGCCGCAGCGCGGAGCGGCATGGGACCGACTCTGGGGCTGGAGGCCTTGAGGCCCGAAGCTCGTGACACCCCCGTCAAGCCTCCCCGACGAAAGAACCACGAGCGGCCCCCCATGAACCTGGATGCCGTTCGCTTCATCCGTGTCCATTCATGTCTATCCGTGCTGAAGAAAGACTGGGGCGCGGCCTCGCTAGAATTCCAGTGCATGACTGAGGATAAAAGTACGGGGTTCGGGAACGCGCCAGCGAATTGCCACGCCTCGTCCCACTTCGGTCGCTTCGGACTCCGCCTCGCGCGGGGCGGGGTCGCCCCGCCTACAGGGCGTCCAGAACCAGGAGAATCGACGTAATGTGGCATTCGTGACGCGGCAGTAAATCAGGATTTCATAACCACGAATAAACACGAATGGACATGGATGGCGCCGCCTTCATCCGTGTTCATCGGTGTCCATCCGTGGTTCTCTGCTGGGGTGCTTCACCGGTTCACCGCGAGTTTTGGGATTCCAGAATCCTAGAAGCGAATCGCACGAGTCCATGTTCCGGGGAAAAGCCGCAGCCTCGGGTCGGGCCTATTTCGTTGCCCGTGTGTGGGCGGGACGACCTCGTCCCGCGTCTGTTGCTTCGAACTTCATTTCGCGCGGGGCGGGGTCGCCCCGCCTACAGGGTACCCAGAACGAAAGCATCCGATGTGATCCCGCGCGCCCGGAGGCTGCCAGCCACGGCCAAGACTGGTTGCCCACGGAAGACGCGGAACCGATTCTTCCGTCTGTTCTGTGTGTTTCGTGGGCCAATCGGCTTGGACCGGTCTGCTGCTGGGTGACTTGCCATTTCCCGCCTCACCACACGGGAGACCTGGTTCTGAGTCTGAGCGATCTGCAGTGAGGCCGGCTTGGTGATTCCTAGAAGCGAAATGCACTCGTGAAGAGGTACGTCCGCGGTTCGCGGAGGGTGTAGATCGCGACGTCGGGTGTGTGCCGGCCGTCGCGGGTGTCGACGGTCACCAGCGGGAAGATCGTGTGCTGATCGAGGACGTTGCGGACATTCAACTGCAGCCGCCAATCGAGCCGGTTGCGGAAGAGCTTTCGTCGGTAGGTGACCCACGCGCCATACGTGGCGTAGCTCGGCGCGTGGTACGGCAGCGTGGGATCCAGCACGAGCCGGGAGTCGACGGCGAAGCCGTTGATCGCCGGCCCGCGGGCATTCATGCTCGCACCGACGGCAAAGCCCGCGAAGCGGCTGTCGCGCGCAAACTCGTAGGTCTGGATCAGGTTGGCCGTCCACCGGGCCGCGAAGTTGGCGGCCGGGCTGTTCCGGATGGCGTTGAAGTTGACGAGGGTGTTCTCGAGGTCGGCCACGCGGTTCGCGATCGTCACGCCCTGGGCATCGAGCGGCATCCACTCCGGGTGCGATTTGATGATCGGGAGGTACTGGGCCATGTACTGGTTGATGTAGGTTCCGCGCGCCGTGGTGGTGTTGTCGCCGCGCCGGCTGCCGTTGAGCGTAAGGCGCCATTGCCGCGTGGGGTTGGCGGTCAGGGCGAACTCCCATCCCTTCGAGGTGGTGGAAACGATATCGGCCCACACCGTGCTGAGCGTCGAATACGGCGACGTGAGATACTTCGGATCCCCGGTGAACGACGACACCGCGATCCAGAGCTGATCGAACTGCTTGAAGTTGCCGGCGGCGTTGTTGGAGATGCTGTCGGCGCTGTTGAGGTTGCTGTTGGTGTAGTGCGTCACCTCGAGGAAGAGCCGGCGATCGAGCAGGGAGAACTTCAGCCCATAGTCGCGGCCCTTGCCCTGGGGATTCGGGAGGAGGTCCCCGAAGACATTGCGCGTGCCGGCGTTGACCTGAAAGTTGTCCGATTCGTTGACGCTGACACTCATCCACGGCAGGGCGTGAAACACGATGCCGCGGGTGTAGGTCTGCCCGCCCCGCTCGGCGCGGCTCCCCGGCATGAACGAGCGCAAGTGAATGCCACTCGGGCGCGGCGCGATCCCGTTGGCGTCACGCAGCGCGCCAAAGTCGTTGGGCACCGCCAGCCACGAGGTTTGATCATCCTTCCGCAGGCCGTTCGTCACGACCACGCGGTCCTTCCAGAAGAAACTCTGCAGGGCGAGGGCCCGGGTGCGCACGACCGCCTCGGTCATGGTCGGACCCTGCTGGGACATAAACGCCGGGGTGATTCCGCTGGGATCGCGCGTGGGCAGCGGCTCGTTGGCATAGAGGACGGGAATGGCCTCGATGTGCCGGCCGACGGATGTGCCCACCTTGCCGCGCGCCGGATCATAATAGTAACGGTACTGGATGGCGTTGTTGCCGTTGGTGATTGCCGCCGCGGCGCCGGTGGTGACGAGCGGCGTCGTGTTCCACAGGCCGTTGTTGCTCGACCAACCGCTGGTCGTGCCGTGCTCCACAAAGGCCGCCGCCTGATGCCGGCCCAGGTGCCTCCGCCAGCCGGAAGTCCGGCGGGCGAAGTCGAACTCGTACGAGATCATCGCGCGGTAGTTCGTCGCCTCGTTCGGCGCGTCGATAACGGTCGACTGCGACTGGCTGTAGAGCAGCCCCGCGTTGGGGTTGGGCTGGCCGTTGGGCAGCTGCCGGTTGGGGTCGACGTAGATGTAGCTGTTCTGGCCGACAAAGCCGTTGATCGCCCTCAGCTTGCTGTTCACGCGATTGAACGCGGCCTCTATGAACAGGTCCCGGCTGATCTGCTGCTCCAGGAAGCCTGAGACCGTGTGGTAGTCGGTGAGCCGATAGGCGGAGTTGCCGAAGGCGCTCGCAAAGGTCGGGTAGATCGCCGGATTCACCAGCGAACGGAACGAGGTGCCATTGACCGGAAACCCGTTGGCGAACGACGTCGGCACGCTCTGGGCCTGGTTGGTCAGACGCTGCGTGGGAATCACCGTGCCGCCCGCGGAGTACTCGGTGGAGACCAGTCCCGCGAAGGTGTAGTTCTGCGTGCCGGCGGGCTTGCCCGCGGCCGTGTTGGTGAAGGTCGCCACATAGGGCGAACCCGCGGCCAGCCACGGCGAGACGGCATCATAGTCGGGCCAGGGTCGGACCCCCGATTGCTGGATATGCCCGCCCTCGTAGTTGACCCGGAGGGAGGTGCGCCGGAACGGCGTGAACAGCAGCGTGCCGAATTGCCGGCGCTGGTAGGTGTTGTTCTGCAGGCGAAAGTCGTTCAAGCCCTCGAAGAGCCCGCTATAGCGAACCGCGAGGTATTTCGGAATCAGCACCTGGTTGAGGTCGACGGTCAGCCGATGACCGCCGCGGCTGTCCATCTGCTGCTCCACGACGCGCGCGTCGGCGAACTTCGCGCGCTTGGTCGAGGAGATGAACGCGCCGGCGGCGTTACCCAGGCCAAAGAGGATGGCGTTCGGACCGCGGGTGAAGGTCAGCGCCTCCGAGTTGAAGCGATCCTGCGGGATGTTGTTCGCGAAGAAATCCTGCCCCACCACCGTCGTGGCGCCCCCGCGCGAAACGAACTTCGTCGGGATGTTGATGAAGTCATTGCCGTTTCCCGTGATGTCGTTAGTCGACATCACGAACGGGTCGGTGTTGGGGGCGAAGGACATCAACTGGTAGATGCTGTTCGCCCCGAGGTCGTCCGTGAGCTGCTCGGTAAACACGGTGAGCGACGAGCCGACGTCCTTGAGTTCCGTCTTCAACCGCGTACCGCTCAGCGTCTGGGTGGCCAGGTAGCCTTTCTCCGCCGTCGTATCGACGACGAAGGGAGAGAGCACGATGCGTTCGCCGGCGTCGGTTCCTGCCGTCGCCGCGGTCGGCTGGGCCGTCGCGCGGATCGAAATCAAGGCCAACACGAAAGTACACACGGATACCGCTGTACGCTGGGGTCGCATCATGGTCGGGGACGGGGTTGCAGGCAGCGTGGCGGCTGAAACGAGGCCGGTAAACCACCAATCTCCCGCACCGCGGGAGGAAACCCACCCTGGTTCCACCTGAAAATCGGGTGGCGCCCACCAGCCCTCCCTGCTCCGCTGCCGCCATGCGCTTTTCGAAGCTGTCCTGCCCGTGCGCGTGTGCCCTGGCGTCCGCGCTGTCGCTTTCGCCCCTCCTCGCGGCGACCGCCGCGGCTCTCCCGCCTCCCGTACCCGCCGCTGAAGCGAGTCCGCTCCGCGCCTGGTTCGTCGCCCCCACGCGCGTGCTGTGGACCAGTGACTCGGGTGTGACCAACGCCAGCGGCCTGCTCGGTCCGAAACCCGGCCAGGCCGTGCTCAAAAGCCCCACACCTCCGTGCACGCTGGCACCCGCCGCCAACGGTGCCACCGGTGGCGCCATCCTCCTCGACTTCGGCCGCGAGCTCACCGGCAACATCGAGATCATCACCCCGATGGCGAAGTCCAAGGAGCCCCCGCTCGTGCGCGTGCGGTTCGGCGAATCGGCCGCCGAAGCCATGGCCGACCTCGGCGGTCCGGCCAACGCCCAGAATGATCATGCCCTGCGCGACTTCTCCGTGCGGCTGCCGTGGCTGGGAAAAACCACGCTTGGGCCCAGCGGCTTCCGCTTCGTGCGGATCGACAACCTCGACCCCGCCCTGCCGGTGCAGATCGGCGAGGTGCGCGCCGTGCTGCTCCTACGCGATGCCCCGCGCGTCGGAGCCTTTCGCTGCGACGACGAGCGCCTCAACCGCATCTGGGAGGTCGGCGCCTACACCGTCCACCTCAACATGCAGGAGTATCTCTGGGACGGCGTGAAGCGCGATCGGCTCGTCTGGATCGGCGACATGCACCCCGAGGTGGCGACGATCAACGCGGTCTTTGGCTTCAACGACGTCGTGCCCCGCAGCCTCGACCTCACCCGCGACATCACGCCGCCGACCGAGTGGATGAACGGCATCAGTTCCTACTCGATGTGGTGGGTGCTCATCCACGAGCAATGCTGGCTCCACCAGGGAAACCGGGCCTACCTCGCTGCACAGCAGACCTACCTGCAGGCCCTGCTGAAACGCCTCGCGGGCCTGGTCGGCCCCGACGGCCGCGAGCGCATCAACGGCACGCGGTTCCTCGACTGGCCGAGCTCGCCCAACAAGCAGGGCGTCACCGCCGGTCTCCAGGGACTGCTGGTCATGACCCTCGACGCCGGCGCGAGGCTGATGCGGGAACTCGGCGATCCGGCGACGGCGAAGCTCTGCACCGAGGCGGCCGACCGCGGTCGGAAGGTCGTGCCGGACGTCAACGGCGCCAAATCCGGCGCGGCCCTGCTCGTGCTCGCCGGCATGCGCGATGCCACGACGACCGCCACGGAGGTCCTGAAGGCCGGCGGCGCGGCCAATATCTCCACCTTCTATGGCTACTACGTGCTGCAGGCCTTGGCCCAGGCCGGCGAGGTCGATACGGCGCTCGACTTCATCTCACGCTACTGGGGTGGCATGCTTGACCTCGGCGCCACGACCTTCTGGGAGGACTTCGACCTCGCGTGGATGGAGAATGCCGCCCGCATCGACGAACTCGTGCCTCCGGGAAAGAAGGACGTCCACGGAGGCTACGGTGCCTATTGCTACATCGGTTTCCGCCACAGCCTGTGCCACGGCTGGGCCAGCGGACCGACGGCGTGGCTGAGCGAGCACGTCCTCGGCGTGACCCCGCTCGAGCCCGGCTTCCGCCGCGTCCGTGTGGCGCCCCGGCTTGGCCGCTTGCAGTGGGCGGAGGGAAAGTACCCCACCCCGCTCGGTCCGATCGAGGTGCGCCATCAGCGCCAGGCTGACGGCCGCGTGGAGTCGACCATCCGCGCCCCGGAAGGGGTAACGGTGGTGCGCGGCTAACCTGCCTCCGTCCCCACGCGGTTCGAGGCCGCAACCCACCAACGAGACATTGCCAGATGTAGCCGGCCTCGCAGAGGCCGGCCAGCACCAGCCGACTGATCGTCCCGGCCGCGTTCGGCCCTCCAGGCTAAACCCGAAGGGTCGAAGAACGGTCCGAAGGGGATCGCCAATAGCACATTTCGGAAGTCCCGTCCGCTCGCGGCAGCCCGAGACGCCGGTGAAGGGGGTAAGGCTCAACGCTTGGCCGGAGGCGGAAACCGGGCCCAGATCCGGACAACGGAGTCGTTCGGAACGCTGACGGACACTTCGAAGCGCACGCCCCCATTCGTGTAGAGGTGCACGGTGTGGGTGTGTTCGCTGCCGACGGAGATGACGCCGCTGCCCTTGGGGCGCTTGACCCGCTGCACTTCCCCGGGACCCAGGACCTGAACCACTTCCGCCTCGGCGGCCCCAACGCGGATCAACGGACTGCCCCCGGCCCGGATCGACTGGCCGGAAACCTCCACGGCGCGCCCGCCTTCCTCGAACAACGCGGTAAGCTGGCCGTGTTTCCAGGACGCGGAGCGCTTGCCGCCGAGTTCGCGAACCTCGGTCGGCTCGCCCAACCGCGCCTTGACCTCCTCGAAGCCCTGCCCGGGGCGGATGTCATCGACGCTCCATGCCTCCGTTCCGGTATAGCGGGGACGCGCCGACAGCGTGGCATCCGAGGCTTCCCGGTAGCAGGCGCCGAGCGCCAACCCGAGCAGCAGGGACGTGAGCAGCGAAACCGGAAGACGACGCATGGGAATCTGCCCTAACTGCCAGCGGACCAACCGCACCGCGAGTGCGAAAGCCAGCTGGCCAGCCTGCCACCTTTTGCTCTCCGGAACGAGCCACTCCCGGGGCAAGTCCCGCAATAAATGCGGATTGAAGCGCAACGCGTGCGATGCTGGGGGCGGCCCCCTCCTGCCATTATCAGCGCGCTCCCACCAGCACCCAGACCACAGTTTTTCCATTTTCACCATGAACGAAGTACTCAAAGGCGACCTGATTTACGTCTTCGCCTTCTGCCTGGGCGGCTTCGCCTTCGCCCTCGGGCCCTTCGTCCTCGTCTACTTCCTCGCCCCCCGCTGGACCCGCACGACCCTCGACAAGACCGGCCAGGCCATCGAGTGCGGCATGGACCCCATCGGCGACGCCTGGATCCGCTACAGTGCGGTCTACTACCTCTACGCCCTCGTCTTCGTGGCCTTCGCTGTCGACGTGCTCTTTCTGATCCCGGTGGCCCTGGTGTACGGACGGCATTTCGCCGTCCGCGACTTCGTGGAGCTGACACTCTTCGTCGGGATCCTCTCCCTCGTCATCGTCTACGCCTGGAAGAAAGGAATCTTCGAATGGAAACGCCATTGAACGGCCCGTCCCAGCCGCGATCGGACGTCCCGGTCGAGTGCTCCCAAATCGTCAAGTTCGCCAAGCTTGACGACCTGCTCGCCCTCGGCCGTGCCAACTCCCTCTGGCCCCTCACCTTCGGCCTCGCTTGCTGCGCCATCGAGATGATGGCCGCCGGCATGGCCCGCTTTGATCTCTCGCGTTTCGGCGCCGAGGTCTTCCGGCCCTCGCCCCGCCAGGCCGACGTGATGATCGTCGCCGGCACGGTGAACAAGAAAATGGCTCCAGCCGTGAAGCTGCTCTACGACCAGATGCTGGAACCCAAGTGGGTGATTGCGATGGGCAACTGCGCCCTGTCGGGTGGACCCTTCAAGTACGAAGGCCAGTACGCCGTGGTGGAGGGCGTCGACAAGCTCTTCCCCGTCGATGTCTACGTGCCCGGCTGCCCGCCGCGCCCTGAGGCGTTGATCGAGGGCATCCTGAAGCTCGAGGAGAAAATTACCGGCAAGCGCTGCTTCCCGGTCGCGCAGCTCAAGGAACAATGAGCCCGACCCTGGAGCAGCTCGCGGAGCAGTACACCCAACTCGCCGCCGCGCGGGTGGCTCCAGCCCCCGCCCCCGCCGGTGCACCTGTCGCCGGCCTCGCTGAGGCCGGGGGTCCTGTAGCCGGCCGCGCTGAGGCCGGCCGGCCGGGGTCACCGACCCCGGCTGCGCCAGCCACCGCGGCAGCACCCGCGGCCCCCAAGCCCCCGGTGCAGATTGTCGACCCGGCCCTCAAGGGCTACCACCTCGACGTCACGGTCGGCCCCGAACAGGTGGTCGCCGCCGCCGAGATCGCCGACCGCGCCGGCTTCGGCCTCGATACCATCACTGGCGTCGACTGGATTGCCCAGAACGAGATGGAGGTGGTCTACGACTACTTCCACCCCACCGGCCCCGTGCGGCTCGTCGTCCGCGCCCGCGTGCCCCGCGCCACGCCCGAACTGCCGACCATCCTGCAGGTTTTCCCCGGCGCCAACTGGCACGAACGCGAGACGCACGACTTCTTCGGCATCAAGTTCACCGGTCATCCCAACCTGAAGCCGTTCCTCCTCCCGGAGGACGCCGACTTCCACCCGCTCCGCAAGGACTACAAGCCGTGATCGCGTCCAAAGACAATTTCTCGGCCGCCCCGGCCAGCCAGGGTCCGCAGGAGACCTTCACGCTCAACCTCGGTCCGCAACACCCGGCCGCCCACGGCGTGCTCCGCGTGTTGATGACCATGGATGGCGAGTGGATCCAGCGCGCCGAACCCGTCATCGGCTACATCCACCGGATGCACGAGAAGATGGGCGAGAACCGCACCCTCGCGAAGTTCCTGCCCAATACCAGCCGCATCGATTACCTCTCCGCGATGCACTACACCCACGCCGTCGTGGGTGCGGTCGAGCGCGCGGCGAAGATCGAGGTGCCGCTCCGCGCCGAGTACATCCGCGTCATCACCTCCGAGCTGAACCGCATCTCGAGCCACATGGTGTGGTGGGGCGCACTGCTGCTCGACCTCGGCGGCTTCACGCCGATCCTCTACGCCTTCGACGACCGCGAGAAGATCCTCGACCTGCTCGAGGGACTCTGCGGCGCGCGGCTGACCTACTGCTACTACCGGTTCGGCGGCCTCTACAACGACGCCGACGACGCCTTCCTCAAGGGCACCCGCGACTTCGTGCAGCACATGAAGCCGCGGCTGCAGATGTACCGCGACCTCGTCACGGACAACATCATCCTCCGCAAGCGCCTGACCGACATCGGCCCGATTCCCGCGGAGATGTGCCGCCGCTATGGCGCCACCGGGCCCGTGATTCGCGGCGCCGGGGTCGCCTACGACGTCCGCCGCGCGGAACCGTACTCCGTTTACCCGAAGCTCGACTTCAAGATCCCGACCTATCCCGAGGCCGACTCGATGGCCCGCTACCTCGTTCGGATGGATGAGATGGAGCAGAGCCTTTACATCATCGAGCAGGCCCTCGACCAGATCCCCGCCGGGCCCTTCATCGGCAAGGTGCCGCGCGTGCTCAAACTGCCGCCGGGCGACACGTGCTACGCCGTCGAGGCCGCCCGCGGGCGCTTCCTGGTGCGGCTGGTGAGCGATGGCAAGGACACCGCCTATCGCGTGAAGCTGCGCACGCCGTCGTTTTCCAACCTCAGCCTCTACGAGGAGGCCAGCAAGGGCATGATCCTGCCCGACGCCCTGGCGATGATGGGGAGCCTGGACCTTGTCATTCCCGACATCGACCGCTGAGCGACCCTCCCGATGAGCTTCCTCGCCCTCGAACCCATCCGCGTCCTGCTGTACCTCGTCGGCATCTGCGCCTTCGTGGGCGGCAACGCCGCCTACCTGGTGCTGGCCGAGCGCAAGGGGGCCGGCCGCATCCAGCGGCGCCCCGGTCCCAACGAGGCCGGCTGGGCCGGCATCCTGCAGCCGCTCGCCGATGGCATCAAGCTGCTCGCCAAGCAGGTGATGGTGCCACCGGGCACCGACGCCCTGCTTTTCCGCGCCGCCCCGCTGATGGTCATGGCGCCGCCGCTGATGTGTCTCGCGACGATCCCGTTTGGCGACACGGTCGTGGCCCGCAACCTCAACATCGGCCTGCTCTTCGTCTTCTCGTTCGGCTCCATCAACGTGATGGCGCTCATGCTCGGCGGCTGGGCCTCGCGCAACAAGTACTCGATCATCTCCGCCGCCCGCGTCGTCTCCCAGAACGTCGCCTACGAGATCCCGATGCTCCTCGTCGTGATCACGCTGCTCATGATCACGGGCACGATGGATCTCAACGAGATCATCAAGCAGCAGGCCGGCTGGTTCTGGAACTGGAACGTCCTGAAGATTTGGGTCAACCCGCTCATGCCGGTGACCTTCGTCATCTTCTTCACCTGCATGCTGGCCGAGACCAACCGCGCGCCGTTCGACATGGCCGAGGCGGAGAGCGAACTCGTCGCCGGCGCCTTCACCGAGTACGGCGGCATGGGCTTCGGCGTCTTCTTCATGGCGGAGTACGCCAACATCGTCGTCGGCTGCTGCCTCGCCACCATCCTCTTCTTCGGCGGCTGGCAGAGCCCGTTCGGCGCCCTGTCCGATGGCCTGTGGGGCCCCATTTGGTTCCTCGGCAAGACCTACGCGTTGATCTTCACCGTCATCTGGATCCGGTGGACCTTCCCCCGCACGCAGTTCTACAGCCTCCTCAATCTCTCCTGGAAGATCCTCATCCCCCTCTCGCTGTTCACGCTCCTGCTGACCGGCGCGATGATGAAGCTGCCCCTGCTGTTCAAGTAACCGCCTCACCCACATGAGCCTCAAGTCCGCCGTTCGAGAAACGCTCACTGGCTTCAAGAGCCTGCTGACGGGCATGCGCATCACGGCCCGCGAGGCCACCAAGCCCATCATCACCGTCCAGTACCCCCACGAGACGCTCAAGATGCCGGACCGCTTCCGCGGCCACGTGCAGTTGATCCTCGACCCCGAGACCGGCAAGTCGCGTTGCACCGCCTGCGGCCTGTGCGTGCGCGCCTGCCCGAGCGACTGCCTCGAGGTCGACGGCATCAAGCGCGAGGGCGAAAAGAAGAAGTCGGTCACCGAGTACAAACTCGATTTCACCAAGTGCAGCCTCTGCGGGTCCTGCGTGGAAGCCTGCCCGAGCGACGCCATCGAATATTCCAAGGCCTACAACGTCGTCAGCCGCGATCGCGATGACTTCGCCAAGATGGATCTGGTCAAGGACCTCGACGCCAAGGCCAAGGTCTGGGCCGAGACCCATCCCACGCCGCCCGCCGCGCCTGCGCCGGTTGCCGCCACACCGGGGTCACCGACCCCGGCTACATCCGCGCCTGCGCCGGCCGTCGCCACGCCGGGATCGTCGACCCCGGCCAAAGCCGCGCCTGCCCCTGTGGCTGGCCGCGCCGAGGCCGGCACGCCAGGGTCATCGAACCCGGCTACACCCCCGGCCCCGGCCGCGGCCAACTCGCCCACGCCGTCTTCCTCCATCGCCAACGCAGCCGCGTCCACGGGCGCCGCTGCCGGGGCCACCCCTTCGCCCCAGCCTGAGTCGAAGACGACATGAACGCCTTTCCGTTCGCCGACTACCTCGTCACCGCCATCTTTGCCCTCGCCGTCGGCCTGACCCTGGTCGGCGCCCTCGTCGCCGCCCTCAGCACGCGCATCATCCGCGGAGTGTCGGGTCTCATGATCTGCTGCGTGGGGCTTGCGGGCCTCTTTTACTTCCTCAACAGCCCGTTCCTCGCGCTGATGGAGATCCTCATCTACGTCGGCGCGGTGTGCGTCACGATCGTCTTCGGCGTGATGCTCTCCGAACCGGATGAGCCGGCCGAGCCGGAAAAACCCGGCCGCGCCCTCCTCTGGGGCGGCACGGCGGCCGCCATCTGCCTGGCGGTGTTCCTCGGGATCGCCCACCTCGCCGTCAACGCTCCCTGGGCCACCCCGGCCAAGCTGACGACGGACGGATCGGTGCGGGCCATCGGCGTTTCCCTGCTCACCACCTACAGCCTGCCCTTCGAGCTGATCTCGGTCGTGCTCCTTGTGGCGATCCTCGGCGCCCTCGTCATCGCCCGTTCCGGGAGGACCAAAGAGTGAACCACCTCCACCAACAGCCCGCCATCTACCTGGTGCTCGCCGCCTTCCTGCTCGGCGCCGGGCTCTACGGCCTGATCCGCCGGCGTACCCTCATCGGCATGCTGATCGCCGGCGAACTCATCTTCTCCGCCGCCTCGCTGAATTTCATGGCGGTCAACCGCTTCTTCGCCCCGGACCCGACCGTCGGCCAGATTTTCGTCCTGTTCATCATGGGCCTCGCCGCCGCCGAGGTGGCCATCGCCCTCAGCATCATCATCGCGGTGTACCGCAACTACCGCTCCATCCATTCGACGGAAATGTCGGAGCTGAAGGGTTAATCCATGGATCAACCCTCCGACCTCCGCCTCCTCTTCGCCATCCTGGCGCCACTCGTCGGCGCCGGGCTCGTGATGGCGACCGGCAAGCGCCCGAATGTCCGCGAGGCCGTCTCCTTCCTCTCGGCCGTCACGCTCTTCGGTTTCGTCGCCTCGCTGGTGCCCGATGTCCTCGCGGGGCGCATCCCGCGGTGCACCGTCTTCGAGCTGCTGCCCAACCTCAGCATCACCCTGCGGGCCGACTCCCTCTCGATGATGTTCGCGGTGGCGGCGTCCTTCCTCTGGATCCTCACGGTCTTCTACGCCGCCGGTTACATGCGCGGCCTGCACGAGCACGCCCAGACGCGTTTCAACACCTGCTTCGCCCTCGCGCTCTTCGGCGCCATCGGCTGCGCGTTCTCCGACAATCTCCTCACGCTCTATCTTTTCTACGAGATCGTCAGCGTCACCACCTACCCGCTCGTCGCCCATCACCAGGATGAGGAGGGTTACGAAGGCGCGCGCAAGTACATCACTTACCTGACGACCACCGCCAAGGGCCTGATCCTGCCGGCCATGGTCCTCATCTACGTGCTCTCCGGCACGCTGGACTTCGCCACCAACTATCACACCGGCATCCTGCCGGCCGGCGTGCACAACGGCGTCATCGCCGGCCTCTACATCTGCTGCATCCTCGGCTTCGCGAAGAACGGCGTCATGCCGCTGCACCACTGGCTCCCGGGCGCGATGGTCGCGCCGACGCCGGTCAGCGCCCTGCTCCACGCCGTCGCCGTCGTGAAGGTCGGCGTCTTCTCCACCGTGCGCGTGATGCTGCACGTCTTCGGCGTCGATGTGATGAACCGCGTGGGCCTCGGGATTCCGACCGCCTACTTCGTGTCCATCACCATCCTCACCGCGTCGATTATCGCGCTGAGCAAGGACAACCTGAAGACGCGGCTCGCCTACTCCACTGTCAGCCAACTGTCCTACATCATCCTCGGCGTCGCCCTGCTCACGCCGACCGGCATCCAGGGCGGCCTCGTCCACATCGCCAACCACGCCTTCTCCAAGATCACCCTCTTCTTCTGCGCCGGCGCCATCTACGTCGCCACGCACAAGAAGTACATCTCCGAGATGAGCGGCATGGGCCGGTCGATGCCGTGGACCTTCGGCGCCTTCGCCGTGGCGGCGCTCAGCATGATCGGCGCGCCGCCCGTCGCGGGCTTCGTCTCCAAGCTCTACCTGCTGGTCGGCGCGCTCGATGCCCACGCCATCGGCATCCTGCTCGTCCTGGTCGCCAGCACCCTGCTCAACGCCGCCTACTTCGTGCCCGTCGTCTACCACGGATTCTTCGGCCCGGCGCCGAAGCAGGACGGCCACGGAGAACACCACCACCACGGCGAGGCCCCGCTCGCGATGGTCATTCCGCTCTGCCTGACCGCGGCGATCTCCGCCTTCCTCGGGTTCTATCCCGATTTCTTCATGCAATTTGCCCAGGCCGTCGTGAAATGAAACTCCTCCGTCTCATCGAATTCCTCCGCCAGCGCCAGAAGACGGTGATCCGTGCGTGCCTCGCCGTCCTGGTCCTGCTGGTGATTGCCGACGCCCTCCCCTTCCTCGTCGACAAACACCACGCCCACACCAAGGCGGAGCACCTGCCTGGTTTTTGGGCCGCCTTCGGCTTCGTCGCCTGCGTCCTGATTGTGATCGTCTCCAAGGCCTTCGGCCACGCCGGCATCATGACCCGGGAGGATTATTACGATGAGTGACCTCTGGCTGCATCCGTCGCTCATCCTGCTCGCGGGCGCCCTGCTGCTGCCGCTGGTGCCGGCCAGCCTGCGGCGCGGCTGGCTGCTGGCGGTGCCGGCGCTGACGTTCCTGCGGATCCTGCTGATGAGCCGCGGCACCTTTGGCGAGGTGCACTTCCTGCAATTCCACCTCGTCTTCGGCCGGGTCGACGCCCTGAGCAACGTCTTCGGCTACATCATGGGCCTGATGTGCATCGTCGGCTCGCTCTACGGCCTGCACGTCAAGCGCGCCGTCGAGCACGTCGCGGCCTGGACCTACGTGGCCGGCTCCCTCGGCGCCATCTACGCCGGCGATTTTGTCACGCTCTTCCTCTTCTGGGAGCTGATGGCGCTCTCCTCGGTGTTCCTGATCTGGTTCCGCGGCCGCGAGGAATCGCTCGCCGCCGGCTACCGCTACCTGCTCGTCCACATGGCCGGCGGCGTGGCGCTGCTCGCCGGCATCATGCTGCACTACCAGGCGACGAAGAGCATGGCCTTCGTCGCCCTCGACGTGAAGGCGCCGACGATGGCGACCTACCTGATCATGATCGGGTTCATCCTCAACGCCGCCGTGCCCCCGCTGCACGCCTGGCTGCCGGATGCCTACGGTGAGGCCACCTTCAACGGCTCGGTTTTCCTCTGCGCCTTTACCACCAAGACCGCCGTCTACGCCCTTTGCCGCGGCCTGCCGGGCATGCAGATCCTGGTCGTCCTCGGCGTGATCATGGCGCTGTACGGCGTCGTTTACGCGGTGCTCGAAAACGACAGCCGCCGCCTGCTCGCCTACCACATCGTCAGCCAGGTCGGCTACATGGTGGCCGGCGTCGGTCTCGGCACCGAACTCGCGATCAACGGCGCGTGCGCCCACGCCTTCGCCCACATCCTCTACAAGGGGCTCCTCTTCATGGGCTGCGGCTCCGTGCTGCACATGACGGGAAAGAGCAAGTTCACCGAACTCGGCGGCCTCTACTCCCGCATGCCGTGGACCTTCCTCTTCACCCTAATCGGCGGCCTCTCCATCTCGGCGTTCCCGCTCTTCAGCGGCTTCGTCTCCAAGTCGATGATCGTCCAGGCCGGCTTCGAGGACCACAAGCTGTGGGCCGCCTTCCTCCTCATGCTCGCCTCGGCCGGTACCTTCCTCCACACCGGTCTGAAGGTTCCGTACTTCATCTGGTTCGGGAAGAACCACTGCTCCAAGGAGACCTGGGAGCGCGCCGCCGAACCGCCGTGGAACATGATGGCGGCCATGGCGATCACCTCCTTCCTCTGCATCTTCATCGGCTGCTACACGCCGTACCTCTACCGGATGCTGCCGCACCCGGTGCACTACGAGCCCTACACCGCATACCACGTCTCCGAGACGCTGCAGGTGCTGCTCTTCACCGGCCTCGGGTTCTTCCTCCTGCTGAAGAAGCTCGAGCCCGAGGCCAAGATCAGCCTGGACCTCGACTGGCCCTACCGCATGGGCGGCCGCGCCTTCCTCTGGCTGGCCCGGAAGCCGATCCAGGGCCTCGACAACCTCGTCGGCGAAATCTATAGCGCCGGCGGCATCGCCCCGCTGATGGCCTCCGCCCGCCTCTCCGCGGTGTTTGACAACAAGGTCATCGACGGCGCCGTCGACGGTTACGTCGCCTCGTTCCGCCACCTCGGCGGCCGCCCGCGCACGGCCTAGCGCGGTACCCTGCAGGAGAACCTCACGTTCAGCGTCGGCATCGCCGCCGCCGTGGTGGTCGCCCTCGTCCTCATCTTCTGACGCCTCGCGCGATGACTTCCGCTCCCGCCCTCAACTCCGGCCTGCCGCTGCTCAGCGTGCTGATCTTCAGCCCGCTAGTGGCCGCGGCGGGCGCCGCGCTCATCGGCAGCGAGCGCCTGCTGCGCTGGTGGACCCTCGCCTGCACGACGGTCATCGCCGCCGTCTCCCTGCCGCTCTGGTGGAACTTCAATCCCGCCACCGCGGCGTTTCAATTCCGCGAGGATCATAACTGGATCCCCTTCCTGAAGATCCGGTATGCCCTCGGCATCGACGGCATCAGTCTCCTGCTCGTCCTCCTGACCACATTGATCCTGCCGCTCTGCGTCCTGGCTTCCTGGCGCTACATCACCGTCCGGGTGAAGGAATTCATGATCTGCCTGCTCGTCATGGAGTCGGCGATGGTCGGGGTGTTCTGCGCGCTCGATGCCATCCTTTTCTTCATCTTCTGGGAGGCGATGCTCATCCCGATGGCGCTCCTGATTGGCGTCTGGGGCGGGCCCCGCAAGGTCTACGCCGCGATCAAGTTCTTCATCTACACCATGGCGGGGTCGGTCTTCCTCCTGGTCGCGCTGATCGCCCTGCGCCTCAAGACCGGCAGCTTCAGCCTCGAAGGCATGATGGGGCAGCCCTATGGCGCGACGTTCCAGCTCTGGGTCTTCGCCGCCTTCGCCCTTTCCTTCGCGATCAAGGTGCCGATGTTCCCGTTCCACACGTGGCTTCCCGCCGCTCATGTGGAGGCCCCGACCGCCGGCAGCGTGATCCTCGCCAGCGTGCTGCTCAAGATGGGCACCTACGGCTTTCTCCGTTTCTGTCTGCCGATCACCCCGCACGCGACCCACGTCTTCGCCCCGTACCTCCTGGCGCTTTCCGCCGTCGCCATCCTCTACGGCGGCTTCACCGCCCTGGCACAGAGCGACCTCAAGAAGCTGGTCGCCTACTCCAGCGTCGGCCACATGGGTTTCGCCACCCTCGGCATCTTTGTCCTCAACGCCAGCGGCATCGAAGGTGCGGTTCTCGTGATGATCAACCACGGCGTCACCACCGGGGCGCTCTTCATCTGCGTCGGCATCATCTACGAACGCCTCCACACCCGGGACCTCTCCGCCGCCGCCGGCATCGGAAAGCACGTGCCGGTCTTCACCGGCTTCCTGGGAGTCTTCTGCCTCTCGTCCCTCGCCTTCCCGGGCACCAACAGCTTCATCGGCGAGTTCCTCGTCCTCGCCGGCAGCTTCAGCCACTCGAAGCTCCTCACGATCTGCGTCGTGCCCGGCGTCGTCCTGGCCGCCGCGTACATGCTCCGGATGCTCCAGCGGGTCGCCTACGGTGGCACGCAGAATCCCGATCATCATGCGATCGCCGACCTGGAGTTCCGGGAGATTGTCACGCTGCTGCCGCTGCTGGTCTTCGTCTTCTGGATTGGTCTCCATCCGCAGCCTTTCGTCCACGCCATGCACGCGACGGTGCTCAACCTGATCCAGCAGGTCGGCCACGCCCTGCCCGCCGCCGCGGCCGCCGTGCCCTAGTCCGCCCAAGTCCGCCATGACCCTCTCCTTCCTCCAGGCGTTCCTGCCCGAGCTCGTGGTGCTGCTCGGCGGCCTTGCGCTGTTCTTCGTCACCTTGGGAGAATCCCGGGCCGCCCTCGCCCGTGGCGTGGCCCTCGCCACCGCGGTGGTCGCGCTCCTGGCCGCAGTGTTCTGCCTGCGGTCCACCGGCGTGCTGTTCAGCGGCGCGTACCGCGTGGATGCGTTCTCCCAGATCCTAAAGGTGGTCCTCTCCGCCGGCTTTCTCGCCATCGTGCTGTTGAGCGGCCGGCTGCCCGATGTCCGGGAACGCATCCAGCCCGAGTACTTTCTCTTCCTGACGATCAGCGTCGCCGGCCTGCTGATGCTGGTGAGCTGCGTCGATATCCTCGCGCTGGTCATCGCCCTCGAGTGTTCGTCCTTCCCGCTCTACCTGATGGTGCCGATGCGCCGCGAGCGCGAGGGGCAGCGCTCCCAGATGGAGTCGGCGATCAAGTACATCATGTTCGGCGTCGCCGCCAACGGCATCATGCTCTTCGGCCTGAGCTACCTGTTCGGCCTCACGGGCACCACCTCGCTGCCGCTGATGGCCGCGCAGCTCCAGCCGGTGCTCGGCTCCCCGCTCACCATTGCCGGCCTCGGCCTCGCCTTCTGCGGGCTCTACTACAAGCTCGCCGTCTTCCCCTTCCACTTCTGGACGCCGGACGTCTACCAGGGCGCTTCGAACGAAACCGCCAGCCTGATCGCCTCGCTCCCCAAGATCGGCGCCGTGGCGGTGCTCGCCCGCCTGGTTTCCCTCGCCGCGCCGGATCAGGGCACCGTCGCCCTCCTGCTGACCGTGCTGGCGATCGCCTCGATGCTCTACGGCAACCTGATCGCCCTCGTGCAAACCGACTTCAAGCGGCTGCTCGGCTTTTCGGGCATCGCCCATGCCGGCTACACGGTGGTCGGCTTCGTCACGCTCAGCGAGGCCGGCTTCGCCTCCTCCCTGTACTACATCACCGGCTACATGCTGATGGTGCTCGCCTGTTTTGTGGTCATCTCCCGCGTGTCGCGCGACGGCACCAACGTGGCCATCGAGGAACTCGCCGGCCTGCATCGCCGCTCCCCGCTGCTCGCGCTGACCTTGATCGTCGGCGTCTTCGGGCTTGCCGGCCTTCCTCCGTTCGTGGGCTTCCTCGGCAAGCTCTCCATTCTCACGGCCGCGCTGGCCAAGGGGCATCTGCTTCTCGTCGTGGTCACCATGGTCAACGCCGCCATCGCGGTGTACTACTACCTCCGCGTCGTTCGCGAGGCGATCTTTGGCGACCCGCTGGCCAACGCGGCGCCAATCCGCCTCGACACCCCCACCCGTATCTTGTGCGTGGCCCTGGTGGTGGCGATCGTCGCCCTCGGCGTGGCCCCGGCAACGGTCATCGACGCCCTCTCCCAGTCGATCGCCGGCCTGAATCTCCCGGTCGCCGGCGTGACGCCGTAGCAGGCGCCGTCGGCGCGCTAGCGACGGGACCCGGAATCCCCCGCCGGGAGCAACTCGGGGTGACCGGCCCGCTCGAGTCGTTTGCCCAGGAGGCTTCTCGTCGCGTCCGAATCATCCAGCGCAAGCACTCGCCGCGTGAGGTCGGTGGCCTCTTCGATCCTCCCGGTCGCTGCCAGCGCTTCGATGCGTTTGCTGATGCGGTTGACGGTGGACTGGACGGCCGCGGCGGCGGTGTCCCCTCCTTTCTTCTGCTGCGTCTTCGCCCGTTCGATCTCCATCACGAAGGACTCGGGCAGGTTGAACAACAGGGCGTCGGCATAGCGCTTCTGCTCCACAAAACTGTCGAAGAGATAGATGCTGATCGTGACCCGGCGGCGGTCGCCGTCGGGCAGTTTGTCGAAGACCGCGATCGTCTCGTCGTCGGACCGGAGCTCGCGATTGAGCAGGATGAGATCCTGAATCGTCGTGGAACCGCCCTTGTTGGCCAGCGCGCGTTCGCGCGCCCGATCGCGCCGGGCGATGAGGACGTCGCGCGCCGCCGGGAAGTCCCGCGCCAGCCGGGCGAGGTCGGCCGGCACCCGGCTGCGACCGGTGCGCACGAACTCGGGATCTTTCAGACCCTCGTCCCAGCACCAGACGAGTTCCTTCAGCGCCTCCTCATTCTGGCCGGCGGCGAGGAGCCGGCGGGCCAGCTCGTAGTGCGGCTGCGCATCCTCGGGCTCACTGCTCGGCGCGACATAGGGCCGCGCCTGCGCGGCAACCTGCGCCCGCGCCTC
>JACRQG010000011.1:386821-439112 GCA_016222805.1 Verrucomicrobiota bacterium | reverse complement strand
CCGGACTCCGCGAGCGCGACCAGCCTCGCAAACTCGGTCTTGAACAACGCCGGCTCCCGGTACCCCACGAGGCGGTCGACTTCACTGCCGTCGGCTTTCACCAGGAGCAGCGTCGGGTAGGCGGCGACCCGATAGGTCTTGGCCGCCGCGCGGCCCTCTTTCTCGGCGTCGAGTTTGAGCGCAACTGCTTTGGCCTCGACGAGTCTGCCGACTTCCGGATCGCTCCAGGTGTCGCGGTCGAGTCGCCTGCACGGTTCGCACCACGTGGTGTAGAAGTCGATGAAGACGAGCTTGCGCTCGCTCTTCGCGGCGTTGCAGGCGGCTTCGAAGTCGAGGGACCGAAACGGGACGGCCGGTTTCTCCTCCGCGGCGCCCATCGAGACGACAAGCCCGGCGGCGAACGCGATCAGGCGGGTGAGGTTCATGTGGGAAGAAGAGAAACCAAGTCTGCAGTCCCCAGCGGAACTGCGCGATGCCGAAACGGCGGACCGCCTGGCACCGCCAGACGGTCCTTGGCGGTCAGCCACGCCCGGCATGTCGGGCCAGCCGACCTTCACGGATTCTTGCCGATCGAGGCCCGGACCCCGCCGACCGGAAGGTGCCAGGCCATGACCCGTTTCTCCAAATACTCGGGGTCCTTCTTCAGACATTCGGCGATGGCAGCGAGCGAGGATGGCTGCGCCATCACGATGGCGGTGACCCTCCGTCCGGAGCCCGGTGCGCCGGGGCTGAAGGTCACCAGAGTGGTTTCGCAGCCCTTCGTGTCGTCGACTCCCCGGACGGCCTGACGGTTGTGCCGCTCGTAGCGCCGATAGGCCCAGATTTCCCCCGGCAGGATTTCGCTTGGTTGCCCCACGGCCTTCAGCACCCGCTCCTCGGTATCGCCGTCGCGGAAAAGGACCGAGTTGTCATAGTTGACCACCGCCGTCACGTGAATGAGGAAGGGAAGGTCTTCCGGCGGAACCGGCTCCGGCCGGGCAGAGCGAACGGCGGCGACCCGGTTTGGAATGTACTTCGGGTCCTTGATCATGGCGGCCGCAACCTCCGTAACATCCGCGGAACTCACCCGGGCAATTTCGCCGACCTTGCGCCCCTCTCCTCCGGTCGCCGGGAGGAACGAGACCAGAGTCGTGTCGCAGACCGGGTTGGGAGCGGCGTACCGGACGTCGCTTCGCCCCTCTCGGGCAAATCGTCGATACACCCAAACCGAGTCGCCGATGACTTCGTCGGGTTCGCCCATGGCTCGCCGCACCTTCGACTGCGGGTCGCCGTCGCAGAACAGCAGGTTTTGCCCCGAGTCGGCCACCGAGGTGAGGTGAATGAGATCGGGCCCGGGATTCGAATCGGCCGCGGAAAGCGAACAGGGCATGAGCCCGGTGACCGCGCAACAGAGGATGGAGAAGCGAATCGGTGCTTTCATGTTGGATTGGGTTCACCCTCCAAAGCGGAATCTCCCCTTCCGATCCGGACATCGCCTCGCCGTTTCCGCTCAAAACTCCCCATCGCCTCCCGAGGGGCGCCACAGCCGACCGTGGATCTCCTTTTCGCCGCTTGCCGCCGGTCGAACCGACCGGCTACCGCTGCCGGCTGATTTCGTCGAACAGCCAGGCTTTGGCGTACGCCAGGTCGCGGCGGACGGTCTTCTCATTCACCCCTAGCACCTGCGCGACCTCTTCCAGCGTGAGCCCCACCAGATACCACAGCTTGATCACCTCGGCCTTGCGGGCGTCGTGGGCGATCAGGGCCTCCAAGGCGTCGTTGAGGCGGAGTAACGCCTCGTCGTCGAGATCCTGGGCGGCGACATCGAAACCCGTGGCGCTGGCGCTCACCTTCTGCAGCGCGCCCCCGTGGCGAAGCGCGTGCTTGCGCCGCGCCTTGTCCACCAGGATGCGCCGCATCGCCTCGGCCGCCGCGAAAAAGAAGTGGGCGCGGCTCTTCCACTCGGGCTGAGCCTCGCCTCCGAGGCGGAGCCAGGCCTCGTGCACGAGCGCCGTGGGCTGCAACGTCTGCCCGGGCGCCTCCTGCGCCATCCTGGCGGCGGCGAGCCTGCGCAGTTCTTCGTAGACCAGCGGGAGAATCCGATCCGCCGCCTGCGCATCGCCCTCACCGGCGCGTCGCAATAGCAGCGTGATCTCCCCCGGGTTCACGCGGTGATCCTCTGGCCACATTCGCGTCGCGCACAAAGCAATTCCGGACGGCGTCAGTCTCCCTCCGGTGACGGGGGCCGCCTGCCCGGGTCGGTGAGAATCCAGCGCCCCCACGCCACATAAGGGGCGTTGGCCGGCAGGCGATCGATCTCGCGGCGGATCGACTCAAACGTCTCCGCGTCGGCGGGCTGCGCGCGAAAGGCCGCAAACCGGTCCAGCGTTCCGCCCGCGGTTGCCGTCGCCAGCCGCAGCAGCCAGCCCGGCACCGGCGCCTGCAGACCCAGCGGTGGCAACGGCCAGATGGAGATGCCGGTGTCCGAGTTCACCGCCACATAGCGGTCGGTGGCACGGAATCCGTAGCGCTGGTGGCTGCGGGTTGGAAAGGGCTCCAGCAGCAACTGCCCGGTGGCACTGTCAAAAAGCCGGACGACGCCCTTGGTTGAGATCGTGGCGATCATCCGATCGTCGTCCATCCACATGGCCTCCAGCGGGTCTCCTCGCTCGATCCTTGGGCTCATGGACGGGACCAACTGGGCGCCGGTGGCAATCTCCCACACCCGCACCTCCGACCAGGTCGTGGTCACGAACCGCCGGTGGTCGGAGCAGAATTTCTGGTTCGTCACCGGGTACGGATGTTTAAGGGGCAAGCCCACCGCCTCCCGCGTCTCCACTTTCCAGAACCTCACCGCGTGATCGCCCGAACTCACTGCCAGCAACCGTCCGTCGGGGCTGAACCTCACGCCCGTGACGGCAACCGGGGCCACCACCGAGTCACCCAGCTTTCGGCCGGAGGCGAGGTCCCAGAGTTCCACCCCGTGGCCGGCCGTCCCGACCGCGACCAGGCGGTCATCCGGCGAGACGTCGACCTGGTTCGGCTCCGATGCCGTCCGAACCTCCGTCCGGATCTTCGCGCCGGAACGCCGATCCCAGAAATCGAGCCGGCAGGCCAAGGACTCGGGGTCGTGGTAATGGGCGCAGAACAGCGGCGATCCGGGTTTGAACCACACTCGCAGGCCGGCCCGGTTCATTCCCACGTTCGCCAGCGGGTGACGAATGGGGGTCTCTTCCCGAAGATTCCACAGCTCACATTTTCCCGATTCCAGGATCGCGGCCACATCGAGTCCATCAAACGACGTCACCGCGGCCTTCGGCACCACGTTGGCGGGGAAGTACCGCGGAGGCCGTGTCGGCCGCAAGGTGGGAAGGGCGATGGTCTCGACCCGATCGTCGAAGCACACGTAGGCCTCGGGAACCTGGAACGAAAAGCGCACGTTGCGGCGTTTCGGATCCGTCGCGGTCTGGGCCGGAGCCAGGGAGCCGGCCGGCATCTGCCAGCGACGAGCCGCATTCTCAAACCGGCCGAACGTCACGAATTCGCGGCCGTCCCCCGTCACCGCCATCCGCTGCACCTTGGCCAGACGATCCGGCTCCACCGCCAGTTCGCCCGTCGCGGTGTTCCAGATGCGGACCACTTCGTCGGAGGCCAGCGTGACCAGGTGGCCGTCCCCCGCAGTGAAAAAGGCCGACTGCACGCCGAAACCGTGACGCAGCACGAACTGCGGCTTGGCCAGCGACGACAGCAGCCAGAGTCTCACCTGCTCATCGGGCGAACAGGTCGCCAGCCGCGTGCCATCACGGGAAAACGCGACGTAACCGCACTGATCCTCGTGGTCGAGGTGCGGTCCAACCGGTGCACCGGTCGCGGTCTCGTACAACTGCGCCCCCTTGAGATCGGTAATCGCCACGAACCTCCCGTCGGGGCTGAAGGCACCCTTGCCGTTCAACCGCGGCGACACAACCCGCTGCGGCCAGATTGCGGGCTCGCCACCCGGGACCTTCCAGATGCCCCATTGCGTCCCACCGGTGGTGACCAGCAACCGGCTGCCGTCCGGACTGAAGCGCACGCCTCCCTCCGGGATGCCCTCCCGTCGCTCCACGTCGAACGGGAGGGACGCCCGCAGTTCGCCCGAAACGGCATCCCAGATCTTCACCGAAGCGCCACCCGCATTGCCATGGTTGGCGGCGCTCGCGATCCAGCGTTGATCCGGCGAGAAAAGCACGTTGGTGACGGAGCCCTCGTGCGGCAGTGGGCGAAGCGCCGGTTCACCGGACGCGGCGTCCCAGACGCGGATGCTCCCTTCTCGTCCCCCGGCCGCCAGGCGACGAAGGTCCCCCGACCAGGCGCTCACGACATCGCCGTCATGAAAGAACACCCTCGGGTCGTTTGCCTGCTGCAGCTTCCCGTCTGGCAGACTCCACACATACCGGCGGTCGGAGGCGACGATCCCCAACTGCTGGCCGTCGGCGGAATAGCCGCTATCGCGAAGCAACCCCGCATAGGCAAAGGCCCGGCCGATCGGGCGCGGAAAGTTCCGATAGGCCAGGACTGACAGCAACCGCGGACCGATCGCGTGGTTCCCCGGATCGGACTGAGCGGCGCGAACGAGAAAGGCCAGGCCCTCGGAGACCCTGCCGTCCTCGATGAGGCGCGAGCCAAGGGTCAGGTCGGTACGGCTGGCCTGCTGGGCCTCCGCCTGCTCCGCCCGGCGTGCCCGCACGGCGACGGCCGTCGCTCCTGCGGCCACGAGCACCAGGATGGCGGCGGCCGTCGCCAGCGATGCCGCGAGGACTTTGTGGCGGGCGGCGAGCCTCGCAAAACGGTACAGCGTGCCCGGCGGCCGCGCCGCGACCGGCTCTCGGCGGAGAAAGTGCTCGAGATCGCGCGCCAGTTCGCCAGCCGTCTCGTAACGGCGGCTGCGGTCCTTCTCCAGGCATCGCATGACGATCCAGTCGAGGTCGCCGCGCAAGATCCGCACCAGGTGCTGCGGATCGGTGCCACGCTGCCGGGCGATCGCCGCGCGTTCGTCGTGCCCCAGGGCGCTCAGTCGCGTCGAGGGCTTGATGGGATCTGTTTCCCGAATCAACCGCCGCAAGCCCTCGAGTCCGCCGTCGGCCAGCGTCGCCGGATCGAAGGGCGGCCGGCCGGAGAGCAGTTCGTAGAGCAGCACCCCGAGGCTGTAGATGTCGCTGCGGGTGTCGATGTCGTGCCCGGCCGGGTCGAACTGCTCCGGGCTCATGTAGATCGGCGTGCCGATCATCTGCTCGATGCCGGTGTACAGCGTATGATCCGTCAGGCGGCCGGCCGTGGCCTTGGCGATGCCGAAGTCGATCACCTTGGGCACGGAAAGGCCGTCGTGCGACGCGACGAGGACATTCGACGGCTTGATGTCGCGGTGGATGATCCCCTTGACGTGGGCATGTTGGATGGCCCGGCAGACCTGGACGAAGAGTTCGAGCCGCGCCGGCATCGTAAGGCGGTTGGTGTCGCAGAATTCGGTGAGGCGCGGCCCCCGGACGAGTTCCATCGCGAAAAAGGGCCGGCCGGCGGCGGTGGCGCCGGCGTCGAATACGTGCGCGATGTTCGGGTGATCCATCATCGCGAGCGCGTGCCGTTCGGCATCGAAGCGCGCAATCACCTCCTTGGTGTCCATCCCAAGCTTGATTACCTTGACTGCCACCTGCCGCCGCAGCGGCTCGCCCTGCTCGGCCAGCCACACCACGCCGCAGCCGCCCTCGCCAATCCTCTCCATCAGTCGGTAGTGTGGAATCACCTCGGCCTCCCCGGACGATGGCGACGCCACGTGTGCCTGCGCCAGGGGCCCGGGAAGGAACGAGCGGCCCTTTTCATGCGCCACGAGCAGCGCCTCGACCCGCGCGCGCAGCACGGCATCGGCGCCGCAGGCCTGTTCCAGAAACACGCGTCGCTCGCCGCCGGAGAGGTCCAGGGCATCGGCAAACACGTCAGCTTCGCGGCTCATGGCTCAGTCGGTCACCCCAGGTTGGGCGTAACAGACGGTCCCTCCATTTGGCGCCGCAATCACCCGCGCTCCCGGTGCACCGGGAACCTGGATCCAGGTTCACCAACGTCGAGGCGGAAGTTTCCATCGGGATTCAAACCGCCGATGGGCTGATGCTCTCAGCCGGGCTTTGCCGGAGCGAGCCCAAAGGCGCCCGGCAGGCCGTTCCGCCCCGAGCTTCGAACCGCGTCATGCGAAGACCCGCGGAGGACCGCCTCGTGGCGCCGCCATTTGACGCCGCGTCCGCCCGGGCGGATATTGCCGGCACGTGGGGAGCCCATGAGTGCCCGCGCTCGGGAAATTGTGACGGAGTTGCTCGCTGGCGCCGACATCCGCACGGATGGGGCGCGGGCGTGGGATTTGCACGTACACGACGAGCGGTTCTACGGCCGGGTGCTCGCCAGCGGCACGCTGGGATTCGGGGAGTCCTACATCGAAGGCGGGTGGGATTGTGAAGCGATCGACGAGATGGCCGACCGCGCGGCGCGGGCGCATCTCGACGAACGGGTGCGCGGCAACCTGGTCAACGGCTGGGCCTCGGCCGTGGCCCGGTTGAGCAACCAGCAGACGATGCGCCGGGCCCGCCGGGTGGCGCGGGTCCACTACGATCTCGGGAACGAGTTCTTTGCGGCCATGCTGGGACCGACGATGCAGTACTCCTGCGCCTATTTCCGAGGGACGGATGACCTCGACGAGGCCCAGCGACGCAAGATGGACCTCATCTGCCGCAAGCTGGGCCTGCGACCCGGCCTGCGGTTGCTCGACATCGGTTGCGGCTGGGGCGGGCTGGCGAGGCACGCGGCCACCGCGCACGGCTGCACGGTGCTGGGCGTGACCATCTCAAGCGAGCAGCAAGCGTTTGCCACCGAGTGGTGCCGCGGGTTGCCGGTGGAGATCCGCCTGCAGGACTATCGCCAGGTGACCGGGGAATTCGACCGGGTGGTCAGCGTCGGGATGCTGGAGCATGTCGGCTACCGCAATTACCGGGAGTTCATGGAAGTGGCCGCCCGCGTCCTGCACCCCGAAGGGCTCTTCCTGTGCCACTCCATCGGCGGCCAGGTCTCGCGGGTCCGCACCGATCCGTGGATCGAGCGCTACATCTTCCCCCGCTCCCTGCTGCCGTCCCCGGCGCAGGTCACGCGCGCCGCCGAGGCCCTCTTCGTTCTGGAGGATGTCCACAATTTCGGTGCCGACTACGATCGCACGCTGTTGGGTTGGGCGCGCAACTTCGAGGCCACCTGGCCACAGTTCGCGCCCCGTTACGGAGAGCGTTTTGGCCGGATGTGGCGGTATTACCTGCTGGGCTGCGCGGGTTCCTTCCGGGCGCGCACCATCGACCTGTTCCAGTTTGTCTTCTCCAAACGCGGGGTTCCCGGGGGCTATACCTCCGTGCGCTGACTCCACGACCTTTGCACCTTGGGAGCAGAAGGCCTCAGGCGCAGGTGGGCCCCCCGCTGGCCCCACCCCGCTCTACTTCGCTTCCGGCGCCACCTGCTCGCCAGCCGCGCGGCCGGCGGGCAGTTCGAGGAGGCGGATATTGCGGAAGTGGATCTCGGCGCCCTCGGATTCGAGACAGAGGTAGCCCTTGCGCACCGAGGCGTTGCTCACGCCGTTCACGAACTTGCCGTTGACGGCGAGTTTCACGACACCATCGACGGCCACGACATCGTAGGTGTTCCACTGCCCGCGCGGGAGGCAGCGGTTTTCGAACGACATGCTGCGCCGGCCGCGCGGGTTCTCGGGCACGACCTCGAGTCCGCCCGCGCCGAAGAGTTCGCCGTGCACGTAGGCCAGCGGGCGCGGCGAACCGTCCTTGTCGCGGTTGAGGAAGGGCCACTCGAGTTCGAGCATCTGCACCTCCAGGCCCTTCGGCAGGCGCGTACGCTCCTGTGGCACGGCGTCGCTCCACAGAAACACCCCGGAATTGCCTCCCGGCTCCATGTGCCGCCACTCGATGTGCAGAATGAAGTTCTCATACTGTCGATCGGAGCGCATCACGCCGATGGGCTTGCCACGGCAGATGAGCAGACCGTCGCGAACAGTCCACGTGTCGGGGTCCGTGTTGACGTTCACCCAACCGGTGAGGTCCTTGCCATTGAAGAGATCGCGAAAGCCGGCGGGAGCCTGGGCGTGGCCGGCGGAGAGGAGGAGCGGGACGAGCAGTGCGGCGCGGAGGTGCATGGGGCGAAAAAGGCCTGCGCCTCTTCTCGGCCGAAGAGGCTTCCGCGGCAAGCCCGCGCCGCCACCGCAGGAAGCGGGATCGCGTTTCCACTCGCCGACCGCGGTATCCTGGGATAGGGCTGATGAGCCAGTTTCGTGGCATCGGCCGCCCCCTTTTCCTCCCATGAAGGACCAGGCCTCCTCGCACCTCGTGCTCCGCGCCGGAGCAGTCGTCGTCGCGCTCCTGCTCCTCGCCGGCTGCCGCCAGCTCATGGCTCCCGCCGCGCGTGCCTTCGGCGTGCCCTCCGAATCCGAACTCGCCAAGTGTCGTGCGGCGCTCCGCCAGTTTCAAAGCGGGCTCCCCAACGCCACCATCGAGATCGCCGCCGTGCTGACGGTGGATGAACGAGGCGCCGTCTGGCGACGCCCGCTGGCGGTTGACCTGCAACGAGAGGTCGCCACCCGCACCACCGCGCGCCTGACGCTGCCCACGCAGCGCCCCACCGTTGCGCCCACGCCGCTCGGACGCAATCAACTGCGCTACCTCTGGACCCGGGCCGCCGACTACACGCGGGCCCTGCAGGCCGCGCGTCCGGAGGCCGGCTACGTGTTGCAGGCCGAGATCTTCTCCCACGGCGGAAAGGTCACCGCCCTGCACCTGTTTGTCTTCGCCGCCGACGGCCAGCCCGCCTACTGCCGCCTCTTCAATTCCCACCATTTTGGGGCCGGGTTGGCCGCCGACGACACCGTGGTGATCCCCTGGATCGTGCGCAAGTTGTTCGACGATCTGCGGCGCGAACCCGGCGAGCTCTTTCCTCCGCACGGCGTCGGTTGAGGACGCACGGCAGCCAAGCCCGAATCGCCGGGCCGTCGAAGGGCCTCCGGAACCGGCTTTTCCCCGGCGTCAGAACTCGAAGGTCGAACTGAGAATGAACTGACGCTCCCCCGGGGTCTTGCGTTGTTGGAGGAAGACCGTGCCGGAGTTGTCCACATCCGCCGACCACGGCAACGCGGTGCGGTCGTTCCACAGGTTCTGGATCCGGAGCTGGGCTGACCAACGCACCTTTCGCTCCGCCACGGTGAACGTGCGATTGTAGTCGATCCACGCATCCCCGTTTGTCGAAGGCACGCCCAGGATCGGCCGGTTGGGATCCAGGATGCCGAGCGGCGTGTTCGCGGTCGGGGTGCGATAGTAGCCGATGATCGGCGCCGTCCGCCAGCGTAGCGCGCCGCCGACCGCCAGTCCCTTCAGTGCGGACGTCCGGTCGAATTGATACCGCGTGATCAGGTTGGTCTGCCACTCGAACACCCGGGTCTGCTTCTGGCCGATCACGAGCTTGTCGTCACTCGCCTCCGCCTGAATCTTCGGGATCAAGTCCCCGACCGTGGCACCGTCCGAAAGGCTGGTCAGCAGCGGCGTGGAGGCGCGGGCCTGCCAGAGCGGGTAGTTTTCCGCGAGGTAGGCAAACAGGATCGCGCCATGATCCACCATGAAGTTGGTGTTGCGACTCGCCGAGGCATACACGCGCAGGTTTGGCGTCGGATTGGCGACCAACTCGATCTCCGTGCCGCGCGTCTTCTGGTCCTTGAGGTCGGTCCAGTTGACCGACAGGTCCGGCCGTTTGGCGGGATCCAGCACCTCCCAGATCGAATTGATCCACGCCGCCTTTTTGCCCCGGAGGGTATTGTCCAGGATGTTCGTCTGGGAGGTCTCGAAATACGTCACCGAACCCGTGACGACGCTGCCGAAATTGAACTTCAGCCCGGTGTCCATTCCTTCACCCGCCTGGGTGGGGATCAGGGTCTGCGTGATGGTCCGGTTCGACTGGTTGAAGCTCCGGTAGTTGGTGGCCCGGTTGTAGAACAGCCCGGCCCTCTTGTGCAGGTTCAGCACCGCGCCAAAGAGATACGGCCGGCCCACGCCGCGCTGCGCCGGCAAGCCGGTGCCTTCCCGGGCCGGCGGCCAGATTCCGCGCGCGTCCTTGACGTAGTTGACGGACGTGATGAGCAGTTCGTCCCGTCGCAGGCCGCCGGTGAGCGAGAGGAGCTCGTCGAGCAGCAGCGCGTTGGCGGCCAGAGCGTAGGAATTCGTGCGCGTGACGTTGTTGCGCGGCGTGCTGGCGACGCGCTCCCAACTGGAGGTGATGCCGTTGCCGCTCACGGGCGCAAAATCACCGGCGTAGTACTGCTCCTTGCCGGGGAGAAAATACCACCGGCGCTGCACCAGGTTCACGGCGTTGCTGAGATCCCGCTGGGTGCCGAGCGGGGTCAGGTTCGTCTCGGCGTACTGTTCGAGGAACTGATGGATCGCCTCGTTGTTCCAGAGGCCACCCAGCGAGAGGCGGCCCAGGCCGCGGTTGAACACCCGAAGTGCATTCAGGGAAACCTCGTAGCTCAAGGTTGCCCGGAGCTGGTTGCTGTCGGTCGGAATGTGCTGCTCGGTCGGGCGGACGTCGACGAAGGCCTGGCCGACGTTGGGGTTGGGCGTGCCGTCGGGCAGCTGGGCATTGGGGTCGACCTTGATGGCGACGTTGTTGCCGTCCATTTCCCGATTGAACCGGTAGTTGTGATCATGTTTGCCGGCGACTTCCAGGTAGAGGTTCCGGGCGAGGCGTTGTTGAAAGATCACCGAGTAGTTCTCGTTGTCGTAGGTCATCAGATCACCGTTGCCCACGATGTTGGTGTCGAGCGGGACAATCAGGTTGGGGGAACTCGCGCCGAAGCTGACCGTCCGGACGCGCGCGCCCCGCACGGTCAGGCGCCCGCCGTACGCCATCGCGCCCCAGTTCATCACGCCCCGGTCCGCGATCTGCACCAGGTAGCCGCCCGTGTTTTCGAATTCCCAACCGGGTCCGGCAGCCGTGTTCCGGGCGACCGCCTTGATCGGTCTGCCGGCGTTGGCCCACACGTTGTACCAGTCGTAGAACGCAAACGGCCGGGCGATCTGCGCCCTCTGGCGGTTCGATTCGGCGTTCACATACAGCACGGAGTGCGGCGCGAACTGATACGTCACGGTGCCGAAAACGGAGTTCCGCCTGTTGTAAGTCGGCTGGATGTTGCTGCGGCGGTCGTCGCGGAGGAGGTCGATGCGCAGTCCCAGCTTCCGCGGCACCAGCACGTGGTTGGCATCGAGGGCGGTGCGGAAGCTGCCGAAGGAGTCGACCCGCAGCTCCAGTTTCCGGAAATTCCTCCGCAGGTCGGCCTTGTTGTTCGTGACATCGACCGTGCCGCCCGGGTTGCCGATGCCGAAAAGGATGGCATTGGGTCCCCGCGTGAAGGTCATCCGGTCGGTGTTGTAGGAGTCGATCGGGAAGTTCGCCGTGAAGAAGTTGGTCGAAAGCGAATCCGATCGGTAGCCCCGCACGACAAAAGGGCTGCCGGTGCGAAGTCCGTTCGCGTTGGCGTCGCCCTCGTTGCTCCCGTAGGCGAAGGTGCTGGGGAGGAAGTCCACGACATCGTAGAAGCTCGTCGCCCCCATGTCGCGCAGCATCTCGGCGGTGACGATGGACATCGAGGAGGCGACGTTCTTGATGTCGGTGCGCAGGCGCGTGCCGGACAGGGTCTCCTTGGAGGCATAGCCATCGTCAGTGCCGGCAGTGACCACGAACGGGTTCAATTCGATCGCCTCCTCCCGGGCCGGCGGCGGAGCCGCCGTCTGGCCCACGGCAACGCTGATGAAAAGAAGGAGGGACCAGGCGAGGCGGGGTGGCTTCATGGCAGGTTTGGCTGAGGTTGGCCGGAAATCGGCGAATTCGCCGGGGGAGCAACGAAGGAGGAAAGCGCATTGTTCGGTGTTTTCCGATCCTCAAAGAGACCCTTTTCGCGGAATCGCGGACCGTCGGGGGCGCATTTGTCGGTTGGCGGTTGTAGCCGGCCGCGGCGAGGCCGGCCGCCGGGGTCACCGCCCCCGGCTACACCAGACAAATGACCGCCAACCGGCAGATGCGCCCGACCGGCGGACCCCGTTCGGAGAGTGCTTGTGTTCCACTCCTGCGAACGGATAAACTCCCCTTCCGCCGCCCCGCGAGGAGCGACCGGCGGTCGCCGGCCAGGCGAGACCGTTTCGCTTGCACCGCGACTCGCGCATCACCGATGCCCGGAGTTCTCAACCATGAACGCACTCCCCCGTTACTCAACGCCGTGTCGGCCGTGGTGGATGGCCGCGCTGCTCGCCCTCCCCTTGTCCAACTCCGCACCATCGCAGTCAGCGCCCGCCGCGCCGCCGCCGGGGCGTGCGGCAACGACCGCCGCGACCCTGGAGGAGGCGGTGCAACTCTCGGTGTTCACTGTCTCCGAGGAGAAGGACATCGGCTACGAGTCGATGCACACGACCTCCGGGATGCGCACGGTGCAGGAACTGAAGAACGTCGCCAATTCCATCTCCGTGATGAATGCGCAGTTCATGGAGGACCTCGGCGTGACCAACATGGAGGAGATGTCGCGCTGGTTCGTCACCGGCGAACAGAATCCCGACCCCGCCCTGCCGGAGAAGGGCGTCTTCCGCGGCATCCAGAACAACTACGCCAACCGCAACGGCATGATCTGGTACTAGCCGATGGATGCGTACGCCACCGAGCGCGTGGAACTGCTGCGCGGGCCCAACGCCTTCCTGTATGGCGAGGCCGATCTCGGCGGCTCCAACAACCAGATGACGAAGCGTGGGCGCTTCACGCAGAACAGCACGAAAGCCCGGATGATGGTCGCGAGCTACGACCTCCTCCGCGGCGAGTACGACCTCAACCGCATCGTCGTGAAAGACAAGTTGGCCGTGCGGTTCACCGGCGTGCAAAGCAAGAACCGCTCCTGGATCGACTTCGTGCGCCGGGAATATCGCGGCCTCTACGGCGCCGTTACCTACCGGCCGTTTCGCAGCACCATGATCAGCCTCATGGCGGAGCATTCCAAGACGACCTCCGTCAATTCCCAGGGCCTCTTCCTCGATCAATTCTCGCGCGCCGCCAACACCAACGTCGCGGCGTCAGGGGGATACGTCTACCTGCCCGCCACCGGGACGATGTTCCGCTCCCAAGGCACCGGTCGGGTGAACAGCACCGGTTCCGGCACCACCATCGTCGACCCGTCCGTCTTCCACAAGGAGTGGCAGTTCAACGGCCCCAATGCCACCTACAAGAACTACTACGACACGGTCACGATCGACGTCGAACAGCACTTCGGCCGGAATCTCCATTTCCAGCTGACAGGAAACTTCTACGAGCAGAAGACGGATTCCTGGGGCGCCTCCTCGCGCAACGTCTACCAGGACCGCAACCGGACGCTGCCCAACGGCACGCCCAACCCGTACTTCAACGAACTCTACCTGGAGTATTTCCGCACCCGGCAGACGCACGGCGGCATCGTCAAGGATATCCGCCTGGCCGGTATCTACGTCCTCGAGACCTCATGGATGAGGCAGCAAATCGGGGCCACCGTGCAGCAGCACCGGGATGTCCCCGGCCACTGGAAACCGACCTGGGGCGAGTATCTCCTCACCTCGAATCCTGCCTGGGTGGGCACGGTCACCCCGCTGGTCCAGACCACCGCCCAATACACGGCGAACCGCACCGCCTTCACCAACAACCGCTTCATGCGTCGCTACTATTTGAAGGACGGAAATGGCGCCCAGCTCACCGGCGATCTCGGCCCGGTTCCCGGGGTGTCCGGCTGGTATCCGGATCTCGGCAACGCCGTCCCGGCCGCCGGCGAACAGTTGCTGCGCCGCTTCTACACCCCCTCGATCAGCCTCGGGGCATCCGGATCGTACTTTCAGAAACACCTTTTCACGCTGGTCGGCTTCCGCCGCGACCAGTTTAACATGAAGACCTTTTACGGCGCGCCGCGGCCGCTCGAAAAGACCTGGATCGTCGATCAGCTGCCGTCGCTGAATCCCGATCCCTTCGTCCACTACGAAGTCGACGGCACCAACATGGGTGTCGTCCTGCGCTTGAACGAGTCCTTCGCCGTCACCTACAACCGGGCCAAGTCATTCCGCATCTCCCTCGGCGAGGGCAACAACACCTTCGTCGTCGGCGACGATGGCCTGGCGGTGAAGCAGAGCATCCCGCGCGGCGAAGGGCAGGACATGTCGGCGCGCCTGAGCCTGTTCAAAGGCAGGTTGGAAGCGACGGTCACGCGCTACCGCAACTACACCCCGAACGCACGCCTGGCGCCGGCGCCTGCCGTGCCCATCCGGGACGAAGTGCAGGCGATCTTCCCCACGACCTTCCTCGCCACTGGCCAGGACTACCAGACTACCACGACCACCGGCTAAGAGTTCGAAACCACGGCCAACTTCACGCGCCACTGGCGCCTCATCGCCAACGCCGCCACCAACAAGGTCGTGAACGAAGACCGCATCCCGCTCCTGAAGGGCTTCCAGGCGCAGGCAAAGGCGATGAACCGACCGACCCCGCTGCTCGACGAATTCATCCGGACGTACCCGGAGGGCGTGCCCAATCCCGGGTACACGAAGATCCGCGCCAATCTCTTCACGCGCTACGAATTCAGCCGCGGGCCGCTCAAGGGTTTCTACCTCGGCGGCGGCACCAACTGGCGGACGAGAACCTTCCGCGGCAACGCGGACCTCAATCAGGACGGCGTGGCCGAGGAACTCTGGACGCCTTCCTATGCGCTTTTCAGCGTGCTTGCTGGTTTCCGGACGCGCCTCGCCAATCGCCCAACCTCGATTGCCGTCAACATCGACAATCTCCTGGACCGCGAATATTACCGCGCGAACACGAACACGACGGGTTCCTGGGGCGACCCGCGGATCTTCAAGCTGACGATCGTCACGGATTTCTAGGGCGCCCCTGGATTTTCTGTCGCCGCGCTTGCGCCGCCCGCGAAAGCGTGGCGCCCGGGGCCCACGGGTTCGCTTCGTCCCCTCCGCCTACGCCGGCGGCAGGGAGTTCTTCACCCGTTCCTGCAGGTAACAGTGGATCCCGCGGGCCGCCTTGCGGGCGTCGCGCACCGCGTGCACCACCAGGCTCGGTCCGCGGACGGCGTCGCCCCCGGAGAATACGCCGGGCAGACTGGTCATCTGGTTCGCGTCGACCACGATCGAACCCCAGCGGTCCGTCTTGAGGGGTTCCGCGTCGTTGCCGGAGGAGAACGGAATGGGGTCGAAACCGTAAGCCACCAGCAGGATGTCGGCGGCCACGATGAAGTCGGAGCCCGGCACCGGCTTGGGCGAGCGACGCCCAGACGCATCTGGGGCGCCCAGTTCCATGCGCACGCAGCGCACGGATTTCACGTTGCCGGCGTCATCCGGGACGATCTCCACGGGATTCGAAAGGAACTCGAATCGGGCGCCTTCCTCCAGCGCGTTGGCGTATTCCTTGCGGCTGCCCGGCATGTTGGCCAGATCGCGGCGGTAAATGCAGACGGCCTCCCGGGCCCCGCTCCGGATCGCGGTGCGCAGGCAGTCCATGGCGGTGTCGCCCCCCCCAAGCACTGCCACGCATTTGCCCGCGACATCCACCGGCGGCACGTCGACCAGGGGCGACTTGACGTTCTTCTGGATCAGGAACGGCAGCGCCGGCACGATGCCCTTCAGGCCTGCCCCAGGAAGGTCGAGCGGCTTCGGCCGCTGCGCCCCAAAACTCAGGAAGACCGCGTCGTGCTCGCGCCGGAGGTGTTCGAGCGAAATATCCTTCCCGATTTCCACCCCCAGCTTGAACTTCACCCCGCGCCGCGTGAGCAGCTCGACCCGGCGTTCCACGATCTGCTTGTCGAGCTTGAAGGCCGGAATGCCGTTGACCAGCAACCCGCCGGGAATGAGCTGCGCCTCGTACACGGTCACGTCATAGCCGCCCTGCGAAAGCTCATCGGCGCAGGACAAGCCGCCGGGGCCGGAACCCACGACCGCCACGCGAAAGCCGTTGGGCTCCGCCGGGGCGACATCCACCCCGTGATGCGCGAAGGCATAGTCGTTGATGAATCGCTCGATGGCCCCGATCGCGACCGGGTCGCCCTTGGCCCCGAGGATGCACGCGCCCTCGCACAGACGCTCCTGCGGACACACCCGGGCACAAATCTCCGGCAGATTGCTCGTGGACCGCGAAATCGCCGCCGCCTCGAGAAACTCGCCCTTCGCCGCGAGCGCGAGCCACTCCGGAATCCGGTTGCACAAGGCGCATCCCTGGCGGCACAGGGGGTCGGGACACTGGATGCACCGACTCGCCTGCGCGCGAGCGTCCACGTCGCTATGGCAATCGTAGATCTCCCCGAAATCGTGAATCCGCTCCTCGGCCCCGCGCTTCGGCGGAGCCTTGCCCGCTACCTCCGCCCACGCATGCTTCGGATTCCCCGCCACTGCCATCATCGGCGCCGGCGCGGGGGATGGAGCAGAGGGGGCGGGGTCGTGGGAGGACATCGGGGAGGAAGACCAGAGGGGCGCTGGTCGCGGGCCTTACACCCGCCAGCTTTGGAGGATCCGGATGTAGTTTGCACGCTCGAAAGCGGACGGATCCGGACAATGCTTGAGGTTCAGCGCGCCGCGCAGCTGATCCACGTTCTCGTAGCCGCGCTCCGACAGCCAGTGTTTGAGGCCGCCGATCAGGCTGGTGAGAATCCGCGGGCCGTTGCGCAGCAGCACGGAGACGAGCTGCACCGTGTGGGCGCCCGCGAGCAGCGCCTTGACGATGTCCTCGGTCGCGTGCACGCCGCCGCTGGCCGAGAGCGAACCCTGCATGTTGGGCGACAGGATCGCGAGCCAGCGCAGGCGGAGCAGCAACTCGGTCGGGTCCGAGAGTCGCAGCTGCGGCTGCACCTCCAGGTCGTCGATGTTGAAGTCCGGCTGGTAGAAGCGATTGAAGACCACCACGCCCTTCGCGCCGACGCCTTCGAGTTCCGCGACAAAGTGCGCGGGCGAGGTGTGGAACGGCGACAACTTCACCGCCACGGGAATCTTCACCGAACGGACCACGCTGGCCACGGTCTCGAGCATGTCGGCCTCGATCTGGTCGCCCGCCACCGCGCGATCGCTCACGAGCTGGTAGAGGTTCAGCTCCACCGCATCGGCCCCGGCCGCCTCGAATCGCTTCGCATATTCGGTCCAACCGCCCGGGCGGCAGCCGTTCAGCGACGCGATCACGGGAATGGTAAGCGAGGCCTTGAGGCTTGAGATCTGCCGCAGGTAGTGATCGGGGGTGAGCTGGTATTCCGAGAAGCCCGGGAAGAACGACGTCGCTTCCGCCGTGCTTTCGGCCGGGGTCTCCACGTGGTAGAGGAGCGCCCGCTGCTCCGCGTCGATCTGCTCCTCAAACAGGGAGCGCATCACGATCGCGGCGGCGCCGGCGTCCTGCAGCTGACGGGCCGTGGCCACGTTGTCGCAGAACGGCGAAGCGCCGACGACCAGGGGATTCTCGAGGGTCAGTCCGAGGTATTTGGTGGAGAGATTCATTTTGTGGCTTGACCGTTTCCGGAAGGAGAGTGGGCGGCGGCGAGGTGCTGATACAGCGCGTAGTGCTGCCGGACCTGGGCCTGGGCCTGGGCCGCCAGCTCGTCCGCCCGTTCGGGCGAGACGTTGCGCAGGATGCCAAAGCGGGTCTCGTTCGCCATGAACTTGCCGAGGTCGACCTTGGGCGCCCCGGAATCGAGCTTGAGCGGAACCTCGCCCTTGGCCGCGAGCCGCGGATCGAAGCGGAAGAGCGGCCAGTAGCCGGAATCCACCGCGAGTTTCTGCTGCTCGACGCCGAGATGCAGGGAGTAGCCGTGCGCGATGCAGTGCGAATAGGCGATGATCAGCGCCGGGCCGTTGTAGGCCTCGGCCTCGCGCATCGCCATCACGGTCTGCCCATCCTTCGAGCCGAAGGCGATGCGGGCGACGTAGACGTGCCCATACTGCATCGCGATCAGCGCGAGATCCTTCTTCGCGATCGGCTTGCCGCCGGCGGCAAACTTCGCCACCGCCCCGAGCGGGGTGGCCTTCGAGGACTGACCGCCGGTGTTGGAGTACACCTCGGTGTCGAGCACCAGCACCTTCACGTTCGCGCCGGAAGCCAGGACGTGGTCGAGACCGCCGTAGCCGATGTCGTAGGCCCAGCCGTCGCCGCCCAGGATCCACACGGTCTTCTTCACGAGGTCGTCGGCGAAGAGGAGCAGGTTCTTCGCGTCGGCCGAATCCACGCCGCGCAGCGCCGTCTTCAGTTGCACGACCCGCGCCCGTTGGGCCGCGATGCCGGCCTCCGTCGACTGATCCGCCTGGAGGAGCGCGGTGACGGCGTCCGGACCGACGCGGCTCGCGAGCCGCTGCAGGAGGAGCCGGGCGGTCTTCGCCCGCTGCTCCACCGCGAGATGGAGGCCGAGGCCGAACTCCGCGTTGTCCTCGAACAGCGAGTTGGCCCAGGTCGGGCCGCGGCCGTCACAATTCGTGGAGTACGGCGTGGTCGGCAGGTTGCCGCCGTAGATCGACGAGCAACCGGTGGCGTTGGCGATCAGGATGCGGTCGCCGAAGAGCTGGGTGAGGAGTTTGACGTAGGGCGTCTCGCCGCAGCCGGCGCACGCGCCGGAGAACTCGAAGAGCGGCTCCATGAACTGGGTGCCCTTGACCGAGGTCGCGTCGAGCTTGGTCCGGTCTGGATCCGGAATCTTGAGGAAGAAGTCCCAGTTGGCGCGATCGGAGGCCAGCCGCGGGGGCTGCGCCACCATGTCGATCGCCTTGTGCCGCGGATTCGAGCGATCCTTGGCCGGGCAGATCTGCACGCAGAGCGAACAACCGGTGCAGTCCTCCGGAGCCACCTGCAGCGTATAGCGCTGGCCCGGGAACTCGTTCGAGCGGAAGGCCGTCGACTGGAATCCCTCCGGGGCCGCCGCCAGCTGTTCGGGCGGGCAGAACTTGGCGCGAATGGCCGCGTGCGGGCAGACCAGCACGCACTTGTTGCACTGGATGCAGATCGCCGGATCCCAGGCGGGAACTTCCAGGGCGATGTTGCGCTTCTCGACCCGCGCCGTCGCGGTCGGCCAGCAGCCGTCCATCGGAATGGCGCTCACCGGCATGAGGTCGCCTTCGTTCGCCAGCAGCCGGGCCGTGACCTTGCGCACGAACTCCGAGGCGCCAGCATAGCTCGGTGGGATGGTCGCCTGGGCGTCGGCATCGATCGCCGCGGGCACCTTGACCTCGTGCAATCCGGCCAGCGCCGCGTCCACCGCGGCGTAGTTCATCTTCACGATCTGCTCACCCTTGCGGCCGTAGGTCTTCTGGATCGCCTTCTTGATCTGGGCGATGGCCTCATCCTGCGGCAGGACGCCCGAGAGGGCGAAGAAACAGGTCTGCAGCACCGTGTTGGTCCGCCGGCCCATGCCGCTGGCGCTGGCCACCTGGGTCGCATCGATGACGAACAGCCGCAGTTTCTTCTCGATGATCTTGCCCTGCCACTCGCGCGGCAGCTTGCGCCAGCTCTCCTCGGCCGAGTAGGGCGAGTTCAGGAGCACCGTGGCCCCGGGCGCCGCGTAGCCGAGCACATCGGCCCGGCCGACAAAGCTGAACTGGCTGCACGCCACGAACTCCGCATGGCGGATCAGGTAGGGCGCCTTGATCGGGCGCGGGCCGAACCGCAGATGCGAGATCGTCATCGAGCCGGACTTCTTCGAATCGTAGACGAAGTAGCCCTGCGCGTAATTGGCGGTCTGCTCGCCGATGATCTTGATCGAGTTCTTGTTCGCCCCGACGGTGCCGTCGGCCCCCAGGCCCACGAAGACGCAGCGGCGGACGTCCGACGCCTCCAGGTCGAAATCCGCGTCGTACGGCAGCGACGTGCCAGTGACATCATCAAGGATGCCGACGGTGAAGTGATTCCGCGGCTCCCACTTGGCGAGGTTGTCGAACACCGCCCGCACCATGCCCGGGGTGAACTCCTTCGAGCCCAGTCCGTACCGCCCGCCCACGACGCGGGGCGAGCCCGCGAGCGGCGAACGGCCCTCGGCCAGGGCCGCCACCACGTTGAGGTACATCGGCTCGCCAATCGAACCCGGTTCCTTGGTGCGATCCAGCACGCCGATCGCCTTCACGCTCGCCGGCAGTGCCGCGAGGAAGGACTTCACGTGGAACGGCTGGAAGAGCCGCACTGCCACCACGCCCACCTTCTCGCCCTTGCCCACCAGCCAGTCGACCGTCTCCGCCACCGTCTCCACGCCGCTGCCCATCGCGATCACGACCCGCTCCGCCTCCGGATGACCGTGGTAGTCGAAGAGGCGGTACTTGCGGCCGGTGACGGCGGCAAACTTGTCCATGATGTCCTGCACGTGTCCCGGCAGGTCGCGGTAGAACCGGTTCACCGCCTCGCGGCCCTGGAAATAGACATCGGGGTTTTGCGCCGTGCCGCGCAGCGTCGGCGCATCCGGCGTCATCCGGCGCGCCCGGAACGCCGCAATGTCCTCTTCGTCAATCACGGCCCGGAGCATGTCGTCCGACAGCACCGAAATCTTCTGCACCTCGTGCGACGTGCGGAAGCCGTCGAAGTAGTGGATGAACGGCACCCGCGCCCGGTAACTGGCCGCATGGGCCACCAGCGCCAGATCGTGGGCCTCCTGCGGCGAGCAGCTGCTGAGAAGCGCCGCTCCCGTCGCCCGGCAGGCCATCACGTCCTGATGATCGCCGAAGATCGAGAGGCCCTGGGCCGCAATCGCCCGCGCGCTCACGTGCATCGTGAACGGCATCAGCTCGCCGGCGATCTTGTACAGGTTGGGAATCATCAGCAGCAGGCCCTGCGACGCCGTGAACGTCGTCGTCGGCACACCGCCCAGCAGGCCGCCGTGCACCGTCCCGGCCGCGCCACCCTCGGACTGCATCTCCACCACCCGGGGAACCTCGCCCCACAGGTTCGGTTTGCCCACGGCCGCCCACTCATCGCAGGTCTCCGCCATGTTGGACGAAGGTGTGATCGGATAGATCGCGATCAGCTCGTTGAGCCGGTAGGCAACGGAGGCGACCGCCTCGTTGCCATCACACGTGATAAACTCCGATTTCAGGGACTGGGTGGCCATGGCGTAAAGAGTTGGTTTCCGGCAAAAAAAGCCGTCGACGCTCGCGCAGTCTGCCAGACCCCCCAAGAACGGACTACGCAGCGCTTGCTGATCGCGGAGCATGGATTGCGACCTCTTTTTGCAGGCCCAAATCCCCACCCTTCCCGGAGCCGAGAGGCCTCCCTTCCGGACACGGCCACGCCGCGGCGCCGGCGCCCGTTTTTCACCGCATCCCGACCATCCGTCCGCCCCCTCAGTCGCCGACGGCCGAACCCGGCCGCCCGCGCTCAACGACCGGGTGCCGGCCAGTGTTCCTGCAGCTTCCGGCGCAGGAACCGCGCACTTTCGGCCAGCTGCTCGATCCCATCGACGCCATCCTCGATGCTCACCCAGCCGTCGAATCCCACGCCGCGCAGCTCGGAGAAGATCGCATCGTAGTTGTTCAGGCCGCGTCCGATGACGCCATGGCGAAGGCGGCGCGCGTAGCCTTCCGCCCCGCCCTCCTCCCGCCGCAGGTCCTCCAGGGTGCCCTCGATCAGGTAGCGGTCGCTCGCGTGCATCGTCACGACCCGATGTTTCACCCGCCGCAACAGTTCCAGGGGATCATCCCCGGCCAGGAACGCGTTGCTGGGGTCGTAATTGACCCCGAACCGCGGATGGCGGATCCGCTCCACGAGTTCGCAGAAGACATCCATCTTCTGCGCAAACTCCGGGTAACTCCAGAAGTCGTCCTTGTAGTGATTCTCGATGATGAGCGTGACGCCGCACGCCTCGGCCTCGGGCAGGCACGCCTCGATCGCGGAAACGACCAGGTCCAGTCCCTGGGACCGCGTCAGTTCCGGCCGCCGCTGGCCGGACAACACGCGGCAGTAGCCCGCCCCCAGCGTCGCCGCCATGCGGATCCATTGTTTCTCGCGTTCGATCTCCTGCCGGCGCAACTCCGGATCCGGCTGCGAGAAATCCGGCGAGCAGCACAGCATCGGAATCACCATGCCCCGCCCCTCGACGAGCCGACGCGCCTCCGGCCAGCGCGCCGGATCGGCCAGCTCCAGGAAACCGCTGTAGAACTCGAGACCGTCGACGCCGAGGGGGGCGGCGAGATCCACCCAGTCACGCAAGGTCATGGTGCCATCACGCACCAGTTGGCGCATGTAGGCCTTGGGAAACGCGGCGAGGCGTGGCATGGTCAGGTTTTCGCGGGGTTGCGGCCGTAGACGGAGTATTGCTCCAGTTCCATCACCGTGCCGGAGATCGGCCGGGATTCATCGCTCAGCCAGAACACCGCCGCTGCCGCGATGGTCTCCGGCGCGATCAGATGCCCGGACGGTGCATAGGCCTGTGGAATCTTCGTGTGCCAGTCGGCCGGCGCTCCTTCCGCCACCTGCTTGGTGTACTCGTTGTCCGAGAGCACCCAGCCGACATTGAAGTGGGTGAAGCGCACCTGGTCGTTGCAATGGGCGTTGGCGAGGTTGCGCGTTACCGTCTGCAGCGCTCCTTTCGAGGCGCTGTAGTGCAGGAAGGTCGGTTCTCCGCTGTGGGCGTTGATCGAGCCGATGTTGATCACGCTCCCGCGGTTGGCCTTGAGCTGGGCGAACGCCGCCTGAATGAGGAAGATCGGCGCGCGGACGTTCACCGCCATGGTGTGCTCGAAATCTTCCACCTTCGCGGTGTAGATCGTTGTCCGCGGCACGAGCGCCGCGTTGTTCACGACCCCGTCGATGCGGCCAAAGGCGGCCATCGCCGCAGCCGCGATCCGAGGCGGACACGCCGGATCGGCCAGATCGTCGACCTGCAGGGCCGCCCGGCCTCCCAGTTTCGCCACGACCGCCTCGCCCTTGGCGCGATCGCGCCCGTGCACGAGGACGCGTGCGCCCTCCGCGACACAGCGTTCGGCGATCGCCCGGCCGATGCCGGTAGTGCTGCCCGTCACGATGATGACCTTGTCCTGCAGTCTCATGGGAGGAACCCTCTCAAGCGGGCCGGAGCACCGCTTTCACGATTTCACCGGAATGCATGCGCTCAAAGGCCGTGTGCCACTCCTCGAGCGGCCAGACGCCGCCGGTGATCGGCCGCACGTCGAGCCGACCCGAGGCCAGCAGCGCCAGCACCCGCTCCCAAATCGGCCAGTTGTGGCTGAAACTCCCCTGCAGGGTCACGTTCTTCTGCACCAGCGGATCGAGGGAGAAGTTCAGCGGCTGCGGACCCCACCCTACCTTGCTGATCCAGCCTGCCGGCCGGACAATCTCCAGTGCCGTCTTGAGCGCCGCCGAAACGCCCGCGGCGTCCACCACCCCGTCGGCGCCGAGGCCATCGCGCTGCCGGGCCCAGGCAGTGGCGTCGCCAACGATGACCTCACAGCCATAGGCCCGGGCCACCTCGAGTCGCACCCGGTCGCGCTCCAAACCGACGAGCGCCACCTCGGCGCCGGCGAGTCGCGCCATGGCGGCGCAGAGGATGCCGATCGGGCCCGGTCCCAGGACGACCACCCGATCGCCGGGTTGCACCCGGCCGTTGCCGATGACCGCATTGAACGCCACGCAGCACGGCTCCGTGAGCGCCGCCTGCTCAAACGCCAGCCCGTCCGGCACCCGGTGCAGGCAGCGCGCCGGCACGCGGACGTAGCGCGTCATGGCTCCGTCCACGCCGTAGCCGAAGCCCTTCCGCTTGGGGTCGAGGTTATAAAGGCCGGCCCGCGTCATCGGGCTGTTGGGATCGATGACCGCGGAGGTCTCACTGACGACCCGGTCGCCTTCGCTCCAGCCTTTCACCGCGGCACCGAGTGCAGCGATGCGGCCGCCGAACTCGTGCCCGAGCACCACGGGGTAGTTCACCGGCCAGGAGTGATGGCCCGTCCACTGATGCAGGTCGCTGCCGCAGACGCCCACGGCCTCGACGGCGAGGATGACATCCTCCGGCCCGGGCTCCGGCCGGGTGAACTCGCGGAGTTCCACGCTGTGCGGCGCGGACGAAAAATTGACGACGGCCGCGCTCTTCACGAATTCGCCTTTCCCTTCACCGCCACATCGCCGTAGCCATGGACGCGATCACAGATGATGCGCAGGGTTCCCTCGAGATTGCCGTCCGCCGTGCGGAACGCATCGGCATCGACGGCCAGCGGCGCGCCGATGACAACGAGTGGCGCGCCGTACTCGGGCGTGCGCACCGCCTGTTCCAGGGTCAGGCCGCCCACCGCCTGCACCGGCACGCTGACCGCCGCGACCACTTCCCGGAGTTGATCCAACGGGCTGGGCATCCGGCGCCCGGCCGCCGCGATCCCGCGGCGCTCGTCGTAGCCGATGTGGTGAATCACGAAGTCGCAGCCCAAATCCTCGATCAACCTGGCCCCGGCTACCATGTCGGGGCAGCCGAGGTTATCGCCCATCACCTTGACGCCATAATCGCCTCCCGCCTTGACCACGCACTTCAGCGTTTCCTCGTGCGCCCGCGCCATCACGACCACGTGGGTGGCGCCGGCCTTGGCCATCATCTCGGCTTCGAGGTAGCCGCCGTCCATCGTCTTGAGATCGGCCACGATGGGAACGCCCGGAAAGCGTTCGCGAAGGGCCTTCACGCCGTGGAGGCCTTCGGCGAGGATGAACGGCGTGCCGGCCTCCAGCCAGTCGACGCCGGCGCGAAGAGCCGTGGTGGCGGTCGCCAGGGCTTCGGCGCGGTCGGTCAGGTCCAGGGAAATTTGGACGATGGGGGTCATGGAAGAGCCGCCGAGCGTGCGGCACTCCGGGTCGCGGCGTCAACGCGCGAGAGGCGGTGGCGTTGTCGCCGCTGGGTCAGAGCCACCCCGTTGAGGAGCCCCTCAGCGGACCTGCAGGGTATCGCCCTCGAAGACGAGCCCGAGCGAAGGAACCACCACGGCCTTGCGGGTGCCCTCCCGACGCACCTGGCCCGCCAGCCAGGCATCATAGCCGGTCGTGCGCGCCGCCTCCAGGACCGCCGGCACGCGATCCGGTGCAACATAGGCCGCAAAGCCGACCCCCATGTTGAAGGTGGCGTACGCCTCCCGCAATTCGATCGGTCCCGCCTCCATCATGAAGCGAAACAGGGGCGGCGCCTCGCGTGGGGCGGTGATCTCGTAGACGAAAGGTTCTTCCAGGCGCATGAGCTTGCGCCAGCCGTGCCCGGTCACGTGGGCGACGTAGTTCAGTTTGATTCCACGCCGCTGGCACTCGCGCACGAAGGCGACATAGATCACCGAGGGTGCCAGCAGCGCCGCGCCAAAGGTCCGGGAGTCACCGTGGCCGACCGGGGTCCGGTAGCCTTGAGGCAGCCGCGCCGCCAGCCGGCGGCAGAGGGAGAGGCCGTTGGTCTGCACCCCCGAACTGGCCAGAAACACGATCGCATCACCGTCGCGGACATCGCCCACGATGCGCAGCTCCTTCGGGGCGATGCGCCCGATGGCGGAACCCGCGAGAACAATCGCCGCCTTTTCCACGACGCCCTGGAGTGTCGGGGTCTCCCCGCCTCCCCAGACGGCCCCGGCGAGTCGGCAACCCTCGGCAAACCCCTCGACCAGCGCCTCCGCCCGAGCCCGGTCTGCAAACCAGGCCGAATCCCCCACCGCCGCATGCATCGCGACCGAGATCGGCAGCGCGCCGCAGGTGATCAGGTCGTTCACCATCGTCGCCACCGTGTCGATCGCCACTTCCCGGTACCAGGTTTGTCCGGTCTCCGCCGCCACCGCATCGGCCACCAGGTTCTTGGTGCCCAGGCCTTCCTCGACGTGCGCCAGGAAGTGATCCGCCGCCTCGATCAGATAGGCGCTTTCCCCGCGCGTCGAGGCGGGCTCGGCGTAGCCGTGCTCCCGCAAGGCCCCGGCCGTGGTCCGGGCGGCCTTCTGGCAGGCGCGCTTGAAGGCATCGAGTTGGTCGTAGCGAACTCCGGAGGATTCGTAGGAGAGGGACATCAGACGGGAAACCGGGGCGAAGAGGATGTGGGTGGCAGGGGGGGATCGAACCTCCGCGGCTCAGTAGGCTCTCCCCTCGTTCTTCTCGTAGTAATTGATGAAAGCCTGGTTCACCACCCGATAGCCGCCCGCGGTCGGATAACGGCCGGTGAAGTACCAGTCACCGCGATGCTGCGGCACCGCCGCATGCAGGCTCTCGATCGTTTGGAAGATGATCTGGATCTCCCCCGGCCAGTCCAGCTGCCGGGGACGGACAAGGTCGACGATCTTCCGAGAGATCTCCTCCGCGGTGAAGGGCTCGTAAACCCGCCGCACATGGTTTTGCGCCCCGCCCTTCGACACTTCGTCGCGGCAGAGTTCGTAGATCTCGTCCAAAAGGGAGGTCTGCCCGCGCTCGTTCAGCAGCGCCACCGCCGCCTCGAAGGCGATGAATTTCCCCAGCTCCGACATGTCGATGCCATAGCAGTCCGGGTACCGGATCTGCGGTGCCGTCGAGGCGATCACGATCCGTTTCGGGCCGAGCCGGGCCAGGATGCGCAGGATCGAACGGCGCAGCGTCGTGCCCCGGACGATCGAGTCGTCTACCACCACCAGGTTGTCCACGCCCGGCCGCACCGAGCCGTAGGTGATATCGTAGACATGGCTCGCGAGCTGGTTGCGGAGGTTCTCCTGCCCGATGAAGGTGCGGATCTTGATGTCCTTGCTCACGACCTTCTCGCTCCGCGGCCAGTTGCGCAGGATCAGGTCGTCCAGGACCTCGTCGGTGAGCCGGTTCTCGCGCGCCGCCGCCAGGATCGAGGCCTTGACCTCGTCGCGCCGCACGGCGCGCAACGCCGACATCAAGCCGTAGAAGGCCGTCTCGGAGGTGTTGGGGATGAAGCTGAAGACGGTGTTGGCCCAGTCGTGTCCGACCGCCTCGAGGAGGCGCGGCGCGAGTTGCGCCCCGAGGGCCTGCCGCTCGCGGTAGATTTCCAGGTCGTTGCCCCGCGAGAAGTAGATCCGCTCGAACGAGCACGAGGAGCGCGGGAGCGGCGCGGTGAACTGCGCCTCCGTCACCGTGCCCCGCTTCTTGATCACCACGACATGCCCCGGCGTGACCTCCTTCACCTGCTCGACCGCGAGATCGAACACCGTGAGCAGGGGCGCCCGCTCCGAGGCGAACGCCACCACCTCGTCGTTCTGGAAATAAAAGCACGGCCGGATGCCCGAGGGATCGCGCGCCACGAAGGCGTCGCCGTTGCCGATCAGGCCGCAGAGCACGTAACCGCCATCCCACCGTTGCGACGCCCGGGTGATGACCCGCGTCAGGTCGAGGTCCTCGCTGATTCGCCGGGACAGTTCCTCGCCGGCGAGGTCGCGTTTGCGCAGGAAGCGGTAGATGTCCTCGTGCTCCTCATCGAGGAAGAAGCCGATCTTCTCCAGGATGGCCTGGGTGTCGGTGGCGAAGATCGGATGCTGCCCCATCGCGATCAGCGACTGGTTGAGCTCCTCGGTGTTCGTCAGGTTGAAATTGCCGCAGAGTGCGAGGTTCCGGGTCGGCCAGGGGCTGCGGCGGAAGTACGGATGACACGAGGACAGGCTGTAGCCTCCGCTGGTGCCGTAGCGCAGGTGACCGAGCAGGAGCTCGCCGCCGAAGTCGAAACTCTGCTTCACCGTGTCCGCAAACTCCGGATGGACGACGCCGCGGTCGACGAAGTCGTTATACTGCGACAGCAGGCTGCGGAAGATGCGGTCGAGGGGGTTGGCCTTGATGTTCCGCTCGCGGAACATGAACGGCGCCCCTGCCGGCATATCGAGCTTCACGCACGCGACCCCCGCCCCATCCTGGCCGCGGTTGTGCTGCTTTTCCATCAGCAGGAAAAGCTTGGTGAAGCCCCAAAGCGGCGAACCGTACTTCTCCTGGTAGTAGGACAGGGGTTTCAGCAGTCGCACCAGCGCGATGCCGCATTCGTGGGTGATCCGTTCAGCCATAGGAAAGTCGCCCGCCAAGACCTCTGCGCGCCTCCGCCCACGGTCCGAAACAACGGCCCCGCCCCGGTCCCTGGAGATTCCTCGCGCGCGTCTTCAAAGAGGAGCCCATCTCGGCAAGCCCGGCGCGCGGGTCAATGGCTTTCTCGTGCACCGGCCGGATGGGAGCATCTACCGGTTGGCGGTGCTCACACCCGCTGCGCCCGGGGTCGCCTCCTCAGGACCGGCCTCAGCGAGGCCGGCTACAACCGCCAACCGGCGGATGGACCCCGGCCTGATCGCACCCGGCCCACCCGGAGGGGTCGTCCGCGGTCCGGGATGGCCCGTCCCGGGATCCGCTTCCTTGACCACATCCGGCGGGTGCGCGAGCGTGGCGCCCCTCCCGACCATGCTGATTCTCCGCGGCTCGCCTGCCCTCTCGAACTTCCGCCTCCAGAAGCTCCTCCAGGACCTGCGCGGCGCTGGCGTCCCCGCCCGCAACCTCGCGGCCAGCTTCATCCACCTCGTGGAGGTGCAGGAGCCACTCACCGCCGAACAGCAGTCCATCCTCGAACGATTGCTCACCTACGGTCCGCGCCGCACGCCGACCCCGATCCACGGGCAGGTCCTGGTGATCGCCCCGCGCCCCGGGACCATTTCCCCGTGGTCCTCCAAGGCCACCGACATCGCCCACACCTGCGGTCTCGCCGGCGTCCGGCGGATCGAGCGCGTGGTCGAGTACGTCGTCGAACTCGAGCCGGCGGCGTCCCTGGCTGCCGAACCCGCCGCCGCCTTGCGCGCGCGCCTGCACGACCGGATGACGCAGGCGGTGTTTGCCGATCTCGCCGCCTGCGAGGTGCTCTTCCGCCACGCCTCCCCACGTCCGCTGACCTCGGTGCCGGTGCTGCGGGAGGGCCGGACCGCCCTCGAAGCCGCGAACCGCGACCTCGGGCTCGCGCTCGCCGAGGATGAAATCGACTACCTGGTGCGGGCGTTCACGGGTCTCGGGCGCGATCCCAACGACATCGAGTTGATGATGTTCGCGCAGGCCAACTCCGAGCATTGCCGGCACAAGATCTTCAACGCCACCTGGGAAATCGACGGCGCCCTCCGCGACCACTCGCTATTCCAGATGATCAAGCACACGTACCAGCGGCACAGCGAAGGCATCCTCTCCGCGTATCGCGACAACGCCGCCGTGCTCGCCGGCAGCCGCGGCCGGCGCTTCTACGCCGACCCGCGCACAAACGAATTCGTGGGCAGCGACGAGGACATCCATCTCCTGTGCAAGGTCGAGACCCACAACCATCCGACGGCCATCTCCCCTTTCCCCGGCGCGGCCACCGGTTCAGGCGGGGAAATCCGCGACGAAGGTGCCACCGGGCGCGGGGCGAAGCCCAAGGCGGGGCTTGTCGGCTTCACCGTCTCCAACCTGCGCCTGCCCGGCGCCGTTCAGCCCTGGGAGCGGGATCACGGCAAACCCGGCCGCATCGTCTCGGCGCTCGACATCATGATCGAGGGCCCCCTCGGCGGCGCGGCGTTCAACAACGAGTTCGGCCGCCCGGCCATCAACGGCTACTTCCGCACCTTCGAGCAGGAGGTCCCGGCCGCCCTCCCCGCCGACGGAAGCGGTCCCGCCACCGAGGTGCGCGGCTACCACAAGCCGATCATGCTCGCCGGCGGACTGGGCAACATCCGCGGCGAACACGTCCGGAAAGGGACGATTGAGCCGGGCGACAAGCTCGTGGTCCTGGGCGGTCCGGCGATGCTGATTGGCCTGGGCGGGGGCGCCGCCAGTTCCATGGCCAGCGGCCACGGGCAGGAAGACCTCGATTTCGCCAGCGTCCAGCGCGACAACGCGGAGATGCAGCGGCGCTGCCAGGAGGTCATCGACCGCTGCTGGGCGCTCGGCGCCGACAACCCCATCGCCTTCATCCACGACGTCGGCGCCGGCGGCGTCTCCAACGCCCTGCCCGAGCTCGTCAACGATGGCGGGCGCGGAGGGAAGTTCGACCTCCGGCAGATCCCCAACGACGAACCCGGGATGTCGCCGCTGGAGATCTGGTGCAACGAGTCCCAGGAGCGCTACGTCCTGGCCATCTCCGCCGAGCGCCTCGGCACCTTTGTGGAGTTCTGCCGGCGCGAACGCGCTCCCTTCGCCGTCGTGGGCGAAGCCACCGCGGAAAGGCGCCTGGTGCTCCGCGACGCCCATTTCGGCAACACGCCGATCGATCTCCCGTTGGAAGTGCTGCTCGGCAAGCCGCCCCGGATGCATCGCCGCGAACAGACGCGGCCGCGCCCGCGGCACCCCCTCGCCCTCTCGCTGCCCCTCGCCGAAGCCGTGCGCCGCGTGCTCTCCCACCCGGCGGTGGCCGACAAGACTTTCCTCATCTCGATTGGCGATCGAACCCTCGGCGGCCTGATCGCCCGGGATCAGATGGTGGGCCCGTGGCAGGTGCCGGTGGCCGACTGCGGCGTCACCGCCGCCACCTTCGACGTCTATTCTGGTGAAGCCATGGCCATGGGCGAGCGCACGCCGGTCGCCGTCAACCACGCCGCCGCGTCCGCCCGGCTCGCGGTCGGCGAGGCGCTCACCAACCTGGCCGCGGCACAGGTCGGCGACCTCGGCCGCGTCAATCTCAGCGCCAACTGGATGGCGGCTCCTGCGGTCCCTGGCGACGGCGCCGACCTGTACGCCGCGGTCCAGGCTGTCGGCCTCGAACTCTGCCCCGCGCTCGGTATCACCATCCCGGTCGGAAAGGACTCGATGAGCATGTCGACCGTCTGGCAGGAAGGCGCCTCCCGCCGGCGCGTCACCGCCCCGGTGTCGTTGATCGTCTCGGCCTTCGCCCCGGTCGCAGACATTCGCCTCTCGCTCACCCCGCAATTGCAGCCGGAGGCGGGCACCGTGCTCCTTCTCATCGATCTCGGGCGCGGCCGGAACCGCCTCGGCGGTTCCATCCTGGCCCAGGTTGACTCCCAACTGGGAGACGCGACCCCCGATGTCGACCAGGCGGCGGACCTGAAGGCGTTCTGGAACGCCATCCAGGAACTCGGTCGCGCGCGCCGCCTGCTCGCGTATCATGATCGCTCGGACGGTGGCCTCCTCGTCACCGCCGTCGAAATGGCCTTTGCCGGACACCTCGGGCTCGATCTGGAGCTTCCGACCACCGCACAACCCACGGGGACCGGGCCTGACGGAGTGCTGGCGCGGCTCTTCAGCGAGGAACTCGGCGCCGTGGTGCAGGTGCGCGCAACCGACGTGGACGCCGTGCAGGAAGTCCTGCGCCGGCATGGCCTCGCGGACTGCACGAGCCGGATTGGCGGGACGAATCCCGACCACCGTTTTCGCGTCCGCCAGGGCGCCACCGTGCTCCTGGACGAAGATTTGTTCGCCCTCCGTGCCCTCTGGTCGGATGTCACCCGCCGGATCGCCACCCTGCGCGACAACCCGGCGTGCGCGGAGATGGAGCACCAACATCGGCTCGACCGCGCCGATCCCGGCATCACCCCCCGCCTCACCTATGATTTGCGCGTCACGCGCGACCTGGCGGGCCGTCCGCCGATTGCCATCCTGCGCGAGCAGGGGGTGAACGGCGAAGTCGAGATGGCCGCGGCTTTCACCCGCGCCGGTTTCCGGGCCATCGACGTGCACATGACGGACATCCTGGGCGGTCGAGTCAGCCTGAAGGACTTTCGCGGCCTCGCCGCCTGCGGCGGCTTCAGCTACGGCGACGTCCTGGGCGCCGGCGAGGGTTGGGCCAAGAGCATCCTGTTCAACGCCCGTGCCCGGGCCGAATTCAGCGCGTTCTTCGCGCGTTCCGATACCTTTGCGCTCGGGGTCTGCAACGGCTGCCAGATGATCAGCAACCTGCACGAGATCATTCCCGGCACCGAACTCTGGCCGCGCTTTGTGCAGAACCAGAGCGAGCGCTACGAGTCCCGGTATGTCTCCCTCCGCATCGAGCGCAGCCCGAGCGTCCTGTTTGCCGGCATGGAGGGCTCGGTGATTCCGATCGCGGTCGCCCATGGCGAGGGATACGCCGAATTTCCCGACGTGTTGGCCGCGCGCCGCTGCAGCGACTCCGGCCTCGTCGCGGCCCGGTTTGTCGACAACTTCCACACTCCCACGGATCGCTATCCGCTCAATCCGAACGGCTCCCCGTTTGGCATGACCGCCCTGACCACCACATCCGGTCGCGTCACGATCATGATGCCGCACCCCGAGCGGGTCTTTCGCTCGGCGTGCATGAGTTGGGCCCCGGCGACGTGGGGCGAGGACAGCCCCTGGATGCAGCTCTTCTACAACGCGCGCTCGTGGGTGGCGTGAGCGCTCCTCCGACCGCCGCACCGCCAAACTTGGAAAAGAGTGAGGGCCGCCTACCCCTAGGCGGCCCTCGCACCTAACACCAAGCAAACCATTGAACTACCCGGAGGTAGACGCGACGCCCGCAAATCCGTTCAAACACGCAGAAAAAAAGTTCGCGGAAAATCCTCGGGGTCCTGATCCGGGCTCGCCCGGCAATCCCGTAAGAACATCAAACTATTCATTACTAGTATCTTACAAGCACCCTTCTCTTCAACAGAGTCCCTCCACCCCAGATTACCCTCGTCGCCGTTTGGAAAAACAACTCTCGCTTGAGCCAGCGACCTCTCGGACCAAACCCCAGCCACTTCCCCTCTCCTGTCTTCGGTTTTCCCCATGAAACGTCTCCCTCCCCTCAGCCTCGTGCTGCTTTCGATCGCGCCGCTGTCAGCGGCTGATTTCCAGTCCGACCAACCCGCCGAGTTTGCCCGTTGCGTGCCCCAGGGCTCGAAAGTCGAGCGCCTGGCCACGGACTTCACCTTCGTCGAAGGCCCCGTCTGGATCAAGGAGGGCGGCTACCTGGTGTTCAGCGACATCCCCAAGGATGAACTGCGCCGCTGGTCGCCGTCCGGTGGAGTGACGGTGTTCCGCCAGCCCAGCCGCAACGCCAACGGCAACACCATCGGTCTGACCGGGCGACTCCTCACGTGCGAGCACTCCGGGCGCCGGGTCGCGCTCCTGGAAAAGGACGGCACGCTCAAAACGCTGGTCGACGCGTTCGAAGGCCGGAAGCTGAACTCCCCGAACGACGCCGTGGTGAAGTCGGACGGCACGGTCTGGTTCACCGACCCCGAGTACGGGCTGAAGACGAACCCCACGACGAAGAAGAAGGAAGGCAAGGAACAGCCCGGGAACTTTGTCTATCGCCACGACCCACGCACCGGGCGCACCACCGCGGTTGTGCGCGACTTCGACCAGCCCAACGGGCTCGCCTTTTCCCCCGACGAGAAGCTGCTCTACGTGGCCGACTCCGGGACGCCGAAGCATATCCGCGTCTTCTCGGTTCGCGGTGATGGTACCCTCGATGGCGGCCGCGTCTTCTGTACGCTTGATCAGGGAGTCCCGGACGGGATCCGCGTCGATCAGGACGGACGCCTCTGGTCCAGCTCCGGCGACGGCGTGCAGATCTTCGCGCCGGACGGCCGGCGCATCGGGCGCATCCTCGTGCCCGAGTCCGCTGCCAACCTCTGCTTCGGCGGCCCCGACGGCCGCACCCTCTTCATCACCGCCCGCAAGTCGCTCTACGCGGTAAAGACCGCGGTGCGCGGCGCGGGCCGGTAGTGGCTTTCCCCGGCGGCCGGGGGGCCGAGCCCAAAGTCGGGTTCACTTCTTCCCCTCGCGATTCCGCGGATGGAACTTCGCGTGGTGATCGACGAGGCGCTGCGGTTCCACGGCCGTATAGATTTGCGTCGTCGAGATGCTCGAGTGCCCCAGCATCTCCTGGATCGCACGCAGGTCCGCGCCGTGGCCCAGCAGATGCGTTGCGAACGAGTGCCGCAGGGCGTGCGGCTTGACGTTTCGCGTCAGGCCCGCGCGGCGCGCGTGATTCTTTACGATCATCCACAGCGCCACGCGGGATAGCCCGCGCCCATGGTGGTTCAGGAACACGTGGCTCCGCGTGTGCGGCCGGACCAGGTGCGGGCGGCCGGACGAGAGGTAAATCGCCAGCGCATCACGGGCCTTGGTGCCAATCGGCACCACCCGCTCCTTGGCGCCCTTGCCGAACACCCGCAGGAAGCCCTCCTGCACCTCCATCTGCTGCAGCGTCAGGGCCGCGAGCTCCGACACGCGCAGTCCGCTGGAATAAAAGAGCTCGAGCAGGGCCCGATCGCGAAGCGACCTCGGGTCGCTGCCGGTCGGCGCCGCCATCAACCGCTGCATTTCCTCCTCGCTGAGGGTGTGCGGCATTCGCCGGCCGGGCTTCGGGCCGATCAAGAGCGCCGTGAAGTCATCCTCCCTCGCCCGCTCCCGCACCAGGTGCCGGGCCAACCCCCGCAACGCCGAGATCTTTCGCGCCAGGCTCGCCACGGCAAACTCCTCGCGACTCAGCGCGTGGGCCCATTCACTCGCATGCGCGGGTGTCACTGCGCGCCAGTCCGTGCAACCCCGGCCGGCGAAAAAGGCCGCGGCCTGATCCAGGTCCCGCCGATACGCCGCCTGGGTGTGGGTCGACAGGCCGCGCTCCAGTCCCAGATAGGCGAGAAACCCGTCAATCTCGCGGGCGAAGACCCCGGGAGCCCGACTATGGTCAATCCGCCTCGACACGGCTGGCGACGATGGACGGGCGGGCGTCTCCGGCCAGGCCGGGCTTCCCTCGCCGCGACTCAGTAGTTACGCCGCCGCGGTGGCGGCACAAACGGCGCGTTCGTTTCCTTCATGCGGAAGGTGATTCGCGCCTTCTCGAGATCGTACGGGCTCATCTCCATCTTCACCATATCGCCCGCGGCAATCTTGATGAAGTTCTTGCGGAGTTTCCCGGAGATATGCGCCAACACGACGTGCCCGTTGGCCAACTGCACCTTGAACATCGTGCCGGGCAACACGGCGACGACCTTCCCTTCCACTTCAATCGCGTTGTTGTCAGAGGACATGGTCAACGCGGCGTTCGTCCGCAGAGGATGGAAGGATCATAAGGTCGTTCGTCAAAAGCACCTTGTAAGGCAGAATCGCCCCGCCTTAGTCAAGGTTTCACTCTCAGCCGCCTCCGCCATGTCCGCCCCCCCGGAATCCGTCCCAACCTGCCCGTTCGAAAAGCGGTTCCCTTCCCAGTTGGTGCGCGATGACACCTTCTACATGAGCCTGGCCTACAACCAGGCGATCGATGCGTGGCGGCGCGACGAGGTGCCGATCGGGGCGGTGATTGAGCTGGGAGGGGAAGTAGTCGGACTGGCCCATAATACCGTGGAAGGTTCCCGCGACCCGACGGCGCATGCCGAGATGCTCGCGCTGACCCAGGCGGCGGCCAAACTCGGGGACTGGCGGCTCGCGGGCGCCACGGTCTATGTGACCAAGGAACCCTGCCCGATGTGTTCCGGTGCGATGCTGATGTCCCGCGTGAAGCGCGTGTGTTATGCGGTGCCGGATCCCAAGATGGGCTGCCTCGGAGGCGCCACGAACCTGAACGACCTGCCGCGGGTCAACCACCACCTTGAACTGACCGCCGGGGGCGTGCTTGAGGAGGAGTGCCGCACGCTGCTGCAGGCCTTTTTTCGCCTGAAACGCGCTTCCAGCGAGGCTCCACCGCTGGATTGAATCGCTGGCGGGTCCATTCCTCGGAGCTTGCCTCCGGAGTTGGCCAAGCGAAGGACGGAGCTTTCACCCCAAATTCCGCAGTTCTTTTTCACCACGGAGGCACAGAGCACACAGAGAAAGGAGGTTGGATACGGAGCGAGCCCGCGTGAAGCGTTCACCCGACCAGTGAATGCCTTCTTCGGCAATTTGAAGCGGCTTGTCTCTGTGCGCTCTGGGGCTCTGTGGTTCAACTGCCGACTTTAGGTTCAGCGCAGCCCCACCGGCGCTCGCCCGGTGCTTACTTGTGATCCCACGGTAGCTTCACTTCGAGCCGGGGATGCCGCCAGACTTCGAAGACCTCGAACATCTTCCCCGGATTCAGGATTCCGCGCGGATCGAGGGCGTGTTTGATCGCCTGCATCGCCTTCACCTGCGCCGGTGAATGCTGGATGCGGAGGAAGGGCGACTTCGCGAGGCCGATCCCGTGCTCGCCGGAGATCGAACCTCCCATCGCCACCACCGTCTCCATCAGCCGCTGGACCGCCTGCTCGGCCGCCCGGCACTCGGCGGGCACCGCCTTGTGGTACATGATGTTCACGTGGAGATTGCCGTCCGCGAGGTGGCCAAAGGTGGGGATGTGCAATCCGGAATCGCGCTTCAGGCGCGCCAGGAAGCGGGCGAACTTCACGTAATTGCGCATCGGCACCACGATGTCCTCGTTCAGCTTGGCATCACCGAGCTCGAACATCGCGCCCGAGCACTTCCGCCGCACTGCCCACAGTTGTTCGGCCTCCTCCCGTGATTGCGCCGCGCGATGCGCCGTGGCGTGCGCCTGGGCCCACGCCAGCACGCTCTCGCGTTGGTCAGCCACCTCCGCCGCCGAACCCGCCAACTCGAGGAGGATGACCGGTCGACCCGACTGCCCGGGAAACACCTCCTTGCCGGTGGCCCGTTCCGCGCACAAGACGCTGCCGCGATCGAGGAACTCGCAGATCGCCGGCTGCACCCGCGCCCGGAAAAGCGCGAGCGCCGCGCTCAGCGCCTCCGCTTCATCGCGGAAAGACGTCAGCAACGTCCAGCGCTCCGGCGGACGCGGAATCAGCTTCAGGACCGCCCCGGTGATGACGCCCAGCATGCCCTCGCTCCCGATCCACAGGTCGCGGAGATTGAATCCCGCGGAGAACTTCTTCGTCGCAGTCCCCCACTCCACCCACTCGCCCGTGGGCAGGAAGCCCTGCAGTGCGACCACGAAATCCCGTGTCACGCCGTACTTGCCGCCGTGCATGCCACCGGCGTTGCAGGCGATGTTCCCTCCGATGGTGCAATGCTCCTTCGAGGAAGGATCCGGCGGATAAAACCACCCCCGGGCCTCTGCTGCCTGCTGAATCGCGAGAATCCGCGCCCCTGCGCCCACGTGCGCCAATCCGGCCTCCTCGTCCACCTTCACGTTGTCGAGAGCCAGGAGATCGAGCACCCAACCTCCCCGCACGGGGGTCGCCGCCCCGGTGAGCGTCGTGCCGCGTCCCCGGGTCGTCACCGGCACGCGCAGGCGATTGGCCAGTTGCAGCGCCACCCCGACCTCCGCCGCCTTTCGCACTCGTACCACCGCCGCCGGACGGAAGGGGATCTTCGCGCTGTCAAAGGACGCCTCGTGCAAGGCGGCCTCGTCGGTGACGACGACCTTGGCACCGAGGCGGCGCCTCAGCTGGGCGGTGGCGGCGGAATACGATTTCATCGGACCCCGTGGAATGCACGTCCGGAGGCCCGCCGGCAAGTCGCGTCGTCACTGCGAAGCACCCCGGACTAATCTCCCAGATGGCGCCGCTGGTCTGAGGCAATCGGGGGCGGCGCCCCCGGTCCGGCCTCCGCGCGGCCGGCTACACCTGCCAATTGGCAGATGCGCCCGGATTACTTTGAAAACCGCCCGCGATAGGCCCACAGGCCGAGCGCCGGGTTGGAAATGTAGAAGATCTTCTCGCCGCCTGGCAGCGTGTTGACGCCATCCCGCAGCTTCGCCGGATCGTACCGCGCGGTCATCGCGGCGAGATCAGCGTACTGGAAGCCCACGCCCTCGATTTCCGCGCGCGAGAGCTGGCCCGGGCAGTAGGTGATCGCGAAGCGGCCTTCGCTGGATCCGTGGATGAGGTGCGCTGCGGCGCTCAGGTTGTGCTGCAATTCCGGATTTGCCCGGGCCGCCGCCAGCGTGGCTGCGGTTCCCTTGTAGCCGTACTTGCGGATCAGGCGGTCGATCTCGTGGTCCTCGCCAAACTCGCGCAGTCCGGGCGCGAGGATGATCAGGTCGCCCCCGTCGGCCATCGCCATGCGCGTGCGGTACACCGCCTTGTTGCCGAGCCAGGTGCTCTTGAATTCCGCCGGATCCAGGTACACGACCACCTTCGACAGCGGGGCGTCGAGCATCTCGAAGTTCACCTCCAGCGACAACGCCGCGGCGCGGTTGAACACTTCGGCGTCGTCCCCGATGTAGAGCCCGCGGACCTGCAGCTTTCCGTCACTGTCGCGGCTGACGACGGTGTGCACGTACACAATCGGCAGGTGCGAGGTGAACTTCTCGCCGGCGTAGTTGAGGATGCGGCGCACGGGCGTGTCGGCCCGGCCCATCATCCGTTCCATCCCGTACGCGGCGCCGACATAGTGGCTCTTGTTGATGCCCTCGACCCCGCCGGTGCCGACAAAGATGTTCTTGTTGTAGTTCGCCATCCCGATCACCTCGTGCGGCACCACCTGCCCGATGGAGAGGATCAGGTCGTGGCCGCCCGTGGCGATCAGGTTGGCCACCTGGGCCGGCCAGGGAAAGTCGACCGCCCCTTCCGAAACCTCGCGCACATACTCGGCCGGCACGGTGCCGACCGTCGTGATTCCGGTGCGCCAGTTGTGAACCCGGAAGAGCCCCGTCGGCACCGTCGGGAACATCTCGTGGATCTGCTCCGCCGTCATCGGCGAGTGCGTCCCGAGCGCCGGCAGCACGTCCACCAGGCGATCGCCGTAGTATTCGTGCACCAGGCAGGTCAGGCGACCGGCCTGCGAATGGAAACGCGTGAAATCCGGCGGCACCGCCAGCACGCGGCGGCGGGCGCCCAGTTTCGCCAGCGCCGTCTGGAGCCCGGCGCGGAGGTCTTCGGTCGTGAGCTTGTCGGTCGCGAAACCGCGGGCGAAGTACAGCATAAGAAAGGGGCGGTCCGTTGGAACCGCCCCATAAACGTTGGTCGGACCCGGGGTCCGGTCAACTCAGCGTTGAATTCGGGCCGAACCGCCCTTGGCGAACGCCTTCACCTGCTCGACCGTCGACATCGTGGTGTCGCCGGGGAACGTGGTGAGGAGCGCGCCGTGCGCCCAGCCGAGGTTGACCGCTTCCTGCTCGGTCGCGCCGGAGAGCAGGCCGTAGAAGAAGCCCGCCGCGTAGCCGTCGCCGCCGCCCACGCGATCCACGACGTCGAGTTCGCACATCGGTGACTGGTAGGTCTTGCCGTTGATCCACGCCACCGCACCCCAGGTGTGGCGATTGGTCGAGTGCACCTCCCGGAGAGTCGTCGCGACGATCTTCACGTTCGGGAACTTTTTCACCGCCTTGTCGATCATCGAGAAGAACGCGGAGGGATCGAGTTTCGACTTGGACTCGACGTCCTGGCCCTCGATGCCAAGACCCTTCTGCAGATCCTCCTCGTTGCCGACGATGACATCGACGTTTTGCACGATCCGGCCGAGCACATCGAGTGCCTTGGCGTGGCCGCCCCAGATGTCCCACAGCTTGGCCCGGTAGTTGAGATCGAACGACGTCACCGCGCCGGCCGCCTTGGCCGCCTTCATCGCATCGACGATCACCTCGCCGGTCGTCTCCGACAGCGCGGCGAAGATGCCGCCGCTATGGAACCAGCGCACGCCGGGGGCGAAGATCTCTTTCCAGTTGAAGTCGCCCGGCTTGAGCTGCCCGGCCGCCTCGTTGCTGCGGTTGTAGAACACCACCGGCGCCCGCACGCCCTGGCCGCGGTCGCTGTAGACCGTCGCCATGTTGGGACCGCGCACGCCATCGTGCTTGAACTTCTTGTAGTAGGGCTTCACCCCCATCGCCCGCACCCGCTCGGCAATCAGATCGCCAATCGGGTAATCCACCATCGCCGAGGCGATGCCGGTGTTGAGCCGGAAGCAATCGGCCAGGTTGGCCGCGACATTGAACTCGCCACCACTGACGTGGATGTCGCAGTGCGTCGCCTTGCGGAACGGGATGATGCCCGGGTCGAGGCGATGGACGAGCGCGCCCAGGGACAGGAGGTCGAGGGCGCCTTCAGGACGGAGGTTGAGGCCGTATTTCATGGTGAGAAAGGAGGGTGCGAAGGTTTCGGCTGCGCCGCCCCAGGCCAGATCTGCGGCCGGAAGCGCCACAAGGGATCATGCTCTCGTCCGCCCGCACCAGGGGTCAATAGCATACCAACACCGGCCCTCTGCCGCGTCTTCGTACAGTCCGGGTTTCACTCTGGCTTTGACGCCACCGCCGGGCCCGCCAGTTTCCAGCTGTCGCTCCGCGAAACTGGACCCGTAGCTCAGTTGGATAGAGCACCTGGCTTCGAACCAGGGGGCCGGGGGTTCGAGTCCCTCCGGGTCTAGGAGGCTTCCGGTGGGCACGCCGAAGGCGTCACCCGACATTGAACGTGGCGGGAAAACCGTCTTGGCTGCCGAGTCGCCATGAAACTCCCCTCCCCGCTTCGCCTCCTGTTCGCCGCCGGACTTGGCCTCGCCGCCGCCGGCCTCTATGCCGCCCCCAAGGCGCATCCCGATACCAAGGGCTGGCAACCGCTCTTCGCCGAGGATCTGTCCAACGCCGTGACCAAGCCCGGCGAATGGGCGATGGAAAAGGGTGTCCTGGTGGCGAAGAACCACTTCACGATCTGGACCCAGAAATCATACGCCAACTTCGTCCTGGATCTGGAGTTCAAGGTCGCCAAGGAGTCCAACAGCGGCGTCTTCCTCCGCTCCGGCAACATCCGGGACGTGCTCGCCGCGCTGGAAATCCAGGTGCACGAAAACCAGGACGGCGCCCTCTACGGCATGGTCGGGGCGATCTACAACGCCTGTCCTCCCGCGAAAGCCATGGCGAAACCCGTCGGCGAGTGGAACCGTTTCACCATCACCTGCCAGGACAGCCGCGTTTCCCTCATCTTCAACGGCGAGGAAGTCTACAACGTCGACCTGAACAACTGGAAGGAACCGCGCCTGAACCCCGACGGCACCAAGAACAAGTTCGCCAAGGCGCTAAAGGACTTCAGCCGCAGCGGTCCCATCGGCCTCCAGGGTCTCCACGGCAAGGCGCAGGCCCCCGTGTGGTACCGCAATCTCCGGATCAAGGAGCTGAAATAGCACGCCGGCAGCGCGGTCTCTGCAGCCGCGCCCCCCCCCACCTTCCGGCGAAGGCGAAGCCGGCGATCCTCGGTGGATCGCCGGCTTCTTGCTTCATCGTCACCGCGGCGCCGCCGCCGGTGGTGTCGCCTGAGCCATGCGCTCCCCTGGCACGTTGCCATCCCCGCCTCCGCCGAGCACGGCATAGAGCCGCACCTGGCTCACCGCGCTGGCCAGCCGGAGGGACACCACCGCCTGTTGCGCGGCAAACAGCGACCGTTGGGCGTCGAGGACCACCAGGTAACTATCCACGCCCCGGGCAAACCGCGCCGACGCCAGGCGGTGCACCTCGGATTGGGACTGCACCAGCGCCTGCTGGGCAGCCAACTGCTCCTCGACCGGACCGCGCACCGCGAGGGCATCGGCCACTTCGCGGAAGGCGTTCTGGATCGCCCGCTCATACTGGGTGAGCACGAGTTTCTGCTGCACCTTGGTGGCCGCGAGGGCCGACCACGTGCGCTGATCGAAGATCGGTGCGACCAACTGGGGCACAAAGCTCCACGTCCGCGTCCCGGCGTGGAAGAGCCCGTCCAGTTCCCGGCTCGCCGAACCCAGGGTACTGGTGAGCGAGATGCGAGGAAACAGCGCGGCCCGCGCAGCCCCGAGATCGGCGTTTGCCGCGCGCAGCATCGCCTCCGCCTGCATCACGTCCGGCCGTCGCAGCAGCACGTCGGACGGCACCCCGGCGCCAATTTCCCGCGTCGCACCGACGCTTCCCAGGGAGGCCGGCAGCCACTCCGGGGACACCGGCGCCCCGGCCAGGAGGTTGAGCGCGTTTTCGTCCTGAGCGACGCGCTGCTTGAATCGCGCGACCTCGGCCCGGGAGGCTTCCACCGGGATTTGCGCCTGCCGCAGGTCCAGTTCCGTGGCGACCCCGGAAGCATGAAGGCGCTGTACCAAGCGGTAGGCTTGCTGCTGGGCTTCCAGGGTGGCTTGGGCCAGCGCCAACGCCTCGCGATCCGCCGCCAGCGTGAGGTAGGCGCTCGCCACGGCCGACACCAGGAGCGTCTGGGCCCCGCGTCGGGCCTGCTCGGTGGCCAGGTACTCCTCGAGGGCGCGCCCTTTGAGGCTGCGCAGCCGCCCAAAGAGATCGATCTCCCACGAGAAGACACCCGCGGCGACATCGTAGCGTTCCGTGACCAAGCGCTGCCCGCTCTGGGTCAGCTCTCCGGAGGTACGCTGCTTGGAGGCACCGGCGCTGGCGTTCAGGGCCGGGAACAGCTGGTCGCGCTGGATGCCGTAGAGCGAGCGCGCCAGTTCCACGTTCAGGCTCGCGAGCCGGAGATCGCGGTTGTTGGCCAACGCCCCGTCGATTACCTGCCGCAGCTTGGGATCGGTGAAGAACTCGCGCCAGGGGAGTTCCGGAGCCGCCGGTGCGGCCGTCACGACGCCCGCCGAGGCATAGGCAGGCCCGGAGGGCCACGCGGCGGCCACGGGAGCGGCCGGTCGTTCGTACTTCGGGGCCAGCGTGCAGCCCGCGGTCACCAGGGCGAACCCGCCCAGGATCAGGAAGAGGGAATGCTTCATCTCAGTGGCCTCCGGTGGAGGGTTTGGCGGCGGAACCGGACGCGGCGGCCGCCCGCCGGCGGCCAAACGTCTGCTCGATCATCACATAAAAGAGCGGCGCAAACAGGACCACCAGGACGGTGCCGGTGACCATGCCGCCGAGCACCGACGTGCCGATGGCGTTCATCGCGCCCGCGCCGGCACCGGTAGCCAGGCTGAGCGGCAGCACGCCGATGCCGAAGGCCAGCGAAGTCATCACGATCGGGCGGAACCGGAGCTTGGTGGCCTCAATCGAGGCTTCGACGAGTCCGATCCCCTCCTCGACCCGCGCCTTGGCAAACTGCACGATCAGGATGGCGTTCTTGGTCGTGAGGCCGAGGGTCGTGAGCAGGCCGATCTGGAAATAGACGTCGTTGGAAAGGCCGCGCATCGACGACGCGATGGCGCCACCGATCGCCCCGAGCGGCAGGGCCATCAACACGGAGATCGGAATGGGCCAGCTCTCATAGAGGGCGGCGAGACACAGGAAGATCACCAGGATCGAGAAGGCATATAAGAGTCCGGTCTGCGACGCCGCCTGCCGTTCCTGGAAGGAAAGACCGGTCCAGTCGAAACCGACCCCCTGCGGCAACTTGGCGACGGCCTCCTCGAGCGCCTGCATGGCCTCGCCGGAACTGCGGCCCGGAGCCGGCTCGGCCCAGATGTTCATCGATGGGAATCCGTTGAAACGTTCCAGGCGCGGGGAGCCCGTCGACCAGCGCGTCGTGGCAAAGGACGAGAACGGCACCATCTTGCCGGCCTGGTTCCGCACGTGAAGTTTCTCGAGGTCCGAAGGCAGCCGGCGAAACTCCGCATCGGCCTGCGCGTAGACCCGCTTCACGCGCCCGCCTTGGATGAAGTTGTTGACGTAGGTGCTGCCGACGGAGGCCGACAGGGTCGTGTAGACCGAGCTGAGCGACAGCCCGAGCGATCCCACCTTCTCCCAGTCGACGTCGATGCGGAATTCCGGCGCATCCTCCATGCCGTTCGGGCGCACACTCGCCAGGCGCGGATCCTGGGAGGCCATCCCGAGCAGCTGGTTGCGGGCTCCCATCAGGGCGCTGTGGCCCAGGCCGCCGCGATCGACGAGCTGGAAATCGACGCCCTGGGCGTTGCCCAGTTCCACAACCGCCGGGGGCGGGAAGGCGAAAACCATGGCATTGCGCATCGCAAAGAAGGCGCGCATGGCGCGGCCGGCCACGGCCTTGACCCGGAGGTCCGCGCGGTCACGGAACTTCCAGTCCTTCAACCGCACGAACACCATGCCGTTGTTCTGCCCCCGGCCGTTGAAGCCGAAGCCTGCGATGGTCATGCACGTCTCCACCGCCTCCTTTTCATTTTCGCGGAAGTGCTGTTGCACGCGATCGGCGACGGCCTGCGTCTGCTCGAGGGTCGAGCCGGTGGGCAGCATGATCTGGCACATCAACATGCCCTGGTCCTCGTCCGGCAGATAACTTGTCGGCATGCGTTTGAAGATCGCGACGAGCCCGCCGACGATCACCAGGAACACCACCCCGTAGCGGAGCTTCCGGGCCAGGGCGTGCCCGACCAGGCTCACGTACGTCGCACGCAACCGGAAGAAGACCCGGTCGAACCAGAGGAAGAACGGGCGGAGGAACCAAATCGCGCTCTCGGCGGGCTCGTGCCCCTTCGGCACCGGCTTGAGCATCGTGGCGCAGAGGACGGGCGTGAGGATCAGCGCCACCACCACCGAGAGCAGCATCGCCGCCGCAATCGTGACCGAGAACTGCCGGTAGATGACACCGGTCGATCCGCCGAAGAAGGCCATCGGGCCGAAGACCGCGGCGAGCACCAGGCCGATGCCGATCAGCGCAGGCGTAATCTGCACCATCGATTTCGCGGTCGCCTCGCGGGGCGACAGCCCTTCCTCGCTCATGATCCGCTCGACATTCTCCACGACGACAATCGCGTCGTCGACCAGCAGGCCGATCGCCAGCACCATCGCAAACATCGTGAGCATGTTGATCGAGTAACCGAACAACCCGAGCACCGCGAAGGTGCCCAGCAGCACCACCGGCACCGCGATGGTGGGAATCAGCGTGGCGCGGATGTTGCCCATGAAGAGCCACATCACCAGGAACACGAGGAAGACGGCCTCGAAGAGCGTCACCACGACCTCGTTGATCGCCACCTTCACGAACGGCGTGGTGTCGTACGGGTAGATGGCCTTGACGCCCTTGGGGAAGTACCGGCTCATCTCCGCGATTTTCGCCTTCACGGCATCGGCCGTCTCGAGGGCATTCGCCCCCGGGGCCTGCCGGATCGCGAGGCCGGAAGCGGGCATCCCATTAAAAAACACCTGCGCGTCGTAGGACTCGGTGCCCAATTCCGTGCGCCCGACATCGCGCAGCCGCACCACGGAACCATCCGGGTTGGTGCGCAGCGGAATGGCCCCAAACTGCTCCGGCGTCTGCAGCAGGTTCTGCACGACGATGGACACGTTGAGCCGCTGCCCGGGCACCGCGGGGGCGCCGCCGAGCTGTCCGGCCGACACCTCCACGTTGTAGGTGCGCAGCGCCAGGACGACATCCTCCACGGTCAGCCGGTAGTTGGTCAGCTTGTCCGGGTTGAGCCAGACCCGCATCGCGTACTGCGAACCAAAGGCCTGGACCTCGCCCACCCCCGGGACTCGCGCCAGCACCTTCTCCAGATTGGACTGCGCGTAATCGCGCAGGTCGATGCCGTCCATGCTGCCGTCCTCCGAAATGAGGCCGACGATGATGAGAAAGTTGCGGGTCGACTTGCTCACCATCACGCCGGAGCGCTGCACGACGTCCGGGAGCGTCGGCATGGCGAGCTGGAGCTTGTTCTGCACCTTGGCCCAGGCGAGATCGGGATCCGTACCGGGCTTGAACGTCAGCTCGATGCGGGCGGCGCCGGAAGATTCGCTCGTGCCCGCGATGTAGAGCAGGTCATCGAAGCCGGTCATCTTCTGCTCGATCATCTGGGTGATGCTGTTCTCGACCGTTTCGGCCGAGGCGCCCGGGTAGTAGGCGTCGATCGCAATCGAAGGCGGCGCGATCGGCGGGTATTGCGAGATGGGCAGGTTGTGGATCGCGAGGCCGCCCAGCACCATCATGACGATGGAGATGACCCACGCGAAGACCGGCCGGTCCAGGAAGAATTTGGAGAGCATGGCGGAGCTCCGTCAGTTCGCTTTGGCCGGCGGCATGGGCAGGCGGACCGGGCTGCCCGGCCGCACCCGCTGCAATCCCTCGACGATTACCTTGTCGCCGGGGGCGAGCCCCTCGCTCACGAGCCAGTTGCTGCCGATGGCCCGGTCGAGCTTCAGGGGTCGCGGCTGCGCGAGACCCTGGGCATCCACCACATAGGAGAAGGGATTGCCCTTCGGGTCGCGCATGACCGCCGGCTGCGGCACGAGGATGCCCTTTTCATTGACCCCTTCCTTCACCGCGGTGCGCACGAACATCCCCGGCAGGAGCACGCCCTGGGGATTGGGAAACACCATGCGCAGCGTCACCGCACCAGTGCTGCGATCCACCGAGATGTCGCGGAACTGCAGGGTACCCTCGTGCGGATAGGGGGTGCCGTCCTCGAGGATGAGCCGCACGGCGTCAGGCTTGTTCGCGTCCTGCGCCATCCGGCCGTCCGCCAGCCGCCGCTGGAGACGGAGCAGTTCGTTCGTCGACTGGGGCACGTCCACGTAGATCGGATCCAGCTGCTGGATCGTCGCCAAGGGGACCGGCTGGTACGCCGTCACGATGGCACCGTCCGTCACGGCGGAACTGCCGATGCGTCCCGAAATCGGGGCCACCACCCGCGTGTAGCCCAGGTTGATCCGGGCGTTCTCCAGCGTCGCCTTGTAGAACTGGATGTCGGCCTCCGTCTGTCGGAGCGCGGCCGCCGCGTCGTCGAGATTCTGCTGGCTGACCGCCTTGTCGGCCACGAGGTCACGGAAGCGTTCGGCGCGAGCCGCGATCGCCGGCAGGCTCGCCTCGGCGCGGCCGAGCGCCGCTCGGGCGTTGTTGAGCGCCGCCTGGAAGGGCGCGGGATCGATCTGGTATAGGGCCTGACCCGCCTCCACGTCGCCCCCCTCCGCGAACAGGCGTTTCTGGATCAGACCGTTCACCTGCGGCCGGATCTCGGCGATCCGGTACGGGGAGGCCCGACCCGGAAGTTCCGTGGTGAGCACGACGCGCTGCGCCGCCACGGTCACGACGGCGACCTCCGGCGGAGGAGGCGCGGCCTGCGGCGCCCGCTGCGGCGCACAGGCAGACACCACGAATCCGCAGGCCACGGCGGCGACGCCAAGCCGGAGCAGGCGGCGACCCCCGTGGTCGGCCGCAGAATAACGAACGGGTTGCGGATGGTTGTTCATAGGCAGTAGTCGACGAAAAATGGGAGAACGGGGGCGGCGCTCATCTCGCCTCGGGCGAATCAGTGGCCGCCGGTTGTGCAGCCGAGAGTTCGTCGGCCTGCGCCACGATCTTTCGCAGCAATTCGACCAGTTCGCCGCGCTCCGCCCGGTCGAGGGGGCGCAGGAGCGCCGAGATGAACCGGAAATGCCCGGGAAGCACCCGCGTCAGCAGGTCCCGTCCCTTTTGCGACAGGCTCACGATCACCTTGCGCCGGTCATGGGGATCCGCTCCCCGCAAAACGAGACCATCGCCTTCGAGCGTGTCGACCAGGCCCGTCATCGTGGCCGGGGTGACTCCCAGGCGCTCGGCCAGGGCGCTCAAGGTGGGTGGCGTAGCCGGCGCTTCGAGCTTCTCGCTGCGCAAGAGCGTGGTCAGGATTCCGAATCCGCCCTGGGAGATATTGTGCCGGGCCAGACCTGTCTCGGCCAACCGGGCCACCAGGTCTCCTGTGCGGAGAACGTGCAGGTAGGCTTCCACCGCCGATGGGTCCAGATCTGGGTATTCGCGCGCCGCCTCCTTGAGGGTCTCGTAGCGCGGCAGCTCTTTCGGAATCACCAACGGCATAGGTCGAAGTTTTGCACCCTGATATTTAGGTCCCTAAATAACTGCAAGCCTGGTTTTCGTTTTCGCCCCCATTCCGTTTCCGCCCGCAAAGCGAACCCACCTGTAAACAAATCCACAAAACGTCCGATTCCTTCGATTGAGGTGGCTGCACCAACTGTTGCTTCCGTCCTCGACAATATCGTGACCATTTCCTTTCCACCTGTCCTTTCACGGGCTTGCGCGAACTTCTTTGCCTCTTTCTCCAGCCGCGCCAGCTCCGTGGTCTCCGCCGAGCGACCGATGGCCCTTCCAATCTCTCCCTACACGCTCCAACACCCTGCTCCGGCCTGCCAGCCGGCCGAACCGATATTCGCCATCGGCGATGTCCACGGTCATGCGCGCCACCTCGAGGTGATCCTTGGTCACGCCACCACGTTGCTGGCCTCCGGCCGGGTGGGACGGGTCGCATTTCTCGGCGACCTGATCGACCGCGGCCCGGACTCCGCCTCCTGCCTGAGGCTCGCCGCCGAGTTTCGCGACCGGTACCCGGAGCAGGTCGACATCCTGGCGGGCAACCACGAGTCGCTCATGCTTTGTTCGTATTTCCATGCGGACCCCCAGGAGCGTGCCTTCGCCGCCTTTACCTGGAACCACAATGGCGGGGACCTCGGCCGGTGGTCGGAAACCAAGGATCTGCTCACCGAGCTCAGGCTCGGGCCCGAGACCTGGAAGTCCCACACCCTGAATGGCAACGTCCTGCTCGTGCACGCCGGGGTCTGCCCGGAGGCCTCCGACGCGGAAGTACAGACCTTTCTCAGCCAGTCGGTGCTGCAACTGCCGGACGGCACCGGCACCTCATTCCCTCACTGGGCGTGGATTCGGAACGGATTCCTGAAACACCACACGCCCTGGCCCGGACACTTCGTCGTCCACGGCCATTCCCCTTGGGACTTCATCCGCAAACCGCAGAATGGGCGCCTCAACCTCGATGCCGGCTCCTACGAGAACGGCCGGGTTGGCACCGCCATCCTGGAGCGGGGCAAGGTGGAGGTCTCGATCTTCGGCTTCTGGTAACGCCGCGCCTCGCCTGCTGTACGGGCCAGGCCGAGCTCCGGCGTCCGCCGCCACCGGTCACGCGCCCGACTTCGCGGCCGCCAATCCGCGCTCGTACGCGGCAATCAGCCGATCCCACCGGGCGTCCGCCTCCGCGTCGACCACCTGCCGGACCGGATCTGCGTCGAACCATCGCACGGACCGGGCGATGCCATCGCGGAACCGCGTGGTCGCGACAAAATCGGGGACGAATCGTTTAATCTTCGAGTTGTCGAAGACAGCCGAGTGGGACTTGTCGCCCAACAACGTCCCGGTCAGCTCGGGCAGGCAGGCGGAAATGAAGTCGGAAGCGATATGGACCAGACGGGGATTCCCCACCCCCGCCGCCTCGGCAGTGGCGAGGTAGATCTGGTCCCAGGTCAGCACCTCATCGGACGTGATGTGGAAGGCGTGGCCAATCGCCCCGGCGTGCCCGAGCAACCCCACGAGGCCCTTGGCGAAATCCGTGTTGTGCGTGATGGTCCACAAGGAGAGTCCGTCGCCCGGCACAATCAGGGGTTTCCCCGCCCGCAGGCGGGCGAGGTTCGTAAAGGACTTTCCCCGCGCATTGACCGCCAGCGGGATGTTGGTGTCCCCGTAGGTAAGGGAGGGCCGCACGATGGTGATCGGAAACCCCTCGTCGCGGCAGGCGCGGTTCAGCCGCTCCTCGGCGTCGATCTTGAGGCGGGAGTATTCCCACCACGGATTCGCCAGCGGAGTGGATTCGGTGATCAGGTAATGGCGCAGCGGACGCTGATAGGCGCTGGTCGTGCTGATGAAGACGTACTGCCCCACCCGTCCGCGAAACAGCCCGAGACGCTGGTCGACAGCGGCTGCGTCGTACGCGATGAAATCGACCACGGCGTCCCAGGTTTCGCCGCCGAGTGCGCGGGCCACGTCCGGCGACGTGACGTCGGCCGTGATCTGCCGGGTTCCGGGAACATGCCCGAGCCGCGAACGGTTGAGCAACGCCACCTCATGTCCGCGGGCCACGGCCAACTGCGTGCAGGCGGTGCTGATGATGCCGGTGCCACCCAAGAAAAGGATCTTCATGTCGGTAGGGCATGATTCGATTCCCGCCGGGGAGTACCACGAAAAAGTCGGCCGAGTCTCCGGACCCACCCTGGCCGTTCCAGCCGGGCGCCGCGGGGCGCATCTGCCGGTTGGCGGTCATTTGTCTGGTGTAGCCGGGGGCGGTGACCCCGGCGGCCGGCCTCACCGCGGCCAGCTACAACCGCCAACCGACAGATGCGCCCGGCGCCGCGGCTCGCGCCCCGAGGAGCTCGACGTGGCGCGGCGGGATCCGCAGGCTTCCAAGGTCCGCCATGCCACGTGTCTCCTCCTCCCTCTCCGCCCTGGGTCAGCGCACCTCCGAGCCCCCGATCTCGTGGCTCATCAAGACGACGCTGGAGCGCCCCCATCTCATCTCCCTCGCGGCTGGGTTTACCGACGGCCCCACCTTGCCCCGCCGCGAAGCCGCGACGGCCCTGCTGCAGATCCTCCGCTCGCGCGGAACCGGACGTGCCGCGCTGCAATATGGCAGCACGGCGGGCCTGCCGGCGTTGCGTGAACGGATCGCCGCCCGGCTGCGTCAGGCCGATCGAACGGCTCCGCGCGGACGAAGCGCAGACGCGTATGCCCCCGCGCGGCTCGTCATCACCAACGGATCCCAGCAGCTGCTGTACCTCATCACCGAAGCCTTGTGCGATCCGGGCGACATCGTCCTCGTGGAGGATCCGACGTATTTTGTCTACCTGGGCATCGCCCAGAGCCACGGCCTGCGCCTCGGTGGGATCCGCATGACGAGCGAAGGCATCGACGTGGAGCACCTCGCCGCGACGCTGGAGCGGCTGCGGCGCACCGGGGAACTGCGTCGGGTCATGTTCCTCTATCTCGTCACGTACGACCAAAATCCCACTGGCGTAACCACCAGCCTGGAAAGAAAGGTCCGGGCGCTCGCCCTCCTCCGGCGTTACGAAAAGGACGCCGGCCACCGCCTCTACCTGCTCGAGGATGCCGCCTACCGCGAATTGCACTTCGGGGGCGAACCGGTGTGCTCCGCCCTGGCCGCCGGGGATTCCGACCGGGTGATTTACGCCGGGACCTTCAGCAAGCCGTTCGCGACGGGCGTGCGCATCGGCTTTGGCCTGCTCCCGCCGGCGCTGCTCGGCCCGGTGCTGCGCATCAAGGGCAACCACGATTTCGGCAGCACCAGCCTGCTCCAGCACCTGCTGGCCCGCGTCCTGGCCTCGGGTGACTACGAACGCCACCTCGCGGCGCTGGCGCGGCGGTACGCCCGCAAGGCCGCCCTCATGACGTCCGCCCTCCGCGCGCACTTTCCCGCATCGGTCAGCTGGCACGAACCGAAAGGAGGACTCTACGTCTGGGTGAGCCTGCCGGGGCACGTGCCCGCCGGCCCCAAGTCGCGGTTTTTTGCCCGGGCCCTCGACCGCGGGGTGTTGTATGTCCCCGGAGAACTCTGCTACGCCGAGGACCCGGCACGCCCGCGGCCGCGGCACGAGCTGCGACTGAGCTTTGGCGGCGCCAGCGACGAAGAGATCCGAACCGGAATCGCGCGCCTGGGGGCGGTGGCCCACGAATTCGCCGCGCGGACACGCGCCTCCGCCAACTCCTCCGGTTCCCGGTCCTGATCCCGCGGAAACCGCGCCCGTTCGTGGGCACCGAAGGCCCCTCCCGGGGCGGAGTTCCAGGTGAGGTCTGGTGCATTCCCCCCTTGTGGAGCCACCCCGCGGTTGACATCCTCGACCGTGGCGGTCGCCGCGTCGGCGACCGCCGCCCGACCTGCCGGTGGCACCATGAACACGGAATCCCTCTATCAACAACGCCTCGCGCGATACGTCACCGCGATGCGCAACGAAAAGCCGGACCGGATCCCGCTCCGGCCGTTTGTCGCCGAATTCACGGCCAAGTACGCCGGCTTCACCTGCCAGGAGGTCGCGCACGACTACCAGAAGGCCTTCGACGCCGCGCTGAAGTGCGCGCGCGATTTCGATTGGGACGCCGTGGTGCCCAACATGGTCTACGTCTGGACCGGCCTCGCCCAGGCCGCCGGCCTGCGGTATTACGGCATTCCGGGTATCGGCATTCCTCACACGAGCGGCTTCAACTACATCGAGCCGCCGGAGGAAGCCGCGTTCATGCGGGAGGATGAATACGACGCCCTCATCGCCGATCCGACGGCGTTCCTCTATGAGACCTGGCTGCCGCGGGTCTCCGCCGAGGTCGGCCAGGCCTCGCCGTACCGGCGCCATGCCGCGCTGGTGAAGAGCAGCATGGCGATGCTCGCCTACTTCTACGCCTTCGGCCCGCAGATCGCCCGGCTCCGGACCGAGTGCGGCACCGCCTCGGCAATCGCCGGCATCTTCAAGGCCCCGTTCGATATCCTGGCGGACAAGCTGCGCGGCTATATCGGGCTGACGATGGACATGCACACGCAACCGGAGAAGGTGCTGCGCGCCTGCGAGGCTCTGATGCCCCACCTGGTTCATGTCGGCCTCGGCAGCGGCGATCCCACGGGACAGCTGCCGATCGGGTTCTGGATGCACCGCGGCTGCGTGCCGTTCATCAACCCCGCCCAGTTCTCTTCGCACTACTGGCCCACCCTGAAGCCGTGCATCGAGGAGTTTTGGAAGCATGGCCGCCAGACGCTCTTCTATGCCGAGGGAAAGTGGCGGTACCACCTCGAGACGTTCCGC
>JACRQG010000011.1:0-386788 GCA_016222805.1 Verrucomicrobiota bacterium | reverse complement strand
GACGTTCCGCGAACTGCCGGAGCGAAGCATCATCTTCCACTGCGATCAGGACGACCTCTTCACGGTGCACCGGACCCTGCATGACCGCTTTGCCCTGAGCGGCGGCATCCCCAACGTGCTGCTGAGCTTCGGCCGGCCGGAGAAGGTGCGCGAGTTTGTGCGGCGGGTGATTTCCGAAGTGGCGCCGCAAGGCGGCTACATCATGGATGCCGGCGCCATCATGCAGGACGATACGAGCATCGAGAACCTCCAGGCCATGACGGAGACCTGTCGGGAATTCGGCGTGTATTCCGCCGGGAGTTTCGCCCCGCCCACGACGCTGCCTCCCGGCGAGGTTCCGGCGTCGCAAGCCGCCCGCGCCGCGCTCCGCGGCATGGCCGGCCGGCCCGCGGCGGCGGTCCGCCCCGGAGTCTGCTTCCCGTGGGAGCAGCGGGTCCGGGAGTTGCCCGAGATCACCGGTAGTCCCGAACTCGTCCGCCGAATCTGGGAGGATGTCGACGCCTTCGGGCACACCTACATCTGGCAGCTCCTGCTGAGCTTCTGACCTGGACTGTCCCCCACCGCCTTCTCCCCTTTCCGCCACCGCCATGCTGCCTTCCTTCCTCCGTTTCCTCCCTCGTTGCCAACTCGCCGTGTGCCTCGGTTTCGCCGCACTCGCCCCCTGGCCGGTGTCCGCGGCCGGCACACCCGCCGATTCCGCCGGCGCGCGAGAGCAGCGCACCGCCTGGTTTCGCGAGGCCAAATTCGGTCTCTTCATCCATTGGGGGCTGTATGCGATCCCCGCCGGCGAATGGCAGGGACGCGCTGTCCCCGGAATCGGCGAGTGGATCATGAATCGCGCCAAGATCCCGATCGCGGACTACTCCGCCCTGACGGCGCAGTTCAACCCCGTGAAGTTCGACGCCGAGGAGTGGGTGTTGCTCGCGAAGGCCGCCGGCATGAAGTACATTGCGATCACCTCGAAACACCACGACGGTTTCGCCCTCTTCCAGTCAAAGGTCAGCCGCTACAACGTCGTCGACGCGACCCCGTTCAAGCGCGACATCATCGCGGAACTCGCCGCGGCCTGCCGGAAGCACGGGCTGCGTTTCGGGCTGTACTATTCGCAATCGCAGGACTGGTACCACGCCGGAGGAGAGGCGGCCGGCGGGAAGTGGGATCCCCGACAACAGGGCGACTTCGACACCTACCTCCGCACGATTGCCGAGCCGCAGGTGCGTGAGCTTCTCACCGGCTACGGGCCACTGAGCCTGATCTGGTTCGACACCCCGCTCAACATGAACGACCAGCGCGTCGCGCCGTTCGTATCGGCGATCCGCAGCCTGCAGCCCGACTGCCTGATCAACAGCCGGCTGCTCCTGCGCGGCGCGGACATCAAGAACCTCACCGCCGCGCAGATCGCCAAGGCGGCCGAGGCCGGGTGCGACTACATCTCGCGCGGCGACAACGAGATCCCCCCGCAGGCGGTCCCAGGCCTCTGGGAGACGCCGGCGACGCTCAACGACACCTGGGGCTTCAAGCGCGATGACCACAACTGGAAATCGCCCGCGGATCTGGTGTTCAAGCTCGTCGACATCGTCAGCAAGGGAGGCAACTACCTGCTCAACGTCGGTCCCACGGCCGAAGGGGTAATCCCGGCGCCCAGCCAGGAGGCGTTGCGCGCCGTCGGTCGCTGGCTGAAGCTCAACGGGGAGGCCATCTACGGCGCCGGGCCCACGCCGTTTGGAGACGAGTTCGGGCGCCCGGGACCGGCGACGCCCCCGCCACCGAAGGCCAAGGGCAAGAAGGCCGGGAGCAATTTCCTGATCGCCCGCGAATGGCGCTGCACCACACAACCTGGCCGCCTCTATTTTCATCTTTTCCAGTGGCCCACCGGTGGCCGGTTCGAGGTGAAGGGGGTCTCGGCCCGCGCCGTCCGCGCACATCTGCTGGCCGATTCAAGCCGCCGCCCGCTGGAGCTTACCCAAGCCGGCACAACCCTCTCGGTCGTGCTGCCGGCGTCCGCGCCCGGCGAATACGCGACCGTGCTTTGTGTCGAAACCGAGACCGCCTCCGGCGCCGCCGGAACCCGGCGGGATTGAGCGACAAGACGGAGTAAAGATCGGCGTGCGGACCGGGGGCCAGCCCGCGCCTCCCTTCCCTAGTCCGCGGCAGGTGGCACGCGCGAAGCCGTCCACGCGATGGCGACGCCGATGAGACTCACCCACGGCCCTTCGCCGCACCGCCACCACAGCGGCAGCCCTTCGACCCAATCTACCCCCACCAATACGATCCCGAAGACGATGAAGGCCCCTCCGAGGAAGAGGATCGTGGGTCGGTGGCGCCGGACATCACCGGACAGCATCCACATCAGCGCTCCCACCAGCGCATAGAAGGCGGAGAGTGAACGGGCGAGGTATCCCACAATCGGATCCGCCGGCAGGCGCCCCAGCCCGAGTCGGCCGTGAATTGCATCCATCATTTCGTAAGGCATGACCACCGCCAGCACGGCCAGCAGCGCCGCCGAACCCACCAACCGCAGGATCAGACGCAGGATCTTTTCCACGATGCTTCCCTAGCACCCCGGCCTGCAGGTCCGCAAGTCCGGCCGGCCAACCGGCTCAATCCCGATGCCCGCGTGCGCGCCTTCCGCCGGAGGAACTCGGAGCTTAAGCAACGGGCGCCCTATGCTTCCGCGATGTCGGCGCCGACATCGATCGGATCACCCGCCTCGCGATATTCCTGCAGCTTGTTCCGCAGCGTGCGAATGCTAATCCCCAGCGCTGCCGCGGCCTGGGTGCGATTGCCCGACGTCTGCCGGAGGGCCGTCTGAATGGCGCGCTTCTCCAGTTCATCGAGGCGCAGAATCTGGCCCTGTTCATCCGTCACGGTCGGCGTCGACCCGACCGGCTCCTCGAGCGCCGGCGGCAACTCTGGCGGAAGCGGATTGGCCCACGGAGTCGCCGAGGCGGTGTCGATCGGCATCAGGTCTGCCGGCAGTCCCAAGGCGCCCGCCGCCACCGGTCTCCCAGATTCGGAAAGGATGACCGCCCGCTCCACCGTGTTCTGGAGTTCGCGCACGTTGCCGGGCCAGCGATAGGCGAGCATCGTCGCGTAGGCGGCGTCGGTAAACCCGGACACCCGCACGCCGTGTTTCCGGGCAAAGCGCTGCAGGAACGAGTCCGCCAGCAACGGGATGTCCTCCATCCGATCACGCAGCGGCGGCACATGCACCGGGAAGACATTCAGGCGGTAGTAGAGATCCTGGCGAAACTCGCCCTTGTTGACGTGGCTCAGCAGGTCGCGGTTCGAGGTGGCAAGGATGCGCACGTTGACCTTGATGGTGCGCGAACCGCCCACGCGCTCGAACTCGCGCTCCTGGAGGACCCGGAGCAGTTTTGCCTGCAACGCCGGCGGAATCTCGCTCACCTCGTCGAGCAGCAAGGTGCCGTTGTGGGCGAGTTCGAACCGCCCCTCCCGGCGTTCCGTGGCGCCCGTGAAGGCCCCCCGCTCATGGCCAAAGAACTCGCTCTCGATCAGCGTCTGCGACACCGCCGCACAATTGACTTTGATGAACGGCTCGTTGCGGCGGGGGCTGCGCCGGTAGAATTCCCGGGAGATCATCTCCTTGCCCGTGCCACTTTCACCGGTGATCAGGACCGTCGCGTCGGTCGGCGCCACGCGCTCCACCAGTTGCCGCAGGCGCAGCATCGCCGGGCTGCGTCCCACCAGCAACCCGTCCTCCTCCGCCAGATCGTCGGTCAGGAGGCGATTGACCCGCAGGAGCTGGTGGTAGGTCTGCGCCTTGCGCAAGATGACGTCGATTTGGCTCGGGGAAAACGGCTTCAGGACATAGTCGAAGGCCCCGGCCCGCATGCAGGCCACCGCCGACTCGATCGTGCCGAAGCCGGTGACCATCACAACCAGCGGGCGATCCGGCATGGTGGCAATCTGCTCGAGGAACTTCAGGCCGTCGCCGTCGGGCAGGCGCAGGTCGAGCAACATCAGGTCAAACTGTTCGCGCCCCAGGTGGTCTGCCGCCGCGGCGAGGCAATCGGCCGTGCTGACCATCAGTCGATGCCGAAGAAAGATGCTCTGCAGCAGGTTGCGGACGACCACGTCGTCCTCGACGATCAGGATTTTCTCGAATGCCATGAGGTACTCACCGAGGACATCCAGCATGGGGGTTGGGTGGGCGCGTGCAAACAAATGTTCCCCGCGGCAACCCACCCGAGCCGTCTCCGTGTTTCTACGCCCCGGCAGCCGGTCGGCCGGGAGACAAAAATCTTTAGAAAAAAACCTCAACTTCCGCAGCGCCGTGCCGATCCCCCGGTCATGCGCCTGCTTTCCTTTCTCACCGACATCGAAACCGCCCTGGTTGCCGAGACTCCGGTAGTGGACGGTGGCGCGTGGGAGACGTCGCGGATGGTGAGTTTTCACCAGGGGCTGGCCCGCCTCACGCTCGCCCCCCGCAGCGGCAACGACTTCCCCGGGGGCGCCATCCTCATCCAGGCTTTCCTGCTCTCCGACGGTTCCCAAAGCGTCAAGGCGAGCCTGACCTGGAGCGGATCCCCGCATCCTTTCACGATCGCCGTCTATTCGACCCCGCGCATGAACTGGAAGCTTGAGGCTTCCCGCATCGCCAGCGCCTTCCTCGAAGGTCCGCGGCAGGAATCGACCGGATTTGTGACCGAGGAGCACCACGTTCCCCTCAGCGCGTCCGCCTGACGGCTGCTCCCGACCCCGTCGTGGGGCGACGGCAGGTCTCGCGGAGCACGGCTGGAGGTTGGAGAACGGCAACGTCCTTTTCTCTAGGGTAACCACGCGATCACCTCATTGAGGCGCGGTCGCACCCTTCCAAGAGGCCGGACCACCGACGACGGCGGCCGCCGCGAAACCAGGTGGCGCGCCTATCCCACCCCCGCCAAGTGCCGGGATTCGACCTCGGGGCGCGGAACATAGGCCGGGATCACCCGGGCCAGGCGACGCCGGCTGGCGTCGAGTTCCTCCAGGCGCTCCCGAACCGTGCCAATCCGCACGGACAACTCCCGCTCTGCCGCCAACCGCCCTTCTCTCCACGCGCCGATTCGGGCGCGCAGGGAGGAATCGATTTCCTCCGGGTCCTGGCTGGCGAGCAACTCCACGAGCGGCTCGGCCCGCTTCCGCAGGCTAACCAGGGTGTCCCACTCGCCGTGGGCGAGGCTGGTGGCCTCCTGGCTGGCGAGGTCCTCCAGCGCCGCGATCAGGCGGGTGCAGAGTTGGTGGGTGTCCGCCATCCGGATCAGGCCACGCTGCGCACCCGCTCCACGGTCGTGTCCCCGGATTGCGACAACATCTGCGCCCAGGCGTCACGAAGTTCCCGCAACAGGCGTTCCACTTCGATGACCGGGGCGACATTCTTGCGAATGTTCGCCTCGAACAGGCGATTGTTGTGATAGTCGTAGAGGCGGTGCAGCGTCTGGGCGACTTCCCCGCCGGCCTCGAGATTGAGGCCGGACTGAAGTTCGTTGATGATCGACTGCGCCTTCTGCAGCTGTTCGTTGATCTGCCGGATGCGGTTGTAGTCGTCCTCGGGCTGCGCAAACGCCTCCCGGGCAAGCGCGATGGCCTTGAGCGCCCCATCGTACAGCATCAGTACCAACTGCCCCGGACTGGCGGTGAGAATCGCATTGGTGCGATACGTCCGCGCGTAGCTTTGGGCCAGCATGGGGATCAGGATTCTTCGGTGGAGAGGTCCGGCGCCGCGAGAATCCCCTGCGCGAGGCGGGAGATGATCGCCGGCGAGGGATAGGAGGGATCGGCGGCGAGTTCGCGTCCCCGTGCTACCACCTCGGGACGAATTTCCGGCTGCCGGATCAGTTCGGCGCGCAGGAAAGCGGCGCCTTCGGTGGAGATACGGTCGGCCCGCGGGAACTGCGGGCGGGGTGAAACCGGGCCAGCAGGCGTCAGAGCCTCGGGTCGCACGGTCCGATCGGGCGAGGATGCGGAAGAGATCATTGGCGATTTCGTCTGGTTTGGAGCGAAACGGTCAGCCACTGATTGTCGATCACAGGGAACGCCGTTGGTTGATGGAGGAAGTATCGGTGCAAATACGTCGGACTTTAGTGCCACGTGCAACTACCGGTGCACACCTACCGTGCCCCGGCCGCCGCCAGCGGCGCCGCCACGGGCGGCAGGGTGGCGAACATCGCCGCCGCCGCATAACCGGTGAATCGCGCCGGTGACTGCAGCACCCCGGGGGTCAGATCGACCGGAACTCCGCCACGGTCTCCGGTGAGAAAGTGGCGGCGCACGGAATTGGCCACCGCCGGGTCGTCGGCCGCGAAAACATTGTCAAACGTCCAGACCAGGCGGGTCCCGTCGATCGCCGCCAGCTTCGCCCGCAGTCCCACGGAGAGGGGCCGGTACGGGTTGAACACCGTAAGATCGACAAACAGCACCGCGTCGGCCGCGAAGTCCTCCTTCAGGCGGGTCAGGAAGCCGTGCGGCAGCGCCGAGGCCGAGGAGACCTCCGGGACCCGGAATCGCCTCAGGCTTTCCTCCCGCGTCAGGCTGACGACCTCGAAGCGATTCTCCCCCTGGAGAGCCGCCACGATGACCGGGTCGAGCAGCGCCGTCGTCTCCGCGGACGCCACGGTGCCGCCACAGACCGGCAGCACCACCACCCGGCGGATGCCCCCCAGCGTCGGGTCGCCGGCGTGGTTCGTCGGCACATGGAAGGGGCCGTGCAGGGCGGGATCGAAGGCGGACACGCCGTTGCAGCCCGCGAGCAGCGTCGTTCCAGCGGCGAGCAGAAGAAGGCGAAGGGCGGACGGCGACATCACGAAGAGGAGTTCTTGAAGTACGTGTTGGTCAGGTACGTGTTCTGCGTCTGCGCGAGCTGCTGCGCCTCGAGCATCTTGATGAACGAATTGGTCAGCGAAGTCCGCTCCGACTCGATGCGCGACTCCAGCACGGCCACCTGGTCGTCGATGTCGAGGTTGGCCTCCGTCAGGCGCGAGGTCTGGCTGCGGGTCGCGGAACCCAGCGTGCCCAGGTAGTCGTAGAATTTCGGCACCAGGCCCGAAGTTGAGTTCACGAACAGCGACTCCACGCTTTCCGGGTCATCCCCCAGGGCGGTGGCGAGTTTGCCGCTGTCCTTGACCACCAGCCGGCTGCTCGTGCCGTCGAAATCGATGCCGAGGTCGTCGAGCCGATCGATGCCGCCGGTCACTCCACTCACCGCGTTGAAGGCCATCCGCCGGAGTTCGCCGGCCCACGCCTGCACTTCGCGGTTGCTGGCCAGCACTCCGGTGGTCACCCCCGTGGACGTGACGGTGACCTTGGCGGCTTCGTCGATGTAGTCCTGCAGCGCGTTGAACTTCTCGAGGAAGGTGCCGATCGCCGCGTCCATCGTCTGGGTGTCGCTCTCCACCTGCAGGGTCTGCTTGGTCGCGGTGTTCACCGTCACGCTCAGCCCGGTGACTCCATGCGCGGTCGCGTCGAGGGTGTTGGTGGTGCTCGTGAGGACGTCGCCCCCGTTGACCGTGAACTGCGCGTTCTTGCCGCGCACCAGCGTGCCCCCGCCCGCGGAGGTGAGTCCCAGGGCCCCGAGCAGTCCGCCGGAGGACTCGCTGACCGAGATTCCCAGATCGCCGGTCTCCTCGTTGAGGAGCACCACGCGATCGTTGGCGGCATCATAGCTCGCCGTCACCCCGGCCCCGGCCTCGTTGATGCGGGAGATGACCGACGTCAGGGTGTCGGTATTGACGTTGTAGCTGACCGAGACGCCGTTCAGGGAGAAGGAGCCGTTGCCGCTGCCGTCGACCGCGGTGATGGCCGTGCGCAGTCCCGCCGTGGCGAGGGAGGCGGCGGTCTTGGTCGTGCCGAGCGCGCCACCGCTGGTGGTCGTCGCCGTGCCGTTGTTCGCCAGCTTCATCGCCGACAGGAAATTGCTCGTATCGTTGGCCGCCCCCAGCACGAGTTCGCCGCTGGACTTGGTCAGGGTGACGCGATCCGTCGTCGGGTTGTAGCTCGCCGTCACGCCGCCGCCGGTCGCGGTCGAGATCTTGGTGAACACATCCTGCAGGGAATCCGTCAGCGCCACCGTCACCTGCTGCCCCGCCACCGTGAAGGTCCCGGCCGTGATGGCCTTGGCGGTGGGCGCATTCGCGAGGGTCAGGCCGGAAACGTCGGAGGTCGCAGCGAGCCCACCCCCGATGTCGGACGCGCCCCGGAGCTGCGCCTGGGTCGCCAGCTGCGTCACGTCAAACGTGTAGGAACCGATCGCCGAACCCTTCACCGAGCTCGATTTCCAGGTCGTGCTCGCATTGTCCGAGACCACGGTGCGCGCGCGGAAGACCTCGTCGGCCCGGATCGCCTGCATCGCATCCTTCAACTCGGTCAACTTCGTCCCGAGGTCGGCCAGCGCCGAGGCCTTGGCGAGGTTAGACTCCTTCTCCTTGTTGAGCGTGTTGATCGGAGCCCGGCTGATGGTGACGAGCTTGTCCACCACTTCCTTCCAGTCGAAAGCGGAGTTGCTCAGAAGCCCGGAGATTTGGATGCCTGCCATGCGAGAGGGTGTCGGTGTGGCGGCCGGAGGGATCCGTCCGCACCCTGGATATCGGCACGCGCGCGGTCGGCTTGAGTCCGGATCCCTTGAGAGGAATTTATCAGCTTTTTCGAAAAAAAACTTGCAATCCGCGATAAAGGTATCGCGGCCGGGCGCCGATACACTGCCCCGTCGAGGCAAGTGCCGAGACCGGCGCGAACCGGAGCCGACTCCCCGGTTACGACTGTGGCACGGACGCCACGCTTAGCATCAAGGAAGATCACCATGTCAGTCGTCATCAATACCAACTTCGCGGCCACCGTTGCCGCGAACAACCTCGCGAGCTCGAACACGAGCCTGCAGAAGAGCCTTAACCGCCTTTCGAGCGGTTCCAAGATCGTGACCCCGTCGGACGACGCCGGTGGCCTCGCGGTCGCGATGAAGCTGTCCGCCGCCGCCAAGCGGCAGGGAGCCGTCAACACCAACATCAGCAACGCCGTGTCGTTCCTGCAGACGCAGGACGGCGTGCTCAAGGTCGTCGGCAAGATCCTCGACCGCATGGGAGAGCTTGCCACCCTCTACGGCGACCAGACCAAGAGTTCGTCCGATAAGGCGAACTACTCCACCGAATTTACGGCCCTCAGCAACGAACTCGGGAAGCTCGCGGCCGAGACCTTCAACGGCACCGGCCTGTACGACGCCATCAGCGTCAACACGACCGAGTCCGGCGGCGGCTCGATCTCCACGACCGCCTACACCATGGCCAGCGGCCTGGCGATCGGCACGCTGAGCGGCATCACCACCGCCCTCGAGACCCTGGCGACCGCCCGCGCCGCCAACGGCGCCGCCCAGAGCCGGCTCGGCTTCGCCGCCGAGGTGCTGACGGTGAACAAGGCCAATCTCGAATCCGCCAACAGCCGGATCATGGATGTCGACGTGGCCGTCGAATCCACCCAGCTGGCCCGCTGGAACGTCCTCGTCCAGTCCGGCACGGCGATGCTCGCCCAGGCCAACCAGGCCCCGCAGAGCGTCCTGAAGCTCCTCAGCTGATTTCTCTCCCTGAGCCCGTCCGCGCGCCGGTCGTGATTGCCCGCCGCGTCGGAACGCAAAGCCCACCATTGTCTGACTAGGGTTGGGGCCAAGGCCAGGACAGAGAAACCGCCGAGTGGTCAGTGGTCAGAGTGAAAGCAGGCCGGTTTCGGCCGACCTGCGGGTTATTTGACAGTCACCCCCCATGATTCCCCCGCCGCGCGGTTGCGGCGTGCGGATCAACTTTGAGGCATCCGCCTCGAACGGCGCGGCCTGCGCCGTCCCCCAGGCCCGTGGCGACTACGGAGTGTCGCACTTAGAACAAGGAAGGTTAGAAACATGTCAGTCGTGATTAATACCAACTACGCGGCGACGGTTGCCTCCAACAACCTCGCTACGTCGAACGCCTCGCTGCAACGCAGCCTTAACCGGTTGTCGAGCGGCTCCAAAATCGTGAATCCGTCCGATGACGCTGGTGGTCTCGCGGTGTCGTTGAAGTTCTCGGCCGCGGCCCATCGTTCGGCCGCCACCAAGACCAATGTCGCCAATGCGGTCTCGTTCCTCCAGACCCAGGACGGTGTGTTGAAAGTCGTCGGCAAGATCCTCGATCGTATGAGTGAACTGGCGACCCTCTACACGGACGCGACCAAGAGCGCCACCGACAAGTCCAACTATGGCACGGAGTTCACCGCCCTCAGCAGCGAACTCACCAAGCTGGGCAGCGAAAAGTTCAACGGGGTCGACCTCTTCTCGTCGATCAGCGTGAATACGACGGAATCGGGTGGTGGATCGGTCTCCACGACCGCCTACACGATGGCGAGCGGCCTCGCGATCGGCACCCTGAGCGGCATCACCACCGCAATCGAGACCCTGGCTACCGCCCGCGCCGCCAACGGCGCCGCGCAGAGCCGCCTCGAGTTCGCCGGTGAGGTCCTCTCGGTCAACAAGGCCAACCTCGAAGCCGCCAACAGCCGGATCACGGACGTGGACGTCGCCGAAGAGAGCACGCAGCTCGCCAAGTGGAACGTCCTCGTGCAGTCTGGCACCGCCATGCTGGCCCAGGCGAACCAGAGCGCCCAAAGCGCCCTGCGACTCCTGCAGTAAGCTGCCTCCACTCAGGGATAGCCCTGATTCGCCCAACCTGGCCGCCGGTCAAACGGCGGCCAGGCAAAAGCGAGCCAGAGTTCCCTCCCTGCGGAGGCCCCGGTCGCAGCGAACCGGGCGCAAGCCCGAAGCTGCGTGATCCAGAAAGTGTTGTTCTTCCCGATGCAACAAGGCCCCGGATTAACCTCCGGGGCCTTCGCGTTTTCAGAGGGTTTCTCCGCCGGCGGCTCCGCGCTCCCCTCCCCCGGCAACGCGCCTCACCCCACCGAGCGCCCGGCCGCCCCCCGGACTCAGCGCGAAGGGTGCCGGCGCGAATGCAGCCGGTGGAAACCGCCGCCGTCCCCCTGCCGGCAACCAGCGGGTCGCAAGTGTCTGGCACGCTGCCGGCCCCGGGTGCACCACCGGGCGGGCCGAGCGCGACTCTCCCCGGCCAGCCACGACGGCTGCGCCGCGGCTCTCCCCGGGAATGCCGCCCTCCTCGGGGCAAACGTCGGTCCGCCGGTCGCGCCAGTCTCGGGTCGAACGCGGATTGCGATCGACCCTTTAGCACGGTCCAGCCAGGACCTGCGAATCCCGCGACCCCGTTCGGGAGTCGCCCTACGGCGGCCTCCGGCCGGGCCCTCCTGCGTTGGAGTCAGGTCAACCCGCTTCCGAACGCGGGGTGTCCTGCCAGGGCGGGAACAGGCTGACCGAGTCATCCATGTCCATCCACGCCCGCGCCTTGGCAAGGTCCAGCCCGTCGTCGATGTCCACCGCCTCCCGCTTGCCCAGCACGAACTTGCAGGGATTCGGGCCATGGAAATAGGACCACTCGATCATCTTCAACCGGGGGGCAATCAGGATGCCGTCGGTCACGATGTAGTATTCCGGGAGTTGCTGGGACGGGACGTGCTTCACCCCGAGTTGGTAGTTCACGGGGCCGTGAGCATCCCAGAGGTAGCGCTTGAACACCTCTACGGACATCAGGGAGTCGAAGCCTTCGGCAAGGGCGCGATCATACTGCCGGATCGCGCTCCGGTACAGCCGGGGAAACACCAGGGGCGCCGTGCAGGTGGCCCAGAGGATGTGCTCCCCGGAAACCGACTCCGCGACGTGGCGGACCACTTCGCCAAAGGTCTTGGTCTGCTCGTCGCAGTAGGCCAGGTCGCGTTTGTGCGTGGCCACGCCGGCCTCCGCCGCCATCGCGAGCATCTGATCGGAGTCCGACGTCACCACAATGCGCGAGATCTCAGGCACGCATTTCAGCTGCTCGATCTTGTAGAGGAGCAGATTGGTGCCGCCAAACGGCGCGACATTCTTGTTCTTCAGCCGGCGGCTCCCGGCGCGCACGGGAACGACGGCGGTGATTTGCGGTAGCATGGGGATATTGGTGGGTAAATAGGTCAGGCCAGGGTCCGCCCCGGCACGTAATAGTCCGCCTGGCCGATGCAGCGGGCGCGGAAGCCGGCCGTCGCCGGTTGCCCGGTGGTATCGGCCCAGAGGAAGACCGGATTCCGCCACAGGGCCCACCGGAACGAAGTTTCGTTCACCCCACGCGTGCTGAAGGTGATGACATGCGAACCTCCCGGCGCCTCGGGCACCGGAGCCTCGAACCACCACCACTTCCGATCGGCGGGATCCGCCAGGAGGTCGATTGTGGCGTCGAACGCCGGAGCCCCATCCACCTGGATCAGGAACTGGCAGGGTCCGGATTGGGGATGCGTCCAGATGTCCGGATGCATGCTGATCGCAAAGGAAATCCGGCCCGGAGCGCCGGTCGGCACCGCAAACGTCAGGTCCGCCGGCGGGTGCAACAACAAGACACGCGCCGGCGGCCCGTCGATCGCGCAGACATTGGTCGCCACGTTGCCCGGGGGCTCGAACTCGGCCCGCGCCTCCTTCAGGTGGTCGATGAAATTGTACAGCCGCACGTCCTGCGCGGCCCGCCCGGTCACCGCCTCAAGCACCTCCGCGCACTCGCGTTGGAGCAGGCCCTTTTCGCCCTTGAGGCGTTGCAGGTAGCCATGTGCGGCCGAGAGTTCATACTGCAGGACCGCCGTATCCGACATCGCGAACGCACTGAGTTCGGAATAGATCTGGCGATAGTCGAGCTGTCCGCGGGCGCGGACCGGCTGCGCTCCCGAGTCGCTGGCATAGGGGTGCGGGTTCGCGATCGCCTCGCGAATCACGCCGGCCAGGCGGCCGGTCGCATCCCCCACCTCGAGTTCGTCCGCGAAACATGCATCCTGCAGCGCCAACCGGGAGGACGGCGGATAGAGCAGCTCGTGCACGACGGGCGCGATGTGCTCGGCACATCGGATCTCCCACGCGGTGTCCACGTAGAGCGGGACCGACCGGTACTCGATCTGGGCCGCCGGCACCCCCTTGTGCATCGCCTCGAGCAGGCAGGTCGAGGTAAAGGAAATCAACCCGTCCGCCCGGGCCAGGACATCCGAGACGGAACCGGCCACATCTTCGCGGACGCCGATGTCCTCCGCCATGTCGGCGGGAATCCGCCACACGGCCTCGACGTCGCTGCGTCCGGCGAACCACGACCGCAGGTCGCGCAAGGCGCGGAGCGTCATCACCTGGTGTTCGACATTGTGACCCGACATCCGCGAGGTCGCGATCACGATGCGCGGGATGGCGCCGCGCTGGAGGATGCGCTCGCTCGAAATCGGGTCCAGGCGGGGCAGCCCCACGACATGCACCCGGGTGCCCAACCCCAGGCTCGCCAGGATGCGGGCCTGATGCCGGCCCAGCACGCACAGGTCACTGGCGATCATCGGCTGCAAGTTGGTCCCCCAGGGGCGAATCCAGCTCAGGTTGGTCCACAGGTACGACCACTCGATCGCCCCGTCGATCACGTAGATGACCGGGATGTCCCGCTTGCGGGCCGCCGCCGCCGCGAGCCGGTTCTCGAACGTCCACTCGCTGGTCAGCAGGAGCGCCGAGGGCTGCAGGGCCAGCACCTCCTCGGGGGCACAACCATGTGCACAAACCCAGGGGTGTCCCAGCCGTTCGAATACCGGCCCGTAGAGATTGTCCAGCCGGGAGCGCTCGTCCAGGACCACCAGCGGGCCGGCGCGCGGCGTTCGCGACCGCGAGTGGTCCCGGTCCTCCCGGGAGGGCCCGGGGGCGATCAGGGTGTCGGTCGCGTCGATCGAAGCGCTCATCCGGCGGCTCTCCTTCGTCACCGCACCGTGGCCAGCGTCTCCGTCTCGCGTCGACCGGTGCGCCGTCCGATGACGTCCTCGTACGCCGCGGCAATCCGGGCGGTGGCGGCGGACCAGTCATGCCGCCGCCGGACGGCCTCGCACCGCTGCTTCCGGCGCTGGGCGTCGTCGGGATTGACCGCCAGGGCCGCCTTGACGGCCGAGCGAATCGCCGCCGGGTTGGCCGGGTTGCAGTAATGGGCCGCCTCACCCGCGAGTTCCCGCTCCGCCGGGTGGTCGCCGAGCACCAGCGCGCACTCCGTGGCCGCCGCACTGATCACCTCGCCCGCGACCGCGTCGGCCCAGCCGGGCAGGGCAAAGAGGCGCGCGGCCCGGAACGCCGAGGCCATCATCTCCGGGCTCAGTTCCTCGAGGAACACGGTGCCGCGCGGAGCGAGCTTACGCGCGAGCTTCAGACAATTCACGCTCGCCCATCGCCCGACGATTACCATGGGAATCGACTCCGTCCGGAGGGCGTGCAGCAACAGCACCTGGTTGTTCACCTCGTTCACCGGAGCGGCCACGAGCAGGAAGTTTCGCACGCCGTACTTGCGCACGAAGGTCTCGGGATTCGCGGCCGCCAGGGACGCGACGTCGATGCCCCTGGGACACACGGTGACCGGTCGACCGCCCCCCCCACCCGCCACCACGGTGGCACGCTCGCTCTCGCTCCAGAGGAGGAGATGATCGACCAGCCCGAGGATGCGGCGGCGAAAGAGCTCCTGGGACCGATGGAAAAGCCCTCCCGCCGATTCCAGCGGATGTTCCTCGCCGTCGAGCAGGAGGCGTCCCGCGGCAAAGGCGGCCAGGAGACGCTCACCCTGGGCCGGGCGCGCCTGATTTCTTGCCAGTTCCGCCACCAGCGTCCGGACCGCGCTGTCGGTCACACCCAGCTCGCGGTGAAACGGACTGAGAACGACCGGGCAACCGGGCGACTGCTGGCGCACGGCCTTGATCTGGGAGATGGTGTGGTGCGGCTGGGACATTCCCCAGACGTGCACGAGATCGAATCCCCGCGTGTCCGGACAGGGATCGGTGGTCGGCTGGACAAGGATGCCCGCCTCGCGCATCCGGGCCGCAAACTCCTCGATCTCCCGGGCCTTCTCCGCCGGCAACTGAGGCTCAAACGGGCTGAGCAGCAGCACGCGGCGCTGGGCCTCGGCGGCCGGCAGTTCCTGGAATCGCCGCCGCGCCTCACCGCGCCGCCGGAGGGTTTCACGCTCAAGTTCGGCGACGCCTGCCGCCGTCGTCTGCGCCAGTTCGCGGGCCGCCGCGTCCTCCGGCTGCAGGTGCAACCCCCTTCGGGCAGCAGTCGCCGCCATCTGCCCGAGACCGAGATTGCGGTAAGAGCGGGCGAGTTCGCGATAGACCTCGATCCGCCGCGGAGCAAAGTTGACCGCCGTCAGCACCACATCGAGAGCCTCCCGCGGGTAGCCCGTCTCGCGCAGCGCCTTGGCCTGCGCCAGGTACTCGTCGCAAAAGAGGTGCAGTTCGCTGCCCTTCGGCACGGCGTTGTGCAGTTGATCGTAGGCCTGCTGCAGCACCGTGCGCTTGGCCGGCTCCAAGGTCGCACGCCGAGGGAAGTCCCCCGGGGCGGGCCCATCCGGCGGCTCCGCCACGGCACCCCGGGCCGTCGGGATATAGCGGCCCTCCCGCGAGAGCAGGAGGGAGGTTTCCAACACCTCGAAGATATCGTGGCCCCACTTCCCGAAGAACTTCTGGGCATTGGCCGCCCCGTTGGAGACGCCTGCGACCGAGCGATCCAGACCGTTGTTGATCTTGTGGATGACGTTTACCCGGCCGTCGTACAGCACCTCGTAGCCGGCCTGGATCAGGGCGACGTTGTGATCGATGTCGTCGTACTGGCTCGGGCTGTAACGGAGGTCGATCCAGCCGCAGCGCTCAAACGCATCGCGCCGATAGAGGTTGCAGCAGCCATGGATCGTGGACACCCGGGCGAGGTAGTCGGCATGCCCGTCATCCGGTTCATCGCGGTGATTGTAGCCCGCGGGGAAGGAATGCGGGCAGCCCCACTGGATCGCGCGGCGATCGTCGTCGTTGACCGTCTTGGTCCCGACGCAGCCGGCAAAGGGCCGAAGTTGCAGGTCGCCGAGCAGGATCTCCAGCCAGTCCGGGGGCAGGATGATGTCGTCATCGAGCCGCGCCACGAGTTCGCCGCGCCCCGCCTTGAGCGCGAAGTTCAGTCCGGCCGCCACCCCGGTGTTGACCGCCAGGTTGATGACCTCGAGCGGAAAGGGGTACGTCGGCTGCAGGCGCGCGAGCACCTCCGCGGTCGTGTCGGTGCTGCCGTTGTTGACGATAAAGACGCGCAACTGCTCCGCCGGGTAGGAGGTGCGGGCCAGGCTCTGGAGCATGCGCTCGAGCAAGGCGGCGGCGTTGTAGGTCACAGCGCAGCAATCGACCGTCGGCCGAGCGGAACCGGGGCGGAAGCGCAGGCGCTCTCCGATCTGCCAGCAGATCTCGGTGGCGCCGTGGAGCCGGCGGATCTCGCCGACGTCAGGATGGTACGGATGCCAGCCCCATTTCGACTCCCAGTATTCCGCCTGCGTGCGCTCGCAGACGTGCTTGAACTGGTGCGTGATTTGCTCGAGCAACCTGCCGGTCTCGGCCACGGAGGCCCGAAACGTCGGCGGATGGGACCGGGCGTAATGAACCGCCCGCACCGCCGGCTCGACGTAGACCTTGTAGTTGAGCCGCCGCGCCGCGATGCAGAAATCGTCGTCATCGAACCACGCCATGCCGTAGTTCGGATCGAAGCCCCCCACCCGATCGATCACCTCCCGCCGGTAGTACGCCAGGGCCCCTGAAACCGCGTCCACTTCGCAGAGCCTTCCCGCCGCGGTCTCCGGCTGATAGGCCCGGCGCGCGCGGTGCTGCGGATGAAAGCCCAGCCCGGACACGATGCTCCGCCCCTCCGAGTCGATCCGCCCGTCGGGGAAGACCAACCGCACGCCGACCACCCCGGCCTTGGGCTGGCCGTAGGCTGCCGTCGCGAGCTTCTCCAGCCAGTCGGGCGTCTCGATCACGACGTCCGCATGCAGGCGCACGATATCGCAACCGGGCGCGGCGGCGATGCCCGCGTTGAGAGCGCTCGCCACCCCGCCCCGTGGCTGGTGGATGACTTGGACCCCCTTGAATTCGCGCAGGACCTGCGGACCGCCGTCCGTCGAGCCGTCGTCGACGACCATCAGCCGCCATTGCGGATGCCGGGTGTGAAGCAGGACACTGCGCACGCACGCGGCCAGGGTGGTGGCGTCGTTGTGCACCGGGAGGATGATGGCGACGGGGGTCATGGCGGGAAAGACGGGACGGGGCGAGGATGCGGATGATCAGGCGACACGCCGCGCGCCGGCGCGCCAGTCGGCCTTGATCTGCTCGGCAAGGGACAGGGCGGCATCGACCACCTGGTCCATGTTGTAGTAACGGTAGGTCGCCAGGCGGCCGGCGAAATAGACGTGCGGATCGCGTGCGGCGATTTCGGCGTAGGCCTGGTATTGCCGCGGCGAGGTCGCGTCTGGCACCGGATAATACGCTTCTCCACCACGCTGGTAGTCCAGGGGGTACTCGCGCACGATGGTGGTGTTGTCGCAGGTCTGCCCGGTCACGTGCTTGACCTCGACGATGCGCGTGTAGTCGAACTCGTTGGGATAATTCACCTGCAGCGCCGGCTGCCAGAAGCCGGCCTTGCCGGCCACGGCCTGCCGAGCCGCCAGCTGCTCGGCGGTGAAGTGTTCGCGTTCAAATCGCAGCGAGCGGTACGGCAGGACGCCGGCGCGGTAGTCGTAATATTCGTCAATCGCCCCGGTGAAGATGAGTTTCCGATAGGAGACGTGCTGGCGGACCGCGTGATAATCGGCGTGGAACAACACCATCGTGCGCTGGCACGCGGCGAGCATGCGCTCGAACATCCGGGTGTATCCGGCGGCCGGGATGGCCTGGAAGCTCTCGCGCAGGTACCGGTCGTCGCGATTCGTGCGGATCGGGATGCGGGCGCACACGGAGGCATCGAGCTCGGCCGGGGACTTGCGCCACTGTTTTTGCGTGTAGCCCTTGAAGAACATCTCGTAGAGCTCCCAGCCGACCTGGGAGACGATGACCTCCTCCGAATTGGCCGGTTGTGAAATGGGCACGCGGACACTGGCAAGATGGGCCTTGAACTCCTCCTCCGTGGCCGGCCGGCCGATGAGCTGCTCGAACGTGTTGAGGTTGATCGGAAACCGCCAGTAGCGGCCGCGGGTCCACGCGAGGATCTGGTAGTGCGCGGGGCGCCACTCGGTGAAGCGTCCCAGGTAATCGCGCACCGCCGGCTTGTCCGTGCGGAAATAATGGGGACCGTACTTGTGCACCAACACGCCGTGGTCGTCGTATTCGTCGTAGGCGTTGCCGCCGAGGTGTCCGCGGCGATCCACGATGAGGCAGGAGGCGCCGAGTTCGTTGGAGAGCCGCTCGGCCAGCACCATGCCGGTGAATCCGGCACCGACGATGAGGAAGTCTACGTTCATGGCAGAAAGACCTTCACGCCGAGCGGGCAACCGCTGCGCCCTCCGGCTGCCCGGCCTGCCCGTGCGGCAGGTGCTGGCGGATGAGTCCGACGGTCCGCTCGACCATCCGGACTTCCCGGAACATCTCCTCCGCCCGCCGTCGCGCGGCAGCGCCCACCCGCTGGCGCGTCGCCGGTTCGCGCACCCAGGCCAGCCACGTGCGCGCGAGCTTCTCGATCAGGGCCGGCCGCTCCGTCGCCGCTCCGGGCAGCAGACAGCCGGTGTCGCCCATCTCCTCGGGGATTCCGCTCACCGCGGTGGCCACCACCGGGAGGCCCTTGGCCATCGCCTCCATGATCGCCAGCGGCATGCCTTCCAATTCGGACGGCAGGGTGAAAAGATCCGCGGCCTCGTACCACTCGGCCACATCCCAGCGCTGGCCTATCAGGTGCACCCGCGGCCCCAGGCCCGCAGCCCGGATCCACTTTTCCAGTTCCCCGCGTTCCGGCCCTTCTCCGGCCCACGCCAGGTGCAGTCGGCGCCCCCCGCGCTCAGCTGCCAGCCGCTGCAGGGCGGCCAGTTGGTAACGATGGCCCTTCACGGGGTCGAGCCGGGCCGCCGTGAAACTGAGCACGTCTCCCTCCGCGAGGCCGAGTTCGGCCCGCCGCCGCGCCCGCTCCGCGGGATTGACCGGTGCAAAATACCGCTCCGGACGGCCGTAATGAATGACCTGCCCCTGGCCGGCCGGCAGGCGGAAGTGACGGTGCAACAGCTCGAGGTTTTCCTGCGACACGGCGACCACCGCCCGGGCCTGCGCGTATTGCACCCCCAGGGCGCCCAGCAATGGCGCAAAGCGCTCCGCCAGGTAGGCGCCGACGAACCCTTCCACCACCAGATAGGGCAGGCCGTCGCGACGCGCGATCTCGCGGGCCGCCAGGTTGGACAGCGGGCAGCAGTTGCTGAAAACCACGAGGTCCGGTCGCGCCTCCTCGAAGATCCGCGCGGCGTTGACCTGGTCGCTCAGGGTCTTCGCGAACTCCCTCCGGGTGTCGTAGGGTATCCACCAATGCCGTACCCCCAACTCCCGCTGCTTCGCCACCAGCGGGCTGTCGCAACGCGACTGCGCGCACGATACAGTCAGGCCGGCTTCGACCAGGCCCGTGAGCAGGCTGTGGTTGTACTGCGCCACGCCACCGGAATCCGGATCGTCGGTAAAGACCAGCACATGAGGCCCGGCCCGGCGGTCCTCCGCCCCGGCCCGCGCCGCGGGCACCCGCGGTCGCATCCACCAGGCACCGCCGCGTTCCCCGCGCACGTAACCGGCCGCCGTCACGGCCAGTTCGCCCGCGAGCGCCTCGGCACCCGCCACGTCCCACGCCCAGATTCGCGCCACGCGGCTCTCCGCGGCCGCCGCGAGTTCCGCCGCAGCCACGATGGCAAGGTCTGCCGCCTTCCCAATGGCTCCCTCTTTCCAGCGGCGCAGATGCACTCGCGGCAGCGAGGCCAGCACCCCCTCGATGTCCTCCGGCACGGTGGGTGAGGCCGCAATCTCGACCCGTTCCTGGGTGCGGTGCCAGTCCTGCACCTGCTCGTAGGCTTGCACCGCCGGCAGCAACTGCTTCAGGGACCCTCCAAACAGCACGCGTCGCGTCTCCTCCTCGGTGAAGGCGAATTCCGGCGCCGCCACGCCATCGAAGGCCAGCCGCCGGAAGAGGTCGCGCCGGCGCGCGGAGCCCAGGTGCTCATCAAACCACTTCGCCCCCGCCTGCCCGATCATCCGCGCCTCCGCCGGACGTTCGAGCCAGTCCTCGGCGAGATCGCCCAATTCCGCCTCGCTGGCGTACGCGATGAACTCCTGGCCTTCCCGCCAGAGCTTCTCCAGTCCGGAGCCGGCACCGAGGCGATCGGTCAGCAACGCCGCCCCCGACGCGAGGATCTCGAACGCCCGCAGGTTGAGGTCCCCATTCAGGCTGGCATTGAATCCGAACAGCGACTGCCCGTAACACTCCAGGGCCCGCGACTGCGGCAGTGACTCCACGCGGATGTCCACCCCCCGCTCTTCCAGGGCCCGGAGCAAACGCGCGCGCCGCGGGTGAAATCCACCCGCCTGGCCGACAAAGGCCAGCCGGGGCTCGCGCCCGGCGGAACGGGCCGCCTGCACCGTGGCGTCGTCGTGGGGAAACGTCAGGCCCGGGAACCAGAATAGGTCGCGGATCCCCGCGGAGCGAAAGAGCACCGCATGATGCCGGTCGTAGACCACCACGCGACGGGAGAAGGGTTCGGAAATCGCATAGCGCATCATCCCCAGCAGCGGGGAATGCATGTGGTGGGTATCCGCGATCAGCAGCACCCTTGGCACCTTGAAGGCGCCGAGGTTGCGCGGAAGATTGCGCCAGCTCGCGTCGACGAGGCAGACCACCAGATCGGGCTGCTGCGCCCGCGGCAGCCGCGCCGCGACCGCAGCCAGATCGTACTCCCCGACCGGGGTCGCCAGGGACAGCACTCTTCCGTCCGGCGCCCGTTCATCGCGCCACGCCGGGCCGCAATTCACCTGGGCCTCCGCCAGCCGCGGCGGAGCCATGTAGTCGGGTGGCGATCCCGTGGCGAAAAGGACCCGCATGGGTGACGTCAGCTCGCCAACCGTTCCGCCAGCGGCGCGATCCGGGGATGATCCGGGGCAATCAGCCGCAGGGCCTCGAACGCCTCGCGGGCAATGTCCGCCGCCCCCGCCTCCTCCGCCAGGTCGATCAACAGCAACCATCCCTCCGACCGCGACCGATCCAGCCGCAACGACGCCTCGAGCGCCTGGATCGCCTGGGCGTTCTGCCCGCTGGCACGCAGGGCTCCGGCCAGTTCGAACCACCATTCCGCTTCCTCCGGACGCTGCTGGAGGGCCGCCAGGAAATACGCCGCGGCTCGTTCCGGCGCGCGTTCCGCCGCCAAGGCCCGGCCATAGAGCGCCCGCACGTTGACCGCGCGGGGATCGATCCGGCGCGCATCTTCCAGCCAGCGGCGGACCGCCCCCCAGTCGCCGTCGGCTTGAGCCGCGGCCGCCGCGGCCAGCAGGTCCTCCATCCTGCCCGCCACCGGGCTGGCGAGTGGCGTCCTCTCCGCCCGGAACGCCTCGCGCCCGGTCGTTTCGAGTTCGTCGAACGCCGTCTGCAGGAGATCGCCGTACGCATCGCTGGCCGCCAGCGTATCCAGGAAGTCCACCCCGCTCTCCAGCGTCGCCGCGATCCGCTGCGCCGCGGCGCAGCGCGCCGTCGCGTCCGACGCCAGCCGCACCGCCTGGCGCACGTAATCGTCCTCGCTCTCGGCGGTGAGCTCCGCCGCCACGTCTGCCGGCACCAGCCCCCGGCCGCCACCGACGCTGCCGGCGACGACAGCCGGCACTCCGGCGGCCAGCGCTTCGGCTACCCACACGGGATCACCACCCGTCAGCGGCGCCAGGAAAAGATCCGCCAGGCGGAGCAGCCCGCGGGCCTCAAGGTGAGTCGATTCCGGCGAAGCCAGGATGGTCACGCGGGAGGCGGCCACGCCTCCGGCCGCGAGGGCGAGGTCGAGTTGCGACTGCAGGCGCGCCGCAGCCGCCGGCGCGAAGGTCCGGCCCGGACCCACATAAACCAGCAGGTGGGTCGAGGGCGCTTCGGCCAGCACGCGCGCCCACGCGGTCACCTGCGTGGGCCCCAGCTGTGCCGGTCCCACCACGGTCGCGAGCAGCACCATTCCCTCCGGAACTCCGAGCGCGGCCCGCTCGAAGCCCGGCACGACCTCGTCGGCCACACTTTGGAGGGCATAGGCCAGCGCCGGGCCGCGCACGACGCCCAGCCGCTCGGTGAATTGTTCCGCCGCCGCCGCGGGATCCGCCGCGATCGTCAAGTCAATCTCCGGCAACCCGCAGGTCGACCCAGCGCCGCCCAACCGCACCTGCAAAGGCGCCGTCCGGTGCAACGCGAGGCGCGCGAAGGCGTCGAAACCACCGGCCAAGTCCCCGGCGAACACCAGCACGTCGAAGCCACTGTCCCGCAGACACGCCACCTGCGCCGCCGGCTCCTCGGGCAACACCTGGTAGGCAGCCGCCTTGGATCGGACGTGGCCGGCTAAGGCCGAGTCGCTGTCGTGCAGCGCCAGCGCGGTGACTTCAAACTGGGCGCGATCCAGCTGCTCGAAACGGGCAAGGGCGGCATACGCCTCCCCCGATGCGAGAAACCTCCGGACCAACACGCCTACCCGCAGGGCCCGGCCCGAACGCGGGGTCACCACCGGCGACTCCGCGAGCGGTGCCGGGGCATGGAGGCGGGTGAGGATCCGGGCGCGGGTCTGCGCCAGTGGACGTAGCTGCTCGTTCATCGGCGCGAGCGGCGCCAGCGAAAAGCACTGCACGAACGCTTCGGCGGCCCGGCGCACGGACGCCGAACCCAGGTTGCGCTCCATCCACCGGGACAGTTCCTGCGCCTGCCGAAGCCAGTGGGCGGCACAATCGTCCGCCTCCGTGGCATTCAGTGGCCGCAGCGGCGCGGCGAAAAGCCACTCGGAATACTCCCCCCACATCCACTCCGGCGCCTCCCCCAGCAAGGGCGCGCCCGGCACTTTCCACGCCGGCAGGACCAGCATCGCGGCGAGAATCCCCGGCACCTTGAGCCCGCCCTGGCCAAACTCCGTGACCGCCTCCTCGGCGGGCCGTTCGTCGTAGACCCCGAGCTCGCGCATCTGCCGCACCAGCGATAGGATTTGGGCGCCCACCGCATGGGTCAGGTGCCGCCGCGGCAGCCTCTGCGCGACACGGGCCGCCTCGAACCTGGCCTGGTTCAGGCGCCCCATCACCTCCATCGTGGCCGGCTCCGTCTGGAGGGTCACGAGGGCGATCCGCAGGCGCTCCAGGATCGCGGGCAGGTCGGCTTCAGCAGGACTGGCAACGGAATCCGAAGGGGGCAGAACGGCGGTGGTCATGCATCGCCTCTAAAGCAGGCAGCGACCCAAGTTCACCCCGAGTCACGTTGTCGCTTGTCCACGAACGCTTTATAGACCTTTTTTCCAGCGCAACGACCGATTCGCATCGGGAATTGGACCATCGGCAAGATTTGCCTAGGCCGCCCGGACGCCCTCTTGGGCACGCAGCCTCCAGCACTCTCGCAAAGCCAGCGCAAAGCGCTCCGCCTGCCGGCGGTGGTCCATCAGCGGCGACGCCGCCATCTCCGATCGCAGATTCGCAGCCAGTCGAACCCGCCCCTCCCGGTCCGTGGCCCACTGCACGGCCGTTTCCACCCACGCGTCGTCGGAGTGAGCCACGCACTCCGGGTGCCCGACCGCCTGCAGCAGCGAGGACCCCACCCGCGCGGCATGCCGATCGCCGCAACGCGTGATAACCGGACGGCCCATCCACAGGGCTTCACACGTCGTGGTGGTCCCGTTGTACGGGAAGGTGTCGAGGGCGATGTCGACCCGGGCGTAGGTCGCCAGGTGTTCTGCCGTCGTGGCCGTGCGCGACAGCAACTCCACGCGCTCCAGTGGCACTCCGCGCGATCGCAGCCGCTCCCGCAGCGCCTCGCGCACCGCCGCCTCCTCGAAATCCCGGCCCTTGAGGAGGAGTCGGGCCCCCTCCACCCGCTCCAAGATCCGGGCCCAAAGCGCAAACTGGGTGTCGGTGAACTTGGTCGGGCTGTTGAAACAGCCGAAACAAACGGCGTGATCGGGCGCCGACGGAGGCGGTGACACGTCCGGGCAACCGGCTGGCGGCTGGTAGGCCCAAGCTGTCGGGGCAAACCGCACGAGCCGCTCCGAGTGGAAGCGGTCGGTCTCTCCGGGAGGATCCGCCACCGCATCGGTGAACCGAAAATCCATCGCCGCCACGCCCGTGGTGTCCGGGTAGCCGAGATAGGTGATCTGCACCGGCGCGAGCCGCCGTGCGAAAAGCGGCAGCCGCAGGGTCGTGCCAAGGTGCCCCGCCAGGTCGATCATCAGATCCGGTCGGTCCCCTCTGAGGATGCGTTCGGCGTCCGGGAGGGAACGACCGGCGAGATTGCGCCAGCCCACCGCGTGGGAGCGGAGCCGCGCCGACACGGCGTCCTCGCACGGATGGTCGTGGTAAAGGAAGAGATCGAATCCCGCCGGCCCGAGGCCCGGCAGCAGGGGCTCGAGAAAATAGCTGCAGGAATGCTCGCGCAGATCGGGCGACAGGATGCCTAGCCGCAAGCGCCGACCCGGCTCCGGCTCCATCCGTTCCCGGGCCGGTTTCACTTCCACCCCCACCGCGGCCCCGTACGCCTGGTGTTCCTTCCATCGCTCTTCCCGCGACAGGCCCTCCACGCTTTGTCGCGCCCAAAGTCGGCAACTGCGCGCCTCGTGGTGCGCCGGATTGGCGGCGAGAATCCGATCGTACTCCTGCACCGCTTCGTCGAGCCGCAGGACCTTGTGCAGCGCCTGCGCCCGGCCAAACCGCGCCGGCTCATGCCGGGGATTCAGCGCCAGCGCGCGTTCGTAGGGTGCGAGCGAACGCAAGCTGCAGCCCGCCGATGCCAGGGTGTGGGCATAGTGATACCAGCCCTCCACGAAGTTTGGATCCCGCTGCACCGCGTGCTCGTGGCACTCCGCCGCCTCCTTGAGGCGGCCCGCAGTCTTCAGCACGAATCCAAGCACATTCCACCCTTCCGCCGATTGGGGGGTAAGCTGCAACAGGCGCCGAAGCACCCGCTCGGCCTCGGCGGTTTGACCGGCCGACGTCAGGGCGAGCGCGAGACGCACCGCGTGGTTGGCGCACCGCTCGTCCTCCCGCACCGCCAGCCGGAAGCAGCGGATCGCCTCCTCGCTCCGGCCCTGCTGCGCCGCCAGTTGGCCCATGAGGTCGTGCAGTCCCGCGTGCCGCGGCGCGAGCGCCAAGAGTTGCTGGAGAATCGCGTTCGCCCGGACATGCCGGCCCGCGCGCTGGTGCGCCAACGCCTCCTGCACCTGCTGCTGAATCTTCGCGGGAGAAACGGTCATTCCAGAAGTCGCCTCCGGCCCCCGTGCCACCCTCTCATCGGCCCCGCCCCTCTCCATGAGAGGGATCCTGCCGATCGTTTCGCCCATGAGTCCGCCGTCTTCGCGGCCGCTGCGGAGGCCGTCGCAACACCCGCTCGCCCTGCCAGCGCTCCCGGCTCATCCCGGCGCCGCGCCTTCCTGCGATCGCCGACAGGTTCTCCCGCGCCAGGACGTTGCCCGGCTCAAGCTCAAGCAGGCGCTCAAGGACCGCCTGGGCCCCGAGCGTGTCGCCATCGTTATGCAGCAGCTTCGCCAGAGAAAGCATGACACCCGCGTGGCCGGGTCGTTGCGCCAGCAGGGCGTGATACAGCGGCGCTGCGTCCCGCGAGCGCCCCTGGTCGCGATAGCAATCCGCCAGCAGGAAGTGCGCAAAGAATCCCTGCGGCTGCCGGCGGCAAACTTCACCCAGCACAGCCTCTTCGGCCGCAAACTCGCCGAGCTCACGATGGGCGATGGCGAGTCGAATCAACAAGTCGCAGTCGTCGGGCCGGTGCCGGGCCGCCGCCACGAAGGCCGTCCGAGCCTCCGCGAACTCGCCGAGCAGGTAGTGGAGATTGCCGAGCGTGTCCCAAAGCACCGCCTGCTCCGGCGCCTGTTCGATCGCGGATCGCACGGCATCCCGTGCGGCCGCCCACTCCCGGCGTGCAAAGTGGAAATCTGCCTGATCAAGGAGGGTGTTAAAGGTCTTCATGGAGGGCGTCGGACGATTCGCCGCATCCCCAGCGAAGCCGCTTTTGGGCCATCTCGCCGGCGCCAACCCTAGAACACTCGACGCCAGCAACTTTTGCAGGTCGCCGGAACCTCCACGGTCCGATCGATCCGGCGGGAGACGCGGCCGCGTTCCCTCCGGGAAAAAACTGCCGCCTGCCAATCGCCGGGATGGCCGTCGCCCCGCGGCGAGGAACCCGCGCGCCCCGATTCCGCTCGCGGCGGTCAGCTCAAGGCCGCGCGCACCGATGCGAACACCGTCTCGACGCTGTCCCGCGCGCGCTCGATGGCGGGCTGATCCAGTCCGGCGACGGCGAGCATCTCAGGAGTGATCTGCCAGTAGCCGGTCTCTCCGGGAAGGGCGTGTCCGCACTGCTCCGCCATGCCGGCGGCGAGATTGAGCAACGTCGCAAGGGCCGGCGACTCCGCCGTCGGGGAATAATGGTCGGCGATCGTCGTGATCGTCTTCCCGGGGAAATGCCACTCGGCGAGGATGATGGCCGCGGCCTCCGTGTTGCTGAGCCCGACAACCGCACTTTCCCACTCTCCCAGCGGATGTTCGCGGCGCGGCGCATAGCCGGAGCTGTAGACCGGATCCCGCATCAAACGGTCGAGGACGATCTTCCCGATCGAGCGCAACAGACCCGCCGTATACGCCGGTCGCGGGTCCATCCGCGCCAGCCGGGCCAGCGTCTCCACGGCCAATCCGGTGTACAGGGAGTTCTCCCGCAGCCGGGCCCCGGAGATGCCGTAGAACGGCAGGCTGCGATCCGCGAGTTGCGCGGCCGCCGCGAGACCGGTCAACCGGTAGACCTCCGAGAGTCCCACCCGCGGCAGCGCCTGTTCGAGCGATTCGAACGAGGCTCCGGAATTGTAGGCGGCGCTGTTGGCCACGCGCATCACCAGCGTGGTCAGGCCGGGATCGCGTCGGAGCAGGACGATGATGTCGTCGAGGCTTACCTCCGGATCACGCAGGAGATCCCCGAGGCGCGCCAGGATTTGCGGCGCGGCAGGCAAGGTCTTGGCCGCAAAGAGCAGCCGCTCGCGAGGCAACGGCGAGGCGATCATAGCAAGCGTGACTTACACTATCGTCCGCCGTCTGCGGAAGTTTAGCCAAATCGGTGGGCGATCCCCGCTGCGGACGGGCCGCCCGACGGTACGACCGGGCCGGGTCGGATCCGTTCATTCGTCCCCTGCAACAACGCTCAAGTGCGGACCGGCCCGTGACGATTATCCGGTCCGACCCATGATCTACGCGTCCCCTGTGCTTGCTCCCACCTCGCCAGCCCCGTACACAGATGAAGTCATTTCCCGGCGGATCAGCGCCTGTCCGAAGCTGGCGTCGCTCCAGTCGGTCAACCGCGCCCTGGGTGAACTGGTGCGGTCGGACCGCAGCCTCAACTCGCAGATTGCAGAGGTGATCCGTCGCGATCCCTCCCTCTCCGCCCGGCTGCTGCGGATGGTCAACTCGGTCTACTTCGGACTTTCGACCCGCGTGAACAACATCGAGGAGGCGGTCTTCTTCCTCGGCCTGCGCCAGATTCGCGAACTCTCGATGGCCACACCCGTGATCGAGGAACTGGAGCAGTTGCAACAGAACGTCTCCGGCGCGCTGCCGTGGAAGGACCTGTGGAGCCACAGCATCGGTACCGCCATCCTCACCCGCGAAATCCTCGCCGCCACCCCCCTGCACATCGACGACGACACCGACTACCTGGTCGGTCTGCTGCATAATGTCGGCAAGATCGTCATGGCCTATGCGTTTCCGGAGGAGCTCCGCCAGTTGATGGAGACCCCGGCGCCGACCCCGGCCGATCATGCCCGTCGCGAGCGGGAGCTGATCGGGTGGGATCATGCCCGGATTGGCGCCGACTATCTGCGGCGCCACCAACTCTCGGAGGAAATCCTCCACGCGGTTAGCTACCACAACGAACCCGATCGGGCGCCGCGCCACCGGCTCTTTGCCGCCGCCGTCCAAGTCGCCGATCATGTGGTCCGCCACAAGGGCATCACCGGGGGCTTTGAGAAGGTCGACCCGATCACCGAGGATGCCTGGGTCAATCTCTCTGGCTGGCGCATCCTTTACGGGGCCGACGGACCGGAGTCGATGCTCGCCCGCGCCTCCATTGCGAACTCCCTCCAACGCCTGCCCACGATGCTGCAGGGACTCCTCTAGGATTCTCCGCGCCCGAGGCCGTCCGATGCATCCTGCGCCTCAAGTTCCGGCCGCCGGCTCCGATTGACTTCGTCGCATGTCCGTTGCCTCCCTCGAACCCGCCACCGGATCCGCCACTCCCGGGTCTGTCGACAACTGGCTCGGCGCCTGGGATAACAGCGCCGACTGCGCCTACTGTCGCGACCTCACGGGCCGCATCCTCGCCGTCAACCTGTCGTTCGCCCGGAAATTCGGAAGGGGATCGGCCGCCTTCGTCGACGCCGTCGTGACGGAGCTGGTGCATCCCGATGACCGCCTTGCCGCCGAGGCCACCCGTTCCGCGCTCGAAAATCCTCCGCATCGCGCCACCGGCCAGCACCGCTGGCTTACCCCCCAGGGCGTTCGGTGGTTCGAGTGGGATGAGGTCGCCATGCGCGATCCGACTGGCGGTCTCGTCGCGATCCGGGCGGTCGGCCGCGACATCACCCGCCAGAAACTGGCGGAAGAGCAATACTACCGGCTGTCGCGCGCCGTCGAGCAGTCGCCAGTCTCCATCGTCATCACCGACCTCGACGGGCAGGCCCAGTACGTGAACTCCAAGTTCACGTCGGTCACCGGCCTCACGATGGAAGACCTGATGGACCGCCGGATCGAGGTGCTGCGCGACGGGCACCCAGATGAGGCTTCCTACCAGCGTTTCTGGCAGGCGGTGCGGGCCGGCCAGGAATGGCGCGGCGAACTCTCCACCCCGCGCAAGGAAGGCGGAAAGACATGGGAATCCGTCAAGGTCTCGTGCCTCCGCGGTCCCACCGGCGAGATCACCAACCTGCTCTGCCTCCGGGAAGACATCACCGAGCGCAAGCAACTGGAGTTGGAGCTCCGGCAGGCGCAGAAGATGGAGAGCCTGGGCACGATGGCCGGCGGAATCGCCCACGACTTCAACAACCTCCTCGCCATCATCAACGGCTACGCAGAATTCTGCCAGCAGGGCTCCCCGGACTCCGCCATCCTTCAGAAGAGCCTGCGCGAGATTCACCGCGCCGCCCAGCGGGCCAGCGGGCTGGTGAAGCAAATCCTGACCTTCAGCCGCAAGACGGAAGTCAAGGTCGCGCCGATGGACCTCAACCAACTGGCCCGCGACATCATCGCGTTGCTCGCGGAGACGTTTCCCCGGACAATTACCTTCCAATGCCAGCTGCAGGAGGGACTGCCGCTGCTGCTCGCCGACCAGAACCAGATGCAGCAGATCGTCCTCAATTTCTGCGTCAACGCCCGGGATGCGATGCCGCAGGGCGGCACCATCACCCTCACCTCCGGCACGCACGCGGGCACCAGCCTCGCTCGCCTCGGCGCGGATCCGGCGCGCAACTACGCGCGCTTGTCCGTCAGCGACACCGGGACCGGCATGACCCCGGAAGTCCGGGCCCGCATCTTCGAGCCCTTCTTCACCACCAAGCCGGTGAACCAGGGGACCGGGCTCGGTCTCGCCGTCGTCTACGGCATCATGGTCGCCCACCACGGCCTGATTGACGTGGAAAGCACGCCCGGTGCGGGCAGTACCTTCAGTGTCTACCTGCCCCTCGCCGAGACCGTCGTCGCGGCGCCCAAAGCCCAGGCCGGCGGAGACTGGTTCCCCGGCGGCACGGAAGCGCTTCTGGTCGTCGACGACGAGGAGGCGCTGCGCACCCTGCTGGCCAAGGCGCTCGGCTGGAAAGGCTATCGGGTGCAGACCGCCGCCAGCGGGCTCGAGGCCATCGAGCTCGTCAGCGACACGACCCAGCACCTCGACGCCGTCCTGCTGGACCTCAACATGCCGGGGGCGACCGGAGTGGACGTGCTGAAGATCATCCGAATCGCCCGCCCGCAACTCAGGGTTCTCATCCTCAGCGGGCATCTCACTCCCGCCGCCCGCATCGAGTTCGAGCAACTCGGGCAACGTGAATTCGTGCAGAAGCCGTACAAGCTGGAGGATGTCGGCCGGCGGTTGCGGGACCTGCTCGACGGCCGGAATCCCGGCGCAAGCGACTCGATGTTGCGCGCGGCGCGTTGATCCGCCGGATCACCGGCGGCGTTCCTCCACGGTCCGGACTGAGGGTGCGGCCAACCCCGCGGCTCCCGCTCCCCCCCATCGGCAGGTCTGCCCCAGCCCTGCCGAGGTTGTACCGGTGACAGTTCTTCTTCAGCCGGAAGGGAACCGTGCCGATAGCCCCTTGGGCAAAATCAGGACCATCCATAACCATGGACCGTCGTAACCTTAGAAATGAACCACCGAGAACCACCGACGCTGCCGGTGGCAACCAACTGGGTGTTGCGTTCCTTTTCGCTGCTGCGCCTCCCGGCTTTGGCTCCGAAGACCCTGCACTCCCTGCCAAGGGCCCGCCCCCCCGCCGATGTCACCATCCGGCTGGATCGCAACGAACCACTGCCGTACCTTCCCGTACAAGGAGCACCTCCCTTGCGATTCGAGCGACCCACGCCGCCACCTGACTTGGTGACGCACCCGGCCGCCGCCGCTCCACCCATCCCTCCACTGACTCCCACGGAGTCCACTGTCGCCCAGGCCAACGCCGCCGCCGTCCAACCCACCGTATCCCCACCGGTGGAATCCAAGCCGGCAGCGCCTGCTCCGGCCAAGACCGATGCCCAGCAACCGGCCAGACCTCCTCCCTCCATCCTGCCCGACGATACCCGCCCGGCGGTGCGCCCGGAGGACTTCCTGCCGTTCTTCCAACTGCCAGGAGCCCGGCGCGATTCCGGCGGGGTGAACGTCATCGCTCCCGTCAATCCGTCGTCCTCCGGCAGCCTCGCCGTGCCGCCGAGTTCCGCCACCTACACGCAGACTCCGAAATGACCCTGACCCGCCGTCGAACGTTGTGCCTGGCGTGCCTGCTCCTGTTGCTCCTCCGTGCGGAGGAGTTGCGGCCGGCTCCGGCTGCCTCGGAATCGGCCCCCCCGCCATCCCCGACGTCTTCGGCCAGCCAGGAAACCATGGCATCTGCCGCCCCCGCGGCGCCTGTGGCGAACCACGCCGGGGTTGCGGAAGCCCCTGGAGGCACGGTGGGAGCCAAGGCAACCCCAACCGAAGCACCGGTCACGGCGCCGCCAGCCAGTCCGGCCAAGGGCGGGCCCGAGAAAGAGAACCTGATCAAGCTCGGCATCAGCCTGACCGATCGCGGGGACTACCGGGCGGCGGAGATTGCGTTCTACCAGGTGCTGAAGGCACCGCGCACGCCCGAATCGGAAATCAAGGCCGCGCTGCTGGCCCTGGCCCGGATGCACCGGAAACAGGGTACGCTCACGAAGGCGGTGGCGATCTACGAACGCTTCCTGAAGGACTTTCCCCTCGACGAGCGCTCTCCGGACGCCCTGCTTGATCTCGGCCGGTCGTTGCGGGCCCTGGGCATTCACAAGCCCGCCATCGCCCGGTTCTACAGCGTCCTGAATTCCACGCTGAAGATCAGCGGAGGGAACTTCGAGCACTACCAGCTCCTCGCCAAGACCGCGCAGTTCGAGATCGCCCAGACGCATTTTGAGGCCGGCGAGTTTGCCGAGGCGCACAAGTACTTTACCCGCCTGCGTCTCCTGGAACTGGCGCCGGCCGACCGCGCCCGCGCCCATTTCATGGCGGCTTCGGCCCAGCGGCTCCAGGGGGATCTCGAGGGAGCGGTGACCAACCTCCGGAGCTTTCTCGATCAGGCGCCCGCGGATGAGAACATCCCCGAGGCGCGTTACCTCCTCGCCGTCACCCTTCGTGACCTGAAGCGCCCGCAGGAAGCCCTCCAGGCTACGCTCGAACTCCTCCGCGCCGAGAAGGGGCGCACCCATCAGGACCCGAAGCGCTGGGCCTACTGGCAGCGCCGCACCGGGAACCAACTGGCCAACGACTTTTTTGAAGGCGGCGACACCTTTAATGCCCAGCTGATCTACGCCGGTCTCGTGGAACTTGCCCCCGAACCCGCCTGGCGGCTGCCACTGCAATACCAGATCGCCCTGTGCTACGAACGGCTCGGCGCGGTTGAGCGCGCCCGCCAGTCGTATCGCGACATCGTGGGCGCCGTGGGCTCGCCTCCGGCACCGGAATTCGCCGAACTCGGCCGGCTTGCCACCTGGCGGATCGAGCACCTCAATTGGCGCGACCGCATCGACCAGCAAGTCTCGTCGCACTTCACTGTGCCGGGAGACAAATCCTCTCCTACCTCCCCGACTCCCGCCGGCCCCACTTCCGCCCCCACTCCCACCTCCGCTCCGGCCGCCCCGCCCTCACCTTCCGGTTCGCCGACCACGCCATGACTCCCCTCGACGCCATCGCCGACCATCACAAGCTCTGTGACGAGCTTCACCAGCTGGCGATGGATGAAAACCGCTTCCTTCGCCAGCATCAGCGCAGCCCGGATTCCGCCTTTCTTGCCCGCAAGCAACAGATGCTCGGCCGGCTCGATGAGTCCCTTTTGAATCTGCGTGCCATTCCCGCGTCGTCGGCCCGCGGCCCCGAGCTGCGCGCGGAACTCGAGAAGACCCGCAGCCGCATTCTCCAGATTCTCCAGCTCGACAAGGAGAACGAGCAACTCCTCCTCCGCTTCAGCCTCACCCGCGGGCGGCCCGAGACCAGTCCCGCCGCCGCCTCCTCGGCCTCGATGCTGCAGAAGATCTACGCCCGCTGCTCGTAGCCAGGCGCACCCGGACGCAGTTGCCGTCGAAACGGTGTTTCGACCGCGCCGAATCCTCCGTCCGGACCGAAACGGCACGTCTCCGGGCCGCGTTGGCGCCGTCAGCTGTTCCACGCGCGGGCCGGGAAGGCCCGCCGGTCGACTGCGGCAGATTCGCCGGTCGAGAGGATCGAGTCGACCTCCTGCAGTCGCTGTTCCACCTCTGTGGCCAGGGTTTCGAGCGCCTCCTGTTCGAGACCCAGGAGCTTGAGTGCGGCCGGGGCAGGCGCTTCGGCCGGCTGATGGCAGACCAGGTTGCGCAGCCACTTCGCCGTCGAGAGCAAGGTGGCCATCCGCGCATGGCCGACGGAGCCCCGCGGGAGATACTGCCAACGGACCGGCTCCACGATTGACACGGGAAAACCCCACAGCCGCAGCAGCGCTCCGCCGGCCTCCGCCTGGGTGAAGCCCAGCTTCGTCCGTTCCTCGGCCGAAGCTTCCACGGGAAACGGTCCCCGCGAGAGGCGGAGGGAGCGGGCGTTGCGCAACGCCCACTCGTCAACCGCCACCATGCCGACACAGTGGAGCAGACCCACCGTATACGCCACATCCCGCTCCAGTGCCAGACGCTCCGCCAGCACCTCGGCGGCGAGCGCCCCGGCCACCGACATGCGCCACAGCTCGTCGGCATCCAAGCCGTAAACTTCCAAGGGTCGCACCAGCACCTGGGAGGCGACGGCGAACGACACGAGTTCAAAGACCTGATCGTAGCCCACCCGATGCACGGCCTCTTCGACCGTGAGACAGCGGGACCCTTTGCTGAAATAGGCGCTGTTGGCCACCTGCAGGACGCGGGCGGCGATTCCCGCGTCCAACCGGATGAGCCCGACGATCTCATGCATCGCCGAATTGCCGTCGCTCAGCAACTGCTTCAGCCGCGGCAGCACGCGAGGCGCCGAGGGCAGATGACGCAGGTCCCGCACCAATCCGTCGGGGGAAAGCGTGCAACCAGGAGGCATGACGAGATCTGCGATCATCGGGGCGTGGAACCTCTAGTCGGCACAGATTCCGGGCGCTTAAGGGGATTCCTACCTAGGGAATGTGCCCTACCGGCCCCGGGTAGCGGGCGACCGACCCCGCTCTGCATCAATGGCTTCGCCCGCAAAGCCACGGCCATCGGAGTCTTGTCCAGCGTCGAATGTGCCGATAACGACGAGACTATGCACGTCGCTGTCATCGAAGATCAGACTCTCGTGCGTGACTATCTCGCCGGATTGCTGCGCCGTCATTTCAGCGTCACGACGCTCACTGCCGTCGGTTCCATGGCGGAGTTGAAATCCCAGGAGACCGAATTGCGGCGGGCGGACCTGGTATTGCTGGACATCGAGCTGGGCGATGGCTCCACGCTGGACTGGGCGGTGCAGCGGGCCCAGTCCGGGGGCCGCGGGGCCATCGTCGCCCTCAGTTCCATCAAGGCCGCCTTTCCCTTCAAGCGACTCCAGGCCGCCGGCATCAGTCTTGTGCACAAGGGCGACGGCGAAGCGGAACTGGTTGCCGTCATCCGGCACGCGATCGCCGGTCGGATGGTCTTTTCGCGGGGCGTGATGGAGATCATCCAGGCGGCGGGTCGCGACCCCCTGGCCCCGACGAAGCTCCTCAGCCCCAAGGAAATTCAGGTGCTCGCGCTTCTTGGCCAGCGGTTCAGCAACGCGGAGATCGCCGAGTTCACCGGGTCGGCGCTCGCCACGATCGCCGATCACCGGAAGCGCATCATGCGCAAGCTGGACCTTCATTCGGCGGAGGAACTGATCGACTACGCAATCCGCCACGGGGTGGTGCACGACTCGACCGCCGCCGCGGCGCACCATCAGCGGCGCCGGTAACCGCCCGGGGTGCGGGCTACCGCCGCAAACGCGACTCGATCGCGCCGACATCCTCGGCTGCGATGGGCAGCAGGCGCCTGACATCGGCCCATTCGCCGGCATCAGCGGCGGTCTCTATCAAGGCCAACTGGTCCGCCGCGGCTTCGTCCCCCACCATCAGCAGGAGCGACCGCAAGCTGTGCGCCTCCTTGGCTGTCCGCGGATCCTGAAGATCCGCCAGGGTCAGCAACGCCCGCCATTTTCCCGCCAAACGATCGGCGCATTCCGCGGGAGAGGGCGCCAGGTCCCCCAGCTGAGCCAGCGGTCCCGCCCTCCCCGCGGGCGCCACGTCGGTATCCAGGGACCGCCGCGGCACCTGGCCTACTCCCACGCCGCGGATGGCGGTTTCCAGCTTCTCGCGCGTCACGGGCTTGGTCACGAATCCCGCCATTCCCACCGCCCGGGCCTCCTCCAGTTTCTCCCTCGACGCGTAGGCCGTGACGGCAATGACGGGGGGTTTGGGCTCCGGCATCAGCGCGTTCAGCCGGCGGCAGAGTTCGCCCCCTTCCATGTCCGGCAGGCGCCAGTCGGTCAGCACGAGGTCATACGGTCTCTCGGCTGCGAGTCGCAAAGCCGCCGCCGCATCCACCGCCCAGTCCACCGAGTAACCCAGCATCCGCAACACGTCCCCCAGGACGATTCGATTGTAGTCCTCGTCCTCGATGGCCAGGGCCCGGGAAACCGGGGCGGAAGTATGATCGACGCTGGCCGGCGGTTGCGAGCTGGGCAGCAGTGCCTCCAACGCAAATTCCGTCACGCCTTCCGTACTCGCCGCGGTGAGATGTCCCCCCAGGGCATTGGCCAGCCGCCGGCACACGGCCAGCCCCAAGCCCGAGCCCGGCACTCCCGCGGTCTGCGACCCGCGCTGGAACGAATCGAACAGCCGGGGCAGTTCGACGGCCGGAATGGTCGGGCCTGTGTTCCGCACGGCGACCCGCAGTCGGACCCGCCCGCCGGCCTCCGCCTTCAATTTCACCTCCACGCCCGCCTCCCGGGGCACGCCGTATTTCAGGGCGTTGGAGATGAGATTGCAGACGATCTGACGCAACTTGCCGGAGTCCCCGTGCAACCAGCAGGCCTGTTCCGGCAGGAGCAGCGAGCAGGCCCGCAAATCCGGATCCATCACCCGCGCGCACTCCTCGACCAGCGCCACCAGGTCAAAATCCACATTGGTGAGGTTCGGCGATTTTCGCTCCAGCTGCGAGAAGTCGAGAATGTCGTCGAGCATGGAACGCAGCTGGTCGGCGCAGCCACCCAGAGTGCGCACCAGCATCCGCTCCCGCGCACCGACGTCGCGCCGCGCCAGCATCTCGCAGATCCCGACGACGCCGTTCAGGGGATTGCGAATCTCGTGGCTGATGCTGGCGAGAAACTCCTCCTTCACGGCATTGGCCTTCTGCAGCTCTTCCGTGCGCTCCTTCACCCGGGCCTCCAACTCCCGCGTGCGCCGCTCGAGGTGGCGGGTCCGCCAGCGCGCCAGGCCGAAGACTACCAGGCCCAGGGCGCCGACATGGATCGGCCAGGCCCACGGTCGCTGATACCACGGTCGCGGACGAATCACCACGAACTCCTGCCGGTCCACGCGCCCGTTGCGCTCCGCCGTCAGCTCCACCGGGGTCGCACCGGCACCCACGACCAGGCGATGGGTGGCGCCGGGGGCCAGCGTTATCCATTCTCCCCGGCCAGTGCGCAGGCGAAAGGTCGTCGCCGGTGCGGGAGGAAGATCCATCCCCGGCACCCGGAGCCGCACTTCGTCCGACTCCGGATCCGGCAACCGTACTTCACGGCCCTGCGTTTCCGCCGACCAGCTCCACGACGCCGTGGGAGCATTCGACGCCACCAGGGGCAGGCGCATCCGCAGGATCCCGCTCGGCCCCGCGACAAACAAGAATTCGTCCGAGGCCGCAATCTGCTCCGCGCCCACCGCCGCCAAGCCTGGAATTTCGATCGGCGCCCACTCCGTCGGACTCAGCCAGCCCAACACGGGACTTCCCTCCGCCCGGGTGGCCAGAACGACCACGCGACCCTGCACGAGGGCCGCGTCCAGCGGATTGCCCTCTGGCACCTTGCCCAGGCGCTGGCCATCGGAGTCGATCACCTCGCCATCCCAGAACAGCAGGGCGACCCGTCCCGGGCCCAGTTCGCTGACCGTGGCGCGTCCGGTGCCGTGCCGCGCCACGATTCGCCCCTCCGGTTCCACGACATAAACACCCTTCATGGCCGTTCCGGCAAAGATCCGGTTGCCATCCGTCGCCACCGCCCCGACCAGCCCTTCGAGCGGCACCGTCACACTCCTCCCGTTCCGGGAGATGAGCACCAGCTCGTGGCTGAGGGAGACGGCGGCGGTATCACGGAGCTGCACCGCGCCGGTGAGAAAGCGGCTGCGAAGTCCTTTCTGTACGCCGGCGAACCGGAGGTTTGCCCCCTCCACCGCCATTTCGCCGCGCACCGGCCAGGATTCTGAGCTCTCTTCCACGCGATCACGGAGGAGCCGCAACACCCCCGAGGAGGTCACCAACTCGGCTGCTCCCTGAGCATCGACCAACAGCTCCGCCACGCGAACATTGCGCAGCGGCACCTGCCCGACCCTCACCGGGTCGGCCACGTTGAATACTCCCAAGGCAGTGCTCACCAGCACATCCCCGCCGTGGCGCTGCAAGCCGAAGACGTTGCCGCCGTCGCGCCACTGCCACAGCCCCCTCCCCGTCCCGCGGTCGTGCGCAGCCAGCCCCCCGTGATACGTGGCGGCGAGCACGACGCTGTCGAAATCGGCGAGGCCGACATACCCGCCGCTTTTTTCCGCAGCCTCCCGGGGAGGTGCCAGCCACGGGATCCGGCCCGCCGGATCCCATACCCCGGTATCCCACAACTCCAAGGAGCCGGAGGTCCGGTAAAGCCGGCCACCACCCGGGGCGCGAATTGGGCGATGCTCCTCCAGGCGGCCGCCGCGCCATGCCTGCAAGGGTCGGCCCCGGACGCTCACGAGAACCTCGCCCCGGCTCACGAGCAGCAACGTCTGGAGGCCGCTGAGATTCTCCGGCGGCGGGCAAACCTGGCGGGCAACCCCGTCCGGATTCACCAGCCAGGCCCCGTCGCTCCCTGCCACCAGCCAGCCCTCCGGAACTGCCTCCGCGTCGGCATACTCCCCGCTCATGCCCTCGACGAGCTGCAATCCACCGGCCCGCACGATCGCGCAGAACCCGAAACCGGCGGCCAGCACCCGCTCGTGCGCGGGGCGGATCACCCGGACGGTGCGTCCACCCGGCGCGGATACAGTCTGCCAGGCTCCACCCGGCACCCCAACCGCCACCCCGCCCTCGAATCCCACCGCCAGGTGCCCTCCGGGAAGCGGAGCGGCGCACCAGATGGGGCGGCGCCGCAATGCGTCCGGAATCTCCAGGCCGACAAGCAGGGGACCGAACTCCGCTGCGGCCACCGGGACCGCCAGGAGTGCAAGCACAAAACTCACTCGGATTCGGGGGACCGCTTTCATCCCAAGTAGGGGAGAATCTCCCATCCCTCGATCTCCCCAGGCAATGCGAATCTACCGCTGCCATGAGACCATTCGCAAAACTCTCGGCCCTGTTCTGCGGCCTTCTCGCCACGACCTCGCTGCTCGCCGGCTTCGAACAACTCGCCTCCCGCATCGATCCGGTCTGCCAGCACGCCCAATCCATCGCCGCCACGGATGAGCTGGCCCGGCCCGAAGACCCCTGCGTCGCCTGCTACATCGACCCCGAGTGACGCCCCCTCGGCCCTCCCGCATTCCATGAGTCTCTCGCTCGCCGCCGTCCGCTACCGCAACGTCTTCACCGCGGACGGCGGCCCCATCGAACGGGTCACGACTTCGGTCTGCTCGGTGCTGGGCAAGCCCCAGCAACAGGCCAATGCGTTCCTCCGGCCGGAACTCTCCATCGGCAAACCGACCCATGCCCTGTACGGGCATGCCGACGGCACGGGTTCCGCCGACACCCCGGCCACCGCCTGCCACATGGCGATTTCGGAAGCCCTGGAGCGGTGGGCCTTCCTCGCCAAGTACCGGAGCAGCGACGCCGCGAAGTACGGGTTTGATGTCGACCGCAGTTCGAACGGCATGGCCGCCTTCCCCGGCTTCCTCCGCTCCCAGGCCGCCCGCCGGGCGCGGATGGAGGCCCTGGAGCGTTATGCGGTCATTTCCTGGTGGGACGGACGTTTCGACGCCGAACTTCGGCCCTCGCCCTTTCCCGGGGTGGATCTGATTCGCATCTGCCACAACGCCGGCGAAGGCGAAGTGGTGATTCTCACCCAGAAGACCCGCGCGGGGGTTTCCTTCGGCCACGCCGCCGGGAGCACCCTCGCCTCGGCCGCCTGCCGGGCCGCCGTCGAACTCGCCCGGGCGGACTTCGTCATCACCGCGCACCGCGCCAAGGGTGCGATTGTGAGTGTCGCGAATTTCCTGGAACGACGCGCGCTCTTCTTCTCCTCGGACGAGGGGCACGCGCGCTTTCGCGAACGCCTGGCCCGCAAGGCGGACCGGCCGGCGCCGAAATGGCAGCCGGTCTTCGATGGGGAGATTCCGGGGCCGTGGTCGCGCTGGGCCACGGTATGGCGCTGCGCGGTGGCGATGCCCACCCGGGACTACCTCCAACCCAGCGCGGACTTCTTCTTTTGGTAAATGACCCTCGCCTCTCCCGATCTCCTCGCGCAGATCCGCCGTCTGGATCTTGAACACGGGCGGGCCTCCGCCATCGCGTTCACGCGCGTCGCCTATGAACGCGGCCACCTTGGCGACCACGACATTGCCGAGGTGCTTCTCGCCCTGTACTCGCGAACTTGGCAGCGCCTGGAAGCATCCGGACGGCTGGCTCGCGCCGATGCCACGCGGATGTCGTCGGCCGCATGAACGACGGCTTCACCCGCATTGAGACCGCCCTGCTCGAGGCGCTGGAGCGCGAGCGGGCGGCTCTTCATCAGCGCGATCTGATCCACGGCGTGGCCCTGCACGAGATCGCCAACGCGGTGACGGTCGTCGCCAGCGGCCTCGAACTCATCAAGCACAACACCCCGGACAGTTCCACCCACGCCTTCGCGCTCCAGCAGATTCACCGGGGCGTCAATGTCATGAGCGACCTGATTCGGGGCCTCCGGGTGTTGCTCGAGAGCACCGCGGAACCCGCAGTCTTCAGCCGGGCGGACCTCTTCGCGTTTGTCCGCAGCGTGGTCACCGACCCCCACCTGGTGGGCAACGGCGCCATCGGTCGCGTGGGCGTCGTGCTCCGCGGCGGCGAGGCCACCACCAGTTTCTGCCCCGTGCTCCTTCGCCACGCTCTCAGCCAACTGGTCCGCAACGCGCTCAAGTACAGCGCCCCGCAGACCCCGGTTACCGTGAGTGTCGGCGCCCGGGGCGGACGGCGCTGGATCCATGTGATCAACCGCGGCCCCAAGCTCGGGGCCGAAGTGGTCCGCCACCTTTTTGTGCCGCGCAAACGCTCGCCCGGCGGTGGCGTGGGCTTTGGCCTGCACATCACCCAGGCCTGCACCTTGCGTATGGGGGGACGGGTCGTCTATGGCTCAACTCCGAACGCCACCGTCTTCTCGCTGATTCTCCCCGGGGACTTTCTGGAGGCACCGGCCGGGGCCGACGCCAGCGCCCGGACCCTAGGCCCGGAAGCGCCGGTACGCCGCTGATCCTGACGTTACCGCGCCGGCAGCTCGGGTTCCCACGGCACGATCCACTTGTAGACGGTGTGATCGGCATCCTCGTCGTACAGGGCATCCCCACCCTCGCCCGGCGACACGGAGACCTGCTTCACCTCCACGGGCTTGGCTCCGCGCATGTCGAAGTTGTGGGAGACGATGCGCGAGCCCGGCTTCAGCTTGGCGAGCTGCGGCATCAGCCGCACGTTGAGGGCGGGCAGGAGGTACAGCGTCACCACCGAAGCCTCGCGCAGATCCAGTGTGAACACATCCGCCTCCTCGATGCGCACGAGGTGCTCGACGCCCGCCGCCTTCACGTTCTCCCGCGCCTCCTTCACACGCTGCGGATCGATGTCGTAGCCCACCGCCTTGACGCCGTACTTCTTCGCCGCCGTGACCACAATGCGGCCATCGCCGCATCCGAGGTCGTAAACCACATCGCCCGCCTTCACCTCCGCCATCTCGAGCATCTTGTCCACCACCGCCTGGGGCGTGGGAACATAGATGACGTCCGGGGCCTTGCGTTTGGCCGCCGGCGGGGAGACCGGCGCGGCGGGGGCGGATTCCGCACCCGACAGCGAAGAAAGCGCGGCCAGGCCGAGGCCAGCCGCACCGAGGATCCAACGCCCAGCGTGAGGGAAGGGAGTTTTCATGCGATTAGAACGAGTAAGTTGTCGTCAGCCGGTATTCGCGGGGTGCGACCAGGTCGTACCGACTGTACGCCTGGCCCCGCCCGCCCGGAAGCTGGAAGCCATCCGGGACGGTGTCGCTCGTGGAGAGCCGCACCGGAATGATCTTCGTGTCGTTGAGGAGATTCGCCACATTGACCTGAAGCCGCACGCGCCCCGGCAGCCGCGGTACCTTCCAGGAATACGCCAGCATGGCGTCCGCCGCGCCAATTTCCTTTCCGGTGATTTCGCGTCCGCGCGAATCGGAACCGATCACGTTGGCACTCCGCCAACGCCAGCCGCCGCCAACGGTGATCCCCTTCGCCCACCCTTCCTTGAAGTCGTACGCCGTGAAGAAACTCACCTTGTGGGGCCGCACGCCCCAGCGTTTCTCCTCCTGCTCCTTGGTGTCGTTCAAGGTGTCCACCAAATCGAAGATCTCCTGGGCGACCGTCACGCCGCCCGTGCCCGTCGCCAGATTCGAGAGGTTCGCCGCCGGGCTCCGGTTTCCGAGTTCGATCCAACGCGCCACCGTGCCCCCCGATTGGTACGCCCCGGGGTCCACCACATACCGCCCATCGGCCAACTGCCGGGCCCCCTGCACCATCAGCACGCCTTCCGCCTTCTTGAGCCCGTACCAATCCGCCAGCTCGTTGGCCACGTTGGTGCGGCCGGAGTCGGTGTAGGAGTAGTTCAGCACAAGGCGCCAGTTGCGGGTGAGATTGGTCGTGATGCGGGCCTCGTAGCCTTCGGTGAGGAAATCCGACGCGATCGCGTTGACGGGCGGATTGAGCTCGCGCGTCACGGAGGTCCACTGCTCGGCCGTGAAGGGCCGCCCCGCGCCGACCAGCACCGAGGCGAAGGCATCCGTCACCCGCTGGTTGCGCGCCGGGGCGCCCCCGAGTCCCGAGCTGGTGATGCGCCCCTTCTCCTCGCCGGTGAAGTAGGAGAGCCGGGCACTCACGCGCCCGTCCAGGAGGTCCAGCCCGATGCCGACATCCTCCCCCTTGCCGCGGGACAGCGGCGCCAGCTGGCCGAGGGGAAAGACGGTCCGCGCGAGCGGCGGCACCCCGGTGTTGGACGAGCGGTTCGCGATCAGCGAAAGCCATTCCGTCACGTGAAACACCGCGCCGGTCGACTGCGTGCGGGCGGTGAGGCGGTTCACCGACGCCTTCGCGGGATCCTTGTCGATCGCATCGCCGATCACGGCATCGCGGTAGTACCCGAACTGGGTGATCTCAACCTGATCCCGTCGCACGCCGAAGGTCGTCACGAGCCGGTCCTTGAACAGATAGCTCTGCAGCACGCCTAGTCCGGAGTCGTTGGTCTGCTTCATGCCGCTGTTGTTGGCCCCGGCGCTGTCGTTGACGAACGCGAGGTCAAAGGTCCGCCCGCCGAAGGTGAACTTCTGCGGCACGCGCCGCCAGTCTCCGACCCGATAGGTGCCATAGTCGCCCTCGGTGGCGTAGTTCCGCAGCGCCACCTGGTTGTTGGCGTTGTTCGGGGTTGCGTTGAACGGACTCCCGACGAGCGAAAGCCAGGAGAGCGCATGGAGGTCGACCTGCTGCGAGGTCGACCACGCGCCGGCCAGGCGGTGCCGGCCCAGCCAAGGGCGTTGGCGGCTGGCCAGCGAGTACGTAGCCGCCACGCGCGTCTCGCGAAACTCCCCATAATGAATGTCCCCGCGCCAGTTGCCCTCGAAATAGAGCTGTCCCGCATAGGGATTCGCCGGGCCGTTCAAACCCAGCGTCCGGTTCGGCTCCCCGCGCAGCGTCGGGTTGGCGGCGACCAGGATGCGGCTCGTCAGCGTGGTCTGCTGGTAGTTCTGGCCGACGTTCACGGCCAGGGATCGGAGCGGCTGCCAGTCGGCGCTGAACGTGTAGTTGTACAGCTTCTGCTCGCGGCGCATGCCCGGACCGCCGGCGTTGGCCCAGCGCGGGTAGACCGAGGGGTCGTTAATCATGAGTCCGCCGCCGGTCGCACCAGGCGTGCCGTCAGGGGCGCGCACCCCGGCCGTGTTGTAGCTCCCGGTCAGGTACGTGCCGATCGCATCGAAGATGGTGCCGTCGTTCTCAATCCAGGTCGCCCGCCGGTTCAATCCCCCGCTGGTGCCGTTGCGCGCCGTAATCCCGAGCGCCACGAGGGCCGCGCTCGGTGCGGCCGTCGTCGGTGCCACCGTCACTGCCGACACGCCGCGCGCGTTGCGGTTGTCCAGCCACGCCAGCACCGCGTCCGTCGGCGGCGTGCTCTTCATCACCGCCCCCTGATCGCGCCCCACCTCCCCCATGGCCTGCAAGGTCAGGGCCCGGACCGGGCGAAAGACCACCGACGAGAAGAGCCGTTTCTTGTCCTGAAAATCGAACTGCCGCCAGCCGCCGTTCTCCTGCTGGACCGCCGCGACGGTTGCCGCGAGCCGGTCTCGCACCAGCACGCGGTTCACATCGAACTCCGCCCGGCTGCGATCCCACGAACCGAACCCGTACCGCAGCGTCGCGCTGTGCCGGTGCAGCGCAGCCGACTTGGAGGTCTGGTTGAGCAGTCCGCCCGGCGCCCCGATGCCGAACAGGATGCTGTTGGGACCCCGCGTGTCCTCGAACCGGCCCACCCGATAGGGGTCCATGTTCGTGATGCTCATGAAATAGTCCATGCCCTGGCTCGCCGCCAGGCCCCGGATGGAAGTGCGGGTGAGCAGGTTCTCACCGGTGATCATCGGGTTCTGTTCCGAGGTCGCCTGCCACGCGTTCGTGTCGAGCTCCGCGTTCACCGAGTATTCCAGGATTCCCTGCAGATCCGTGATCGCGAGGTCATCGAGGAACTCCTTCGTCAGCACCGCGACCGAACCGGCGGTGTCGCGCAGCCGCGCATTGAGCCGGCTTCCCGCCAGCGTGTTCTCCGCCGCGTACCCCACATCACGGCTGGTGTTCACCTCGAAGGGGCTGAGTTCCACCACCTCGCTGGCGGACGGAACGCGGGCGGGCTCGGCGGCACCAGCGGCGGCAAACGTCGCCAACCAAGCGACACACCGGCAAAAGCGAGCAGACATCGGGGCTGGCATCATGCGGAGGGGAAAAGGAGGGGGCGCGCCGGCAACCGGCCACGCCGGCACCGCCTAGCCCGGCGCATCGGCCCGATTTTGGCAACGCTGGATCGCAACGGACCGCGGCCGCGGTCCCAATCGCGTTGACGGACGTGCCGCCGCGGCGTCCGCTGTCGGGGTGATTCGCCCTGTGCCCCTCCGCCTCTCGGCGGACCGCCGCTGGTCCGCACCGCCCCATTCCCTGTTCCTGCTGGCGACCGGAATCGCCATTCTCTCGCCCGCGTTCTGGCCTGTTCCCTGGATGATCGACAACCGGCGCCGCGACCCGCTATTCGTGGGAAACGCCGCACGCCCGCGTCCTGCCGACCGGCGACCTCGTCTGGTCGCCGCAGCCCTTCACTTTCGCGAGCGGCCCTTCGCGGCGCTACATCGACTTCGAGGGAGGAGACGACCAGAGGGACGGGCTCACCCCTGCCTCCGCGTGGCGGCATCATCCGTGGGATCCCTCCGCCCGCGCCGCTGCCGCCGCCTGCACCGGGATCCACACCTACCTCTTCAAGCGGGGGGTGACCTACCGCGGGCGCCTGATCGCCCGCGACAGCGGCGCCACCGCCGAGCCCATCCGGCTCACGTCCGACCCCGGCTGGGGCGACGGCGAAGCGGTGCTCAGCGGGGCCGCCCGGATCACCGGCGGATGGACGCGGGGAGCCACCCACCCTGACCTGCCCGCGCCGGCTCGGGTCTGGTATCGTGATCTCGACTACGTTCCCCGGACGCTCTGGCTCGTACGTGGCGCCACCGCCTCGCGGATTCCCCTCGCCCGGCTGCCCAACTGGAAGATTTCCGATCCGGAGGATATCAAGAGCGAGTGGTGGTCGTGGGACTACCCGGGCGGGAAGTCCTTCGATGTGTTCATGCGCAACGAGCAGGGCAAGGAACTCGTCCTCGGCATCGACACCCGTCATCTCACCGGTTCCCGCGACCTGTATCTGGGCGCGATCATCTGGGCCGAGTTCGGATGGGTGGATGGAACGCCCTACCCCTCCTACGTGCAGGGCTTCGACGGCGAGAAACGGGGTCTGGGCTTCGAGGGCTACCTCGGCAGCGCCCGTTCGCGCAAGATCGCCCGTCATCACCGCTACTACCTCGAGGACAAGCCGCACTACCTCGATGATCCCGAGGGCGAGTTCTGGTTCGAGCGCCGCGGGAACGGCGGCCGCCTCCACCTGATCCCACCCGCCGGTATCGATCCGAATGACGCAACCTTCGAGGCCGGGCGCGAGAGCACGCTCCTCCACCTTGCGGATCGCGACCATCTCGTCATCTCCGGCCTGGTCTTTCGTTTCACCAACGTCACCTGGAATCTCACCGAACTGCCCTGGGGCGAGAAGTTCGCGCTCAAGGAACACGTGCACCCCGCCGCGATCCGCGTCTGGGGCGGTGGCCGCGATCTCACCATCGCGCATTGCACCTTCGAACACGTGAACTCCGCCATCCTGATGAAGGCGGTCACCCCGGGTCGCCCCCTCGATCGCGTCGCCGTCACTGACTGCGCCATCCGCGACACGGATCACCACGGCATCGCGATCCAGGAGGGCATCCAGTGGGGCCACGCCCTGCCCGACGAGGGCGGCCACCTCTACGATGTCCGCATCCTGCGCAATTTCCTCGCCCGCGTGGGCCAGCGTCCCGCGCGCGTCGGCTCCGGCAACGCCATCGACGTCGGCAATGCGCAGACCCTCGAGGTGGCGGGGAACATCATCGAGCGCCCGTGGCACGCGGGCATCAATGTCCACGGCGCCAAGATCAGCGGCAACACCCGCGATGTGCCCCTCACCCGGATTCTCATCCACCACAACCGCGTGACCGATGGCATCCGCACGGGCGACGACTGCGGCAACATCGAGACGTGGCAGGGTGGCCCGGCCTACGTGTATAACAACGTCTCGGGCAATCCCGGCGGTTTCCGCAACGCGAGTTGGCAGGAGGGCAGGAACAACCCCAACCGCCCCGGCGCCGCCCGCTTCGGCATGGCCTACTACCTCGATGGCGCCTTCAAGAACTATTACTTCAACAACATCGGCTGGGGACTCAGCGCCGATCCCTGGAGCCCGGTCGGCGCCACCGCGATGTTCCAGGAGATCATCAGCTACGAAAACGCCTTCTTCAACAACACCGCGTACAACTTCGTCAAAGGCACCCGCCGCCAGGCTCCCCAGGCCGGCCGCAACAAGTTCCTCGGCAATGTCTGGGACGGCATCGGCGACTGGGTGTTCTGGCACACGACGCCGGCGCGTTCGGCCGCGCAGGGCAACGAAGCCGACGCCGGCCCGGCCCGGGAACACTACGCCCTCGAGACCAATGCGATCGCCGGCAACGTCTTCCACCGCATCACCGGCAAGTTCGCCGCCTTCAAGCCCTCGGGCCAGTGGCACGAAACGCTCGACGACAGCCGCCGCGCCCTCACCGGCGCCGGCGCCCTCGCCGGGGAAATCGGGGTGATCGCCCCGCGACCGCCGCTCCTGGACCCCGCCAACCGGGACTTTCGCCCTACCGCCGATTCCGCCGTGGTGGATCGGGGCGCCCGCGTCTTTGTCCCGTGGGCGCTCCACGGCACCGTCGGCGAGTGGCACTTTCACGCCAGCCCCGCCACCCCCGCCCGCATCCTCGATGAGCACTGGTACATGGCCCCGTACTATGTCCGTCGCGACGACTACCACACCCTGCCCACCTTTCCCCTCACGGTGGTCCACGGGGGCGCGGACGCCTTCGTGGCCAGCCCCCTCGACGACTGGACGGGGGGGGCCCTGCGTTTCGATGGCGCCACGCGTTTCGCAACCTGCCCCAACGCCGATCTCGACCGGTCCCTCGACTACAAGGTCGACTTCCGTTGGGACCGCCGGCCATCGGAAACCCGCACCGCCTCCGGCCGAGATTTCAAGAGTCCGCAGATCCACGACACCAATTTCCTCCTCGAGGTCATCTTCCGCGCCGAGCCTGCCTCCACTCCGGCGGTGCTCGTGGAGAAACGCCGCGGTCACGGCTACGGGCTCGGCTTGAACCACGAAGGCAAGGTGATCTTCGAAGCCGCGTCCCCTGCCGGCAGCCATGCGTTAACCGGGTCTTCCTCGCTACGGGATGGAAAGTGGCACCATATTCTCGCCGAGGCCGACCGCGCCACCCGCACGCTCACCCTCTACGTCGACGGGCGAAAGAACGGCACCGCAGCCGGCCCTGGTCCAGGCGACTCGCTGGCCAATCCGGGCGATCTCTTCGTCGGCGGCACCCCTGGAGGCCGTCACTTCCGCGGCGACATCGATTTTCTGCGCATCGCCCTCGGGACCCTCGCGGACGCCCGGACCGACATCGCCGAACTCCACGCCTGGCAGTTCAGCGGGCCGTTTCTCCGCGACTTCGCCGGAAGGACGCCGCTCGGCAAGCGCGACGCCGGCGCGTTGGAAAAGACCGATTGAGCGCGCAGCCTCGGAGCGCACCCGGCCGCACTATCGCAGCTCCGTCGGGAGTTCCGTCTCCGCCCATTTCCCACCCGTCGCCAGTTCCTCCGCCTTGGCGGCTGCGACGTCTCCCTCCACGGCGCCGCGCGAGGGTGTGTGCGGCCCCCGCATCGATCCCGCCGCCCGGCTGGCCCCCTGCTTCGGCACGAGATAATACACCAGATCGTATCCGAGCGCGTCGGCGGCTCGCCGCAGTGAATAGAGGGAAATCGCGCCGCGCGCCTCCGACGCCTCCAGCTGCGCCCAAGCCTGGCGCTTGAAACCGAGCTTCGTGGCGAGGGCCTGCTGCGGCACCCCGCGAGCCAGCCGTGCCGCCCGCAGCCAGCCGCCCGGCGGGCCTCCGCCTGGGGACTCGGAAGCGGGAGACTGGGCGGATCGGTTCGGCTCCCCGGCAGCGGAATCGGTGGTCATGCCCGCCAGCAAGGCGCGACCTACCCGACGGCGCAACCGCTACGTTTTCCCCCGGCCTTGCCCGGTGGGGCGCGGCGGCGTCTCAGTTGGCCGTTGCGTCGTTGGGGCGCCGGCGGACAAACTGGAGCCGCGGTCGTTCCGACCGCCTCCGCGCCGATGACTCCCCGCGAACGTCTCCTTGCCTTCCTCCGCCATCAACCGGTCGACGTCCGTCCCGCGCTGCCCATCACGATGATGTGGGCCGCCGATCTCGGCGGCGTGCGTTATCGCGACTACGCCACCCGCGCGGAAACCATGGCGGCGGCCCAACTGGCCGTCGCGCGGCAGTTCGGCGCCGACCAGGTCAGCGTCATCTCGGATCCCGCCACCGAAGCCGCGGATTGCGGGGCGGAGGTCTTTTATCCGCCCGATGCCCCTCCCGCGATCGACGAAGGCCGCGCGCTGCTCGCGGATCCGGCGCGGCTCGCGACCTTGCGTCGCCCGGATCCGCATCGTCCCGGCAGCCGGATGGCAAACCGCGTCGAGGCCGTCCGTCTGCTCCGGCGCGCCGCCGGGTCCACGTTTGCCGTGGAAGGCTGGGTCGAGGGTCCGTGCGCGGAGGCGGCCGACCTTCGCGGCATCAACCACCTGATGCTCGATTTCTACGACGATCCCGACTTCGTCCGGCACCTGGTGGAGTTCATCCTGGAGATGGAACTCGCCTATGCCGCGGCCCAGGTGGAGGCCGGCGCGGACTACATTGGGATTGGCGACGCCGCAGCCTCCCTGATTAGCCGCGAGCTTTACGACGAGTTCATCTGGCCGGCCGAGAAGCGCCTGATCGATGGCATTCACGCGCTCGGGGCCGCCGTGCGGTTGCACATCTGCGGCAACACGACCCATCTCATCGACGCGATGGCTCGCCTGGGCGCCAACCTCATCGACGTCGACTACCCGGTCAACCTCGCCCTCGCCCGCACCAAATGCGGCGCCACGCAGGTGCTCGCCGGCAATCTGCACCCGGTGCAGATCATGAAACTCGGTCATCCCGCCACGATCACCTCCGCGCTCGAGGCCTGCGCGGAGGCGGCGGGCCCCTGGTGGGCAATCGGCGCCGGCTGCGAGATTCCCCGCGGCACGTCGCCAGAGAACTTCCGCGCTCTCACCGGCTTCGGCGGCCGCGATCGCGTGGAGAAGGGGTAGCGTTCAGCTGGGCAGCGAGACGGCCGCCTCTCGCGCGCTTTGCTGCGGAGATCTCCTGGCGCGGGGCGGGGTCGCCCCGCCTACAGAGTGAGCGGATGAACTCTATCTCCGAAGAGCTGGGCGGGACGACCCCGTCCCGCGCGCGGCGCTGCGGCAGCCGCCTGGCGCGTCGTGAGGCTGGCGGACCGACCTGGGTGAAGCCTCACTGCCCGGCGGGCTGGAACCACAACGACCGCCAGTAGCGCTGCTCGACCGCGTAATAGTCGATCGGCGCGGCTGGATCCGGCTGCGCCGGCAACACGCCGTAGCGCACCATCTCCCGGACCCAGTCAACCCGGGGACGGAAGCCCGCCATGTCGAAGCGTTTGATCCGCCCGAGGTGCTCGTGTCCGGCCCGGCACATCGCGAGCAGGGCCTGGTAGTCCGGATCCTCACGCGACGCTAGGACGCCCGAACCGCGGGCTTCGCCCTCGGCGCGGCACAGCCCCCACCCTCCCGCCGCCTCGGCCAGGGGCGCCAGCAGCAGCAGCGACTTCTCCGGACGCGAGAGGTTGAAGACGATATGCCGGCTCGTATTGAGGCGCGGGTCATCCGGGTCCGGTTTCCAGAAGGAAAGGCCGCGTTCGTCCGAAAAGCTCCGCGGCAGCAGCCGGCCGGGCTGGGTGTGACAGGCCGCGCAGCGCCGCTGCATCACGGCCGCCCCGGCCACGGTTGTCGGCCAGGCGACGTCGGTGTCGACCTGCTGGTTCTCGGCGTAACCGCCAATCATGCCGGTGCCGAGCGCGGCATAGGTTCCCGGATACGCCGCGCCACTCTCGATCCAGAGGCGCAGGATCTTTCGCTGGTGTGCGTTTGCCTGCACGCCGTAATGGGAGCCATCCAGGTACCGGAAGATCCGGCTGGCGGACGATCCCAGCGTGCGCGGCGCATAGTTGCTCACCGCGCGGTTGCGGCCGTCGGAAAACAGCTTCGCAATCGTCATCATGTAGTAGCTGTGGCTGAACATCGGGCCGCGATCCCCGGTCAGCACCAGCCGGCCCGCCCGGGGCCCGCCGGCGGGCGTCTTCTCGTAGCCGTGGCAGTCCACGCAGAGGGCGTCCAGCACCGGCTGCACATCGCGCGGGTAGTCGAAGACCTCCGGCACGCCCGGCACCGGCTCGATGGCGCTCGGGGCCCGCCGCGTCGCCATCACCCGCAGGTTCTCCATCCCGGGCGTCCGCGTTCGCTGCTCATGGCAGCCGAGGCAGCTCGTGGTCTCGCCCGGTTGCACGGTCAGGAAGCTCTGCATCCGTTTCACCGAAAGGTCGTCCTGATCCAGCGCCACCAGGATGAAACTGCGCAACGCCGGCAGTTCGAAGTACGCCGACCCATCGGGCTCGACCGGCACCGTCCCCACCACCCGCTCCAGGGTGAAGGTGCCGCCGTAACTCAGGGGATCCATCCCGCCGGTGTAGTGGATCGGCATCGGGAGGGACTCCAGCACGAGCAACTTCTTGATTTCGCCCGGGGCCACGCCCGCCATGTTGCGACCGGTGTTCACGTCGGTCAGGACGAGACGTCCCGTCGGCTGCTGGAGACGGGTGCGATCGGGTATGCGGTGTTCACGCCGGCGGGGCACGATCGGCCGGGGTTCGTGGACCTGGTAGCCGGCCTTCACCTCGTCCGCCGAAAGCTTGTAGACCTCCTGCTGCGCGCCCTTGCCATCGATCAGCACGATGGCCGGGCCGAGCGCCGCCATGAAGCTCTCCTCGGAGAACGCCCAGGGATCCCGGTACTGTTTGCCCTTGGTGATGCTGCGCGCCGACGCGACCACGTCGGGGCCGGCGTTCGGATCCACCACCACGATTTCCCCGGCGTGTTCCCGCTGGCCATGGCCGGGGGAGAAGATCGCGACCACCTTGTCCGTGTTCGGCACCGGTTTCGCGTCGATCATCACGATCTTCGGATGCAGGTTCCCGTACCAGTTGATCTGCGCGGTGCCGTCGGGGTTCATCGCCCAGAGGTGGTGATAATCGACCTGGCTGCGATCGATGTACTCCCAGCGGGTGTAGAGGAGCCGGCCATCCGGCAGCGGCCAGGGCGTGTTGTCGTGTTCGTTGTTGCTCGACAGCGGACGGACGTTGCCCCCGTCGGCGTCGCAGCGGTGGATCACCGCCACCTGGGTGAGCCAGCAGTTCACCCAGCGCTTGCACCGCGTCGAGACGAAGGCGATGCCCCCGTCGGGCAGGTAGGTGGGCTCGAAGTCGTCGTAGGCGCCGTCGGTGAGCTGGCGCAGTCCGGTGCCGTCCCGGTTGATCTCGTACAGGTGGTACTGCTCCGTGCCGCCCCGGCGGTAGCTGAAGAGGATCTTTCCCCCGTCGTAATGCACCTGCGGATCGCGGATCCCGCCGCGCTCGTCCGCCAGCAGGGTCGTGACCCGACCGGTGGCCACGTGCCAGATCTCCAGGCGGGTGCCCTCGCGCCAGGCCTTGCGGTCGGGATCGTGGGCATAGTATCCGATGTTGGCATACCAGTGGCCGTCGGTCTCGTTCACCCGGCGCACGGCGAAGACCACCTCCGCCACGCCCGCCATCGGTCCCGCCCGAAACTGCGGCAGCAGCACGGCGGCCGGGGGCGCCGGCGGAGCCGCCGCAAACGCCGCCCCCGTCGCGCACGCGGCCAGCATCACCGCCCACCAGCCCAGGGTTCCGCCGGAGCGCCGGCCCGAGGTCACGCCAAGCTCTGCCTTCATAGGGAAAGGATGTAGGCCGCGAGCTCCTCGAGCTCCTGCGGCGACAGGTGGCCGGTCTGCCCGTGCTTGCCGGCCCGGGAAGCCCCGTTGAGCACGTCACGGATGGTCACCGCCGACCCGTCATGGAGGAAGGGACCGGAACGCCACAGCTCAACCAGCGTTGGTGTGTCGAAGAGCAGGCCGGGTTTGTCGTACCGGCCGGCCGTGCCGACATCATAGGACTTCAGGTCGGTGAAAAGGGGCCCGGGATGGCAGGTGGCGCAGCCGACCCGGGCGTCCTCGAAGAGCTTCTTTCCGCGCTGCGCTGCGCGGGAGAGCCGGCCTTTCTCGAGGTACGGGCTCGGTTCCGGCTGGAGCGCTTTCAGGTAGGAGTCCATCGCCGCCGCCACCCCGTCCGGGGGGACCGCGAAGAGGATGTGCCGGATGCCGGCCCGCACCGCCACCTCGGCCGACTCGCGTGCGCTCAGGCTCATCGCCGGCGGCGTGCGGTGCGACCAGAGCAGGCTCTTGGCGTTCTTGGGGTTTCCGATGCCATCGTTCAGGAGATCCCAATTGAGGCCGTCCACGCGCGCGTCGTACGAATGACACGAGGCGCAACTCTGCCACTGCTGGAAACAGAGCGTGGCGTCGTTGAACCACATCTCGCCCCGGCGAACCTCGGACATCGGACCGGACGCACCGAGCGCCCTCGACGCCGGCCGCAGCACCCGGGCCCCGAGGTCGACGGTCTCGATCGTGTCGGAGAAATAGCCGGCCACGCGCACGTGGTCGCCGGAGACCGACAGGGCGCGGGGGCCGTTGCCGCCCAGCTTCACGCGCCGGCGCAGGCCGGTGAGGAAGGCGAGATCGTTGGGCACGTCGCTCCGGACGTTGGTCGCGCGGGTGTAGTCCGGTGCCTGGCCCCGCGGCAGATCCGCCGGCAGCGCCTCCAGCTTGGCCAACAGCGCGGGAAAATCGATCACGCTCAGTTCGTGCGTCCCCGCGTGGGTGACGAGGAGGTTCCGGCCGTCGGCGCTCCAGGCGACCGCCCAGGGATTGGCCGCGCCGGACTCGAAGCTGTCCAGCAGCACCGTGTTGATGACCTCCAACCGCGCCGCATCGAAAAGGGTCAGCCCGGCAGTGTTCATCCATCCGCGCTCAAGCTGCGTGGTCGGAACATAGAAGCGCGCGAGGTTGTGAGTCACCGCCACGTGCCGGCCATCCGGCGACACCGCCACGCCAAGGACGAGATTGCCGCCGTTGGGCAGCCGCAGCGACTTCACGACTGCACGCGCCGCGGGGTCGATCACGCTCACGGTCGCCGCGACGTGCGCACCGTTGGCCGCCACCCCCGGCAGGTGGTTCGCCACCCAGAGTCGCGTGCCGTCCCGCGAGATCGCCGCCGCCACGGGTTCACGCTCCACCGGGATCCGCGCCGTCACTCGCCCCGACTTGGCCGCCACCACCAGCACTTCGTGCTGGTAGCGATTGCACACGTACAGCGACTCGCCATCCGGGCTGAACACCGGCGCCATCGCCGTGTGGCCCGCGGGCACGCGCTCCAGGATACGCCCCCGCGCCGTGTCGACCAGGCAGACGATGCTCTGCGGCGCCGCACAGGTCACCGCGAGCCGCGTTCCGTCCGGCGACAGGGCCAGACCGGATGGCGGCGCCGGCATCTCCATCTGCCGTTCCACCGCGCCCTGCTCATCAAGGACCAGCACCTTCCGCGGCCCCGCTGCCGCGACATAGAGTTTCTTCCCATCTCCGGAAGCTACGATGGCCGTGGGAGCGATCCCCGTGGGCTCTGATGCCGCAGTCACGGGCAGGACTGCGGTCAGGGCGGCGAAAAGCAGCCCAGCCCAGCCAAGGGCGTTGACTCGACGGGCCGATTTCACCGGGCCGGAGGCGTCCGTCGAAGGAAGGGAGAAAGCCGCAGCCGGGAAATACATGCTCATCATGGCGGGGAAAACGGGCAGCGCCGCCATCGTACGAATTCACCGGGGGCATCAAAGGCGGATCCCTGCGCGTTTCTTGGCATTTTGCGCGCTCATGCCCCGTCCGCGGGTGCAATCCCGGTTGCGGCCCGCACCGCCCTCCTCGTAGAGTCTCCGCCCCCACTCTCCTGCGTGAAAATCACCGGCTTTGAAATCTTCCCGGTCGTCTACCCGGTCGCCGGCTCCTTCCGCTTCCTCGAAACGCCGCGGGGCCCCGGTCGCGGGGCCGTTTTCGTGAAGCTCACGACCGACGACGGCGCCGTGGGCTGGGGCCAGAGTGTGCCGGTGGCGCGCTGGACCTACGAATGCCTTGAGTCCGCGGTGATTGTGCTGCGCGACTATCTCCGCCCCGCCGTGCTCGGCCAGGATCCCCGGGATCTTGCCGGAATCCACGCCGCCATGAACCGCGAGATTTGCGGTTCGTTTTCCACCGGCTATCCCCTGACCAAGGCAGGCGTCGATCTTGCCCTGCACGATCTCCTCGGTCGCGCCACCGGTCGCAATGTCGCGGAGCTCTGGGGACGGCCCCTGCCGGAGGAACTCACCCTCAGCTGGACCGTCTCGAGCCCGCGCCTTGAGGAGATTCCGCGCCTCGTCGAGGCCGGCCTCGCGCGCGGCTACGCGCACTTCAACCTCAAGGTCGCGCCCGATCCCGACTTCGATGTCCAGGTTTGCCGGCTGGTCCGTCGGTACGCCCCCAACGCCTTCCTCTGGTGCGACGCGAACGGCGGCTACGATCTCGCCACGGCCCTGCGCGCCGCCCCGATGCTCGCCGACCTCGGCATCCCCGCCCTCGAACAGCCCCTGCCGATCAACCAGATTTCCGCCTACCGGCGCCTGCGGGAACAGGGTGCGCTCTCGATCCTCCTCGACGAGGGGATGGTGTCCCCGACCGATCTGCTCGAATTCGTCCAACTCGGCTGCTGCGACGGCGCCGCCCTCAAGCTCGCGCGGTGCGGCGGCCTGGTTCCGGCCCGGGCCCAGGCCGAGATCCTCCTCGAGCGCGGTCTGCACTTCTACGGCAGCGGACTTACCGATCCGGATCTTTCCCTCGCGGGCTCCCTCATTCTCTTCGGGGCCCACGGCCTGCCCCATCCCGCGGCGCTGAACGGTCCCCAGTTCCTCACGGAAAGCCTGCTGGCGGAACCGTTGGTCCCGGTCGGCGGACGGCTGCGGATTCCGCGCGGCCCCGGCCTGGGCGTGACGGTCGACGAGGAGAAACTCGCCGCCCTGGTCGCACGTTCGCGAGTCATGGACCGCCTCGCTGGCTGAAAGCGCCTCGAACCGACCCGCCCGGGGTCGCCGGCCCGCCCGTGTCGCTGGCATCAGCCGGGCCGGCCGCCATAGAAGCCGCGCTTCTCACCGTCGGCGCGATCTCGTCTCGCCGCGGTGATCTCCCTACCCTCTCCGCATGGAAGCGGCACCACGCGAGTTCTCCGAGCGCGACACCTCCGGCCTGGCCGCCGAGGAGCGCCAGCGGCTGCTCTCCCGGATGCTCTCGCGCCTCGCCCACGAGATTCGCAATCCCCTCAGCTCGCTCGACGTCCACGTGCAGCTCCTGGAGGAGGACCTGGTCGGGGTGACGCCCCGCATCCCCGCCGAGATCACCGGCCGGCTCGAGGTGATCCGCCACGAGCTTCACCGGCTCGATGCCATCGTCCGCCAGTATCTCAGTCTCGCGGCCCCCACTCCGATCGAACTCCAGCCGGTGGCGGTCGTCCCCGCTTTGCACCACCTCACGCGCTTGCTGGGCCCGGTCGCGGCGGAGCGGGACATCACCCTCGAAGTGAGCGCCCCGCCGGGAGTGCCGGAAATCCTCGCGGATGCGGGCCAGTTGCAGCAGGCGCTCCTAAACCTCAGGCGATCTTCGAACCGTTCTACACCACCAAGGTGGAAGGCAGCGGGCTCGGCCTCTGGATTGCCCAGCAAATCGCCCACGCCCATGGCGGCACCCTTGGCGTAACTCCCGGCGAGACCGGCGGGGCCGTCTTCATCCTGCGACTGCCGCTGCGCCTCGTCGCTCCTCCCGCATGAACCTCTCCCGCATCCACATTCTCGTCGTCGACGACGAACGCGCGCTCTGCGCCGGCCTCCAGGAGGCCCTGCGCCGGGAAGGCTACTCGGTGGACACGGCCCACGATGCCCCGGCCGCGCTCAAGCGGGTCGAAGCCCGGCTCTACAACCTGGTCGTCACCGACGTCCGCCTCCCCGGCAGCGACGGGCTGCAGTTGCTGCGCGAGGTTCGCCAGCGCAGCCCCGACACCCAGTTCATCGTTATGACGGCCTACGGCACCGTCGAGAATGCGGTCACGGCGATGAAGGACGGCGCCTACGATTACCTGCTCAAGCCGGTCGACGTGAAACGGCTGCGCGCCGTCGTGGTCAAGGCCCTCGAACTCCAGGCCGTGGTCGCCGAGAACAGCGAGCTGCGCGAGCGCCTGCGCAAGCGCTCCGAGCAGCCCACGCAGCTGGTGGGCGAGAGCGAAGCGGTGCGCCGCCTGGTGCGCACAGCCGAGGAGGTCGCCCGCAGCGATGTGACGGTGCTGCTGGAGGGCGAAAGCGGAACGGGCAAGGAACTCGTCGCCCGGCTCATCCACAACCGCAGCCCGCGCGCCGCCCGGCCTTTCATTTTCGTCAACTGCGCCGCCCTCACCGAAACCCTGGTGGAGGCCGAGTTGTTCGGCCACGCGCGCGGTTCCTTCACCGGCGCGATTGCCGACAAACCCGGCCGGTTCCACCTCGCGGATGGCGGCACGCTCTTCCTCGACGAAATCGGCGATCTCGGTCCGAAGGGCCAGGGCGACCTGCTCCGCGTGCTCGAGGACGGGATGTTCCGCATGGTCGGCGGCACCGCGCTCCAACGCGTCGACGTCCGCATCATCGCCGCGACCAACAAGAACCTCGCCGAGGCGGTCGCCACCCAGAAGTTCCGGGAGGACCTCTACTATCGCCTGCAGATCGTGCCCATTCTCGTCCCGCCGCTCCGGGATCGGGCCGATGACATTCCCCTGCTGATCGAGTCGTTCCTCGAACACTTCGCCGCCAAATACCTCCGCCGGAGGAAGCAGCTTTCCGGCGAGGCGCTGCAACTCTGCCAGCGGTTCCCCTGGCCCGGCAACGTGCGCCAGCTCCGCAACGTGGTCGAGCGCCTCGTCGTGACCTGTCCCGATCCGGTGATCGGCGTCGAGGCCCTCCCGGAGTTTCTTCACACCCACGATCGCGAGGCGTCCACCTTCGCCATGCGCGTCGGCATGACCCTCGCCGAGGCCGAGAAACTGCTGATCCGCCAGACGCTGTCGCGCCTGACTTCCAACCGCGAGGAGGCGGCCCGGGCCCTTGGGGTCAGCCGGCGCACGCTGCAGTATAAGCTGAAACGATACGGCCTGCTCGACTCCCAGCCCTGAAACGTGGGCTGCACGGCGCGGCCGGGCGCGGTGCAATAGTTGCGCGCTCCGGGCGTTCCTCGCCTGGACGCACCGGACCCACCGGGGCCCGGTTCCAAGGAAAGTGGCTCGCGCCCATCATCTTGTCCGCGGCGGCGCCATCGTGGCATGTCGGTTGCATTGGCCCACCCGCCGGCGCTCCCGCGCCCGGCCATCCAATACACACCATGAATACTGAGACCCTCTCCTCCGCCCCGGCCTCCGTGGCGGCCCCCGTCCCGACTCCGGTTCCAGCGCCGGTCGCCGCCGTTCCCGCGACGCCGCCCGCACCCGCCACGGCCGCCGTGCCCGGCCCCAAGCCCGGCAAGGCTCCGGGCGGTCGCAAGAGCCGCAAGGCCGCGATCCCTGCCCACGCCTGACCTCCCACGCCTGTGTTGTCGCCCCATGGCCGGTCCCAGGACCGGCCATTTTCTTGCCTGCACATCGGCCGCGCCGCGGGTGCAATCTTTGCACAAAATCCGGGCCGCGCCTGGCGCGCCTTACGCGGTCCTCCGCTCCGAATTCGCCAATTATCTCTTCCTTCGCCGCTTAGCACCGGGTCCCAGCGGCCGGCATCCCGTGTGCGTGAACGCGGGTGAATGAAGACGTTCCTTCTCGAGATGCTGGCTGCGCAATCCACGTTTCTCCAGCAGCCACCGGCGTCCCCCCTCCGCCGTTCCGTCCTTCTGCAATTGACGAAGACCATACCTCCCCCGGTCCTCGCGCACTACCTGCGCCTGGTGGAGCATGGCCATGTCGGCGTCGCCGTGGTCCGCCACGGCGTCTGTTCCGGCTGCCACCTCCGCCTGCCTTCGGGCCAGACCGCCGTGCTCGTCAAGTCCGACGAACTGCACCTGTGCGAGAACTGCGGCAGCTACCTCCTGCTGCCTCCGGAAGAAGATGTCCCCGTCGCCCGCCGGCCAGTCGCCGCCGCCGTCCGCCGCCGCAACGTCCCCGAGGTTGTCCCAATCTGACCGCGCCCTCTGCGCGGTCGCGGTTTTCCTCCGGCGCTGTCCCGGGGTACCAGTTCCCCGGCCGGAGGCTGTAATGTCCGCCGGGTGGGTGACGTCTCACCGCGGATGCGACTGCTCCTCGTCCTGTCCGGAACCGCCTCGTTGCTGGGCCTGGCATCCGTTTCCGTCGCCGCCGCCCCACCCCTCCTGGTCCTCGGCGAGAATCACCCGCGGGCCTTCTTCTTTCGCGGGTCCGAAGGGCCGCCGGCGCAACCGCGCACCACCTACGAGGCGTGGTCGGCCGACTTTGGCCGCCTCATGGGCATCATGGGCAAGTGCCTCGACGAGGAGGTGCTCGGGCGCGAGGCGCGCAACCCCGAGTTCTTTTCCCGCTTCAAGCGCGAACATCCCGAGCAGGTCGTGCTGCTGCATTTCAACGGCAACGCGCGCGATCCCCGTTATCACACCGAGCGGTACTTCGCGGGCCACTGGATCTATCGCGAGGCCACCCGCATCCTCGCCGACATCCCCGCTGAATCCGGCGAAACCACGATTCGCGTTGAGAACACCGCCGACTTCCGCGTCAGCACCGGACGCTACCACACCTCCAACGACGACCTCGCCCTGTTCGGCATCACGGCCGATGGTCGCCACGACTGGAACCACTGCGAGCAGGTGCAACTCGTCGCGGTCGACGCGCGCGCCGGCACGATTCGCGTTCGCCGTGGCTGCTACGGCTCCAAACCGCTGGCATTCCGGGCCGGAGCCGCCCGCGCGGCCGCCCACGCGGTGGAGGGACCCTGGGGCAGGAACAACCACCTGATGTGGTACTACAACCTGTCGGTCCACTGCCCGCGCGACTCTGCCGGAAAATCCTGCGCCGACCGCCTCGTCGACGACCTCGCCGCCTGGTTCGGCCCCGGCGGAAAACTCGCCGCGTTCGACGGCCTCGAATTCGATGTCTCCTTTAACGAGACTCGCGGTGACACCGACGGCGACGGGCGCCTGGACCACGGCGTGGTCGGCGGCCGCAACGGCTACGGCATCGGAGTGATCGAATTCTACCGCCAGTTGCGCGCCCGCCTCGGCGACGGGCGCATCCTCCAGGCCGACGGCGCGCTCGGGCCGGGCGGGCGCCGCTCCCAGCGGGCCTTCGGGCTCATCAACGGAATCGAGAGTGAGGGTTTTCCGAATCTCAACGACTGGGACTTTGCCGACTGGTCCGGCGGCCTCAACCGGCACGCCTTCTGGCAGGCCAACGCCCGCGCCCCCGCCTTTCACTACATCAATCACAAGTGGAACGAAGCCGTGCCTGGTCAACCCGGTGAACACCGCAATCCCGACGTCCCCTTCTCCCGTCACCGCCTCAGCTTCGCCGCGGCCGTCTTCACCGATGCCGCCATCTGTTACTCCTTCGCCCCGCCGCGCGAAACGGGCAGCCGCCTTGGGATTTGGGACGAACTGCGCGCCGGGACGGACCACCGGTTGGGATGGCTCGGTCGCGCCGAAGGTCCGGCGGTCCACCTTGCCGCCGGCACCCCCGACCTCCTGGGTGGACGCGGTCGCCCGGGTGCCGAGGACCTCGTCCCGCTGGTGCAGGGCCCGGTCCTCACCCAGGCCACCGCCTCCGGGCTCGAGCTTCGCCCGCGGTCGGCCGCGGCGGATCGGCTGGCCTTCACGCTGGCCGGACTTCCGGCCCGGGGGCGCGATCTTGTCGTGCTCCTGACCCTCCAGGGTGCCCCGCGGCGCGGAGTTCCTGAGGAGATGGCCCGCTTCGTCGAAGTGGAACTCGCGGGAGGTGCGGTGAACCTCCTCCGGGGGGAGTTCGACGACGCCGGCATCGGGCTCCGTGGGCGGCCCGAGGTCCCGCTGGACGAGGAATCCGGCGCGCGCCTGCAATTGGCCCCGCGCACGACGCTTGGCGGGCGCGCGCTGGCCTCGGTTTCCGTCCATCCACCGTACAAGGCGGCCAAGGGTTACGTCTACTGGTGCCGCGATGTCGAGGTGCCCGAGGGGGCGGAACTCCGTTTCAGCCTCGGGATGAGCGATAAGGCACCGATCCGTTCCGACGGCGTCTGGTTCAAGGTCCTCGCGGCCGAGCTGCGCGACAACTCCCCTGGCAGTTTTCTCCCGTTGTTTGAACGCAGCACCAAGGCCAACGCGTGGGTGCCGTGCACCGTCTCCCTTGCCCGCCTGGCTGGAAAGCGGGTGCGGCTGAAGTTCGTCGCCGACTGCGGGCCAAACGACAACGCCACCACCGACCAGGGATTCTGGGGCGAGGTGCGCCTGATGCGCGCCGGGCAGTCCGAGGCCGCCGTGACTCCCACCCAGGCGGCGATGACCTGGCTGAACTCGCGCGCGTTCACGTCCGCCTTCCACTTCCGCGACGTGTCGTCCCCCAGGGTTGATCTGGTCGTGACCATCGACGGCGGCGAACCGGTCACCCTCGCCGGCCTGACGGTTCACGCGGCTCCGGATGCGATGTATCGCGTCTTTGAGCACGGACTGGTCATCGCCAATCCCTCGCGGCAGCCCTACACGTTCGACCTCGCGGCGCTCTCTCCGGGGCGCTCCTACCGGCGCCTGCCGGGCTCCCCCACCCAGGACCGCGCGGCCAACAGCGGCGAGCCGGTCGGCCAGCGTATCACCCTCGGCGAGCGGGATGCGCTCTTCCTCCAGCGCACCCCGCCTCGTCCCTGATGCCCGGCCGCCGGCGGTGGTTCATCCGATCCGGCGCAGCGTGCGTCCGGGATTCCAGCGGCCGAGAATGGTGTGGGTTATGGGGTGTTCGGGAACGCCGGTTTCGTTGCGCTCGACGGCGCTGATGAGTTGGTCGATGGCGACGGCGCCGATGACCTCGCCGTCCTGCAGCACGCCGCTCAGCCGGTCGCCGGCCTGCGGGACGAGCAGCCCGACCACACCGAGATCGCCCGGGATCCGCCTTCCGGAGGCCCGGATGATCTCCTCGAGTTTCCCGAGCACGGGTCCGATCACGACGTCGGTCCGCTCGCGCTCGAGCCAGCGTTCGACGGCACCGGGTGTCCACTCGTCCACGAAGAGCGGCGGCGGAGGGGTTTTCAGGCCGAAGCGCTCACAGGCCACGAGCCAGGCGCCCTCCCAGCGAAACTCGAGCCGTTTGATCGTGGGCAGACGGGCCGCCAGCCCGGGCCGGCGGTATCCGAGCTTCAAACACTCCTCCATCACCAGCAGCATCGACTGGTAGTAGTCCGTGGTCACGCGATGGAAGTTGCGCGTGGTGGGCGTGAGGCCGAGCACGACGGTCGAGAAATCCGGCCAGTGGAGATCGATCGCGGTTTCGGTGTCGGGCACCGGGGCGATGAGGAGGCCGCGGATGCCGCGCGCGGCCAGGACCTGGGAGAAGCGGGCGTTGCTCATGCCCTCGCGAAACAGCCAGAAATGCTCGAGTCGGTAGTTGCGTTCCCGGGCCCGCGCCTCGGCTCCGGCGAACATCTGGCGGAAGATCGGCGAGGGATGGCGCCGCCAGCCGTCCGCGGTGGGGAAGGCGCTGACAAAGGCGAGGGTGAGCGTATCGGAGGGGCGGGTGTGGCGCCGACGCGACCGCATCAGGGCCGCGACCAGCGGGTTGGGCCGATACCCGAGCCGTCGGCACGTGGCGAGCACGCGGCGGCGCGTGGCGGCGGAGACATCGCGTTTGCCGGAGAGGCACTTGGAGACGGTCGCGACGGAGACCCCGGCCTGCTGGGCGATGTCGCGCATGCGGAGCGGGGGATTCATGCTGGGGCGGCAGGTTTGGAGAGCGCGGCAGGCGGCGCAACTGTGGAGTCGGCTGGAACCCGACGACGCCCGATCTTGCGGGCGTAACGATATTCGGAAGAGAGGCCTTCTCTTTCATCGCCACCAGACAAGACTGCCTGCGCTCCCGGCTCCCCATCAGGTGAGCGCAGGCATGTCGGCCCGTCCGACCCATGCGTGTTCCCTCGCCGCCGCGGCGCGGGTTAGGTACCTTTTCGAGTTACATGAATCGCCCCTTTCGCCTCATCCGTTTGCCGCTCCTTTCCGCCCTGCTTCTGCTCGCCGGTTCCGCGCTGGCAGCGCAGGACCCAGTGTCCCGTCTGCCCACGCTCAGCCCGGAGGACGCGAGGGCGTTTGAGCTGAAGGTGCTGCAACAGGTGGCCGACCTGTCCCTCTTGCCGCCGCGGCTGAACACCAGCCCGCTGCCGCAGTACGACTACGATCAGCTCGACTACGGCATGACGATCGGCATCGCGCGCACGCCGCGCGGACGCCTCTGGGCGGCCTGGGTGGCCGGCGACGACGGTCCGAAGGCCTTCATGGTGGCGGCGACAAGCGACGACGATGGCGCCACGTGGTCGAAGCCGCGGCTCGTCATCGACAGCCAGGCCCCCCACCTGCCGCTCCCGCGCAGCGTGATCGTCGGCAACCTCTGGACCGATCCGCGTGGGCGGCTTTGGTTCTTCTTCGACCAGACGATGAACCACTACGACGGCCGGCAGGGCGTGTGGATCGCGATCTGTGACAACCCGGACGCGGCGCAGCCGACTTGGTCGGCTCCGGTGCGGTTGTGTCACGGCGCGGTGTTGAACAAGCCGACCGTCCTCGCCAACGGCGACTGGCTGCTGCCGGTCGAATTTCCGAACATTTCGGGCAAGGGACCGATGCAGTTCGTCAACGCTGAACTTGAGCCGCTGCGCGGCGCCAACGTGTACGCGTCGTCGGATGAGGGAAAGACGTGGGTTCGGCGCGGGAACGTGCGCTTCCCGAAACCGAGTTGGGATGAGCACATGTTCGTGGAGTTGAAGGACGGCCGCCTCTGGATGCTGGCTCGCACCGGCGATGGGACGATGCAGTCCTTTTCGGCGGATGCGGGGCGGACCTGGACGGAGCCGACGTTTCCCTCGTTCAAGCATCCCGCGGCCCGCTTCCATATCCGCCGGCTCGCGTCCGGTCGGATCCTTCTCGTCAAGCACGGCAAGACGATCGACGCCCACGAAGGCCGCTCGCAGCTCACCGCGTGGCTGTCCGAGGACGAAGGCCTGTCGTGGAAGGGTGGGCTCATGTTGGATGAGCGCAAGGGGATCTCCTATCCCGACGGGTTTCAGGCGCCGGATGGCACGCTCTACGTCTCCTATGACCGCAACCGGGCGACGGACGGCGAGATCCTGTTCGCCCGTTTTCGGGAGGAGGAAGTGCTGGCGGGACAGATCGCGCATCCCGCTTCCAAGCTGCAGCAGTTGATCTGCCGTCCGCTGAAGAAGCGCGAGGCAGCGCGCAAGCGCTGAAGCCGGAGGTCTGCCCCATCATAGCGCTGCTCCATTTCACCCTGTCGCCCGACTTTACCATGAACTGTCTTCGTCGCTTTCACCTCTTGTTCTGCTGCACGGCTGCGTCGGTGATCCTCGTTCCCGGAGGGCGGGCGAGCGAACGCAAGGATGCGCTGCTGCCGCCGACGGTGTACACCGCTCCCGTGCCCGACCGGTATCTCGACGCGAACCGGATGTTTCTTTGCGGACCGGGCATCACGATCTCGCGCGGCGGTCGCCTCTGGGTCACCTTCAAGACCGGCGACATCGGCGAGGACGAGGACAACTGCACGGTCGTCATCACCAGCGGCGATCGCGGCGAGACTTGGAGCCCGCCGGTCCTCGCGGTCGACATCGACGGCCCGGTGCGCACCAATGACCCGGGGATCTGGACCGACCCGAACGGCAAGGTGACGCTGATGTGGGGCCAGGTATATGGCTTTTGGGACGGCCGCGGGGGCTACTGGACGATGACCGCGGAGAACGGTGACGATGCGAACACCCGCTGGAGCCGGCCGGTGCGGTTGTCCGACGGCTACACGAAGAACAAGCCGTTTGTCACCCGCGACGGCACGTGGCTCTACCTGATCGAACATTTTGGTCCGAAGACGCGGCGCGGTCGTTTCGCGCGCGGCGCGCCGATGGAGCCGGAACTCACCTTTTCCCTGCCGCAGCTGCATCATGCCAACGTCTTTGCCTCCCGGGATCAGGGCCAAACGCTGAACTTCCTCTCGCACGCACGGATCCCGCCGGCGGACCAGACGTTTCAGGAGCACATGATCGTGGAGAAGCGGGACGGCACGCTTTGGATGCTCGGGCGCGCGAAATACGGCATTGGAGAATCGTTCTCGCGCGATCAGGGCCGCACCTGGACGGAGCTGGCGCCCGCCAAGGGGATCCAAGGGCCGTCGTCGCGCACGTTCTTTCGCCGGCTCGCCTCGGGCAACATTTTGCTGGTGAAAAACGGATACGACATCGATCGCCCGTCGCCGCGGACGCACCTGACCGCGTTCCTCTCAGAGGATGACGGTGCGACGTGGCCGCACCGTCTTCTGCTCGACCCGCGCGCAACGTCGTATCCCGACGCCGTCCAGGACCCCGCGGGCACGATCTACGCGGTGCACGACTTCGAACGCACCGGCGCGAAGGCGGTAGTTTTCCACCGCTTCACCGAAGCCGACATCAAGAGCGGAAAGATCGTGACCGAGGGTTCCGCCCTTGGCCGGATCGCCAACCAGGCCACGCACCGCACGCTCAGCGCGAAGGAGTACGACGCCTGGAAAGCGGCGCGCGGCGGCCGTGAGTGAGGTGACTTGGCCGCGGCGGGCCGCGATCGCCGGAGGCAAGCCCGGAACCCGGGTTGCCGGCGGGGCCGCAGAGTCGGCCGCTGTTACGTAACGATTTTCGGATTGATCGCATCGCGCGCGCAGGCGGGTGCAATCACGGTGCCGTCGGACGCTCAATTGTCGCGACCATCCCTGCAAGTTGAAGTCCATCTCCCCCCCCAAAAAATGAACTCCCTCGCGCTACCCCTGGCGTTGCTTTCCCGCGTAAGTTCCATCGTCGTTGCGAGCTTTTCGGCCTTGCGGTGTACTGCAGACCGTACCCGAACGTTTCGCCGGTCCGCCGCCAAGTTGACGTTGGCGCTGGCCGGGACGGCCTCGGTCTTCGCGGCCGCTGACTCGAAACACGCCACGGGGATCCTGGAAGGACGGGTCTTCAACGCCAACAGTGGCGTGGCCCTGGAAAATGCGCGTATTGCCGTAGTTCCGGGCGGCCTCACGACCTACTCCGATGCGACGGGGGAATTTCGGTTCACGGGTGTCCCGGCCGGAGAAGTCCGGGTCAGCGCGTCCTACCTTGGCATGACGGCGAAGACGGAGGTGGTGGCCGTCCCCGATGGAGGCGTGGCTCGCGTGACGGTCAATTTGGTGCGGGCGGGTGAGGCGAAGACCGCGGGTGAGCAGGTGGTCGAACTGGACGCGTTTCAAGTCACGGCGGAGCGGGAAATGAGTGCGCAGGCGCTGGCGATGAACGAGCAGCGCGCCGCCGCCAACATCAAGAATGTCGTCGCGATGGATGAATTTGGAAACCGCGGCGACGAGAACTTGGGCGAGTTCCTGCAGTTCCTTTCCGGCGTCGCGGTCACCATCGACGGCGACGTCGGCCCCAATGGCGCGTCGCTGCGCGGCTTCTCACCCAGTTTCTCCAACGTCTATATGGATGGCGGGTCCGTTGCGACCGCGCGGGGCACCAACCGCCAGGCCACGACGACCGATGTGCCTTTTTCCAACGTGTCCCGCGTCGAGGTGACCAAGGTGCCGACGCCCGACCAACGGGCTTCGGGACTCGGCGGAGCCATCAATCTGATTCCCAGCACGGGTTTCGAGGTGCGGAAACGCGTGCTAAGCTACCGGGCTTCGACCCTGTTCCACAATACGAACGGGGCGGCGACCCGGTGGAAGCGCGGTCCGAATCCCGATGCCTCGCCGCGGCTGACGGTTCCGTCGACGAACCTCAGCTACCAGGGTCCCCTCAACGAGCAGGTTGCTGTTACCGCAAGCGTGTACACCTCCTGGCGCCTGAATCCGTCGTATAACGGCGTCGATGAGTTCGACGTCCAACCGACCTGGGATCGAGTACGCAATGTCCAGACCGCCGGGGCTTGGCAGTCACTGATGGCGTTGACGCAAACTTACGGCGGACAACTTGGTTTCGCGTGGAAGCCGACGGCGCGGGATCTGGTGTCGATCAGCGGCCAGATGAAAAACTACCTTTATGATGTTTCCCGCAGTCGCCTGGCGGTAACCTACGGCACGGGCGCGACCGGCGGCGAGACGTTCACCCAGGGGGCCGCCACGGGCGTCGGCTCGACCGCGATGGGCGGCGGCTCCGGAATCTACCAGCGCGATTCCAAGCAGCAGCAACTCAACCTCAAGTATGCGCATCGCGGCGACCTCTGGCGCTTCGACTTGGACGGTGGACTTTCCTTCGCCCGCTACCAGGAGCACGACGCCGACAACGGCTATTTTTTCACCATCAATGCCCAGCTCACGAACCTGATCATCCGCGGTGACGACATCTTCCGGACCGGCATTGCCCGTCAGTACACCGTGCGGGACCGGACGGGCGCACCGGTGGACATTTTCAAGGGGGAGGACTACACGATCAACTCGGCCGTGGCCCGGGGGCGGCGCACGTTTGCCGAGAACTCGTTTGTACGGGCCAATGGCAGCCGCGACTTCAGTGCCTTCGTGCCCTTCACCCTCAAGTTCGGCGTGGCCTCGGACCAGCACGAGCGCAACCAGCGCAACCGCTCCAACACCTACAATTTCCGGCCCAACGGGTCGTCGGACGCCGCCGCCCGGCGCGCGGGCAACTTCGATCTTTTCGACGAGGATTACCTGCGGGTGGCGCCAAACGTCTACGGCCGCACCCTGCGCGACATCAGTCACACGAAGATGTATGACCTTTATCGGCAGAATCCTTCTTGGTTCGTCCTCGACGAACCAGGTGCGCATCAGAACCAGGTCACCGGCTCATTTCAGTTCACCGAGACGATTTCGGCCGCGTACTTGCGGGGCGACCTTCGGCTGTGGCAGGACCGGATCAGTGTGGTGGGCGGCGTCCGCCTGGAGGAGACCGACATCAAGGGGAAGGGCCCGTTGGACGACATCAACGCGCAATATCAGCGCCACCCCGACGGCAGTTTCGTGCGCACAGCGACCGGCGCGCGCGTGCTCCTCTCCAGCGACGCACTGGTGCTGCGGCGGCTGCGCTACACGGAGCGCGGGGCGTCCACCCACAGCAAGTATCACGGCTACTATCCGAGCTTGAACGCGAACTACCGCGTCTCGGAGCATTTTGTCGCGCGGGCGGCGTACGCGCGCACCATCGGGCGGCCGAACGTGAATCTGCTGATTCCCGGCACCACGATCAGCGATCCGGACGTGGCGAATCCGACGATCACCGTGAACAACCCAGGCCTGCGGCCGTGGACGGCTGACAACTACGACCTGACGTTCGAGGTCTACGACGTGAAGGGCGGTTCCGGTGCGGTGGGGTTCTTCCAGAAGGACGTGCGGGACTTCTTCGGCTCGGTGCAGACCCCGGTCTCCGACGCGCTGCTGGAGCAGCAGGGGCTCCCGACCGACGGAACGTACGACGGCTACCAGTTCCGGACGACGGAGAATTCCGGCAGCGCGCGCGTGCGGGGCGTCGAGTTCAGTTATCGGCAGCAACTGCTTTTCCTCCCGGGGCTCCTCCGGAGCCTGCAGCTGAACGCTAATGTCACCAAGCTCCGGCTGGAGGGCGGCCGGTTGGCCGACTTTTCCGGATTTGTGCCGCTGAGCTTTAGCGCCGGTTTGAACTTCATCCGTCCGCGGTATCTCGTGAAGTTCACCTACATTTATCAGGACGGTTTTGCCACCAGTGCGATCAACCCGAGTGCGACCGAGCTGCCGGATACCTTTGCCTACCAGAACAAGTACAAACGCTACGGGGTGGAGGGAGAGTACACCTTGAACAAACACGCCACGTTCTTCGTGGGCGCCACTGACCTCGGCCGGCGGTCGTGGATCACCCTGCAGTACGCACCGTCGACCCCGGATTACGCCCGCTACACTCGTCGGCAGGTAAACGGTTACTACATCGTCACCGGGCTGAAAGGCCGCTTCTGAATACCTCCGGTCTTCATCCCTGGAGGGTGTTGCCACGGTGCAGAACCCGAACCGGTTACCTCTCATGAATTGTCGCTCCTTCCTCCTGACCACCGCCGCGGTTTGCCTCGTATCGTTGCACGCGGCGGAGACGCTGCCCAACGGCATCGTGCTGCCGCGCGAGTGGCCGCCGGCTTCCGGCGACCCGAAATCGCGGGCACCCATGGCGGTGCCGTACCTGCAGGCGCCGCCGGCGGTCATACCAATCGATGTGGGCCGGCAGCTCTTCGTCGACGACTTCCTGATCGCGTCCACCGACCTCAAGCGGACGCTGCACAGCGCGCGCAAGCTCGGAAGCAACCCGGTGTTCCGGCCGACGACGCCCGAGGAGATCGGGCCGCCCGACGGCCAGCGCGCCGTGTGCTACCTCGGCCACGGGGGCGTCTTCTTCGACCCGGCCGCCCAGCTCTTCAAGATGTGGTACACGGCGGACTGGCGGGGCGGACTCGCGCTCGCGACCAGCCGCGACGCCCTGCGGTGGGAGCGGCCGCAACTGGGCCTGGCCGGCGGCAACCTGATTCTGGCGCGCAACTCGCCCCACGTCGGCGGCGACAACTGTGTCTGGCTCGACACCAACGCAACCAATCCCGCCGAACGCGTGAAGTTCCTGGCGGATCACACCGGCAAGCGGCAGTCCCATTTCTTCTATACGATTGCCGACGACGGCCGCGTGGCGGGCGACGTGTCGGCGGGCAAGGCGGGCGACTACTGCTCGTTCTTCTATAACCCGTTTCGCCGGGTCTGGGTGTACAGCATCAAGCGCAGCGGTCCCTACGGCCGGAATCGCTACTACGCGGAGAGTCCGGTTTACGGCCAGGCCGGGGCGTTCGATCGGTCGGTCTATTGGACCGATGCCGACGAGCTCGACAAACCTGATCCGCGCATCGGCGATGCGCCCCAACTCTACAGCCTGAGTGCCGTGGCCTACGAGAGCATCCTGCTCGGGGCGTTTCAGATCCACCTCGGTCCGCGCAACAGCATCTGCGAGTTGGGGAACTTCCCCAAGTTCACCGACCTCAAGCTCGGCTTCAGCCGCGATGGTTTTCACTGGGCCCGACCGGATCGGCGCGCGTTCATCGGCGCGACGCGGCGGGAAGGCGATTGGGACCGCGGGTATGTGCACACCACGGCGGGAGTCTGCCTGGTGGTTGGCGACCAGCTCTATTTTCCGTACTGCGCCTATTCCGGGATCGGCCCCGACGGCCATCGCGGAATGTACACGGGAGCGAGTGTGGGCCTCGCCGTGTTGCGGCGCGATGGATTCGCCTCGATGGACGCCGGGGAAAGGACCGGCACCCTTACGACCCGGCCCGTGGTCTTCCAGGGCAGTCGACTCTTCGTGAATTCGGCGACGGCCAAGGGTGAGCTGCGCGTCGAGGTGCTCGACGAAAACGGCCAGGTGATCGCCCCCTTTGGGGCCGCCGCGTGCCAGGCCGTCAGTGCGGATGCGACGCTGCAGGAGGTCAGCTGGGAGGGCGCAGCTGATCTCTCCGCGCTGCGCGGCCGCCCGGTGCGGTTCCGCTTTCACCTTCGGCAGGGCAGTCTCTTTGCCTTCTGGGTCAGCCCCGATGCCAGCGGGGCAAGCCACGGCTATGTCGGCGCCGGCGGGCCGGGGTATCCGGGAGTCGTGGACACCGTGGGCCGGGCGGCGCTGACCGCCGGGAGGAGATGAGATGCTGACTCGCTTCACCAATCTCTATCCGGTCTGGATCGTCGCGTCGTCGGTGATGGCGCTCCTCTGGCCGGAGACGTTGCGCTGGTTTTCCGGTCAGTGGGTCGTCTGGGCGCTGACGATCGTGATGCTCAGCATGGGGCTCACGCTCACGATCGAGGACTTCCGCCGGCTCACGAAGATGCCGGGCGCCGTGGCGCTCGGTTTCGGACTGCAATACACGATCATGCCGCTCGGCGGCTGGTTCTCGGCGCGAGTTTTCGGCCTGGAACCCGGCCTCGCCGTCGGGCTGATTCTCGTCGCGAGCTGCCCGGGCGGCACGGCGTCGAACCTGATCACTTATCTGGCGCGGGCAAACGTTGCGCTCTCGGTGGTGATGACGATGGCGTCGACGCTGCTGGCGTTCATCATGACGCCGCTTTGGTGCCAGATCCTGGCCGGGCAGTATGTGCCGGTGGATGCGCTGGGGCTGTGCCTCTCGACGCTGCAGGTGGTGGTCGTGCCGGTGCTCATCGGGGTCTTCTGCAACTGGCGGTTTCACCGGCAGGTGGCGGCGGTGGCGCCGCTGGCGCCCGCCGTGGCGGTGATGGCGATCATCTTCATCGCCGGAGGCATCGTGGCGCAGAGTGCGGCGTCAGTGATCGCCCATGCCGGCCGGGTGGCGGCTGCGGTGCTGTTGGTGCACCTGCTCGGTTTCGGGCTCGGCTACGCCATCACGCGCCTGCTGCGTTTCCCGATCATCTCGGCGCGGACCATTGCCATCGAAGTGGGGATGCAGAACGGGGGGATGGCGGCGATGCTGGCGAAGAAACACTTCGCGGTGCAGACGATGGCGGGGGTGCCGGCCGTGTTCAGCAGTGTCATCCAGACCTTGGTCGGCAGTCTCCTCGCAGCGTGGTGGAGCCGGCGTCCGGCCACCGACCATGCCGGTGAGGCTGCCTCCGTGGCGGCGGTTTTGCCGGAAACCGAGGTGCGATGAAGCCGCCCATCCGCCAGGGCATCTACTACTGGAAATGCGACCGCCCGGCGGCCTTTCATGGCACGGCGCAGGGCGACTCGCGGCGGTCGCCGACCGAATTGACCGAGCTACTGCGCGGGGTACTGGCGCGGCATTTCGGGCGGGCCCCGGATGCGCTGCGGGATGGCGGCGGCCAGGGCAATCACCAGACCTTTCACGTGACCGTCGCGGGGCGCGAGTACTTCGTCCGCCTCGAGGATGGTCCGGAGCGGGACGACTACCTCGCGGTGGAATCGTTCGTAATGGACATAGTCCGGGCACGGGGCGTGCCGACCCCCCAGGTGATCGCCGTCGATGCGAGCCGCCGCGAAGTTCCGTTCGCCTGGCAGATCCTGGAGTACGTGCCGGCGCCGGACCTCAACCGGCATTTCAAGGCGGGCACTCTCGAACTCCCGGCGATCGCGGAGCAGTTGGGCCGCCTGATCGCCACGTGGCAGGAGGTGCCGGTGGCGGGCTTCGGTCCCTTTGCGGTCGACGGGGCGCAGGCCCACTCGCAGCTCCGCGGGCTGCAGCGCTCGTATGCCGACTATTTTCATACGCGGTTCGAGGCGCACCTCGATTTCCTGGTGGCGCGGGAGTTCCTGGAGGCGCCGATGGCGGCGGAGATTCGTCAAGAAGTTGCGAGGCACCGCCCGCTGCTTGACCTCCCGATCGGCTGCCTCGTGCACAAGGACACCGCCCTTTGGAACCTGCTGGGCACGGAGCGGCAGATTCTCGCGGTGATCGACTGGGACGACTGCATCGCGGGCGATCCGCTGGATGACCTCTCGCTGTTCGGCTGCTTCCACGGCGGCGAGGCCCTGCGGCGAGCCTTCGCGGGCTACGCGGCGGTACGACCGCTGCCGCCGAACTTCGCGCTGCGGTTTTGGCTCCATCTGCTCCGCAACATGATGTTCAAGGCCGTGATTCGCGTCGGCGCAGGCTATTTCAACCACGACAGCCGCTTTTTCCTGATCGGTGCCGACGGCGACGGGGCGGCGTTGCGGACGCAGACGCTGGGGCGTCTCGGCGCCGCACTGCGTGGACTGCGCGACGAGGGTGATCCTTTTTCCCTATGACCTCCCATTCCCTCGCGCGTCTCCGCCGCACGGAGCCGTTCATCGGCACCTGGCTGTCGATCGGCTCGCCAATCATCGCGGAACTCGCCGCCGCCTCCGGTTTCGACTGGCTGCTGTTCGATCTCGAACACGGCGCGCATTCCGATGCGGTCCTGATGGGGAACCTGCAAGCGATCAAGGGATCCCCGGCGTTGGCGATCGTGCGCGTGGGAGCCCCGCATCCCGACCTGATCCTGCGCGCGCTCGACTGGGGCAGCGCGGGAATCATGGTGCCGCACGTGGAATCGGTCGAGGAAGCGGCGGGTTGTCTGCAGGCGATGCACTATCCGCCGCGGGGCCGTCGCGGCATCTCCCGGTCCGCGCGGGTCTATGAGTACGGCCTGCGGGCGATGCCGGCACCGGCCGATTTGCCGCCGCCGGTGCTGTTTGCCCAGATCGAGACGCTGCGCGGCGTCGAGCGGGTTGCGGAGATCGCCGCAGTGGACGGCGTCGACGTGCTCTTTGTGGGGCCGGCCGATCTGGCTTTTGATCTCTCCGTACGGCAGAACAGCGACGGGCTCGATTATGAAACGTGCCTGGCGAGGGTAGCGAACGCCGCCCAGGCGGTGGGCAAACAGGCGGGCATTCTGGTGCGGTCGCTGGAGGACATCCCGGCACTGCGCAGCAAAGGCTTCACGCATTTTGCCGTGGAATCGGACCTGGGCATCATTCGCTCCCGGTACCAGCAGGTGCTGAAAGAAACGCGGCGGGGCTGCGCTTAATGATTCCCGGTGGGACGGTGATGAACCGCTAGTCGGCCACCTTCACAAAGGCGACCGCGTCGGCGATCACGTTCCCATCCGTGTGGGCGGTCGAGAGCGTGACGGTGTGGCGCCCACCGGCCTTGAACCGATAGGTGCCGACCGGGACGGAGAAACCGTGGCGGGAACCCTTGCGCATGTTCCAGGTGAGTTTCGCGCGGCCGTCGGCGTGATCGATCACGACCGGCACGTTCGAGGCGCTATCCTGGGCGGACTTGTAGAGCAGGGAAACCTGGTAGGTACCGTCCTGTGGGATCGGCAGCGTGTAGGTGGCGGTCGAGGGCACCGCGGCGGTGCCGACGAGGAAGTTGAAGCGGAACAGGCCCCACATCCCGGTGACCGTTTGCGGGGCCCATCGGCCGGTCGTGGCGACGTGGTTCGCGTCCGTGTAGTGCACCACGCTGCCGGTGAGGCGATTCGCCGCGAGGTCGATGCCGTTGGTCGCGCGGCCGCCGGGTCCAAGTTCGTCCACGAACGGCGGGACGATGCGGGTGTCGGACTCGCGGTTATTCTCGACGACGAGTTTCTGGTTTTCCCAGATCGGTTTGATCGCGCCGCCGACGGAATTGTAGACCCAGTTGTCGCGCACGGTGGTGTTGCTGGTGTCCCAGTCGAGAAAGATGCCGTTGGCGAGCTTGCGGATCGGTTTGCCGTCCGGCTTCTGCTCGTAGCCCCAGATGTCGTAGAGCCAGTTGTTGAGGATGAAGTTCGGCGCGTTGAGGTGGTTCATCGTCGCGAAGTGAATGCAGGCGCCGTCGATGGTCGTCTGCATCGCGTTGTGGATGTGGTTGTATTCGACCACGCTGCCGCCCTGGTTGCGGAACGCGAAGACGCCGTTGCGCGACAGGTCGTTGAAGTAATTGTGGGCGATCCGGTTGCCGGGCTCCATCGACATGTGGGCGGGCCGCGAATCGAGGTGCACACCGCCGCCGTAATAGCGGATCCGGCCGCAATGCTCGACGGTGTTGCGGGTGATCTCGTTGAGGATGGGCGCGACCTTGGCCGCCGCCTCGCCGGGGGTGTAGATCTTGGTGTCGTCCATGTAGGACAGGCGCGCTCCGGTCAGGAGCACGCCCCCGCCGCCGGAGTGGCGGACGACATTGCGATCGAATCGATTACGCCGGCTGTCGAGGTGCAGCCACAGCGCGTACCCGCCGATGTTCTCGAAGTGGCAGTTCCGGACGACGCAATCGAGGGTGTTCTCGAACATGACCGCGGTGTCGGTGTGCACGCGGGCCTCGATGTGACCGAGCGTGAACTCGGTGTGGCGGAACTCCAGGCCGTCGAAATGCACATGCCGGACGTGCGTCCCGGCCTCGACGTCGCCCCGGGCGTTGACGAGCCGGGTAAGCACGGGGGCGACAACGGCGAGGGAGTTCGGATCGACACCCGCGAGCGGCAGATAGTGCAGGCGGCGGCTCTCCCGGTCGAGAAACCACTCACCGGGCTGATCGAGTTCCTCGCGCACGCCTTCGATCCAGAACCAGTTTCCGGGAATGACCTTGGCGTGCCGTTCGCTGTCCGCGAAATCGATCCGGCCGGTCTTCGCGTCGACCTTCGTGACGGTGTTCCACTGGTTGAAGAACCGCCACTGGGGCACGAGGTTGATCTGCGCATCGCGGGCCCTCCCCCAGGCCTCCTTCACGAGGGCCGGCGCGATGATCGCGTGATCCAGGTCGCCGCCGGTGGCATAGAGGAACGGATTGGGCGCGTCGGCGTTGGGAAAGCGGGCGCGGGTGGTACGTTTCTCTTCCACGAACAACTGGCGGAAATTCCACGCGTCCGGCCCCACCCCCTGGAGGTCCACCTGCCACACGCCATCCGCGCCCTTGGACCACTTCCGGGGAATCGCGCGGCCCCCGCTCCAGACGACCCTGGCTCCGGGCGTGGCCTTCCAGGTGATCGGGAATTGGGCGGTGCCGGAGTCCTCCGGACGGAGTTCGAGCGTCGAAGCCAGCTGGTAGGTACCCGCGGCAAAGAGGATCTCCACCGGTTCGGTAAGCCCGCGCGCGATGATCCGCCGCGCGTGGTCGCGGGCGGCCTGCGGCGTCGCGAGCGGGCTTTCGGCCGTGCCGGCGTTGGCATCGTTGCCCTGCGGGGAGACGTGGAGGCGCGTGGCGGCGAGGAGTGACCCGGGCAGTGACGCGAGCGCGAGGCAGGCCGCCAAGGTCAGAATCCGTCGAGGGCTCGCGACCCGGCGCTGGCCCTCCCGTGAGAGACTATCCGCGCTTGCGCGCGGCGATAGCGTCGTCACGCCAGAATCTACCTGGTCGCTACGCTTCAACGCAGCCACGGCCCGCGAAGGACCGACGCCAGTCGTCGAGGATTGGAGCAGAGCGGTCATCACGGTGTCCTCACTCCTTCAACGCCAAGTACACGATCACGCGCGCCGAAGGCGCCGGACCGGTCACCCGCAGGGCGAGGCGCAGCCAGTGGCCGAACTCGCGCAGCGGAAACGAGAGCAGGCCCGCCTGCTGAATCGCCACGGGAGGTGTACCTTCCGGCATCCAAAACAGGCCATCGGGGGAGATCTCCGCCGACGCCTCGAGCCGCCCCGCAAGATCCAGCGCCCGCACGAAGACCCGCGCCTCGCGGGCCCAGGCCACTTCGTAGGGTTCGGTCACCAGCGTGTCCGTGAAGGTCACGTTGCGCTCGAGCACCGCGGTGAAGGAGTGTTTGATCATGTGAGGCTTTCGTTGGCCCGGCGAACCCACGCCAGGCGCGCGGAAGAGAGCAGGCCGTAGTTGTAGAAACACACCCCGGCGGCGCCGACGGCGCGCACGGACTGCACGCGTTGCAGGAGCTCGCCTTCGGACGCGACGTGATCTTCTCCCACCATCGAGGCCGCCACGAGCCGCGACGCCGGCACGAGCGACGCCGCCCAGCCCAGGTCCTGCGCCACCTCGCGGGCCGAACCGTGGTGGGCCTGGATGAAAAGATGTTCGGCAACACTCGCGAGCGCCCGCAGCCCGGTGCCCTCGGTCCAGGCGCGCGCCGCCGGTCGGGCCAGCAGACCGCTCTGCGCGTGCAAACCCACCTTCTCTTCCTGCGTCACCTGTCGCACCTGCCGCAGGAGATCGGCCACGGCGCGGGCGCGCGCGCGGGTCGCCGCCAACACTTCCGGGACCTCCAGCAGGAGCGCGGTCAACTCGTCCCGTTCCCACTCCGCGGAACGTGGGTGCGGCTCGCGGGCCACGGAGGCCGCGAGGAGGCCCCGCACCTCGGTGCGAAACGCCTCCGGCTCGACCCCTTCCCCCGCCAGCCGCTCCCGGCAGGCGGGACAAAAGCAGAGCGAGAGCAGGTATTTTCCCTGCGCCCCCGGACTCACGAACATCAACTCATGGTGCTCGCGATGGACGGCATCCAGGTACGCGAAGCTGTCGAGCAGCACCGCCTCGGGCCGGAACTGCCGGCTGACGTCGCGCACCACGCTGCACAGGTGGGAACGCACTCGCGGCTGGGCCGGACACAGCGCGAAGGCGTAACGATCCCCGAAGGCGTTTTCGACGCAGAGCTCCGGATGCGCCAGTCCGAGGGTCGTGTTGTGGCAGCCGATGACCGACGCGATCACCTCGAGACCGCGCGCGCGCGCCGCCGCCACCGCTTCCCGCGACGCGGCCACACACCGGGCATCCGGATTCACCGGCGGGAGCAGCGCCGGCTCTTCGTAAAGCGGAGGCGTGGGAGTGAAGTCGCACCAGTCGACCGGCCGGTGGTAGTAGCCCAGGGTTCGCGGCCGGAACAGCCGGGCACGGTGGTAGTTCATGCTCAGCACCACCGTGCTGCACCCCAGACCCGCGATGGCGGCGAGGCACGGCGCCGCTCCTTCGCTCTGCACGTCCCAGGGAAAGAGATTAATCGCCCGGCGGAAGCTCATGGCTGCTCAAACGAGACGACGACGGAATCGAGGAAGAGGAAGTTCCGCACGGGCCGGTGGGTCCGGACATCGAAGCAGAAGTTCATCAGCCGGTTCAGCGCCTTGTACGGGTGATCGTAGAGCGGCACGGGGATGTCCTGCAGCGGCATCACCAGGTTGTTCACCTGTAGTTCCACGCTGCGGCGCGTCCGCGTGTCGAAATCCCACCGCAGGTAGTGCCAGTTGATCTTCGTCGGAATCTCGTTGTAGCAGAACGGCTGGTGACCGCCCGGCACCGGCAGCCAGTCATCCTCGTTGACCACGTGGTAGTCGTAGTTGGGTTTCACCATCCTCGACATCACCATCTTGGTGCTCGGCTGCACCGACGTCTTGTACATCCAGCGCTGCACCAGCGCCCCCGACTTGTCGGTGTTGAGGTAGCGCAGCGCGATGTGGTAACGACGCCCCTCGTCGCCCTCGCAGATGTCGTTGCTGATCGTGAAGTCGCCGAAGTTCCGCTCCGAGGGATCGACGTTCCCGTCCCAGTTCGTGTCCGCCCCGAAGATCTGCTCCGCCTTGTAGGTGAAGTAACACTCGACCCGCACGCGGCCGTCGCCGCGGGAGGTCGTGCGTTTGATGGCCTGGGCCATGTGCCCCGCCTTCGCCCGGGTCGCGAGCTTGAGCGAGTACGTGCCGGAGAGGGAGCCGTGGCTGCCGATGTCGAAGAAGTTCGCGTTCGACAACTGCGGCGGCCGGAGATCCTCCATCACCTTGCGCACCTTGTTCAGGTCGCCGTCGTGGTTGCCGATCAGCTCACACCAGCCGTTGACGCCCTCGTCGAAGTCATCGGCGAAGAAGATGCGCGGCAGCGGCGAGAACTTGGAGAGGAAGATCAGGTCGGGCATAGGGAGAAAGGCCGGTCAATTCGGGTTCCTCACCGCGCGCGTTGAGACCGTTCCCGTGGCGGGAGCCGCGCTGGTGCGAGGCGAAAGCGTGGCCGGCGGTGAGACCACATTGCCGCTCCGCTCCAACGCGGCCTCCTGCTCGAGAAATTCCCGGAGGAGGATCGGCCGGCGGAGTCGCGCCGACTCGTAGATCGCCAGAACCGCGCCAAGGGCGATTTCAGCCTCGTCGAGGCTAGGGCTCGGGACGCGTCCCTCCGCGAGGGCGGAGGAGAACTCCCGGATTTCGGCGACAAAGGGGGCGTCGTCGGTGACGGTGACGCGCTCGTCCACACCGGCCCCGGCCAGGTGCAGTTCCTGCAGCGCAAACGACCCCACGGAGCAGTAGGCGTTCAGCCGCTCGCCGAAGAGCTCGTAACGGTGCGACCGCGGATGACCGACCACCGGCGACCGGTGGGCCACCAGGGAGGCCTGGGCTCCGTTGGAGAACTGGAGCAGAACCAGTGCGGTGTCTTCCACCCCTCGCTCCGAAACCGGCGGTTGCACGAGGGCCTGCACCGACTCGATCTCCGCCGCGAGGAGCCAGCGCAGCCGGTCGATGGAGTGGATCATGCCGATCATGGCGATCCCGCCTCCCGCCAATGCCCGCTCGCCGTACCACTCCGGAGCGGCGGGACCGAGCCCGTTCGCGACCAGATGGTCAATTGCCAGGCCCACCCGCCCCAAGCGTCCGGATCCAATCTCAGCCTTGAGCCGCCGCGACGTGGCCAGGAAACGATGAGTGAAACCCGCCATCGCCGGGACGCCCCGCTCCGCGCACCGGGCCCGCAGGGCGCGCGACTCCGCCAACGTGATGCAATGCGGTTTCTCGATCAGGAGTGCGACCCCCTGCCCGACCGCCGCCATCGCGGCCTCAAAGTGCAGGCTGTGCGGCAGGCAGATGCTGAGCGCGTCGACGCCCTGGCGCAGCGCCTCCTCGGTGCTCCGACACGCCCAGGCGCCGTGCGCCGCGGCGAGTTGCCCAGCCCGCTCCGGATTGCTGTCCGCCACCGCCACCACCCGGAGATTGCAGGCGCGATACGCGTCGGCGTGAGCCGCACCCATTTGACCGGCGCCCGCAATCGCAATGCGAAGTTCCTTAGGCATGAATTTTTTTCTCCACCGGCGCAGCCAGCTCGAAGGAAATCTCCCCGAGGCGTCCCACCAGGATCTTTACGGCCAAATAGGCCAGCAACGGGCAGACGCTGAACACGCCGAAGATCAAGCCGTAGCCCTGGTTCCCCGCCGCCCACGCGATGCCGAACTGCGAAAGGATTCCGGCCACGCCCCCCAGCGTACCTGCGAGACCGGTGACAAAGGCGACACTGTGCGAAGGAAACACCTCGGACGGCACCGCCAGGTTGCCCCACAATCCGTGTCCCAGGCTGATGCCCGTGATGCCGAGCAGGGCGGCAGTCGGGTTGGTTGCGGTCGCGACCAGGGCCCCGGAACCGAGCACCAGCAACGACGCCGACAGCATCAGCCCCTTTCTCACCCGATCGACTCCCCCGCCCCGCTCCACGAGCCAACTCGCGATTGAACCGCCGAGGATGTTCCCGCCCGAGAGCGCCACGAACGGGATCCACGCGTACCGGCCGATGTCGGCGAGCGAAAACCCGTGGGCGGTGGTCAGGTACTTCGGGATCCAGAAGCTGACGAAGTAGACGATCGGATCGGTGAAGACCCGCACCAGAATGCAGCCCCAGGTGCGCCGGCTCGCCAGCAAAGCCCAGAGGCCGAAAGTCACCTTGCCCCCAGCGGCGTCCGCCTCCCGTTCGAACCCGGCGCGCTCCTCCGCGGTCAGCCGCGGGTGCCGCGCCGCCGGTTGGTAGACAATGAGCCAGGCCGCCATCCAGACGAATCCCAGCGCGCCCACGACCACGAACGCCAGCCGCCAGCCGTAGGCCAGGGCCAGGGAGGAGACGAGCGGGGCCGCCACCGCCGCCCCGAAGGATCCGCCGGCCGCGAAGATCCCGATGCCCAGCGCCCGCAGCTTCACGGGAAACCACTCCGCCACCGCCTTGATGCCCGCCGGGAAGTTCGCGGATTCAAAGGTCCCCAGCACCAGCCGGCAGGCCGCCAGCTGCCCCGCCGAATGGGCCACCCCGTGCAGGATGCCCGCCAGCGACCAGCCCGAGACCGCCAGCGCCAGGCTCCGCCGGGTGCCGAGGAAATCCACCAGCCGGCCGCTCACCGCGTACATAATCGTGTAGCTGAAGAGAAAGTACGACGTGATCCGGGCATAGCCCATGTCGTCGATTTTCAGGTCCTCCTGGATCGTGGTGGCGAGGATCGAGAGCGTCTGCCGGTCGAGGTAGTTGAGCCCGGTCGAGAGGAAGAGCAGCCCGGCGATCGTCCAGCGCAGTGACTCGGCCTTGGCCATGGGACAGTCGCCGCGGGCGCTCAGAAGCTCAGCGTGGTGGTCACCGCCAGCTTGCGCGGCGAGTTGAGCCACTGGGCATAGCGCAGGGTGCCGTTGGTCGACCGCACGAGATACATCACTTCGTTGGCATCGAGCAGGTTCGAGACGTTGACCTGCAGCGTCGTGCGCACGTTGCCCCAAGGCTTCAAACGGTAGAGGGCGAACAGATCGTGGAGCAGGCGATCGGGGAAGTAGTACATCTTGCGTTTGTTGCCGTCAGCCGCGTCGGTGTACATGTACCCGCGGTGGTTTTCCCGCAAGCTGCTGCTGAGGCCGACCACGAGTCCGCGGAGCCTGCCCTCCTGGAACTGGAAGCGGTTGATCAGGCTGTAGCTCCGCTCGGCGTAGCCGAAGGTCCGCTCCCCGGCGCGGCGGACGATCAGCGTGCCGCCGGAGGGCGAAACAAAGCCGAGCTGGTGATCGGTGATCGGCAGGCCGGTCGTCAGCGTGCCCACCCCGGGGGTCAGCAGGCCGAGCGCCTCGGCATTGAGAATCTGGCCCGACTCCAGATCCAGTTGCGCGTAATACGGGCTGGTCGGGTCCTTCATCATCGCGAGCGAGAGCGGAATCCGGGCCGAGGCCGGGTCACCCGGAGTGGAGGGCACGAGCAGGGGCGTGACCGCCGCCCCCGCGGTGGCGCGCACCCCCACAACCGCCTGGCCGCCGACCGTGGTGGTGTTGAACTGGTCGTTGTAAAATTGGGGCAGGATGACATCGGAACGCTCGCTGCCGTTGGCGGTGGCGAAGTTGATGCGGACTTCCCAGCCGCGGAGCGGGCGCGCGGACAGCGTGAGGTTGTAGCCGTCGGAGGTCTTGCTGTAGGTGTAGGCCCCGCCGCCGTTGCGGCCGTTGATGCCGTTGGGATCGATGTCGTTCTGGGTGCCGCCCAGCGTGGCGGTGAAGTTCTGCGCCTCGGAGACGTAGTAGTTCAGGTTGCCCGAGACCCGGTCGCCCCACAGCCCGAACTTCAGGCCGACATCCTTGCTCACGCCCTTCCCCGGAGGCAGGGGCTGGTTGAAGATGTCGCGGGTCGTGTCGAAGTTGATCTTGGCGTTGGTGGAGTAGTTGACGGAAACGCGCAGGCCCTTCACGGGCGTGTCGATCACGGCGCCGGCCGTGAGGCTGTCGTAGGTGATGGGGCCGCGCTTCTGGCCCGTGGTGGAGCGAAGGTAGCTCGCCTCCTCGGCCCGGTAGCCGGCCATGGTGTCGATGCGCCCTTTCCACCACTCGCTGAATAGGCTGAAGCCGTGGCTGCGCTCGATGGTCTCCTCGTGGTAATACCCCGTGACGGTGCTCGCGCCAGTGGCCGGGTTGAGGGGACCGGAGAAACCCCAGGGGTTGGCCGGAGTCGCCGGCACCGCTCCAGGGTAGATCACCGGCTGGGCAACGTAGGTCTTACCGTTGGGGTGGAGTACGGAGGAAAAGGGCCACTTCCGTCCGCCGATGATTTGGGTCGTGTTCACCGGCAGCCAAATCGCCGGCATGTTGATGCGGCCGGAGTCGGTCGCCTGGAGGAGCGCCGGGTTCTGGATCACCTTGCCGGACGCGTCCGTCTCGAAATACCTCCACTGTTCCTGATTTGTCCACGACTGCATGTCCTGCAGAAACGCGCTGGCCTGGTGGCGCCCCAGCCACCCCAGGCTCTTCTGGTAGACCACGGCGGCGCGATACCCCCGCGCGCCGGTGTGAAACGGATTCAACTGGGGCAGTCCGGAGGTGAACGCCCATTGCGTGCCGACCTGTCCGGTCACCGGATCAACGTACAGGTTGCCGGCGGATCCCGGGGCGAAGATCGTGCTGTTGGTCGGGCTCAGTGCGTTGTTCACCCGCGCGTCGTGGCCGTAGCGCAGCTGCAGGGCGAGGTTGTCGGTGAGGCTCGCTTCGGCCACGATGGACTTGAGCTTGTTCTTGAAAGCAAAGGCGTAGTACGGACCGAAGAGGGTGTCGGCCTTGGTGACATCGATGAGGCCGCCGGTCAGTTCGCGCGCGTTTGGGAACGCCGCAATGTAGCGGGTGCTCTGGCCGTCCACCCGCTCGCCCGTCGGCAACAACCAAGTGAGCGGCGCGCGCACCGTGCCCGAGTTGGGATAGGTCGTGACGCGAGTCAGGTGCCGCCACTCGCCCCGGATCTCAAGGCGCCGCCAGGGCCGGAACGTGGCGGCGAGGTGGAGGCCTTCGTTCACCTGACGGTTCGCGGGGCGGAAGTACTTCGCGTCGCCGTGGACCGCATTGACCCGGAACGCCCAATACTTCGATCCGGCGCCCGCATCCACGGCGAAGCGACGGCTGCCTTCGGAATCCGCCCCCGCCGACAAGGTCCCCCGCGCCGGTCGACCCACCACGGCGCGCTTGGAACTGCTCGTGATTACGCCGCCGGCATCTCCCGAGCCGAACAACAGCGAGTTGGAGCCGCCGATCGCCTCCACGCGCTCGACGTCGAAGGAGTCCATGAGCGAGGTGTCGGAGCGGAGGAAACCGTCGCGCCGCGGGTTGTTAATCTGCAGCCCGCGCATGTACATGCTCTTCGGATCCTGCCGGTCGCCTTCCATGTCGCCGCGGACTTCCTCGTTGCCGCCGCTGATGGTGGCGGCGCCAAGCCCGCCGAGCAGGGAAAGCATCTGGGTCATGTCGACCACGCCCATCTCGTCCATGAGCTGCCGGTTGAACACCTTCGCGTCGAGGGGCGTCTTGCCGAGCGCGGTATTGGTGCCGGTGATGGCGTTGGTGTTGGTCGCTTCGTAGGTGTCGAAGGAGCTCGCCGTGACTTCAAACGGCGACAGCACGACCTTCTCGGCCTCGGCACCGGACAGGCCCGGGAGCAGGCAACACCACGCCGCCCAGCGGACGGGCCAACGGAAGGACGCACTTCGGGATGGGGTAGTCATGGTAGGTCGGGCGACGCCAGACGAGGCGATGACCCGCCCCCCAGCGTAGCAACTGCCCCGACGGGGCGGTAGGCCGTTTTGCGTTTTCCTTTTACGTTTTCGCGCCAACGGTCACCGCCCGCGGCACGACAAAAGGTCGGCCTAGAGGGTGAGTTCCCGCCAGGGGGACCGCGCGACGATCGGCCCCAACCAAATCCAGGTTGATCCGGAACGATGCAGTCGAAGTCGACGTGCACCGCAATGCAGTCGAAGTCGACGTGCACCGCAGCAATGTAGCCGCGACGACCTCGTCGCGGAGCGGGGCGCGGTCGCCCCGCCCACAGGTCACCGTTTCGTCAGTGGACTCCCGCAGGTGCGTCAGCCCGACTGCATGGTTCCGGGTTGATACGGCTGCCTGGCGCGGGCCGACTCGGCACGCTGCGCCAGCCGCGTCGTGCGGTGGGCGCATCGGCCGTCGCGAGACTTTCGAACCGAAGTTCCTCGTGGAGGTCGGATGGGCCGAACCGAGGATTGCCATGGTGGGAGGCGACGGCCCGCGGTCGTTCAGAGCCGCGTGTTCAGCGAGAACGACGTGGTGCGCGGCGCGCCGCGGCTCTGGAATCCCTCCCAGTACTTGATGTCCTGCAAATTCTGGACCCGCACCGTGAACGCGACGCGCCGCTGGAAGATGGTGGCGCGAAAGGAGGCGCTGGCATCCTGACGGGTGAAGCCGGGCACCGTGGGTCGCCGGCTGTCGCGAAACACGACCCCATGCGTGAGCGTCAGGCCCTTGAAGAGACCGCCAGGGAGATCGTACTTGTGGAAGAAACTCCACGACTCGCGGCCCGGGCCTTGGGAGACCGGACCGCCGACAGCGGCGGGGTTCGACTTGTTGGCGGTCACGTACGCATGGAGATTCGTGTAGGTGCCCGCGATCTGGTAGCCATCGAACAACTTCACCGTCACATCCGACTCCCAGCCGCGCGAGCGGGCCGACACGTCCTGAATGCTGCGGGCCCCCGTGACGACGAGCGGATCAAGGCCGGCCTCGATGATGTCGGAAGTGACCGCCTGGCGCGTGCCGTTGATCTGGTCGACCTGGAAGCCGGCGGCATTAAAGAAGACGCGGTTCTGGAAGAGCGCCGTCTTGATGCCGACATCATAGCCCTTGCCGCCCACCTGCTTGTCGAGCGGTTTGCCGTAGATGTCGATCGCACTCACTGGCACTCCGGCGAAGGAGCGGCTCGAAGAGGTGAACACAGAGAGCCACTCATTCACCCGGTACGCCGCGCCGACCGTCGGGGAGTTGGCATTCTCCTTCACGCGCTGATAGCGCGCGAGCGCATCGAGGCCGATCGGGTTGCGGTTGATGATCGTGCCCTCGTCGTGTCGCACACCGGCCATCAGGTGGGCCCGGTTGTCGAAGAGCGCGAAGACGTTGGTGAGGGAGTATCCCCGGCGCCGCGCGTGGGCGTTCAGGCGGTTATTGGGCAGGGTGTAGCGGGACGAATCGAGCATCTCCGTCCACGCCGGTTGCACCGTGCCGCCGAACACGTACGGGGTGAGCGCCGGCGTGTTGTCACGGATGCGGTGGTTGTCGGTGTCGATGTACTCCGCGCCGAGGATCGCCTGGTGGGCGATGCGCCAGTAGTGGAACCGCCCCACGAGATCGCCCTGCGCGGTGTAGGTGTTCACCGTTTCGTCGTCGTTGGTGGACGACAGCGCGGTGGTGCTGGGCACCGTCAACCCATTCACGACGCGGGTGCTGATCTGCGTGCCGCTGAGCCGGCGATCGATGCGGTGCATGCGGGTGAAATTCCCGGCCACGCGGAGGGAGAACATGGGGTTGAACCGGTGCTCCACCTGGTTGCCCGCACGGACGATGCGCTGGGTGCGGCGGTTGTTGGGCCCGAGGGGATTGAAATCCCAGGGGATGTAGGTGCCGTTGAGATCCAACCCGTTGATCGCGCCGTTGCGATGCCAGGTGAAGGCGGCCAGCGGCGAAGTCGAAGCGACCGTGCTGCGCGGAGCCGGCGGGCAGGCCAGGTAGTCGATGTATTCCAGGTTGGCGGTGTAGCGCGTGTTCTCCGCCACCTTGTAGGACAGCGATCCATAGTAGACCGTGCGATTGGCCCAGGCGAATTGCTGCCAGGCGTCACCCGCCTGGCGAACCAGCACCAGGCGCGTCGCGAGGCGCGCGCCCAGCGGCATCGAGGCATCGATCTCCCCGCGAAGCATGCCCCAGTTGTCGCCGCGGACCGTGAGGCTGATTTCGCGCTTCGGCCGCGGCAGCTTGGACACGGAATTGAACATGCCGCCCGGCTCGGCCACCCCCGCGAGCAGCGAGCTGGGGCCCTTCAGCACCTCGACCCGGTCCATCGTCGCGGAGTCAAAGAGCATGCCGGCAAACGGCTCGCGCATGCCATTGCGATAGGGTTTGTTCTGTCGGAAGCCGCGCACCTGGTAGGTATTGTTGTCGTTGGTCTGGTCCTGGTTGCCGACATTCGTGATGCCGCTCATGAAATCGGTCGCATCGGTGAGCGTGAGCGCCCCGATGTCGTTCATGAATTCGCTGGTCACCACCTGAATCGAGCGCGGCAGCTCGCGGAGGTTCATGTTGGTCCGCGTGCCGGACAGCGCGTTGGTCGCCACCCAGCCGTCATCCGTGCCGGCGACGTTGAACTCGGACATGACGATGGGCTCATCGGACGCGGTAGCGGAAGCAACCGGCTTGGAAACCGCGGAGGTCTGGGCCTGCAAGGCCGGGGCAACGGCCAACGCGGCCATCAGGCCGAGCGAGACGACACGCAAAGGGCGGGGGCAGCTATTCATGGTGTGGCGTGGTATCCAATCGAACGGAACCCGTTTCGTGGTTGAACTCCCTGGGATCGGTGCCGCCGGCGAAGGGCTCGACGGCGCAGCGCCTGATCGTGTTGATTCGCGGGCCATACGCGAGCTCATTGCCGTCGCGACGCTGGAACGAGAGGTGGGGCCGGAGCGTAACCCGGCTGATGGTCTGGTGATCATGCGCACGATTTCGCGCGGTGCGGGGCAACCTATCTGCTGCAATTCCGCCAGTCGGCTCAGACTGGATCCAGCCCTGGGCACCGGGGACGCGGACCGATTTCCGACCACCGGCACGGCAAACAGAAGCCTTCATCCGGGTTCTCAGCTACCGGTTGCCCACCGCTTCCATCCACTTTCGGTGCAGCCGCAGCATGCGGTCGCGGCGCTCCGGCTGTTCGCCGAGTGCATTTCGGCTCTCCGAGGGGTCGTCGTCCAGATTCACCAGCGAAAGGACGTTTTCGCCCCGCCCGATCAACTTCCATGGCCCCTGCCGCACGGCCCACGTCTCGCCGAATAGCCAATGGAGCTCGCGATCGCCCACGCCGGGCTGGTTCTGCAGCACGGGCAGGAAGTCCAGACCGTCGAGCAAGTGCCCTTGCGGGGCCGACGCGCCGGCCAGGCGCGCGACGGTTGGGAAGATGTCCATCGTCATCAGGGTGGCGGCGCTCGTCCGTCCCGGCGCGATCACGCCGGGCCACGAGACGATGCACGGTACGCGGTGCCCGCCCTCCTCCATGCTGCCCTTCCGTCCTTTGAGGCGGCCGTTGGCCGGAACACCGCGAGGTGGCGCCCCGCCGTTGTCGGAGCAGAAGATCAGCAGGGTCCTCCGTTCGAGTTGGTGCTGGCGCAGCGCCGCAACGATCGCGCCGACCGACGCATCCAGCCCCTCGATCATCTCGGCATAGGTCGCCGACGGAGACGCCGTCCGGCGAGGGTCCCTCCCCTGCCACGGATCATGCGGGGCGGCGTGGGCCAGATAGAGGAAGAATGGCCGCTCCCGGTGCCGCGCGATGAAATCCGTCGCGTACTTGGTCAGCAACTCGGTGGTATAGCCGTCCTCGTTCTCGAGTTCCTTTCCGTTCCACCAATCAAGCTGCTTCAGTCCATGCGTGGCGACGTGCGTATGATGGTCGACGGCGCCACCCACATACCCACGAAACTCGTCGAAGCCGTAATTCTGGGGATGGAAGGCGAAATCATACCCCAGATGCCACTTGCCGATCAGGGCCGTCCGATAGCCGGCCTCCCGCAGCACCCCCGCCAGCGTCACCTCGGTGCGGGCAATGCCCCACGCCCAGCGCTGCGCCGGGTTCTGCCGGCGCTGCTCCCGGAATACCGGCGACAGTTCAGCGTCGTCGACCCAGGCACAGCGCTGCGGGTAGCGACCCGTCAGGAGCGCGGCGCGGGTGGGAGTGCACATCGCGCCATTGCTGTGAAAATCGGTGAACCGCACCCCGCCCGCGGCGAGTTGATCGAGCTGGGGCGTCCTGAACTCCGTGCCGCCATAGCAGCCCAGGGAGCCATAGCCCAGGTCGTCCGCCAGAATCAGAACGATATTGGGCCGGGTCCCGGGCGACTCCCCGGCGGCCACCGCTCCCGCGCCCAGGGAGCCAGATCCCACCGGGCAGAGAAGCGCAAAAACCAGCTTCAGGAGGATCTGCCTCACGGGGTGGTGTCCACCACCAGTTGCACCTTGAGGACGTTGGCCTTGTCTCCGGCCAGCTCCATGGCCCGACCGCAATCTGCAAGCGGCAGCACGGCACTGATGAAGGGTCGCACGTCGAGTCGCCCCGAGGCCACCAGTCGGATCGCCTCGTCGAAGACATTGCCGTAGCGCATTGAACCGACGAAGTTGATCTCGCGCACCATGATCTGGTTGGCCGGGAGCGGCACGTCCTCCGTACCGAGCGTGCCGATTTGGACTATCGTCCCCCCCGCCCGGACCAGATCGAACGCCTGCCGCAACGCCGGCCGCGCCCCCGAGGCTTCCAGGATCACGTCGAAGCCCGCGCCGACGAGCGCCCGCACCTGATCGTGCAGATCACCAGCGGAGGGATCCAGGGCGGCATCCGCCCCGAGGGCGAGCGCGCGGGCGCGGCGCGCCGGCACGACGTCAGTGACGACCACCGGGCTGGCGCCGAAGGCCCGCGCCGTGAGCGCCACCAGCAGCCCGATCGTGCCGCCGCCGGTGACCAGTACACGCCGGCCCGAGACGGCGCCGGCGCGCTTCACCGCGTGCAGGGCCACCGCCAGCGGTTCCATCATGGCGCCAAGCCCGTCGTCCAGGTCCGGCGGCAGCGCATGGCACTGGTCGGCGCGCACGCACACAAACTCCGCCATCGCGCCATCGGTGGGCGGCGTGGTGCTGGCACTGCCGAGCATGAGGGTCTGGCCGCAGAGATTCGGGCGCCCACCCTTGCAGTAGTCGCAGAATCCGCACGCCCGCGCGGGGTTCACGGTCACCCGTTCGCCCTCCCTCACGCGGGTCACGCCTTCCCCGAGGGCCGCGACCTCGGCGGTCAATTCGTGCCCCAGCACAAAGGGGCGGTCCGGCACGAAGGCGGCACAATAGCCATGCTCGTAGTAGTGCAGGTCCGAGCCGCAGATCCCCACCCGCCGCGGGCGCAGCAGCACGAAGCCCGGTCCGGGTTCCGGGCGGCGTCGCGGTTCGAGGCGAATGTCCTTGGCTCCATGCCACACGGCGGCGTGCATCATTGCATTCATCGGGTCTTGGGTTCTTCCGGCCGATCACCCCCACCCTAGCAGACGGACGCACCTTGGGGTAGGCGATCTTGCGTTCATCGATTATGGTTTTGCGCCAGGACTCTGAAGGGAGGAGCTTCCCGCGGGTTCACCCGGGCCCAGCCTTTCCGCCATGCCGAAGCCGCCGAAACGACGCCACGTCGCCCTCCTCACCGCCGGATGGAACCAATACGGCCGCGGGATCATCGAGGGTGCCTGGAACTTCGCCCAGCACAACGCCTGGAACCTCGACATGCAGCCTTCGGCGCCGGACGGCTCGTTGCAGATGCCCGCCGGCTGGCGCGGCGACGGGATCATCGCCACGGTCCATTCGTCCACCCTGGGCGCCGAACTGGCGGGGTATGGTGTACCGGTGGTCAATGTCTCCGGTTCGCGCCTGCCCGGGGTCGATTTTCCCCGGGTGACCTCCGACGCCGACGCCGTGGTGGCTCTCGCCATCGAGCATCTCCGCAGCAAGGGACTTCGGAACATCGCCTATTGCGGCGAACCGCAGCGCGGATTCCTCCAGTTCTGGACGGATGCCTACGTGCGGGTCTCCGCCACCGTCGGGCTGCGGCCCCTCATCTACCAGCCGGCTCCCCGCCTCGGCTCCAACGCCGGTGTCGAGGCCCGTCGGCGCGATCGGGCGAGATGGCTGCAGCGGCTCCCGCTGCCGGTCGGGGTCATCGGCTGGGATACGATCACCTGCCGCCACGTCGCCAGCGCCTGCGAATTGGCCGGGCGGCAGATTCCCGATCAGGTGGCGATCATCAGTCTTTCCACCGAGGATCTCCTGGGCCAGACGATCCACCCTCCGATCAGCGGGGTCGACATCCCCGTGAAACGCATCGGCTACGAGGCCGCGAGCCTGCTGGAGCAGCTGATCCGGGGACGCCGCCCGCCGTCCCGCGAGGTGCTGCTCCAGCCCCTCGGGATCACCACCCGGCAGTCCACCGATCTCTTCGAGTGCGCCGATCCGAAGATCCGCCAGGCCATGCGCTTCATCCGGGACCAGGCGGTCACCGGGATCAACGTGCGGGATGTGCTCCGGGCGGTTCCGATGGGCCGCCGCACCCTGGAACGGGGTTTCGCGGAGCTCATCGGGCACAGTCCCGCGGAGGAGATCCGGCGGACCAAGCTGGAGAAGGTCCGGCAGTTGCTCACGGCCACGGATCTGGCGGTGCCCGACATCGCCGAAGCCTGCGGATTCGCCTACGCGGAACATATGATCCCCTTGTTCGCGCGCCATCATGGCTGCACGCCGGCCGCGTTCCGGCGCAATGTGCGCGGGACCTCGCCGGTTCCCGCCGCGCTGGTTCCGGGGCGACGACGCTGATCCGCGCCCGGCGCTTGCTGCGGCCCGTCTCACGGCCCGCTGCAGTTTTGCCAAGATTCGCGCAGCGGCGACCCCGCCAACCCGATACGCTTGGGCCCCTGCGGCGCCCGACATGCCGGTGCCCAGCTGCCGCAGTGTCGCCGCCTGCCCCTCCCTTCTCTGCCATGAAAACCTCCGCCCCGTTCCTCACCGCCTGGCTATGCCTCGCTTCGCTCGCCCTTGGTCAGTCCCCCGCCCCGTTCAACGGCCTCGGCATGTCCCTCGGCAACCTCTCGCGGCTGTCGCCCGCGAAGACGCGATCGATCAGCCCGGAGAACTTCACCGGGGAGAAGGGCAAGGGCGGCATGTCCACCGATGGCCCGGCCCTCAACGCGGCGCGCGAACTCGGTCAGGGCTGGAAGGTCTCCCCGTACGTCCGCATCCCCGCCGGCAAGACCTTCACCCTCGCGGAAATCAACGGCGCGGGCGCGATCCAGCACATCTGGATGACTCCGACCGGCAACTGGCGGCACACCATTTTGCGGATGTACTGGGACGGCGAGACCACGCCCTCGGTCGAGGTGCCGGTCGGCGATTTCTTCGGGGCCGGCTGGGGCTCCTACGCCCAGCTCTCCTCCCTCGCGGTCTGCGTCAACCCCGGCAGCGCCTTCAATTGCTACTGGGAAATGCCCTTCCGCAAGTCCGCCCGCCTCACCCTCGAGAACATCGGCAGCGACCAGATGACCGTGTACTACCAGATTGACTACACGCTGACCACCGTCCCGGACGACGCCGCGTACTTCCACGCCCAGTTCCGCCGGGTCAATCCGCTGCCGAAGAAGGAGGTCTACACCATCCTCGAGGGTGTGAAGGGACGCGGCCACTACGTGGGCACCTACATGGCCTGGGGCTCGAACAAGCCCGGCTGGTGGGGCGAAGGCGAAATCAAGTTCTTCCTCGATGGCGACACCACCTTCCCCACCATCTGCGGCACCGGCACCGAGGACTACTTCTGCGGCTCGTACAACTTCGAGAACCGCGCCACCAAGCAGTACCAGGAGTTCAACACTCCCTACGCCGGCATGCACCAGGTGATCCGGCCCGACGGTCTCTACAACTCCCAGCAGCGTTTCGGACTCTATCGCTGGCACATCATGGACCCAATCCGGTTCGACCAGGACCTGCGCGTGACGATCCAGGCCCTCGGCTGGGACTCGCAGCGCCGGTACCGGCCCCTCACCGACGACATCGCCTCCGTCGCCTTCTGGTATCAGACCGAGCCGCACGCGGCCTTCCCGCCCCTGCCGGCCCGGCAGGACCTGGAGGTCAACTGAGGTACCTGCCCAGCGGAGCGACGCCTGGCGCCTCGACCGGCGCCGCTCCGCCGCCCATCCTCTGCTCACCCCATGAAACCCTCCCTCCGCCATTCCCTGATCTTCCTCGCCTCGCTCGCCGTCGCCGTCGCGGCCACGCCGTCGCCCACCGCCCGGAAATGGACGATCGGCATGAGCCAGTGCAACCTCGGCGAACCCTGGCGGGTGCAGATGAACGCCGACCTGCGCAAGGCCGCCGCCGCCCACCCGGAGGTAACGGTGATCTTCAAGGATGCCCAGAACGACACCCTGCGGCAGCGCGCGCAGATCGAGGAGTTCATCAACTCCCGGGTCGACCTCCTCATCGTCTCGCCCAAGGAGGCCGCCCCGCTCACGCCGCCGATCGCGGACGCCTACAAGCGCGGCATCCCGGTCATCGTCCTCGACCGCAGCGTGCTGGGTGAGAACTACACCCAGTTCATCGGGGCGGACAACCGCCGCATCGGCCGCAGCGCCGGAGAGTGGATCGTCCGGCAACTGGCCACGCACCCGCGCGTCAAGGCCGGAGGCAAAGCCCGCCTCGTGGAACTGAAGGGCCTGATGACCTCCATTCCCGGCCAGGATCGCAGCTCCGGTTTCCGCGAAGCCCTGAAAGGTCAGCCCGTCGAGATCATCTTCGAGGCGGACATGAAGTGGCTCGAGCCCGAAGCCCGGAAGGAAATGGAGTCCGCCCTCGCGGTGCATCGCGAGATCGACCTCGTCTACGCGCACAACGACCCAGGGGCGCACGGCGCCTACCTGGCGGCCAAGGCCGCCGGCCGGGAGAAGAGCATCACCTTTGTTGGCATCGACGCCTTGCCCCATGAGGGGCTCGCCTACGTCCGCCAGGGTATGCTGGGCGCCACCTTCGAATACCCGACCGGCGGCGCGGAGGCCATCGCCAGCGCCCTCCAGATTCTCCGGGGCGAGAAAGTTCCCAAGCGCGTGACGCTGCCGTCCCGCGTCTACACCCGCGAGAACCTCGAACGGGGCGGAGATCCCCTGAAGTAACCCATCGGTCGGTCGGGGAGCGAAGGGCTCCCTCTCCGCCGGCCGAAGGATCGACCGTCACCTTCAACGTCCCCGCTCCTTCTCCGTCGCACGCCGCTCTCCACTTCCTTCACTGCCATGCGGAACTCCCCGCTCCTGCTTGTCCTGCTCGCGTTCGCCTTCGCCCCCGCGTCCGCCGCCGATCTTTACGTCGCGCCCACCGGCAACGATGCCTGGTCCGGCACTCTTCCCGAACCAGCCGCCGGTGGCCGCGACGGTCCCTTTGCCTCTCTCGAACGGGCTCGCGACGAAATCCGCCACCGCCGTGCGGCCGGCGCCGCCAGCGAACGGTACATCGTCCATCTCCGGGCGGGCCGGTACAGCCTCGGGCGGACGGTGCAGTTTGACGCCCGCGATTCCGGCACCCCCACGGCGCCGGTCGAGTGGCGCGCGTACCGCGGGGAGCGTCCGCTGATCGTCGGCGGGCGTTCGATCAGGGGCTTCACGATGCACGAGGGCAAGATCCTTCGGGCCGACGTCGCCGCCCAGGGATTTCGCGGCGTGACCTTTCGCATGCTGCTCTGTGACGGACGCCAGCAGCCGCTCGCCCGCTATCCGAATTTCGATCCGCAGAACCCCTACGGCGGCGGCTGGGCCTACGTCGACGGCAAGCCCGTGCCGATGTACAGCGAGGTTCCCGGCGAGGACAAGCGCACCTTCCGCTACGCCCCGGCCGACGACCGGGCGTGGGCCCGGCCCGAAGAGGCCGAAGTGATGATCTTCCCTCGCTACAACTGGTGGAACAACCTCGAGCGCATCGCCTCCCTCGATCGTTCGACGCGCACAATCAAGTTGGCGGCCGACTGCTCCTACCCGATTCGGCCCGGCGACCGCTACTACGTGCGCAACGTCCGCGAGGAACTCGACGCGCCCGGCGAATGGTACCTCGATCGCGCCGCCGGACTCCTTTTCTTCTGGCCGCCCGACGGCGCCGATCTCGCCACCGTGCTCGCGCCGACGCTGCGCAACCTCGTCGAACTCGGCGCCGGAACCGCCCACCTCACCTTTCGCGGACTCACGTTTGAAGGCTGCGAGGGCAGCGCCCTCATGATGAAGGACACCCGGTCGTGCCGCGTGATCGCGTGCACGATTCGCAACGTCGGCGACTACCGCGGCAATGCCATCGAGATCGACGGCGGCACCGACAACGGGGTGGTCGGCAGCGACCTGCACCACCTCGGCCGCAGCGCCATCTCGCTCGCCGGCGGTGAACAAAAGACCCTCACCGCCGCGGGGAATTTCGCCGACAACAACTACATCCACCACACCGGCGTGCTCTACAAACAGGGCGTGGGCGTCTCGCTGCGCGGCGTCGGCCAGCGCGCCACCCACAACCTCATCCACGACTGCCCGCGCTTCGCGATCCAGTTCATGGGCAACCTCCATCTGATCGAGTTCAACCACGTGCGGCATGTGAACCTGGAAACCGCCGACACCGGGGCGATCTACACCGGCGGGCGCGACTGGCTCGGGTCCCGCGGCTGCATCATCCGCCACAACTTCTTTCACGACATGCTCGGGTACGGGATGGAAAAAGGAAAGTGGGTCTCCCCGCACTTCGCCTGGGGCATCTACCTCGATGACAACACCGGCGGGGTGACGGTTTACGGCAACATCGTCGCCCGCGCGGTCCGCGGCCTCATCCACCTGCACAACGGCCGCGACAACACCGTTGAAAACAACGTCTTCATCGACGGGACCCAACAGCAGATCCAACTCAGCGGCTGGACGGACAAGCACCGCTACTGGGCGACCCACTCTCCGACGATGATCCGCGCCTACGAGAGCGTGAAGGATCAGCCCGCCTGGCGGAAGATGCCGCGGATGGACCTGCATCCGCGCGACGCCGTGCTGCCCGACAAGACCATCATGGCCGGGAATTCCTTCGCCCGAAACATCCTCTACTGGCGCAACCCCGCCGCCGCCTATGTGGCCCAGCGCAGCTTCAACTTCAGCCGCAACGCCATCGATCGAAACCTGATCTGGTCCGCCGGCCAGCCGCTGCGCACCGGCGTGAAGCGCGAGGGCCTCGACGAATGGGCCGCCTGGCAGGCGGCGGGCATGGACACGCACTCGGTCATCGCCGATCCGAAGTTTGTCGCCCCGGAGCGCGACGACTACCGGCTCCAGCCCGATTCTCCGGCCTTCGCCCTCGGGTTCCAGGCGATCCCGGTGGAGAAGATCGGCCCCTACGCCAGCCCCGACCGCGCCACCTGGCCCATCGTCGAGGCCGAAGGCGCACGCGAAAAGCCCGCTGTCACCCACTAACCGCCATGCGCCTCAGCCTCCTCTTCTTTGCTGCCGTCGTTTCCGCCTTCGCGGCGCAACCCCCTCCGACGCCGCCCCGCCTCACCCGGGCCGAGAGTTTTCTCGGCATCCACTTCGATTTCCACGCGGGACCCGACTGCCACGAAGTCGGCAAGAACACCACGGCCGCGATGGTCGAGCGCATCATCGACCTCGTCCGACCCGACTATCTCCAGATCGACTGCAAGGGCCACCCTGGCTACACCAGCTATCCGACCAAGGTCGGCAACCCGGTGCCCGGATTTGTCGGCGACCCGCTCCGGGTCTGGCGCGAGGTCACGGCCCGCCGTGGTGTCGGCCTTTTCATGCACTATTCCGGCGTGTGGGACGGCCACGCGGTCAAGAACCCCGGCTGGGCCGCGATCAACGCCGACGGCACCCCCAACCCGAAAGCGACATCGTTCTGGGGGCCCTACGCCGAGAACCTGCTGATCCCGCAACTGAGCGAGCTCGCCGGCGACTACGGTGTCGATGGCGCCTGGGTCGATGGCGAGTGCTGGGCCTCCGTGCCCGACTACAGCGCGGCGGCCCTGGCGGAGTTCACCCGCACCACGGGCATCACCGCCATCCCGCGCAAGGCAGGCGAACCGCACTGGTTCGAGTTCCTGCAGTTCCATCGCGAGGCCTTTCGGCGCTACCTCCGCTCCTACCTCGCGGCCGTCAACCGCACGCACCCGCAGTTTCAGATCTGCAGCAACTGGGCGTTCACCGATCACATGCCGGAACCGGTCAGCGCCCCGGTGGCGTTTCTCTCCGGCGACTACGCCCCCGACGACAGTGTGAATTCGGCGCGCCTCTCCGCCCGCTTCCTCGCGCACCAGGGCAAGCCCTGGGATCTGATGGCGTGGAGTTTCTCCCGCAAGGCCGGCGAAAAACCGGGTCAGGCCACGCAAAAGACCGCCGTGCAGCTGCAACGGGAGGCCGCCGTCGTGCTCGCCCTCGGGGGCGGCTTTCAAGCCTACCACAAGCAGAAGCGCGACGGCTCGATCTACGACGAGCAGATGCCGGTGATGGCCGAGGTCGCGCAATTCTGCCGCGCCCGCCAGGCACTCGCCCATCGCGGCACCACGGTGCCGCAAGTCGCGGTGCTCTTCTCGGTCGAGGACACTTACCGCCGCGTCAACAGTCTCTTCGGCCGCAACCTCGCCCGCGTCAATGGCGTGCTCCAGGCCCTGCTCGAGAGCCAGCACTCCGCCGATGTCCTGGGCGAGCACCAACTCGCCGGCCGGATGAGCGAGTATCCCCTCATCGTCATCCCCGAGTGCGACTACCTTGATCCCAAGTTCCGCGATCAGCTCGCCGCCTACACGCGCGCCGGCGGCAACCTCCTGCTGGTCGGCCAGGCTTCCGCGCGGTTGTTCGAACGCGAACTGGGTGTCACCCTGGGGAGCGAGGCCAAGGGCAACGTACCGCTGCAACTCGCCCATTCTGGCGGCGAGAACCTGCTCACCACCCGCGCGCAGGCCGTCACGCTCAGCCCGGAGGCCCGCCCGTTTGGCGCGTTGCGCAACCCCAAGGCGCCCGACGCGCCGCCCCAGCCCGCCGCCTCGATCGCCTCTCTCGGCCGCGGCCGGATCGCGGCGGTCTATTTCACCGCCGGCCAGACTTTTCTCCGGGAGCGCTCCGCCGGACTGCGCGCGTTCCTCCACGCACTCGCGCGCGAGCTCTTCCCGCAACCGCTGGTCGAGGTCGACGGCACCGGCGTCGACGTCACGGTTGCCCGGAACCACGGCAAGCTCCTCGTCCACCTTGTCAATACCACCGGGCCGCACGCGACCGAGGCGATCATCCAGGACATCGCCCCCACCGGCCCCCTGGCCGTGCGCATCCGCCACCCGCAGAAACCGGCCGCCGTCACTCTCGCGCCTTCCGGCCGACCGCTGCCGCACACCTACCGGAACGGTCGCATCGAGCTCACGGTGCCGACCGTCCCCCTCCACGAGATCGTGGTTGTCACGCCGTGATTCGTCCCCGCCGTCCCCCTCCTCCGCATCATGACAATTCGCCGCTCCCTGGCCCTCTGCCTCGCCTGCTGGGCCGCCCCGCTCTTCGCCGCTGAAACTGTCTGGCTCGATTCGCTCGATCTTTCGACCATGCGCCAGGGCTGGGGCCGGCCGCAGGTCAACCGCTCCATGCGGGAAAAGCCGCTGACCATCGCCGGCACGGTCTTCGCCCACGGCGTCGGCACCCACGCCACCTCGACGTACCGGGTGTTGCTGGCGCGTGGCTCGGAACGCTTCACCGCCACCGTCGGCGTCGACGACGCGGCCGGGGCCGGCGGATCCGTGGTCTTCCAGGTCCTCGTCGATGGCAAACGCGTCTTCAACTCCGGCGTGATGAAACACGGCCAGCCCGGCAAGCCGGTCAGTGTCGATCTGCGCGGTGCCACCACCCTGATCCTGCTCGTCAACGACGGAGGCGATGGCGTCCGCAACGACCACGGCAACTGGGCCGACGCCCAGTTCGCGGTGACGGGAGCGCGGCCCAAGCCGTTTGTCGCCCCCAAGGAGGACCCGTACGTCCTGACGCCCGAACCCGGCCCGGCCCCCCGGCTCAACTTTCCCGCCGTCTATGGCGCCCGCCCCGGCAACCCCTTCCTGTACCGCATCCCCGCCCAGGGCACGCGACCCATGACCTTCAGCGCGTTGAACCTGCCTTCCTCGCTGCGGCTCGACCCTGACACCGGTATCATCACTGGCACGACTCCACCGGCGGGGAAGTATCACATCCAACTGGCGGCCCGGAATCCCCGCGGCGGCGCGAGCCGGACCTTCACATTGGTGAGCGGCGACACCCTTTCCCTCACGCCGCAAATGGGCTGGAACCACTGGTACGCCCACTACCACCGGATCACCGACGCGATGATGCGGGAGGCGGCCGACATCCTGATCCGTTCCGGCATGGCCGACGTCGGCTACGACTACGTAAACATCGACGACTGCTGGATGAACGCCGAGGCCGATGCCAAGCGGAAGCCGGACCCGGCCCGCGTCGGACCGTTCCGCGATGCCCAGGGTCGCCTGCTCCCCAATGCGCACTTCCCCGACATGAAGGGGCTGGCGGACTACATCCACGCCAAGGGCCTGAAAGCCGGTCTCTACACATCGCCGGGGCCGAAGACCTGCGCCGGTTACGCCGGGGCCTGGCAGCACGAGGAACAGGACGCACGCCTGTTCGCCGAATGGGGTTACGATTTCCTCAAGTACGACTGGTGCAGCTACAGCACCGTGGTCAGCAAGGAGCGGACGCTGGACGAAATGCAGCGCCCGTACCGCCTGATGGGCGACCTGCTGCGGCGCCAGCCGCGCGACATCGTCTTCAACCTCTGCCAGTATGGCATGGGCGACGTCTGGAAATGGGGCGCGGAAATCGGCGGTCATTCCTGGCGCACCGCCGGCGACCTCGGCTACGAACTCGATCGCATCTTCGAAGTCGCACTCAAGAATTGCGAACACCGCGCCTGGCAGAAGCCCGGCGCGTGGAACGACCCCGACTACCTCCAGATCGGCTATATCGGCAACGCGCGCGGCGGCGGCCTGCCCGAGCCCTGCGATCTGTCGCCGACCGAACAGTACTCGTTCATGTCCCTGTGGGCGCTGATGGCGTCGCCCCTGTTCTACAGCGGGGATCTCACCCGTCTGGACGAGTTCACGCTGAACGTGCTCTGCAATCCCGAGGTCATCGGGGTGAACCAGGACCCGCTCGGCCAATGCGCCCGCGTGGAGCGTCTTGACGACGACACCTTCCTGCTGGTCAAGGACCTCGCCGACGGCTCCAAGGCGGTCGGGCTCTGCAACGCCGGCTACGAAGCCGCGCCGGTCGTTGCCTCCTGGGGGAAGCTCGGCCTGTCCGGGGCACAACCGGTCCGCGACGTGTGGCGGCACACCAACCTCGGCCGGTTCCAGGGGGAGTTTCGCGCCGAGGTGAAACGGCGCGGGGTGGTGCTGGTGCGCGTGGGCGAAACGCGCGCTCCCTGACCACGCTTGTCACCGGAAGTTCACGAACGACACCTTGTGAAACCGCACCAACGTGCCGATATTTGATCCAGAATCCTCACGCCTCGTCGTGAGCCGCCAGTTCCTCATGCCCTGCATCCATTACGCCCACTTCCAGTTGTCCCTCGCCGGGAAAGGCACCCCGGCCTCCACCCCGCTCATACCGGCGATGGGGATGATGCAGGCGGCCGAGGAGCCGGCCCACGATTTGGCGGCCTGGCTCCGACGTGAACAGGAGCTGCTGGCCGTGGGCTGGGGCGAAAACGGCCGGCCCCCGACCTGCCCGAGCGCCATGCCCCGGGACGTCATCGACTCGCTGACGACGGTCGTCGAATCCTGAGCGCACCTCCCCGCACTCGGGCGCCACCCAGGCCGCTGCAGGGCGGAAACCAAGCCGCCCCGCCAGCGGCACCGCTGCCTCAGTTCGAGTTCTTCCGGCGGCGCTTCTTCGCCTCGCCCGCCCCGGCGTCGTACTCTTCCTTGGTCAACTTGCCGTCGCTGTTCTTGTCCAGCGTCGTGAAGCGCGAGTCCGCCGCGCTTTCACCGAGCTTCTCCTTCATCGCCGCCATGAATTCCTCCTTCGAGACCGAGCCGTCGGAGTTCTTGTCGACCGTGGCGAATGCGGCCGGGGTATCGTTCTTCTTGTTCTTCCGGTCGGCTTTTGCCGCGAGGCAGATGCCGGGCAGGGCGACCGCCAAGGCAACGGCCGCAATCGTGAAACGCGTGGAGTGCATCGTGTGCTGAGGTTCTGGGGGGGGATTCTCGACGATCGGATTTCGACCGTCGCCGCTGCTTGACGCAGCACATTCGGACCGGTTTCACGGAACGGCGGGTCTTCCCCCGTCTCACGCCTGGCCGGCTGCAGATCGCGCAGAATCTGCGCAATTCTCCGCCGACGTGCGCAACTCCTGCCAACCCAGCGCTGTTCATCCCGCGGTTTCCGCCTGGTGCCACCAACCGCCAACCGGCTCTGGCCGGGGCCTTGCCCCGCCGCCCGGAAACCGGAGTCCCAATGGACCGTCCCGCGGTCGCCCGCTCCGCGAGCAATTACCTTACCTTCTTCACGCGCGCCAGCGACGCCAAGAGTACGAGCGCCGCCACCGCCATTCCCGTCTTCGCGCACTGCTCCAGCAGGAGGTCGGGCCGCTCCTCAAACATCTCCAGGCGCAGCACGCGGATAATTCCCAACATGACCAGCGCGCCCCCCACACCCGCCGCCAACGCTCTCCCGGTCAGTCGCAGGACCAAACCCAGGTCACCCTCCCTTGCGAGATCTCCACTTGGTTTGGGCTTGTGGGGCATGAGGAGGACCAATCGGACGGTGTGATTGTCTTTAAGAGAGACGTTCCACCGTGGGAAAGGTCACCGCCAGCCACTGACAAATGCGTCAGCTCCTGATTCGCTGTGCTCCCAGATCACGGCCGCGTCGGACAGCATGACCTCGCGCGTCCGGCACTTCGTTTCCAGTTTCCTATTCCCGACCGGCCGTTTTTCTGTCCCGCTTCCAATCGTGTCTAACGAGTATTCCCCGCACGAAGAACTCGCCAACCGCCTGACGCACGGTTGCGGCGCCGCGCTTTCAATCGCCGGGCTGGTATTGCTGGTCGTCCACTCAGCGCGCCACGGCGATGCCTGGCACATCGTCAGCACCGCGGTTTTCGGGGCTACCCTGGTTCTGCTGTACACTGCATCCACCGCCTATCACAGCTCCCGCGGGGAGAGGGTGCGCCGGTTCCTGCAGCGCTTTGATCACGCCGCGATCTTTCTGCTCATCGCCGGCACTTATACACCCTTCCTGCTGGTCACGTTGCGAGGTCCCTGGGGGTGGAGCCTGTTTGGCGTGGTATGGGGTTTCACCTTGGTCGGCGTCGTGCTGAAGTTCCGCTTTGCGGGGCGCTTTCGGATTCTTTCCACGCTTCTTTACCTCAGCCTGGGCTGGATGGTGCTGATCGCAGCCCGCCCGTTGCTCGCCCACCTCGCGCCCCCCGGCCTCTGGCTGCTGCTGGCCGGCGGGCTCTGCTACACCTTTGGGACGGTCTTCTACCTCTGGCAGCGCCTCCCCTATCAGCACGCGATTTGGCACCTCTTTGTTCTGGGCGGCAGCACCTGCCACTGGTTCGCCGTGTTCCTGCACGTGGTTCCAGCCGCCGCCTGATTCCGGGCCCTTCGCCGCTTCGATGAACGCGATTCACCTCTCCCGAACCGGTTGGGTGGCGCTGAGCAGTGCGCTTTTGCTCCCCTGGTTGGTGCTTGTCTGGGTCCTCCGCCCCCAGTTTCCCGGGCAGGGCATGCCAACCGCCGCCACTGCACCGGCGGTCTCCGTGGCCACCAGGCCCGGCTACCGACTCGGCACGATCGGGTCCTGGGGCCAGCTTCAGACCACCCGCATCGTCCTGGAGCCTCCCGAGGACTATATCCCTCCCTACTTCACCACCGCGCAGCCGCTGCGGTGGACGTTCCGGGGCTACACGCCAGCGACGCTGGATGCGCTCTGGAAGGAGGCCGCACTGAGTCCCGCAGAAGTCGCCGTGTTCAATGAGCCTGCGCATCGGAGCGTGGAAGCCGGCACCATCATCCTGTCCCCGCCCGCAGCGACGGTTCTCGGCCTTTCTCCATCGGCCCGTGCCCGGATCTACGCCGCCCTGGCCCAGTTCCCGGAGAACCCGCCGCAGTTCAGTCCGTTTCGCTCGCGCAGTGAACTCGTCGACGAGTGGTTCAACGACAGCATCATCCCACCCGACATCGTCGCTCTCACCCGCCGCCTGCTTTACCCCCGCGGGCCCAACCTCATGCTCTCGGATCAGGATTTGGTCCTCCCGCGAATGCCCGATGCCTCCCACCGGATCGCGTACATCAAGACCCTCTCCCGCAAGTCATCCCTCCTCGCGGAACTGCTCGTGCCCCATGGGGCCAACGTCGATGGCCTGGCGCGATTCTGGGGCCAGGGACGCCGTTCGAAAGACATCGCGTCCATCCTCGAGTCGCTCGCGCAACGGCCCCAGGGCGGCAGCATTGATGTCATCCACCTGCTCCCGCCGTTCGCCCGCAGCCTCCTCTACACTTACCCCAAGGTGGACCAGGAACGAAGCGGCGTCCTGCGCGACTGCCACTGGACCTCGTTCAATTTCTTCCGTGAACAGCCGGACGACCGGTTCACCGACCTGTCGTTTGTGCAGCAGACCATTCTGCGCGATTACTTTCTTTGCTCCCCGCCATATCAGCTCGGCGACATCGTGATGCTGGTCGGCAAGGGCGAGCAAGGGGTCCACTCGTGCGTGTACGTCGCCGACAAGGTCTACACCCTCGGCGACCCCCTCGAACTCCGCACGTTTCGCGCGCGGTGACGGCGGGGCCGGTCTGGCCCCGCCAGCCGTGAATCAGGCGTTCATGTCCGCCCAGCGCTTCGCCATCCGCCCGAAGATCCAGAGGGCCACCGCCGCGACCGCGCCGATGACCGCAAACGGAATCCACACATAGTGGGGATGGTAGGTGTCCCAGAGCAGCTGCGTGGCGGCGACCGAGTCCTGCCCGGTGAGTTCCTGCAGCTTCGCCATCGCAGCGGTGCGTTTCAGCCCCAGGGTAGATTCCAGTGTGCCGACGTCGCCGTTCCATCCCTTGCCCTGTCCGAACGGCGTGTGTTCCGCGATGTACCGCAACGCCAGCACCGCCTTCTCCCCAAAGCGCCCGTACACATAGCCGGCGATCGCGGATCCGAAGTAGACGCCGACTCCGGTGGGGATGTTCACGTAGCCGAGATAAAGGCCCTTCTTCCCGGGCGGGGCGATGATGGCCAGGTACTCGTTCTTTTTCGGCCCCGTCGTCATTTCTCCCAGCGAGAAGAAGAGGATGCCCACCACCAGCATCCAGGCACTCTGAGTCCAGCCCGCCACCAACACGCCCATGACCGCCAGGACCATGCCGATCAACATCGCCTCAAGGGTGCGCATCTTGCGCGTCAGCCAGGCCACCCCGACCACCCCGAGGATGATGAAGAAGGCGTTCGCGCTCAGCAGCACCTGCTGGGGGATCATCGGTCCCCGCGCCGTCTGTTCGATCAACGCCTGTCTCACCAGTTCCGGCGCCCAGCCCAGGGCCTGCGCCATCGGCCGGCTGTCCACCCAGTCCGCGATGAAATTCGGCTGCAGATCCCAGAGTTGGTACATCATCAGCCAGAAGCAGGACATGATCGCCATCCACACCAGCAGGCGCGGCTCCTGGATGTTGGTCAGCGTGCGCTTCAGGACGGCCCCGACGGATTCGGTTTTCGAGGCCCCCGACGGCACGTCCTTGAAGGTAAACAGGAGCAGGAGGTTGAAGGAGGAGAACACTGCCGAAGCGAGGAAGAGGTTTCGCCAGGCTTCCTTGGAGTTCGCCGTGGCATTCAACGGCCCGGGCAGCAGCGCGCTCAGCGTGAGCAGAATCGAGGGCAGGTAGTGCCCGATGAACGCCCCGACGTTGACGATCCAGTAAAAGATTCCCCAGCCGACCGAGGTCTTCCCGGGTGGCATCGAATGCGCCAGCGAACCCTGGATGCTCGGCTTGAAGAAGGCCGTGCCGGTCGCGAGGGTCATGATCGCGATGAACAGCGACCAGTAGTTGCTCATGAACCCGAGGTCGCGCATGAACGCCAGCATCAGGTAGCCCAGCGTCATCAGCGACACGGAGAAACCGAGCGTGCGCTTGTAGCCGAACCGGTCGGCGAAACCGCCGGTGACAATCGGAAGCAGCGACTGGAACGCCGCCCACCAGGCGTAGATTGTCCCCTTGTTCATCGCCGTCAGATGCAGCCCCCCGGGGTTGTCCGCCTGCATGATGTAGATCGGCGCCATCACGCGCAGATTGTAGTAGGCGAGGCGTTCCCACATTTCGATCCCGTTCAGGATCCAGAAGGTGCGCCCAAATTTCTGTGCCGGGGCCGGAGCGGCCGCCGGAGTGCTGTCAGCCGGGGAGGTATTCATCCCGGGGAGGAACGGGCAGAGAGAGACCGTCCTCTCCCACCCTGACCGCCCCCCGCCCCGGACCGCAAGTCCAACGACGCCCGACCGGTTGGAAACGGGTTCGACAAACCTCCGCGCTCCCGCCGAAACTGCCGGTCTCCCGACGCCCTCCTCCCCATGCCCGCCGCCAAACGTCTCGACGAAAAACTCACCCGCCTCCGGGCCGGCACCGCCAGCCGGCGCGACTTCATCATCGCGGACGCGAAGGATGCCGACATGGCTTTCGGGGTCACCGCCCCCGGCCCCGGCCATTGTCACCCCAGCCGTGTGCGCGAGACCGAGGCCTGCTGGAAATCGCTGGAAGACTATCGCCAGCAAATCCGGGCCGTCATCTCCCAGGATCTCGTCGATATCGTCCTGCTCTCCGCCTCCAACGTCGAACAACTGGCGATCCAGGAGCGCCTCTTCGCCAACTCCCCGATCACCCCCGCCGCTCGCGCCAACGACACGAGCGACATCTGGGTGGTCCGCGGCGGCAAGTACCCGACGCTGCCGTCCCGCGCCTTCCGCACCGCCACCATCGAGCACATGAAATACGGCCGCCTCCAGGCCGATTGCTCGCAGCCGCACGTGGGCGCCGACCTCGGGCTCTACAGCCTGACCTTCACCAACAACATCGACTGGGACTACAAGGCCCTCGAGGACTTTGCCGCCTTCCGCCTGGAGGCCGAAACCAAACGCTTCCGGTACTTCCTTGAGGTCTTCAACCCCAACGTCGACCCCGGCATCCCGGCCGCCTCAATCCCCGGGTTCCTCAACGATCACATCGTCCGCACTCTTGCCGGCGTCACGGCCGCCGGCCGGCCGATCTTCCTCAAGATTCCCTACAACGGCCCCGGCCCCCTGGAGGAACTCGTGGCTTACGATCCGAAGCTGATCGTGGGAATCCTCGGCGGCAGCAGCGGCACCACGCTCGATGCGTTCCAGCTGATTCACGATGCCCAGAAGTACGGCGCACGCGTCGCGCTGTTCGGGCGGAAGATCAATCTCTCCGAGCACCCGCTCGCGTTCATCGAATTCCTCCGGCGCATCGCCGACGGCGAGATCGATCCGGTCGAGGCCGTGAAGGCCTACCACGCCGTCCTCGCCAAGCTGGGCGTGAAGCCCCAGCGGCACCTCGCCAAGGATCTTCAGCTGACCTCCACCAGCACCCACTACCGCCGCTGACCTTCCGCCCATGAGCGCCCGCCGCGGTATCCTCGCCGGAGGCAACTGGCTGATCGATCACGTCAAACTGATCGATCAATGGCCGCCCCAGGACGGCCTGGCTCATGTGCTCGGTCGCACCGCCGGCAACGGCGGCGGCCCCTACAATGTCCTGAAGGATCTCGCCAAGCTCGGCGCACCCTTTCCCCTCGAGGCCGTCGGCCTGCTCGGCGACGATGGCGACGGGCGTGCCATCCGCGCCGATGTCGCCGCCCACCGGATCGACGCGACCCAGCTTCACACGACGACGGCCGCCGCGACGAGTTCCACCGACGTGATGACCGTGCGCGCCACCGGCCGCCGCACGTTCTTCCACGACCCCGGCGCCAACGCGCTCCTCGCCCCGGAGCACTTCGACTTCGCGCGGGCCCGGACCCGCCACTTCCACCTCGCGTACCTCCTGCTGCTCGACGCGCTCGACGCCCCCGGGCCAGACGGTCGTCCCCGTTCGCTCGAGGTTCTGCGCCGGGCGCGCGCCGCCGGGCTGACGACCTCCGTGGACTGCGTGAGTGCGCGGCCGGAACGCTACCCGGAGATCGTGGCTCCTGCGCTGGCGGAAACCGACGTCCTCTTTGCCAACGACTTCGAGGCCGAGCAACTCACCGGGCTCCAACTGGGCCGCGGCCCGGAACTGCGGCGCGATCTCGTGGCGGAGGCGGCCCGCGCCCTGGTGGCCCGCGGCGTGCGGGCGTGGGCCCTGGTTCATTTCCCCGAGGGTGTCTGTGCCTGCTCGGCCGCGGGCGAACTGCTCTGGCAACCCGCCGTGCGCGTCCCCGCCAGTGAGATCGTCGGCACGGCCGGCGCCGGCGACGCGCTCGCCGCCGGAGTCCTGCTGGGCTGGCACGAAGGCTGGCCCATGGCCCGCGCCCTCGAACTCGGCGTCTGCGCCGCCGCCGCGTCCCTGCGCGACGGCACGTGCTCCAATTCGGTCGAGCCCGTCGATGTCTGCCTCGCCCTCGGCCGGAAACACGGGTTCCTCGCACAGGGCTAGCCTGGCGTGGTTGCTTCCCTGTAGGCGGGACGACCCCGTCCCGCGTTTTTGCATGTGCGATCCCACTGGCGCGGGGCGAGGTCGCCCCGCCTACATGCCATCCTCAGGGAAGAACGAAGCGAACTCCCGACTCCGGAATCGATCCCAACGCGCTTGCGGGTGTGCCGTGGCCAATCGCGCAACGAGCGGCCAGTGCGCTCCGGCTTGGCCACGAGTACTGAGCCACGTTACGCCAGTACCCGGCAGCCCTGTAGGCGGGACGACCCCGTCCCGCGTGGTTGCATGTGCGATCCCGCCGGCGCGGGGCGAGGTCGCCCCGCCCACATGCCATGCCAGGACCAGGCGAAGTGCCGCCCCCTCAGATCCGCAGGAAGATGCGCCGCCGATGCATCCACCAGAGGATGACCCAGAAGACGCCGAGCGTGAGGAGGTCCCGGACCATCGGCCCGTACGCCCCGGTAAACGGAGCCGCCCCAAGGTGCGTGCGCAGCACCTCCCCCATCCACGGTCGCATGAGTTGCGACATCAGGTAGATGGCGATCGAGTTCATGCCCACCACGACGAGGAACTGCGGCCAGCGCCGATAGCTCGCCACGTCGATCACCCAATAGAAGGCCGCCAGCAGCCACACGACCAGGCCGCCGCTGAACAAGGCCCACGACGGGGTCCAGATTCGCTTCACGATCGGACACACCGTGTATCCCGCCACCACGCCGACGAGCACGAGCCCCAGCCCGCCCCACAACAACCTCCGCACCTTCTCCCCCGCCGGGCGCGGTCCGCGCAGCAGTTCGCCGCTCATCAATCCGAGGATCATGGTCGCCAGTGACGGCACGAAGTTCAGGGTGGCGTAGCCGCCCGGATTAAACTGAAACGGCGACGAGCGCGGAAAGAGGTTGAGAAACCAGAGATCGAACGCCGCCGCCACATTGCTGTTCTTGTTCCAGTGGGCGAAGAAACCCTCGCGCACCGCGCCACCGGCGAGATCGGTCGGCGTCACCCCGACTCCCGCATATGCGAACCCCGCCGCCGGCGCCGGGTAGAGGGCAAAGAGCGCCCAATAGCCTACCAGGATCGCCGCGGTGATCGCCGCCTGGACCGACAGTCGTCGGTTCAACAGGAAAAGTAGGCACGGGTACCCGAGGCCGATCTGGCCGAGCACGTTGGTGAACTCCCACCGGGTCGTCCGCCCGCTTCCGACGCCGGAGGCAAGAAAGACCGCCAGCAGGACGAGCACCGCCGCCCGCACCAGGGCGTGGGCAAACTGCCGGCGGAAGGTGTGTCCCTCCTCCGCGCGGCGGGCGTACGAATAGGGGACGGCCACACCCACCATGAACATGAAGGCCGGCTGGATGAGATCCCACGGGGAGCATCCGGTCCAGGCCACGTGCTCGAAGCCCCAGGCCAGGGTCGGCCAAATCGAATCCGGCAGGCTCTGCGCCACACGCCCGAGGCTCAGGCCGTGCGACGCCATGTACAGCATGATGGCGCCGCGAAACGCATCGAGCGACGTCAACCGCGCGGGCGCCGCGGGCGGACCCGGCCTGGCGCCAGCGGCGGCTTGGGGTTCGGGGGTCATGCCACGATGGTTGCCCGTCACGCGGAACAGGCAATCGCCAAACCCGCGTCGCCCTCCGGGGCAGCGCATAACCCTATTGATGCCTTCTCTCCGCCGTGGTCCCCTCTCTGGCGCATGAAGTCCGTCGCGTTTCTGGCCACCTCCGCCTTGCTGGTTTTCCCTGCGGCCGCCGAGGCCGCCAATCCGGTATACGAAGCGGAAGCCGCCCGGCTCAACTCCGCCCGCGTCGCCATCGTTCCGCAGGAGTCGTTTCACGGGGGCCAGGGAGTCGCGCTCGCGCCCGGAATCTCCACCGACGACTCCTCCCCGGCGACGGATCCCGACCTCACCATCGTCGTGCAGCCTCCGCGCGCCGGCCGCTATCGGCTGACCACCTACGCCGCCACCGATGCCGTCGGCGCGGAGTTGATGAAGCGTGCCAAAAGCAAGTTCGAATCCCTCTACGCCCGGCTGCAGATCGGTGACCGCCCGCCCACGCGCCGGGTGATCTATGTCCCGTGGGCCAGTCCGCAGTCGTGTGTGCAGCACGCCGGGGTGTTCGAATTCTCCGCGGGACCACAGGACGTACGCTTCTGGCTGCCCCGCGGCGTCCGGCTCGATCGGATCGAATTGCAGGAATACCGGCCCCCGGCCGTCCCGCGCGAAGCGGAGAACTACCGCCCGGCGGTGGTGCCACCTCCGGGCCATCCCCGGCTCTGGGTGGATCCCGTCTCCCTCTCGCAGGTGCGCGCCCACCTCGAGCATCCGGAAAACCTCCCATACTGGAGCCGGGTGCGCGCCGCCGCGGCCAAACCGTTCGCGTACGCCCCCCCGGGCGAGGGCGAGGTGCCGTTCAACACGCCTCTCGAACAGGCGGCGCTCGCGCGCGCCTTCGTGTACCTGGTGCGGGCCGACGTCCGCGCGGGCCGCGAGGCCGCCGCGTTGATGCTCGCCTACCTCCCGCGGGTCGAGTTCGGCAATCTGCTCGACATTACGCGCGAAGTGGGTGCCGCCATCTATGCCGGGTCCTGCGTCTACGACTGGTGCCACGGACTGCTTTCACCGGAGGAGCGGGCCCTCCTGCGCCGCCACCTGCTGCGGTTGGCCGAGGAGATGGAGTGTGGGTGGCCACCCTTTCGCCAGGGCATCGTCAATGGCCACGGCAACGAGGCCCAGATCTGTCGCGATCTTCTCTCTCTCGCGATCGCCATCCACGACGAGGACCCGCAACCCTACCGCTACTGTGCCTACGCGGTGCTCGAACAGCTCGTGCCGATGCGGCGATTCGAATACCAGTCGCCCCGGCACAACCAGGGAATCAGCTACGGGGCCTATCGCTTCGGCTGGGAGATGCACGCCGCCTGGTTGATGCGGCGGATCGCCGGCCGCGAGGTCTTTGCGGAGAACCTGAAGCAGGTGCCAAACTACTGGCTGCACTTCCGCCTGCCAAACGGCGAGATGCTCCGCGACGGCGATGGCGTTCCGACTGGTTCCTACTGGAGCTACGCCCAGACCGCCCTGCTCTGCTACGCCTACAACCGCGATCCCGTGCTCAAGGGAGAGTTTCAGCGCCAGGCTTCGTCGCGCGTGGATCCGATTCTCTTCCTGCTGCTCAACGATCCGGGGCTACGGGCCGAACCGGACCTCAATCGGCTCCCCCGCACGATCGATTTCGGTCCCGTCCTGGGCGGCATGGTGGCGCGCACCGGCTGGCAGATGGGGGCCGACTCCCCGGAGGTGGTCGCCGAGATCCGCGGCGGCGGGCACCATTTCGGCAATCACCAGCACGCGGACGCCGGCTCGATCCAGGTCTACTTTCGCGGCCTGCAGGTGGCCAGGCTCGCCCAGTACAAGTTCTACGGCACGCCCTACGATTTGAACTTCGCCAAGCGCTCCGTGGCGCAGTGCATGCTCTTCGTCCACGATCCCGCGGAAAAGATCCCCAATGGCCTCGCCAACGACGGCGGCACCCGTTTTGTCCAAGCCCATCCCCGCACCCCGAAGCAGGCGAAGGAGGATCCCCAGTTCAATTACGGCCGCGTTGTGTCCTGCAGTTTCGGGCCGTCGGCGGAAACACCCGAGTTCAGCTATTTTTCCGCGGATCTTCGCGGCGCCTATTCGGACAAGGTGGCCACCTGCCTCCGCCGTTTCTGCTTCCTCAACCTGCAGCTGCCGGGACATCCCGCCGCCATGATCCTCCTCGATGATCTCGCGGCCTCCCGCCCGAACCTCACCCGGTCGTTGCAGCTGAACACCCTCAAGCCCCCGCAGCTTACCCCGGAGGGCGTCCGCTTCTGGAACGAATCCGGCGGGAAGACCGGCTACCTCGACGTGAAGGTCATCCTGCCGGCCCCCGGCGAACGCACCCTCGAAGTGCTGAGTGGGCCCGCCGTACACACGGTGGACGGTCGCACGTTCTCGCCCCCGAGCCCCGAGGCACCCGAGGCGGGCGGTCACCGCATCGTGGTCACGCCCGCCGCTGCAGGCACCGCGACCCGCTTCCTCACCGTGCTGCAAGCCTGCGACCAAGACCCGCTGCCCGTGCGTTCGTCTGCCACCGCCACCCATGTGGCGATCGCCATCGCCGATCGGCTGGTGATTCTGCCGCCGGATGACGGGCTCCTCGCGAAGGAGTTCACCGTCGCGGTGCCGGAGAATTCCAGCCCGTGGCACACCGTGATCGCTGGTCTCGCGGCCGGAGAATGGAAGGTGGAGATTCCGGGCGCGGAACCTCAATTCGTCGCCGTCGGGCCGGGCAAGAACACTCTCCAGCTGGAATCGCGGCCAGGCACCCTGCGACTGGCGCCGCGCAGCCGCTGACCGGCTCGAGCGCCGAACAACCTGAAGTCGAGCGGACGACTTCATCCACCCCGCGCCGACGGAGGCCTCTCCCTGGAGGGGATCTTCTCGCCCCGATTCCCTCTGGAGCCGGAACGATGCAGTCGAAGTCGACGTGCACCGCAGCAATGTAGCCGCGACGACCTCGTAGTCGACGTGCACCGCAGCAATGTAGCCGCGACGACCTCGTCGCGGAGCGGGGCGCGGTCGCCCCGCCCACAGGTCACCGTTTCGTCAGTGGACTCCCGCAGGTGCGTCAGCCCGACTGCATCGTTCCGGCTGGAGAGGGGTGGCGCGCAGCGCCGGGGTGTGTCCGGGCCCTATCCGCGGGACGAAGGCGCCCCGCCTCCACGCTCCGCGCCGGAGCGGAGCCCGTGGCGGTCGCTTCGTGTCACGACCACTGCCCTCCCGGCCACCGCAGTCAGAATCGCCCGGGCACGCGGATCACCTGCACCGACATCGGAGGCAGGCGGAGGTCGAAGGTCGGCCCATACCCCACCGTGTCCGACTGCGGTACCACCCGGTTCGGTTGCTCCCGGTCGTTGCCGGCGGTTTTCTCCCCGGCGAGCAGGACCCGCGATGCGGTTCCGGCGCCGGCCTTCCAGCCGCCGAGCACCACCTTGCCGGCCACTTCGCTTTCACTCGGATTCGCGATCTTCAGGATCAGCGTTCCATCGCGCTCGAGTCGCGCCACGGAAACTCCCACCACCAGGGTCTCCGGCGTCGTCTTCACCTCCACCGGGAGCATCCAGTCGCCCTGATTGGTGGCGAAGAGCCGCTGCACGTGGTAGTTTGGCGTCAGCACCAGCTGCGTGGCATCGAACCAGATCAGGTTGGCCTGCATCCACTGCGTGAAGTCGTAGCGCGCCAGCAATGGCGCATAGGCCGTCATCACCACCTGGTCGACGTTGCGCTCGATACCGGTGAGGTAGACGGCCTCGGCCACGGCGTTGTACTGCTTGTTGCCGCGCGAGGCATACTCGCCGACGTAGATTTTCGGACTCCGGCGCGGCACCGCGTCGAAGCGGCGGTGATTCGCGATGAACCACTCCGGCGCCTGGTAGTAATGCTCGTCCGCCAGCGCGACCCCCGTCCGTTCCATCAGGTCGAACAAGGGGATCCCCGGCCCGAGGCCCGACGTTCCGACGATTTGAATCTCCGGGTGCCGGCGCCGCAGCGCCTCCACGAAGCGGGGAAACACCTCGCGAAACGACGTCGTGTCATGTTCCTCGTTGCCCAGGCCCAGATACTTCAGTCCGAACGGCGCCGGATGGCCCATCTCCGCCCGGAGCCGGCCCCATCGGCTCTCAACGGGGCCGTTGGCAAACTCCACAAGGTCGACCGCATCCTGGATCCACTCCTGCAGCTGTGAATCGTCCGCGACCTGGAACGGTTTCGAGAAACCGCAGCTCACCCCGCACGGCAGGATCGGCAGTGGCGCAGCGCCGATGTCCTCGCAGAACTGCAGGTACTCGAAGTACCCGAGCCCGTAACTTTGATGGTAACCCCAGCGATTGAAGTTCGGCCGCCGGTGGGCGACATCGCCGACCGTGTCCTTCCAGCGGTAGGCGTTGGCCAGGCCATCGCCATGCACGATGCACCCGCCGGGAAACCGCACCGTCTTCGGGTGAAGATCGGCAATCGCCTGCGCCAGATCCGCCCGCAGGCCGTTGCGCCGGCCCTTGAAGGTCTCCCGCGGAAACAGCGAGATCATGTCCAGGGCCAGCCGTCCGGCCGTCTTCACGGTCACCACCAACCGCGCCTGGGTCTCGCTCGCGGACGCGACAAACGAGGCTTCGCGCTTTCCCCACTCCGCTCCCGCCGCCGGCAGCTCCGCCCGCCCCACGACACGACCGTCCGGTGCTTCCACCGTCACCTGCAGCGGCCCCGGTTCCCCGGCGAGCCGCCGCGCGTAGAGGGAAACGTCATACCGGGCACCGGCCTTCACCGGCATCCCCGTGCCAAAACCGCGATTGGCCACGCCGGCCTCTCCAGCCGCCCCGCTCGTCGTGAGCACGAGGTAGGTCGGATTCTGCCGGTGCAGGGGCTGGAGAATCGACGCCTCCAACCTGGCCTTCAGTCCCGAGCGCTCGACCGGCTCCCACGCGAACAGCGGACTGAAGCTCGCCGCCAATTCCGGACTGTGCCGGGTCTTCAGCGAGTAGTATTCAAAGGACCGATTCTGCACCATCTCCGCGTACAGCCCGCCATCCGCGGCATAGTTGATGTCCTCGAAGAAAATCCCGTACAGCACCGGGCTGACCGGCAGGCCCTTCGCGGCGGTTTGCACGGTGACGGTGACCGCAGGTTGCGAAGCCGCCGCGCCGCACAGGCCTCCCACTCCCAGCAAGAGTGCCACTCCCGCGGCCCGCCGGCTCGCCTCTCTCAGGAGGTGGACGGACTCGGCGAGGCCGGCAAAGCCGCGAAGCACCCCGCACGGTTTGCCGCCGGGGCCACCGTCCTGCGCCAACGGCTCCGTCGCTCCTCCGTGTCCATCTCGGATCGCTCCTGGTTCGTGCATAAGCTCACCGCGGCGGGGCCTGCCACCCATGGCCGATCATCGCCCGCACTCCGTCCCGTGCGGCAGGTGCTCCGCGCCGTCCTTGGCAAAGCACAACGCCCCGGTCGGACAATGATGCACCACCTCTTCCGCCACTTTTTGCAGGCCCTCGTCGATGCTGCGATCCAACGGGGTGCCGATCCGCACGTCGAATCCGCGACCGATGAAGGTCAATCCGAGGGGTTCGCGGGCCTGTTCGGTCAGTTTCACGCAGATCCCGCACAGGATACACTTGCCCGGCTCAAAAACCACGCCGCCCGGCTGCAGCTGCTGTTCGTAGCCGCGGCGCTTCGACCGGAAGCGTCCGGCGTCCGCTCCGTAGACCTGCCCGTAATGCTGGAGCACGCAATTGCCCGACGAACGGCAGTCGCAGTGCAGGCAGCGAGAAGCCTCCCCCGCCGCGTCCCGGCGGCTCAAACCGGCCGCGCACGCCGCACACGGCGACACCCGGGGACCGAGGCTCGAGGTCTGCAGGAAGGTCTTCAACTCCCCGGGATCCAGCCGGCCCATCAGGCTGCTGAACGGCTTGTCGGAGCGACGCACGTCCCGCCCGGCGAGGAACTGACTCACACACTCGGCGACCATGCGCCCTTCGCTCATCGCCCGGACGATCTGCTTGATCGGCTTCACTGCCGCGCCGGCGGCAAACACGTTGGGCAGCTCCGTGCGGCAGGTATTGGGATCCGCCTTGATCCCGGCCTCCACCAGGCGCACCCCGAGGCCTTCCGCTTCGTTGATTGCCGTGGAGCCGACCGTCAGCACCACCGCGGCGAACTGCCCGGCGAGCCGGTCCAGCGTGATGTCGCGGCCCAGTTCGCTCGACCCGTGGAAACGGATGCCGAGGTCCCGCAGGCGGGCCACCTCACCCTCGAGGGCCTCGCGCGGCAGCTCGCCCCGGGCCACGCAACCATGCAGCGTGCCGCCGGGGTGTTCGTGCCGATCGAAGACCTCCACCGCATGTCCGTCGCGAACGAGGAAGTAGGCGGCCGACAAACCCGCCGGCCCCGCCCCCACCACGGCGACGCGCCGTCCGGTCGGCGGTTTGCACGGCAGGCGGTACGGGGTTTCCGATTGCAGGTCCTCATCCGCCACAAACCGCTCCATCTCGCGGATGGCCGCCGGATCGTCATGCGCCCCCCGGCGGCAGCCCTTCTCGCAGGGGTGATGGCACAGCCGGCCGAGCACCGCCGCGAGCGGCAGCGCCTGCCGCACGGTCGCCGCGGCCGCCTTCAGTTGGCCCGTCTCGATCTGCCGGATCATCACCGGGATGTTCATCAGCAGCGGGCAGAGGAGATTGCAGGGCGACAGGCAATCGCCGACGTGATCGCTGAACAGGAGTTCGAGCGCCGTGCGCCGCGCGGCATGCACCGTCTCGGATTCGCTCTCGACCACCATGCCCGGCTCGGCGCGGGTTCCGCAGGACGGCACCATGCGGCCGTTGATCCGGACGAGGCACACCAGGCACGAGTTCAGCGGACCGCACTTCTCCAGGTAACAGAGGGTCGGGATGTCGAGGCCCAGCTCGCGCGCCGCCTGCAGGACCGTCTGCCCGGGGTTCACCTCCACGGGCCGGCCGTCGATGGTGATGGTGAAGGAGCTCATGCGACGTCGACCGCCCCGTGCGGACAGACCTTGCGGCACCCGTCGCAGCGGGTGCACAGGTCGAGGTTGATGGAGTGGCGCTGGTAGGGCGTCAGCGGGATGGCCTGCACCGGGCAGGTCTGGGCGCAGAGCGTGCAGCCCGTGCACTGCGGGTTGATGCTGTACTTGATCAACGCCGTGCACCGCCCCGCCGGACACCGCCCCTGCAGGTGGGCCTCGTACTCATCGTGGAAGTAGCGGAGCGTCGTCAGCACCGGATTCGGAGCGGTCTTGCCGAGGCCGCAGAGACTCCCCGCGCCCACCTGGTGCGCTAGGCGCTCCAGTTCGTGCAGATCCTGCCGCTGCGCCTTCCCGGTGCAGAAGCGATCCAGGATGTCGAGCATGCGCTTCGTGCCGATGCGGCAGAAGGTGCACTTGCCGCAGGACTGCGCCTGCGTGAACTGCAGGAAGTACCGCGCCATATCGACCATGCAGGTCGAGTCGTCGAGCACCACCAGGCCGCCGGAGCCCATGATCGCCCCGACCGCGCGCAGCGATTCGAAGTCGACCGGCGTATCAGCCAGCCGCGCAGGCACGCACCCGCCGGAGGGTCCGCCAATCTGCACCGCCTTGAACCGGCGCCCCGCCGGCGCCCCGCCCCCGATTTCCTCGACGATCTCCCGGATCGTCGTGCCCATCGGAATCTCGATCAACCCGCCGCGCTGCACGTGCCCGGCCAGCGCGAAGACCTTCGTCCCCTTGCTCTTCTCCGTGCCGATCGCGGCGAATTTCTCCGCCCCGTTCCGCACGATCCACGGCACCATCGCCAGGGTCTCGACATTGTTGATCAGGGTCGGTTTGCCCCACAGGCCACACTCCGCGGGGAATGGCGGCCGCAGCCGCGGCATGCCACGCCGGCCCTCGAGCGATTCAATCAGCGCCGTTTCCTCGCCGCAGATGAAGGCCCCCGCCCCTTCCATCACCGAGAGCTTCAATGGGTAGTCGGTGCCGGCCAGCTTCTCCCCCAGCCAGCCGCGCTGCTCGAGCATCGCGATCGCCGCCCGCACGCGCTTCACCGCCAGCGGGTACTCGTGGCGGATGTAGAAGATCCCCTCGTGCGCCCCAACCGCCACGGCGGCGATCGCCAGCCCCTCGATCACCCGGAAGGGGAAGGACTCGAGGATCATGCGGTCCATGAACGCCCCGGGGTCCCCTTCGTCACCGTTGCAGATAACGTATTTCTCCGCGCCCGGCTGGCCGCGGGCCACGCGCCATTTCTGGCCTGTCGGAAATCCCGCGCCGCCGCGCCCGCGCAGGCCGGAACGCTCGATCGTGGCGATGATTTCCTCCGGCTTGCCCGCACCCACCACCTGACGCAGGGCCATGAACCCTCCATACAGCAGGTATTCGTTGAGATCGAGCGGGTCCATCCGTCCGTAGCTCGCCGTCGCGATGTGCACCTGCCGGCCGAGGAAGGCCTTCACCCCCGGATCGCGGCGGTCCATCTCCAGACGGTTCACCTGCTCCCGGGCCGGAGGTTCATCCCCAAGCAGGCCGTCCAGCGTGCGCTCCCAACCGTGCAGGGCGCGCCGCCACAGGCCGCGCGGCCGGACATGCGCCTGGACCAGCGCGTGTGCCTGCTCCGGCTTCAGATCCGCGAAGTAGCGGCCGTTGCCCTCGCCGGAGACCACCTCGATCATCGGGGTGCGGTGGCACATGCCGACGCACCCCACGCGCTTCACATGCACGTGGGCCCCGCCGTTGGCCGCGGACTCCTGCAGCGCATGGAAGAGCTGGTCGCTGCCCTTCGCCATGCAGCAGGACCCGAGACCGACATGAATCGTGACCGCCTTCTCCGGCGCCGTCGGCAGCACTTCCTCCGTCGAACGGCTGACCTTGCCATGGCCCGCCGTCGCGAGGAACTCCCGCACCATGTCCGGGGCCTTCTCCGGCGTGGAATGCCCGAGCGTCGTCCCGTCGATCTGCACGACCGGCGCCAGCGTGCAGCACCCCAGGCAGGCTACCGGCTCGACCGTGAACTGGCGCTCCGCATCGGTGTCGGTGCCGGCCGGGATCTGCAGGTGCCGCCGCAGCGCGTCCTCGATGCGCTCGGCGCCCGACACGTGGCACGCGGTTCCGCGGCACACGCGCACCCGGTGTTTGCCCACCGGGGAATGGCGGAACATGTCGTAAAACGTCGACACCCCGGTCACCGCCGAGGGCCGGATGTCCGTCAGCTCGCAGACTTTTTCCAGGGCCTCGCGCGGGAGATAGCCGTAGTGATCCTGCAGGTGCTGCAGGATCGGAATCACCGCCTCCGGGCGCCGGCCGACCCGGGCCACGGTCTCCGCGGTGAATTGGAGGTCCAGTTCAGCCATGATCACGGGGTACCCGGCTTCGGGGTCTCCCCCGCCAGGCAGTAGAGGTTCTCCAGGCCGCGGAGGATGATCTTCCCCCGGACGAAGGCCGGACTCGCCACGATCTTCTCGCCGAGTTCGTTCCGGGCGAGCTCCTTGAATTCCCGCGCCACCGCCGCGACGATCGTCACGCCATTGCTGCCGATCAGGTACAGGCGCCCGCCGGCGATCGCGGGCGAGGCCTGCACCTCCTGTTTCAGCTCGTGCATCCAAACCCTGGCGCCGGTCTTCACGTCGAAGCACAGCAGCTTGCCGTCGCTGGTCACGGTGAACACGAGTTCGTCGTTTCCGACCGGGCTCGTGACGTCGGGAACATCGTCCTCGGCCTTCCATGCCACGTGGGAGGCGGTCACATCGCCGGCACCATCGGGCTTGAGCGCCAGGAGCGCGTTGTGCGGATTGACGGCCAGCACAAGGCCGCCGACGAACGCGGGCGAGGGCGTCACTTCACCGCCGGGCAGTTCGGCCCGCCAGGGCTCCGCTCCGTCGCCCGCGGCGTACGCCGTGACCAGCGGATCGCCCAGGGCGATAATCTGGGTCTTGCCCGCCGCCTCGATCACGATCGGCGACGACCAGGACCCCGGCACCGATCGCGCCTTTTCCCAAAGCTGCTTTCCGCTGACGCCGTCGAATGCCATGATCCGCGAATTCGCGGGGCCGCTTTCGCCCTGGTCGAGCTGCACGATCACGCGTCCCTGCCACACCGCCAGCGAGGTGGCGTGCCCGTAGAGATTTTTCGGCACGCCCAGGTGCTTCGCCCACGCGAGGCTGCCGTCGAAATTCACCGCGGCCAGTTCGCCGGTGGCAAAGATGGCGTAGGCCCGCACGCCGTCCGTCGCCATCGTCGGCGCGGCATAGCCGGTCTGGTCGGAAATCTCGGGAGCCTGGGCCGGCGCCCCGGGGACCTTTTCGATCACCCGGTCCCACCGCAGCCGGCCGGTCGCGAGATCGAAGCACATCACCACCCGCTTCTCGCGCGTCCCGCCGGAGCAAAAGATGCGATCGCCCCACACAATCGGGGAATTGAAGCCGGGCTCCGGCACCGGAGTCTTCCAGGCCACTCCCGCGCCGGAGGCGCCGTTCCAGGATAACGGCACCTCGGCGGCCGTTGCCACTCCGCTGCCTCCCGGCCCGCGGAACTGCGGCCAGTTCGCCGCAAACTCGCTTGCGGGCGGCAGTGGCGCCACCGCCGCCTTGGCGGCCTCGGCCGCCGCGCCGGCACCTCCCCGGTCACCCACGGTCGGCGGCGACCGCAGCGTGGCGGCCGCCCCCACCATCACCACCGCCACGGCTGCCCCCGCCACCCCCACCGCGCGCCGCGCCACGGCCCGGTCGCGCTGGGCCCGGTCACCGGCCGTCGGGTCCGGACGCGGCAACGGCTGCACCTTTCGCGTCTCCATCGCCGTCGCGAGCGCCACCACGAGAATCACCGATCCCCCCAGGAGGAGCCAGCCGCCCGTCCGCGTCAGGGCAAGCCGGCGCACGTAGCGCTGGCGAAACTTCAGGTCCAGTTCCCGGATGCGCTCCTTGATCTTCTCATCCTTGGGCGACGCGCGGAGCTGCTCCTTCAGTTCGAGGAGCTGCGGCGATTTCCAGGGATCGTTGGAGTTGGCAGTGAGCCGCTGGTAGAGCATCGCGCCCGCCACCACCACGAGAAAAACCCCCGCCACCCAGGCGGTGGAAACCGCGGTGCGGTAGACGGGACTGTCGGGCGCGGTTGCCATCGTCACGCTTTCTTCATCGCCACCGGCGCGGCCGGCAGCGGCCGCGGTGGCAGCGCCTCCGGCGGCAGCAGCCCCCGTCGCACCCGCTCGTTGGGACACGACTCGAAACACCTCGCGCAGGCGACGCAGGCGCCGCGGTCGGGTTCGTAATCGGTGCGTGCCGGGCGCAGCGACAGCGCGATCAGCTTGATCACGATGACGAGTCCCACCCAGGCCCCGAACCAAGTGCTCGCGATCCCAAAGCGCCCGCGCAGATCCGCCGCCGCGGCCAGCAGGGCCTTGGGGTCCGCCTCCGCCCTTTCCAGGGAGAGGGCCTCGGGCGTCATCGGCGGAAACTTCTTCGGCGAGCTCAAATGTTCCGTGTAGAGCTCCGCCAGCGCCACGGTCGGATGCATCCGCGCGGCCAGCGGGGCAAGTTGCCGTCCCACGAGCGCGCCGCCGCCGACCGCCAGGGGCAGCACCAGCAACAACCAGGCGAGCCGCCGCCGCTGCCGGGCCGGCGGCTCCGGGTGCGTCGGCGCCGCCACGGGTTCACGCATGGCCCCGTACGGGCATGCGTGCTCGCAGAGTTTGCACTGCGTGCAGTAGTCGGGCGTCACCCGCACGCGCCACTTGGAAACGAGGCCGGCCAGCCGCAGCAGGGCCCCGTAAGGACACAGAAACCGGCAGTACGGCCGCCCCACGAACAGCCCCACGAGCACGAACGCCGCCCCCAGGCCAATCAGGCTCATCGAGCCGGAGAGCCGGAACAGCGGCACAAACGGATCGTAGCGACAGATGATGAAGGCGCTCCCGGTCGCGGCAAAGGCCGCGCCGGCGCCGAGGAACAGGAACGGCACCAGGCCGAGGCTGTGCTCCAGCCAGCCCGGCACCTTGACCGGTTTCACGAGCACGAGGTCCTGCAGCGCGCCATGCGGGCAAACTGCGGCGCAAAAGGCCCGCCCGCCAAACAGCGCCACCACCAGCGGCGCGAGGAAGAAGCCGAGCACCGTGAGCGGCAGCGCATAGGAGCGATCGAAGATGCCGAGCGCGAGGTTCTGGATCGTGCCAATCGCACAGATGCAGCCGTTCCGGTAGAAACCGAAATACCCCAGCGAAAAGATCGACAGCCACATCACTCCGCGGCGGGAGCGGCGCCGGTAGATCAGCCACAGGGCCAGTCCCAGCGCCCCGAGCAGCACCGCCAGATCCACGTACTGCCACGCCAGGGCCCGCGCCTCGGGCGTGGTTGTGATCGGCAGCTTGTGCCCCGCCTCGAACTCCGGCGGCGGAAACCGATGCTCCGCCGCGACTGCGCCCGACGTCGCCAGCAGGAAGAGCCACAGGCTAGGGCGAAGGCGGCGCATGCTCAATGGGTGTCCGTCTTCAGGAGGTACGGATGGGTCACCGGAACGCGGCGGAACGCGTCCCCGGGGCAGGTGCGCGCAATCGCGCACTCGTTGCAGTTGAGACAGCGGTCGTGGCGAATCTGAAGGTACAGGGAGCCGTTGCCGAAACGCGTGCAGCCCTCGACGCACTTCGCGCACCCGATGCAGAGGTTCTCATCGATCTCGTATTCGTAATACGGATCCTCAACGAAAGTGCGCTTGATCGCGGCGGTGGGGCACTGCTGGTTCTCCGCGGCCGTCGTCAGTTCGTTGGGCTCCGGCTCGAAGTATCCCGTGCACAGCTGGCAGTAGCCGCAGATGTCGAAGGCGTGCACGCACTTCACCGCCGACTGCTCCAGCACACACTTGGTCGCACAGTTGCCGCAGCGCACGCACTTCGCCGGATCGATCTGCCAGACGGTCGTCTGCGCCTGCGTCCGACCGGCCATCGCCCCCGCCAGACCGGCCGCCCCCGCAACCGCGGACAGGCGGAGCCCGTCCCGGAGGAACTGGCGGCGGCTGAACGCCGGGGTCGTCGGTCCGGGATTCATGCGCCCGCCTTCCCCGGAGCAAACACGTGCACCGTCGCCGTCACCCGATCCAACACATGGACGCGCCCCGCGCTATCGACGGCGGCGTCCAGTCCGCCCCGCCCCGGCGCCCCACCCGCCTTCATGTTCGCCGGGAAGGACTCCGTCCCGGCCACGACGCCGGCGAGTTCCCCGGCCGCATCGTACACCTTGACGCGCGGCAGACCTTTTTCGCAGGTCACCATCCGACCATCGGGCAGCACCGCGAGAGCGATCGGATTGCAGCATCCGCAGAACCCTTTGATCGCCGCCGTCGGCGCCCCCCACGTTCCCTCGCACTCCCCGTCGGCGGTGTAGGCCTCGAACCGGTGGCGGCCGGGATTGTTGACGCGCAACAGGCCGTCCGGGTGCACCTTCACGTCGAGAAAGGGACTTGGCACCACCAACCCCGGGACGTTGCGCCCCGGTTCCCGCGCACCGATGCGCCCGAGCAGCTTTCCTCCCAGGTCGTAGCGGAGGATGACGCGCGCCCCGGAGTCGGCCGCCCACAGGCCGCCATGACCGAGCGCGAGGCTGGAGATCCAGGTCCTCGGTCCGGGACTTTCCCAAGCCGCGCTCCGACCGCCTCCCGGGGCGAACACCTCGAGGTGATCCCGCAGGCTCGCATAGACGGTGCCGTCCCCGGCCACGGCGACACAGGTGACCGCGCCTGTCGTCGCGAGGGGTGGCAGCGCGGCGCCCTCGCGGTTGAACCGCAGCACCTGGCTTTCCGCCGCCACGTGCAGTACGTCACCCGGCCCAAAGGCGAGCCGGCGCGGCGCCCTGCCCCCGACGCTCCAGCGCTTCACCTCATGCCAGTTCACCCACGCGGGGTCGGTCTTTGCCAGCGGTCCGACATCGTAGGCGAACGGATTCGTTTCCGCCGCCTGCAACGCCCCCCGCGCCACTGCCGCCGCGCCCGCCACCACCGAGCCCCGGGCGAGGCGTTCGACAAACCGCCGGCGGGAAAAACCACTGTTCTCGGAGGGGGTGCTCATGACGGATCTCCTGGTTGCCGGGCGGCGCGGGCCGCTTCCGCCCGGGTTTCGGGACAACGCGGCAACTTGATGCAGCCGCCGCAGATTCCGCTGCCCCCGCAAGCTGGACCGGTGAGCGGAGCGCGCCGGGCCACCGCCGAAGCCGCGAGGCCCGCGAACCCCGCCAACGCCGCGTACCGCAGCGCGCTGCGCAGGAACTCGCGTCGTTCGGCATTCTCGCTGACTTCGGGTGGGCGCATGGAGGACGCCGGACCGGCAGGTGGGCGGCGGAATCCGCCGGGGCGGCACGGAAAAAACTACACCCAAAGCCCGCCGCACCGGTAACCAAAAGACACCCCATTTCTTGCTCTTCTGCGTCCTTCTTTTGCCGGAGTTTCGGTCGCCGAAAAACCAGCGGCCGGCGTTGCCGCACAGGCCCCCTTTTTTTGGCGCGGCCCGGCGTCAACGCCTCGTGGCACCACCGCCTGCGGCGCCGCCCGCGGGATCACTCGACCACCGGCCGACGGACGCGCTCGAGAAACCGTCCCAGCTCCCGTAGGTGCTGCAGGTGGTCCTCCGGTCGGCTGCCCGCAAAGCCGATGATCTCCATCCCGCCGGCGCTCCACCGGCTGATCTGGCGCAGGGTTGGCGACCAGACCTGCCCCTCCGCCCGGCGGGTGCCCCCCAGGACCCGGATCAAGAAGTCCGCGGTCTCCGTCGTGCTCGCGTAGCCTTCCGGCACTTGTTGCGTGTGGGTAATCAGAAGCCGGCGCTTTCCCGCGACCGCCAGGCGCGCAAATCCCACGAAGCCCTCCATCAGATCGGGGTCGACCTCGCGACGGCCCGGGTCGCCCGCGTACCCGCAGTAGATCGAATCTGCCATCACCAAGGTCTGGATGCGATCGACGGCCGCGGGCTGGCGCAACAGCTGCCGCACGCCGCCGAAACCGGCACTGAACGACGACACCGCCAGGGCACCGACCTTCCATTCCCGTCCCGGCATCTCCATCCGCAGACGGGTTTCGACCTCCGCCAGCAGTTCGCCCAGGACCCGCGGCTCCGCAAAGTAGTCTGCGTACACCTTCGAAAGTCCGGGCAGCGTCACATTGACCAGCACCCCCGGCAGTCCGACGCGGGCCACCTCCCCTTCGACGGTGGCCGGCGCCCCGTGCAGGTGAAGCCAGACCGGCAGTTCCGGCCCCTGCTGGCCCCAACCCGCCGGCAGGGAAAGCACGACCCGCCCCCATCGCACCTGTCGGAACGGCGCCTCTCCCGCGCCCAACGCGCTCCACCCAACAGCCATCAGGAAACCAAGGACTCGCCACATCATTTTCGGAGCCAACACGGAGTCCGCCCGACTTCCAAGCCCGCTCATTGCACTGCGGCCGCAGTTCTGTCCCACTTCGCCCATGAAGTTTTCCGGTCTCCTCGCTTGGTCCGCGATCGGCCCGCTCTTCCTTCTCCCTTCCGCCATGGCTGCCGACTCCCCTCTCGATACCCTCGCCCACCGGGCCGTGCAAACCACACTCACGCGCTTTGCCGATCGGAAGCTCACCGCCGATCAGGTGGCCGTCACCCTCGTCGACCTGAGCGATCCCCGAGCCCCCCGCCAGGCCAGCGTGCGCGGCGGGGAGCGGATCTACCCCGCCAGCGTGATCAAGCTCTTCTACCTCGCCGCCGTGCACCGCTGGATGGAGGACGGTCGCCTGACGGACACCCCGGAGGTGCGCCGGGCGATGCGCGACATGATCGTCGACTCGTCCAACGATGCGACCCACTACCTGATCGATCTGCTCACGGGTACGACGAGCGGCCCGGAACTCCCCCCCGCGGAGATCAAGGCCTGGTTCGACGCCCGCAACGCCGTCACGCGGTACTTCGAGGGGCTCGGCTACCGGAACGTGCTCGCCCACAAGAAACCCTGGGGGGACGGCCCCTACGGCCGCGAATCCCAGGCGATCCAGCTCTTCGAGCCGAAACGCAACATGCTCTCCACCGACGACACCGCTCGCCTGCTCGTTGAAATCGTGGACGGCCGCTGCGTGACCCGGACCCGCAGCGCCCAGATGAGGGAACTGCTGGCGCGAGACCTTGGCACCCAAGATCCGGATCCCGACAATCAGGCCAAGTTCACCGGCACCGTCCTGCCCGCCAGCGCGCGTCTCTGGTCCAAGGCCGGCTGGACCAGCCAGACCCGGCATGATGCCACCTACGTCGAGTTGCCCGGGGGCGCCCGCTATGTCTTCGTCGCCTTCACCGTCGGGCATGCCGGCGAGAGGGAGATCCTGCGCAGCCTCGCGCGCGTCGTCGCGGAAGGCATGTCGGCCGCATCACGCTGACGCCCGACACCGCCTCCGCCTATTTCTCCTTCCGGCCAACCCCCGCGAGCCAGACAGCGATGTCGTCGAGTTCCTCGCGGACGTTGCGGTTGGCCGGCTGCCCGGTGTTGCGGTTGAGCATCAGGCTGAACGCCAGGCGCTCGCCGGCGCCCGTGGTGACATAGCCCGACAGCGCATTGGCGTAGCGCAGCGTCCCCGTCTTCGCCCGCACGTTCCCCTCTGCCACGGTCCCCTTCATGCGCCGGCGAATCGTGCCGTCGACACCCGCGATCGGCAGCGCCGCCAGGAAGTCCTCCGCGGCCGGGTGCCGCGCCATCAGCGCGAGCAGCGAAACGGTCGCGTGAGCGGTCGTCAGGTTGTTCCGGGAAAGGCCCGATCCCTCCTCGAACCGCACCTCGCCCGCCGGCAGGCCGTGCCGCTGGAGAAACTCGCGGAGCGCGGCGACACCGAGGTCCTCGGTCGATCGCCACTCGGGCAGCTCCGGAGTGCGGCGCAATTCCGCGAGGTGCCCGAAGATCAGGTCCGTTTCGAGGTTCTGCGACGGCTTCATGAAGTCGCGCACCAGGGCCCGCAGCGGCGCCGACTCGACCTCGCCCAATCGGACGCCAGGCAGGCCGTCCGCAGGCGCCTCCGGCCAGCGTCGGCTGAGCGCCTGGCCCTCGACCGTGATGCCCGCCCGGATCAGGGCCTCCCGAAGCCCCGCGGCGAACCACTGGGCCGGCCGCGGCACGGTGACGTCCACGACCTCGGGTTCGGCACCGACCGGGATCTCTCCGAACAGGTGCACGGTCGTCTCGCCCGCCAGTCGCTGCGCGATGATGCGCCTGGTCCCACCCGGCGGAATCGTCCGCACCCGATTGTCGACCGTCAGCCCGGTATGCGGCTGGAGCCACTCCGTGCGCGCCGGCCCGCCGGCCGACTCCGCCGCGGACACGCGGAGTTCGGCGTAATTCTGTTCGAGCGAAATGGCTGAGACTTCGGCGCCGTAATAGTCGTTGAGATCATCCGCGGTCCAACCCGCGCCCTGAGGGAGCGCATGGAACCAGGTCGCGTCGGCGATCACGTCTCCCGTGATCCGCCGGATCCCGGCGCCCCGCACCACGGTGACGACAGGGGCGAACGCATCCCAGAAGTTCCGGCTGCCGCCGCGCGTGCGCCAGCCGGGATCCCCGCGCCCGCTCACCACGAGACTGCCCGGGAGGACCCCGGCGGCATCGGGCGCCACCGTGCCAAGGACCGGAGTGCGGATCCGGTAGTCGCCACCGAGTACATCCAGGGCGAGAGCGCCGGTGTAGAGTTTCGTGTTCGAAGCCGGGCTCAACAACTTCCCCGACTGGTGCTCGAACCACACCTCCCCGGTGTCAAGGGAGAGGATCTTGATGCCCCACATCGCCCCGGCAAATCGCGGCTGCGAGACATGCGCTTCGAGTCGGGTGCGGAGCTCGGGCAGGGTGCGCGGCGGCTCCGCCGCGAAGGCGACGGTCAGCGGCAGCAGCAGGACAGCCACCAGTACCCGGCGGCAGGACAACAGGGGGAACGGCATGGCGCGGCGGTTTGGACTCCGCTGACCGTGCGATGACCGAATCCGAACGCAACCCCGGAGCGGGCGGTTGCCGTTCGGGCACATCTGTCGGTTGCGGTTGTAGCCGGCCGCGGTGAGGCCGGCCGCCGGGGTCACCGCCCCCGGCTACACCAGACAAATGACCGCCAACCGGAAGATGCGCCCTGGCCGTTCCTCCGCTCCGCTTCAGGGTTGCCGTGCCGCCGCCACTCGCTTTCACTCCGGCGCGTCGCCCCCACCCCCGGCTTGGACCCACCGCCATGTCCGATTCTTTGTTTCCGGCCGATCCAACGAGTGCGCCCTCCGCACGAGTTCTCGTTGTGGATGACGATACCATGCTGCTCCACCAGCTGGGAGCCTGGTTGCGAAAGGAGGGCTGCCTGGCGGAGGCGGTCACGGATCGCGCCGGTGCGCGCGCCGCGCTAGCCGCGAAGCGCTTCGATCTGTTGCTCCTCGATCTCAACCTGCCGGATGGCTCCGGCCTCGATCTTGTCCCTGCGCCCGGGTCCTTGAACCACGGAGTTCCGGTCGTGGTGTTGACCGGCGCCCCGAGCCTGCAATCGGCCATGCAGGCGGTCCAGTTGCGCATCCTCGCCTATCTCGCGAAGCCGCCCGACGTGACCGAACTCCGCCGGCTGATCAAGATCGCCACCGACCTCCAGCGCGAACGGCGCTCCATCGAAGCCAGCCGCGAGCGATTGCGCGTCTGGGAAAAGGAGCTCGACGAACTCGAGCGCGGGCTGGATCGCCCCGATCCCGGGTCCGTGGGACTCGCGCACCTGCGCCTGACACTCCACCAACTCGGCAGCCTCCTGGTGGATCTCGATCGCTCCCTGGCGGAGGCGCCGACCGTCCCCGACGCGCGGGAACCGATCTCCCGCCTCGAACTCGTCGCCTGCCTGCGCCGCACTGCCGAGGCCCTCGAAGCCACGCGCGTGCAGTTCCGGAGCCGTGCCCTCGGCGACATGCGCAAGCAAATCGAGAGTCTCCTCGAGCGGAATCGTTAGCCCGGAGACACATCACCGCGTTTCCTGCCAGACGCCTCCGCAGGGTCGGGGCACACGACGGCCCGCCGAGTGCAGGTACCTCGCGCCGCGCGGGGATGGAGGCAGGTTAGCCTGCCGTCCAACCCACGCCCGTCGCGGGCGGCGTGGGACCGCCGGCGGTTCAGGAATGGACAGCGACCGGGGCGGACCGCCCTTGCCGCCGTGCCACGAACGCCTGGGGCTTTTGAACCGAAGGCGCCGCTTCGACCGGGCCGTCAAGCAACTCGTTCCGCGGGGACCCCGCGGAAGACGTGCCGCTCTTCTCGCCCTGGCCAACCAGCTGCCAGAGTTGCTCGACTGTCTCGCGGAGCACCTCGAATTCACGCATCATCTCCGTGGTCGCGGCGGCCGTTTCCTCGGCACTGGCGGCATTGGCCTGGGTGACGCGGTCGATCTGCCCGACCGCGGTGACGACCTGCTGGACTCCCTGGTTTTGTTCGGCCGAGGCCGCCGCAATCTCCCCGACCAGGGTGTCGACCTCCCGCGCGCGGGTGACGATGTCGCGCAACCCCACGGCCACCTTGCCGCAGATCGCGACTCCGTCGTCGCTCTTGCGGATCGAGTCCGCGATCTTCTCCCCGGTTTCCCGCGCGGCCTGCGCCGAGCGTTGGGCAAGGGATCGGACCTCCTCCGCCACCACGGCAAAGCCCATCCCGGCTTCGCCGGCGCGGGCGGCCTCCACCGCGGCATTCAGGGCCAGGATGTTGGTCTGGAAGGCGATCTCATCGATCGTGCGGATGATCTTCGCGATGTTGTCGCTCGACGTCTTGATGGCCTCCATCGCCGAGGACATCCGTCCCATGTCGCCCGTGCCGGACTCCGCCGCCGCCCGTGTCTGCGAGGCGATGCCCTTGGCCCGCGAGGCCCCCTCCGCATTGCGCCGGGTCATGCCGGAGATTTCCTCCAGCGAGGCCCCGGTTTCCTCGAGGCTTGCCGCCTGGTTGTTGGCACCCTCGGCCACCTTGCTGGTGGAGGCGGAGATCGTCCGCGCCAGTCCGTTGAGGCTTTCCGCCGCGGAGCTCAACCGCCGGGCGACTCCGCTCAGGGGACGGGAGACGGAACGTTGGAAATACCACGCCGCCACGATGTACAGCAGGATGATCCCGGCGACCACGGCGAAGCAGACCACGAGGAGGCGTCGGATGGTCTGCTCGCGGCCGACAACCTCCGCCTGGGCCGCGCGTTCGATCGCCTGGTTCTCAGTCTGCAGCGCACGAATCGCGCGATCCACGGCCGGATTGAACTGCGCGATGTAGCGCTCCAGTGCGCCGGCGTTGTTGCCCAGGAGCAACTCCGCGAGCACCGATTTCCCTGCCACCGCGGTCGCATCCAACGTCTCCTTCAAGCCGGGAACCCCGGCTGCGCTGCGCACCGCCTCAGCCACCGCGCTCTCGTATCGCTTCAGCGCCTGCTCGATCTCATCGATGTCCTTCAGTCGCAGCATCGCCTGCAGAACGGACTGCGTGGTCACGATGCGCTCGAACATCGCCTGTGATCTCCGAAAATCCTCCGAGATCCGGGACGTGAGCGCGGCACTCTCCACGTGGGTCCGGCGAAGCAGGATTCCCCCGCCGGCGGCAATCACCGCCGTGGCCACCACCGACAGGATGGTGAACAGGAGAATTCGGACACGGATGGTCGCAGTGGCCGCGTGCATGACCTCAGGCTCCCAGCTTGGCGAGGCTCAGACCCACCACGAGGGATCCGATCGGCTTGCCTCCGTCCAACACGGGCACCGCTACCTGAACCTGCTGCTGCCCAGTTGACTCATCGAGTTCCACCTGGCCCTGCCAGGGCTTACCGGTCATCGGCACGTCGTGCTTGTCCTTCCCCTTGTGGGACCAGTTGCTGGTCTTGGCCAGGAACGCCACTTTCAGGCCCGCGGCGTCCGACAGGAAGATCTCCGCCACGGCGTCGTCCTTCTTCGCCTTCAGCGCCAGCGCGGCATTGTTCTTGGAAAAGCCCCGCACGATGGGATCGAGCACGGTCAGCGCGCGCCATTTGTCCTGGTTCAGCGCCGCGTGCTCGGCCGGCAACGCCGCGTTGTGACTGCGCACCGCCTCGACGACCGCGGGATCGGCCGCCCAAGCCGCCAGATCGCGCACGCGGGCGTCAATTTTGGCCTGGATGGCCGGGGAGATGGACTGACCACAAGCCACGCTGGCAGCCAGCGTGACGACGATGACGAACGATTTGATGAACCGGGCTTTCATGAATGGAATTAGGGAAAAATTGAGGGTACAGACGGGACACGGATCCCGAGGGGATCAGAAGGACACCTGCAGGCGGCTCATGAAGCGGCGCTGCCGGGACAGCGGACCTGCCGGGTCGCCCAGGAGGTAATTGAAACTCAGCTTCAGGTCGTCTCCCTTGATCAGGTAGTTCGCCCCGACGGTCCAGTTGGCGCTGGTGGTGGCCGGAGTATCGACGTTGGCGTCGTACGTCTCATAGCGCAGCAGGGCCTGCAGCTGCTTCGGGACGACGAACCATCCGGCCAGGAGGGACCAACCTTCCGCCCGGACGTCGGCGCCCGTGAATCGGTTCTGCAGCGCGGTCAGGTACTCGCCGTTGAACTCGAAGGCTCCGAGGTTGAGCTGGGTGTCAAAGCCCCACGCGGTCCGATGGCCGGTGAAGGCGCCGGTGTCGCGCGACCAGTAGCCGTTCGTGCCCACCGCCAGACGGTCCGCGCCCCGGGACCAGAGCGCCGCGGAGACCCGGCCGGCATACATGAACTGGTCGTTGTCGTTGTTGCCGTTGTTGACGCCGTTGCCGTTGTACGCGCCGAGATTGTACGTGAGGCGCTTGTTCGCGACCGAACCGATGACCGCGACGCCCATCTGGCGGCTCACGGTCAGGAGATCGTTGGGCAGCGAGCGTTCCACCATGTGGATCTTGGTATCGGGCAGGAGCTGCTCGTACCCGAAGGCGCTCTTGAACTGGCCGACCTGGACATTGGCGGCCTCGTACTTGGTCCAGGCCAGGTAGCCGTCGGCGAAACCGGCGCGGTAGCCTGCGTTGCCGGCGATGGAGTTGTTGCCGAAATCCGGCTGCAGCACGAAATCGAAGGCCTCGGCAAAGGAGCCCCGCACCGTCATGCGCGCCCGGCGCAACTGGACGCGATTGTTGATTCCGGTGTAGCGGGAGTCCGGGGCATCTCCAAATTCCGCGTGGGCCTGCACATAGCCCCCGATGGAGAGCTTCTGCTCGCGACCGGCCGCCTTGACGACGGTCATCGGCGTCTTCCCGTCCCAACCGAGCTGGCGCGTAAGCTCGGAATACTCCTTCAGGGTCGGCGCCAGTTCGCGGACGCTGGCGGTTTCACCGAGCCGGGCCTCCAGGCGGGCGAGCTGCTGCTCGATCCGAGCGAGGCGTTCTTCCAGGGCCGCGGAAATGGGCTGGGCCGGGAGTGAAGACGAAACCGCCGGCAGCAGGAGGAACCAGGCCAGGCGGGCGGACAGGAGGGCAATCGGGCGTAATTTCACGGGATTGGGCAGTCAGGATTCAGGGCACTCCGACGCAGACCGAGTCTGTCCCGGAGAAGAAAGAGGCTGAACGTGCCAACGACTTGCCGGCCGAACGCCGGCCCGTGAGGGCGGTTCGCAGGCGACCTGCAAACATCACCGGGGAGTATCGGCCCCGCCGCCCGCGGCTTGAGCCGAATCTTGGAATCGCCGCGTTTCTCCTCGCCATCGCGGCGGGCTTTTCGCTCGATCGGCGCGCCCCATGAATCCGCATTTCAACCTCGGCGACTGGATCGTGATTCTCGCCTACCTCGGCGGCATCGTCGGCCTGGGAGTGTGGTTCGGCAAGGACCAGCGCAACACGCGCGACTACTTCCTCGGGAGCCGCAACATCCCCTGGTGGGGCATCGGGGTGTCGATCGTCGCCGCCGAGACCAGCGCCCTCACCATCATCGGGGTCCCGGCCATTGCCTACGGGGGCAACATCCTCTTCATCCAGATGATCGTGGGCTATGTCATCGCCCGCATCATCCTCGCGGTCGTGATGGTGCCGCACTACCTGAGCGGCGAGATCTACTCTCCCTACCAGCTGCTCGAAACCCATCTCGGGCGCGGACCTCGGCGGCTCGCGGGCGCCTTCTTCCTTTTCCTGGAGACGATGGCGGCCGGCGTGCGGGTCTTCGTCGCCTGCATCCCCATCCGACTGCTGCTCGGCGAGCAGGTCTGCAGCCTGGGCGGGATCGTCGACCCCATCCTGGGCGCCATCCTCATCTTCGTCGGGCTTTCGCTCCTCTACACCTACATCGGCGGGGTGAAGGCCGTGATTTGGACCGACGCCGTGCAGTTTGGACTCTTCCTCGCCGGCGGCCTTTTCGCGCTGTTCTACATCCCGACGCTGATCGAGGGCGGATGGTCCGCCGCGCTGTCCCAGGCCGGCGCCGCCGGCAAGCTCGCCTGGCTCAATACCAGCTTCACGTTCTCGGCCCCGTTCAACATCTGGATGGGGGTGATCGGAGGCACGGTGATGGTGCTCTCCACCCACGGTGCCGAGCAACTGATCGTCCAGCGGGTGCTCGCCTGCGGCAGCATCGCCGATGGCCGAAAGGCGCTCGCCCTCAGCGCCGTGCTGATTTTCCCGCTGTTCCTCATCTTCCTCCTCGTGGGCGTGATGCTCTGGGTCTTCTACCAGGGGCACCCCTTCCAGATCCCGCTGCCCGAGGGACGCCCTGGCATCAAGTCCTTCGATTTCATCTTCCCGATCTTCATGATGACCGAGGTGCCCCACATCCTGAAGGGTTTCCTCATCGTCGCGATCCTCTCCGCGGCCATGTCGTCGATCAGTTCGGCGATGACCTCCCTCGCCTCGGTGTCCACGATGGACTTCGTGAAGCAGATGCTGAAGGGCAAGGACGAGGAGTACTTCCTCCGCTTCAGCAAATACTCGACCGTCTTCTGGGCTGGCATGCTCGTGGTCACGGCGTGGCTCACCCGAGAGGTGACCTTCGTGCTCAACGCCGCCTTCTCCCTGCGCGGCCTCACCAGCGGGGCCCTGCTCGGCGGCCTGATCCTCGCCCTGTTCGCCCGCGGGGTCGGTGCCCGCGCCACGATGGCGGGCATGACCGCCTCGCTGGTGTTCATGAACGTCCTCTACTGGCCGGCCAACCTTCCCGCCACGAAGGAATGGTGGCTGCGTGTCTTCGGCGGCGAGGTCTTCTGGCCGTGGTTCACCCTGATCGGGACGCTGGTCACGCTGGGCGTCGCCGCCCTGGTGGGGCGCCTCTGGCCCGAGGCAAAAGGTAGCGCGGTGACGCCGGGCGCTCAGTCCCGGTACAGCAGGTAGGGCGCGCAGGTGCGCGCGAACTCCGCCAGCCCGGCCTCCCAGGTCGCGGCGATGCGATCGAAGGGCACGTCCCGCTCGAACGCCTCGCGCACCGTGGCGGTGCCCATCACCTTGTCGAAGTAGTCGGCGTGCAGTTCCAGTCGCTCGCCGTACCTCCGGCGGATCGCCTGGAGAATCGCGAGCGTCGCCGTGCAGGGCCGGAACGCCTGGCGATCGGTCACGTGCAACTGGCAGCCGCCGCAACGTTCGCCGGCGAACTTTGAAAACGTCGGCGCGAACCACGCCTCCCGGAAGGCGGCGCCCGGCAGGCCGAGCGCGTTCAGGTCGCGGCTCAGCACGTAGCCGTCGATCCACGGCGCCCCGAACAGCTCGAACGGCTTGGTCGTGCCCCGCGCCTCGGAGAGGTTCGTCCCCTCCAGCAGCACCTGGCCGGGATACACGGTCGCGGTGTCGACCGTCGGCATGTTGGGTGATGGAATCACCCACGGCAGCCCGGTCTCGTCGAACCACGCCCCCCGCCGCCAGCCCGCCACGGGCACCACCGTGAGATCCACCGGACGGGCCAGGAACCTCGCGTTGAACAGCCGCGCCAGCTCGCCCGCGGTCAGACCGTGCCGCAAGGGCACGGGGTAGAGCCCGATGAAGGAACTGTAGCGCGGATACTCGAGCACCGGGCCCTCCCGAAAGGCGCCGGTGATCGGGTTCGGTCGATGCATCGCGTGATCCACGGTCTTCCCGGTGTGCTGTGTGTCGAACTCGCGCATCGTCGCGTCGATGTCCGCCAGCGGCTGGTCCGGCAGCTTCAGGGCCTGACCGTAGAGACTGAAGACCGGCAGCCCGAAATGTTCGTCCTGGTAGAAGTCGACGAACTCACCCGCCTGCGCGTTGCCCCGCACCCCGTGTTCGGGCCCATAGAGGGCCACGAGTTGCACCTCCGGGTGGGAGCGGAAGCGCTCCACGATGCTCCGCAGCGAGCGGTCCACCCCGGTCGGGTTCGTGATCAAGCCCACGCGCCGACCCCGCACGAGGTCGAGGCGTTCGTCAAACAGGACGTCGATGCCGGTTTTCATGGGAGAAACTGAAGGGGCGGGACGGCTGCGTCCCGCCCCAAAAACGACGACCATCGCCCGGGGCGGTGGCCACGCCCGGGTTCATTTCGCCGCCGCCTTCGGCTTCGTGATCGGATCGAAGTCATCCGTGCGGAAGGGTGTCACGGGCAGGCCTTCCGCCGAGTAGAGATTGCACACGGGATTGTCGGCCCACGCATAACGGACGGCAATCGGGGCCGGCACCTGCGCACTGGTCACCTCCACCTTGTTGGGAGCGATCACCTTGCCCTCTGCCCAGCGCCAGACCTTGTCCTCGCCGCACACGGCGAATCCCCTCGCCTCCGCGACATCGAACGCCCGCAGCGAACTGCCAAAGCAGTCGAGGGTCACGAGCGCCTTCGCCCCCGTGAATTCGACGCTCTTGAACTCCGGACTGCGGTACGGGAGCTTGAAACCATAGTCCCGGGCGAGGGCCCAGCGCACGAGCCGCGCCGCCACCTCCTGCTTGTTGCGCGGATGGATATCGCGCCCTTCGCCGATGTCGATGATCACCGCCTGGCCCGAATTGGGCAGCCACAGGGTCTTCGTCTGGGCCTCGCGCAATTCCGCCCAGTCACTCTCCCCCGGCTCGGGTTTCTCCGCCTTGTAGTCCGCCAATTGCACCCAGTAGAAGGGGAAGTTTCCCTGTCCCCACTCCTTGCGCCACTGCTCGATCATGAACGGGAACAGCTCGGCGTACTCCCAGGCACGGCCGGCGTTCGACTCGCCCTGGTACCAGATCACGCCTTTCATGCCGTAGCCCAGCGACGGATGGACCACACCGGCAAAAATGTTGCCCGGGCGCGCGTTCCCCGTGAGCCAGTCCGTCGGCGCGCGCGGGGCCACTTTCTTCGCCGCCTTCGCCGCCGCGGCCTCTTCCTTCCACTTCGCCAGCGAAGCCTCGAACTTGGCCTTGCCCTCCGGCGAAAGCAGCTCGGCTTCGCGCTTGCGCGTGTTCTCCATCAGCGCCGCGAACCGCGGCTCCTTTTCGATGGACTCGCGGCGCACCCACGCCTCCGCCGCCGAGCCGCCCCAGGCATTGTCGATCAACCCCACGGGCACGCCCAGCACCTCGTGCAGGTAGCGGCCGTAGAGGAAGCCCACCGCGCTGAAGTCGCGGACATTGTCCTTGTTCGCCGCCTCCCACTGTCCCTTGAAGTCAGTCTTCTTTTCCTGCGTCCCCACCTGCGGCACCGAGATGATGCGGAGGTTCGGGAAACTTGAGGCCAGGGCCTCAAGGTCGCCGTGATACGACTGCCCAAGCGACCATTGCATGTTGGACTGGCCCGAACACATCCAGACTTCGCCGACCAGCACGTCCTGGATCACCCGTTGCGACGTGCCCGCGATGGTGAGCGTCTGGGGCGTCGCGCTCGCCGGCACCGCCGCCAGCTTCACCGTCCACCGGCCGTCGGCGCCCGCCGTCGCCGTCTGGGTCTGCCCGGCGAACTGCACGGTCACCTTCGTGCCGGGGGGACCATGTGGTCGCCGATGATCGCCGGCAGCTTGAGTTCGGCGCGGACCCGCGGCAGCAACGCGAGGCCCACGATCAGGAGGAATGCGATTTTCTTCATGGAGGGTAAGAGAGCGAAGGCCTCGTCTATGGAGAGCCCGCGGCCGGAGGCAATGCCGCACGCGCGACTTCGCAGACCGCGACGCCGCCCTCCGGCCGCGTCCGCCAGCGCACATTCCAGCCAGCCACGGTCAGCCCGTAGGTGCGGTCTCCCGTCTCCTGATACGCCGGCTGGAGTTCCAGCCGGAGCAGTTCCCGCACCAGCCGGCTCACGTCCGTTCCGAGGAGCCGGGCGCAGTCCGGTGGGATCTCCACCGACTCCTCCGGCCGGACCGGCGGTGCCGCCTGGGCCCAGTCGGCCGACGCTTGCTCCGGGGCCTCGCACCACGGCAGGTAGGGTTTGACGTCGTAAACGGGCGTGCCGTCCACCGCGTCCACGCCGCCGACGTGCAAACGGCCCGGTTGCACCGCCAGGAGCCGCACCAGTGACAGTCCCAGCCCGTTTGGCCGGTTGGGGGCGCGCGACGCAAACACCCCCACCCGCTCGTTGCCCCCGAGCCGCGGCGGCCGCACGACGGCGCTGCCGCTCCAGGGCGGGTTGAGGTGGAAACCGGTGATCAGCCAGACATGCGAGAACGCCTCCAGCCCGCGCACAAACTCCGGCGCGGAGAACTCCGGCAGGAACTCCACCCAGCCCTCCGCCGCCGGCACCAGCCCGCTCTGCCGCGGCACGCCGAACTTCTCCGCAAATGGCGTGCGCAGCCGGGCGACGGGACGCAGGGAAACTTCGGCCATGCCCGCCAATGGGACAGAATCCGCGGCCGCGCGCGATGCCGTTTTCGCCACCCGGCCGCGCGCCCGCCCGGCGCGAATTTTCTGGGCAGAATTCGGCCGGTGGCCGATGCTCCGGCGCCCGGCGCAGTTTACGTCAACGCGGCAAAAGTTCGCCCCCGTCCCTCTCTGATCCCAGCTTGCTTCCCTACTTCCTCATGCATGCCTCCCTCACCCGCCGCTCCGTCTTGAAACGCGGACTCGCCGGCATCCTGGCCTACGGCGTCGCGCCCCAGTTTCTGCCCGCTTCGCTTTTTGGCCGCAGCGCCCCGAGCAATCGCCTCACCGTCGGCCTGGTCGGCAACGGCCTGATCTGCTCCAGCCACCTCGGCACACTCCTCGGACGGCCCGGTGACTGCCGCATCGTCGCGACCTGCGATGTCAATCGCGCCAAGGTGGAGAAGGCGCGGGATCGCATCGAGACCTCGTATGGAAAGGTAAAGGACAGCGGCACCCGTGCGGCCGGCGTGGCCGTCTACGCGCGCCACGAGGAACTCGTCGCACGGGAGGACCTCGACATCGTCTTTGTCTGCACGCCCGATCACTGGCACGCCGCCGTCTCCGCGGCCGCCATGCGCGCCGGGAAGGATGTCTACTGCGAGAAGCCCCTCACCCTCACGATCCGCGAAGGGCGCACCTTGGTGGAGATCGCCCGCCGCCACGGCCGCATCCTCCAGACGGGCACCCAGCAGCGCTCCAACAAGTCGTTCCGCAAGGCGGCGGAGATTATTCGGAACGGTTGGATTGGCGATCTTAAGGTGATCCGCACGCGCCTGGGGAAGTTTCCCGAAGCGCTGCCGCTGCCCGAGGAACCCGTGCCGGCCGGCTTCGACTACGACCGCTGGCTCGGACCGACCCCCTGGCGTCCCTATAACGAAAAGCGCGTCAAGGGCGACTACGGCGGCGGCTGGCGCTGTTTCTTCGAGTACGGCGGGCGCAAGAATGGCGACTGGGGTGCGCATCATTTCGACATCATCCAGAACGCGCTTGGGATGAATCACTCCGGGCCCGTCCAGTTCATCCCCAAGGGCTACGAGGGCTGCAAGTACCAGACCCACGTGTACGCCAACGGGGTGCGGGTTGAGCGCGACGACGATCTCGCCAAGTCGATGATCGAGTTCCAGGGCACCAAGGGCACCGTGTGGGTGTCGCGCGACGACTTCCTCGAGACAGATCCGCCGGAACTCGCGGCCCGCCCATTGCGGGGTGAGGATCTGCACCTCTACGCCAGCGACGATCATCATTCGGACTTTTTCGAGTGCGTCCGCAATCGCCGGCACCCGATTGCCGACGTGGAAATCGGCCACCGCAGCGCCACGGTCTGCCACCTGAATGTCATCGCGGCCCAGGTCGGGCGCCCCGTCCGCTGGGATCCGGCAAGGGAGGAAATTCTCGGCGATCCGGTCGCCGCCAGCCTGCTCGATCGTCCCCGCCGCGCGAGTTACCCCCTCTGAGTCGCCGCCACTTTTCTCATGGAGGCGGGGAGTCCCCCGCTTCGCCAAGACCACCACGTCCATGATCCGTCACTTCTTCTCCGCTCTCCTGCTCTCGGGCGTCCTGTCCGCGGCCGAATCCGGTTCGGCCCTCGCCAGCCTGACCTACTCCGGTGATCAGGATTCACTCGCGAAGCTCGACCAGGACCTCGCCGCGGCCGGCACCGATGCCGCCAAGCTCGCAACCGTCGAGTCGCGCCTTTTCGCCGTGCTGCGCGCCGGCGACTCGACCTTTGCCGCCCGCCAGGCTGCCTGCCAGCGACTGGGACGCCTGCTTGCCGGCACCGCCCCGAAGGCGCGCGCCGAAGACTATCGCCCTCTCGCCGCGATGCTGCTCGACGAGCGCGACTTTGACCTGGCGCGGCTTGCCCTCGAACCGGCTCCCGGTGCCGCGGTCGATGGCCTCTTTGTCTCCGCGCTCGCCAAGAGTTCCGGTCGGATTCGGCTCGGCCTCATCGATTCCCTCGGCCGGCGGCGCGTGGCCGCAGTGGTCCCCGCACTCGCCGCGCTCCTGACCGGTGCCGACGCCGCCACCTCGGCCGCCTCCGCCCACGCGCTCGGGGCCATCGGTACTCCGTCCTCGGCCGAAGCGCTCCTCAAGGCCACCGCCCTCCCCCCCGCCGTCCGCGCGACCGAACTTCTGGCCGCCTCCCAGCGGCTGCCCGTCGAGGACGCAAAGCGTGTCGTACGCACCTTGAAGGAGGATGCTACCGTCCCCTCGCCCCTGCGGGCCGCCGCGTTCCGCCGCTCGGTGGATCTCGATCCCTCGACCGCGCTGGAGGCGATCGTGCGCGTTTGCGCCGCCTCAGACTGGGAAATGAAGCAGGTCGCCCTCGAGGCCCTCACCGGTCTCCCGCCCGCCGAGGTCGCCCGCGCCTTCGCCCAGCCCCTCAGTCGGTGGGATGCCCCGACCCAGGCCGCCGCTCTCGCGGCCTTGGCCGAAGGCGGTGACGCCGCCGCCGTTCCGACTGCCCTCGCTGCCCTCGCGCACCCGGCGTCCGAGGTGCGTCTGGCCGCCCTGGCGGCCCTCGGCCGGCTTCCCGGAACTCCAGCCGTGGCGGACCGGCTCGCGCAAGCCACCACGGCCGAGGCGTCGGAGGAAGCCAAGGTCGCCCGCCAGTCGCTCGCCCGCCTGAACGGCCCCGGCGTCTCGGCGGCAATCCTCGCCCGGGCGGAAAAGGGCGAAGCCGCAACCCGCGCCGTCTTCCTCGAACAACTCGCCGCGCGCCACATGTCGGAAGCGCTGCCGCTCCTCCTGCGCTGCCGGCAGGAAACCGACACCTCCGTCCGCACCGCCGCCGTCGGAGCTCTGGGCGAACTCGCTCCTTTCTCCGAACAGGCCGCCGTCCTCGCCTGGGCGAGTGACGCCACCGATGAAACCGAGCAGGCGCGCGCCCTGCGCGCCCTCGTGTCGCTCACCCTGCGAAACCGCGACGTCGCCGCCCGCGGTCGTGCCATTCACGCCGCCATCGAAAGCGCCCCGCCGGACGTCGCCCTGCGCCTGCTGCCCGCCCTTGGCCGCCTTGGTGGCACCGCCAGCGCCGACTGCGCCGCGCGCCTCGCTCTGCGCGACGACCCGCGGGTCGCCGATGCCGCCATCGCCGCCCTCGGCCGGTGGTCCGACGCGACCGTGACCCCGGTCCTGGCTCACGTGGCCGAAAAGGCCGCGCGCGCTTCGGTGCGCCAGTCCGCCGTGGAACACGCGGCACGTTTTCTCGAGCGCAACCGGGAGCCCTGGAAAGCCGCGACCACATCACTCGTGGCCCGCCTCCTGGCCGCCACCTCGTCGTCCTCCGTCCGCAAACCGTTCCTGACTCTCCTGGCCCGCGCCACCGACCGCTCCGCCGTCCCGCTCGCGGAGAAGTTCGCCGGCGACGCCGAACTCGCCGCCGAAGCCCGGTACGCCGTGGCCGCCATCCAAGCGAATCTGGAGGGTACGCCAAAAGTGCGCGCCTCCGGTGGCGCCAACCCCGGAAACATCGTCGACGGCAAGGCCACCAGCCGCTGGTCCGTTCCGGCGCTGGGCGAGGAATGGGTGGAGGTCGATCTCCGGCGCAGCCGCCCGCTGCGGCGGCTTACGCTCGATCAGGGCACCCGGGGCAACGAGTACCCGGAACGCTACGCCGTGCACGTGACCGACGATCCCAAGGCGCCCGGCCCGGCCGTGGTGACCGGCTCCGGGCAGCGCAACCGCACGGTGATCACCCTGCCCGACGGCACCGCCGGCCGCTACCTGCTGATCAAGAACACCGCCGAGCGGAAGGACACCCCCTGGTCGATTTCCGAACTCTATCTCGACTAAGGTTGACCCGGCGCGGCCGGCGCGCCCCGCCGGCGAGCTTCACTCGAGATACAGTCCCTCGCGCACTTCGGGCTGCGGTCGGCGCGCACGCCAAGCCTCGGCGAACGAATCCTCGTCGTAACCAAAGAGCGGCGACACTTCCACGGCGACCTCCGGCCGCCCGGTGGCATCGGCCGGCAGGGCGACCCCCTGCGCCCGCAGCCAGCGCGCGAACTGCCGCAACTGGTCGTCCCGGCAGGTGACCGGCGAATCGAGCCCCGTCGCGTTCTTCACCGGCGAGAAATCGTCGGCCCGGAGCGTCTCGATCACCACGGGATGGCGCGCGAACGGGAGGGCATCGAAGACGAAGAGTTCGAACTTCACGCCGTTCGGCCGGTCGGGCTTCACCGGGTTCCCGGCCGCGTCGATGGTTGGAATCTTCTTGTCCGCCCGGTGAAACGGCAGCGCCACTCCTTCCCCGCCCTCCGCCATCCGCCGTACGAATTCGCGGTCCAGCACGTGGATCGCGATGCTACCGGCCAGGTAGCGCAGCCCGCCGGCCCCATCCGTCTCCCGCTGCATCGCCATCGGAAGATCCGAGTATTCCACCACGACCAGCCGGCCCCGCTGCCGGCAGAAGTGACCCACCTTCTCCTCCGCATAGGCCTTCGGCACCATCTTGCTCGACATCTCCGAACCCGCCAACCGGTGCCAGCCGAGAAAGGCGGGGTCGATGCAGCGCACCAGGGGATTGTCGACCTGGAAGTAACTCAGCGTGTCGATGCCTTCGCGGGCCATCAAGTCCAGCGCCCCGCTGCGGGACAGCGCCCGGAGCGACCCGCCGTGCCCGTCCGGAGACAGCGCGAGCGAGCCGCGGGTCTCGAGCAGGATCTTCCCGGAGAAATCCACCGCCGGCATGCGCCCCTGGCGGAAGAAATGGACGCGCGCCGGGTCGAGGCCAAAGTGCCGGTGCTCGGCGAAGAAGGCGACCGTCGCTTCGTGGTTCGCGTGGCTGGTCATGATGAACCAGTGCAGCGGCCGGCCATAACGCACTCCCGCGGCGCGGATCTTCTCGGCGAACACCTGGAAAAGCGATTTCGCGCGCAGCGGCGTGACCGGGAAGGTCCCCTTGGGACCGTCATAGCCCAGCCGCGTGCCCTGCCCGCCCGCCACCGTGAAGGCCGCCACCCGGCCCTCCCGCAGCGCCGTCTCGCCGGCCGCCTTGGCCCGGGCCCAGGCGCCGCCGTCGCCCCCGTGTTCCGGACGTTTCTCATACGGCGCCGGCGCGAGGTCCGTCAGGTCGATCCCCGCGGCCGCCTTCGAGTTCAGCAAGGTACGGTTGAGGCGGTCGAGTTCCGCCAGATCAACCTCCGCGGCCTCGGCCAGCAGCCGGGCCCGCTCCGTGGGGCCCAGCGTGTCGAGGAACGCAAACACCTGGGCCTGTCCGGCACGCTGGAACGATTCGATCAAGGATTCGTGTGTCGCCATGGAAATTCCATCGAGTGCCGCGCCCGCCGGTTCCCCCCGCCCGCCTCCCGCGCTGCTCATGGGCCCTTGTCGAACCGGAAGACCACTTCCCCGGGCCGGCCGTAGCCCAGCCGCTCGCGAATCACCTTCTCGACCAGCACGGGATCGGCCCGCAGGCGCTGCAGGAAACGATCCTGCTCCGCGAGGCGCGCCTGCGCCGCGGCCAGTTCCCGCTGGATCTGCGCCTGCTTCTCCTTCAACGCCGTGAACTCCGCCCGTGCCTCGAGGAAAAGCACCCCCGTGCCCACCCCGAAGGCGGTCAGCAGCACGAGATACAGGGCGATGATGGCGCGGCGGGCGTTCACGACTTCAACCGAGATGAACGGAAGCGTCCCGCCGGGAGTAAAGGAGATTTCAATCCCGGTCCCGCCCGACCGGCCCCGCTGTTTTGGCGTGCCAAGCCCGCCCCGCGCCGCCACGTTTTTCCCCCACCCTCCATGTATCAGAGCTTTTACGGGTTTCGGGAAATGCCGTTCAACATCACCCCCGATCCCCGCTTCCTTTATCTCAGCCCCACCCACCAGGAGGCTCTGCAGCATCTCAAGTACGGGGTGCGCGAAAAGAAGGGATTCATCGTCCTCGTCGGCGAAGTGGGCTGCGGCAAGACCACCCTGTGCCGCCGCTTTCTCAACGAACTCGATCCCGCTCACTACGACACCGCGCTGATCCTCAACCCCCGCGTCACCGAGACGCAGATGCTCAAGGCGATCCTGACGGAGCTCGGGGAGACGAAGCTGGCCCGCAGCCAGGTCGATCTCGTGGCCCAGATGAACCGCGTGCTGCTCGAACGGATCGAAAAGGGCCGCGACATCGTGCTGATCATCGACGAGGCGCAGAACCTGAAGTTCGATGTCCTCGAGCAGATTCGCCTGCTGTCCAACCTCGAGACCGACCAGCAGAAGCTCCTGCAGATTGTCCTGATGGGGCAGCCGGAACTGAAGGACGTGCTCGCGCAGGACGAACTCCGGCAGCTGCGCCAGCGCATCCTCGTGCACTACGAGCTCAACCCGCTCTCGCCCGCCGACGTCGAACACTACATCCAGCACCGGCTCACGCTGGCCGGAGGCAACGGCCGCCCCGCCTTCACCAAGTGGGCCTTGCGGGCCATCCACCGCGGCAGCGGCGGGATTCCCCGGGTCGTCAACAATCTCTGTGACCGGGCGATGCTGTCCGCCTTCATCCGCGAATCCGACGAGGTCAGCTATTGGGACGTGCGGCGCGCCGTGCGCGACATGGCCAACCTCACCACGTGAACGCGGCCGTAACCCGCCCGCCCTGCCGAATTCTCCCACCGACATGAGCCTGATCAACGAAGCCCTGAAGAAAGCGCAGCGCGCGCGCGCCCCGGGGTCCGCGGAAGATCTGCCGCCCATGCCCGGTGGCGGCCATGTCGCCAAGCGCGGCCAGTCCCGCAGCGCCAACACCATGGTGCTCCTGGCGAGCGCCGCGGTGGTCCTGGTCGTCCTTTCCGTGGTTGCGACCATTTACTTCGTCAACCGGCCCGCCCCGCCGACGCCGCCGGCCCCGGTCGCAAAGGCACCGCCCACGCCGCCCGCCGGCCCGGTCGCCACCGTCACACCCTCCCTGCCGCCGCCGACAATCTCCCCCACCGTGCCCATGGAAACGCCTCCGCCCGCCGCGGGCAAGGGAGCGGAGACCGTGGCCTCGCCAACCGCCGCCCCGGCCGCACCCGCGGCGGCAACCCCGGCGCCAGCCTCGACTGCCGGAACCGCGCCTGCCACCACGCCGACCTCCACCCGACCGGCGCCCACCTCGCCTCCGAGTTCGCCCTCTCCGACGCAGACCGGTCCGGTTGCCACGGCCTCCAAGTCGGGACCAACCACCACCGCTCCCTCGCCAACGGTCCCCTCGCCCGCACCTGCCGCAGCGCCAGTTTCTCCCGCTCCGCCGCGCGCGGATGAGCGAATCGCCGCCTTTGTCGAGACGCTCCGAATCGCCGGGGTCCGCGCATCCGGCAACGAAAGCCGCGTCCTGATCAATGAACGCGTCTACCGGGTGAACGACATCGTCGAACGCACCCTCGGCGTCCGCCTGACCAAGGTGACACCGTCGAGCCTCACCTTTGCCGACCAGAACGGCGTGACCTACGTGAAGAATCTCTGAGCCGGCGCAAGCGGCCGAAGACACGGCGGCCGCGCGCCCGCCTTCGCCGAGCCGACGGCAGACCACTCGCCACCGCCGGCTACCTTTCGTTTGACTCCGCGCTACGTCAGCCAACGCGCCGCCGCCTGCGCCTTCAGACACAGTTCGGCCGCCTTGAAGGCATGCGCCTGCGTCATCGCGTTCTCCGTGCGATTGAGACAGTCGAGGATGAAGTCGCCAAAGAACCGGTAGCCCACCTTGCCGGAGACGTTGACGTGATACTCCCCTTTCCCGTCGACGATGTAGACCTGTCCGCCCTGGCGTTCGCGCGCGACATCCACGTACTTTCGCAGTTCGATGTAGCCCTTGGTGCCGAGGATGAAGGTGCGCCCGTCTCCCCAGGTGCTGAGCCCGTCCGGCGTGAACCAATCCACGCGAATCTGGTTCGTCGCCCCGTTGTTTCCCACGAAGGACGCCTCGCCGAAATCCTCCAGCTCCGGCTTGTCCGGATTCGCGAAATTGCCGACCGCCGCGTGCACCACCGTCGCGTCCGTCGCACCGGAATAGGTGAGGAACTGCTCGCACTGGTGGCTGCCGATGTCGCAGAGGATCCCGCCATACTTCGCACGCTCGAAGAACCACGCCGGCCGGCCCGCCTTGCCCAACCGGTGCGGCCCAAACCCGGCCACCTGCACCACCCGCCCGACCACGCCCTGGTTCACGAGGTCCGTGGCGAACATCCCCGCCTCCGAGGTCAGCCGCTCGCCGTAATAGACCATGTACTTGCGTTTCGTCTTCGCGACAACCGCGCGCGCCTGCGCGAGCTGGTCGAGGGTCGTGAACGGCGCCTTGTCGGTGAAGTAGTCCTTGCCGGCCTCCATCACGCGGCAGCCGATCGGGCCGCGCTCCGATGTCACCGCCGCCGCGGTGACCAGCTTCACCTCGGGATCCGCCAGAATCTCGTCCAGCGAACGCGCCGCCTTGGCCTGCTTGTAGCGCGCCTGCAGGGAGGCGCGTTTCTTTTCGTCCGGGTCGTAGACCCACTTCAACGTCGCCCCGGCGTCGAGCAACGCGCTGCACTGGCCGGTGAGATGACCGTGATCAAAATGCGCCGCCGCAAACACGAACTCCCCGGGCTTCACGACCGGCTTGGGCTTAGGTCCCGGCTGGTAGGGGCTGGCGACGGACTCCTGGCCCGCGGGACGCGCGGCTCCGGAAACGACGGCAGGGAAAGCGGCCCCGGCGGCGAGCGCCCCGGCGGTGTGTCCAAGGAAATGACGGCGGTTCATGCCTTTTTCCTTGGCGAGCCCGCGCCCGAAAGGCGATGCACAAGTCACCGCCGGCAGTCCCGCACCGCGAACTGAGGGTTCGGCCCCTCCCGTGTGCGCAAGGACGGCCGCCACTGCGACCTGCACCTTGCCCGCCGTGCCGCCCTATGGCTTCGCCCGCACCGCGAACAGCTGTGTCATGCTGGCGACGTAGAGCACCCCGTTGGCGGCCACGGGCGTCGCACTGATCGGAGCGCCGAGTTCGACTTCCCCGAGCAGGCGTTTCTCGCGGCTCACAGCGAAGGTGAGAAACTCCCCGCGCCGCGTCGCGAAATAGACCTTTCCATCCGCGATCAGCGGGGTGGCCCAGACCTCTCCCTTGACGTCGTGTGTCCAAATCGGGCGGCCGCTCTTCGCCTCGACACAATGCAGCTTCCGCCCGGAGTCGCCGACGAAGAGCAGTCCCTCCGCCAGCGCCGGGCTGCACATCGAGTGCTTTTCCAGCGGATAGGACCACACCTCCGCCGGTTGGGAGCGGTCTGCGCCGTTCGGCGGCGCAAAGCACTTCACCCAGACCTGGTTCTTGCCCCACCAGAGGTCCCCGCCCAGGGTGACATGCACCCGGCCGTCGTGGAGGACGGGCAGGCTCTTGATGTTGCTCGGGCTGGTGACGCGGTTGGTCACGTATTGGTGGACATTCTCCTTCGGGCTCGTGGGGTCGCCATCGTAGGACCAGAGCTTGCGCAGGCGCACCACTTCCCCGGCCGGTGGCGCCTGGCGCAGCGGCTCGAAGCCGTAGACAATGCCGTCGCCCCCGGCGAAGACGATCGTCGGGCCCGCACCGAAATCACCCAGCGCCGGCGAGGACCAGGTGCAGTGGAAGATGCGGGGACCGATTCGCTCCCCATCTGTCGCCACCAGGCGGCCCGTGGCCCGTTCCAGCACGATCAGGCTGGGCGCCTCCGGAGAGGCGATGTGGCGGTGCGTGTCGTCCACGCCGTTGGACGTGTTGACGTAGAGGAAATCCCCGACCGCCAGGATCGAGGCGTGGGCCGAGTCGTGCTGGCGCACCCCGAGGCGGGCCACGACGTCGAAGCACCAGAGAATGTCGGCGTCGCGCTCGCCAACCGGCACCGGCTCCTCACCCGCCGGCGTCTGGTGCCGGGCCTCGTCCACGAAGGGACCCTGGTTGCCGTTGGCGAGTCCCGCCGGATCGAGGCACAAAACCTCGCCGCGGTTGCTCACGACGTAGACCCGATCCTCCACCACCGTGACCGGCGAGCAGATCCCCATGTAGGGCCAGTCCCAGTACTTGCTGGTGGTGATCTTCGGCACCAGCAATTGCCAGAGCAACTCCCCGGTGCGCTCGTCGAGGCACAACAGCACGCCGCGATCCCCCTGGTGCCGTGGATCGCGCGGCACGCGGTTGTTGGTCCCGAGGTACACCCGGCCGCCCGCGATCACCGGCGTCGAGTGGGTGTCGCTGCCCAGGCGGGCCACCCACCGGACGTTTTGCCCCGACTTTGGATCGAAGGTCGCCGGCAGTCCCCGCTCCGCCGACACCATGTTGCGCGAATACCGCTCCCCCCACTGCGGCTGATCGGCGGCCCGACCGTCGAGCAGGCCCAAGCCAATCCCCACGCCCACTCCAATCGCCCCCAAGCCGGAAATGCTGCGCCAGACCATGGACGCGAGTTTTCGAGGGCACCTCGCCGAAATGCAACTTGATACCGGAAACTGCGTCCTCCCCCCGCCCCGGCACGTTCAACCGCCCTTGAATTCGACCTTGAACCCACCCCTGTCCCCGCAAAGCTCCGCCCACCTTCCGGACACCCCACAGCCGCGTTGGCTGCAACCGATCGACGCGACTGACGGCCGGAGCAGTCACACCATCACCTCGACAACCATGAGTCCGATCCCGTCCCGCCTCGTCGTTCGTTTCTCGTTGCTCGCCGTCGTGCTGACCGGCCTCGCCGGCAGCGGCGCGGCCCAGACTGCACCGAACCGTGCCAACTCCCCTTCTCAGGAGGAAGCCGTGCAACTCTCGGTCTTCACCGTGTCGGAAGAGAAGGAAGTCGGCTACGAGTCGATGCAGACCACCTCGGGCATGCGCACGGCCCAGGAGCTGAAGAACGTCGCGAGTTCGATCTCGATCATGAACTCGCAACTGATCGAAGACTTGGCAGCGGTCGACATCGGGGAGATGTCCAAGTGGTTTGTCACCGGCGAGGAGAGTCCGGATCCGGCGCAATTCAACCAGCTGATCTTCCGCGGCATTCGCAACAGTTTCGCCCTCCGCAACGGCTGGATTTGGTACTCGCCGATGGACTCCTTCACCACGGAGCGAGTGGAGCTGCTCCGCGGACCCAATGCGTTCCTCTACGGAGAGGCCGACCTTGGCGGCGCCAACAACCAGGTGACGAAGCGGGGTCTCTTCACCCGCAATATCAACCGCGCGCGCGTGATGCTGGGGGACCACGAATTCCGCCGCGGGGAACTGGATTTCAACCGGCGCCTGGGCAACAAGGTTGCGTTCCGCTTTGCGGCGGCGGTTTCGGACAACAAGTCATGGGTGGATCACGTCGGCCGGCAGTTCCACGGCTTCTACGGGGCGGTCACCTACCGGCCCTTTCGCAGCACAAGCGTGAGCGTCACGGCAGACGTTTCCCGGAGTTCCACGGTGGTCGCGCAGGGGCTCTTCATCGACCAGTTTTCCTACACGACCGGCACCAATCTCACGAACAGCGCCGGACTGATCTATCTTCCCGCGACCGGGGCGCTTTTCCGCGCCAACGGCATGCGCCGCAGCGCCGGCAATGGCCTGACCGTGGTCGATCCCAAGATCACCCCGAGGAACTTCCAGGTTTCCGGGCCCGAGGCGATCAACACCGACGACTACAACACGTTCAACTTCGAGCTCGAACAGAACATCGGCAAGCGCCTGCACCTGCTGTTCAGCGGCGTGCTCTACTTCCGCAACACCGACACCAAGACCATCGCGGCCGGCCGCACCATCTACCGCGACCTGTCGCCCACGCTTCCGAGCGGCGTGCCCAACCCCAACTTCAACGAACTCTACACCGAGTATTTCCGCCTGCATAACCTCCATGGCAACCTGCTGCGCGCGTTCCGCGTTTCCGCGGTCTACGACCTCATCACCAAGTGGACGAAGCAGCAGTTCATCGTCAACGTCCAGCAGCAGCAGGACAACCCGAAGCACTGGCAGCAGGGTTGGGGAGAGTACATCCTGCCGACCCACTCGAGCTTCGTCGGAACGATCAATCCCGCCCAGACCTATGCCGCGTTCATCGCCAATCGGGCGACGATGACCAACAACCGGTTTTTTCGGCGCTACTACCTGAAGGACGGCGCGACCGAGCGCGACGTCGGCACCACGGCCCCCCTGGCCGGGGTTTCGGGCTACTTCCCCGACCTCTCGAACGGCGTCGGCGCCGCCGGTGAACAGATGATGCGGCGGTTCTACACCCCCTCCATCGGAGTCGGCGCCTCGGGCAGCTACTTCAACAATCACTTCTTCACGCTCCTGGGGTACCGGCGGGACCACTTCAACATGAAGACCACGTTTGGCGCGCCGCGCCCGTTCGAGAACACCTGGATCGTGGATCCGATTCCGGAGCTCAACGTCTACGCGCCCAATTCCATTCCCTTCGCCCAGTACAAGGTGGACGGCACGAATCTCGGTTTCGTCTTCCGGCTCAATGACACCTTCGCCCTGGCCTACAACCGGGCGCAGTCCTTCCGCATTTCGTCCGGCGACGGCGGCCTTGCCTACATCATCGGCCGCCGCCAGGGGATGCAAACCGGAGAGGGGGAGGACATCTCTGCACGATTCAGCCTCTTTGGCGGTCGCCTTGAGTTCAACACGACGGTGTACGACAACTACCAGCCGAACGCCCGCATCTCGCCCGGGCCGTCCGCCGCGGTCCTCGACGAAGTGTCGGCCCTCTTTCCGACGACCTTCAACCGCACCGGCACCGACCTGCAGACCACGACGACCAAGGGCGTCGAGGTGGAAATCGTGGCCAATCTCACGCGCAACTGGCGGTTGATGCTCAACGGGGCCACCAACAAGGTTGCCACCACCGATCGGCTGCCGTTCCTCAAGTCCTTCCAGGCCGAGGCGAAGAACTCCAACCAGCCCACCCCCCTCCTGGACGCGTTCCTTCTGACTTTGCCGGACGGCGTGCCGAATGCCGGGTACACCAAGACCCGCGCCAACCTCTTCACCCGCTACACCTTCTCCGAGGGCCGACTGAAGGGCTTCTTCATCGGCGGGGGAGCCAATTGGCGGCAACCCACCTACCGCGGCAACGCGGTGGTCATCCAGGGGACGCCCGCAGTGGCCCTCTGGTCCCCGTCGTATTACGTCGTGACGCTCCTCGGCGGCTACCAAACGAAGATCTTCAATCGGCCGACCAGCCTGCAGCTCAACATCAGCAATCTCCTCGACAAGGAGTATTACCTTTCCGCCAGCACCAACAGTGGGTCGTGGGGCGCCCCGCGTTCGTGGCGCCTGACGATGACGACCGATTTCTGAGGTTGGGGTTGCGGGAAGCGGTACTTCCGCGGCCTGCCCTGCCAGCGGAGGTCTTCCGTCACCGTGCTGGCAGGCGGACCCGGGGCCACGCGAGCACGGGAGGCCAGCCGCTCTTCAGCGAGCGGCGAAGCGACCTCTCCCTGCGGCGGCCACTGCCCCACCACCGCTGCCTCTCCCCCATCGTTGCCTTTTCGCGAAACTTCGCCCACGACACGTGCGCATGGCTCTCCTCCGCTGCGTCTCGCTTGCCGTCCTGCTGGCCTCCGCCCTCTTCACGCTCGCCGGGTGCAACACGCCATCGCCGCGCATCCCGGGTCCCCAGTTGCCGGAGGCGCGCTCCACCGCACAACTGCGCCCGGGCGACAGCCTCAACATCGCCTTGCAGGGGGTCCCCGATCCCTCGACGCATAATGTCCAGATCGACGAGCAGGGTCTCGTCAGCCTGCCGTACATCGGGTCCGTCAAGGCCGCCGGTTCCACCACCGCCGAACTCTCGCAGCGCATCCGCGAGACCTACCTGGCAAAGAAGATTTATACCACCGTCGACGTGTCGGTGAGTGTGACCGAGCGGTTTGTCTATGTCGGCGGCGAGGTGCAGCGCCCGGGCCGCATCGTCTGGACCCCCGATCTCTCCGTGGCCAAGGCCATCCAGTCGGCCGGCGGCTTCACCCTCTACGCCAAGGAAACGGCGGTCACCTTGATCCGCGACCAGGCCGCCTATTCGATCGACGTGAAGCTCGCGCAACGCGACCCCTCGCGCGACCCCCGGCTCGTGCCCGGCGATTCGCTCCAGGTGCCGCGATCTCCCTTCTAAGGGTACCGCCGGCACCGGGAGCCTTGGGCGGCGGTGCGGGCTGCGCCCCAACCTTCTGCCATGAAAAAGATCCAGGTCATCCAGTTCGGTCTCGGCCCCATCGGAGTCGAGTCACTCAAACTCGCCGTCGAGCAGTCGTGGCTCGAGGTGATCGGAGGAGTCGACATCGACCCCGCCAAGGCCGGACGCACGCTGGCCGATTTGACCGGCGTGCCCGCGCTCGCCTCCGCCCGGGTCTTCCCCTCGCTCGACGCCCTGTTCGCCGCGGTCGGCCAGCCCGACGTGGTGCTGCACACCGCCGGCTCCAGCGCCGCCGCCTCCTTTGGCCAGATGAAACCCGCCCTCGATCGCGGCGTGAGTGTCGCGTCGACCTGCGAGGAACTCATCTTTCCCGCCCTCAAGACCCCACAGCTCGCCGCGGAATACGACGCCCTTTGCCGTCGCACGGGCGCGCGCATCGCCGGCACCGGCGTCAACCCGGGATTCGTCATGGATATCCTTCCGATCTGTCTCACCGGGGTGAGCCGGGAGGTGAAGTCGATCTATGTCGAGCGCGTGGTCAATGCCTCGACGCGCCGCCAGCCGCTGCAGGCCAAGATCGGCAGCGGCCAGAACCCCGACGACTTCCGGGCAAAGTTCGCCGCCGGGAAGGCGGGACACGCCGGCTTCCAGCAGTCGGTGGCGCTCGTGGCGCACGCGATGGGTTGGAAGCTCGATGAGATCCGCGAGACCTGCGAACCCGTCGTCGCCACCAGCCGGGTGGTGACGAAGTTCTTCGACGTGGCACCGGGCCAGAGCCTCGGCATCCACCAAAAATGCTACGGTCTCGTCGGCGGCGAGACGCGTATCAAACTGGACCTGCAGATGTACCTCGACGCGCCGCTCCCGCACGACGCGATCGTCGTGCGCGGCCGACCCGATCTTAACCTCGTGCTGAACGGCGGCGTGGCCGGCGACGACGCGACCGTCGCAGCGCTGATCAACATCGTGCCGCGCCTCCTTGGCGCCGCGCCCGGCGTGCGCCTGATGACCGAGCTCGCCGTGCCGGCGTGGCAATCGCCTGGACGCTAAAGCTCCACCATCCCGCGGTGATGCCGGTCTGTGCCGGATGAGGCTGCGGCCTGCGTGCGCCCACGCCTCGCGCGAAACCGTCGTTGCCGCCCGCACCGGAAGCGTGCGTGATTTCACTCCGCACTCGCGACGAGATCGCAGTTGACAAGGCCGAAGCGTTCGTGAGTTTTTTTGCCTCTTGGTTCGTGGCTTCCTAGCTCAATGGTAGAGCAGCTGACTCTTAATCAGTAGGTTCGGGGTTCGAGTCCCCGGGGAGCCACCACCAAGTGTTTTTTCCCAGTATTTGCTTGGCAGACGCTCGCCAGCTGCCGGCGTAGCTCAATGGTAGAGCACCTGTTTTGTAAACAGGCGGTTGCGGGTTCGAATCCCATCGCCGGCTCCATTTTCGTTGGAACCCGGCCGGATATTCCGCCCTGCGACCACCGCCGAAATCAGTCTCGTTGCCCGATAGTGTAATGGTAGCACAACGGATTCTGACTCCGTTTGTCTAGGTTCGAGTCCTAGTCGGGCAGCCACTAAGAAACGGCCTGCGCGATCGTCTCCTTCTTGAAAACATGATGCCGCAACCCGCCTTCGCCTCCGCTCTCCCCGACGCCGCGAAGCGACCGCTGCGGCCGAAGCTTTCTCCTCGAAAAACGCGGCTGCGAATCTCGGAATCCCCCACGCGATCCTCGACCGAATCCCGGCCCAAAACGTTTTTCCCAACTGGCGCGACAAAGTGGGTTGACAGCCAAGTTTCGATGACCCCTATTTCGCGTTCTTCGTTAGTCCCCGACTAGAAAAATTCACTCAGCACAGATGCTGAACACTCTTCCTTCGCCGACTTGGATCGCCGCCTGCACCGGGCCAGACCTGCAGGGGCTCATGGGTCGTCGGCTGGCCCGCCATCCCTGACCGCGGCCGCGTTACCCACGCTCTTTCCCACCCTCCCCACCCTTAGCTTCCGACAACATCGCAACCTAAACTCTACTTATGATCATCCAAAGCCTCCCCTTCGCGTTCCTCCTCGGCGACGACACCCCGATGGATCTTTTCATCAAGGGCAAAGAAATCATGTGGCCCATGACCCTGGTGTCGTTCGTCATGATCACGGTCGTGGTGGAGCGGATCATCTTCATCATCCGCGAGAATGCGAGCCGTGAGCCCGAAGTCGTGGAGTAGATGCTCGAGGCGTTGGAGCGGCGCGAGATCGAAGGCGCCCTGGCGATCGGCAACAAGAGCAAGGACTATATCGCCAAGATTCTGGTCTACAGCCTGAGCAACAAGGAATACTCGCTCTCCAACGCGTTCGTGCGCGCCGCTGGCCAGGAACTCGCCCGCTTCCAGCAGGGCCTCGCGACCCTCGACACCTGCATCACCGCGGCCCCCCTCCTCGGCCTCCTCGGCACCGTCACCGGCATGATGCGCACCTTCGGCGCCCTGGGTGGCGGCGACATCGCGGCCGCCGCCGGCACCATCACGGGTGGTGTCGCCGAGGCGCTTATCGCCACCGCCTGCGGTCTCGCCGTGGCCGTCATCGGACTGCTTCCCTATAACTACCTGAACGCGCGTGCCGAGGATGCGAAACGTGAGGTTTCCGACGCCTCCCACGCCCTCGAGATCCTGCTCAAGAAGGGCGAAACCAACGCCCCGTTCTCGCGCTAATCCTCCCGGTCGTCCCGTTCGTTTCGCGTTTTCACCTCAGTCCCTCTCTTCATCATGGCTGGCCCCAGCCTGGCAGGCGGCGGAACCCGCAAGAAGGCCCGCATCGAGATCATCCCTCTGATCGACGTCATCTTCTTCCTGCTTGCGACTTTCGTCTTGTTCACCCTCTCGCTGAACAAGTCGAACGGCGTGGCCGGCATCAACCTGCCGATGTCGGAGACCGGTGAGAACCGCGACCCCGCCGGAACCGTCACCATCTCGGTGACGGATGCCGGCACGATCGCCTGGAACAAGGACTACATTAGCTTGGCCGAGTTCATCGACCGGCTGAAGACCTACAAGGCCGCCGAACCGGATGGCCGCATTCTGATCAACGGCGACGAAGGCGCGCTCTTCAATGCCGCGCTCTACGTGTTCGACGAGGCCCGCAAGTCAGGATTCCAGAAGATCTTCATCGAGACCAAGGTTCGCCCGGCCAGCGCACGCTGACCTCAGCCCCGCTCCAATCACCTACTCTCATGGCCGGCACATCCTCCAAAGCGGACGAAGGCAAGAAGAAGGCTCGTATCGAGATCATCCCTCTCATCGACGTCATCTTCTTCCTGCTCGCCACCTTCGTCCTCTTCACCCTCTCCCTTAGCCGCATCTCGTCGCTGCCGATCACGTTGCCCGTAGCCCAGAACGTCCCGCAGCAGGCGAATCCGAACGACACGACGGTGTACCTGCAGGTGTCCGAAGACGGCACCTACTACTGGAAGCAGGGCAACGGCAACCCGGAGTTGATCTCCACCAGCGAAATCGCCCCCCGCCTGCGCGACTATCGCCAGAGTGAGAACAACGCCCGCGTGCTGATTCGCGGTGACAACAAGGCCCGCTTTGGCGCCGCCGTTTATGCCCTGGACGAAATCCGCAAGGCGGGCATCGAACAGGTTTCCGTTGAAACCGTGTCGAGCCCGACGGGCAAGTAAGACCAACCCGCTGCTCCCATGACTCGCGATCTCATCATTGGAATCATTCTTTCCGCCGGGCTTCATCTTCTCCTGCTCTTCGGCGACAAACTCATTCCCGAGAAGAAGGTGGTGAGGAAGATCGAGGAACCGCCGCCCAAGATCGAGTTGATCGCGATGCCCAAGATGGAGGAGGAGCCGGAGATCATCGAGACACAGGATGCGGACGTTAAGCCCCTCGATCTCGCGCCGCCGATGCAGCAGGACGTGCCGCAGTTGGTGCAGCCCGACTCGTTCGTGCAGAAGATTCAGCCGCCGCCGCCGGAAGGCGTGACCATCTCGGCCTCGATGAATATCGTTCCCGAGGTGCGCGATCCCAACATGTTCCGCGGCATGAAGGTGTTCGATATCAGCATGCTGGATCAGACGCCGGTGCCAAAGTTCCAGGCGCGCCCGCAGTATCCGTTCGAAATGCGTCGCGCCGGTATTTCCGGCGAAGTGGTCGTCGACTTCATCGTCGATACCAACGGCGACGTCCAGAACGCCTATGCCCTTCGCTCCTCGCAGCGTGAGTTCGAAGCCGCCGCGGTGCAGGCGGTAAGCAAGTGGAAGTTCCGTCCCGGCCGCAAGGGTGGGCGTGATGTGCCGACTCACATGCAGGTGCCGATCGTCTTCACCCTCAACGAGGAATAAGTCATCGTGTCCGCCTTTTCTTCCCCTTCCCTCCTGCGTACCGGCCTGCGGGCATCCGCCATCGTGGCGGCTCTGCTCTCCACTGCCTTTGCCCAATCGCAGGGAGGCTCCAAGGTCCCGCACAGCGTCAGCGAAAAAACCAGCGAGGCTTTCCAGAAGTTGCGCCCCCTGCAGGAGGCGCAAAACTTCAACGGGATGCTCGCGGTGCTCGACGCGGTGCAGTTTGCCCCCAACAGCTACGACGAAGCGTTGATCTTGGACATGAAGGCCAAGATTTACGCGATGACCAACCAGTTCAGCAAGGCCATCGCCCCTTGGGAACGCGCCATCCAGCTCTCCGATCAGCACAACTACTTCCCCGAGCGCCAGACCCTGGAGACCATCTCCCTGCTGGCCCAGCTGTACGGCCAGGAAGGTTCAACCAGCAAGGTCCCGGCGCAGCAGCAGCAGTATTTCGGCAAGTCGATCACCTACTTCAAGCGCTTCCTCGAGAAGACGAAGACACCGATGCCGGAGACGATGATGGCCTACTCCTCCATCCTCTACTACAAGGCGATCGCGGATCCGAACAACGTCGACCAAGCCCTCCTGAAGGAGGCTCGCGATGTCGTCGAGCGTGGCTTGATGACTGCGATCAAGCCGAAGGAAGGTTTCTACCAACTGCTTCTCACCCTGCAGCAACAGCAGAATGACCTCGCTGGCTCCTCGGAGGTCCTGGAACTCCTCCTGAAGCAGAACCCTTCCAAGAAGGATTTCTGGCAGCTCTTGATGGCGTCCTACCTCCAGTTGTCCGACAAGGTCGGCAAGTCGGATCCGACGCTCGGCCGCGAGTACCTGGTCCGGGCCATCGTCACGTGCGAACGTGCGCAGTCCCATGGGCACATGAAAACCCCGAAGGACAGCATGAACCTCGTCTCCCTCTACCTGATGGCGGGCCAATTCTCGAAGGGTACCGAGATTCTGTATAATGGGATGAAGTCCGGCAGCATCGAGTCGGAGCCCAACAACTGGCGCGTCCTGGGACGTTATTATATGGAGGCCAACATGACCGTGCGGGCCGTCGAGGTCCTGCAGGAGGCCGCCAAGCTCTTCCCGAAGAACGGGGAAATCGAGATGCAGATCGCCCAGCTCTACATTCAGATGGAGAAGAACCGCGACGCACTCCGGCACGCCAAGGAAGCGGTGAAGAAGGGCAACTTCGAAGGCACCAAGCCGTTCGCTGCCCACTATCTGATCGCCTACACGGCCTATGACCTTGGGGAAATCGACGAAGCTCACACCGCCGTCTTGGCTGCCGAAAAGTTCGAGGAGGCCAAGAAGGACCCGCAATTCCCCCGCCTCAAAGGCGTGATTCTTGAGGCCATTGCCGAGCGCGAAGCCAAGAAATCCGAAAAACCCAAGACCGACGCCAAGGCCGCGCCTGGCTCCAAGTAATCCACCACCACTTCCACCTTCCATGAAGAAAAGCTACGTCTATTTCATCGCCCCGCTCTTAGCGCTGGTCGTCTTCTTCTTTGGGTTCTATTGGGGTGCCCACAAAGACTTCGAGTCGCGCGAGCAACAGAAGGTCAAGGCCGCCCAGGATGCCAAGCAGGCCAAGCTAATCAAGGAGGCCAAGGACCGGGAGAAGGCGGTGCAGGAAGCGATCGTCCTCCAGGAGAAGCGCAAGGCCGATAAGAAGGCCCGTGACCTCCGTGAAGCTCAGGCCAAGGAGAAGCGCGAACGCGACCGCCAGGCCCGCGACAAGGCGGGTCGTGACGCCGAGAAGCTCGAGGCACAGGTTCGCCGGCTCCAGAAGGAAATCGACGTTGAAAAGAAGGATCTCGCCGAGGTTCAGAGCGAACGCAAGCGGCTCGTCGACGAGGAGAAATTCCTCCGCGAGTATGTGAAGAAGGCCGAGAGCAACGCCAACAGTCTCAAGGGTGTCCTGGAACGCATCGCCGCCGCCGACAAGGCCGCCGAAGATGCCGCCCGCGCCGCCGCTGCCGCTGCCGCCGCCGCCAAGAAATAACCCAGCCCTTACCTACCCGATGAAAAAGTGGATGTACCTGATTTTCCCCGGCATCATGCTGGTGGGCTTTGTCTTTATCTATCTCGGCCACGTCGAGGAAACGCACCGCAAGGAAGAAGAGGCGAAAAAGAAGGTCGCCCAGGAGCGGGCTGACCTTGAAGCCAAGAAGAAAGCCGCCGAAGCCAAGGCGCGCGAAGACGCCAAGAAGCGCCAGGACGAGCGTGACGCTGAAGAGAAAAAGAAGGAGGACGAGAAGGCGGCCAAGCAGGCAGCCGACGACAAGAAGGTCGCCGACGCCACGGCCGAATACACCGCCAAGGGCGACGCCGCCCAGAAGCAGGTCACTGCCCTTGAGCAGGAACTCGATCGCCTGCGCAAGGAGAAGGACAAGACCAGTCGAGAGTCCTTCGATCTCGCCAAGCAGGTGGAACTCGCCCGCATCGCCCGCCGCAACGCCGAACTGGAAATCCAGCGCATGACGGAAATGGTGCACCGCCGTGCCTCCGACAGTTCGCTCGTGCGGCCGCCGGCCGTCCCCACACCTCCCCCCGCCAAGAAGGGCTGATTCTCCTCTTACCGCCCCGGACCTTTCGAGGTCCGGGGCTTTTTCTTTTCCCGGCAACCAGGGGCACGCCCCGAACCGGCCCCAGTCTCGACCCGCTTCGTCAACTCCCGGGCTTCTGCACCGGCAGCGCCGCCAGTTCCGGCGGCACCGCGTCCGCGGGAAAGGTGGGAAAGCTCATTTCCAGCAGGGAGACCGCCGGAACATCGAAGCGCGTGGCGCCGGAACTCCGATCAACCAGCATCGCCACGCCGGCGGGAGCCGCTCCGGCCTGCCGGAGGATGGCGAGACATTCCTGCACCCGCCCTCCCCGGGTGACGACATCCTCCACCACCAGCACCGCTTCACCCGGCGCGAGCACAAAGCCGCGGCGCAGGACCAGGGCGTTGTTTTCCTTCTCCGCAAAGATGAACCTCGACCGGGTCTGGCGCGCCACCTCCTGCCCAATCACCAGGCCGCCCATGGCCGGGGCCAGCACCGTGCCAAAACGCAGCCCGGCGGCGCGCACCTTCTCCACCAGCATCGCCGCGAGGCGCTCCACCGCCTCCATGTTCTGGCAGACCTGCGCACACTGGAAGTAGTGCCCGCTGTGCAACCCGGATCGGAGGACGAAATGCCCCCGCAAGAGGGCGCCGGTGCGGGTGAAGATCTCCAGAACTTCCTGTTCGCGTGGGTTCATGCCCGAACCGTGCAATTCGCGGCGAAAAAGAAAACCAGAATTTTCCCCTTTTTATCGGTCACCGGTATCCCGCCCTTCTTCTCCGGATTTCCATCCCGCGGTCGGTGGTGCGAATGCCGGGAGTCGAACCCGGATCGACGGCTTCGGAGGCCGCTACACTATCCATTGTGCTACATTCGCAACGACCGACTGAGCACCCGATCAAGCGGCGGCAGCCCCCGCGCGTCAAGCCTCCGCACGCATCGCGGCCATGCACCTGGCAACTGCATCGTTGCCTCGCACGCCGGGCTTCCGCAACGTGACCGCTTATGTCCGCCGAGAATTCCTCCGCCAATGTCCCGGGCGCAGCCACTCCCGCGCCCAGCGACTTCGTCCGCGACATCGTCGCCCGAGACGTCGCCGAGGGGCGCTACCAGCGGATCATCACCCGGTTTCCTCCCGAGCCCAACGGGTACCTGCATATCGGCCACGCCAAGTCGATCTGCCTGAACTTCGGCATCGCCCGTGAAAACCAGGGCATCTGCCACCTGCGGTTCGACGACACCAATCCCGCCAAGGAAGACATCGAGTACGTCGAGTCCATCACGCAGGATGTGAACTGGCTGATCGCCGGCTGGGCGGACCAGTGCCTGGGCTACAAGATGAAGGGAACCGGCCCCGCGACGGTCACCACGGGTGGCAAGCCTGACTTCACCATCGCGTCTGTTCCCGCCACCACGCCGGGCTCGGAGGCCTTCTTCGCCAGCGACTACTTCGAGGCCCTGTACGCGTACGCCGTGCAACTCATCCAGCGCGGCAAGGCCTATGTCTGCGACCTCACCCCGGAGGAGACCGACGCCTACCGTGGGGCGCCCGACAAGCCCGGCCGCAACTCGCCCTTCCGGGAGCGCAGCATCACCGAGAACCTCGATCTGTTCGCCCGCATGCGGGCCGGGGAGTTTCCCAACGGGGCCCGCAGCCTGCGCGCCAAGATCGACATGGCTTCGCCGAATGTCTGGCTCCGCGATCCGCTGCTCTACCGTATCCGCCACACTGCCCACCACCATGCCGGGGACAAGTGGTGCATCTACCCGCTCTACGATTTCGCGCACTGCCTGAGCGACTACCTCGAGGGCATCACCCACAGCGTCTGCACGCTCGAGTTCACCGAGCACCGGCCGCTCTACGACTGGATCCTGGAGAGTCTCGACCTGCCCCGATCGCTCCCCCACCAGTACGAATTCGCCAAGCTCAACATCAGCTACATGGTGTTCAGCAAACGCCGGCTGCTGCAGCTGGTCGACGAGGGGTACGTGCAGGGATGGGACGACCCGCGCCTGCCCACGCTGTCCGGCGCCCGCCGCCGCGGGATTCCCGCCAGCGCCATCCGCCGCCTCGCCGCCCTCGTCGGGGTGACCAAGTACGAGAGCGTCACCGACATCGCCCTCTTCGAACACGCCATCCGGGAGGAACTCAACTCCCTCGCCGCGCGACGGCTCGCGGTGCTCCGGCCAATCAAGGTGATCCTGACCAATCTCTCTGCTGGCGAGGTGATCCCCTGCGAAGCGACCAACAACCCCCAGGACGAAACTCCCTCGACCCGACCGGTCGCGCTGACCCGCGAGGTCTTCATCGAGTCCGATGACTTCGCCGAGGTTCCCCCGCCCAAGTACTTCCGGCTGAAACCGGGCGGAGAGGTGCGGCTGAAATACGCCTGCATCATCAAATGCGACGAGGTGGTCAAGGATGCCTCCGGGCGCATCACCGAACTGCGCTGCACCGCGGACCTCAGCACCCGCTCCGGCGCTCCCAACGCCGATCGCAAGGTCAAGGGCACCATCCACTGGGTGAGCGCGTCGAACTGCATCGACGCCGAGGTACGCCTCTACGATCGCCTCTTCAAGGTCGCGGAACCCGCGGCCACCGACGACTTCCGCCAGCACGTCAATCCGCAGTCCCTCGAGGTCGTCAACGCCAAGCTCGAGTCCTCGCTCGCCGCCGCCACCTCGCGCGACTATTTCCAGTTTGAGCGCCTCGGCTACTTTGTCGCCGACGCCAAGGACAGCTCCCCGTCCCGCCTCGTCTTCAACCGCACCCTCACCCTCAAGGACACCTGGGCCAAGCCGGCCGGCGGCAAGGCCTAGCAGCACCATGCGACCTGGCGTTTCTTCGACTCGGATTTCCGGTGGGCGGGGCGACCCCGCCCCGCGCCAAGCGGGCTCCCCAACGAATCGTGCGGGGCGAGGTCGCCCCGCCTACAGGAACGCAACCAAGTAGTGCCGGGTATCTCCGGCGCGATTCTGCGGACCATCCTCCTGCCATGAATATCGGTTTCCTGCTGTTCCCTCGCCTCACGCAGCTCGATCTGACCGGACCGTGCGAGGTGCTGGCACGCGCGCCAGGCGCCCGAATCCACACGATCTGGAAGTCCCTGGATCCGGTCCCGAGTGACCGCGGCCTCAAGCTCGTTCCCACGACGACCATGGCCGAGTGTCCCCAGCTCGATATCCTGTGCGTCCCGGGAGGGCCCGGACAGGTGGACCTGATGGAGGATGACGAGACCCTCGATTTCCTGCGTCGCCAGGCCGCGCAAGCCAAGTGGGTCACATCGGTCTGCACCGGCTCCCTTCTTCTGGGCGCCGCCGGCCTGCTGAAGGGATACCAGGCCACCTGCCACTGGGCCTCGCGGGATCAGCTGGCGCTGTTCGGCGCCGAAGCCGTCGAAATGCGCGTGGTCACGGACCGCAATCGCGTTACCGGCGCCGGAGTGACCGCGGGGATCGACTTCGCCCTGCAATTGGTCGCCAACGCATTTGACGAGCACACCGCCCACGCGATCCAGCTCGCCCTCGAGTACGAGCCCACGCCCCCGTTCTGGAGCGGCACACCCCAGCACGCGTCTGCCGAGATCCTGGAGGAAGCCCGGCAGAAGATGGCGGTGTTCATGGCCAAGCGCCTCGCGGCCAGCGAACGCGCCGCCGCCCGCCTCAAGGACGAGCCCAAGGCAGAGCCGTCGGCGCCCGCCGAGCCGTGGCTGGACTGATGTGCCATGGACGACGCGTTACCACCCCTCGATCCGGCCGAGGTCCGCGTCCTGGGCGCGCTGATTGAGAAGCAGATTACCACGCCGGATTACTACCCGCTCTCGCTCCACGCCCTCACCACCGCCTGCAACCAGCTCACGAACCGGGAGCCGGTGGTAAGCTTTGACGAGAACACCGTCATCCGGGCGATCGATCGGCTGCGGGAGAAGCGGCTCGCCACGCACTACGCGGGCGCAGAAAGCCGGGTCGCCAAGTACAAGCACACGCTGACCGACGCGATTCTCCTGACCCCGGCCGAGGTCGCACTCCTGTGCGTGTTGATGCTACGAGGGCCACAGACCATCGGGGAGCTCCGCACGCGCAGCGAGCGCCTCTTCCGCTTCGATTCCCTGGCCGAGGTGGAGGAGACGCTCCAGGCCCTGGCCTCCCGCCAGCCTACCCCGCTCGTCTCCCGCTTGCCCCGGGCGCCCGGAACAAAGGAGGCCCGCTTCGCTCATCACTTCTCCGGGCCACCCGAGGCCGCGGCCGTCTCTCCGGTCTCGCCTCCACTGCCTGAAACCCCGCTGCCTCCGGAAGCGCCGGACCGGGTCGTCCGTCTCGAGTCAGAGGTCGCCGCCCTGCGCGAAGAGCTGGCCCGGCTGCGGCACGAGTTCGCCGAGTTCCGCCGGCAATTCGAGTAACCGGCCGCGTCCCCGTCTCGGCACTTGCCACGCGGCGAGGCCCTCTGGTTCACTCCGCGCCCTCGTGAAACAAAGCCTCGTCACCCTCGACATGGAAGGCGTCCTCACGCCCGAAGTCTGGATCGCCGTTGCGGAGCATACCCGCATCCCGGAGCTGCGCCGCACCACGCGCGACGAGCCGGACTACGACAAGCTGATGCACTACCGGATCGGCATCATGGACCGGCACGGCATCACCTTGTCGAAAATCCAGGAGGTCATCGCCGGCCTGCCCTTGTTGCCCGGGGCGGCCGAGTTTTTCGGGAAACTGCGGGAGCGCACCCAGGTCATCATCCTCTCCGACACCTTCGAGCAGTTCGCCCAGCCCTTCCTGCGCCAGATGGGGTGGCCGACGCTCTTCTGCCACCGGCTCGTGGTCGTCGACGATCGCATCACCGGTTACCAGCTGCGCATGCCGGATCAGAAACGCCAATCGGTGGCCGCGCTCCAGGCGCTCAACTACCGGGTGATTGCCGCGGGCGATTCCTACAACGACACCTCGATGCTGGGTCAGGCGGATCACGGTTTTCTCTTTCACGCACCCGAGAATGTCGTGAAGCAGTTTCCGCAGTTCCCGGCGGTGAACGACTACGCGGACCTGCTCGCGCGGATCACCGCCCGGCTGTAGCTGGTCTTCCCTTCGCATCCGATCGACGGGGAACGCGCGGTCGCCGGGCTTGCCCCGGGATGTGCCCGCGGCGAGGATGGCGCGCCCGCGAACCGCCTGCCGGCGGTCGCTGCCGACGCGCCATGAACCGACTCCCCTGCTTCTTCCTGCTCCTGTGCTCCGCCGGGTTGCTGCCCGCAGCCACTGCGCCTTCCCGCCCCAACTTGATCTTCATCATGGCCGACGATGTCGGCTGGGGCGATTTCCAGTGCTATAACCCGCAAGGAAAGATCCCTTCCCCCAACATCGATCGCCTGGCGCGCGAAGGCATGCGGTTCACCGATGCGCATACGGCGGCAGCGCTCTGTGCTCCGACCCGGTACACGGTGGCGACCGGGAACTACACCTGGCGCGGCCGCGCGCCCGGCGGCACTTGGGGATGGAACCAAACTCCCCAGTTTCTTTCCGGTCAAAAGACCATCGGCCACCTGCTGCAAGCCACCGGTTACCGGACAGGACTCTTCGGCAAGCTGCACTACGGCGGCGAATGGGAAAAGAAGCCGGATGGCTCGGTGGACTTCACGCGACCGATGAAGACCGGCCCCGTGCAGTGGGGATTCACCTATTCCTGCGTGCTCCTTGGCGGGCACCAGGCGCCGCCCTATATGTTCATGGAGAACAACCGCGTGCTCGGCGACGCGACGAAGGTCGTCGAGCTCCCGGCCGGGCCCCTCAACGGCGGACATGTGCCCACTCCCGGACCCGGCCTTCCCGACTGGGATTCCCGTACCGTGGGCGAAACCCTGGTGAGAAAGGCGATCGCTTTCATCGATCAGGATCGCTCGAAACCCTTCTACGTCCATCTCTCCACGGACGGCGCCCACAGCCCCTACACCCCGCCCGAGAAACTCCTCGGTACGCCCGTGAAGGACGTCACCCGGGTTTCCGCCAAGGCCGACATGGTCATGGAAGTGGATGTCGTGGTCGGAAAGATTGTGGAGGCCCTCGAACAACGCGGATTGCGCGAACAAACCCTCATCGTGGTCACGAGCGACAACGGAGGAATCCCCACGGATCAGGACCGCGCCGCCGGCCACGACGCGGTGGGCGGACTGCGGGGAGCAAAGTCCTACATCTGGGAGGGCGGACACCGGGTGCCGTTCGTCGCCTCCTGGAAGGGGCGGATTCCAGCCGGGACCGTCCGCCATCAGCTCATCGGCACCCTGGATTTTGTGCCGACCTTTGTCGAATTGGCCGGCGGCCGGCGGGAGGCCGACCAGATGCTCGACAGCGTGAGCCTTGTTCCCTTGCTCCTGGGCCAGCGTGGCGACGACCAACCGGTGCGGCAGACGCTGCTGATCCAAAGCAGCCCGGGGCGCGATGCCTTCACCGAACGCGCTCCGGACGTCGCCGCCGCACCCAAGGCGGCCAAGAAGAAGATGAAGACGTACGAGAAGGAGGCTGCTCGGAACAAGGCCTGGAACCAGGTGGCGAAGAAAGGGGCCACGTCCGGCAGCGACGGCATGGCGCACGCCCTGCGCGAGGGGTCGTGGAAGCTCGTCTTCGACATCGCCAACGACAAGCCGGCGGCGCTCTACGATCTGGCGTCGGATCTCAAGGAACTGAAGAACCTCATCGCCGATCCGGCGCAGGCCGCGCGGGTCCAGCGCCTGGAGTCCCTTTATCGCGAGATTCGCGCCTCGAAACGCAGCACGCCGCCCTGAAGTGGCTTCGTCCCGCGCAGCCGGCAAAGGCGAGGCCTCGCCGGGGCGTGCCCAGGAATCCTATCGCACCGCCCCGGCCTCCTGGCACAGCCGCCAGAGATCCACCATGGCGAAGAGCGGATTGTGTCCGACGTAGTCGCGGTAGGGCTGGTTTCGCCCGGAGGCTTTGCGCCGCAGGGATTCAGGCTCACCCGCGGACGGATGATAGAACTCCCAGAGCGTGCCGGTGCGCTGGAACTGCCGCGCCGTGTCATCGAGGGCGGCTTCGAGGATTCGACGGGCCCCGGCGGTTTCGCCGTACCGTGCGCACCCCCGCGCAGCCCAGTAGGTCATGCAGTTCCAGGCCGGCCCCCGCCACATCCGCAGCTCATGCTTCGGATCCTTCAACGCCACGGTCGCAATCGGATGCGGAGAAAGAAACTCCTGCGGGTTCAGCAGGTGCTCGCGAATCACGCGACGGGCCTGCTCCGGAGTCGCGGCGCCGACCACCACGGGCCACATGCCTTCAAACGCCAGTTCGCGCTGCGGTCGCTCGAGCCGCCAGGCATCGTGAAAGAAGCCGTCCCCATCGTGCCACAGGCGGGTCCGGATGAACGCTCGTAGGTCCTCGGCCTTCGTCCGCCACCGTCCGGCCGGAATCCCCAGGCGCCCGCTCCAGCGTGCGGCGCACTCGTAGAGCAAGTAAAGGTGTGCACACGCGTCGACCGCCGCCGCCGGCTGTGCCGGTCGCACATCGTAGCGAATTCCCTCGTCCATGCCGCTCTCCCAGGTCTTCTCGACCAAGTCGAGGTAGTAGAAACCACCGTCGGGAGCACGTCGCTTCGCCTCGAACCACTGGATTTGTCGTTCCAACGCCGGCAGGCACTGGCGCAGGAAGCCTTCCTCTCCGGTGTGTTGCACGTAGTCATCCACCACCACTACCCACAAGGGAGGAAAGCCCTTAAAAGTCTTCCACCACGGCTTGCCATCCGCCCCGAAGATAATGATGCCAGGGATCAGGCCGTCGTGCTGTTGCCCAGCGAGCTCGTTGCGGGTCTGCGCGCGGACATGCGCCGGGCTGGCCCGCAAGGTGTCCAGCCGGAGGTGGGCCAGATCGATGTGTCCAAACACCCTTCCGTCCTGATACCCCGGGCCAATCGACTCGTAGGGTTCCGGCAGGTGCGCCACCGCCGGCAGGACGCTGCGGCCATGCAGTTCCGCCAGAAACTCCAACATCGGACGCCACTCGGGTTTGGACACCCGTGCTGCTTCCTGCCGCAACGCTTCCCGCAAGGCGCGCCCCTCCGGAAGCATTTCGGGCGCCGCGCCCAGGTGCACCGCGACAAACATCGCGGCAAACCAGCCTCGCCAGCTGGAATACCGGCGCGGTGGGCAGGGCGCTTTCATCCCGTTTCGCAGCCCGTTAGCCTCCCGCCCGCTTCCTGCCGCCACGGTTACCCTCCCGCGGTCGGCTGCAATCCTCGGAAAAGGAAAGGACCGACTCACGGATAGACGTCGGCTTCCTGCCGGGTCTGCGTCGATAGCTTCCAGCTCGCTTCCTCGACCCAGGCGCTGTGGTTGAAGTTGGAGATTCCGCTGCGTTCATGCGCGCGGCGGAAGCGGAGCAACTCCTCCAGGACCTTCTGTCCACGTTCAGGAGTGGCCGCCGGATCCGCCAGCGTCAGCACCTCGGATACCCTCGCGCAAAGCTTCGCATGCGCGAGCCCCAGGCGCAGGAACTCCACCCGCGCGGAAGCGACCGGATCCGAGCCCGCGGCGACCGCCGCCCTCGCCAGCAGTGCCTCCGCCGGGGGAAAGCAGTCCGCCGGAAAGACCCGGTGCGCCACCTTGGCGAAACTTCGCCAGCGACTCGCGACCCGGTCCTCAAACGCCGCCATCAGCCGCGGACGTTCGGACGTCAGGTAGTTTTCCCAATGGGCAAAGTACGCCCGCACCGCCGGACCGGCGGCCCCAAAGGCGTCGTAATACTCCTGCAGCAGGGAGTCGGTGGTCGCTTCCGGTCGGGTGTGCAGCCGCATCAGCAGGTAGAGGTTGGGCCCCTGCACCGCCCACTGCCCGGTCAGCGAGTCGAAGTCGGTCGCCGCCATGCCATGGGACGCCGCGTGCCGGAAGTCGTCGGCAAACTGGTGCGCGAACACGTACGGCATCGCGTAACCGTCGAGAAAGTAGTTCACGCGGAAGAACAGCCGCGCCCCGGCTTCCCGCCAGCCCCGCCACTGTCGCTGATACCAGGCGTGCTCATCTTCGGCGCGCGGATACCATCCGCCCGACGGACAGTAGCCGAGCAGCACGTTCTCGTTCAATCGCACGCCCGAGGTCGGCGCCTGGAAGTAGTTGAAATAGACATAGCCGATCACCTTGACGTCGGGATTCTCCCGCGCCGCCAGTTGCTGCACCGCCAGCGCGAAGCGCGCATAGCGGTCCGACACAAAAGCGGTGCCGTAGACCTTGGAACTCGGAGAATAGAACTTCATCACGTCGGGGGGCGGCGGCCCATCCCAGGCCCGGCACGCCTCGCATTCGCACAGGCCGACGATGTCGTTCTCGACGAGATTGATCGTGGGAAACCGCTGGGCCGGCCCGCCTTTTTCCTTCCATAGCCGGACAATCTCCGCCTGCAGGCTGGGATTGGAAACGCACATGGAAAAGCGTGCGCCCGGCTTGGCGGGCCCGCGTTGGCCCTTCACCAATTGAAACCACTCCGGATGCGCCTGGCCGTAGCGCGCCCACCAGTCCGTGAAGGCATGTCCATAGCTGAAGCGCTCGCTGCGTCCGAGGCGATGCCGCCGCACGAACACATTCTGCTCCCGGGCATAGGCCTCCGCCGCCTTCGGCGTGAAACCCAGGGCCGGATGCTCGAGCTTGAAACCGAGGCCGGACCGGACGTGGCGTTGGAAAAACCGCGGCTGGACCTTCCGGTCCCCTTCCCGCGCCCGGATGACGCTGGCCCGCGGAACGTGCGTGCCCAACTCGCCCGGCCAGAGCCAGCGGACGCCCAGGTCCTGCTCCAGCCATTCGTAGACGGCAAACATCGTTCCGGCGGCGGTGTCACGCTCCAGGGGATCTCCGCCGCCATCCCGCCCGGCGAGGAAGAGCCTGTTCCCCCGGGTCCGAATCACACTCCCCTCCGCCGGCAGTCGCTCGATCTCGATGCCGGCTGCCAGGGCCGCCCGGGTCGGCCCGAGTTCAATGGCACAACGCGGGTCGGTCGGGACCGAACTTTCCGGCGTGATCCGCAACGAGACACCGGACGCTCGCCGCACGTGCTCCACCAGTTCTTCGGCGGCATACTTCACGACTGCGGTTGGCCGATCGGGCACAACCACGACCGCCGGCGGCTGCCCCGGCGCGACCAAGGTGATGTCGGCACGCGCCCCGATGCAAACCAGCGCCAGCGTCGTGCTCAGTCTTCCCACGCCCACGACCGCCGCCAGGGTTGGGCGGAGCAGCCCAAAAGCGAGGCCGGGATCGAGGCGCCGCAGTCGGGGCGTTCCGACACAGCAATGGACCTTCCTTTCGGCGGCCCCACCGGGGCCTGAATCGTTGAACTGAGTGAAGGGCATGGCGGAGAGAGTGCGGATGTTGGTTCGGGTTTCCTACAGCTCGAAAGTCGTCGTCAGGATGAAGAGCCGCGGGTCGACGATGCGGTAGGCATTGGGAGTTCCGTCCGGAAACGCGCGGATCGGCTGGAGCCGTCCCCCTTCCTGCACGTTGCGCACGTTGAGCTGAACCGTCAGCCCGATCTTGTCCGACAGGATCTTGGTCCGGTAGGAGGCAAAGGCGTCCACGTACAAGTGTGCCTTGTCGTAAATCGGGCGGTTGCGATCCAACTGCGTGATGATGTCGGGCAGCCGCTGGACGCCATAGTAGTCGATCGCCCCGCGGTCCTCCCAGCGCAGTGCTCCTCCCACCGAGATATTCCGCAGACGACGGTGATCCGTGAGGCCGCGGAGCTGCAGACTCGAGGCGAGGTTGGCCCGGTACTTGCGAATCTGCGGTTTGCTCTTCCCCACCGTCTGCTGGACGATGCCGAGGCCGGTAGTGACATTCCCCGGTAGGTAGCGCTCCGCGGTCTGCTGGCCACCATAGCTGCTCGTGTACCACGGGAGCCCCGTCTCGCGATCCACGACACTCGTCCACACCGGCATGCGCTCGGCCAGATAGTCGAGCAGGTCTTGCGCGATGGCCGCCTGGATGGATTCGTTCTCCGTCAGGTTGGCCTTGATCGTCCAGTAGTTCGTCGGGTTGTAGTGCAGCTCGAACTCGCGCCCCTTGCTCAGCGCGTCCTCCGGTTCGACGATGGGCAGTCCGCCGAAGTTGACGCTGGTCTGCAGCAGTTGCACCAGCGCGGGATCCAACCGCATCGTCTGCGCCACGGCGGCATCAAGGGCGGCGCCATTCAGCCCCTGGGTGGCCTGGATCCACTGCCGGGCGCGCACATCGAGGGAGAAGTTGCGCGCGTTCTGACCGTCGAAGATGTCCATCTTCACCGCGCGGGTCGCGTAGGTCGAGGAACTGCTGTTCCGGTCGTTGACGGTGCGCGTGGTGAACTGGTTGGCGCGCAGGTAGAACTTCCCCCCAAACAGGTTCAACGAGATCCCCCAATCCTGTCCCTTGCCCTGGGGGTTCGGCACGAACTGACCGTGCAGGTTGATCGCCGGATCCGCCGGGATGAAACTGTCGGACTTGTTGGCGTGGGCACTCAGCCAGGAGGTCAGCTTGACGACTCCGCCCACGGTCCGGGTGAGTCCTTGGTTCGTCTTGTAGTCCCCGGCCGCCCACTGCCGATCCCACTCGAAGTCATGCGACTTTCCATCCGGTAGCAGCCGGGCGTTCACCCCGGCCTTGGTATAAACCCGATCCTTGCGGAGGCCAAAGGTGCCGACCAGCCGGTCCTCGAGAAACAGGCTCTGCAGGACCACTCCCTGGGTCTTCTGGATCTTCAGCGAGTTCTGCGCCCCGGCGGTACCGTTGATGGTGGCGGCGTAGCCGGACTGGGTGGGCTCGTGGTTGGCCTGCCCGCTGGCGAAGTTCCCCCATGTGTAGTTAAACGTCCCTTCCAGTGGCCCGTCATACGGCGCATAGTCGAAGTTCGAGCCGCGGTCGTCGCCGACGTAGTAGAGCCGATAACTGCGCGAACCCGTGGGCGACGGAGCATCCTGCGGCAGGGTGTCTCCGGCCAGCAGGGCGCTGTTGGCGCGCGGGGTGCCGGCTGCGAGCCACGCGTGGTTGTCCAGCATCGCCAGCTGGTAATAGAATGAGCGCTGGCGGTTGTGCTTGTATTCGCCGAAGCCGCTCACGTGGTGGCGTCCGAACCAGCGCACCCAGTTCTTTTCCTGCGTGAGGTCGAGCTTGTAGGCCAGTTGTGCCCGGAAGGTATCATTCAGCAAGGGAGTCTCGGTCACCGCCACCTCGGTCATTCCCAGGTACGGGCGGAGAAAGAACGGATTGGGGGTGCCGTCGAGCCGCTGGCGGTTCACATCGACGTAGAGGTAGGTGGAGCCGGCGCTTCCCGTCGGGAAATCGCGCCGGTGCACGGGCGCATCCTCGCGAAACCACCCCACCTGCGCCGCCAGCATCTGCCGTGGGGTCTCGAGGAAGATCTGCTCGAGGTTCACCAGTGTCGTGCCGCTGCGCTCGTCAAAGTTGTTCATCGCCGCCGCATTCACCCGGCTCCAATCGTAGAGTTCCTTGCTGCTGACGGCACCGTCGGAGGTCCACAACGGCTGGGTGGCCCGGAGGGTCTGCGGATTGAGGAAGACGTAGTTGAAACCCGTCTGGTTGTTGCTGGCCGCCGTCGTCAGCAGGGCATCCTGGGTGGTCGTGCCGCGGGGTGCGGTCCAGAATCCGACCCCACCTCGATCAATGAACATCAGCGAGGTTCCGCGGCCCGTCGTTTGGAAGGCACTGTTGAAAACCTGAAACCCGTTGATGCGGGGAATGCCGCCGCCGAGGGTGGTCACCGGCCGGCCCTGGTTGTTGACCGGGCTCCCGGCAACGTAGGCCGTGTTGGTCCGGGGATCCCAGCTCGGCGAACCCGCGGCGATCCACTGTGTCACCGCATCCCGGGGCGTGACGGAGTTGGGCCGCCGACCGTACTGGTGGAAGAACTGGTAGCTGGCGCTGAGGGTCGTGTTCCGAAGCGGGCGGTACTTCACCATCCCGATGTACCGCTCCTGTTTCACCCCCGAGGGCTGGAGATTGTATTCCGTGTTCTGCAGCACCTGGCTGAAGCGCACCGCCAACTGGTCGCGGCGCAGGACGCGATTGACGTCCAGGCTCGTCCGGTAGCCCCCCTCGCCATTGGCGACCCCGTAGCGCTCCACCCGCGCCTGCCACTGCGCCCGGTTGCGGGAGAGGTTGGCCGACGCCGCCACGGTGTTGGCGGTGCCCGAGGCGTTGCCGAGCCCGAAGAGACTCGAGTTGGGACCGCGGCTGATCTCGATCGCGTCGGCGTTGATCGGGTCGAGCGGCACGCGCCGGCTGGTTTCGAAGCCGGCATAGGCCACGTTGGCGCTCATGAGGCCGCGCACGCGGTTGGCGGTGTTTGGGTTGCTGGAGAGGTTGTCGTTGGGCTGGAAGCTCTGGTTGAACGAGAAATCCGTGTAGCTGCCCGAACCCTCCGCGCTCGCCTCATAGGCGAAGACGTCGTTGATGTCGATCATCGCGAAGTCCGCCATCTGCTCCTTTGTCACCACGGAGATCGCCGAGGCCAGATCCTCGAGCTTCGCGTTCAGCCGCGTCCCTGACATCGTGTGCACCGCCTGATAGCCGCGCCGGGTTGCGTTCACCTCGAACGGCGAAAGCTGGAGCACTTCCTCGCCGGCGGGGCTGGCCGGGGAGGCCGCGACCGGGGCGCGCGCCGCTTTGGCCTCGGCCGCCTCCTTCGCCGCCAGCTCCGCCGCATCGAGCTTTCCATCGCCGTTGCGGTCATACCGGCTTATCCCCACCGCCTCCGGCGCCGCGCCCTGCCCTGACATCCCCGGGGCGCCCAAGCCCAGGCAAACGGCCAACAGGATCAGGAGGTTTGGACGCACGAAGCGCAGGATGGGGTTCATCTTCAGGGTCTCCGGTTTCAGAGGGGGCTCAGCACCTGCCGGCGAAAGCCGCGCGGCCCGCCGATCCTGCAGCCAGACGGGGCGCGGTGCGATTCGATTCGCCGCCCTGCGCAATTTCCGGACTGCCCCCTGGGGCGGCCCTCGCCCGGCTCAGGAGCCGGGCACGCGGCGCAGCCAAACCGCCATCGGTGCCAGTCCCCGATTGTTCCAGGCAAAGTACGGAATGGCTGTGTGGCGGCGCCCGTCGTCCTGCCAGCCGAGCGTGACCACGCCGCCGAGCAGATCCGGCTGCCATTGCGAAACCGGCCGCACGGTGGGTGCGAGGGTCAGTTCGGCGGGCACAAACCGCCGCTCCACCTCCTCCACGCAATAGACGACGGGCCCACGCTCGAGCGCCACCCGGCCTGCCACCGCCGTGATCGCCGGATGTCCTTCGATCTGCCGCACCGGCAACTCGAACTCCAGTTCCACGGTGTCCCCGGAGCGCCACTCTCGACGGATCATGAGGTACCCGCGATCCCACGGCCCGGTCCACGCCTGGCCCCCGACGCGCACCTTCCACGCCCCATCCGGGCCTCCGCCATAGCGGTAAAGATCCGAGTGCACCGGTTGGTTGCGGGCCCAGCCCGGGATGCGCAATCCCACCGTGAACTGCGCCGCCCTTTCCGGCGTCACGGAGATCCGGACCTTCCCGTCCCAGGGATAGTCGGTCGCCTGCACGAGCCGCACCGACTGTCCGCGGACCGACGCCGCGCCTTCACCCTGGCCGTAGAGGTTGACGAATAACGTCTCCTCCCGGACGGCGTAGAAGTACCCGGTCAGTGACGCCAGCGTTCGGACCACGTTCGGCGGACAGCAGGCGCAACCAAACCACGGGGCGCGTCCCGCGAAGCCGTGGTTGAACTTCTTCTCCCCGTCATAGACCACCGGATTCGGATAAAAGAAACGGTCACCCGAAAGGGACACTCCGCTCAGGGCGCCGTTGTAGGCGGTGCGCTCGAGCACGTCCACATAGCGGGCATCTCCCGTGAGCAGGAACATGCGATGGCTCCACATCATGTAGGCGATGGCCGCGCAGGTCTCGTTGTACCCGTCGAGCGGGAGTTCGTAGTCGGCCCCATAGGCTTCCCCCTTCGCCAGCGCCCCCACGCTGCCGGTCACATACATCTTCCGACTCGCCGCGTCCTCCCAGATCTTCGTGATTGCCGCCTTGTACCGTTCGTCGCCCGTGAGGGCCGCCACGTCGGCCATGCCGGCGTACATGTAGTTGGCTCGCACGGCATGCCCCACCGCGGTTGCCTGATCCACGACCAACTGGTGGCGCTGGTTATAGGGCGGGCCGCCCGGCCCGCGCGCATCAAGAAAGACCCGCGCCAGATCCAGGTAGCGACGATCCCCCGTGACGCGGTACAGCTTGGCCAGCCCCATCTCGATCACCTGGTGCCCCGGCGCGATCCGGAACTTGCCATCCCCGAACACGCGCCAGACCAGGTCAGCACTCTTGAGACAGATCTCGAGCAGGTTGCGCTTGCCGGTGGCCTGGTAGTAGGCCACCCCCGCCTCGTACATGTGCCCGATGTTGTAGAGTTCGTGGCTGAGATCGGGATCCTTGAGCCAGCGTTGTCCGTCGATCCACTTGTGCGCCGGAGAGTCCGGGTGCATCGTGCGCCAGGTGTAGAGGTAGCCGTCGGGTTCCTGCGCCGCGCCGATGCGGGCGATGATCCGGTCCAACCGCCCCTCCAGCGCTTCGTCGCGCTGCTGGTTCAGGACATACGCCGCGCCTTCGATCGCCTTGAAGACGTCGGAGTCGTCGAACGGGAACTGCGTGGGCGGCTTGATTTGAAAGGTCGGCTCCCCGCCGGCCCGCCGGCGCATCACCTCCGCCGCAAGATCGAAGTTCCGGATTCGCCCCGTGTCCTCGCATTGCTGGAGCGCGAAAGGCACCGTCACCTTCCGGTTGACCTCCTGGCGCGCGTGCCAGAATCCCCCGGTCAGCCGCACGGCGGTGAACGGCACGGGCTGGATCGGATAGTCCGCCGCCGTCATCGGCGACAGGAGACCGAGGGCCACGACGCTTCCCAAGCCGAGCGAGGTCTTCATGCGTGGAAACCAGCGTGCCGGGCCCGCCGCGCGAGCGCAAACCTCGCGTGGGAGCCGCTCCGCGGCAGCGCCGCGATCGCGCGCGGGCGCCGCGACCCGCACCCGCCATCCAGCGCCGTTTCTACCCGTCGGCGAGAAAGCGCTGCAGCCGCGCCAGCACCCGCTCCCGGCCCAACACGCGGATCATCCCGGTGATGCTCGGACCGACATTCGTGCCGGACAACGCCAGCCGAACCACCGCCTGATAGTCGCCAAACCCGAGCCCCCGCTGCGCCGCCAGCGCCTTGAGGGCCTCTTCGATCGCGCCGTCACTCGTGAGATCCATCGTCGGCAGGGCGTCCAGTACTTCCTGCAGCCGCGCCTTGGGATCTCCCTTGGCCATCACCTTCTCCCGCACCTTCGGATCCACCGCATAGGCCTCGGTGAAGAAGTAGGCCGTATAGGCCGAAAGCTCTTCCAGGCCCTTCACCTTGGGTTGGCTGAGCAGCATCACCTCCCGAAAATAGCCCGCGTCCGCCGCCAGCGCCGCCTGCGCCACGGCGCTGCCCGTCTGGCGCCCAAACAGCTCGCGCGCCTGCGCCACCCAGCGATCCGCCGGCAGTTCCAGAAGGTAGGCCATGTTCATGTGCGCGAGTTTCTTGTCATCGAACCTCGCATTGCTCTGGTTTACCCCCGGCAAATCGAACAGGCGGATGATATCATCGATTGGCATCTTCTCCCGATCATCCCCCGGGTTCCACCCCAGCAGGCAGAGGAAGTTCACCAGCGCTTCCGGCAGGTAGCCGCGCCGTTGATACTCCTCGATCAGGGCTCCCTGATCGCGCTTCGACATCTTGCCCGGGCCGTTCTGCTTCAGGATCAGCGGAATGTGCGCAAAGGCCGGTGGCGTCACCCCGAAACCCTCATAGAGGCGCACGTGCTTGCTGGTATTCGAGAGATGGTCTTCGCCCCGGATGATGTGGGTCACCCGCATCGCGATGTCGTCCACCACGTTGACGAGGTGGAACACCGGATTCCCGTCGGAACGGACGATCACGAAGTCCTCGTCCTCGACGCGCTCCACCCGCCCGCGAATCCGGTCCTCGATCACCACCGGCGGGCCTTTGACCTTCGTCACGGTCTTCTTCCGGTGCTCGTCGAAGACCTCGTAACGCTCGCCCTCGAGTTTGAACCAGATCGCTCCGTCCTTCTCGTAGGCCCGCCCGGCATCGCGCAGCCGCTGCACATAGTCGCGATAAACGTCGCTGCGCTCACTCTGGCGGTAGGGCCCGAAGTCCCCGCCACCGTGCTTTCCGACCCTGGGACCCTCGTCCCAATTCAGGCCGAGCCAGGTCAGGCTGTCATAGATCAGGTTGAGGAAGGCCTCGCTGTTGCGCTCCTTGTCCGTGTCCTCGATACGGAGGATAAAGGTGCCGCCGGTGTGCCGGGCGTAGAGCCAGTTGAACAGCGCGGTGCGGGCACTGCCGATGTGGAAGAACCCGGTCGGGCTCGGCGCAAAGCGGACGCGTACTTGAGACATGCCAGAACTTTGATGGACTTCACACCCGCGCTGGCAAGAACTCCGCGCGCCACCTTCCCCGCCTTTCGTGACTCTTCCTCCGTCTTGCACGCCATGGACCCCGATCTGACCCGTTCGCTGCGACTCCCGCACGAATTTCTTTCGCAATTTCTGGCCGCGGCCCAGCAGCACGGGTTTCAGGACGAGACTTTCGGAGAAGTCGGAGGTTTGCCTCTCGTCGCATTGACCAAGCGCGCGCCAGGGCCGCGCCCGCGGGTGTATGTCTCCGCCGGCATTCACGGCGACGAGCCCGCCCCACCCCAGGCGCTGCGGCTCCTGCTGGACCGCGGCGTGTTCGATCACCGGGCCGTCTGGTTTCTGTGCCCGATGCTCAATCCCCGCGGCTATCTTACCGGAAGCCGGGAAAGCCCGGACGGGATTGATCTGAATCGCGACTACCGATCGCCGTCCTCCGCGGAGGTTTGCGCCCACACCCACTGGCTCGAACACCAACTGCCCTTCGACCTCGCCATCTGCCTGCACGAAGACTGGGAGGCGCACGGCTTCTACGTCTATGAACTGAACCGTGCCCATGCGCCCAGCTTGGCCCATCCCATGCTCGAGGCTGCCGCTTCCTTCTGTCCGATTGAGACCGCCGCGGTCATCGACGGCCGCCCGATCGCCGAGACCGGCATCATTCGCCCGGTGGCGGACCCCGCCCTGCGCGATCGCTGGCCAGAGTCGATTTACCTCCAGGCCAGTGGCTGCCGGCTTGGCTACACGATCGAGACCCCTTCGTCATTCCCCCTCGAACAGCGAGTTGAAGCCCTCGCCGCGGCCGTGACCCAGGCCATCACGGCGATAGCCGGTTGCGCCCGCCCATTTCGCGAGCCAATCGTGGATTGAGCGGCCGCCTTGGCCCCTACAAACGGTCTCCGTCGCAGGATTGCGCAACGGGTGTCGGACCGCAGTGAATGATCCGTTTGCAGTGCGAACACCGCAGGTAAGAACATGCGGTTCATTCAACAGCTCTCCGGCGTGCGCTTGGTGGGTCGCAACTCGCGAGAGAGGGCCAAGCCCCGGTTTGCGGTCGGATTCCGGCGCAGAGAACGGCGGGGCCTTGGGATGTCCGCGCGCTTGTTGGGGCTCTGTGTCGGAGGCTGCCTGGTTGGACCAGGTTGCGCCCATCAACCCGAACCGAGGTATGTCTCCACGGCAGCGGCCGTCGAGGTGGGTCGCATTTCGCTCGGGTTTGACGGCGCCGCTCCGCCGGTTCTGACCGTCGCCGCCGCACCCTATTCCAGGGGCCAAGCCACCCTGGCGAGCGCCGGCACGGGCGCGGGAATGGGAGCAGATTTGGGACTGCGAGGGGCCTCCGCCGGAGGATTGGCTGCGTTGGGAGTCGTGCTGACGGCTCCTGTCGGGGCGGTTGTTGGAGGTGCTTATGGAGCCATTGCTGCTCACTCGACCAGCGACGCGTCGGCCGCAGCAGCCGCCATTGCGGCGACAGGTGGGCGATTTGATCTTCACCAGAGCCTTATTGATCGCCTCACAGCTTCCGCCGCCGCCGTCCCGGAAGCACCTCACGGCCGGACCATTGAATTCATCTGTCCTCCGAACCCGAAACCAGAAGGCGAATCCAGGTCCAACCCGGCTTCTGCTCCGGTGGAGTTCGCCTTCGCAACCAGTCCCGATCGATCCACGGAAGCGCAGGCCGCAGCAGAACCACAACTCCAACTTCGCGTCCTCAAGTACAAGCTCGCCGGCAATCGCGCAGTTAATCCTCAACTCCTGCTTCTGATCGACATCGAGTGCAACGTGTACCGGTCCGGCGAACGCACCCAAGCTGGGGTACTCTACGCACGGTACCAAGGTCAGCCCAGAAAGTACATGGATTGGGCCAAGGAAGGCGGCAGGGCATTACAGGAGGAACTCCAAATGGCTTCGACGAGGTTGGCGGCCCAGATCGTCGACTGGCTCCGTGGCAGTTTACCTCCGCCGTTCACGAAGCGCGTCACCGCCACGAGAACGATTATGGGAGTGCAGGACGTCATCGTCGACGAACTGCCCTGATGCGCTCAATCGTGGCTGGCCTCCAGCTCCACAGGGGGAGCCGGACTCCCGAGATCTCCCAGCAACTTCTTCCCGAACGCCGCGTTGCTACGAAGGGAATGCCGGAACGTCTTCGGCTTCGGGCAGTGACCGAGGTCTTTCCGGCGGCTCGCCGGCAACGTCCCAGGTAGAACGCCGAAGTCAGACCAGCCCCGGCGGCAATTGCAGGCAGCGACGAGATGACCGTCTCTAATGGCAGCGAGAAACTACGGTTGGCGCGTGCGTTTTCACTTGTCGGAGCGCCCTCTTTGGTGAACCGGTGTTAGGTTCGTCATGAAGAGTCTCAAGCTTGTCGGATACATCGCAGGTGCCCTGGCGGTCCTCGCCATCCTCGCCGTCTCCCTGGCGTTCACCTCCGGGGTGCAAACGTGGGCCGTCCGCCGGGCCGTCGCCAACCAGCCAGGCCTGACCATCGAGGTGTCGAAGGTGAACCTCGGGTTCTCCGCCGCCGAGATCAGCGGCCTCAAGGTCTTGCAAGACGGACTCACCCTCTCGGTGGCTTCCTTGACCACGCGCCACTCCGCCTGGGCGTATCTCGCCGGCAAGCGCGTCGATGTCGAGGAACTGACCATCAAGGACGCCCTCGTCGAACTCCGGCAGCCCGCTCCCTCCACCCCTGCGGCAAGTGCCGCCAGCGGTGCCAAGGAAGTCGCTTCCCGCCCGGCCAAACCGGCCACGACCACGGCGGAGGCCGCCAAACCCGCGTTCGAGGGCCTGCTGAAACAAGCCCGCCTGCCGGTCGATCTCCGCGTCGCCAAACTCGCCATCAACGGCCGTGCCCGCCTCCCGGAAAAACAGGAAGTCGTCTTTGAGTTGAAGGGCTCCGGAATCGAGACGGGCCAGAAGGGCCGCGTGGAATGGACGGTTGATTTCTCCGACCCCAAGACCGGCGCGCCGGTCCGGGGTGCCCGCTCCACGGGCAGTCTCGCCCTGCACCTCGCCGCCGACCGCCGGATTGATTTGGTCGAACTCGAAACCACCGGGGCGGCGATGGGCCCCGACATACCTTCCGACCAGATCAAGCTGGCCGCCAAGGCCGCCCAGACCGCGGGCGGCGCCGACGAGGACTATTCCCTCGCGCTCAGCCTGGTCCGCGGCGGCAAGGCGGAGCAGGTGGTTTCGCTGGTCGCCCGGTTCGCCGCGGCCGCCAAGGAAATTTCCGGTTCATGGGAAATCGCGCTCCGCAGCGAACAACTGGCCGCGCTCCTCTCCGGTTTTGGCCTGCCCGAGATTGCCGCCACTGGTTCCGGCAAGTTCAGCCTCAAGCCCGAGACGCAGGCGGCCTCCGCCAACGGCACCCTCCGGGCCGCCGCCTCCCAACTGCAGAAGGTCTCCCCTGCCCTCGCCGCCATTGGAGCTGTCGAGATCAAGTCATCCTTCGACGGTTCGGTGGGCGACAGCGCCGCGCAGCTCAACGCCTTCTCGGTCGAGGTCGCCGATGGCAAGGGTCGCACTTTCGCGCAGCTGGGGCTGCTCCAAAAGGTCACCTACCGACTTTCCGATCGACGTATCACCCTGGCCGATCTCAAGGCGGAAGCCGCCCGGTTGACCCTGCGAGCCATTCCGCTCGCGTGGGCGCAACCGTCGGCCAAACCGCTGGAAATTGAGAGCGGAGATCTTTCCCTGGTTCTCGCCGTCGAAGGGGAAACGGACGGCAGCCGCGTGCGCGCCCGCGCGGTCGAACCCCTTTCCCTGCGCGACGTCACGGTTCGCGATGCACAAAAGAAGGCCCTGGTCGAACACGTCACGCTGTCGTTGCGTCCGAGCGTCGACTACACCGCCACGACGTTGCGTGCGCAGCTCTCCGACCTGCAGTTGGCCATGGCCACCGGCGATTCGATCTCGGGCACCGTGAATGCCGACGTCAGCAATCTCGGCACGAAACCCGCCACCGCCTTCACAGCCCGGCTGCAGGCCAACCTCGCCACCCTGCACAAGCCCTTCCTCGCCTTCGATCCCGGCGCCCTCGCCGCGACGGTCGAGGCCGAGGGCCGGCACGAGGGCAACACCCTCCAGCTGGCGAAGGCCGCCGCCACCGTGCAGGGCCCGGACCGCGCCCTGCTCGCCGCGGTGGAGTTGCTGCAAGCCCTGCGCGTGGAACTGAAGGCGGGCACGATCACCCCCGCCTCCCCGACCACGCCGGCGGCCCGCGTTCGCCTCGGAGAGATCCCTCTCGCCTGGGCGCAGCCGTACGTGGCCCAATCCAAACTCGGCGGGTCCCTGGCGGGACTGAATCTCGAGGTCAGCCTCCGTTCACTCGAGGATCTGACGGCGACGACCGTGGATCCTCTCCAGGTGCGGAACATCTCGGCCTCCATCGCGGGCCAGCCGTTGCTCCAGGCAGTCGATCTCTCGGCCGCATTTTCCGCGACCAAGCGCAAGGACGTGGTCGCCTACGAACTCCGGCGCCTCGAAGTGAAGCAGGGGACCTCGACGCTTCTCTCGACCTCCGCCACCGGCGAAGCGCGGCTTGGCGGCACGACCCAGGTCTCGGCCAAGGGCTCCCTGGAGGCCGACGTCGCCGGGCTGATGGCCCAGCCCGCGCTGACTCCGTATGCCACCCTCAACCGCGGGAAGCTCACGACGGCCTTCGAGGCCGCCATCGGCGACACGACCCAGGCGAAGGCCACCCTCGCGGCCAAGGATCTGGTCGCCAAACAGGACAACCGTCCCTTGGGCGAGATCGAGGCCTCGATCACGGCCAGCCTGAAGGCGGACGGCTCCGGCAGTGGCAAAGCCTCGCTGGTCGTGACCAACTCCGGACGGAAGTCCGATGCTCTGTTCGAAGGCACGGTGGGGAAGGCGTCCGACAAGACCACGGTGCTTTTCACCGGAAAGCTGGCGAGTGCCAACCTGATCGTCGACGACCTCCAGGCCCTCGCCGCGCTGGCTCCCGCCAGCCAGCCGGCCAAGCCGGCTCCCACAAGCCCCTCCTCAACGACCGTGGTCCGCGCCCCCCGGCCCGCCACCGCCCCGGCAGGCGGTCCGAACGCTGTCGCCGGCGCCAAGCGTGATACCCAGCCGTTCTGGAAGGGAGCCAACGGCAAGGTCGAGGTCGACCTCAAGCGCATCATCTACGGCAAGGATTACACGATCAGCAATGTCCGCGGCACCGCCGTCATTACGGATCAGAAACTCTCCCTCGACGGACTTGAAGGGCGTTTCAAGGACAACCCCTTCAAGCTCGCCGGCGGCGTCACCTATGCCGCTCAGTTGCCACAGCCCTACGCCCTGGCCGCCTCGGCGGACGTGCAGAACTTCGACGTCGGGGAGTTCCTCCGCGCCACGAATCCCAACGAAAAGCCCGCGCTCGAGACCAAGGCCACCCTTTCGGCCCGACTCAACGGCAACGGCGGGACCGCCGCCGACCTCGCGAAGAACGCCTTCGGTAAGTTCGAGGTCACGGGGACCAAGGGGGTGATGAACCTGCTCGCGCGCAAGGGCCAGGCGTCGGCGGTCGCAAACCTCGCCTCGATTGGCCTGGCAGTGCTCGGCGCTTCGCGCGGTTCCGACACAACCGTCGCCATCGCCGAATTGACCCGCATGCTCGACCGGGTCGAGTTCGACAACCTGAAGCTCCAGATCGAACGCGGCGCGGATCTCGCCTTCAAGCTCAGCTCGGTGGAAGTCATGTCCCCGGTCCTCCGGCTGACCGGCACCGGCGGTGTCGCCTCCAAATCGACGGAGGATCTGCAGAACGCACCGATGAACATCGTCCTGCAACTCGGAGCCAAGGGTGAACTCGCCCAGGTCCTGAATCGCGTCGGCCAGCTGGTCAACAAGCAGGACGAAAAGGGATACTACCTGATGTCGCGCACGTTCAACATCGGCGGGACCCCGGGAAAGCCGGACAACAGCGCCCTCTGGAAACTCCTGCTCGAGGCCGGCATCGGCGCCTTCGCGCGCTGAGCGCCTGCCGCGTAGCCGCACTCCGCTGGCTCGCCTTGCCGGCGGCCGCGGAGTTTGCGGTCCGCCAGTCGTCGTCCGCGGTGGCCGGCTGCCCCTATCCTCTCGACCACGCGCGATGCCGCGCGAACACGCCGCGGAGCGCGCCACTCAAGTCATCCTGCAGCCCCTGCAACTCGCGGTAACGGGCATGGCGTCCCTTGTCCGGCACGCACCGCGTCGCCTCGTTGAGCGCGACAACACCGGAGGTGAAATCGGCGATCTTGGCACCGCCGCGCCCCTCCCGGCGCGCGACGCACCAGGCGGCCTGCAAGGCGCCTCCGAGGGCCGCCCCCTCGTCCTCCTGCATGCCGACCACCGGCACTCCGAACACGTCGGCCATGATCTGCCGCCACACCGCGGACTTGGCCCCGCCACCCGTCAGGCGGATCTCCTTCGCTTTCACCCCGAGCGTCGCCAGGCGCCGCAGCCCGTAGTTCATGCCCATCGTGACACCTTCCATCGCCGCCCGCGCCAGCGGACCGCGCTGCAACGACGTTTGGTTCATCCCCAGGAGCACCCCAGTGCCATCCGGCACGTTGGGAGTGCGCTCCCCGGCGAAATAAGGCAGCAGAACCAATCCGTGCGCCCCGGCGGGCACCCCCGCCACCGCCTCCTCCAGCGCCGCATGGTCGTAGCCGAAAAGCGCCCGCACCTGCTCGGTGACCGTCGTGACGTTCATCGTGCACAGCAGCGGCAGCCAGCCGCCCGTCGAGGAACAAAACGCCGCGATCTCGCCAGCCGGATCCACCACCGGTTTGGTCGCGTGGGCGTAGATCGTGCCGCTGGTCCCGAAGCTGGCCGAAATCACTCCGGGCACGACATTGCCGGTGCCAATCGCCCCCATCATGTTGTCCCCACCGCCGGCGCTGATCACGACTTCGGGAGAAAGTCCGAACTTCTCCGCCAGGACCGGCCGCAACGTGCCCGCCGCCTCGTGCGAGGGCCGCAACTCCGGCAGCCAATCGGCCAGGTTGCGATCAATCGCCCCGACCGCCGCCGCTGACCACTCTCGCCGGCGCACGTCCATCAGCGCGGTGCCGGAAGCGTCACCGTGCTCCATGAAGTAGTTCCCGGTGAGGTGAAAGTTCAGGTAATCGTGCGGCAGGAGCACCTGGCGGACCCGCCGGTAGTTCGCCGGCTCGTGTCGTTTCAGCCAGAGGATCTTCGGTGCGGTGAAGCCGGGCAGCACCAGGTTCCCCGTCTGCCGAATCGCCGCCTTGGGTCCTCCCAGCTTCTTCGTGATCAGCGCGCACTCGGCGGTGGTGCTCGTATCGCACCAGAGTTTGGCGGGCCGGATGATCTGACCCGCGGCGTCGAGCACCACCAGGCCGTGCTGCTGTCCGGAGACGCCGATGCCGCGCACCCGGGAACGATCGACCTTGGCCACCACCTCCGCGATCACTGCATCCATGGCCGCCACCCACTCCTCCGGGTGCTGCTCCATGTGCCCGACCGGGAGCCCGGCGATCAGGCGGTGGGGCGCCCGCGCCTCCGCGATGACCTTTCGGGTTTCGAGGTCGAGGGCGACGGCTTTGACGCTTTGGGTACCGGAGTCGATGCCGAGATAAAGGGACATGGCAGGAAGGGTGCTGGGCGAATCGCCGCAAATTGCCGCCACCGGGGCAAGACGGACTTCGCGCCCGCCTCTATCAAGCGGCTCTTGCCGGTTATCGGCGGTCCGGTGGCGACGCCTCTTCCCGGTGCCCGAGCCCGAGGAAGAAGAGAATCGTCGCCGTCACCAACATCCCCGCGGCCAGGCAGTAGACGCCGCCGGCAAACGAACCGGTGTGCGTCTTGACATAACCTAGGACGCGGGGGCCGAGAAAACCGCCCAGGTTTCCGATCGAGTTGATGAGGCCGATGCTGCCCGCTGCGGCGGTCGACGTCAGAAAGAGCGGCGGCAGCGCCCAGAACGCCGGTTGGTAGGCCTTGATGCCCGCGGCCGCGACCATGAAGCAGGCGATGGTCAGGAAGAGATTGCCCTGCGTCAGGGGCGCAAGGCCCAGGGCCACCGCCCCGAGCACGATGGGCACGACCGCATGATACCGCCGCTCCTTGGTGCGATCGGAGTTCCAGCCCACGAAGAGTTGTCCGCTGAGCGCCAGCAAGGGGGGCAGCAGGACGAGCCAGGTGATCGCGTTCAACTTCAGGTTGTACCAGTTCTGCAGGATGCTCGGCAGGAAGAACTCGATGCCGTAGTTGGCGGTGGTGCATCCGAAATAGGCTGCTGCCAGCAGGAGCACCTTGGGGTGCCGCAGGGCCTCGAGCACGGTCATGCGTTTCCCGCCGGCCCGCCGCGCCCGGTCCCGCGCCAATTCCTCCTCCAGCGCCTTCCGCTCCTCTTCCGAGAGCCACTTGGCGTCGGACGGCCGGTCGGTCAGCGAAAACCACACGACCGCCCCCAGGACCACGGCGGGGATGCCCCAGAGAATGTACACCCACTGCCAGCCTTCGAGTCCGAGCAGCTCCGGATGTCGCACCAGCACGCCGTTCACCATTTCCTCGGTACCGATGGGCAGGATGAGGTTGGTGATCTTCGGGCTGATGATCTGCGCGGTCGGCGTGGCGACGATGAAGAAGGCCACGGCGCGCGCCCGGTCCTGGGCGCTGAACCAGTGGGTGAGATAAACGATGACCCCCGGAAAGAAACCCGCCTCCGCCAGGCCGAGCAGGAACCGCACGAGGTAAAACTCGCCCGGCGTGCGCACAAACGCGGTCAGGGCCGCCATCACGCCCCACGTGAGCATGATGCGGCAGATCCACCGCCGCGCGCCCCACCGCTCCACGATCAGCGAGCCGGGGATTTCGAGCAGAAAGTACCCGAGGAAGAACACCCCCGCCCCGATGCCAATGACGTTGTCATCGAAGGCCGGCAGGTCCTTCGACATCGTGAGCTTGGCCAGGGAGACATTGGCGCGATCGACGTACGCAATCACGTAGCAGACGAACAACAGCGGCAGAAGCCGCCAGTAGGCCTTCCGCCGGGCGCGGTCCAGCGCGGGGTTCGCGGACTCCGGGGAGGGCGTCATCAAGAATCCCGGGCGCGCGGCCCGGGGCGCTTACCGTCCGACGTTGTTCGTTTTCGCGGCATTCAGGAACTCCACCGGGGCAAAATCGTCGCTGAGCACCCGCCCCCGCGCCACGTCGTTCACCGGAATCGGAATCACCTCCGCCCGTACTTTTTCCAGGTCCAGGCGCCCGGCAAAGGCCGGCAGCGACAGGCTCGCCGGGGCGGGCCACTTTGTCGGATCCGTGATGACGGGATCCCGGTACTTCACCGCACAGGCAATGACATTGCCGCGCCCGTCGACGCCGAACAGCACCACCTGCGGAAAGACGGCCTGGATCGTCTTCAGGTCCGAGAAATAGAGATCACTCGTCGCGTGCAGGTTGCTGACAAACACGCCCCGGTCGCTCAACCGCGCGGCGCACTCCCGGTAGAACTCCTCGGTCTTGAGGTGCGGCGGCACGAAGTCCCCGCGAAACGCATCGAGAATCAGCCAGTCCCACTGCTCGCGGTTGCGCTTGATGAACATGCGCCCGTCCATGATCGACACCGGCGTGTTCGCCGTCGGTTTGAACTGCATGCGATTGCGACACAGCTCGAACACCATCGGATCGAGTTCCACCGTCTGGAGCAGCGCCTGCGGGTAAGCCTCCGCGAACAGCCGGTGGAAACCCGCCCCTCCCAGGCCCACCATCAGCACCCGCTTCGGCTGCGGCTGGAGGAACAGCGCTCCGTAGAGCGAACGCGTGTACGCCACGACCAGGCGCAAGGGATCACTCAGGTCCACGGCCGACTCCAGGGCCTCGCTCCCGCGAAACCGCGCCCGCAGTTCCACGATGTCGCCGCGCCGTTCGACGGTCAGGCTGTTGTAGGTCGTGTCAAAGTGCTCGACGGCGTCCTGGCCGCACGCGGCGGTCGACAGACAAGACAAGGCCGCCAGGAGGGCAAAGGGAAACCGGCGCATGTTCACAGGGAGGAGGAAGTTCTCAGGAGCCGCACCAGCCCCGTCAGGGAGACGAGGGCGACCACCAGCCAGAGATACAGAAGGGTCGAGACGCGAAAGTGAGGAATCAGGACGAAGGCCGTCAGCATGACCCCGGCGATATTGCCCAGGGTGCTGACGCCATAGACCACTCCCGAAGCCTTGCCCGGCGGCGTGCCGCGGCCGGCGAGGTACTGCACACACTGCGGACCGAAGGTGGAGAGGGCCGTCACCGGCAGGAAGAAAATCCCCACGCATGCGACCAACAGCGCCACGCTCATCTCCTCGAAGCGAACCTCAATCCACGCCAGCGCCGCGCGCCCTCCGACAGCCGCCAGCCCGAGCGTCAGCACCGCCACCGCCGCCCCGATCAGCTGGCCCCGCCGCCGGGCGGCCGGCGCCAGGTTGCTGATCCAGCCCCCGAGCATCGACCCGAGGCTGAACGCCGCGAGGAAAGTCGAAATCAGCCACGCCCAGACAATGATCGATGAGCCGAAATGCGGATTCAGCAGGCGCGACGCGAGGAGCTGGAACCCCATGCTCAGGATGCCGAGGATGATGACGACGAGGTAGAAGGCAAAAAGCGTCACGACGGGCCGGCAACGTGCGGGCTCCCCCCGCCGATGTCACTTCGAAATCGCGTGCGCTTCGCTCTGGATTTTCCGACGTCTTCCTCCACACCTAGGCCCGCCGCCATGTCCCGCCGCCCCCTTCCCCCGCTGTCCGTCCTGGCGTTCGGCACCGCGCTTATGCTTCCGATTTCCGCCGCCACGCCTTCTGCCTCTTCACTCGGTTCCTCCGTCTTCGCGTGGGAGAAACTCCCGGTGCGAACCACCGCGCAAGGCGAGCGCCGGGAGGTCGCCAACCACCCCACGCGCACGCTCGAGGTCTTCGAGTGCCACATCACGACCTTGAACCCGGGCCAGACTTCGCACCTCCCGCACCGGCACCCGCAGGAGGAACTTATCCTCGTCAAAGAGGGCACCGTGGAGGTGAACCTCAACGGCCAGGCCGCGCCGCGAAATCCTGAAGGGCTCCACGGTCACGATGGACAGTCTGACCTGCCACTGCACGACTTTGCACGGCGGGGTCGCCGCGCACGCCGCGCATCGTCATCCCGACGAGGAGATTGTCATCGTGCGCGAAGGCACGATGGAGGTGACCATCGAAGGCGTGGTGCAACGCGGCGGCGCAGGCTCGGTGTTCTTCTTTGCGTCGAACGATTTGCACGGCATGCGCAACGCGGGCGAGGCGACCGCCTCGTACTACGTCATTCGCATGGTTACGTCGGCGACTCCGAAACCCACCCCGCCGTAGTCCCTTCCCGGCGGGCTTGCAGGAGCGCAGGGCGTCGTGACATCGTCGTGACCGACCTCATGAAAACCCCTGCCCTCCTCGCTGTCACCCTCGCGTTCGCCTCCCTCGCCGCCGCTGCTGATCGCGGCTTTGTTTCCCTCTTCAATGGCCGCGACTTGTCCGGCTGGAAGGTTCCCGTCGGCGACAACGGACACTGGAAGGTCCTGAACGGGGTGATCGACTACGACGCACGGAGTGAGGCGACGGGCGACAAGAACCTCTGGTCGGAGAAGGAATACAAGGACTTCGTCCTGAAGATGGACTGGCGGATCAAGGAGACGACCGGCCTCTATCCGGTGCCCACGGTTCTGCCGGATGGCAGCCACAAGAAAGGCCCCGATGGAAAGGACCTCATCACGCCGACGCCCAACGCCGACTCCGGGATTTACCTGCGCGGGTCCAGCAAGTCACAGATCAACATCTGGTGCTGGCCGATTGGCTCCGGCGAGGTCTACGGCTACCGCATGGATCAGAAGATGCCCCCGGCGGTCCGCGCCGGCGTCACTCCCAAGCGCAAGGCCGACAAGCCGGTCGGCGAGTGGAACACCTTTGAGATTACGATGAAAGGCGACCGTCTCACGGTCGTGCTCAACGGCGTCACAGTGATCGAGAATGCCCAGCTTCCGGGCGTGCCTGAAAAAGGCGCTCTCGCACTCCAGCACCACGGCGGATTCAAGGACGGCAAGTACAGCCCGGCTTCCAGCCTCGTGCAGTTCCGCAATATCTCCATCAAGGAGTTGAACTGACGACTGGTGCTCAGGGCGGGACTCGAACCCGCACGCCTTACGGCACACGCCCCTCAAACGTGTGTGTCTACCAATTCCACCACCTGAGCATTTGGTCGAAGGGAGGCGCACTAAGAAGCATCGCTGCGGCGTTGTCCAGCCCTGAAACCGATCCGATCGCGCACTTTTCTCATCGGGTGCGCGGGAGCAAAAAAAAGAGCCCCGGATCTCCGGGGCTCGGCCTACTTGCCGCGCTGGTTCGCGGAAAAGTCGTCAGTTGCTTTTCGCCGGCTCGGCGGCGGCGGTCGTCGCGCGTGCCGCCTTCTCCGCCTCGTTCTGGGCGTGAATCTCAGCCGCCCGGTCCTTCTCCTTGATCGCCACCGCCGCCTTGCCGGTGCGGTTGCGGAGGTAGTACAGGCGGGCCTTCATCGGCTCCGACTCCCGCTCGACCTCGATCTTCTCGATATTGGGGGAATGGACCGGAAACACGCGCTCGACGCCCTCGCCGTAGCTCAGCCGGCGCACCGTGAACGTCTCGTGGATCCCGTGTCCCTTGCGCGCAATCACGATTCCCGAGTACACCTGCACCCGCTCCTTGTCGCCTTCACGCACCTTCGTGTGGACGCGCACACCGTCGCCGACCTTGAACGGCGTGATGTCTTTCTTCACCTGATGGGCGGTGATCTCTTGGATGATCGGGTTCATGGCAGTGTGTTATTGTAGTAAATCGGGTCGGACTTTTTGCGTCTTTTCCACCTGTCGCGCGTGTCGCCACTTCTCGATCTCGGCATGATTTCCCGAAAGCAGCACCTCGGGAACGGACATGCCCCGAAACTCGGCGGGACGCGTGTATTGAGGAAAGTCGAGCAACTTGCTGGCGAAGGATTCGTGCGTCAATGACTTTTCCTCCCCGAGCACGCCCGGGATGAAACGGGCCAGCGCATCGATCACCACCGCCGCCGCCAGCGTCCCGTTGGTGAGCACGTAGTCGCCAATCGATATCTCCTGATCGATGACCCCATCCCGGATGCGCTGGTCGATGCCCTCGTAGTGGCCGCTGAGCAGGATCAGGTGGGTTTCCCGCGACAGTTCGGCCGCGAGCCGGGCCGAAAACGGCACCCCGTCCGGAGTCAGGTAGATCCGCCGGCAGCCCGGCGTCTGAAGCTGTTCGATGGCCGCAAACACGGGTTCCGGCTTCATCACCATGCCCGCCCCCCCCCCAAACGGCCGGTCATCCGCCGTGCGATGCCGATCCGTCGTCCACTCGCGCAAATCATGCACCTTGACCGCGAGCGCCCCGCTGCTGATCCCCTTGCCCAGGATGCTCTCGCCCAGGAACCCGTCGAGCATCCGCGGGAAGAGCGTCAGCACGTCGATGGTCAGAGCCATACCAGGGGTCCGTGGTCCGGGTAAAAAAAATCGCCCGGCTCGAGGCGGGGCGATTCACATGGGAGGCAGTGCAGGTCGCTTAGCTGGCCGCCACCTTGGCGGCTGCGGCGCGGCGCGCCTTCTTGATCATCGCGTGCATGGTGTCGGTCGGGGTCGCGCCCTTGCTCAGCCAGTAATCCACGCGCTCCAGGTTGAGGTTGATCGGGCTGCCCTTGGTTCTCGGCGTATAGGTGCCGATGTTCTCCACCGCGGCGCCATCGCGACGCGAACGCGCCTCGGCGACCACCACACGATACAGCGGCTGGTGCACGGAACCAACCTTGGTAAGACGGATTTTGAGAGCCATGTAGGATTTTCTTGCGAAGCGGTTCTTGCTTGGAAAAGCGAGGGACATCACCGGTCCACTATCGGCTTGTCAAGCCCCCGTTCGGATCTCTCCTTTCGGCCCCTTTATGCTCACCGCTGGCATCGTCGGACTTCCCAACGTCGGCAAGTCCACCCTCTTCAACGCTCTCACCCGCTCGCGCAAGGCCGAGGCGGCCAACTATCCGTTCTGCACCATCGACCCGAATGTCGGCGTCGTGGTCGTGCCCGACGACCGCCTCCCGGTCCTCCAGAAGATCGCGCGGACCGGGGTGATCGTCCCGGCGGCGATCGAGTTTGTCGACATCGCCGGCCTCGTCGCCGGGGCCAGCAAGGGCGAAGGTCTGGGCAACCAATTCCTCGCCAACATCCGGGAAGTCGACGCCATCATCCAGGTGGTCCGCTGTTTCGAGGACTCCGATATCGTCCACACCATGGGGCGGATCGACCCGGTGCGCGACATCGAGGTCATCACCACGGAGCTCGTTCTCGCCGACCTGGAGGCTGTCACCAAGCGAATCGAGAAGAACCAAAAGAAGGCCAAGTCGGGAGACAAGGAAGCGCAGGCCGAGCTCGCGTTGCTGCAGCGGCTCGAACCACACCTCAACGCCGGTCGCACCGCCAACGTGCTCCCGGCGACCGCGGAGGAGCAGGCCCTGATGAAGCTCTTCCAACTCCTCACCGCCAAGCCGGTAATCTTCGCCTGCAACGTGGCCGAGAACGATTTGGCGACCGCGGAACAGAATCCCTTCGTCCAGCAGGTCGCTGGCTACGTGCGCACCCACCACGACGCCGCCTACGTGCCCATCAGCGCCAAGATCGAGGCCGAGCTGATCGATCTGCCACCGGAGGAAGCGCGGGCGTTTCTCAAGGACCTCGGCGTGGATGACTCGGGCGTTTCCGCGTTGATTCGCGCGACTTATGCCCTGCTCGGCCTCCAGACCTATTTCACCGCCGGTGAAAAGGAGGTCCGTGCCTGGACCATCAAGAAGGGATGGAAAGCTCCCGAGGCCGCGGGCGTGATCCACACGGACTTTCAGAAGGGCTTCATCAAGGCCGAAGTCGTGGCCTACGATGAACTCGCACGGCTTGGCAGCATCGCCGCCGCCCGCGAAGCCGGGAAGTATCGCTTGGAAGGCAAGGACTACGTCGTCGCCGACGGCGATGTGATTCTCTTCCGTTTCAACGTCTAGTTGGCCTGCCGCCCGTCGCGCGGACACCCGACGGAAGATCACGTAGCGTGGCCGAGGGAACTACGTAGTCTCCCACGTATTAGCGAGTTTGACTCCTAGGGTCATAACCCTAGGTTTCGCTGCGAGGTCCCCACAGTGACGACACGCTTATCCCAACCACAGGACAGGAGCGCGCTCCGCGCCCTTGCGCTGGTGCGGGAACTCGGTGTCGCCCTTTGCCTGTTGTTTTGCCTCGTCCCCGCGGGTTCAGCTCAAACCACGCTGTATTGGGATATCAACGGAGCCACCGCCGGCGCCGGCGGCGCCACCCCGAGCGGCACGTGGAACACCGCCGGAGCCGCCAACTGGAGCACCTCGTCCGCCGGCAATGTGGCGACCGCCAACTGGACCGCTGGCAGCCACTCCGTTTTCAGTGCCGGGACCGACGCGACCGGGTCCTACACGGTGACCCTGGGGGGAGGAATGTCGGTCGCCAACATGAACTTCGAGGAGGGCACGGCACTCGTCACCGCAAACACGCTCACCCTCTCCGGCGCCGGCGGCTCCACGATCGACGTCGCCTCGGGCCGTACCGCGCAGATCGACAGCCTGCTCGCCGGCTCCGCGGCGCTGATCAAGACCGGCACCGGCACCTTGATCCTCGGTTCCAACACCTTCAATTCGCACTCCGGCGCGGTCACGATCAATGCCGGGGTACTCGAAAGCGCGAAGACTGACGCGGTCGGCGCGATCCACAACGCGGCGGCGGTGACCGTCGCCTCCGGGGCAACCCTGCGTTTCAACGGCAACGCCCTCTACAACATCGAGACCATCGGTTCACTGTCGGGCGCGGGTTCCGTGCAACACACCGGCCTCGCGAATTTCACCTTCAAGATCGACGGCGCCGCCTCCACGACGTTCTCCGGCGTGATCTCCGACGGAGCCCAGAATCTCAATCTGGAGAAGAACACCGGCACGGGCACGCTCACCTTGTCGGGCGCCAACACGTACGATGGCACGACCACCATCAATGCAGGTGCGATCAATATCCAAAATGCCACCGCCCTCGGCTCCACCACCGGCGGCACAACCGTGGCCAGCGGCGCCGCCCTGCAAGTCCAGGGAGGAATCGCCGTGGGGGCGGAGGCCCTGACACTTTCCGGCACCGGCATCAGCAACACCGGCGCCCTTCGCAATATCTCGGGCAACAATTCGTTCGCCGGCAACATCGTGCTGGCCGCCACGAGCGAGATTCAAAGCGACGCCGGCACCCTCAGTCTCACCGGCACCATCAACGGCAACGCCGCCTCCCGCGGCCTACGCTTCGACGGTTCCGGCAACACCACCGTCTCCAATTCGATCGGCGCCAACGTCAGTACGCTGACCAAGGCCGGCACCGGCACGCTCACCCTCACCGGCAGCAACAGCTACACCGGTGCCACGGCGGTCCAGGCCGGCACCCTCAGCTTCAACTCAATTGGCAACGTCTCCGGCGGCGCGTCCGCCCTGGGTGCTCCCACCACCGTGGCCAACGGCACCATCGCCCTCGGCTCCGGCGCCAACACGGGCACCCTCGCCTACACCGGCCCGGGCAACACCACCAACCGCGTCATCAATCTCGCCGGCACCACCGGCGGCGGTACCATCGACGCCTCCGGCTCGGGTGCCCTGGTGTTCACTTCGGCCCTCACCGCCACGGGCGGCGGGAGCAAGACCCTCACTCTCACGGGCTCCAGCACGGCCGCGAATACGCTGAGCGGCGCCATCGTCAACAACTCGGGCACCAATCTCACCTCGGTCGTGAAGAGCGGCTCCGGCACCTGGGTACTTTCCGGCGCCAACACCTACACCGGCACCACCGCCATCAATGGTGGCACGCTCCGAATCGACGCCGACAATCGCCTCGGAACGGCCCCGGGTAGCGCCACCGCCAACAAACTCACGTTTGACGGCGGCACCCTCGAGACCACCGCCAATTTCACGCTCAACGCCAACCGCGGCACGACCATCAACGCCGGCGGCGGCACCTTTGACGTGAATTCCGGCACGACCCTCACCTACAACGGGATTCTCGCCGGCACCGGCACCCTGACCAAGACGGACAGCGGCACGCTCATCCTCGGAGGCTCCGCCGCCAATACCCACTCGGGCAGCGTCGACGTCAACGCCGGCACGCTCCAGATCGCCAAGACCGGCGGCGCCAGCGCCATCGGCGACTCCGCCGCCGTCACGGTCGCTTCCGGCGCCAACCTCAGGTTCAGCGGCGGCTCGAGCGAGACCATCGGATCCCTCGCCGGCGGCGGAACGGTCGACAACACCAGCGGCTCGGCCATCACGCTCACCACCGGAGGAAGCAACGCCTCCACCACGTTTTCCGGAGTCATCCAGAACACCGGCGGCGCCCTCGGCCTCACCAAGACCGGCACCGGCACCCTGACCCTGTCCGGCACGAGCGCCAACACCTTCACCGGAGCGGTCAGCGTGGCCAACGGCACCCTCGAACTCGGCAAGACCGGCGGCGTCAATGCCATCGGCGGCAACACCCTCACGATCGGCGACGGCGTCGGCGCCGCGAGTTCCGCCGGGGTCACGCTGCTCGCGTATCAGCAGATCCCCGACACCGCGGCCGTCACGATCAACTCCGACGGCGTCCTGGCCCTGAACAATTTCAGCGAGAAGGTCGACACCATCAGCGGGCTGGGCCTGATCGATCTCTCGACCAGCGGGTTCCTCACCGTCGGCACCAGCGGCGGTTCCTCGAGTTTCTCCGGTTCGGTGTCCGGCACCGGCACGCTCATCAAGGAGGGCGCCGGTTCCCTGACCTTCAACAGCAACATTAACTTCGGCGGCACCCTGACGCTGTCCGGCGGCACCCTCGCGCTCAACGGCACCTCGCTCACGGTCAACACGCTGCGGATCACGGGCAACACGATCCTCGATTTCGGACTCAGCACCGCCTCCATTCTCACGGCGGCCAACGTCATCATCGATGCCGGCGCCACCCTTACCGTGACCAACTGGGTGCACCTGCAGGACTATTTCTACGCCACCTCGACCTTCACGCAATTCGGCGGCCCGTCGGCCACGTTCGATGTCCGGGGCGTGGCGCCGCAGAACCAGGTCGCGTTTACCGGCTTCTCGAACAATTACACGACCTGGGCCTCCCACGACCGCCAGATCACCCCGGCACCCGAACCGGCGACTTACGGGGCCGCCTTCGCCGGCCTGAGTGCGGGCCTGGTCCTCTGGCGCCGCCGCCGCCGCGCCTGACTGAAGCCCCGCCGATCACCCAGCCGATTCTCCGCCCAGCCCGAATCGGCGCCGGCTTGGGATCGAGATGCGGCATTGCCTCGCAAGCGCCCCCGGATTTGCCTCTGCGACATGCGGCGACGTTTCCCGCCCCTCCTGCTCTGGCTGACCCTGGCCGGAGGACTGGTGGCCCATCCGGAGATCGAGGACGCCCTCCGTCGTCTCAATGCCCGCATCGCGGCGACGCCCGGGGATCCCGAACTGTTCCTGGAGCGCGCGGCCCTGTACGCCCGGCACGAGGACTGGATCAACGCCGAGGCCAACCTGAGCATGGCCGCTGAACTCAATCCGCGCCATCCGGCCGTAGCCCGCGCGCGCGGAGCCCTGGCCCTCGCGACCGGCCAGCCTGGCGAGGCGGTCCGGCACCTGAACGCCGCGCTGGCTCTCGTTCCGGACGATCCCGCGGCCCGGCTCCTCCGCGCCCGCGCCCACGCACGGCTTGGTGACCGCCCCGCCGCCGCGCGAGACTATGCGGCGGCCTTGGCCGGCCTGGATCGGCCGTCGCCCGAGTTCTTTCTCGAGCGGGCGGCTGTGTTGGATCCCCCGGAAGCCCTGCGTAGCCTCGACGACGCCGCGGCGCGCCTGGGAGACACCCCTTCGTTGCAGGAGCAGGCGGCCGCATTGGAGGAGAAACTCGGTTGCGTGGAAGCGGCTGCAGCCCGCTATACCCGCCTCGCCCGGCAGAGTGAGCGCCCCGAACTGTGGCTCATCCGACGGGGGGATCTGCTGGTGCGCGCCTACCGTCCTGTCGAGGCGGCTGTCGCCTACCGTGAGGCCCTGCAGGCGGTCGCGGCCCTCCCCGACTGGCTTCGCGAATCACCCGAAACCGTCTCCCTGATCTCTCGTCTCCAGGCTCTGCTCACCCGACTCCCCGCCTCCCCTCCATGATTCCGCCCCGCTCCGCGCTCCTGCTCGCCCTGTTGTTGCCCGCCGGCCTGTCCGCCGCCCCCACCATCCTTCGCGGCCCCTATCTCCAGTCAGCCACGCCCGACAGCATCGTGATCCGCTGGCGCACCGACACGACCGAAGGCTCCGTCGTCTCTTACGGCACGGAGCGCACCGCCCTGACCAAGAGCGCCAAGGCCGAAGGCGTGGCGGCCGAGCACATCGTGCAACTCACCGGGCTCCAGCCGGCGACCAAGTACTACTATGCCGTCGGTCCCGCTGCGCTCCCTCCCCCTTCCACGGAGAAGAAATCGACCGCAGAAGACGCCCCCGGCCGGGCGTCGATCCACAGTTTCACCACCCCGCCTCCCGTCGGCCCCGCCAAGCCCACCCGCATCTGGGTCCTGGGCGATCCGGGGACCAAGAACGACGTGCAGCGCGCCGTGCGCGACGTCTACTACAAATACACCGGCAAACGCGGCACCGACCTCTGGCTGATGCTCGGGGACAACGCCTATCCGGATGGCACGGATGCCGACTACCAGAAGGCGGTCTTCGAAATGTACCCGGAGACCCTGCGGACTTCCCCACTATGGCCCGCCCTGGGCAATCACGACGGCAAGAGCGCCAATTCGATCACGCAGTCCGGGGTCTATTATGACGTGTTCACCTTGCCCACGCGGGGCCAGGCCGGCGGCGTGATGTCCGGTACGGAGGCCTACTATTCCTTCGACTATGCGAACATCCACTTTATCTGCCTGGATTCGCACGACTCCGATCGTTCGGCCGGCGGCGCGATGATGCAGTGGCTCAAAGCCGACCTCGCCGCGACCCGGCGCGACTGGATCATCGCCTATTTTCATCATCCCACCTACTCCAAGGGCACGCACGACTCCGACAAGGACACCGACAGCAGCGGACGCATGAACGACATGCGTGGCATTTTTCTCCCGGTGCTGGAGGCGGGAGGCGTGGATCTGGTGCTCACCGGGCACTCGCACGTCTATGAGCGTTCGTGGTGGATCGATGGCCACTACGGGAAGAGCAACACCTTCAACGCGGCGCAGCATGTGAAGCAGCCCGGCAATGGCCGGGTCGACGGCGAGGGCGCCTATCGCAAGCCGCGGGCCCGCACTCCCCATGGGGGTGAAGTCTCGGTGGTCACCGGCAGCGCGGGCCACGCGAGCAGCAAGCCGGTGCCGCTGAACCACCCGGTCTTCTTCATCGGCCTCAATGAACCGGGCTCATCGGTGATCGATGTCGACGGGCTGCGTCTCGACCTCGTGTTCCTGAACGACAAGGGCGAGAAGCGCGACTGGTTCACCATCGTGAAGGAATAGGCGCCGCGCACGCCGCAAAGACCAGCGTTGCGTGCCCTTCCCCGCCGGCACACGCTGTCCGGCTCATGAGTGACGTGCCGCCCACACCGCCGCCCGCCGCGTCCCCGAACACCACGGAATCCCTCGATTCCTCGCTCCTCCGGGTGCTGATGGACTCGAGTGCGGACCGGATCTACTTCAAGGATCTGCAGAGCCGGTTTGTCCGCAACAACGCCACCCATGCCCGCGCCCTGGGCGCCGCTTCTCCCGAAGAATGCGTCGGCAAGACGGACTTCGACTTCTTTTCCCGCGAGCACGCGGAGCGTGCGTACGCCGACGAACAGGAAATCATCCGCACGGGCCGGCCGATCATCGCAAAGATCGAGCGGCTGACGAAGCTCGACGGCACCAAGGGTTGGGCCTCGAGCACCAAGATGCCCTGGCGCGACGCCGCCGGGCGCATCATCGGCACGTTCGGGCTCACGCGCGACATCACCGCGGCCAAGGACGCCGAGGACAAGCTGAACGAGGAGCGGATTCTGCTGCGCACGATCATCGACCACCTGCCCAGCCGGCTGTACGTCAAGGACACCCTCTCGCGCTATGTCCTCAACAACCGCGCGCACCTCGCCGTCCTGGGCCTGGCGTCGCAGGAGCAGAGCCGCGGACGCACGACGATTGACTTCTTCCCTGGCGAGCGCGGCCAGCAGGCGCTGGCCGACGACCGGCAGGTCTTTGGCGGCACCCCGATCATCAACCAGGAGAAGTCGGACTTCGGCCCGGAGGGCGATGTGCAATGGTCGCTCGTCACCAAGGTGCCGCTTCGCGACGGCAGCGGCCAGCTGGTCGGCCTCGTCGGCATCAGTCACGACATCACCCGCCGCCGGCGCGCGGAGGAGGAACTCCGACGCCGCAGCGCGGAGATGGAGGCCGACCTGCGCATGGCGCGACAGGTGCAGGAGGCGTTTCTCAACCGACCCTACCCGATTTTTCCCGCGACCGCGGCGGCTTCCGACAGCGCCCTGCGCTTCGCCCACCGGTACCTGCCTGCCGCCACCCTCGGAGGCGACTTCTTCGACATCCTGCAATTCTCCGACACCCAGTGCGGCGTGTTGATCTGTGATGTCATGGGACACGGCGTGCGGGCCGGTCTCCTCACCGCGCTGATCCGCGGGATAGTCGAGGAATCGGGTGCGCGCGCGCCAGGGCCTGCCCACGTCCTCCACGAGGTCAACCAGAGCCTGATGCCAATTGTCGAACAAACCGGCCAGCCGGTCTTCGCCACCGCCTTTTTCGGGGTTATCGACCTGACCGCGCGCACGCTTACGTTTGCGAATGCCGGGCATCCCGCGCCGCTCATCCGCACCGCGGGGGGCGCGGGGGTCGTTCGCCTGGCCCCGCCGGACCCGGAGCCGGCGGCGGGCCTGATCCATGCCTTCTCCTATTCGACCCATCGCGTTCCGTTTGGCCCGGGGGACCTCTTCCTCGGCTACACCGATGGTGTCCTCGAAGCCGCGGATCCCGGCGGGCAGTTTTTTGGCGAGGAGCGCCTGCACCAAGCCCTCACCGACTCCGCCAGTACCGGGGGTGAGGCGCTGATCGACCACCTCTTGCAGGCAGTCCAGGCCCACTGCGGACGCGCCGATTACGACGACGACGTCTGCCTGGTCGCGATTCACGCGGCCCGGGCCTGAAGCCACGGTTACTGTTCGGCCCCGGCGGCCACCCGGCGATCGCGGCGAACCTTCACCGCGATTTCCACGACGCGCGCCACGGCGTCAATCAAGGTCGCCAGCGGCAGCGCGGGAGCGCCACCACCTGACTCTTCCATGGCGGGAACGTGGACAAACCCTCCCCGCACCCCCGGGAGACGCTGCAACCGGTGCATGAGGCCGTAGAAGACACTGTTGCAGACGAAGGTGCCCGCAGTCTGGGAAACCGCCGCGGGCACGCCCGCCGACCGCAGCCCGGCAACGATCGCCTTGATCGGCAGCGTCGACCAGTAGGCGGCCGGGCCCGTCCGCACCACGGGACGGTCCACCGGCTGCCGTCCGGCATTGTCCGGCATGCGCGCGTCCTCGATGTTGATCGCCACTCGTTCCGGAGTGACCTCCGCCCGTCCCGAGGCCAACCCCAGACACACCACGATTGCCGGGCGGTGCCGGGAGATCTGTCGCCCGAGTTCCCGGGTCGCCTTGCCGAAAACGCACGGAAGCACCACGCCCGCGACCCGGCGCCCAGCGATCACGCGGCCGTCCAGCGCGTGCGCGATTTCCCCGGAGGGATTGCGCGCTCCTCCGCCGAACGGCTCGAAACCCGTGACCAGCACGGTGCCAGCGGGTACCTTCGTTTCCCGTGCGCGGCGGCCACCGCGACCGTTCTGCTTCAATGCAACCCGGCTCATCTCAGAAGCGATAGACACACGCGTACATCAAGGCGACGTTGAACACCCAGATCACCGCCGCCATGGGCACCTGGGCCTTGATCACGGCGTTGCGGTCCTCGAGTTCCAGCAGCATGGCGGGCACCAGGTTGAAATTCGCCGCCATCGGCGTGACCAGGGTGCCGCAGTAACCGGAGAGCATGCCGAGCGCTCCCATGATGGCAGGGTTGCCGCCATGCTCACGGACGATGAACGGCAGGCCGACCCCCAGGGTCATCACCGGGAAGGCGGCGAAGGCATTGCCCATCACGATGGTGAAAAGGGCCATGCCGCCACAGTAGGCCACGACCGCCACCAGCGGATCGTGCGTCGGCAGGGACTGCCGGACGAGGTCCGCCACCACATCGCCCACCCCAGCCCGGGCAAAGATGCCGCCGAGCGAGGCCAGCAAGGGAGGCAACAACAGGGCCCAGCCGATCGCCTGCAACAACCGGCTGCCCTCGGTCACCGCGACCGCGGGATGCGGTCGCGTGACCCGCCAGGCCAATCCCAACGCGAGCAAACAGGCCGCGCCCAGCGCCACCTGAGTCGCATGGCGCGGTTCGACCAATCGGAATCCGCGCCACTCGACCCGCTCGATCACGGCGGCCCCGGCGATTACGACCATCGGAATGACCGCGACCGGCCAGATCAGGCGATTGCCCAGCCGCGTCGCTTCCCTGGCCCGCTCGCTCTCGCCGCCGGTGCCTCGCCGTGGCATTCCCACCTGCTTCAGACCCGCCAGCACCGCCATGAAAAGTACGGCATACCCCACCACCGCCGCCGGCACGCGATCCCCGGCCAGAAAAATCGCCGCCAGCAGCCCCCAGAAGATCGCCGAACCGACCCGGTGCGGGTGCGTCGCATCCCGCGCCACGTCCCACGCCACGCACGCGACGTATAGGCCGGCCACCACCAGAAAGAGGCGAAGATCGAGCACCGTGGTCATGACCGCCCTTCACCTCGGCGAAGCCCGACGTCCAGGCGATGATACCGCCACCAACCCACACCCAGGACAAAAACCGCCGTCGGCGCGCCCCAGAGCGAGATCGCCCAGACGCTCACGGGGACCCCTACGGAATCATACAGCCCCTTGATCAACAGCACGGGTCCGACCGCCACGATGATGTCATCGGCGAAGAAGTTCCCGAGGTTCTCCGCCGCCGCGGCATGAGCGCGGATGGCCGCGACCTCGCTCGGCGTCGGCTGTCCGGAAGGGACGCGCGCGGCGCCTTCCGCCATCGGCGCGACAATCGGCCGCACCATCGAGGCGTGGTTGCCGATGTTCAGACCCACGGTACTGGTGCCCGCCCGCAGGGCATGATACCAAAGCAGAACCCGGCCACTGGTGGCCGCACGTCCGCGGCGGAGGATCGACGCCACTCGTTCCTGCAGGCCGTGTCGTTCCAGCAGGCCGATCACCGGCAGCATCAGGACCACCGGCAGGATCATAAAACGGTTCTCGACGAAAAAGCGCCCGATGAGGGTGGCGATCTCGTGCGGGGAAAGCCCCGCCGCCAGGCCGGTGGCAACTCCGGCCGCGACGACGACGAGCAGGGTGTTGATCCGCAGTGCGAAGCCGATCCCCACCACCAGCACCCCGATCAGTTTGATCATGGCGCCACCGCCCGCAGGGCGATGCCCGCCCGTTCAAGTTCGTGGCGCACCCGGCGGGCGAACCCCACTGCCTGGGGCCCGTCGCCATGCAAGCAGATGGTCTCGGCCCGGATCGGCACCAGCGTGCCGTCGGTCGCCTGCACGACTCCCTCCCGCACCATCCGCAACACCTGGGTCACCGCGGCTTCCTCATCCGTGATCACCGCTCCCGGACGCCCGCGCGGAGTCAGCGACCCATCCGGCTGATACGTTCGATCGGCGAACACCTCCGCCACCACGCGCCGCTCGTCGCGCGCCCGCGCCAGCCGCTCGAAGACACTGCCCGCCAGCACCACCAGGTACGGCCGCCACGCCCCGGTCCACAGGGAGTCGAGGATCGCCGCTGCCAGCGCCGGGTCCCGCGCGGCCTGGTTGTAAAGTGCCCCGTGCAGTTTCACGTGACCGACCACGGCCCCCGCCAATGAGGCAATTAGATGATCAGCTCCCTCCGCCCGAAGTGCTCGCGATCGACAAACCCGGGATGCGCCCCGATCGCGACGCCATGCGCCCGGGCCAGCGCGACGGTGGCGCGCATGGTCGCCACGTCCCCGGCATGGCCTCCGCAGGCGATGTTCGCGGACGTGATCAGCGGCATCAGCGTCGCGTCGTGACCCGCCCCTTCGCCCAGGTCGCAGTTGAGATCCACCTTCATGACCACTTTCCCTTGAGTCCCTCCCGCAACAAGGCGAGCGAACGTTGCCGCGCGGTCCACAGCTCCCGCGCCTCAGCCAGGCTGACCTCCTGAAAACGCACGGACTCTCCGGGTCGCAACTGCGCGACGCGCGGCAGATCGACGGTTATCACATGGGCCCACTGCGGATACCCTCCGATGGTCTGGGCCTCGGCCAGCAGGAGAATCGGATGCCCGTCGGGTGGCACCTGCACCGTGCCGGGTGCCACGGGAGTGGAGATCAGTTCGGCCCCTTTTTGTCTCACCAGCGCCGGGCCTTCGAGCCGGACTCCCATGCGATCCGACTGCCGGCTCACCGTAAACTCCGTCCCCCACGCATCGGAAGGAAACTCACTCGCCTCTGCCCCCCGGACGACCCGCACCACGGCCGGATCCCGATGGACGGAAAGCACCCGAGGATCAACCTGCCACTGCCCCGGACCGGGGGTCCGCCCCCGGGCGACGGCCACCCGATCTCCGGCCGCGAGGGCGCGACCATGCCCTCCTCCCATTCCCGCCCGCATGAGCGTACTCCGGCTGCCCAGGATTTCCGGGACATCGATGCCGCCGGCCACGGCCAGGTAGCCGCGGCAACCGCACCGCGCCTCGCCGAACCGCAACGTCTCCCCGGCTCGAACCCGCCACGGCCTCCCCGACGGCACGTCAGCGAATTCCGCGCCGGCCAACGCCACCCAGAGATCCTCCCGGAAACGCAGTTCGGGGCCCACCAAGGTGAACTCCAAGCCCGCGGCACCCTCTTCGTTTCCCACGAGCAGATTGGCCACCCGGAGCGCCCATGCATCCGCGGCGCCTCCCACGGGGACGCCCCCAGAGCGAAAACCCCGACGCCCCAGATCCTGCACCGTCGTGTACATCCCTGGCCGTACCACCTCGATCCCTCCAGGTGTATGGCCGTTGGGGGCGGCGCCCGTGCCATCAGCCGACTCCCACTCCGCAGACGGCACCGGCCGGAAACGCACGAGATCCCCGGCGCGCAGCAGGGCAGGCTCCGACCGCCTCCCGTCGAAGAGGCGAAGCGGCGTCCGGCCGATCAGGTTCCAGCCTCCCGGGCTCTCCAGTGGGTAGACTCCCGTCTGGCTGCCTCCGATCCCCACGGCTCCCGCCGGAACCCGGGGCCGCGGGGTCGCCCGCCGCGGCGTGGCCAGTTCGGCCGGCAGTCCGCCCAGATAGGGGAACCCAGGGGTGAAGCCGATCGCATTGACAAAATACTCCGCCCCGGCGTGTCGCGCGATGACCTCGGCGGGTGCCAATCCCGTCCGGCGCGCCACCTCTTCCAGATCGGCTCCTTCCGCGCCGCCGTAGACCACGGGAATCTCGACTTGGCGCGAATCCAGCCGTCCCCCGCGCTGGGCGAGCCGCGCGACCCGGGGGGCAACCTCCGCCTCAAGACCTGCGACGTCAACCCGGCCCACCTCGTCGAAAAACAGCGCCACGCTCGCGAAGGCCGGCACCACATCGGTCAATCCAGGGAGCCGGACCGCCCGGAGTTCCTCCGCCAGCGCTTGCACCATCCGCGCTGTCTCGCGGCTGATTTCCCTCCCCACGTGCACGACGACGGCGGAATCGCCCAGGGGATGGAGCGTCATGTCCGTCTTATCCGGCCCCGTCGGGCGCGCCGCAAAACAAAAACCCGGCGCCTTGCGGCGCCGGGCTCAACCACACGGATCCAATCCAAGGTCGTGACGAAGATGTCCCTTCGATTCCTTTCGTCGTTGCTGGCATGTCGGCAGGGCGACCTCGCCCTGCGTGAGAGGAGTTTCGAGCCGCACGAGGCGGGGCGCGGTCGCCCCGCCCACAGGAAAACCAGCGGGGCAAGATCAGGGTGAGCCCGCCGTCTTCGCCGCCGGGCTGACCTCGCACATCTCCGCGGCAAGGGCCGCCGCGCGGGACGGCTCTCCTCCCGTCTGCGCCGTCACCGTCAGTCCCGTTGCTCCGAGGGTGCGCAAATCCGCCACCTCAAGCAGCGCGATCCCCGTGCCCGTAACCGCCGAAACCACGGCGGTGTAGTTCCCCGGGGGCAGGACGACCAGCAGCGCCGATTCCGCACTGTTGCGCGGCACCCCGGGAATCGCGGCGAGTTCGCTGCCGGCGGCGACGGTCCCGACGTCATCATTCACCGCAATCTCCCGGCCCCCGGAGTCGTAGAGTGCCAGGCGCGGGTTCGCGAGGGCGCCGCTGATGCCGAAGGCCGAAAGCGACGGGCCCTTGGCGGTGAGCAGCGCGCGGATGGGCTCCGTGCCATTCACGCTGATTCCCTGGATCAGCACCTGCTCGCCGGTGCCGACAAACCCCCGCACCGCCAGATTGGCGAAGCGCGTGCCGGGCAGCTCCGACGAAACCCGAATCTGGCCTCGAAGTTCGCCGCCGCTGAAGGTCGCGCTGTGGTAGTTGACGTACATCCCGCCGGTCAGAAGTAACACCGGGTCGCCGACATAGGGAATGTCGTGCGCCCCGGAGATATGGCCGTTGGCCGAGGAGTAGGCCCCGGCGTTCGCATTGGTGCCGAGCTGGGTGCGTGCCGGTCCGCTCACGCCCGGCGCCCCTTCGTGGATATGGGAGTTCGTGAAGGCATTGCGGAAATTGAAGAGCGAAGCGCGAATGGAAACCGTGTTCGCCATCGGGTCGTACAGCAAAATCGCGGCACCAAAATCGTTCAGCCCCGAGAGGTTTACCGCGGGGAAGGCGGCCTGTTCCTGCGCCACGTCCATGTTGGCGTAGAGGCGCACCGGGCGCGGGATCAGCTGCCCGCGAATCTCGCCGCCGGGAAACTGCGCCGAGTGGATGTTGAAGTACGCTCCCCCTTGCAGCAGTTTCAGCCGGTCGCCTCCATGCGTAACGTTGCGGAACGTCGCCCGCAGCGTCGATCCGCTCCGCGTGTAGGCCGCCTCTCCGCCCAGGTTGGTGACCACCCCGCCATTGCTGCCCGCGGCCGCCTCGTGCAGGTGCGAAGCCGTCGCGGTATTGGTCATCCCGGTGATCGAGACCACGAGGTCGAAGGTGTTGGCCGCGACATCGTAGAGCAGGATGGCGCTGCCGGAGGCCGGGGAGCTGGTCGCCGGCACCTCCTGCTGCGGAGTGAGGGCAGCGCGGAACTCGACAATCTGGGCGGGGAGTTTCGCCGCCAGGGCGCCAAGCGCGCCCGCGAGGATCAGGCCACGAACGGTGGGGGCTATCATGGTAGTGAAGGACAATCTCCACGTCCACCCCGTCGGCACGCCCGGAATCGTAACAGGTTCGACAGCTTCCCGCCGCGAACTCCCCCACCCCGCATCGACCTGCCGGTTTGATTTGAACTTTGTCCGCAACACGGCGACTTATCCCCCTTCATGAATCGCCGACCCACCCTGATCTGCCTCGCCTGCACCCTCGTCCTCGCCGCCGGTTGCCGAAGGGAGGAAATCACCACGTATCGTGTCCCCAAGGAACCCGCACCCGCCTCGCCGCATGGTGCCGGGGCTCCGGCCGCCGGCGCCCCCACCACCCCGGCCGCTCGCGGCGACGCCGCGCTGGCCAACACCGCCGTGGCGGTCGCCACCGGCGCCTCCCTCGCTTGGACGGCCCCGGCCCACTGGACCGCCAAGGCCGGCAGTTCCATGCGCAAGGGCAGCTACGCCATCAAGGGCGAGGGCGGCGAGGCCGACATGGCCATCACTGCGTTCCCGGGCGACGTCGGCGGCGACCTGGCCAACCTCAACCGCTGGCGGGGCCAGCTCCAGCTTCCGCCCGTCGGCCAGGCCGAATTTGACGCCTCCACGCAGCACCTCGACCGCAACGGCCTGCACATGACGGTGGTCGACGTCGCCGGCACCGGCGCGAATGCCCAGCGCATCCTCGGCGCCATGGTGCCCTACTCCGGCGCCACCTGGTTCTTCAAGCTCCTCGGACCCGACGCCCTGGTCGCCAAGGAGAAGCCGGCCTTCCTCGCGTTCCTCGATACCATCAAGCCCGCCGCCCCATGAAATCCCCCGTGCGCCAGCTGCGCGACTTCTTCGTCTCCCTGCGGCTCACGGTCGTCCTGCTCGTGCTCGGGATGATCCTGGTCTTCGTGGCCACGCTCGACCAGGTCAACCTGGGCATCTGGGCCGTCCAGGAGAAGTACTTCCGCTCGTTCTTCGTGGTCGGCCGTCTGCCGGGCCTGGACGTCTTCGTGCCGTTCTTCCCCGGCGGCTACCTCATCGGCGGCCTGCTCCTCATCAACCTGATCGCCTCGCACTTCTTCCGGTTCAAGTTCACCTGGAACAAGGCCGGCATCCAACTCACCCACGCCGGACTGATCTTCCTCCTGCTGGGCGAACTGTTCACCGGCCTGTACCAGGATGACTTCAGCATGCGGCTGACCCAGGGTGAGCCGCGCAACTACTCGGAGAGCTATCGCGAGAACGAACTCGCGATCATCGACACCACCGACGCCGCCTTCGATGACGTCGTCGCCATCCCGGAGAGCGTGGTCGCCCGGAAGGCGGCCCTGCAGCACCCGAAGCTGCCCTTCCGCATCGTCCCGAAGGAGTACTATCCCAATTCCGGACTCCGCAGTCGCGAAGGCGACAAGGCGGCCGCCTCCGCCGGCGGCGGGCCCCGGGCGACGCAAGGCATCGGGCTCAACGTCGACCTCCTGCCGCAGGCGGTCACCTACAAGCACGACGAGCGCAATGTCCCCGGCGCCCTGGTCGAGCTGGTGGGCAGCGATGGTCCGATCGGCACCTGGGTGGTTTCGTCCGATCCGCGGATGCCGCCGCAGCGCTTCCAGTACGCGGGCCGCAGTTATACCATCGGGCTCCGCTTCACCCGCCACTACAAGCCCTTCACGCTCACGCTGCTCAAGTTCAGCCACGACCGTTACGCCGGCACCGAGATCCCGAAGAACTTCTCCAGCCGCATTCGGCTCAACACCCCCGACGGCCGCGACGATCGCGAGGTGCTCATCTACATGAACAACCCGATGCGTTACTCCGGGCTCACCTTCTACCAGGCCAGTTTTGAGCCCGGCAACGACAAGGTCACGATTCTCCAGGTCGTGCGCAACCCGAGCTGGCTTGTTCCCTACATCGCCTGCTCGATCATGACCCTCGGCCTGATCTGGCAGTTTGCCATCCATCTGACCGGCTTCATCGCGCGGCGCCGCGCCGCCCCGGAGCCACGCCCCGCCTGAGCGTCCCCCGGCTGCCGGTCCACCGCCACCTCCCCTTCCTCCGTTGCCCGTGCCTTCGATTCCCACGCCATGAAGAAGTACCTTCCCCTCGCCGCCCTTGTCCTGGCGCTCCTTTATGTCGGCAGCACCCTCCGCCCGGCGCGAAACCCCGGAGCCATCGATGTCAACGGCTTCGGACGGATCCCCGTCCTCGTAAACGGGCGCCTCAAGCCGCTCGACACCGTGGCCCGCAGCTCCCTCCTCCAGTTGCAGGGCCGGCAGTCGGTCCGAACCCCGGACGACCGGCGTCTGCAGCCGATCGAATGGCTGCTCGACGTCACCTGCCGCTCCGAGGTCGCCGACACGTACCAGCACTTCGAAATCACACACCCGGATGTCCTCGCCATCTTCGACCTCAAGGCGCAGGACGGCCAGGGGGAGAAGCGCTTTTCGCTCAAGCAGCTGCTTCCGCGCCTCGGCGAACTGCAACGCCAGGCCCGCCTGGCCGACCAAGTCGAGTCCGCGGTCCGCAACGCGTTTCAACGCGCCGTGCTGCAGCTCTACGGCAACCTGATTCACTACCAGCGCCTGCGCCACGCGTTTGTCTCGCCCGACCGGCCCGACTTCCTCGGCGATCTCCTCAAGCTCCAGGAATCGGTCAAGGCCGGGGTCGAGGCGGTCCGCGCCAAGCAGGCCGGCCAGCCGCACGACGAAGCCGCGGCCAAGGCCCTGACCGAGATTGGGGAGCGGTTCGTCGTCATGAACGACTCGACCCACTTCCTGGTGGTTCCTCCCGACGCTGACACCAAGGATCCGGTTGGCTGGAGGACCGCCGGCGCCGCCTTGCTCGACACCCTTCGCACGGGTTCGGTGAACCCCGGGGCGCTGGCCTATGCCGGCCTGGCCCACGCATGGCGAGGCCAGAAGGCGGAGGAGTTCAACAAGATCGTCAGCCTGTTCCGCGCCGACCTCGAGAAGCGGTTCGCCCCGGCCCTGCGGAAGGGCGACACCGAGGTGCGCTTCAACTCCGCGCAGCCCTTCTACACCAGCACCGTCCTCTACGCGCTGGCCTTCTTCCTCGCGGTGTTCTCCTGGCTCGCCTGGCCGCAGGAACTCGGCCGGTCCGCCTTCCGCGTGCTCGCCATCGCCTGGGTTGTCGCCAGCCTCGGCATCGGCACTCGCATGTGGCTGGAAGGCCGTCCGCCGGTGACGAACCTGTACTCCTCTGCGCTCTTCGTCGGCTGGGGAGCCGTCGGGCTGTGCCTCCTGCTCGAATCGATCTACCGCAACAGCATTGCCAGCGTCGCCGCCGGGGTCATCGGCTTCCTCACCCTGATCATCGCCCACCATCTCTCGCTCACCGGCGACACGATGGAGATGATGCGGGCCGTGCTGGACTCCAACTTCTGGCTGGCCACGCACGTCGTGGTTATCACCGCGGGTTACTCGGCCACGTTCCTGGCCGGATTCCTGGCCATCATCTACATCGTGCGCGGCGTCTTCACCCGCAGCCTGGATTCCGCCACCGCCGACTCGCTGCACCGGATGGTCTATGGCATCGTCTGCTTCGCCACGCTCTTCAATTTCGTCGGCACCATTCTCGGCGGCATCTGGGCAGACCAATCGTGGGGTCGCTTCTGGGGCTGGGATCCCAAGGAAAACGGCGCCCTCATCATCGTGCTCTGGAACGCGATCATGCTCCACGCCCGCTGGGGTGGCATGGTCCGGCAACGGGGTTTCATGGTCCTGGCGGTCGGCGGCAACATCGTCACCGGCTGGAGTTGGTTCGGCACCAACATGCTCGGCGTCGGCCTGCACAGCTACGGCTTCACTGACGCCGCCTTCGTCGCGCTGGCCACGTTTGTGACCAGCCAGGTCGCGCTGATCGCGATCGGCAACCTGCCGCTCGACCGCTGGCGGAGCTCAGGACTTCGCGGCGCGAAGTCCTAGCAATTCCTCCGCGTGGGCCAGTGCGCTTTTCGCGCTGCGATCACCCAGCATCCGCGCCAGTTCACTCAGCCGCGCCTTCCGGCTCGCCTGGATCGGGCTGATGGAAACGATCGCCCGATCCTTCGATTGATCCTTGGTCACGACCAGGTGACAGGTGGCGCGCGCCGCCACCTGGGGCAGGTGGGTCACGCAGAGGACCTGGTGCTCGCGGGCGATCCGGGCCATGTTCTCGCCCACCACCCCGCCGATCTCGCCGCCGACGTTGGCATCGACCTCGTCAAACACGAGGAGCGGAACTTCATCGAGATCGGCCAGCACCGTCTTCAGCGCCAGCATGACGCGCGCCAGCTCGCCGCTCGACGCCACGCGGTTCAGGGGCAGTGCCGCCTCGCCGACGTTTGGCGAGAAGAGGAACTCCACGCCGCAATCTCCCGTCGGTCCCGGCTCCGGCAGCGGGACGATGCGCACCTGAAAATCCGCCCGGGCGAAACCGAGCCGGCCAATCGCCCGGCCCGCGACCTTGGACAGCTCCCGCGCCGTCCGGGTGCGGACTTCCCGCAACGCCACCCCGCGCTCGCGCACCACCCGGAGCGCCGCGGCGATTTCCTTTTCCAGGCGCGCCAGTGTCCCCGCGAGATCACCCTGCACGGCCAATTTGCGCCGCAACTCCTCCCGCGCGGCCGCCACCGCCGCCAGGTCGCCTCCATGCCGCCGCTTTGCCTCCAGCCAGGCGTTCATCCGGCGGTCGAGATCCTCCGCCTGCTCGGCATCGAACTGCAACTGCTGGCTCAGCGCGGCAAACTCCCCGCCCAAATCGTTCACCTCGACGGCGAGCGCGCTGAGCCGCTCCACCAGCGGGCGACTTGCGGCATCGACCGCCTCGAGTTGCCGACCTTCGCGCAGGAGGGCCGCCAGCCGAGCTTGAAGCCCCTCTTCCCCCACCAATCCGGCCGACAGGCCCCCGCTAAGCTCCCGCAGTTCCTGGGCGCGGCTCATCCGCTGGTGGTCGCGCTCCAGCGCCTCAATTGCCTCGGGGCTGAGATCGAGTGCGTCCAGCCGCGCGAGCTGATTGCGCAGGAAGTCCACCTGTTCCGGCGGCAACTTCGTCTCGGCCGTCACGCGCTGGTACTCCGCCTGCCGCTCCCTCCATCCCGCATAGGCCGCGCGGTACGCCGCCAGCGTCTCGCCGGCCCGGCCGAACAAATCGAGCAGTTCGAGCTGGCAGGCCTCGCGCAACAGCCGCCGCGGCTCGCTCGGGCCGTGAAAGTCGATCCAGTGCTCGCCCAGACGCTGCAGGGCCGCCAGGGTCGCCAGGCTGCCGTTTACCGTGATCTTCGGCGCCTTTTCCCGCGGCACAGTGCGCTTGAGGATCAGCCGCCCCTCTTCGCACGGCGGCAACTCCAGTTCCGCCAGCACCGCATCGATCCGCTCCGGCGCGGCGAAATACAGGCTCGCCTCCACTTCCGCCGCCGCGGCGCCCTGGCGGATGATCGTCTTGTCCGCCCGCTCGCCCGCGAGCAGGCTCAGCCCCCCCAGCAGGATGCTCTTGCCGGCGCCGGTCTCACCGGTGACTGCGGTGAAACCGGCCTCGAAATCCAGCGCCACCTCCTCGAGCAGCGCGAGGTTTCGGATGTGGAGCGACTGCAGCATGCCTCACTTCGCGCGCGCCGCCGCCTCCGCCACCGCCGCAGCCACGCGCGCCGCCGCCTCGGCCACCGGCACCTTCGTCACTTCCTTCTGGGCGCGCCACTTGAGCTCGATCACGCCTTCCTTCAGGCCCTTGCCGCCCACCGTCAGACGCAACGGGATGCCGATGAGGTCGGCGTCCTTGAATTTCACGCCGGGGCGTTCCGCGCGATCATCGACCAGCACGTCGGCGCCGGCCTCCTCGGCGGCCGCGGCGAGCTTCTTCGCCAGGTCCATCGCCTCGGCCAGCTGGGGATCGAGCACACACACGAGCACCTGGAACGGCGCGCAATTCCACGGCCAGATGATGCCGTCGGCATCGTGGCTCTGCTCGATCACCGCCTGCATCGTCCGGCTGATGCCGATGCCGTAGCAGCCCATCACCATCAGGTGCGACTGCTTCTGATCATCCGTGTAGACGGCGCCGAACTTCTCCGAGTACTTCGTGCCCAGCTTGAAGATGTGCCCGACCTCGATGCCGCGCCGCACCTGCAGCGGCTGGCCCGACTTCGGATCGGGTTCGCCCGGCCGCACCCGGCGGAAGTCGCCGAAGCGGGTGATGGCGAGATCGCGGGCCACATTCACGTTGCGCAGGTGGAAGCCGTCCTTGTTGGCCCCGGTGGTGCCGTTTCCAATCAGACGGATCGCCTGGTCCGCGAAGATCCCCGCCAGCGCCGCCGGTTCCTTGATTGTGCCCTTGACCGCGCCGAGGCTGCCGGGCTTTGCCCCCAGCACGGGCACGATTTCCTCCGGCGTCGCCGGGCGGAACAGCGTGAAGCCCAGCGACCCGAGCTTCGCCTCCTCGAGATCGTCGCAGCCGCGAAGGATCACGAGGAAGGGCTTGCCATCGCCGATGTAGACGAGGGTCTTGAACTGCCGATCCGCTGGCACTCCGTACGGCGCCGCCTCCAGCGCCGCAATGGTCACCACCCCGGGCGTCGGAAACTCCTCGATCGCCCCGGCCGGCGCAGCGTCCGCCAAATCCGCCGGCACGAGCGCGCTCGTGGCCTTCTCCCGGTTCGCCGCGTAGCCACTGGCCTCGTTGTAGATCACATCGTCGTCGCCGACCTCCGCCGGCACCATGAACTCGTGCGAGAAGCTGCCACCCATCACGCCGGTGTCGGCCTCGACCGCGATCGCCTGCGTGCCGACCCGCTTGAAGAACGCCTCGTACGCCGCCTTCATCGCGAGGTAGCTCTTGATCGCCCCCTCGTCCGTCGTGTCGAAGGAGTACGAGTCCATCATGATGAACTCCCGCGCCCGCATCAGCCCGTAGCGCGGCCGGATCTCGTTCCGGAACTTGGTCGCGATCTGGTAGAAGTTCTTCGGCAGATCGCGGTAGCTGGTGATCTCGGTCTTCACCAGCGGCGTGATGACCTCCTCGTGCGTCGGCCCGAGCACGAACTCCGGCTCGCGCCCGGCGCGTTTGCCGTCGCCGGCGCTGTCGGCCCGGAACATGATCTCGCGCGCCGCGGCCCAACGGGGTCCCTGCTGCCAGAGTTCCACCGGATGGACGTGGGGCATCCAGAGCTCAATCGCCCCGGCAGCATCGAGTTCCTCGCGGCAGATCTGAGTGATCTTCTGAATCACGCGCAGGCCAAGCGGCAGGTAGGTATAGAGGCCGCCGCCCAACTTGCGCACCAGGCCTGCGCGCACCAGGAGCTTGTGCGACGCGATTTCCGCATCCGCGGGGCTCTCTTTCAGGGTCGGAACGAAGAACTGGGACCAGAGTTTCATGAAGTCGCGCAACGAAGCAGCCCGCCCCCGCCAGCGCAACGGTTTTCCCGGCCCGCGCGCCGGGCTTGCCACGCGCGACCCGGCGGCGTTTCCCTCGTTCCCGCTTCTCCTGATGTCCGCCGCACCGCGCAACCGCCAGCCCTGGCCGATGAAATGGATCGTCGTCGCGGTCATCCTCGTGATCGTGCCGTACACGTTTCTCACGCTGCGCTACCGAAAGCCGGGACCGGCGTTTCAGCCGTACGAGGACATGAAAAACCGGGCCAACGTCTCGCGCCTGCTCGCCGCGGGTTACCAGCGCCTCCCGCTGCCCGCGCAGCGTCCGGCCGACCGCACCGGAACCGGCGGGGGCGCGGAAGTGGCCACGGTGGCCGGCGGCCTTCCCGCCGACCTCCGCGCCACCCTCGTCGAGCCGCCGCTCCTGCCCGCCGAGATCCTCCAGGTCACAGCCGCCCCGTCGTCGAGCACGCTCCTGCCCTACGCCATCGAGCTCACCTGCACGCTGCCCGACGACAAGCGGCAGCTCGGGGGCGCGGAACTCTACCTCAAGGGCGACACCCTCGTCTTGGCTCCGACCTTCGAGTTCGTCGCCGGCGACCTGCTCACCCGTTCCCGCCAGGCGCGGGTGCTGCTCACGGTGCCGCCCGGCACCCTCGCGCCCGGCCACTATCGCGTGACTCTCGCCGCCGAGCGCGCCTCGCGCAGCTGGAACCTCGAGGTGAAATAAGCCCCGCCCCCGCCGCGCGCCCCGCCGCGTCGCGACTATTGACGCGCCGCGCCGCATCCCCGACAAGAGGGGCCGATCTCTTGATGAGCAACAGCACCGCCGCCGGACAACCCGCGACTCCGCCCGCCGCCTCGGCCATCGCCACGACGATCAAGCCGACCGACCTGCGCGGCATCCTCAAATACGTCCCGCGTTTCCAGGGCCAGATCTTCGTCATCGCCATCGACGGCTCGATCGTGGCCGACGACAACTTCGGCAACATCCTCGTCGACATCGCGGTGCTCCGCTCGCTCGGGATCCGCGTCGTGCTCGTGCATGGCATCAGCCACCAGTTGCGGGAACTCTCGGAGATGCGCGGCATCCCGATCACGAATGCGGACGGGTCCGGCCTGACCGATGCGGCCACCCTCGATCTCGCCATCCGCGCCTCCTCCCGCGTCTCCCACGCATTGATCGAAGGGCTGACGCAGAACCTCCTGAAATGCGCCACGACCAACGCCGTGCGCGCCCTGCCGTTCGGCATCATCCGGGGCGTGGACCAGCAGTTCACCGGCAAGGTCGATCGCATCGACAAGGAGTTCCTGCTCGAGCTCATCGACCGGCAGATCGTCCCGATCGTGCCGCCGATCGGATTCGGCCCCGACGGCAAGTCCCTCCGCATCAACTCCGACCTCCTCGCCGCCGAAATCGCCGAGGCCCTGCAGGCGACCAAGGTTGTCTACCTCGGCACCGCCCCCGGGCTCGAGATCGACGGCGAATTCCGCCGCGAGATCGCGATCGAGGCGCTCAACCGCATCGTCCAGGAGGAGCCGAGCCGGATTGGCGACGAGGTGCGGAGCAAGGCGATCCACGCGATCAAGGCGATCGAGACCGGCACGCCCCGCGTGCACATCCTCGACGGCCGCATCTTTGACGGCCTGCTGAATGAGATCTTCTCCAACGACGGCGTTGGCTCACTCGTCTACGGCAACGACTACCAGCAGATCCGCAAGGCTCGGAAGGGCGACGTGCGCCTCATCTACAACCTCACGCGCAACGCCGTCCGCCGCGAGGAACTCCTGCACCGCACCCAGCAGGCGATCGAAAAGAACATCGACCAGTTCTTCGTCTTCGAGATCGACGAGAACATCATCGCCTGCGTCACGCTGTACTTCTATCCGGATCGCCCGCAGATGGCGGAGGTCGGCTCGCTCTACGTGATGCCGTTCTACAACAATCGCGGCATCGGCAAGAAGATGGTCGACTACGCCGGCATGGTCGCCAAAGAGCGCGGCGCCACCACGCTCCTGGCCCTCTCAACGCAGAACTTCGGCTTCTTCACCAACGTCTGCGGCTTCGAGGAAACCACCAAGGACATTCTCCCGGAAGCCCGCCTCCGTTCCTACGAGGAGAGCGGTCGCAACCCCAAGGTGATGCTCAAGCCGCTGTAGGGCGGGCGGCGCGGCCAGAGGCCGCCACCCCAAGACGGGATATCGCCTGATGTAGCCGGCCTCGGTGAGGCCGGCCTGGACCGGGAGATCGATCGTGCCGGCCGGAGTCGCCACCGCCGGCTACCTCCGAATCGTCGCGAAACAACACGAAGGGAAGCGCCCTACGAAGACGGAGATCTTGCCGCTCCCCCCAAAGGTGGACGCGGCACGCAAGGTGAGGCTTCGGGTCGATTCGGGTCCCTTCGTGGTTGGTCTCCGAAGTTCTCCGACTCGAAAGCGGCGCCGCGTCCGGGACCCTCTACTTCACCTCGGCCACCACCTGCACCTCGACCGTCGTCCCGCGCGGCAGGCCGTTCACGGCCACCGCCGCCCGCGCGTGTTTGCCGGCCTCGCCGAACACCTGCACGAAGAGATCACTCGCCCCGTTGATCACCGCCGGACTGTCGGCGAAGCCGTCCACCGCATTCACGAAGCCGCTGACAAACACGATGCGCACGACGCGGTCGAGCGAGCCGACCGCGGCCTTGATGTTGGCGAGGGTGTTCAGCGCGCAGACTTCCGCCGCCTTCTTGGCGGACTCAATAGTCTGCTCCCGTCCCACCTGCCCCACGTGGGTCTGCTGGCCGTTGAACACGGCGATGGTGCCGGCGCAGTAGAGCAGGTTGCCCGTGCGCACGGTCGGGACGTAACTGCCCGCAGCGGCAGGCGGATTCGGGAGGCTCAGGCCGAGTTCGGCGAGTTTGGCTTCAGGATTCATGGGAAAGCGGGACTCCGGTCGCTTCGTCGTCAGGCACCGGGGCGCGGGAGTCAATGCCCGGCCGGGACCGGCGGCAGAAATTCCACGCTGGCGACTTCCGCCAGCGGCACCGCGGTCTCCAGGATGCCGAGTTCGCGGAGTTGTGTCAGCTGTTCCTGCAGGCGTGCGAACGACAACCGGCCGATCGCGTCGCCCGGTCCGGCCCGACCCTCGACATACCGGCCGCGCTTCAGTTCGGTCCGTGAGAATTCCAGCAGCTCCCGGGTCATCTCTGGGTTCCGCCGCAGGATCTCCGCGTGCGCCGGGCCCGGATCGCCGGCGAGGTAGTCGCGCCACCCGCGAATCGAGGCGGCGACGAAGGCCCGCACCATTCCGGGCTCGGCCCGGGCCAATTCCCGCCGGGTCACCACCACGTGGTAGCAATCGTACCCCGCCTCCGCCAGGGGCAGGGTCCGGACGGGGCGACCGTGGCGCTGCGCGAAGAACGGCTCGTTGGTGACCATGCACTGCTGGATCGTCGCGGGATTGGCGAGGAACTCCCCCAGCCCGTACGTGTTTTGGCGTTTCTCGAACGTGATGCCGAACCGACGCTCGAGATAAGGCATCCAGGCCATCCCCACGTTGCCAATCACCACCCGCGACTGCAGGTCGCCAACGGTGCGCACCGGATCATTGGCGTGCACCATCAGCGCCAGGGCATCGTGCTGCAACGTCGCCGCCACCATCACCAGCGGCAGCCCCCGGCTCGCGGCCACCAGCACGTCGTCGCTGCGCTGCATCCCGAAGTCCGCATCGCCCCGCACCACCTTGAGCTTGATGCCGGCCCCGGGCCCGCCCGGCCAGATCTCCAACTCCAACCCGGCCTCCGCGTAATACCCACGCGCCAGCGCCTGATAGTAGCCGCCGTGCTCCGCCTGCGGAAACCAGTCCGATTGCAGCACGACGCGGCGTCGCTGGGCGCCCGCCGACCCCGCCTCCGCCTTGGGCTCGGGGCGCGCACAACCCGCCGCCAGCAACGCGGCCAGCACCCACCCGATCCCTTGCCACCAAAGATGCACGCCGGCGATTTTCGATCCCGTCTTCTCCGGGGCGAGCATCAACTCCGCGAGATTGCGTCATAGCCGGCCGCGACGATGCTGGCGCCATGACCTTTCGCGACTGGCAGGAGCTGCCGCCGCTGGATGCGGCCCGGGAAATTCATGCGCAGTGCGCCCGGCTTTCTCCGAGGCAGCAGCGGGCCGTCATCGCGTGGCTGTGCCCTGTCGAGGAACTGGCGCGCCGTTTCGACTCGGCTCCGGCCGCGGCGCCGCTGCGCCGTGTGCCCTATTTCGCCAAGGACCTCTTCGACTTCCTCGGCACCCGCACGCTGGCCGGATCGACCTTCCTGCCGGAAGTCCGAACGGCGGGTTCCGCTGACGGCGCCTTCGCCCGCGCCCTGCATCCCACCGGTGCGGTATTCGCCGGCAAGACGCACCTGCACGAATTCGCCTACGGCATCACGGGAGAAAACCCGCACTACGGGGATTGCGAGCACCCCGGTTTTCCCGGCCGCACGACCGGAGGTTCCAGCAGTGGCTCCGCCGCCGCCGTCGCCGCCGGCCTCGTGCCGCTGGCGCTCGGGACCGACACGGGAGGATCCGTCCGCGTGCCCGCCGCGTTTTGTGGTGTGTACGGTTTTCGCCTGACGCCCCGCGACTCCTGGATCGCGGACGCCTTCGCCCTCGCCCCCACATTCGACACTGCGGGCTGGTTCACCGCCCACGCCGCCGACATGCTCGCCGCCCTGCGGGCGCTCATCGGTCCGGATCAAGCCACGCGAGCGCCCCGGGGCTGCCACCTGGAACTGCCCGGGCTCGATCCGGAGGTGGCGGCCGCCTTCCGCGCCGCCGCCGCGCGCCTGGCCCCGGCGGCGTCCGGAGAGGTGGCCACCGCGCTGCTCGCCGCCTTCGCGCCAGCCTCCGAAGCGTATCACACGATCGTCGCCCGCGAATCCTGGGAGGTGCACCGCCCCTGGGCCGAGCGCTACCGCGAGCGCTACGATCCGGTCGTCTGGCAGCGGGTGAACCGCGCCCACTCTCTCACTCCCGCCCAACACGGAGCGGCCGACGCCACGCTCGCGCAGGTCCGCGGCGCGTGGAAGGACTTCTTCCGCGATTTCGATTTTCTCGTCCTGCCCGCGTCCCCCACCCCCGCTCCCACCAAGGCGGAGTGCACCCTCGAGTTGCGGGGGCGGGTGATCGCGCTCACTGCCCCGGCCAGCCTCGGCGGCCTCCCGGTGCTGACGCTTCCCGTGCCGCTCGCCTCGGGCCTGACCACCGGCCTGCAGATTGTCCTCCCGCACGCCCGCAGTCCGGTCTCTGCGTGGGCGCTGGCGGGTTAGCTCCTCCTCTCCGGTGGGGCCGCCTTCCTCCTCCCGGTGCTCGGCGGGAAGGGAACCGACCTACTTCTCGGCTCGAACCCAGCGGGCATCGTGGGCCGCTATCGCCCACGGGGTATCCGCCGCGAGTTCCTCGCCGGTGATCGCGTCGGTGAAGCGACGATGGCGCGTCGCGCCGGTGCGCAATGTCGCGATCAGGGCTGGGCCGTCGTTGATCAGGAAGTAATGGTCCGCCGGGGGTGCCGCCAGGCGGGAGACGATGGCCTCGTCACAGGCGTAGGGTCCGGTGACCTCTGCGAGGGCATGGGGCGGAGCCGTTCTTCATCCGAGATGTTGCCCGGCCGGTGGCAGTTCCCGGAGGCCTCGCAGCCCAGGATCACGGCGGTACCGCGGCCGTGGCCGTGCTCCGTGATCGCCGGCTGGCCGTCGTCGTTGCGCGCCACCACGCGTGCTCCGGCCGGCGTCAGCGTGGCGACGAAGCCCTGGAGCGGCTGCCCGCCCAGCCGCAGCGTGCGGTTGACTCCGGAATACTGAAAATCGTCCAGCGTCGTTCCGAACACCGCCGCAAACTTCGAGCCGGGTCCGGTGGGAAACGACCTCGTCCACTCGTCGTACCACGCCGTCGGCAAATCCATCGCGAGACGACCGCCGCCCGCCACATCGGCGGCGAGAAGGTCGAAAACGTTTCACTGCGGCGCCAAAATCGCCGGCAGGTAGATGACGCAAAAGCGGCCGGCGAGTCCGCCGGGGAGCCGAGTTGCCGCATCGTGCGGAAGTGCACCCGCATCTCCTCCTCCCGTTCGCCCGGTTGCTGGAGGTAGACGACACCGGTTGGCATCGGCTCTGGTTCGCGAAAACGGCGTTGCGCCGGCGTATCGTGTTGCGCGTCGTAGCGCGACACCAGGTAGCGGTCCTCCTCGGCAGATCCTCACCAGACCACCAGCACGAGCGCAGCGAGGGCAGAGACGGGTTTCATCGGGTGGTGACCTGGAGCCGGAGGTTTCCATTGAGCAACGTCAGCTGCTGGAGGCCGACAGCGATCGCGTTGCCAGCGACCGAGGCGCGCGGCGGCGAGGCCGCGGTCGGGAACCACAGCGTGATCGGGGTCGCGCCGAGCCGCACCGTCTGTCCCTCGGCCGGGCCCGTTGTCACCAGCATCAGGTCCGCACCGCTCGCGCCGGTGAAATCGACCGCGAACGCGGTGCCGTCAGCGAGGGTGAGCGTGCTCGATTCGCCGCGGGGTGCCGCGGCCCACTCGCGCACGGGACCCTCCGCGACGGTGCCCCACGACAACCTCCGGCCGCGGGACTGCACGGCGAGGGTCCGATCCGCCGGCGCGCCCATGTAGCCGCGCACCGGATTGGTGAGCAACGTGACCACGGTGTCGTCCTCGTCCTGCCAGCGGTCGCGCCAGCAGAAGAAGCCCGCGACCGAGTCGCGGTAGACGTGGGGCAGCACGAGACGGGGATCGACCGCTGGCTCCCCCACCGGCCAGCTCACGAACGCACTGACGGCGTATTGTGGATAGACACTGGCGGTATCGAACGGCGTGCCCGCCCTGGCATCCGCGGCAGCCAGGAAGCGCTGATAACACCACAGCAGCGCTCCTCGCTCCGCCGGAGGCAGGCTGCCCATGCCGAGCGCGAAGTAGGCTGCGCCGCTCATCCCGGTCCGCGACCAAACGTTCTGGGGATACCCTCCCCGGACGGGCCAGAATTCCGGCCGACCTTCGCGAAAGACCGTCTGGTAGATCCACTTGAGGGTCAGCAGGCGGGCGTTGGGCCGGGGCGCCGAGAAGAAATCGAGCCCCGCGGCGCTCCGCCAGGCCTGGAGCGCGCTGAGGAATACGATCTGCGACGCCATTGACCCGGTGCCGTCCCCTTCGGCAAAGAACCCGCCGTCGCCAAAGCCCTCGTCGAGGTTTCGGATCAGGCCGTGCGCGGCCGCGGTGAGCAGCTCTTCGACCCGCGAGTGATCCGTCCACGGTTCGCCGCGCACGGCCAACAGCGCGAGCGCGGCACCGCCGACCTGCATCCCAAAGTGGTTGCTGTAGGGAGGCATCGTGCCACGGGCGAGGCTCTCGAGGGTGACTGGTCCCCGCGGCGCGGCTTCGTCGGGCACTTCGTGGTACTCGGCGAGCGCCCGACCGAACCGTTCCCGGGTCGCGACCGACCAACCGTCGTAGCAAAGGTCATACCCCACCGCCAGCCAGCCGAGCGTCGGACCGGCCCGCAGTGCTCCGCCGGGACGCCGGAAGCTGTACCGGGGATCGCGATCACGCGTGCCCGCCAGGGCCCGCTCGAAACACTCCCGCCCCCAGTCGGCAAACCGGCTGTCTCCCGTGAGTTGATACAGCAGTCCATAGCCCGCCGCGTGACCCACAGTGAACGTTCCCGGCGGCGCGGGTCCGAGGGGCTCCTTCGGGTAGGCTGCCGTTGCCGGGATGAAATGCGCCGGTGGCCCCTCCCCGCTGCCACCGCTGAGCAGCAGGCGCAGCCGCTGCAGCATTGCCCGCCCCTCCGGCGTCGCCGCCTTCGCGCGAAGTGCCGCCAGTTCCGTCCGGCGGAAAAGCAACCGCGGATGTTCGCCCGCAGCCACCGGCACATGGCCAGGTACCGGGACGAACCAGGGGCCGGAACTCGCGGACGGCATCGCCCGGTATCCGTAAGGCACCGAGCCGTCGGACCGCCGCTGGAAGGTTGCCCCGCTGCCCCCGGCCGGCGGCTCCCAAACGAGCCGGAGGCCGAGATTGGTTTGCCGCGATTCCGGCGGGTGCCGATGCCGGTTAGCGCTGCGCAGGGCCTCGGGTTCATTGAACCAGCTGCCACCGCGAATGCAGCGATCCGTACCTTCTGCCGGGCCCTGCGGGTCCACGGCGGGTCCCGAGGGGTACGGGGCATACCAGTCCGCGCACCATTCCCATACGCCACCGAAGAGGTCGTGCAGCCCCCAGGGATTCGGCTGCTTGCCACCGACCGGATGGCTCCGTCCTTCGGCCCGGGGATAAAACCACGCGTGCTGCGCCAGTGCGCCGAAATTCCGGTCCTCACCCCACGGGAAACGGTCCGCCGAGCCCGCCCGGGCGGCGTACTCCCACTCCGCCTCAGTGGGCAACCGGAATCGCCCCAGCCCGCGCGTATTCAGCCGGGCCACAAACTCCTGCACGTCCAGCCAGGACACGCCCTCGACGGGATGCGCCTCCGAGGTGGCGTAGTCCTGAAAGGTCGCGGGATTCGCCTTCATCACTGCGAGCCATTGCGCCTGCGTGACCTCGTACTTCCCCAGCCAGAACGATTGCGACAACGTCACCTCCCGTTGCGGCCCCTCGTCCCGCGCCCGTCCCGTTTCGTTGTCCGGACTGCCCATGACAAACCGACCCGCCGGGAGCTGGACAAAGGTGAAAGCGACGCCCTCGGTGAGCGTGACCAGGCGCTCCTGCCATGGCGCCGCCGACGCGACTCCGGCCACCACGACAGCGGCCAGCAGCCCGCGGGCCCGGAAGCGTCGGCTCCTCATCTGGTCTCCTCCGGCTCCCAGACCAACCGCAGTCCGATGGCGGTGTAGCGCCTCTCCGGCGGGTGCCGATGCCGGTTGGCCGATCGCAGGCTGACGGGGAAATCGTACCAACTCCCCCCGCGAAACACCTTTTCTCGGCCCGCCGGCGGTCCAACGGGATCGCGCTGAGGACCGGCCGCATAGGGAGCGTACCAATCGCTGCACCACTCCCAGACGTTGCCGTGCATGTCATGGAGCCCCCAGGCATTGGGTGGCTTGCTGCCGACCGGATGGGTGACCGCGTAGGAACGGCTGTTGGCCCACGCATAAGTGTGGGTCTCGAACTCCCGCGGGTCATCACCCCACGGGAAACGGGTGGTGGTACCCGCCCGGGCCGCGTACTCCCACTCTGCCTCGGTCGGCAGGCGGAATCGTCCCACGCCGAGCTGGCCGAGCCGAGCGAGAAAACGCCCACAGTCCTCCCAGGAGACCGACTCTACCGGCCGCTGCGGCGCCTCCACCCCCCGCCGGAACGCGGCCGGTTGGGTGCCCATGACCGCCGTCCACTGGGCTTGGGTGACTTCGTGGACGCCGAGGTAGAATCCCCGGCTAATCGTCACCTCATGACGGGCACCTTCATCGGAATCGCGACCCGCCTCGCCCGGCCCGCTGCCGCGCCAGTAAGTCCCGGGCGGAATCCAGACCAAGCGCAGCACCACCCCGTTCGCGAGCGGCACCTGGTGTTCGCGCCCCGGTCCGCGCTGGGCCGGCGCGCTGGCGGCGCCAAAGCCCAGAGCCAACAGCGCGCAGGCCGTCAGGCACTTCGCGGTCCGATGGCTCACAAACGCGTGCTGATGCTGAGACGGAAGGAGCGCGGTTCGAAGTAGCGGATAGCGCGATTCGAGACGGTAATCCGCTCGGCGCCCGGAGTCGTCGAGGTCACCAGGGCCCCGGTGGCCGGATTCATGAACAACGTGGAGGTATTCGTGCTCACCATCTTCTGGTCGTCGAGGAGGTTGGTGAGATTCAGGCGGATGTTCCACCGGCGTCCAAAGAGGTCGCCACGGTACGCGAAGGCGGCGTTGATCTTGTATTCCATCGGGATCTGGGGACGGTAGCGGCGGTTTTCGTCGTTGGAGCGATCGCGGAGGCCATTGTCGATCACCTGCTCGCCGTGGCGCGGACCGTTGATCGTGACCCCCAGGCTGGCCTCGAAACCGCGGAGGCGGCCGGTGGTGAACTTGTAGTTGTTCCACACCGCCCAGACGTTTCGGGGCACATCGCTGGTTCGACGGCCAATCGCGCCTACCTTGTTGACCGTGGCCTTGGATTCGTCGAGCGACACGGCGCGGGCGTCGTCGGTCGTGTAGCGGAGGTAGCGCCACCAGGAATCGTATTCCGTGCTGGACGGCTGGTCGACGATCTCGAAGCCGCCGGTGACCGCCTGGATGAGATGGGTATAGGTGATGACCGTGCTGAGGTTGTCCGTGAGGTTCAGGTAGATCTGGGCGTCGATGCCCTTGGAGCGATCGTCGTAGGCGACGTCGGAGTTGCGATTGAGGGCGTAACCATTGTTGGCGTTGAGCGCGGTGGCTCCGGTGCCGACGGTAGCGCCCTGCAGGGCGGTGTTGGTCGCGGGATCGGCCGCGGCTGCCTCCATCGCGCGGCGGAGCGGATCATTGGCGGAGGTGCCGAGCGACGCGTAGTCCACGAGCAGGAAGCCGCTCTGCTGGGGTGCACCGGTCACGCGCGGATGGTTGAGATCGGCCGGGGCGATATAACTGACGGGGAGCAGGTAGGTGACCGGCTGATTGGTCTGGAAAGTCGTGTAGCCGGAATTGTGCACCGAGTAGGCGCCGGGGCCGGTGCCGGTGGCGACCCCGTTGCCGGTGAAGCCGGCGCGGAGCGTCGCCTGGTTGTTCGAGCGGGGTTGAGGCGCGAAGGCGAAGTTGTAGATGGCATTCTCTCGATCGACCTCGAAATACGCCACGGTGGCGGAGATCCGGGCGCGCCCGCCGGAATTCTTCCACAGGTCAAACTTGGCGCCGAGTTCGCGGCTCTGGGTGCGCTCCGGCTTGAACGGATTCGCCGCGCCGTCGCGCTGCCCGGTGTTGGGAAAGATTCCGCCTGCGCTCACGGCGTAGAGGTTCAGGTCACGCGTGAGGGCGGCGTTCACGCCGAGCGTGAAGGTGTCGTCCCGCTGCGGCACGGCGCCGAAGCGGTAGCCGTTCACGATGCGCGCCTGGCCCGCGGCATTGACGAGGCTCGCCGGGTCGGGCGTCGACGGGAGGATCCAGTTGGCCAGAGCGGTGTCGGGCTGGGTCGGGTCCTGTTTCACGAACGACGAATAGTAACTGCGCACCAGGTAGCGTTCATTGCGCCAGCCGCCGATGGTGGTGAGGCGATCCTTCCACCAGCGGCCCTGATAGACGGCGTAGCGGCCGGTGTCCCATTCGGTGAAGACCGAGTCGCGGAACGGCCGGAACTGCTCACCCGCGTAGCGGATGTACTCTGGCGCCGCGAACGGCAGGAAACCCTGCGTCGGGCTTCCGGGCGTGTTGCTGGTGACCTGGGTGGTGGAGAGGTCGCTCTGCTTCACCACCTGGTCGGTGCGCCCCAACAGCAGGCTCTGCCGCTGGCCAAAGAGGGTGAACTCGTAATTGAGATCGACGCGGGCCTGGCGGATATACTTGTGCGTCTCGGCATAGCCCCAGCCGTAGCCGACGGACTTCCACTGGGTGAGGTTGGGACTGACGGGATCGGGACCCAGCGGGGTCCAGCGCCCCGGAGACGTGGGAGCGACGGCAGGGCCGGCGGTGGTGGTGCGCTGCACGGAGCCGCTGATGGTGCAGCGCTCGTTGCGGCGGTCGGAGTAATTGCCGCCGAGCACCGCGGTGAGACCGGGCAGGAGCTTCTGCGTCACCTCGACGGTGCCGTTGAAGTAATCGTCCTTCGAATAGGTATCCGGTCCACTCCAGCGATAGAGGCGATCCCGGCCGAACACATCCCTCGCCACCATGCGGGTCTCGTTCCACTCGTTGAGATTCTCCGCGATCAGCTGGCGGGTCAGGGGATGGCGGACATTGCCGGCGCTGGAATCGGCCAGATCCTGGAAGCCCGTACCCTCACTCTCGAACCGGCCGTATTCGACATCGACGAAGACGGTGGTGTCGCGGAACGGGCGAAACTCCACCGCCGGGGTGAACAACACGCGCGTGCGATCATCGAAATCGGAGCGGCTGCTCAGGGTCTGGTAGACCAGGCCCGCGCCGTAGTTCACGAAGCGATTGTCGGTTTTCGATTTCCAGAGCGGACCGGTGTGATAGACCTCCGCGCGGTAGAAGTCGTTGCTGCCGGTGCCAAAGCGCAGATCCGTCTGCGGGGTGGCGCGGGGGTACTTCGGGGTCAGGGCGACAACTCCGCCGAGCGAGGCAACGCCGTAGAGCAGGGACTGGGGCCCCCGGGCGACCTCGAGGCGGTCGAGATTGATGACGTCGGTCACGGTGTCCTGGCGGAAACCGTTGCGCAGAAAGGAGCGGGTGTTCAGGCCGCGGATGTTGACGGTCGTGGTGTCGCGCGACAGCGAACCGGCGGCGCCGGTGCCCGAAGGGCTGAAGAGAAAGTTGTTCGCGGTGGCAACCTGGTCCTGAACGATGCCGGCGGAATACTCCAGCGCCTCCTTGATGTCGACGGCGCCGATGTCGTCGATGAACTCGCGGGTGATGACCTCGATCGGGAGCGGGATGGCCTTGATCTCGAGGTTCAGACGCGTGCCGGTCGTGGAGTTGGTGGCCACGTAGCCGCGGTCCCGGGTGGTGTCGACGCGGAACTCGGACAGCACCAGGGGCTGATCGCCGGTCGTAGGCGGGATTGACTGGGCCGGCAGCTTTGCGGCCGAAAGAAGCGTCAGGAGCAGGGGCAGGGCGGCGTGAGGGTGTCTCATGGCAGGCAGCGTGGCGGGACGGTGGTTGGGACCGGCCGTGCCGGACAGGACAGCTCGGGCGGCGGCATGGCCGGCGGGCCGGAAGATGCCGCGGACCCCGGGGCGCCCGTTGCACGGGACGGTGCCTGAACAGGAAATTGGAGTTGGAACCGGCGCAACTGTGGTCGTACTTAATCGTTGAGTGAAACCGTCCCCGGAACGGCCCACGCTGAAGACGATTGCCCGGCGCCTCGGGCTCTCGAGTGCCGCGGTTTCCCTGGCGCTGCGCAACCATCCGTCGATCCCCCCCGCCACCTGTCTGCGCGTGCAGCGCACCGCCGCCCGCCTGGGTTACCAGCGCGATCCGGAGATCGCGAAACTGATGTCCTATCTCCGGCATTCCCGCACGACCCGGGGACGGGGCACGCTCGGGATCATCACGCAGTTTCCGCAGCCGTCCCCGTGGCGGACCATACCGCATCTCGAACTGCTGTACACCGCGGCCGTCGATCGGGCCCGTCTACAGGGATATGCCCTCGACGAATACTGGCTGGCCGAGCCGGGAATGACCCCGACGCGTCTGCGCGAAGTGCTCCTCGCCCGGGGCATCGAGGGATTGTTGCTGCTCGGCGCCCCCCGCTGGACGGAGCGGCTCGAGTTCGATTTCACCCCTTTTGCCTGCGCCGCCACCGGATACAGCGTCCGCAACGAACTGCACCGCGCGTGCCAGCATCAATACCAGGAGATGTTCCTCGCCCTGCAGCAGCTGGAGGCGCTCGGCTACCGTCGACCGGGTCTTTCCCTCACCGTGGACGCGGACGCCCGGACGATGCATCACTGGTCGGCCGCATTCCTCTCGTTCCAGTCCCGGAGACCGGCCTTCCACCGCCTGCCCCTCCTCCTCGCCCCCCGCCTCTCGGCCGAGGTCTTTGCGCCGTGGTTCCTCCGGCACCGGCCGGACGTCGTGATTTCCCAGTCTCCACCGGTCCCCACTGTCGTCGGCTGGCTGCGCGAACTCGGGGTCGCGGTTCCGCGCGACTGCGGCGTGGCGGACCTCGACATCGATCCCCACAACGACCTCGACTGCTCCGGGATCCAGCAGAACTACCGTGAGGTGGCGATCGCCGCGGTGGACCTCGTCGTCGAGCAGATTCAACGCGGCGAGCACGGGGTGCCCGATCATCCGCGGGTCGTGCTCATCCGCGGCAAGTGGGTCGACGGTGCCACGACCCGCGCCCACGCTCCGTCATCTCGCTCGTAGACTCCCTCGTCGAAGTGCGGATCACCGGCGTGGGAGATGGGAAACCACCACCGGCCGTTCCGTCCCACTGGAGCACGCCGCGGGTTGAGGACGCCGGCAACCGCCAAGACCGGGCTGGCGACGGAACACCCGGAAGACGGAGTCTTCAGCCTGTTCCGGGTATTTCGTGCGCCCGATGGATTGGGGTGGCTTGACGACCTGGCCCCTCAGCGGATCTCGACCCGTCCCGTCGTGGCGCGCGCCACGACCGCCCCGATCACGTGATCCTGCTCCGTGACCATCCACACGTGTCCCGCGTAGGTGGCCTGCAGGTGACTCTGGCCGGGAGGGAGGTCCGCGTAGTGTCTCCGCTTTCCTTCGAAATCGAGCCAGTACACCGACACGACGCCGGAGCGGCGGTTCACCACGTGCACCGCCGTCGCGGGGCCGCCCTGCCGTGGTGAGGCGGAAGGCACCTCCGCCCCGGACAGCCACGGCAGTTCCACTCCCTGTTGCGCGAGGGGTGGCGCCGAGTCCGGCCAGCGGAAACGGGGAAAGTCAGCCACCACCAGCCCAGCGAGGTGGGCCCGGTCTTCCCCGGTGCGTCGCTCGGGTCGCTGGTAACGCCAGGGGAAGTCGCCGTATACCTCGGTGAGCAGCTGCGCGAGATCGGGGTCGTGCACCTTCAGCTTCTCCCGCGTGTCGATCGGTCCGTGCTCGCGATCGTTGGCGCGATTCGTGTCGAACCACGATTGGGTGCCCTCCGCCCAGTACTCCATGCGGTTCTTCTCGGCGTAGGTGCCCCGCCAGCGCCCTTCCTCCCGGGCCTTCGCGTATGCAGCCTGCAGCCGCACGTCGAATGTCGGGTCGACCAGGCTCAGTCCGCGCTCATGAATCGCGTGCCCAAACTCGTGGATCAGGATGTTCTCCGTGCCGTAAGGATCCCCGGGCAGGCACAGGAGGTTCTCCTCTCCGCAACTCACCGCCGGCCGCGCCGCCGTCGCGCCCAGCCCCCGCGCCCGGCGGTTCCAGTACTCGCGCGGCACGAGATCCGCATGTTCCGGCACATCCGTCGTCATCTCCGTCGGCGCCATCACCACGAACCGCACCTGGTTCCGCGCCATCGCCCGCAGCACCTCGGGCCGCCAGCCGATCTGCTTCCGAATGAGGTAGGCCGCCTCGCGGATCCCAAAGTCGGACACGGCCGCGGACCCGACCACCGGCAATCCTTCAACGAGCACGCACTTGCGGTACCGCGGCGAAAGGCCAAACGCCTCCACCACCTCCGGCGGCGGCGGCGGCACCGGCATATTTGCGGGAGTCGCCGCACCGGCGGCCCAGACCAGCCCTGCCAGGGCCAGAAACCGAAACGCCCCTCCCAGGTGCGCGGCAAGGGTCAGCGGCGCCGCCGCGAAGCCACGTTTCACCGGACGCCCTCCAGCAGCCGACGCAAATTGCCGCCGAACACGGCTGCCTCCGCCCCGCCGGCGCGCGCCTCGGCGACGAATCGACCCAGTCCGTCCTGCTCCTCGTTCCTCGGATATAGGTGCAGGGGATAATCCGAACCAAACAGTACCCGCCCTGCCCCCACCCGGGGCAACTCCCGCGCCCACACCTCCACCCCGTAGAGCAGCGGCGAGGCCGCCGTGTCGAAATAGACGTTATCTGGCTGGGTTTCGTCGCCGCTCCACCCAAACGCCAATGACCCTCCCCAGTGCGCGAGGATGAAGGGTGTGCCGGGATGGCTTCGCACGAGCGCGCGTACCTCGTCGAGGGGCGTCTCGATCCTGCCCGGGTACGCCCGTCCCGACGGATCCGTGACGTGCAGGTTCACCGGCCAGCCCCACGCGGCCGCCTGTCTCAGCACGTCTCGGAGGGTCTCCTCCGTGTACGAATAGCCTTGGGCCGGCGGACACAGTTCGCCGAGGCCCTTGAGGCCCTCCTCGCGGGCCCGCGCCATCTCCGCCAGGCAGACTTCCCGGCCGGCACCGGCATGCACGGTGGCAAAGGCGTCGAGTCGATCCGGGTGCGCGCGCACGCACGAGGCCAGAAAGCGGTTGTGCCAGGCGCAGGTCTCCGGCTGCTCCCAATACCAGCCGAGCAGCACCGCGCGGTCGATCGCCGCCCGGTCGAGATCCCGCAAGAGGTCGCCCACGGTGGGAAAACCCTGCACGGGTCGCCCATCGCGCCGCCGCCGGGTGCACAGGGTGGCCCAATGCCGCTCCCCTCGCGCCGCCGCCCAGGCCTCTGGCGCGGCGTTGAGCTCCGGCGGGTACAGGTGAACGTGGCAGTCAATGACCGGCATGACGGGCGCCCGCGAAACTCGTCCGTTGCCGACGCGCGCGCAATCCGCAACTCTCCCACCCCATCCCGGAACCATGCTCCCGCGCCTCTTTCGCCTCGAGGAAAACCGCACCACCGTCGCCCGCGAACTCCAGGCCGGCCTCACCACCTTTGCCGCGATGGCCTACATCCTCGCGGTGAATCCCGCGATCCTCGCCGGGACTGGCATGGACAAGACGGCGCTCGTCACCGTCACGGCCCTGACCGCCGCCATCGCGACCACGCTGATGGCGCTGCTGACGAATTACCCGATCGCCCTCGCCCCGGGCATGGGCATCAACGCCTACTTCACCTACACCCTGGTCGAGGGACGCGGCGTACCGTGGACCGAGGCGCTCGGGATGGTCTTCGTCAACGGTGTCCTCTTCCTGCTCCTGTCCGTCACCGGCATCCGCGAAAAAATCGTCGCCGCGATCCCCGCGGCCCTGAAGACCGCAATCACCTGCGGGATCGGGCTCTTCATCGCCTTCATCGGCCTGAAGAACGGCGGCGTTGTCGTGGCCAGCCCGGCCACCTTCGTCACCCATGGCAATTTCGCCTCCGGCCCGGTCGCCCTGTGCCTCGCGGGCATCGCCCTCACCGCCGTCCTCGTCGCCCGGCGCGTGCCGGGCGCGATCGTGCTCGGCATCGGCGCGATTACAGTGGCGGGGCTCTTCGTGCGCGGCGCGGGCGGCCGGATGGTCACGGCGTGGCCCGAGTCCTTCTTCGCCCTGCCCGCCTCCGCCGCGCCGGTCTTCGGCAAGCTCACCTTCCAGTTCCTCACCAACAGCAACGCCATCCTCATGGCCCTGCCCTTGATTCTCACGCTGCTGATGGTGGATCTGTTCGACAACATCGGCACCTTGATCGGAGTCACGCAGCGCGCCGGCTTCCTCCGCCCCGACGGCACGCTGCCGCGCGCCGGCCGGGCCCTGATCGCCGACTCGCTCGCGACGCTGCTCAGCGCCGTCTGCGGCACTTCGACCGTGGTCAGCTACATCGAATCCGCCTCCGGGGTCGAGGCCGGCGGTCGCACCGGTCTCACGACCCTCACGACCGCGGCCCTGCTGCTGCTCGCGCTCTTCCTCACGCCGCTGATCCTGATGGTGCCGGCCGCCGCCACCGCGCCGGCGCTGGTGATCGTCGGCATCTTCATGATGCAGTCGATCGTGGAAATCGACCTGCGCGACTTCGCGACCGCGGCGCCGGCGATTCTGACCATTCTCGCCATCCCGCTCACCTTCAGCATCGCGGAGGGCATCGGCCTCGGGCTCATCGCCGCCGCCCTGCTCGCCCTCGCGCTCGGCCGCCTGGATCGCCTGACCCCGCTGGGCTATGGACTCGCGGTGGTGTTTTTCCTCCAGTTCTTCCACTTCTGGCCGTTCGAGCGATAAAGGCAGGAACCAGTCTCGAGGTTGGACGTGAAGGAAAACTTCCGCGGCCACGCCAACGCTCCGCCTGCCTGCGACCGCGTTTCCCACTGTGATGCTCGACCGCGGACGGGTGCAGAAGTCGCTGCGATGTCCTCGCCTACGCCAGCCCGAAGTTGTGGAGCCCGTGGGTGCCGCCGGCCCCCCCCGCTGTTGCTACCCACCTCGGGAAACCCGCATCGGGAATCGGGAAAATCCCGATAAGGTCGAAGCTCGAATGGGCCGATTTCCAGACCGACACCCACGCCGCGTCCATGCCTTCGCCCACGCCCTTCCTTTCCACCGAGCTGCAGTACATCCAGAAGATCATCGCCGACGAAACCTGGCTCGAAGGCGAACGCCGCGGCTGTCCGGTCCCACCCGAAGATGCCATCGTGCAGGAGAATGTGTGCAACGTCATCCTCCGGGTCGGAAGCCAGATGCGGGCCGCCGCCCTCGCCGCCATCGGGTCGGCGGAATGCGATTCGGAGCTCGCTTCCTGAAGCCGCGTTTGCGTCGCCGCCGGTCCTCTGTGGACGCGCTTCAGCGCAGCCCGCCGACGGCGAGAAAGCGACCTCGTGGTCCCTTCCTTGTCCCCGCTTTCACTCCGACCAGCGCGGCAACGGCCTGGCGTGCGACTTCCGGTCAGGTGCCGTCGTAGAGCGCCGCCAGTTCGAGCAGCAGCTTTTCCAAATCCTCGAAATACTGTTTCTCCGGCATCTTGGCCTTGCGGGCGCGCAATTCGGCCACCTGCAGTTCGAGGCGATCGCGCCGCGCCCGGATCTCCGGCGACAGGAGCTGCTCCGCGGCACTCCGCACCAGGTGCATCTGGTGGGCGCGCGGACCATCGAGGGCGGCACCGTCCCGCGCGCGCTTGGTTGCCACCACCCCGCGGAACCAGTCGGCCGGCGTCCCGAGGCCGTCGCCGTTGTCGTCGATCAGGGCGTGCTCCGTCGCGAGCCGGCTCTCCGTCTTGTAGAATTCCGTCGTGCGGTGCGAGGCGCTGAGGAACGATTCCAGCAGCGAAATCTGGCCGTCCTTGTCGAGGTCGCTCTTGGGATCGACGATGGCCTCCGCGAGGAACTTCCCAAAGCGGGCGTAGTTGTGCTCGTAGCCGCTGCGGGTCGCGCTCACCACCACCCGACCCGGGGCGGACAGCTTTGCGAGGAAAGGGGCGCTCGACGATGTCGTGTGCAAGACCGCGAGCGGTCGCTGAAAGGGCTTCAGCCAGTCGGCGAGTTCCGCCGCCGTCACATCCGGCCCGCGCAGGTTCATCTTGGCCTCGCGCCCGTCGAAGGTCCCGTGGCCTACGAGCACGAGCCAAAGTTCGGCCAATCCCGCCTTCTCTTCCGCAGCCAGCGCCTGTTGCAGGCGGTCGCGGTCCGTCAGGGGTCCCTCTCCCGAACCGGTGCCGATGGCGATATGCTTCGCCCCGGCCTTCGCGCTTACCTCCATCCACGCTTTGATCTGCTGGTCGAAATCCGCCGCGAACTCCGTCTCGCCGCCGGCACCCTGGACAACAATGACAGTCGACTGCGCGGACACCCACCCGGCCATTCCTCCGAGCAGCACCGCGGATAGCAGCATCCGGTTGAGGATCCTCATGGCATTCCCCTCCAGCGCCGCAGTCCCCATTCCGCCAGGAGGCACGCGAGGGCAAAGCCAAACATCAGCGGCGTGTGCCACGCCGGGTACGACCAGGTTTCCATCACCGGGGCCTTCAACTCCGGCAGCCGGCGCACGAACTTCTCCAGGTCGCCGACCGCCACCACCTCGCCGCCGGTCTTGCGCGCAATTTCCTCCAGCAGGGCGACATTCGGGACCAGTGACCGAAACTCCTCCGCCGCCAGGTCCGTGCTCCACCCCGTCTCGCCGCGCCCCAGATCGTTCCCGGCCTGATTCTTGACCGTGGCGACCGCCCGGAAACCCCCGGTCTGCCGCGGCACATAGGTCACTTGGTAAAGCCCGGGCTCCCCCGTCGATGCCTCGGCTTCGAGCTTGAGGGTCGCGCCGCCAGCACCGGCAGTGCCCGCAAACACCACCGGCTCCACCTCCACGGTGACCCGCGCGTCGTCGACCGGCTGGAACTTCTCGTCGCGCACGCGCACCTGCACGCGCACGGCGCCGTTCGCATCCGCCGGCACTGGTTCCGCCGTCGCCTGAATGCGCAGCGGCACATCCGCGATCAGCCAGCGGACCAGCTGGCGCCACGAGCGATCCATATCCTCGTGCGAAGCCGCATCGCGCATGCCCCACCGCCACAGATCGCCCACCATCAGGGCTGCCGTGCGACCGCGGCCAAAGCGCTGCACCGCCAGGGCGGGAAGCTCGTTGCCCTTCTCGTCGCGGACCGAGGCGATCACGCTCGCCCCCGGCTTCAGGGCCCGGACCCGGTTGTACACCTCGAACGGCGGCATCGCGTCGAGCCGTGCCCGCTCGTCGCTCTCGTTGTCGCGCAGGCGGGCCCAGGGCTGCAGCCAGCCTTCCCGCGAGAGCTGGAACTGCACCTTTCCCGGCGGCTCGGCCCCGCCTTCGTCGAGGTCGAGGTACACCGGCAGCATCTCACCGATGGGGGTGCGCAGGTACTTGCCTTCCTGGAAGCACTCCATGCCACCCAACATCAGGAAGCCGCCCCCGCGCTCGGACACAAACTTCTGCAACAGCGCCGCCTGATCCGGTGAAAAGAACTCCGCCTCGAGGTCATCGAGGATGACGGCGTGGTAGCCGTACAGCTCCTCCGGCGTCCGGGGAAATCCGGCGCGCAGTTCGATCTCGTCCCGCGTGTTGAGCCGGACGAGGACGGGCTGGTCGTAGCGCTGCACCTCGTCGGGCGACTGGTTGCCGAAGCCACGGAACAGCGGGTTGCTGGTTTCGCCGGCCCGGCCACGGAAGTCGAACTTGGGTTCCCGCTTGGCCACGCGGATCAGGGCGACCAGCTGCACCTGCTCGTCGACCTGCACCGCGCGGTTGAGGAACTTGAACTCCCAATTGGGCCGCCCGGACACATAGAGCACGCGAAACGGCCCCTGCCCGCGATCCACGGCAAACACGCGCGCGTTGTTAGCCAGGGTGGCCTCCTCCGTCCGGGTCTCCGTCGCCGGGGCGGGGCCTTCCTGGCCCGGGCCGTTGACGCGCACCTGGTAAAAGGAAAGCCCGGGTTGCTCCGGCTTGAGACGGAAACGAAACGCGAGGGATTCGCCGTCCGCCCGCGCCGTCGCTGTCTGCTCCTGCACGACCTTGCCCGCGCGATCCACCAACCGCGCCGTGATCGGACGCCCCCGGTAACCCGCCGTGGAGACATCCGCCTGCAGCGTCACCGGCGCGTCCTCGAACGAACTCTGCCCGACGGAGACTTGCTGCACGGCGATGTCGCGGACCGCGTCCGGCCGCCCGACGACGACGGGATAAACCGGCGGCAATCCGCGCAGGTCGGGGACGCCGGCGGCGCCCAGGTCCGTGGCGTTTCCGTCCGTGAAAAGCAGCACGCCCGCCAGCGGGCGGCCCTGGAAACGATCGGCCAGCGTCCGCAGCGTCGCCCCCAGCGCGGTCGCCCGGCCATCGAACCGCAGGTCGGAAAAATCCCTGGTCGCCTGCAGCCGTGTATCGAAAAGATAGCGACGCACGTCGAACGTTGACGCCAGCGCGCCCTGCCAGGGTGCCGCCTGCGAATCGAGGACGGTCCGCAATTCCTCGCCGCGACTCTTCGCCTGCCCCGCGTCGCGGATCTGCAGGCCCTGGCTGTTGTCCGCCACCACCGCAAACAGGTTGGCGCCCGGCCGGGCCCGCTGACCGAGCCAGAGCGGTTCGAGCACACACAGGGCCAGCGCGACGATTCCCAGGGCCTTCAGCCCCAGGCACACCCAGCGCAGCCGAAACCCGGCCGCCGCGCGATAGCTCAGCACGAGGATCACCGCCGCCAGGGCGCCCAGGCCCACGATCGGCCAGAGCCACTGCAGACCGGAAAAGGTGAGCGACGAGATCATGCGTGGGAATACAACCCGACTTCCCCCCGGTAGGCGGGGCGACCCCGCCCCGCGAGAATCGCACCGAAGACCCCACCGAGGCCGGGCTCGGCGCGCCCGGCTACAACGGCCCGGGATTGAGATTGCGCCTGGGGGACCGGCTCGCCCGCTGGCGCGCGACGAGGTCGTCGCGCCCACAGGTAGGACGCCTTTCGCATGTTGTAGCCGGGGGCGGCGACCCCGGCCCTCCGGGTTTCACTCGCCATCGACGCCAATCGGGTCCGGCCACGCGCGACGGCGCCACAGCCCTCACCCGTTTGACGATAGATTCTCGGATCTCCGCTCATTTGTCTTTGCCCAGCTCCTCGTAATACCGCCGCACCGATTCCGCGTAACGGTTCGGCACCGGGTCGCGGTCGATCGGCGTGAGGGAATCCTTCGAATCGCGCCGCGCCAGTTCTTCCGCCACGCGGTTCCGCACCTCCACGAGCGGTTTCACAATCTGCAGCTCCACCACGGTCCAATCGGGCTTCTTCAGATCCTGGCGGAAATCGCGCCGGATGAGCCGCGCCCGCTCCCGCGCCGCGGCGATTGCGTTTCGCCACTCCGGGGAGTCGACGAGTTCCTCGACGTCGCGCAGACGCTCGGTCCAGCGGTTGAATTCGTCGCCGGTGAGCGGTCCCCGGTACACGGGGCCAAACTCCGCGCCGCCCAGGCCGCCACCCCAGCGGTCGCCACCGCGGGAGAGCAGGTCCACGGACAGGCCACCCAATTCGTTGGACCCTCCGCCACCGATCTGCGGCGTGCGCGTTCGGTTCGCCTCGGCCAGTGCCCCCCGATTGCGTGGATCGCGCGCCTGGCCGTCGCGCTCCTCCAGCCGCCGAAGGCCGCCGCCCCCCTCGCCACCCGCGGCTGCGGTACGGCCTTCCTGGCGCGACTCGCCCCGCCCCCCCTGGCCCTGTCCGGGTTGCTGCCCTTCCTGCCCCGGTTGCTCGCCCGGCGAACGGCCATCGTTGCCCGCCATTTGTTGCGCACGCTCTCCCCGGTTGCCGGCGCCGCGCTGGCCCTCCTGTCCGGGTTGCCCGCGCTGGCCCGGTTCGGAACCTTCCGGCCGGGATTCGCCCGCCTGCGCGGTTCGCTCACCTGGCTGCTCGCGGCCGGGCTGGCTCCCGGGTTGTTCGCCCGGTGACCGACCCGACTCCCCGTCCCGCGCGGAGCCCGGCGGCCGTCCGGCCTGCGCGATCTCGCGCTGGAGCTGATCGGTAAGAGCGTCGAGTTCGGAGCGCGCCAGCTTGAGCTGCTCGGCGTCGTCGCCCAGCACGCTCTCCGCGGCGCGTTCCACGCCGCGCTTCAAGTCCTCGATTTCCCCGCGCGCACGTTGCCCGGCCTGCCGGGCCTGCGGCACCAGACCCTCGCGCAGCAGATCGCGCGTGAGATCAAAGGCCCGGCCACCCTCCTCGCGATCCTGCGCCTTCTGCAGGCGATCGTACATGTCGCGGGTCATCATCCCGCTCCCAAGCAATTCCGAGCGGATCTGCCGCACGGAGTTGGCATCGTCCTGGGTGACCTTGCGGATGCTGTCGTACAGCTGCCGCGCCAGCAGCGGTTCGGTGTTTTCCGCCTGCTCCGAAACCTGGGTGGCGCGTTCCAGCAGGCGTCCGGTCCGTTCCTTCTGCTCCGCCAGCTGGTCCAGCACTTCCTTGCGCTCGCCCGATTCCCCGAGCGTCTTACGCTGCGACTGGCCGTCGGCGAGCTGGTCGAGCTTCCGGCTGAGCTCCTCCTGCCGCTGGGCCAGGTCGCGGGCCTCGCTGCGCATCTGGCGCAGTTCCTCGGAAAACTGGCTGGAGTTCTGTTTGCGCAGGTCCTCCCGCATTTCCTGCAGCTGCCGCTGGGCCCGCGTGCCGGAGGCCAGGGCCGACGACACCGAGCCGTCCGCCGCGGCATCCGCCGCCTTCTGGATGTCCTCCCGCGTCTGGTCGAGCTGCTGGCGCTGCTGCGTCATGGCCGACTGATTCTCGGCGCGATCCATCCGCTGGCGCAGTTCATCGGCATCGGCGAGCATCTGACGCTGCTCCTCCTCGAGGCGCTTCAGGCGTTTGCGGATGTCCTCCTTCTGCTGCTCCGTCTTCGCCTCCTGGAGAGCGGTCTGCAGCTCCTTCAGGCGGTCGTTGATGTCCTGCTGCCGGCGGGCGAGTTCCTGGAGCCGATTGAGCACCGCGAGCTGTTCGCGGCGCTCCTTGTTCTGGGGGGAGCGCGCCACCCGTTGGGTCTCGTAGCGATTCTCGGACTGTTGCAGGTCGAGCTGATCCAGCTGGCGCTGGTTGCCCTGTTGTCCGCCGCCACCTCCGCCCTGCTGGCGGTTGCGCCGGGTGACGTTGGTCTCGCGCGCCTGCAGCTTGAGCAGCGCCTGGTAGGCCGCCTGCTCCGCCGGAAGGGCCTGCGCCAGCGGCGCCGGCAGCTGGGCGGCGTCCTTCAGCCGCTCAATCGCCTTCTCCATCTCCTGCGTGACCGACTTCCACAATGCCTGCTGTCGCGGGGAGCGCGCCTCCTCCGCGGCTTCGCCGGCTTGCGCGAGGGCCTGCTCCTGGGATTCCAACACTACCTTGGCATCGGCCGGGTACCCCGGCTTGGCTCCTTCGCGCTGCAGTTTCCAGGTGGCGCTGATGATCTGCTTCTGCAACTCGGAGAGCCGGCGCGCCTGCTGGCCGCGGTTGCCCTGCTGCTCCTGCTGCTCGCCGGATTCCTGATTCTGGCTTTCCCGGAAGATTTCGTCGAACGGCCGCACCTCCGCGAAGTAGAGGTCCCCGCTGGTGCGGCGCACCTGTCCGTCCGGGCCGATGTCATCCGCCCACGCATACCACGAGACGAGGTCGTCCGGTTTCGCGCCCAGGGCCTCGAGGCTCAGCACGTGGCCGAACAGGCGCTTTTCCTTCGGGCCGCCATCGCGCCCGAGTTCCACGAACTTCGGCTCTCCGCCCGCCAGCGCGTAGGCGATCCCGTAGGCCGGCGTGCCAAAATCATCCCAGACCGTGCCATCGAAAGTCACCTCCTCGAGTGCCGAGGGCCGCACGTCGCCGCGCGGGAGCGCCAGCCGGATCTCCGGCGGCCGGTTGGGCTGCACGTCGATCACGAACGGCGCCGCCACCTTGTTGGCACGCCCTTCCTCATCCACCAGCTGCAGGTCGTAGGTGCCGCTCTTCTTCGGCACGTGCGCCGCCAGCGTCGCCGCCGGCTGGCCGGGCACGACCGAGAGATCCAGGATTTCCTTCTTTTCGCCCCGGCCGATCAGACGCGCGATTTTGACGGGCTTGTTGAGTTGCAGGGCGAAATCCAGCTGCGTCCCCTCCACCGCACTGACCCGCCGCGTGTCCTCGATGCGCTTGGGTGCCAGCCGCGTGTAGTCCGGAAACTTCAACGCCACATCGGCCCGCAGCAGCCGGGGATGCTCGAAGACCTTCACGGTGAAGTCCCGCGTGCGCTGCCCCCGGTATTCCAGATGGTAGGTGAAGTCGCTGGCCACCTCGAGCACGCTGCCGCCAAACACCGGGTCCGCCAGGCTCTTCACCAGCGGGATCGTCCGCGGTGGCACCCCATTCTCGCGCACCACGAGGCCGACGGTCGGCGGCAGGGCGCCGGCGAAGCGAGCCAGGACCACGAGGCTGTCGCCCTTCTCCACCTTGGTGTCGCCCGGCGTCACCGACACGCCATCGTTGCCCACCCAGCGCGGGGCTTCCCCGAGGATGGGCGTGACCCGCAGGTTGGTCAGGGCCAGGCCGAATAGCGCCAAGGCCAGGAGGTGAATCACCTGGCCGATCAGGAAGCGCGACGGCGGTAGCACATCGCGCCAGTCCTGCTCCTGGCTCTTGATTGTGGCTTCCTGAATCACGCGGTACTGGAGATAACCCTGTTCCTCGCTGCCTCCCGGCGTTTGCTGCACGGCCGTCAGCAGGACGCCATCGAGGTCCGGGTGCTTGCGTTCGATCTTCTGCGCGAGCCAGCGATAGTCCGTCGCAGCGAGGAGATGCCGCACCACCACCACCGCCACCGTCACGATCACCAGGATCAGCACCACCGGCAACGCGGCCGGCGAGACCTGCCCGAGGCTGCCCTGCACCCACGCCACCGCCACCGTGATCAGGGCCGCCCCCGCCCAGCACGCCGCCAGCTTGCGCCAGAGCGCGAACCAACGGTAGCGGCGCGCGACCCGTTCCAACCGGTTTCTCAAAAAAGCGTCATTCATGGTGATGTCATCTCTCCGGTTGCACCCGCCTCGCGTCGCGCCGTCCAGCCGGCAATCGCCGACTCCACGAGGAGCACGGCCAGCGTCGCGAGGATGAACCAACGCCAGAGTTTCTGGCGGTTCTCGGCCTCGATTCCCTGTAGAAGCGTCTTCTGTCCAGGCGCGGCCACCGGCTTCGCCTCGGCACGCGTCACCGGCACGCCCAACTGCTCGAGTTCATCGAGTCCCAGGGGCGTGGTCCGGCTTTCGCTGGGATCCAGGTTCACGGCAAAGCGTACCCGGCGCGCCCCGCCCGTGACGTCGTAGACACCCGGCCGCAAGGTGCCGGAGACCTCGGCCGCCCCCGGGGCGAGCGCGACCTCCCCGCCGTCCGGGCCGCGCACCGCGGTCGCACCGAGGTCCGGAGGCACCGGCACCGCGTCCCCAATCACGAATTGCGTCGGCAGGGTCCCAACCGCCCCGCTCGACTCCAGCCACGACCAGAGCAGGGGCACAAACTTGGACGAGACCGCGAGCTGGCTGTCCTCCGGTTGCCAACCGGTGGTCAGGACGTGCACGCGGCCCTTGCCGATCGGGACCTCCACCAAAGCCGGATCCCCGGAATCGAACTTCGCCAGGGCCCGGCCACCGCCGAGTTCCGGCATGGCGACCTTTCGGTACTTCCAAACGTGGATCTTCGTGAAGTCGCTGTAACGCGGATCGGCAAACGGGGCGAACAGCGGGTGCTGGAAGTCGATCTCTGACAACATCGCGTACGACGTCGGCCGCACCTCGGAGAGCGCCACCGGGCCGCGGCCGAGCAGCACCCCCAAGGTGGCGCCTTCCGCCGCCTCGCCGCGCCGCGGCAGGAACACGATGGTCTTGCCGCCTTCCGCCAGGGCGCGCAGACCCGCCGCCGTCTCGGTCGGAATCGCCCCGGCCACCAGCACCAGGCCCGCCGCTGACAGTTCCGCCGGTGCGAAGCCGGCCTGCGGCGTCCGGTGGATCACCTGCACGGCGACCCGCGAGGTTTCCGCCAGGGCGCGCCGGAGGAAGAACAACGGCTGCCGCGCATCGCTGGGCGCCTCGCCACCCATCCAGAGCACCGTCGGGCGCTGCTGGGTCGGAGGAAGAAAGAACAGGGAATTGTCGAAACTCTCCTCGTCCCCCGTGAGCCGGATTTCCGTCGCGCCCGTTCCCGCCGGCGGTTGTGCCAGCAGGAGGGTGCGGCTCTGACCCGGCGGGACATAGGCCTCCACGGGATCCGTGGCCCACTCGGGAGTCCCGGTCGCCGCGCCGCCGGCCTTCACCCACCCGAGACGCAACTGTTCGCGCCTGGCCTCCGGGGCGTTTGTGACCCGCACGCGCACCGGGGCATCGGCGGCGCGCACGGCCTCGGGCGCATCGGCCACGAGTTGGAGCCCGGCGTTCGTCGGGCTACCGGCCGCCACGGCCTCGACGCGCAACTCCACCCCCTTCGGCCACTCGTAGGCCTGCAGCCCGTCCAGGCGGCTGCCCGCCTGGAGATCGCTGATCAGCACGACCTGACGCGGACCCGGCGCGGCCTTGCCGTCGTCCTCCGCCAACGCCTCCGCCGCGGTCACCAGCGCGGTGCCCAGGTGCGTGCCGCCCCAGGTCGGCGCCAGCGCCGCCAGCCGGCCGGCCGCCATCGCCGCGCGATCGCCGGGAGCCGCGCGGTTCCATTCCTCAAAGGTGAGCACCGCGGTCGCCTTGCGATCAAACGTGAAGAGCGCCAGCTGGTCGGCCGGTCCGGCGCGGCGGACCACCTCGCCGGCGCGGGCCACTGCCGCGGCCCACGCGCCCTCCCGCCGCAGGCTCGCACTCGCGTCGAGGAGCACCACCGTTCGCTTCGGCTGCCCGGAGTTGGGATCCTCGACCGGCGGCTGTTCCAGGAAGGGGCGGGCGAAACCCAGCACCAGGAGCGCCAGCGCGGCACAACGCAGGAGCAGGAGCAGCAGGTGCTCCAGCCGGTGCCGCTTCGACAGGCGCGGGGGACTGGGCAGCAGGAACATCAGCGAGCTGAAGCGGGTGCGCTCGCGTGTCGTCCGCCGCACGAGGTGGTAGATCACCGGCACGGCCAGGGCCAGGCCACCGAGGAGGAACAACGGGGTGAGGAAGTTCATGCCAGGCCTCCGCCCTGCGCCCGCCGCACCTGCCGGCCCCGGCGCATCCGCGCCTGCAGAAATTCAAACAACGCCAGCTCCAGCGCCTGGTCGGTCCGCAACGAATGAAAGCTCGCGCCCAACTTCCGGCAGCTGGCCCGCAGCGCCTCGCAATGCGCCTCGAACTTCTTCACGTAGCCCGTGCGGGCCTGCGCCGGATCCACGTACAGCGTCCGCGCCGACTCCACATCCTCGAACAGGGCCGCCTGCTCGATCCCGAGCGTCAGCTCCGCGGGATCCAGCACCTGGAACACGGTCAACTCGTGCCCACTCGCCGTCAGGGCGATCAGGTTGCGCTCCAGGCGATCGAGCGGGGCCAGGAAGTCGGAGATCAACACCACCATCCCCCGCTTGCGGATGAGCGAGGTGATGCGTTCCAGCGGCGCCGTGAGGTCCGTGCCTTTCCCGGCCGCCGGCCGCTCCAGCGCCAGCATCAGGTGACGCAGGTGGCCCGCCCGATGGCGCGCCGGCAGGAAGTCGCGGACCTGCTCGTCGAAGGTGAGCAGCCCGACGGCATCCCCCTGGAGGTACAGGAAGTACGCCAGCGTCGCGGCCAGCGTCGCGGCATACTGTGCCTTGGTGTAGTCGCGCGAGCCGTAGTCCATGGAGCGGCTCTGGTCGGCCAGCACGTGCACGCGGAGATTGGTCTCGTCCTCGTACTTCTTGATGAAGTACCGGTCGCTGCGGGCAAAAACCCGCCAGTCGAGGAAGCGCGGATCGTCGCCGCTCGTGTACTGCCGGTATTCCGTGAACTCGACGGAGAAACCATGGTACGGGCTCCGGTGCATGCCGCTCCAAAATCCCTCCACCACCGCCCGCGCCCGCAGTTCGAGGCTGCGGATGGTCATCAGCGCCTGCGGATCGATCAGGCGTGCGGAAGAGATGGAGGTGTCGGTGGCCGTGGCCATACGCAAGGAGAGCAGATCGAATCAACTCGCCGGACGGTTCGGATTTCCCTTAAGCTTGGGCCAGGTCGCCGCTCCCAAGGTCGTCCTGCAAGGTACTGCTTTGACACAACGTGTGGGCGGGGCGACCTCGCCCCGCGCAGACCGGGCTCCGACGCGAACGGCACGGGGCGTGGTCGCCCCGCCCACAGGGAAAGGAAAGACCGACCGGGCAACGAAACGAAGGTACCCCGCCTCCACCGCGCAGCCGTCTCCACTGTCGTTCTGAACAGGATATGTCACGGGTCGTTCCTGGTTCCCAGCCGCAGAAGCGCTCACGCGCCCTTGCCGGCGGGTTTGGTGGCGGCAAGGAGGCGCTTGATCACCTCGTCGACGCGGATGCCTTCCGCCTCGGCCCGGTAGTTGAGCAGGATACGATGGCGCAGGGCCGGGATCGCCAGGGCCTGGATGTCCTCACTGGTGACGTGCGCACGGCCGCGCAGGAGCGCCCGGGCCTTCGCACCGAGGATGAGAAACTGCCCCGCGCGCGTGCCCGCCCCCCAGCTCACCCACTCGTTCACGAAATCCGGCGCGCCCGGCTGCTTGGGTCGGGACGAGGACGCAAGTTGTACCGCGTAGCGTACCATTTCCTCGGCCACCGGCACCTTGCGGACGAGTTCATGGAAGCGCAGCACATCCTCGCCGGAGAACAGGGCCTCGATCGCGGCCGGCTTCCCGGCGGTCGTCTGCGTGACGACCTTGATCTCATCCGCGAGCGGCAGGTAGTCCATGACGACATTGAACATGAAGCGATCGAGCTGGGCCTCCGGCAGCGGATAGGTGCCCTCCATCTCGATCGGGTTCTGCGTGGCCAGCACGAAGAAGGGCTCCTCCAGCGGATGACGGACGCCCGAGGCGGTCACCTGGTGTTCCTGCATCGCCTCGAGCAGGGCCGCCTGGGTTTTCGGCGGCGTGCGGTTGATTTCGTCCGCCAGGATCATGTTGGCGAAGACTGGTCCGCGCACGAAGGTGAGCTTGCGCCCGCCGGCGCCGTCGTCCTGCAGGATCTCCGTGCCGGTGATGTCCGCGGGCATCAGGTCGGGAGTAAACTGGATCCGCGCGAACTTCAGCGTGAAGACCCGGGCGATCGATTTCACGAGCAGGGTCTTCGCCAATCCGGGCGCGCCCGTGATGAGACAGTGGCCGCCGGCCAGGAGGGCGATCATGATCTGCTCGATTACCTCGCGCTGGCCCACGATCACCTTGGCCAGCTCCGCCTCGATTCGCGCCCGCCCGGCAATCAACCGTTCAGCGGTCTCGCGCTCGGCCGCAAAGCCCGTCGTGGACGGAGCCGGTGGCGTGGGTGAAGTCGGGGCGGGTTCAGGCATGCTCATGATAAAGGGAGTGAGGGATGAGGGAGTGAGGGAGGGCAGGAAGTGGAGAGTGCGCGGGAGGGAGTGGCGGTCGGAAAGGACGCAGAAGATCGGCTCTCCGCCCTCAGTCCCTCACTCCCTCATTGCCTCATGCCCTTGTAGCTAGTGCGTCATCAGGTAGAAAATCAGGTTCACCCCGAGGGGATAAGATACCTTTTCGGAGAAGACCGCAAAGTAGTCGGCGTTTTCTCCCTCGCGCTCCCAGCCGTCGCTGATGTCGCTGTTGTGAAACGCGATCACCATGATGTGGCCCCGGTCATCGTGGATGGCCTTCACCGACATCTTCTCCGATTCCGGCCCCCGGTCGATCTGCAGCGGGGCCGTCGGGTCATTCGGGTTTCGCGCCCGGTTCCAGAACTGCATCGTCGGCACCTGCAGCGACTGCAACGGCCCCTTCAGATCGTAGACGCAGTGGAAGATCGGATGGTCCATCGTGAGTTCCGTCCAGGCCCGGCCCGGCAGCACCTCGCGCATCTGGCCGGCAAAGCCGTTCCACTCGATCGAGTTCCAGAAATCGATGATCACCATCACGCCGCCCGCGAGCAGGTACTTCCGCAGCGCCGCCCGCTCGGCTTCGTTCAGGCGCATGTACCCGGGGTGCGTGAAATACAGGAACGGATAGTCGTGCAGCTCCGGCTCGGTGAGGCGCAGCACGCGGCCATCCGGGTCCGCCCGGATCGACGTGAGCTGCTGCAGGCGATACGAGAGGTTCAGGTCGGCGTCCGGGAAATCCACCCACCAGCCGATGCTGCGGCCCCGGTGGAAGACCGGTTGCAGCGCGGTGGTGGGCGACGCCTTGAAGACGGCGCGCGCGAAGGTGAAGACGTCCTTCTCGAAGCCGCGCGGGTTGCTCCAGTTCGGCGTGCCGGTGCTGTGGGAGTCCACCTCGCGAGCCGTGCGCACGGCGTTTTCGTCGACCATGCCGCTGCCTTCGGTGCGCACCCAGGAGCTCCCGAGGTCCGATTCGTTGCCCCAGCGCGGCGGTCGGCTCCTTGCTCCGTCGGGCGGCCCCGACTCCCGTCGCACCGGCTGCGCCAGCGCCGCCGCCACGACAATGCCCCCCACCGCCAGGGCCAGCCGTCGAACTGTAGAGGGAAGGCGCCGCATGGTCAGTGGGTCATCGCGTAGAACACGACATTGATTCCGAGGGGATACGCAATGCGTTCGGAGAAGTTCTTGAAGTAGTACTCGTACTCTCCCTCGCGCTCCCAGCCGTCACCATTGTCGGTGTTGTGGGCCGCAAACACCATCATGCGGCCCTTGTCGTCGTGAATCGCCCGGTGATGCACCGTGCGGGTGTCGCCATCGTGCATCTCCCAGGTCACCCCGGTGTACTGGCTCTCCTCGCCGGTCCGCACGTTGGGCACCTGGCCCTTTGACTTGATCTGGAACACGCAGGTGTACAGCGGATGGTCCAGCGGCAGCTCCGCGAAGGACCGCTCCGGGAAGACGCGCTTCATCTCCCGCTCCACGTTCAGCCACGCCGCTTCTCCCCAGAAATCATCGAACATCAGGAATCCGCCGTTGAGGAGGTACTTTCGCAGGGCCGCCACCTCGGGATCAGTCAACCCGAACCCGCCTGGCTCCACGATGTAGATCCAGGGATACTCGAAAAGATCCGGATCCGTGAGCTCGATGATGCGCCCGTCGGGGCTGCACTTCATCGAGGTCATCTGCTGCAGGCGGTAGGAAAGGTTGAGGTCGCTGTCGGGAAGATCCGTCGCCCAGCCGCCCCCGCGCCGCCCATAGTAGCCGCCGAAGCGCCCGCCCGGGCTGTAGCGCACCCGCGAGAACGTGAACACGTCCTTCTCGAAGCCCTTCCGGTTTTCCCACATCGGCGTACCCGTGCTGTGGCTGGGAATCTCGCGGGCGGTGCGGGCATCGCCGCGCATGCCGCCGCCCTCCCCTCCTCCCCAGAAGCCCCGGCCGAACCGCTGGGCCATGACGAGGCCCGTCACGGCGACAAACACCACCAGCAAGGGGAGTCGCCGCTTCATTCGGTCTTCCTCGGCGGCAGCGCCGGCAAACCGGCGCCGGCCGCGCCGGGCGCCTGCACGCGACGAATCTCCTGCAGCAGTTGGAGTGCCTCCCGGTACCGCGGTGTCTCCTCGAGGGCGAGCAACACCTCCCGGCGCGCCTCGTCGTGCTCCCCGCGCTTGTGGAGGAGACGGGCAAGCTGGTAGTGCGCGTCCGCGCGCTCCGGCACGTCGAGTTGCAGCAGGGTACGCCAGGCCACGATCGCCGTCGAATCGTCCCCGCTCGCGCCCGCCGCACGCGCGAGGTGCCGGTAGGGCACGGGCACGAGGGGGTTGACCGCGAGGTAGCGCTCGGCGTTGCGCCGCACCGTCTCCCAGTCCCCGTCCGCAGTGCCCAGCTCCATCAGGCGGAGATAGGCGTCCGTGGCTTCGTCATCGACTTCCGCCCACTTGCGGAGCGCTTCACGCTCCCCGGGCAAATCCTTCATCGCCCGGAGCACCGATACCAGGGGGCGATAGGCGGAGTCGCCGCCCTTCTGGTCGGGATACCGCTCCACGAGGCGGCGCAAGGGCACGAGCGCTTCCGCCCATTTCTGTTCCCCGATGAGGCGCTGGGCCTTGGCCCGCAGGGCCCAGTAGTTGAACGGGTGCTTGCGTTCGAACTCCGCCAACTCGGTGGCCCCTTCCGCCAAAAACACCTCCGCCTCCGGCCGCTCCCAGGTGAGCCCCGGGGCAAGTTGCTCGCCCCGCTCCCGGGCATAGGCCGCAAAGCCCGCCTCCAGATCCTCGAGCGGCACGGTGTGCCGGGCGAGGGCGGCGTTGATCTCGGTGCCCTCCCGCAGGTCGAGCAGGATGGCGCGCAGTTTGTCCGCCCCATGGCGGGTCACGATGTACTCCACCACCAGCGACGACTGCAGGTAGGCGAACTGCAGGTGGCGGGGAGACTTCGGGGCCAGGAATGCGGCACTCAGACGGCCGACCGGCACCAGATCCTTGCCGAGGAGCATCTCCCGGTAATTCGGATCCAGGCGCATCCCCCACGCGGGGTTGGCCTGCCGCTCCTCGTAGACGGAGATTCCCTCGCTCAACCAGCGCGGCATCTTGTTCCGGGTCATCTGCAGGGTGATGACGTGGCAGAATTCATGCCAAAGCACGGACTCCCAGTTGGTGGCCGACGTGCTGGTGGCGGGGCTGTTGGCCGTCACCACGCGCCCGAAGCACACGCCGAGGAACCCGGCCACGTCGGGCAAGCCAAAGGTCCGCACCGCGAAGTCGCGCTGATCGGCGAAAATCTCGATGTAGGTCGGGCGCGCGATCTCGACGCCGTACTTGGCCACCAGGGTCTCCCGGGCGCGCCGCAGCAGCGCCAGCACGCGCGGACCGTACACCGCCACTTCCGGAGCGGCCATGCGGATCACGAAGTCTTCGTTGGTCAGCGCGGCGTACTTGTCCATCGTCTCCCGCAGGGTCACGAGGTTGAACGCCTCCACGTCGTATTCGTCGCGCTCGTGCACCTGTTTCGCCAAGGCCCAGCCTTCCTGGTGCTCGCCGAGCCGCAGCAGGTCGCTGGCGAGCTGGGCCTTCGCCGGAAGGTAGTCGGGATCGAACTCCCGCGCGCGGCGCTGGTAGGCCGCCCCCTCGGCAAAACGGTACTTGGCCGAAAGCTTCGCCCCAATCAGGAAGTCGACCCGCGGATTGCGCGCCCAGGAGCTCAGCGCGCGCTCGCGGGCAAACTTCTCCGCCACCAGGTCGTTCCGGAGGTGGGCGATGACCGCGCGGTACGCCCAAGCCTCGGGATGCACCGGGTTCACCTCGATGGCGCGGTCCAGCAGCTTGCCCGCCTCCTCGTAGCCCTCGCCCGCGATGTGGTGGTCGGCGAGTTGCAGCAGGGAAGGCACGTGCCGCGGATTGTGCTCCAACGCCTGTTCGAGGGACTTCACGGCCACCGCCCGATCGCTTTCCCGGAAGGCCCGCCCGCGACCGCTGAGCAGATCGGGATCCTCCGGCAACTGCTTCAACCCCTCCTCATACGCCCGCGCCGCCAGCGCAAAGTCGTGCTTTTCCAGGGCGAGCTCGCCGCGCGCGAGGTAGACATCCCGCAGCTTAGGATCGGCGCGCTGGGCCGCCGCATAGACCTTGTCGAGGACGTCCTTGGGATCGGCCCCGAGCATCAGCGCCGCCCGGCCGAACACCACCAGATCCGGAGGCGACTTGTACATCCACGTCGCCCGCTCCACGGCGCGCCGCACCTCCTCGATGCGCGCCGCCGCTTCCTCGGGCCGGCCGTTGGCAAACGCCACGTCGCGGGCCAGCCAGCGGAGGCGGATGCTTCGCTCATCCTTCTTCAGGGCCTCCTTCATCGCAACATCGGCCTCGGCGTTGCGGCCGACCTCCAGCAGCGCCCGGACGAGCAGCATCGCCCAGTCCGTGCTCGCCGTGCCTTCGCGCAACTCCTCCGTCGCCTGCTTGATCACCGCCGCCTGGTTGCCGGCCAGCAGCGCCTTCTGCCCCTCGGCCGGGTCCCCGGCCCGAACAGTGGCGGCGCCGCCCATCACTGCCAGTGCCCCGAAAACACCTCCCACTCGGCCCAAACCCGCGCGCACCGGACGGAGAAACCGAGAAAGCATGGTGAGGATTCCGGTCATGCGGGAGGACGTTCGGGAGGAAGGTGGGTGGGTGTAACGCGTCGCACGGGATAGACGCGCGTCGCAACAAAGAGTGATGCCTGCTCCGGCGCTTTTCTCAAGTCCCGCCGTGCAGGTTTCCGCTCCGCGGCGCGCGGCTCAGTTTTCGATCCGGTAGAGATGGGTCCGGGTGCGCAGAAACAACGCGCGCCCCGCCACGGCGGGTGACGCCATGAAACCGCCCTCGAGTTTGTTCTGCGCCAGCACGCGGAACTCCCGCGCGGCCGCGATCACCACGCCGTGGCCGCCCTCATTGAAGAAATACACGCGGCCCTCCGCGGCGATCGGTGACGCCGAATGATTGCCCGTCCCCGGCAGGCGCTCTCGCCAGATGACCTCGCCGGTCCGCGCCTCGACGCACGATGCGACCCCGCCGTCCTGGTCCACCAAGAAGAGCAGGTCGCCCACCAGCACCGGCGAGGGGCGGTTGGGCACGTTGCGCGTAAGCTTCCACGCCACGTGCGTGTCCGTCACCACCCCACTTCCCCCGAGCCGCACGGCCCAGAGCTCTCCCTTTGCCAGCCCCGTGGCCGTGAAAACCATCCCGTGCCCGACCACCGGGCGCACCGTGCCCGAATGGTGCCGGCGCTCCTCCACCCGCCACCACTCCTTTCCCGTGCGCGGATCGTAGCCGTACGTCGCCTTCGAACCCACGCTGATGAGCAGCGGGCGCCCGTCGTGCTCCACCACGAGCGGCGACGAAAATGCCTTCCGGAAATCGCCATCCCGGATCGGCTTGCCCTCGGGGGTCAGGTCCTGGAAGTCGATCGACCGCGGCGTCTCCCACACGGTCCGCCCGGTCCGCTTGTCGAGTGCCACGACGTACTGCCGGTCCGCGCCGTCGAAGTGCAGGATCAGGAGGTCGCCCCAAAGTGTCGGCGACGATCCCGCGCCGCGCCAGTGGTTGCAGACAAAGTCCCGGCGCTCCCACAGCACCTTTCCGGTCCGGGTGTCGAGACAGGCCGTGCCGGGGGAGCCAAAGGTCACGTAAACACGCCCTTCCTCGATCACGGGGGTGGGCGAACCGTAGCTGTTGAACTTGTCCGCGTACTGGGGCTCGGCCACCGCGAAGAGCTTCAGGTGATGGCGGATCTTTCCGGTCTCGCGGTCCACGGCCAGCGCCGAAAGTTCGCGGCCGTCCTCGGTCGCGGTGGTGAGCCAGACCTGGTCACCCCAGACCACGGGTGAGGACCACGCCTTGCCCGGAATCGCCGTCTTCCACCGCACATGCTCGGTCTCGCTCCATTGCGTCGGGAGACCGGTGGCCGCGGAGATTCCCTGTCCGGTCGGCCCCCGGAACTGCGGCCAGGAGTCGTCGGAATTCGCCGGGGCGGCCGAAAGCACCGAGGCGAGGCAAACCAGCAGGAGGGGTCCGTGGGATTTCATGCGGCGGGACCGCCCGGCAACGAGGCGGCGCCCGCATGTCTGCCGATGTCCCACCTCCCTGCGCAACAAAAACCTCCCGGCCGGATTTCCCCTTGCTCGGGTATTTGGCAACTCCTAGACTGTCCGCGTCATGAGGCGACTGCTCATTACCTTGGCGGTGCTGGGTGCCAGCGAGGCCGTGGCTTCCGGGCCGGCCGTTTACACGTGGAAGGGAGGGGCACCCTTCGGCGACGCCGCCCTTCCCGCCAACTGGCAGAACGGCACGGTCCCGACGGGCCAGCCCACCGACGTGCTCGTCTTCGGCAACGCCTCCCAGACGACGGTGCTCTTTCCCACCTCCTTGACGATCGGGAGCCTCACCTTCAACGGCAGCAGCACGAGCTACTTCCTCGGGTCGACGCGCGAGGGAAACGTCCTGACCCTGTCGGGTGACGTGTCCACGTCGCCAGGATTCTCCTATCATGCGGGAATCGGCCTCCCCGTCCTGCTCTCCAGCGGGGTGCACACCTTTAACATCGAGGGCTCCAGTCTCAACATCGTCGCCGATGTCAGCGGTTCCGGTTCGATCCTCAAGACCGGGGCCGGCGAACTGGGCCTCTACGGAACCAATTCCTTCAGCGGCGGAGTCTCGGTGACGCAGGGCATTCTTGTCGTCGAGAGCAACTCCGCCCTCGGCAGCGGCACCCTGACCATCAACGGCGGGACATTGGCGGCCGAATGGGATTCGTCCGTCTCGATCGGCAACCAGGTGACCCTCGGCGCGCTCGCCCAGTTTGGGCGCGGCTTCCACGCCGCCGAGAAGATCCACCTTACCGGCACGGTTGCCTCCGCCAACACCTCGAGCGAACTCCGCGTCAACGGCGATGCCACCCTCTACCTCGAGGGCAACATCACCAACGGCACCGGCCCCACCGCCTACCTGTTCACCGGGAGCGGCACCACGGTACTCTCCGGCAACAGCACCTATTCGGGCGGCACCACCGTGGGCACGGAATCCCACTACGGAAAGCTGGTCTTCGGCGCGGGGAGCGCGATCCCCGCCACCGGCCTGATCAAGTCGTCGTTTCAGGGCTATGTCGGGCTCGCCGATCCGTCCGCCACCCCCACCTTCCTCAGTAAAATCGATCCGGTGAACTTTCACGGCGTCATCGGTTTCGACACCGCACCGGGCAGCCCGGTGCAGACGTTCTCCGGCGCCATCAACCTCTCCGCCCTGTCCGACCCGCTCGTTTACGTGGGCACCATCACCGAGGCGGCACTGACGGGGCTGATTACTCCCCCTTCCGGTTCCAGCGGGTACAACTTCGGCGGCTCCGGCTGGCTCTTCCTCCGCGACAACACCAACCCCCTGGCCGACGGCGTCGGGGCCCTGCCAGTTCCGCGCGAGCTTCGCGCGACGACCCTTAGCACCACGGTCATGCCTGCGGATCCGTTGATGCTGGTGATCAGTCGCGGCAACAACACGTACACCGGAGACACGACTGCCAGCAGCGCCGGCATCCTCTTCGACGCCCCGGGTGCGCTGCCCGCCGCCAGCGTCCTGCGGCTCGGCGCGCCCGGTTCCTATGTCGGCTTCACCGAGGCGGTGACGGATCTCACCACCAGCGCCATCGTCACCCGCGTGGCCGGCGGAACCTACGGCCCCGACAGTGTGCTGGGCTTCGATTCCACGGCGCTCGTCAACCGCACCGGTTCGACCCCTCGCGTGGTTTCCAACGTCAGCCTCGCGACCCTGCCCGCCCCGATTTACCTTGGCACCGCCTCCGGCGTGACGCTCGACGGGACCATCACCACCACCGGCAACGGCACGGCGGACTACTTCTTCACGGGTTTCAACGGCGGCATTCTCACCGTCAACAGCACGCTGAGCGGCGCGGGCAAGAAGGTGCACATCGGTACCCAGTCCTTCAGCACCACCGAGGATTCGGTGGTGTCGCTGATGGCCAACAACACCTACAGCGGGGGAACGATCCTCTACACCGGCACCCTGCACCTCGGCTCCCCCACCGCCCTCGGCTCCGGTGCGTTGAGCGTGGAGCCCTATTCCGGGGAGGTGCGGATCACGAGCGGCTCCGCCGTTTCGCAGGTGAGCAACAACATCATCCTCCAGTCGGGCACGCTGAAGTTCACCCCGCAAAACCCCACTGGGCTGACCCTCCCCGGCGTGGTTTCCGGATTGGGGAGAATTGTCCTGGAGAGCAGCCTGTTGCGGCTGTCCGGCAACAACACCTTCAGCGGCGGCATCGACCTGAGCGGCCGCAACACCAAGATCGTCGCCGACTCCAATCAGGCCCTCGGCACGGGAGCCGTGTACCTCGAGGAGGCCGCCGGCATCGAGTTCACGTCCAACGCCCCCAACCCCGTCGTCGGCGGGCTGGGCGGCGGCTGGTCGCACGATGTCGAGGGAACCACCTACTACAGCACGGTCACGCTCGCCGCGGGCTCCGTGCTGACCATCAACCAGCCCTGGGACGAGAGCTTCGCCGGCAATCTCCAGTTTGCGGGCAACGCCGGCTCCCTGGTCAAGACCGGCACCGGCACCCTCACGCTGTATGGCACCAACCCCTACGTCGGGGGCACGACCATCAACCAGGGACGGCTCGTGGCCGGAGCCACCGGCGCCCTCGGCTCCGGTACGATCACCATCAACGGCGGCAGCCTCGGCTCCACGAGTGGCGCCATCCTCACGAACCCGATCAGCTTCGGCGCCAGTGGCGGCACCCTCAGCGGCAACGGCATCGTCGCCGGCAACATCACCGTCGGTCCCAATGTCGCCCTCGTCCCCGGGGAATCACCGGGAACCCTGACCTTCACCGGCGCCCTGACCTGGGCCGGCGGCGGCGCGTACGCCATCGACGTACTGAGCGCCACCGGCGCGCCCGGTATCGGCTTCGACACGATTGTGGTCAGCGGCGGCGGGACGCTGAACATCACCGCGAACAGCGGTAACCGTTTCAACCTCAACCTGCTTTCGTTCAGCACCGAGTTCCTCTCCGGCAACGTCACCGACTTCAACTCCTCGAGCCCGTACTCGTGGCAGATCCTGTCGTCGTCCACTACGATCGGCGGGTTCAGCGCCAGCGCCTTCAACATCCAGCTCACCGGTCCCGGCAATTTCACCAATTCGCTCGCCGGCGGTGCGTTCAGCGTCTCGCTCGGCACCGCGGGAGGCGATCCGTTCTCGGGCAGCACCGCGATCTTCCTGAACTTCACCCCGGTGCCCGAGCCTCCAGTCTGGCTGCTGCTCGCGGCCGGCTCCGGGATCATGGTCTGGCGGCGCCTCCGCCGGCGCGCGTGACTTTGCCCCCTTGCTCCCCATGAATACCCGCCTCCTCCTCGCCTCCCTCGGCCTCCTCGTCGGCACTATCAGCGCGGCTGTGGCCGCCGCTCCCCGTCCCCCGCTCCTCGCCAACGGGACTCCCGCCCCGGATTTCACCGCCCTGAAGGCCGACAACTCCCCCGCAAAGCTCTCGGACTTCCGCGGCAAGGTCGTGCTCCTCGACTTCTGGTCCACCTGGTGTGGCCCCTGCAAGGCCACCATGCCGCACCTGGAGAAGTTGCACCAGAAGCTGGGCTCGCAGGGCCTCGTCGTGCTCGGCGTGTGCGTCTGGGATGACCGCGCCAAGTTCGACGGCTGGTTGAAGTCGCCGGAAGTGAAGACCAGCTACCTGAAGGTGTTCGACCCCGCGGCCCGCGCCAGCGCCGACAGCATTGCCAGGAAGCTCTACAGCGTTTCCGGCATCCCGACGTTCTACCTCATCGACGCCCAGGGGAAGATCCTCTTCAGCGGCGTCGGCTCCGGCCCCAAGACCGAAGCCGGACTCAACGACGCCCTCAAGCAGGCCGGCTTCAAGCTCTGAGCCGACCCGGGGGAACGCCGCCCTGTCACCGGCGTCCGCCCAGTGGACCGGAGGCCCGGTCCGCGCCCGCGTCGCCGTTCCCTCTCGGCCTGCTCCTCCCCGGGACTGCCCGGAGTCTCCGGGCCTCCGCATTCCCGGATACTCCGACCACCCCGCCACCGTCTCCTGCGCCAGCTTCCTTCCGCCAGCCACCCCAGTCCTATGAATCGTCGCGCTCGCTTCGCCGTTCTCCTCGCCGGCCTCCTGGCCCCGCTCCTCTCCGCCGCCGCCGCCAGCCGGCCCAATGTGGTGGTCCTCCTCGCCGACGATGCCGGTTGGGGCGACTACGGCCGCAACGGCAACACGATGGTCCGCACCCCCAACATCGACTCGATCGCCACCGGGGGCGTCGTGCTCGACCGGTTCTTCGTCTGCTCTGTGTGTGCGCCGACCCGGGCGGAGTTCCTCACCGGCCGTTATCACCCGCGCGGCGGCGTCCGCGGCGTCTCCACCGGGCAGGAACGGCTCGATCTCGGCGAGCGCACCATCGCCGAGGCCTTCAAGGCCGCCGGCTACGCGACCGCCGCCTTCGGCAAGTGGCACAACGGCAGCCAGTGGCCCTACCACCCCCGCGCCCGCGGCTTCGACGAGTACCTCGGCCACACTTCGGGCCACTGGGGCGAGTACTTCGACGCCCCGCTCGAGGACAGCCACGGCCGCATGGTGCGCACCAAGGGCTACATCGTTGATGTTTGCACCGAACGCGCGCTCGATTTCATCGACCGCCACCCGAAGGATCCGTTCTTTCTCTACGTTCCGTTCACCACGCCCCATTCCCCGTGGGCCGTCCCCGAGGAATACTGGCGCCGCTTCAAGGACCGACCTCTGGCCCAGACCGCCACGCTGCCGGATCAGGAGGATCCCAACCAGACGCGGTGCGCGCTCGCCATGATCGAGAACCAGGACTGGAACGTCGGACGGATTCTCCAGAAACTCCAGCAGCACCGGCTGACCGAGAACACGATTGTCTTCTTCTTTTCCGATAACGGTCCCAACAGCTGGCGCTGGAATGGCGGGATGAAGGGGCGCAAGGGCAGCACCGACGAGGGAGGGATTCGCTCGCCCGGGTTCCTGCGCTGGCCCGCCCGCCTGCCGGCCGGCCACGTCGTCAAGGAGATTGCCGGCGCCATCGACCTGCTTCCCACCCTCACCTCGCTCGCCGGAATTCCGCGCGTCGGCGACAAGCCGCTCGACGGCCGCGACCTTTCTCCGCTGCTGCTGAAATCCGGCACCGCCTGGCCCGAGCGCTGGATCTTCTCCGCCTGGAACCAGAACGTCAGCGTGCGCACCCAGACCCACCGGCTCGATGCGCAGGGGCAGCTTTACGACATGGTCGCCGATCCCGGGCAGAAGTCGCCGATCAACACCCGCGAGCCCGCGCTCGCCGCCCGGCTGGCCTCCGCGGTGGAAGCGTGGCGCCAAGATGTGTTCAGCGGCGCCGGGCCCACGCCGCGCGCCAAGGGCAAGGCCAAGGGCGAAGCCAAGGCCGACGGCCGACGGGCCGGCGGTGCCGTCGATCCCCGGCCCATTCCCGTCGGGTACCGCGAATTCCCCATCACGATGCTGCCCGCCCGCGATGGCGAACCGCGCGGCGGCGTGCGCCGCAGCTCCAACGCCCCCAATTCCTCGTACTTTGTGAACTGGACCAGCCGCGAAGACAGCATGGTCTGGCTGCTCGATGTCCACACGGCGGGTCGCTACGCGGTCAGTATCGACTACACCTGCCGGGTGCCCGATGCCGGTTCGACCATCGAGCTCTCCTTCCAGGATCGCCGCGTCACCGGCAAGGTTGCCCCGGGCTGGGATCCGCCGCTCTACACCAACCAGGACACGCTGCCGCGTCCCGCCGGCGAATCGCAGATGAAGGAGTTCCGGACGCTCTCGATCGGCGAGGTCGAACTCCCGCGCGGCCTGGGGCCCCTCACGCTCCGCGCCATCGAGATCCCCGGCCAGAGCGTGATGGACGTGCGACGCGTCACCCTCACGCTCCTGCCGTGAACCCCCGCCTCTGGAAGCCCGCCCCCGGGTCGCGAGGTTCAGTGAGGGTCTCGGACCCGGTTTCGACTGTGGGCGGGGCGACCCCTGTGGGCGGGGCGACCCCGCCCCGCTGTAAGTCCGCCTGGTTGCCTTTGCTCGCGGGGCGAGGTCGCCCCGCCTATAGGGAGACTTTTGGAGGGCGGGACCGGCAACTTGTGCCTCTCCTCTCCCGCGTCGCCTGACTTAACCGGAGCAATTCAGTGGAAAACCACGAAGGGGAACCAATCGACACGAAGCATCGCCCAGCACGCGGCGGTGCACCTTCGGTGAGCGGCAAGAAACCTCCGCCGTCGCAGAGCATTTCCATTCGGGTTGGTTCGTGTCTAGTCGTGACTCAATAGCATGGATACGGCTTGATCCCCCGCCCATCCGCCGAATTCCCCGCCGCTTTCTCGTCCCTGCACCTTCCCCTGCCATGAAGTCCCCTGCACTGCGCTCCGCCCTCCGCTCCTCCGCTGCTCTCGCCCTCTGGGCCACCTTGGCGATGACGCCGACCTCCAGCGCGGCCGTCGCGACGCCGCCCAACATCGTTTTCATCATCTCCGATGATCATGCCTGGACGGACTACGGCTTCATGGGCCATCCGCAGATTGAGACGCCGCAACTGGATCGGCTCGCGGCCCGCAGCGCCGCCTTCACGCGCGGCTATGTGCCCACCGCCCTCTGCCGTCCGGCCCTCGCCACCCTCGCGACCGGGATGTACGCCTTCCAGCACAAGATCAGCGGCAACGACCCGTCCTTCCTGCCCGAGATGCTCGCGCCGGCCGGCGCCGCCAAGGGCAAGGGCAAAGGCAAGGCCGCCGGCGAGCCCGCCGCCTACCAGGCCCTGCGCGAAAAACTCATCTCGCAGTACGATCGCCAGCCCTCGCTCGTGAAGCTCCTCACCTCTCAAGGTTATCTCAGCCACCAGTCCGGCAAATGGTGGGAGGGCGGCTTTCGGCGCGGCGGCTTCACCCACGGCATGACCCGCGGCTTTCCCCTGCCCGGCGGGCGGCATGGTGACGATGGCCTGAAAATCGGCCGCGAGGGCCTGGAACCGGTCTTGCAGTTCATCAACCTCGCGCTCTCGGAAAAGAAGCCGTTCTTCCTCTGGTACGCGCCGTTCATGCCCCACACGCCGCACACTCCACCCGACCGGCTGTTCCAGAAGTACAAGGCCAAGGGGATTTCCTCTGATCACGTCGCCCGTTACTACGCGATGGTGGAGTGGTTCGACGAGACCTGCGGCCAGTTGCTGGGACATCTCGAGGCCAAGGGAGTCACCTCCAACACCCTCGTCGTCTACATCGCCGACAACGGCTGGATCCAGGATCCGACGGGCCCCGGCTTCGCCCCGCGATCGAAGCAATCCGCCAACGAGGGCGGCATCCGCCAGCCCATCCTCTTCAGCTGGCCGGGCGTGATCACCCCCGGTCGCCGCGGCGAGCAGTTGTGCTCCTCGATCGACATCGTCCCCACCGCGCTGGCGGCCGCGGGCCTCTCCGCCCCGTCCGTGCTCCCGGGCCTCAATCTCCTGCCGATCCTGAAGTCGGGAGCGCCGACCCCGCGCCGCGAGGTCTTCGGCGAGACCTACGCCCATGACGTGGCCAACATCGACAGGCCCGAGGACACCCTCGTGCATCGCTGGGTGATCGAGGGCCGTTGGAAGCTCCTCCTGACCTATGACGGCGCGGTCAGCGCCCGCTACGCCTCCGCCAATCCGCGCCCGGAAAAGCGTCCCCAACTTTACGACCTGATCGCGGATCCCCACGAAAACACCAACCTCGCCCGGCAGAACCCCGCCGTCGTCGCGCGCCTCGCCGCGCGCCTGCAGGAATGGTGGCCGGTCACGGAGCGCAAGGTCCTCACCCAGTGGACCGACTGAGCCTCTCTGCCCTTCCTCCCCGCCCCCCCATGAAACTCCTTTCTGCCATCCGCTGCTTCGCCTTCGGCGTTGCCACCCTCGCCGCCGTCTCCGCCGCCACCCCGGCGGCTCCCAATCTCGTCGTCTTCCTCGTCGACGACATGGGGGTAATGGACACCTCGGTGCCCTTCCTCACCGACGCCAACGGCCGCCCGCAGCGTTATCCGCTGAACGACTATTACCGCACGCCGTCGATGGAGCGCCTGGCCGCCCGCGGGATTCGCTTCAACCAGTTTTGCGCGATGAGCGTCTGCTCACCGACCCGGGTTTCGATCCTGACCGGGCAGAACGCCGCGCGGCACCGCACGACCAACTGGATCAATCCCGACACCGACAACGCCGGCCCGCTCGGCGCCCGGGAATGGAACTGGCAAGGCCTCAAGCCGGGCGATGTCACGCTGCCGGCCCTCCTGCGGGCCGCCGGCTACCGGACGATCCACGTCGGCAAGGGCCACTTCGGCCCGCGCGATTCCGCCGGCGCCGAACCGCGCAAGCTCGGCTTCGATGTCAACATCGCCGGGGCCTCGATCGGCGCCCCGGCCAGCTATTACGGCAAACAGAACTTCGGCCACGGCCATCCCAAGCGCGGCAAGGCCGCCGTCCCGCACCTCGAGAAGTACCACGGGCAGGACATCTTCCTCACCGAGGCGCTCACCCTCGAGGCCAAGGCCCAGATCGGCAGTGCGGTGAAGGACGCCCGACCGTTCTTCCTCTATTTCGCCCACTACGCCGTCCATGCCCCCTTTGAGTCCGATCCGCGCTTCGCCGCCCACTACCAGAACTCCGGCAAGTCCCCCCAGGCCCAGGCGTTCGCCACGCTGATCGAGGGCATGGACAAGTCCCTCGGCGACCTCCTCGACCACCTCGAGAAACTCGGTGTCGCCGACAACACCCTGATCGTCTTCCTCGGCGACAACGGCTCCGACGCCCCGCTCGGCCACGAGCATGCGGTCGCGTGCGCCGCGCCACTCCGCGGCAAGAAGGGGTCCCACTACGAGGGAGGAATGCGCGTGCCCTTCATCGCCGCGTGGGCCAAGGCGGCCTCCGGCAACCCCCACCAGCAGCGCCTGCCGATCCCCGCGGGGGCCGTGCAATCGCAACAGGCCGCCGTGCAGGATCTGTTTCCCACACTGCTCGGGGTGGCGGGCGTGCGGCCTCCAACCGGCCATGTCGTCGACGGCCTGCGCCTCGACACCCTGCTCAGCGGAAAGCCGGATCCCTCCCGTCACCAGCGCTTCCTGATGCACTACCCGCATTCGCCGCATCGCTCCGAGTATTTCACGACCTATCGCGACGGCTCCTGGAAGGTCATCTATCACTACCACCCCGGACCCCAGTCGGGCGGCGCGGCCTACCAGCTCTTCAATCTCGCCGAGGATCCCTTCGAGCAAAAGGACCTCGCCGCCACCCGCCCGGACGACCTGCGCCGCATGATGCAGGGGATGGTCGCCTCCCTGGAGGCCCACCACGCCGTGTATCCTAGGACCAAAGACAAGTCGGACGTGCTCAAGCCCCGCCTGCCCTGATCTTTTCCAGCCGCGGGGTCCGCGCCCGCGCACCTCCACCTCTTCCTGCCGGGATCTGCTCCGGTTTCCACCTCGCTCTCCCCCGCTCCCCGCGTCGCGATTGCCCCCATCCCCATGTCCCGCCTCTTCCTGCTTCTCAGCCTGCTCGCGGCCACCTCCAGCGCAGCCGCCGCCGATCGCCGACCCAACCTTCTCCTGATCTTCGCCGACGATCTCGGCTGGAAGGACGTCGGCTGGCAGGGGACCGACTTTTACGAGACCCCAAACCTCGACGCACTGGCCCGCCAGGGCATGGTCTTCTCCAACGCCTACGCCGCCGCCGGAAACTGCGCCCCCAGCCGCGCGTGCCTGCTGTCGGGCACCTACACGCCCCGGCACCACGTGTACGCCGTGCAGTCCACGGACCGCGGCCCCAAGGAATCGATGCGTCTCGTGCCCATCCCCAATCGCAGCGGCCTGGCCCGGGACAACGTCACCCTCGCTGACGCGCTCCAGGCCGCCGGCTACGCCACGGGCATCTTTGGCAAGTGGCACCTCGACGGACCGGAGGGCGCCGAACCCGGCGAGCAGGGTTTCGACACCGTGCACCAGTCGCACCACACCTGGGGCGATGTCCGGGAGCAGGATCCGGAGAATCCCAAGGGCATCTTCTCCCTGACGCAGGGTGCCCTGGCGTTCATCGAGAAGAACCGGGATCGCCCGTTCTTCGTCTACCTCCCGCACTACGCCATCCACACGGGTCTGCAGGCCCGTGCCTCCACGCTGGCCCGCTTCCAGAAAAAGGCGCCGGGGATCCAGCACAGCCATGCCCTGTACGCCGCCTGCCTGTACGATCTCGACGCCGGCATCGGAATGCTCCTCGCGCGCCTCGCCGAACTCGGACTCGACCGCAACACCCTCGTTGTCTTCACCAGCGACAACGGCGGCACCCAGCAATCCTCCCAGGAACCGCTGCGGGGCAACAAAGGAGGCTACTACGAGGGCGGCATCCGCGAGCCCTTCCTCGCCCGCTGGCCCGGTGTGATCGCCCCGAGCAGCCGCTGCGATGTGCCGGTCATCAATGTCGATCTGTATCCGACCTTTCTCGCCGCGGCCGGTGCGCCCGTCCCCGCCGGCAAGGTCCTCGACGGGGTCAGCCTGCTGCCGCTCTTCCGGGGCGGCTCCTCGCTGCCGCGCTCCGCGATTTTCTGGCACTTCCCGGGCTATCTAAACGAGCCCGTCACCCGCGGGCGCGAACTCGATGTCCGCACCGGCTTCCGCTCGCGTCCCGTCAGTGTCATCCGCAAGGGCGACTGGAAGCTCCACCTCTTCCACGAAGAGTGGCAGCTCGACGGTGGCCGCGCGAACCTGGCCGCCAACCACGCCGTCGAACTCTACCACCTCGCTACGGACATCGGCGAACATCACGACCTCGCGAACAAGGAGGTGGCGCGGCGCGACGAACTCCTCACCGACCTCCTGGCGTGGATTCAGTCGACCCAGGCCCTGCTCCCCACCGCACGCAACCCGGCCTACAACCCCAACGCCCCCGCGAAACCCCGGAAGGTCAAGGGCGCCGCCAAAGCCACTCCCTGACCCTCCCGCCTCCCGGCCTTCCCCGTTTCCTCTTTCTCCGTCTCCCAAGTCTCCCCCCGTCCTCCTCTCTTCCCCGTCTTCCCCCGTCTTCCTCCTTCCCCCGTCTTCCTCTCTTCCCCGTCTTCCCCGTCTTCCTCTTTTCCGCTCCCGCCATGCGCCGCGTCCTCGTCGCCCTCCTGCCACTCGTTCTTGTCGCCCCCGTTGTCTTCGCCGCCACGGCCGGAACCCGCCCCCCGAACATTCTCTTCATCCTGACCGATGATCAACGGTGGGATGCCCTGGGCCTCGCCGGCCATCGCCACCTCAAGACCCCCAACATCGACCGGCTCGGTCGCGAGGGCGTCTATTTCAAGAATGCCTTCTGCACCACGTCGCTCTGCTCACCCAGCCGCGCAAGCCTCCTCAGCGGTCTCTACGCCCACGCCCACGGCGTGACCGACAACTTCACCGAGTACCCGGCCACCCTGCCCAGCTTTCCCCGCGTGCTTCAGGCCGCCGGCTACGACACCGCCTATTTCGGCAAATGGCACATGGGGGAGAACAACGACGAGCCCCGGCCCGGGTTCAACTGGTTCGTCACCCACAAGGGCCAGGGCAAGTACTTCGACACCGAGTTCAATTTCCACGGTCGGAAGCGCGAAGTCGTGAAGGGCTACTACACCACCGCCGTCACCGACATGGCCGTCGAGTGGCTCCAGCGCCCGCGCGGCGACCAGCCGTGGCTGCTGATGATCGGCCACAAGGCCCCGCACTCCTTCTATTTCCCGGAGCCGAAATACGCGCGCACCTACGACCAGGTCCGCATCCCTTACCCGGAGACCGCCTTCATGCTCGACGACAAGCCCGCGTGGATCCGCGAGCGTCTCTACACCTGGCACGGCATCTATGGTCCGCTGTTCGAATGGCGGAAGCAGTTTCCCGACGACTCCCCCGCCGCGGTGAAGGATTTCGAGGCCATGACCCGCGCCTACTGGGGCACGATCCTCTCGGTCGACGACAGCGTCGGCCGGCTCTACGACCTGCTCCGCCAGCGCGGCGAGCTCGACCGCACGCTCATCGTCTACCTGAGCGACAATGGCATCCTCAACGGCGAGCACGGCATGGTCGACAAGCGCACCGCCCACGAACCCTCGATCCGCATCGTGCAGGTGGTCCGTTTCCCGGGCCTGACGCCGCCGTCGGCCCCCAAGGTCATCGAACAGCAGGTGCTCACCGTCGACGTCGCCCCGAGCCTGCTCGAACTCGCGGGCGCCCCGGCGTTGCCACGAACCCACGGCCGCTCATGGAAGACCCTCGTGCAGCAGGGTGATCCCGCCTGGCGCAAGTCCTGGCTTTACCACTACAACTACGAGAAGCAGTTCCCGTACACGCCCAACGTCCGCGCGGTCCGCACCGAGACCTGGAAGTATAGCCGGGCGCCGCACGGCGACGGCGGACCCGACCGGCATCGGGCGGAGCTCTACAATATCGAGTTCGACCCGGAGGAGCGGCACAATCTCATCGATCGCCCGAAGTACGCGGGCGTCGTCCGGGAGATGCAGGCGGAACTGGCGCGCGTGATGCGGGAGGTGGGGCTCACCCCCGAAACCGACCGCATGCCGCTCGACGCCGGCATCAAGCAGGAATTGCCCGACCAGAAGATCCGGTAGCGTTTCCGCCTCGGCTTTTCGCCCGGGCGTCGGTCACTGCTCCACGCGGCTCCGCAGCGCCGCCGCGCGATCGGCGCGACCCTCGGCCTCGAGCTCGCGGGCGTGGCGGCGGATCATCTCCGCCAGGCCCGCGTCGCGCTTCAACGCCTCGTCCAGCACCTCCCAGGCCCCCTCGTCCTCCCCGAGATCAATCCGCCGGAAACCCAGCCGCGCATAGCCGCGCGGATCCGCGGGAAATGCCTCGCCGGCGAGCCGCTCGCGTTGCGCCCAGTTCTCCAGCCATTCCACCCGGCGCCGTCCGTCGGCAAAATAGGCGGGGCCGAGCGCCGCCAGGTGCCGCGCATAGGTCTCCCGCCGCGCGTCCTCCGGCCACGCCGCCCCGGCCTGCACCCAGCCGCCGGCTCGCATCTGGTCCGCCAGGGCGCGGGCGATCAACTGGTGTCCGCCGATGTTGGGATGCACGTGGTCGACAAACCAGTCGTTGCCCGGGATCCCTTCCGGGCTCCGCGCCGCCACCAGCGCAGCCGTGTCCACCAGCGGGACGCCCGTCTCCGCCGCGATTTGCTGGAGGCACCGCTCCAGCGCCCCCAGGATTCGCAGCGGGCAGATGTCCTCATCCCTCGCCTTCTGGAAATGCGCCAGCGCCTCGGCGGCCCGCCCGAGTCGATCCAGCAACCGGGCCATCCGGTAATGCAGGAGGGCGTACTCTCCGTCGATCGCCTCCGCCTCCCGGTAGTAGCGCAGCGCGCGTTCGGGATCGGCCTTTTCGCACTCCGCCGCCAAGTCCACGGCCGCCTGCCAGTCGGCTTCGCGCTCCGGGGCCAGCCCCGCGCGATGCTCCGACTTGAACGGCGGACAATCGCGCAGGTTCGACCCCATTCGTACCAGGAGGATCGGCACCCGCGCCGCCTGGCACGCGGCGACGATCCGCCGCACCGACTCGTCGAACTGCGCCACGACCCGTTCGTGCCACTCGCGATCCCGCCGGTACGCGGCGTACCCGCTCGCGGAGTTCAGCCGCGTGTCCACGGTGGGACTGAAACCGTCGCCGGTCGCCGGCCCCGCGTCCACCTGGTGCGTCGTCGACCGCCCATGGCTCCACCATCCCCGCACCCAAGCCACGGTGTGCAGCGAGTTGATCCTCCCCTGCAGCCACGCCCACCAGGCTGCACGCGACTTCAACGCCCGGTAGGTGCGATCTTCCAGGAACTCGTTGTGCCCGGTGGACAGGATCACCAGGTCCGGCTGGTGACGCAGCGCCTCCTGCACGAGCGGGACGATGCGGTAGCTCGCGTAGGAGACGCCGCCGCAGTTGACGGCCTGCCAGGCCCGGGTCGGGTCCGTGGCGGCCAGTTCCAGCTCCAGCCACTTCGGAAACGCGGTGTCACCCAAGTACGGATGCCCGTACACGGTCGAACCGCCGAAGCAGAAGATCCGGTAGCCATTCCGGGGCTTCTCCGCCGGAAACTCCTGGAGTTGGATGAACGGGGCATGGGCCCGCGTGGTGCGATACACCGCGCCCTGTCGCTCAAAGAGGGGAAAGGTGCGATTGAATCCTACGAAGGGATCCGGCGTGTCCAAGGGCCGCCCGAGATCGAACAGCCGCAGCCCCCCTTCCAGCAACACCAGGGGCGAGAGGCCCAGGAGCACCGCCGCCACCCGGAAGAGCAGTCTCCGGGGCGATAGGGTCGCCTCCGCCCTGGCCCCGCCCTTCCGCTCCGGCGTTGTGTCGGAGGCATTCATCGGTATGGCGTCGTCTCGCCGATGCAACGAGACCGCCTTGAGCCGTTGGGCCGCCACTGTTCCATATGAGCGCGAATTCAGATCCAGGCGCCCGTCGCCACGCAAGCGGGTTTCCCTTTCTCTGGGGCGCCGCCGCCGTGCTTCTGGGCCTGCTCACCTTCAATGTCTGGCTCGCCGCCGATCTGCACCGGCAACAGCGGCGCAACTCCTTCGAGCGCGACTTCTGGCTCCTGTGCCAGCCCGGCTCCTCCCCGGCGGAACGCGAGACCGCCTTCCTGCACCTGGCCAGCGCCGGCCACCGGGAATGGCGTTCCGCCGAGCTCCGGGGACTGAACTTCGCCGGCGTATCCCTGCCGGGCTGCAACCTGCAGCAGGCCGTCCTCGTCCGCGCCAACCTCGCCCGCGCCAACCTCGAGGGTGCCCGCCTCTCCGGCGCCACGCTGGACCTCGCCGACCTGACGGCCGTCAACCTGAGCCAGGCAAACCTCACCGAGGCCCGGCTCCTGCAGGTGGCGCTCAAGGGCGCCAACCTCCGCCGTGCCAACCTCGCCGCCGCATCCCTCGAACAGGCCCAGGCCGAAAACGCCGATTTCTCAGCCGCGGACCTTTCCGACGTCATTTGCCTGATGGCGAACTTCGCCGGTGCCAACCTCCAGGGCGCCAACCTCTCCGGAGCCAAGCTGGAATCCGCCAGTCTCAAGGGCGCCAACCTCTCCCTGGCCCGCCTCGACGGCGCCGACCTGACCGACGCGGATTTCACCCATGCCAACTGGTGGGCCGCCCGAGGCCTCAACGCCCGCCAGCTCGAGCATCTCAAGAAGAAGTTCGCCCCGACTTCCACCGCCCCGCGCGAATTGCAGGCGGACTATCAGCGCTGGTCGCAGGCTTCAGGACCGCGGTAAGGCCAATCCCGAGCGGCGACCGTCCAGCTTCGCCGACACCGGTCCCGGCTGGCGAAAACCTGATTCAGATGTAGCCGGGGGCGCCGACCCCGGCCTGTTCTCAACGCGGGCCGGCTACCACTGCCTTACGGCCGCCTCAGGCCCCTACTTCGACTTCATTACCCAGACGCCATTCCATCCCGGACCAGGCGAATGTGCCTTCAGGTACTCGCATCTCTGGACGTAGGTCTCGCTCAGCCGATCGCCCGGATGCAAGGCCAGGGCCTCGCGGAACTGCGCGATCGCCCGATCAAACTCGCCTTTGCGATAGTACCCGAGCCCGCCCCGGAAGAAGTTCAACACCTCCGGCATGTTCGGGAAACTCTCCTCGTTGTGGTAGTCGAGGATTTCGTACACGCCCACCGGCTCCGTCTTGCCCTTCACCACCACCCGATCCACCTCCCGCGCCCGGTACGTGCCCTTCAGCTTCCGGTACGTAAACTCACTGGCGAGGATCTGCGCGCTGTATTCCTTGCACGCGCCCTCGAGGCGCGACGCGAGGTTCACGCCGTCGCCGATGACCGTGTAGTCCATCCGCTTCGGCGAGCCGATGTTGCCGGACACCACCGTGTCGGTGTTCAGCCCGATGCCCATGTGGATCGGCTTCTGGCCGCGCTCCTGCCGACGGCGGTTCAGGGAACGCAGTTCGCCGATCATCGCCACCGCCGCGCGCATCGCCCGATCCGTGTCGTCCCCGTGGGAGACCGGGATGCCGAACTCCGCCATGATCGCGTCGCCGATGAACTTGTCGAGCATCCCGCCCTCCTGCGTGATGCAGTTGACCATCACGGTGAAGTACTCGTTCAGCAGCGCCACGGTGCCCTGCGCCCCCAGTTCCTCGGTGAGCGTGGTGAAGGAACGGATGTCCGAGAACAGCATCGTCGCCTCGATGCTCTGGCCCCCCAGCACCTCGCTTCCCCCTGCCAGCAACCGATCCGCCAGTCCCGGATCCATGTAGCGCGCCATCGTCGACTTCATCCGCTTCTCGTTGCTAATGTCCTCGATCATCAGCATCGAGCCGAGACGTGCGCCCTTGAGATTCAGCAGCGGCTGCAGCGTCAGGTTGACGCTCAGGTTCTCGCCGCCCACCTGCAGCCCGGCGTCCACCAGCGTCGCGCTCTTCCCGGACTCCGCCACCTCCTTCAACCGCTCCGCCACCCAGGCATTCGGACCGCGGAAGAACTCCGCCGCCGTCCGGTTCAGGATTTCGGCCTCCGTCACTCCGAGGATGCGCAGCCCCGCGGCGTTGCACGTGTGCACCCGGCCCTCCTCGCCCAGCGTGATCACGCCGCTCGACATGCTCTCCAGCACCGACTGGTTGTAGTTGCGCATGTTCTGCACGTCCTCGAAGAGCCGCGCGTTCTCCAGCGCGATCGAGACCTGTGCCGTGAACGCCCGCAACCGCGCCTCATCCTCGGCCGTGAACGGCCCGCCACGCTTGTTCAGCGCCTGGGTCACCCCGATGATCTTCCCGTTCTTGTTCACCACCGGCACGCACAGGATCGACCGGGTGAAATAGCCGGTCTTCTTGTCGAACGCCGGGTTGAACCGGAGATCCGCATACGCGTGCGGGATGTTGATCGTCTTCCCCGACTGGAACACCGCCCCCGCGATCCCGACATGGTTCGGCAGCCGGATCTGCACCGCGTTCAGTCCCTCGCCCACTTCCGACCAGAGTTCGTTGGTCTTCTCGTTGTTGAGGAACAGCGTCGAGCGATCCGCCTTCAGCATCCGCGTGGCCTCGCTCATCACCCGCCGCAGCAGCACCGAAAGGTTGAGGGAACTCGTGATGTCCGACACCAGGTCGAGAAACTCCATCTCCGCCTGGCGGGTCTTCTTCATTCGCTCGACGAACTGCGTGCTCTGCAGCGCCGCGGCCGCCTGGCCCGCCATCGCCTCGAGGAGCGAGAGATCCTCCGGGGTGAAGTGCCCCTCGCGCTTGTTCAGGGTCTGCACCACGCCGATCACTTCGTCGCGCGCCGTCTTCACCGGCGCGCACAGGATCGAGCGCGTGGTGAAGCCGGTCTTCTGGTCGATCTCCGGGTTGAACCGCGCATCGGCGTAGGCGTCGTTCACGATCACACCCGCGCCCGAGTGGAACACCGCGCCGGCGATGCCGGAGTTGTTCATCACGCGCAGCTCGCGGTTGAACGTGCCCTGCGCGATCCGGGAATAGAGCTCACCGGTCGCCGGATCATTCAGGAACAGGGTGCCGCGCTCGGCGTTCGTCTCGTTCGCGACAATCTCCACCAGGGTCGCCAGTAATTCATCGAGATCCTCGATCGCCGATACCTTGCGCGAAAGTTGCAGCAGCATTTCGCTGCGGCGGAGGCGCGCCTGCAGCACGGAGCGCGTCTCCCGCGCTCCCTTCGTCCGGCGGACGGCGGCCGGTGCCGGCACCTGCGGTTCAGCGTCCATGGCTTCGCTCCAGCTCGGTGCGCAACGCCGCAATCGCGTCGCGCAGTTGCCGTACCTCGTCCAGGTGCCGTCGCTCCGCCGCGTCCAGGTCGGCCTGCCCGCGCGCCATCGCGGCCTCCAGTTCGCTTCGCATTGCGGCGATTGTGGCCTGCAACTGCTTCGCCTCCTCCCGCCCCGTCGCCTGGGCGGCCTGCAGCGCCTGTTCCCGCTCGGTGACCGCAGCCTGCAACTCCGCGCGCAACGCCTGCGCCGTATCGCGCAGCTGCCGCAATTCCTCCTGCGCCGCCGCCACCGCCTGCTGCACCGCCGCCTCCTGGTTGGCCTGCACCTCCTCCAGGCGGCTCCGGAGCGCCGTCACGGTCTCCCGCAGGTGCCGCAGCTCGTGTTCCCGCCGCACCTCCTCCTCCGCGGTGATCAGCGTCCCCACCGCGCTGGATTCAGGTATCATCCGACTCGACACGTCGTTGTTCTCCGGATCCCGCGCGGCACCCGCAAGCCGAATCGCCGCGGTACCGGCGACTGACGCCCAACCGGCCCTCACCGCGCCAGCCACTCCGCCATCCTGGTTTCGACGTCCGACCGCGGCCCGTCGGCAGCCACCAGGCGGTCGGAGGCCCCGCGGGCCCGGTATTGGTCCGCCACCAGCGCCGCCGTTCCCTCCCCGGCCAGCCAGAGCGGCTGCGGCGCCGCGGCGGCCAGGATTCCCGGCAGATCCAGGTACTTCGCACCGCCGGGCAGAAAACTCGGATCGCGGTAATCACGCACCTGGCCAAAGCGGAAGCCGCCCGTATCGATGGCGGCACGACCGACGCTCGGCCCCGCCACCGCCCGCGCCAGCGCTGCGACCACACCGGCCCGGCCGCGCCCGGCGATCGCCACTCCGCCCTCGCGCTTGCCTCCTTCCAGCCGTCCCGCCTGCAGTGCCTGCACCACGGTCAGGACATCGTGCGCCTGCTGGGCGATGAGCGCGTGGTTGTAACCGTGCGTGTAGGCCGGCGCCTCCCGGGGATTCGCCACCACCCGGGTGCGGGTCTCGGCCTCACCCGTCGCGAGAAACTCCCCCTGCCCCAACAGGTCGGCCCCCACCACCGTCACCCCCGCGTCGACCAGCCGTCGTACCGCCGGTCGCAACGTGTCGTCTCCGCCGAAAAGCCCCGCCTTGCCCGCGTCCTCCAGCCAGATCACGACGCGTCCCGCGTCCCGCCGGGGTCGCAGAATCACCACCGGAATCTCCTCCCGGTGCGTCGCGTTTCGCACCATCCCCGTCAACTCCCGGTGCGTCTCGCGATCCCGGCTCCCGCTCTTCCGCCAGGCCACGTCCCCGGCCCGCGCGACGTTTCGCCCGATCACCGCCTCGATTCCGCCGCCCGCAACCTCCCGGAACTTCTCCGGCTCGCCCGCCAGGCGGCGCAGCTGCCCCTCGGCATCCGTGGTGAACCAGCGCAACAGGGCGCGTTCGAAGTCCGGTCCGGACGCCTTGGGCGCCGGATGGGCCGCATCCCAGACGGTCAGCTGCTCCCGGGACAGCGGTTCGAAATCCCGTTCGATCACCGGCTCCTTCCCGCCGAGCTGGAAATGGCGGTTCAGCCAGGTGAAGAACGCCGAACGCGACACGGCGTTGTAGTTGTGGGGAAAATGCTCCCCGCGGTGCAGCATCACGTTCTTGGGTGCACCCATCAGCTCATAGTGTTTCTGCAGTTCGGGAAACCCCTTCGTCGCCATCTCCTTGGTCCAGTCGTTGGCCGTCGTCATCCCCTGCGGCTTCGGAGCAAACAGCGCCGCGAACTCCACGTTGCCGGTGTTCACGCGCAGCAGCGACGAGTTCTCGCAGGTGCACCCGCCCTGCATCGCCGTGCTTACCATCACCGCGGGAAACGCGAGCGTGATCCGCGGGTCGATCGCCGCGAGCAGCATCGTCTGCGTGCCGCCGCCGCTCGCCCCGGTGATCGCCACCCGCGCCGGATCCACCTCCGGAAGGCCGAGCACGAAGTCCAGCGAGCGCACCGCGTTCCACGTCTGCAACCCCATCACGCTCTGCAGGTGGGACTCCGCCTGGGGGCTGAACAGCCCCCAGTTCTCGGCCGCGTTCATCTCGGGACGCTGCTTGGCAAACCGGTGAATCACCTCGGCCGTAAACTGCAGGGCGTCCGAGTCGCTGAGCATGTCCCACTGCCACACCACACAGCCCATCCGGGCGAGTTGCACGCACATCGACTGGAAGCGGCTCCGCCCGCCCTGCTCGAAGCGTTCCTGGCCGGTGGCGATCTCCTGGCGCAGCTTCACCTCGGTCTCCTCGGAGAGCCGCGCATCCTTCCAGTGGCCGTGGGCGAAGAGCACCGCCGGCACCCGCCCGGCCGCCTGCTTCGGCCGATACAGGTTGCCCGTCACAAAGAAGCCCGGCGCACTTTCGAAATAGACCTTTTCCACCGTGTACTCGCCGCGATCGATCCGCCCGTGGATCACGGCGTTCAGCGGGGTCTTCGTCGGCATCGGCCAGAGCCCCTGGGACACCAGGATCTGCCGGCGCACCCACGCCGCCCGCTGCGTCCAGTCCTCCCGCGTCCGGGAAGGCGTGAACGGGAAGTAGCCGTTGAGGTCCTTCAGGGGTTGCAGCCGCACATCGTCGGGCCGCGTGCCCGCCGGGAGAACCCGGGGACCGGCCGCGGACAACACGGGCGCGGCGAGCCCGACAAGGCTGACGAGGGCAGAACGAAGCAGGAGGGGCAGGCGCATGAGTTGGGGTGAGCCAGCCGGAAACAGCATCCGGCCGCACGCCCCGACCACAACAGTCCCGGCCGCCACACGCCAACCGAAAGTCGCCCGCCAGATCGGACTCGCGCGCCATGACGTCCCGGCGGCGGCAAGCGCCCACGCCTTCCTCGGCCGCCCACGCGTTCGCCTTCGGCTCGGGTGCGGCTAAAGAATCGTTGGCCGCGCTTCAGCCAGGCAGGTCCGTTTCCTTCGTCTCGGGTCCGAACCAAATCAAGACCGCCCCTACGAGGTAGATTGCGGCCATCGTCGATCCCGCCTGCGCGAAACTCCCGCCGAAGGCCTGCATCAGGGTCGCGGTGTGCAGGCCGCCGACCGCCGCCACGATTCGGCCGAAGTTGAAGGCGAACCCCTGCCCTGTCGCCCGCACGGCCGTCGGGAACAACTCCGGGAAGTACAGCGGGAAGAAGCCGTAGAACGCCGCGGTCATGGCCCCGGCGAGAAAGGCGGCAAACAGGAATCCGCCGTCAAAGGTCGCGTGTCCCTGGTAAAAATACAGCGCGGCCCCGATCGAACCGACACACATCCCCGCATACGTGAGACGGCGGCCGAGGATCCCGGCGGTCAGGGCGGCCGCAATCGTGCCGACGATCGCCCCGAAGGCGGTCGCCAGCTGGGTCTTTTCCTTGGCGAAATACTTTACGGTGGCGGTGTCCGGCTGCAGTTCCGCCGCCCAGCGCGGGGCCCACTGGATCGAGCCCCACGTGCCGAGCAACGCCACCCCGGCGAGGCCGGCGCCAAACAGCATGCGGCGCAGCACGCGGGTCCGGGATTCCTCCGAAAGGCTGCCGGCCGCGATTGCCCGGGCCAGGTACCTCCGCACCGGGTGCAGATAGCCGAGGAGCGCGATCCCCACCCCCACCACCGTCACCGCCACTGCGATCCCGGGGTGCAGCCCTGTCATCGCGGGCGACCACACCCCGATCACCACCAGGGCCGCCGCACACGCCACGAACACGCCGATGAGATCCGGGTTGCTCCAGTGCGAAGTGGAGCCCTTCGCCTTTTCCTCCTGCCAGCGCTCCGACTCCGGGACCGACAGGCGGATGAACAGAATCAGGAAGGCCGGGAAGGCTCCACTGATCATCAGGAACCGCCACGCCGAGTTCGCCAGCAGGCTCTGCGTGATGCCTTCGGAGAATCCGATGGCCCTCAGCATCTCCTCCACGTGGCCGATGAAGCCGACCAGTCCCATGCTCAAGGCCGCCACCAGGAGATAACCGACATTCGCCGCCGCTCCGATCAGGCCCGCGATCAAAGCCCGGCCCTTGCCCGGCCAGACTTCGTTCACCAGTGCCACGCCAAGCGACCACTCCCCACCCATGCCCAGCGAGGCGACGAACCGCAGCGCCGCGACGTGCCAGGCCTCGGTCGCAAATCCGCACAGCCCCGTGAAGATCGCGTAGGTGAAGATGCTCAGCGACATCGCCCGCACCCGCCCAATCTTGTCCCCCAGCCAGCCAAAGAGCACCCCGCCGCTGGCCGCGCCGACGAGAAACACTGCGATGATCGCCCCGAACCACTGTGCCGCTTCCCCGGACGTGGCCCCCGGGCCGAGGAGGTCCTTCAACGCCGCCTGCCCCACGAGAGGAAACAGCCCCATCTCGAAACCATCGAACGCCCACCCGAGGAAGGCGGCGATCAGGGTCATGTACCTGGCGCGGGAGGAGGACGCAGGCGCGGAGGAGGACGGAACAGTCATGCGCGGGGACGTGGGGAACCTGAAGCCCACGAACCCCCGCGAGGTTGTCAATCGCCCGTCCGTGGAAAACCCACGGGTTTCTTCCACTCGCTCCCCAGCGGGATCAGAACTCGCGCCGCACCCGCAGGGAACCGGCGATGCCGAGAGCGCCGGCGCCATAGACGCGATCGTCGAAGCCCAGGGCCCGGTGGCCCATGGCGGGCGGACGGGCGTCGAAGACATTCGTCACCCCCAGGGTGAGGGTGGTCTTCCGGAAGCCGCGGTAGGTGATGGACGGGTTCACGAGGGTGAAGACGTTCTCGCCCCAGCCGGCGGTCGTCCAATTGTCGTTGAAGTACTTTCCAACCACGTCAGCGGCGATGCGCACGCCGAAGTCCTTGTAGAACCAGTTGACGCTGTAGTTGTACCGCCACTCCACGTCGAAGGCCAGGCCGGTGTTGTTGAAGAAACCGGCGCCGGTGCCGGCATCGGAGCCCTTCTTGATCACCTGGCTGGCCATGGCGTCGAAGGTGAAGCTGCCCCACCGGGTGTTGCGCAGCCCGTAGCGCAGGCCGTAGTCGAGGCCCCGGTAAAGCTGGAGCCCAAGGTTGTTTGACACCGCCGTGATCCGGGTGATGCGGCCAGGGGAGCCGTCGGCCGTGGGCTCGCGCGTAATCGCATTGGGGAAGAGGCGACGGCCTTCGGCCGAAAGCATGTAGCTCGCACTCAGGGAACTGATGACGTTGGTGATCTGCACGTCGAAGAAGTCCACGCTGAAGCTGAGGCCCTTGAACCGCGGCACCTCGAAGACCGCGCCGGAATACTGCACCTTGCCCTCCTCCGGCTTGAGGTCCGGGTTGCCGCCGACGGTCGTCGGCATCTGCCGCGCTGCGTCCTGCGGACGCAGCGGATCGAGGAAGCTGGTCGTGGAGGTGGCGTTGGAGCGCGGCTGGTAGAGCTGGCCGAGGTCCGGTGCCTTGAACGACTCGGAGTACGAGCCGCGGAGAACCACATTGAGCAGGCGGTTGGACGGCAGGCGGAGCTTCGCGGCGACCTTCGGTTTGGTGGTGTTGCCGAAGTCGCTGTAGTGCTCGTGGCGGCCGGCGAATTGAAAATCGAGCCACTTCTGAACCGGGGCCGTCAGCTCGACGTAGGCCGAGTGAATGTCGCGGGTCCCCTTGAAGGGGGTGGTGGCGGTGAAACCGATGAAGTTGTTGGGCTCGGGATTGGAGCGGAGCTCGTCGTGCCGGAACTCATAGCCGCCGGCGATCCCCAGTTCCCCCGCCCCCCTCCACGGCAGTTGGTAGAACGTCCCGTTGACGGAGGCGTCGTAGCTCAGGCTGTTGATCTTGCCGTCGAGGCCGCGGGAGCGCGTGTAGAGGTTCTTCTCGATGTCGGGGTTGTCGGAGGGGCCGAACGGATTCCAGGCGGTCGCCCGCGTGGTGCCGTTGAGGGCGGCCTGCAGGTCGGCTGCCGCGATCAGGTCGGTGTCGCGCACCGTCTCGTTTTGCGCGTAGCTGACTCCGGTTTCCCAGTTCCAGATCCGCTGCACCGTGCCGCGCAAGCCCGCGACCGTGGAAACGGTGGTGCTGGCGACCTCGCGTTTGGGCAGGTAGCGCCCGCGGAAGGTATAGGGAAACGTCGTCGTGGTGTTGGTCAGCGACAGACCGGTGGGGTTGTAGGGGTTGGTGGCCGGCAGCGTGATGCCCGCGAGGGAGTTGGTATACCCGTAGGGTTGCAGTTCGTAGTGCGTGAGGCTGCGGCTGAAGAGGACATTGGCGAAGGCGGTGACGTGGGGGTTGATCACGCGCTGCAGGCTGGCGTAGCCGCCGCCGCTCTCGCTCGAAGGATAGAGCTGCGTGACATTGGCGAAGTCCTGCCGGTTGTCGTTGGTGAAGGCCGCGGTCGAGGTGCCGACGTAGGTGAAGCTCGACTTGGTCGGATTGGCCGTGCCGTTCGGCCCCTGCACGATGTAGAAGCCTGCCGCCGTACCGAGGCCCGAGGCCTGCGCCTGCGCGGCCGTCAACGAGAGGTACGTCGGGTGATAGATCGTGCTGTTCTGGTTGATGCCCTTCTGACCGAGATAGCGGTAGTCCGTGGTGGTCACCCCGTAATCCTTGATGAAACTGGAATGCCGGCTCTGCAGCGTGACGCCGCCGGTGATTTCCCAGCCGTCCTTGGAGAGACCGGTGAAGATGCTGACCGTCCGGCGGAGCGTGTCGTGCTTCAGGGTGTTCGCGAGGGTGATGTCGATCGAGGACCCTTCGTAGTTCTTCTTCAGGATCATGTTGAACACGCCCGTGATTGCGTCGGAGCCGTAGATGGCCGAGGCGCCGTCCTTCAGGTACTCGACGCGCTGGATTGCCGCCGCGGGAATGCTGTTGAAGTTGAAGACGGTCTGCGGCGTGCCGCTGGCGCTGTTGGTCAGCGCATAGGGGATGGCGCGGCGGCCGTTGACCAGGGAGAGGACGCGATTGGACCCGAGACCGCGCGGGTTGATCGTGGCGGCGCCGGTGATGAAACTGCCCGTCGTGAACTCGGAGACCCCGGTGGAATTGTTGTACGACAGGCTCTGCATGAACTCCCCGAAGGTGGCGTACCCCTTTTCCTCGATGGTGGCGGCCGAGAAGGTGACCACCGGCGACGGCGTCTCGTAGTCGAGGCGGCGAATCCGCGAGCCCGTGACCTCGTAGGCCTCGAGTTGCTGCGGTCCCGTGGATTCAGACTTGTTCTCCTGCGTCTTAGGTTGCTGGGCCACGAGGACTCCGGTGACGAGCAGGGCCGCGACTCCCAGGCGTACCGCCGCACGCGCGGCCGCCGAACGATGGTTCTTCATAAATCTCTGGTTTACGGTTGGTGTCTTTGCCGCCGGCGGTCGGGCCGGCGATGAAATCGAACCCCGTAGCTCAAACGCACGACCCGACGGCAAAGCAACGCCCAACTGCTGCCACGCCAAGACCGGCCAAACCGGTTGCCAGAGGCGTTTGGAGGCCGAAGGCACCGCAGAGTTTCTGGGACGGCCCCACGTTTCGCGGAGTCATCCCTCGCCGGAGCCATCCCTGTAGGCAGGGCGCCCTCGCCCCGCCCAGAGCCGCCGCCAACGTTTCTCGTGCGTCACCCCGCCCGCCTCAACGCCAAGCTGTGATGTCAACCGCCCCGGGTTCCTTCGCTTCACCCGCGCCCGCCGCCCAGCAACCGGCTGGGCAGGAACAACACCGCCTTGACCAGCGCCAGCACCGCCTCGACCGCCACGCCCACAACCCGGAAGGGAATCGAAAGTAGCCAGAGCAGCGGCCACACCACGACCAGCAAAAGGGCCAGGGGCCAGCAGAGCACCAGCAGCAGGGCCCAGAGCAGCAACACGAGCAGGAATTTCATCGGTGATCTCTCCGCTCCAAGAACCCTCGCGGCGCCGAAAAGTTACACATCGCCGACCGCCAGGTGACTGCGCCGCATGACGGGATGCGGGGAAAAGATCCGCTGGCTGGCCGACATCAGGTCGCCGGCCAGCCGTCGCCGCGCCAACTCCACCAACTCCCCGGCGAGGCGTTCCCAGGGGATCGCAATCGTGGTCAGATCCAGTTCCTCCGCCACAGGCGCATCATCGAAGCCAACCAGGGCCGGGCGCCGGCAGCCCAGTTCGTCAGCGGCTGCCACCACCGCCGCCGCCAGCCGGTCGTTGCAGCAGAAGACCGCCTCGTACTCTCGACGCGCCAGCCGTCGCGCGACGGGACCGGCCTCCTCGGCATACCAGGTCCCCGCCGGGATGACGTCGCACTTCGGGGCGTGCGCGCAAAACCCCTGGACCCGGGCCTCGCTGCGGGGATCTCCCGCCGGGCCCGCCAGCACGGCAAGCCGGAGCCGGGCACCTCGCGCCCGCAGGATCTCCGCCGCCGCCGCGCCGCCGGAATAATCGTCGACCGCGAGTCCGTCCACGACGGTCGCCGCCAGCCCCGGCGGCGGCCGGTCGTTCACCAGGATCGCGAACCGCCGCTCCCGCGCCACGGCCGCCAGCGCCTCGGGCTGTTCCCACAACACCGGAAGCCACTCCGTTCCCACCGCCACGGTCCCCGGCACCGGCTCGGTCCACTCCACTCCCGCCTCCTCCAAGGCCTCGCGCACGACATCCCGCAACTGCGCGCCAAAGCTCCCGCGCCGGCGCGCCCGCTCGTGCAACACCAGGGCCACCCCGCGCATCCGCGGCGCCGGTCCCGGCACAAAGCTGCCGGAGCCGGGTGCCCGCGCCAGCCACCCTTCCGCCTGCAGTTCCCCCATCAGTCGATGCGCCGTCTGGTAGCTCACTCCGAAGGCTTCGGCCACCGCCCGGTTGGAGAGGAATCGCTGGCCCGGACGGTGAAAGCCCTCCCGAAGTCGCGCGATCATGCGCTCCTTCGCTTCCTGGACCTTGGGGCTGCGGGGTCGGGCCATGGTCGCGTTATCATATCACTTCTGCGCAAAAGCGATTGAATAATGGTTGCCGCGTCCTCCCGCCGGCGTCACGATCCGGGCATGAGTCGCATCGGCGCGGTTCTCGACGGCAAGGTCATCGTCATCATCGGCGGCACCACCGGGCTGGGCTGGTCCGCCGCCCAGGCCGCTGTCGCCGCCGGCGCCCGGGTCATTGTCACCGGGCGCAACCCGGACCACGCCGCGGAAGCCGCGTCCGCCCTGGGAGCGAGCGGCGGCACGCTGGCCGGGGATGCCACGGATCCCGCCCACGCGCCTGCGGCCATCGCGCTGGCGCAGGAGCGCTTCGGCGGCTTCGACGGCCTCTACCACGTGGCGGGCGGCAGCGGCCGCCGGATGGGCGACGGCCCGCTGCACGAACTCACCGATCACGGGCTGCGCGCGACGCTCGAGCTCAACCTCCACTCCGTCATCCTCTCCAATCGCGCCGCGGTGCGCACCTTGCTGGCCCGGGGCGGCGGCGGCTCGATACTGAACATGGGCTCCGTGCTGGGCTGGTCGCCGTCCCCGGCGTTCTTCGCGACGCACGCCTATGCCGCCGCCAAGGCCGCCATCATCGGCTTCACCAAGTCGGCCGCCGCCTACTACGCCCCGCACAACATCCGGTTCAACGTCCTCGCCCCCGCCCTGGTGGAAACTCCCATGGCCCGGCGCGCCGCGGGCGATGCGACGATCCAGCAGTTCACCGCCACCAAGCAACCCCTCGACGGCGGCCGGATCGGCCAACCGGAGGACTGCGACGCCGCGGCGGTTTACTTCCTCTCCGATGCCGCCCGCTTCGTCACCGGCCAGGTGCTGGCCATCGACGGCGGCTGGTGCGTCAGCGAGGGCCAAATCCCGAAACCCGCCCAGCCCCCCGGCTGACCACCGCTCACCGCCCACTGATCACTGATTACTGAACACTGATTACTGGAAACTGACTACTGATCACCGACTCCGGCCCGCCGGCACCCTCCGTCCCCCACTCCCCATCTCCCTTTCCCCCTCCCTTCTCTCCCGTCCACTCCGCTCCATGTCCGCCGCCGCCGATTACTACGACCGCACCCAGCAACTGCTCGCCCGCCTGCGGGAGACCCAGCTTCCCGCCATCGAGCGCGCCGCGGACCTGTGCGCCGATCGCATCGCCCAAGGCGGCCTGATCTTCCTCTTCGGGGCCGGCCACTCGCGGATGATGTGCGAGGAAATGACGCCGCGGCAGGGCTGCTTTGTGGGCTTCTATGCGTGGGCCGAGGCCGCCATCTCGCAGCATTGCGCGACCCTCGGCATGAACGGTCTCCGCGGGCCGCTCTTCCTCGAGAAGGTCGAAGGCTACGCCGAGCAGTTGCTCTCAGGATTCAAGTTCGGTCCCCACGACGCGTTCATCCTGATTTCGACCTCGGGCATCCGCCCGCTGATTGTGGAGATGGCCGCCGGGGCCAAGGCCCGCGGCCTGCCGGTGATCGGCGTCGTGTCGGTCGCCCACTGCTCGCAGTCCAAACCCAACCACTCCTCCGGACGGAAGCTGATCGATCTCGCCGACATCGTCCTCGACAACCAGTGCCCGCCGGGCGACTGCGTGGTGGAGTTGCCCGGCCTCGCCTGGCGCACCGGCCCCACGTCCACCGTCACCGGCGGCATGCTGATCAACATGCTGCGCTGCGAGACCGCGGCGCGCCTCCTCCAGCGCGGCCACACTCCCGTGATGCTGCCGAGCCACCAGTTTGTCGGCACCCCGACCGCGCACGCCGCCGAGGAGCAGCTCGAGGCCTACTACGAAGGTTACCGGCGCAGCCTGGCGCATCTTTATCAATGACCTGGTCCGCCGGCATCGACATCGGCGGCACCAACGTCAAGGCCGTCGCGGTGACGCCCGACGGGGCGGTGTTGCACCGGCTTTCCGCGGCCACCGGCGATGGCACGGCGACTCCCGCCGACTGGGTGCGGCTGGCGCGTGCCACGCTTGACGACTTCTCCGTGCGCCTTGGCTCCGCGCCCACCGCGGTCGGCGTCTGCGCCCCGGGACTGGCCGCTGCCGACGGGCGCAGCATCGCCCATCTGCCCGGCAAACTCGCCGGCCTCGCCGGGATCGACTGGACCCATGCCCTCGGTCGATCCGCGCTCGTCCCGGTGCTCAACGACGCCCACGCCGCCCTGCTTGGCGAGGTCTGGGTGGGAGCGGCCCGCGGCCGGCGCCATGTCGTCATGCTCACGCTGGGCACCGGCGTCGGTGGTGCCGTGCTGGCGGATGGCCGCCTCTTGCGTGGCGCCATTGGACGCGCCGGACACCTCGGGCACCTGTCCCTCAACCCCGATGGCCCCGCGAGCATCGTCGGCATGCCGGGGGCCATCGAGACGATGATCGGCGAGTGCACGCTGGCCGCCCGCAGTGCGGGCCGTTTCACCCGCACCGCCGACCTGGTCGCCGCCCACCGCGCGGGCGACGCCGGGGCCACCCGCCTCTGGCTCGATTCCGTCCGCGCCCTCGCCTTCGCGCTCGGTTCCGCGATCAACATCCTCGATCCCGAGGTCATCGTGTTGGGCGGAGGCATCGCCCAGGCCGGCGACGCCCTTTTCGTGCCGCTCGTGGCCGAACTCGATCGCATCGAGTGGCGGCCGGGTGGCCACCGCGTACCGGTCGTGCCCGCCACCCTCGGGGACGGGGCCGGCGCCCTCGGCGCCGCCGCCCATGCGGCCGGCGTAATCGCATGACCTCCCGCGAACGCATCCTGGCCGCGATTCACCACGAACCGGTCGACCGCGTCCCGATCGACTTCGGAGGCACCCGCCAGAGCGGCATCTCCGTCTTTGCCTATGCGCCGCTCCGCGCGCACCTGGCCGCGCTCGCTGCCCGCGAACCGGCCGCCCCGCCCGCTCCCCTCCCGCCACCCCGCATCTTCGACCTTTTCCAAATGCTGGCGGAAATCGAACCGGAGATCGCGGCGCGCTTCGGCTCCGACTGTGTCGGGCTCAACCGTCGGGCCGTGGCCTTTGGGATTCCCAACGAACAGTGGAAGCCCTGGCGGCTGCACGACGGCACCGCGGTGGAGGTGCCGGGCGCCTTCGCGCCCGAGACCCTTCCGGACGGTGATCTCGTCCTGCGTCGCGGCGGCGAGATCATCGCGCAGATGCCCGCGCGCGGGTATTATTTCGACCGCCTCGAAAAATACCCGGGCGCCCTGCATCCCGACCTCGACGCCTGGGAGCCCCCGCGGCTTTCCTCCTCCGAACTCGCGTACTACCGCACCGAGGCCGAACGCCTCCACCGCACGACGGACCGGGCGGTAATCGCCGCCCTCGGGCCTCCGTATGAACTGTTCAACGGCATCGGCCAGGGTGGCTTCGAAGACTGGATGGTCACGTTCGCAAGCGAGCCCGAGTATGTGGCGGCGCTCTATCGCAAGCTGACCGACGCGTGGATCGAGAACCTCGAGGCGTTTCACGGCGCGGTCGGGGACCGCATCCAGGTGCTGCAGATCGCGGATGACTTCGGCACCCAGCACGCCCCGTTTCTCTCCGTGCGGGCGTTTCGCGAGCTGCTCCTGCCGGCCTACAAACGCGGCCTCGACTGGGTGCACGCGCGGACCTCCTGGAAAGTCCTGCTGCACTCCGACGGCGCGCTCGTGCCGCTCCTGCCGTCGATCATCGAAATGGGGGTGGATCTGCTCAACCCGGTGCAGACGACGGCCGCCGGCATGGACCCGCGCCGCCTCAAGGCCGAGTTCGGCGATCGGCTCGTCTTCTGGGGCGGCAGTTGCGACTGCCAGGGCACCCTCACCCGCGGCACGCCGGCGCAGGTCGCGGCCGAGGTGCGCGCCAACCTCGACTGCTTCCAGCGCGGCAGCGGGCACGTCTTCGCCTCCGTGCACAATCTCCAGGCCAACGTGCCGCCTGAGAACATCATGGCGCTCTTCGACACCGCCCTCGCCCATCCCCTTCCCACATGACACCTGCCGAAACGTACTTCGCCCGCGCCCGCGCCCTCCTCGACCGCACCGCGCAGCAACTCGACTCCGTCGCCCAGGCCGCCGATTGGTTCGCCGCCACGATTCTCGCCGGGCGCATGGTGCATGTCTTCGGCTCCGGCCACTCGCGCATCATGGTGGAGGAAATGTGGCCCCGCTACGGGTCCTTCCCGGGTTTCAACCCCATCGTCGAGCTCTCCCTCTCGTTCCACAACCTGGTCGTCGGCGCCAACGGCCAGCGCCAGGCGATGTTCCTGGAAAACGTCCCCGGCCTCGCCGAACGCATCCTCCGCAACTACGCGCTCGATCCCCGCGACACCGCCCTCGTCATTTCCTCCAGCGGGTGCAACGTCGTGCCGATCGAAATGGCGGAGCAGTTCCGCCGGCGCGGGGTGCGGGTCGTCGCCCTCGTGAGCCAGGCCCACGCCGCCGCCTCGACCTCCCGCCGCAGCGACGGGCGCAAACTCACGGACTTCGCCGACCTCGTCCTGGACACCGGGGCCCCGATCGGTGACGCGATGGTGACGATCGACGGCCTGGATACGCCGGTCTCCCCCGGCTCGACCGTCGGCGGTTGCCTGGTGGTCAACGCGCTCAAGGCCGAGGTGGCCGCCCGGCTCACGGCAGCCGGCCATCCGCCCAAGGTGCTCACGGCGGGAGTGATCGTCGGCTCCGCGCGCGCCAACTCGCTCTTCGAGTCCGCCTACGACGAACACGCCCATCGTCTCGCGCGGCTGTATGCGACGGTGGGCCCGGAGCAGGGTTCGTCCGGTTCATGAAGGCACCCTTGCTGCTCGAGCGGGTACCCGTCCTGGCCGAGGCCGACGTGCTGGTCGTCGGCGCCGGCAGCGCCGGCTGCTGCGCCGCGCTCGCCGCCCGCCGGCACGGCGCGGAGCGCGTCCTGCTCGTGGAGCGCTATGGCTTCGCCGGCGGCACGTCGACGCAGATGCTCGACACCTTCTACGGTTTCTTCACCCCGGGCCAGACGCCGCGGAAGGTGGTCGGCGGCCTCCCCGACCGCGTGGTCGATCGCCTGCACGCCGCCGGTGCGGTCTTCCTGCGGCCCAACACCTACGGCGCCGGCACCGGGGTCAACTACCAGCCGGAGCGCCTGAAGCTGGTCTGGGATGAGCTGCTCGCCGAGGCCGGGGTCGACCTGCTGCTGCACACGATCCTCGTCGGCGTCGATGCCGATGCCGCCGGGCGGCTCACGGCCGCGGTCTGTTTTTCCAAGCAGGGCTTCTTCCGCCTGCGTGCCCGCCGCTTCATCGACGCCTCCGGCGACGCCGACCTCTGCCACTGGGCCGACGTCCCGTATGAGCGCGCCGGCGAACGGGAGCCGGCCCAGACGCTTACCACCACCTTCCGCCTCGCCAACGTCGACCTCGCGGCGTACGCCGCCGCCGGCGGCAACCGCCGGTTGCGGGAGTGCATGACGGCCGTCGTCGAAGCGGGCACCCATCCGCTGCCCCGCCGATCCGGCAGTCTGCACGCGATGAACGTCCCCGGCTGCGTTTCCACGGTGGCCGTGCGCGTGGCCGGAATCGACGCGACCGACGCGCGTGGCCTCACCCGGGCCGAACAGGAAGGGCGGCGCCAGGCTTTCGTCTACGAGCAGTTCTTCCGCGAGCAGGTGCCCGGCTTCCGCGAGGCCGGGCTGATCGGGCTGTCGCACCAGATCGGCGTGCGCGAGACGCGGCGCGTGCACGGTGAGTACCGCCTGACGCGGGAGGATTGCCTCGGCGTGGCGCGCTTTCCCGATCGCGTGCTCCTCTGCGGAGCCCCGATCGAGGACCACCGCGAGGCTCCGACCGGAGGGGAGGAAACCGCCTGGGCCTACGTCCCCGGTGGCGCGGCGTACGATGTCCCCTATCGCACCCTGGTGCCACGCGGCCGGGACGAACTCTGGGTGGCCGGCCGCTGTTTCAGCGCCACGCACGATGCCCACGCCTCCTGCCGTTCGATGGCCCAGACGATGGCGATGGGTCAGGCCGCCGGCACCGCCGCGGCGCTTTCCCTGACCGCAAACTGCGGCGCGCGTGAGGTGCCCATCGGGACACTGCAGGATTGCCTGCGGTCGGAGGGCGCGGTGCTGGAAACGCCGGAAGGCCCCGCCCCAACCGGCCGCGATGACTGGCGGGCGTCGCCACTTCCGAATTCCCGCGGCGCCTCCACCGTGCCATGATCGCCGCCCTCCGTTCGCCCGCCCCCGCCCTTTCTTGTCCCTGACCACTCGCTCCAAATGAAAACTCCCCAAGCTCCCTCCACCTCGCGCCGGCGTTTCCTCGCCACCGCCGGTCTCGGCGTCGCCAGCGCCGCCACGCTCCGCCGGGCCACCGCCCAGGGCTCGGCCGCCAACTCCCGGATTCGCCTCGGCGTCATCGGTTGCGGCGGCCGTGGTTCCTGGATCACGGATTTGTTCAAGGCTCACGGCGGCTACGAGATCGTCGCCCTGGCCGATTACTTCGACGCGCGGATCCAGGAGTCGATCACGAAGAACAAGCTGACCGGCGTGCGCGGCTTCACTGGCCTTCAGTGCGGCGAGAAGCTGGTCGCCGCGGGCGGCGTCGACGCCGTCGCCATCATCAGTCCGCCCTATTTCCATCCCCAACAGGTGAAGGCGGCCGTCGCCGCGAAGCTGCACGTCTACCTCGCCAAGCCGCCGGCCGTGGACGTGCCCAGCGTCAATTCCATCGCCGCCGACGGGCGCCTGTCCGGCAAGCAGGGGCGGGTCTTCCTGGTCGACTTCCAGACGCGCGCGAACGAGTTCTACATCGAGGCGCTGCGCCGCCTCCACGCCGGCCAGCTCGGCGAATATTGCTTCGGCGAGGCCGTGTACCATTCCGACCGCCTCAAGGCCAAGGCCCCGGCCGGACTCTCGGCGAAGGAAACGCTGCTCTACAACTGGGTCTTCGATCAGGTGCTGTCCGGCGACATCATCGTCGAGCAGAACATCCACACCCTCGACGTGATGAGCTGGGTGATGAAGGACAGCCCTCCCGTCCGTTGCAGTGGCACGGGCGGCCGGCGCTCCCGGATCGATGTCGGCGACTGCTGGGACCACTTCGCGCTGATGTACGAGTACCCGAACAATGTCGGCATCACCTTCAGCTCCCGCCAGTACGACTCCTTCGGCGAACCCGGTGGCATCATCAACCGGATGTTCGGCACCAAGGGCGTGTTTTCCAGCAAGTACGGCGGGCAGGTGATGGTCCGCGCCAAGGCGGACGACTTCTACCGCGGCGGCATGACCACCTCGATCTACAAGGACGGCGCCGTCGCCAACATCAAGGCGTTCCACGAGCAGGTCCTCGCCAAGGACACCCGGAATCCGACCCTCGAACCCAGCATCACCAGCAACCTCGTCGCAATCATGGGTCGCATGGCCGCCTATGAAAAACGCACCATAACCTGGAACGACGTCCTTTCCTCCAAGAAGAAACTCCAGGTCGATCTCTCCGGCCTGCAAACCTGATCTCCGGGGCGAGTCGCCCGATCCGCCCACCGAGAAGTCCGTGCGACCTTGCGTTGCCGCACCGCGATTTCCCGGTGGGCGGGGCACCCCCGCCCCGCCTCTTCGCATCGGCGCCCGATTCCCGCGGGGCGAGGGCGCCCCGCCGACATGAACCCCTAGAATTTCCCCCATGCACCTCCCCTCCCGCCGTTCGTTCCTCAAAACCTCCTGCCTGCTCGCCTCCACGGCGACCGCCTGGCGGTCGCTTCGGGCGGCACCCAAGGCGTCGCCGGCCGGTTTCCAGATCTTCGCCTGCGACTGGACCCTTCAGAAAACGTGCCACCCCGATTCCTTTTCCGTGGCCCGCCGCATCGGTCTCGACGGCGTGCAGGTCGACTTTGGCCGGCTCAAGCCCGGAGAAACCCGCCTGCCGCTCTTCGATGAGGCTCACCAGGAGAAGATCCTGGCCGCGGCGGCCGAGCAGAAGGTCGCGATCGCCTCCCTGGCGATGGGCGTGCTCAACTCCGTCCCCTACAAGAGCGATCCCGCCACCGAGCAGTGGGTGCTCGACAGCGTGCGGGTGATGCAACGGCTGAAGCAGCGCGTCACCTTGCTCGCGTTCTTCAGCAAGGGCGATCTCGTCGATGACGAACCCGGCATTACCGAGGTGATCCGGCGGCTGAAGAAGCTCGCGCCGCACGCCGAAGCCGCGGGAGTCGTCTACGGCATCGAATCCTGGCTGAAGGCCCCGGTCCTCGAACGGATCCTCGACGCCGTCAACTCCCCCGCCATCCGGGTTTATTACGATGTCGGCAACATGCAGAAGGTGGGCGAGGACATCGGCGCCGCCATCCGCCGCCTGGGCCACGAACGGATCTGCGAGGTTCATCTGAAGGACTACGACGACCTCTACGGCAAGGGCTCGATCAACTTCCCCGGCGTCCGCGCCGCGCTCGATGCCGCCAGCTATCGCGGCTGGCTCGGCATCGAGGGCGTCAAAACCCCCCTCGGCGTCGAACCGAGCATCAAGTACGACCTCGACTACCTGCGGCCGATCTTCCCGGCCCGGGTGTGACTTCAGTCGGAAATCAGTAATCAGTGGTCGGTAATCAGTGATCAGTAATCGGCGGTCGGCCCACGTTGATCGCGATCCGGCACTCGACCGCTCCTCACTGCTGACTGACCTACTGATGACTGACCACTGATCACTGATTACTGCTCACCGATTTCCCACTCTGCACATGCAAGACCACCCTCTCCGCACCTCCGTCATCGGCAGCTACCCATTTCCGAGTTGGCTCGAGTTCGCCAGCCAGCACCTCGGGGTGTTCGGGCACGCCGATCTGGCCGAGATACAGAACGACGCCGTCGTCGCGGCCGTGCACGATCAGGTCGCGGCGGGGCTCGATGTCATCACCGACGGCGAGCAGACCCGGCTCGATTTCAACTTGTCGTTCTACGGCTACCTCGAGGGGATCGCGCTGGAAGCGGCGTCGCCCCGGCGCTTCGGCCCGCCGGCCCACGACCAACGGGGCAAGCACGCCATCACGGGCGAACTGCGGGCCACGCGGGGCCTCGGAGTCGTCGACGAGTTTCGCCGGCTGCAGCGCCTCGCCCCGCAGGGGCCGACCCTCAAGGCCAGCGTTCCGGGCCCGTACACCCTGAGCGGCCGGCTGCTCCCGAATGCGCAGTACCCCGATCGCTGGGCGGTCACGGAGGCGCTCCTTCCGATCGTGCGGCGCGAACTCGAAGCCCTCGTCGCCGCCGGTTGCCGCGAGATCAGCGTCGATGAGCCTTCGATGAGCTGCTACGCCTACCGCGAGGACCCGCGGCGCTTCGTCGACATCTTCAACCGCACCGTCGAACCCGTCGTCGGCCGCACGCGCCTCTGCACCCACCTCTGTTTTGGCAACTTCAAGGCCCGCGCCATCGGACCCCGGCGGATCGCCCCGATGTTTCCCGCGTTCCTCGATTTCCACGCCGACGAGATGCACGTCGAGATGGCCAGCCGCGAGTTCGCGGAGATCGAGCTCATTGCCACCATCGCCCGGCGCATGGATGCCGCCGTCGGCATCATCGACGTGAAGAGCTACTACGTCGAGACTCCCGCCGATGTCGCCGACCGCGTCCGGCTGTGCCTGAAACACGCGCCCGCCGACCGCCTGGTGTTCGCTCCCGATTGCGGCCTCAGCCAGACCGCCCGCTGGGCGGCGCAACCCAAGCTCCAGAACCTCGTCGCCGGTGTCCGGACCGTGCGGCGCGAACTGCGGCTGCCGTAGCCCGAAGTCCGTCCGGGGCCGTCCGCCGCCATCCGCACCTCTTCGGAGCGTATCCTTCCCCACTCCGCGCCGTCACTCCGGGCGATGATCCAACCAATCCTTCAGGACGACTTCTTTCTCGCTGATGTCGCCGCGGTGCGGGCCGATCCCGCCCGGGAGCGTCTCGACTTCTGGTGGCTGGGCCAGAGCGGGTTCCTGGTCTGCCACGAGGGAGATTGTCTCCTCTTCGACCCGTATCTCTCCGACTCGCTCACCGAGAAATACGCCGGCACCGACAAGCCGCATGTTCGACTGACGGCTCGGGTGGTGGATCCGGCGCGCCTCGGCTTCGTCAAGATCGTCACCTCCTCCCACAACCACACCGACCATCTCGACGCCGCCACGCTTCTCCCGTTGCTCGCCGCGGCTCCGACGGCGCCACTCGTCCTCCCTGCCGCCAACCTCGATTTCGCCGCCCAGCGGCTGGGGGAAGCCCTCCGTCCACGCCTTGTCCCCGTGGCGGAAAACGCGAGGGTCGAGGTCGGCCGGTTCACGCTCGAGGCCGTCCCCGCCGCCCACGAGGAACTCTCTCCGGGCTATGCCGGCTTTGTTGTCACGGTGGGTCCGTTCAGGATCTACCACAGCGGCGACACCGTGCTTTTTCCAGGGATGAGCGGCCGGCTGCGACCCTTCATGGTCGACCTGGCGCTCCTCCCGATCAATGGCCGCGCCCCCGAGCGCCGCGTGGCCGGGAACCTCGACGGTGTCGAAGCCGCCGTCCTGGCCTACGCGATCGGGGCCGGTTGCGCCGTGCCCTGTCACTACGAGATGTTCGAGTTCAACACCGCGTCCCCGGTTGCGTTCGCCGCGGAGTGTGCGCGCCTCGGCCAGCCCTGCCTCATCCCGCGCGCCGGCGAGCGCGTCACGCTCACCGCGCGGTCATGACCTTCGTTCGCACCGTCCTCAGCGACATCACGCCCGCGCAGCTTGGCCGGTGTTACGCCCATGAACACGTGATCATCGGGCCGAGCTTCACGACCCATGTCTGCCCGGAGTTCCTTCTCGACGATGTCGATCGCGCGGCCGCGGAACTGGCCGACTTTCGCCGGGCCGGCGGTGGCGCGATGGTCGACTCCATGCCGTGCGACAGTGGGCGCGACATCCTGCGGCTGGCCGAGGTTTCGCGGCGGAGCGGCGTGCACCTGATCTGCCCCACCGGCCTGCACCTCGCGAAATACTACCCGCCGGGCCACTGGGGCGAAACCCTGGGTGCGGCGGAGCTCGCGGCGCTCTTCGTCGCCGACATCACCGAGGGCGTCGACGCTTTCGACTACGGTGCTCCGGTGGTGCGCCGCACTCCGCATCGCGCCGGGGTGATCAAGGTGGCGACGGAACGACAGTTCACGGCGCGCGACGAGAAGCTCCTGGCCGCCGCCGCCGAGGCGCATTGCCGCACCGGCTGCCCCATCCTCACTCACACGGAGCAAGGCGAACTCGCCCTCGAACAGGCGACTCGCCTCCGCGAACTCGGGGTGGATCTGCGGCATGTCTGCCTTTCCCATGTCGATCGCCGGCCGGACCCCGGCTACCATCGCGAGGTGCTCTCCACCGGCGTGCGCCTCGAATACGACAGCGCCTTCCGCTGGCCGGCGGAGCGCGGCAACCCCACGCGCGACCTGCTGCTCGCCCTCCTGCCGGAGTTTCCCGACCAGCTGATGCTCGGGATGGACGCCGCCCGGCGCAGCTATTGGCGGTCGTACGGTGGAGCCCCCGGGCTGGTCTTCCTGCTGGAGACCTTTGTGCCCGAGCTGCGGGCCGCCGGCCTGTCCGACGAGCTGCTGTCGCGCGTCCTCCTCGCCACGCCGGCCAGCACCTACGCCTTCGCCCGAGCCGCCTGATGCCGCCAGGATCGGCTTCACCTCCCATTTCCCACTGCCCCTCCCCATGAAGAAACTGAAAGTCGTCGGCCTGAACTTCGATCACATGCACATGGGCGATCTCCTCCGCCAGTGCCACGAGCACCCGGAGATCGAGATCGCCGGCATCTGCGACGACCAGCCCGGGCGCATGCAGGCGGCAATCGCCAATTTCGGGATTCCCGCCTCCCGCGTCTTCACCGATCCCCACCGCTGCCTCGCCGCCACCGAACCCGATTTCGTCATTCTCTGCCCCGCCACCGCGCGACATGCCGAGTACGTCGAACTCGTCGCACCCTACCGGGTGCACCTGCTGGTGGAGAAACCCTTCGCCGCGACCCTCGCCGAAGCGGATCGGATGATCGCCGCCGCCCGGAAAGCCCGGCGCCTCCTGGCCATCAATTGGCCGCTGCGGTGGGTCGCCAGTCACGTCACCGCCCATCGGTTGGTGCGCGAGGGACGCATCGGCGCGCTGCAGGAAGTGCACTACTACGACGGCAACCGGGGGCCCCTCTGGCACACCGCCGACAAGATCGAGACCACGCCCACGCCCGCGATGAAGCGCGCGAGCTGGTTCTACAAGCAGGCCCGGGGAGGAGGCTCCCTGCTCGACTATCTCGGCTACGGCACGACCCTCGGGACCTGGTTCCATGACGGGCGCAAGCCGCTGGACGTCACCGCCGTCGTCGACCGCCCCCGGGGCCTCGAGGTCGATGAACACAGCATCACCATCGCCCGCTACGCCTCGGGTCTCTCGAAATTCGAAACCCGTTGGGGCACTTTCACGGATCCCTGGATCACCCAGCCGCAGCCGAAGTGCGGTTTCGTCCTCAAGGGCGAGGACGGCACGATCAGTTCCTACGACTACGAACCCACCATTCGCGTCCAAACCCGCGCCCATCCCCGGGGGGAGGAGATCGCCGTCGATGCGCTGCAAGCCCCGTTCCAGAACCCCATCCAGTACTTCGCCCACTGCATCCGGGAAGGATTGCCGCCCGAAGGTCCGCTATCGCCCAAGATCGCCCGCATCGGCCAGCAGATCGTCGACTCCGCCGTGCTGAGCGCGAAACGCGGAAAGACGGTCCCGCTCCTCCCCTGAGCCCGCACCTTTCCCACCTCCCCCGATGAGTTCCCCGTCCACTTCCGGCACCTACGGTCTCGCCTCCACCTCCGCGGCCGGGATCGCTTCCGCGCCGGCCCTGCCGTACCTTCCTCGCCTGCCCCGCTCCTACCGCCCGCCGATCGGCCTGGTCGGCTGCGGCGGAATCTCCGAGTACCACCTCCGCGCCTACCGGGCCTTGGGACTCGACGTGGTCGCGCTCTGTGACGTCGATGCCGGCCGCGCCGAGAAACGCCGCGCCGAGTTCTATCCGGGCGCGACCGTGTATTCGGATTACCAGGCGCTGCTGCGCCACCGCGGTCTTGAGGTCGTCGACTTGGCCCTCCACCCGCGCGAGCGGGCCGTCGCCATCGAGGCCGCCCTGCGCGCCGGCAAACACGTGCTCAGCCAGAAGCCCTTCGTGCTCGATCTCGATGACGGAGCCCGACTGGCCGATTTGGCCGAGGCGCAGAGGGTGCGTCTCGCCGTCAACCAAAACGGCCGCTGGGCGCCGCACTTCGCCTACCTGATGGCTGCGCTTCGCGCCGGCGTCATCGGGGAACTCGCCAGTGCCGACTTCACGCTCCAGTGGGATCACACTTGGACCGCGGGAACTCCCTTCGAGTCCATCCATCACCTGGTGCTGTTTGATTTCGGCATCCACTGGTTCGATCTCGCGGCCGAACTCACGCGCGGCCGCCGGCCCTCGCGGATCACCGCCTCCGTGGCCCGGGCCTCCTTCCAGAAGCCGCGGCCACCGATGCTCGCGCAGGTCGCCATCGAGTTTCCGGACGCACAGGTGCGACTAGCCTTTAACGGGCATGTCCTGCATGGCCAGGAGGACCGCACCGTGCTCTGCGGTTCGGCCGGCACCCTGCGCAGCGCCGGCCCGAGCCTTTCGGAGCAGGCGGTCACCGTCCACACCGTCGCCGGCACCGCCACCGCCGCCCTCGAGGGCACCTGGTTCACGAACGGCTTCCAGGGCACGATGGCGGAACTGCTCTGCGCCATCGAAGAGAACCGCGAGCCGAGCCACAGCGGGCGCAACAACCTCGACAGTCTGGCCCTTTGCTTTGCCGCACTGGCCAGCGCCGACACCGGCGCCCCGCAGATTCCCGGCTCCGTGCGGCGCGTCGCCGCCCATTAACTCCGAACCGGACACCTCCATCCCGTGCCCATTCCAGCCGCCCGTTCCTCCTTCGCCGCCCCCGGACCTTCGGCCGGCGAGCCACGCCCTCCCCGCTCTCTCGGATTGCGCCTCCGGGGCGGCACCGCCGTCTTCTTCCTGGCTGTCACCCTCCTCGGCGCGGCGGAGCGCCGACCCAACCTCCTGCTCGTGCTCACCGACGACCAGGGTTATCCGACCCTGAGCTGTTACGGCGGCACGCAGGTTCCCACGCCTCACCTCGACCGCCTGGCCCGCGAAGGCCTGCGCTTCACCGACGCCTACGTGATGCCCCAGTGCACGCCGACGCGTGCGGCCTTGCTCACGGGGCAGCACACCGCTCGCCACGGCATGTGGCACGTCATTCCGTGGTACGGCACGCCTTGGGCGCCGGTGCGGGAACCCGCCTTTCGGGAGAGCCTCACGCGCGAGACGTTCCTCTTTCCCAAAGGCCTGCGCGCCGCCGGCTATGCCACCGGCACCGCCGGCAAGTGGCACCTCACCAACAACGCCGACGGCAACTACGTTGCCATCAAGGCCGAGGCGGCCGCCCATTACGGTTTCGATTACAGCGCTCCGCCCGGGCCTGGCTCCCAGAACGAAGGCGACAAGCACGTCGACTACCTGACCGACCAGGCGATCGACTTCATCCGCCGCCACCGGGAGCAGCCGTGGTTCTTCTACCTCGCCCACCACACCGTGCACGGCAAGGTCAGCGCGCCGTCCGCGCTCGTCGAAAAGTACCGCGCCGCCGGGGCCCCGGCCACCGGGCTGCACCACGCCACCTACCTCGCGGCCCTCGAACACCTGGACCGTTCCGTGGGTCGCCTCGTGGCCGCGATCGACGAACTCGGCCTGCGCGAGCGCACCCTGGTGGTTTTCGTCTCCGACAACGGCGGCGTTTACCAGGTCTACGACATGAAGCCCTTCACCGAGGGCCCGGGGACGGCCGAGCGGCTGACCGTGGCCTCCGAGGAGTTTTCCAACGCCCCGCTCCGCGCCGGCAAGGGGTCCGCCTACGAGGGCGGCATCCGCGTCTCGCCCGCTGGCCGGGCACGATTGTCGCCGGCTCGACTTCGCCCACTCCCGTCCACGTGGTGGACTGGGCGGCGACGTTCCTTGACCTCGCCGGGGCCAGCGCCCCCGCCGGACATCCCCTCGACGGCCGGAGTCTCGCGCCGCTCTTCCGCGGCCGCTCGCTGCCGGATCGCCCCCTCTACTGGTACACACCGTTCTACGAACTGCGGTGGGGCGTCACCCCGTGCGCCATCATCCGCGAGGGCGACTGGAAACTGATCGACTCGTTCGGCGATTCGTTCGACGACAACCTGCACTACCGCCCCGGCGCGCGCGTACAGCTTTTCAACCTGCGCGACGACCTCGGCGAGACCACGGACCTGGCGGCGCGCGAACCGGCCAGGGCCCGGGCCCTGCAGCAGCGCCTGCGCAGCTGGATCGAGTCGGTTGGCGCCGAGATTCCCGGCCCGAACCCCCACCACGATCCCTCGCGCCGGCTGAAGGAGACCCGCACCAAACCGGATTTTGTCCGCTCCGGTCGTTCCTGATCCGGAGGCCTCCCAGCGCAGCTCGAGGCCGCCACGACCGGACGAATCACGGCCTGGTGTAACCGGCCTCGTGTAGCCGGCCTCGTTGAGGCCGGCATCAACAGGTGGCTCGACGCAGCCGGCCGGGGTCAACGACCCCCGGCTACACCAGACTCGTCGCGATACGGTTCAAAAGGGAATCGTCCCGCCTTTGGCAGCGGGACTCGGCCGCGCGCTCCGGCGTTGCCGTCCCCCGGCCCCGTGTCACGATCGGCGCTCTACCCCATCCCCATGTTCCCTGCCTCCCGTCTCATGGTCCCACGTCTTTCCGCGGCGCTGCTTTCCATCGTTGGGGTCGCGTCAGCCCAGACCACGCCGCCCGCCGCCCAAGCGGACGACGCCCCGCTCACCCTCTCCCCGTTCGAGGTCCGCACGGACAAGGACACCGGATACACGGCCACCAGCACCCTCGCCGGCAGCCGCCTCAACACCGACCTGCGCGACACTCCCGCTGCAATTTCCGTCTTCACCAAGGAGTTTCTCGACGACATCGGCGCGACCAATGTGAACCAGGCCCTCGAGTACGCGCTCAACGGCTCGAGCGACGCCACCGACATGACCGGCAACGCCATCGTCTCGAACGACCTCCTCCTGCAGTTCCGCGGCTTCACCGGCGCCTCCCTCGGCCGCAACTACTTCGGCTGGTCGCTCTCCAGCGACAGCTACAACATCGAGCGGCTCGACTTCGCCCGCGGCCCCAACTCCATCCTCTTCGGCATCGGCGGCCCGGGCGGCATCCTTAACACCACCACCAAACGCGCCCAGATCGGGAGGGATCGCAACGAGGTCCGCCTGCGCGTCGGCAGTTGGGACGACTACCGCGGTTCGTACGACATTGGCCGCACCCTCGTGCCGGGGCGGCTTGCCGCCCGCGCCAACCTGCTGTTCCAGAACCGGCATGGCTGGCGCGAATTTGATCGTCACCAGCGCAAGGGGGGCGCGCTCGCCGTCACCTACCGTCCGTGGGCCCAGACCGAAATCCGCTTCGACGGCGAATACGGCGACGTCAACCAGGTCGTCGCCCAGCCCTGGCCGGCCCAGGAACGCTACCAGGCCTGGCTGAACGCTGGCCGCCCGCTGTCTCCCTCCTTAGGCGCGACCGCCGCCGGCACGGGCAACAACACCGCGCGACAGTACATCTTTGATCCCTTCCTCGGGCTCGGACCAATCTCTTGGTTTGGCGGCCGGCTGACCAACGCCGGCGTCACCTCACCCGCCCTGGGCAACAACACCGTCGCCATCACGGACGAATCCGTCTTGCCCCGCGCGGCCGCGCTCAGCGGTCCCGGCTTCACTGGCGACTATTACTACTACAACTACGGTCTCTTCGTGGAGCAGCGGGTGGGCAACCTCGCCCTCGAGGCCGCGTTCAACCGCCAGTCGGAGCAGCGCGAGCAGTTCCGCCCGCAGGTGTTCAACGACGTCGCCCTCCGCGGCGATCCCAATGCCCAACTCCCGGACGGTCGCCCCAACCCCAACGCCGGCAAGCTCTACACCGACGGCCAACTGCAGGTCGACCTCCGCAACCAGGTTCGCGACGACTACCGCGTGACCGGCTCCTACTCCCTCGATCTGCGCAAGACCCATGCCTGGCTGGGCCAGCACATGGTCGCCGGCCTCCTCTCCCGCCGTGAGAATCTCGGCCGCGACGACGGCCTCAACGAGGTCAACCTCACGCCTACCGGCGACGCCAACTACCCGCGCGACCTCACCAACGCCAACAACCAGCTCCGCCGCCGCACCTATATCGATCTCACGAGTCCCAATCCGAACCTGCGGGGCATGCACGATCCCCGGCTGTATCCGATCCTCAATGCCAACGGTGTGACCTCCGGCCTCGTCCGCACGCGGGATGCCTCTCGTGACGACCTCAGCCGCACGGACTCGCGCATGGCGGCCTTCCAAAGCCGCCTCCTTGACGGCCGCCTCGTCTTCACGGGCGGGCTCCGCACCGACCGCCAGGCGGTCTGGGGCAGCACCGCCGACGTCAACGGCAACGGCGACCTCAATGACGATCGTGATCCGGTCTCGCGCCTGTTCCCCCGGCGCCGGCGGAACGCCACCGCCTCGCGCTCGGAAGGCGACACCCGCACCTACGGCATCGTCCTCCACCCGCTCCGGCAGGTCGCGCTGTTCTACAACAATGCCAACAACTTCGTCCCGCAGTCCGACCTCGACATCTTCAATCGCGTGCTCGGCAACCGCAAAGGCGAGGGAGAAGACCTGGGGGTCCGCGTGTCCCTTTTCGACGGGCGCCTGAGCGCCTCCGTCTCCCGCTACGAAACCGCCGAGACCAATCGCTCGGTCGGTCGGGACAACAACTTCATCAATGCGATCAACGGCATCTGGCAGGCGCTGAACCGCGTCGACCGCTTTGCCGACACCGCCTCCCGCGACGGCCAGGATACCGTAGGCAAGGGCTGGGAGTACGATCTCACCGCCAATCCGACCCCTCACTGGCGCCTCGCGCTGAACTTCTCCCAGACCCGGCAGGTGACCGCCAACATCCAGCCGAACAACGGTGCCTATGTGGAACAGAACCGCGCCGAATGGCTCCGCAGCCCCTCGCTCCTCATCCCTGCCGGTTTTGGCCAGCCTTCCGCGGCCACCGTTGCCTCGACCGTGGCCACCATCGACGCCCTCTACGCGGGCTTCAAGCAGTCGGAGGGCCAGAGCCGGCGTCAGTTGCGGGAGTACTCCGGAAACCTCTTCACGACCTACACGCTGCGGGCGGCCGGCAAGTGGTACCACGGCCTGACGCTGGGAGGCGGCGCCAACTATCGCGGCAAGGCGGTCGTCGGCTACGACAGTTCCCGCAACAACGCCCCGCTCTACGGCAATGATTACGTTCTCGGCAACGCCATGGCATCGTACGACCTCCGATTGAAGGGACGTTACCGCCTCCGCCTGCAGCTCAATGTCGACAACCTCCTCGACGAGGACGCCCTGATCGTCACCGACGCCGACCAGGTGCGCGCCTATCGCTACGTCTACCAAACCCCGCGCCGCTGGAGTGTGACCAGCACCCTCACCTTCTGAGTGCCGCAGGATCTTTCGTTCGGGGACAACCCTGCCACGATTCCGTCGGGTCAATCGGGGTGCGCGCAAAGCCGCCAACCCCGTCGAGCAGGCCAGGGCGATTCACCCAACCAAGAGGTTCCCAGCCAGCCCCTTCGCGCCTTGGCGCCTTGGCGCGAGCCCCGCTCCGGTACCTTCTTCCGTTCAGACTCGATCCCCGCCGTCGAACCAGCGGCCGCCGCCCCGCCCTACCGTTGTTCGAGCAAGCCGAGGCGCCACGGAATGCCGCCGTAGCCGGAACCGCGGTACTCCGGCTCGCTCGCCCCTTGAAAGAGAAAGCGCAGGTTTTCAGGGTCCACCTCAAGGCGTTCGTCGATGCCCGCGCGCAGCAGTTCGCCGTGGCTGATGCTGGCCGTCCACACGGGCGACTGCTCCACGTTTTCCTGCGCGGTAAACGGTCGCGCGAGTGAGTCCGCCAGCGGTCGCCAGGGCCCCTCCAGCCGGTCCGCCAGATAGGCCATGTAATAACGCCGCCCCGGCGCCTGCGCCTCGATGATCGTGAGGTATTCCGGTCGCCCCTTGAGCTTGTAGGTATGGGAGGCCTCGAAGATGTCGGCCTTGATCGCCAGCACCGCCTCCGACCAGCCCAGCGGAAACTCCGCCAACCTGGTTTCCCGGCGCCAGAGGTGGCCGTCGAGGGTCGTGTAGAACAGGTGCGCCTTCACCTCGTCGCAAATCACCCAGAAATCGAGCCACCGCGGCTTCGGCGGCGCCGGCGTCACCATCAACTGCGGACGCGACCACGAGGCCGCGTCTCCCAGGGTCTGGGTCGTCGAGCAATAAGGGGCCAGGACTGGCGATCGCGCCGGGTCCGACAACTGGTAGATCAGGTACCAACGCCGGTGTGGACGAAAGTAGAACACCTGCGGGGCGCAGTGATACTTGTCGGTGAAGGAAATCTCCTGCCGGGAGGCGGCGTTGGCCGCGGTCCAGTCGTCGAAGGCGAAGTACTGCATGCACACCGTGCCTGAGCGCTTGCGCAGTGTGCCAAACAGGTGCCAGCGGCCGTCGTGAAAGACGACCGTGGGGTCCTTCAGCGCCACGTGTGGGTCGGCGGCGGCGCGGCCGCCCGCCACATCGATCAACGGCCCGCTGGCCCGCCACCGGAAGGCGCCGGTTTCCCAGGCGCTCGCCCCCTCGGCGCCCCCGACCCCGGAGAGACCGGCGACCAGGAAAAGCAGGGTTCGCCCGAACCGTTTCATCGTGGCCCAGACCGTGGCGGAAAGTCCGCTCCGGCACCAGTCGGAAGGGGATCAAGACGGGGTTTAGGATCACGGTCTCGCTTCTCTCGATCCACGGCTACTCGGAGGCCGTGGTTCCTGCGGCTCGGGACCAGACCAGAGAACCGCGGAGGAAAAGGTGCGAGGCGCTTCTTCCGTTGATTTTGCCTGGTGACGTTCCGATGGGCAGGGCGCCCTCGCCCTGCACCGTTGGTGGCACAGCCCGCCTGGCATCGGGCGAGATCGCGCCTTCCACCAGAAATCCGAGGCCGGGCCAAGCGAGGTATCGCGGCAATCCTAGTTCAGCTTCTGCGTGGCCGTGGCACGAATCAACCGCCTCCAGTATTCCAGCGAAAGCCGCTCGTGGAGCGGGCGGCGGTCGAAGCCATCCCCGAACCTCTCCGCCCAAACCGCCAAATTCTCGCGGGTGATCTCCGCCCAATCACCCACGATCACCACGGGCAGATCCCGGTACAAGTAGTCGAGCGGCGACGTCTTCACGATCACGATGCAGCCCGCCAGCATTGCCTCCCAGGTGCGGTAGCAATCGAGGCCATCCCCGTGCGGGGAGATCACAAAGGCGTACCGTTGCCAGAGGCGGAACAACTGTACCTGGCTGCAACGCCGCCACGGCCACACCAGGTTGGGATTGCGGCGGAGTGCCTGCCGCACCTGCGCCCGCGTTTCCCCAAACCGCCTCCCGCGAGTGGAATTGCTCTTCCAGAAATCGGCACAGACCAGCGGAAGCCGTCGCGAGGTCGGCGGAACCCTCGCCACCACCTCCCGCAACCTCCTCTCCTGTTCCACCACGGGTCGCATCACCACCCACATGGCCGCGAACGAGCGGGGTTGCTGGTCCAGGATCACGTTGTGGGTCTTCTCGAAAAACAAACCAATCGGAACTCCCGTGATCCAATCCCGGTAGCGGCGGCCACTGTAGTTGCGCGTAAACCAGTGCACCACCTTGCCCGAGGCCGCGATTGCCTCGGCGGCCTCGGTCACCTCGTCGGGCACGGTGCGGTCGGAGTTAAAGGTGGCCAGGATAAACCTCCTTCGAATCCGCGGCAGCACCTTCGCCACGAACCACTCGAGTTCCCAGGTCCGCACGTGGAGCACCGGCCCCGGGGAATCGACGTACCGGTCGATTTCCTCCCGCTCGCGGGCCGGATCCGGGCCGAACATCAGCGTATCCAGGCTTCCGTAGCAGTCGCAGGTCAGCGCCAGAGCGATGTCGTTGAGGTGCACCGGCGGCCGGGCCCAATGGTCGTAGGGGTAGATCTTTCGCTCCTCGTTGCGTTTGTCGCGAACGACCGCGCAGAGGAAGCGGGGAACCTCAACGAGGCGACGCCAGGGATTCACGCAAGCCCAGGATACCCGCTCCGCGGACGGGCGGCAATCCCGACGGCGGCGCTCAAAAGGGGGAGGAATCGGAACGCGCGCGCCCGCACCGACCGCGAAGCTCAGCCCCGCGGCATGACCAGCATCAGGCCGGGCAACCCCAGCGCGGCCTCAATGACCTGGCAGTCCTCCCGCCCAAATTCCCGCAGCAGCACCCGGATTGAGTCGTGCGGACCATGGTTGTAGCCGGAACCGGGTTGGAAAAACGTATCGTGAAACAGCAACGCTGCATTTGGCGCCGCCTGCAGCACGAGCCGGCCATCCCGGAGCACACTTTCGTACCGATGATCGCCATCGATGAACACCAGCGGATTCCGGGCGTGCCGCAGCAGCGCCTGCGCCACCACGGGTCCGTCCCCTTCGTGGAGAGTCACCGGCAGATGCCGCACCAGAAGACCACGGCGGTCGCCGGGATGCTCGGCGTGCGCCACCCCCGGTGGCAGGTCAATCGAGTGAACCTGCGTCGCCACTCCGTAGGCCTGTGCCACCTCATGGAAGACCCGGGCCGACACTCCGAGGTGGGTGCCCCACTCGACGATCACATCCGGCCGGAGATGCACGACGACGGCGCACATCAGCATCAACTCGTGCGGCGGATACGGGGAGGTCTCGACCACGGGCAGGAGGCGATGCCAGACAAATCGCCCCAGTTCCGGAGCATCGCACTCCAGCCGGACGCGGCCGGTCCGGGGTGCCCCGGGTGACGGCCGCCAACTCCACCCGCGGACCAGCGCTCGCATCCCCCGTCGCCACCGTGTGAAGGCATCCATGCCGAACTTGTGGCGAGCGCCGTCGGCCTTGGCCATCCACGAGTTTTGCCTCTTCCATCGGATCCTCCCGCCCGCACTGCGTAAGCATCCCGCCGGCTCGCCCGGCTCTCATCGAGACCGCCTCGGCCGGCCGCGCGACCGAAACGCCGCTTGCCCCTCGGGCCGGTTTTTGCGGCGATCCTCCGGGTCGGTCGCATCCGGCCGGCTGTCTCTGCCGTCTTCCCCCTTCGCCATGTCGTCGCCAACTGCTCCCCTGCTCCGAATCGTCCTCGCCGCGGCCCTCGCCTCCGCCGCCGCCCTCGCTGCCGACAAGCCCAACATCCTCTGGCTGACCAGCGAGGACCATGGCCAGCAGATGGGCTGCTACGGCGACACGCTCGCCCGGACGCCGAACATCGACGCCCTCGCCGCCAAGGGCATGATCTTCCGCCACGCCTGGTCCAACCACCCGGTGTGCGCCCCGGCCCGGAGCGCCATCATCACCGGTCTCCATTCCCAGAGCAGCGGTGGCCTGCACATGCGCTCCATGGTCGCGATGCCGGCCGGTGCCAAGATGTACCCGCAATACCTGCGCGAGGCCGGCTACTACTGCACCAACAACAGCAAGGAGGACTACAACCTCCGCAAGCCGGACGGCACCTGGGACGAGTCCTCCGCGCAGGCGCACTGGCGCAACCGTCCCGCGGGCAAGCCGTTCTTCGCCATCTTCAACTCGACCAAGAGCCACGAGAGCCAGATTCGCACGCGGCCCCACCGGGCCATCACCGATCCGGCCAAGGTGAGGGTGCCCGCCTACCACCCCGACACCCCCGAGGTGCGGCAGGACTGGGCACAATACTACGACAAGGTGAGCGAGGCCGACGCCGACGCCGGCGCGCGCCTGAAGGAACTCGCGGCCGCCGGCCTCGCCGATGACACCATCGTGTTCTATTACGGCGACCACGGGAGCGGCATGCCCCGCAGCAAGCGCTGGCCCTGCAACTCCGGCCTGGAGGTACCCCTCGTCGTCCATTTCCCCGCGAAGTGGCAGCACCTCGCCCCCAAGGAGTACAAGCCCGGCGGCCGGTCCGACCGGCTCGTTTGCTTCGTCGACCTTGCCCCCACCCTAGTCAGCATCGCGGGCACCAAGCCGCCCGCCCACCTGCAGGGCCACGCCTTCGCCGGTCCGTACCAGACCGCTGCCCAGCCGTACCTCTACGGCGCCCGCGGCCGGATGGACGAGCGGATGGACAACGTGCGCAGCGTCACGGATGGCCGCTATGTCTACCTGCGCAACTTCTTCCCCCATGTCTCGCAGGGACAGCGGGTCGACTTCCAGTTCCAGACCCCGACGACGCGGATCTGGCGCAAACTCTATGACGACGGCAAGGCCACCGAGGCCCAGTCGATCTTCTGGCGCACGCCGAAGGCCCCGGAGGAACTCTACGATCTGCAGAACGACCCGGATGAAGTCCGCAACCTGGCCCGTTCCAGCGAACATCGCATCATCCTGGAGAAACTCCGCACGGCGATGCGCGTGCAGGCCGAAACCACGCGCGATGTCTGCTTCCTGCCGGAGGGCGAAATCCAGTCCCGCTCCCAGGGCTCCTCACCCTACGACATGGCCCGGAACGACGCGAAGTATCCCTTTGCCCGCATCTACGATGCCGCGGATCTCGCCTCCCGGCTGCACCCCGGCGCCGTGCCACGCCTCAAGGAACTGATCACTGATTCCGACAGCGCGGTCCGCTACTGGGCGGCGCTCGGTTTCCACATGCGCGGGGCCGAGGGTGTCGCCCTTGGGCTGGCCGAACTCCGTCGCGCGCTCGGCGACGCATCGCCCTACGTGCGTGTCGTCGCCGCCGAGGCGCTCGCCACCTATGGTCCGGCCGTCGATCTGAATCCCTCGCTCCAGGTGCTGGGCGAACTCGCCCCGCCGGAAAAGAACGGCATCTTCGTCGCCATGGCCGCCCTCAGCGCCATCGAGGCCCTCGGCCCCAAGGCCGCCAGCCTCCACCCGATCGTGGCCACGATGAAGGCCCAGGGGCCGTCGCCCGACAACCGCTACGACTCCTACATCCCCCGCCAAATTGCCAGCATCACCGGCAAGGCCGCGTCAGCCGACGCCGAGGGCGCCCCCAAGGCCCGCGGCAAGCGCAAGGCCGCCAAGCAAGCCAACCCGTAAGACCTCGATCTCTCGCCGCCATGCACCCTGCCGTTTCTCCATCGCGTCTCGCCCCCCTTGCCGCGCTCGCCCTGCTTACCGCGCTCGCGGCTCCCGCCCCCCTGGCGGCGGCCGCTCCGGCCCGTCGACCCAATGTGCTCTTCTTTGCAGTCGACGACCTGCGGCCGGAGTTCGGCGCCTACGGGGCGAACTACGTGAAGAGCCCCCACCTCGATCGCATCGCCCGGGCCGGCGTCACGTTCAATCGCGCCTACTGCCAGCAGGCGGTGTGCTCTCCCACGCGTTCCAGCCTCATGACTGGGACGCGGCCGGACACTACCAAGGTCTGGGACCTCGAGACGCATTTCCGGACGGCCCTGCCCAACGTCGTCACGCTCGGCCAGCACTTCAAGAACCACGGCTATTTCGTGCAGGGCATGGGCAAGATCTACCACGGCGGCTTCGACGATCCCGCGACCTGGTCGGTGCCGTGGCAGACCCCCCGGGGCCCCACCTATGCCAAGCCGGAGAACGTCGCTCTCACCCAGCGCAACGTGCAGGCGGAGCCCGACGGCGATCGCAAAGTGAAGAAGAACTCCAAACGCGCCAAGAAGGAGGCGGCCCGGGGCCCGCGCGGTCCCGCCTTCGAGGCCGGCGACGTGCCGGACAACTTCTACCAGGATGGCAAGGTCGCCGATCTGGCCGTCTCCACCCTGCGGGAAGTCAGCCGCAAGTCGGAGCCGTTCTTCCTCGCGGTGGGCTTCATCAAGCCCCACCTGCCGTTTGTCTCCCCAAAGAAATACTGGGACCTCTATGACCCGGCGAAAATCCAGCTCGCGCCGAACAAGTATCGCCCGAAGGACGCCCCCGACTACGCGATCCTGCCGGGTGGCGAACTCCGGGCCTACCACGGCATCCCCGCGGACTCGATTCCCGACGACCTCGCCCGCCAGCTGAAGCACGGGTATTATGCCGCGATCAGCTACATGGATGCTCAGGTCGGCAAGGTCCTCGACGAACTCGACCGGCTCGGCCTCCGCGACAACACGATCGTCGTCCTCTGGGGCGACCACGGCTGGAAGCTCGGCGAGCACGACGCCTGGTGCAAACACAGCAACTGCGAGAACGACACCAACGTCGCCCTGCTTCTCTCCGCCCCCGGCCTGAAACAGACCGGCGTCCGGACCAACGGCATCGTCGAATTCGTGGATGTCTATCCGACCCTCGCCGATCTGGCCGGCCTGCCGCTGCCCTCCCATCTCGAGGGGATGAGCTTCAAACCCCTCCTCGAAAACCCGCAACGCGCCTGGAAGCAGGCGGCCTTCAGCCAGTATCCCCGTCCCGCGAGCGGCGGACGCCCCGCGCTCATGGGCTATGCGATGCGCACCGAACGCTACCGGTTCACCGTCTGGACGGGGCGGAACGAGCCCTCGAAGATCGACGCGATCGAGCTCTACGACCACCAGCGCGACCCGCAGGAAAACACCAACCTGGCCAAGCTCCCGGCTCACGCCGCCCTGGTCGATCAACTGATGGCCCAGTGGCGCGGTGGTTGGCGCGCCGCCGGTCCCCGTTGATTTCCCTTCGCCCATGCTTCGCCTCCTCGTCCTTGCGGTCGTCGCCGCGGCCCTGATCGCGCCGCTGGCGGCGGCTCCGGCGTCCGCGGCTCCGGCAGGACCGAACGTCCTGCTCATCGTCATCGACGATCTCAACACCGACCTCGGCTGCTACGGCAACCGCGTGGTCAAGTCGCCGAACTTCGATCGTCTCGCCGCGCGTGGCGTGCGCTTTGATCGCGCCTACGCCCAATACACCCTCTGCAACCCAAGCCGCGCCTCGTTCCTGAGCGGGCGCCGGCCGGAGACGAGCGGGATCTACATCCTGAACACCCCGGCGCGCACCGCGCTGCCCGATGCCATCATGCTGCCGCAGTTCTTTCGCCAGCGAGGCTACTTCGCCGCGGGGGCGGGCAAGGTCTTCCACAATGTCCGGACCAGCGACAAACTCTCGTGGGACTCGTACGAGGACGGCCCGGGCGAGGACGAAGGCGAAAAAGCCGCGATCCAGTCCCGCTACGGCGGCGGGGACGGACGTCCGCGCTGGCACGTACTGGAAGGCGACGGCTCGAAAACCCGTGACGGCCTGAACGCCCGCACGATCCAGCGGCTCATCGGCGAAAAGTCCCGGACCGGCACGCCGTTCTTCCTCGCGCTGGGCCTCCACAAACCCCACCTGCCGTGGACCGCCCCCCGGAAGTTCTTCGATCTTTACCCGGAAGGATCCGTCCGCGCGCCGACTGATCCGGCGATGCGCGACATTCCCGCGATTGCCCTGCAGACCGAGCTCTCGGGTTTCGAGCAGCCCGAGTCCCGCGCCGGCGCCATCCGCGCCTATTACGCCTGCATTTCCTTCATCGACGCGCAGCTCGGCCTCGTGCTCGACGAACTCGATCGGCGCTGCCTCACCGATCGGACGCTGATCGCCCTCTTCAGCGATCACGGTTTCCATCTGGGGGACCACGGCGGCCTCTGGGCCAAGCTGAGCGCCTTCGATGCCTCCACGCGGGTGCCCTTCCTGCTCGCCGGACCCGGCGTGCCCGCCGGCCGCGCCGTCTCAGCCCCGGTCGAGTTGCTCGATGTCTACCCCACCCTCGTCGACTTGGCCGGCCACCAGGCGCCGCCCGGGCTCGAGGGCCGCAGCGTGCGCCCGCTCCTCCACCAGCCGGAGACTCGGCGCCATGCGCGCAGCCTCGTTTTCCATTACGATGTGGCCGCGGATCGCGACGTCGCCGGCCGCACCGTGATCGCGCCGCACTGGCGGTACACGGAGTGGGACGGTGGGAAGGCCGGGCGGGAGTTCTATTGGCGCGAAACGGACCCCGGCGAATACCACAACCGCATCGCCGACCCGGCCCACGCCGTCACCATCCGGGAAGCCGCGGCTCTGCTCGAACAGGGCCCGCTGCCCAAGGCTGGGCCCGCCAATCGCCCGCGCGCCCTCGACCGTTCGCGCGAGAAGGCCAAGTAGGACCGGATCCTCCCCTTCGGTCCGCACGGACGCGGCGCGGCGAGCACCCCGCATTTGCGGTTTGGCGTTCGGCCGGGTTTGGCTACACTACCCGAAGGCTGCACCCGCCGCGCCGGGACCAGGCATCGGCCGGACCGAACGGAAGGAACAGCCGCAACCGGAGCCCAATCCATGAATCCAGACCTGAACCCGGCACCTGAGAAACCCATCGCTCCCGTCGCCCCCGTCGCGCCAATCGCCGCCCCCGCCAAGCTCGCGCGCGGAGTCGAGAAGCAGCACAATCGCGAGGTCGGCCATTTCCTGAAGTCCTCCACCCGGCACTCGTCGAACGCCGCGCGCCGACTGTCTCATTCCCGCGGTCGTTGACGTCGCCCGCCGTTAGGTACACTCACGCATCCGGGGAGAAACGGCATCGATCCACCTCGCACCCGATCGTGACGACTCTGTTGTAGCCGCGGGCGCCGAAACCAGCCGCCACCTTCCTTCTCCTGGTCGAGGCCGGCCTCAGCGCGGCCGGCTACACCTTGCCCGGTGTCGTGTTGGGTTGCGGATTGGAGCCACGTGTGACGGATCTGCACGATCGCCGCGCAGCCCCGGTCCCTGCAGGTCTGCCTTGCCACCGGCGGTTGCGCGCGTTTTGTCGCGCCATCCCGCCGACCGTGTCCCACGCACCCACCACCGCTGTCATCCTCGCCGCCGGCATGGGCACGCGCCTCCAGGCGCTGCACAACAACCGCCCGAAGGGCCTGATTCCGCTCGACGGGGTGCGCCCCGTGCCCCGTTCGCTGGGGCTGCTGGACGCCGCGGGCATCGCAAACGTGGTGCTCGTCACCGGCTGGCAGGCCGACGCGTACGTCGAGGTGCTGGCGCGGGAATTTCCGTCCGTCCAGCGCGTCCACAATCCCGACTTCGCCCGCACGGGCTCGATGCACTCGCTGTACCTGGCCCGTCCGCGACTGCCCGCCGACTTCCTCTTTCTCGAGTCTGACTTGCTCTACGAGCCGCGGGCACTGACGGCTTTGCTCGAGGCGCCGCGCCGGAATGCCGTGCTCCTCTCCGGCCCGACGGAACAGGGCGACGAGGTGCACGCCTACGGCGAGAACGGACGACTCGGAGCGCTCACCAAGCAACGCCGGCCCGGCCCGCCTCCGGTCGGCGAATTTGTGGGCATGGGGCGACTCACGGCGGAGTTCTATGACCGGATGTGCCGGCACTTTGAAGACCTCGGCACGCTCCAGGCCGGCAACTACCATTACGACGATGCCCTCACCGCCCTGGCGGCCGAGCATCCCCTCCACCTCGTGGTCGTGCCGGATCTGGTGTGGTGTGAGATCGACGATCCGAGCCACCATGCCCGCGCCTTGCAGCACACGCTGCCACGCCTGAAGCAGCTCCCCGCGCCCCAGCCGCGCCGCGCATGAGCGACGCCCCCCGCCCGCCTTACGCCTACGTCTGCGAGGACCACTCTCTCCTGCTGCCGTTCTACCGGCGTCATCTCGCCCCCCTCTGGTTTGCGCCGGTGCCGCGGTGGCTCCCCGCCAACTTCATCACGCTGGCTTCCAGCGCCTGCATGTGGGTCGTGTTTCTCCTGTCGCTGCGGGCGGCGGACTTCGCCCCGGTTCCCCTGGCCGCCACCTTTCTGATCCTGACCCAGATCTACCTCGGCTACGATCACGTCGACGGCATGCAGGCAAAGGCTACCGGCACGAGTTCCGCCCTCGGGGAGTACTTGGATCATTCGCTCGACGTCTACCACGGGGCGCTGGTGGTCTTCGCCGCCTGCGCCCTCATCGGCAGCATGCCGCCGCTGGTGATGCTCTTCGTGGTCTGGTGCACCCTCCAGGCCTTCGCGGCCACCATGGTCGAGGAGAAGGAACGCGGCGCCCTCTACTTCGGAAAGTTTGGCGCGGTCGAGGCGATGATCCTGTTCAACGCCTTCTACCTCTCATGGATGATCCCGGCGGTTCGCGCCTGGTGGACCTCGCCGCTGGTCTTTGGCCTGCCCGCCTACACCCTGCTGGTGGTGGGGGGAAGCTGCGGCTGCCTCGGCGCCACGGTCGACTGCCTGCGCCGGATCGGTCGCCTGCCTCCGTCGTTCGCCGCCTACCTCGTCACCAGCCTGTTGCTTACCGGAGCGCTGGCGCGGTTGCCGGCCCCTTCCTGGTGCGCCATCACCGCGCTCCTGCTGCACAGCGGCGACTACGGCGGCCGCGTGATCGGCAGCCACCTGCTGCGCCGGCCGCCGGTCTGGCCCGACTTCCTGGCCCCGGGGCTTGCGCTCCTCGCCCCGTTCGGCCCGGCCTGGCTGCCGTTCGTCTTGGTGGCCTGGCTCGCGCTGAAGACCGCGTGGGGAATGGTCACGGTCGTCCTTCCCCTGCGCGCCGACTGGCGCTGGCGCAATCCGGACTGAGCGGCCGCCGCGCTCGCCTGCAGCAAGCGCGTGCCCGAAGGCCGCAGGGCCTCTCCTCCCGAAACCACGGCATTCGAAAGGAGGTGCCGGCCTTGCCGCCGACGCCCCCGGTGAATTTGGTTTCGGAGTGCACCGCGCGCCGATCTTCCTTCTCATTCGTCATCCCTGTTGCCCATGAAAGTGCGTCTCCCCTTCGTTCTCCTCACGTGTAGCCTGGGTTTGGCCGCGCTGCTGCCGTCCCTTCGTTCGCAGTCCGCGCCGGCCCCCGCGTCCGGTCCCCGCCCGGCCTCGGAGGAACTGGTCCAGCTCTCGCCCTTCGTGGTCGACGTCGAGCGCGAGTCCGGATGGTCGGCCAACGCCACGCTCTCCGCCACGCGCACGCGGCAGGAACTCAAGGACGTGCCGGTGAACATCGACGCCATCACCAGCGACTTCATGGAGGATCTCGGCCTCTTCACCGCCGACGAGGTCACGAAGTTCGTGGCCAACGTCTACGCCGCCCCTCCGATGGAAAACGACGCGGGCACCGACAACTTCTCGTTCCGCGGCCTGTCGCAGCGATTCAACGTCTCGCGAAACTATTTCCGCTGGTACATCCCCAGCGACACCTACAACGTCGAGCGCATCGACTTCGGGAAGGGCTCCAACTCCCTCATCTTCGGCGACGTCGAGCCCGGCGGCCAGGGCGCGGTCTTCACGAAGCGCGCGCAGTTCCGCAACCACGGCAGCCTCCTCGCCCAGTACGGCAGCGAGAACGCCTACCGCGTGCAGTTCGATCTCAATCGCAAGCTGCGCGACAACCTCGCCGTCCGCGTCAACGTCGTGCGCCGGGCGGAAAAGACCTTCCAGGACTTCTCGGCCTACAAGCTCGATGCCCAGCACGTGGCGGTGACCTGGCGGCCCTTCCGGAACACCGAGATTCGGGTCGAAGCCGAGAAGGGGGAAATCCACAACAACCGCGGTTATGCCGGCGTGCAGATTCGCGAGCAGTCGGCGCGCTCGCTGTCCTTCACCGGGGCCGGGTGGTGGTTCACCTCGGACGACACCAACAACATCTTCGCCCAATCCACGCTCCCGGCCGCCGACCGCAGCACCGCCAACGCCCCCGCGGGCGGCTCCCCCAGCCTCGTCGAGGGCAGCTTCTTCGACGTCACGATGCGCAATGCCGCGGGAGCGGTGGTGGGGACGAAGCGCGTGTACGGTTACCCCAAGCGCTACAACATCCGCGGTACCTTCGACGAGCAGGGACGCCCCTTCGACACCTACTCCATCACGATCGAGCAGCGCCTCGGCAAGCTGGGCCTCGAGCTGGCCTACAACCACCAGAACCAGATGGGGCTCCGGAACGACAACTTCTTCTCCAGCACGGTCAGCCTCGACGTCAACGGACGGCCCTATGTCGAGTCGGTCGGCATCGACCTGAAGCGCTTTGGCAACGACGTCGACGCCTTCCGCTTCACCGCCGTCTATCCCTGGCAGGTGACCCGCTGGATGAAGCAGCTGCTCGTGCTCTCCGGCGACTATCGCGAGGACTTCACCAACAACTACCGCTACTTCCTCTACAACCTCGCCGGCGTGAATGCCGGGCGCGCCCTGAGCACCACGAACGACCGGATCCGTTTCCGCGCCTACCTCGACGATCCGCAGTTCTACTCGCAGGCCTTCTTCGATCAGTTCCAGATCCGCAATCTGCCGACCACGCCGACGTTCCAGCCGGGGCTGTTCGCCTACCAGGCGGCCGGCGCCGGGGATGCCACCGAGTGGCGCCAGCAATCCGCCGCCGCGGTCTCGGCCAGCGGCAACTACTTCGGCGGACGCGTGCAGACGGTGCTCGGCATGCGTCGCGACTGGAACAAAACCCTCGACTACGTCGGCCGCCGCCTGAAGCCCAACGGCGAGGACATCCCGCCCCCGAACCCGGAGGACGCGCTGCCGGGCGAATACCGTCGCAACCCCAATCTGGACCAGCGCAACACGAGCTACACCGCGGGCGTGACCGTGCGCCTGACCAAGGACCTGAATGCCTTCGGCGTCTACTCGGAGTCCTTCCGGTTCCAGGACGCCCGCACCTTCGACCGCAAGCCCTTCGGTCCCATCGTAGGCGTAACCAAGGAGGTCGGCCTCAAGGGTGACTTCTGGGGCCAGCGCGGCTCCTTCCAGGCGGGTGTCTTCCACATCGACCGGGAAAACGTGGAGTTCCGCTGGACGCCGACCAGCTTCACCCGCGGCGATGTCGAGGAACTGTTCAACCCGAACGGCCTGCCCGAGAGTGATCCCCGGTATTTCCAGCCCTGGGACGACGTGAACCAATGGCGGGACGTCGTCTCGACCGAAACCTCCAAGGGGTTCGACCTGACGCTGATGTTCCGTCCGTTCAAGGGCCTGCAAACCCGCTTCACCGTCGCGAGGGCTGACGTGCTCACGCGCCCGGATTTCTCGACCTTCCGGGCCATGTACGAGGCGGCCGTGGCGCGGGGCAACGAGTCCCCGGCGCTGCTCGCCGAAGCCCGCGACGTGCTCGCCCAGAGCGACGTCGACGACAAGCCGACCGGCGCGCGGGCGGCCCCCTGGTCCGCGAGTTGGATCATCGACTACGCGTTTTCGCGGGAAGCCTGGGCGCCGCTGCGCGGCGTTCGCCTCGGCGCCAACGGCAACTGGCGCGACAACTACCTCCTCGCGATCCTCGACGGTCGCTCGATCCTCGGCGGGCAGCAGCACCTGGTGAACGCCTACGTGATGCGCGACCAGAAGATCTTCAAGCAGCAGGTGCGGTTCCGGCTCGGAGTGAAGAACCTCGTCGACCTCGAAAACAGCCGAACCCGCCGCGTGGGAACCACGACGCTCGCGAACGACACCATCGCCTACCGGTTGAGCTACGTGATGCCGCCGCAATGGGACTTCACCGCCACCGTGAAGTTCTGAGCCGCGAGAGTTCTCCGGTGAAAGGTGACCGTCGGCGGGACATCGCGCTCCGGGTCGCCGCCCTTGGTGCGATCCTGGGCGGCTTGCTCGCGAGTCCGGCCGGGGCCGCGGAACGGGTGGCCGTCTTTGGGGAGGCTCTGGTCCGTCCCGGTCACCTGGTGACCGCCCTGCAGCGGCAGGGACTGGAGCCCACGGTGATCGGACCGGCGGATCTTGCCCGCCTCGACGAACTCGACGCAGCGCTGGCGGTGCTGGGGCCCGAAGCGGCCTGTCCTCCGGAGAGCCGCCCGGCCATCGATCGGTTCCTGCGCTCGCGACGACCGATCATCGTAATCGGCGCCCACGCCTTCGACTACCAGCCGCGGGTGAACTCCGGCCTCAGCGCCGTGGACCTGGCGAACGACGCGCGTTACCGGATTCTCCAGCCTAAGCTGCCCAAGGACCTCTCCCGCTCCCGCGACGAGCCGGTGCAGGTGACGAAGACCAGCCTTCCGGATGGCCGCAGCGCGCTCGAGTTTCGCACCCGGAAGCGAGGCATGAACGATGTCGTCGTCGAGTTTGACGTCGCGACCAAGCCACCGGAAGAAACCGACGTGCTGACCTTCTGGGCGAAGGGAGACGCCTATGCGGACCTCCTCTCCGTGCAGGCGTGGGACGACGCCGGCGCCCCCTGGCTGGCCTTGGCTCCCATCGGCAGCGACTGGCAACGACTGGCGGTGCCGGCGGCCGACTTCCTGCCGCTCGGCTGGTCGGACCCGGAGGCAGTGCCGCCCCGGCTGGACTTGGCGCGGGTGCGACGCGTCGCGATCGGAATCGACGGCGCCACCGTGTGGCGGGAGAAGCCGATGGCCTTTTCGCTGGGCGGAATCGAGTGGTGCAAGGCCGAACAGCCCGGGGCACCGACCTCCCGGCTCACCGGCCTGCGCTGGCCCTTTCGCACCCGAAAGACGGAGGTTCCGGCCTGGCTGTTCGATCCCTTCCGCGGCGCAGCGAAGGTGGCTCCTCCTCCCGGATTCGACGAAGCGTGGGGTTGCCCGGCCCCGCTGGTGCTCCACCCCGGCGTGCAAATGGGCACGGATCACCGCGCGGAACACGATGCGAAACCGGAGCGGGAACAGCGCCGCGAGGTCCTTTGGCCAAATGCCGCCGGAGATGCGTTGGCCGAACTTCGCTATCCGACCGGAGGCCGCTACGCCGGTTCGGCACTGGCGATGTTCGGGGTTGGGGCGGCAGAATTGGGTCGGAGCCCCGAACGCACGGATCAGGTCGCCCGGCTGGCCGCCGCCCTGCTGCGCCGCCCCGCGATCACCCGGGTCACGATCAACACGACCCCGGAACTCGCCGGCACGACTCTTCGCCCCCGCCTGGAACTCAGGATCCGCAATCCCCGGGCCGTCGAGACGCGCGGACGAGTGGCCGTGGAGGTCGAGGGCCTGCCGCGGTCGGCCGAAGTGAGGCTCGTCCTGCCGGCACGCGCCGACGCCGACACCACCGTCGACCTGGGTGCAGTGCCGGAGAACTTTCGCTTCGATCGTTTCCGCTGGCGCGTGACCTGGGCGGGGGAAGACGGCGGCCACGACGCGTGGGACGACGAGGTGGACGTGGAACGCGCCCTCCTGCACGCGCTGGCGCATCTCGTCCGGACCCAGCGCGCGTTTCCCGACGGCCGGATCAGCCATCACTATTTCGGCGACGCCTACGGGGTCCGGGCGATCTTCGCCTACCTCGACCTCCTGGCGAGGGAGCCGGAACGCCGGCAGCGCCACCGCGACCTGTGGGCGGCCACTTCCGAGTCCGCTCTGCGCGCGGGCGGGCTGCGCTGGGTGGACATGCTGCTGGCGCGGCAGAACCCCGACGGCTCCATCCCGATGGGCTACGGCGAGACGTCGGATACCTACAATGTCGCGGACGGAGGACAGATTGCCCTGGCCATCGGACAGATCGCCGCCCGGATGGATCCCGCCCGGCGCGCGGCCTGCGCGGATTTCTGTCGGCGCTTTGCCGCCTGGGCGGAGACCTTTTATCTCGATGCCGACGCCGCGCGGGAGCTCAGCGCGGCGGCAACCACCGACGCGCAGCGCGCCCAGGCCAAAGCCGGGCACTATGGTCTCGGTTCCTCGCGCGGCGTTCGCAACCGCTACGGCCCCTCCTGGGTGCTGCCAGACATCCTCGGCGTGCAGTTCCTCCTGACCTATCTCGACCCGAATTCCAACCACCGCCGGATCGCCGATCGCAACCTGCTCGCCTACCTCGATGCGGGCTACGCCGCCGCCGGGTATTTCCACGCGGAGGCGTTATTGTGGGCCTGGCGGGACGCCACCGATGAAGACCTCCGGCGGCGCATTGCCGGCACGCTGGCGCGGACCTTCCTGCCCCCGCTCCGGGAGGGCCGCGCGCACGAGATGTTTGAACTCGGCGCCCGCGGCACACTCCGGGCCTTGCCCCTGCTGTACTATCGCCGACACGTGGATGACACCCCGGACCTGCGGGCCGCCCAGCTGAAGTACACCTGGACGTTTGGGGCGGAATCGTCGGAGCGTTCGATGCGGCGGCTGGCGGAGGCGTATCCCAAGCCCCAGCACGGCGACTCGCTGGCGGCGTCGAAGTACGCCTCGCTCAGCGCCATCTGGGCGGTGGAATTGCTCGCCCCGGGGTCCACGTTCCTGCCGGCGCCGGAGTTTCCGCGCCCCGGTGGCCGGTGAAGCGGCCGGGCGCGAGCGAACGGACGCCGGCGTCTGCCGGTTGGCCCACCGCATCTGCGCGCTGCCGGCCGGTCGTCCCGCGGCTTGCAGCCCGGGAACGGGCCGCCATAACTCGCGCCGATGATCACGACCCGGGCGCGCGGACTCGCCAACCTCCACGCGGGAGCCACCACGCTGTGCGTGGGCATCTTCTTCTGGGTCTATGCGGAGTTCATCATGCGTTACGTCCCGGTCGTGCGGTTGAGCCGGGAGGTGAACCTGATTCCCTACTTCCTCTGCGTGGTGGGCGGGATGCTGCTGTCGCGGCGCGAACTCACGATCCTCGCGACCCGTTTTCACGTCCTCACCGCGGGGGATGCCGCGGGACTCGCGGCCCGGCAGGTCGCACTGATGGCCCTCCTGACCTTCACGATGATGTTCGCGACGCTCGATCGGAGCATCAGCCGCCTCTTTCTCGGCACCTTCCTCCTGTGGTCGTGGTTCGGCCTCGTGGCGCTGAACCTCCGGCTGCCCCGCGTCCTCGCCCGCATGCTCTTCCAGCGCGGGCACCGACTGCCGACGCTCTTCATCGGGCGCGTCAGTTCCTTTGCGCGCCTCAACGACTGGATTGCCCGGCGCGAGCCGCTGGGCATCCACCCGGTGGGACTGCTCTCGGATGATGCCGGGGCGGCGGATTCCGCCACGCCCTTTGTGCCGTGGCTCGGCCGCGTGGCCGATCTGCCCCGGGTCGTGGCGGAGCGTCCGGTGGGGCAGGTGGTGCTCCTGGGACTGCCCGACACCGACGAGGAAGCCCGCTCCGTCATCGACATCTGCCAGCAGCATGGCTGCCGGCTCCTGATCCACGACAACCTGGCCGAACGGTACACGCACCCCCTCGTGCCCACCGTCGAGGAGGGACGGAATTTCTACACCCTCCAGGAGGAACCCCTGGAGGATCCGGTGAATCGTTTGGTGAAGCGCGCCTACGACGTCGCGCTGGCACTGCCGGTGGTGCTGCTGATCCTCCCCCCGCTGAGCCTCTGGGTGTGGCTGATGCAGCAAAGACAGGCGCCGGGTCCCCTCCTCCACGTGCGGGAGCGACGCGGGCAGCGCGGCGAGCTGTTTCACATGCTCAAGTTCCGCACCATGGTGGTCGCGCCCGAGGATCCGGCGGCGGAGTCGCGGCAGGCCAAGGCCGAGGACGATCGGATCTTTTCCTTCGGCCGGTTTCTGCGCCGTCGCAGCCTCGACGAGTTTCCCCAGTTCTGGAACGTGCTGAAGGGCGACATGAGCCTCGTCGGCCCCCGACCGTACATGCCGCTGCTCGACGAAGAATTCCGCCAGCAGACGCGGGGCTACCGGACCCGCCACCTGGTCAAGCCCGGCATCACCGGCCTGGCCCAGAGCCTCGGCCTGCGAGGCGAGATCCTGGCGCCCGAGATGCTGCGGCAGCGGGTGTACTGGGACGTCTACTACATCACGCACTGGTCCATCTGGCTCGACGTGCAGATCACCCTGCGGACGCTGGCGCAGGTGCTCCGGCCGCCGGACACGGCCTACTGAGACCCGAAGCACCTGGTGGCGGTGGTCACGCCGGCACGCCGACGACGCAAACGATCCAGAGGCCGATCAGGCCGTGGGAAAAGGCGACGGCGAGGAACGAGTTCTCGCGCGCGTAGAGCCAGCCCCAGAAGAGGCCGGGCACGAAGGCCAGCAGGGCGAAGCTGTTGCCCAGGTGCACGTGGAGGGAGGCGAAAACCACATTGGCCACGAGAATCGACCGCCAGCGGGCGGGCCGCCCCGACGCGCGGTAGAAGATCGCCAGCGATCCCTGGACGGCGCAGCGGATGAACTCCTGGGCGAAGCACAGCGAGACGTAGACCACGGAGAAGAACACCCATTGGGAAAAGCTCGTCTGTCCCATGCTGTTGAGGAGACGCATCGGCTCGAAGACCCGGATCTCCTCCGGCCGCCACCAGGCGAGGAGGCACTTGAGGAGGAAGAACCCGACGAGAAACGGGGAACTCCAGGCAAACGACCGCCCGAGCTGCCGCGGCCAATCGCGCAGGGTCATCCCGAATTCGGCCGGGTCGAGCTGGCTGCGGCGCAGGAAGTTCCAGGACACGCCGAAGAACGCGACGACGAAGAACGAGGAGATGACGGTGTCGGACGACAGCAGGGGCCGGACCGACGAGACGAGCGGCAGGGCGAACATGTAGAACGCCAGTGCGATCATCATCCGCGTGAGGAACGACGACGCCGAGACCAGCAGGCGCATGGCCTCCAACTGCGCGGCGTGCTTGGCCTGGAGGGACACCGTGGCCTGGGAAAGCCGGGCCACCAGCGTGCGGGCCAGATTGAGGGCGACGGTCTCGCGCACCGGCCCCTCCGCCGGCAGATCGCGAAGGTTCAGCTCTCGCACCGTCGCGGGCGCGGAAGCGAGCACCGTCGCCGACGCCGGTGCCGCGTTGAGCGCGGACATCTCGCCAAAGCAGGCACCGGGCTCGAGCGTGGCGAGACAGACACCGCGGGGTGAACCGGGTTCGCCCTTCCAGACGGCGAGGGATCCCGTCTCGACGAGGAAGAGGCGGTCATTCGGCTGGTTCTCGCGAATGAGCACCTCGCCCGCGGCAAACTGGCGGGCGACCAGCGCGTGCGTCAGCCGCGACGTGACCTCGGGCGACAGGCCGTGAAAGAGTTCGAAACGCGGGTCCGCCATGGCAAAGCCGGGGAAGCGTGCGGACGAGCCGCGGCACGGCAAGGGCAATGGCGACCACGGCCGGGCAGCCCGCGGCGCCGTCGACTGCCCTCGCCTTCCCGTTTACCGGGCCGGCTCCCGCGGGCCGGCCACCGGTTGCACCCACGCGGTTTCAAACTCACCGTCCACGCTGCCGTTCACCTTGGGCTTCGAGGCAACCACCTTGGCGCGGACGTAAATCTCGTCACCCCGCAACCGGTATTCGGCCTTCGTGCCCTTGACCTCGGCCAGGACCGCCCCGATGTCCCGGCTATAGCGCCGATGGGGCGGCATCCGCCGCGGCACTTTCTCGTCGGCCGGAGGCTTCATCTCCTCGCTCGTGCGATCAAAGCCCCGTCGCGTGCCGATGAACTGCGTGACGTAGGTCACACCCGGCTCCGCCTTGACCTCCACCGTGATGCCCTCCGGCGTCCGTCGGACGTCGGCCAAGGTCACACCGGAAGAGGCGTAGAAGTCGCCCGACTCCATCGCCCGCACGATGGCCTCCGGCGTGAGATGCCGGGCCCGGACCATCACCCAGCCGCGCCCCGCGTTGCTCTGCCCCAGGCCAATCTTGTGGTAGTGGTGCGAATCGTCGACCCCCACTCCGTACACGAGGTCGAGGTGCAGCTCCGCCAGCCGGAACGTCAGCATGACATCCCACATCGCATCCATCGAAAGCCGCGTCGCGTCTCCCTCGTTGTTCACGCCCGGGTGACCGTTGTAGACCTCGAAAAACCGCTCCCGCTCGACCTGCATCAAATCCTCCACCGTGATGGCCCAGCGGAAATTCGGATGGTTGATGTGGGCGAACATCGGCTGCCCCGTCTTTTCCCGCTGGGCCTGCACGTCGTCCAGCGTGCGGCGCATCACCTCCACCGCGGTCGGAGCCTCGCGGGCCGAAAGAAACTCCAGGGGATTCGTCACGTTGATGTGCACCGGCCCCGTCACCTCGGGAGAGGTCGGCGTCTTTGGCCGCTTCCACTGCCCGGTGATCTCTTCGCTGGGAATCAGGAGAAACCGCCCCGCCTCCTCGAGCAACGCCCGGTACTCCGCCAGCGGCTTCAGCCGGACTTCCTTCTTCGTCCCGGTCGTGCGCTGCTCCACCCATTCCGGTCCGAAGCGGGCCAGGTATTTCTGCATGGCCGCGCCGCCCCCGCGCTGCACCACCTCGCCCTTGATTGAAACCGGCTGCTTGATTTCGAACCACCGCGTCCCCACCTGCATCACATTGTGGTCGGAAATCGCCAGGAAGTGGTATCCCTGTTGCTTGTACCAGTCGGCGATCATCTCGGGATAGTCGTCGCCGTCACTCCACAGCGAGTGAGTGTGGAGGTTGCCCTTGTACCAGCGGGCGGCGTCAGCCGAGGTGGCGGCCACCGGGACAAGGAACAGCGCGGAGACTATCACCGCGATCGGCTTCGGGAAGGACGAGGGGAGCATGGGGAAAGGGGCTGGCGCGGCCACCGGCCTCGGACAAAGGCCCCGGCGGCGGGCCCTACCTGCATCGCGAGTTTTGCCGCCGTGACAACCGCAAATGGGACGCGCCTCAGCGGGTACCGCCGAAGAGCCACCAGGCGAGCACCAGGGTCCAGAGCACGTTCACCCCCTGGCCGCCGAGAAAGGCGAGTGCCGGACGGCCGCCACCCAGCCGGGCCAGATCCCCGAGGCGGGTTTCCAGGCCGATGCACACGAATGCGGCGGCGAACCACACTTCGCGCAGCCCCTTCAGGGGCCGGGCCGTCGCCTTCACCACCTCCGGCGCGATCAGGAAGGAAAACACCAGCGAGGCGATGACGAAGCCAAGGACGAACTTCGGAAAGCGCTCCCAAATCACGCCGAAGCCCGGCCGGGGTGCGTCCGGGTTGTTGGACCGTTCGCGCATCGTCCACCACAGCGAGATCAGGAAGGCCGCGAAACCGATCAGCACGTTCTGCGACAGTTTCACCACCGTGCCGGTCTTCGAGGCGACCTCTCCCACCATCTCGGTCGCAGCGAGCACCGATCCACTGGTGTCGAGTGTCCCCCCGAGCCAGGCGCCCCCCACCGCCTCGCTCAACCCCAGTCCCTTGATCATCCAGGGCATGACCACCATCATCGGCACGGCGCACAGGAGGACGATCGACGTCACGTACGAGAGTTTCTTCTTGTCGCCCTGGATCGCGCCGCAGGCCGCAATCGCCGCCGATACCCCGCAAATCGAGACCGCGCTGGACAACATCACGGCGAACTCGTCATCGACCTTCAGGCGGCGCGCGAGGAGGAAGGTGACGTGCCAGACCACGGGGATCACCAGGGCGGCCTGCAGGAGCCCCGGCACACCCGCCTTCAAAAGATCGGTGAAGAGCATGCCGGCCCCGAGGATGACGATGCCGATCTTGATGTAGAACTCGGTGCGCACGGCACTTCGCAGCCAATCCGGAACCGGCAGCAGGTGGCTCCAGAGGAGGCCGAGGCCCAGGGCGAAGATGACATACTCCAGCCCGTACACCTTCACACGCGCGTTCTCGGCGAGCAGCTGCGCCGCCCAGGCGAGCGCAAACACCACCACCGCCCCGCCGGCAAAGGCCACGACGCGGCGCCCCAGGGAGGCCGCGAGGGCGACCATCGCGAGCGCGATCAGGGCGAGCGACGTCCCGGCGATGGCGGCGGCGTTGGTTCTGTTCGCCAGGGCCGCCAGTTCCGCGCCCCCGCTCCACGCGAGCTTCGGCAGGCGCACTTGCCAGCCGAGCACCACGGCGGTGATCAGCGGCACGGCCGCGACGACCGCGAGCCAGTCTTCATTGTGCCACCAGGCGGGTCGGGAAGGAGCAGGAACGGGAGCGTCAGCGGCCATGGGACAAAGCGAAAGCTCTGCCCAATGCCCGAAGGCGGTTCCTCTGGAAAGCCCGAAGATCGCCGGCCGTCCGGGATGGAGCCAACACCGCTCCCGACCCGTTCAGGTCGCCGCGTGGCGGAGGAGCGCCTGGCGGGGACAGTGGCGCAGTTCATGATCCACCGTGCAAATGTGGTTCTGCAGCCAGTCGCCGAGCATCTGCTTCAGCTTGAGGATCACCGTCGTCGAGGCGCCGTCCCGTTGCACGAGCTCGCACAACTCCCCGTAGCGTTGGAGGAAGCGGGCATGTGCCGTCCGGTTTCGGCCGTGAGCCGGGCAACGATGCCGCTCCATGATCTCCTCTTCCTCGGCAAAATGCGCCTTGGCGTACGCGCCGAGAAACTCGAGCAGGGTCATCAGTTCGTCCCGGCCGCGACCTTCCCGGCAGGCCCGATGGAGCTCGTTGATGCGGGCAATCAGCTCCTGGTGCTGCTCATCCACCGACTCCACCCCGGTGGCCATCGTGGCCGGATCCCACTCGATCAGCGCTCCCGAGGCCACGCCGTCGCCGTCCGCCGGCACGCGCGTGCCTCCCCGCACCGGCCGGGAAAGGACTGTCCCACCGCTCCGGGGCGAAGAGGGAGTCTGGCCGACATCGACGAAGGAATGGGCCCCGGCCGGGCGCGGCGCAGTTCCCTGGTCCGGCGGCGGGCCAGCGGACGTCCTTCCCAGCTCGCCTCCCCGTTCCGTCGAACCATCCACCAAAGCCTTCAGCTCCGCGACTGCGCGTCCGATCTCCGTTACCTGGCGGTTAAGCTCCTGGGAGACCCCGGCCGTCTGTGCTGCCGTGGACGCATTCCCCTGGGTAATCCGGTCGATCTCCGTCACGGCAGATGAAACCTGGCCAATCCCGGTGGTCTGCTCGCGCGAGGCCGACGCGATGCCACCCACCAGTTCGTCCACATGCCGGATGCGTTGTTCGATGACCGCAAAGCTCTCGGCAACCACTCCGCTCAGTTGCACCCCGTGCGTGCAGCGCGCCACCGTATCGTTGATCTTCTGGGTGCTCTCTGTCGCCGCACCGGCACTGCGCTGGGCGAGCTTTCGCACTTCCTCGGCCACCACCGCAAACCCCCGGCCAGATTCCCCGGCCCGGGCGGCTTCGACGGCCGCATTGAGGGCCAGCACGTTGGTCTGGAAAGCGATTTCGTCGATCGTCCTTAGGATCTTGGTGATTTCCTGGCTGGCCGCCTGAATCTCCTGCATCGCCGAAACCAGCGCTCGCATCCGCTCCGCCCCACTTTCCGCCGCCTGCCGGGCTTCGGCAGCGGCGTCCTTCGCCTGCCGCGCCGAGTCCGAATTGGAACGCGTTCCACCGGCGAGTTCCTCCACCGACGCGCTCGTCTCCTCGAGCGAAGCTGCCTGTCGGGAAGTGGCCTCCGCGAGCGATTCCGCCGCCGTCGACACCTGGCCGGACGTCGCCGCCAGTTCTTCGGCGTTGTCGTGCAGCCGAGCCGCGTTACGGCGGAGAACCCGCTGCACCCTGGCCGAGATCCACCAACTGGCCCCCAACCCCGCCACCACGGCAAACAAAGTGGAGCCACCGACGAAAAGCGCCCATAACTTCTGCTCCCTCCGCAACTTGGCCGTGTCTCCGGAAAAGTCCGCCTCGGCTCCCTCGTAGAGCCTCCACGTGGCCACTCCACCCCCGGACGAAATCATCACCAGCAATAGAATGAAACCGAGCCAGATCTGGCGGCCGACGGTGAGGTGCGTGAACGACATGGTGATGACAGAAGCCAGCAGGTGGTATCGGCCGATTACCCACCAACTGAAGGCCATCCCCTAGACCCGAGGGAACGACAGGAGCGCTTCGGCCGCCTGCAACGTCGCTTATCGCCCCCCTTTGCCACCTGCAGGGCCACCGCGCCAGCGGCAGTCCCGGATCGCCGATTCCCCATCGCCGCCCCTCTCAGGTCGGCCGGAGCGGGCCGGCTTGGAAACTCCGCCGCGAGCAACCGTCGCCGATCCAGTCCCCCAACTCCGGCGAAAAAAGCCTAGCCAAGCCACGGCGTTCCCGGCCTGCTTACGCCTGGTCGCGACTCCATCGTGGCCTTCCCTTCCTCAGTCCCAACCTTCGTTCCATGCAGAAATCGATCCTCGGCCTCTCCCTTCTCTCCGCCGGCATCTTTGCCGCCGGCCTGCTTAGCGGTCACGCCGCCACTCCGGCGAACGCCCCGGCGGAGAAAAAACAGAAACTCGTGCGGGTCTCGACCCTCAACACGGTTGAGGCCAATCGCGAGTTTCAGGCCAACGTCCAATTGCTCCAGGCGCAGCGCCAGGCCGCGATCGAGTTGAACGCTGCGCTCGAAAAGGAAAAGGACGCTACGAAGAAGAAGGAGCTGAAAACCCAGCTCGACACCCTGATGGCGAAGCTCAACGAGAACAACGCCACGATGGTGAAGACCTACGGATTCTCCCTCGATCGCAACTACACCATGGTGATCGAGCGCTCCCACATCTACATGTTGGTCAGCGACGAGGAAGCCGCCAGCGTCGAGAAGGCCGAAGCCGATCGGGCCAAGGCGGAAAAAGCCAAGAAGTAGGACGCTCGGGAAGGGGGCCCCTCCTCCTCAATCGAGACGGGCCTCCTCACTCCCCCTTGGCGTCGTCCGAGAGCGCAAACAGGCATCGGGCGTAAACGTAGCCGATTACCTCGTCCAGCACGGTACGAACACCCATGCTGGACCGCCACCAGCGGGCGGCATCGAATCGTTCATCGGGCGTCGCCACGATGCCGATCCCCACCTCGGAGCCAAACGCGCGTTCAAACAGCAGCCGGGTGCGCCGGGCATGCACGTCGGTCGTCAGGACATTGATCGCCTGCGGGAGCCTGCCCTGTTTCCGCATCCAGTCGCGCAGGGCCAGGGCCGAGGCGTAAGTCCGGTCCTTCCTCACGGCGGGCGCCGGCACCGCGCGCAGGACCTCGGCCGCAGCCCCGAACCGCACGAGCGTCTCCCGGGCAACTTCGGCATGGTTTCCATAGGCAAAGAGCGGCGAGCCCCTTTCCAGCGGACCTCCGGTCAGCAACAGTTCGCGATACCCTCCGCGGCGGTATTCCTCCCATCCCGCCCGCAAGGCAAAGTCAGGCACCCACCCTTCAACCACCAAGACTTCGGTGCCCAGCCGCTCCGTCACGGCCAGAAAGGGGTACACGCCACGGACAGCCACCAGCGCCCCCGCGAGGCAGAAGACAGCCAGGACCGCGAGGCCGCGCCCGGTCGGCAATACCGCGCTGCAATCGCGCACCAGGCGACCTTTCCGCAGCAGGGTGGACAGGGCATTCCAGAACCTCACCGGCACACGAAACCGGACGCCCGGACGTCCTTCAAGCCCCACGTGCAGGCCCCCCCAGGGGCCCACTCCAGGTACCGGTGCCACCCGGCGACTCGGTTGGCCCGTCACGCCGTTTCCACCATTCCCCGCTTGCCGCGGCGCGCCGGATCCTCGATCTGTGAATATCTTGTGCGCACTCCGCACTAGACGCCCTTGGCCAAGTCCGCCCCATTTAGTGCTCTTTCTCTCGTCTGCTCCTCATCCATGAAGCTACCACACCCAAGCACACATTCCGCACGACCGCTGTTCCTCCGCGTCGCTGCGTGCTTCCTCGCCTGCGCACTCGCGCCCTTCGCCGGCGCCCAGGGCGTCGTCTCCTCCGGCCTCACCGGCACGGTTCGCGACACCAACGGCAAGCCGGTGGCCAACGCCACCGTCAACGCCGTCCACACCCCCACGGGCACGGCCTACTCCGCCACCTCGACGGAGTCCGGTCGCTACAACTTCCGTGGACTGGTGGTTGGCGGCCCCTACACGGTGTCCGTCACCGCCGGCGGATTCAAGGGGGTGGAGCGCACGGATGTCATGACCGCGCTGGGCCAGGACGTGGACGTTCCTTTCGTCCTCGAGCCCAGCTCCGTCGTCGTGATGGAGAAGTTCATGGTCAAGGACCAGGTCCTGGCGCTTGATGCCGGGGCCATGGGCGCAGCGAGCCTGCTCGACCGCGATCGCCTGCTCCTGCAGCCGACGGCGCAGCGCTCCTTCGCCGACCTCGCCCGCACCAACGCCATGGTCACCCTGCGCAACGTCTTCGGCGATCGCCAGGAAGGCATGCTCGCGGCAGTCGGAACCAACAACCGCTTCAACTCCGTCATGCTCGACGGCGCGCGCATCAACGATCAGTTCGGCCTGAACGCCTCCGGCCTCCAGTCGTTCTTCAATCCGCTCTCGATCGAGACCGTCGAACAATTCTCCATCTCCGTCTCGCCCTTCGACGTGCGGCAGAGCGGCTTCACGGGCGCCGCCGTCAACGCCGTGACCCGTAGCGGCACGAACCAGTTCAAGGGCAGCCTCTATGGCTACTACTCCGACCAGAAGTACGCGGCCAAGGACCTCGTGGGCGGCACCGCCGGCACCCGGCCTTTCGATGAGCGCCGCACCTGGGGCGCCACCCTCGGCGGCCCGATCCTGAAGAATCGCCTGTTCTTCTTCGGCAACTACGAGAAGTTCCACCGGGAGCAGACCGCTCCCACGCCCGGCCTCACGCCGAGCACGACCGACCTCACCGCGATCAACAACGCCATCAACGCCATCAAGACCGCCTCGGGCAAGAGCTTCGACCAGGGCACCTTTGGCGGCGCCGGTGTTATCGTCACCGAGGAGGAAAAGAAGCTCTACAAGCTCGACTGGAACATCACCAAGGACCACCGCCTGTCCGTCCGCTACAACGAGACGGTCGGCACCCTGCCCCAGTTCGGCCGCTACAGCGTGTTCGGCTCCTTCGCGAACCCGATCCTCTCGGCCGCCATCCCGACCACCAGCGCCGGCACCGTGTTGAGCTCCAACTTCTACGCCCAGATCCGCACCGAGGAGGTGTATGCCGGCACGCTGAACAGCCAGTGGACCCCGGACTTCAAGACCGAGTTCAAGTACGCCAAGACGTCGTACGAGCAGCTGACCACCAATCCGGTCGTGCTGCCCGAAGTCCGCATCATGGGCGTCAGTGGCATCAACAGCGCCGGCGCCAACATCACCAACGGCGTCCTCGCCTGGGGCATGGAGCAGTTCCGCCACGGCAACATCATCCGCGTGAACACGGAGAGCTACTCCGGCAATGCCGACTACTTCTGGAAGAACTTCACCTTCACGGGCGGCTTCGACCGGGAGGAGAGTGACTTCTTCAACCTCTTCCGCGCCTCGTCCTACGGCATCTTCGATTACGCCTCGGTCGCCGACTTCGTCGCCGATCGTCCGGCAGCCTTTAGCCGCGCCTTCTATGTGCAGGGTACACCGGCCGCCGACCTCTCGTCGTTCTCCAACACCGGCGTCTTCGGCCAGGCCAAATGGGAGATCACGCCGCGCCTCACCCTCACCGGCGGCATCCGCACGGACCTCGTGGATTCCCCCACGCGTCCGCCGCTCAATCAGGCGCTGGTCACGGCCCTCGGCGTCCGCAACGACGGCAACATCGACGGCGTCCAGACCTTCTCGCCGCGCGTCGCCTTCAACTGGGCGGTCGACAGCGAACGCAGCATGCAGCTCCGCGGCGGCCTCGGCCACTTCGTCGGCCGCGCCCCGTGGGTCTTCATCTCCAATGCCTATGGCAATTCCGGCGTCGGCCGCTTCTCCATCACCCAGAGTTCGATCCTGGGCGCGCCGAACAACACGCCGCCGACGCTCACGAACTACCTGCGCAACACGTTTGATCCCGCCAACCCGATCGGCGTCGCCCCGACCGACGGCGATCCCACCGCCCGCCGCGGCATCGCGCTGCTTCAGGATGGCCTCAAGCTTCCCTCCGTCTGGCGCGGCAGCCTGGCCGTCGATCGCAAGGTGCCGGGCATCGGCATCAACGTGTCCGCGGAGGCCGTGTTCACCCGCACCGACAAGTCGTTTTTCACCGACAATATGAACATCAAGCCGCTCGTCGTAACTGCCACCTCGGGTCCCGCGGTGGGCCTCGACGGCCGCCAGCGCTTCAACGGCGCCTCCAACAGCGCCGGCGCCGCCAGCACGCTGTTCAACGAGGTCATTCGCGTGCGCAACATCGGCGACGGCCGCACCGCCTACTACAGCCTGACCATCGACCGCCCGATGAAGAACAACTGGGCCTACAACCTCTCCTACACCACCGGCCGCTCCCGGGAGGCCCAGTCGTTCGGCCAGACGGTCGCCCTCGACGGCTGGAGCCGCAATGCGGTCTTCAACCAGAACTCGATCGAGGTCGCCCGCTCGGACTTCGAAATCCGCCATCGCCTGCAGACCTCGGTCTCCCGCCAGTTCGAATGGGCCAAGGGCTGGAAGATGAAGACCTCGCTGTACTACGAAGGCCGCTCCGGCAATCCGTACTCCTACACGTACAACAACGACGTGAACGGCGACGGTGTCACGACCAACGACCTGGTCTACGTGCCCACCGGCCCGACCGACCCGAAGATCAGCCTCGCCGGCATGAACTCCGCCCAGCAGGCCGCCTACTTCGACTTCCTGGCCACCAGCGGCCTGAACAAGTTCGCGGGCACCTTCGCGCCCCGCAATGCGTTCATCCAACCCTGGATCAACCAGCTCGATCTGAAGATCACCCAGCGGATCCCGATCTACCAGCCGGTCGAGGTCGAGATCTTCATGGACTTCGTCAACTTCGGCTTCTGGCTCAGCCGGCAGTACTTCGGCGACGTCAAGCTGCTCACCAACACCAACAACGCCGTGTACTACCGCCGCATCATGGGCAACGCGACGTACAACGCCAACGGGCAGTTGGTCCCGACCTACACGGCCGCCCCGGCCGGTGTCGTGATCGACAACAACGCTTCCCGCTGGCGGGTGCAGTTCGGCGCCACGGTGCGCTTCTAAGTTCGAAGGCGTTTTTCGCCATTGCCGCCGCACTCCTCCGGGGTGCGGCGGTTTTCTTTGGCGACGCCCGCCAGTTACCGCGAACGCACCGGCACTAGCGCGACGATTCGAGGCGGGCACACGCCGCCCCCAGGCTGAAGGCGAGATACAGCTCGTGGGAAACCTGCTCCTGCCGCTGCTTCGCCAAGGTGAGCCGCTCGCGCATTGCGCCCAGCACGGGTCGCGCCCCCTCGTCCATCCCTTGCAGCCCTCGGGCCGCCTGCAACGCCGTATCCAGGTCTTCCCCGGTCAGCGCTCGCCTCAGGACCGGCAGCCCTTTCTCGCCTTGCCCCGCCCCCACCAGCGCCACCGCCGCTTCGATTCGCACCGCCGGGGAACCGTCGTCCAGCGCCCGCTCCAGTTCCCTCACCGCGTCACGCGCCGCCGCGGGGTTCGCCCGCAGCCCCACCGCCGACCAGTACCGGACCGCGGCCTCGGCATCCGCCAGACCCTGACGCTGCCGCCCCGCCGCCCCCGGATCCCCCACCGCCTCCGCCGCCGCGAGGATCCTCGCCAGCGCGAAGGAGCCGGATTGCCGCGCCCAGTCGTACGGTGCCCGCCCGCCCGACTGCGCCGCCACAATCTGCTCCGGCACGACGGCAACATCGCGGATCTCCTCCTGCCACTGGCGCAGTTCGGCCCGCTTCGCAGCCAGCGTCGCAGCGTGCGCGGGATCCTGCGCCAGGTTGTGGATCTGAAAGGGATCAGCCACGACGTCGTACAACTCTTCGCGCGGCCGCGATGCCGCCAGCCACGCGGTCGCCCCGGTCCCCAGACCATCGAGGCCCTGGCGGGCCGCCTCCGTCAGACCCCGCCGGAAAGGAGAACCATCGGAGTACCCCTCCGGGGGCGCCCACGAAAGGTGCGGCCGGTAATTGCGGACGTAGAGCCAGCGCCCATCCCGCACCGAGCGCGCGGTGTCGAAGACCTCATCGACGCGATCGCGCGCCCCGTACACGAGCCGGCGGGGCAGGCCGGCGGCGGCACCCAAAAAGGCCACGCCCTGGTAATGCCGCGGGATCGGCACGCCCGCGAGGCTCAGCACCGTCGGGGCAAAATCCACAAACGTCACCAGCCGGCCGACCTCAGCCCCGGGCGCCGCCGGAGCCAGATGCGCCCACTTGCGCGGAAAGCGAATCAGGAGCGGCACGCGCATCCCGGAATCGTGCAGGAGGCGCTTTCCCCTCGGCATCCCCATCCCGTGATCGCCGTAGAAGAACACGATCGTGTCCTCCGCCAGCCCGTCATCCGCGAGGGCGCGAAGGATCTCCCCGACGCGCCGGTCCATCGCGGCGATGCAGTCGTAGTAGCGCGCGAGCGCCTGGCGGCTGGCCGCGGTGTCCGGATAAAACGGCGGCACCGGCACCTGCTTCGGGTCGGCTCGCTCCGCGGCGGCCAACCGGCGGCCAATCTGTTGTTCAAACTGCGCCTCCGGCCAGACGCTGGTGCGCGACTGATGGGTCTCCATTAGGTTAATCACCGAGAAAAAAGACTGACCCGCCGCGCGCTGGCGCCAACTGGCCCCGGCCGCGCAACGATCCCACCAGCGTCGCACGGCCGCCGCCTCGTCTCGCAGGTTGTAGTCGGTCTTGACGTCGTTGGAGGTGAAGTAACCCGCCGAGCGCAGGTAGGAGGGATAGCCTTCCAACCCGTCCGGCAGCCGGCCTTCGCACCGGAGATGCGGGTTGCCGAGCGAGTTGGCCCAGACGCCCGAGATCAGCGTGGCCCGCGAAGGCGAGCAGACCGGCGCCGCGGCAAATGCCCGCGTGTAGCGCACGGCCTCGCGCGCAAAAGCGTCGAGGTGCGGCGTGCGGGCCACCGGATCCCCGTAGGATCCGAGGTGCGGACTCAGATCCTCGGCCGTGATCCAGAGGACGTTCGGCCGCTCCGGCGCGGCAACGGAAAACCCGCGGACGGCGAATACGACCAGGAGGACCGGAAAAGAGAGGACACGCATGGTGCAGGAAGTCACGACGACCACCGGCACGCCTACGCCGCCCGGGCCGAAGGTGCAACGCTTCCTGCACCCCAACGGGCGAACCGGACCGCGATGCGAAACTGCTTCCCGTAGTCCCGCGTCGCCGCAAGTCTAGCCCCGTCCCTGCCATGCAGGCCCCTGCCTCCCCTGCCTCTCCTGCCGCCGCGCCCGGCCTGCGCCGCGTGCTCCGCCTTCAGGATCTGGTCCTCTACGGGATCATCGTCATCCAACCCGTCGCGCCGATGTCCGTGTTTGGCGTACTGAGCGAGCGCGGCCAGGGTCACGTCGTCACCGCTCTCCTTATCGCCATGGTCGCGATGCTGCTCACCGGCCTGAGCTATGGTCGCATGGCGAGTGCGTACCCCAACGCCGGTTCGGCCTTCACCTATGTGGCGCGGGAGATCCACCCCGGCCTCGGCTGGCTGACCGGCTGGGGTATGGTGATGGACTATGTCTTTAATCCGCTGATCTGCACGATCTGGTGCTCCCAGCAGGCCCACACGTTCCTGCCCGTCATCCCTCTCTGGGGCTGGAAGGTGATCTTCGCCGCCACCTTCACCCTGCTCAACCTGCGGGGCGTCCACACCTCCGCCCGGCTGAACACGTTCCTCGCCGCCGGCATGGGCCTCGTGGTCGTCGTGATCCTCGGCGCCGGCGTCGCCCACCTGGCGCGAACGGGTCCGCACCCGGCCGGCTTCCTGACCCGTCCGTTCTACGATCCGGCGACCTTTCGCCTCGACGCCGTGTTCGGGTGCACCTCGATCGCCGTGCTGACCTACATCGGATTCGATGGCATTTCGACGCTCTCGGAGGAGGTCGAGAACCCGCGTCGCAACGTCCTCCTCGCCACCGTGCTCACGTGCTTCGCGATCGGGCTCCTCGCGGCCGTCGAGGTCTACCTGGCGCAGTTGATCTGGCCCGCGTCGGAACCATTCCCCAACGTCGACACTGCCTACGTCGCAGTCGCCGGCCGAGCGTGGGCGCCGCTCCTTGGCGTGGTGGGGCTCACGCTCCTCGTCGCCAATCTCGGCTCCGGCCTCGGCGCGCACCTCGGGGCGGCGCGGTTGCTCTACGGCATGGGCCGCAGCGGCGCCCTTCCGCGCCGTTTCTTCGGCGAGGTCCATCCGGCCTCCGGCGTGCCGCACTGGAATGTCCTCCTGGTCGGCGCGCTCGTGCTGACCGGCTCCCATCTCGTCTCGTTCGGCACCGGGGCCGAGTTGCTGAATTTCGGTGCCCTGCTCGCCTTCATGGGGGTGAACGCGGCGGCCTTTACCCGTTTCTACCTCCGCGCCTCCCACCGGCGTCTTCGCGATGCCCTCGCCCCGCTGGGCGGCTTCCTCATCTGCCTCGGCCTCTGGCTCAATCTCGGACCCGCGGCCATTCTGGGCGGTGCCGGCTGGATGACCGCCGGCCTGGTGTACGGCGCGTGGCGCACGCGGGGTTTCACCCGGCCCCTCCAGTTCGACGAGCCGAATCCCTCCGCCTCCGGCGCCAAATCGCCCGTCGTTGGTTGAACTTCCTTCCCGCCCATGCGTCCCGCCCTTTGCCAAGCCACTTCCTCCTTCCGCATGAAAACTCCGCTCCGCCTCCTCGTTCTTTCACTGGCGATGCTCGGAAGTCTGAGCTCGCTCCTTCCGGCCCAACCAGCCGGTGAACCTCCACCGCGAGGGACCCGTCCCCCGGGGAAGGGCCGCGGCCCCGGCGGCGACAGTGCCGGTGCCTTCAGCGCCACCACCCTCCCGGCGGACGCCGCCGAGAAGAAGATCCTCGACGTCCTGGCCGACATTTCCGCGCGCCAGCGCCGCGGCAGCATGAGTGTGCCGGAGGAGGATGGCCGGATTCTGCGCCTGCTCGCGGAGTCCCTCAACGCCCAGCACGTCGTCGAACTCGGAACCTCCGTGGGTTACTCCGGCACCTGGTTGTGCCTCGCCCTGCAGAAAACGGGCGGCCGACTCACCACCTTTGAAATCGATGAGGGCCGGGCCGCCCTCGCTCGCGAGAACTTCCAGCGCGCCGGGGTGGCTCACCGCGTCACGCTCGTCATGGGCGACGCCCACGAGAAGGTGAAGGAGGTCAAGGATCCTATCGACCTCATGTTCCTCGATGCGGACAAGGAAGGCTACGTCGACTACCTGAACAAACTCCTGCCGCTCCTGCGCCCGGGAGGCCTGGTCGTGGCCCACAACATCAGCCGTCAGCAGGCGGACCCCGCCTATATCCGGGCCATCACCACCAACCCTGCACTCGAAACGGTGTTCCTCAATCTCGGCACGTCCGGCATCAGCGTGACGATGAAGAAACGGTAGGGGGCGCAACCCGGAGAAGCGGCGGGCTCGGCCCGCCACCCGGCACCCTTGCCTCGCCGCACGGCCCACCGCCTCTCACTCTCCGCCTTACCTGGGCTTCGCTTCCGCGGTCGAGGCCCAGACCGCCGCCGGAAGATCGGCCGGCCCCGTACCTCCCGCCGCCGGCTCGACCAGCAACGTACTCAGTTCGGGCCCGCGGCGTGTCTCTCCTCCGGTGGCCAGAAAGAACGAGCCGGACTCGACGCCGGCGTTGATGTTGTCCCGCGCCTCCCAGGCCGCCCGCGAGGCCGTGAACTTCGCCTCCGTCAGCGGACGCCATTCGCCGGCGGAGTTCCGGACCGCCCCGCCGAGGAACCGCGCCCGTCGCACTTCCTCCACACTCCGGCCGTCGCGGCGGAAATCCTCCACGAAGGAGTAAAGCCCGCGCAACCGCCGGCCGGCATTCCGGGTCCGGAACGTGACGAGGTGGCGCCAGCCCCGGGCCGCGGGGTCGTACAGCCACCCTGAATACGCGGTCTTCTCCCCATGCGTCTCCGCCCGGACCAGGAAGCGCTGCACTACCCCGACCTCCCACGGAAAATCCACCAGGCACTGTCCGCCCGTGCCCTCACCGCCAAAGCGCCGCACCCGCACGCCTTCCCCTTCGTGCAGCAGTTCCACGCGGTCTTCGGGCCTGACCGCCTTCGGGTCATCACCCTTGGTCGGATCCCAGACCGAGAAAATCGCCACTTTCCGTCGATCCCGCAGCTCCTGGATGCCAAAGTAGCCCCCGCTCCAGCCACAGGCCATGAAGTAGCTTCCCGGCGTGGATTCCTGCACCGCCATTTCCAGGTAGAACGCGTCGCTTTCCGGCGCGACCCATTGGAGATGGACCGAACGGGCCGCCCGCGGCGGCTCCCGCCCCCCGATGCTCTCAGTGGCCGCGGGCAGCCGACCCGGGAGGATCGCAGCCGCCACCAGCAGAAACCGCAACCGGAGGATTCGAAGGCTCATCACCGTCGCCGATAGTCCATCGCAACGATCGCGTCGCGATCAAAGTGAAACACCTTGCTCCAATCGGAGCGCTCACCTCCCACCGCCACGGTGCAGTCCACTGCCAGTGTTCCGTTTCCTTCCTGCACCGCATTGCGGGTCACGGTCATCGCCACCGTGTCCTCGCCGTAAGTCCGCTTCAGGTAACGCTTCGCCTCACTGATTAGTTTCGCTTCGGGGTCGGGCATGGTCGGCTTAATAAGCGATCCCCACTCAGCACCCGCCCTCCTCCGGCGGCAAGCCCGCGCGACGAGATTTCCGCGGCCGTCCGCAGCACTTTTCCCTTCCCCTGCCGCGCCCCCTTCCCTTTGCTGATCCTTCGGGTCGTTACACTGCCAGTCTCACCCGATCTCAACGCATGAACACCACCATCTCCGCCATCACCGCCCGCGAAATCATCGACTCGCGCGGCAACCCGACCGTCGAAGTCGACGTGCGCCTCGCCTGCGGCGCCCTCGGCCGCGCCGCCGTCCCCTCCGGTGCCTCCACCGGCGAGCACGAGGCCATCGAGTTGCGCGACGGCGACAAGAAGCGCTACCTCGGCAAGGGCACGCTCAAGGCCGTGGGCAACGTCAAGGCCAGCATCGCCCCCGCCCTGATCGGCCACGACGCGTGCGACCAGGTCGGCGTGGATCGGGCCATGCTCAAACTCGACGGCACGACCACCAAGTCGAAGCTCGGCGCCAACGCCATCCTCGGCGTCTCCCTCGCCACCGCGCACGCGGCCGCCAACGCCCTCGGCCAGCCCCTCTACAAGTACATCGGCGGCCCCAACGCCAAGGTCCTCCCGGTGCCGATGATGAACATCATGAACGGCGGCGCCCACTCCGACGCCCCGATCGACTTCCAGGAATTCATGATCATGCCCACCGGCGCGAAGTCCTTCTCCGAAGGCCTCCGCATGGGCTGCGAGGTGTTCCACTCCCTCAAGAAGGTGCTCAAGGAAAAGGGCCTCGCCACCGCCGTCGGCGACGAGGGTGGCTTCGCCCCCAAGCTCGAGTCCACCGAGGCGGCCCTCGACGCGATCGCCCTCGCGGTGAAGAACGCCGGCTACAAGCTCGGCAAGGACATCAACCTCGCCCTCGATGTCGCCTCCTCCGAGTTCTATGTGAAGGAGAAGAAGCAGTACGTCTTCAAGAAGTCCACCGGCCAGGCCCTCTCGGGCGATGAGATGGTCGAGTTCTACAAGAAGCTCACGTCCAAGTACCCGATCATCTCGATCGAGGACGGCTGCGCCGAAGGCGACTGGGAGACCTGGAAGAAGCTCACCGACGCCATCGGCGACCGGGTGCAGCTTGTCGGCGACGATCTCTTCGTCACCAACACCTCGTTCCTCAAGAAGGGCATCGATACCGGCACCGCCAACTCGATTCTCGTCAAGGTCAACCAAATCGGATCCCTCACCGAAACCCTCGACGCCGTCGAAATGGCCAAGGAGGCGAAGTACACCGCCGTCATCAGCCACCGTTCCGGCGAAACCGAGGACGTCACCATCTCCGACATCGCCGTCGCGACCAACGCCGGCCAGATCAAGACGGGCTCCCTCTGCCGCACGGACCGCGTCGCCAAGTACAACCAACTCCTCCGCATCGAAGAGGAGCTGGGCGCCAGCGCGATCTACGGCGGCAAGATGCGCGGCGTGTAAGCGCAGCTGCTCATGCCTTCCCCGGGGCCGGTCCACGACCGGCCCTTTTTTTGTCCTTCCGCCCCGCTCGACACTGCGCCGCTTCCGGTTAAACTGCCGCACACTCCCATGAAGGCTGCCACTTCCCTCGCCGCTCTCGCGCTGGTCCTCGCGCCGGCGCTTTGCTCCGCAGCCGACGACGCCCCGCCTCCCTCGAAGATGAAGGAGGCGCTCCGCGCCAAGCTGGCCGAGGACGCCCGCAAGGCCCCGCCACCAAAGACAACCCCCGCCGCCGCCAAACCCGCCGAGGCCAAGCCGGCCGAGGCCGCGCCGGCGGAGCCCGCTGCGCCCGCCGACACCGCGGCCCCGGATACTGCCACCGCGAAGGCCGATCCCGCCAAGGCGAAGCCCACCGTGCTTCCACGCGTCGAGGTCAAGAAGGGCAAATACTCCGAACGCGACCGCAAGCTCGCCCTCGACCTCCACAAGCAGGAGCAGGACATCGAGCGCGAGAAGAAGAACCTGCAGGTCTCGGAGACCGATCTCGCCCTCAACGACTCCAAACTGGCCAAGCCCCTGGCCATCTTCGGAGGCGGCTTCCGGTTAAACTGCCGCACACTCCCATGAAGGCTGCCACTTCCCTCGCCGCTCTCGCGCTGGTCCTCGCGCCGGCGCCCGGTACACGCGGGGCAAGGGCGCGCCGCCCATATGACGTCACCAAATAACGTCAGACTGCGGCGGCGGCATGTCGGATGCGAGGGTCCTCAGGCCGTCTCGACCACGAAGCCGTTCAGCAATTCGTCGACCATCCGGACCAGTTCCGTCGCCGGACTGAACTTCAAGAGATAGCTGATCGCACCGCGGGAAACGTAGCGCTGCACCGTGGCGAGATTGCTCTCCGCCGTAATGACGACGACAGCCGCCTCGGGATCGATTGCGCGGATCCGCGCCAGGGCCTCCTCGCCGGGCATCACGGGCATGTTGTGATCCATGAACACGACCACCGGGCGGTGCTGCTCGAACATCGCCACCCCGTCCTCGCCGTTGGCCGCCTCCCAGATCGTTGTGACCCCGAGCCGCTGCAGCAGCAGGCGAAAATACAGCCGAGCATGCGCCTCGTCGTCGATCAGCAGCGCGGTGATGTCGCGACGGTCCGGGCGCACCGTTTCGACCGGGGCCGAAGGGGAACCGGAGGAGTTCATTCCTTCTTTTCGGCACATCGCCGCCGGGTCTTAAGTCTGCAGCGCCCCAACGCGGACGAAGGGCGCAGCCGAAACCGACATACGCCTGGAATCGCCGGCCGCGCTGAGGCCGGCCGGGACGAAGCAATCGATGGCGCCAGCCGGGGCCAGTGCCTCCCGCCCCGCGCCAGGCGGCCACCCCACCTTTTCCTCGCAGGTGGCCCCGCCCCTACTCGGCGCGCAACAGATACCCGCGCAGGTACTCGCTTTCCGGCATGGTCGGGAGCACGGGATGGTCCGGCGGCTGGTGTGCCCATTCCAGCACCCGCAGCTTGCGCCGCGCATCCACCGCCACCTCCGCCAGCACCTCGCGCAGCTCCGCATCCTGCATGTGATGGGAGCAGGTGTACGTGGCCAGCAACCCGCCCGGCGCCAGCCGCTTCACGGCGCGGAGATTGATCTCCTTGTAGCCGCGCAGTGCCCCCTCCAGCGCCGCCTTCGATTTCGCGAAGGGCGGAGGATCGAGCACGATGACGTCCCACAGGGGCTCGACGCCGCGAGCCGGATCGTTGAGCCAGTCAAAGACGTTGGTCACCGCAAATTCGGCGGCCAATCCGTTGTGCTCCGCGTTGCGCCGCGCCGCCGCCACGGCGTCCTCGGCGCTGTCGAGGCCCAGCACCTCCCCGGCGCCCGCCCGCGCCGCCTGCAGGGCAAAGGCGCCCTGGTTGCAAAAGGCATCGAGCACGCGCGCCCCCCGGCAGTATTTTGCCACCGCCAGGTGCTGCGCCCGCTGGTCGAGGTAAAACCCCGTCTTCTGCGCGCGCTCCAGGTCCAGCCAGTATTCCAGCCCTTCGATCTTCATCCAGCGAGGTTCCCAAGGCCGTCCGGAGCGGGTGTGCACTTCCAGTGGCAACCCCTCGAGCCGCCGGATCGTCGCGTCGTTGCGAAAGATAATCTCGGCCGGCTTCAGCACCTCCGCCAGGACGTCGCCCAGCACCCCGGCCCGCTTCTCCATCGCCAGGGTCTGCACCTGGACGACGAGGGTGTCCCCGAACTGATCCACGACCACTCCCGGAAGGTCATCTGATTCGCTCCACACCAGCCGGCGGATGGACTCGGTTCCTCGGCGTCCCACCGCGCGTTCCACCGCTCCCCTAAAGTAACCGGCATCCAACACAACCCGCTCGCGGTTGAGGCGCCGCCAGACAATCTGCGACCGCGAGTTGTAGATCCCCGTCCCAAGAAGCCTCCCGGTGCGATCCCGGCACTCCACCACCTCCCCGTCGTGTTCCGCCGGCAACAGCGCCTCGACCTCATTGACGAAGACCCAGGGATGCCCGCGCAATGCCCGGGCGCGGACATTGGGACGAAGTTTGAGGAAGGGGAGCGCAGCCACGATGGCAGTCTTGCGCGACGCCGCGCCACCGCCACGAAAAAGTGGCCGACGCCGCAGCCCTCTCCGCACACGTGATCCTCCGCGCCCTGTCAGTCGACAGCACCGACTTCCTCGCGACATCCTGCGCGCCCCGTGGAACGCCCACCGGCCCCGCTCCGCTCAGAACTCGTCGTCGCCGTGTTCGTCGGCGAGCACGTTGTGCCTTGCCTGGCGCTCCAGCACGTACCCCAAAATGGCGACCATCGCCAGGTAAAGCGCAGCCCACAGCAACAGCTTCATGGCGCTCCCATCGGCACAAACCGCCGGAAATGAACCTCAATCGCTCGGACAGCCGTTCCGCAGGGCGCGCGACCGACTGGCCCGCGGAGAGCGGGAAGGGCCATTTTTCCTCTTCCCTCGACGCTCGCGGGTCCGTTTGCTCTCCCGTTTCCGCCGCCTCCTACCGCCCGTCCCTCCGTCTCCACCGTGCCTCCTGCCCAGGAAATCGCCCGCCGCCGCACCTTCGCCATCATCTCCCACCCGGATGCTGGCAAGACGACGTTGACCGAGAAGTTCCTTCTCTACGGCAACGCCATTCACCTCGCCGGCGCGGTGACCGCCCGCAAGAACCAGCGCGCCACGACCTCCGACTGGATGGAGCTGGAAAAGCAGCGCGGCATCTCGATCAGCTCGACGGTGCTCCAGTTCGACTACGGCGGGTACGCGGTCAACCTGCTCGACACCCCGGGCCACAAGGACTTTTCGGAAGACACCTACCGCGTGCTGACCGCCGTCGACGCCGCGCTCATGGTGATCGACGCCGCCAAGGGCGTCGAATCCCAGACCCGCAAGCTCTTCGAGGTCTGCCGACGCCGCGGCGTGCCCATCTTCACCTTCATGAACAAATGCGACCGGCCGACGCGAAACGCGCTCGAGCTGCTCGACGAGCTGGAGACCGTGCTCGGCCTCCAGTCATCGCCGGTCGTCTGGCCCCTCGGCAACGGCCCCAGCTTCCGCGGGGTGTTTGACCGACGCACGCGGCAAGTGCACCTCTTTGAGCGGGTGCCCGGCGGCAAGTTCCGGGCCCCGGTCAATGTCGCATCCCTGGAGGATCCTTCCGTCCGCGAGAAACTCGACGACCACACCTACCACGAGGTGACAGAGCAGCTCGCGATGCTCGACGGCGCGGGGCACCCCTTCGACCTCGAGGCGATCCGCACCGGGCGCCAGACCCCGGTCTACTTCGGCAGCGCGGTGAACAATTTCGGCATCCAGCTCCTGCTCGACGGTTTCCTGCAGGATTCGGTCCCACCCGCTCCGCGCCGCCGGGCGGCAATGCCCGCCGCAGAGCCGGCCGCTCCGGACGCCGCCATCGTCCCCGTGACGCACGACAAGTTTTCCGGGTTCGTCTTCAAGATCCAGGCGAACATGGATCCGAAGCACCGCGACCGCATCGCCTTCGTGCGCATCTGCTCCGGCAAGTTCGAGCGCGACATGATGGTCACCCATCAGCGCTCGGGGAAGACCGTGCGCCTTTCCTCGTCGCACAAGCTCTTCGGGCAGGATCGGGAAACCGTGGATGAGGCGTGGCCCGGCGACGTCATCGGCCTCGTCGGCCACAGCGAATTTGGCATCGGCGACACCCTGACGGAGGACAAGACCATCCTCTACGATGAGATCCCGCGCTTTCCACCGGAGGTCTTCACGTACATCACGAACCCGAACTCCTCCGACGCGAAGAAGTACCGGGCCGGCCTCGAACAGTTGCTGCAGGAGGGCGTCGTGCAGGCCTTTACCGCCCGGAACTCGCCGCCCGGGGCCACGCTCCTCGCGGCCGTGGGCCCTCTCCAATTCGAAGTCGTGCAGTGGCGGCTGCAGAGCGAGTACGGCGCCGAATCGCGCCTCTCGCCCACGCCCTGGACCCTCCTCCGCTGGCTCGAGCCTCACCCGAGCCTGGCGAACCCGGCCTCCCTGATCGTGGCCAGCGGCGTCAGCTTCGGCGCAGACAAGTTCGACCACCCGGTCGTGCTGTTCCCGAGCGAGTGGACGATGCGGTATTTCCAGGAAAAGAACCCGGAACTCGTGCTCCACGAACTCCCGCTCGAACAGGCCAAGCCGGTCGAGGGTTGAGCGTCGGGAGCCACACCGTGGGCTTGCCTCCGGACTTCCGCCCGGCTTTCCAGGTGGCATGCAGACCCAAGTCCACGGGCACGAGGTGATCGCGATGATCTACGAGTCGAAGCAGGCTTACACCCGCGAATCGCTGGCCGCGGCGATCGAGGCGCGTTTCGGCGCCGCCACCCGTTTTTATACCTGCTCCGCCGAGGGTATGACGGCCGCCGAGCTGGTCACCTTTCTCGAGGAAAGGGGCAAGTTCATGCCTCTCGGCGCCGGGTTCACCATCGATCCGCAGCGCGTTTGTTCGCACTGATTGACCCGCCGGCCAGCGCCAGCGGCGGCCGGCGCCGCCCCGCGGCACCTCACGTCCTTCAGACCCCATGCGCGCCCGCTCTCCTTTCGCGCTCGATCGGGTGGCTTCCCTCCACCCGCTGCAGTGGCTCTGGGAGCCCCTGCAGGGTGATCCGACGTTCGTGCTCCGCCCCATGTTTGGCGGCAAGTCCGCGTACCTCGATGGCAAACTGATGCTCTACTTTGCGGCGAAGGCCGAACCCTGGAGCGGAGTGCTGGTGTGCACCGATCGCACGCAGCACGCCTCTCTGCAACGCGAGTTCCCGGAGCTGTCACCGCACCCCATCCTGCCCAAGTGGCTTTACCTTTCGGCCGGCACCGATCGGTTCGAGTCGATTGCCTCCCGGTTGGTCGCGCTCGCGCGGCGGCGCGATCCCCGAATCGGCGTCGTACCCAAACCCGAACGCGCCCGCCGTCGCACCTCCACTCGGCGTCGCGCCGGACTGGACTCGCATCCGTGAACCCCACGTTCTTCGCCTCCGCCGCGGAGTTCCACGCCTGGCTGCAGGGCCATCACGCCTCCGAGAAAGCGCTCTGGGTCGGCTTCTACAAGAAGCACTCGGGCCGCGGCGGCCTCACCTACGACGAGGCCGTTGAAGAGGCCCTGTGCTTTGGCTGGATCGACGGGATCATCAAACGGATCGACGGCGACAGTTATATGCACCGCTTCACCCCGCGCCAGCCGCGGAGTTTCTGGAGCATCGTCAACCTCGACCGTTTCCGGCGCCTCTCGCGGGCCGGACGGATCCAGCCGGCCGGCCGGGCGGCCTTCGCCGCCCGCGATCCGGCGCGTGACGCGGCCTATTCCTACGAAGCCCGGCGCAAGACAGCCCTCCCCCCGGAACTCGCCCGGCAGTTTCGCGCCCAACGCGCGGCCTGGAGTTTCTTTTCCCGACAGGCGCCGTCGTACCAGCGGGCCATGCTCCACTACATTGCCTCCGCGAAACGGCCGGAAACTCGCCTCCACCGGCTCCAGAAGGTGATCGGACTTTCGGCCGCCGGCCGGCGCCTGCTCTGACCCGCCGCCCGCCGCGGCCACCGACTCCCGTGCCATCCGAAGGCGACATCTTTCGTCTCGCCGCGACCGGCAAATTTCCCTTTCTCCCGCCGATGCGCCTTTCTTGCCGCCTGGGAGTGGTCTTCTGTCTGGCCGCGCTGCTGCCGACCCTGGTCTTTGCCGCGACCACCAAACGGGCCGCGCCCACCCGCCCCGAGTCCGACGGAACGGCCAATTACAAGGGCGCCATCGTGCTCGATGCCGCGACCGGCAACGTCGTGTTCGAAGACCGGGCGGACTACGTCGGCCCCCCTGCCAGCGTGGCCAAGCTCATGACCTTTCTCGTCGTGCACGACCGCCTGCAGCGGGGGGACCTGTCGCTGCAGACCCCCGTGCTCACGACCGCCGAGGCGGCGAAGACGGGGGGCTCGCAAGTCTACCTGGCCGAAAAGGAGGTCTTCCCAGTCGAGGAATTGCTCTACGCCCTCATGATTGCCTCCGCGAACGACGCCGCGACGGCCCTGGCCATCCATGTTGCCGGGTCGCGCGCCGCCTTTGTCGAGGCGATGAATGCGCGCGCCCGCGAACTCGGGATGGCCCAGACCACCTTTCGTTCGCCCCACGGACTCCCCCCGTCCAGCCGGCAGCTTTCCGACAGCGACGTCACGAGTCCGCGCGATCTCGCCAAGCTCTCCCTTCACCTCCTGCGCCACACCGACATCCTCAAGTACACCTCGGTGAAGACGAGGACGTTCCGCCCCGGCCCCAAGCAGATCGACATGGTCAACCACAACCACCTGCTCGGCAAGGTCGCCGGCGTGGACGGCTTGAAGACAGGCTTCACGCGCGGTGCGGGCTTCTGCCTCGCCGCCACCGCCTACCGCAACAACCGCCGCGTGGTGGTCGTGACGATGGGCTCGCCGGACAGCAAGTCCCGCGACATCAAGATCGCGGAGCTGATCGAAAAGGGTTTCTCGGCCCTGCCCGTCGCGGCCCCGTTCCAGGCTCCGTCGAATTCTCCGATCCAACCCGCGCCGCGCGTCACCCCGCCCCCTCCGCCGCCGGCGCCCGCGAAAGCCCCGGCCGCCGCCGAAGGCGACGCGGTGATCAAGTTCTCGATCCCCAAGCGCTGAGCCCAGGTCCGTCTGGCCTGCGCCCGTTCCAGCGGATTCACCTGCCCGCTGCCGGCAGGCGAAGTCCTGACAGTGACCTCAGTGCGCGTGCCCGCTCTCAATCGCGAGGACGAGCACTGCCAGGATTCCGAACACGAGCGCGAGCAACCCGGCTTCGTAGCGCTCGAACCGCTTCAGTCTCACCCGATCGAAACCCAGCAGCGCCAGCCAGGTGAAGAGCGTCATCCCAGCCAGGGTGGCCACCGCCAGGATCCCGCTGAGCACCCAGAAACCGCGCCAGCCGAACTGCACGCCCGAGAGGTAAATCCCCAGGAAGCCCTCGCACGGTGAGAGTGTCAGCATCACGAAGAGCCCCGTGATCGCCGACCACTCGCCCGTCCGGTTCTCGAGGAGCGGGCTTTCCTTCAATTCCTCCTGCCAGTGGCTGCCTTCGGCTTCTTCGCCGCAGTGTTCGCTCGGATGATGCTGCCCGCCCGGAGGATGATGGTGGCAGATGCCATGGCCGGACAACTGCCGCCAGCCGAAATAGCCCGAAAACAGCAGCAACAGCCCGGCCGCCACCCACGGAAAGGCCTCCACCTTTTCCTCGAGTTGGAATCCGAACCAGGCAATGCCCAGCCCAAGGAGGCTCGTCAGCGCCACATGTCCGAGTCCCGCCAGGGCCGTGACGGCCAAGGTCTTCCCTTTCGTCCAGCCGCGCGCCCGCGCCACCAGCACAAACGGCAGCCAGTGCGTCGGGATCGCCGCATGGAAGAATGCGACGGAAAACCCCGTCGCAGCGACGGTGGTGAGAACGGCGGATTGCATGAGGGATCGTAGAGCCAGCCCGCCGGTGCGCGGACTGTCGACGGGAAACGTATCAAACCCGTCAAGCGGTGCGAAGAGGGATTGCCACCGCGCCGCGCCCTTCCACTCTCGCACTCCCTTTCCCACCGCCATGTCTCCCGACCTCGCCGCCGTCCGCAGCTACCTGCTGAACCTGCAGGACTCGATCTGCGCGGCCCTCGCGGAGGAGGATGGCGGCGGCCAGGCGTTCCGGACCGACGAATGGACGCGGGCCGAGGGCGGTGGGGGACGCACGCGACTGCTCGCCGACGGCGCGGTGTTCGAAAAGGCCGGGGTGGCGTTTTCCCACGTCCGCGGCTCCCGCCTGCCCCAATCCGCCACGGCCCATCGTCCCGGGCTCGCCGGACGCTCCTGGGAAGCCTTGGGCGTCTCCCTCGTCATCCATCCGCTCAACCCCTATGTGCCCACGAGCCACGCCAACGTGCGCTTCTTCTGGGCCAATCCGCCGGCCGTCACTCCCGCGGAGACCGCCAGTTCCGGTCGGACCGACGACGGCGCCGCGGACCCGTCCGCTTCGGAACCCGTCTGGTGGTTCGGCGGCGGGTTCGACCTGACGCCCTACTACGGCTTCGAGAACGACGCCCGCGCGTGGCACCGCACGGCACGCGCCGCAGTCGCCCCCTTTGGAGACGGCCTCTACCCCCGCTTCAAGCGCGCCTGCGACGACTATTTCTTCCTGAAGCACCGCGGCGAGCCCCGCGGCATCGGGGGCCTGTTCTTCGACGACTTCAACGAACTCGGCTTCGAGCAGTCCTTCGCGCTCGTGCGCTCCGTGGGGGACGCCTTCGTGCCGGCCTACCGACCGATCGTCGCGCGCCGCAAGCGCACGCCGTACGGCGAACGGGAACGCCAGTTTCAGCTCTACCGCCGGGGACGCTACGTCGAGTTCAACCTGGTCTGGGATCGGGGGACGCACTTCGGCTTGCAGAGCGGCGGCCGGACCGAGTCGATCCTGATGTCGCTGCCTCCGCTGGTGCGCTGGGACTACGAGTGGAAACCCGATCCCGGATCCCCCGAGGCCCGCCTTTACGATGTCTTCCTCCACCCCCGTGATTGGGCCGATGAATAGCCGCGAACGCTTCCTCGCCGCCTGCGCCGGCGCCAAACTCGACCGCCCACCGATCTGGGTCATGCGCCAGGCCGGCCGCTACCTGCCCGAGTACCGCGCCCTCAAGGCCAGTTCCTCGTTCCTCGAGATGGTGCGCACGCCGGACCTGGCCACCGAGGTCACGCTGCAGCCGCTCCGCCGCTTCGCCCTCGACGCCGCCATCCTGTTCTCCGACATCCTCGTCATCCCCGAGGCCCTGGGGCAGGGCTACAAGTTCCGCGACACCGGCGGTATCGAGATGGAGTTCCGGATCGAGTCGCGGGCCCAGATCGATGCCCTCGCGCCGGCCGAGGCCGTGCCGGAGCGCCTCGAGTACGTGGCCGCCACGTTGCGCCGGCTGAAGGGTGAACTCGCGGGCACGCGGGCGTTGCTCGGCTTTGGGGGGTCCCCGTGGACCCTCGCCACCTACATGCTCGAGGGCGGAAGCTCCGAGGACTTCGAACGCAGCAAGCTGCTCTTCTACACCGACCGGCCGGCGTTCGACGCCCTCCTCGAGCGCATCACGGCGGCGCTGATCGTCTACTTCCGAATGCAGATCGCCGCCGGCGCCGACGCGATCCAGATCTTCGATTCCTGGGGTGGCATCATCGCCGGTCGCGATTACCGGGACGCCTCGCTGCGCTGGATCGAGCAGATTGTCGCCGCCCTTCCCGCGGAGTTCCCCGTCATCCTCTACGCCAAGGGCACCGCCCCGCACCTCGCCGATCAGGCCGCGTCCGGGGTGCGGGTTGTGAGTGTCGACTGGACCCAGGATCTCGCCGCCGTGCGCCGGGCGCTGCCCGCGACCGTCGCCGTGCAGGGGAATCTCGATCCCGTCCTGCTCAACACCTCGCCCGCCATCGTGCAACGCGAAGCCTCCCGGCTGCTGGCGTCGATGCGCGGGGCCAACGGCCACATCTTTAACCTTGGCCACGGCATCATGCCGCACGCGAAGATCGAGTGCATGCAGGCGCTGGTCGACACGGTCACCGGCTGGCAAAACTAACCGCCGCGGCTCCCCCCGGTTCGCCTGCCGATCCACCCGGAGCCCGCCGACCGGCCTCCGGTTTGCCGCGGGCGTTCGTCCGCGGGTACTTCCCATACCCAAGCCACCCTTGACTCTCCTCTGGAGCGTCCTAGCTTCGCCCCCTTTTGTTTGGCATGGCCCAAGACCTGAAAGATACGTTGCAGCTTCCGCGGACGGATTTTCCGATGCGGGCGGCCCTCGCCCAGCGAGAGCCCGGGCGCGTGGCGCACTGGGAGAAACTGGGCCTCCACGCGCGCATCCAGGAACGGCGGGCCAACAGCGACCGGGTGTTTGTCCTGCACGACGGTCCGCCGTTCACCAACGGCGACGTCCACATCGGTACCGCGCTGAACAAGTCGCTGAAGGACTTCGTCAACCGCTACAAATCCATGCGGGGCTACCGGACGCCGTACGTCCCCGGCTGGGATTGTCACGGACTACCGATCGAACAAAAGGTCTCGCGCGAGCTGCAGGAGAAGAAGCTCACGCTTTCCACCGCCGAACTGCGGGCCCGGTGCGATGCGTTTTCCGAGCAGTGGATCGCGAAGCAGACGGCGCAATTCAAGCGCCTCGGCGTGCTCGCTGACTGGGCGCACGAATACAAGACCAAGGCGCCCGCGTTCGAAGCGGACATCATCCGCACGTTTGCCGCCTTCATCGAGCAGGACCTCGTCTATCGCAGCAAGAAGCCGGTCTATTGGAGCATCCCCTTCGAGACGGCGCTGGCGGAAGCCGAGATCGAGTACCGCGACCATGTCTCCCCGTCGATCTGGGTGAAGTTTGCCGTCCCCCCGGACCAGGCGGCGGCGCGCGGGCTCCCGGCGGACAAGCCGCTCTTCGTCCTGATCTGGACGACGACCCCCTGGACAATTCCCGCCAACCTCGCCATCGCGGTGCATCCGGAGGTCGACTACGTCGTGGCCGATCTCGGAAACGAACGCATTCTGGTGGCCGGTGCCCTGCTCGCCGCCGTGGCTGCAGCCGCCGGCCTCGCAACCCCGCCCGCGGTCGTGCACACGACGAAAGGCGCGAGCCTCGAAGGCCTGGCGCCGCGGCATCCCTTCATCGATCGCGCCTCCCCGGTCGTGCTGGCCGACTACGTCACCACGGACAGCGGCACCGGCTGCGTGCACACCGCGCCTACGGCCCGGTCGGGGACGACGGCCGGTATCTCGATGACGGCCGCATCCCGGCCGATCTCGTGGGACTATCGACCCTCGAGTCCGTGGAGGACCTCGCGGCGAAGAAGCCGTCGCCCGCGAACCTGGCGGTCCTGAAGAAACTCGCGGGCGTGAACGCGCTCTTCGCGAAACAGAAACTCACCCACAGCTACCCGCACTGCTGGCGCTCGAAGACCCCGATTGTCTTCCGCGCCGTCGACCAGTGGTTCGTCTCGCTCGACAAGGCCGGCCATCGCCAGGTGGCCCTGCGGGAGATTTCCGCGATGGCCGCGGCGCACGGCTGGCTTCCGGCGTGGGGCGAGGCGCGGATCCGCGCCGCCGTGGAGTCGCGCCCCGATTGGTGCATCAGCCGCCAGCGGGCCTGGGGTGTCCCGATCCCGGCTTTCTACGACGAAAAGAAGAACGCCTACCTCGACGCCGGCGTCGCCCGGGCCGTGGCGGAGAAGTTTGCCGTCCACGGGACCAACCTGTGGTACAACGGCACCGCCGCGGAACTCCTCGCCGGCGTAACCCTTCCCGCCCATTGGCCTTCGGCCACCGCCCTCACCTGCGGCCGCGACACGCTCGATGTCTGGATCGATTCCGGCTCGACCCACGCGGCGGTTCTCCGGCGCGCCCAGGGCGGCACCCACTGGCCCGCCGATCTCTACCTCGAGGGCAGCGACCAGCATCGTGGCTGGTTTCAGTCATCCCTCTGGACCAGTGCGATCGCGTTCAATGCCGCACCCTACAAGGCGGTGCTCACCCATGGATTCATCGTGGGCAAGGACGGTAAGAAGATCTCCAAGTCCGGCCAGTACGAGAAGCCGCCAACCTCCGACAACTACATCGCCCAGTACGGCGCGGACGTCATCCGCTGGTGGATCGCCTCCCAGGATTTCCGCGAAGACATCCGGGTCTCCGATCTCGACAAGGACCTCAAGAATCCGAGCAGCATCCTCAATGTCGTGGCGGAAAGCTACCGGCTGATCCGCAACACGCTGCGGTACCAGCTTTCCAACCTGTTCGACTTCGATCCGACGAAGGATGCCGTGCCGGTCGCCGAGCTCGACCTCCTCGATCGCTGGGCGCTCCACCAGGTCGCCGTGCTCGTGCGCGACTGCACCGCCGCCTACGAAGCTTACGAGTTCCACCGGGTCTACCAACTCTGCAACCAGTTCTGCTCCGTCACGCTGTCGGCGATCTACCACGACATCCTGAAGGATCGGCTCTACACGCTTGGCACCCGCGCGCGCCTGCGCCGCTCCTCGCAAACCGTCCTCCACCACCTCTTCCATTCGCTGGTGCGGATTCTCGCCCCAGTGCTGACCTTCACCTGTGACGAAGCCTGGAGCTTCGCCACGTCCGGCCGGGAATTCACCGACGGCTCCGTGCACCTCGAGGACTGGCCGGTCGTGCCAGCCGAGTGGTTCCATCCGGCCGTGGAGGCTGAAGTTGCCGCCATGCTCCGGGTGCGCAGCCAGGTCAACGAGGCGATCGAGCCGCAGCGCGCCGCCGGCAAACTGGGCAAATCCCTCGACGCCGCCGTCACGCTCACCCCGCCCCTCTCCGGCGAAGGTTCCGGCCTGACGGACCTGCTCGCGCGGCACGCGGAGTCCCTCGCCGAACTCTTCATCGTGTCCCGCGTGCACCTCGCGGCACCCTCCGGGGACAAGCTTCAGGTTACCATTCAACCGTGTGCCGACACCGGCAACAGGCGCTGCCCGCGCTGCTGGCGCTGGGTGCCCTCCGTGGTTACGATTTCCGCCGGCGAGGTCTGCCCCCGCTGCGCCGACGCCCTGCAATCCTGAGCATTTCCGCCCCAAAAGGAACCCCATGGCCAAACACAAGAAACCGACCGCAAAGAAACCCGCCGCCGCGTCCGCCCCGAAGGCGGCCGAAAAACACCACGCCCGGCCCGCGGCCAAGGCGGAGCCGGCCCGCAAGACCGCTCAATCAGAGCCTCCCTCCATGGACAAACCCTCCAAGAAGACCGCCCTGCGCGACAGCATCCTGAAGCGCAAGTCCGCGTCCAAGCCCATCGCCTTCAGCCTCGACGAAGTGCGCGCCATCGCGCAGACCGTCACGACCAAGACGGTCCATCCCTTCCCGACCAAGACAGTGGCGAAGAACGGCGCCACCGGCAAGGCGGCCAATGGCGACACCGCCAGCAAGGCCAAGCCCCAGCACGTCAAGGCCGCGTCCCTCGCCGACATCCTCGGCTTCAATCCCAAGTCCGGAAAGCCCGCCCCCACGCTCTCGGACAAGGACGTGCCCGAGAAATTCAAGCGGTACTACAAACTCCTCATCGATCTCCGCTCCCACCTCACCGAGGAGATCGAGCGTCATTCCGAAGAGACCTTGAAGCGATCCTCCAAGGATGACGCCGGCGACCTCTCTGCCTACGGCCAGCACATGGCGGACGCCGGCACCGACACCTTTGACCGCGACTTCGCCCTCAGCATGGTGGCCAGCGAGCAGGAGGCGCTTTCGGAAATCGACGCCGCGATCAAGCGAATCCACGACGGCACCTACGGCATCTGCGAAATCACCCAGAAGCCGATCGCCAAGGAGCGCCTGCTCGCCGTGCCCTTCACCCGCTACTCGGCCGAGGCGCAGAAGGACCTCGAGCGCAACCGCCACCGCTCCCGCACCCAGGCCGGGCTTTTCGGCGAGATGGGCGAGGACGGCGGCAAGATGATGGACGACGGCGGCGGCGACGAGTAAGCCCGTCGTCGCGCGACCACCCCCGGGGTGGCCCGCCCTTTCCTCATGCCGGCCGAACCGGAATCTCCTCCGCAGTCTCCCTCCGGACTTCCCGGCTCCGAGCCCCCGCCGCCATCGGCCGTCGGATGGACGACCCGACTGCGGGCATACCGACTCCTCTGGGGCATCGCGGTCGGGGTGTTTGCCCTTGATCAACTCACCAAGGCCTGGGTGGTCGCGCGGATTCCCTATAACCCGCTGCACGCACACGGGCCGATGCACGACATCGAAGTCATCCGCGGCTTCTTCTACCTCATCCACGTCGGCAACACCGGGGCGGCGTGGAGCATGTTCGCCGGACGCAGTGTGCTCCTGGCGTGCCTCGCCGTCGCCACCCTCATCGCCATCTTCTTCTGGCGCCATTCCCTCGGCCTGCGCCTCCGCATCGTGCAGGTCTGCTTCGGTCTGCTTTGCGGCGGGGTCACCGGCAACCTCGTCGATCGCATCGTCCACAAGCACGTGATCGATTTCCTGGACCTGCACTTCGGCACGTACATCTACCCGACCTTCAACGTCGCCGATTCGGGCATCTGCGTCGGCGTGATCCTCTACCTCTGGCACTCCCTGCGCACGCCAGCTGAGGAAACACCGGCAGACGCCCCCCCGCCGGAAAAGTGAGCCGCCCTTGGGGCGCGGCGCCTTGGGCGATTCCGCCAGCCGCGCTCGCGCCGAAAGCGAGCGCGTGGCCGGACCGATCGTGGCGGCGCTCAGGGTCCGACGGCCGCTGCCCTCTCCCGCGGCCTGCCGGCGAACCCAATCACTCGACGTTGGCCATCTGCTCCCGCACGCGCTCCAGCTCGTTCTTCAGCTCGATCACCGCGCGTGCAATCGTCACGTCGTTGGCCTTGCTCCCAATCGTGTTCACCTCACGGCCAATCTCCTGGAGGATGAACTCCGCCTTCCGGCCGATCTCCCCGTCGGACTTAAGGAGCGCCGTGAACTGTTCGAAATGGCTGCGGAGGCGCGTGATTTCCTCGGAAACATCACACCGGTCGGCAAACAGGGCGATCTCCCGCAACACCCGTTCGTCGTTGAGATCCAGTTCGAGGCCGGCCTCCCGCAGGCGCCTCATCAACTGCTCCCGGTAGTTGGCCGGCACCTGCGGGGCCCGGGTGGCGATGCCCTCGACGAGCCGGTGCAGGCTCTCACCGCGGCGGATGAAGTCGACCAGCAGGGACTCTCCTTCCTTCGCCCGCATCGCCGCAAACCCGCGCAACGCCTCGGTCAGTGCGGCCACGAGGCCGGGCCAGGCCACTTCCGCAGTGGGAAGCTTCACCACCCGGCGCTGCGCGTTCGCAATCTGCCAGAGCAGGTCCGCACTCGGCCGGAATTCGATGTTCTCCTTCGCCGCAAACATCTGCAGGCGATCCAGCGCCGCCGTCGCCGCCTCCTCGTCCCAGGCCAGCTCCGTCACCGTCTTGTCGCCGCTCACGTCGATGTCGATGTGAACCTTGCCCCGCGTGGCGAATCGACGGACCAGCTCACCCATTTGCGATTCGAGACTCTCCCACTCCTCCGGGAGGGACACCGTCAGATCCAGGGACTTCCGGTTCACCGAGCTCACCTGGACGGTCACCGTGAAACCCTCGACCCCCGCCACCGCCCGTCCGTATCCAGTCATGCTTTTCATCGTCGGAAGTGGTCGCGGGGATTTCGGAGTCCGGTCACCGGCGCTGCCCCGGGGGGGTGGCACCCAGCAGGCCTTGCACCTGCTGCACGTCCTTGTCGCCGCGGCCCGAGAGGTTGATCACCAGGATTTCGTCGCGCCGCATCTGCCGGGCGCGCTTGAGCCCGTGCACGAGTGCGTGGGTGCTTTCCAGGGCGGGGATGATCCCCTCGAGCCGCGAACAGAGCTGAAAGGCCTCCAACACCTCGTCATCGGTGGCGTGGGCGAAGGCAATGCGACCCTGGTCGCGGTAGTAGGCGTGCTCCGGTCCGATCGCGGCATAATCGAGGCCGGCGCTGACCGAATGGGTCAGCTCGATCTGCCCGTCCTCGTTTTGGAGAATGTAGGTCTTGCAACCCTGGAGGACGCCCAGCTTGCCGCCCTCGAAACGGGCCGCGTGCTCTCCGCGCCTGATGCCGCGGCCGCCGGCTTCGACGCCGATCAATCGCACGGACGGTTCCTCCAGGAACTCGAAAAAGAACCCCATCGCGTTGGAGCCTCCCCCGACGCAGGCAATCATCTCGTCGGGCAACCGCCCCTCCCGGTCCAGCATTTGTTCGCGCACCTCCTGGCCGATCACCCGGTGAAAATCCCGCACCATCATCGGATACGGGTGGGAACCGAGGGCCGAACCAAGGATGTAATGCGTTCCCCGCACGTGGGTGACCCAATCCCGCATCGCTTCGTTAATCGCCTCCTTCAGGGTTTTCTGTCCCGCCTCCACGCCCCGCACTTCCGCCCCCATCAGTCGCATCCGGAAGACATTGAGGGCCTGGCGTTCCATGTCGACCGCCCCCATGTAAACAACGCACTCCAGCCCGAATTTGGCGCACACCGCCGCCGTCGCCACCCCGTGCTGGCCCGCCCCGGTTTCGGCGATGACCCGCTTCTTGCCCATCCGCCGCGCGAGGAGGGCCTGGCCGAGGGCGTTGTTGATCTTGTGCGCCCCCGTGTGCAGCAGGTCCTCGCGCTTGAGGTAGATCTTCGCCCCGCCGCAATGGGCGGTCAGGCGTTCCGCCAGGTAAAGTTCCGTCGGACGCCCCGCAAACTCCTTGAGGTGATGCCGCAACTCCGCCTGGAACGCCGGATCGCGCCGCGCCGCCTCGTAGGCCTGGCCGAGCTCCTGCAGGGCCGTCATCAACGTCTCGGGCACGAACACGCCGCCGTAGCGACCGAAATGCCCTCCGGCATCCGGCAGGCTCAATCGATCGATCTTCGCGGTTTCGGGCGTGGCAGACATCCCGTCAACGGGATAGTCCGGTCCCGGCAAATGCAAATCCGTTTTCCATGGAACGGTGGCCAGCCCGGCCGCTCCCGCCCGTGCGGCAACGGGCGCCCCGCTACTCCCGCACCAGGGTCACCAACGTGTAGTCGTCGCGCTGCGGGGTTTCCCCGGCAAAACGGTGCACCGCCTCCAGCACGGCGTCGTTGATCTCCCGCGGCGGGCGGCCGTACAGGGCCCGCACGCTGTCGGCCAGGCGCGAACCCGAGAACTCCTTGCCCTCCTCGTTGGCCGCCTCGGTGATGCCGTCGGTATAGAGGACCAGGACGTCGCCGCGTCGCAGCGGCTCCACCCGCTCCTCCACGCACCCATCGAAGAGATCGCCCGGGACCATGCCCACCGCCATACCCTCGGAGGGCACATACTCCGCCCGCACCAAGCCGTCCGCCGCCTCGCGACGGACAAACAGGGGCTGCTCGTGGCCGGCGCGGGCCAGGGACACCGTCTCTCGATCCAGATCGATGATGGCGTACAGCAGGGTGATGTAGAGCCCCGGCTGCAGGTTGGCCGACATCACCCGGTTCAGTTCCACCAACGCCCCCACCGGCGACTCGTGACGCGGGGCAATTTGCCGCAGGTTGGTCCGGCAGATCGCCATCAACAGCGAGGCCGCGATCCCCTTGCCCGACACGTCGGCGACCACGACCCCCAGCCGGCGTTCGCCCAGGGTGAAGAAGTCATAGAGATCCCCGCCGATCCGCTGGGCCGCCGCATAACGGGCATCGAGCCTCAGGCCCGCCACCGCAGGCGTCGATCCCGGCAGCAGCATCTGCTGCACGCCGCTCGCAATGGACAGGTCCACGTCGAGCTGGCGCTTCTCGATCTGCAGGTGGAGGAACTCCGCGTTGTGCAGGGCCAGGGCGGCCTGCTCCGCCAGCGACTGAAGGAGCGTGAAATCCGCCTCGGTGAACCGCTGATCGCCCGCCGGGTTGGTCACGGCGAGCACGCCAAACACCCGGTCGCGGAACCGCAGCGGCACCGCGATCACCGACCGAACGACGAGGGCCGGATCGTCGTGCCGCACCATCCGCGGGTCGGCCGCAGCGTCGACGAGAAGTTCCCCCTGCCCGCTCCGCGCCACCCGACCAACGACCCCCTCGCCCACCGGGAACTCCTCCGACTTCAGCACCTGCTCGATGAAGCGCGCCCGGGTGACAAGCCTGGCCTTCTGCTCGTCGCTCAGCGGCCGGTGCGGCGGGAACAATCCCTCCACCGCCACGCCCCGCATCGTCCGGCGCTCGGTCTCCTGGAAGATGCAGGCGCTCAGGGCCCCGGTGCACAGGATCGAGGCATGCACGATCCGCTGATGCAGTTCCTGCTGCGACAGTCCCTCCCCGAGGGCTTCCGTCATGTGGTGCATGAAATCCACCAGGCGCTGCCGATCCTGCGCGAGTTGCTGGTTCTCCACGGTCAGCCGGTCGCTTTCCCGGCGCGCGCGCACCAACAACCCCAGCACCGGAAGGACGCCGGCGAGCATTCCAAGCAGGAGTATCCACCACATGCGCCCCCGGATGTGGCAGGGGCCCGCACCTCCGGCAACGCAAACGTGGCCCGCCGCGGCTGGCCTTGGTCTTACCTGCCGAATCGCAAAGGTGCCAACCCCCGCGTGAACGCACGGCGGAGGCGGTTCGGCCGGGCGCGCCGCGCCCGGCGCCATCATTCCGACCGAGTGAGCCTATGGCTGCGCCTGCCGAAACACGAACCGACATACCCTCCTACTTGGAGCCACTTCTTCCTGGCTTCGCTGTCGGCGGGCCGACTTCGCCCCGCGCCACGCGGGCGCTGAAACCACGGCTGTGGGGGGGGTCGCCCGCCGACACGAGCGCAGCGCAGCCAAGCAATCCTAGGACGGGGGTTTCTCCACCCGGTTGCGCAGGTAGGCCAGGACGTCCTGAAATTTCGAGCGATTGGCCTCGTCGGCCGCCACGAGGTTTTCGTGCGCCTCGAGCACCAGGCGGGCACTCTCCACCTCACTCTGCCGCTTGCAGACCAAAGCCGTGTCGCAGTTCTGGTAGCTCACGGGCGCATCGCCGGCATCGATGGTCAGCAACCGGTGCAAGCCCAGATTACGCATCAGCTCCAGGTTGCGCGCCCCGGCCCGGGCGACGACGAAACTCCCCTCCGGCGCGGATTTCCTCATCTCCAGGGCCGCTCCCGCCAGCACCCCGAGGAAGGTGCTGTCCATGCTCGCGCAGGTCTTGAAATCCAGGATGAAGCGCTTGCGCCCCTGCCGGAGCATCTCGGAGACGAAATCCCGCAGGCAGCCGCTGTTCTGGAAACTCGCCCGCCCCTCCACCCGGACGACAATCGGGTCGGAATAGGCGTCGACGAGAAAAACCGGCTTGTGAGGGAGATCCGCCATGTGCGGAGAAGGCGAGCGGCGCAGTGGTATTTGGCTGAGGTTTTGAGAGAAGGACGGGAGGCGGGGGGGCCTCCCGGTGACCGGGCCCAAGAGCCCGGACCGGGCTTCGGGCCCCGCCCACCCGCCAGCGATCAACGCTAGTTCCGTGCCACAATCTGGCGCAGCACATACGGCAGGATGCCGCCGTGCTGGTAATAGTCGATTTCGATGGGGGTATCGATCCGGCAGCGCACCGGCACGTCCTCGACCGCCCCGTTCTTTCGGGTGATACGGAGGGTCAGGTCCTGTTGCGGGCGCAGGGCCGGCGACAGCCCCACGACATCGAAGGTCTCCGTTCCCTCGAGCTTCAACGTCTGCGCCGTGGTCCCTTCCTTGAACTGGAGCGGCAGCACGCCCATTCCGACCAGATTCGAGCGATGAATGCGCTCGAAGCTCTGGGCGACCACCACCTTCACCCCGAGGAGGTTGGTGCCCTTCGCCGCCCAATCGCGCGACGAACCCGTGCCGTACTCCTGCCCGGCAATCACGATGAGCGGCACCTTGTCCGCGATGTATTTCGCGGCGGCGTCGTAGATCGACATCTCCTCGCCGGTGGGCTGGTAGATCGTGTTGCCGCCCTCCTTGCCGCCGAGCATCAGGTTCTTGATGCGAACATTGGCGAAGGTGCCGCGCGTCATGATCCGATCGTTGCCGCGGCGCGACCCGTAGGAGTTGAAGTCCTCGAAGGCCACGCCGGCGTCGATGAGGAAGCGTCCGGCCGGCGACGACTTCTTGATCGCGCCCGCCGGGGAGATGTGATCGGTGGTCACCGAGTCCCCGAAAATGCCGAGGGCCTTGGCGCCCTTGATTTCGGCGATGGTCCCGGGCTGGAGGCCGAAGTTGGCGAAGAACGGCGGTTCCTGGATGTAGGTCGACTTCGCGTCGAACTCATAGACGTTGCCGACCGAGGCCGGGATCTCGTTCCACTTCGGGTTCTGCGCCGCGAAGTCCTTGTACAGCTTGCGGAAGACCTCCGGCTTGAGCGCGGCCTGCATCGCATCACGAACCTCCCCGAGCGTGGGCCAGATGTCGGCCAGGTAGACGGGGGCGCCTTCCTTGTCGGTGCCGAGGGGTTCGCAGCTGAGGTCGAGATCCACCCGGCCGGCGAGCGCGAAGGCGACGACGAGCGGCGGCGACATCAGGAAGTTCGCCTTCACGTTCTGGTGCACGCGGGCCTCGAAGTTGCGGTTGCCGGAGAGCACCGAAGCGGTGATCAGGTCGTTCTTCACCACGGCCTCCTCGAGGTTGGCGTCGAGCGGACCCGAGTTGCCGATGCAGGTGGTGCAGCCGTAGCCGACGGTGTTGAACTTGAGCTTGTTCAGGTAGGGCTGCAGCCCGGTCTTCTTGAGGTAGTCCGTCACGACCCGCGATCCGGGAGCCAGCGAGGCCTTCACCGCCGGATTCACCTTCAGCCCCTTTTCGACCGCCTTCTTCGCCAGCAGGCCGGCGGCCAGCATGACGCTGGGGTTCGAGGTGTTGGTGCAGCTCGTGATGGCGGCGATGACCACGGACCCGTGGCCCAGCTTGGCGTTCTTCTTCGCGGTAGTCTGAACCTTCACGCTCTTGCCGAAGGAGCTCCGCGCCTTCCCAAAGCCATTCTCGGTCACCGGGCGCTGGAAGGCGCCGAAGAACTCGCGCTGCAGGTTCGGGAGCTCGATGCGATCCTGCGGCCGTTTCGGGCCGGCCACGCTGGGAACGACCGTCGAGAGGTCGAGCGACAGGTCGGTCGAATAGTCGATCTGCCCCTGCTGCGGGATGCCCCACAGGCCCTGCGCCTGGTAATAGGCTTCGTAGAGCGCGACCTGCTTCTCGTCCCGCCCCGTCGCGCGCAAGTAGGCCGAGCACTCCGCATCGATGGGGAAGAAGCCCATGGTCGCGCCGTATTCCGGCGCCATATTGGCGATGGTCGCGCGGTCCACCACCGGCAGCGCCTGCGCGCCCGGCCCGTAAAACTCGACGAACTTTCCGACCACCTTCGCCTTGCGCAGCATCTGGGTCACCGTCAGCGCCAGGTCGGTGGCGGTCACGCCCTCGCGCAGGGCGCCGGTCAGGTGCACGCCGACGACATCCGGTGTCAGGAAATAGACCGGCTGGCCGAGCATTCCGGCCTCCGCCTCGATCCCGCCCACGCCCCAGCCCACGATGCCGATGCCGTTGATCATCGTGGTATGGGAATCGGTGCCCACGAGCGTATCGGGATAGCACACGCCGTTGGCGTCGGTCAGCACGCCCTTGGCAAGGTACTCGAGATTGACCTGGTGCACGATGCCGATGCCGGGCGGCACAACCTTGAAGGTGTCAAACGCCTGCATGCCCCACTTGAGGAACTGGTAGCGCTCGCGGTTGCGCGAGAACTCCAGCTCGAGGTTCTTCTGCATCGCATCCGGCGCCCCCGCAAAGTCCACCTGCACCGAGTGGTCGACCACGAGGTCCACGGGCACCAGCGGCTCGATGATCTTCGGGTTCTTCCCCATGCGGGCCACGGCCGAACGCATCGCCGCCAGATCCACCAGCAGCGGCACGCCGGTGAAGTCCTGCAGCACGATCCGCGCGACCACGAACGGAATTTCCTCCGTACGCGGCGCCTTCGCCCCCCAGCCGGCCAGGTCGCGCACCGCCCCCTCGGCCACCCGCTTGCCGTCGCAGTTGCGCAGCAGCGACTCCAGCACGAGTCGGATCGACACCGGCAGGCGCGATACCTTGAAGCCCGCGGCCTCGAGCGCCGGCAGCGCGTAGTACTTGTGCGACGCCCCGTTGGCGGAAAACGTCTGCAGCGTGTTGAAGGGATTCGGAAGATTCATGGTGGAATGAAAGAGCGGTGGATGGGGCACCCTGGCCCCACCCGGCCTCGGAAGTGGAGGAGCAGCCTCGCGCCGTGACCCGCACGGCCCCGCCCCTCCCGCCCCGGGAATAAACTACTTCGCCAACGCGGCCTGCACCGCCGCGAAGTTCGGGAGATCCTTCGGCGTCGGCGTCTGCTCGGCGTACTTCACCACGCCGTCCTTGCCGATCACGAACGCGGCCCGCGCCGAGGTGTCGCCCACGCCCGCCAGCATCGGGAACAGCACTCCGTAGGCCTTGGTCACGTCCTTGTTCAGGTCGCTCGCCAGCGTGATGCCGATCTTGTGGGCCTTGGCCCAGGCCTCCTGGGCAAACGGGCTGTCCACGCTCACGCCAATCACGTCGGCCCCGAGACTCGCGTACTGGCTAAGCCCCGCCGTCATGTCGCACATTTCCTGCGTGCACACCCCGGTGAAGGCCAGGGGGAAGAAAAGCAGGACCGTCTGCTTCTTGCCGAAGTTGTCGCTCAGCTTGACGTCCTTGAGGCCGTCGGCGGCCTTGGACTTGAGGGTGAAATCAGGGGCTTTCGATCCGACTGCGATGGGCATGGGTGATATGGGTCGTGGTTGAGTTCCGTTCGGGCGAGGTGCGCCCGGATGGGACAGCGAAGTTGAGACCCGGCCCGCACCGCCGCAAATCGTTTTTCCGCGTAGCAGTGGGCTTTCTATCTGGCGCGACCGACCGATTAGAATCGCTCTTGCCCGCCCCCCGAGCCGCGCCGTTTACTCCCCGGCTTCCGATGAACATCCTCGACGAACTCCGCTGGCGCGGCCTTCTCGCCGACTGCACCGACCTCGAGGCGCTCACGCAGCGCGTCGCCACCGGGCCGCTGACCCTGTACTGCGGGTTCGATCCCACTGCCGACTCCCTGCATGTCGGGAACCTCGTGCCCCTGCTGGCACTGCGCCGATTCCAGCTGCAGGGCCACCACCCCATCGCCCTCGCCGGCGGCGCCACCGGCATGGTCGGCGACCCCTCGGGCAAGTCCGCGGAACGCAACCTCCAGACCCCGGAACAGGTGGAGCACAACATCGCCAGCGTCCGCCGACAGCTCACGCAGTTTCTCGATTTCGACGCCAAGGCCAACCCGGCCCGCCTGGTCAACAACTACGACTGGACCGCCCCGGTCTCGGTGCTCGAATTCCTGCGCGATGTCGGCAAACACATCTCGGTCAATTCGATGGTGGCGAAGGATTCCGTGCGCAGCCGGATGGAGGATCGCGACGCCGGCATCAGCTTCACCGAGTTCAGCTACATGCTGCTGCAGGGATTCGACTTCTACCACCTGCGCAAGACGTTCCACTGCGAACTCCAGATCGGCGCCACCGACCAGTGGGGCAACATCACGGTTGGGACCGAACTGACTCGAAAGAAGCTCGGCGCCACCGTCTGGGGCCTGGTCTTCCCGCTCCTCACCAAGGCGGATGGTTCCAAGTACGGCAAAACCGCCACCGGCACCGTGTGGCTCGATCCCAAGCGCACCTCGCCGTACCGCTTCTACCAGTTCTTCGTGAACTCCGACGACGCCGATGTCGTCAAGCTCCTCAAGACGCTCACCTTCCTTTCCGCCGAGGAGATCGCCGCCCTCGAGGCCGAGGTCCGGGCCAACCCCGGGGCCCGGGGCGCCCAGAAGGCCCTGGCCCGCGAAATGACCCTGCTCGTCCACGGCCCCGACCGGCTGGCCGGAGCCCTCAAGGCCAGTGAGGCCCTCTTCGGGGGCTCCCTCGATGGGTTGTCGGCGGAGGATTTCCAGGACGTGATCGCCGAAGCTCCGTGCAAGCCCGTCTCGCGAACGCTGCTCGCCGGCCCCGGTGCCCCGCTCATCGACGCACTCGTGCTCTCCGGCCTGTGCCCGTCGAAGGGCCAGGCCCGCAAGGATGTCGAAGGCGGAGGCATCTACGTGAACAACGTCCGCGCCGCCGACATCACCCGCACGATCAGCGAGGCGGACGTGCTCTTCGGCCAGTATGTGCTGCTCCGCAAGGGCAAGCGCACCTACACCGTCCTGAAACTCGAATCATAGTCCATTCGGACCGGCCCGGCTGGTGGGGGCGCGAACCGCACCCTTCGACGGGTGTCATCGGCGATCGTCTTCACACCGTCTCGCGCCGCCTCGGTTGTAGCCGGAGGCGCCGACCCCGGCGGGCACGTTTGATCTCCCGGTCCAAACCGGCCTCAGCGAGGACGGCTACAGCCGATCTTTGCTCGGGCGAGAGCGGATTCCCTGCAGTTCAACCCGACCCGAGTTCGCGGCGATGCGCCCACACCTTCTCGAACGCGCGGACGTATTGGTCGACGAGTTCCGGCGAATCGCGCGTGAAGCGCGGCAGCGCGATCGCGCAGCGGTTGGCCTTCTCTGACGCCGGCAGTTCGGGGAGCGCCGGCAGGTGATGCCACCACTGCGACTCGGCATAGAGGGTCAGTTTGTGCTGCAGGGTGTAGACGTGGGCCGTGGCCGGCACGCCCTCCGCCTTCAGGGCCTTCACGCACGCCTCGCGCGACATGCCCGCCTCCGCTTCGTCCAGCAGGAAGAGATTCCAGGAGAAGTAGGTGCGCTGCATGTCCGCCCGCGCCGACTGCTCCCGCAGTCCGGGCAGGCCGCGCAGGCGATCGTTGAGTCGCCGGATGGCCGCCAGTTTGTCTGCGTTGTGGCGATCGAGTTTGCGCAGCTGCACGCGCGCGAGGGCGGCCGACATCGGGTGGATGCGCAGCTTCAGCCCGAGGCCGGAGCCGTTGTACCGGCGGTAGGGACTGTCCGGGGCGAAGGTCTGCTGGTTGAAGGTGTCGGCCAGGGTTGAGCCGCGCTCGTAGTATTCCCGTTGGTGATACACCGCGAGCCCGCCCTCGATCGTCGGCAGCGGCTTGCTGAACTGGAAGCTGAATGCCGCCATGCTGCCCCACGAGCCCATGCTGCGGCCCTGCAGGGTGGCGCCATCCGCATGGCAGGCATTCTCCAGCACGATTAGTCCCTTTTCCCGCGCCAGTTCGCCAATCCGGTCCATCTCGCAGGGCAGCCCGTTGAAATGCACCGGCAGGATGGCCCGCGTGTGCTTGGTCAGCCGGCGGCGGGCGTCGTCCACGTCGAGGTTCAGCGTGTGGGGATCGATATCGACGAAGACCGGCACGAGGCCGAAGAACCGCATCGGCGCGACGGTGGAGAAGAAGGTGTAACTCGGCACCAGGATCTCGCTGCCCGGCGGCAGGTCCAGGGCGAAGAACATCGTGGTCAGGGCACTGGTGCCGTTGCAGTACGCCCGGGCGAACGGCACGCGGAAGTGCTCCTTCCATTCCGACTCGAGGAGCGGGATGGGCGCATAGCCGGGGTCGCGCAGGACCGCGAGCACCGCGCGTTCCTCCTCCTCCCCGAAGACCGGCCAACGAGTCGCCTCCCCCGGCGGCAGGGTCACGGCCTTGGGCCCGCCCTGCAGCGCGAGTTTCTCGCGGGGAGCAGACCCGGACGCCGCCCCCGACAGCGATGCCGGAGACAGCACCGCCGTCGCACCCGCGGCGGCCAGGAAGCGGCGCCGCGTGGCCCGCGCGGGAGTGCGGTCTCCTCCGGCGGGAAGCGGAGTCGCGTTCATCCGGGGAGAATTCCCTGCCAGCCCGGGCGATACTGCGGGCGCCGGATGAACGGCGCCGCCTCGGGGGCATTGCTCGCTCGCAGCGCCGCGTAATCCCAAGCGATCTTCCGGCCGGTCCGGTAGGCGACGTTGCCGAGGTGATTCGCCTCCGTCGTCCAACCCGAGTATTGGAAGTTCGAGCCGGGCACGGGGCCCTCGCCTTTGGCGTAGTTCACCCACTCGACCCAGTGCCCCGGGGAGCGCGGCAGCGTCGGGGCCGGCGGTTGCCAGCCTTGGAACTTCTCCGCCGGAAAGAGCTTTCCGGTGCCGTGCAACATCCCCTTTTCCCCGATGAAGAGCTGCGACCGACCGCCCATCTCCGGGGTCCACTGCGGCGGCTTGCTGTCCCCCTGATGCCAGACCAGCTTCACCGGCGGCGCGGAGCCCACCGGCTCGAACTCGAAGGTCACCCGCATCGTCGCCGGCGCCAGTTCGGGATGGGCTCGGCCATTCGGCGACCACGCCTCGACCGTCCGCGGGCGGCGCAGGCCGAGCACGGTGAAGGGCACGTCGTTGTCGTGGCAGCCGAGGTCGCTCATCGTCCCGTTGGCGAAATCCCACCACCGGTACCAGCGCGGTCCGGGCAGGTAGGTCGCGTGGAACGGCCGTGCCGGCGCCGGCCCGAGCCACAGGTCCCAGTCGATGTTCGGGGGCACGGGCATCTCCTCCGGGAAACGCCCGGTAATCGGCACACCATTGTAGAACCCGTGCGCCTTGTCGAAACGCTCGGCCGAGGCGGCATCCTGCAGACCCCACGCCCGGTCCGCCCACACCTGCACCTCCCGCACAGCGCCGATGACGCCGGTATCCAGGATCTCCTTCAACAGCCGCCGCGAGTCCGAGGCGTGACCCTGATTCCCCATCTGGGTCGAGAGCTTCGGATACTTGGCGGCGGTCTCGCGGATCAGCCGCGCCTCCCAGATATTGTACGTGAGCGGCTTCTCGCAGTAGACGTGCTTCCCGAGGGTCAGCGCGAGGTAGGTCGCAAACGCGTGAGTGTGTTCGGTCGTGCTGACAACCACCGCGTCGAATTCACCGGGCCGGTCAAACACCCGGCGGAAATCCCGGTACGACTTGGCCTGCGGAAAGCGTTTCAACGCCGCATCCACGGCCGTCTGGTTCACATCGCAGACGACGGCGACATTCTCGTCGGGGTGCGGTCCCGGCGCGGCAATCCCGCTCGCAGAGGGACGGTTCTTCGCCTTGGCGCCGGCGCTGGCACCGCCGGCGGGAAGGGTAAGTTCCGACAGGCTGGCATTTCCCCGCCCCCCGCAGCCGATGAAGGCGATGTTCAGCTTGTTGTTGAGGTTGCGGCCGCGCAGGAAGGCCGGCGCGGCGGCAAGGTATCCGGTCGCCAGCGCGGTGCGGCCAAGGAAGCTTCGCCGGGACAGGCCAGGCGACATCGGGGTCTTGGATTGGGGGTTCATGAAAGTCGCTGCACGCTGCACCGGCCGCGACCTTCGTCCGGCTGGCAAAACAGCGCACCGGCACCGCGATCCCGGGTGAGCGTCGCGGACCGCCGGGACTCTGGCTCTTTCCCCGTGCTTTGGCGAGGGCGATCGTGGTCGCGAGGAGTCCGCTGGTCGCCGATCTTAGCGATCCCGCTTCCCGCTGCCGGCCAGAAAGGTCACGAGGTCCGCCATCGCCTGCGGATCCAGCGCCCCTTCCAGCCCCTCCGGCATCAGCGAACGGCCGGAACTGATCAAGGACCGCAACTCGCTCCGGAGCACCACCTGCTCCGCCCCGTCCAGCCCCACCAGCGTGATGCTGCCGCTGCTTTCGCGTGCGAGCATGCCGACGGGAGTGCGTCCGTCGTGCAGCGTCGCCGTATAGAAGACGTAGCGATCCTCGACCGCCCGGTTCGGATCCAGGATGTGGGTCACCAGGTACTCCGCGCTGCGATCCTTCACGACGGCAAGATCGGGCCCGACGTCCCGCCCCGGGGTTTCGCCGAAGCGGTGGCAAGCACTGCACACGTTCGCAAACCCGGCCTCCCCTCGCTTCGCCTCCCCTTTCAAGCCCCTCATCGCCACCAACTGTTGGTCGACCACTTTCCGACGGTCGGCCCCGCCTCCCATCTGGAACACCGCCGCAGCCCGCGCGGAAAGCTTGGGATTGCTGTGCTGTGTGAGCACCGTGCGCCGCGCCGGATCGATCTGGGCGCGCAGCGCGGGATCCTTCTCCGCGGCATCCAACAACACCTGCGCCCAGGCAGCCCGGCCGACCAGGAGATCCAGCACCGCCGCGCGCACCTTTGGGCTGTACTGCGACCAACCTGCCAGCAGGCGCTCCGGCACGGTGGATCGGTTCTGCCGCCCCAACGCGGCCACCCCGGCCAGCTGCACTGCGGCTGGCACCTGGGGTGCCAGGAGCGAAAGGAGGATCTCGACATCTTGCTCCTGCCCTCCAGGGCCCCGGCCAAGCAGCCGGACCGCCGCCAGACGCACCGTCTCCGCCGACTCCGGATCCACCGCCACTTTCCGGGCGGCCTCAAACACCTGCTCCGTCGCGGTCAGGGCCCGGCGGAGTTCCTCCCCGGCCCCGACCCGCAGCTTGGCCAGGCTCTGGTTGTTGCGCTGCAACCAGTCCAGCAGTTCACCGACGGCGGCGAAACGCGCGCCCGCGGCTCCGTCCTCCCCCTTGGCCACCTGGGTCAACAGCGTCGCGAGGGTCCGCGTATGCGCGGTCGCTGCGGCGATCTCCATCACCACCGCGCGAGCGCCAGCTTCCGCCGTCGCCAGGGTCGCGAGAATCGTCTCCGCGTGCGGCAAGGCCGAACTCATCGCCGCCGCCCGGATCAACCGATCGGGATCGTGCTGCAGCAGCTGCGCCAGGGCGCGCCCCGCGGCCTCTCCCGGCCATTCGCCGAGTGTCCCCGCCACCTGCAGACGTACAGCGGCATCGGAATCCTCTGCCAGCGCCGCGACCCGAAGCCCAAGCGTTGCCTCGCGGTTCGCGAAACCTTCGCTCAAACGCACGGCCTGCCGCCGGACGCCGGGATGGGGATCCTGCAAGGCCTGCGCCACCACGGCCGCGGTCAGCTCCCCGAGCCCGTGCAGGGTCCACAACGCCTGGCCGCGCGCCTCCGGCCGCGCCGCCTCGGCCGCCAAGCGCGTCAGTTCCGGCGCCACCTCGCGCGCGCCGCGCCACAGCAACTGCTGCTGCGCCAGGTCACGCACGATACCGCTCGGGCTCTCCAGCGCGGCCAGCAACCCCCGCGAGTCGGCGTGGGCGAGGTTCGGGATGGGTCGCAGCGTGCGCCCCTTCGGCCGCACCCGGAAGATCCGGCCCCGATCCGCCCCGGCCCGCACGTCGCCAAGTTGCCGCTGCCAGGCCTCCGGAATCCACTTCGGGTGCTCGATGACGAGACGGTACATGTCCACGACGTATAACGCCCCGTCCGGCCCCGCCCGCACGGCCACAAAGCGCGACCAGTTGTCGGTCGACGCGAGAAACTCCGCCGTTTCCTCGCCAGCCACGCGTTCGCTGCGAAACGTCGCCCCCAGTGGCCGCAGGCGCTCCCGGTGCACGAGGTTGTGTACCGGTTCGCAAACCAGGAACGAGTTCTCGTACTCCGGCCCGAGAAACTCGTCGCGATAGACCATTGCTCCACAGGCCGAGGTGAAATGGTTGGCGGCAAAGCCGTCATTGAAGCGGGCCAGCGTCTCGCTCAGCGGGTACACGCGCGCCGCCCCCGGGACCGCCGCGATCGTCACCGCCGGATTGGGCGGCACGAGGTGTGGGTTGCGCCGCAGGTAGCGTTCCTCCAGGGCGAAATGCCAAGCGGGATTCGAGTTATTGCAGCCAAACCAATTTCCCCAGTCGTCGCGGTTGCGCCCGGCCTGCGAGGCGCCCGCCAGCACCTCGATCGCGCCGGTATCCGGATGGACCCGGAAGTCCCGCTGGCCAACCTCCACCACCTGCCCCGTGCGCACGGAAGCGATCCGCCCGCCGCTGTTGCCGTTGGCCAGGTGGAGCCAGCCCTCAAGCCCCCATTGGAGACCGTTGCTGAGATGCTGTTCGTTGCCTTCGGCGAGGCCGCGAAAGAGGACCTCCCGGCGGTCGGCCCGGCCATCCCCGTCCGTGTCTTCCAGATACACGATCTCCGGCACGGTCACCACCAGCACACCGTTCCGCCATGGCACCGCCGTGGTCGGGGTCCGCAATCCGTCGGCAAACAGGGTCGACCGGTCATACCGGCCGTCGCCGCGGGTCGACGCCAGGAAGCGCACCCGGCCGCCCGGTTTGCCCCGGCCATCGAGGCCCGAGGGATAGTCCGCCATTTCCACGACCCACATTCGCCCATCCGGTCCCCAGGCCACGTCGACAGGGTCCATGACCTGCGGCTCCGCCGCCACCAGCTCGACCTCGAGGCCGGCCGGCATCCGGATGGCCGCGCGGGACGGCTCCGGCGCCAGGGGCTTGGGCAGCACGACCTTGGCCGGGGGCGGCACCTCCTGGTAACCGCACCCCAGCAGCATGGCCGCCAGGCCCGCCGCCACCCGTCCCAACCGCCGGTTCATGGCCGGCCGCGCGCCGCCATTTCCGGGGGCAGCAGCGCCCGCACTTCCCCGACAATCTGGTCCTCGGTGGTGCGCGCCAGCCGCGTGGGCCAGCCATAGTAGTCCATCGAGCCGTCGACCTCGTATCCACCTTCCGGAAACATCCGCGCCGACGGGATGTAGCACGGGACGTGGTTGGCGTAGGCGTGAACCCACAGACGCGAGGCGTCGAGTTCGCGCTTCAGGCGCAGGGAATACTCCGACACCACTTCGCCGCCGAGAAACACCATCGCGAGGTCGCGGCCAAACTGCCACGTTTGCACCGGGTACGGCACCGTGGCCGGCAACGCTCTGCCCTGGTCGAGTTGCTCCAGCAGCTTGGTGGCCGCGTAGGCTGTCTGGACCCGCGCCCCCTTCCCCCGGCGCCGCTCCAGTTCCTCCCGCGTAACGGCACGGTCGAAGGTCAATTCGATCCGCCGGAAGTTCGCAGTCGTCACCGGCCCCAGGGCCCGCAGCGGACCGGCCAGAAGGCGGGCCGTTTCCCGTGCCACCTTCTCCCCGTGCACCGGCACGCCCGGCAGGCCGCGCGGCAGGCCGGGGTTGGCATCCGCACCACAGCCAATCGTCACCAGCACGGCGGCGCCGGCGTGAGCCGCCTCCAGGCGTTGCGCCGCGTCGCCCGCCCAGTCGGCATGCACGAAATTATCGGCCCCGCCGAGGGTCGTGCAGTGGCAGGCGTAATTGACCCACACGGCGCGGACGCCTCCCGCGGCATCGGTCACCCGCAACACCGGCAGCGCGTGATCCACCGGACCGGCGGCCACCAGGCCGAAGGCCTTCCATTGCCCGTCGACAACCACCCGTCGCTGGGTCGCGAAATCCACGCGCCCTTCCCCCCACGCGAGACGGGCCGGCTTCCGGTCGGCCAGCGCCGCGCGAGCCACGGCGATCAACTTGCCGCGAAGCGCTTCCGTGTAGGCGGCAATCCGCGCCGTCTCCGCCTCCGGGAGGTCGCGGGAAAACATGTAGGGGATCACATCCGCCAACGCCGGGCCGGTGTGCGTGTGGGTCGCGCAAACGGCCACCCGGCTCTCCTCAATTCCATGCGAGGCACGCAGCGCCGCCACGACGGCGGCGCGGGTCGGCTCGCCGATTCCGATCAACTCCGCGGCAATCACCACCACCGGCTTCTCGCCATCCGCGCCAATCGCCAGCGCCCGTGCCGTGAGGCTCATCTCGACTCGCTCCGCCTCCGTCGCCCGCGACTGGTAGCCACTCAGGCGAATCGGCAGGTCTGGCGTGATGTCGATCCGGGCAGCTCCGACGGGCACGAGCGGACCGGGCTCACCGTCGGCGCGAACGTGACCGGCAACTGCAACCAAGGAAGCCAGCAAAAACCAGCGGGGGGAAAGCATGCAAAAACGGGGTTCAAAGGTAGCGTCCACACCACAGGCGAAGGTGTCGAACCTTTGGTACTCACCCCATCGAAAAAACGCCGCCGAGAACGGATTGGGCCAGGATGCGGCCGGCGACGGAATCCGGCCTCTCGCGTCTGGGCCGCCGGGGCGCGCACCGAATCGCGCTCGTCATGATTTCAGGGTTCCTTCTGCCGGTAGGAAATAATTTCCCCCGGCGGAAATCTCACCGCGACCGGGCGAGGCAGAGCGAATCCAATGAAATTTTAAGCTCCTGTCGCTTCGCGTCTAAGGAGAGACATCCGGCGGTTGGCGCATGCGATGCTTTTCCCCGGGGCATGTCTCTTTCCGCCCCTCCCGCCCCCGCGAGTTCCGCCCGATGTGGCGAACTCTGGAACGCGATCGAGGAGGGTGTGCGCGAGGCCTGCCTGCTGCGGGCGGAAGCCCGTGAACGCGAGGCCGCCCGGCTGCTGCAGCAGGAGTTGCCGCCACTCATTGCGGAATGGTCGCGCGGATGCGGTCTGGCCGTGCCAGCCGCCCAGCAGGCCCTGCGGGACCTCTTCACCCGCGTCCAACGCCAGGTTGCCGATGCCTGGCTGTCCCGCCGGCTCGTCCTGCACAGTCTCGGCCGCGCTGACTCCCCGCCGGCCGCCTCGGGTGGTTTCCAGCTCCGCCGCCGCATCCCCATCGACGACATCCCGGGCATGCTCGACGCGCTCGGAGTCGACCACCCCACCCCGGCGATGGGTCGCCGGGCGCTGGTCGCCGCCTGAACTTTCGTCCGAATCCACAGTAGAAGTACCAACATCCGATCCACCATCCGCATGAAAGCCAGCTCGTCCAAGTCCGGCGGCGTTGCCACCGCCGAAGCCACCACTGAAACCCTCCTGGTCGGACTCGACTGGGGCACGAACATCTCCAGCGTCATGACTGCCGTCCGCGGCGCGGAGCCCATCCTGCACCGCGAACTCGTGCCGACCGTGGTCGGCTATGCGCACGAGGATGTGCTGCCCGGCGTGCTGCCCGGCGACGCGAAGATCCTCTTCGGCCGCATGGCCCTGAAGCACAAGACCAACCTCCGCCTCGTCCGCCCGCTGCGCGGCGGCGTCATCGACGATCTCGACGTCGCAACCGCTTTTGCCCGCCACCTCGGCGAACTGCTCGACACCCGGGGCCGCGAAACCCGCGCCGTGATCGGCATGCCCGCCAGTTCCGACCTGGTGGCGCGCGAAAACGCCCGGAGCGCCGTGCGGGGAGTGTTCCAGAAGGTCATCTTCGTCCCGGAGCCCTTCCTCGCCGCCCTCGGCGTGCGCAACGAGGCCCGCCTCAACGATCCCGACTATCAGGACCCGGTGCTCAACTCCATCTACGTCGACATCGGCGCCGGTTCCATCGACGTGTGCCTCGTGCAGGGCCACTATCCGACGGTGGAGGATCAGCTCAGCGTGCCTTTCGCCGGCGACGCCATCGACCAGATCATCCTCGACCGCGTGCTCGCCGAGTATCCGGAGTCCGGGCTCACCGTTTCGCGCATCCGCGAGATCAAGGAGCGCCACTCCTGGGTGTTGGCCGAGGACGGCGCAGCGCCAGCCATCGCGACGGTGATGGTCGGGGGCAAGGCCCGGAAGATCGACGTCTCCGCGCAGGTCGGAGCGGGCTGCGAGGCGCTCCTGCAAAAGGCCTTCGAGATGACCCGCGAACTCATTTCCCGAGCGGATCCCGACACGGTTGCCGAACTGCTCCGCAACGTGATCGTCACCGGCGGCGGCAGCCTCATCCGCGGGTTTGGCGTGGCCCTCCAAGCCAAGCTCCTTGAGGAGGGTTTCGACAGCCCGCAGGTGCGGGTGCTCGGGGAAAATTACAAGGACTTCGTCGCCGCGGGCGCGCTCAAGGTCGCACGCATGGCGCGCGACAACCAGTGGCAGACTTTGCTCGGCTGAGTTGGCCCGGCAATATTGTGGATCGGACCCGGGGTCGGGCGCACTGCGCCAGGCCCCGGGTTTCGTCGTTCCACCGGCGCCGCGGTCACGGGGGGCCGTCGACCGAACGCTTCCGGGCGGGTCAGAAGAACATCGCCTCGCTCAACGCGTTTTCCGGCGAAAGCAGGCTGATCCCCGCCGACAGCGTGGTGCGGCCCGCCCCGAGGTCCGCCTCGAACAAGGCCTGACCGGACCTCACATCGCCGCGCCAGCGGAAGTACCGCGCCGATTCCTCGTAGGTCATCGCAACCCCGAGATGGGACACGGGCTCGTCCTCCGCGGCCGGCGTGTGACGGAAGACCGTCTGGCCCGCGCGCAAACCGCAATCGGTCAGGCGCGCCTCGAGCCATCCCAGCGCCACGCGCGCCTCCGCCGTCAGGGCTGTGCCATGGGTGACTGTGACCTCCCGCAAGCCGTCGATCAGGATCTCGCGCCGGTACGCGGCGAGGAATTGCCCGAGACTCTGCCGGAACGGCAGCAGGCGGCAGTGGACCAGATCTCGCGTGGCGGCCGGATTGGGCCATGGGTAGGCCAGCGCGTCCGCGGGCGCGATCGCACTGTCGAGCAGCACCCGCTTCGCCTGCGAAAGGAGGTACCGATAATCGGCAAGCCGCCCGCTGGCGGAGAACCGGTGGGCCCAGTAATAGAGGGGAAGGTCGGTGGAGAGACAGATCGATACCTGGTTCTCGAGGTGGCGGCGCGCGCTACGCGAATAGCTGAGCATCACGAACTCGACACACCGCTTGTCGGATCGGGATTTTCCCAGGAAACACTCGCCGTAGATTTTCGCCCGGATCTCCGGTTGCGGCACGTCCTCATGCAGGGGACAGAGCACCACGACCCGGCCCGGGTAACGTCGCGAGAATCGGACCACGGTCGCGAACTGCTCCAACGCATCCTCCGGCGTCGAGTTGAGCCCGAGGTGCAGCACGAAGTTCACCTGCGTGGCCCGCGCATCGTCGGCCTCGGGGGCCGGGCGCCCACCAGCAGCGCTCTCCGTCCACATCTGCGCGAGGCTCCGGCCGATCGCACCGACCGGCACCTCCAACCCGGGCAGGGCCTGAAAAACGGCACCCATGGCGCTCAGGGCTGGCGCCAGCGATGGCCCTGGCGAGCCAGCAGCGCGTCGGCACTCGGCGGGCCCCAGCCGCCGGCGGCGTATTCGTCCATCCCGGCCCGGCCGACGCTGCGCCAGTAGTCGAGCACCGGCGTGTAGAGCCGCCAGGAGGCCTCCGCTTCGTCGCCCCGGATGAAAAGCGTGCCGTCGCCCACCATCGCATCGAGGACAAGCCGTTCGTACGCCTCGGCAGTGTTGGAGCCGAAGGTCGTCGCATAGCGGAAGCTCATCTTCACCGGCTGGGTGCGCGTCTCCAGGCCCGGCACCTTCGTGTTGAGGATGAGGCTCAGGCCCTCGTCGGGCTGGATCTGGAACGAGAGCGTATTGGCCGCGAGATCGAAGCGCGCGGTCTCCCCGGCGAACAGCGTCCCGGGCGGCCGCCGGAAGTTGATCGCGATCTCCGAGACGCGGCGTGCCATCCGCTTGCCGGAGCGCAGGTAGAACGGCACCCCCTGCCAGCGCCAATTGTTGATGGAGAGGCGGAGCGCCGCATAGGTCTCGGTCGCCGACTGCGAGGCGATCCCCTCCTCCTCCAGGTAGCCCGGCACGGCCTTGCCGGCGACCAGGCCCGCCGCGTACTGCGCGCGGGCCACGTCCCCGCCCGGCCCGATCGTCAGTGGCTGGATCGCGTTCAGCACCTTGACCTTTTCGTCCCGGATCGCCTCCGGCTCCAGCGAGCCCGGGGGCTCCATCGCCGTCAGCGCGAGCAGCTGCATCGTGTGGTTCTGGATCATGTCCCGCAGGCAGCCGCTTTGCTCGTAATAGCCCCCGCGCGTCCCCACCCCCACCTCCTCCGCGACGGTGATCTGCACGCTGTCGATGAAGTTCCGGTTCCACAGGGGCTCGAAGATGGCGTTGGCGAACCGCTGCACCAGCAGGTCCTGGACCGTCTCCTTGCCTAGGTAGTGATCGATGCGATACACCTGGTGCTCCTGGAACACCGCGCGGATCGCGGAATTGAGTTCGCGGGCCGACGGCAGGTCCTTCCCGAACGGCTTCTCCACGATCACCTTGGCGTGCAACGGCGACCCGAGGTGGCGGGCCGCCAGCCCGCTGGCCCCGAGGTGGCGGACGATCGGGACGAACACGGACGGCGGCGTGGAGATGTAGAACAGCCGCTGCACGTCCCGCCCCAGGCGCGCCTCGATGGCGTCGATGTGCGCCGCTAGCCGCGTGAAAGCGGCCGGGTCGTCGTAGCCGCCCGCCACATAGGTGGTGTGGGCTGCCACCCGCTCCCAGCTGGCCGGTTCGAGTTCGCGGCGGGAGTGTTCCCGGATCGCCGCCGCCGCCAGGCCGCGAAACTCCTCGTCGGGGATTTCCTTCCGCCCGTAACCGACGAGGAAGAAGTCCGCCGGCAGAAGGCCGTCATGGCCCAGGTTGTACACCGCCGGGATGAGCTTGCGCGCCGTGAGGTCCCCGGACGCACCGAAGATCACCACGACGGTGGGTGGCGCCCCCCGGTGCTTGCTCAGCCCGTGGAGGAACGGATGGCGGGAAGTCTCAGGCATGCGCCCGCACTTTTCCGGCGCCGCCCCGCGCACGGCAAGGGAAATGACGTCCGACGAACCGCCGGCGGCGCGCGGCCGGTCACGGGCGGAAGTGCTTCGAAAACAACGGGACGTTTTCGAAATGAAGGACCTCCGCCGCGTCCGCGGCGTCTGCGCGCCAAATCACCTCGACGACGTCGAAACGAAACGTCCGCGGCTTGACCGGGAGTTGGGCAAGGTAGGCCTTGATCGCCCGCCGTAGCACCCGCTTTTTGCGTTCGTCTACCGCATAATACCCTGGCACGAGCGCCCCGGCGGCGCGTGCCTTCACCTCCACGAACACGACCACGTCGTCCTCCCGGCAAATCAGATCGATCTCATCGCGACGGTCGCGCGGGTTGCGCCAGTTGCGTTCGAGGAGGGTCACCCCGCGGTGGCGCCGCAGCCAGGCCGCCGCCGCCGCCTCGCCGCGGGCGCCAATATCGCCCGGCGCCCCGGCGGAGCGCAGTTTGCCTTTGATCCAGTCCCACATGAGTCGCCCGGGCCGGGCCGTAGAGATACGGAGTGCGTCGCGGACAATTCGCATTGCCGCACTGCTCCCCGGCTTTGACAATCCCGGACCTGGATCCGAACCTGCCGCCTTCCCGTCATGGCATCCTCCTCCCTTGCCAGTACCCTGCGACGCTCCCTGCTCATCAAGGTGATTTCCAAGCCGGCGCCGAGCCGGGAGGATGTCGCGTCGGTCATCGAGCTCACCGCGTCGAAGGTCGTCGAGGCGCTGCAGGCGCAGTCGATGACGTTCTATCTCGTCGAAGGCAACGAGATCGCCTTCAAGCAGGTTTACTACTCGCCCACCCTCTGGGCCGGGAATCCCGCCAAGGAGAAGAAATTCCAGGACACCGCGGCCAAGCTCCTTTCCCTGAAGGTTCCCGTCGGCAAGGGCATCGTCGGCAAGGTGGTGGAGACGGGGGAGCCCGTCTTCTTCCGCAACTCCGAGAGCCAGGCGCCGTTCATGGCGTCGATGACCCAGACCACCGGTTTCGAGGTCCGGTCGATGCTGACGGTGCCGCTGAAGACGACGATCACCCTGGGTGCGATCCAGGTGCTGAACAAAGAGCTCTCGGCCGGCACCGACGGCGAGTTCACCGAGAAGGACTTGAACCTCCTCAAGGAGGTCGCCGAGTACTCCTCGACGCTCATCCACCGGATGGTGGATCCGAAGTTCGTTCCCAACGCCGAGGATACGGCGCGGTTCATCGCCAAGCTCACCGATCTGCCCCTGGTCACCAAGGTCGAGGAGATTGAAATCGACGACAAGCTGATCGAGGTGACGGGCGACGCCATCATCCGCCGCGAAGGCGTCTTCCCGCACAAGCGCCTGAGCCCGAGTTCGGTTGCGGTCGTGATGACCAACCCCCTCGACTACGCCAAGCGCGAGTCGTTCACCCAGACCACCGAGCTCTCCATCGAGGAGGTCAGCGTCGTGTCGGCGACGTTGTTCGATTCGCTCCTCAAGAAGTACTTCAAGGATTCCAAGGCCGCCGGACCGGCGCAGCAGGGAGATGTCGACATTTCCGCGGTCACCGAGGTCATCCAGAACGCCTACTCCGTCGAGGGCGAGGGCAAGGAGGTCAGCGCCAAGGATCTCGAGAGCGAGGAATCCGCTCCCATTGTCCAGCTCGCCAACCGGATCATCGAGGACGCCTACATCAGCGGCGCCTCCGACATCCACATCGAGCCGCAGGAAAAGGATCTCTGCGTCCGCTACCGCATCGACGGCCTCTGCCAGGAGAAACTGCGCCTGCCCAAGCAGGTCACCGGGGCCCTCGTGGCGCGCCTGAAGATCATGTGCAACCTGGATATCTCGGAGCGCCGGCTCCCCCAGGACGGCCGCATCGTGTTCAAGCATTTTACGAAGAAGAACATGGACCTCGACCTGCGCGTGGCGACCGGGCCGATGAAGGACGGCGAAAAGGTCGTCATGCGTATTCTCGACAAGCAGAAGAGCACGCTGCCGCTCCCGGTCCTCGGATTCTCCGACGAAAACCTGGCCAAGTACCGGGAGTGCATCCGCCAGCCCTACGGCATGATCCTGCACTGCGGCCCCACCGGCTCGGGCAAGTCGATGACGCTCTACGCGGCGCTCGCCGAAATCAACACGCCCGACGTCAACATCCAGACCGCCGAGGACCCGATCGAGTACACTCTGCCGGGACTGAACCAGATGCAGATGAACCGCCAGATCGGCCTGACCTTCGCCCGGGCCCTGCGGTGCTACCTGCGCATGGACCCCGACATCATCCTCGTCGGCGAAATCCGCGACGAGGAGACCGCGGGCATCGCCGTGGAGGCCGCGCTGACCGGCCACCTTCTCGTCTCCACCCTTCACACCAACGACGCGCCCTCGACGGTCGCCCGCATTGGCGAGATGGGCGTCGAACCCTTCAACATCTCCGCCTCCCTCGTGTGTGTCTGCGCCCAGCGGCTGCTGCGGCGCGTCTGCAAGAACTGCAAGCTGCCCTACGAACCGCAGGGGCGCGAAAAGGAGATCATGGAAAAGGCCCTCGGCTGGAGCGGCCAGGTCTACAAGGCCAACCCGCACGGCTGCCCGACCTGCAGCGGCACCGGCTACAAGGGCCGCGTGGGTATCCATGAATTGATGACCAACAGCGAGGAACTGACCGAGGGCATCAACAAGGAGATCGAGGTCGCCGAGCTGAAGCGCATCGCGATGAAGAACGGCATGAAGACGCTGCACCAGGACTCGATGCTCAAGGTCAAGATGGGGCTCACCACCGTCGAGGAGGCCCTGAGCAACGTCCCGCCGGACTTGATTCTCTGAGGCGGGGCGCTCCGCCGGCGCGGGGGCGACCGGGGCTATTTCCGGTTTTCCGCCGCCAGACCGAACTCCGCCTGGAGCCGGCGGGCCGGCGGGAATCCCTCGTGCTTGCGGAAGACTTCCCGCAGCAGCAGTTCCGCCGCGGCCCGATCGCCCGCCCCGGCCCACTCCCGGGCCAGTGCGACCGCCTGCTCGGCGCGTTTGCGTTCGCCGGTAAGCAACAGCCGCGCCACCCGCAGGATGCCCGGGGAGTCCTTTTCCGCCTGGCGCGCTCGCAGCTGCGCCAGCAGGGACTCGCCCTCGGCCGGCGCAACCGGCGCGGCGGGCCGGGCGGCGACTCCATCCGCTTCGACGCCCCCACCCTCCCATTCGCGGATCAGGCGCTGGGTGGCCGCGTGTCCGGGCAGAATTCTCGCCACCTCGCGTGCGACCGCGAGGGCGCTCTCCGTGTCTCCCGCCTGCACAAATCCCCGGGCCAGTTCCAGGACCTCGGGTACGCGCGTCGGCTGCCCCTCCACGCAGCCGGCGGTCGCGCGCCGCAGCGCCTCCGCATCGCGGCGTCCCTGCGCGATCCGGACTCCCGCCAGTTGGATCGCGGGCAGGCGCGCGGCCCACCAGGCCGGCGGCGGCGTCTCTGCCGCGACCTTGGCGACGTGCCGGGCGGCTTCGTCCCATTGCTTCGCGCGCAGGAGATAGTCGAGACGTTGCACAAAGGCGGTTTCCGCCGCCGTCACCCCGACGACCGGCGCCTCGGGCGACCGCGCCGCTTCCTGTTCCTGCCGTTTCGTCCGCACCTCCGCGGCGGCTCGCTGCAACGAAGCGCTCGCGGGAAAGGCGCGAATCCCGAGGGCCAAAACCTCCTGGGCGGTCTCGTGCCGCCCGGCCCGGACGAGCACTGCGGCAGTCCGGCTAAAGACCCCGATGCCCCAGGCCCGCCCGCGGAGGAACTCGATGAGACTGCGCTGCGGCGCCTCCGCGGGATTGCGGGCGGCGTCCACCAGGGCCTGCATCCAGTCCCGCCATACCTTGTCGTTGGGGTCCTTCTCCACGGCAGGCGCCAGGCGTTCCAGCACCTGCGCCGCGTCCTCCCATTGACCAGTCCCAACCAGGGCGTCGACTTCGAAGACCGAAAAGCGCGCCGACGGGAAGCCCCGCTCCCGGGCGGCTTGGGCGCACCGCGTCACCAGTTCCGTGGCGTTGATCTCCGCCAGCGGTGCGGCCACGAGCGACAGGTTTCCGACGAAGCCGCCGAATCGGAACAGGAAGTCCTCCAGCGCCGCGGCCGCCTCCGCCTTCCGTCCGGCCAGCGCCTGTTGCACGACGGCGTAGACCAGCGCGGAGGGTTCGCCGGGGGAGCGTCGTCGCAGTTCCGCCAGGGACCGCTCCATCTCCGGGAAACGCCGCGCGTCCCGGTACGCCCGGACCTCGAGACGGACAATCACCTTGGGATCGGCTCCGGGCCGGCGGGACCATTCCGCGAGGAACTGGAGGGCCTCCTCGGCCCGCCCCAGCGCCAGGAGGCTGAGTACCCGCCGTTCCGCTGCCGTGTTGCCGTCACCGGTGTCGACCGCCGCCAGCGCCTCCGCGTGCCGCCCGGCACCGGTCAACGCCGCGTAACGCTTGTCCTCCAGCCACTGCTGTTCCGCGGTTGGCCCGTTCTTCCGGACGACGGGGAGATACCGCTCGATGATGCGCAGGGCGGTGTCGAAATCCTCCCCCTGCCCGGCCAGCCGGAACAACGCTTCGAGGTACGAACGTCCCGGATACTCCGCACCCAATCCCTCTTCCAGCACCCGCACGGCGAGGGTGTGTTGGTTGGTCGCCTGGTAGAACTGCCCCAGGGTGAGCCGGGCGCGCATCTCGCGCGGGGCGCGTGCCAACCCGAGCCGCAGGAGGTTCACGGCGTCGGTCCACTTCCCCGCCCGCGCCAGCTCCAAACCCTGCGCGATGAACGCCTGGCCCTTTTTCTCCGTGATCGCGGACCGGCGCAGCGGGTAGAGCAGCGCATCGGCGTAGGTCAGGGTCGTGTACGGGTTGCGCTGCCACATCCAGTACCCGAAGCTCGCCAGCGCCACCCAGGCCAGCCCAAGGGCCAGGCCGCTCCAGATCAGCAGGCCCCGCACGCTGATCGCGATGCCGTCCTCCCGGGCTCCTTCCCGCCGGTTGTACAATCCGACCAGCCCGAGGAACCACTTTCCCCGGATGACCTTGGAGGCGCCCCAGATGAACTTGACGCGCCTTTCCACGACTTAGGCCGCACCGCCGGCCGGATCCCCGGCCGCGGCCGGATTCACCGGCGCCCGCGCTCCGCGCACGGACTCTGCCAGGTTGGGGGCGTGCGCCTCGGCTTCCCCCCGCTCCTGGTTGAAGCGCATCGACACCGTCTTGGACACCCCCCGCTCCTCCATCGTCACGCCGTAGATCGCCTGGGCGGCCGAGACCGTCCGCTTGTTGTGCGTGATGATGATGAACTGGGAGTCCTTCACGAACTTCTTCAACAGGTCCGTGAACCGGCCGATGTTCGATTCGTCGAGCGGCGCGTCGAGTTCGTCCAGCAGGCAGAAAGGCGACGGCTTCACCATGTAGAGCGCGAACAGCAGCGCCACGGCCGTGAGCGTCTTTTGGCCGCCGGAGAGCAGGCTGATTCCCTTCAGCTTGGTGCCGGGCGGCTGCGCCACGATTTCGATGCCGCTCTCGAGGATGTCCTCCGCCTGGATCAGCTCCAGATGCGCCCGACCGCCGCCAAAGAGCGTGTGGAAGGTGTATTCGAAGTTCTTCCGGATCTGCTCGAATGTCACCTGGAACTGCTGGAGCGAGGTCTGGTTGATCTCGTCGATCGCCTTCAGCAAGGAAGTCTTCGCGGTGGTCAGATCGTTCACCTGCCCGGAGAGGAAATCATACCGTTGCTTCAGCTCGGCGTACTCCTCGATCGCCACGAGGTTCACCGCGCCCATGCTGGCCAGCCGCTGGCGCAGCGCGTCGACCTCCGTCTTGATCGCCGTCCAGTCGGTCGAATCGAGGGCCTGCAAGTCGTCGGCCGTGGGCTCGCCCCGCACTTCCTTCTTCCGCCGCCGCCGCTTCGGCGCCGCTTCGGGCGGTGGCGCCTCGGTCGCGCCTTCGGCGACCGCCGGTTGCACTGCCTCCGCGGGACGCGCCTCGCCACCCTCATCCTCGTCCTCGTCGAGATCGAGGGGTTTCACTCCCTCGGGCTCGTCGTCCGCCCGCCACAACTGCAGCTTCCAGTCGATGGCCGCCACGGCGGTCTGAAACTCCCGCATGACCTCCTCCGACAGGAACTGCACCCGCTGGCGGTTCTCGGCCAGCTTCACCTCGTGGGAACTCAGCTCCTCGTGGGCGCTTTCGGACTCCTCGCGCACCGCGTGCTGCGCGGACTCGAGCCCACCGATCTCGCGCTCCACGTCGCTCAGCTCGATCCGGAGCTTCTCCACCTGCTCCTGGGTCACCACCAGCGTCTCCGCGAGCTGGGCCGCCCGGGCCCGCTGCTGGCCGGCCTCCTGTTCGAGCTGCGCCGTCTGTTCGCTCCAGGACTCGATCTCGGTCTGCCGCTGCACCAGCAACTCGCTCAGCTGCTGCCGCCGCCGCTCCATCTCGCCGAGACCGCGGTCGATCACCTCGACCTTTTGGCGACGCTCGGCCAATTCCAGCCGCGCCTGTGCCAGCGTCTCGCGTTTCACGTCGCGCTCGGTGCGCACCTCCACGAGGCGGACCTCCAGCTGGCGGATCTTCTCGCGCTGGGCGGTGGCGGTCGCGTCCGCCTCGGCCAGCCCGGCCTGGGCGCGCTCCCACCGGGCGTGCGCCTCGTTGCGGGCCTGTTCCAGCGCCGCGAGCTCGTTTTCCATCCGCGCGAGCCGCTGGGCCACGTCGTCGAGATTCCGCTGCGCGTTGCGTTGCTCCGCCTGCATCGAGGCGAGGTGCTGCGTGGCCGTGAGGACCTCCGCGCGCCGCTGCTCGAGGGCCTGCTCCGCCTCCAGGAGGCGCGCGTTGAGCGCATCCAGCACTGCCTTCTGATCGTCGTGCGCCTTCTGGTCGTCCGCGAGGGCCCGGGCCGTCTCGCGCAGATCGATCTCGCGCTGCACGATGCTGTGCGCGGCCCGCCGGCTGCTGTGGTGTCCGCCGAAAATCAATCCCCGCCGGTCGACGAGATCTCCCTTGCGGGTGGCCACCGCCAAAAACGGAAACGCGGGGTTCGCCTTCCAGAAGTCAAGGAAGGCGCCCAGATCCTCCGCGATGTAGGACTCGCGCAGCACCCCGAGGGCCGGGTGCCCCGGTTCGGTCTCACTCACCGCGTCCACCGCGGGGGCGAGTCCCGGCGGCAGTTCGAAAAACCCCTCGGTGCGCAGGCCAATCTCGGTCACCCGGAGCACCGCCGATCCGATTTGTTCGGTCTCGAGCTGCGTCAGGATTCGCTGCGCCGTGGCCAGGTCGGCCACGCTGATCGCCTCGGCCGCCGATCCGAGAATCGCCTCGACCGCCTTGCCGAACTCGGCCCGGACCGCGAGGCCCTGCGTGATCGGCGTCACCTTTGCCCCGGCCAGCGCTGCATCGAGCCGTCCCTGGAGCACCGCCTTGGCCCCTTCGCCGAAGCCCTCCCATTTCTCCTGCAGCTGCTGCAGCAGCCGCAGGCGCGCGGTGCGCTGGGCGAGATGCCGATCGATTTCCTGCAACCGGCGCTGGCCGTCGCGAAACTCCCGCGTGAGATCCGTGATCGCCTGCTGCGCCCCGGCCGCCTCGTTGTGGGCGCGCGACTTCTCCGCCGCCGCCTCCTCGACCCGGGTTTCCGCCTCGCGGGTCAGCTGCTCCGCCGCCGTCCGCTGCTGCCGCACGCCCTCGAGATCCTGGGCCAGGGAGTCGTGTTTGTGCACGCTCGTCTTCTGGTCGACCTCGTAGCCCGAGCAGTCGGTCCGCAGGCGGGCCACCGTGCTCTCCAGCTGCAGGAGCTGGAATTTCGCCTGGTTGAGTTCCTGTTCCAGGCGGCTCAACTCCCCCTCGACGATCGAGAGCTCGCGGTTCCGCTGCTGGAAGACCGCGTCGCTGCCGCCGAGCAGTTCCAGCTGCAGCTGCTTGTCCTGCGCCCCGGCGTCGACCTGGGCGGACACTTCGCGCAGCTGCATCTCGATCTCGCCGAGATTTTCCCGCGAGGAGGCCAGGCGATCGTCGAGCCCGCTGCGGCGGATCTGCGCCAGGCTGGCCGCGTTTTCCGCCGCCTCCTTCTGCGACCGCACGTCGAAGACCGCCTGCTGCGCGTCCTGGACCCGCTGGTTGAGCCGGCCCCGTTGCGCGCGCCGCTCGGCCAGCGCCGCCTCCTGGTTCTCGAAATTTGCGCGCCGCTCGTTGGCCGCCGCGCGCAGCACCCCCACCCGCGCCTCGAGGTCTTCGAGCGTGGACGCGAGCTGCACATGGTGGAATCCGCTCCAGCCGAGCGCCAGATGACGCAGGCGATGGTTGAGACGCTTGTAGCGCATCGCCTTCGAGGCCTGCCGTCGCAGGCTGCCAATCTGCCGCGAGACCTCCCCGATCACGTCGGCCACACGCGCAAGGTTCTGGTCCGTCAGGGCCAGCTTCTGCATCGCTTCCCGGCGCTGCGACTTGTACTTGGTGATTCCGGCCGCCTCCTCGAACACCGACCGCCGCTCCTCCGGCTTCGACGAGAGGATTTGATCGATCTGGCCCTGCGCCATGATCGAGTAACTCGTCCGGCCCACGCCGGTGTCCATGAAGAGTTTCTGGATGTCCTTCAGCCGGCACGGCTGGCCGTTGAAGGCGTACTCGCTCTGGCCATCCCGGTGCACGCGCCGCGTGATCTCGATTTCGTGGTATTCGCTGCCGAGCTGCTTCTCGCACTCGGTGAGGAGGAGCGAGACCTCGCAGATCTGCGCCGGCTTGCGGGTGTCGGCGCCCTCGAAAATCACGTCCTGCATCTTTCCGCCGCGCAAGGCCTTCGCACTTTGTTCGCCGAGCACCCACCGGATGGAATCGGCGATGTTCGACTTGCCGCAGCCGTTCGGCCCCACGACGGCCGTCACGCCGGGCTCGAACCGCAGCGTGGTTGGATCCGCGAAGCTTTTAAAGCCATGCAGCTTGAGCGCCTTGAGATACATGCAGGTGGAAACGGCCGATTGAAGGGGGGGCGCATCGCCCCGCAATGGAAAAACCTGCCAGGTTGTTCACACGAAAGGGAAAACTCCGGCCTTCGCCGGGCCATCCCTGAGGCAAGCTGCGGAGCATCATGCCCCAGCGACCGCAACGCGGATCGGTTGCCACCCTATCGGCGCGCGTGACGTCGCCAGCCTCCGCCCATACCCCGCCGGCGATTTTCCCCGCTGCGACCGGGAGTGAACGCCCGTTGGTGCAGACTTGCGAGCCTGGGCCCGGTGGCTTCAGCCTGCCGGTGCCGCCACCACGGCAGCTCCATTCCCGATGAACCTCGCCACCCTTTCGCGTGTTCTGCCCCTGGCCGCCGCCCTTGGCGCCTCCGCCGCCCCGCAATTGCCGGGCATCGGCACCGCGATGCAGGAAATGGTGACGCGCCAGGAGGTGGCCGGGGCCGTGACCGTGGTCGTCTCGCGCGAGCGCACGCTGCACGTGGAGGCCACCGGTCTTGCCGATCTCGCCTCCAAGCGCCCGATGACCCCGGATACCCTCGGCTGGATCGCTTCCATGACCAAGCCGGTGACCGGCATCGCCGTGATGATGCTGCACGACGAAGGCAAACTCCGCCTCTCCGATCCCGTCGCCAAGTTCTTGCCGGAGTTCGCCGGCCTCAAGACACCTTCCGGCCGCCCCGCCAACCTCACGGTCACCCAGATCCTGACGCATACCTCCGGCCTGGGCGAAGCCACAGGTCCGGCCGCGCAGGCGGCGCGCACGCTGGCGGATCTCGTGCCGGTCTGGCTGGCCGCACCGATGCAGTTCGAGCCGGGGGCCCAATGGAAGTACTGCCAATCCGGCATCAACCTGGCCGGTCGGATCGTCGAGGTGATCAGCGGCCAGAGTTTCGACACGTTCCTCCAGCGCCGACTCTTTGATCCCCTCGGCATGAAGGACACGACCTTCTATCCCTCGGACGCCCAGCGGGCCCGCCTCGCCACCGGTTACGCGAAGAACAAGACCTCCGGCCTCCTCGAAGCCGCGCCGGCCCGGGCGGACTATGGATCGCGGAACCGGCCGCCCCAGGGCAACGGGGGTTTGTTTTCCACCGCGACGGACTACGCCCGCCTCTGCCAGATGCTGCTCAACCGCGGGACTCTCGAGGGCCGGCGCTACCTCAGCCCCGAGGCAGTTGCCCTGCTGTCGACGGTGCACACGGGAGACCTTCCCACCGGATTCTTCCAGGCGGAGGCCTATGGGCGGCACGGGACCAATTACGGTTGGGGAGTCGGCACCTGCATTCTCCGCACCCCGCATGATGGAGTGGCCGCCATGCTTTCGCCCGGGAGTTACGGTCACGGCGGCGCGTGGGGAACCCAGGCTTGGATCGACCCGACCAAGGGTGTGGCCTACGTCCTGATGGTGCAGCGCTCCAACTTCCCCAACAGCGACGCGAGCGACGTGCGGCTCGCGTACTTTTCCGGCTGGAAACTCGGCATCTCCAGCTCCAGCCAATGTCCGTCGGCCTTCCACGGGATTACCGGTGAACTCACCCGCGGCACCGTGTAGGTCTCATAGGTGACCCGCACCCCACCCTCCGAGGGTTCCGCAAAGAGGATGTTGGATCGGAAACGCGCCCCGGCCGCAAAGATGGGTTCCCCCTCAGGTCGCAGATTGTCGGCAAAGACAATCTTCAGGCGGAGCGTCCCCCCGCGCGGCGCCATCGGTTCCACCAGCCCGACCGGCAGTTCATCCTCCCGAAACAGGCGCCACGACTCGCTCCGTACCTCGCCGGAAAACTCACGACCCACGGACCCGCCCCGCGTGATCCCGTCACGGACAGGCTTACGCACGGCTGCCAGTGCCCTGCCACCGCTGAACCACACCGCCACTCCGGAGCGCTCCTGGAACTCATAGTCCCGCCGCGCTCCGCTCCACCAGCTGCTTCCCATTGGGGCATAAAGGGCCGGGTGCTGCACGGAAACCGTGTGCGTGTGGTTGCGTTCCCAGCGCAGCGGGCGCCCCCACGCGGGGTCGCCTCCCGGAGCCGCATAGCCAAAGCGAATCAGCTGCTCGCCGAGGTGTTCCACCATGATGCGATCGCCAAACTGCGGGTCCCTTGGCTGCCAAAACGCCTCTATGGTCCCGACAGGTCGCGGCTGGAACCGCAACTTGTACACCCGCGGTCCATCGACCTGGCCCAGCCAGTTCCCGACGACGGCAACGGCGGCATTGGCCGTGCGCGCGTATTCCCGCCACCGTTCGGTCGACGCCATCCGCATCGATCGGCCGTGGTAGTCGAAGGTCACCAGGACCCCGACGACGAGCGTCACGGCCACCGTCAGTGCCGCCAGTCCCGGCACGAAGCCGCCGACGCGCCATTCGCGCAGGCACCAAGCCCGCTCCGCCGCGAGCATCCCCGTCATCGCCAGCACGGCCACCGCCACCGCATAGTCCGCCTGGTAGCGCATTGTCGTGGAAAAGTAGCAAAGCACCACCGCCCCGACCGGCAGCGCGTAGGCGGCAACGGTCCCGATCGCCGTTCCCAGGCGCGCCCGCTCCAGCGCGTCGCGCCGCCACCACGCCAGGGGCAGCGCCAGGACAAACCAGGTGAACGGAAACGTGACCGCCATTCCGCACACCTCCTCCGTCCCGAAGTAGTCGGGGATGTGCGAAATCTCGATCGCCTGCGCGAGCGCAAAGGGAAACTCCGACGTCCACTGCAGCGGCTGGAAAAAATAGACGGAAAAATTGTGCAGGAAGAAGCGCGGGCTGAAATGCACCAGCTTGCTCTCGTAGGCCCCCGAAAGCTGGTAGTTCTGCCCCCACTCCAGCGGATTGTCGAAGCGGGCGTAGTTGTGGATCATGATGGCCACCCCGCAAGCCACCAACGGCCCAAGACCCGCCAAGCCCATCTTCCACCACACCCGCCCGGGCGACCGCTCCCTCCACGCGAACCAGACGGGCACCATCAGGAGGCCGCACGCAAGCAGGCAGGTGGGTCGCGACGCGACGGCCAGGCCCAGGCACAGCCCCGCCCCGGCCATCGCCAAAAGCGGGCGGCTCCCGTGCACCGCCCGCTCGCACGCCAGCACGGCCAGGCAGGTGAACGCGACGCCCGCCGAGATGGCGAGTTCCCACATCATCGGACGTTGCACCAGCGACAGGAGTTGCGTGCCAAAACCAATCGCCAACACCCCCAGCGGAGCCGTCCACCAGCGGCTTTCCGGAAAATAGCGCCGACGAATCCCCAGCCAGACCCCGCTCGCCGCCACGAAGGCCAGACTGGCAAAGACCCAAGTGGCGTCACCCGAGACGAGTTCACGCCCCGTGAGCAGCGCGTACGGCAACATCAGCGTCAGCGCCGGTGCCGGCCCGAAGTAGAGATAATACTTCCCTTTGTAGAGGGAGACATCGCCGAGCTTGTAGGGTTGGTTCTGCTCGGGATCGTAGGGGTCCTTCAGGGCCAGCAGTTCGGGAGCCGGATCGCGGTCGAGAGAGAGCTGCCCTTTCTTCCAACCCCGGACCAGCAGTTTGTAGTACTCCAGATCCCCGCGGTCATCGAAGCCACTGTTGGCCGCGACCACCCAATGAAAGTAACCCACCACCAGCAGCACGGCGGCCACGACCGCACCGATTTCCAGCCATCTCCGTAGCGGCGGCATCAGTTCAGGCGGAGTTTTCACCCGACCCGGACTCCCGCCGCGTCGGACCCGCGGCACACCGACAACCGCGGAGGAAGATCGACCCATCGGTGTTCATTTGTTCGTCCGTGGTTGTGAGAATCTGAAGATCGGTCGCGCGCGAAAGTCGGAGACCGGCGGACGATGAAGATGACTTTCCGGTCAGGTTCAAGCCTGCCGCCGAACGCCCTGCCTGCCACGGTGGGAACCCGCCGTGCTCCCTGGCGTGCAGCCACGCCGATTCACCCGGCCGGCCCCCGGGGGTTGCATTCGAATCGTGCGCTCGGCACGTTCCATCGACCCTTGCCGCCCCATGCCCCTCCTTAACCGCTGGCCCGTTGCCCTGACTCTCCTTGCCCTCTTCCTGCCGACTGCTTCCGGCGCCATCCCCCACCAAGGCAATGGAATCAAGATCGGTGAAGTTTCCGCGGATTCAGCCGTCGTCTGGACCCGCCTGACCGTCGCCGCAGAGGCCAACTGGAGTGGCGCTCCCTGGGTGGAGCCGAGCCTGGGTGCCGATCGCGAGGCCGTGAAACGAGCCACCGCCGTCGCCCGGGAATCCGCCATGAGTGCCGCCGCCTCCCGCGCCGAGAAATCGGCGGCGGATGGCGCCACGCGACTCACCGCTGCCGAACTTCGCGAAATCGTGAACCGCGCGGATTGGCGCACGCAAATCGCCCCGGGCAAGACCCTCCCAGACATGCACGGCACCCTGCCCGGAGCACGAGGCAGCGTCCGGGTGCTGTACCGCCCCGCCGCGGGCGGGGCCGAGCGCGCCACTCCCTGGGCCGAGGTCGATCCGACGCGCGACCACACCCGGCAATTCAGCCTCGGCGCGCTCTCCCCGGGTACCGCCTATGTGGTCCGGGTGGAATCCCGTGCACCCGACGGGAAACCGGGCGCCGCAGTGACCGGCGGTTTTCGTACGGCCCCGGCAGCCAGCACGCCCACCCCAGTGCGCTTTGCCGTCATCACCTGCGGCGACTATCCACGGAGGGACGACCCCGCCAACGGCCACCGGATTTACGATACGCTGCACCGGATGCAGGTCGACTTCCTGGTGCACACGGGAGACGTCGAGTACTACGACAAGCCCGACCCGTGGGCGACCTCGGCGGCGCTGGCGCGCGTGAAATGGAACCGGCTCTTCGCGCTACCCTTCCCGCGCACCTTCTACAACCACACCGCTGCCTACTTCACCAATGACGATCACGATCTGCTGAAGAACGACTGCTGGCCCGGCCAGACCTATGGATCCCTGACGTGGGAAGAAGGCGTCGCGATCTTCGCCGAACAAACTCCCACCTCGCCCCTGCCGTACCGCACGTTTCGCCACGGCCGCGACCTGCAGGTCTGGGTCATCGAGGGCCGCCGCTACCGCAGCCCCAACTCCGCACCGGACGGGCCCGCCAAGACGATCCTGGGACCCGCGCAGAAAGCCTGGCTGCTCCGCACGATCGCGGAGTCCGACGCGACCTTCAAGGTACTGGTCACCCCGACTCCGATCGTGGGACCGGACCGCGACAGCAAGAACGACAATCACGCGAACACCGGCTTCCGGCATGAAGGTGACGAACTACGGACCTTCCTCGGCCGCCAGAAGAACCTCGTGGTGACCTGTGGCGATCGCCACTGGCAGTATTTCTCGGTGGATCCCGCCACCGGCACCCGCGAATTCGGCTGCGGCCCGATGTCGGACGTCCACGCCGGCGGTTACAAGCCGCAACCGGGAGACGAAGCGGTCCAGAAGTTCTTCCGCCTCCTCGGCGGTTTCCTGATCGTGTCCGCCGAACGGGTGGACGGCGCGCCCCGGCTGATGCTGCGCCACCATGCGGTCGACGGCACGGTGGTGCACGAGGTGGCGATGAATTCCTCCGGCGGAATCCAGATGGCTCCCCGCCGTTGAGACTGCCAACAGCGGGGCGGCGCGATCCTGCCGATCGACGCCGCCGTCGCTTACGAGAACTTCCTCACGCGAGCCACCACATCGTCCTGCAGGCGGCGGAGGTAACCCAGAGTGTACTCCTCCACGGAAAGACCTGGGTTCGTGATCAGTGGCGTGAGGTCCATGGCCCAAGTGATGCCCGCCACCTTGTCGGTCGCATGCGACGTATGGTAGGTCGCGTGGGCCATCCGGCGCCCCATCGTGGCGAGATCGTACCGTTTGCCACCCGTCACCTGGGAATCGAAGACTTTCAGCAACTCCACCGCGAGTTCGGGATGGCGCCCGGCGTCGAGCAGCACCTTGTCGGAATCCACCACCCAATCGAGGTCCCGCCAGACTTCGCAGCCCAACACGCGGCGCGGCCGCTTTCCGGCCGGGAGCGCTCGCATCGCCTCGAGACAGCGCAGCATCACGGCGACGTGGGTGTCGTGTTTGTCCGCCGGGTTGTGCAGGTAAACGACCTCCGCGCTGCATCCGCCGAAAATCAGCGCGAGGTCCGCCGCCACGCCGGGGTCTCCGGCCTTCTTCACCACGGAACTCGGGTGGGCGAGCTGCAGCTGGATCGCGTAGCGGCCCAGTTTCGCCGCCGCCCGCTGCTCCTGCCGGCGCACGTCCTGCATCTCCTCGTCGGTCATGTGGGCATAGGCCCCGGTGCGGGGAGAACCCGCGCCGTTGGTCACCACCACCCCGCCGAACGCCTTTCCGGGCGTGTCGAGGCAGTCGCTGATGCCGGCGTGGGCCATGATTTCGATGTCGTCCTGGTGGGCCGCGACGCACAGGTGGGTGACGCGGGCGAGCGCCGCTTCCGGAGCGGAATCACCAGCGGGGACGTACAGGTCGGCTTTCGGATGGGAGAGTTTCATACGGAGAAGGGCTTGAAGTTGGAATCGGTGGAGGTCAGCGGACCGGGCGGAGGGGCGGCAGGCTCGCGGCGGCGATCGCCTGGCCGTGTCGCTTGTCCTTTTCATCCGGCGTATGCAATTGGACGCGGGCCGCCAGCGCCGGGAACTCCACGCGCAGCACGTCACGCGCCCGGGCGAGGATCAAGTCGCCGCCGGCACCACTGGTGACGCGGCCGAGCACCAGCACGTGCCGCAGTTCGTAGAAGTCCGCGTAGTGGGCGATCGCGTAGCCGAAGGCCACGCCGATGGAATCGTAAATCGTCCGTGCGCGGGGATCGCCCGCCGCCATTGCCTTTTGCACCGCGATCAACTGCTCCGGCAGCGGCAGGCCCGCGGGAAACTCAAAGCCCGCGACCTTGGCCAGCCGGCCGACACCCTGCTGCGAAAAGTACTGCACGCCGCAGCCCGTGTCGCCGGACCATTCGTCTCTCGGCGCAGCCTCGTGGTAGTCCACCGGGGCAAAGGCGAGTTCGTTTAACCACGGGGTGATCCCGCCCCGCGGCGTGACGTAACCTGCGGCCGTGCTCGTGCCCATCGCCACGCCCAGCACCGCGCCGTCGCCGAGCGACATCGACCCGGCCAGGGCCGTGACCTCGCCGTCGTTGGCCACCTCGAAGGGGATCCCGCCCCACCGCTCCTGCAGAGTGAAGAACATCCGCCGCACGTGGCGTTCGAACAACTCCGGCGGCACCCCGCGGAAGAGCGAGGCCACGCGCACCTCGTTGTTCACGTAGATACCAGCCGAACTGCCGCCAATCGCATCCACCCGGGGCAGGTGCGCGGCCGCCCGTTGCAGCGAATCATGCACCCCCTCGAGATGGTAGCTCGGGTCTTTCTGGAAATAGGGATCCCACGGAATCTCCTCCGAAAAGACCACCTTGCCGTCGATGACCGCCGCGGCTTTCCGATCACTTCCACCGAGATCGAAACCGATGCGGCACCCCTCCAGGTGTCGGCCCACCGGCAGCGACGGCACGACCTCCTCGGGCAGACCCTCCGCCGGCACCGCTTCCACGGTGAACGGTGCGCGATAGGTCTTTTCTCCCATGAACCCATGATCGAAGGCCCGCCGTCCGCCGGGCGCGTAGAGGGCGGCCAGCGCCCGGGCAATCTCGTCGGCGCCCGCGATCCTCACGTGGCATCCGCCCTTTTGCCAGAGCAGGAACTTGAGCAGCCGCTCCGCATAGGTGAGGGTCAGCGGCGCTGCGGGATGCGCGGCGGCGAGCACCCGGCTGTCGTGCCGCGACACCGCACCACCGGGCGAACTCAACACGATGGTGAAGGGCCGCGAGCCGGGATCCCGGGCCACCAGGGCGCGGTACGCCCGATTCCAAAGCGCCGCGGGAAGAAAGTCCCGTTCCAGCGCGGGACGGACAGAAGGACGGAGGTCGAGCATGATAGGGAAAGGAGACTGACTTGGTTTGGCCCGGGAGGAGCGGCCGGCTGCCGTCGGGACCGGGCCTATTCGAGCCGCGCGCGGGCGAAGCCCTCGAGTGCTTCGTAGTCGGCAAGACCCAGTTCGTCGTAGGTGGCCGCCAGGGCGCGGTTCTGTTGTTCGGACTGCTGCCAGGGCTCGCGCAAGCCCGCGGCGACCGGCGTCTGGCTCCGCTGGCTCTTGTGGTGGAACACCGCCTGCACCTTTTGGGCAAGTTCCCGCGGGCTCAGCGGCACCGCCATGTCGATGTCCGCCGCCTCCCACGGATGCTCCACCCCACGGTACACCCAGGCCCGGCACTCGCGGAACCACGATTCCTCCGCCACGAGCCGGCAGGCCCGTCGCACGATGTCGTAGCAGACCGCCGGAATCGAGGAGGGATCGTCGCGGTCGCCGGTCAGGAAGATCTGGTTCGGCGTGTATTCACGCAAAACGGACGCAACCGCGGCGACATCAGCGTCGTCGGGGACGAACTGCCGGTACCGGCCCCGTTCGTAGAAGGCCAGATCCAGGAATCTCGCCTGCTCCGCCGTGTAGCCGCAGTCCCGCAGCGAGGCACGCGCCTCCCCGCGCCGCAGCAGGCCCTTCAACCGGCGGATCGAGACGGAGTCGCCGGCAAAGGCGGATTTTTCGAGGAGTTCGCGCCGTGCCGTGCGCGCGAAGTCCGCCACCGGCCCCTGGGAGCGCGCCAGCGTCTCGGCGATTTCACCAACGAGATCCGCGGCCATCACCGCCTCCTCGTCGGGCACCGCCAGGTTTCCGGAGGTCAGGTACACCACCGTCACCCCGTGTCCCTGGTCCTTCAGGCGGCGCAACGTCCCGCCCATCCCCAGCACATCATGGGACGGCTCCGGGCTGAACACGACCACGCGCTTCGGGAACGGAAAGGCGCGCTCAGGGCGGAAGGAATCGTCCGCGTTGGGCTTGCCGCCGGGCCAGCCGGTGATCGTGTGCTGAATCTCGTTAAAGATCCGGATGTTCAGCCCGTAGGACGGGCCGTGTTCGGTCAGGAGGTCCGCCATGCCGTGTTCGCTGTAATCCTCGTCGAGCAGCTTCAGCACGGGTTTCTTCACCGTCTTGGCCAGCCACATGACGGCGCGTCGCGTCACAATCGGCGTCCACTCGATTGGCGTCACGAGCCACGGGTGCCGGACCCGGGTCAGCGCCGCCGCCGCCGCCCGGTCGATCAGGAAGCGGACCTGGGGATGCCCCTGAAGGAAACTGGCCGGCAGCGAGTCCGTGGGCGTGCCTTCGACTGCTTCCGCGATGACCCCGGCCTTCGACTCACCCCAGGCCAGCAGCACGATGCGCCGCGCATCGAGAATCGTGCCGACGCCCATGGTGATGGCATGTCGCGGCACGTTGGCTTCGCCCAGGAAGTCGCGGGCCGCATCGCGGCGGGTCAGGCCGTCGAGCGTCACCAACCGTGTCCGCGACTCGCGCGAGGAACCCGGTTCGTTGAAGCCGATGTGTCCCGTCCGTCCGATGCCGAGCACCTGGAGGTCGAGCCCACCGGCGGCGCGGATCTTCTCCTCGTACGCGCGGCACCAGGCAAAGACGTCCGAGCGCGCCACCGTGCCGTCCGGCACGTGGATATTCTCCGCCGGGATGTCGATGTGGTTGAAGAGCTGCTCGTGCATGAACCGCCAGTAGCTCTCGGGGTGCTCCCGCGACAGGCCATAGTATTCGTCGAGGTTGAAGGTCAGGACGCGGGAGAAGCTGAGGCCCTCGGTGCGGTGGAGCCGGATCAGCTGCTTGTAGAGTCGCACGGGCGTGGAGCCGGTCGCCAGGCCGAGCACGGTGTTGCGGCCGGCCGCGGTGTTGGTCCGGATGAGGGTGGCAATCTCGCCGGCGAGGCGCCGGCAGGCGTCGTCGGCCGTATCGAAGATCTCGGTGGGAATCCGCTCGCGCTGCTGGGACTCCACCGAGGTGGGAATCGCCGGCTGGTGGGGATGCCGCGCGGCGATCGCGGCCGGCCGGCTGGCATGCCGGCGGACGATCGCCTCCATCTCCTGCTGCTGCTCCTCCATGCTCCGGACGAGGGCGAACTGCGTGCGGGCGCGCTCCAGGTTGTGACCCGGCCGGTGCACCTTGAAGTAGGTGTCGCCCTCCAGGTAGTCGGTGAGAAACCGGATGCCGATCTCCAGGGTGATCAGCCGCCCGGAGAAGGCCAGGTGATCGATTTCCGCCTCGGTGAGGATGGATCGCGTCGCCCCGAGATACCCCTCGACGAGCGCGTCGAAGATGTCCAGGCGCGCCTTCACCTTCGCAACGTCCGGCTCGTCCTCCGCCGCGGAGTTGGTGGCCGAACGCACCATGTCGCCGAAATCGTAGAGCGCGAGCCCGGGCATGACCGTGTCGAGGTCGATCACGCAGATGCCGGCGCCCGTCTGATCATCGATCAGCACGTTGTTGATCTTGGTGTCGTTGTGCGTGACGCGCTCCGGCATCTTGCCGCGCGCCTGCAGGTCCAGGAGGGTTCCGACCATCCCGGCCCGCTCCAGGACAAAGGCGATTTCCGGCCCCGCCTCGCGCACCCGGCCACGGGAGTCCGCAGCGATCGCCCGGCGCAGGGCCTCCAGCCGTTTCGGCGTGTGGTGAAAGTCCGGGATCGTCTCGAGCAGGCGGCCGCCGGGCAGGTCGGAGAGGAGGCGCTGGAACTCGCCAAAGGCCCGCGCGGCCTCGCGCGCCATGGCGGGATGCTCGATCAGGTCGTGTGATGTCGCCCCCTCAATGAAGATGTAACACCGCCACGCGCCCATGGCATCGCGGTGCAGGTTGCCGCCGGACCGCGTGGGAATGAGCGTGAGCGCCCGGCGAATCGCGTCCGGGGCGCCCGAGGCGACCGCGCGGCGCCCGGCGTGCGCCGTGACCCGGGCGACGTTTTCCATCACCGCGTCGACCTGGCGGAAGACGTTTTCGTTGATCCGCTGCAGAATGTACCGGGTGGTGACGCCGCCCTGCTCGAAGGAGACGGCAAAGGTATCGTTGATGTGGCCGTTGCCGTAGGGGGCGCCGCCACAGTAGGTGCCGCCGAGGCGGAAAGCGGAGGCCACGGCACGAAGTTCGGTCGAGTCGATGGGTCGGGGGGACATCCGCGCCACACAACAGTAGGAACATTTGTTGCGCAACAGAAATTTGCTTGTTGCATCAGGTCTTCGGCTCGGCCACGGTGCCGCCGCGCTCCATGGCCCCGGCCCGTCGCCGCTCTCCCGCCTCCCCCTCCCCGCTTCGCTCCCGCCGGGCCGACGCCGGGCTTCCGGACCGCCTTCGCCAGCTCCTCGCGGAAACGGGACCGCATGAGCCGCTCCCGACCACCCGGGAGCTTGGCCTTCGCCTGGGAGTGGCGAACACGACGGTCTTTCGCGCCCTCCGCCGGCTGGCTGAGGCCGGAGAAATCTGGCAGCAGCCGGGAAGCGGCCGGTACTTCCCCGCCGGCGCCCGGCTCCTCCTTGACCGCCCGAAACCGGTCGCCTGCCTCATCCGCCGGCTCGAACTCGGCAGCGAACTCTACCGCGAACTCCTCGAGGGCATCAGCGCCGGCTGCGGAGCCGGCCGCCGCACCATGCTCCTCTGGCACGACGAATTGCTCGTCAATCACCCCGATCCGGCCGAGCCGCCGCGGTTCGCCCCGGTCGCCCAGCAGCGCGCAATCCTGGAGGACTTCCTCGCCCGCCATGGCGATGCCGCCGGAGGGTACGTCCTCGATCATGTCTGGTCCGACGAAGCGCTGCAGGCCTTTGCCGATCGGCTGCAACCGGCGGTCGTGCTGTTCCGCACCTGCGCCGTCGCCCCGTTTGGAAATGTCCGCGCCGACTTCCGCGCCGGCGCGTTCAAGGCCGTCGGACATCTCCTCGGCCGCGGTTTCGAGCGCATCCTGCCGGTGCACCCCTTTGACGGGGATCCGGCGGTCGACGAGTTCGCGGCGTCGCTCCGCACCGTGGCGGACGAGCTCGGTTGCGCCGACCGCCTGCTCGCGCCCGCGGTCGCGGCGACCGCCCCGGACCGCCGCAAGCTCGTCCAGGGACTGCGCCGCTCCCCCCGGCGGACCGCCCTGCTCTGCCCGGAGGACAACGTCGCGGTTCTGCTCCGATCGGCGCTGCAGGAGTCCGGCATCGCGTGCCCGACGGCGGTGGGCCTCTTGTCGGTCATGGGCACCGACACGGCCAGCCGCGCGGAACTCAGCTGCCTGCGATACGATTTCCGCCAACTCGGTCAGGCCGCCGTCCGGACGCTGGATCGCGGCGGCGGCGAGGCGCGCACCTTTGAGCCGGAAGTCTGGCCCGGAGCCACGACCTAACCGCCCGGCGGACGGCATCCCGCGCTTCCGGCGCGGATCGGAGCCTACCCGCGTGCAAACAGAAGCGGGCGGCGCACCCACACCGTGCACCGCCCGCCGGTTCTAACTTTCACACCCCCTGAAAAGATCCGTCACACGCCGGCGGTCGCCAGCTGGGGAGCGGCGGCCGACTTGCCGAGGTTCGCCTTGGCGTCCTCCAGCGTTTCGTAAAACGTCCAGCCGCGCGTATCCTCGAAGCCCTTGCACTCCGAGATGATCTGGGCGTTGCCCACCAGCGCGAACTGCAGCGCCAGCTCCCGGCAGGTCTGCATCGCCTGGAACAACAGCTTGATCACCCCCATGTGCAGGTTGCGCAGGTGATGGATGTCGATCACGACCTTGTTCTGGCCGGCATCGACCGCCTCGGTCAGCTTGCCCTTGAGGTAGTGGGCCGCCTCCGCGAGCACCGGCGCCGAGCAGTTCTCGGGCAACCGCATCACCAGGCAGTCGTTCTCGAAGGTGTAGTAACGCTGCGACGTATCCAGGTTCATCGCCTTGGCGATCTTCGACTCCAGATCCGCCGTGTCGATCGGCTTGGTGATGATGGCGCTGAAGCCCATCGCCTGCGCCTGCTGCTGCTGCTGCGTCTCGGTCTTCACCACGAGCGCAAAGACCGGCGTGTACTTGGTCTTCACGTTGGTCCGCAGGATGCGGAAGAAGGAAAACGCCGTCTCCTCCGGCAGGGAGAGGGAAACCAGGATCACGTCGGGCGGGGTGCGGGTGCAGACATCGAGCGCCTCGCCCTGGGAGGCCACACCGCGCACCTTCCACGGGGTGTGCTTCAGTCCTTCGCTGATCTGCTGGACGATCGCCGGCTTGTCCTCCAGCACGAGGACGTCCGCGGGATCGAAGATCGACTTGGACTTCGCCGGGCCCTCCGTGATCGGCTTGAGATCGATGATGCGGCCGCACTTCTCGATCAGGACCTCCTCCTTGAACGGCTTCACCAGGTAATCGCGGACGCCAATCTTGGCGATCTTCAGCACGTTGTCGCGACCGCCTTCCGCCGTCAGCATCATCACCGGCATCCCCTTGAGGGCCGGGTCGGCCTTGAGCTTGGTCAACATCTCGACGCCATCCATGACGGGCATCGTCACATCGAGGAGAATGAGGTCCGGGCTCTCCTTTGCCGCCACCGCCAGTCCCTCCACCCCATTGGCGGCCTCGATGATCTCGACGTCATAGGGCTTGAAGGCCTTCTTGACGATAATGCGGACGGTCTTCGAATCGTCCACGGTGAGCACTTTGTAACGCATGGTGAGGAAAGGCGGAGTTTATTCGTCCCGTTGCATCAGGATGTCGGCCACGACCCGATGGTTTTCGCACTGGAAGTAGTAGATGTGGCGCGTCGCGGCGCTGATGGGCTCGATGACGAAGTTGCTGCCGCGCACGATCGAGGGGATCGTCAGCTTGCAGGGCAGGCCGACGTCGCAGAGCCCGTTCTTGAAGATGCCCACCGTCATGTTGGTGAGTTCGCCGATGGCGTCGTTGATCACGTCGTCGCCCGCCTCGTCGAGCTCCGCATCGGTCATGCCGAGCATGTGGCAGGTGCAGATGCGCGCGAACGCCAGGTCGAGATGCAGGTAGATCAGCCCGTTGATTTCACCGACGAAACCGACGGTGCCGACCACCTGGGGACGATGGGCCTCGATGGTGGGCAACGCGGGGTCGTTGGGGCTTGAGCCGTGCCGCACTGCCGACGGCTCGCGTCCCAACATGGTCTTGAATACGTCGCCGACCGCCCGGTTGATGTACGAGCGGATCAGCTCTTCGGTGATTTCCACGATGGCAGGCATGAGGAGGTCTCGGATTATGGGAGATTAGGCGCTTATCGGCGCGATCCGGCCCGGGTTTAGTGCATAACGCACCGACGCGCCGCGTTTTCGCCCGTCGCCGGAACCGGTGGCAGGCGTCGCCCCGGCCGCCACGCCGGCCCGACGGCGCCCCGTCGGTTTCCCCAAAACCACCCTCGCCTGCCGCCGGTCCGGCGTTAGCGTAAACCCACCATGCTCCGTACCTTTGCCCTGCTGGCGTCCCTCAGCCTGGTCCCCCTCTTCTCCGCCGCCCCGCCTGCCCGACAGACGGACGTTTTCACCTCCGGACAGGATGGCTATCATACGTATCGCATCCCGGCGATTGTCCTGACGCGGGACGGAACGCTCCTCGCCTTCTGCGAAGGGCGAAAGTCCGGGGGCGGAGACGCCGGCGACATCGACCTGCTGGTCAAACGCTCGGCCGACGGCGGCCGCACCTGGAGCGGCTCCCAGGTGGTTTGGGACGACGCGACGAACACCTGCGGCAACCCCTGTCCCGTGGTCGACCGCGACACCGGCACCATCTGGCTGCTG
>JACRQG010000029.1 GCA_016222805.1 Verrucomicrobiota bacterium | reverse complement strand
TCGCGTCGATGTCGCACGAAATCCGCACCCCGATGAACGGGGTCATCGGCATGCCGAGCCTCCTGATGGAGCCCACGCTCACGCCGGAGCAGCGCGACTTCGTCAATACCATCCGCACCTCCGGCGCGGCGCTCCTAACGATCATCAACGACATCCTGGACTTCTCGAAGATTGAATCGGGCAAGATGGAACTGGAGCGCTCGCCTTTCGAGCTCACGCTGTGTGTCGAGGATGCGCTCGATCTCTTCGCCCTGCAGGCTTCGTCGAAGCACCTCGAGATCGGCTATGTGATCGCTCCCGACGTGCCCGGGTGGATCATGGGTGATGTCACCCGGCTGCGGCAGGTCCTGGTCAATCTCGTGAACAACGCGGTGAAGTTCACGCCGCGGGGCAGCGTGTCCGTGGAGATTCGTCGCTTGTCGCCCCCGCCGGTCATCGAGGGGGCGGTCGAAGATGCCGCACCGCTCGTGCTGGAGTTTCGCGTCATCGACACGGGCATTGGAATCCCTCCGGACCGGGTCGACCGCCTCTTCAAGGCGTTCAGCCAGGTGGATTCCTCCACCACGCGAAAGTACGGCGGCACCGGCCTGGGCCTCGCAATCTGCCAGCGGCTGTGCGAACTGATGGGCGGGGACATTCGGGCGGAGAGCGTGCCTGGCCAGGGCACCACCCTGGTGTTCACCATTCGCACGGAAGTCGCGCCCGGCGGAGTGGAACCCAGTCTCCCGCCTGTGCCCGCCGCTCTGGGTCACGGCCACGTCTTGTGCATCGAGCGTCATCCGGTCACTGCGGCCCGGCTGCGCAACCTCTTTGAACGCTGGCGGGTGGAGTGCACGGTGGCCGATTCTGCCGAGGCGGCCCTGGCTGCCGCCGGCAAGCGCCCGCCCGCGCTGCTGGTTTTCAACACCGGAGACTCCGAAGGGGCGCCGTCCCTGGAGAGCATCGCCGGGATCACGTGCCCACGCCTGGCGCTGTTCCCCTTCGGGCAGACCCTGCCGGCGGCGCTGGATTAACGGCTGCCGCTGGCCAGCGTCTCCAAGCCGATCCGCTCGAACGCCTTTTACCAGGCCGTTGTCGGCGTCTTCCACTCGCGACCGGATGGCCGCGATCGCGGCTTGCCGGCGGCCGCCCCGCCGATCGGCGAGGAAATCCCCCTCGAGATCCTCCTCGCCGAGGACAACCTGGTAAACCAGAAGGTCGCCCTGCGGTTCCTTGACCGGCTCGGCTATCGGGCGGACGCGGTCGCGAACGGCCTCGAGGCGGTCACCACGCTGGAGAACCGGCGCTATGATCTCGTGCTCATGGATGTGCAGATGCCGGAGATGGACGGCTACGAGGCCACGCGCCAGATTCGGTCACGTTTGCCGGCCGCGCGGCAGCCGAAGATCATCGCCCTGACGGCCAACGCCATGCAGGGGGACCGCGAACTCGCCTTCGCCGCGGGAATGGATGACTACATCTCCAAGCCGGTGAAGATGCACGACATCGCCGCTGCGATTCGGCGGCACTTCGGCAAGCCGGCGACCACCTCGCGCGACCGCCAGACGATCGGCTAGCCCGCGTTTGCTCCCGTGAAAGTCGCCCCGTCCGGCAATCGCGTCGACCTCTCGGTTGGCACCAGTGACCTGTGATGCGGATCCCACGCGTGCAATTCCCGGCTCGTCCTGGCGGCCTCCCCGGATAGTATTCCTCTTTCCCGCCGCCGCAGGCGGCTTCCCTCCACACTTTCTCCACATGTCCCTCGACTGGGCCCGCATCGCCCCTGCTTTGCTGCTCCTCCTGCCGCCGGTGGGACTCTTCCATGGGCGCAAGGTGCACCTCCGCGCGTTATCCCGGGACTGGGAGGGCTACTGGCGCCGCACCTTCGCCCTGCCGCTCCACTACCTCGATCTGGTGCGCGGTGCGGCGGGAGCGTGGCTGCTGGCGGCTGCGTTGACGCCCGCCGCCTCGGCGGCGGCCCAGGTTCGCCATGAGGCCCTGGCCCTGAAAATCGCACTGCTGGCGCTCGCCGCCCTGCTCCAGGCGGCGGTCTGCAAGGAACGCGACTCCGCCCATGCCCCCATCGCCTTCCTCATTGGCGTGGTGATTGGCACGGCACCGCCATTGGCGTCGGCCTTCGGCCTCGTCATCGCGGTTGCGCTGCCCCTGGGAGCCAATTCGCCGGCAGCGTTCTTCCCGATGCTGGCCATCACTGTTCCCGCGGCGGGCTCGCTCTTCACCGGTCGCAGCCATTTGTACGAGTTGATCACGGTCGCCGTGGTCGCCATCGTGCCATGGATTTTCACCCTCCTCTTTTCGCGGGACTTCGTGAGCAGCTACCGTGCTTCTCCGAAGCGGAGTATTTCCGGACACGTCCCGGACCAACTCAAATAAGTCGCGCCAGCGCGGCGCGCTCGCCCGCGCGCGCCGGATCTTCCGCCAGGTTCACCTGCTCGAAGGGGTCCTCCTCCAGATCGAAGAAGAGCCAAGGCGTGCCGTCAGGGTTCAACACCAGCTTGCGGCGCCGCGTGCGAACCCCGGACCACGGCCGGTCACACTGGTGCGGCAGGGCAACCACGCTGGGCATGGAGATTCGCGCGGCCGACGGGGCCAGGTCTACCGCCGTTCCCGCCGCGCCGGCCCACTGCAGGGTCCGGGCGGGAAGATCGATGAGGGACGGGCAGCTGTCATCGCGCCGCGCGGCCCGGCCCGGTTCGGCGATCAGCAGCGGCACCCGGACGCTTTCCTCGTGCGGCCAGCCCTTTCGGAAAAGGCCGTGCGCCCCGTGCATGTCACCATGCACCGAGGTGAACACCACCACCGTCCGTTCGAAATCGATTACGGCCAGCAACCCGCCGACGGCCCGGTCGGTCGCCTCGATGTGGGCGTAGTAGCCACTCAATTCGCGGCGCGCCCGCGAAGCCGCGGCCGCGGGGACGTTTCGAGCCAGGGTGATGGCCTCGGGGTCACCCGGTTGGCATCCCGCCGCCGGGGCGTCGTAGGGAGGGTGTGGCGCTTCAAAGCTGACGACGGCAAACCACGGGCCGCTTCGCTTCACCCAGGAACCGGCACGCTGGCACAGCACGTCACTCTGGTAGCCGCGAAACTGCTCGGGGACCGGCAACCGGGTGCCGTGCAGCCAGGGGTCGTTCAACAGGAAGCCGCTTTCGAATCCTTCCCAGAACTCGAATCCCCCCCGCCGCTCTGGCGGCACCATGGTACGGGCGTGTTCCTCCCCCACCAGGGGCGCCGCCGGGTCGCGCACCCCCAGGTGCCACTTGCCAAAGAACGCGGTCGCGTACCCGATCTCCCGCAACTCGTGCGCGATCGTCCGCTGCTCGACGGGGAGAGGATCGAAGTACGTGGCAACGCCATTGGCCGGCGCAGGCAGCCCGGTGAGGAGCGCAGCCCGGGCGAAAGGCCCAAACGGATGCGGGGTCACGGCCTGGGTGTAATTGACGCTGCGGGCCGCCAGGGCATCGAGCTGGGGTGTCCGGACGTTGGGATCTCCGGCGTAGCCGGTGGCCTGCGCCCGCCATTGGGTCGTCAGGATCCAGAGGATGTTCGGTCGCGGCACCACGGACCCACCATCAGCCAGCGGCAGGGCGTCGTCCACTGCAATGCCGCCCGACCGAAACTTGCCTCCCCCGCCTCCCTTCCCGCATGCTGGTCCCGACATGAAGCTGCATCCTGCCCTGGCCCCGTTCCTGTTCTCGGCTGCCGTCGCCGTCGCCACCGCCGCCACTCCCGCCCCGAAGAAGAAAGCGGCGGACCCCACGCCCGAGCTCCCGCCGGCCTCGGCCACCGCCGTGTACGAGCCGGTGCCGGTCGTGGTCTCGGCTCCGCCCTCCGCCGCTCCCTCCGACGCCGTCGTGCTGTTCGACGGAAAAAACCTCGACGCCTGGATTACCACGAAACCCGATGGCGGTCCCGCCCCCTGGAAGCTCGAGGGAGATGCCATGGTCTGCGTGCCCAAGTCCGGCAATATCCGCACCCGGCAGGCCTTCGGTGATATCCAGCTGCACCTGGAGTTTCGCACGCCCGCCGTCGTTTCCGGCGAAGGCCAGGGCCGTGGCAACAGCGGCGTCTTCTTCATGGGCATCTACGAACTCCAGATTCTCGACTCGTACAACAATCCCACCTACGTCAACGGCCAGGCGGGTTCCATCTACAAGCAATACGCTCCCCTCGTGAATGCCTCCCGGCCGCCTGGAGAATGGCAGTCGTATGACGTCGTCTGGGTCGCGCCGCGCTTCGGACCGGATGGCAAGGTGACGCGGCCTGCCCGCATGACGGTCTTTCACAATGGCGTCCTCGTGCAACACGACGCGGTCCTGAAGGGAAATACTCCGAACCGCGGCTACCCGGCCTACAAGGCCCATGCCGACCGGCTCCCGCTCTCGTTGCAGGATCACAACAACACGATCGCCTTCCGCAATATCTGGGTGCGCGAGTTGAAGCTCCCGGCCGAATAGCGCGCCGATGCCTCCCCGCCCGACCTCCCCGCGGATCACCGGGCGGGTGCGGCGTCCCGCCCGCGTCTCCCGCCTGGCTGCGGCCATCGACTGGCGCCAGGGCTGCACCCGCTGCCACCTGGGCGGAACACCAGACCTTGCGCTTGCGTCGTGAGCGACCCGACCCAATCGGAATCGTCCGCTTTCGTGCGGCGGGAGCCGGTGATTCTCGGCCTCCTGCTCGCGGCGGCGGTCCTGTTTGCCTACTCCAACACCCTGGAGGTCCCGTTCCTCCTCGATGACACGGTTTCGATTGTCGAGAACCCGACGCTGCGCCGCCTCTCCGATCCGCTGGCCATCCTGAAGCCGCCCGCGAATTCCGGTGTCGGTGGACGTCCGGTCGCGAACCTCAGCTTCGCGTTGAATTTCGCCGCCGGCGGCCTGTCGGTGCGTGGCTACCACGCCGTCAATCTCGGCATCCACCTGGCGGCGGCCTTCATGATGTGGAGACTGGTGCGGCGCACCTTGCTGCTTCCGGTCCGGCACTGCCGCGAACCGATCGAGGAGAGGACGGCCGGGCGGATCGCGTTCGGCGCGGCGTTCCTGTGGGCCCTGCATCCGCTCCAGACGGAGGCGGTCACGTATATTTCGCAACGCACCGAGTCGTTGGTGGCCTTCCTCTACCTCGCGACCTTGTATGCCTTCCTGCGTGGTGCGACCGCGGGCAGCCGAACTTGGATGGCGCTGAGCGTCGTCAGCTGCGCCGTCGGTATGGCGACGAAGGAGATTATGGTGACCGCCCCGGTGATGGTCCTGCTGTTCGATCGCACCTTCCTCGCCGGCTCCCTGAGGGAGGCCTGGCAACGGCGTCGTCGGTGGTATCTCGCACTGGCTGCCAGCTGGGGCCTGCTGCTTTTCCTGCTCCTTGATGTGCATGAACGCGGGGTCGGCACCGCGGCGGTTTCGTCGTGGCACTATGCGCTCACCTCGTGTCGGACGATCCTTACCTATCTGCGGCTGGCCGGTTGGCCCGCGCCGCTCGTCTTCGACTACGGCACGGTCGTCGCGACCGGGCTGTCCGAGGTTTGGCCCTACGTCCTTGCGATCGGGGGGCTGTTGCTGGCGACCGCGGTCGCGCTGCGACGCTGGCCCGTAGCGGGCCTTGGTGCCGCGTGGATCTTCATCCTTCTCGCCCCGGCGACGAGCTTTGTCCCGGTCGCCGGTCAAACCGTGGCGGAACACCGCATGTACCTTCCCCTGGCGGCGCTGACGGTCGCGGCAGCCTGGCTCGCGCACCGCTGGCTCGGGAGGCTCGCCCTCGCCGCAACCCTTGGACTGGGAATCCTCCTCGCCACCGCCACCTTTGCCCGGAACCGGGACTACCGCAACGAAGTCAGCCTCTGGACCGACACGGTCGCAAAGCAGCCCTCCAATCCCCGGGCCCACGCCGCCCTGGGTGCCGCGCTGCTCGCGGCGGGAAAACTGCCGGCGGCCCTCGCCAGCCTGGAACGGGCCGTTCACCTAAACCCCGGTCTCGGCGAGGCGCAAAACAACCTCGCCACCGCGCTGCACGAAGCGGGGCGGACCGCCGAGGCCGTGCGCCACTTCGCCGCCGCCCTGAAGGCGCGTCCCGGAGTGGCAACCACCCACTACAACTTCGGCAACGCCCTCCAGGAACTCGGGCGGCTGCCGGAGGCGATCGCCCAACAGGAACAGGCCCTGCTGTTGCGTCGGGACTTCCCGGAGGCGGCCTGTGCCCTCGCCCTGGCCCTCTCGGCGACCGGACGGCGCGACGAAGCGATTCCGCGCTTTCGCCAGGCCTTGCGACTTCGTCCGGATTTGACGCCGGCGCACCTCGGCCTGGCCAACACCCTCGCCTTGAACGGGGATCTCGATGGCGCGCTGCCCCACTACGAGGCGACGGTCCGGGCGGTCCCGAATTCGGTCGAGGCGCGCTGCAATTACGGCGTCGTGCTGGCCCGACGGGGGCGGGTGGCTGAGGCGGTGCGCCAGTTCGAGGCAGCGCTCCAGCTGCGCCCGGACTTGGAAGAAGCCCGGGCCAACCTCGCAGCGTTGCGGGCGCTCGCGCCCCGCTGACGGAAGCAGTCCCGGCGCGCGTGCGATTACTGCAGCTTCAGCGGCAGGGCGAGCACGCGGTTGTTCAGTTCGTCAAACAGCGCCGTCGTGGCGGCCCCGCGCAGGTCCCGGCCCATCGTCAGCGTCTTGGCGGCCGACAGATCCTTCAACACCGCGCAGTAGTCGCTGTTGACCATGATTCCGAGCAACTCCCCGGTCTTGGCCAGCACGAGATCCCCGCGCTTCGGGGCAAAGTCCCCGAACAGCCGCTTGAAGAGCCGATTGTCGACCCGTACGAACCGCGGTTCCGCTGGATCAAGTTTGAATGCGACCTCCCCATAACCGCGGCCGTTGCCGTCGATCAACACGGCCTCCGGGAACTTGAACGGGTCGACGGCCAGCGCGTAAACCTTGGCGCCCAAGACGGTCGCCTGCCCAAGTTCCAGCGGCAGGGCCACGATCCGCGGATCGTGGGCGAGAAACTGCAGAACCGCGGCGCGGCTCGGTCCGGCGCCGGATCGGCTGAACTCCACCGTTGCACTCTCCCAGTCGCCACCGGCCTCACCCAGCGAGAACACGGTGTCGGCCACATGCAGGAGCGCGAAGACCTGCCGCCCGTCGCTCGCGAGCACCGTCTGGCTCTCGCGGGTGCGGTTGACCGGCCCAAGGAAACCGCGGCGCGTGGCGGCGAAGGCGGCGGTAACCCGGTTCGCGAGGAACTCGCTGTAGAGCACGTTGGCATTGATCGGGCGCTGATCCCGAATCTCCCGCGTCAGCTCGACTGATTTCTCGGCCAGCTGCCCGACGCCCTGCGCCAGCTGCGTCGTGGTTTCCTGGACCTTGAGGCGATCGCTGCGCTCCTGCTGCACCTGGGCCTTGAGCGCGTCGGCCGTCTCCCGCAGGGATTTCTTCTCCTGCTCGGCGACCACCACCGCCATGGTCAGCACCTGGTTCTGGCGCTGAATGTCGCCGAGTTGCTTCTCGCGATCCGCCAGGGCCTGCTGCTGCCGGGTGGCTTCCGCCTGCTTCTCGGCCAGCTCGCGCTGCAACTGGGCGAGTTGATCCCGGGTCATCGTGGCCTCCTGCGTGGCCGCGCCGACCTTCTGGGAAAGGTCGGTGACCGCCCGTTGCGTGTCCGCGAGCCGGGCGCTCACCGCATTCCGCTCCTCGGCCAGGCGGGCGCGCTCCGACTGCAGTTGCGTCAGGCTCTGCTCCCGGGCGGCCAGGGCGGCATCCGCCGCGCTCAGCCGCTGAGCCAGTTCATCGCGCCGCCCCTGCTCGTCGGCCAGGGACTGGCGCATCGTCTCCACCAGGTCCTGCTCCTTCGTGACGGCATTGGCCGCGAGCTCGGGCACCGGGGTGCGCGTGGCCTGCGGCGGTTCCGCCTTCTCCCAGCGCGTGAGCGCCAGGAGGTTCAGGAGCAGAAAGTCGCAGATGATCAGGAGGAGCGTCTTGTTCATGACGCGATGCGGCCCTCGGCCTGCGCCTCGAGGATCAGTTGCCGCTTGAAGCTCCGCACGTGGTAGATCTTCACCAGGGCGACGCAGATGATGCCGAAGAGGTTCGAGGCGTACGCCGCCAGCAGGTTCGGCTCAATCACCCGCATGACTTGGAGCACGAGGGCGGTCGCGGTGCCCGCGATGCCGACGTAGAGGCCGCCGTCGAAGAGGTTTTCCTCGTTCTCCATCAGCTTGAGTTTCACCAGCGGCGGAACCGGCTGCCGGGCGACGTCCCGGATCTTCAGCAGGCAGATGAAGTACATCGCGACCTGCAGCGCGGCAAACAGCCCGATCGAGAGAAGCGTGGACGTGTCATTCATGGCATGGGTGGGTTCGGAAGATTTTGGCAGGACATCACCGGTCGCGAGGAGCACCGGCAGGCGCAGGCGGAATTCGGAAGGCGGGGCCGCCCGCAGCAGCATCGGCTCACCGGCCGCGACGAGGATGAACGCGAAGACCGTCGCGAGCAGTCCGGCCCGGATGTGGCCCTGGGTGGCCGTGAGTTCGACGAGCCCCCCGGGAAGGACCAGCCAGCGGTCGAGCCCGCGCAGCACGAGCCAGACCCCAAACAGACAGCCGAAGTACTTCAACAGGACCGTCACCTGCGGGTGCGCGAGCACCAACTCCGCGGTGCCGGTGATCACCGGGGTCGTCCGGCGGTTGATGGGAACGCCGCGGGCCAGCAGCAGGCGCACCGCGCCCTGTCCGAGGCCCAGCGCCGTCGTCAGATCCTCCAGCCCGGCCTTGCCGAACTTGATCAGGTAGGTCGCCACCTGGTCGGCCGAGTCCGAGAACAATGCCGCCGCATAGATCAACGGCAGCTGCGCCGGGGCCACGCGGGCAAGGTGGGCGTATTCGCCGAGGGTCTTGCCGCTGTCACTCCGCCGCGTGAGCTGCGTCAGCTGCATCCAGTCGAGCCGGCGTCCCAGGGAGAGCAGGTCGATCAGCACGCCTTCCAGGGGTCCCAGCTCCTGTTGCTGCCAGGCCGCCTCCGCCAAGGCCCGAATCTCGCGCTGCAGCGCCGGTGACAGGTGCTGGCCCTGGTAGAGCAGTCCGGTGAGGAGCAGCAGGGAATCCAGCGGCTGCCCACCCGGTCGCGCGGCCGGCACGAACTGTCCGGTCCGCTCGAGGCGTCGCAACTTCAGCAGGGCCTGCACTCCGTCGGACCCCGATTGACTCAGGGCGCTGCGCATCGCCTCCCGCGCCTTCACCGTGACGAGAAACGTCAGCACCGGGGTGCTCCCAGAGCGTCCCGCCGTCGCACGCAGGTTGAAGAGGTTGTCCAGCGCCGGATCCCAGCCGCCCCAGGCCATCAGGCCGGGTTGCTGCTCGGCGAACCGCGCGACCGCCTCCGCGAGGGCGGGCACGCGCGGATCGTCCACCACCCGCGCGGCCGCCAGGACCAAGGCCGCCGGGCCGATGCGCTCCCCATCCACCAGGTCCCGCCCGTGGGCGCCCAGGGTCGGTGTATTCGCCCCAGCCGCACGCAGCAGCGCGGGACTGACGGACTTCAGGTTTACCGGCAGCAACCAGGCCAGCGCGGCGACCACCACCCCGGCCACCAAGGCCAGCGGGGCCACGGGAGACAGGCGGGGACGGTCGCGCGAGGGGGAGTCGCTCATGAACCAAAGTATTTATTTGCCGGCGGGAATTCGCAGAACCACGCTGCCCGTCCTCCGACCGATGTCCCTGCGAATTGTTCACTACAACGATGCCGTTTTGCGCACCAAGGGCGAGAAAGTTATCACCTTTGACCCGGCGCTTGCGCGGCTCGCGGACGAGATGGTGGACACCATGCACGACGCCGGCGGCATCGGCCTCGCGGCGCAGCAAGTCGGGCGTGCCCTGCAGCTTTGCGTCGTGGATCTGCGCGAGGCCGACGCGGATTTTACCTACGAACTCGACGGCCGCCAGCCCCCGCTCGATCTTTTCATGCCGATGGTGATCGCCAACCCCGTCGTCAGCGTCGCGGCCGGCACCCCGGCGGTCGCCGGCGAAGAGGGCTGCCTCTCCTTTCCCAAGATCCGCGGCGACATCGTGCGGCCCGACGCCATCCGCGTGCGCTTCCAGGACGAAAAGGGCCTCGGGCACGATCTCACCTGCACCGGGCTCTTTGCCCGCTGCATCCAGCACGAGGTGGATCACCTCAACGGCGTCCTCTTCATCGACCGGATGGACAAGAAGACCCGCGCGGGACTCGACGAGGCCATCAAGGCGCTCGCCCGCGAGACCAAGGCCGCCGGTCGACCTCTCCCATGAGCCAAGTCCAGAAAGCCGATGGCATGAACTACGCGCCGCAGGGCAAGCCCAGCCCGGTGGTCAAGGCGGGCGAATTCATCTTCGCCGCCGCGCACCTCGATCACGGCCACATCTACGGCCAGTGCAACGGCCTCCTCGAGGCCGGGGCCGAGCTGAAGTGGGTCTACGACCCCGACGAAAAAAAGGTGGCGGCCTTCGTCGCCAAGTACCCCGGGGTGAAGGTCGCCCGCGCCCTCGATGAAATCCTTGGGGATCCGCAGGTGCGGCTCGTGACCGCGGCGGCCGTGCCGTGCGATCGGGGACCCCTCGGAGTCCGCGTGATGGAGGCCGGGAAGGACTACTTCACCGACAAGACGCCGTTCACGTCTCTCGCGCAACTGGACGACGCCAAGGCCGCCGTGGCACGGACCGGTCGCAAATACATGGTTTATTTCTCCGAGCGGCTGCACGTGGAGTCGGCCATGTACGCGACGGACCTCGTCGCCGGCGGCGCCATCGGCCGGGTCATCCAGGTGATCGGCCTCGGGCCGCACCGGCTCGGAAAAGCCAACCGCCCGGCCTGGTTCTTCGAGCGGGCCAAGTACGGCGGCATCCTGACCGACATCGGCAGCCACCAGTTCGAGCAGTTCCTCACCTACACCGGCGCAACAGACGCCACCGTCACGCAGGCCGCCGTCGGAAACTTCGCCAACCCGGACAAGCCGGAGTTCGAGGATTTCGGCGAAGCCTCCCTGCTGGGTGACAACGGGGCGTCGAACTACATCCGCGTCGACTGGTTCACGCCCAACGGGCTTTCGACCTGGGGCGACGGCCGCACCGTGATCCTCGGCACCAAGGGCTACATCGAGCTGCGCAAGTACGTCGATGTCGGGCGCGACAAGGCCGGGGACAACGTCTATCTGGTCGACGATTCCGGCGAGCGCTTCCTCAACGTCGCCGGCCAGGTCGGCTTCCGTTTCTTCGGGCAGCTCGTGCTCGACTGCCTCAACCGCACGGAGAAGGCGATGACGCAGGCCCACGCGTTCAAGGCCGCGGAGCTGTGCCTGCGCGCGCAACTCGCCGCCCGGCGCATCGCCTGAACCAGCCGGCCCCGGCCGGACGTCGCGCCCCGCGCCATGCGCTCCATCACGACCCGCACCGGCGACGACGGGACGACCGGCCTGCTGTTCGGCCAGCGGGTGGCGAAGGACCATCCGCAGATCGAAGCGGTGGGCACACTCGACGAACTCAATGCCGCGCTGGGGGCGGCGAAGGCGCAGCTCGGGGCATCCGAGCGGCACGGCCGAATTCGACAACAGGTCACCGAGATCCAGCGCGAGCTGATCACCCTCATGGGCGAGGTCGCCTGCGCCGAGGAGGATCTCACCCGCTACGCTGGCTCCAAGTTTGCGAAGCTCACGCCCGCGGCGGTGAGTGCCCTGGATGAAGCGATTGCCACCCTCGAGGCGCAGGGCTTGCGCTTTGACGGCTGGGCGACGCCCGGGGCCAATGCCCTGGCAGCCGCCTTCGACGTGGCCCGCGCCACCGGACGGCGGGCGGAGCGCCGACTCTGCGCGCTCTCCAGCTACGGCCGGAAGCTGCGCCCGGAACTGTCCCAGTACGTCAACCGGCTCGCGGATCTCCTCTGGCTCTGGGCCCGCGAAGCCGAACAATAGGTGCGCGGAGATTTCCAAGGAATGCGGCTACTCTGACGCTTGTGTCGCGCGGGAATTCTCCCATTTTGGTCCCGCCATGCCACTCGCTCTCGCTCTCCTTGTCCTGGCCGCCGGCTGGCGGGTTGCCGCCGTGCACACGCCCGCCCTGGTTAACTTCGCGCCGCTGATGGCGCTGACCTTCTGCGGCGCGGTCTATTTCAACCAGCGACGCCTGTGGCTCGTGCCGCTGGTGGCCCTCGTCGGCACCGACCTGTATCTGGATCATTATTATGCCGCAACCTTCGGGGAGACCTGGACCTGGCAGAGCGCGCTGGTGCGCACGGCCTGTTTTGCCCTCGCCCTGCCCCTGGGCCAGTGGGTCGCACGCCACAAGAGCTGGGTGACGCTCCTGGGCGGGGCCCTCGCCGGATCAGTGCTCTTCTACCTGGCGACCAACACCGACGCCTGGGTGCGCGACCCCTTCTACCTGAAGAACCTCGCCGGATGGTGGCAGGCGCTCACCCTGGGCCGCCCGGAATTTCCGCCCACGCTCCTGTTTTTCCGCAACACCCTGCTGAGCGACCTGTTCTTCACGGGCCTGTTTGCCGCGACCATGGAGTTCGCCGCGCGCCGCGCCGGCAAGCCGAGCCTCCTGCCGTCGCGGGCGGAGGCCTGACCGGTACGGCGTTGCCCGCCTGCGGGCACGCGACCGCTCGCGCGTCCTCGGCATCCCTCCCGGAGCGCGGTCGCGAGACCGCCGAGGCTACAGCAGGTCCGCCGCGAGTTCGGCCAGCCGCGAGCGCTCGCCCTTCGTCAGTTTCACATGGGCGGCGATGGCCTGGCCCTTCATGCGATCGTGGCAGAAGACGAGCCCGTTGCTGCGGGAATCGACGTAGGGATTGTCGATTTGCGCGGGGTCCCCGATGAGGACAATCTTGGAGCCTTCGCTGATCCGCGTGATCACGGTCTTCACTTCATGTGGCGTCAGCTGCTGCGCCTCATCCAGGATGAAGAAGCGACGGGCGATGGAACGTCCGCGGATGAACGCCAGCGCCTCGATCTCGACCAAACCGCTCTTGAGCAGACGTTCGTACGGCTTGATCACGGAACCGCCACCGTGGCCGCCGTTCTGGCTGGCATGGCTCGGCTGCGGCGCGGTCATCGAGGCCAGCAGGTGCGCCTCGTGCTTCTTGTGCTTCTTCTTCGAGATCTTCTTGGCGGCGAACTGCGGATCCTTCGGGGGCTTGGAGGGAATCAGCACCTCCAGGGCGTCGTGATACGGCTGAAGCCACGGCTTCATCTTCTCCTCGAGTGATCCGGGCAGGAACCCGATGTCCTTTCCGAGGGCGATCACCGGCCGGGAGATGGAGAGGCCGTCGTAGCGCGAGTGTTCGTCGCAGATCTGGTGCAGGGCGCACGCCGTGGAGAGCAGCGTCTTGCCGGTGCCGGCCTTGCCGAAGCAGGTGATCAGGGCGATGCTCTCGTCGAGCAGCGCATCCATCAGGAACTGCTGTTCGAGATTGCGGGCCCGGATCGGGATGCCCCCGGGCGCCTTGACGAAGTCGGGCACCTTGAGCCGGCGGACCACGCCATCGCCCTGGTAGCGCGCCGGCATGGTCTTGCCCTCGTCGGAGCGGAGAAGGACGTACTCGTTGAGATAGAGCCGCCGCGCCGCCCCGGGGCCCACGTCGAACCCACCCTCGGAGCAGAACCGCTGGAGCTCGTAAATCGTCAACGGAATCTCCTGGTAACTCGCCTCGTCGTCCACCGCCGGCACCTTGTCGTTGAGGTAGTCCTCCGATTCGAGCCCCACCGCCCGCGCCTTGAGCTGCACGTTCACATCCTTGGTCACGAGGATGGTGGGCGGCGGGTAATGATCCTGCACATACAACGCCGCCGCCAGGATCCGGTTATCCTTCTTGGTCAGGTCCGGGAGGATGGCCCGCAGCCGCTCCATCGCCGGCGAACGGTGTCCGGGGTTGACCAGATACGGATTGATGATGATCGACAGCGTGCCGCCGTTCTCGAGCTCGACGCCTTCGTGCATCGCCCGGGTGTCTGGCAGCAATTCCTGCAGGAGGCGGTGCACCCGCCGCGCATTGCGTCCCCGCTCGGTCGACTGCTCACCCTTGATTGCGTCGAGCTCCTCGAGGACCTCGACGGGGATCACGAGGTTGTTTTCCTCGAACTTGAAGAGCGATTGCGGGTCGTGCAGCAGGACGTTCGTATCGAGTACGAAAGTCTTTACCTTGGCTGAAACCTTGATCCGCGAGAGGGGGGCTTGGGCCCCGCGCAGGTGTTCCATCGGGTGGGTGTGGATATCTTGTGAATAACTGTGGCCAGTGTTTTGCAAATGTCGAATCCAGACTTCGTCATCACCAGGGCCCGGGCGACCATTCCACCCTCTTCCGTCCGGTCCTGCCTCCCCGCCTCTAAACTCGGCCGTTCCCCGGTGAAATGATGCCGCGATTCGGACTCGCCACGTCCGCCTGGGTGCTATTCACCGTCGGGCCGCCGCCATGCACCTCGACTCGATCAAACAGGACCTCCTGGCCTCGTATCGCAGTCATGGCGGGATCAACCACCTGGATGGCTTCAACCTGCCGTCCGAGCAGTCGGTCAACCAGCTCGCGGCCGATTGCATGCATCTGCTGTTTCCCGGCTACTTCGACGAGCCGGCACCGACCGAACGGGAACTGCCCGGCCTGGTGGACCGTCTCCTCGGCCAGATCGATCGGCGGCTCGCCGCGGAAATCGAGAAGTGCCTGCGTTTCACCCGCAGTGAGAACCCGGGCGAACGCGCCCGGGAACTCGCCACCGCTTTTCTGCGCCAGCTGCCGGCGGTTCGCGCCATCATCCGCACCGACGTCGAGGCCGCGTATGCCGGCGACCCCGCCGCCCGCAGTGTCGACGAGATCATCCTCGCCTACCCCTGCGTGCTGGCGATCTCACTGCAGCGTCTTGCGCATGTGCTCTACCACCAGGGGGTGCCATTGCTGCCCCGCATGCTGACCGAATACGCGCACGAACGCACGGGCTGCGACATCCACCCCGGCGCCCGGCTCGGCAGTCACTTCTTCATCGATCACTGCACCGGCGTCGTCATCGGCGAGACCGCCACGGTCGGCTCGCACGTCAAACTCTACCAGGGGGTCACGCTCGGGGCGAAGTCCTTCGACCTCGACGCGGAAGGCAACCCCATCAAGGGGGTGAAGCGCCACCCGGACATCGGGGATCACGTGACGATCTACGCCCATGCCACCATCCTCGGCGGCGACACTCGCGTGGGCGCCCACTCGATCATCGGTTCCAACGTGTGGCTGATGCGCTCGATCCCGGACGAGTCGGTCGCGTACTTCAAGGGCGACAACCTCGTGATTCGCTCTCGCCGGAAGAACGAGACTCTGGTCGGCCAGGTCGGCTCCCCCACCCACCATCACGACTGGGAAATCTGAACCCGGCGTCTGCCCCGTGGCGCGAACACGGCGGGCAGCGGGTCCCGACTACGCCCAGGATGCCAGGCGCCGCTCCAGGCGCTCGCGACGTCCGGGATCGGTCGCCTCCAGGGGCAGGTCGCGGGCAAGTTGCTCCCAGGTCGGGACCACGCCCCAGGCGGTCACGGCAAACACCTCGTTCAGCCCGGACGCCGGCAGGCCGAGCTCCCGCGCCTGCCGCGCAAACCGTCCGCGCAGCTTCTCCTTCCACGCCGGAAGATCCGCGGTGGCCTCGATGTGGTGGCGGGCCACCCACGGCAGCCACTCGTTGATCTGGCTCTGGTGACACCACGACTCCGCCGCGATCACGTCGAAGGCCGCTCCCACGTCCACCACCAAGTCTCCGGCATTGGTGCCGCCCAGGTAGGCGTCGTACGTATTCAGGATCACCGGCGTCTTGATCCACCGCGAGGTCGTCTCGTCCGCCACCGGGTACACGTCCAGGAAGGCGTGCGGGACATTGATCATGTAGGCGACGCGCCGCACCGCTTCGGCCACCGTCACATGATCCGGGTGAATCCCGGCCAGCGGATCGGCCGGCAGCGGCGGGCAGAAGAGGTAATCCGGTTCGAATTCCCGGATCGCGTGCCAGAGGGCGGCGAGCAGTTCCCGCGTCGGCAGGTGGCAGGCCTCTTCGAAAGGCCGCCCGTCGGGACGGCGCAGCAACTCGAATTCGTAGCCGCCGATCGCCGCGCTCGCCTGCTGCTCGGCCAGCCGCACCTTTGCGGTATCCGCCCGGGTTCGAAACTGGTGGCCCGACCTTCCGTCGGTGCACACGAGCACCCGGGAGCGAAACCCCGGCAGCGCCCGCCGGCGCAGGAGCTCGAAGGTCCCCGCCGCCACGAACTCGAAATCGTCGAAATGGGCGTGCACGCACAGCACTCGCATGCCGCCAAGTTCTCGCGACCTCCGCCTCCGCTTCAACTCGATTCGCCGGCCCGGTCTCTCCGCGCGAGGCACCGGATGGGCGTTGCCTCCGGGGCCGCCCATCCCAAGAAGAGCGGCATGACCACGCCGCCCGCCCCTGCCTCGCTGCAAGTCTCGTGTGTCCAGCTCCACTGGGCCCGCTCCCTGGAATACAACGTGAGCCGCACCCTGCACTTCATCGAGGCGGCGGCCGCCGCGGGCAGCCGGGTCGTGCTGTTTCCCGAAGCCGGGCTGACCAGTTACTATTTTCCCTACGTTGCCGGCCTGGATCCGGCGGCCGTGGCCGCGGCCCTGCGCCAGACCTGCGAGGCCGCCCGCCGACATCGGATCTGGGTGATTGCCGGCAGCCTGCGCCGGACTTCCGATCGCCATCTCAACCTGGCCCACGTCATCAATCCAGAGGGGACAATCGTGCACGAATACGCCAAGGTGCACATGGCCGGGCGCGACGAGCGCAAGTACTGCCGCGGCGGCAACAAGCTCGCCCTGTTCTCGATCGACGGGATTCTGTGCACGCTGGTCATCTGCCGCGACGGCCGCCATCCGGAGCTGTACCGGCTGCCCGCGATGGCGGGCGCGCAGATCCTATTTCATCCCTCCTGCAGTTCCGACGAGATTGAGGCGGTGTGCTGGAAGCGCACCGCGGGCCGGGCGCAGCTCCCGGTTGGCCCCAATTCGCGCATCTTCCACTGTGTTGCCAACACCATCGGCGAAGCCCCCGACGGCAAGCAGACCTCCAGCGGTTCCTCGTTCATCCGCGAACCGGGCGGCATCCCGCTGGCCGAGGCCGGCTACTACCAGGAGGAGATGATCACCGCAGTGCTGGACCTCTCCCGCGCGGATCGTTCCTACATCAACGACTCGCTCCGGAATCCGCCCTTCCTCGCGCCTTACTGGCAGCAGATGCTCGCCGACCTCCACGCGCGGAAGGACGAACCGCCGATCTGATCCGGTAGCACCGGCTTAGGTACCTCGGCGGCACTTCGCCCGCTCGAGCAGGTTGGTCATCATGCGCTGGACCCGTTCGTCGGGACCGTGCGGCCGGCTCCAATGTGACCAGGGCAGGACATGTCCGGGCGGCGTCGCCATCGCCTGGGCCCACCAGATCGTGGCGGCGTTGAAGACAAAGTTGCCCTTGGGGCCCGGGTACACCGTCGCCGTCCACTGCTGCGGACGCACGCCACTCACCCACGCCGTCCCGGCGCCGACCACCTCCAGCCCGGGAATCTCCGTCGCCGGCTGTCCGTGGTACTCCCAGCCAATCAACCCCGGAATGCTCTCCCCGGCCTTCATTCCGGTTCCGGCGAACAGCCAGTGCTCCGGCTTCACGCAGAACCAATCGCCGCCGCCGTTCACGGGTTCGACGTTTCGGGCGCCCATCAGGAGCCCCTCGTCCGGCCCCCGGTGCGGAAACGGCCCGTGGTTCTTCTCGCGGTTCACCGCGTACTCCTGATTGGCCCCGTAGGGTCCGCCCCGGAAGATGATGCGGTTCGGCCGGCCATCCCAGCTCTGGTGAAACGGCGTCACCCAGCAGACCGAGTTGCCCGACAGGAACAGCAGGTTCACCCCGGCGTCCCGCAGCTTCTCCACGGTCCGGAACTGGCGGAGGTCCCAGTATTCGTCGTGGCCGACGCTCAGGAACGCCTTGCACTTCAGCCCCCGCTCGGGCGTCACCAGATCACTGTTCGAACAATACGTGACGTCGTAGCCCTGCTGCTCGAGCCAGTACGCCAGCGGGAATTCGAAGCACAGCCATTCGCCGGAGCCGACGGTGCGGGGATCGTTCACGATGCCCTGCCACTGGGCTTCCCGGCCATAGGGGCGATCGAAACTCACGTCCGCCCACGGCCCCTGGTTGCCCTTCGGGTGCGTATAGATCGAGTAATTGTTCGGCCAGCGATTGTAGGCCTGCCAGGTGTTGTCGCTGCACTGAAAGAGGATGTCGGCGGGACGGTCGTCGCGCACAATGAACACGACGTGGCTCTGCCAGTACGGCTCGTCGGCCTGCTCCGGAATCGTGGTCAGGCGCCCGAGGTAGACCCCGCTCACCCACTCCGCCGGAATGGCGATCTTCACCGCCGGCTCCCAACGGCATTCATGGAGGTTCTTCTCCCCGGGCGCCGGCGTGGGTTGCGTCCGGCCCGGCAAGGGTCCGAACTCGGCCACCTTCCGGGCGCCGCGCCCCGCGTAATACCCCGTACGATACACCTCCAGCCGGAAGCGTCGCGGCGGGTTGGTCGACACCATCACTTCGATGGTCTCGCCCGCGGCCACACTCTGGCGCGAGCAGTAGCCCTCGATCCAGGGCGAGCGAAACCCGGCCTTGTCCACCTGCACCCGCGTCAACTGCCAGTCCCGCGAGCCTTCCCGCGCATTCTCCGCCACGCTCGGCGATCTCCCGCCGGCCGGGGCGCCAAGGGAGGACGGGACGCCGGCCGCCACGCCGCCGAGCATCGCTGCCGCACTGAATCCCAGGAAATCGCGCCGGGACACGGAAGGGGTCGCACCACGGGTCTTCATGGCCTCATCCTGGCCGGCCGGTCCCGCGCCGTCGAGCCGTCAGCGCGGGGCACGACGCGCCGTCGAACCCCCTTGACGCTCGTCGGGTACTTGATCGCGCGGCGACCACTCCGAACAACCCGTTCGCCGCCGCGGCAAAATCGATTTTGGGCGAACACTGGAACAGCTCGGATCGGCGGCATTCTCGTTGACCGCTCGCACCGTCGGCCTGATTCCCCTTACCATGCCAAATTCCTCCACGTCTTCTCCCCCTCCCCTCCGCACCGCCGGGCAGCAGCTGCGCCGCCGCTCCTGGGCCGAACCCTGGAAGATCAAGATGGTGGAGCCGATCCGGCTCACCACCGCCGATCAGCGCGCCGCCGCCCTCACCGCGGCGGGCTACAACACCTTCCTCCTCCGCTCGGAGGATGTGTACATCGATCTCCTCACGGATTCCGGCACCAGCGCCATGAGCGACTGGCAGTGGGCGGGGTTGATGCTCGGGGATGAGGCCTACGCGGGTTCCAAGAACTTCTACCACCTCGAGGACACGGTCCGCCGTCACTATGGCTACCGCCACCTCATCCCCACCCACCAGGGCCGCGGCGCCGAACATATCCTCAGCCAGATTCTCATCCGCCCCGGGGACACGGTGCCCGGAAACATGTACTTCACGACGACGCGGTATCACCAGGAGCATGCGGGTGCCCGGTTCGTCGACGTCGTCATCGACGCGGCCCATGACCCCGCCGATCCCCACCCGTTCAAGGGAAATGTCGACCTCGCCAAACTCGAGCACGTCCTCACCACCGCCGAGCGTGTTCCCTACGTCTGTCTCGCCGCCACCGTCAACATGGCCGGCGGCCAGCCTGTCAGCCTCGCCAATGCCCGCGCCGTGCGCGAGCTCTGCTCCCGGCATGGTGTGCCCGTGATGCTCGACGCCACCCGCGCCGTGGAAAACGCCTGGTTCATCAAGTGCCGCGAGCCCGGTTGTGCGGATCGGACCTGCGCCGACATCCTGCGCGAATTCTGCTCCTACACCGACGGCTGCACGATGAGCGGCAAGAAGGATCCCCTGGTGAACATCGGCGGCTGGCTCTCGCTCAACGACGACGCCCTGGCCGACAAGGCCCGCAACCTCGTCGTCGTCTACGAGGGACTGCACACCTACGGCGGCATGGCCGGTCGCGACATGGAGGCAATGGCGCGCGGCATCGAGGAGTCCGTCCAGGATGACCACATGCGCGCCCGCGTCGGCCAGGTCGAGTACCTCGGCGAACTCCTCCAGTCCGCCGGGGTGCCGATTGTCGTGCCGGTCGGCGGCCACGCCATCTACCTGGACGCGCGCCGCTTCTATCCGGACATGCCGCAGGACCAGTTCCCGGCGCAGATGTTGGCCGCGGAACTGTACCTCGACGCCGGCGTCCGCGCGATGGAGCGGGGCATCGTCTCCGCCGGACGCGATGTCCGGACGGGGCAGCACCATTTCCCGAAGCTCGAACTCGTGCGCCTGACCATCCCCCGCCGCGTCTACACCCAGGCGCACATGGATGTCGTGGCGGAGTCGGTCGAAGCGGTTTATCACCAACCGCGAAAACCACGCGGCCTGCGCATGGTGTACGAGCCCGAGTACCTCCGCTTCTTCCAGGCACGCTTCGAGCCGATTTAGCCCTGCCTGATTGCGCTCGTGGGGCGGGGCGACCTCGCCACGCCTCTGCCGCTTCGGAGTCGGACCCGGCTGGGGCGAGGTCGATTCGCCCGCCGGTCCTCCACGACGACAGCTTCCGCTTGCGCGGCGCCTCGCGCTCGCAACAGTAGCCGCGCTTTCCCATGCGCTTCACTCTTCCCCTCCTCGTCCTCACCCTCGCCCTGCCACTCGCCGCCGCCCCGGGATCGTCCGCCGACTGGCCGGGCTGGCGCGGTCCCAAGGGCGATGGTCACGCCGCGGCCGGCCAGTCGGTACCGACACGTTGGAGCGAAACCGAAAACGTCAAGTGGCGGGCACCGCTGCGGGGTCGCGGTCACAGTTCGCCCACCATCGTAGGGGAGCGCATCTTCCTCACGAGTGCCGATCCCGTGGCCCAGGAGCAGATCGTCCTCTGCCTCGACCGCGCCAGCGGCCGGCAACTTTGGGAGACGGTCGTGCATCGCGGCTCGCTCGATTCCGGTGCCCATCGCAACTCGTCCCCGGCTGCTTCTTCGGTGACGTGGGATGGCGAACGCCTGTTCATCAATTTTCCCAACAACAAGGGCATCCACACGACCGCGCTCGATCCGTCCGGCCGGATCCTATGGCAGAAACGGATCTGCGACTTCGTCATGCACCAGGGCTTCGGCTCCTCGCCGGTCCTCTTTGAGCACCTCGTGATCGTCAGCGCCGACCATCGCGGCGGAGGGGTGATCGCCGCCCTTGATCGCAAGACCGGCGAGTTTGTCTGGCAGCACGCCCGGCCGAAGATCGCCAACTACACCACTCCGGCGCTCCTCACCGCCGCCGGTCGCGTTCAACTCGTCCTCGGCGGCTGCAATCTGATCACCAGCCTCGACCCGCGCACCGGCAAGCCGCTGTGGCAGATCGACGGCTCCACCGAGGAGTGCGTGACGACGGCCGTCACTGACGGCCAGCGGGTCTTTGTCAGCGGCGGCTATCCGCGCAACAATGTCACCGCCGTCGAAGCCGACGGCTCCGGCCGCATCGCCTGGCAGAACAACACCCGCGCCTATGTGCCATCGAAGCTCGTCAAGGACGGGCACCTCTATGCCGTGCTCGACGCCGGCCAGGCGGTGTGCTGGCGGGCCAGCGACGGCACCGAAGTGTGGCGGGAAAAGGTCGACCGCGATTTCTACGCGTCGCCCGTGATGCTCGGGGACCGGATCTATGTCACCAGCCTCAAGGGTGTGACCTCCGTCTTCGAGGCGAACCCGGGAAAGTTCGCCCTGCTGGCCCAGAACAAGCTCGGCGATGAGGCCATCGCCTCCCCCGTCATCTGCGGCAATCGCCTCTACCTGCGCAGCACGAAGGCCGGGGAGCCGCGCCAGGATTTCCTCTGGTGCATCGGCGAATAGCCGGCGCGACCTCCCACAGAATCAGAAAATCGTGGTCGCGCGGGTCTGCATCGCCCAGACCGCCTCGGCATAGGTTGCCCCGCAGGCCGCGCCCCGATAACGCGCCAGCGTCGCCTTGGCGGTCACCGCCGGGTCCAGTGCCGTCTCATCGTAGGGTTTCTGGCGAACAAACGCCATCAACTGCCCCAGCCACTCCGTCGCGGAAGTCCAGACGTCGGTGACATCGACGAAGGTGTTGGGCTCGAAGCCAATCGTGTGGCCGGGCCCGTTGTCGTAGGCGAAAACCTGGCCCGGCACCTTCACCGAGTCGTCGTCCAGGATGCGCGGCGCGAGCCGGAGCGCCGCCTGGACGATCCCCGCCGCCGCCTCGTGGTCGGGATGCCGGTCCCGATGCCACAGCGTGAACGCGATGTCCGGCCGCACCTCGGCGACGATCTGGGCGACCGCTCGCTTCGATTCCTCGTTCAGGTGGAAGCGGCCGGAGGCAAAGTCCAGAAACCGCGTCTCTATGCCGTGGTAATGCGCCAGCGTGGTGCAGAACTCCTTCAGCTCGTCGCCGCGGTTCCGCGCCGGCGGCCAGTTCCGGTAGTCTCCGATGAGCGACAGCACCACGACCCGATGATTCCGACGGGCTGCCTGCAGCAGGATGCCCGGGATGCCGAAGACGCAATCGTCGTAGTGCGCGCCCACGGCGAGGAGAGTCTTGCGGGCGGGAGTGGCCATCGACGGAAGCGGCTAACGGACGTCAGGCGCTGGTGGTGCGCGTGGAAACCTCGATGACGTCGTGCGGCGCGGCTTCCTTCTGGCCTGCCGGGGAGACACGGATGTAACGCGCCTTGCTCCGAAGATCCGCCAGGGTCGCCGCCCCGAGGTAGCCCATGCCGCTCTGGACGCCGCCGATGAGGGTCGCGAGCACGTCGTCCACCGAGCCCGAAACTTCCTTCAGCGCCTCGATGCCCTCGGCGGCCACCTTGCGGGTGGTATCGGCCTTGTCGTGTCCGTAACGTGCGGCGCTGCCCGCCTTCATCGCCGAGAGCGAGCCCATGCCCCGGTACTGCTTGTAGACCTTGCCGTTGATCTCGAGGATTTCGCCCGGAGCCTCGCGGCAACCGGCGAGGAGTCCACCGAGGATCACCGCGTCGGATAGCGTCAGCGCCTTCACGATATCTCCGCTCTTGGTGATGCCACCATCGGCAATCAGCCGGACTCCGGCCCGCCGCGCCGCGGCCCCCGCCACGAACAGGGCTGTCAGTTGGGGAATCCCCACCCCGGCCACGATCCGGGTCGTGCAGATTGAGCCCGGGCCCTGGCCGATCTTGATCGCGTTGGCGCCGCAGTCCGCGAGGAAGGCCACGCCCGCTCCGCTCGTGACGTTGCCCGCCACGATCGTCAGATCCTTGAACGCGCCCCGCACGAGCCGGACCACCTCGCCGACCCCGGCGGTGTGCCCATGGGCGGTCGAGACCGCCACGCAATCGACGTGCTCCGAAACCAGGTGCCCCACGTGCTCCAGGATGCGCTCCCGGTCCAGGCTGCCGTCCGGCTTGCGCACCGGGGACAGGGCCGCGCCCACGACGAGGCGAAAATCGTGGTCGCGCGCCGGCTTCCGGCGGGACTTCGCCTCCGCGGTGATGCGCTCGACGTCCGACGCCGTGATCAGGCCCCGCAAGTGTCCCGACTCGTCGACGACGAGCATCTTGTTGATGCCGACATTCTCGCTGAAGAATCGATCCGCCGCCTTGATGGGGTCCTTCGCCACCGCCCGCTGCTTCTCCGTCTTCAACTGATCGCGCGGGGTCATCACCTCCGCCACCCGTTTGGTCTTGTAGCGGTCCTTCACGACATTGCCGGAAAGCAAACCCGAGAGCACCCCGCCCTCATCCACCACCGGGAAGGTGGAAAAGGCGAAGCGCTTCGTGTCGATCATCGCCAGAACATCACCGATCAGCTGCTCCGGTCGCACCGTGATCGGGTCCTGGATCAGCCCGTGGATATGCCGCTTCACCCGTGCGACTTCCTTCACCTGGTCCTTGGGCGCCATGTTGTAGTGGATCAGGCCCAGCCCACCATTCAGCGCCATCGCGATCGCCATCCGCGACTCGGTGACGGTGTCCATGTCCGACGAGATCACGGGGATCTGCAGGCGCAGGTTTTCCCCGAGAGAGGTCGAGGTGTCGGCGTCCTTGGGCAGGATCTCCGAATAAAGCGTGGCGAGCGAGACGTCGTCGAACGTCAGCGCGGTGGGCAGGTTGGCCCGGAAGAACGCCTCGGCGGGCTGGAAGAACTCGCCGTCAACCGACGCGGCGGTGGAAGCAGTGGAGGTGGCAACCTTCATCGTGAGTTGCCGGAATCGGAGTACCCCGCCCCGCGCCAAGGGCAACGTGAATCTTCACGTCGTGGCCTGACGCCGCCGCAGCCCGCCCGGTCACCCGGGCGTCGTCCGCCTTAACTGGCCAGGACCGGAGTGCGCTCGGCCCTGGGGCTGCGAACTCGCACGCGATTGGCGGCGGTCGCTTCCGGGCGCACCGGAGTCCCGGATGCCGCCGAACCGGCCGGCAGACCCTCCCGCGGAGGACGCGCGTATAGCAGCACGACGAGGGAGGCGATCGGCAGCCGGAGTTTCTCGGCCTGTTCGCGCAGGTGGGCCACGAGGGCCGTCACCTCTCCGGCGTGAGAGGCATTTTCCTGGGTCACCCGGTCGATGGCCGCGATGGCCCCCGACACCTGCTCAATGCCGGCGCTCTGCTTCTGCGAGGCCGAGGCGATTTCAGCGATCACGCCTTCGAGTTCCCGCGCCAGACTCGTCATGCTCGAGAGGCTCTCCGTCACCTTGGTACTCAGTTTCACTCCTTGCTCGCTGCGCCGGCTGGCCTCGGAAATCTGCCGCCCAGTCTCCTTGGCGGCTTCGGCCGAGCGCTGCGCGAGGTTGCGCACCTCCTCGGCGACCACGGCAAACCCCAGGCCGGCCTCGCCGGCGCGCGCCGCCTCGACGGCGGCATTGCGTGCCAGGATGTTGGTGTGGAAGGCAATTTCGTCGATGGTCTTGATGATCTGTGCCACCTGCACGCTCGACTCCTGGATATCGACCATGGCGCGCTGCATGTCTCGCATATCCGTGGCGCTGGTGTCCGCCGACTGGCGGGTTCGGTTGGCGAGTTTCTCCGCGGAAACCGCATGGCTCGCGCTTTCGCGGGTCATCCCGGCCATCTGCGTCAGCGACGCGGTGCTGGTCTGCAGTTCCGCCGCCTGGGTCGACGAGCCGTCCGCGAGTGTCGCACTGACGTTGGCGAGATTGGCGGCGCTGGTAAGGGTGCCCTTGGTGGTCCGATCCAGTTCCACCAGCATGTTGTGCATGAAGTTCACCAGGGTGTGGATCTTGTAGAGGAAGAAGCAGCAGATGACCCCGGCGATGCCGAAGGTGATAACGAGCACGCGGAGGAACAGTTCGCCGGCCCGGGCACTTCCGGCCCTAGCCTGCTCGTTCTCCGCCAACAGGAGATGCACCGTCGTGTCCTGCAGTTTCTCGAGTTCCGCAAAATCGGTCTCCACCTTCCGGTATTCCCGCAGGGCTGCCGGGCGATCCGTGAAAGCCAGGTTGGTCACCCGCTCGCACAATTCGGTGTACGCCCGTACCGGCTGTTCGAGCCGCTGGATTGCCGCCAGGATTTCCGGCGGCAACGGCAGACGGAGATTGGCCGCCACCTGTTCGCGGAAGCGCCCGGCTTGGCGGCGCACCTCACCCTGCAGTTCGTTCCGGTCGACCTTCACCTCGTCTCCCCTCCCCGCCAACAGGGCGGCGTGGACCGTGCCCCGCAGCGCTTCATGCATCATATCCCCATCCATGTGCTGCCGAATCGCCAGGCCCGTCACCTGCAGGGTATCGATCTTCGAGAGCGAATTGCGGCTCATGATAAAAGCCGTCACCCCAAAGGTGACTGCCACCAGGGTGAGCAGCGAGATGAGCACCAGGAACCTGACTTTCAGTGTGAGTTTCATAGGTACGACCAAGCCCTCCGTCGTTGAAGAGCCGGCCAACGGAAGGTCCATTTCCCGTATCGTCTCATTTCATTTGATCCTGAGGAAAAAGCCCGCCGACGGGCGGACCTCGGTCGCCCAGGCTCCGGGACTTCCTTCCGGGCATGTTCGGGTTTGGCATCGAGACCGCGCTCTTCTTTCCTGCGGGGATGGAGGTGCGTTTCGAGTTCCGGCGCTACCGGGCCCCTTTTCGGGTTCCGGTGCGCACCGCGCACGGCTGGTGGCCAGCTCGCGAGGGCGTGATCGTGCGCCTGGAGCAGGCCTCCGGAGTCATCGGCTGGGGCGAGGCCGCACCCATCCCATGGTTTGGAACGGAGTCCGTGGACGAGGTCGTGCAGGCCTGTGCGGCGCTCGGCGCCACGACCTCCACGGATCTCCTGGCCCGACTTCCCACTCGACTCGGCTGTCTGCGCGCGGCGGTCGCCTCCGCCCTCGCCACGCCCCCCGTCCCCCGCCACCCGCACCTCGCCGTCGCCGCCCTGCTGCCGGCCGGGCGGGGCGCCCTTGAGGTACTGCCGACGCGGGCCGAGCTGGGTTTTCGGACTTTCAAGTGGAAGGTGGGCGTCGGACCCGTCGCCGACGAACTGGCGCTGCTCGACGACGTCTGCGCGGCGCTGCCGGCCGGGGCCCGCCTGCGTCTCGACGCCAACGGCGCGTGGGACGGCCGTCAGGCCCAGCGGTGGCTGGAGCGATGTGCGGAACGCCCGGTGGAGTTCGTCGAACAACCCTGCCTCGCGCCGCCAACCGCCACCGCGACTGAGCGCTCCCGGATCGACGATCTCCTGCTCGGCCTCGCCGCGGATTTTCCGACCCCGCTCGCGCTCGACGAATCCGTCGTGGGCGATCAGGACGTGGTTCGCTGGCTGGGCGCGGGGTGGCCCGGCTGGTTTGTCGTCAAGCCGGCGCTCGTGGCCGATCTCACCGGCACCCTGGCCGCGCTCTCCCTCGCGCGGGCGCGAGTGGTCTTCTCATCCGCGCTGGAGACCGCCATCGGAGCCCGGGCTGCGCTCCGCGCCGCCTTCGCTTGGGAAGGGACCGCGGCCGCGCTGGGCTTCGGCGTCTTCCCCCTCTTTGAGAATCCCAGCTTCGATGCCGTGCCGGCACCCGTGCCGTTCCTGCGCGTCGAGGACGTCGTCGCTGGAAACGAGGAGGCCCTATGGAACGCGCTGAGCTAGCGAATCTTGCTGCCGCCACCGGGTGCGCGGAGGAGATCGGAAGCATCACCTTCCTCCGGCCGCGCCGCCAGGGCGACCGTGACCAAGCCGAATTTGACCGCCAGACGCTACTGCGGGATCTCCGTCCCGGCGGCGACCCCCGCGGGTGGCTCTGCCTCCCGACCGGGGGCTCGAGCGGAGGGTTGAAGTTTGCGCGCCATGACGAGACCACGCTGCAGGCCGCCGTCGAGGGAATGCAGCGTCACTTTGGCCTCGAGCGGATCAACGCCGTGGACGTCCTCCCGGCGCACCACGTCAGCGGGTTTATGGCGCGCGTGCGCAGCGCCGCGACCCGCGGAACTCATCTCGCCTGGGACTGGAAGCGCCTCGAAGCCGCCGACTTTCCCGTCCTTTCGGCCCGACCGGATGGGTGGGTGCTGTCGCTCGTCCCCACCCAATTGCAGCGTCTTCTGGCGGTGGACGGCGCTGCCGCGTGGCTGCGCGGTTTCCGTCATGTCTTCCTCGGCGGCGGCCCCACCTGGGCGACACTGGCCGATGCCGCCGTGGCGGCGGGCCTCCCGGTGTCGCTGACCTACGGGATGACGGAAACCGCCGCCATGGTGGCGGCCCAGCTTCCGGGAGATTTCCGGGGGGGCGACCGCACCTGCGGTTCCGTGCTGCCCCATGCGCGGTTGCGTCTGGACGGCGATCAAGTGATCCACGTCGGCGGGCGTTCCGTCTGCCGGGGGTATTGGCCGGAGTGGAATCCGGATGCCGAATTCGTCTCCGCCGACCTGGGTGAGTTTGATGCGCGGGGACACCTGAGGGTGCTGGGCCGCCGCGACGCGGCGGTCATCTCCGGGGGCGAGAAAGTGCACCCCGCGGAGGTCGAACTGCTCCTCCGGAACAGCGGCGAATTCCGGGACGTTGCCGTGGTTGGAATTCCCGACCCGGAATGGGGGGAGGTCCTCGTCGCGTGCTATCCCCGTCCGGAGGGCCGCGCGCCGGACCTCGAGCGCGCGGTGTCCGGTCTCGCCCCTCACCAGCGCCCCAAGCGCTTCCTCCTCCTCACCTCCTGGCCCGATCTAGGCGCCGGCAAGGTCAACCGCGCCCGACTCCAGGCGGCGGCCCGCGCCGCTGTTGCCGAAGGTTCGTAGTCCCGCGCGCCGGCGCCCAGAGTCCGTGGCGGCCGACACTATCCGCGCGCTTCCGGTCCCGGAGACCGGCCGCCGCCGGAACTCCGGGCCGGTTGCCGCTTCCGAAGGCGACTCAGCGGCTCCCACCATGACGAATTTCAGTGCGCGCATTTTTTCCATCTGAGCGCATTTTTTGGTTCGGCATAAGGTAAGGCTCGACCGCGCGGCAAAATCACCCGTAGAAGTTCCCCTTGTGTGCCAGCCATGCCCTGCGCCGAGACGCTTCGACGGTTCCCGTTGCAACCTCCTCCCCGGGTGAACCGTCTCGTGTCGGCGTGAGCCGCCCCCCTTTCTTCCGTCCCTAACTCGTCCCCTCCACCATGAGCGAAAATCCCGCCTCGAACAACTGCTGCAACTCCCGCCTCGAATACACCGGGGCGTTTCTGCTTCTCCGGCTCTGGCTGGGGCTGCGCACTCTCCTCGCCGGCGTCGAGAAATTCGAGAGCGGCGGCAGCTACTCCTTCGAGAACTACTACAAGAACATGGGGCGCATGGCCCAAGGCATCACCAGCGCCTCGTTCATGCCGCTTTGGATGACCAAGTTCTATGCGATGTCGCTCGGCTACCTGCTCGTGCTGCTCGGCCTCGCGGTGCTCCTTGGGATCAAGTCCCGGGTTTCACTCTTCGTCACCGGCCTCCTCTACGTCAGCCTCTCCTTCGGCCTGATGGCGGTGCAGGAAGGTGAAGGCGTGGCCTGGCTCGGCATGCACATGGTCATGTTTGCCGGCGCCCTCCTGCTGGTGAAGTACGAGCGCCTTGCGCTTTGGGCCGACCAGAATAACTAAACCGCCAATCCCTCTCCTCCATGGCTGAATCCCCTCCTCTTTCCCGGCGCGATTTCCTGAGCACGGGCGCCAAGTTGGGCGCGGTCATTGCCGCCGCACCGTACGTCACGCGGGGTGCCGAAGTCGGCGCCGCTGCGAAGGCGGACACGGTCAATGTCGCCCTGATTGGCTGCGGCGAAGAAGGCCGCATCCTCGCCAACGCCGCGCTGAACATCCCCGGCGTGCGCTTCCAGGCCGTGTGCGACATCTGGCCGTACAACCTCACCCGGACCGAGCGCCTGCTGAAGAAGTTCAATCACGCCGCCCAGCCCTTCGAAGACTATCAGGAGATGCTGGCGACCGTGAAGGACCTCGACGCGGTCATCGTCGCCACCCCGGACTTCATGCACCACGTGCACACAAACGCCGCGCTCAAGCTCGGCAAGCACGTCTACTGCGAGAAGCTGATGTCGAACACGGTCGAGGGCGCGCGCTCCATGGTGGTCGCCGCCCGCGAGGCCAAGAAACTGCTGCAGATCGGCCACCAGCGCCGCAGCAATCCGCGGTACCAGCATGCCCGCGACAAGATCGTCCGCGAAGGCCGCCTCCTCGGCCGGATCACCAATATCACCGGACAATGGCACCGGGCCGTGACTGAAGACTTCGGCTTCCCCAATGGCCAGGGCATCCCGGAGGCGAAGCTGAACAAGTACGGCTACGCCAACATGCACGAGTTCCGGAATTGGCGCTGGTTCAAGAAGTACGCCGGAGGCCCCGTCTCCGACCTCGGGGCGCACCAGATCGACATCTACAACTGGATGCTCGACGCCAACCCGCGCATGTGCATCGCCAGCGGCGGTGTGGACTACTACAAGAGCCACGAGTGGTACGACAACGCCTTCATCATCTACGAGTACGCTACGAAGGACGGCGTCGTCCGCGCCCAATACCAGGTGTTGACCACCACCAGCGCTGGCGGTGGCTACTCCGAGTACTTCATGGGTGACGAAGGCGCGCTCAAGATCTCCGAAAACCCGAAGTTCACCAAGCTTTACCGCGAGGCCCGCGCCCCGGAATGGGAGCCGTTCGTCGCCAAGGGTTTCATCGCCAAGCCCGACACGGGCGAAGGCGCCCCGGCCCCGGTCAAGCCCTGGGAGAAACCCGGCGTGAAGAAGCTCGGAGGCCCGTCCAAGGCCGCCACCGTCGATGTCCGCGAAACCGCGCAGCTCTCTGCCTGGGACATCCCGGTCACCCTCGACAAGGCCATCCACCAGCCGCACCTCGAGAACTTCTTCGATGCGGTTCGCAAGGGCACACCTCTCAACTGCCCCGGCGAACAGGCATTTGCCTCGGCCGTGACGGTGCTCAAGGTCAACGAAGCGATCGCGGCGCAGAAGATGCTCACCTTCTCGCCGTCCGACTTCGTCGTCTGAGTTCCGTCCTTCCTCTCGTCCGACGCCCGGTTTGCCGGTAATTTCTTGAATTCCACCGGCTCTCCGGGCGTCAATCTCCTGCTCCCCACGGAATCCTCTCTTATGAACATCCGCCATCTCACCCTCCTCTTCTCCGCGGTCGCCCTGGCGACTGGCGCCTCGGCCGCCGACGGCAAGGTGCCGCTGAAGGTCGAATACCCGAAGCCGCTCTTTGCCGGCACGCCACGCCCGATCTCGCTCGCCAACCTCGAGCCCGCCGGCACCAAGCGGCCCGTCATCATGGTGTCCGCGGACACGAAACTGCTCTCCAAGGGCAAGAAGGTGACCAGCAGCGACTCCCTCCCCGTCATCGGCGAGCTGTCGTTCATCACTGACGGCGACAAGACCGGCATCGACGGTGCGTACGTGGAGCTCGGGCCCAACACCCAATGGGTGCAGGTTGATCTCGGAGCCTCTGCCAAGGTCGCCGCCGTCGCGGTCTGGCACTTCCACTCGCAAGCCCGCGTCTATCACGACGTGATTGTGCAGATTTCGGACGACCCGGAGTTCAAGAAGGGCGTCACGACGATCTTCAACAACGACGACGACAACTCGTCCAAGCTGGGCAAGGGTTCCGACAAATCCTACGTCGAGACCAACAACGGCCGCGTCTTCGACGCCAAGGGCACCGCCGGCCGCTACGTGCGCCTCTACAGCAACGGCAACACCTCGGATGAGTTGAATCACTACTGCGAGATCGAGGTTTTCGGCACGGCGAAGTAATCTTCGCGTCACATCCCGCTTTCGAGAGCCGGTCCCATTGGGCACCGGCTCTTTTCTTTTGGATCACCGGCGCGCCTGCGGTCCGGTGGTGACAAATGCCCCCGCATCCGACACCTCTGTGACGTGTCTCCCTTGATGCTCCGCTGGCTGCCCCTGGCGCTGATTGCATTTGTGGCGCTCGGCCTGCGCACGCGTGACCTGGCCACCCGGCCGATGCATGCGGACGAGGCAAACCAGGCGGTGAAGACGGGCGAACTCCTGGATTCGGGCCACTACACTTACGACCCACGCGATCACCACGGCCCCACCCTCTACTATGCCGCCGCCGCGCTCGCCCGGCTGCGGGGCGAGCGCTCGCTGGCAGAACTGACGGAAACGACCGTGCGTCTGGTGCCCGCGTTCTTCGGCACCGCAGCCGTCATCCTGATTGCGGCACTGGTGGCCGGCGCCAATCTGCCGGCAACCGGGTCGCCGCGGTGGCCGGCGCTCGCCGCCGCGCTGTTTCTCGCGGTTTCACCCCCCGCGGTGTACTACAGTCGCTACTTCGTGCAGGAGACCTTGCTCGCGACGTTCACGCTGGCGGCCTTCGTTTGCGGGCAGCGCTGGTGGCGTACCGGGCTCACGCGCTGGGCCGTCGCCGGCGGTGCATGCGTCGGTTTGATGCAGGCCACCAAGGCCAGCGCCCCGCTCTTCCTGCTGGCCGGCGTTCTCTCCCTCTGGATCACCCGCTCCGGGCTCCGGCCGGCCACGCGCCGACCCGGCCGCGATGCCGTGGCGGCGCTGCTGGCCGCCAGTGCGACCGCGGCCGTGCTTTTTTCCTCCTTCGGGACGAATCCCTCCGGCCTCCGGGACGCCCTCGCCGCTTACGTCCACGCGGCGCAGCGTTTCGGCACCGACGCGGCCCCTACCGGACACGAGAAGCCGTGGTGGTACTACCTCCGGATTTTCGGCTGGTACCGCGAGGGCGGACTCCTCTGGTACGAAGCTCCCTTCTCCCTTCTGGCCATTGGCGGGATGCTGGCGGCGTTTCGCGGTCCGAGTCGTTTCCTCCGGGGTGTGGCGGTCTACGCGATCGCGACGACGCTCGCCTTCTCCCTCTTCGCTTACAAGACCCCGTGGCACACGGTCGACCTGGTTCCTGCCTTTGCGATCCTTGCCGCGGTGGCTTTGGCCGCCCTGACTCAAGGGCGTGCAGGCCGTCTTGTCGCCGGGGTTGCCGCGACCGTGGTGATCGCGACCCTGCTGCAGCAGACATGGCGCTCGTCCTTCACGCGCCCGGCCGACTGGCGCAATCCGTTCGCCTATGTGCACAGTTCGGCTGACGTGCTGAAGTACCGGCCCCTGGCGGAGGCCGCCCTCGCGAGGCAACCGGCCGGTCCAATTCGGATCATCAGCGAAGAATACTGGCCCCTGCCATGGTACCTGCGGGGCCTGCCGAATGTCGGCTTCTGGTCCACCGCGCCCGAGGAGTGCGATGGCGCCTTGATCGTCGCCTCGGCCGCGCAGGCGGAGGCCGTCCGTGCTCGCTTGCGCCGGAAATACAGCGAGACTTTCCTGGGCCTGCGCCCTGGCTTCGTCTGCATGATCTTCACTCCCGAACCGTGACACCCGCGCTGTCCCTGGTCATTCCCCTCTACAACGAGGCCGGCAACATCCTCCCGCTCGTGGAGCGCGCCGTCGAGGTGCTCGGGGCCTCCGGCCGCCCCTACGAGGTGATCCTGGTGAACGACGGCAGCACTGATGGAACCGGAGCCGAAATCGGGGCGGCCGCCGCCCGCTGGCCGCAGGTCCGGGAACTTCGCCTGGAACAAAATTCCGGTCAGGCCCGGGCCCTGCTCGCGGGCCTTCGGGAAGCCCGCGGCGAGTTCCTCGCCACCATGGACGGCGATGGGCAGAACGATCCCGCGGACCTCCCGCAGCTCCTGGCCCTGGTCGAGGGAGGAACGGTCGACCTCGCCTGCGGCTGGCGGGTCGATCGGCATGACTCGAGGCTTCGCCGGATCATGTCGCGGGTCGCCAACGCCGTCCGCAGCCGCTTCCTGGGCGATGGCGTCCACGATTCCGGTTGCCAGTTGCGCGTGATGCGTCGCGCGGTCCGCGACGCGTTTTATCCGATGGAGCTCATGCAGAGCTTTGTGCCGGCGCTGGCGGTGGCAGGCGGCTTCCGCGTCGGCGAACGCCCTGTGCGCCATCACGCGCGTCTGCAGGGAGAGTCGAAGTACGGCCTCGGCCGCCTGTGGTGGCGCCCAGCGGTGGCCATGCTGGGTCTCCGGTGGCGGATGTGGCGAAAGGTCCGGCCGTGAGGCACCCGGTCTTCCAGCACGAGGCAATGGCGACTTTTTTCGAGATCGCCATCGCGAGTCATCCGGAAGCCTACGGCCGGCAGGCGGCCGCCGCGGCATTTCGGGAACTCGACCGCCTGGAGGGCGAGCTCAGCCGCTTCATCGACAGCAGCTACATCGCCCGCGCCAACCGCCTGGCGTGCGGCGAATCGATCACGGTCTCACCGGATGTGATGGAATGCCTTCTCATCGCCGCCGACCTCACGCTGGCAACCCACCGCGCCTTTGATCCCGCCTATGCCTCCGAGCGCCCGGCGGACCTGGATCCGGAGTTGCCGCCCTTCACGCTCGACCCCGGGGCTTTCCTCCTCACTTCGCGTGCGCTGCGCCTGCACCTCGATCTCGGCGCGGTGGGCAAGGGATACGCTCTCGATTGTCTCGCGGCGGTCCTGGGCGAATGGGGGATCACCGACGCCTGCCTGAACGCCGGCGGGAGCAGCGTCCTGGCGCTTGGCTCCGACCTCCCCGAACTGACGGGATGGCCGGTGGGTCTCGGCGCCGGCGATGCCTACCGCACGCACGCCCTGCACGGAAACTCCCTGAGCGGGTCAGGAATCGCGGTGCAAGGAGCACATCTCGTCGATCCGCGCACCGGCGAGGCCGCCCCCCGCACCCAGGGCGTCTGGGCCCTGGCGCCGACGGCCGCACAGGCCGACGCCTTGTCGACGGCGTTTTTCATTCTCTCACCGGCCGAGATTGCCGACCTCTGCGCCCAGCACCCGGCCATCGGCGCCGCCCTGACCCGGGACGACGGCCAGTTGGAGCTCTTCGGGGCCCTGGCGCCTGGGGCGTGAGCAGGCGCAGACCGCTCCCGCGGGCGAGGAGATCGAGGCGCCGCGGGCAAGCGATTTTCACGCGGGTGAGAAATGCGTTTGAACTGGACCCGGCAGGCTGTTGATTCGTGGCCTTGCCCCTTGCGGCTCACCAGCGCCACCTCTGCCTAGCCCCTGATGACCAGCCACTCCTACGCCTTCCTCGCTCTTTTCGTCGTGGTGGCAGTGGCTTTCCCCCTGATCCTCCTGGCCGTGGCCCGTCTCTGGTCCCGGGTTTTCCAGCCGCCGAAGCCAAGTGCGATCAAGAATGCGGTCTACGAATGTGGCGTGCCGTCCACCGGTGACTCGTGGATCCAGTTCAAGGCGCACTATTATCTCTACGCGATCCTGTTCCTAATCTTTGACGTCGAAGTCCTGTTCCTGCTGCCGTTCGCCGTCGCGTTCACCGGCCTGCCCACGGGGGCGCTCCTGGCCATGCTGATCTTCATCCTCCTGCTCGCCGAAGGCCTGGTCTGGGCGTGGCACCGCGGACATCTCGAGTGGAAATGAGCATGAGTGAATCCGCTTCGACCCCCGCCACCTCCGGCCCTGCCTCACAGGAAGGCTTTTCGCCGACCCAGCAGGAACGCGACGAACTGCGCCGCCACGGCATCCTGCTCACCAGCCTGGAGGAGCTCTACAACTGGGGCCGCAGCAACTCCGTCTGGCCGCTGAACTTCGGCCTCGCCTGCTGCGCGATCGAGATGATCGCCGCGTCGATGGCGCGCTTCGACATCGCCCGCTTCGGCTCCGAGGTGTTCCGCCCCTCGCCGCGGCAGGCCGACCTGCTCATCGTCTCCGGCACCGTGACCAAGAAGATGGCCCCGCAGGTCATCCGACTCTGGAACCAGATGCCCGAGCCGAAATATTGCATCGCGATGGGAGCCTGCGCGATCTCCGGCGGACCCTTCAAACAAGGGTACAACGTCCTCAAAGGCATCGACCGCTACCTGCCGGTCGACATCTACATCCCCGGCTGCCCGCCGCGTCCCGAGGCCCTTCTGCACGGTCTCATGCAGCTGCAGGCGCAGATTCGCGGGCAGAAGCTCACCGGGCCGGACCGGCCCCGCCATCTTCGCGCCGATACCGGCTGTGCGTACCCGGTGCCGGAGTTTGGCGCCCACGACCTCGAGCCTCCTGCCAATCCCGAGGTGTGGCAGGCGCCGTCCTTGCCCCGCTCCGGCTGATCCCGCATGGAGTCCCTCGAACAGATCCGCGAACGTCTCCTCGCCCGTTTTCCCGACGCCGCCCTGACCGTGATCGCAAACCCGGGCCCGGCGGGCCAGCCCTCTCTCCTCGTAGGTTCGCCACACGCCGCCAGCATCGCCGCTTTTCTGCGCGATGATCCGGCCCTGCGCCTCGACTACTGCTCCAACGTCACCGGCGTCGACTGGCCGGACCGCGAGGTGGTCGAGACGATCAAGCGGACGGTGCCGCCACCGCCGCCCGCGGCCCCGGCCGATCCTTCCGCACCGCCCGTCACCCCGAAGGTGATCGAGGAGAAGGTGAAGCGCCATATCCCGGGTTACTTCGAGGTCGTCTATCATCTCTACTCGATGGCGCTGAAGCACGGGCCGGTGATCCTCCGAACCCGGACCGCGGATCGGACCGACCCCGCCTCCCTCCCCTCGCTCACTCCGATCTGGCGGGCCTGCGAGTTTCAGGAGCGCGAAGTCTACGACTTGTTTGGCATCCGCTTCACCGGTCATCCGGATCTCCGCCGCATCCTGATGTGGGACGAGTTCAAGGATTATCCGATGCGGAAGGATTACGTCGAACCCGACGACTACGAGTGGGAACCCACGCCCCACGGCGCGGTGCTCGACAAGGCCAGGCGGCATTACCCGGCGCCCCCGGAGTCCCGATGACCTCCCCCGCCGCGCCATCTTCCTTCCCCAGCGGCCTGCCGTCCTCCCCGGGGGCACACGTCCGCGCGGTGCACGACGACTTTCACGGCGATCTGCTCGAGGTCTCGATGGGCCCCCATCACCCGTCGACCCATGGGGTCTTCCGCATGATTGTGACGCTCGACGGCGAGCGAATTGTCCGGCTCAAGCCGGTCTTCGGCTATCTCCACCGCAATCACGAAAAGCTCGGCGAGCAGACCACCTACCTCGCGTCGATGCCCTACACGGACCGACTCGACTACCTGAACTCGATGACGAACAACTGGGCCTACGCCATCGCCGTCGAGAAACTCGCCGGCCAGGCCGTGCCCGAGCGCGCCGAGTACGTCCGGGTCATCCTCGCGGAGCTCACCCGCCTGCTGAACCACACCTGCCTGGCGGGCTTCCTCCTGCAGGACACGGGTTGCTCCGGCACTCCGCTCATGTACGCCTTCCGCGAGCGGGAGAAGATCCTCGACCTCTTCGAGTCCCTCAGCGGCTCCCGGATGATGTGCAATTTCCAGCGGTTCGGCGGCTGCCGGCTGGACCCGACGCCGGAGTGGCTCGCCGCGGTCCGTCAGCTCGTCGACGGCTATGGACGTTTCCTCGATGAATTTGAGGCGCTGATCTCCGGCAACGAAATCGTGATGGCCCGCACCCAGGGCACCGGCGTCCTCACTCCCGCCCTCGCCATCAGCGCCGGCGTCACCGGCCCGATGTTGCGGGCGACCGGGGTGGACTACGATCTCCGGAAGGTGGACGGGTACGGCGTGTATCCGCGCTTCGAATTCCGCGTGCCCCTTGGGGCCCACGGCGACACCTACGATCGCTACATGATCCGCATCCTTGAGATGCGCGAGTCGATCCAGATTCTCCGGCAGGCCCTCCGCGATCTCCCGGCCGGACCGATCCTCGACCCGAAGGCCAAGAACCGGGGCTTCCGCCCGAAACCCGGAGAAGCCTACGGCCGGATCGAGGGTCCGAAGGGCGAAATCGGCTTCTACCTGATCAGCGACGGCAGCCCGAACCCCTTCCGCTACCGCGTGCGACCGCCCTCCTTCGTCAACCTTACCATTCTCGAGGACATGTGCCTGGGCCAGACCGTGGCGGACGCCGTGATCATCCTCGGCAGCATCGACATCGTCCTCGGCGAGGTGGACCGGTGAACCAGGAGACAACCCGTGCTCAACCCACCGAATCCCATCCGCTCTCTCGTCGCCCCGCTTCCCTCGTTGCCCCTCGCATCACTGAATACCGACCTCTGATTACCTGCGCTTGATCCTCCTTCACTGACCTCCGTCCCTTTCACCCTCCCGCTCACTTCCCCCTTCATGCTCGGCACCGGATTACTCCAAGGCCTCGCGGTCACCGCGAAGAATCTCGTGGGCAGCTTTCACGACCCGGAGCGCTACGTGACGATGGAGTACCCGGAGGTGAAGACGAAGTTGCCGGAGAACTACCGCAACTTTCCCTTCCTCGTCCACGACGACCCCAAGGATCCGCTGGGCTCGCTGCGTTGCGTCGCCTGCACGATTTGTGAAACGGAGTGCCCGCCGCAATGCATCTACATCGTCATGGACCGGGACGAGAAGGGCAAGGCCCTGAAGCGGCCCAAGGTCTTCGACATCGATATTTCCGTCTGCATGAGCTGCCAGATCTGCGTCGAGGTCTGCCCGTTCGACGCGATCAAGATGGACCAGCACTACGAGATCGCGGAGACCAACCGCTTCCAGGGACTGCTGCTGTCGCGGGAGCAGCTGTCCAAGTCCAACGCCTACTACCACCAATTGCATCCGACCGAGGCCGCCGCTGTCGACGCGCTCCTGGCCGAACAGAAGGCAAAACAGGCCGCGGCCAAGGCCGCCAAGGCCGCTCCGGCCGCGAAGCCGCCCGCTCCGGCCGCCCCGGCGGCCAACCCGCCGCCTCCTCCGGCTCCGAGCGCAGAGGCGCCCAAACCCCCGACTCCACCCGCCCCATGAGTCTCCCGGGTCAACTTTCCGTTCTCTTCCCTCTGGCGAGCGGGCTGGGTGCTTCCTCGCCGCTGGCGGCGGTCCTGCCGGCGTCGGATTCGGCGCTCGAACGGCTGCCGCTGACCCTGCGGGGACTCCTGACCGGATGGCTGCCGGCTTCCTGGCAGTGGCTGGCCAACAGCCTGATCGCAATTGTCGTCCTGATCGTGGCCTTCGCATCGCTTTTTGCGCTCCTGACGCTGGCGGAACGCAAGATCCTCGGGCGTGTGCAGAACCGCCCTGGCCCCAATCGGGCGCCGCTGCCGTTCCTGAACCTGCGGACCTACGGTCTGGCGCAGCCCGTGGCGGACGGCGTGAAGATGCTGACGAAGGAGGACATCGTCCCCGACGGCGCGGATCGCGTGCTGCATTTCCTCGCCCCCATCGCGCTCCTCGCCTTCTCCATCCTCACGCTGGCGGTGATTCCCTACGGTCGCCTCCTCGTGGCGCTGGACCTCGACGCCTCGGTGTTGTTCTTCTTCGCGGCGGGCGCCGCCACCGAACTCGCCGTCTTCATGGCCGGCTGGGCGAGCCGTAACAAGTATTCGCTCCTCGCAGCCATGCGCGCCCTGGCGCAGCTGATCAGTTACGAACTGCCGCTCCTGCTCTCCGTTGTCCCGGTGGTGCTGATGGCGGGCTCCCTCTCGACCAGCGTCATCGTCGAGCGGCAGGGGGAATGGTGGCTTGGGTTCCTCCCGCGCTGGTACGTCTTCACCCCGTGGGGCCTGGCCGGCTTCCTCGTCTTCTTCGTCGCGTCGCTCGCCGAGTCGAACCGTTCCCCGTTCGATTTGCCGGAGGCGGAGAGCGAGCTCATCGCCGGGCATCTCACCGAGTATTCCGGCTTCAAGTACGCGCTCTTCTTCATGGCGGAGTACTTCGGCATGTGCGCCCTGTGCGGCATGGCGGTGACGCTCTTCCTGGGTGGCTGGCAGGCGCCGCTGCCGTTCCTCTCCTTCATTCCCTCCTACCTCTGGTTCGCCGGCAAGCTGCTCGCGCTGCTCGGGGTCTTCATGTGGATCCGTGCGAGTTTCCCGCGACTCCGGATCGATCAGCTCACCCGGCTCGCCTGGAAGTTCCTGGTGCCGCTGGCGCTGATCAACCTGGGCACGACGGCGTTCTGGTCGCTCACCGCCGACTGGGCCGGACTCCTTCAGCCGCTCCGGTGGCTGATTGCCGCCGGCCTCATCGCCGGTCCGTTCCTGCTCCTCGGCCGCAACCTGAGCAAGGGGCTCGGTCCCCGCACCTACCGCTACGCCGCATGACCACCGTGCTCCTCTGCCTCGCTTTGTTCACGGTTGCGGCCGCCGCCGTCGCGATGGCGATGCGCAACTTGATCCACAGCGCTCTGCTGCTCGTGGCCAGTTGGGCCGGCATCGCCGCCTTTTACCTCTGGGCAGGCGCCGAGTTCGTGGCCTTCGCGCAACTGCTGGTCTACGTCGGCGCGATCTCGATGGTGGTCCTCTTCGCGGTTCTTCTCACCCGCCACTCCCGCCTCGACTTCGATCGCGAGCCGGAGACCCGGGGGCGTGTCCGGCTGGCCCTTTTCACGGGCGGCGCCGTCTGCGGCGTCCTGGTTGCGGCGGTGCTCGGCACCGCGCCGTCCTCGGTTCCCGCGGCCGTGCCGTCCCTCACCGTGCGGCAACTCGGCCTCGCCCTGATGGGCCCCCATGCCGCGAGTCTTCTCGCCGTCGGCGTGGTGCTGACGGTCGCGCTCTTGGGCGGCGTCGTGCTGGCGGCCTCCGCCCGCCACTCGGATCCGGAGGACGCACCATGAGCGTGGGCCCACTCCAGCTCTGCCTGCTCTTCTCGAGCGCGCTCTTCTGCGTCGGCCTGATCGGCGCCCTCTCGCGCAGCAACACCATCCTGGTGCTGCTGGGCATCGAACTGATGCTGAACGCGGCCAACCTCAACTTCATCGCCTTCTGGCGCTTCGGCCCGAATCCGGCCGCCGCCACCGGCGTCATCTTCGTCCTCTTCTCCATCGCCGTGGCCGCGGCCGAAGCCGCGGTGGGGCTGGCGCTCGTGATCGCCATCTATCGCCACCAAAAGAACGTCCGGCTCCAGGAGGCGAGCCAGTTGAAGGGCTGACCGCGATGTCGACCACCTTGCTGCTCCCCTTCTTCCCTGGTCGCGCGCACGCGAGTCGCCGGGAATCGCGGCTTCTCCTCCCTCCGCCGGGGCGGAAGGCCGGAATCCCCTATCACCTGCCATGAGCCTGCCGGTTTCTCTTCTCTGGCTCATTCCGCTGCTGCCCCTGCTGGCCGCCGCGGTGGCGGCGGCTGTTCCGCGTCAGGCCCGGGGCCTCGCCTCCGGCGCCGCGCTCGCGGCCATGGCCGGTTACTTCCT
>JACRQG010000028.1 GCA_016222805.1 Verrucomicrobiota bacterium | reverse complement strand
GCGTTGGCTCTGGCGACTGGTTGGGCTCTTCAGCGGTGCCATCAACGGGGAGGCTGCGATTCCCGCCGATCCTCGCGAACACCTCGAGGCCTCTCCTACTTCGCGGATGATGCTGCCACCTACCTCCAAACTTCGCCCCCCCCAACCCACCTGCCGCTACCTTTACTGAGCTACCGCCGCGGTACCTACTCTCGAACTGCCGGCCACAGTGCCGACTCGCTACCTTTTCACCTGATCTCCGCACCGCCTCGGCCTCCACGCAGTTAAGCCCAACGTCAGAGATGAGCCACGCCCGCAGCCGGCGCGACGCGTGCTTCACTCTGGTTTCTCTTCGATTGCTTCATTCGTGTTTCTTTCCTTCAGCACGCGGCGTGACGGCTGTGGGCGTTGGCTCTAGCGACTGGTTAGTCCAGACTTCTTCGATAGTCGGCGCCGCAAGAACTCAACGGACTCCTCCCACTCTCTTCGGGGATGTATGTCTGCGGCACGTGATTTCGACTCCAACCATCGCAGATCTGAATCGTCACCAAACTGGACGAAATATTCGTAAAGCGCACGGCGAGGAATCCCAGGATCATCTCGACGGCATCGGAGGGCGCTTCGAAAGGCTTCGGAGAATGGATACCGCGCAGCTTCATTGCATGCATTTCCGACAAGCCACTCCGAGTTTGCTCGGTCGGCCACCAATTCCGTGAGCAAGGGCACGATTGATGGGCCGGCCTCGCGAACCATCCTTGCTTGTTCACGAAACGCAGGATCCCCGAATGAGTTTCCACACCAATTCGAAAGTACAGAAACAGCAGCTTCGCGAATGCCTGGAGCACCCTCGAAACGTCTTGCGCTACTCCGGCGCTCCTTGGACGTAGCATCGATTCGCGTTGCATCGTCCAGAAGCAATTCGCACAGCACGACTCCGGTGCTCAACACAAGCAATGCTGTCGCACCAAACCACGTCTTACGGTTGAATGTGCGCATTTCCGTTCCTTTGGCTAACGTTTGAGATGAGCCACACCGGGAGCGGGCGCGACTCGTGCCTCCTTCGAGATTACTTCGATTCCTTCATTCCGGCCTCGGCACCTTAGCACGAGGCGTGACCGATCCCGGCGTTGGCTCTGGCGACTGGTTGGGCACTTTTCTTTCGGACAGCGAAATCACTGACGTTGAGGGCAGTTGAGGCCGCACGACTTTCCAGGGCGGCTCCTCGGGCCACACCTTCACGCTTGTGAGCCCGTCTGGCCCAAAGACAAAGGTACACGGCGGCTTCAGTCCAAGCGCGGGAAGATGGTAGTTTATAGTGCGCGCCCAAGACAGATTGTAGCCTTCTGGTGCTCCCGTCACGCGCCTCATTTCGAGCAGATCCGAGTCTGGAAACGGATATCGCTTTAGCAAGGTCTCTGGCGTGCGTAACAAATCGAATGGCGGCAGCTGTCCCTTCCAAACTCCAACAAGCGAGTCACCGCCTTCTGCGACCACCAACTCCACGCCGGAAACCACCAAGACCGGAGTCTGCTTGCTCTCACCCAGGTCGGCAACGATGTCGCCGAAAGCGGTCGCAGTGATAAGCACTCCGGAGCCACCAAATCTTACCGTCTCGACGACTCGTCGGCGGTTCTCCCATCCAGACAAGCCTTTCTTCTGCTCGAGGAGGACGAGTCGGCCGCGGCGCCTAACTTCGAGGAATTCCGGACTGTCAACTCGCTTACGGTGTAGGTCAACGAGCTGCTGATACGTGGGAAGCGTAGTATCAGATGGTTGGTGCTCGCGTAATAGCGCCTCTTCAACTCGCGCCGCGCTCCGCGCAACCGTCGCGGGCCACCGCTTGGCGAGCGAATAGCCTTCTCGCGCGAAGAGAGCAACGAGCGTCAGTAGAATCAGGCCCCACATTGGTAGAGAAAGCCGAGTCTTCATACGCACGCCGACGGCTCTAAGAGCACGAAACAAACCTCCGCTCGCTGCAAATCCACCCAAAGCAACTACTGCAAAGAGAGAGAGCATCACCGTGCCGGGGTACTCTCTAATCGTTTCGCTCATCGTTCTTTTTCTTTTCGCCCAACGTCAGAGATGAGCCACCCGCGCGGCCGGCGCAACGCGTGCTTCCTTCGATTTTCCTGACAGCGGCTTCATTCGGGATTCCTTCTTCCAGCACGCGGTGTGACGGCTGTGCGGGTTGGCTCTGGCGACTGGTTGGGCCTTTGGTTTCACAAGCCGAAAGATGGCCATGGTCGGCCGACTATCTCGAAAACCTCAGACATCGCTCTCTTGGAAGTCTGCGACAGCCTACCTCTCCGCGTCGATCTAATCTTCCGAAGCTCCTTCCGAAGTTCGCCGATGAACTCAGAACTCGTCGTCCATGCCATTCCGTGCACCAGCGTGTGAAGAGTCCGCGCATCTTCCTCCAACCCGTCGCCTCGCAGCGCCGCTATCAATTCGTCAACGCGATCTTCGAGCATGGCAGGCTACTCTTGCCCAACAGTGTTATTAGCCTGAACTGAGATCAGGTTTGGGAGGGACGGTGGCGGACGGGATTGGGTGCGGAGGGGGGCGGCGGCGGGGCTGGTAGTCGTTGAAGACCAACTGGCCAGAAAGAGATGTACCCAAGATTGGGGTCAATAAGGGGGTGACGACGACGAGCACGCAAAGCTCAACTGCGAGTATGGCTATCGCCGGAAAAAACGCAGGTGAGGTGGATACCTCAATTTCATTTCCCGACTGGTCCGAGGCGCTGGCCGCGGCGGGTTTCGAACCAGAGAGGGAGTGCTCCCTGCGTCTCGCAGTAAAGGCCTTCCTGAAGTACTGCCGAGAGCAACGCGCGGCGGCCTCGGTCGCCGTCATTCGAGGCTACTTCGCCAGCCTCCCTCCAGAAAGGGTCAACGTTGCCCGCACCGCCCTCGAGTGGTTCTACAGGGTCGGACGAACCCGCCCCCAGGGCCAATCTTATGCAGCTTCTCCGCCGGCGGCGCGCGATGACCTCGGCATCCAACCTTGGGAGCGGGAGCTGATTCGCGCCATCCGACGCAAGGGGTTTCTCTGGCGCACCGAGTCCACCTATCGGCAGTGGGCCTCCAAGTTTGCGGGTTTCCTGAAGCCGCGCACACCGTACCACGCCGACGACGGTGACGTCAGCGAGTTTCTCTCGCACCTCGCGGTCACCCAGCGCGCTTCCCCGGCCACACAGCGCCAGGCGTTGAATGCCCTGGTCTTCCTGCTCCAGGAGGGACTGCGCCGCCAGGTGGGCGACCTCGATTTTCGCCGCGCGCGGGCGCGTCGGCGCATCCCCACCGTGCTCACACGTGGAGAGTGCCAGGCGCTGTTCAAGGAACTGACCGGCACCAACCGGCTGATGGCGGAGCTCATGTATGGCGCAGGGCTGCGACTGATGGAACTGCTGCGCCTGCGGATCCACCATCTCGATTTCGAGCGCCGGCAACTGAAGGTGCACGCCGGCAAGGGAGACAAGGACCGCATCACCCTGCTGCCCGACTCGCTGTGCCCCGCTTTGGAAGCGCACCTCGAACGCCTGCGGGGCCTGTACCGCACGGATCGGACCGAGGAACGCGCCGGCGTCTGGCTGCCCGAGGGACTGGCGCGCAAGTTCCCGCGCGCCGGAGAAGACTGGGAGTGGCAGTGGGTGTTTCCTTCGCGGGAACTCTCCCTCGATCCGTCGTCGGGGCTGCAGCGGCGGCACCACGTGCTGGATGGGACTTTTCAGAATGCCATCCGCGCCGCGGCCAGGGCCGCCGGAATCGACAAACGCGTGACTCCCCACGTCCTGCGCCACTCCTTCGCCACGCATCTGCTGGAGAACGGCACCGACATCCGGACCGTGCAGGATTTGCTGGGCCATGAAAGTCTCGAAACGACGCAGATCTACACCCACGTGATGATCAAACCGGGTCTCGGTGTGCGTTCGCCCCTCGATGCTGGCTGAACCACGCGGGACCCGCGAGGTGCCAGGCGCGAGGGAGCAAGCTACCGCCATCGAGCGCCCGGCCGTGGATCCGCAAAGCGTTCATACCACCCAATACGTACGACTGCGCCGAGTATTGGGTCCTGACGGGCAACGGGCAAACCACGGGATCCCCGAAATTGCGGGTATTCTAGCGGCTTGACAGGGCCAATCGCACTCGTGTGGGCCGGTGAGTGCCCTGTCCACCCCCAGAGACCCGCGACCGCGGTCGCGTCCGACACCTTCAGCGACAGGGCGAGGCGAAGGCAGGTACTTGGGCGGAAGACGGGGAATATCCATAAGAGGCGCTTCCCAACGACGACGCAAAAAACCCGCGTTTCACGAGGAAACAGCGGGTGGAAATTGGCGCCCCCACGGGGAATCGAACCCCGCTCGGTATTTTGCCCCTTTGTAACCGCTTTTTCGTTACGTTCTACGAGGGAAGGTGACCACAATAACCTTGGCAACCACCGCCAGGTGTTGTGACTTTTTGGAGCAACTTTTTGGGCCCTTTTTCGCCATGGCCTCCCTCCGCAAATGCCGCCGCTCCCCCTTCTGGTACGCCTGCTACCGGGACCAGCGCGGAATTCAATTCACCAAGTCCACCGCCGTCAGGATCGCCGGCGAAGGCCCCACCCCGCGCGACCGCGAGCGCGACGCCGCCCGCAATCGCCGCCTCGCCAAGGAGGTCGCCGAAAAGTGGGAGGAACTCGAACGCGGCCACCCCACCGAAAACCAGATCCGCCACGTGATGCAGGATATCTTCCAACGCGTGAACCGGCGCCGCATGGAGGAAAACCGCACCGAAAAGGTCCTCCTGGACTGGGTCGCGGCCGTGCAGGGCAAGCGCGCCGCCAACACCTGGGACCGCTACCAGCGCGTCGTGAAGGGCTTTTTGGACCAGCTCGGGCCCCGCGCCCAACTCCCAATCGACGACGTCTCCGTGGCCGACGTCCAGGAGTACGTGGACCGGCAGGCCGCCACCGGAAAGAGCGCCACCTCCGTCCGCATGGAGGCGAAGATCCTGAGCGTCGTGTTTGGCCGCGCCACCCGCCAGGGCCTCTGCCGCCTGAATCCCGCCGCCGCCGTCGTCCTGCCCGAGCAAGCCGGTGAAAACCGCTCCCCCTTCACCTGGGAGCAGGTCAAGGCGCTCCTCGGCGCGGCCGTTGGCGAGTGGAAGACCGTCATCATGCTGGGCGTCTTCACCGGCGCCCGCTTGAGCGACTGCGTCCACATGCGCTGGAAGAACGTGGATTTAGTGAACAAGCTCATCACCTTCCGGCCGCAAAAAACGGCGCGCAAGGCGAAGGACCTCGTCGTGCCCCTCCACGCCGACCTGGAGGCCCACCTCCTGACCCTTTCCCCGCCCCACGGCGCGGGGGCGAACGAGGCCTTTCTGGCGCCGGAACTGGCCGCCCTGAAGATTGGCGGCAAGACGGGCCTGAGCCGCCGTTTCCAGGAGGTCATGCGGCGGGCCGGGATCGACAACGAACTTTTGCGTGAAGGCTCCGGCGCGGGCCGGAAGTTTTTCAAGTACGGGTTCCACTCCCTGCGGCACTCCTTCAACAGCGAACTCATGAACCGCGGCGTCGCCCAGGAATTGCGGATGAAGCTGTCCGGCCACGCCTCCGAAACCATGAACGCAAAGTACTCCCACGTGGAACTGAAGACCCTGCGCGACGCCGTGGAGAAATTGCCCGGACTGAAGTGAAGCCAGGCACCACGCGTGATGGTGCCGGCGTCCCCCGACGTCCCGATGAGTTCAGGGCGGGAGGTCACTGCCCCTTGACTTGCGACCGACCTCCAGCGCTCGTGGGAGGACTTTCATCGAGAAAATGAACTCCCCACCTGTGGCACTCTCCCGGACCGTCGGCTCCCGTGAGGCGAAGGCCAGACTGGCTGAGTTGCTCACCTGGGTGGAACGCGGCCATGGAGAGATCACCATCACGCGCCATTCCCGTCCCGTCGCCCGACTGGTGCCCGTGGACCACAGCGTATTTCGACGGATTCGCGCGCTGCGCGCCCGGCTCGCGCTCGCCCCCGGGGAGACGGCCCACGACCTCATCAACGCCGGCCGGCGCATCTAGCCCTGGCAAAATCGCTCGTGGTCGACCGTTCCACGGCACTCGGCTATCACCGAGACTGGATCACGCGCCCAAACGCATTTGGGCTGGATCCCACTACATCAGACAGTCGCGCGCTGGCGCAGCGTGGGCCGGTCCTTGAAGAATCCCTCGGTCACCCTCGATGCGGATGAGTCAGCATTTAAGAATCCGCATCTAATTTGCTGCATATCTCGCATCCCTCTCTCACCCTCACACCTCTGAAACATGCGAAAAGAGCGCCCAATCGACATCGCATTACATCGCTATTTTGCCGAGTTGGAGCAGCTACCCAACAACGAAAGCCAAGACGCAGCCAAAGATGGAATAGTCGCCTTGGCTCTCTTCCTGGAACAGGCGGCAGACCGCCCGCCACCATTTGGAAGAAGCGCCGCGGAAGCACTGATGAGTGCCGTGACATTCATGATTGCGTCGCTTGATCGCATGGCCGCCAAAGGCAATCCTCATCTGCGCTCAATCGCATCGGCGCGCGCTAACTGGCCGATGCTGGTGCCTCCGAAGGCTTCTGGTGTTCGCTTATTGCTCAAGCGCTGCCGCAATCTGGGAGTTGGTAACAAGGCATTCTTGAACCCACGCGGCAAAGCGGGTGCAAAGACTCCAGAGGTGCAATGGGCTCGTTCCTTCGTGATTCGAGCGATCACCTGCGTCGAGTTCGGCGCGACTTTCGCCTCCAAATTGTTCCCTCTTCCAATTGCTACTTTGCGCCCGCTCGAAAAACTCCCGAGGTTCGACGGCTCTGAGAAGTGCTTCCGCATCTGGGACGAAGCGATGTGGGATGATGTCCTGCGGCGTTATTCCAGCGACCAGATCCGGCGGCACTCAGACTTCCAACATCTGCCAGGCTGCCGAAAGGACTCAAGGGGCTCAGCCGTACCAGAAAGTCGGATTCGCGACAGATTGCGTCGTGCCTTGCGCCAGACCCTGAATATCCGACGACCTTCCCAGGATCCGAACTGATCCCGGGAAATACTGGTCCGCCCACGCGCTTGCGGCGCAATCGGCTTCCGCTTGCGTGAGCGGTACCCATGGATACGGATGAAATCACGACTCAAGGCAGGGAGGCCCCCCTGTATCCCAACTGCTACGAAAGTGTCGTGCCGAACGGGAGGATATGTCCCGTCAGCGGATTGCGCCACGCTCAACTGTACCAGCAGTTGCTCCACGGCGAGGCCTCCAAGCATGTACGAGTCGTAAGCCTCCGGCAGCCCGGGACGAAGCGCGGAAAGTTGCTTTTCCATCGCGGTGATATGCTGCGATGGCTCGACGGGCTGGCAGCGGAGCAGGCGGCAAGGCGGCGACCTGGCACCCCGGACCAAGGGGCACGGAGGACCAGCACATGAGCCCCGAGCCAATGGGCAAGCAGCTCGGCGACCCACGCCGGCGTCCTCCGCCCCAGCCACGTCGCCGAGTCGCCCGGCCACCGGTGCATCGGCCGGCCCGGCACCGCCCGACTTCCGTCCGACTGGCGGCTTACCTCCGCGAGATCTTCCGCCGCGGGATGCGATCCTATGTGGTGAACTTTGACTTGATCGCAGCGCGCCTCGGGGTGAGCCGCCGGAGCGTCGAGCGCGCCGTCTCCACGCTGCGCCGACGTGGAACTTTTCAGTGGAAGACGATCCGCGTTGGGCGCTCTTTTGCTGTGACGGTTTCAGACCGACAACCCTCTAATAAGGGAGTTTTTTTCGCTTCGCGAAAAAAAGAAATCAAAACACCGCGGCGCGAAGCGCCGGATTTCAAATCTGCAATTCTGCCGACCAGGCCGGACCTGCCGCCTGCCGGGGACTATCGTGATTTGGCAGCCTGGTTGGCGCGCCATCCGCTGGCCCTCGCGCATTGGGACAACTGCAAAGTCGCGTGGCGGTTTCCCCACGCTTTTTCCTTCGCCCTCGACGCCCTGAAGCGAGGCCACCCAAAGTCGGCGATCATCACCGCATACACGGCGGCGCTGCACCGGCGACACCAGGATGCCACCGACGTCGACCTGAACGGTTCGAAGGTCCGCGCCATCTGGGAGCCGTCCAGCACGGTATCGCTGGCGCGTACCCAATTGGGCCTGCCGGCCAAACGCATTTCACCCCCGGCAACTGCACGACACCGACCGGACCGGAATCGCCTGGAACGTTCCAGGCCTCGCGCGCCCGCGGGCCGCCGTTACACGCTCCGCTATCTTCTGTCCCGGTTGGACGCCAAGCGCCTTACGGCCAACGAACCGATCGATGCAGGAAGCGTTTTTCTCGGATTCTCGTGATCCAACCGGAGGATTTCCCATGAGACAGCCACTTCGATACACCAAACGAAACCTCCAACGGGCGCTGCTCGTCGCAGCTGAGCACCTGCCCTCGAATCATCCCGTGGCGAGCGAACTTCGACAGGCGATGTGCAAGCAGCAGGCCCTAGGCGAGCCGAAGCCGATCTCTGCCAGCATCAAGCCGACCATGAAGGTCCTGAGCCTCGGTTCGTCCGGCTCGCCGACCGGGCTCTGGAAAAGCCGAACATAACCGAAGCGTTTTCGACGGCACCCACGGAACGGGCAGCATGCTGCACAAGACGCAAGCTTCCATCGGCGCCAAGGGTGCCCCCGAGGCAACTCGACCGATAAGTAATGCCAAGGTCTTGCTACCGCGGCGGCCATGACTGTATGGCGTTTCTCCGGTGTGACTGCACGCACCCTGACTCGCAACGGCTCCGTCCAGCGCATCGCCGCGAACGCCCGATCACGCGCGCTCCAACGTCCGCTTGAAGTTCGGCAGGGATTCCCGCCTCGTCAGATCCAGCAGGGATTAATCTACGGCACCTTTTTCTTGGCCTCCTCCGCTTTCTTGGCGGCTTCGGCGGCCTCCTTGGCTGCGCGGTCAGCCTCCGCCTTGGCTCGTTCCGCCGCTCTTTCCCGTTCGCTCACATCAGCGGTGCCATTAAAGTCGAGTTCACGGCCGCTGTAGGGTTCGACCGGCCTCCCATCCCGGCGAAATTCGCTGTGAATATGTTCCGGCGTTGCGTCTTTCGCGTTGAAGATGTCCCCCGCACCCATGCCGCGGCCGATGATGTCTCCGGGCTTCACGGTGTCTCCCACCTTCACGTTCAATTCCTTCATGTGCATCGTCCGCTGCTCCCACGTCGTGCCTTTGCTGTCCTTATATTCCACAGTGACGTAGCCACCCAACCGCTGGTCCATGGTGGCAGCGACGACCTTGCCCTCTCCTGCGCCAGTATAACGTGCGGCAGCGGCTTTTTCATCGATCCCGGCGTGACGCTTTTCGCCCCGATTGCGCACATTGCCGGCGCTACCCGCCTGAGGATTCTGGGCTGTACCGACGGTCTTGATCCCATCGGTCACCGGTACACCCGCCGAAAGCTTCTGCCCTCCTGGGGTGGCAGAAAAGGGTGGCTTTTCGAGCGGGGCATTTCCGATGCCCGCTGCTTTGGCCTTTGCATCAGTGATTTTCGCCGCCCCTTCGGCTTCTTGCTGCAACTTTGCTGCCAAGGCCTCTTTCGCCTTCGCCGTCTCGACGGCCTTGGCTGCTTCCGCTGACTTGGTTTTGGCATTCGCATCCGCTTTGGCCTTTTCCGCGGCCTTCGCGGACGATGCCGCTTGGGCCGCCTGCATGGCGGCGCGCTCCTTCGCTTCGGCGTCACTTCGAGCCTTCGCCGCTTCGTCCGCCGCCCGACGTGCTTCGGCACGTTTCGTCCGCTCCACATCCTGGGCCTTCTTGGCTTCCACCGTTCGTTCGAGGAGTTTTGCCGCGGCATCCGCCTTGGCCTTTGCTTCGGCGGCACTCTTCTCCGCCTTAGCCGCAAGTTCGGCCGCCGTTGGAGTTGATTTACCTCCGGCGGCTCCTGGGTTCGCACTTCCCTTACCGGACCCGGAGGCCGCCGCTTTGCCACCCGTTCCACTCCCGGCCTTCGTATCCGGTTTCGGACCGCCCGCGCCACTTTTCGGGCTCACCGTGCCGGCTCCTCCCGAACTCGGTGCGCTGGTACCTCCCTTCGTTCCAGCCGAAGCACCGGCACCTCCACCGGCCTTCGTTCCCGCGTTACCAGAACCTCCAGCCCCCGTGCTTCCACCTCCACCGGTCTTGGCGCCAGAGGGTCCGCCACCGCTGCCTCCACCCTTCGAACCAGCACCATCACCGGGATTGCTGGGACCGGAGCCCCCTCCCTTTCCGCCCGAAGCGCCACCGCCGCCTTTTGAGCCGACTCCGCCGCCGCCGGCACTCCCCCCACCTTTCTCTCCTCCTCCTTTTCCACCACCGGCACCGCCGGCACTCCCTCCGCCTTTCTCCCCGCCTCCGCGGGTCCCGGCCCCACCCTTATCTCCACCTCCCTTTTCGCCGCCTCCCTTTGCTCCTCCACTACCGCCTCCCTTGTCGCCACCGCCTTTGTCGCCTCCACCCTTGGCACCAGAGCCACCTTTCTCGCCGCTACTCTTTTCCGCGCCGGCTTTTTCCGCCGAGTACAATGGAGGATACGCTGGGGTCATGATTGCGATCAGCGACGCGGAGATGACGCGGGCAATTTCCGGTTTTCTCATGGGTGATGGGGTTGGGGAGGTCTGCCTGGCGCAGGACAGGTGCGGCGAGCTCGGGGATTTGAGCCGCAGCGCCATGGGGATTGTCCAACGGCACACAACGGATCAGTTGCTGCAGGACCGACCAGTGGGTACAATCAACACATCGTCGAACTTCCCCTTGGTCAAGCGACGCCAAGAGGCAGCGAGGAGCAGGGCGAATCGCCCCCAGCCTTGCACGACCCCACAACCGACTACGTTCTTACTCCTCGACGTCCCGACACCGCTGGTCGAGTTGGCGGCGGAGCAGGTCCACCTGATGGGCAGTCAGGACCGGGTCTCCCCGACCGCGGATCGCATCCGGGAGGAAACCAGGGTTCACCACTCGAAGCTCGCGACTCGGCGCTTCCCGGACGTACCAACCCGGAAGGCTGAGGACGGCTTTTACTGGAACCGACAATCCGGTGCACCCTGCGATCCATTTCCTGAGCCACTCCGCCTCGCTGAGTGCCTGTTCAATTCCGTGCCGATCTCTCCCCCACGGCCAATCCAGGTATGAGCCGTCAAAGACGACCTCGTGATCCTTGAACCCAGGACGAGCGTTCCCTTTCCGGCGCGTCTTGGTTTCCACCACCGTCACGCCGGTCGGTCCAACGACGACGTGGTCCAGGTTGAAACCCCGCTTCCCTGGTTCACCTGGTACATCATGGAAGACGAAGTACCCCTGAGCAAGGAGAGGCATGAGCTTCTCAGCGGTAATCCGTTCTCCGAACCAGCCCAGGTAGCAATTGGCCCGTTCCTGCCAAAGACGTACCGCCCAACCCACACCGAGCAGCGTCACCAGAAGGATCGCCACCAGCGCCACCAGACCTGCGGTGGAGGCTGGGATGCCCAGGAGTTTGCTCACCTGCACCGATCCGGCGCCAACTCCGGTGCTGGCGATCATCGTGCCAACCATCACCGTGAGCAAACGCTCTTCGAGTTCAAGAAGCCGCCTTCGCAGGCCCTCGCCAGGGCCCCGCAATAACCGGTCCCCCTCCTTGAAAGGCCAGCGAGTCTTACGGCGCCAGCGAAGCCACGAAATTGTCCCGGCAAACAACGCCAGGTACAGGAAGAGAAGGAGGAAGAACAAGACCATATCCAAGCAAAAGGGTCATTAAGTCTGATGATCGTCCGGGTAGTTCGCCAGGCAATGTTCCACCGTTGTACCCCGAATCACGTCAAGTTCCCGTAACTCCGGCTCTCTTCCATGGGAACCCGGGTGACACCCTGCGCTTCCAGGGAGTTGAAAGCAATCCGCGCCGGCCAAGCCTTCATCCCATCGGGCCTTGGCGCCACCCTGCCTCGCTGTCGGTCAATCTCCCGAATTCCTCGGTAACTTCCTTCAGGGCGCTGAGTGCCCGCACGAGTTCATCGAATGTCAGATGCCGGGTTTCCTCGGAGGAAATTCCACCGAAATCCACGGTTCGCGTGATGCCGATGACCGGAGCGACAGTCTCTGGACGCCGAACAACCTGAAGGTAACCGTGGGCGAGGTGATTTCGCAGCTCACGAACCGGGCCAAGCGCGCGGATAAATGCCGCAAAAGCCCCGCGCTCGTTCGCGGTTCGACCGAACAGTCCACCGACCCGTTCAACCTTCTCACTGAATGGCTTGGCTCGTACCCGTTCCAACTCCGCGGCTCCTAACTGCTTTTCGAGATAGGCGAGCACCAGAAACTCGAGATGGCCGAAGTTCAGGAGGAAGAGCCCGATCGCCGACGACCACGTCAGGGTTCGGTCAAATATCGGAGCGGAATCGAACCGCATCTCTCCAAATGACGACGGACTCTCTCTGGTGGTGCGAGCCGGCGAAGCGGCTTGTTGATCCTTAGACCGGCTACCTACGAATCCTGCCACCGGTGCCTTCGGAACGACAATGAAGCCGCTCTCGGCATCGCCGTATGCCTTGAAGTCGCCGGTCGTGAAACGCTCGCCAGTAAGGGAACAAAGTGCCGCGTCGATTTCGTCGATATTGACGAGACCCGAAGGGTCGATGCCACACAACCGGAGCAGTTCGCGCCTGGTCTCATTCTTCCGCTTCGCCGGGACTATCTGACCGGCCAGGGCGCACGCCACGGCGTGAGGAAAGGTCTCAATGGCGACGCGCTCCGGCCCAGTCGCTCCAGTGTAGATCGGGAAGCTCTCCGCGAGCGCGGCGTACAACTCCGCTCCGCTCATCATCCAGGAAAAAAACGGGTGCCCTCGGGCTCGTTCCAGTGTCGGCGTGGAGAAACTCGCGATTCTTTCCCGGGCCATTTCGCGCTCGGCGAGGCGAGACTCGCCCTCCGGTGAACGCCACCGGCACGGCGCGTCGACGGCCACGACGGAAGCGTCAACCTCGCGGCACCACTGAGCGATGGTGGCGGCACTGCCAGACCTCGTCTTCGCCAGCACCCTTCGCCCCTGAAGGGCGACGCCGTGAAAGCCCTTCAACGGACCTCCGACGTCTACCCCAACTGTTATCTGATCTTCCACGCCAATGAACATACGGCCGAACCGGCTCTCGTCACGGCACGAATGGATGGAAGCAACAACGTGCCCGCATGGCCCGATTCAATCGCACACCGACATTGGCTCGGCCGGGCGCCGCCTTCTTTCCGTTTGTGGTGCGCCAGTCGCCTCCCCCAGACCGAAGCTGCGATCCTGGTTGACCCTCGACTCAGGGGTAAAGTGGGCGGGTCCGTCGCTGAAACGGCAACTCACCCTTGCGGAAAGGCATCGAATCCCCACGACACGCCTGACCACGTGGCCCAAATGGGTGTCGCAGACCTCGCAGTACCTGTGGCGCGAAGAAATTCACCCCAGCGAACTCCCACCCCTTCAGTTCGCGTTCAGCCCGAACTCCCGGGTGCCAAGTTTCTCCTTCCAGCGACTCTCCATCGCCATCAACTCCTCGACCTGCACTGAGGAGGCGGCCACCTCCAGCACCGTCACCTGGTAGTCCGATGACGGGAGTTGCCGCGCGGGTAGCCTGCTTGGCGGCACTGGCCGAAGCCATCGGGGCGAAACTGAACCCGGGGCCGGTGGATAACCCCAGCAATGGGTAAAGTTCTCGCTGAAGTTTACGACGCGACTCCAACGGCGACCTTCAGCGCTTCCACTCCCCGGCTGGTCAATCTCTCCGTCCGCAAGAATCTAGGTTCTGGTGTAACCATGGGGTTTGTCCTCGAAGGCCCCGGTCCAACAACGGTTCTGGTTCGCGCAATCGGCCCCGGCCTGAGTGCTTTCCATGTGCCCGGAGCAGCGAGCGATCCACAGCTCGCGCTTTACGACAGCAAATCCGCCAAATTGGGTGAAAACAACGATTGGGGCGGCACACCTGAGCTTGCTTCCGTCTTCGCGGGAGTTGGCGCATTCACTCTCCCCTCAACCTCCAAGGATGCGGCTCTCGTGGCCACTCTACTGCCAGGCAACTACTCAGTCCTCGTTACCGGTGTTAACGGCACTACCGGCATAGCCCTTATCGAGGTCTACGAGGTGCCCAAGTGACACCTGCAAGAAGCTGCAAGCTGAGTAGGTAATCCGTCTCTTTGGCGCAAATCCTCAGCCCAACAAAACCATCGGTGCTACCCACCTGCCCCGCAGCTTCCCAGCAGCCCAAGACGGAAGCAATTCATGTCCCAAGAAAACCACCCCAACCAAGTAGACTACCCCGGCAGGTGTTGTGACTATATGGTGACTTTTGGCACTTTCCGACCAACAAGAAACCCGCAACTCTTTGCAGTGTTGCGGGTTGAAATTTTGGCGCCCCCACGGGGAATCGAACCCCGCTTTGAAGATTGAGAATCTCCTGTCCTAACCGATAGACGATGAGGGCGTGAGCCAGCGCGGAAGCGTCGCGGTTTCACCGCCGGCGTCAAGCGCGGTTTGCCGGAAGAATTCTGGCGGTTTTGCCCCGTCCGCCCCTGCCCGCAGAAGCCTGTTGCTTCCCTTCCCGATCCGGCTTTGGTCCGTGCTGCCGTCCCCCCTCCGGACGGCGAATCCCCTCCCCACCCGCCTTTAGTCCATGCCGGCCCAGCGCCGTTCACCCGCCCTGTGTCCCGCGACCTGCGCGATCGCGCTCCTCGCGCTGACGCCGGCATCCGCTGGCGACCCCCGCCCTTCCGCTCCGGCTGATTCCCGGACCGCCGAACAGCTCTTTGCCCGCGAGGTCCTCCCGCTGCTCCAGGCCAAGTGCCTCGCCTGCCACGGACGCGACGAAGCCAAGATCAAGGGCGGACTCGACCTGCGCACCCGCGAGGCCGCGAGCGCCGGCGGAGACAGCGCCAAGCCCGCGATTGTCCCCCTCCAGCCCGACGCCAGCCCCCTCTACCTCGCGGTCACCCGCTCCCATGCGGACTGGGAACCGATGCCGCCAAAGGCCAACGACGCCCTCACCGCCCGCCAGGTCGAACACGTCCGCACGTGGATCGCCGGCGGGGCCCCCTGGCCCGATGACACGCAGCGCGCCGCAATCCTCGCCGAATCGGAGAAGTGGACCAAGGACGAAGGCATCCGCGTGCCGACCAGCGGAGGATTGTCTGCTGGCTGGACCGATCGGCGCTACCCACCCGCCGACTTGTGGGCGTACCAACCTCTGCGCAAACCACCCGTCCCGGCCGTCCCCGTTCCGGCCACGTCACCCGCCGATGCCGCGCCCAATCCGATCGATGCCTTCATCCACGCGCGCCTCGCCACCGCCCAACTCCCGCCCGCACCCCGCGCCGACCGCCGCACCCTGTTGCGTCGAGTGACGTTTGACCTCACCGGCCTGCCCCCGACGCCCGAGGAGATCGCCGCGTTTGTCTCCGACCCCGCACCTGACGGCGCGGCCTTCGCCTCCGTGATCGATCGCCTGCTGGAGTCCCCGCATTACGGCGAACAAATGGCGCGCCACTGGCTCGACATCGTGCGCTACGCCGACACGAGCGGCTTCGCCAACGACTTCGCCCGCGGCAATGCCTGGCGCTACCGCGACTACGTGGTGCGGTCCTTCAACGCCGACCTCCCGTATGATCGCTTCATCCGGGAACAGATCGCCGGCGACGAACTGGCGCCCGCCAACCCGGAGGCCATCGTCGCCACCGGTTTCCTGCGGATGGGCCCCTGGGAACTCACCGGCATGGAAGTGCCCCGCATCGCGCGCCAGCGCTTCCTCGATGACGTGACGGACAGCGTGGGCCAGGTGTTCCTTGCCCACCCGTTGCAGTGCGCGCGGTGCCACGACCACAAGTTTGATCCGGTGCCGACGCGGGACTACTACGCGCTGCAGGCGATCTTCGCGACCACGCAACTGGCGGAGCGCCCGGCGGCGTTTCTCCCCAATGAGAACACGACCGGCTTCGAGGAGAAACGCCTGATCGAGGCCCGCCTCGCCCATTACCGGGCGATCCTGCGCCGCCTCGACGAGAAATCGATCACCGCCGCCCGGGCCTGGTACGCCGCGAAACAGCTCGACCCGGCGCGCTTTGAAAAGGCGCTCGCCGGCACCACCGGCAGAAAGAATGCCCGCGGGCGCGACGCCGGCTACACGGAGGTGCGCGCCGCGCTGCTCCGCCAGGGCCTGCCGGAGGATCAGGTGCCGCCCCGCCACGCCGGTTTCACGACGGAGGATTATGGGCTGGAGCGGATCGCCCGCAAGGGGCTCGAGCGACTGCGCTGGGAGCTGGATCGTTACGAACCCATCGCCCTCGCGGTCTACAGCGGACGCACCCCGGCCTTGAGCAGCGTGCTCGCTCCCCTCCGACCACCCGCCGACCCGCACACCCAGGGTGAACTGGAAGCGACCGCGATCCTCACGGGCGGTGATCCCTTCTCTCCCGGAGCGCCGGTGGTTCCGGCAATGCTGAGTGCCCCGACCTCCCTCGGAGACATGCCCCCGGAACTTGCCCGCGCCCCCGCGGAGATCGCGGGACGCCGCACCGCCCTCGCCGCCTGGCTGGCTTCCCCGCAGAATCCCCTCCCGGCGCGCGTCATCGCGAACCGGGTCTGGCTCTGGCACTTTGGCCGCGGACTGGCCGGCAACCCCAACAATTTCGGCGTGAACGGCCGGAAACCGACGCACCCGGAACTCCTCGACTGGCTCGCTGCGACGCTCATCGAGCGCGGTTGGTCCCTCAAGGCGCTGCACCGGCTCATCCTCAATTCGGCGACGTATGCGCGCTCCAGCTCGCATCCCCAGCCGAGCCTCGTGACCGAGCGCGATCCCCACGGCACGCTGCACGCCGTCTTTGCGGCGCGGCGGCTCGCAGCGGAAGAGTTGCGCGATGCCTCCCTCGCCGTCTCGGGCGAACTCAACCGCACCCTCGGCGGCATTCCCGTCCGGCCCGAAATCAACCGCGAAGCCGCCCTCCAGCCCCGCCAGGTGATGGGCACCTTCGCCGAGGCCTGGCAGCCGTCGCCTCAGCCGGAACAACGCCACCGCCGCAGCCTCTACGCCCTCCGGATCCGCGGCCAGCCCGACCCGTTTATGGAGGTCTTCAACGCCCCCAACGCCGACCTCTCCTGCGAAACCCGCGAGGCGTCCACGGTCACGCCCCAGGTCTTCGCCCTGTTCAACAGCGAAGCCTCCCTGGCGCGAGCCGTCGCCTGGGCCGAGCGGCTCCGTCGTGAAACCGCATCACGCCCCGCGGCCGTGCAGCGCGCCTTCGCCCTGGCCTTCGGGCGCGCGCCGACGCCGGCGGAGCTGCAACAATCCCTCGCCCATTGGGAGGCGATGAACCGGCGCCACGTTTCGCTCGCGATCGAACGCCCCGCGCGGCCACGCGAGGTGATCCGGGAGGCGGTCGACGAAAACACCGGGGAGAAATTCACTTTCGTCGAACCGCTGGAGGCCGCCGACGCCTTCCTTCCCGACCGCCATCTCGGCGATCTGCCCGCGGAGTTCAGGGGCCTGGCGGACCTCTGCCTCGTGCTCCTCAACACCAACGAGTTTGCCTATCTCGACTGAGCGGGCCCCGCGTCGCCCTCCCCACCCTCGCCTTCATCCACCCGCATCGCCCGTCGCCATGTCCCCGCGATTCCCCTGCGCCGGCCTCCGCGCCCTGCACGCCCCCACCCGCCGCGACTTCCTGTTCGGACTCGGAGCGAGCATCGGCAGCGTGGCGCTGACGTCGCTGCTGGCGCGTGACCTGCGCGCCGCCGCTCCCGGCGCGGACGGCCGGCCGCTGGCGGCCCGCGCCCCGCATCACCGCGCCCGCGCCCGGAACTGCATCTTCCTGATGATGGAAGGTGGTCCGTCGCACATCGACACCTTCGATCCAAAGCCGCGCCTGTCGCGACTTCATCTCCAGGAGTTCACCCGCGAGGGGAAGATGAAGTCCGCGATGGAAAGCGGAAAGCGCTACTACGTGCAAAGTCCCTTCACGTTTCGCCGCGCCGGGCAGAGCGGCGCGGAGATCGCGACCAACTGGGAGCACCTCGCCCGCGTGGTGGACGATCTCTGCTTCTACCGCGGCTGCCAAGTCGACTCCGTGAACCATCCGACCGCGATGTACCAGATGAACACGGGCAACCGCTTCGGCGGCGACCCGGCCCTCGGATCGTGGGTCACTTACGGATTGGGATCCGTGAACCAGGACCTGCCGGGCTTCATCGTGCTACCGGAGGTTTCCTATCCGCAGGGTGGGGCCCCCAACTGGGGCAACGGATTCCTGCCGGCGCATTTTCAGGGCACGCCGCTTCGTCCCAGCGGGTCCCCGATCCTCGATCTGGCTCCGCCGGCCGGCGTCACCCGGGAACAGCAGCAGGCCAACCTCGATTTGCTCGGGCGGCTCAATGCCGCGCATCAGGCCGGCCGCGCCGCCCACGAGGAACTCGCGGCCCGCACGAGCGCGTACGAACTGGCCTTCCGCATGCAGCTGCAGGTGCCGGGCATCCTCGACCTTGGCCAGGAAGACGCCCGGACGCGCGCCTCCTACGGGATCGGCCAGGGCGCCACCGACGCCTTCGGGAGAAAATGCCTGCTGGCGCGGCGCCTGGTCGAGCGCGGGGTGCGTTTCGTCCAGCTTTACGCCGGCACCTGGGACTCCCACGACTACATCGAGCGAGCCCATGGCAACCTCGTGCGCGCCGTGGACCAGCCCATCGCCGCCCTCATCGCCGATCTCAAGCAGCGCGGCCTGCTGGACGAGACGCTGGTGGTCTGGTGCGGGGAGTTCGGCCGCTCCCCCGACAACGGCGTGCGCGGCGGTACCGCCTACGGCCGGGACCACAATCCCAAGGCGATGACCGTGTGGCTGGCAGGAGGCGGCGTGAACGCCGGCCACACCATCGGCGCCACCGACGAGATCGGAGCCGAGGCCGTCGACTGCGTGCACCACGTGCGGGACCTGCACGTCACCCTGCTGCACCTGCTCGGGTTGGATGACAACCGGCTCACGTACTTCCACGGCGGACGGTTCAAGCAGCTGAGCCAGTTCGGCGGGACCGTGATCAAGGAACTGCTGGCCTGAAGCACCCTCGAAAGGGGAGCGGGCGCGGGGCCAGAAAACCGGAACGCTAGTCCCGCTTCAGGGCCCGCAAAAGGGCTGGCAGCGCCACTCCGGCCGCAGCCGTCAGCACGTGGTGCGCCCGCGCGGTCAGCGGCGTGGACGTCGGGTTGATCTCGACCACGACCGCGCCGGCGGCAAGCGCACGGAACGGCAGTTCGGCGGCGGGGTACACCACGGTCGACGTGCCGACGCACAGGAAGACTTCGCAGTCGGCACTGGCCGCCATCGCCCGGGTGAGCGCCTCGGCCGGGAGGCTCTCCTCGAACCACACCACATCGGGACGCAGGTGAGCACCGCACCGGGGGCATCGCGGCGGCACTTCGTCCGTCGGGGGCCATTCGTCGACGACCCGATTCTCCGCGAAACACTTCGTGCGCGTGAGATTGCCATGCAGTTCGATCACGTCGCGACTGCCGGCCCGCTGGTGCAGGCCGTCGACGTTTTGCGTGATAAGGGTCAGGCGCGGCACACGGCCCTGCAACTCCGCCAGGGCAAGGTGGGCGGGGTTGGGCGCCACGCGGGCCACGAGTTCGCGTCGCCACGCATACCACTCCCACACCAGTCGTGGCTGGCGCCGAAACGCCCCGGGCGTCGCAAGGTCCTCCGGGCGATACTGCGCCCACAGCCCCGTCTGGGCATCGCGAAACGTCGGCACGCCGCTCTCGGCGGAGACCCCCGCACCTGTGAGCACCGCGAGGTGGTTCGCGTTGGAGACTGCCTCCACGAGCCGTTCCGGAATCTGCATGCCTCCCCGTACGACCGCGACGCCTCCGCCGCACGCCCAAACACGCCCTTCCCTGCCCCGGGGCGAAGAGGGCGCATCTGTCGGTTGGCGGTTGTAGCTGGCCGCGGTGAGGCCGGCCGCCGGGGTCACCGCCCCCGGCTACACCAGACAAATGACCGCCAACCGGCAGATGCGCCCGGGGCGAAGAACCACCGGCATCGTTGGATTGCAGTCCGCGCGGGAGAGGCTCTCCTTTTTGGACGGAGCCTTACCGCCATGCCCCTCCAACTCGCCCCCCTGTCCCGCCGGAACTTCCTCCGCCACGCCATCGCCGGCAGCACCGCCCTGCTGCTTGCCCGACAGGTGGCCCGCGCCGCGAGCCGCCCGGTTGATCCCGACGCCTGGGCGCTGCTCTCCGACACCCACATCGCCGCCGATCGCAAGAAGATCGCGAGAGAGATCAACCTCACGGACCATCTCACCGCGGTGGTGGCCGACGTGCTAGCCTGGCCGACCCGGCCCGCCGGAGCATTGATCGACGGCGACCTCGCGTTTGGTACGGGCGAGGCCGGCGACTATGCCACCCTCGGCGAACTCCTCACCCCGCTGCGGGGCGCCGGGATGCCGCTCACCCTGGCTCTGGGCAATCACGACCACCGCGAGCGCTTCTGGGCCGGCCTCGGAACCGACCGGCGCACGGTGACCGCCGTAGCCGACAAGCAGGTCGCGATCGTCTCCTCAGCCCGGGCCAACTGGTTCGTCCTCGATTCCCTCGACCGGACCAACGTCACGCCCGGCGTGCTCGGAACCGCGCAACTCGCCTGGCTCGCCGCCGCGCTCGACGCCCACGCCAACAAGCCGGCCCTGGTCATGGTGCACCACAATCCCAGCACGGGTGGGAACAAGAATGGGCTGACGGAGACGGAAGCGCTCCTGGAGGTCCTGCGTCCACGGCGCCACGTGAAGGCTCATTTCTTCGGCCATTCCCATCGCTGGAGTGTCGAGCGCGACTCCAGCGGCCTGCATCTCGTGAACCTGCCCGCGACGTCGTATCCGTTCGACAAGACTCAGCCCACGGGCTGGGTGAAGGCCAACCTGGCCGCCGGCGGCCTGCGGCTTGAACTGCGGGCCCTGGATTCGAAGCACCCCGCCCATGGGCAGGTGCATTCCATCGAGTGGCGGTCGGCTTGAAGCGACCCGAAGGTGAGTCCGCCCCCCGGTGACCCGCTCACCGCCGGCAAAGCACCGTGTCAGACCTGATGGCCGGAAGTGTGGGCGGGGTGCCGTCACCCCGCGCCAAGGCACCACCGGCACTCCGCGCGCGAGGAGGTCGTCGCGCCTACAGCGAGAATGACGTGCAGAAGCTGGGTGTTACGCCTGGGCCCAACTTAGCGGGTCAGTGAGAGGGTGCGCGCGAAGGCGATTCCATGGGTAGCTTCCGCGGTCACTCTCTCGTCGCCGGCACCACCATCACCGGCAGACGCGCCCGCTTGAGCACGGACTGGGTCGTGCTGCCCACGATCAACTCGAAGAGGGCATTGTGACCGTGCGACCCGATCACGATCCAGCGAGCGTCGTGCTCCTCCGCCTCCTGCAGCAGGTGCGGAGCCGGCACCCCTTTGCGCACCGCCGTCTCGACCATCACGCCGGTGGCCTGCAGCCGCTCCTGCCATTCCGCGAGCCGACGACGCACCTCACGCTCGTGCGCCACGGTCAACTCCCCGACCCGCTGGGACGGTGCACCATCCTCCTGCAGGAACACCGGCTCGACCAGAACGGTCACCAGGACCACCTTTCCGCCCACGGCCCGGGCCAGCCGCGCCGCCTGCGTCACCACGGATTCGCTCACCCCGGAGAAGTCCACTGCCGCCAGGATTGCTCTCATGCGGAAAGCTACGCCGGATCCGACGGCGTGCCGGTCATCGCTTGGCGGGCGATGCGCGGATCTTGACCGGCAACCGACGCGAGGGCGCAGGGGCCGGGCGGGAAGCGAGGGCCCCCGGTTCGCGAAAAGCATCGCCCGCGCCGCTCGCTTTCATCGATACTCCCGGCCCGATGTCGGCCCTCCTTTCCTCCCAGCCTTTCGGGCGCACGTCCCAGGGTGAAGACGTCAAGCTCTACACGCTCCGCAACTCCCGCGGCGTCGAAGTGCGGCTCTCCAACTATGGCGGGATCATCGTCTCCTTTCTCGCCCCGGACCGGGAGGGCCACCTCGAGGATATCGTGCTTGGTTACGACCAACTCGACGGTTACCTGCGCAAGACTCCCTTCTTCGGCTGCCTGGTCGGCCGCTACGCCAATCGGATTGCCGGGGCGCGGTTCACTCTCGACGGCCAGGAGTACCGCCTGGCGGAAAACAACCCGCCCAACACCCTGCACGGCGGAGTCCGCGGCTTTGACAAGGTGACCTGGGAGCCGACCGTTCTCGATGGAACGGGTACCCCCATCCTCCGCCTGCGTTATCTGAGCCGGGATGGCGAAGAGGGCTATCCGGGAAACCTCGCCGTCACCGCTGACCATACCCTGACCGAGGAGAACGGATTGCGCATCGAACTCTCCGCCACGACCGACCGGCCGACCGTCGTCAACCTGACGCAGCACTCCTACTTCAACCTCGCCGGCGCCGGCGATGTCCTGGGGCACGTGCTGCAGATCTTCGGGAGCCGATTTACCCCGATCAACCGCCACTTCATTCCCCTCGGGGAACTCCGCGCGGTTGCCGGAACCCCGTTCGACTTCCGCACCCCGACCGCGATCGGCGCCCGCATCCACGCTGACGACGAACAACTCCGCCACGGGCTCGGCTACGACCACAACTGGGTGATCGACAAGCCGGCCGGCGAACTGGCGCGGCACGCCCGCGTCGTCGAACCTCGCACAGGCCGCACACTCGAGCTCCTGTCCTCGTCACCGGGGATGCAATTCTACGCCGGCAACTTCCTCGACGGCACGATCACGGGCAAGGGTGGACGCGTCTACCTGCATCGCCACGGCTTCTGCCTCGAGCCGCAGCACTTTCCCGATTCCCCCAACCAGCCGCAATTCCCCTCGGTGGTGTTGCGGCCCGGAGAAACCTACCGGCACACCCTGGTCTACCGGGTCGGTGTGGCGTGACGGTGGCGCGGCGCTTCCGCCGGAAAACCGGGCGCCGCATCCCGCCCCGCCGCTACTGCGCCACGTCGCACTCGGCGACCTTGACGAGGTAGAAATCGTCCGAAAGCAGTCCTTCCTCGTAGAGCAGCTTCAGCTGCCGGAGCCGTCCGGCAATCTGCTGTTTGGAGAACTTGGGTTTGTCGGAGGACGTGCCGCTGGTTGTAGTCGGCGCCGGCGCAGGCGTGGACGGAACGGCCGCGGCCTGCGCGACCGCCGCCACCGTGGCCGCCAGGGTCGGTGCCGGGCGCGCCGGGAGCGGACGCCGCGCCTCGGGCTGGTAGTTTCGGTCGAACACGACGACGGGAAGCTCACTCGCTGGCACCAGGTGGCGCCACAGGAACGCCTGCATCTTGTCTTCGGACGGCACCGCATGACGAACCACCTCGTTCGCGCCGATCTTCGCCGTGCCGGTCACCACCAGTCGCACCGGCCCCTTCGTGGCCTGCGGTCCACTTCGAATCGTCAGCCGCGTCGTGGTCTGGTTGGCGGCCAGGGTGACAGGGACCGCGGTGATTCCGCCCACGGCCTCCTTCAACGCCAATTTGATTGGGCCATTGAAGCCGTCCCTGCGAACGGCAAAGATCGTCAGCGCCGTGGTGGAGCCGGCCGGCAGGCTCACGCTGGTCGGCACGACCCGCAGGTCGAAATCGGGTTGCGGCGGTCCCAGCCGCAGACGGTAACCATACTCCTCGCCGCCCTGGCGGGCCGTATCACCAATGTGGAGGCGGTAGGCGCCCGCCGCGGGCAGCTTGGCCATCAGGTACGAGTCGGCATGATGGGTGTTGAGCCCGGCCGTCAGATCCTCGCGGTCGTCGTTGAAGGCGATCACCCGGCCGGCGGCGTCGGTGAGCTTCAGCACGGAATCGAGCGGGGAGTCGAGTCGCCGCGCCTGCACCTCGGCGACGATCGCCTGGCCGGCCGAGGCCGTGAATTCATAGACATCCCAATCGTCCGGCCGGTCGATGCGGCCGTTGATGACCACGGGAAGCTCCACGCGCTGCGCCGCTCCGGCGGGAAGATCCGGCTGCTCGAACTCATCGCGCAGACGGTCCAGGGCAAACGGCACGCGGTTCGACTCGTAGCCCAGCCGGCTCGCCGCCAGCGGCCAGATCCCGGGAACCTTGCCGTTCCACGCGGAGGTGAGGTCGGCGTCAATGAGGTTCACCCCTTGCATCGCCGGCAGGCGAGCCGCACCCACCTGGCCACCGAGCGGAAACACACTGGTGACAAACGGCAGTTCCCCGATGGTGAGGCGGTAGACGAAGTCCTCCCGGCCCCGGTACAAGCTGTCCTTGACCTCGCAGACGTACTCCCCGTCCCGCGGCACCTCGAAGACAATCACCGGATCGGGCTTGAAACGATAGTCATCGGCGTAGGCGAGTTCCCGGCCCTGGGCGTCGTAGACGACCACGACCGGCTGGAACCAGCCGGGCACCGCATCCGCCACGAAGGGAATCAACTGCCGGGCCAGCGTGGAGATCACCAGGCGCTGTCCCTTGCTGGCCTCGAAGCGATAGCGGTTGACCTCCCCGGAGGCAATCTGGCCGTTCAGCGTGCACGGCAGGGCGACGCGATCCTCCAATTCCTCCGGCGGGCGCTTGCGCAGCGCCCCGGCCTCCTTGCCGAGGATCTGAATCGTCGCCGTCAACATCGGCTTCCGGGAATACTCCGGAAACTGCCCCACCACGAAGGTCAGCGGATTCGAGACCCCGCGCGGGGACACCAGCCGCAGTTCCCGCGGACCGAGCGCGGCTTCGGGTGCGACGATCAACTCGAGGTTGACGATGCTCGCGATCGACGCGCACGCCGGGGTCTGCACCCATTCGCGCACGCGCCGCTCAATGCGCTCGACGAGTTTCCGGGAAGCTTCGTCCTGCGGAGTGCCGGCAGCCGGCCCCGGAGCCGGCACCTTTCCGGCGGGGGGCGCCGCGCGCCGCAACGCGCGAAGCTGCTCATTGATCAGCTGGATCTCCTGGTTGTTGAGGCGGCGAAGCACCTCGACCGACTTCACGGTCACCCCGTTGCCGGTGATCAGGGCCGACGTCACTTCGTCCAGATCCTGTCCACCGAGTTTGACCTGAAACGTCGTGCCGATCTGCCCACCGGCCGGGTAGGCATAGCCAATATGGGGCCTCCGCTGGCCCCAGGCCGTCGCGGCGAGGGCGCACCACATCGCCAAGCCTGCCCGGAACCCCGTGGGAAGGTAGCGCTTCATGCCATGATTTCCTTCAGCAGTCCGCCCGACTTCGCCCCTTCGGACGCCGCGGGCAGCACATGGGCCTCAGCCCCCATCGGGTGAGGCAACTTGGCCGAAGCATCGATGCCGCCGAGGGCATAGATGCTGCCCAACAAGTCGACCGGGTACACCGGGCGGTTCTTCACCTCCTCGGCCCGCTTGTCGGACTCGCCGACAATCTGCCCGCCCTTGAATCCGCCACCGGCCACCAGGGCGGTGAAGACGTTGCCGTAGTGGTTGCGCCCACCGTTCCACGGCGGCTGCCAGTCGACCTTGGGACCGCGGCCAAACTCACCGCAGCACCAGACGATCGTGGTTTCCAAGAGGCCACGCTCCTGCAGATCCTGCAGGAGGGCGGCGAGACCCTGATCCAGCTGCGGGCATTGCCGTCGCATGGTCGCGAAGTGATTGCTGTGCGTGTCCCAGCCACCGGGGTAGTTGATCACGATGTAGGGCACCCCCGCCTCGACAAGGCGCCGCGCGGCCAGGCAATCCTGCCCGAAGGTGTGCCGGCCATAGCGGTCGCGCAGCGCCGGCTTCTCCTTGGAGAGATCGAAGTACTCGCGCCCCTCGCCCAGGATTAGGTCATAGGCCTGCCTCTTGGCCTCCTCGGAGGCACGGAGCTGCGGACTTGCGGCCATGGCGGCCCCCATCGTGTCCATCTTCTGCAGCAATTCCCGCCGCGCCTTCTGCCGGGCATCGGTCACTCCGCGGGAGACCACCCCTTCAACCTCGAACCGGGGGGCGTTCGGATCGCCGCCCGTGGCAAACGGCTTCAGCTTGGGACCGAGAAACCCCTCCTCGGAAAAGCGCCCCTGCGGCTGCGTCAGCACGACATAGGGCGGAATCATGCCCTTGTAGGTCGGGCTCTTGAAGAGCGAGAAAACCGCACCGACACTCGGATAGGCCAGCCGCTCGCCGGGGGCGTGCGCGGTCTGCATGAGGTACGCCGCCGTCTCGTGGCCGTTGTTGCGGTGGGTCATGCTCCGAATCAGGGCGTACTTGTCCGCCTGCTTGGCGAGATTCGGGAAGAGCTCGCCCACCCGGATGCCATCGACGTTGGTCGGAATCGCCTTCGCAAACTCGCCCATGTAGTCGTACCCGGCCTCGGGTTTCGGATCCCACGTGTCGATGTGCGACATGCCGCCCCACAGGAAAATCTGAATGACCGAACGGGCCCGCGCCTTCACTGGCGACGCTGCTGGCGCGACGGGAGCAGGTGCGCCCATCACGGAACCGTCCGCAAACAGCATGCCCGCGGTGCTGAACAGACCCACGCGCAGGGCGTCGCGCCGTGTCATGGGCAGGCTGAGGCTCATGCCCAGGGGCACTTGGGAGAAGGCGGGAGGGGTGAGCGGGTTCATGGAGGGGTCCTTGGGTCGAGGGTCCGGACTAGTGACGGAAAAGAAACTCGGAGCTGTTCAGCAGGGCCCAGGCGAGGTCCAGCCAGTCCTCGCGGCGCTTGACGAGCACGGTCTTGGGGGGACCGGGCGGCGCCTTGGCGCCCTTGGCGGGCCGCACGGTCTGGAGCTGGCCAAGCGTGGCGGCCTCCTTCTGCTCGGCCTCGGTGGGAAACCGCGAGAGAAAGGTCAGGTACAGTTCCTCCACGACGGCCGCCGGTGCCTTGCCCGAATCGAGCACCGCCTTGAGTTTCGGCCCCTGCTCCAGCTTGCGCTGGATGTGGCTCGAATTCAGGAGGTGCAACCACTGCGCCGGCACCGGCTTGTGGTCGCGCTCGTTTTCCATGCCCGTGGCCCGCGCCGAACGGCCGAACAGGGCGAGGAAGGGGCTCGTGATGCTGCCGTCCGCGATCGCGACCGCAGGCATGTCCGCCGGAATGTACGTGTACGGCTCCGGGATCGGACTGGTGTAGAGGTCGGTCGTGCCGGTGATCCGGTTGATCGCGTCGATCAGCACCTCGGCGTCGAGACGGCGCAGCGGATAACTCGCAAACGCGGCCGCCGCCTCCGGCGTCGTCCCGCGCGGCATGGCCGTCATCTGATAGGTGCTGGAATTGAGGATGAGGCGGAACAGATGCTTCAGATCAAAACGGTGGGAGACCAGTTCGTCCGCCAGGTACGCCAGCAAGGCTGGATTGGCAGGGGGATTGTCGGCCCGAAAATCGTCGGGTTCTTGCACGATGCCCCGGCCGAGGAACCACGACCACACCCGGTTCGCGATGGGATGCGTGAAGGAGGGATTCTTCGCATCGACCAGCCAGTCGGCGAACACCTCGCGCGGATCGCGGTCCGGCGGCAGGACCACCGTCGTTCCGTCCGGCAGGCGGGCGTTTCTCGGCTTGTCCGGCGCCGTCGACGGCGGCACCGGGGCCACCGCCGGCGCCTTGGCCAGCGTTTCGGCGATCGTCGCCACCGCCGGACGTCCGGGCGCCGTGTTGCCCGTCGCCGCGCTCGTGCCCAGGGGATCCCAAAACACGTGTTCCTCCTTCCACTCGCTGGTGGGCTTGTAGCCCACCTGGGAAAAGAACACCGCCATGTCCGCCCGCCGTTCCGCCGGCCAGTTCTCGGCCCGTGCCCCCATGAAGGTCAACGCCACCGCCACGGCGATTCCCTCCGGGGTCCGGTTCTGGATGGCCCGGTAGAAATTGGCGGGCCCCACCCGGAAGTTGCTCCCGCTGGCAGTCAACAACTCGCGCGCGAACCGGTCGTACGGCAGATTCGAGGCCACCGCCGCCCGCACCCAGCGGTGGTAGGCCTGGGCCGCATTGGGCCACAGGTTCACCGGGAACTCCGCCTTGATGCGCAGGAGATCGCCCCACTTCATCGCCCAGTAGTCCGCGTACTCCGGGCGCTCGAGCAGCGTGTCGATCAGCCGGCGTCGCTTGTTCGCGGTGTCCGGATCCGCCAGGAAGGCCCGAACCTCGGCCGCCGTCGGCAGGGTGCCGGTGATGTCGAGGAAAGCCCGCCGGACAAACACCGCATCCGAACACAGCACGGGCGGGAGGTTCAGGCGCGCAAGCTGGGCAAAGACCAGTTCGTCGATGCGCCCCGCCACCGGCGGAGCCGCCGGGCTCTCGAACACGGCCGTCGCCGGTGCCGCCGCCGAAGACCACCCGACCGCCGCCGCCAGCAATATCCCCGCCAAAACCATTCGCACCAGGGCCAAGGCACGATCAGGCAGGATACCGCAAGTAGGGGCCATGGCGCAGGAGACGTTGGAGACCCGGGGATCGTTTCCAAAAGGCCCCCAGGAGTCTGCGCGTCGTTTGACCAAAATCACGCGAATCTTGTCGCCGCCGGCCGGACCGCGCGCGACCGGCGGAAGCCCGGACGGAAGGCGAAGCCGTCACCCCCTGTATTCAAACTTCCGTGTCGCTTATCCCGCTCCGCCGGAGGACGGTTGCGAAAACCCCGATCGATCCGCCGCCGGCCGGGCGTCGAAGCCCGCGATCCTTCGATCACCATGAAGAAATCACTCCTGACCGCGGCCCTGGCCGCCTGCCTGAGTCTCCCGCTGGCGTTGCACGCCGCGGACGAAGCCAAGAAGAAGGGCCCGTTCGTGGCCGCCGATACCAACGGTGACGGCAAGGTCTCCTCGACCGAGTACGTCGCCGCGATGAAGGGCAAGCTCGACGAACCGGCCGCCAAGGCCAAGTTCGCCGACCTGGACAAGAACAAGGACGGATTCCTCAGCCGCGAGGAATTCAACGCCGGCGGTGGCGAAAAGAAGGGCGGCAAGAAGAAGAGCGCGGACTGAGCGCCGCTTCCGGTCGGGTGGGGCCGGCGGCTTCGAACGGGCCGGCTCCACCCCTCCTATTCGGTCCGACCGAGGACCCAGACGTTGGGCAGGTCGTAGCTCCGGCGGCGCGTGCGGGCCGGCGAGTCGAAATCCACGCTGGCGATGCTCATCCGGAGGTCCTGGTTGACGCGACCGTCCTGATAATAGCTGTGCTCCACCGTTCCCGTGACGATCGGTGAGCAGTCGACCTGGTGCACCTTGTTGTGCAACTGCGCCGGCCGGGCGGCCCCGTTGTGCCCGAGTCGCTCCGCGTTCCCCTTGGTATAGTCGGAGACGTACATCGCCACATCCTCGCGGTTGTAGTACACGGTCACGTGCATCGCGAGTTCGTGCACGGCCCCCAGCGGCTGGCCCGGCTCCAGCGCGGTATCGTCGACATCGGGGGCGCACAGGAAGACATGCTCGAAGAGGCGCGGGAAGGAGTTGCCCGGCGTGTGCTCGTGCATCCGCTCCAGGGCGCATTGCAGCACGTAGTTGCCCATGGAATGGCACAGGAGATGGAGTTCCTGGCCGCAGGCGACATCCCGGCCGCGGGCATCCAGGGTGCGCACCTTGAGCAGGAAATCCCGCAGCTTGAGCAGGGCCCGGCCGACCGCGCCGCCGGAGGCCCGCGCCTCCACCCGGTCGGACTTGTAGGAAACATACGGCAGGGCCTTGCCATCGGAGGGCCAGGAGAAGAGCACGACGAGGACCTGCTGATCCGGTTTGCCCTGGTCGGACTGGTTGAGGCTTTCCTGCAGGGCCAGGGCGGAAGCCACCGCATCGTTCCAGCTGACGTTGAATCCGTGGATGTAGACCAGCACGTCGCTGCTCTTCCGCATGGCATCCTGCAGATCCCCAAACATCGCCTGCGAGCCGAAGGCGCGGGCAGGCTGCACTGCGTCCGGCTTGGCCGCGTCGATCGCCTCGCGGTAGGGGGAGATGCGCGCCTCACCCCGTTTCAGTTGCCGGCCAAACGCTCCGGCGAGGGCGTTGCCGTCGCCGCGACCAAAGCCGCAGTCAGCACCGAGATGCCTGGCGATCACCGCTTCGTCGGCATCGAGTTCCACGACGCCGAAGCGCAGGTTCTCCGCGCCGTCGTCGCTGAACCGGGTGTCGTAGCCGATGGGTTGCCAGCGGTCCTTGCCCTGGTGCTTGCGGTTCGTGGCATAGTACAATCGAAGGGTCTTCATGGGGTGGGTGGGTCAACCCGGGAGGTTATCCTCGAAAACACCGGCGGCAAGGCCGGAGGCGACTCCGGCGGGAAAGGGTCTGCCAGGAGAGGGCTCGCGATCCGCTACCGGCCCCAGCAGGCTGCGGCCATGAGCAGCAACCTTCCGATGCGATCACTGGGCGTCCACGGACCGCGGGTTTCCGCCCTCGGCCTGGGCTGCATGGGCATGAGCGAGTTCTACGACCCCAAGAGCATGGATGAGGCGGAGTCGATTCGCGTCCTCCATCGCTTCCTCGATGCCGGCGGGAACTTCCTCGACACGGCCGACATGTACGGCGTGGGGCGCAACGAGGAACTGGTGGGACGCGCGATCGCCGGCCGCCGCCCGGCGGTGTTCCTGGCCACCAAGTTTGGCAATGTCCGCGGCCCGCAGGGCGAATTCCTCGGCGTGCGCGGGGATCCCGCCTACGTGCGCGCCTGCTGCGAGGCCAGCCTGCGGCGCCTGCGGGTCGACGTCATCGACCTCTACTACCAGCATCGCGTGGATCCACAGGTGCCGATCGAGGACACGGTCGGGGCGATGGCAGAACTGGTCCGGGCGGGCAAGGTGCGTTACCTCGGGCTTTCCGAGGCCGCGCCGGCCACGATCCGCCGGGCCGCCCGGGTGCATCCGATCACCGCCCTGCAAACCGAATACTCGCTCTGGAGCCGCGAAGTGGAGGCCGAGATTCTGCCCACCGTGCGCGAGCTCGGCATCGGCTTTGTCGCTTACAGCCCGCTGGGGCGCGGCTTCCTGACCGGAAACCTCCAAACCCCGGCGGATCTCCCCGCCGACGACTACCGGCACAACTCCCCGCGCTTTCAGGCCGCGAACTTCTCTCACAACGTCGCCCTGGTCGCCCGCCTCCGCGCCATCGCCGCCCGCCGCGGTTGCACTCCCGCGCAACTCGCCCTCGCCTGGGTGCTGGCGCAGGGCGAGGACATCGTGCCGATCCCCGGAACCAAGCGCCTGCGCTACCTCGAGGAAAACCTCGCGGCCGCCGCGCTGGTGTTATCCCCGGAAGAGCGGCAGGAAATCGCGGCGGCCCTACCGCCCGGAAGCGCCGCCGGCCAGCGCTACCCGGAGCGCGCGATGGCGGCGGTGAACCGGTAGATAGCGGGTTCTCAAGTGCAGCTTCGTCAGCCCGGAGGCACACCTCCGGAGTGTACGGGTATCGATCCCCTTCGCACCGGTGCGCGATGATTCTGTTGTCGCCGGGGGCGGCGACCCCGGCCGGGGCCTTCGATCCCCGAGTCGAGGCCGGCCTCAACGCGGCCGGCTACACCGTGCGAGGTTTCGTCCTTCGATCGCGGCCCTTGCCGCACGGCCACGCTTTCGGCTCCGCCTCAGGCAGCTTCGTTGGCCCGGATGCACACCTTCGGAGGAGTGTACGGGTATCGATCCCCTTCGCACCGGTGCGCGATGGTTCTGTTGTCGCCGGGGGCGGCGACCCCGGCCGGGGCCTTCGATCCCCGAGTCGAGGCCGGCCTCAACGCGGCCGGCTACACCGTGCGATGTTTCGTCCTTCGATAGCGGACTTGAGCCGCGCCGGGATGTAGGCCGGCTAGGGCAGCTCCCGGAGGCGGAGGGCGCGAAAGCGCACTTTCAGTTCGTCGCGCACGTGCAATTGCAGCGCCACCTGCCCCCGCAGGCCGACGTTCAGGCGCCGGTGCTCCTCGTTGTCGAGAATGCCCCGACCATCGAAATCCGCCATCGTGACCCCATTCAGCACCGTCTGGATTTTCGTGCCTCGCGCCACGAGGCGAAGGTGATTCCAGCCACCCCCATCTTCCGCGTAGCGAAACGTGAAACCCGGCGGGAGCGGCAGCGGATCGAGCTTCGAGGACGGGCGACTCGGAAAGATCCAGCGCTTCTCGGTCCGGGTCTCGTCGTAGATCAATCCGGTCCGGAAGGGTGCCGGAGGGTGAAGATCGATCTGTGGACCGTCGAGCCAGCCTCCTTTCGGGGCCGTCGCGCTGGCGTCGTAGCGACTCCGAATCTGCACGCCGGTGTTTCCGGGAGACGACCGGAAGGCCTGAAATTCCAGCTCGAGTTCGAAGTCACCCCACTCCCCTTCGTGCATCAGCCAGACGTAATCGTGCTCCTTGCGCCCGAGAGAGTCGCATTCGATCGCCCCATCGCGGACCGACCAGAAGACCTTGCCGGCATCCGCCGGCAAACAGCGTACCTGCCAGCCGGCCAGCGACTGTCCATCGAAGAGCGACATCCATTTGCCAGCCGGGGCGGCTGCCGGCGAGGCCGCGAGCAGCGGCGATGCAACGAGGACAAAGGCGATCATTCCAAGACAACGACGCATCGGGAAGAAGGGATCATCCGGAGACTGATCGACGACACCGGGCCCGGAAAGGCCGAATTCCAGCATGCCCGGAACTCTGGTCGTCGTTCCGCGCCGCGGCGCACGGCTGGTCACCCCCGTTCTGGACGCGGCCCTTTCTCCGGCGCTCCGGGACGGTGGCCGCGGTTTGACACCGTTCGCCTCCGCCCCCACACGGAGGCAGCCCCCGCTCCCGTGCCTGCCCGCTTCGCCCCCGCCCTGATTGTCGCGCTGCTCCTCGGCAGCCTGAACGCGCTGTCCGGCGCAGCGCCCGCCGCCCTCCCCTACCCGTGGAAAGCCGGCGTCGCCAAAGCCACCGTCACTCCCACCGAACCCATCTGGCTCGCCGGCTTTGGCAGCCGCACCAGGCCTTCCGAGGGTGTGCGCCAGGACCTCTTTGTCCGCGCGGTCGCGGTGCAGGATGCCGACGGCACGACGGCAGTGCTCACGACCCTGGACCTCGTGGGGATCGAACGCGAATTGGCCGAAACGATCGCCACGCAATGCGAACAGCGTTTCGGCCTCAAACGAGACCGGCTGATCCTCAACGTCTCCCACACGCACAGCGGCCCGGTCGCGGGTCTCGTCCTGATGCCCCTGTACGAACTGGATGCCACGCAGCGCGAAGTCGTGCGGCGTTACACGCAGTTTCTCCTGGAACGCACCGTCGCGACCATTGGCGCGGCCATCGCCGATCTCGCGCCCGCCCGGCTCGAGTTTGGCCAGAGTCTCGCCGGCATCGCGGTCAACCGGCGCCGCGCCCGCCAGCGTTCGCTTCCAGGTCCCGTGGATCCCGACGTGCCCGTGCTCGCCGTGCGGAATCCGGCGGGAGCCCTCCGCGCGATCGTGGTCGGCTACGCCACACACGCCACGACGCTGAACGACTACCTGATCAACGGAGACTGGCCGGGCTACGCCGTGGCGGAAATTGAGCGGGAGCACCCCGGCGCAACGGCGCTGTTCGTCCAGGGATGCGGCGCCGACGCCAACGCCCTGCCCCGCCGCGACGAGGAACTCACCCGCGCCTACAGCCGGATCCTCGCCGCCGCCGCCGCGGAGGTGTTGCGAAACCGGATGACACCGCTGGCCGGACCGCTGCGGACCACGTTCAACCGTGTCGACGTCCCCTTCCAGACCCCGCCAACCCGGGCCCAACTGGAATCGCGTCTTCAGGACTCCAATCGCTTCATCCGCCTGCACGCCCAGCGCCTCCTCGAGGAACTCGCCCGGGATGGCCGCCTGCCGGATCGATATCCGTATCCGGTGCAGGTGTGGCAGTTTGGTCGGGGGATGCGGTTGGTCGCGTTGGGCGGCGAGGTCGTCGCGGACTACGCGCTGAGGCTCAAGCGGGAGCACGGCTTCGACAACACCTGGGTGGCCGGTTACTCGAACGACATTCTCGCCTACATTCCGTCGCGTCGTGTCCTCGAGGAGGGCGGATACGAAGGAGGCGAGGCGATGATCTACTTTGGCCGGCCGGCGCCATTCACTCCGGAGGTCGAGGAGACGATCGTCGCGGAGGTGCGGAGACTCATCCGGCACACCGACATCGTTCCCGCGGGGGACGGAGGGTCACCGCAAGTCCGGCGGTAAAGCGGGTTCCTTCGAAGGGTAGCCTCACTGGGGCAAACGGGCCAACGCCCGGCTGGGCGGAGCGATCCCACCCCGCCCTTTCCTGCCAACGAAGCGATCGCCCGCGCGGCGGGGTCGCCGCGCCCACACGATTCGGTGACTTCCCACTCGGTGAGAAATTTGCCCAACTGGCCCGGCGCGGCGGACGGGCGAAACTGCCCCTCCGCCGACAAGGCCTCTCCGCCCTATTGGCAGGCTTCGCAGATTTCGCCGCGGCGCATCGCCTCGATGGAGCAGGCCTTCTTCTCCTCCTCGGAGTATTCTCGCTTGGCCGGGATCGGCGGATTGGAACCGGCCAGGTCGCGCGCTGCCGCGCTGTCGGTCGCGCCGGCGCCGCCCGCCACGCCCCGGACCTCCTTGCGTGCAGCCACGGTGGCCTTCTCGATGTTGGAAGCTCCGAGGCTGCGCAGGTAGTAGGTGGTCTTGAGCCCGGCATGCCAGGCGTGCCGGTACATGTGACTGAGAGTCTTCAGATCCGGCGTCTTGATCCAGAGGTTCACCGACTGGCTCTGATCGATCCACTTCTGGCGCCGGGCGGCCGCATCGAGGATCCACTTGTGATCAATGTCGAAGGCGGTGAGGTACTTCGCCTTGAGGTCGGCGGGCACCCGTTCGATGTCCTTCAGCTCGCCGTCGTAGTACTTCAGGTTGTCGATCATGTCCTGGTCCCACAGGCCGCGCGCTTTGAGATCCTTCACGAGGAAGGGATTCAGGACGATGAATTCGCCGGAGAGGTTCGATTTGACGAAGAGGTTCTTGTAGGTCGGCTCGATGCAGGGCGACGTGGCGGTGATGTTGGAGATGGTCGCCGTCGGGGCGATTGCGAGGCAGTTCGAGTTGCGCATGCCCTGCTGGGCAATCTTCGCCCGCAGCGGGGTCCAGTCCATCTTGCCCCCGCGCGGCACCTCGACCGCGACGCCGCGCTCCCGCTCCAGGAGATCCAGGGTATCCTGCGGCAACAGGCCGCGGTCCCACTTCGAACCCCGGTAGCTGGAGTACGTGCCGCGCTCGGCCGCGAGGTCGGAACTGGCCTCATAGGCGTAGAAGGCGATTGCCTCCATCGCCTCGTCGTTGAACTCCACCGCCTCCGGCGAGGCGAAGGCGTGCCCGCGCAGGTAGAGCGCATGGGCGAGCCCCATCACGCCGAGGCCGATCGGCCGGTGGCGGAGGTTCGAGGTCTTCGCCGCGGGGGTCGGGTAGAAGTTGATGTCGATCACGTTGTCGAGCGCGCGCACCGCCATGCGGATGGTCTCGCGCAGCTTGGTGTGATCGATCGAACCGTCGGGCTTCAGGTGGGTTTCGAGGATGACCGAGCCGAGGTTGCAGACCGCCGTCTCGTCGTTGCTCGTGTTGAGCGTGATCTCGGTGCAGAGGTTCGAGGAGTGGATCACGCCCGCGTGGTCCTGCGGCGACCGGAGGTTGCAGGCGTCCTTGAAGGTGATCCACGGGTGTCCGGTCTCGAAGAGCATCGAGAGCATCTTCTTCCAGAGTTCGAGGGCCTCGATCTTTTGCCCGAAGATCTTCCCCTCCTCCGCCATCTGCTCGTACTCGAGGTAGCGCCGCTCGAACGCGGCGCCGTAGAGATCGTGCAGGTCGCGCACCTGGTTGGAGCGAAACAGCGTCCAGGTCTGCCGCGCCTCCATGCGCTTCATGAACAGGTCGGGAATCCAGTTCGCCGTGTTCATGTCGTGCGTGCGCCGCCGGTCGTCGCCGGTGTTCTTCCGCAGTTCGAGGAACTCGAAGATGTCGTTGTGCCAGGTCTCGAGGTAGGCGCACCCGGAGCCCTTGCGCTTGCCGCCCTGGTTGACCGCGACGAGCTGGTCGTTGTGCAGCTTGAGGAAAGGAATCACCCCCTGGGATTCGCCATTGGTGCCCTGGATGTGCGCGCCGGTCCCGCGCACCGCCGTCCAGGACCCGCCGAGGCCGCCGGCCCACTTCGCCAGGAAGGCGTTGTCGGCGATGCCGCGCAGCATGATGCTCTCCAGCGTGTCGTCGACGTAGTAGAGGTAGCACGACGAGAGCTGGGAGTGCAGCGTGCCCGAGTTGAAGAGCGTGGGTGTGCTGCTGCAGAAACGGCGGCTCTTGTAGAGTTCGTAGAGGCCCGCGACCCGCGCCTCGCGGTCACCCTGCTCGTCGAGCATCAGCCCCATGGCGACCCGCATCCAGAAGAACTGCGGCGTCTCGATGCGTCGCGACGGCTTCTTCGTCTTGTCGATGATGAGGTAGCGGTCGTACAGGGTCTGGATGCCGAGGAAGTCGAACTCGAGATCCGCGGAAGGATCGAGCGCCGCGCCCAGCCGCCCGAGATCGTAGTCAAGCAGGCGGGGATTGAGCCGCTGGATCGCCACACCGTGCTCCAGGTACTTGCGGAAGGCCCGCTGATGGGCGGCCTTCAGGGCGCCGATGCCGTCGCGGGTGATGTCCCAGCCCAGCACCTCCTCGTAGATGTAGGTGAGCTGGATGCGCCCGGCAAACCGGGCGAAGTCGGCGTCCTTCTCGATCAGGGTCTTGGAGTTCAGGACGATGGTCGCATCGAGATCCTTCTCGCTGATCTGGTCGTAGACCGAGCGCCGCAGCTCCGCCTCGATTTCGTCGTTGGAGAGGCAGAGGTCCAGGCCGATGCGCGCGAACTCGATCCGCTTCCGCAGGTCGGCCCCGTCCCAGAAGACATTGGTGCCGTCGCCCTTCTTCACGACGATCATCGCCGACTGTCCCGCCGTGCCCGCCTCGACGGCAAAGGCCACGGCCGAGTCGGACTTCGCCTCGAGCCCGAGATCGCGAGCGGCCGCCCGCTGCGCGCGGAAGAGGATGTACGCCTCCGCCACCTTGTAGTGGCCGGCCTTCATCAGCTCCTCCTGCACGATGTCCTGGATCTCCTCGATGTGGATGAACGACTGCTTGGACGAATGCACGCGGGCCGAAACGGCCTTGGTGATGGCCACGGCCGGGGCGGAGTCGCGCTGCAGGGAGAGGAACGTCTTGCGCACCGCGATCTCCACCTTGTGCTCGCTCCACGGCACCACCTGGTTGTTGCGGCGGATGACGCGCAGGGTCGAGCTCGCCGCGGCGTCGCGGTCGACCGCGATCTTGCGCGCGCGATTGAGCAGGAGGCTCTTCGCCACGAAGTAGGCGTTGTTGTCGACCAGCGTCTTCTCGATCAGCTCGTACAGGGCATCGAGCGTCAGCCGCACCGGCGACTGCTTGCGGGAAAGCTCGGTAAGGTTGGCCGCGACCTCGCGGCAGATCCGCGCAACCCAGGCGCGGTTGGCGTCGGTGAAGATGTCCTTCTCACCCTTGGCGAGGTGCACGTTGGTGAGGGCCTTGCCGAGGGTGTCCGCAACCTCGGAGAGCACGAAGCGCTCCTCGCCGTGGGGGCAGAGCAGGATGACCGGGGGAACCGGGAGGCTCTCCGCCGCCACCACTTCGCGCCAGGCATAATGCGGCTTCTGTTCAACGGGAGCGTGGACGGTGCGCTTCAGCGCGAGGTCGTGCGCAAGGGTGGGATGGCTCATGGCGAGGATTCGACGAAAGGAAAAAACGGAGGACGGGAAACGGAGGCGGGAGAGGAATCAGCCCGGGCGCCTTCGTCGGGGAAGGCACCTTCGGGGATCGGGGACGGAAGGGAGGAAACGCGAAGGGGCGGACGCGTGGAGGACGGAGGCGAAGACGGCGATGCGGGCGGCCGGCGGAAGCGAAACTCAGAGTTCGTCGTCGCTCGCGACGTTGAGGGAGGAGGCCTTCTGGTATTCGGTGACGCGACCCTCGAAGAAGTTCTGCTCCTTCTTGATGTCCATCATCTCCGCGAGCCACGGCAGCGGATTGCGCACGCCGGGCGAGAGCGGGGCCAGGCCGCAGCTTTCCAGCCGGCGGTCGGCGATGTAGTCGATGTAGGTCAGGAAATCGTCGGCGGCGAGGCCGATGGAATTCACCGGCAGGCAATCCCGGATGAACTCCTTCTCCAGCACGACTGCCTCGCGCATCAGGCTGCGCAACTCCTCCTTGAACTCGGCGGTCCAGATCTCGCGATTCTCGTCCACCAGATCCATGAAGAGATTCCGGAACACCTCGATGTGATTCGACTCGTCCCGCAGGGTGTAGCGGAACATCTGGCCGATGCCCGGGAACTTGTTCTGGCGGTAGAGCGAGAGCACCATGCCGAAAAGCCCGTAGAACTGCGTGCCTTCCATGCACTGGCCGAAAATGAAGATGTTCTTGGCCAGAAGCTTCTTGTTTTCCTGCTGGGTCAGATCGAGGTCCCGCCGCAGGGCATGCGAGGTCTTGGTGACGAACTCGTTCTTCCGCACGATCGTCGGGATGTCCTCGAACATCGCCTCGCACTCGTGCGGATTGATCTGCAGCGAGGCGATCATGTAGAGGAGCGAGTCGGCGTGGATGTTCTCCTCGTGCGCGTGGCGTCCCAAGACGAGCTTCAACTCCGGCGCCGTGACCAACTCCCGCACGACGTGCTGGATGTTGTCCCCCACGATCCCCTCCGCGGCCGAGAAATAGCCGATCCCCATCCGGATGATCCAGCGTTCGATGTCCGAGACCGTCTTTTCATCCCGCCACTGCTCGATGTCCTTGCCCATCGGGATATCCTCCGGCTCCCAGTGGTTGGCCTTCATCTTGCGATACAAGTCGTAGGCCCACTGGTACTTGAGAGGCAGGAGGTTGAAGGTCATGGTCTCGCGGCCGTTGATGACCTTCTTGGCCGCGAAGGCGGCTTCCGCCTTGGCTTGATCGAGGACGAACGTCTTGGAGCCGACTTGAAAGGTCTTTTGCATGAAACCGGACGGGAAGTTGGGAGCAGGAAACGCGGAAAAACGAAGTACGAACCGGGCTTTTCGGGGCGGAAAAGTGCGGAAGCGAACTAAAGTTGTTGGGAATTATTGACGCGTTACTGACCACAACAGGCTGTGGTCCCTCTCCGCGCCGACCACTAGGGATAGGGAGTCGCAGCGCCGCCCGTCAATGCGTTTATGGTGAGGTTTTCGTCAATTTCCGGCCAATTTTTTCTTGCGCGCCCGACCGTCCCGTTCGCACGCCACGGCCCCCGCCGGGTCGTCCTTCGGCCGCCCTCCCAAAATGCGCCCGGGCGCCCCGGACCCGCCCCCGAGCGGCGTGTATTCGATTCCCCCACACCCCGGACCGGCGCCGCCGATTCCTCCTCGGAAACCGGCCCGGCCCGATGTCACAGAAAACCTGCGACACGTGCCCCGCTTGCGCTCCCGGCCGTTTCCGCCCAGAACCAGCAGCCTCCGCATGGCCCCGGCCACCGCACCTGACCGACCTCGCCACCTTCCCTCCGGGCTCCCGGCCGGGGTGGTGATTGTCGTCCTCGCGTTCCTCGCCTACGCCCGGTCGTGGAACGCCCCCTTCGTCTACGACGACCTCCTCGCCATCCCGGAGAATCCGACCATCCGCCGGCTGTGGCCGCTCACGACGGTGTTGTTCCCCGGTACCGAAGGAGGCGTGACCACCAGCGGGCGACCCATCCTCAACCTTTCGTTCGCGCTCAACCAGGCCATCAGCGGCAATGCCGTCTGGAGCTACCACCTGGCCAACACGCTGGTTCACGCGGCGGCCGGCCTCCTGTTGTTCGGCATCGTCCGGCGGACGCTCCGGCTTGGGCCGTTTTGCGCGGGCAACTCGCCGCGGTCGCCGGATCTCGTGGCCCTGACGATGGCGGGGCTCTGGACTGCCCATCCGCTGCACACCCAGGCGGTCACCTACACGGTGCAACGGGCGGAGTCGCTCATGGGCGCCTTCTACCTGCTGACCCTGTACGCCTTCATCCGCGGCTGCACGACGGTGGATCGGGACGGCGCCCCAAGGCGACGAACCGCGTGGCTGGCCGCCAGCGTGGCTGCGGCCGTCCTCGGGACCGGCACCAAGGAGGTCATGGTCACCGTCCCGGTGATCGTGCTGCTGTACGATCGCGCCTTGGTGGCGGGCAGCTGCGTGGACGCCTGGCGCGCCCGGTGGCGGTACTATCTCGCCCTCGCGGCGACCTGGGTGCTGCTCGGCGCCCTCCTCCTATCCACCGGCGGCAACCGCGGAGGCACCGTCGGGCTCGGAGTCGGGGTCCCGCTCTGGGCGTATCCGCTGACCCAATTCGAAGCGATCGCCCGCTACCTCGGGCTGGCGCTCTGGCCGCACCCGCTGGTCTTCGAATACGGCACGTTCTGGGTGCGGAGCGGCGGCGACCTCCTCCCCTTCGCCGTCCTCGTCCTGCCGCTGCTCGCCACCGCCGCCTGGGCGCTGTGGCGACGGCCGGTGGCGGGTTTTCTGGGCGCCTGGTTCTTCGGTATCCTCGCCCCGACGTCGCTCGCGCCGGGCACGATCCAGATGATCGTCGAACACCGGATGTACCTTCCCCTGGCGGCGGTGGTGGCAGGCGCCGTCTGGCTGCTCGCGCGGGCCGGGGGGCCGCGACTGCTGGCGGCCGGGGTTGCAACCTCGCTCGCCTTCGGGCTGCTCACGCACCGGCGCAACCACGACTACCGTTCCGCGCTGGCCCTCTGGAGCGACACGGTGGCCAAACGCCCACTCAACCCCCGCGCCCATGAAGGCCTGGCCGAAGCCTACACCGCCGCCGGCCGGCCCGAAGCGGCCGTCCGCGCCCACCAGGAAGCCGTCCGCCTGCTGCCTGACGAAGCCCACTACCACTACAACCTGGGCCTCGCCCTTGCCGCCGTCGGGCGTGACCAAGACGCGGAGCGGCATTACCGCCTCGCCCTGCGCCTTCATCCCGGAGAGGCCCGCTTTCACAACAACCTCGCCATCCTGCTCGTTCGCACGCAGCGGGAGGAAGCGGCGCTGGAACACTACGCCGCCGCGACGCGCCTGCGCCCCGAGGTACCGCTGTACCATTACAATTTCGCCGTCGCGCAACAGCGGCTCGGACGCTACCGGGAGGCCGAAGCAAGCTACCGGCGGGTCCTCGACCTGCAGGGGGATCACGCCGATGCGCAGCTCAACCTCGGCACCACGCTGGTCCGGTTAAACCGGCTGCCCGAGGCGCTGGAGCACTACGAACGCGCCCGACGGCTCCACCCCGAAGACCCGGAGTATGCCGCCACGCACGGCGGCGCGCTCCTGCTGGCCGGGCGGTCCGCCGAAGCCCTGGCGATTTTCCGCGAGGCGCTGCAACGGCAACCGCGCCATCTCGACGCGACCTTCGGTCTCGCCAATGCCCTCGCCGCTCTGGGCCGCCGGGAGGAGGCCATCGCGCACTACCAAGCCGTGCTGGAGCAATCGCCCACCCACGCCAACGCTCATTTCAAGCTGGGCAACGCCCTGCTCGACCTCGGTCAGGTGGAGGCGGCCATCTCCCATTACCAAGCCGCCCTCCGGCTCCACCCCGGCGACGCGGAGGCGCACCACAATCTCGGAGTCGCTTTCGCTCGCCGCGAACGCTGGGACGACGCCCGCCGCGCCTTCGACGAGGCGTTGCGCCTGAAACCGGACTACCCCGATGCCCTCCGCCACCGCGCCCAGTTGCGGGCGGTTACCGGCAGGTAGCCAGCGACAGCGTGGGCATCGAGCGGCCACGCTTTCGCCTGCGGCTTCAGCGCAGCCACAGGACCATCGAAACCGCTCTAGCGAGGCAGTCTGACCGGCGCGGCCGCTTCCCGAAGCCGTTGCAGTTCGGTCCGCGCCTCGGTGTCATCCGGGCGAAGGACCAGATACTCTTGATAGCGGTCCACGGCCTCGGTTGCGCGGCCCGCCTGGGCCAGGGCATACGCCAACGCCCGCAGGGCCGCGGTCTTCCCCGGAGCAAGGCGGCGGACCGCCTCAAACGCCGGCACCGCCTCGCTCCACCTCCCCAGATCCAGGAGCACCGAGCCGCGGTTGAAATGCGCATCGGCCAGGCCAGGATCCGCCGCGACCGCCGCCTCATAGCGGGCCAGCGCCTCCAGTGGCCGGCGCAATTCCAGCAGCGCGTTGCCGGCATTGACCTGCGCCGCGGCATAACGCGGGTCGGCACGCAGCGCCGCCTCAAATCGGGCCAGCGCGCCCGTCATGTCGCCCCCGGCCGCCAGCGCGTTGCCGAGGTTGTAGAGGGTCTCCGCGTGGCCCGGGCGCAGTTGCAGCGCCCGTTCGAATCGGGCCCGGGCCTCGTCCAGCCGGCCCGCCTGCAGGAGGGCGTTGCCCAGGTTGTTGTGCGCCTCCGCAAAGTCCGGCCGGCGGGCCAGGGCGGCTTCGTAGAGCCGCAGCGCCTCGTTGGTCCGCCCCGAGCGCCCGAGGGTGTTGGCCAGGTTGTTCATCGCCTCGGGATAGTCCGGCTGCAGGCGCAGTGCCGTCTCGTAATGCTCGATCGCGGGTTCCGTCTGTCCCAGGTGGGCGAGGGCCACGCCCAGGTTGTAGTGGCTTTCCGGATATTTCGGCTGCAGTGCCAGCGCCTGCCGGTAGCTGCGGATCGCGTCCGGCACCCGGCCGGCCCGGAAGAGCGCCTGGCCGAGATTGTTGTGGGCCCGGGCGTTGCCGGGGAGGTGGGCCGCCGCATCGGTCCAGAGCGACACCTCGGTCCGGTAGACTTCGTTGCGCGCGATCGTGGTGAGCCCAAGCGCGAGGGCGACCGCACCGACCGCGCCCGCCGCCCGACGCGGTCCGACCAGCGCGTGCAGCCCCACCACCGCCGCCACGGCTCCCACGGCGAGCGGCAGGTACAGCCGGTGCTCCGCCATCGTCTGGGTGGCAATCGGAATGAAACTCGTCGTCGGTGCGAGCAGGGCCAGCAGCACCACCCCACCCACCGCCCAGGTCGACCATCGCCGCAGCCCCCATCCCACCGCGGCGACCAGGCCCACCACGCCGAGCGCCTGGGGCCACACCTCCGCCAGGCGGCGATCCAGGGACAAGCCGTAGTCAAACACCAGGCCGTGCGGCCAGCCGACCCGAGCCAGGTAGATGAAGACCGCCCGGCACTGCGTCAGCCCGTACTCCCACGGGGACACGCCACTGCCAAAACCCGCCGTGCCGCCCCGCCCGCCGGTGCCCAGCACCAGCACCACGAGCACCAGCCACGTGGCGGCCAGTCCGGCGTAAAAGCCGGGACGACCGCGCAGCGCCGCCCCGAGCGACGGGCTGAGGAACAGCCGGTCGAACAGCAGCACGACCAGCGGCGCCGAGACCATGACCTCCTTGCTCGCCATCCCGAGAAGGCAGGCCCCGACCGCCAGGGCCCTCCAGCGCCCGCCCGTCGCCGGGTCGGAACCTCGCAGCGATGCATACAGGGTCAGGAGAAAGAGGCACCCGGCGATCACCTCGGCCCGCTGCACCACGTAGGTCACCGCGGCAGTCTGCAGGGGATGCAGCAGCCAGAGCGCGGCGGCGCCGGCTGCCAGCCACGTGGCATCGCGCCCCCAGCGCGGAGCCAGCCGCGGCAAGAGCAGGGTCCGGCGCACCAAGCCGAAGAGACACAGACCGGCCGCAAGATGAAGGGCGAGATTGACCGCGTGGTAGCCGGCCACCCGCTCCCCGCCCCACGCGTGGTTCAGCGCGAGGCTGAGGTTGACCACCGGCCTCCCGCTCGTGGTGATGCCACCGGCCTGATCCGGAAAGAGCACCGCCGAAAGCGGCCAGAGACTGCGAATGCTCCGGTTCTCCACAATCGACGGAACGTCGTCGAAGACGAACGGAATGCCGAAGGTGTTGTGGTAGGCCGCCACCGCCAGCAACGCGAGCAGCGCCCCCACCGCCGCCACGGGCAACGGGGGGCGGCGGGGCGGGGACGAAGGCAACGGCTGGGAGGACATCGCGTGGCAACGCAGGCGGAACGCGTCCAGCAAGCAACGTCGAGGGCCGGAGCCGCGACAAAAAAAGCGGCTGCGCCAGAAGCGCAGCCGCCGGAAGTCAGGCGCGTCTCGAGACGCGGTTTAGAATTTCACGCGGATGCCGAGCTTCGCCTGCCAGCGCGAGGTCTGGGTGTCGTCCGCGACCACGGGCACACCGTCGAGGGTGTTGCCGTTGAAGACGTAGACGTACTGGCCCTGGCCGCCGTTGCCGGTGGGATCGTAGCCGGCGCCGGCGACCCGCCGCTTGTAGGTGAACGGCACTTCCTCGACGATGCCCCAACTGTCGTTGAGCAGGTTGAAGAGGTTGTACATCTGGAAGTAGGCCTCGGCGCGCACGCGCTTGAAGATCGGGATCTGCTGCGTGATCGTGAAGTCGACCGTCTGGTTCCACGGCGAGTTCTCGCTGTTGCGCGGGACCACGGTGCCGGCGTACTTGTTGAGGCCGTTGGCCTGCGCAAACGCAAAGAACGCGTCGCGCTCGGTCGCGCTCAGCCAGCGCACCTTGGGGTCGCTCGGACCGCTCGGCATGTAGAAGAGGTCGTTGCTGCCCGCGACCCCGTCGCCGTTGGCGTCGCCGGCGAACACCCAGCTGTAGGTGCGGCCAGTGCGACCTTCATAGACGATCGAGAGGGTCGTCTTCATGTTATCCCGCTTGAAGAAGTCGAATACCCGGGTGTAACGGGCGACGAGCTTGTCACGGGTCTGCGTGTTGGAGATGCCGGCGACTTCCTCGTTCGGGTTGTAGACGGCGCGCGTGGTATAGAGCGAACCGGCGGTCGACGAGGTCATCGGGCTCACCTCCTTGGCGCTGCCACGGGTCCAAGAGACACCCGCCGACCACTGGTTGCGCAGCGGCCGGTTGAGCGCGAGCGTGAAGTCGCTCGAACCGCCCTTGCCCGTGTTGTTCAGCCGGTAGACGTCGGCGAAGCCGCCACCCGTCGGACCACCGGTGTTGACGCGGCGGCGGCCGGCGGTGCTGGTCTGCGCGAAGGTCGTGCGCGCCGGATCATACGGTGCGGTGAGAAAGGTCGGCGAGGCGGCAGTCTGGTAGCCGGGCGTGATGCCGCCGGCATAGCGGATCCGGCCGTCGGGCATCGTGGTCGGGCCGGTCGTCGCCGTCTGGTAGTTCAGGAAGTCGATGTAGAGCCCCTTGTGGACCTTGGTGGCTGTCATCTCGACGGTGGCAATCAGGCCGAGGAGCGGCAACTGGTGATCGAGGGCGAGATTGCCCTTCCAGGACGACGGTTGCTGGAACCCGGGGGCGGTGATGTTCACCGTCGGCGCCGGCGGCGTGCCGGCCGGAATCGGCTGCTTGGTCACATCGGGCTGGAACTGCACCACGGGCTGGTTGAGGCCGTTGGTGTTGACCGTGATGCTGGCGGCCGTGCCGGCATTCTGGTAGGCGTTGGCCAGCCACACCGCCGGATTACGTCCCTGGAACAGGCCGACGCCACCGCGCAACTCGGTCTTGCGGTTGGTGGGAAGCTTGTAATTGAAACCGACGCGCGGGGCGACGGTGTAGTTTCCGTCGTTGGTCTCGTCGTTGCGCAGGCCGAACGCCGCGAGGAAGGTCGGGCTGAAGGGCGGCTTCTTGTCGGCGGTCGGGTAGTCGAGGCGCACGCCGCCCACGACGGTCAGGCGGCTGGTGGGCTTCCAGGTGTCCTGGAGGAAGTACGCGTAGTTGTCGGCCGTCCAGCGGGCGAGCACATCGGCGATGGTGTAGCCGGCGAGCGGCTGGGCATCGGTGTAGGCGGTCGGGAGCCCGGCGAGCCAATTCTCCACGCCGGTACGAAACGCCGGCGTGCCGGCCGTACCGCTGTTGTTGAACGTATAGCTGCCATAGTACGCCTGCAGGAACTGGTTGTTGTACTTGGTCGAGTTGAGTTCGAAGCCGGCAGCGAACACATGGTTGCCCAGCGAATACTCGCCCGAAATCTTGTAGAGCCGCTCACGGGTGGTGAGCTGGTTGAGCTGCCGGGAGAATTCGGTGCCGAAGTTCAGGAAACCGTTCGTGGACGTCAGGCCGGTCGAGGTGTTGGTGCCGGCGAGACCGCCGATGCCGACGGCCGGGAAGGGCTTGCCGCGATTGACGGGCGAGCCGTCGTAGTCGGTGATGCTGTACGAGACTTCCGTGCGGAAGTCGGAAGTCCACTGGCTGAAGGCCTGCGCGGTGTAGTTCTCGGTCGTGCGGTACTGGTCGTACCACATGTTGCTGAGCGACGAACCGGTGGTGCTGGTCACGCCGGCAAACACCGGGGTGACACCCTCGTTCTTGCGGTAGGTGAGCGTCACCCGGTGGGACTGGGAGATGTTCCAGTCAAGCTTGCCGAGGTGCGTCTTCTGCGTGGAGACGTTGTTGGCGCCAGCAAAGGTGCCGGGATCATAGCCGAGCGCCTTGGCCCGGGCGATCACCTGGTCGATGAGAGCGAGCGATGCCGGCGTGAAGACAAAACCCGCCACGGGGGCCGACGAGTCGCGTTGGAAATCATCGTAACTGAGGGCAAAGAACAGGCGGTCCTTCAGAATCGGACCACTGAACGTATACGTGTAGCGGTTCTCCTCGAAATTCTCCTTGGCACCGGTGCGGGGATTCTTGGCCCGCCAGTCCTTGCCGGTGTACTCGTACTGGGCCGATCCCTCGAAGCGGTTACTGCCACTCTTGGTGACGGCGTTGATCAGAGCCCCGGTGAAGCCGGCTCGGCGTACGTCGTAGGGATTGAGCTCGATGTTGACGGCCTGGAGCGCCTCGAGAGGAATCGGCCCGCGCAGCGAGGAGACGCCGTTGCTGTTGAGGCCGAACGGATCGTTTGCCTCGACGCCGTCGATCAGGAACGAGTTGAAGCGGAAATTCTGACCCTGCGCGCTCAACTGGCCACCCTGGTCGAGCGAGGTGAGCGTGAGCCGCGAATCGAGCCGCGCGATGTCCTGCACGTCCGCCCGCATCGACGCGATGGACTGCATGACCGCGTCGGAAAACGCCGAGCCCGCGCTCATGCGATTCGAATCAAATGTCGTGTCACGCGTGCCCTGCACCGTGAAGGCCTGCATCTGCACCACCTCCGTCGAGAGCACGAAGTCGATCTCCATCCCCTGCCCCAGCTCCAGCATCACGTCCCGGCGGGGCTCGGCCTGCATCCCCTGAGAGCTCACGGACACGGTGTACGGTCCGCCCACCCGCAGACCAGTGACGTTGTACTGGCCGTTGGCGCGCGTGACCGTCGTCGCCTTCGTGCCCGAGGGCTCGTGCACAATGGTCACCGAGGCTCCTCCCAGGGGCTTCCCCCCTTTGTCCGTGACGACACCGCTGACTGCGGAAGTCGTGATACCCTGTCCAAACAGACTCGTGGCCAGCAAAACGCTAATCGTTAGGAGGCCGCCCAGCGTCCGATTCAACATGGAGCGTAGTTTCATCGTTAATAGTGCTTGGTTGTGTCTTGCCGGCGTTGCCGCCGCCAAACTCGGAAAAAGGCAGCAAGAAGCCGCGGAAAAACCCAGTCAAGACTTAGCCAGTGACACGCTCGAAAGACACATCGTTGTCACTTCGACCCGCGCCCTTGCCATTCCGGCAACCGATCGCTCAATCCCCGCGTGCCCCCGCCCCGCCCGATCCGCCTCGATCGTCCCGCCGCCCGCCGCTTTCTCCTCCGGGCGCTGGGCTTCGCGACCCCGTTTCGCGATTCCGCCGCCGCGCTCGATCACCTTGGCTACTGCCAGATCGATCCGATCAACGTCTGCGGCCGCATGCACGATCTCATCCTCCGGAATCGCGTCGCCGCCTACCGCGAGGGCGACCTCATGCGGCACCTGCACGGCGAGCCCGCGGCGCGGCCTGCCGAATCGCGCACCGCCTTCGAACACCACCTGCCCGACTCCAGCGTGCTGGTCGCGTTTCCGCTCGAGGCCTGGCCTCACCTGCTGGCGACCATGCGCACCCGCAGCCGGCGCCCGGGGGCCTGGGCCGGACGGCTGACACCGCGGGAACGCGACCTCGCGCCCCGCATCCTCGATGCCCTGGCGGAGCACGGCCCCCTGTCTTCCGACGAGATCGATGACGACCGCCGGGCGCATCGCAGCGTCTGGGGCGCGGCCAGCCTCGCCAAGTCGACCCTGCAGAAGCTGTTTTTCCACGGTCGCGTGCTGATCGCCGCCCGCGAAGGCAACCGCCGCCGCTATGATCTCCCCTCCCGGGTGCTCCCGGCCTCGATCCTCGCGCTCCCGGAAGCCCCCGCCGCCGCCACCGCCCGCTGGCTCGCTCGATTGAAGGTCCGCCAACGGCGCCTGACCGCCCTGAAAGGCACCGAACTCCGCGCGATCGAGGATCTCGTCGCCCGCGTGGAGGTCGAGGGCTGTCCCGCACTCTATTGTCTACGCGACGATCTGCCGCTCCTTGATGCCACCGCGTCCGAGGCGGCCGGTCTCAGCGGCGCACCCCGCCTGCTCGCGCCGCTGGATCCCCTCATCTACGATCGGCGCGTGACCGCGGCGCTGTGGGACTTCGACTACACCTGGGAGGTCTACACCCCGCCGGCCCGCCGCCAACGCGGCTACTATGCGCTCCCGGTGCTCGCCGGCGACCGCCTCGCCGGCCACGTCGAGCCGCGCGCCGATCGCGCCGGTCGCCGCCTGCAGGTGGTGTCGCGCCGGGTGGCCCGCGGCGTCGCCCTCACGGGCGCCCTGCGTGAGCTGGCCGGATGGCTGGGGTTGCGCGCGACGGCTATTTCGCGAGTCGCACGAGGATCTTCGGCAGCAGCAAAGGAGGAAGATCGCGCAGTCGCTCGATGAGTTCGGCGGCGTCGATGAGCCTCAGCCCGTGTTGCGCGGCAAACGTACGCGCCTCGCGGGCGAAACCCGCCGGCGCCACCACCCACCCGGTCTCGACGCCTTCCGCCGCCAGCGTGCCAAGCAGCTCGCGCACGAGCTTCACGGACACCACTCCCTGCTCGGAACCGGCGCAGCGGACCAGCACCTGGGGAGTCTCCGCGCCTTCGCGGCGCAGCGCGATGTCCTTGTCGATGGCCGGGCGCACCAGTTCCACGCGGTAGCCGTCCGCTTCCAGGTAGGCCGCCACCAGCGTCGCCACGCGCGCCCGCGGCCAGTCGTTCATTTCGGCCGGAGTCGGCAGGCCGCTCGCGGCGTCCGAGATCCGCTGCTTCATCTCCTGCTCGGGCCGGCCTCCCTTCGGGAGAACCCCGCGGTGCCAGACGTACCACAGCAGACCTCCGATGCCCGCCAGCCCCGCCAGCAACCCCACGACCAGGGCCCAGCGGGCCGCAAACAGCGACGAGGTCACCTCGACCGCCTCCGCGGCGCCTCCCGTGGGCGCAGGCCGCGCCACCGCCGGGCCCGCCGCCTCGGCCCCCGCCGGGGGCACCGGCTCCGGCACCTTGGGCGGGGACGGCGGCCGTGTCTTGAGGGACTCCCGCGTTTCGGCCACGGCCGCAATCACCCGGTCGCGATACGTTTCGCCCGGGACCGGCTTCAGCAGATCCACCGTCGCCAGGAGGTCCCCGTCCGGCTCCACCACGAGCAGGGTCGGATAGGTGGTGACGCCGTACCGCTCGCGCAACTGCTGGTTCTGCTCCCGGATCGCCGGAGGCGGAGGCGTGCGCGACGAGTAGTCGAGTCGGAGGAAGACGAAGTCGGCCGTGAACTGCCCGACGAAATCCGGATGATTCGCCACGTCCTCCTCGAAGTGCCGGCTGGGCGGCGACCAGTCGGAGCCCGTGAAGGCGATCAGGACGCGCGCGTTGCGCCGCCGGGCTTCGCGCGCGGCCTGTTCGAAGTCCGTCCCCCAAAAGTCCGCCCCGCGGTCCGTCTTGCGGGCCGGGCCGCTGCCGGTCGTACCCGGCCGGGGACGCGGCGGCGGCCACGGCGGCTTCATCGTGAAGGCGACTGACTCCACGCGGCCGTTCTCCAGCGTCACCGTGCCCTGGGGATAGGACAGCACTTCCTTCACCCCGGACTTCGATTGCCCGCTCGGCCAGCCGTACGCGTCAATCACTTCCTCCTTCGTCGCCCCGGGCCCCACCAGCGCCCGCGGCTCCGCGGGCTCGGCCGCTCCCGCGCTCGCCGCGCCCGTCAGGAACACCAGCATGCCCACCGCCAGCCCGAAGAACTTGCACTCCGGCAGGTGAAGAATCCGGATCAGACGCCTCCACCGCGAGCCCCTCGGCTCCCGTCCGTGGCCCGGGCCTGCTGCGAAATCTGCCATGCCCGGCAGAAAAAGCACCGCCACCACCGGCGACGAACTTTTTCGTCGGCAGCGCCCCGCCGGGTTCTCCATCGTCCCCGCCCCGTGCCCGATCTCGCCCGCCTCCTGCAACTCACCTTTGGGTACTCGAGCTTTCGCCCGCTCCAGCGCGAAATCTGCGAGGCGACCCTGGCCGGGCGCGATGTCTTCGCGCTCCTCCCCACCGGCGGCGGCAAGTCCCTGTGTTTCCAGCTGCCCGCCCTCGCCCGGGACGGCCTGACCGTCGTCGTCTCCCCCCTCATCGCCCTGATGAAGGACCAGGTCGACGCCCTGCAGGCCAGCGGGGTCGCCGCCACGTTTCTCAACTCCACCCTCGGCGAGCCCGAGGCGCGCTCGCGGCTGCGCGGGCTGCACCGCGGCGAATTCCGGCTGCTCTACGCCGCGCCCGAGCGCCTGCTCCTCGAAGGCTGGGAGGACAACCTGCGGAACTGGAACGTGAGCTGCCTCGCGATCGATGAGGCGCACTGTGTGTCCGAATGGGGCCACGATTTCCGCCCCGAATACCGCCAGCTCTCCCGCCTGCGCGAAGCGCTGCCGGGGGTGCCGGCAATGGCCCTGACCGCCACCGCCACGGAACGCGTCCGCCAGGACATCGTCACCCACCTGCGCCTCCGCGAGCCGGAGATCTTCGTCGCAAGTTTCAACCGCCCCAACCTCACCTACCGCGTCATCCCGAAGGACCAGCCGCTGAAGCAGATCATCGACTTCATCCGCGTGCGGGAGCACGAGAGTGGCATCATCTACTGCGCCAGCCGCGCCGCGACCGAGCGGGTCGCGGAGGCGCTGGCGGGCCGCGGCTTCTCCGCCCGGCCCTACCACGCCGGACTCGACGCCGCCACCCGGGCCGCACACCAGGAGGCCTTCCTCCGCGACGACACCCGGATCATCTGCGCCACGATCGCGTTCGGCATGGGGATCAACAAGCCCAACGTCCGCTGGATCCTTCACCACGATCTCCCGAAGAACATCGAAGGCTATTACCAGGAGACCGGCCGGGCCGGCCGCGACGGACTCCCCGGCGACTGCCTGCTGCTCTTCAGCGCGGGCGACATCGCGAAGCAGACCCACTTCCTCGACGAGATCACCGACGAACAAGAACGCACCATCGCCCGCGCTCAGTTGCGGCAAATCGTGCACTATGCCGAGAGCGCGGGTTGCCGACGCTCCGAACTGCTCGCCTACTTCGGGGAGCTCTTCCCCCTCGACACCTGCGGGGCCTGCGACAACTGCCTCGAACCTCGCGAGACCTACGACGGCACGATTGTTGCGCAGAAGTTCCTCTCCTGCATCTACCGCATCGCGCAGCACAGCCGATTCAGCGTCGGTCTCAACCATCTCATCGAGGTGCTCACCGGCGCCGACACCGAGAAGATCCGCCGCTGGGGCCACGATCGCCTCACGACCTACGGCATCGGCGCCGAGCTCAACCGCACGCGGTGGGCGTCCGTGGGCCGGGAGCTCATGCGCCTCGGACACGTCGCGGTCGCCGAGGGCGAATACGCCACCCTCGAGCTGACGGAGAGCGGCCGCGAACTCCTGCGCTCGCGCGCCCCGGTCACCCTGACCAAGCCGATGGACCTGCCCAAGGCCAGGCGCGCACCCGTCCGACGTGCCGGCGAACTCGCCTGCGACGAAATACTCTTCGCCCGGCTCCGAGCGCTGCGGAAGGAACTGGCCGACGAGCGCCGCGTGCCCGCGTACATCGTCTTCGGGGACACCACGCTCCGCGCGATGGCCCGGTACTATCCAGAAACCCCCGACCAGATGGAGGGCATCCCCGGAATCGGCGAAAAGAAGCGCGCGGAGTTTGGCGCGATCTTCGCCGAGGAGATCGCCGACTACCTGCGGAGCAACGCGCGGATCGCCTTCGACTAGACTTCCGCGGTTTCCCTGCCTTCCGTCGTCTCGGATTTCGGGTGGGCGGGGCGACCCCGACCTGCTCACAGCGGTCGCTGAAACCAGGGGTGCGGGTCGGGGTCGCCCCGCCAACCCGAATGTAGCCAGGCAATCCGTGGCGCGGACGCCCCACCGGGCAAAGTAACCTATTGGGTTACTTTGAGGCCGTCCCGCGCACGCTTGCCCGTTGACCGCCTCCCGGCTGCAATCCCCGCATGCCCTCCGCCGACGACAACATGCTCGGAACCCTGAGCCGCATCGGGACCATCGCTCCGGAGGTGATCGAGCTGTTCGACTACCTCGAGGACACGCCCTTGTGGATCAAGGACGAGGCCGGCCACTACGAGTGGGTGAACGTCTCCTTTCTGCTGAACTTCGGCGTGAAATCCCGCGCCGAGATCATCGGCCGCACCGACTATGACTTTTGCGGCGAGGTCCTGAGCAACCAGTACCGCATGGACGACGAGCGGGTGCTGCGCGGCGAGCGCATCCTCTCCCGCGTGGAAATGGTTGGCCGCTTCGACCACACGGCCCGCTGGTGTGTCACCTCCAAGGTGCCCTTGCGCGATGCGGCGGGAAAGATCGTCGGCACCGCCGGAGTCACCCGACCGCTGGCGCGCCACGATGATGGCGGTGCCGGCCCGGCACCCACGGACTCCCCGCTCAGCGTGGCGATCCGCTATATCAGCCAGCACTACGCGGACCGCATCACCAACGAGGACCTGGCCCGGGTCTGCGGGCTGTCGGTGCGCGCCTTCGAGCGGCAGTTCCTGGCCGCCTACCACAGTTCGCCGCACGACTATCTGCGCGGCCTGCGGGTGCGCATGAGTTGCGGCGCGCTCGTGTTCTCGCGCAAGTCCCTCGCCGAGGTCGCCACCGACTTTGGGTTTTCCGACCAGAGCCATTTCACCAAGGAGTTCCGGCGCATCATGGCGGAGACCCCCCGGGCCTACCGGGCCCGTTTCCAGCAGAAGTAAGTGGACCGCCGGGAAAGCGGCGGGCTTTCCGCCTCCTCCCCCCGCCGCATTTGCACCAAAAAACGCCGCCGGGCTACTAGGCGGTTGCCTCCAGTCGCGCTAGGATGTCTCTTTGGCCTGGATTGGCTCGATTCCTCCCCGGCCGGCTCCGGCAACCACCCCTTTCCCCCATGTCGAAAACCTCCGTCAAAGACCTCAAGACGATCACGTCGAAAGTCCAAAGCCTCGTGGAAGGCACGCTGGCCGAAACCGGCGGCCTGCTGCGCCTCGCCCCCTGCTGGGTGCCGCGCTCGTTCCTCCAGCCGGGCAAGCGGCTGAAGCTCCACCCGGACGATCTGTATGCGTTCGGCCTCAATCGGGGTGGCATCGACGAACGCTGGTTCGCCTCCACCACCCCCGCCGCAAATGACAACCGTACTCCCGACGAGGGCCTGAGCTACGTCGTGGTCGGCGACCAGCGCTTCACCCTCCAACAGGCCGTCGCCGAGTGTGGTTCCACCCTGATCGGCAAGGCGATCTGGAAGAAGTACAGGAAGTGGCCCGTTTACTCGAAGTTCTTCGACAACATGGGCCCGATTCCGCACCACATGCACCAGAGCGCCAAGCAGGCGAAGCTCGTGGGCCAGGAGGGCAAGCCGGAGTCTTACTACTTCCCGCCGCAGCACAACAACGTCGGCAACAACTTCCCCTACACCTTCATGGGCCTTGAGCCGGGCACGACCAAGGCCCAGGTCCGGAAATGCCTCGAGAATTGGAACAAGGGCGACAACGGCATCCTCGACCTCTCCCGCGCCTATCGCCTGAAGCCCGGCACCGGCTGGCTCATCCCACCCTGCGTGCTCCACGCCCCCGGCTCCCTCTGCACCTACGAGCCGCAGTGGGGTTCCGACGTCTTCGGCATGTACCAGTCGCTCGTCGAGGGCCGCGAAGTGCCGTGGGCGCTCCTCGTGAAGGACATGCCCAAGAGCAAGCACCACGATCTCGACTTCATCGTCGACCAGCTCGACTGGGACGAAAACACCGACCCGAACTTCAAGGACAACCACTACCTCGAGCCGGTGCCGGTGGCCGACACGCGCAGCGAGGGTTACGTCGACCGTTGGATCGTCTACGGCAAGGTCAAAGGCGAGCAGCTCTTCACCGCCAAGGAACTCACCGTCGAGCCCGGCGCCAAGTGCACCATCAAGGATGGCGGCGCCTACGGCCTCATCACCGTCCAGGGCAAGGGCCGGATGAACAACCTCACCCTCGACTGCCCGAAGCTCATCCGCTTCCACGAGCTGACCGAGGACGAAGTCTTCTGCACCGAGGACGCCGCCAAGGCCGGCGTCACCTTCGAGAACACCAGCAGCGTCGAGCCGCTCGTCGTCCTCCGTTACTTCGGCCCCGAAGTGCACCCCGACGCCCCCGCGATGGGCGCGTACCGGAAGAACAAGTTCTGATCCCTAACCATAGAGACACGGAGGACACAAAGGTCGGTCCTCCGCTTCCCTCTGCGCCTTTGTGCCTCTGTGGTTCAACTCCCAACCTCATCCAAACCCGCCATGCCTCATACCGCCCTCCCCAACAACTATCCGAAACTCCACAACGCCATGTGGCCCGGCCTCGTCGGCAAAGGCAGCCCCGGCGCGGAACCGTTCATCGACCTCGACACCATGCTCGACCTCACCGCCAAGGCGGAGGTCAACGGCGTGAAGTTCGATGGCGTGGACCTGTTCCTCTACAATCCGCACACCGACATCGATATCTCCGATGACGGCATCAAGGCCCTCGCCGACAAGATTAAGTCCAAGGGCTTCGTCGTCGGCTCGGTCGTCGCGCCCGTGTGGTTCGACGCCGCCGCCGGCGGGGACGAGAAGGCCCGCGCCAACTGGGTCACCCACGTGCGCAAGGCGATTCGCATCGCCCGCAAGCTCACCGAGCTCGGCGTCCGCCCGTACGGTGTGGTGCGCATCGACAGCGCCACCGGCGTCGCCGCCTGGGACAAGGACCCGAAGGGCACGACCAAGCTGATCGCGCAGAGCTTCCGCGAGGCCGGCAAGATCGCGAAGGACGAAGGCGAGCGGCTCGCCGCCGAGGGTGAGATTTGCTGGGGCGGCATGCACTCCTGGCTCCACATGGTGCATCTGCTCGAGATGGTCGGCATGCCCAGGGTCGTGGGCTTCCAGGCCGACATGTCCCACACGTTGCTCTACACGCTGGGCGCCAACGCCGAGAACCACCGCATCGTGCCGAAGAAGTACCACTGGGAGCCGGCCGAGTTTCACAAGGCGATGGTCAAGCTCACCAACGCCCTCCGTCCCTGGACGATCGACTTCCACGTGGCGCAGAACGACGGCACCGTCTTCGGCTCCGGGGCCCACGAGAAGACCGGCAAGCACTGCCTCGCCACGGATCCGCGCGGCAAGCTCAACATCGCCCGCGACTCCGGTTACTGGCTGCGCGACGGCCAGGGCCGCGTCACCAAGCGCATGAAGCACATCTGTTGGGACGGCTGCATGTTCCCGAACGAGGTGCTGATGAAGCAGCAGACCTGGAACGACATCCTTGCCGCGATGATCGAGGTCCGCAACAACCACGGCTGGCACGCCTAGGCGGCTTCGCCGCCAGGAGAAGGGATGAGTGACCAGGGAATGAGGGTGGAAAACCCCGCCCTCCCCTGCCTCTCCCTTCCCTCACCGTCGTACTCCCCGCCCCTCACTCCCTCCGTCCCTCACTCCCTTACTCCCTCCGCTCATGTCCAAGAAACAACTCCGCGTCGGACTCATCGGCTACAGCTTCATGGGCCGCGCTCACAGCAACGCCTTTCACCAGGTCAACCACTTCTTCCCCTCCAGCTACGAAATCGTCCCGCAAGCCGTCTGCGGACGCGACGAGGCCAAGGTGAAGGAGTTCGCCGCCAAGTGGGGCTACCAGTCGACCGAGACCGACTGGAAGAAGCTGATCGCCCGCGATGACATCGATCTCATCGACATCGCCACCCCCAACAACCTGCACATGGAGCAGGCCCTCGCCGCCGCCAAGGCCGGCAAGATGATCCTCTGCGAGAAGCCCCTCGCGATGAACCCCAAGCAGGCCGAGGCGATGGTCAAGGCCATCGAGAAGGCCAAGGTGCCAAACATGGTGTGGTACAACTACCGCCGCTGCCCGGCGGTCGTCCTCGCCAAGAACCTTATCGACGCGGGCAAGCTCGGGAAGGTCTTCCATTATCGCGCCAACTTCCTCCAGGACTGGACCATCAACCCCGAACTGCCGCAGGGCGGCACCGGCCTCTGGCGCCTCGACGTCAACGTCGCCGGCTCCGGCGTCACCGGCGACCTGCTCGCCCACTGCATCGACACCGCGATGTGGCTCAACGGCGGCATCAAGGACGTCAGCGCGATGACCGAGACGTTCATCAAGCAGCGCCCGCACACCCTGACCGGCAAGGTCGAGAAGGTCGGGATCGACGACGCCTGCCTCTTCCACTGCCACTTCAACAACGGTTCGCTCGGGTTGTTCGAGTCGACCCGCTACGCGCGCGGCCACAAGGCGCTGTACACGTTTGAAATCAACGGCGAGCACATGAGCCTGAAGTGGGACCTGCACGACCTGCACCGCCTGCAGATCTTCGACCACAGCGACGAGGGCCAGGAGCGCGGTTGGAAGAGCGTGCACGTCTCCGACGGCGATCATCCCTACTGCGGCAAGTGGTGGGTGCCCGGCCTGCAACTCGGCTACGAGCACAGCTTCATCCACGCGATGGTCGAGTTCATCCAGGGCCTCGAGAGCGGCAAGGGCTGCAAGCCCGACTTCCGCGACGGCCTCGCCACCGACTACGTCGTCGATGCCGTGCTCGCCTCCGCCAAGACCCGCAAGTGGGTCAAGGTGAAGCAGGCCTGAGGTCACCGTGGCCGGCGGCGGCGACGCCGGCCCGCTTTGCCACCATTCCTTCCGTCTCTAGTTTGCTGACCCTGTAGGCGGGGCGACCTCGCCCCGGGACCGCTTCTCCCGAGACGCTCAACCGGCGGCATCCTCCGTCCCCCAGCATCCCATCAATCCACGTTTCCTGTAGGCGGGGCGACCTCGCCCCGCGCCCGTCGTTTCGATGCCGCCTTCCCGCGGGGCGAGGTCGCCCCGCCCACATCCCCCGCCGCCTCAGGCGACGTTTTGCAGTCGTGGCCGGGTTCGCCGCCCCGGCCACCTCACCCAACCTCCCGGCGGCGGCGACCCACGCCACCGCCTCTTCCAACCTCGCCCGCTCCCACCGATGCCCTTCCGCGTCCTGCTTTGCGCGTTGCTGCTTCCCTTCGCCGCCCGCGCCGCCACTCCCACCTCCCTGGTCTTTTCTCCCCCGCCCGGCACGGCGGCCAAGGGCAAACACATCGTCTTTCTTTCCGGTGACGAGGAATACCGCAGCGAGGAGGCGCTGCCGATGCTGGCGAAGATTCTCAGCCAGCGCCACGGCTTCAAGTGCACCGTCCTCTTCGCCCTCGATCCCGACGGCACCATCAACCCCGAAAACCAGCGCTCGCTCCCCGATTCCGCGGCGCTGGCCTCCGCCGACGCCCTCGTCCTTTCCCTGCGCTTCCGCAACTGGCCGGACGCCGACATGCAGCGCTTCGTCGACGCCTTCCACCGCGGCATTCCGGTCATCGCGCTCCGCACTTCGACCCACGCCTTCAACATCCCCGCCGGTTCGACCTGGGCCAAGTACGGCTGGAACAGCAAGGCCCCCTGGCCGGGCGGGTTCGGCAAGCACGTCCTCGGCGAGACCTGGGTCACCCACTGGGGCAAACACAAGTTCGAGGCCACCCGCGGGGTGATCGAGTCCGCCGCACAGTCCAGTCCGCTTCTCCGCGGCGTCGCCGACGTCTTTGGCGACAGCGATGTCTACGAAGCCTACCCGCCTGCCGATGCCACGATCCTCCTCCGCGGCGTCGTGCTCAAGGGCATGAACCCCGCCGATGCCCCGGCCGACCACACCAAGAAGCGCGCCGCGGATGGCCGGGAGCAGGGCGTCAACTCCCCGGCCATGCCGATCGCCTGGACCCGGCTCTTCACCAACGAGGCCGGGCGCCAGAACCGGATCTTCACCACCACCATGGGCGCGGCGACCGACCTGGAAAACGAGGGGCTGCGCCGCCTGGTGGTGAACGCCGTCTACTGGGGCCTGGGTCTCGACGTGCCCGCCCGCGCCGACGTGCGCGTGGTCGACCCGTACGCGCCGCGCAAGTACGGCTTCCGCGGCTACCGTTACCAGCTCACTCCCGCCGACTACGCCCTCGGCAAAACCGTACGGGAGGGAGGCACGCCGCCGGCCCCGCCGGCCAAGAAGGCCTCGGCGAAGAAAGAGGCGACCAAGCAGGTGTCTCGCTCGGAAAGCACCGCTCCGGCTGCGCGCCCTGCGGAATCGACCGGCACCGGCGCCCCGGCCGCAACGTCCGCGGCGCTGGCCCTCAACGCCGGCGAGCACGTGGCCCTGATCGGCAACGCCCTGGCCGACCGGATGCAGCACCACGGCTGGCTCGAGACCCTCCTGCACCTGCGCCACCCGAACCACCAGCTCGTGGTCCGCAACCTGGCCTTTGCCGGCGACGAACTCACCACCCGCGCCCGCTCCAAGGACTTTGGCACGCCCGACGAGTGGCTCACGCGCGTGCAGGCGGGGACCGTCTTCGCCTTCTTCGGCTACAACGAGTCCTTCGCCGGGCCGGAAGGGCTCCCGAAGTTTCGCGAGGACCTGGAGAAGTTCCTGCGGGAGACGCGGGCCAAGAACTACAACGGCCTCTCCGCCCCGCGCATCGTCCTTTTCTCCCCCATCGCCGTCGAAAAGCACCCCGACCCCAACTTCGAGTACCGCCCGGAAATCAACGCCAACCTCGCCGCCTATTCCCGCGCCATGGCGGACGTCGCCCGCGACCAGGCGGGGGTCACTTTCGTCGATCTTTTCACGCCCTCGCAGGAACTCTATGCCGAAGCCGCGCGCACCGGGCAACCTCCCTTCACCATCAACGGCGTGCACCTCAACTCGAGCGGCGAGGCCCGGCTGATCGCCCGGATCGGCGCGACGCTCATGGGCCCGGGAGCACCTGATCTGCAATCGCCGGCCGCCGAAGGCGTACGCGCCCTCGTGAACGAGAAGAACGCGATGTGGCATTCCCGGTACCGCGCCGTCGACGGCTACAACATCTACGGCGACCGGTCGAAGATCGCCTACGTCTCCCACCCCGACACGCCCAAGATTACCAACACCCACATCATGATGGAGGAGATGGCGCAGCGCGAGGTGATGACCGCCAACCTCGAGCGCAAACTCTGGGCCACCGCCGCCGGCAAGTCCGGCCCCGTCGACATGCTGCCGCTGCCCGTCGTCACCTCCTTCGGCACCAACAAGCCCGGACCCAACATCGACGGCACCTACCCTTTTGTTGATGGGGACGAGGCCATCCGGCAGATGACCCTCGCCCCCGGACTGAAGGCCAATCTCTTCGCCAGCGAAAAGCAGTTTCCCGAGCTCGCCAAACCCGTCCAGATGGCGTGGGACACCAAGGGCCGCCTCTGGATCGCCGCCTGGCCGAGCTACCCCAGCCGCACGCCGACCTCCCGCGTCGCCGACAAGCTCCTCATCCTCGAGGACACGGATCGCGACGGCCGCGCCGACAAGTGCACGACCTTCCTCGACGGCCTCAACAGCCCGACCGGCTTCCAGTTTTTCAAGGACGGCGTGCTGGTCGTGCAGGCGCCGGATGTGTGGTTCGTGCGCGACACCGACGGCGACGGCCGCGCCGACTGGCGCGAGCGTGTGCTCATGGGACTCGATTCCGCGGACTCCCACCACACCGCCAATTCCGTCATCTACGAACCGGGCGGCGCGATTCTGCTCAGCGACGGCGTGTTTCACCGCACGCAGGTCGAAAGCGTGGGCGGCGCCGTGCGCTCGATCGATGGCGCGATCCCGAGGTCTACATCGCGTACGGCTTCGCCAATCCCCACGGCCGCGCCTTCGACACCTGGGGCAACGACCTGATCACCGACGCCACCGGCAACCACACCTACTTCGGCCCCGCCTTCAGCGGCCGCATCGATTACCCCAACAAGCATCCCAAGATGAAAACCATCTGGGATCGCCCGGCCCGCCCTTCCGCCGGCAGCACCATCCTCACCAGCCGGCATTTCCCCGAGGAGTACTGGGGCAATTTTCTCAATCCTAACGTCATCGGCTTCCAGGGCATCTATCGCGTGAAGCTCCTCGACGACGGCGCCGGGCTGAAGGGGGAGCGCCAGCCTGACATCGTCTCGTCCACCGACCGCAACTTCCGCCCCATCGACACCAGCACCGGTCCCGACGGCGACCTCTATGTCGTCGACTGGCACAACCCGCTGATTGGGCACCTGCAGAGCCACCTGCGCGACGCCAACCGCGACCACGTCCACGGCCGCATCTACCGCATCACCGCCGAGGGCCGTCCGTTGGTGTGGCAGCCAAAGATCGACGGCGAGCCGATCCCGGCCCTGCTCGAAATCCTGAAGCGGCCGGAGACCCACGTGCGGACCCTGGCCAAGATCGAACTCGGCAAGCATGAGTCGTCCAAGGTCATGGCTGCGCTCGCGGCATGGATTGGCGGCCTCAATTCTCAGGCACCCGACTACCCCCATCACCTCGCCGAGGCTCTCTGGGTGCACCAGTGGCACAATGTCGTGAACGCCGATCTGCTGGCCCGGCAATTGCGTTCCCCCGACGCCAACGCCCGCGCCGCCGCCGTCCGCGTGCTCGGTTACTGGCGGGACCGTGTTCCGAATGCCCTCGCGGAACTCCGCCGCCTCGCCAGCGACGAACACCCGCGCGTCCGCCTGCAGGCCGTCCGCGCCGCCAGCTTCTTTCCGGTCGCCGAAGCCGCCGAGGTGGCCCTCGCCGCCACGAAGCTCCCGGTCGACTACTACCTCGACTACACCATTGGCGAAACGCTGCGCCAACTGCGGCCGCAGTGGCGCCAACGGATCGGCGAGGGCGGCGCCTTTGCCGGCGGTGATCCCGCGAGCATCCGCTACCTCCTCCGGACGCTGACCGTGGCCGAACTGCTGAAGATGCCGCGCAGTGCCGACGTCGCGGAGAACATCCTCGGCCGGGCCGGCGTAAGCGACGCCGTGCGCGCCGAAGCCCTGGCGGCCCTCGCCAAGGCCCGCAACAGCGACCCGGTGGCCCTGCTGCTCACGGTGATCGACTCGCCGGCCGAAATCGACGTCAAGGGGGTCGGCCGCCTCCTGCTGTCCCAGCCGCCCGCCGCACTGCGTCCGCATCGCGGGGCGCTGCTCAAGCTGGCCCTCACCGACACCGCGGAAGGACGCACCTACGCCTGGGCCGCCCTCGCCCTGGCGGACAACGCCCTCGACCGCGCCTGGCAGGAGGCCGCCGGCTCCCCGCTTTCCCAGGCCAGCCTGCTGGGCGGCATCCCGTTGATTCCCGACGCCACGCTGCGCGCCACCGCGTTCGATCGGGTGATGCCGATTCTCGCCCTGGCTGTCACCGACATCGCCGGCCCCGACCACATCGTCGCCGCCATCCAGCGCGACGCGATGCGCTCGGCCGTGAGCAGCCGGCGCGAGCCGGGAGCGGTTTTTGCCGCCCTTACCTCCATGATCGAGCGCGGCTATCAGGTGCCGACCGCCGCCCAGGGACTCCGCGCCTTGCCGCGGGCCGCGTGGCCGACCGAAGCGGCGGCCCGGTCCGCGCGCGCCCTCATCGCCTGGGCCGGCAAGACCCACACCTCCGAGCGCACCAGCCGCGACTACGTCGAGACGATCCAGATCGCCGAGGAACTCGCCGGTTCGCTGCCGGCAGCCGAGGCGGAGGGGATTCGCCAGACCCTCGCCGGCCTCCGGGTTTCCGTCTTCGTCGTCCGGGCGGTCGTCGAGGAAATGCGTTACGACACCCCGCGCATCGTCGTGCCAGCCGGCCGGCCCTTCGAGATCATCTTCGATAACCCGGACGTGATGCCGCACAACCTCGTCGTGGTGAAGCCAGGCACCCGCGAAAAGGTCGGCACCGCCGCCATGACCCTAACCCCGGATCAGCTCGACGCCCGCGGCCGGGCCTTCGTGCCCGCCGGCGAAGACGTGCTCGCCGCGACCAAGTTGCTCGAGACCGGGCAGAGCGAGACGCTGCGCCTCCCCGGCAACGCCATCCGCACCGAGGGGGAATACGAATACGTCTGTACCTTCCCCGGCCACTGGACCGTCATGTGGGGCAAGTTGATCGTCACGAAGAACGTCGAAGCCTACCTCAAAGCCAACCCGCTTGCCGTGCCTGCCTCGCCAGCCGCCCCGACCGCCCCCGCCGCCCATGGCCACGACAAGCACTGACACCGTCTGCAGACGGGGCGACCCCAGAGGCATCAACATAGTCCACAGCGGGCACCAATGAATAGGCCAGGCAAACACACCCCGGCGCTGACGCGCCACCCCTCTCCAGAGGGGACCCGGACAAGATTGGGCTCGGAAAGATCCCCTCTTCAGCCGGAACGATGCAGTCGAAGTCGACGTGCACCGCAGCAATGTAGCCGTGACGACCTCGTCGCGGAGCGGGGCGCGGTCGCCCCGCCCACAGGTCACCGTTTCGTCAGTGGACTCCCGCAGGAGCGTCAGCCCGACTGCATGGTTCCGGCTCCAGAGGGGTGCCCGCAGGGCGGGGTGTGTGGCCCCCCGGGCGAAGAGGAGCACTTCGCCGACCCGGCGCACGCAGGGCGAGGTCGCCCTGCCCACAGGGCAACACTTCTCTCACTGATCACTGACCTCTGTTCACCGATTACGGATCACCGTCCACCCTCTCCATCATGAAAAAACTCCTCCTCGCGACTGCGGCCCTGGCCGCGATCTCCTGTTCCGGCTTCGCCGCCGACGGCGGCTTTAAGTCCATCTTCAATGGCAAGGACCTCTCCGGCTGGGACGGCAACAAGGACTTCTGGTCCGTGCGCGATGGCGCCCTCACCGGCCAGACCACCGCGGCCAAGCCTGTCGAGGCAAACACGTTCCTGGTCTGGAAAGGCGGCGAGCCCGCCAATTTCGAACTGCGCCTGAAGTTCCGGCTCACCGCGCAAAACGAGAAGAAGTGGGGCAACTCCGGCGTGCAGTACCGCAGCAAGGTGCTCGATGCCGCCAAGTTCGTCGTCGGTGGCTACCAGGCGGACCTCGACTCACCCTTCCGTTACACCGGCATGCTCTACGAGGAGCGTGGCCGCGGCATCCTGATGAATCCCGGACAGAAGATCCGCATCAGCCCGCCCGATGGCTCCGCCGACGCCAAGAAAGGCAAGGGCAAGGCCAAAGCGAAGATCGACGTGCTGGCCACCACCGCCTCCGCCGCCGAAATCGAAGCCGCCTACAAGCTCGGTGAGTGGAACGAACTTCGCGTCGTCGCCAACGGCAACCACCTCCAGCACTTCGTGAAAGGCAAACTCACTGCCGACGTCACAGACACCGACTCCGCAGCCGCCGCCAAGTCCGGCGTCATCGCCCTCCAACTCCACAAAGGCGAGCCGATGACAATCCAGTTCAAGGACGTCCAGTTGAAGACGCTGCCGTAGCCTCCACAACTAGCGGAGCCGGTCGAATTCTTCAGCTACCCCCGTTGTAAGTCAGATCATGCGGGACCGCCTCGAAGGAGGCGTTCCCCGTGCCGACGAGAATGCGTGCCCCAAATACCGAAAGAGCACGCTGCATTCGGGCGAGTCCACAGGTCATGTCCAAGTCCGGCTACTTGGACTCCTCCGAGCAGCAACGCCTCGCTTTGGAGCACTTGCCGCGTTTTGCCCTCTACGCCAAGTCCACTACTAGCTTCGCCGCCCAAGTGCCCGCACTTCCCTTGCGCGTGTCCTGATCCATAGACAGACATCGCGGCGGTCGCCTCCCACGTGCTCCGCCATTTGGACCGACTTCAGGCCCCACCTCCGGCGAGACCATCGTACTGCGCCAGTGATTCCCAAGTGCCTCGGAGCCTCCTTCCGGACACATCTGCGAACAGGACCTTACTCGCGCGTCGTCGGCATGACCGACGACGCAGGACAAACACGTCGAAGATCTCACACCCGAAGGCGTGAAATCTTCGGAAGAGAGCTATCTCCCACTCCTGCCCACTAGCTCCGATTCGACCGCACACGACCGCGCATCGCGACTGCGAATAGCGCCAAGCCCAAGAGGGTAAGGGTACTCCCGGAATCTGGCACCACGTCGACGGATCCGTCTCCGTTCGGTGAGGTAAAATAAAGGGTATCCCCGACGATGGCATAGACATTGCCATCCCAAGCTGCAGCTACTGTCGGAACTGCCATCGGGAGGACTGATGTGGACAAGGTCCAAGGTCCGAGATTTCCGTTCACATCCAGGTGCGAATAGTAAATCGAGTTTAGCCAGCCCCCACCAAACGCTTGTGTACCACCCCCCATCAAATACACGGTACTGTCAAGGACCGCAGCACCGGTGGTGTAGACGGCGAATGGTAGCGAGGCTTGCGGAGACCATGAGCTGACTGATCCGTCTAGGTTGGTGATGGTCGCTCGCTCCACGGCATTTGTTGAATACCAGTGAACCCCTCCACCCAACGCATACATGCTATTGCCGACTCCCACTACCGAACCATAGGTATGCCCAGCCGCCAGGGAACTCGTGAAGTTCCATGTGCCCAAGGATCCGTCTGCATTAATTTCGGCATACTGGACCGTGGTGCGACCAACGTCGGACTGCCCTGTCATACCGGCCAGCGAGTAGATTCGGTTACCCAAGGCGATAGTCGAAGAGTCGAACGTTGGAAGTGCCAAGGACGAGGTTGTGTTCCACGCACCGAGAGAGCCGTCAGGATTGCGAAGTGCGTATTGAACCGTCGAACTTGCATCGAATACTCCACCAAATGGTCGTCCGCCGATCGCGTATACTGCCTGCGAGGTGGCGACGAGAGACGAATTGCTCGCAATTGCGCTGCTTGTGGGTGCAACCAGAGTCCAAGATCCAACTGTGCCGTTGGGGTTCACCTGCGCATACGCCAGCCTGGATTGGTCCCCCATCACGTATACATATCCCCCTACAATTGCCATGTCCTGGGACCACGCCATCTCGGTAGGAAGCGAGGAAGCAACGCTCCAAGACTTCAAATCATACGGTCCAGCAAGGGCCGTCCCTGAAATTGCACCGAGAGCGAGTGCGAGATTTAGACGTATGATCGTTGGGCGAACAAACGGTTTCATGCTTTTGGGATCTATTTTGGCGTGTTCTTACTCTTGGCCTTCGAAGCATAAAAACGTGTATTAGCAGAACACATTATTAGGCTCCTAGTAATTAAGGCTCGCTTCTATCGCAAATACCGTGCCACACACAGACGCCTCGACTCTGCATATGTCTTATCTAATTCTCTGTTAACACACTAAGCGTGATCCTCATGTTAGAGTCGAGGCGGTCAATGTGGAGTGAATCACCGAACCTGTAAAAGAAACCGACAGTAGAATTGACAAAAGACCGAACGAGACAGGCATTGAAATGGGTCCTGAACCTCATCTCGACCACGCCTGAAATACGCCCCATGACCCCGTCGCCGATCGCCCCATCCCCCTGCCTGCCGCGGCCGCCCCTCCGTCGGCGCCGCGTTTTCCGGTTCGCTCCTTCCCTCGGCCTGCTCTTTGTCCTTCCCGGGCTTCCGCTTCAGGCCCAGACCACGGCGACTCCGCCGGCCGCGACGGCGACCAGCGAAAAGAAGGACGACGCCCTGAAGCTCGAGGAGTTCGTCGTCACCGGAGTCTTCAATGCCACCGAGGCCAAGAAGGCCACGACGGCCATCAGTGTCCTCGACGCGGACACCATTGCCACGCAGGTGCCGCTCAGCGCGGACGACATCCTGCTCGATGTCGCCGGCGTCTTCGTCAACTCCTCCCTCGGCGAGATCCGCGGCATGGTTTACTCGCGCGGCATTTCGGCCGACAGCGCCGACGGCTCCAGCGGCCACAACTACGTCTCGATCCAGGAGGACGGCCTGCCGATCACCAACGTCAACTTCGGCAACTACGGCCCCGGCTATTTCAACCGCGTCGACGCCACCCTGCAGCGCGTCGAGGCCGTGCGCGGCGGCAGCGCGTCGATCACCACGTCCAATTCCCCCGGGGGCGCCTTCAATTACCTCAGCCGCTCCGGCGCTTCGCGCTTCGGCGGCGAACTGCGCACGCGGGTCGGAATCGAGGGACGCTGGTCGCCGACCTACCGCTCCGATCTCACCTTCGGCGGCCCGGTCGGCACCAAGGGCTGGAGTTACAACCTCGGCGGCTTCTACCGCTACGCCGAGGGGCACCGTCCCGCCATCGGCTACCCGATGAACGACGGCTTCGTCCTGCGCGGCAATGTCTTCAAGGACTACGGCGCCGGCTCCGTGAAGATCTACTCGAAGTACATGGACGACCGGAACCACTGGTACGAGTACCTCCTCGCCCGCAACCCGGAGGATCCGAAGCAGTTTCCCGGCCTCAGCCGCTTCAGCACCAACCTCTTTCCCAAGGTCAATTTCCAGTACCCGCGCGAAGCCGAGGACCAATTCGCGACCTTCGACAGCACGGATGCGGTGCGCTCCCGCCAGCGCCTCGTCGGCATCGACTGGAAGCATGAGCTGCCTTCCGGCTGGTCGCTGCGCCACAACGTGAAGTTCTCCCGCAACTGGGCCGACTGGAACTCCAGCTCCGGCGTCACTCCGCGCGCCCTGGACTGGCCGAATTTCTTCTCGACGATGGGGTTTCAGTTCAGCGGCGGCGGCACCGGGATCAACGGGCGCGTGCCGCCCGGAATCTACCAGTTCAGCGATCGCCAGACCGGCACCGTGCTTGCCGAGGTTTCCTCCAACGGCGCCTACGGCGTCAACGCGGCGGCGCTCAACAACGCGGGCCAAATCGTCCGTTTCGCCAACCTCCCCAACCAGCACATCCAGGCGAACACCTTCTGGACCAACACGGCGCGCGTCGCCAACGAGCACCTCGACGAGGTGATGGAGAACCTCACCCTCACGCGGCGCTTCCGGAGCATGACCTTCACGGTCGGCGGCTACTTCGGCTACTCCGACATCTCCGACCGACAGACCCAGGGCGGCCGCACCGCCTCGCCGCTCACCGAGCAGCCCGTGCCGGTCGCCATCACCTGGATACCGGCGATCACCGGCCGCGCGCCCACCGGCACCTCCGCCGCCCTGCTCAACTTCGTCTCCGGCTGGCGCGGGCAGCCCGTGCAGCTCACCAACCCCGAAGGCTTCACCGCCCTCGGCGTCTCCTACGTCCGCGACGAGGCGATCGTGCGCCAGCTGGCGTACTTCTTCGGCCACAAGTGGGACGTGAACCCGCACCTCGGCTTCGACTGGGGCTTCCGCCACCAGAATTTCCTCGCCCGGGGCTACAACCAGGCCGGCGTGCAGAATCCGCGCGGCAATTGGGACCCCACCTACGGTGGCGCCGACGGCAATCCGTTCACGATGGCCGACAACCGTTTTCATGTGCCCAACCCCGCCGCCAAGTGGCACTTTGACAAGCGCGTCGCCTCCTTCTCGTGGTCCGCCGCCACCAACGTCGTGATCAACGAGGCCCACTCCTTCTACGTGCGCTATGCCGATGGCGAAAAGTCCCCCGACTATCAGTTCTTCCGCACCTACACGTCGCAGTTCCGCCTCGATAACCTCAAGGGCCGTCCCCAGGGCGTGAACCAGTGGGAGCTCGGTTATCGCTTCAAGCAGGGTCGCTACACGATCACAGCCACGCCGTTCTGGAGCCGGCTCTCCAACATCAACAGCAACCCGCAGGCCACCGAGGCCGACGGCGCCACTCCCTACTACCCCGATCCGATCTTCAATTCGATGACGTCGTACGGCCTCGAGCTCGAGGGCTCCGTGCGGCTCACCCCGCGCTTCAGCCTCCGCTCCGTCTTCTCCGCCCAGCGCTCCACCCTCACGCTCTGGAAGGAGTTCGTCGCCGGCGTCAACGGTCGCGACGACGACACCTACCGCGATTTCACGGGGCTCAAGTCCGACAACAACCCCGATTTCATTCTCCGCAACACCCTCGACTACCGCACCCCGGGGTTCTTCGCGAATCTCGCCTGGAAGCACATGGGCGAACGCGCGGGCAACATCGCCAACGTGATCATCCTGCCCCGCTTCAACCAGTTCGACCTCGCCTTCGGCTGGACCTTCTCGCGGCGCTTTTCCGTCAACTGCAACATCAACAACCTGACCGACAGCGAGGGCGTGATGACCTGGCGCGGCTGGGGGGCCAACACCGGCGACCGGCAGAGTTTCACCGAACTGCCCGCCACCGGGAAGGACACCATGCTGCAATACGTCCCCATCCAGCCCCGCGCTTACTTCGTTTCCACCACGTACAAGTTCTGAACCGAAGGCCGTTATTCCGGCCCGCCCTCTCGGCGGGGACACCTCGCCGCGCAGTTTCCCGCCCACGGCGGCCCCACCCGCGCGGCCGGGTCCCCGCGCCCACAACGACCGATGGCACCCATCGATGATCCCGGCCTTCGATTCCGACACCTCTTTCCCGTATCCCCGCCCACACCTCCCGCGTCTTCCCGACTCTTCAATCCCACATGTCCCCTCTGCCTCGTTTTTTTGCCTCGACGGTACTCCTTTTGCTCGCCGCCAGCGCCGCACTTGCGGCCCAGCCCAAACGCCAGGCCACCGGCGTGCGGGTCAACCCCGCCGAGGCGCCGCCCGCCACCGAAGCCTCGGCCATCACGGTGGCGCCGGGCTTCCAGGTGGAACTGCTCTATAGCGTCCCCCGCAACGACCAGGGCTCGTGGGTGGCCCTCACCATCGATGGCAAGGGTCGCATCCTGGCCTCGGATCAGTACGGCGGCATCTATCGCCTGACCCCGCCGCCGATCGGCACGACCACCGGCACGAAGGTCGAGAAACTCGACATCGATCTCAACCGCATCGCGGTCACGGCCGCCCCGGGCGAACCGGAAATCAAGAAGGCTCGCAAGGCTCCCGATGGCCGCGTGGAACGCATCGAAACCGGCGCCCACGGCATCCTGTATGCCTTCGACAGCCTCTACGTGATGGTGAATGAGAACCGCGAGCGCGCCGGCCTCTGGCGCCTGCGCGACACCAACGGCGACGACCAGTTCGACGACTATCGTTTCCTCCGTTTCATGCGCGGCGGCGGCGAACACGGCCCGCACGCCCTCGTCCTCTCACCCGACGGGAAATCGATCCTCTTTGCCAACGGCAACCACACCGACCTGCCCAAGGACATGGAGAAGTCCCGGCCCGTCGGCTGGGGCGAGGATCATCTGCTGCCGCGGATGTGGGACGCCCGCGGCCATGCGCGCGGCCGCTACGCCCCGGGCGGCTACATCGCCGCGGTTGATCCCGACGGCAAGAACATCGAACTCCGCACGATCGGCTTCCGCAACCAGTACGACATCGCCTTCGACCAGAACGGGGAACTCTTCACCTACGACTCCGACATGGAGTGGGACCAGGGTTCGCCGTGGTACGTCCCGACCCGCATCAATCACGCCGTGCCCGGCGGCGACTTCGGCTGGCGCTCCGGAGCCGGTCGTTGGCCCGACTATTATGCCGACAGCCTCGGCACCACGCTCGACATCGGTCCGGGCTCGCCCACCGGCGTGATCTTCGGGACCGGCGCGAAGTTCCCCGCCGCGTACCAACTCGCCCTCTTCGCCTGCGACTGGACCTTCGGCACCCTCTACGCAATCCACCTGACACCCGAGGGCGCCTCGTTTCGGGCCCGCAAGGAGGAGTTCCTTTCCGGCAAACCGCTGCCGCTCACCGACGTGATCATCCACCCCGGCGATGGCGCCATGTACTTCACGGTCGGAGGACGACGGACCCAGTCGGCCCTTTATCGCGTGACCTACACGGGCAAGGAAGCGACTGCCCCGGCCAAGCCACCCCCTCCCACCGAGGCCGCCCAGCAACGCCGCGCCCTGGAGGCCTTCCAGGTGGAAAACGCCCCTGCCTCCGCCCTCGACACCGCCTGGCCGCACCTCGGCAGTCCCGACCGTTTCCTGCGTTTCGCCGCCCGCCTCGTGCTGGAACGGCAACCCGCCGCGCGCTGGACCGAACGGGCGCTTGCCGAAACGCGGCCACAGGCCGCCATCGAAGCCCTCATCGCCCTCGCCCGCGTTGGAGACAAGACAGTCCAGCCGCGGCTGCTCACCGCTCTCGGGCGCCTCGACCTCGGCCGGGTTTCCCCGGAGCTGCGGCTGCCGCTGCTCCGTGCCTGGCAATTGGCGTTCACCCGCATGGGCAAGCCCGCCGCGGAAACGTGCGCTGCCATCGCCGCCCAACTGGAACCGCATTTTCCCCACGCCGACGCCCTGGTCAGCCGGGAACTGGTCTCCCTGTTGATCTTCCTCGATTCCCGCCAAGTCGTCGGCAAGGCCGTGCCCTTGCTCAGCGTCGCCGAGCCCATTGTCACGACGCCCGAGGAACTCGGCGGCAAGACGCTCATCGCGCGGAACGATCAATACGGGCGAACGATCGCCAGCGTCGCCGCCAGCCGATCCGACCGCCAGCAAATCGCCTACGCCTACGCCCTGCGCAACGCCACGGTCGGCTGGACGCCCAAACTGCGCACGGACTACTTCTCCTGGTTCCCGCGGACCCGCCACTGGAAGGGTGGCGCCAGCTTTGGGGGCTTTCTGCAGAATATCCGCACCGAAGCTCTCGCCACCGTCACCGATCGCACCGAGCGCGCCGCTCTCGACGCCCTCTCCCAGCCGCCGCCGCCGAGTTTTGCCGCTCCGCCGATCCCGCCCCAGGGACCGGGCCGCGCCTACACCGTGGCGGATACGGTCGCCGCCCTCCCGGCGAAACTCACGGGACGCAACTTCGCCCGCGGACAGTCGATGTTCACCGCGACAATGTGCGTGATGTGCCATCGCTTCAACAACGAGGGCAGTGGGATCGGGCCCGACATCAGCGGCGCCGGGTCCCGCTACAGCATCCGCGATCTCCTGGAGAACATCATCGAACCCTCCGCCGTCATCAGCGATCAATTCGGCAGCGAGCAAATCGAACGCTCCGATGGCGACGCCATCGTTGGCCGCGTGGTCGGCGAGGAAAACGGCGAACTGCTGATCATGGCCAACCCCTTCATGCCCGATGAAAAGGTGCGCGTGAAGGCGTCGGCCATCACGGCGCGCAAACCTTCGCCCCTCTCGATGATGCCGCCCGGGCTGATCAACTCCCTTAACCTCGAGGAAGTGCAGGATCTGCTCGCCTACATCCTCAGCGGCGGCAACGCCGCCGACCCGATGTTCCGGCAGCCGTAGCACGCCGGTAGGCGGGGCGACCGCGCCCCGCGAAGGGAATCCGCACGGAAGAGCGCGGGGCGGGGTCGCCCCCAATGCCGTCCGGTCAAAAGCCACTGAGTGTGAGCTGGTTCGGTGTATCAAACGGGGCTGCGCTTGTATCAAGTTCGGCAAATAGTTCGGGCAGAGGGATTTTCTGAAACGCGTTGACCGAGAGGATTTGGAGAACGGTGGTCAAAGGGCGCTGGATGCCGAGTTCCTTGCGGGTGATGGCGACGGCAAGGTAGGTAGCGATGGCGGACCAGAGTTGAACCCGCACGGCGTTCGGTGTCGTGCCAAAGAAACTACGGACGCGGAGGTTTTGTTTGAGCCAGCGAAAGAACAGTTCGATCTGCCAGCGCTGCCGGTAGAGTTCGGCGATGAGCAGAGCGGACAGGTTCCATTGGTTGGTCCAGAAGGCCATGCGGCGGTGATGCTCGACGTCGTAGATGCCGACGCGGCGAATCGGCTTGGGCCAGGTGCGGCGCGACGCTGCACCGTTGAACCGGATAGTCTGATCGCAACGCAGCATGGTGGTGCGGTCGACCGGGCGTGACTCCGTCACGTAGGAGCGCAGATCGGGGCGCTCGCGGATGACAAAGAACGCGCCTTCCCGATCGAATCGCTGCAGGCGCTGCAGATCCAGATACCCCCGATCCATGACGTAATAGCTGCCGGCTTCCAGCGGCACTTCATCGAGCCACGTCATCTCGTTTTTTCCTCCCGCGGTAATCGTCACGAACGAAGGCAGCGGCCCGCGCAGATCGAGCAGCGTATGCATCTTCACCGCCGCATCGGTGCCGGTCCAATTGGCCCACGGGCACAGCGCGAGGCTCAGGTCGATCATCGTGGCGTCCAGCGCGTAGAGGTCTGCGCCGATCTCAAGCGCGGTGGGTTCATCGCGATAGAGGCGACGTGCCCGGTGCATCAAGCGTTGGGCGAGGTCGGCGAAAAAACGCCAGTCACGACGTTCGTTGGCGTCGGCGAGGGTGCTGCGCCGAACCGGTCGGCGAAACCCGAGATGATAAGCGATCGCACGCTGCGCGCTGAGGCACGCTTCGATGTCGCGCAAACTCTCACGAAACGTCAGCTGCGCGAACACCAGGGCGGCGAAGTGCTCCCACGCGGTGAACTTCAACTTGGCCGAATCCAATCCATGGAGACGGGCGACCCGTTGAAACTCCCAATGCGGCACACGGGCGAGAATCTGCGAGAAAACGAACTGTCCGGAATGCATCCATCCAGCCCTGAAAAACGCCTGCAGCGGTCAAATCGTGAGCAGCCCCCGGATGGCGCAAACCCACACAAACAAAGGGATTGCATCCATATACCAGCAGCTAGACCGGACAGCATTGGGGTCGCCCCGCCTACAACCACGATTGTCCAAAGCCCGCGGGAATTCCACCGCCAGTCCGGTTGCGCCCGCCGTCGCACGCTTGCGCCAGGGCGGTTTCGACAATTCACTTCCGGCATGGGCGAAGCCGAGCCGCGAACCCCCGCGAAGGATGCCGCAGAGCGCGTACCCATCACCGACGCGCCAGCCTCTCCCGATCCCAGCGCGGGTTTTGTCCTGCGGATCAATGGCACCTCCTACCCGGTCGCCGGCCTGCCGCCCACCACGACGTTGCTGGAGTTTCTGCGCACGCACGGTCTGACCGGCACGAAACGCGGCTGCGACGAGGGCGACTGCGGGGCCTGTACGGTGGCGGTGCTGGAACCGGGTGCCGAGGGCAGGCCCGCCTATCGCGCGATCAACAGCTGCCTCGCCTTTCTCCCCACGCTCGCCGGCCGTGACATCGTCACCGTGGAGGGCCTCGCTGGCGGCGAACACCTCCATCCCGTCCAAGCGGCGATGGTCGATCACTACGGCTCGCAATGCGGCTACTGTACCCCGGGCGTGGTGATGTCGATCTTCGCCGCCTCGCGGGAGTCGCGTTCTCCCTCGCTGCCCGAATGGAGTGACCACCTGTGCGGCAACCTCTGCCGCTGCACCGGCTATCGACCCATTCGCGATGCCGCCCTTGCGGCCAGCGTCGGAGGCCCCGGTGGGCGCGGCGAAACTGCCTCGGCAGTGGATTCGTGCGGGGCGGGGTCGCCCCGCCTACAGCAGTCGGCTTCAGGCCCGGCAACCGCCACGCCCGGGATCGGCGCTGATTTCACGTACCGCGCCCCCGCTTCCCCGGGAAAAGGCGAGTGCCTCTTTCTTCGACCGGCCTCTCTCAGTTCCCTGTTCGCCGCCCTGGCCGCACATCCCGCGGCGCGTTTCGTGGCCGGGGCAACGGAACTCGCGGTGGAGGCCAACAAGCGCGCGCGAGCCTTCCCGGTGTTGATCTCGACCACCGAGATTCCGGAACTCACGCGCCTCACGGCGACACCCGAAGGCTGGGAGATCGGCGGCGCGGTCACGCTCGCCGAAATCGAGGCGGTCGCCGGGCCGGAGTTTCCCGCCCTGGCGAAGATGCTGCGCGTGTTTGCCTCCCGGCAGATCCGCCACCGGGCCACGCTGGGCGGAAATCTCGCCACCGCGTCCCCAATCGGGGACGCCGCGCCGGTGCTCCTTTGCCTCGACGCATCGCTCCGGCTGGCCAGCGCCACCGGTGAGCGGACCGTCCCCCTGGCGGACTTTTTCCTCTCCTACCGGAAGACCGCCCTGCGATCGGGCGAGATCCTCCGCGCTGTCCTCATTCCGCGTACTCCACCGGCACCTGGCCTCACCCGCCGCACCGACTTCTTCAAGGTCTCCAAGCGCCGGGAACTCGACATCAGCATCGTCTCGGCCGCCTTCCTGCTCGACGTCGACACCGCCGGCGTGGTGCGCCACGCCCGGATCGCGTACGGCGGGGTCGCGGATCGGCCCCGGCGCGCGACCGAGGCCGAACGCCTGCTGATCGGTCGCACCCTCGCCTCCGCCTCACCCGAAGTCGCCCGCGCCCTCGCCAGCACTTTCCAGCCCATCGACGATGTCCGCGGCAGCGCCACCTATCGGCGCGGTCTCGTCGTCAGCCTCTGGGAAAAGTTCGTCGCCGGCGAGGCGAGCGAGGCCATGGACCACCCGATCGCCTTTGTCCCCGGCTCCCAGACGCCGGCGACCGATCCGTCGCGCAGCGTGCGCCACGAGAGCGGCATCGGCCACGTCACCGGGCGGGCGCTCTACGCCGACGATCTCGCGCAGCGCCGGCCCATGCTCGACGCCTGGCCGGTGCTCTCCACGCAGGCCCATGCCCGCCTGCTCCGCCGCGACGCCACCCGCGCCCGCCAGAAGCCCGGAGTCGTCGCGGTGCTCTTCGCCGAGGACATTCCCGGCCGCAACAACGTCGGCCCCGTCCGCCACGACGAACCGCTGCTTGCGGCGGAGGAAGTCCACTACCACGGCCAGGTGATCGCGTGGGTGATCGGGGAATCGGTGGCGATCTGCCGGGCGGCGGCAGCGTTGGTCGAGATTGAATACGAGCCCCTCCCGCCCGTGCTGGGCCTCGCGGCGGCCATCGCCGCCGAGAGCTGGCTCACGGAACCCAGCCGACTCCACCGCGCGGACTGCACCGCGGCCCTGGCCGCCGCGCCCGGCCGGTTTGACGGCGAGTTCTCGCTCGGCGGCCAGGAGCACTTTTACCTCGAAACCCAGGCGGCCTGGGCCGAGCCCACCGACGACGGTGGCGTCCTCGTTTGTTCCTCGACCCAACATCCGTCGGAAATCCAGGGGATCGTGGGCGAAGTGCTTGGCCTGCCGCGCCATCGGGTGGTCACCCAGTCGCCCCGCATGGGCGGAGGATTCGGCGGCAAGGAAACGCAGGGCAACGCCTTTGCCGCCGCCGTGGCCCTCGCCGCCGTGCGCACGGGCCGCCCCGTGCGCCTGCAGTTGGACCGCGATCTCGACATGACGATCACGGGCAAGCGCCACCCGTTCCTCGCGCGGTTCTCGGTCGGCCACGACACCGAGGGCCGGCTGCTGGCGCTGCGGGTTGCCCTCGTGTCGGACGGAGGCTGCGCCCTGGACCTTTCCCAGGCCATCATGGACCGGGCGCTGTTCCACCTCGACAACGCCTACCATGTGCCCGCCGTCGAGTTTATCGGACGCGTCGCCCGCACGAACACCGCCTCCAACACCGCGTTTCGCGGTTTCGGCGGCCCGCAGGGCATGCTGGTGATGGAGGAGATCATCGACCGCGTGGCGCGTCGCGTCGGCCTCCCGCCCGAACAGGTGCGCGAGCGCAACCTCTACCACGGCCGCGGCGACACCAACACGACCCACTACGGACAGGAGATCGGCGACAACCATCTCCAGCGCTGCTGGCAGCTGGCCCTGCACCAGGCGGAGTTCGCGCAACGGCGGCGAGAGGTGGCGTCGTTCAACCAGGCACACGCCCGCATCAAGCGCGGCCTGGCGATCACCCCGGTGAAGTTCGGCATTTCCTTCACCTTTGCTCCGTACAACCAAGGCGGCGCCCTCGTGCACCTGTACCAGGACGGCACCGCGCAGGTGAACCACGGCGGCACCGAAATGGGTCAGGGCTTGCACACGAAGATTCTCGGCGTCGCGATGCGCGAGCTCGGGCTGCCCGCCGACCGGATTCGCCTGATGCTCACCAGCACCGACAAGGTGCCCAACACCTCGGCCACGGCCGCCTCCGCGGGAGCCGATCTCGATGGCGCCGCGGTCGCCGCCGCCTGCGCGACGCTGCGCGAGCGCCTTACTCCGGTGGCCGTCCGGATGTTGGCCGGGGACGAAGCGGATCCGCCAACACCGCCGATGGCCCTGGTGTTCGCCGACGGTTTTGTGAGCTGCGCCCGCCAACCGGAGCGCCGGGTCTCGATGGCGGATCTCTGCCGCCGCGCCTACCTGGATCGCATCAGCCTGTCGGCGACGGGATACTACCGGACTCCCGGACTGACGTGGGACCGCGAAACCGCCCGCGGGCGGCGTTTCCACTACTTCGTCACCGGCGCGGCGGTGGCCGAGGTCGAAATCGACGGCTATTCGGGTCTGCACCGGGTGCGCCGGGTGGACGTGGTCGAGGATGTTGGCACCTCGCTCAATCCCGCGATCGACCGCGGCCAGATTGAGGGCGGCTTCGTCCAAGGCATGGGCTGGCTCACGCGGGAGGAACTGCGCTGGGATCCACACGGACGGTTGCTCACGCACAGCGCCAGCACCTACCAGATCCCGGCCTGCGGCGATGCGCCAGCGGACTTTCGCGTCACCCTTCTGCCTGATGCCGCCGCACCCGATGTCATTCACGGCAGCAAGGCGGTCGGCGAACCTCCCTTCATGCTCGCCATCTCGGTGCGCGAGGCGTTGCGCGATGCCGTGGCGGCCTTCGGGCCGGGAGCGACTGGCGTCGGCCCCGAAGTCTCCTTGCCGTCTCCCGCGACCGGCGAGGCCCTCTTCGCCGCCATCGCCGCGCGCATCGGCCGGCAGCTCGGCTGATCACCGGCCAGCCGCCGGACTACGTAATAGGCGCCGTCCGATTGCCTGCGTTGCGCATAGCGGGCGCTCCCGGATTCGCCTAAGCTCGGGTACCCCTCAACCCGATGAAGCCCCCACCTCCCCCGGCTGACGCGCCGGACGTGTTGCTCGAACTCGAACGTCAAATTGCCCGCCGCGCCGATCAGATCGCGCGGCGGCAGAAGCAGGCGCCGCGCCCAGCATTGGATTGTTGGCTGCAGGCGGAGCGGGAGATTTGGTCACGCCTCCCGCCCGCGCCGATGTCTCCGAGTTAGGATTACTTGCTTACGTTTGTGGACGCGGGGCGAGGTCGCCCCGCCCACCGGGCCGACGGTCTCTGGCGACGTCGTTTCTAGAACTTCCACTCCAGCCCGGCGAAGACGGCGCGGCCCAGCGCCGGATAGCCGTTCACCTCTTCGTAGCCCTCGTCGAGGAGGTTTTCGATCCGCGCTTTCACGGCCAGGCGCGGTGACACCCGATATTCCCCGAAAACCCGGACCACGGTGTAGTCTTCGCCGTCAATGGTCCGGAACGTCGCGGCATGCACGTCCTCGCGACCGGCCGTTGCGACGACTCCCGCGCCGGCGGTGAATCCCCTGCCCAGTTCCTGCACCACATCCACACTACCGCGATGGCGCGGCCGCCGCAGCAGGCGCCGACCGGACGTCAGGTTGTCCGCCTCCAGGTAGGTGTAGCTGCCACGCAGCTCCGTGCCCGGGGGCAGAACCCAGCGCGCCGAGACTTCCAGCCCGCGCGTCCGGGCGCGCTGGATGTTCTCCACGCTGCGGAAGTTGGCGGTGCTCGCGATCAGGTCCGTGAAACGCGTGTCGAACCAGGTCAAGCCCACCACGCCCCGCCCGCCCGCCAGGTACCAGTCCGCACCGGCATCCCAACCGCGGGCCTCCTCGGGATTCAGGTTCGGGTTGCCCACGTAGAAGGCGCTCTGGCCGTAGAGGTCCAGAAAGCTCGGGGACCGGAACGCCGTGCCGTAGCTGGCGCGCAGTTTCAGGGCGCGCTGGGCGACCAGCCAGGCCGCGGTCGCGCGTCCGGTGGTGGCACGCCCGAAGGTGTCGAACTCGTCGTTCCGCAGGCCAGCGGTCAGGTGCACGTCGTCCCGCAGCGCAAACTCATCCTGCGCGAAGACCGCCAGCAGGCTCTGCTTGCGGTTGATGTCGCCGAATCCCGTGTTGCGCGTGTGATTGGCCTCCGCCGTGAGGCCGCCCGTCACCCGATGGCGCTCCCAACCGGCAAAGGTGGTCTGCCCGTCGAGCACGCCGCGACGGTTCTTCACCACGGTGATCGCCGTCGGACGGCCGGCCCGCGGACTCTCCGCCACGAAGCGGCGGTCCTGCCCGCCCAGCACAGCTCGCGCGGTCCAGCCCGGCGCCAGCCGCGCGTCGACAAACGCCGTCGCGAGCACGTTGTCCTCGCGCTCCTCATTGTCGGGATCGTTGGTGTACCGATCCCCGGGGGAACCATAGGCCCCATGGAACCACCGCACGGTGCCGCCGACATTGAAACGATCATCCAGCCGGCGATCGAGGCGCAGCACCGTGTTGCTCGACTCGAAGGCATTGTTCGGCCGCTCGTTGTCAGTCCGCCCTCCCTGTACGGCGAGACTCCAGGCGTTCCGGCCCGATTCCCCCTGCGACGACAACGCCCCCTGCACCGTGCCGAAACTGCCGCCTTCGACGGCAATCCTGCCGGACGCCGCCCCGGCCCCCCGCTGCGCCCGCAGCGCCACCACCCCGCCCACGGCTTCGCCGCCGTAGAGCGTACTCTGGGGACCATGGGAGATCTCCAGGCTGTCACAGGCGCCCACGCAGGAACCGCCCAGAAAGACCGCGTAGTCGGTGTTGGGATCGTTGAGCCGCAGCCCGTCCACCAGGAAGAGCGTCTGGTTGGAGTTGGAGCCGCGCAGGAACAGCGACGTAATCATGCCGCCGGCCCCGGAGGTGAAGAGCGGCGCCCCGGGCACCGCCCCCAGCGCGCCGGCCAGCGAGTTCACCTGCCGACGCGCGAGATCGGCGGCGGTCAGGGAATCCGTGGCGGTCCCGATGGTCCGGGGTTCGGCCGGAGTACGCGTGGCCGTGGTGACATAGGCCGGGAGCGGCGTGGCCGGAGTCTGGGCCCGCGCGGCGATGGCGCCGGTGAGGACAAGGGCAAACACCCGGGCGAGGCGCCCGGAGATCGAGGTCGTTGTCATGGAGGACTGCTGCTGGGATGGGCGACAAGAGCAGGACCTCCGACTGGGAAACCAACGGTACCGCTCTCACGCTTCATTATGGCGATGAAGGGAGCCGCGAGGCGTGCGCTTCCTGGAAGGAAAACACCTCGGGCGTGAGGAGGACCCCGGCGCAGATATTCGGACTCCGCAGCTCTCGGGCGAAACACGAGGCGCGACCGCCGGTCCGGCGCCAGCGGGGTCTCCGCGGTTCGTCGTCCCTGGCACTCGCGCGCCGCCTTTCGCCCTGCCTCGCCCCTCGCCTTCACCTCCCACCGAAGTCGGAGATTGGCTTTCGGCCCGCCCAAGGTTGGGCGCGCCTTCCGGGGTCTGTGATGCGTTACCGCAGCGCAACTGTGGCCGATTTTCACGGCCTTCCCTGACTACCGGGCTGGAAAAGAACCACCGACGCGGCGCAGGGCACTTTCCCTGCCCCCAATCCGCAAGCCCAATCTCCAACTCTACGTATCAACAGATTCAAATGCGTCGATATGTTACTTGCCAAGGGCCGTGCGGCCCACTTGATTCTCCCATCATGCTCCCTTCCGCCCTCCCAGGATCCGCCTCGCGGGCGCCGGCCGCCGACGCAGAACGTGCCGACGCTTTTCGCCGCCTGTTTGCCGCCCGGATCGCCGTGCTGGATGGGGCGATGGGATCCATGATCCAGACTTATAAGTTGGCCGAGGCGGATTTCCGGGGTTCCCGGTTCGCGGACCACCCGCACGACCTCAAGGGCAACAACGATCTCCTCTGCCTCACCCGCCCCGACGTCATCGAGGAGATCCACCGCGCGTACTTCGCCGCGGGGGCCGACATCGTGGAAACCAACACCTTCAGCAGCACCGCCATCGGCATGGCCGACTACCGCTGCGAGCCGTTGGTGCGGGAAATCAACCTCGCCGCCGTGGCCTGCGCGCGCCGCGCCGCCGCGGCCACCGAGGCCGCCACCTCCGGGCGGCGCTGCTTCGTCGCTGGCGCGATCGGTCCCCTCAACCGCACGCTCAGCATGTCCCCGGATGTCAATCGCCCGGACTTCCGCGCCGTCACCTGGGAGCAGGTCGTGCAGGCGTACACGGAGCAGATCGAAGCCCTGCTCGATGGCGGCGTGGACGCCCTGCTGGTCGAGACGATCTTCGACACCCTGAACGCCAAGGCCGCCTTGTTCGCGATCGAATCAGTCTTCGATCAACGGGCCGCGGAAGCCCGCGTCCCCGTGCTGGTGAGCGTCACGATCACCGATGCCTCCGGCCGCACGTTGTCCGGCCAGACGATCCGCGCCTTCTACCACAGCATCACGCACGCGCGTCCCTTCTGCGTGGGCATCAACTGCGCGCTGGGCGGCGCCGCGATGCGCCCGTACGTCGAGGAACTCTCCCAGATCGCGGCGTGTTACACCTCGTGCTACCCGAATGCGGGTCTGCCCAACGCCTTTGGCGCCTACGACGAGACCCCGGAGGACATGGCCACGGTGCTCGGCGAATTCGCCGCGCAGGGCTGGGTCAATCTCGTGGGCGGCTGCTGCGGTTCGACCCCGGCGCACATCGCCGCCATCGCCCAGGCCGTGCGGGGACGCGCCCCGCGCATGCCGCCCCAGGCCGCCCGCGCCCTCCGTCTCAGCGGCCTCGAGCCCCTCGCCATCGCCTGACCTTGAACTCCACCGCCTCCACTTTTCTCGTCATCGGCGAGCGCACCAACATCACGGGCTCGCCGAAGTTCGCCAAGGCGATCAAGGCCGGCGACTGGGACGCCGCCCTCGCCATCGCGCGCCAGCAGGTCGAAAGCGGCGCCAACGTCCTCGACGTCAACGTCGACGAGGCGCTGGTCGACGGCGAGGCGACGATGGTGAAGTTCCTCAACCTGCTCGCCGCCGAACCGGAGATCGCGCGCGTGCCGGTCATGCTCGACTCCTCCAAGTGGACGGTGCTCGAAAAGGGCCTGCAGTGCCTGCAGGGCAAGGGCATCGTCAACTCGATCTCCCTCAAGGACGGCGAGGCGGAGTTCCTGCGCCGCGCGCAACTCATCCGCCGCTACGGCGCCGCCGCCGTCGTGATGGCCTTCGACGAACAGGGCCAGGCCGCCACCCGCGACCAGAAGGTGCGCATCTGCACCCGCGCCTACCATCTCCTGACGGAGCGGATCGGGTTCCCTGCCGAAGACATCATCTTCGACCCGAACATCCTCACCGTCGCCACCGGCATCGAGGAGCACAACCATTACGCCGTCGATTTCTTCGAGGCCACGCGGATCATCAAGGAATCCCTGCCCCACGCCAAGGTGAGCGGCGGCGTCTCCAACGTCTCGTTCTCCTTCCGCGGCAACAACCCGGTGCGCGAGGCGATGCACACCGCGTTTCTCTACCATGCGATCCGCGCGGGCCTCGACATGGCGATCGTCAACGCCGGCATGCTCGGCGTGTACCAGGAGATCCCCCCCGATCTCCTCGAACGCGTGGAGGACGTCCTGCTCAACCGCCGCCCCGACGCCACCGAGCGCCTGATCGCCTTCGCCGAGCGCCTCAAGGCCTCGACCAGCGGCGGACCCGATCCCAAGGCTGAAGCCCCCGACGCCGGCGCCTGGCGGCGCGCCCCCGTGGAAGAGCGGCTGAAACACGCCCTGATCAAGGGCATCGACACCTTCGTCGACGCCGACACCGAGGAGGCCCGCCAAAAGTATCCCCGTCCCCTGGACGTTATCGAGGGCCCATTGATGGACGGCATGCGGGTCGTCGGGGATCTCTTCGGAGCCGGCAAGATGTTCCTGCCGCAGGTCGTGAAGTCCGCCCGTGTGATGAAGAAGTCCGTCGCCTACCTCACTCCCTACATGGAGGAGGAAAAGCGCCGCCAGGTCGCCAGCGGAGGCACGGCCCGGGCGCAGGGCCGCGTCGTCCTCGCCACCGTCAAGGGCGACGTCCACGACATCGGCAAGAACATCGTCGGCGTGGTGCTCGCGTGTAACAACTACGAGGTGACCGACCTTGGCGTGATGGTGCCGGCGGAGAAGATCCTCGCGACCGCCCGTGAACTCGAAGCCGACGTGATCGGGCTGTCCGGCCTAATCACCCCTTCGCTGGACGAGATGGTGCACGTCGCCCGCGAGATGCAGCGACAGCGTTTCCAGGTGCCGCTGCTGATTGGCGGGGCCACGACCAGCGCTGCGCACACCGCCGTGATGATCGCCCCGGAGTACACGCCGGGAGTCGTCCACGTGCTCGATGCCTCGCGGGTCGTCAATGTCGTGAGCTCGTTGCTGTCGCCGACGCAGAAGCCGGCCTACCTCGCCGACCTCCAGGCGAAGCAGGAGCGGCAGCGGACGGAATTCCAGCAGCGCCAGGCCCGTCGCGCCCTCCTGCCCCTCGCGCAGGCGCGCGCGCGGCGTCCGGCCTGCAACTGGGCGGCCACGGACATCCCGCGGCCGGAGTTCCTCGGCACGCGCCGCTTCGACCCCGTACCCCTCGAGGAGATCGTCCCCTTCATCGATTGGGGTCCCTTCTTCAGCGCGTGGGAGCTGCACGGACGTTTTCCGGAGATCCTGAAGGACGAGGTCGTCGGGGCCGAGGCCACGCGTCTCCACGCCGACGCGCAGACGCTGCTGCAACGGATCGTCGCGGAACGCGCCTTCACCGCCCGCGCGGTGATCGGCTTTTGGCCCGCCAATGCCGTGGGGGATAGCATCGAGTTGTACGCCGACGAGACGCGCTCGAGCGTCCTCACACGGTTTCATTTTCTTCGCCAGCAGGCGGAAAAGCCGTCCGGACAGTCGAACCACTGCCTCGCCGACTATCTCGCGCCGCGCGAGTGCGGACGGATCGACTATGTCGGCGGATTCGCCGTCACCGCCGGGCATGGTGTCGAGGCGATGGCGGCCGCCTTCAAGGCCGGCCACGATGACTACTCAGCGATCATGGCGCAGGCGCTGGGCGATCGGCTGGCCGAAGCGCTGGCGGAGTGGGCGCACCGGCAGGCGCGCGTCTTCTCCGGCTTCGGGAGGAGCGAAAACCTGTCAATGGCGGATCTCATCCGCGAAAAGTACCGCGGCATCCGCCCGGCCCCGGGTTATCCCGCCTGCCCGGACCACACTGAGAAGCACACACTCTTCGAGTTGCTCGATGCGACGGCCGCGACCGGCATCAGCCTCACGGAGAGTTGCGCCATGCGCCCCGCCAGCAGCGTCAGCGGCCTCTATTTCAATCACCCCGAGGCGAAGTACTTCGCGGTGGGGAAACTCGGCCGCGACCAGGTCGAGGATTACGCGGCCCGCAAAGGCCAGACCGTCGCCGAAGCCGAACGTTGGCTCGGTCCCTACCTGGACTACGCGCCGGGCGGCTGACCGGGAGCCGGCCAGGGCTCGCCAGCACGTGTCCCGGCCACCGGCGGTGCCTCCCCCTGCCCTCCGGGCCCGGTACCGCGACCCGGCTCAGTTCCGCGACAGGACCGTCGCCACCCAGGCGTCGAGCTCCCGCGCGAGCACCTCGAGCGGCATGCTCCCGCCCCGCAAGACCTCATTGTGGAAGGCCTGAATCGAGAATTTCGCCCCGAGTGCCGCCCGGGCCTTTTCCCGCAGTTCCAGCAGGCGCAGCTGGCCAATCATGTAGGAGCAAGCCTGTCCGGGCCAGACGATGTAGCGTTCCGTTTCGGCGGGAGTGAAACCGTAGTCGATGACCTGCTGCCGCGTCCACCGCTTGGAATGCAGGCCGGTGTCGACCACTAGCCGCTTTGCCCGAAACAGCTGCATGTTGAGATAGCCGAGACGCCCCGGCAGATCGTCCTCATACCAGCCATTCTCGTCGGCGAGGCGTTCCGCGTAGAGGGCCCAGCCCTCGATATAGGCGGAGTTCTCACCGAAGACGCCCAGTTTCCGGCATCGCGGCAGGTCCGCCTCCTGCTGGATGGCGACCTGGAAATGGTGCCCGGGGATGGCCTCGTGGTACGCGGTGGATTTCAGGCCCACGCCGAGCCAGGTCACGCGCGGTCCGAGGTCCTTGAGCGGAATCCAGTAGATGCCGGGCAGGGAACCGTCCGGAGCCGGATCGGAATAGTGGGCGGCGGCGCTTCCCTCGGAGAAGGCCGGTTCGCGCCGCACTTCCACGGGCGCCCGGGGCAACAGGTCAAAGGACGCCCGGGCCCGCCGCTCGGCATCGCGCACCACCGCCGCCACTTTGTCCAACAACTGGGGCCGCGGATCCGGAACCGCCGGCGGATTGAGCTTCGCATTCAGCTGCTCCAGCCGGGCGTCAATCGTCCCGCCCGCGTATCCAAGTTTGATGAGGATTCCCTCCATCTCGGCGGAGATCCGCGCCACTTCGCGCAACCCGACGGCATGAATCTCCTCGGGCCTCAGGGCCGTGGTCGTCAGGGTCTCGAGCGCCCAGGCATAACTGGCGTCTCCCCGCGGGAGCCGCCAGATTCCGGCGTCGTCCGTCGCCCTCGCCAGTTGCTCGCGCAACAACGCCTGCACACGCTGGAACGCCGGCAGCACTGCGTCCTGGACCGTATTCTCCGCCTGGGCGCGGAAGCGGGCGCGCACCTCCACGGACAACGCTCCTCCCAGCGCCTCGAGCCGCTGGGCAAAACCGGCGACCAAGGGATGATCCGACGCCTGGCCCGCCAGAAGGTTGTCGAGTTGCCCGAGGACGCGCTCCAGGACAAAGCGCGGCGGCAACACCCCCGCCGCCGCGGCGTCCCGGGCCTCCGCGATGGCTTCATCGAGCCGCGCCGACAGGACAGCGAGCCGCGCCAGATAATTTTCTGCGTCGCGCCGGTGGCGCAGCGGATGCGTGGCCGTCAGGAAATGCACCAGGCCGAGGTGCAGCCCGCCAAACTGCTCGAAAACAAACGTGTTTCGCGCGAACACCTCCCCCGTGATCTGGCGGTCGAGCCGCCACCGGATGATGGCGGCCGTCGTGCGTTGGGTCGGGGTCAAGCCCGCCTCCGGAAACCGCGCCAATTCTCCCATGGCCGCCCGCGCGAAGTCCGCCAGGCGCTTCGCCTGCGCCGCGCCATAGGACTCGCCGTACATTCCACTCAGCGCCAGATCGCGGTCGAGGGCGTCCTGCTCCTCCGCGGCCAGGTACTGGGTCCGCGTCGCCAGCTGTGGGTTCAGTCGGACGAAGCGTCGGGCGAGTTCCTCGGCCCAGACGTCGAACGAATCCGCCGCGCGGAGGGAACTGGCGGCGGGAAGGAGGAAGCCGGCCGCCAGGAGGAGCAGGGGTAGTCTCATGAAGCGACAGTGATCAAAGGCGACGGCCCACCGCAACGGCGATTAGACGGACCGTGACCGCAGCCTCCCGCCGGCGGCACCCCTGTGTTCCGGCCGGCGGGTTTCCCGATCGCGGGCCGCGTCAGCCACGCAGGGCGTCGATCAACGCGCCCAGGAACAACGACACCCCGGAACCGATACCGGTGACACCGGCCGACACCAGACTCGAGACACCGATCAGGATGCCGCAGTAGATGGCGCCGATTGCGGGATTGTTGCCCTTGAATTCGGCCCTTTCGTCAATGCCCACCGTCAGTTTGTCCATGACCCGGAACACCACCGTGATCGCGAAACTCGCCACGCCGATGGCCACAAAGAGGTTGATGACACCGGCCACGAGACCGATGACGCCGTTGAGGACCCCGCCGGTGCCCAGCGTGAGCAGCGAGCGGGTCATCGCGTCGATGCCGCCGGAGATGACGCGGGTGTACGAAACGACCACGCCGGCGGCGAGGAGCGCCACGGCGATGTTGCGGCCCTTGATCTCCGCCCAGATGTCGATGCCGCCGAGGAGCCGCGACAGGAGCTGCAGGCCCTTGTTGATCGAGAAGGCGGCGAGGCTCAGGCCGACGATCAGTTGGATCACGCCCAGCAGCAAGCCGCCCACGGAACCGCCGACCGCAGCCCACCCTCCCGAGGGCGGCTCGGCGGCGTGCGCCACAGGCGCGGCGGCGAGCAGGGCCGCCACCGCGAAGGTCTTGGAACGAACGAAGGCAAGGTTGGTGTTCATGGCAAAGACGCTGTGCAATGAGAACTCCGCCCCAGCCCTGCAACTGGCAAACCTCGCGCGAAACGCGCTTTCTGATTTGCGTTCCGGAAACGGGCCTGCGCGGCCTGCGAGACCGGCGCCGGCACCGTCCAGCGAAAAATTGCAGGCCTGACGCCGTCACGCTCCGGGCCGGCCGAAAGGAGCGACTGTCTCCCGACCGACGGCAAAGCCCCGCGTCGCTTGGGCACGCGCTTGAGCAGAATTAACCGCAGTGTCCGAGACGCCATGCTGCCAAATTGGATCCCTGTAGCCGGCCTCGTTGAGGCCGGTCCGGGGTCAGCGACCCCGGCTACAAGCGGACCGTGGTTGATTTTGGTCCCGTCCTCCGCGCCACTCCCATTGACTGACGCCTGCCGACAACCGAGCCGGCACCGGATTCTGCGGCACACGAATCCGGGGTTGAACCCCCCGCGCCTCGTCGGCCACCTTCAGCCCACCCCCCAAAGAACCCCCGCTTCATGTCCGAGACCTCCTCCCCTCAAAACGCCCCCACTCACGCCGGCGGCATCCTGCGTCAGCTTGGCCCCGGGCTGATCATCACCGCCACGATTGTCGGTTCCGGGGAGTTAATCGTCACCCCGAAGCTGGGGGCGAGCATCGGCTTCACCCTGCTGTGGTTCATCATCGTGGGCTGCCTGCTCAAGGTTTTCATCCAGATCGAGCTCGGGCGCCACACCGTCACCGCCGGGGCGACCGCGCTGGAGACGATGAACCTGATGCCCGGGCCCCGTCTCCGGGTTTCGTGGCTGCTCTGGGTGTGGGCCACGATGTTTGCGGCCACCTTCTTCCAGGTCGCCGGCATGCTCGGCGGCATGGCGAGCATCCTCTCGCTCGCCGGCTTTCCGGCCTCGAAAACCGTGATCGGCATCGGAATCGGCGCGCTGACCGCCGTCCTGCTCGTCGTCGGCCGTTACCGCCTCGTGGAGGTCGCCTCCACCTGGATGGTCGTCGCCTTCACGGTCTGCACCATGGTGGCGGTCATCGCGCTCCAGTTCACCCCTTACGCGATCACGACCCGGCACCTCGCCGAGGGCTTCAGCTTCAACCTGCCTTCCTCCTTCACGGTGGCCTTTGCGGCCTTCGGCGTCATCGGCGTCGGCGCCTCCGAGTTGATCTATTACCCCTACTGGTGCCTGGAAAAGGGATACGCCCGCAGCGTCGGTCCGGCGGATGGCACCCCCGCCTGGGCGGATCGGGCCCGGGGCTGGCTGCGCGTCCTTCAGACCGATGCCTGGCTCTCGTGCGTCATCTACACCAGCGCCACGCTCGCGTTCTACCTCCTCGGCGCCGCCATTCTCCACGAGAAGAAGCTCGACGTCACGAACGCCGACATGATTCCGACGCTCTCCCACATGTACGTCGAGACCTTCGGCGGCTGGAGCCTGTGGCTCTTCCTCATCGGCGCCGCCGCCGTGCTCTACTCGACCATCTTCGGCGCCACCGCCGCCAACACGCGCCTGCTCGCCGACGCCCTGCAGGTCTTCGGCCTGCGTCACTACGCATCGGGGGAGGACCGGCAGCGCACGGTGCGCGCGCTCTGCGTGCTGCTCCCGGTGTCGTGGACCCTGCTGTATCTGCTATTCGGCTCCCCGGTGACCCTCGTGTTCATTGGCGCAGTCGCCCAGGGCCTGATGCTGCCCTTCCTGGCGGTCCTGGCGCTGATCCTGAATCACCGGCACGTCGCCGCCCCGCTGCGCACCGGCCCGGTGTGGCGAACCTGTCTGTGGCTCTCCGCGGCCAGCATGGTCGCCGTCGGCGCGTACCAGGTCGTCACCACGGTGGCACCGCTGTTGCCGTGATGGAGTCGCGCGCGGCGGGCGCGTGACCGCGCACGGTCCGCGCATCCGCCGGCGGCACCAGCGCGGTGACGGCACGTGACCGCTCGCGAGTCTCGCCCTCGGGCTCAGGACCCGTGGCAGTTCTTGAACTTCTTGCCGCTACCGCACGGGCACGGCTCGTTGCGCCCGACCTTGGGGGTCTCGCGGCGAATCGTCACCTTGGGCAGCACGATCTCCTGCTCCGCCGGCGCCCCGGCCTCCGGGATCGGTCCGCTTGAGGTCACGGTCGTCGACACCTGCGGCGCCGCCGGGGGCGCGGAAGGCGCCGGGGCGTCATTCGGGCCCACAGCCCGCGCCGTGCGACTGAGCAGCGAAAGCATGTGCTCGAAGGACTCGAGGTTCGACGCACTGCGGAACAACCCGGTGCAGATCTGCAGCCGCACATTGCCCATCAGCTCCTCGAAGTACTTGTAGGCCTCGCCCTTGTACTCGACCAGCGGGTCCTTCTGGCCGTAGCTCCGCAGGCCGATCGAGCGGCGCAACTCCTCCATCTCCGTCAGGTGCTCCTGCCAGTGATGGTCGATGGCGTTGATCACCACGTACCGTTCGAGGGAACCAAGAGCCTCGGGAATCTCCACCGACTCCTTGATGGCGTAGGCCTTCTTGATGCGTTCGATGAGCACCGCCACCAGCGGCGCCGGATCGTTGCCCTTCAGTTCGTCGACGCGGATGCTGATTGGGAAGTGGGCGTTCAGCCAGCCGACCAGGCTCTCGATCGCCGTCTGGGTGGCGCCGGCCTTCTCCCCAAATCCCGCCACTTCGAGCCGATGGTGCAGCTCCTCCTCGATCTGCTCGAAGATGATGTCCTTGGGCCGCTCGGCGTGAATCGCGCCGTTGCGGATGCCGTAGACCACCTCGCGCTGCTGGTTGAGCACGTCGTCGTACTGGAGCAGGCGCTTGCGGATCGAATAGTTCTGCTGCTCGACCTTCTTCTGGGCGCTCTCGATCGAGCGGTTGAGCCAGGGGTGTTCGAGCTCCTCCCCTTCCTGCATCGAGCCCTCCATGAGCTTCGAGGCCAGGTTGCCCTGGAGGAACAGGCGCATGAGGTCGTCCTCGAGGGAGAGATAGAACTTGGTCAGGCCGGGATCACCCTGCCGCGAACACCGGCCGCGCAGCTGACGGTCGATGCGCCGCGACTCGTGCCGCTCGGTGCCGATGACGTAGAGGCCGCCGAGTTCCCGCACGCCCTCGCCCAATTTGATGTCGGTGCCGCGGCCCGCCATGTTGGTGGCGATCGTCACCGCGCTGCGCTGACCCGCCCGGGCCACGATATCCGCCTCCTGCTGGTGAAACTTCGCGTTGAGCACCGTGTGGATGATCCCGGCGCGCTTCAGCATCCGGGAGAGCACCTCCGAGGATTCCACGCTCACGGTGCCGACCAGCACGGGCTGCCCCCGCTTGTTGGCCTCCTCGATTTCCTTCACGACCGCCGAGTACTTGTCGCGGCGCGTCTTGAAGATGGAGTCGTTCTTGTCGACGCGGATGCAGGGTTTGTTCGTCGGAATCACCTGCACCGCCAGACGGTAGATGTCGTTGAACTCCGTCGCCTCGGTTTCCGCGGTGCCGGTCATGCCCGCGAGCTTCTCGTACATCCGGAAGTAGTTCTGGATCGTGATTGTGGCGTAGGTGCGGGTCTCGCGCTCGATCACGACGTTCTCCTTCGCCTCGACCGCCTGGTGGAGGCCGTCGGACCACCGCCGGCCCGGCATGACGCGGCCGGTGTTTTCATCGACGATCATCACCTTGCCGTCCGGCGTGACGACGTACTCCACGTCGCGTTCGTACAGCGAATAGGCGCGGAGCAGCTGCGAGATGGCGTGGATTTCCTCGGAGATGTCGGCGTAGCGCTGCTGGGAGGCGAGTTTCCGTTCTTCGCGCTGCTCCGGAGTGCTCGAGGCGTCCTTCTCGAGGTCCGAGAATTCCGTGGCCAGGTCCGGAAGCACGAAGGCGTCCGGGTTGTCCGGCCGCAACTTGTTGCGCCCGATCTCGGTGAGATCCGCCTGGTGCTGCCGCTCATCGATGACGAAGAGGAGCTCTTCCTTGATTTTGTAGAGCTCGTCCTTGTTCAGGTCCGAATTGAGTTCGGTCTCGGTCTTGTCGAGCAGCTTGCGCCACGCCCCGTTCTCCATCAGCCGCAGGAGCTGCTTGTTCTTGGGATGCCCCATCTTCACCTGCAGCATCTTGCGGGCGGCGAGGAAGGAATCGTCCTCGGTCGCGTTCGGCTTCTCGAGCAGTTCCTTGGCCTCCGTGACGATGCGGTTGCAGAGGCGCACCTGATCGTTGACCAGGCGCTCCACCGGAGGCTTCAGGCGGGTGAAAGGCTGCTCGCGCTCGATCGGCGCCGGGCCGGAGATGATCAGCGGCGTCCGGGCCTCGTCGACCAGGATCGAGTCCACCTCGTCAACGATGCAGTACCAGAAGTCCCGCTGCACCTGGTCCTCCTTCCGCGTGGCCATGCCGTTGTCGCGGAGGTAGTCGAAGCCAAATTCGCTCGCCGTCCCGTAGGTGATGTCGCGCCCGTACATCTCGCGCCGCAGGTCGGGCGCCATCTGCTGCTGGATGCAGCCCACGCTCACGCCGAGGAAGTTGTAGAGGTACCCCATCCACTCCGAGTCGCGGCGCGCGAGGTAGTCGTTGACCGTGACCAGCTGGGCGTTCCGACCGGCCAGGGAGTTGAGGTAGAGGGGCAGCGTCGCCACGAGGGTCTTGCCCTCGCCGGTGGCCATTTCGGAAATCTTGCCTTGGTGCAGCGCCAGACCGCCGATCAGCTGCACGTCGAAGTGAATCATGTCCCACGTCAGCTCATGGTCGCACACGATGATGGTGCGCCCGACCAGGCGGCGGGCCGCGTTTTTCACCGTCGCAAACGCCTCGGGAAGAATCTCATCCAACGCCGCGCGCTTGTCGGCCGCGGCCGCCACCCGGCTCCGGAACTCGTCGGTCTTGGCCCGCAGCTGCTCGTCGGTCAGCGCCTGAAACGACTTCTCGAGCTCGTTGATGCGCGCGACGGTCGGCCGCGCCTTTTCGAGAAACTTCTTATAGTGACGGCCGGAAAACCGTTTGAGCAGAAACGAGAGCATGCGAGGGGCCGAACGTTAGGAGCGCTCCCCCGCTTGGCAAATGGCAAATGGCACGCGCCCGCCCTCGTGGCGCCGGGGCCCGGCGAACCCCGCTTTTCGCCGGATCCACCACCCCGCCGCCGGCCGAACCTTTCCATTCTGTAATGCTCCCGCAAGCCCCCCGAAAACCCTGCGTGCTACCGTGGCGCCACTTCCAACCACTATGCACTCCAACCGCACTCCTCTCTTCAACCGCCGGCCGACCTTGCTGGTCGTGTGCGTCCTCGCCCTCGCGGGCGCGTTCGCCGCCGGCGCGCAATCTGTCAAGGGCGAGGCCAAGCCCGCCGTGGCCGTGAAACGCGACCCGACTCCGGTCAACCGCGGCACCCTCGAGGCCGCCAGCTTCTCGCCCGTCGTGAAGCGCGTCGCCCCCAGCGTGGTGAAGATCACCACCAGCACCAAGGCCAAGCGCGTGGCCGCCAATCCGAACCAGGTCCCGGGCTTCGACCATCCGATGTTCCGCCAATTCTTTGGCGGCCGCGTCCCCGAGATCCAGATGCCCCCGCAGGCCGGCCTCGGCTCCGGCGTGATCATCAGCGCCGACGGCTACATCGCCACCAACAACCACGTCATCCAGGGCGCCGACGAGGTGGTGGTCGCGCTCGACGACGGTCGCGAGCTCAAGGCCAAGGTCGTGGGCCGCGATCCCCAGACCGACATCGCCGTCGTCAAGGTCGACGCCACCGACCTTCCGGCCGTCACCTTCGCCGACAGCAACAAGATCGAGGTCGGTGACCGCGTGCTGGCCATCGGCAATCCGTTCGGCATCGGTGAAACCGTCACCACCGGCATCATCAGCGCCAAGGGTCGCCGCCCGGGCCTGGGCCTCGACTACGAGGACTTCGTCCAGACCGACGCCGCCATCAATCCTGGCAATTCGGGTGGCGCACTCGTGGATATCGACGGCCGCCTCGTCGGCATCAACACCGCGATTCTCAGCCGCAACGGCGGCTTCCAGGGGGTCGGCCTCGCCGTACCCGCCAACCTCGTCAGCCAGGTCGTCGACGGCCTGGTGAAGAACGGCAAGGTCGTCCGCGGCTTTCTTGGCGTCGGCGCGCAGGATATCACGCCCACGCTGGCCGAGACCATCGGCCTCGACTCCCGCCAAGGCGCCCTGGTCGCGGACGTGCAGCCCAACAGTCCCGCCGCCAAGGCCGGCCTGAAGGAAGGCGACGTCATCACCGCCGTGAACGGCGAAGCCGTCGAAGACGCCAACCGCTTCCGCTTCTCCATCGGCGCGATTCCGCCGGGCACGAAGATCGAGCTCGCCGTGCTGCGCGACGGCAAGACCAGGACGATCACCGCGACCACGGCCGAGCGCACGGTCGCCGCCAGCTCCGGCCACCGCCCGACCTCCCGGGGGGAGGAGTATGCCAGCCACGACGAGGGAGTGCTCAACGGCGTGAGCGTCGACGACCTCGCCCCGCAGATGCGGAACCAGCTCAACCTGCCCGCCCGGCTCAAGGGCGCCGTGATCACCGAGGTCGATCCGAACTCCGCCGCAGCCAAGGCCGGCCTCCGCCCCGGCGACGTGATCCTCGAGATCAACAAGCAGCCCGTGACGTCTGCCCAGGACGCCGTCGAACTCAGCGCCAAGGCCGAAGGCAAGAAGACCCTTCTCCGCCTCTTCTCCCGCGGCAGCACGATCTTCGTGGTGGTCGACGAGACCGAGGCCGCCGCGCAGTGATTTTCCGGACTTGTGTTGTGTTCAAGTTGTGGTGACTAGCCCGGCCCCGGTTGCCCTCGCAACCGGGGCCGCTTTTCACCGCACCTTCGTGCCGCTCCCCCTGGATCCCTGACCGCGGCGGACCACTTGCCACTCGCCACCCGTCCCCGCCCTTCGCCACTCTCGAATCATGCGCGTGCTCGTCGTCGAAGATGATGCCAAGATCGCCTCGTTCGTGGTGCGCGGCCTGAAGCAGGCCGGATACGCCGTCGATCACGCCCCGGATGGCGACACCGGCCTCGCCCTCGCCCAGACCACCACCTACGACGCCGCCATCGTCGACATCATGCTGCCCCGTCTCGACGGCATCAGCCTGGTGAAGCGCCTGCGCGCCGCCCGCCAAGCCGTGCCGGTGCTCTTCCTGAGCGCCAAGAGCTCGGTCGATGATCGGGTGAAGGGCCTGCAAGCCGGCGGCGACGACTACCTGACCAAGCCATTCGCCTTTTCCGAACTGCTCGCCCGCGTGCAGGCCTTGATCCGCCGGGCCACCTCCTCCCCCGAAACCACGCGGTTGACCGCCGGCGACGTCACGCTCGACCTCGTCTCCCGCGAGGTCACCTGTGCCGGGCAGCGCGTGGAATTGCAGCCGCGGGAGTTTTCGCTGCTCGCCTTCCTGCTCCGGCACGCCGGCCGCCCGGTGAGCAAGACCATGATCCTCGAGCACGTCTGGGACTACAGCTTCGACCCGCAAACCAACGTCGTCGACGTCGTCATGTCCCGCCTGCGCGCCAAGATCGATCCCGACCACCAGCGCATCGAAACCGCGCGCGGCGTCGGCTACACCTTCCGTCCCCATGGCTAGTTCGCCGCTGTTTCCGGTGAAATCCCATCCCCCTGTAGGCGGGGCGACCTCGCTCCGCGGCGATTGTCTGCCGCCCGCATCACCCGCAGGCCTGCCATGACTCTCTTCTCGCGCCTCCGTCAGTCGCTCGCGCTCCGTCTCGCGGTCCAATACGCCTTGGTCTTCGCGTTCTTCGCCGCGGTGCTTTTCGGGGCGCTGTACTGGAGCCTCGCGGAGGCGCTGGAGGCCCGCGAACAGGCCACCGTGCAAAGCCGCGCCACGGAACTGGCCACCCTCTACGAACGGGGTGGCGCCGCCCTCCTGCGCGCCCGCCTCGACCGCGATGCCGCCTCGTCGGGCCGCGCCTTTTTCGTGCGCGTGCTGCGGCCCAACAACGACCTCGTGCTCGTCTCGGTTCCGCCGGACTGGGTCGAGACCCACATCCAGCGCATCCCGCTGCCGGGCCCGTTCCGCGGTTTCACCGTCGATCAACCGACCTACACGGTGCGCATTCCGCAGAGCGCCCTGCGCGACTACGCCATCGCGAACCGTGAACTGCCCGACGGCAACTCCCTGCAGGTCGGCATCCTGATCGAAAGCCAGGCGGTGCTCTTCGCGCCCCTCCGCCGGGCCTTCGCCGTCGTCGGCGCCGGGGCCCTGCTCCTCTCGTTCGGCATCGGCATCGTCGTGGCGTGGCGAGCCACCCGCCCGCTTCGGGCGGTCTCCGACACCGCCCGGCGCATCCTGGAAACCGGCGACCTCGCGGCCCGCGTTCCCGGCCCCACCGGCACCGGCGAGCTCGCCACCCTCGTCCGTCAGCTCAACACCCTCCTCGACAAGAACGCCGCGCACGTCCGCGTGCTCCGCGAGACCCTCGACAATCTCGCGCATGATCTCCGCACCCCCATCACCCGCCTGCGCGGCACCGCCGAACTGGCGATCCAGGATGACGGCGACCCCGCCGAGGCCCGCGCCGCCCTCGCCGATTGCGTGGAGCAGACCGATCGGCTCCTTCATCTCCTGGAGACGTTGCTCGACATCTCCGCCGCCGAGGCCGGCGTCCTGAAGCTAAATCCCGATCGGATCGACCTCCGCGTCGTCACGGAACGGGCTGCCGACCTCTACCGGGAAGTCGCCGAGGAAAAGCGCCTCGCCATCCGGCTGGAACAGCCGGAGCCCGTTCTCGCCCGGGCCGACGCCGTTCGCCTCGGACAGGCGGTGAACAACCTCCTCGACAACGCCCTGAAGTACACGCCCGCCGGCGGCAGCGTCGTGCTCGCGGTGCGCGCCGAAACCCGCGCCGCGGTCCTGACCGTGACCGACAGTGGCCCGGGCGTGCCGCCCGCGGAACGCGAGGCAATCTTCCGCCGGCTGTACCGCGGTGATGCGAGCCGTTCCCAACGCGGGCTTGGCCTGGGCCTGAGCATGGTAAAAGCGATCATCGAGGCCCACGGAGGCACGGTCGCGGTCGATTCCGCCCCGACCGGAGGCGCCCGCTTCACCCTGCGGCTGCCGATATAGTGCTCCTCAAATGGAGCGTAGCCGCGTGCGCACGTAACCCGCCGCGGTTGTCCTCCACCAAAGCCGCGCCGGCTCCCGTCAGGATTTGTTCGCGACGACAATCGGCGTATCGGGAATGTCAGCGGGAACCCCGCGCAGATGCCGGTCCAGGAACAGCCGCGAACGCCGCTTCTCCTCCGGATGATCGAAACCATGGCCCGCCCCGACCAGGCGGATCAGCAGGTGCGGTGCCCCGGTGCGTTTCATCGCCGCGTCGAACTCCTCCGCCTGCACCATCGGCACGAGGCCGTCGTTCGTCCCGTGCAGCGTCAGCACGGGCGGATCGTCCGGTCCCACATGGAAGACCGGTGACGCTCGCCGCGCGAGATCCGCCCGTTCCTCCAGTGTCCCGCGAAGCAGGGTCGTCAGCCGGGCGGCCAGGGCCTTCGCCTGGGCCGGTGCGGCCCGCGCGGACAACGGCTCCGCGAGGAAATTCAGCCGGCCGAAGCGATTGATCACACACGTTACCCGGCTGCTGTGCTGCCGGTACGAGCCAACCTCGCCCTCCAGATCCGCGACGCCGCCGCTCGTGCCCAGCAGCGTCGCGAGCGTTCCCCCCGCCGAGTTGCCGACGACGCCAATCCGGTCCGCATCAAAGCCGAAGCGGACAGCCTCCGCACGGATCCAGCGAATCGCCGCCTTGCAATCGTGGATTTGCGCCGGCCAGCCAGCCTCCCCCGCCAGCCGATAGGCCACAGACACCCCGGCGTACTTTCCGCTCTCGACATACGGCTGCAGCAACGCGCGACCGGAGTCCTTGCTGCCGGCCCCCCAGCCGCCTCCGTGTAGGAAAACAACCACCGGCAACCGCGCACCCTGGCTCCGTGTTTTCGGAAGGTAGACGTCCACCGTCTGCCGCGGATTGGGCGTCGCCGCGTAGGGCACATCGGCAATCCTCTCCACTGCCGCCGACACCGGTGGTTGCACCGCTGCACCGGCCACCAGGCTGCCGCCAAGAACCGCGATCATCACGGTCCACCATCTCAAGACGAAGACGGAGGTTTTCCGGGGGTATGCGCCACACATGCTCCTTGGTGGCCTTCCGCGTCCCCCGGCGTCAAGCCGTGGGCAGCGGGCGCATCTGCCGGTTGGCGGTCATTTGTCTGGTGTACCCGGCGGCCGGCCTCGCCGCGGCCGGCTACAACCGCCGACCGACAGATGCGCCCGTGGGCAGCGAACGCCGCACTCACCCGTTGACGCCCCGGCCGGCACGAGGTTGGATGGCAGCACCCCTCTTCCCCGGCCAGTCCGCAACGGTCGTCCGCCCCCGCGCTTCCCCCCATGGACTCCCTTCACCCGACGTCGGCACGCGCCCGCAGCGCGTTCGCCCTCGCGCTGGCGGCTGCCGCCGCGCTGTTGGTTTCCACTCTCGATGCCCAGCCCACCGCCACGGGCACAGTCGAGGGCCGGGTATCCAATCCCCGCACCGCCGAGTATGTCGAAAACGCGCGAATCACGGTCGCCGGCACCGCGCTCGAGGCCTTCACCGACGCGGCAGGCGCCTACCGGCTCGTCAACGTCCCGGCCGGACCCCAGCGCCTCACCGTCTTCTACACGGGCTTCCCGCCGCAGACCGCCACCGTCGCGGTCGCGCCCGGAGCCACGGTCTCCCTGGAGTTCAGCCTCGGCCCGGCCGGGGAAACCAGCGGCCTGCGCACCACGGGCGACACGGTGAAGCTCGATCAGTTCGTGGTCGCCGTGGCGCGCGAGATGGACGCCGCGGCCGTGGCGATCAATGAGCAGCGCTTTGCCGCCAACGTGAAGACCGTGGTTTCGACCGACGAGTTCGGCAGCGTCGCCGAGAGCAACATCGGCGAGTTCCTCAAGTTCATGCCGGGCCTCACCATCGACTACAACGCCGGCAATCCACGCGAGGTCTCGCTCAACGGCGTGCCCACCGGCAACGTTCCGATCACCATCGACGGCTTCAACGTCGCCAGCACCGGCGTGGGCGCCACCGGCCGGGCGGTGTCGCTCGACTTCCTCTCGATCAACAACGCCTCGCGCATCGAGGTGGTCTACTCGCCCACGCCGGAATCGCAGGGCGCCGCCCTGGCCGGCTCCGTGAATGTCGTCCCCCGCGGCTCGTTCGGCCGCTCCCGCCCGGTCTTCAACGGCAGTGTCTACCTGGCCATGCGCGACAACGAGCGCGCCTTCCATCGGACCCCGGGCCCACGTGCCACGCCGACCCGCAAGGTCCGGCCCGGCGCGGATTTTTCCTGGGTTGTCCCGGTCAATCCGCGCTTCGGCTTCACCCTGACCGCCGGCACGTCCGAGATCTACTCCTGCCTCGATGCCACGCAGAACACCTACCGCGGCGTCAGCGCCGCCACCAACGGCACCACGTTTCCGCACACCACGGTCGACCGGCCGTACCTGTCGCAGTTCTTCGTGCGCCTTTCGACGACGATCCTCGAGCGCCGATCCTTCGGCGTGACACTCGACTACAAACTCTCCCCGGTTGATCGCCTGACCTTTTCGTACCAGTGGTCGTCGTTCTCGTCGAACTACATGACGCGAACCCTGACCTTCAACGTGAACCGCGTGGTGGCCTTCACACCCACTTCCGTGCAGGGGGGCGCCGGCGCCGGCTCGCTGGTGATCAACAACGAGAACGGCAGCGATCGCCTCAACCGCACCTACATGCCGAGCCTCGTCTGGCGGCATGAAGGCACCGTCTGGAAGGCGGAAGCCGGAGCGGGAATGTCCTATGCCACGAACCACGTGCGCGGCGCCGACAAGGGTTTCTTCAATCTCCTCACCGCCCAGCGCACGGGCGTCACGGTGTCGTTCGAGGACATCTTCTACCTGCGGCCGAATGTCATCACCGTCACCGATGGCGCCACCGGGGCGCCGGTCGACCCGTACAAGATCAGCACCTACGTGCTCACCAGCGGCACCGCGCAACGGCGCAATCCGATCGATGCGCAAAACACCGCCTACGCCAACCTCCGCCGCGATCTCCCGGGCCCCGTTCCCCTCACGCTCAAGGCCGGACTCGACGCCCGCCACCTCACGCGCCAGTACCGCAACCACGGCCTCCGCTACGACTATGTCGGCCGCGACGGCCGCGCCAGCACCAACCCGGCCGCGGGCGACGACTCCGCCGCGCCGTTCCTCGACGCCGACTTCTCCCGCCGCGGCGCCCCGTTCGGATTTCCCCGCATCGACTGGGTGAGCCCGGAACTCACATGGGAGGCGACCGTCACCAACCCGTCGTATTTCGTTCCCGACTTCAACGGCGCCTACCGCACCCTGATGACGACCTCGAAACGGGCCGAGGAGCTCATCTCCTCCGCCTACCTCCGGAGCGACGCCGCGTTTTTCGATCGGCGGCTGAAGCTGGTCGGCGGAGTTCGCGCGGAGCAGACCAACATCGAAGCGCATGCCGTGCTCACCGACCCGTCCCGCAACGTCCAGCGCGATGCGGCCGGGCGCCCGATTCTCGGGACCAGCGGCCGTCCGCTGCCGATCACGACCGACCTGCTGCAAACCGCCCGCCTGACCATCCTCGAGCGGGCCGCCCGCACCGACAAGGAGTTCCTCACCCTCTTTCCCAGCCTGAACGCAAGCTACGCGGTCCGCTCCAATCTAATCGCCCGGGTCGCCGTCTACCGCTCGATCGGCCGGCCCGACCTCGGCCAGTATGCGAGCGGCATCACGCTGCCGGACACGGACGCGGCACCCAGCGCCTCGAACCGCATCGTGGTCAACAACGCCGGCATCAAACCCTGGACGGCCAACAGCCTCACCGCGCGCCTGGAGTACTACTTTGAAGGCGTGGGCCAGATCTCGATCGGAGCCTTCCGGCGGGATTTCAAAAACTTCTTCGGAGCGACCACGCTCGACACCACGCCGGAGTTCCTCGCGCTCTACAGCCTCGATCCCGCGGTCTACGCCGCGTACGACACCTCCACGCAGGAAAACCTGCCCGGCACGGTGCGGATGACCGGGGTCGATTTCCAGTACAAGCAGGCCCTCACCTTCCTGCCCTCCTGGGCCCGCGGCGTGCAGGTGTTTGCCAACGGCTCCGCGCTGCGCGCGACCGGCCCGAACCTGACCAACTTCACCGGGATGAACCTCATTCCCCGCAGCGGCAGCTGGGGGGTGAGCCTCACCCGCCAGCGATACAACCTCCGCCTGAACTGGAGCTACCGCGGCCGCCAGCGCGAGAACTTGGTCGCGACCGGCCAGGGCATCGAGCCCGGCACCTACAACTGGACTGCCAAGCGCCTCTCGGTCGACCTCCTCGGCGAGTACTACTTCCGCCGGGGCACGGCGCTTTTTGCCAATCTGCGGAACCTGCGTGACCAACCTCTGGATACCAAGGCCGCCGGCCCCAACACTCCGAAGTACGCCCAATTCCGGGGCAGGACCCAGAATGGCGCGGTGTGGAGTTTCGGTGTGAAGACCACGTTCTGACCCATGCATCCACCGTTCGTCAGACCCCTGCGGCTCGCGCTTCTCTGCCTCGCCCCCTTTGCCCTGCTCGGCCAGCCCGCCCCGACCGGCACCCTCACCGGCCGAGTGTCGTTCCGCGACAACGGCGAATACCTCGAACTCGCGCGGGTGACGCTCGAGGGCACCGGCCGGGAGACGCTCACCGACTCCCTCGGCAGCTACACCTTCGCCGACCTGCCGCCGGGCCCGTGCCGCGTGCGTGTCTTCTATACCGGCCTCCGCGGCGAAACCGCCACCGTCACCGTGGCCGCCGGCCAGACCGCGCGCCACGACTTCAGTCTCGAAAGCGCCGGCACCCGGCTGCCCGCGACCGGCGAGACCGTGAAGCTCGCGCAGTTCGTCGTCGCCACCTCGCGCGAGATGGACGGCACCGCGATCGCGATCAATGACCAGCGCTTCGCGCCCGATCTCCGCAAGGTCATCGCCGCGGATGAATTTGGCACCATCGCGGACGGCAGTGTCGGGGAACTGCTCAAGTCCGTGCCCGGCGTCTCCATCGCCTGGGTCGGCGGCGAGGCGATGAACGTGCAGCTCAACGGCGTGCCCGCCGACTACGTGCCGGTGACGGTGAACGGCTTTGAGCAGGCCAGCGCCCAGGCCAACACCGCGCGCAACATCCAGATGACGACGATGTCGACCAACAACCTCTCCCGGATCGAGGCGCGCTTCTCGCCGACGCCGGAGACGCCGGGCATGGCCCTGGCCGGTTCGGTCAACATGGTCGTCCGCAGCGCCTTCGACCGGGCGAAACCCGCCTTCAACCTCAGTGCCTACCTGCTGATGCGCGACGACGCGCGCGACTTCCACAAGACCCCCGGGCCCGCCCGCTGGGCCAACCGAAAGGTGCATCCGGGCTTCGAGTTCTCCTACGTCAAGCCGGTCAGCGAACGCTTCGGCTTCACCCTTTCCGGCGGCACCTCGACCCAGTACCAGCCGTCGACCTTCGTGCAGACCACCTGGCGCAGCGCCGCGGCCGCCACCAATGGCGGCACCCTGCCCAACACCACGCCGGACCAGCCGTACCTCAGCGACTACCTCGTGCGCGACTTCCCGCGCCAGACCCGCCGCACCGCCGCCGGCGCGACCGTCGACTACCGGCTCTCGCCCGCCAGCCGCCTGTCGCTTTCGGTCCAGTCGGCCTTCTTCGCCGGTGACTACAGCAGCCGCGACCTCACCTTCAGCGTGAACCGGCTCCTGCCCGGCAACTGGGGGCCGACCTTCACCCGCGGCTTTGCGGGCGCCGGCTCCCTCTCGATGGTCAATGCCGACCGCGACCAGGATTCCGCCACGATCAGCTCGAGTCTGATTTACCGCTACAGCGGCACGGTCTGGAAGGCCGAGGCCGGCCTCGGCGATTCCCGCAGCCGCCGCATCGGCGCCAATCTCTCCCGCCACTACTTCGGCGGAGTCAACCTGCAGCGCTCCGGCGTAACGGTCGCGTTCGAAGACATCGGCTACATCCGGCCCGGGCGGATTGTCGTCACCGACGGCGTCACCGGCGCCTCCGTCGACCCGTATTCCCTGGCGAGCTACGCGATCGTCAGCGGCACGGGCAACTACCAGCACGCCCGGAAGGCCGACGACGACACCGACGATTTCAAGCGCAACGCCTACCTTCACCTTTCGCGCGACTTCGCCGGGCGCGTGCCGTTCACCCTCAAGGCCGGCCTCGATCTCCGCCAGAATGCCCGCGACCGCATCGGCGGCACCGCGGTGTATTCATTTGTCGGGGCCGACGGCCGCGCCAGCACCTCGCCCGCCGGCACCAGCGACGACGGAGCCCTGCCAATCCTTGACGAGCTGTTTTCGCGGCGGTCGGGGGTCTTCGGCTTTCCCGCCACGCAGCGCCCCAGCAACGGCAAGCTGTGGGAGCTCTGGCAATCCCGGCCGACCTGGTTCACGCACAACGAGAACAACCTCTACCGCTCCACCGTCGGCCTGTCCAAGTACGCCGAGGAGGTCACCTCGGCGGCCTTTCTGCGCGGCGACGTGGCGCTGTTCGACCGGCGCCTGAAACTCGTCGGCGGCTTGCGCGCCGAGCAGACCAACATCTCCGCCGACGGCCCGCTCGAGGACGTGACGCTCAACTACCAGCGTGACGCCGCCGGACGCATCCTCCTCGGCGCCAACGGCCGCCCGCTGCCGATCTCGACCAACGCCCTCGAAGTTTCCCAGCGCACCTACCTCGAGCGCGCCAATCATGTGGAGAAGGAGTACCTGCGCCTCTTCCCCAGTCTCAACGCCAGCTTCAACCTCACCGAAAACCTCGTCGCCCGCGCCGCCTACTACCACTCCGTCGGCCGCCCGAACTACAACCAGTACGCCGGGGGTGTGACGCTCCCGGATCTCGAGGCGCCCCCGGCCCCGAACAACCGGATCGCCCTGAGCAACACGGCCATCAAGGTCTGGACCGCGCGTTCGGGCAAGCTGGCCCTCGAGTACTACTTCGAGGGCGCCGGGATGATCTCCGTCGGCGGCTATCGCCGGCAGTTCGAAAACTTCTTCGGCAGCACGGTGCTGCCGGCCACGCCCGAACTGCTGGCGATCCACGGCGTGGATTTCTCCGAGTACGGCCGCTACGACGTGGCGACCACCTACAACCTGCCCGCCACCGTGCACATGCAGGGCCTCGACCTGCAGTACCGGCAGAATCTCACCTTCCTCCCGGCCTGGGCGCGGGGCCTCCAGGTGACGGCGAGCGGCGCGACGCAGAAGATCACCGGGGCCGAGGCGGACAACTTCTCCGGCATGATTCCCCGCACCTCCAGCCTCGGGCTCGCGCTGGTCCGGCCAAAATTCAACGTGCGGTTCACCTGGACGTTTCAAAGCCGGCGCAAGCTGGCCCAGATCACCGGGCTTAGCGTCGGGCCCGGCACCTTTACCTACGCCGCCCCGCGACGGCTCGTCGACCTCACGGGGGAGTACCAGCTCAGCCGCCGCATGGCGCTGTTCGGCAACATCCGCAACCTGAACGACACGCCCGAGGACTTCGGACGCTGGGGACCGCAGACGCCCGGCTACGCCCGCTTCCGCCAGAGCGACCGCTATGGAGCCTTGTGGATCTTCGGGCTGCGGGGGAACTTCTGAGCCATGAGTTCGGACCTGCTTTCCCGCGCAAGCGGCTCCATGCCGCGGTCTGCCACCCCTCACAAACAACTGCCGCAAGCCCCCTGTGCCAGCAACCGTCACGCTATGGGCGGGGCGACCCCGCCCCGCCAAGCCGTGCGTCGGCAGCCTGGATCCGCGCGACGACGTCATCGCGCCCACAGCAAGAGACACCGCCAAGGAGGTCCTCCGGCGACCTGGTCAACCGGTGGCCCCCTCCTCCGCCGCGCAGGAGCGCTTTCCCTCGTCGCCGTCCTCCTCCTCGGAGTGGCCCTCGGGTCGGGCGCCCGCAGCTTCGCCGCGCCGAACCTGCCGTCCCTCGAAGCGGCCCTCGCGGCCAATCGGGACGTGTGGGGCGAAGCCGCGATGGCCCAGCCCAACGGCGCCAGCTACGAGTTCCTCGCCCCGCTCCTGCCGCCGCCCCGCTACGTTCACGCGGACTTCCGCCACTATCCCATCATCCTCTGCCCTCCGGGGGAGATTCCGTCCCAACCGGTGCCCTTCCTCCGCGGGAGTGACCCCGGCGCCCGGCCCAAGGCCCGCCTGATCTCCGATGGCAGTGGAATCAACCTCCGGGGGGGCAGCCGCAGTTGGATCGATGTCGGCGTGCCCGTTCGCTTCCGCGTGGGACCCGACGAGTTTCTCTTCGGCAGCCTGCGCGATCGCGTCACCGAGCCGGAACTCGCCGAGGGCTGGCTGCCGATCCCGGAAATCCGCTACACTCACCGCTCGCCGATCCAGGCCGAGGGCATGGTGCCCCTCGCCACGCCCAAGGCCCCACCGCCGGCCGAGATCTACCGGCTCGAGGCGTTCGCCGCCACGTCGCCGAAGCTGGCCGACCACTGCGTGGTGTTCGTGAAGTTCAGTCTCGCCCAGGGCACCAACGGCTTCGTCTGCGTCGAGGTCGATGCCCCGCAGCTGAAACTCGAGGACGGCCGCCTCCTCGACCCGAACGGTCGCGTGGTCGCGATCTTTGACTCCTCCTGGAAGCGCGAACGCGGCCGCATGGTGACGCGCATCCGGGCCGACAGCTCCGCCACCCTGGCCGTGCCGACCGTGCCCCTCGAGCCCGCCCGCGCGCCGGCGATCTCCCCGGCGGTCTATGCGGAAGAGCGCGCCGCCTGCGTCGCCACCTGGAAGGCCCTGCTCGGCCGCGGCCTGCGGATCGACGTGCCCGAGCCGCTCGTGAACCACGCCTGGCGCAACGCGGTCGTGCAGAACTTCCAGCTCATCAACCATGGTCAGTTGCGCTACAGCACCGGCAACCAGTACGACCAGATCTATGCCGCCGAGGGCAGCGATGCCGTCATGGCCCTGCTCTCGTGGGGCTATGCCGGCGAGGCCCGACGACTGATGGAGCCGCTCTTCGATTTCACCCGCAAGGGGCTCGAACTCCACCAGGCCTCCTTCAAGATCGGCAACCTCGTGCGCTACGTCCGGGTGACGCGCGACGCCGACGCCCTCGCCCAGCTCCGGCCCCGCTGGGAGCCGGAGGCGGAGCGGTTTGTCTCCGGCCGCACCGGCCCGAACGGCTTGTACCCGAAGGAACAATACTGCGGCGACATCCACACCCCCGTCCAGAGCCTCAACGTCAATTCCAAGGCCTGGCGGGCGCTGCACGACCTCGGGGCGCTCCTCGTCGATTTTGGCGACACCGCCGCCGGGCGCCGCTACACCTCCGAGGCCGCGGCCTTCCGCCCCGTGGTGCTGCGCGCGATCGAGCGCGTCGCCTCGGCCACGACCACACCGCCCTTCGTGCCCATCGCCCTCGACGGCGGCGAGCCGGTGCACAGCCCGATCCTGCACAGCCGCATCGGATCCTACTGGAACATCATCATCGGCTACTCCATCGGCAGCGGGATCTTCCCGCCCGGCAGCCCCCAGGAGGAGTGGATTCCTCGCTTCCAGGAGCAGCACGGCGGCCTCTTCCTCGGCATGGTCCGCTCCGGCGGCGCCGCCTTCAATTTCTGGACCGGCCCCGAGCGCGTGAACCCGCTCTACGGCACCCGCTACACCCTCGACACCCTGCGGCGCGACGAACCGGAACGCGCCCTCGTGAGCTTCTACGGGACCCTCGCCCAGGGCCTCACCCGCAACACCTTCGTCGGCGGCGAGGGCTGCACGCTCCGACCGGTCGACGCCGAGGGCCGCTTCTTCTACTGCCCGCCCAACAGCGCCGCCAGTGCGCACGTACTGGGAATGCTGCGCCACCTGCTGGTGCAGGACTGTGACCTCGACGATGACGGCCGGCCGGAGACGCTGCGCCTCCTCTTTGGGACGTCCCGCCGCTGGCTCGAGGACGGCAAGGTCATCACTGTCGAACGGGCCCCGACCGCCTTCGGCGAAGTTTCCGTCCGGGTGCAATCCCGCCTCGCAGCCGGGGAGGTGCTGGCCGAGGTGGACCTGCCGACCCGGCACCCCGCGTCGCGGACCTTGCTGCGCGTCCGCGTTCCCGAGGGCTGGCGCATCACCGGAGCGGCGGCGGGCGGGCGCACCCTGACCCCGGATGCTCACGGCACGGTCGATCTCTCGTCCTGGCGCGGCCGGCTGGCGGTGCGCTTCGCCGTGGCAATGGCTGCGGCCCGTTAAACAGAACGTCGTAAGTGAGCGTCAGCGCTGTGGGCGGGGCGACCACGCCCCGCGTCAGAGTACGGTCGACGCCTTCGCCCGCGCGACGAGGTCGTCGCGCCTACAGCGCACCGAACTAGACCCTGTGTATAGCACTCGGCCAGTTCTTCGGCAGCTGCGCCTGCCCCGGAAGCAAAGGCGTGGCTGGACCCGAGACCGCGCTCTTTCTCCGTTCCGCCTCGGCTGCAACCTTGCGTGCGGCCTCCGTCCGCGTTGGAATGGAGGCAACCCGGACGGGCGCCACCGCCCGGCGCTCCCCCGCTTTCCGCCCCTCCGAATCATGCTGCTGCGCTCCCGCTTCCTCTGGGTGGCCCTCCTGGGCACCCTCGGCTTCATCCCGGCGGCTCCGGCCGCCGTCCCCACCGGCGAAATCACCGGCCGCATCCAAAACGTGGTGACCGGCCAGTACCTCAACAACGCCCGCGTGACCGTGACCGGCACGGACCTGGTCGCCTTCAGCGATCAGACCGGCAGTTACCGCCTCACCGGGGTGCCCGCCGGCACCGTCACCCTGGAGATCTTCTACACCGGCCTCGACCAGCAGCGGCTCGCCCTCACGGTGCCCGCCGGCGGTACGGTGGAGCGCGAAGTCGGCCTCACCAGCGCCGCCCGCTACGGCACCGACACGGTGGTGAAGCTCGACGCCTTCACCGTCGCCACCTCCCGCGAGACCGACGCCGATTCAATCGCGATCAACGAGCAGCGCTTCGCCGCCAACATCAAGACCGTCGTCGCCGCGGATGCGCTGGGCGACGTGATGGACGGCAACGTCGGCGAGTTCCTGAAGTACCTGCCCGGAATCACCGCCGAGTACGACACCGAGTCCGGCGGATCCGTCGCCTCGGTCGCAGTCCGCGGGTTCCCCACGGCGATGGCGGTGCTCTCGACCGACGGCATGGAGATGGCCAACACCGGAAACCCCCAGGGCGCCTCGCGGGTGTTCCAGTTCAAGGAAGTCTCGATCAACAACATCTCCCGCCTGGAGGTGACCAAGGTCCCGACCCCATCGACGCCGGCTGACTCGATGTCCGGTTCCATCGACATGGTGAGCAAGAGCGCCTTCGAACGGAAGACCGCGCAGTTCCGGTACAGCTTCAGCCTGGCCGGCATCCACAACCGCCTCAGCCTCTCCCGGGAACCGCACGTCTCGGATCGCCGGATCTACAAGATCCGCCCCAGCGCGAGTTTTGATTACACCCTGCCCGTATCGCGCAGCTTCGGCCTCGTGGTGACCGGCCAGTACCAGGATCGGTTTGTCGAGCAGCAGCGCTCCACCAAGGGCTACAATGCCGCCGGCACCAGCACCGGCGCCGCCCTCGACCGCCCGTTCCTCCAGCAGTACCAGGTCATCAGCGTGCCACGCCTCACCGCCCGCCAGTCCGCGGCGATCAAGGCCGATTGGCGGCCGCATGCCAACGGCGTCCTGTCCCTCAGTGTCGAACGCAGCCGCTTCATCGCCGATCGTTCCAACGCCTCGATCAACTTCACCACCGGCACCAACGGCACGCCCACGGTCACCCCGGGCACCGCGTTCAGCTTCGGCCCCGACTTCACCACGGGCGCCACCGGTCGCGGCGGCATCGCCCTGATGGGCGCCGGCGCCTCGGTCGTGCAGCGACTCGACACCAAGGCCGCCAGCCTGCGCTACCGGTTCGACGACGGCACCTGGCGCATCGTCTCCGGCCTCGGCTGGTCCAACGCCGGCGGCGGCTACTACGACACGAGTGAGGGGCGCTTCCGCACGCTAACCATCGCGATGGCCAACCCCGTTCGCGTCACGTTCGCCGACGTCAACACCCTGCGCCCCTACTCGCTCCTCGCCTATGACAATGCCAACCGCGAGGTCGATTGGCGCGACCTGAACAACTACCGCCTCACCGCCGCCCAGTCCACCCCCCGCCCCATCCGCGACAGCCTCGTCAACGCCAAGCTCGACGTCCGCCGAACCCTCGGCTTCCTGCCTTTTCCCGCGGCCGTGCAGGCCGGCGGCCTCGCGCGGACCAAGGTCCGCGACGTCCGTCGCCAGCAGATCGCCTGGACCTACCTCGGGCCCGACGGCATCGCCAACAATGCCGACAACACCCCAGCGCCGTATGGGATGACCAATTACGTCAACCAGCGGGAATTCTACGGCTTCGGCGGCCTCCCATGGGTCTCGCTCTACAAGGCCTGGGATTCGATGGGCGCCCATCCGGGATACTGGACCAAGACCCCCGCCCAGCTCGTCACCGAGGAGCAGTTCCGCATCAACAACTCCGAGCGGCTGGAGGAGGCCGTGCGCGCGGCTTACCTCCAGACCGAAGCCGGGCTCTTCCACCACCGCCTCAAGATTCTGACCGGCGTCCGCTTCGAGCAGACCCGGGCGCAGGGCGAGGGGCCGCTCTACGATCCCAACGCGGTCTGGGTCCGCGATCCGGACGGCACCTTTGCCCACACCCCGGCCGGCGCCCGGATCCGGAAGCCGGAGGCGGGGACGGCCGGGTCGATGGAGGAACTCCGCCTCATGCGAAAGGACCGCGGCCTCTCCGCCCAACGGACCTACGATGGCTTCTATCCCAGCGTCCACGTCACCTGGCACCTGCGGGAAAACCTCCTGCTCCGCGGCGCCTTCGCCCGGACCTACGGGCGGCCCGATTTCACCAGCATCATCCCCAACACGACCATCAACGAGACCGACTTCGAGGACAACGTCCCCGACCCGGAGCAAATCCCCGGCGTCATCACCGTGCGCAATGTCGGCCTTCGCCCGTGGACCGCCGACAACTACGACCTCTCGCTCGAGTATTATACCGACCAGGGCGGCCTGTTCAGCGCCGGCGTCTTCCGCAAGGAGATCCGCAACTTCTTCGGCAACGTGGTGAAACTCGCCACCGAGGCCGACCTGCGGCAGCTCGATCTCGATCCCCGCTACGTCGGCTGGCGCATCAGCACCACCTACAACCTGCCGGAGAGCGCGCGCGTCACCGGCTTCGAGTTCAATTTCCGCCACTCGCTGCGCCGCCTGGGCGCCTGGGGCCGAAACCTGCAGGTCTTCGCCAACGGCACCAAGCTGGACCTCGACGGCAGCAAGGACGCCGAGTTCGACAACTTCGTGCCGGAGAGTGCCAACTGGGGCCTGACCTTTTCCCGGCGGCCGTTCACCGTGATGGCCAAGTGGAACTACCGCGGAGCCCAGCGGCGCGGCGCCCTGCCCGCCCTGGGACCCGACGCCTACGAATACGTGAAGCGCCGGGTCACCGTGGATCTGAACCTCGACTGCCAGCTGCGCCCCAACCTTTTCGCCTACCTGAACTGCCAGAATCTCTTCGACCGCCCGGAGATCCTCGAGCGCTTCGGCTCGCTCACTCCCGCCTACGCCCGCCGCTATCAGGAGATGACCCACGGCGTGCAACTCACCCTCGGCTTAAAGGGGACGTTCTGAGGCAAAAGAAAAAGCCCGCTTCCAAGGAAGCGGGCTTCGACTGAAAGACTGCGTCGGCCTCAGCTCCGCCGACGGGAACCGAAAAAGGCGAAAGAGGCCAGGAGCCCGCCAATCAATACCAGTGTGCTGCCGGAATCAGGTACGGCCGTCCCACCGGTGCCCACCACCACCTGGATGCCCACGTTTGCGACCTTGACGCCCGCAGCCCCGTTCGGGTCGGTCTTGGCTACCGCAAAGAGCTGGTAATCGTAGGTGGCATTGAGGAAGGGGTTTCCGCCGGCGAAGACCAAGTTCTGGGAGTTCTGGGAGATCGTGTAATTGCTGAGGGAGGTGAATCCCACCTCGGACGGCTTCAACCCAGCGCCGTTCAGCGTGGACGAAGTTCCGTATTCGTTGTCCGACCAGTACGGGTTGATCATCGCGTTGACGACGGTGAGATTCACCCCCTGGGTCGGATCAAGGTCGATTCCCACGTAGTAATCGTAGGTCGAGTCCAGTGAGACATTGCCGGAATTGATCGAGAACTCCCAGTTCCAGATCGCGCGGGTAGAAGTACCTGTCCCTACCGTGCCGGTGGCGAACGAATAAATGCCGTTCGTATTCGGGGGGATGCTGGTCGTTCGGGGCTTCCCCCGCAGCGCCAGTTCCATCCCGTTCGGCCCTGCCTGGCTGGTCCACGCCGTGTCCGGATTTCCACTACCAAAGATGGCCGTGATCGTATCGTTATAGGTGATCGACCAGGCCGGAGAGGCGATTGAGGCGGTCAGGAGGGCAATCAGGCATTTCTTGTTCATCGGAGTTTCTGGGAAGTGCAGGCGAACTTGGGTGAAGAAAGACACGCCACCGCGTGGCGTCCGTGGCGATAAGCTGCTCTCAGGCCAATCGCAGAGCTGCGGTCATCAAAAAGTCTCAAGAACCTTTCTAACAGATCCTTAAGAAAACTCGATTATCAGGAATCTAATCGACACATGAAGCCCACGAAATCGAATTGTAAGGCTCTCCGACGACCGAACGGAAAGCCCTACACTGCCTGATCGCACCGGAACGGCCTTTGTTGGCGCACTTCCCTCTTTGTGAAGTGGACGCGCGCCGCCACGGTGCGCACCAGACTCACCACCGGGCCGCACTCCACCCGGATGGAGTGCCTCCCGCAGACGCATCCTCAGGGATCGGTCTGCCTCCTGTCGGTCGCCAATGGCCTTGCCGAGCCGGGCATCGGCACTGCCCTCTCGCCATCCGGAAGCGAACCACGTACCGAAATGGCATCCGAACCCGAGCGGCTAGTCTCTCCAGGCTCGAAACGACGACCGTCCCCAAAACAGCAATCCTCTTGCCATGCCTCCTTCCTCCGTTTCGGCGACTCCACCGCTCCGCCGTGCCCGAGCGGCGCGGATTCCGGCAGCAATCCCCTTTCTCCTCTCCTTCTCATTCGCGGCGGCAGCGGCGGTCACCTCCACCCCGTTTCCAGTCGCGATCGAGGTCGAGGCTGGCCGGGTCCGCGGACCGTTGAAGCCGGTCTACCGCTTCTTCGGTGCCGACGAGCCGAACTACGCCACGATGAAGGACGGGCGGAGGCTGCTGCGCGACATCGGCGCCCTCGGCCAGCCCCAGGCCTATTTCCGCACCCACAACCTCCTTAACACCGGCGACGGCACGCCGGCCCTCAAATGGGGCAGCACCAACGCCTACACCGAGGACGCTTCCGGCCGGGCGCGCTACGACTGGACCATCGTGGATCGCATCTTCGACACCTATCTCGCCGCCGGCGTGAAACCGTACGCGCAAATCGGTTTCATGCCCCAGGCCCTCTCGACGCGCCCGGAGCCGTACCAGCACGCGTGGCGCCCGGGTTTTCCATATAACGAGATCTACACAGGCTGGGCCTACCCGCCCAAGGACTACGCAAAGTGGGCGGAGTTGGTCTTCCAATGGGTACGCCACTGCGTCGAGCGTTACGGCGCCGCCGAGGTGGAGAAATGGTACTGGGAGGTCTGGAACGAGCCCAACATCGGCTATTGGAAGGGCACCCCCGAGGAATTCCGGCGGCTGCACGACTTTGCCATCGACGCCGTGCGCCGTGCCCTGCCGACCGCGCGGGTCGGCGGCCCCGACACCGCCGGCGACGGAGGCAAGTTCATGGAGGGGTTCCTCGAGCACTGCCTCCGCGGCCGCAATCATGCCACCGGCAGAATCGGCACGCCCCTCGATTTCATCGCGTTTCATGCCAAGGGCACCACGCCCGTCTTTCTCGACGGGCACGTGCGCATGGGCCTCGGCGGCCAGCTGAAGACCATCGATGCCGGCTTTGCCCGCGTGGCGCGGTATCCGGAACTCAAAGGCACTCCGATCATCATCGGCGAATCGGATCCCGACGGTTGCGCCGCCTGCCAGGGCCCGCATCTCGGCTACCGCAACGGCACGATGTACTCGAGCTACACCGCCGCCGCCTTCGCCCGCAAACACCTCCTCGCCGAGAAGCACGGCGTGAACTTCGAAGGGGCCACCACGTGGGCATTCGAGTTCGAGGATCAACCCTACTTTGCCGGCTTCCGCGTCATGGCCTCCAACGGCCTCACGCTCCCCGTCTTCAACGTGCACCGCATGATGGCCCGGATGTCCGGCGACCGCCTCGCGGCTCGCAGTTCGGCCGACGTGGGCCTCGACGCCCTCCTCGCCTCCAGCGTCCGGGCGCAACCGGACGTCGCCGCGCTCGCCGCCCTGGACCGCACCGCCCGCCGCCTGACGGTTCTGGTGTGGCATTACCATGACGATGATGTCGCCGGCCCCGAGGCTGCAGTCTCTCTCGTCGTCACCGGCCTGCCCGATGAGGCGCGGACTCCGCGCCTCACCCATTACCGGGTCGACGATCAGCACAGCAACGCCTACAGCCTCTGGAAGGCACTCGGTTCTCCGCTCGCCCCTTCGCGCGCCCAGTACGCGCAACTCGAAGCCGCCGCCCAGCTCGCCACGTATCGCGGTCCCGCCGCCACCTTCACCGCAACGGGGAACCAGGCGCAGGTGGCCTTCCCGCTGCCGCGCCAGGCCGTATCGCTTCTCGTCCTCGAGTGGTGACGCACCGGCCCCTTGAGGGACAAGGCCGATGAGCTCCACAACCCGGCCAGTCGGGCAGGCACCAAACGCGTCGTCGCCGTTCTGGCCCCGCTGGCGTTTGACAAGCTCGCCGACCGCTTTGAACTACGGCATGCGTTTTCAGCCCCTCCCCTTCCGCTGCGCCGGCCTTGTTTCGCTCCTTGCCCTCCTGCCGGTGTCCTCGCTTCACGCGGCCGACTGGCCTCGGTGGCGCGGGCCGACGAGAGATGGAATCTCGACCGAAGCGGGCTGGAGCCACACGTGGGGCGCCACGGGCCCGCAGGTGTTCTGGCGGGCCGAGGTGGGCACCGGGTGCGCGTCGTTCTCGGTTGCCGGCGGCCTCGTCTACACGATGGGAAATGCCCAGGACACCGACACGGTGTTCTGCTTCGACGCCGCCACGGGAAAGACCCTCTGGCGCCATTCCTACCCACAGCCGCTCGATCCCAACCTGTTCGAAGGCGGCCCGGGCAACACTCCCACCATTGACGGCCAGCGGATCTACACCGTGTCGCGACACGGCCTGCTGCTCTGCCTGGAAGAGGGTCGGGTGGTCTGGAGCCGCCATCTGGTCAAGGATTTCGGAGGAAAGCAGCCGCAGTGGGGCTACACCGGTTCACCGCTGATTCTCGGAGACATGATGCTCCTGGAGGCGGGCGGCCAGGGCTGCTCCGCGATCGCGCTCGACAAGAACACCGGCAAGCTCCTTTGGCAGGCGGGCGACGATCCGGCGGGCTACGCGTCGCCCATCATCGTCCAACCGGGCGACAATCCCGGTATCGCCTATTTCAACGCCGTCGGCCTCGTTGTGCGCACCGCCCGCGAGGGCCGCGAACTCTGGCGCTTCCCGTGGAAGACCGACTACGATGTCAACGCCGCCACCCCGATTCCGATCGGCACCGATGTGTTCATCTCCTCCGGCTACAATCACGGCGCCGCTCTTGTCCGCCCGGCTGGCGCCGGTGGCAATGCGACCGCCGTCTGGGAAACCAAGGCGATGCGCAACCAGATCAACAGTTCGGTCCACTGGGAGGGCCATCTCTATGGTTTCGACGAGTCCACGCTCACGTGTCTCGAAGCCGCGACCGGAAAGGTGAAATGGACCCAGCGCGGGCTCGGCAAGGGCTCCTTGATGCTGGCGGATGGCCGGCTCGTCATCCTCGCGGAGTCCGGGCGCCTGGTCATCGCCCGCCCCTCTCCCACCGCCTATTCCCCGCTGGCCGAGGCACAGGTGCTCGGCAAAGATCGCTGCTGGTCGGTGCCGGTCCTCGCCCACGGCCGGATCTTCGCAAAGAACAACCTCGGCCAGATGGTCGCCTTGAACGTGCGGGCGCCGTAGTCCGCCTCCGGCGGCGCCCGCCGGCCCGATGCCGTCAAGCCCGAGCGAGGGGCAGGTTGATGGCGGCACGCAGCCCCTGACCGGTCGGCGTGTCACCCAGCACCAGCGTGCCCCCGCCCACCTCGGCCACCCGGCGCGCGATCGCGAGCCCCAGGCCAAGCCCCTGCTGCTCGCGCTTGTCCCGGCCGAACTGCCGGAACGGTTGCACCGACTCCCGCTCCCGGGCGGTCATGCCCGGTCCCTCATCGACGACCTCGATCACATAACGCCCGTTCAGCACGACACCGCGGAGGCAGATCCGCTGACCGGGGCGGGAGAACTTCAAGGCATTACCCACCAGTTCCGCCACGGCATCTGTGAGAAAGACCTCGGGAAGCGGAACTCTCGCCGGGACTACCCTGACGTCGAGATCTGATCCGCGTCCGCTTTCCTCGACGACCCGATCCACCGCCCGCCGAATCGCGGACTCCGCCGCGCAAACTCCAGTCCTGGCGGATTCGCCCGGTTGTTCGCGCTGGCGCTCAAGTTCAAAGTAGCGAATCAGTTTCCGCGACAGCCGTTCCTGCCGTTCGGCCCCCGCCCGCACCAGTGCCAGCATCACTTTCAAGTCCGTCCGCCCCATGGCCTCGATTTCCAACTGCAGGAGTTCGAGGCCGCCGATCATCCCGTTGAGTGGAGTGAGCAACTCATGCGACCACTCCGCGCCCAACTCCCGCCGGCGCTGCTCCACCAGTTCCTCGACTCGCTCCCGGACTGAGCGATGCCGGCTGGTCCGGGACGCGATCGCATCGAGGATTTCCCGTTCCGAAAAGGGCTTGGTGATGTAGTCGTCCGCGCCCAGCGCCATTCCCCGCCGTTGGTCCGAACGCTCTGCCTTCGCGGTGAGGAAGACAAACGGCACCAGCCGTCCCTCCGGACGCCGATGGATCGCCTCGATCACCTCGAATCCGTTCATGCCGGGCATGCTGACGTCGCAGAAGATGAACTCCGGATGCCGAGCCGCCAACGCCACGCCCTGCTCCCCATCGGCCGCCGCGAGCACTTCATGGCCGTGCAGTTCCAAGAGGTCCCGTAGCGTGAACCGGATCGCGTCATCGTCTTCGATAATCAGGATCTTCATGGCGGGGAGGCCGTGGTGGACGCCGGGAGTTCGAACCAGAAGCGGGAGCCGGCGCCGGGCTGGCTCTCCACGCCGACGGTCCCACCCAGTTTCTCCACGATGCGGCGGACAATCGAAAGGCCCAGCCCGTGTCCCCGGGCCCGCACGCTCGTGATCCGTGTGAACGGCACGAACAGCCTGGCCTGGGTCGCCAGATCGAGCCCGGGGCCCCGATCCTGCACCCAGAAACGCACCGTCCGGCCGTCGGCACGCGGCTCGGCTCCCAACGAAATCCGCGGTTTCGGCCCAGCGTACTTAGCCGCATTGCTGAGGTAGTTCGTCCATACGTGCACCACCCAAGAACCAACCCCGACCGCTTCCGGCCACCCCGCCGGCATCTCGATCGTGCATTCCGTGCGGCGCAGGAGATCCTCCAGGCGATCGCGGGCCTCGGTGACCAGGGCACCCATGTCGAGCGGCTGCACCGGCGCATGCTCGCGGCGGACGCCTGCCAGCAGGAGGAGTTCGTCGATGATTGCCCCCAAGCGACTCGCCGCCACGCTCGCCTCGACGACACTGCGCCGCAGGGACTCGGGGCTTGCCTGCTCCAGGGTCATTTCGATCAAACCCAGCCGGCCGAGGAGGGTCGCCAGCGGGTTCTTCAAATCGTGGGCGACGGTGTGGGCAAAAGCGTCCAGTTCATCGAGCAACTCCTTCTTCTCGAGGCGCGCCCGAATCGACTGGACCAGTTCGTTTTCGGTGAAGGGCTTGGTGATGTAATCATCCGCGCCGAGATTCATCCCCTGGCGCGCCGCCGGCCGCTCCGACTTGGCGGTGATGACGATGACCGGAATGGCCCGCAACGCCTCGTCCTTGCGCATCACCTCCAGCATCTCGAAGCCGGACATGACGGGCATTTCGATGTCGGTGACGATGAGCGCCGGATGATCGCGGCGGGCGAGTGCGAGACCTTCAAGGCCATTGGTCGCCGCCACCGCGGTGAAATCGTTTAGGGCCAGGATATCGAGCACGGTCTGGCGGACGGCCTCGTCGTCTTCGACCACCAGTATCGTTGCTCGATGCCCGGCGTTCATGCGGCTCCAGTTGTTCAGGACCGGGGCGGGACTTCCAGAACAAACCGGCTGCCGCGACCCTCCGCCGGCTCGTACCAAACCCGCCCACCCAGCAGCTCGGTCATGCGCTTGACGATATTCAACCCGAGGCCGGTGCCTTTCACCGCGCCTACGTTGGATCCGCGTTCGAATGCCTCGAACAGCCGGGCCCGGTCCTTTTCGGGCACCCCGATCCCCTGATCCTCGACGGCGAGCCGCAGCCCCTCCCGCGTCACGGCCAATCGGATGGTCACGACCGTGCCCGCCGGCGAGTACCGCGCGGCATTGCTGAGCAGATTGGACAGGATGTGGTGGAGAATCGCAGGATCCGAGTTGAACCGGCCCGCCTCTCCGGCCCCCTCGACGGCGAAACGGTGTGCATCTCGATCCGCCATTCGCACCTCGTCGACGATGCTCTGCACCAGCGAAGACAAGTGCAGCGATTCGGGCCTCACCTTCACCCGGCCGGCGTCGACCCGGTTCAGCAGCAGGATGTCATCCAGCATTTCCGACATCCGGTGGAGCGAATTCGAGATCCGGGCGAACATCTCCGCCCGCTTCTCGACGCTCAACCGATCGAGGTGGTGATGGAGCAGCTCAATCGTCCCGACCGCCGCCGCCATCGGGGTGCGAAACTCGTGCGACGTCACCGAAATGAACCGGGTCTTCATCTCCGATACCTGCCTCTCCTTCTCCAAGGTAGCGGCCACCTCCGCCTCCAGGCGCTTGCGCTCCGTGATGTCGCGGACGAAAACCACAAACTCCTCCCGGCCGACCGGCGCCGCCCGCAGCTCGACGGTGAGGGGCTCCGCGGAAGACGCGAGCACGCTCTCTTCGGACACCGTCGCCCCCGCCTCGACGGCCCGGTGTCCGAGCCGCAGCAGCGCGACTCGCAGCTCACCCGCCGCTCCCATCCCCTCCCCGACGCCAGCCGCGGTCCCCCGCTTGCTCAAGGCCGTGCGTTCCTTTGCCTGCTGCCAGTGCAACAGCGTCCCATCGAGCCGCATCTGCACCACCATATCGGGAACGGACTCCAGCAGCGCCTGCATCTCGCGGGTGCGGGTCTCCAGTTCCGCGGTCCGGCGCGTCACCTCGGCCTCCAGTTCCTCGTTGAACCGCTGCACGGCGGCAAACGACTCGCGCGCGCCCAAGCCCAGACCCAGCGTCCGGGCCACGCTCTCCACCACTTCGACGTCCGACTCGGCAAAGCGCTCCCCTTCCTCGCCATTTGTTCCCACTACCCCCAGGTAGATCAGGCCCACCTCCTGATCGTTGATCCACAGGGGCGCCACGATGCGTTCGCTCGTCTCTCCAACGGCGCCCGCCTGATACACCCGTCCCCGGCATTCGATGCCGGCTTGCGCCCGTTCCGGGGCACGGAGGGCCTGGGGCAGGTGCCGCACGACCTCCGCCAGCAACGCCTCTTCGCTGAGGTCCCTTCGCTGCACGGTCTGCCCGACCCCGTGGAGGACCCGCAAGTCCTTCACCAATTCGTGCAGCCTCAATTCCACTTCCTTGCGCACTGAAACATCCTGCATCGTTCCCACGCTCCGCACCGGCCGTCCGTCCTCCGAGTAAACGGTATGTCCGCTCTCGTGCACGTACTTGATTCGACCGTCCGGAAACCTCAGGCGGTGGCCGACGACGAAGGGCGTGTGCGCCTGGAGCGAACGTTGGTATGCCTCATGCACCAGCTGCCGGTCCTCCGGATGGATTAGCGCCAGGAAAGCCTCATAGGAGGCCCCGAATTCGCTGCGGTCGATTTCGAAAATGCGGTAGATCTCATCGGACCAGCTCAGGCAGTTTGCCGCCAGATCCAGTTCCCAGTTGCCCAGGTGGGCCATGCGCTCCGCCTCGGCGAGGCGGTCGCGGCTGCGCTGCAGTTCCGCAGCGGCGTGCTGCCGTTCGGTCACATCCCGCGAAATCCCCAACAGTTTCTCCGCCCGGCCCCGCTCATCCGCGATCAGCGTGGTGACCACCTCGCCCAGGACGATTCTCCCCTCGGCATGGAGGTGCTCGAGGACCGTGTTCCAGTTTTGCAGCGAGTGGTCGCCGGCGTTGAAAGCCGCGATGCGGGCACGAAGGACCGGCAGCACCTGCGCCAGGGCGGCGGGAGACAGGACCTGGGAGATCGGCTTTCCCACCAGATCCTGTGCCTTCACTCCGAGCAGGCGCTCAGTCGCCGGACTCAGGTAGGAAAACTCCTGGCGGGCCAGATCATAGAGCCAGATGACGTCGCTGGTATTCTCGGCAATCAATCGATACCGCTCTTGCGTCTCCCGCAACGCATCCTCGGTACGCTTCTGCCCGGTGATGTCCTCCTTGAGGGCAACGAAATGCGTCGGCTTGCCGTGTTCATCGACAATCGGGGCCACCACTGCCCTCTCCACATAGGTCTCCCCGTTCTTCTTTCGATTATGAAGCTCGCCGTGCCACACTTGGCCGCTCACGAGCGTCTGCCACATTGCCCGGTGAATCTCGGCCGGCGTCTGCTCGGTCTTCAGCACCCGGGGATTTTGGCCGCGCACCTCGGCAAAAGTATAGCCCGTGACTTCACAGAACTTTGGATTCACGTACTCGATCGCCCCGTTAAGGTCGGTGATCATGACCGAGAGCGGCGCCTGCTCGATCGAGCGGGAGAGCTTGCGCAGCTCCGCCTCCGCCTGCTTGCGGGCCGTCAGATCCACCTGCGTAACAAGCAGTGCCCTGCCCAGGGCGATTCCGGATATCTCCACCGTTCGAACCGTGCCATCGCGGCATGTGACTTGATACTCCGACGGTACTACGCTCCGCTGTCCTGCCGCCGCCTCCTGCGCCATCTGCTCCCAATCGGCGCGAACCCTGGCCTGGTACGCCGGATCCGGATAGGCGCGCGCCCACCACGCCGCCACATCCGGAACCTCCTCCTCGGAGTAGCCAAAGGTCTCGATGAAGCGCGCGTTGCGCAGGCTGATGCGACCCGAGGGCTCCATGTAGGCAATCGGGACCGGCACCTTCTCGATCAAGGTCCGCAGGCGCTGTTCGCTTTCCCTCAACTCGCGTTCGGCCGCCTTCCGCTCCGAGATGTCGTGCGTCACTCCGATCAACTGCACCGGCCGGCCGGCGGCATCCGCAACAAGGGTCGTCGTGACTTCCGCGGGAAACGAACTCCCATCCCGCCGGCGGAACTCCAGTTCATAGGTCGCGTTCTGCGCCTGCGGATCTCCCGCCGAGAACGCCGCCAGCCGCGCCGGCAGCAGTCGCGCCACTTCCGCCGCCGACCCGGGCGTGAGGGAATCCAACAGCCTCCCCTGCAGCGCCTCCTCCGGGCGAAGGCCCCGCAATCGGAACACGGAGGGACTGATGTACTCGAATCGTCGCTGCACCAGATTGTAGAGCCAAAAGATGTCGGACGAATTGTCGGCGATCAGCCGGTAGCGCCGTTCGCTCTCCCGCAGCGTGTCTTCCATCTGTTTCCGCGCCGAGATATCCTCCTTCAGGGCCACGTAGTGGGTCGGAATACCCGCGGCGTTGGTCACCGGCGTGATCACCGCCAACTCGGTGAACAGGCCGCCGTCCTTCCGGCAATTGATGATTTCACCGCGCCAGACACGCCCCGACGAGATGGTCTGCCAGAGGTCCGCGAACACCGCCGGCGGAGTGAGCCCCGATTTCAGGACACGGGGATTCAGCCCCTTCACCTCTGCCGGGGTGAACCCGGTCACCTCCGTGAAGCGCGCGTTCACATACTCGATTGCACCACCGAGATCGGTGATCACCACCGAGACTGGACTCTGCTCCAGCGCGAGCGACAGCTTGCGCAACTCCCCTTCCGCCTCTTTCCGTTCGTTGACGTCGATCCAGAACCCGACCATCTCCGTGATCTTTCCGTCGGTGCCCACCACCGGGCGAATTTCATCACGCATCCAGCGGTAGCTGCCGTCCGCCCGCCGAAACCGAAACTCGTGCACGGTGGGCTGGCCAGCCCTCAAGAGCGCTTCCACGGCCGTCAGCTGAGTCGCGTCCTCGGAGTGCAGCCGCATCCGCCAGAATCCCGGGTCCTGGGCAAAATCCTGCGGCCTGAATCCAGTCAGGTCGTAGACGTTGTCGCTCAAGTAGGAGATCCCAAAGTCCGCGGCCCGCAGCGTGAAGATCACGGCCGGCGTCGCCGTGAGGAGGAACTGCAGCCGGTGTTCGCTTGCCTGCAGCGCCGCTTCCGCTTCCCGGCGCCGGGTTTCCTGAGTAAAGGCATCCAGGGCAAAGGAAATGTCGCCAGCCGCCTCCTCCAGAAGAGTGAGTTGCTGGCCCTGGAAGTAGTTCCGCTCGGCCGCGTACACCGTCAGGACCCCGCGCGGCTTGCCTGCCTCGAACAAAGGCAGGGCCGCCGACGCCTGGAAACCGCTCTTGCGAGCCTGATCGCGCCACGGCTCCGTGGACGGATCGGCGAAGAAGTCGCTGCAGAGCTGGGTTTGGCCCGATCGGAAGGCCTTGCCAGTCGGCCCCAGGCCCTCCGGTCGATCCGGATCCGCCGAGATCTCAAGGCCGGCCACATATCCCTGCTCGTCCCCGGCGACGGCCACGGCGTCCAGTCGGCGCGTCTGTGGATTGAACCAACCCACCCACGCGATCTGAAAGCCCCCCTGTTCTACCAGCACGCGGCAAACGGCGGCGAAAAGCTCCGCTTCGCTCTTCGCCCGGACGAGCGCCTGGTTGATCTGGCTGATCACCTGGTACAGCCGGTTCAGCCGCTCGATCTCCAACTCGTGGGCGCGCCGCTCGGAGATGTCCCGCACAATCGACAGTACGAACCGGCGCCCGTCCACGACTACCGGACGCGCGCTGACCTCCACAGGGAACTCGCTCCCGTCCTTGCGACGGTGCCTTGTTTCAAGGACGATTCCGCCGGGCGTCAGCGCTTTGGCGAATTCGCCGGGGATCGTACCGGCCGCGTCGGCGGCACGCAGGTCCGTCACCCGCAGCTGCAACAGCTCCGCCGGGGAATAGCCATAGGCGGTCACGGTCCGGTCGTTCGCTTCTACGATCCGCTGTTCCTCGTCAAAAATCAGGAGGCTGTCGTTGGCGTGTCGCAGCACGGCCCCGAGCCGTTCCATCGTCGCCCGCTCTTTCGCCTCCACCACGCGCCGCTGTTGTTCGAACGACCGCTCACGCTGCCGCCAAGACCGGCGCATGAACCAAGCCACGGCGCCCAGCACCACCACCAGGCTCCCGGCGATACTCCAGGCATCGGCCCGCACCTCCGCCAGGGCCTCGACCTTGTCGAGCTTGACGTTTAAGATCCAGTCGGTGCCCGGAACTTCCCGCGCCGTGACCAGCGTCGAAACATTCCGGTAGTCGCGAATCTCCAACAGCGGAGCGCTGCCTTCCACCCGCAGCGTCCGCCGCGCTCGCAGGCGCGGATCTCCCGGGGCGACCACCAATCGAAACGCGGCTCGTTCATGGTGACTCACATCGCTGATGTACCGGAACCCGTCGCCCTCCCGCCGTGTGAGGTAGACTTCGCCCGATCGGGTGGGCGCCGGCCACCGGGAGATGAAGGGGAAAAGCCCACGCCGCGCCTCCTGCCGCAGCACCACCACGCCCAATCCGGGTCGACCCGGCTCCGGCGGTAGCGCCGCCATGAAGTCCAGCCAGACCCGCCCATCGGCACCGAGATAGAGGTCCTCGGCCACTCCCCCGCCCGCGGCGGACAGTTTTTCCCGCCACTCCGTCTGGCGCAGGTGCGCCGCCGATGCTTCGGAGGAGCTCACGACCGGCGGGCGGTCCAGGACCAGAAGGAAGATGGCACTGTAGCCGTAATTCTCCCGCATCTCGTCAAAGAACTGCCGGACGGCGCCCCGCAGACCTGCGCCCGTGGCGCTTTCCTCCAGCGCCATGCGGCCCCAGGGGGACCGCGCCAGCGTGGCTGCATCCGCCGCGCGCTCTCGGCGCCAGCTCGCGATTTGCTCCAGCTTGAGTTCAGCGACATTGGTCAGCGAAGCGTCGACCGACTCGAGGGCCCGATGATTCAGGCTCCGCAGCAGGAGATAACTGGCCGCCAGCAACAGGACCCAGATGCCCACCACGGCCGCCAGGACGAGTCGCCCGCGACGTTCCTCTTCCGGAGTCTCCGGACCGTCGCGCCCAAACAACGACTCCCGCAACCGGGTCCAGCCTCCCGCCTGAATTACCAGGGACAGATTCAGAGACGCCAGCCCCAGCGCCGGCCAAAAGGCGACCGAGAGTCCCCCCAGCGCAATCAGCGGGACATCTGCGAACCGGCTGACGGCGCTGAAACCGGCGAACCCCAGGGTGGCCATCGCGAACGCCACCGCCCAGGCGCGTCCGCGCCGACCCGAGGCGGACGCCCGCCAACCGTGCTCCAACACCGCAGCCGAAGCCAGCAGCAGCAGGGCGGTCACCGGCGAAAGCGGCAGCACCGGCAGGCCTTGTTCCCGCGCCCCACGGCTGGTCAGCCAGGCGTCCGGATCCCAGGCTGACTGTGGGGCAAAGTGGTTGCGCGCCCCGACCACCACCGCCACGGCGACCGCGAAAGTCCACATGGCCCAGGCCGCCCCCCGCGCCCCGCGACGTTCCGCCCCCAGCCGGCCAAGCAAATCCGCCAGACCGAGCGCGGCCAATGCCAGAGCCGCCAGCGGCGCCATCCGCCCGAGATAGGAGTCATGGGTCACCGCCGGAAAGGCCAACCATTGCAGGAGGAGATAGCCCACCGCCAACGCAGTCGCCGCGCCTGACGCCGCAAGCCCCACGAAAGTCTCGCCACGACCAGGTTGTGCCCGTCCGCGGCGCTTGTTGCCTTCACGCACCATGGTGAAATGAGATCGGGCGACTTGGGTTCAACCGGGCTCGACTCCACGGGTGCCCGGACCGGGCTACCCTATCCCCCGGCGGCGGTTGGGCCCCGCGTTTGGAACTCGTTTTGGAAAACCTCATGCTGCCTGAACTTCCTCGGTGCCAAGTGCCCCTTCCCTGTTTCGAATGATGCCGGTTTCTCCCGGCGGAGTCGAGCCGGCGCGCAGACGCGCCGAGAGCCTCCACCGGTGGCGTGTTTGCCCCCAGACCGGCCCCCCGCTCTGTCCCAGTCGTTACCGAGACCCTTTCTCCCGATATGGTAACGGATTCAAATCCCGGACACCATGGGTAGTATCCCGCCCTGATTGGCTTCCGGTGGAATGCTAGCTCTCCAGCACGCGCCGCACTTCCTCGAGGATGCGCGCGAGCGGGGTCGTCTTGGGCAGATACGCCGTCACGACCTTGCTCAGCGTCTCGCGCACCACCTCGTCGTCGAAGAGCACGCCGGTAAGGAGGATCACGGGCAACTGGGGCCGGTCCCCCTTGATCCGGGCGACCATCGCCAGGCCGTCCGACTCCTCGAGCTGCAGATCGGAGATGATCAAGTCCGGGGTTTCCCGCTGCACGAGCTGGTGCGCCTCCGCCGCCGTGGCCGCCTCGGTCACGCGGAATCCGTGCTGGCCCAGCATCTGGGCGAGGATCTCGCGGATGGGCGCCTCGTCATCGACGATGAGAATGTGTGACTTCATGGGAATTCGGCCGGGAGGTTCACGCGGGAGGGTTTTCGAGGCGGAGGATGACGACGCCGCCCACCACCTTGTCGCGGTCGCGGAGGGGGAACAGGGTGAAGCGCACCGGGATTTCCCGGTCCATCCGGTCATGGACCACGGCGGGCAGGTCGCGCAGGTCCCGCCCTTCCTTCAGGGCCTGCGCAACCGGATCGATGATGCCCGGCGAGAAGTGTCGCGGCGACTCCAGCAGGCGCACAAAGCCCAGCAGCGGGCGGTTGATGACCTGCGGGGGCTCCCACCCCGTGACATGCGCCACCGCCGGGTTTACCCGGGAGATGTTCTGGGCCTTCGTCAGCACAAAGACCGGGTCGCTCAACGAATTCACAATCGCCTCGTTGTAGCGCAACTGGTGCTCGAGCGCCTGGGCGCTCCACCGGCGTTCGAGGTTCTCCGTCTGCAGCTTTTCGTTGGCCGCGACCAGTTCGGCCGTGCGCTCCCGGACCCGGGTCTCCAGTTGCTCGTTGGCGGCTTGCAGCACCGCCGCCGCTCGTCGGCGCGACGCGAGATCGTCCACCACCAGCCAGGCGGTGAACGCCAGCAGCACGAAGTTCAGAATCACCCCGCCCCAGACGGTCCAGCGCGTCGTCTGGGCCTGTCGGAAGGCTTCGGAGTCGCGGGCGGCGAGCAACGCCATCTGCTCCTGCTTCAACTTCTCCACCGTCCGGCTGATTTCACCCGCGGTCCCCGCGGCGACATCGGCTGCCAGGAGGTTCCGCACCTGGTCAAGCTTCCCGGTCTGCCGGGCCGCCAGGGACTCCGTCGTCAGCGTCTCGCGGCCCGCCGCCAGCACCCCAAGCCGTTTCACGATGGCACTCTGCGCGGGATCGCTGCGCGTCAGTGCCTTCACGACCTCGAAGCTGTCCGCCAGCTGGGCCAGGGCGAGGCGGCACGCCGCCGCCTCCTGTTCGCCGCCCCCCATGGCGAGGGCCCGCAGGGCCGCGTCGGAGGCGTGGAAACCGGCGCGCAGGCTGCCCAGCTCGAGGATGAGCGCCTGCGTCTGGTTCACCCAGTCGCTGCTGGCCGTCGCCCGGCTGATGTTCCTCACGGCCACCGTCGCCACCGCCACCAGGATCGCGGCAATGATCAGAAAGAGAGCGGCCAGACGGAGGGCGAGTTTGTCTTTCACGTGCAGTCGGTTGGGGCGACGGTTACTTGGCGGAAGATGGACTGGACTTGGCGGGGGGATTCACATCCGGGTCGCGGGAGGGAGGATCGGTCTTCACCACGGTGACCCCGAATCGCTTCTTGTCCTCCACGTAACTGTACGTGAACTCCGAGGCGGAAGTCCAGTTGGCGTTCAGCGATTCCGCCACGCGCTCCGCGATCTCGCGCAGGGTTGGCCCGCAGCGCTGGAGGTTGAGGAAGAACCGCCGGTTGTTGTAGTCGAGGTACGCCCGGGCGCCGCTCACATAACATACCGCGTGGGCCACCCGCCCGACCATGCGCACGTGCACCAGCTTGGTCTCATGCCTGTGGCGACGGAGGACATAGTCGGCCAGGATGGCGTAATCGTCACAGTCGCCGCGGCGCTGGCCGAGAAACACATCCGCCGGCAGCACGTCCGGGCTGAACTCGAAGGCAAAATCCTCGAAATAACCGGCGAATCGCTTGGGCGTCAGGTCGCGCTGCGCGACCAAGTCCTTCAATGTCACTGCCCGTGTCTCCGCGCTCCCGGCCCACAGTGCCAGTCCCACGCATGCGAGCCGCCAGCAGCGGGGGCATCCCGCCCGGGCGTTGGCTGACTGGGTAGGCGTCGGGCTCATCGGCAGGTTCGGCTGGGCGCCGCGAAAGGTGCGGGCCGGCTCCGACCGTGCCTTGGTAGTGTCCGAGGCGATCCGGCGGCGCAACCGATTTGTCGGCCGGGCGTAATCGTACTTACGTTACGCGAACTCCGGCCGCCTTCCCGGCCGATCGACCGGTTCCCGCATTCCCGGTGGGCTTCTGGAGGCGCGGGCCGGAATCGAACCGGCGCATAGAGGTTTTGCAGACCTCGGCCTTACCACTTGGCTACCGCGCCCTGACAGAAGCGAACTCCGTCGTTGCCGTGCCCGACTGCCGACCGCCCGACCATTCCTCCCGTGCCCCGCCGCTGCCCCGCCGAAGCGGAACAACACCGGAACCGGTGGAAAAGAACTGGCGTCAACAGGCGGACCCGCGACGGGAGGAGTGGAATCTACTACGCCCGGAGCAAAGTCAACGGAAAGGAACGCGGGAAGACGCTCCAGCCAAAGCCGACGATTGCGGCCAGGATGGCGCTGCGCGACGGCGAAAAGGAGGCGCGATCCCAGGCAGCCAATCCCTCTCCCCCCGGAGGCGGTAGGCCGGGCGAGGGAGGCTCTCGTCTCTCGGTTCATCTCTCTGTACTGCCGTCCGTTTGAGAGAAATCCTTCCTTGGCGCCAGCCGGTAGGCGACGACTTCCCGCCACGGACGAGCTAGTCGCTCTTCAATGACTCCACCGAGGCCCTGAAGGGGAATCTGCCGCTGTTGCCCCGGCGCACTCAGGCCCTGCACCGGCCCCAGGAAGCGCGGGCCGGGCTGGCGGGCAGGAACTGACGCCGGGACCAGACAAGAGGCCCGTCGGGGTGTTTTGCCTAGCTATCAGACAGCGCCGCCTGTCTCAATGGACGATATCACCGATGAAAATCGGGATGTTTCAGAATCGGGGGCTCCTCCGAGGCGAGTCAGCGACCTCGGACAGAGGTCAGCTGCAACACGTGTCCAAAAATCGGTGCCTATTGAAACGCATCTGATGCCGCTGGTGCTGTCACCGGGTCGACTACCGACGCTAATGCCCCTTCCGGGCGCAGTCCGGCCAACAACGCCTTGAGGCTCTCCAGCGATTCCGCGTCTTGGTCGCAATAGATGGCGATCCGATCTGCCAGATCGATGTTGTCGACGGCGTGTTTAAGCATCGGCGCGCGTTCGGCCTTTGCCCTAATGGCAATCAACGCTAGTTCGACCTTGATTGCCGGATTTGTCTCGCGCGCGACACGGATGATTTTTTCGACATGTGTGCGAAACGCTGGAGCCGGTCCGCGCAACTCCCTGCTCGCACAAATTGTGATCATATCTCCGTTCCTCGTGATCTCCGCCACGTTGGACAGCGACCAGGTGTCGCGTCCATTCAAGCCCACGATTAGCGGCATTCTCAGTGCCTTCGCCTCCTCTGCGAGTTGCCCCGCCACATACCGGAGGTTTGCCCCCATGCCCTTACCCGGCACATAGACGAGTCCGCGCGCACCCTCGATGTTCTTGCGGTAGGTCTGCCCGAGATTCGCCGCCGACGACACATATATCCACACCTGACCGCGGGTCACCCCCAAGTCGGCTACGCGAAAACTGCCCTTGAACGCATCCACATACGAGACCACCAGCGCATCTTCCTCCCGCGCGAAGCCGTTGAAAATGGCCACCATCGCAGTGTCACGCAGGTCGAAGTTTGGGTAAATTGTCACCGGCGTGCTACGGATCTTTTCTGCAGTCGCCGACGGTGTTGCCTGCGCACCGCACGCCACCACCGTAAAGATCATCAGAACCGTCCTGAAAAGTTGGTCCATGGCAGTCAGGTTACCTGCTGTCGCTCAGGCGGCAAATACGTTTCCCGGCTACACCACCGGCGGGCGAGTTGACCTAGAATTGTCGTAGCCTAGCCTGCGGCACCGCGGAAATCGCCTGTACCAAAGATGAACGTCATGGGGCCGGCTCAGGTGCGGCGGCGTCTCGCCGCGGGTGGGTGCCGGAACGCCGCCTTCAACGCCGTTTGCGACTCCGGTTGCTGCCGTGCCGTTCCGGATTGCGATGCCAGTGGGGGCCCGCAACTCTTACGCTCGCTCGTCGCGCGAACCCTTGATTTCTTGAGTCACATGAGACGATCAACTGTTGCCTCCGCGCTCCTGCTCGGCGTGCTGGGCCTTGGTCTCCCGGGCGCTATCGCTGCGGAAGCCCAAGGCGGCGGGCCGGAGATCGTGAATCTGGCGCAGGCGGGGACAAGTGCGAATCGTCCCGTGGTCCGTGCGATCATGACCCAAATCGGTCCGGGAGCGGGCGTGATGACCTCCAGCCTGTCGATTCCGGCCGGCGCCGGGCGCCAACGCATGCTGGTGCGCGCCGCGGGGCCGGCCTTGCGGGCGCTGGGGATCTCGGGATCGCTGCTCGATCCCGCCATCGCCATCTTCCACCGGACGGGAACGGCGGTGGCGGACAACGACAACTGGGACAGCAACGCGGGGGAGGTTGCGGCGGCGTCAGCGCAGGCGGGGGCAATGCCGTTTGCGGCGGGCTCCCTGGACGCCGCCGTCGTGGCCGATTTCGCCCCGGGGACCTACACGATCCAGGTCCGTAGCGTGCGCGGCGACACCGGCGTGGCGCTGGTCGAAATCTACGAGGTGCCTCCTGCGGGAGACTCCGGATTGGGGGACGGCCGGAGTCTCGCGGCGACCGGGGTGGCGCGTGCCACGCCCGACGCGAAACAGATCCTGCTGCACTTGCCGCTGAGCGCGGACTTTGAGGATGGCTCGGCGCACCAAGTGGTGGTCTGGAACCACGGCGTGACCATTCGCGACGGGGCGGCGTGGTTCGATGGCAACCGGAGTGCGCTGGTGGTGCCGCATCAGCCGCTCGATCGCCGGGCCTTCGCCGTCGCGATGTGGGTGAAGGTCGAGGATGATTTCCGGACCAGCGGACTGGTCGAGCAGTTCTCCGCGAACCGGCGCAACGAACATCTCCACCTGATGCTGCGCGATTCAAAGCCACATCTGGGCTTCTACGTGAACGACCTGCGGGTGTCGGCGGCGGTCATCCCGCGAGACGGCTGGACGCACCTGGTTTTTCAATACACGGGCCGCCGGCAGGAAATCTGGATCAACGGGAAGTGCGCGGGCACACGCCGGGCGCGCGCCTACGCCGGGACGAACGGCGAGTTCGTCATCGGCCGGACGCCGCATTGGACCAACGTCCCGGCGCACGACTTCAGGGGCGGCCTGCGCGACGTCTTCGTCTACGCGCGGGCGCTGACCGCGCAGGAGATCGCCACCCTGGCCCGCAGCCGGAAATAAGGGGTCGAACCGAAGGGTCAACCCGCTGGTTGCTGCTCGCTCCCGTGTCCAATTGGAGGGTCCCTTGCTCCGGGTTGGCCGGCGCCCAATCGACACCGGTTTTCGCCTGTCCACAAAACCAACCTTAAGAAAACAGGGCGGCGCAGACTTCACCCCGGACGACCGTCACGCTCGCTTTAACTGTTGAGCACGGTCCCGTAGATGAACCGGTCCTCTCCGGAACATCCCTCCCAAGCCAGCCGTGCTGAAACTATCGGCCGAAACGCCGCGTCCGAGTGACCCGCGCTGCCACAACGACGGCCCGATGCCGAAAGGCGGCTCCGTCGAGATGAAGTTCAATTCGGTCAGCGGCAAGATCGACCAGGCCGTCGGCGTGTCGCAAACCACGCAGGAAAGGGCGGCTAGTCGCATGAAACAAGTCAGACCGGCTCTTCGCCGCATGACCGCTGGAGGGCGCCTTGGCTTGAGTCGTCTGGGCAGGTTCGAGGCGAGGGAACCGGCGCAACCGGTCAGCGCACTCCCATGAGGAGAGCCGCCGTGGCCTCCGGGAGCAGCAGCATCGGAAAATGCGAGGCCTCCATGATATGCACGGGCCAGCCGCGTTCCCGGGCACGCAGATACGAGCGGTAAAACGTGTCGGCCTCCGGCCGCTGGCCCTTGGCAACCGTGAGGATGAAAGTGCCCGGGATTTTCTCAGCCACGGGATTCTTCAGCGTGATGGTCTCGGTGAACGTCTTGTAGGGTTGGGGCACCAACCGCGGCGGCGCCGCGTCTGCTTTGATGGACGGGCGGACGATGAAGCCGTCCTTGAGGAACCGCGAAACGTCGTCCGAATCGGGCCGCGGTGTGGTATTCAGGCATTCGCCGTCCACGGGCAGGAAAGCGTCGAGGTAGATCACGTGCTTGATACGCGCCGGGATACGGTCGGCGACCCCCGCGACGACGAAGCCAGCGTAACTGTGGCCGAGCAGGACCACGTGACGCAGGTCCTCAAAGAGGATGAAATTCACGATGTCGGCGATATGGGTGGAGAGACCGATCTCAGCAGTCGCGGTATGGTAGCGGTCACCGAGTCCACTCAGAGTTGGCCGGTAAATCGTCCAACCCTTCGCCTCCATGATTGCGGCGACCTGCTTGAACTGCCAGCCGCCGCCGGAGGCGCCGTGGACGAGGACCATAACCGGTCGAGCGGGGGCGTTGGCCGGCATCGCGGGTAGCGGCGCACCCGAAGCGGCGGTGGCGAATAGACCCACGGCGGCGAGGAACAAGGTCGAGCGAGATTTCATCTTTGATCCTGGGGGCTTCGGGCCTGGACGGAGGGTATTGAGACGATTTTCGTCACGCGGACCATGATGGTGAGAAGCTTGTGCATCGGATCGCCGCCACCGCTATGGCTACCGCCGCACTTTCTCCAATAGCGCCCGACCGAGGGCTTTGGCCTCGGGGCTGTGCTGGTGCCCGATACCGGGCCACGTCTTGAACTCCACGGTGAAACCGAGCGAGCGCAACTGCGCGGTGAAACGTCGCGCGCCTTCGATGCGCGGCGGCGTGCCGGGCGGCCCACCGGAACCTCGATCGTCCTCGCCGCAGCTGACCGTGAACGGAATGTGTTTCGCCCCGGGATTGATCCGGTCGTCGGCGTCGAGTCCGGCCCAGGATCCTCCCGAGTGCGCGGATACGGCCGCAACGCGTTCCGGATGACGAAAGGCGTAGCGATGGGAGAACTGCGCACCTGCTGAGAACCCGTGGAGGAAAATCTTTGGATGCAGCTTCCAGGTCTGGGCGATCCGGGTCATCAGCTCCTCGAGCTTGGCTTCGTGGGCCGGACCGCTCTTTTGAAAAATGTCGCGCGGCATCGTCGCCGGCCGCGGCACATCGGGATCGCGCTTGGGCTGCTCAAAACTGGGACCGAGCACGATCACGTCGTCATAGTCGGTCGCCCACGAGGCGACGCCACCGCCGTTCCAGCCGGTCCCGCCCGCGCCATGAACGCCGACGACCAGCCAATAGGTTTTGCCGCTCACCGGTTTCTCGGTGGGAGTGTATAGCCAATGCGTGCGACCACTCGCATCGAGCAGGGCCGTTTCACCTGCCGACGCGAAGCCGAAGAGGGAGATGAACAGCCAAAGCATGGTTCCAAATCCCGACCGCTCCTGTGCTGGTTCGCTCATCGCGGCAAGGGCAAGCTACAACCGCTCTAGGTTTCGGCTCCGTCGGCTTGGGAGTGAAATGGGAGGCTTTGTGCTGTCAGTTTGATCCGGTCAACCGCGCGACCAGCAGATCCTCGAATCCGCCGAGATTTGTCCATCCCGTGGCCACGGAGACCCTATTCGCCGCCGGATCAATTCGCGTGAAGCCATCGTTCGTGACGCGAATTCCGAGCGTCTCAATCTGACAGAGCGTTCGATCGAAGGCGAGGTAGACAGCCACCGTATCAAAGAGGGTTGTGCTGCGCGTATCCGCCGTTGTGTCGCCCGCGCCTCTGGCCGACGCCATGCGTATTCGATAATTCTCGATGATGGCGATAGCGACCGGGTCTCTGGAATCGCACACCTGGCGGTATTTCTCCCCCCGAAGGTGGACCAAGCCGCACGTATCGAGCGGCGTGATGATCTTCTCCCACGGGGCGGCAAAAGCCCGCTGACACGATTTCGGATCGGACTTCACGTTTGACTCCGCCGTCGGAGGGCTGCCGGGCCGATAACCCACCCGCACGCTGCCATACATGCCGACAAAGCGAGCTCGGGCGGCGATACGCGGTTCGCGCGCGAGAGCCGCCGCGACGTTGGGAGTCGGTCCGATGGCGATAATGCTGACCATCTCGGGCGATTCCATGATCAGATCGATCATCGCCTGCACACCGTCGCGGTAGATCCTTCCGGGATACTCAGCCAGGTCGTAGTCTTTGACCCACTCCGCTTGATGCGGTTTTCCGCCTGACTTCGGCACATCGACGCCAAGGCCGACCGGCACATCGGTGCGTCCTGCCCGTTGCAGAAACTTCGCGATCAGCTTCGCACGGTATTCGGGGTGGCTGTGGTCGCCGAGCGCCAGTTTCAGATCCAGTTCGGGGGATTTCAGCAGGAAGCCCAAGGCCCAGGTATCGTCAATGTCGTCACCAATGTCCGTGCTGAGAATAACAGGGATCTTCCTTGTGACGGTCGCCTCGGCCGCAATACATGGAGACACGGTGGAAACAACGAGAGCCGCTGCCATGGAAACCAGCAGCCGCATGTTATCAGGCCACAACATCCCCGCCAAAAGTGGAAGATCTGCCTTTGTCTTCATTCGAAGTTTGGTTTGGTGAGGCCACGAAGCCCGCACAGCTGTGACCGAACAACACGACGTCGTGGAGTTACTCGAAGAGGAGGACGTTCACGGTGTCCTGAATGTGCGTCCCGAGCCCGATATCGGCAGTCGCGGTTGGACCGCGTTCGCCAATTCCGTTGGGAATCGGCCGATATGCCCGCCAACCCTTCGCCTTCAAGAGGGCGCTGATTTGTTTGAATGGCCAGTCCCCGCCGGTGGACCCGGGGTTCAAGCGCATGACCGGCGGAGCATTCGAGATCTTGCCGGCACCCGTCGAGTGTGCGGCCGCTGGTTCGGCGGAGGTCGCCGGCACGCTGCCGAGCACTGGGCCGAGGATGAACCACGACAGAAGGGCTGGGAAGTTTGCCGGTGGCACGCGCACGGGATTGCATGGTGGGCGTCGGTTGGCCGCTTCGTTTGAATAATTGCGGCCAAACTATGGCGCATCGTTGCGCCAGACGTGGAGGTATTTGTAGTTGTCCCACGCGATGCTCACAAGGTCGAGATCGCCGTCGCCGTCGAGGTCCGCAAACTGCGTGCCGAGGTGGCTCTCGTGACCGCGGCCTATCACATGCGAGCAAAACGAGCCGCGGCCGTCATTCTCGAACAGGTAGAGCTTGTATTCCTTGCCTTTGTGTTCGCCGGTGACGATGTCGATATCGCCGTCACGATCCACGTCGGCCACGTCCAGGTTATTGAGCGACCAGGTCGTGATGAGCCGATGGCGCACCCAGTTGTCGGTCGTCGGGTCGGCTGGCTGCTCGAACCAATACAAGTTCGCGTCGGGTTCTCTGCCCGGCGATCGCTCTTCTGTGACGACAATGTCGATCCGCCCATCGCCGTTCAGGTCCCGGGCCCGCACGCGATCCACTGGATGTGGCGCAGTGGTGCCGATGATGCGGCGAGTCCAGTTGCCGCGGCCATTGCCGGGGTTCTTCCACCACGCGAGGTATTTTTCATTGTTCCCGGCGATCAGGTCGAGCAACCCATCGCCGTCTATATCGGCGAGGTCGATACCTTCATCGGAAGCGTCCTTAGTGATGAGCGTGCGCGGCCAGTTGCCCGCTTCGGGTGAAGCGGGTATCTCGTAGAAGTAAACCCCATCGTCGGTCGCGAACACAATTTCTAACCTGCCACCGGGGATGATTTGACCGGTGGTGAAGCCTTGGCTGTTCACGTGTTTGGTGCGCGGAGCTGCCGCCACAGTGCGTTTTGTCCACGCCGTGGCGCGGCGGTCGGTGGCTTCGAGCCAGTGGATGGAGGGAAATTCCATCGCTATGATATCGGCGAACTCGTCGCCATCCACGTCCGCGATGAGGCACGCGTCGATATTGGAACCAAAATCGGTGCGTTCCCATTTCCCAGTCAGGTCGCCGGCGGGGTTTCGGTAGAAGTAGCGGCCCGAGACAATGTCCCTTAGCCCGTTGCCGTGGCCGGAGAGGTCGGCCGTCGCGAGGCCATAGTACTTCAGCCATTTCGGCTCTGCAAAGTCGCCGTACTTGGCGCGCGCATCATCCACCGTGATGTGGGTCCACCGGTCGAGGGCAATTCGCCGGCCGGCCCGCGGGGAAGCCGCCACCGCGATCCGTCCGGAGAGATTCTCCCAGATCTCGAGCGGGTTTGCGCCATCGAAGACGCGTCTTTTCCCGGGCAAGGGAGGTACCCAGACAGACCAATTCGCACCGATGAGGTCGAGATCACCGTCGTTGCCAAGGTCCGCCACCCGGAGGTTGTGCGTGCCTCCCTGGCCCAGAAGTTGAAACTGCCAGCTCTCGCTGTCGCCCTGGTTGATGAAAATCCCCACGCGTTTCCGCGCCGCCTGGTGCATCTCGCCGAATACGATGTCCGGCGCACCGTCGTGGTTCATGTCAACCACCTTGAAGGTGTGCACGTAGTCGACTTCCGGGCAAATCACGTGCTCATGCCACGAGCTGGCTTTTGGATCGGCGGGCGCCGCGAACCACGACAACCGGCCGGCGGATTCCGCGGGGGCCAAAACAATGTCGGGCCGGCCGTCGCGGTTCAAGTCGGTCACCGTGACCCCGACGCGGTTCGGCCAGCCCGCGGCAAAAGCGTGTTTCTGCCATCCGCCTTGCCGGGGATTTGACGGACATTCCAACCAGTAGTTGGCCTGCACGACATCCAGATCGCCGTCGCCGTCCAAATCGGCCAGCGCCGAACCTTCGCCGGGTTCCTGGCAGATCGCGACCGGCGTCCAGGAATCCGGGGTGTTTTGAAAGAGCAGTTCCGTCAAACCGTTCGGCGCACGCAACAGCACGTCGAGCCGGCCGTCCCGGTCAAAGTCGCCGACCTCGACGTCGTGATTGTATTGCGCCTTGAAGGTATGGATCAGATGCGCTTGCCACCGACCGGAGGCGCCCCCCATGGGGCCGGGGTTTTCGTACCACTGCACGGTGTGAGTGCGCTTGTAGTCGCCGACAATGACATCGAGTCGGCCGTCGCCATTGATGTCGCCCACCTGCATGTCGACCGAAAAACCGAAGTCGTTCTCCACCCGGGTGGGATCGATCACACGTTTGGTCCAGGTCGGGTACTCATACCAGAACAAGCCCGTGCTTCCCCCACACACGATGTCGATGAAGCCGTCGCCGTTCATATCGCCGACCGCCTTGGCCGGCCGCGTGAGATCGGCCGAACCGTCGACGATTGTGTGCCGAAAGGGAATGGCGCCGATGCCGATTCGAGGGAGTCGATCGGCGGCCGAGAGCGCTGCGGCCAGAAACGTCGCGGCGAGGAGGGGGCGAAGCCCACGGCGGACGGCTAGGATCATTTTGAGGACTGCTGTGGCACCGGACTGCACCTTTGACGCTGCATCAGCGTTCGGGCGGTGGGTGCTTGCGCAGAAACGCCGGATAGCGGCGATCCAAGATTAGAGATCAAACGTCGCCGTGACGATGAACTGCCGCGGCGCGATGATGCGGTATTGGTAGATCTGCCCGGTCACCAGGGCGTTGATGGGCTGGAGCCGACCGCTCTCATTGATGTTGCGCACGTTGAGCTGAAAAGTGGAACCGACCTTGTTGCGCCACAACCTCGTACGGTAGGCGACGCCCGCATCGGCGTTGATCTGGCCCCGGTCATAAATTGATCGGGTCACGTCGTAGTTCCGGTAGACGCCGCCCGCATCCGGCGTGCCGAGGAAACCGATTGAAGCCTTGCTTTCATAGCGGGCCGCACCCGTGAGCGCGATATTTCGCAAGATCCTGTGATCCGAGATTCCCGACAGGCGGAAGGTGGTGGCCAGATTTCCCCGGTAGCGCCGGATCTGGGGTCGAGCGAGACCCTCCAAGGCCCGCGCCGTCTGGAGTGCACCGGCCACGGCGCGGTCATACTGTGCGCGTTGGGTCTCGTTTACCGTATACATCTGATCGAACCAAAGTCTGGAGCCCGTGGCGGTGGGAGTGGGATCGATGATCGTCGTCCAATAGGGCAGTCGCTGCTGGACGTAGGCGGCGACATTGGGTCCCATCCGCGAATTTATCGTCTGCTGATCGGTGAAATTCGCCGTCAACGTCCAGTAGTTCACCGGATTGAAATGGAGTTCGTACTCTTTCCCGCGGCTCAGGATGTCATCCGTTTCCGCCCGAGGAATGGCCCGGAACTCCTCGCGCTCGATGGGCGCGATGCCCATGAGGGCGGCCTGTTGAACTTTAAGCTGGGCATCGGTGATCCCCGGGTTGGCCGCCCGGAGCCACTGTTCGGTCTTTACCTGCAGACTGTATTCCACTCCGCCTGCGATCCCGTAGTAGTCGAGCGCCAAGGCCGCCGCGGCGATGCTGTTCGAGGGACCCCCGCGCGAGTTGAGCGTCATTGTCTCGTATTTGTTCACCTTGAGGAAGAGCTTTCCGTCAAACAGGTTCAGGGAAAAACCGTAGTCCTTACCTTCGCCTTTGGGATCGGGTAGGTACTCGAAAAAGACATTCTGCGCCGGTGCAGCGGGCAGGAAGCTGTCCGATCGGTTGTAATGCACGTTGAGCCCACGCAGCGTCTGGGCAAAGAACCGCGTGAGGCCGGTACCGACCGACGCTGGCCGCTCGATGATGTCCCAGCCGCGGAATAGTTTCAACACCGCTCCTTTCTGAATGGCGCTGCCCTCGCGGATCTGCCAGGGGTCCGTGCGGAACTGGTTTTGGATGTCGTGATTGAAGTCGAAACCACGGTTAGTCACTGCGAAGGCATTGTTCAGCTTCGTGTAGTGCCGGTCCTCGCGCTTACCGAAAGTGCTGACCAACCGGTCCCGCCACAGATGACTTTGCAGGACCGCTCCTTCGGTTTTCTGGATCACTCGCGTGCCGTTGAAATTCAGAGGGACCAGGCCGAGTGAGATCGGGTCGTTTTGAAAAACACCAGTGATGGCATCGCCATAGTTGTAGGTATACGAACCGTACTTAACCGGACCGGGGGCGTACTCGATGTTTTGACCCACGTTGTCGCCAACGTAAAAACGGAGAAACTCACGCACGGGTTGATTCCCGTTCTTAAGCGACGTGGGATTGGTGGCGCTGACAAACGTCCACGGATTGATGCTGTTGATATCTTCGCGGTAGAAATAGGTCTTCTGCACCTTGTTCTTGTACTCGCCATAGCCGACGAGGTTGTGCGTACCCAACCACTGGCGCCACGTCATTTGTCAGGGGCATGTTCCGGATGCGCGGCTCGGCTTGAAAGATGAACGGTCGCAGGAAATACGGGTTGGCGGCGCCGTTGAGCAGTCGCTCGTTAATATCGACGGAAAGCATCCCGGTCGTGCCCTGCGTCGCGCCGTCCGCCATGAGGTAGCGGTTGAATCGCTCCGAGTCCTCGCGGAACCAGCCAAACTGGGCCGCCAGAGTCTGCCGTTGGGTCTCCAGAAAAATCTGATCCAGCGTCACCCGCGATGTCTCCGTCTTGTCCTCGAAGCTATTCTGCGAATAGAGATTCAGCGACTGCCAGTCGTAGACGTTTCGATCGGTGATTACCGTGGTGCGGCGCCCGATTAGCGGCTGATTATCCTGAAACTGCGAAGTCGTCACAACAACGCGGCGCGTGGACTGCAGCGCTCCGAAAGGAGATGTGCCGCCGGTCGCGCCATAAAACTGGCCCCAATACCCGATGCCTCCACGGTCGACGTATTGCACACCATAGTTGGCCGTCGGCACGTAGGTGTAGCCCGGCGGCGTGGTCCGAGTGACAACCCCGTTCAACTTGAGGGAACTGGTGAGCGGGTCCCAAGTTTGCGAACCGGCCTGGCGCCAGGCGGTGACGCCATCCTGCGGCGGAATCGAATTTGGCCGCGTACCGTCGGCTTGGTAATATTGGTAGGAGGCTCGAATCATGGTCCGCTTGAACGGACGAAAGGACAACATGCCATTGAATCGCTTGGTATCGACGCCCGACGGTTTGAGGTCGAATCCAGTGTGCTCCTTGGCGCCGCTGACGCGGATCGCCAGGCGGTCCTTGAACAGGACCCGGTTCACATCGACGGAACTGCGCCAGCCTTCGAAGCTGTCGGCGCGAAAACTGACCGTTGACCGGTTCCGCTGAAGATTGGCCGTGGCTCCGATGATGTTGACGGTGCCGGAAGGGTTCCCCAAGCCGAAGATGCTGGCGTTGGGCCCGCGGCTGATTTCTACCCCGTCGGAGTCGATTGGGTCGAGCGGCACCCGGTTGCTCGTCTCGAAATTGCCGCTAGAGACATTGGCCCGACCGATGCCGCGAATGCGATTGGCATTGGCGGGATCACCTGCGGTGGCGTCGGTGGTTTCCCCCCGACCCGAAACTTCGTCGATTTGGGTGTACTGTCCGGTGCCCTCGGTGCTGCCCGTGTAAAGGAACACGTCGTTGATATCGAGCATCGCGAGATCCGCCATTTGCTCCTTGGTGATGACCGAGATGGCGGCGCCGAGATCCTCGAGTTGCGAATTCAGACGCGTGCCCGACATGGTATTCGTGGCCTGATAACCCCTGTTGTTGGCGGTGACCTCGAACGGCGAGAGGATCACCGTCTCATCGCCTCCGGTCGTGGCATTCCCACGGGTTAGAATCTGCTTCAGATCACTCTCGTAGACACGTTGCTCTTCGGGTTCGAGCCGGCCATTCTTGTTGGTGTCGTAGCGGGCGAGCGTAGCCGCGGGAATGTTCGGCGTCGGGGCGACTTGCGCAGCGAGCATTGAGGTGAGAACCAGCTGCGCGAGGCAGCTCGCGAAAACAAACCTGGAGTTGGGGATCATGGTGAGCAGTCGGAACACCGGTCACGTGGCGTGGCGCCGGTGCAGCGGAGGGTTTGGGGAGGTCGGGGTCGCTTGGCCGGCGTCACTCGCTCGTTGAACGGGCATGGACGCCGCTACGACGACAATAGCCGAAATGGGTACGCCCCGTATTTAGCGGAAGCGGAAAAATGTTTCGCTTTCGCGGACGCAGCCAACCTGCTGCCCAAGTTCAAATCCTACTCACGACAACCACCGGAAACCTGAACTTCGCGCGAACCAGGTAACAACAAAACTCAGTCGACCATGCCGGCAGCTCCACTCGCTGCGATCAACGTCCAGACGCGATTTCCTGCCGCAACTTATCCCGCAGTGCATCGAGGCCGAATACCCGGTCGCTGTCATACCAGCCGGCGAAGGTTCTGTGCTGCGTTAAATCGAGCATCGCCCGCACCGATTCGACGCATCCCACCGCGGCCGCCAGATGCCGGCGCCTTGCCTCCTGATTTCCATACGCTTGGTAGGCGAGCGTTGACTCGTGCAACAGGGAATTGAGCTGCTGCATGACACGCGCGCGAAGCCGGAGATTGTCGTCGAAGAAGACACGGCCTTCCGGGGCGATGCGCGGCATCAGCGCATCCGCCTGAGCGACGATGGCGGCGAACTGTCTGCCCGATTCGGCCGTGCCGCGGAGCAGCGCGGCAACCTGATTTGCATCGCCGGGCCGCAGTTCGACCCGGAAATATCCGCCCCCGGTGTCGGGCCGGTCGAGTGGATGGCCGTCGAGCGGGTTGGGGCGGTGGATCCCGGCGGCCATGTCCTTGAGCAGCATCTCAACTGCCCGCGCGTAACGCATGTCCTGAAACAGATACTGGCGGGCGAAACCGGGAATGTCAGACGGCTTCTGCGTCCAGTAAGCCTGGTAGTAGGCGCGATAGAGTTCCGCCGCCTCGGCCGCCTGCGCTGCGCCGAAATAGCGGGCGCAGAACCTCCGGAGGAATTCGTCGGCGTCGAACTCTCTGAACCGCCACATCATGTCGGCGTTGGCCGAGAGCTCAGCGAGATGTTCCCGGATGTTCCCGGCATTCACCACGGTGAACGCGAGCGGCCGGTCGCCGGTGGCGTCGACAATCCGGTAATTTGCGGCCATCTTCCAAGGACCTTCCGCGGCGGCGAGATGTGAACCGCTCGAAGTGAATTGGAAATTGAGATAATAACCAATCAGTCGATCCGGCGGCGCCTTGAATCCTCGCACATCCTCGGCCGGGAAGTGGTCGCGTCGCGCGGCAACGAAATTCCAGATGAGCGTCGGCTCTGCGGGTGGACGCAGGAGGCCGGCGGCAAACATCGTCGAGCCTTCGTTGTAGAGCGTTGTGCGCATGTCTGGTGCCGGATCGGCGGTGACCTCCTTCACGATCGCAACCTGCGCGCGCAACATGTCGCTGATGATCTGCGCACGTGCCGCCGTCTCGGCCGGCGCATCCCGGAACGTCTGCCAGAATGGAATGTCGCCCGCGCCACGAAACACGATCGTCCAGACCTGCTCAAAACCAGCGCGCTTCGCCGTTTCAGCGTGGTACCGCCAGAACGCCGCCAGATTCGCGTGCGCGCTAACCGTGAGCGGCGCTGGCTCGCGGCCCTGCCGCCGCCAAAACGCGTCCCAGTCGCGCAGGCTCGAGCCCAACGGGGAAGTGTGATGGTGCGTGATCACCAGTCCCCGCGCGTGCGCCCCGGCGGCATCCGGATTCACGGCAAACGGCGGCGAGTCACGCCGCAAGTCGGCAACGGAGCCTATTTCATAGGTATTGTACTTCAGCCGCAGCACCGTCTCGTAAACCGCGTGATCATTCGCCGGCGACCGCTCGCGCCACGGGGTGAGAAAGTCGGTGTCATTGTTGAACCACGCCCGCCAGCGCACGTACGCTGGCGGAAACAACCGCACGGTGTCGGCTGGCACCTCGATCGCGTTGCGCCGTTTCGGCTTCCATCCGGACCAGTACCACAGCGGGGGCACGTCGAGAAACTCGTCCGAAAACGAGTAGATGGCGTAGATCACGCCGCGAGGATCCGCACCTTCCAGGACGATGTGTGGCGTGCCTTCGAGTTCGCCCACGTGTATCCCGTGGGATTCGCGGCCAGTGACCCTGCTGTCGTGCAACCTGGGCGGTGCTTGGTTGGCGCCGAGAATCAAGATCGCGCTGCGTCCACGCAGCACGGCCAGTTCCGTGACGACTGGTGACGGTGCGCCGAGGACCATCTCCAAATCCCGCCGGAGGTCTTCGACGGCGAGTAACACGGATGCCGGTGCACCTTCGGGAACAAACAACGGCACTCCAGGGGTGAGACGCACTGCTGCCGGCGCCTCTGCAATCGACCCAAGCAGCGCGGCAATGATCAAGCAGCGGAACAGTAACATGAGTTTGTCCAAATCGTAGCCAAGACACCCCTGTTCGTATTTAGCGCGCGCGGAAAACCGTTTCGCCAGCGCGGAAACAACCCACGAGAGCCCGGGAAGGCGTCGGAAGACAGTCAATCGCAGGTCAGCCTTACCAGCGTCCCGCGAAAACCTGGGGTGCCTTCCGTCGGCGCGAAACAAAATTCCATCTTGGCTGAAGACGGCCAAACCTCCTTGGGTTAGCATCGTCTGCCTTATCAGGGCGGTCGCCTGGCGGCAACTCGCGCCCAGCGCCTATAGAATCGATTTCCTGCACCATCTGCCCAAATGAGCCCCAGCCTCACCTCCTTCCCCCCTCTCCCAATCCTTGCCTGCGCCGCGCTCACTTCGACCTTCCTCTGCGCGGCCACCGCGCCCCAGCCCGCCATCGAATGGCAACACCTTTCCAGTCGCGCTGGGGACCTCGCCGCCCACCCCGGTGGCTCCACTCAACAAACCGGTGCGGTCGTCGCCGATTTCGACCAGGACGGCACCAACGACTTCATTCTCAGTTTTCGCCACAAAGGCCCCGCTCTTTTGTTTTACCGGCGCATCGCCACCGGTTGGATTCAATACGTGATCGAGAGCGAACCGCTCACCCTCGAGGCCGGCGGCGCGATCGCTGACATCGATGGCGATGGTGACTTGGATGTCGTGTTCGGGGGTGACTACCAGAGCGCCGAGGTGTGGTGGTGGGAGAATCCCGCGCCGCACTTCGAAAAGAATGCCCCCTGGAAGCGCCATTTGATCAAAAAGAGTGGCGCGAAACAACACCACGATCAGTGCTTCGCCGATTTCCTCGGTACCGGCCGCCCCCAGCTGGCATTCTGGAACCAAAAGGTCAGCACGCTCTTTCTCGCCGAGATCCCTGACAACCCGCGCACCGCCACTGAATGGCCGATCTCGACAGTGCTAGCCGGGGCGAAGCCGAACGGCGTGCCCTACATCGAAGGCGTGTCGGCATATGATATCGATGCGGATGGCAGAATCGACATCCTCGCCTGCGATTCATGGTTCAAGCACGTTGGCGGACGGGAGTTCAAGCAGATCAAGTTTGCCACGCACGGTGGCCTCATCTTTGCCGGCTACTTTAAGCCTTCGAAGTTCCCGCAGATCGTGGTTTCACCCGGTGACGGCAGCGGCCCGATACGCTGGTATGAATGCACCGGGGATCCGCTCAATCCCGCTGACTGGAAGCCGCATGAGCTTCTCGAACGTGCCATCAACCACGGCCACAGCCTCCAACTCGGCGACATCGATCGCGATGGCCACCTCGACATCTTCGTAGCCGAGATGGCCAAGTGGACCCACAAGGCGGTGATACCGGACAACCCCAACGCCACTGCTTGGATTTTCTACGGCGACGGCCGAGGCAATTTCCGTAAGACCGAATTCGCGATCGGTCTCGGTTGGCATGAGACCCGTTTGGGCGATCTCGACGGCGACGGCGACCTCGACATCCTTCAAAAGCCTTACAACTGGGAGGTTCCGCGGGTCGATGTCTGGCTCAACGGCGGCACTCGAAGCGGGGCCCGCGGCGTCGGAACCAATGCGAGTTTTCACGGCCCCGTCGGACTCCAACTCTGGAGTCTACGTGACATCCTGAAAACCAACGTCCCGCTCGGACTCCAAACAGCCCGCGCCTTCGGGTTTATCGAGGTCGAAATCGCCGGCGTCCCTGCCGGTCTGCCGCACGCCCAGCTCCGAGCCCGTCTCCTCGCCGTCGGACTCAAGCCGGTCTCCGGCAACTGGAGCTACGACGAAGTCGCCCGGAATCTGGATAAGGTCGTCGCCGAGGCCAAGGCGCTTGGCGTGCGCTACGTCGGCGTCGGAAGCATCTCGCGCCCTGACCGGCGCGCCCTCACTGAGGCCGACATGGTCGACGCCGCCAACACCTTCAACCGTGCCGGCGAGGCGCTCGGCCGCGCTGGGATCCGTTTCTTCTTCCACCCGCATGGCGATGAATTCGTTCCGCATGGCGCGGGTCGCACGCTGTTCGATCTGCTCGCGGAAAAAACCGATTCACAGCTGGTCTGCTTTGAGATCGACATCTTCTGGGCGGTACACGCCGGTCAGGACCCTGTTAAACTGATGCAGAGACACCCCAACCGCTGGCACCTGATGCACATAAAGGACATGCGGACCGGCACGAAGACCGGCCTCTTCACCGGCCGCACCGACCGGAGCAACGACGTCGTGGTGGGCTCCGGCATCATCGATGTCTCCGCGGCGTTGCGCGAAGGCCAGCGCCAGGGCATAAAGCACTACTTCATCGAGGACGAATCCACCGACCCGCTTGGCCAGATTCCAAAGAGTCTGCGCTACCTCGAATCGCTGTCGTGGGGAACCAACCCTCCGGCCCGTTCGCAGTGAAGCCCCTTCATCCTGGGACCAAGTTTCGCCCCTTTCCTGGGTAGCTCAGAACGCTGCTCGCCCCTGCGCGAAGTTCACGATGAAACCCACGCTCCTCCTGTTGCGTTTGTGCCGCCGTGGATTGTTGCCCCTGGCCCTCTTCGCTTGGCCGCACGCCGGGTTCGCTGCCCGTGTCAACAAGGCAACGGCGCCGGCACCGGTTCACGACTATCGGGAGTACACCAGCAGCATCCACCCCAAGCTTCGGTTGTTCGCCCGTTTTGAGTGCCGGGCTCCCAAAGGGATTCTCGTGGTGAGCATGCACGGATGGCACGGCTCCGTGAAGAAGGCGCACACCGATAACACCCCGGATCCCTTGGCCAAAGAATACTTCTCCATCTCTCCCGAGATGCGCGGCCGCGGCGACTCGACCGGAACACCCGACTGCAACGGCTGGGAACTGCAAGACGTGGTCGACGCGGTCGAATTTGCCAAGGTGCACTACCGCGATCGGATCGCCTCGCCCGAAATCGTGCTGCTTTCGGGCGGCAGCGGTGGCGGTGGCAACGTCTTTGCCCTGGTCGGTAAGTTTCCAGACTACTTCGCCGCGGCCCGCGCGAGTTCTGGCATCAGCGACTACGCACTCTGGCACCATTTCGACGCCAAGGGAGAGTTTCGCGATGAAATGGAGGGCATAGCCGGCAAGGACCCGCAGGGGCGTCCCGCCTGGATCGGCGGCTCACCTGCAACCAATGCCGAGGGTTACCGCAGTCGGAGTGGACTCACGACCGTCGGCAACCTGCTCACTCCCATCCTCGTGTTTCATGGCGCCGAGGACGTGCGGGTCCCGGCACAACACGCGCGGCTTTGGGTCGGCGCGGCTCACGGCCAAGGGAAAGGCGCTCTCGTCACGTATCACGAACAGACGGGTGTCGGTGACAACCGCCTGCACGACGCGAATGAAACTCCGGCGCAAAAGGCGTTTCGCGCCAAAGTAGGAACTGAGTTTCTGGTACTGAACCGCACACCTCCGGCTTTGCCACCACGCGGCAGCTTCATTGTCGCTGGATTCTTAAAAACGGCCCGTTTTGAAGTGATTCTCGACTCCATTGACCGGGTTGGACGTGTGGACTACGACCTTGGCACCGGACGATTCCACGTTTTCGCGGCCACCGCACAGCGCGCAACAGTGCGCGTGAGGCAAGGCAACGGCTGGAGTCAGAAAGAAGTCCAATGTGAGCGTTAGTCCCTGCCAGCGCGACCCGAAGGCGGTGCGGCTCGAAGTAGTTCGCCCGGAGGAATGACCTTGATGCCCTTCAACTGCAGGTAACCCAGCAGTGCCCCACATTCGGCCAACGGATGGTGGTACCCTTCGGGCGAAGAATCCACGATGGCGTGGAAAATCAATTGGGCATGCAGATGCCAGACCAAGCGAGCAAAGCCACCAGCGCCATCACTAAAGAGCGCCCGAGCAACTGCTGAGAAGAATGGACGTCCGTCATGGTGTGCGGGCACGAGCCAACTTTACGTCCTGATGCCATCCGCTGAACTACACAGCGCGGAAAGGTTGAAACCGAAAGCCAGAATTATCTCTCCAAGATCCGCTGTCGAAGTGCCGCGCCGGCAGTGGACGGCCTTGGCGACCTTCATCGGCAGAGCATCAAGGGCGGCCTACGGCTCCTCGGGATCGTTTTGAGTTGCGGTGAATTTACCGAAGGTCACGTCGGTGTTATGGGACACAAGGAGCGCCCCTCCGGATGCTATCGTCGCGCCCCCCTCTTTCGAGTCCATGTCCCAGCGCGCCGGTTCGGGGTCACCGTATTTCCACGATTTCACTCGGTAACGCGCCGCAGGACCGGGCAGAGTGTCGACCCGGAGCTTTAGCTGGTAGCGGATGCCGAGTTCGACGCGCCTCATCCGCGGCTCCACAATCGCAACGGCGCGAGAGTTGGCGGTGCCATCTCGAAAAATTCGCCACGAACTCTGATCGAGTTGCTGCCCAAGCCGAAACTCTGCCACGGCGCCGAGCGGATACCATTGCACATGCGGTCGCCTCTGGTCCGCAAAATGTCCCGGGAATCGCGCTGCGATTGCTGCATGCGCTACGCCGTAAGTCGGCGCGGACTTCAGCGGCGGCGCGTAGCTGTGAAAGGTCACAGCCACCGTCACCGTGTAATCCGTCCACGTCCGGTCGCCAAAGGCGAGAATGCGATCGTAGTACGGCTCTACGGTGCGCACGCCCTCAGCCTCGAGTTTCCATCGGCCATCCACGATCTGCACGGCATCCGTAATCGTCTGCTCCTGGCGCCAATCCACGGCATAGGGCAATGGCCATACGCGGCCACGATGACAGTGGACGGTGACCGTGCGCTCGGCGCGCCGTCCGGCAACGTCAGACGCGACAAGCTTCAAAATGTTTGCACCCGCCGGTAACGCATCGTATTCGAGATCGATGTTGAAGTCACCCGGGCGCGCCAACCGATAGCCGTCGGCACCAACGGAAAGTGCCATCGGCACCGCACCGTTGAGCGAATAGTGGAGCGACGCCAAACCGGCGCGAGCGGTCGCGCGCCCGAGGATATTTATCCACTTCTGCGGCACCCCGAGGCGCCCAAAGTGCTGTTCGTCGCCGTACCACACTTCGATGGACGGCGCCCCATCGGCGCTTTCGGCCGCGGCAAGCCAACGCGCCGCCACGTCCGCCAGGCGGGCGTGACCATCGAGCCCTCCCGCGGTTTCCTCGACCAGTCCGATCAGAAACCGCTGACCCGCGCCCCGCAGCAGCGGGCCGGCCGCGCCCCGACCGAAACCGAAGACAATCATCCCATCCGGCGCGGCAAGCTCTTCGGCTGTGGTACCCATATACCAAAGGGTGTCGCTCGCATCATCGCCCGCCACTTGCGCCGCCAGCAACACTCGCGGCGCCGCGTCGTCACCAAAGTAGACCCAACGCCATGAGTCGAAAACCTTGTCTCTTCCGAATGGCTGCTCGCGGCGAGGCCCACCGCGATTCGTGCCCCAGAAATGGCTGCGCGGCGACCAGCGGCCGCCTATCGTGCCTTCGTACAAGAACCAATACGGCCGCTCCGGGTCGGCCTTCTCAATGGTGAGCGCGGCGTGCTCTTCACTGAAGCGCCAAACCCACCCCCAGCGTCCGCTCTTGCTTACCGTCCGAATTGCATCCGCGGCGATGACCGTGCTCTCGCATTGGTCGTGTCCTGGATGGCCCGCACCCGCGTCTGGATTGCCAGCGCCAAACACCAGGTTTGGAATCCCGCGATATCCTGCCCCAGCAGCCGCGCGCGTTCCAGAAAGCGGCTCCTTCTTGAAGGAGATCCAATCATTGCCGTCTCGATCGATCAGGCGGGAGAAACCGCCGCCCGACCGATCGTAGAAATACGTGGCCCGGGCTGTTTCGATCCTGAATTGCGCCCGACCTTCGTGGATAGCGTCGGTGATTGTTACACCGCAAACGGGCGTCGGCAGGAACCCCGTGAGGAGTGCGATCGTCCCGAGGAGAGGCTGAAACTGCGACGAACTCACTTCTTGTATTCGATCAGCAGCACCGGGCCGGGCCAGTTGATTTCAAACATGTGCCCCGGAAAGGTGGAGAAGAGGCTGATCTCGTTGCGCCCCACCTTCAAACGACCCAACGGCACCTCGATTGCATCCTGATCGTAGTTGTGAAACTCACCGAAGCGGCTGGCGAGCCGCTCGCCATTGAGGCGCAGTTCATGGACGCTGGTGTCCTCTACATCGCCGCTCCAGGTCGACACGATGAGCCGGGCAAAAGTCGCCCCCACCAGATCTGCTGGAGTCAGAACGAAACCACCCTTGGGAGACTCCTTGCCCGCGCGCGACATCCACTTCTCAGGCACCACGTCGCATTTCACCATGCGCACTCCGCGATGAGTGCGACGCTGCACGACATTGTCGACCGGCGGCGTAAGATACGTGAGACCGGTGCTGTCGGTGATGCGGGCGCGTACCCGGATGGGCTGCGCCTGATCAGGCAGCCAACGCGTGTCGCATTTCAGGCGCCACGGGTAGCGTGTTACGGTGCCGAGGTGGTGGTGCAGCACACCGTGGCTCGTCGCATACTGCCACTCCCGCCACACGCCGTCGCCGTCCCAGTCGAAATCGTCGTATTCGCCAATGAATTCCACCCGAGCGATCGAACCATTCGGGCTGCTGGCCGCTACCTCGAGCCGCAGCGTGTCATCAAAGATCGAGCCTGCGCTCGGCGCAATCATCTCGCCGGTCGGGTGCGGCTTTTTCGCGGCATCGTAGTACACCCGTGCGGTGAAATCGTAGATCCAGTAAAAGCCCCAGTCGTTGGCAAAGGCGATCTGCTTGCCGGCTGTAAAGCGGAAGGCGTTTTCGCCGTCGCGCAACTGCGCGAGGGGTATGGGAGCCGAGTTGTTGCCGAGCAGGGTACGGTAATACCGCTGCGGCTCCGTGGGGGTGCCGCTGGGTTGTGGCAGGTCGATCCAATCGTGGTTGTTGACGCGAAAGCGCTGGCCCGCGGTGCCGATGTGCCCACCCCAGTATTCCACGCTGAGTTCCGCACGCGTCGCACCGGCCAGGTCAAGCGTGACGGACTTGGGCACGTGGCGCTTCATCGTTGCCATCGCGGCGTGTTCGCCGGTGAAGACCCGTTTGGTTTCTGGATCGAGTTCCGCGAAGTGCGTGGTGGGCGACGCGCCATAGGTGTAGGTGACCTCGCGGAACACGTCTTGCGCCGAGCTCCGGCCAAGAAACGGCGACAAGGCGGCAAACGCGAAAACAACGCACGACCGCGCCGCGATGAACGAAAGTTTGAACATGGGGGTGGAACCAGGGGTTGGGAAAGGCTGCGCGCGAATTGTCGCTCGGCGACAGGCGACTGTGTCTCCCGGTGATGCTACGCGCAATCGCCGCGGTTGAATTCAGCGCCACTGGAAAAAAGTTTCGCCCCGACGGAATTCCTCATCCCCTCGCTTAACTCGACGCTTGCCGCCAGATAAAATCCAGAGCTACAGCTCCAGCACCTCTTTGAACGCCAAAAACACCCCGTTGCCCCTGCCTGAACCGGCGGTAATCTCGATGCGCTGCCTGGCGGCCTCGCCGGGTCAGCACTATGCGTGGCACAGTCATTCCTTTTGCGAATTCACATTTGTTTCGGACGACTCCGCCACCATCGGTTATCCGCCCGGCAAACTCGCCGCCCCGCGGGATACCCTTCTCTTCTACCACGCCGGTGAAAGCCACGCGAGTTGGAGCAGCCGACAACAGTCCCCTCGATTCTGGGTGGTTCACTTTTCCGCCCCACTCTCGCTCCTGGCGGGCTATCCCGCGCTGGCCAATACCGATCCGACGCGCCGGGTCTGGACGTTGCGGTCCGAACAGGCCGAGACCTTCCGCTGGCTTTTTCTGCAACTTCTCAACGAGCGCACGCGAGAGCAGGCGCTTCGCCCCCAAGCGGAAATGGCCTGGCTCAGCTTGCTGCTGATCTCCGTGCAGCGCTGGGCGGATGGCCAGACGACCGAGACCCTGACGCCCACCGCCGGCCATCCGGACGTGATCAAGCTCTGGCATCTGGTCAATGCCTCGGTGGGCGAGCCGGGCGATTTCCAGCAACGGATTCACGAACTGCCCAATTACGATTCTTTGCGCCACGGATTCAAACGCGCCTTTGGCTGCTCGCCCCGCGACATGATGCTTCGTCTGCGGCTCCAGCATGCCAAGAACCTGCTCCTGGAATCCTCCCTCAACATCAAGGAAATCGCCCAGCGGTGCGGCTACCAGCGCCAGCACGAGTTTGCTCGCGCCTTCCGGCAGCAGACCGGAGCGGCACCGACTGAATGGCGCCTGCAACCGCTGGCGCGGCTTTCCACCGAAGCGAAATGACATTCCGTCGCGGCTAACGACACGGCTGCAGTCAACTGCTATGGTGGAGGCCATTGCTTGAACACCGTTCCTCCATCGTCGCGCTACGCCGATCTATCGCACCCGATGTACCATGGGGCGCCGGCGTTTCCCAATGATCCCATCACCTCGGTCCAGCCCAGGGGGACGATCGCGCGCGAGCACTACAACACCAGCGAAGTCTCCTTCGGCACGCACCAGGGCACCCATCTCGATGCGATGTTTCACTTCTTCGACGACGGGCGCACCCTTGAGCAGATGCCGCTCGCTTGGTTCCACGGGGCAGCGCGCATGCTCCGAATCCCCAAAGCGGCAAGCGGGGAAATCACCGTCGCAGACCTTGAGCCATTTTCCGCTCACTTTGTCCCCGAAGCGAAGATCATCGTCAACACTGGCTGGCACCGCCGATTCGGCCAACCAGAATTCTTCACCGACTTCCCTTCCTTCACTCTCGATGCCGCCCGCTACCTCGCGGCCCGAAGAATTCGTCTTCTCGGAATGGATTTGCCCACTCCCGGCAAACAGTGGCTCGAACTTCACCACATCCTGCTCGCGAAGAACATCGAGATAGTCTTGGTCGAGAGCCTCGCCAACCTCGACGCCGTACCGGAGACATTCACCTTTGTCGGCTTCCCATTGAATTTTCGCGGTCGCGACGGTTCCCCGATCCGTGCGGTCGGCATCTGGGACGCTCCGCTTGCTGCTCCATGACAACCTCTACCGCTAGTCCGCCCTCGACCAATCTGGGGCTCCTGCGCGACAAGGCGCGCAGCATCCGCCGCGAGATTCTGCTCATGGTACATGCAGGACAGTCGGGCCATCCTGGCGGCAGCCTCGGTGCTGCCGACCTCGTCACGGCCCTCTACTACTCGGTCATGCGCCATGATCCGCGGAATCCCGACTGGCCGGAACGCGATCGGTTTATCCTCTCCAAAGGTCACTGCTCTCCCGTCATCTATGCGGTGCTCGCCGATTGCGGGTACTTTCCGCACCGTGACCTCGCGTCGTTCCGTCGTCCGGGCTCCCACCTCCAAGGTCACCCCTGCTCCGCCAAGACACCCGGCATCGAGGCGAGCACCGGTACTTTGGGCCTCGGGCTCTCCACCGCCTGCGGCATGGCCCTGGGCGCCGCGCTCCGCGGGGACCAGCACCATTACTACGTTCTCTGCGGCGACGGTGAACAGCAGGAAGGACAAATTTGGGAGGCCGCGATGTTCGCCCACAAATACAAACTGACCAACTTGATCGCCTTCACCGATCGCAACCGCCTCCAGACCGACGGCGACACCGAAGACGTGATGCCACTTGATCCGCTGCCTGAAAAATGGCGCGCCTTCGGGTGGAACTCGTGGGAAATCGACGGCCACGACTACCGGCAGATCCTCGACGCCGTCGCACAGGCCAAACGTGAACCCTGCGGTCGACCAACCATGATCGTGGCCAATACCACCAAGGGGAAGGGGGTATCCTTCATGGAGGACGCCGCGTCGTGGCACAGCGGCCCCCCTTCCGACGCCGATCTGTCCCGGGCACTGAAAGAGCTATCCCATGGTTGAGACCAAACAAACCCGCCAGGGTTACGTCGACGCCCTGATTGAACTTGCTCCCCAGAGGCCCGACTTACTCGTGCTCGATGCAGATGTGTCGAAAGCGACCAAGACTTCGGATTTCCAGAAAAGGTTCCCGCAGCGCCATATCAACTGCGGCACCGCCGAACAGAACGAGTTTTCCGTTGCCGCTGGCCTTGCCCTCGAAGGGTTCCTGCCCTTCGCAACTACCTTCGCGATGTTCGCCACGACCCGAGCCAGCGATCAACTGCGCAACTCGATCGCCTACCCCAAGCTCAATGTCAAAGTCGGTGCCACCCATGGCGGAGTCTCAACGGGAGGCGACGGCGCTTCGCACCAGGCCTGCGAGGACCTCGCCATCACCCGCGCCATGCCGAACCTGACCGTACTCGTCCCCGGCGACTACGAGGAAGCCCGCCAGGCCACGCTGGCCGCGGCGTCCTTTGTCGGACCAGTGTATCTTCGCTTCGGCCGCGACACCTACCCGGTGGTCCCCGAACTGCACGGAGATTTTGAGCTCGGCCGCGCTAAGCTCCTGCGCGAGGGGCGCGATGTGACACTCGTCTCCACCGGGATTATGGCTTACGAAGCCTTGCGCGCCGCCGAGCAACTCGCCGCCACCGGCCTTAGCACCCGCGTGCTGCACTACCCGACACTCAAACCCTTTGACGTCGAGCCGCTTCTTTCCGCCGCCCGGGAAACACGCGCCATCGTCACGGCCGAGGAGCACTCGATCATAGGCGGACTCGGCGAGGCTGTGGCCTCCGCGATTCTGGAGGCCGGCATGAGCGCCCCCCTGCGAAGGATCGGCGTGCGCGACGTGTTTGGTGAATCCGGACCATCCGGCGAACTGCTGGACAAGTATGGCCTGCGCGCCAGCAATATCGCACACGCGGTCCAATCGATGCTCCACACTGCTTCGCGGCCAGTCTAGTGGTAAGGAATCAGCACGCATGAAGGCATTGGTGAAATTCCGAGCTGGTGCCGGACACGTCGAGTTGCGCGACGTCCCAGAGCCCGTCCCCACTGACTGTCAGGTCAAACTCGAGATCTCTGCGTGCGGCGTCTGCGGGACCGATCTCCACGTGCTGAACGACACGTTTCGCAACTTCCCGCCGGTGATCCTCGGCCACGAATTTGTTGGTCGCGTCGTTGAGGAAGGCGCCGCGGTGCGAGGCCAAACCGAACGCGCGGCGCGCTACGCCGTCCTGGGCGCGACTGCCTTGACCTGTGGTCACTGTCGCTGGTGCCGCAGCGGCGAGTTCATGTTCTGCCCCGACCGACGCGGCATGGGCCACGGCGTCGACGGCGCCTTCCGACGCTTCGCCTGCGTGCGACCCGATCAGCTATTTAGGCTCGCGGACGATTTGCCTGACGAGGAAGGAGCCCTCGTCGAGCCCCTGGCTGCCGCCGTTCATGCGGTTGCGGAGACCACCGTCGTACGCCCCGGCGACATTGCGCTCGTCTCCGGCCCCGGCCCCATCGGCCTCCTCTGCCTTCTTCTCCTTGTCAAACAGGGGGTGCGCACGATTGTCGCCGGCACGACCCTCGATGCCGCGCGGCTCAATCTCGCGAGGCAGCTTGGCGCGGCACGCGTAGTTGACGTTCAGACGGAGAGTCTCGCGGAGATCGTGCTGGGCGAGACCGGGGGCGCCGGCGTGGATGTCGCTTTCGAGGTGGCCGGTGTCGCCGAGTCGGCGCGCGCGTGCCTCAACGCCCTCCGCCCCCTCGGCAGCTACACACAGGTCGGCCATTTTGGTTGCGACATCAACGTCCCTTTCGACCGCGTGGGCTTTCGCCAACTGCGCGTCGCCGGCTCGGTCGGCTACACGGCAGCCACTTGGGCGCGCACGCTGCAACTCCTCTCGCAAGGACTCCGGCCCACGCGCATAGTCACCCACCGGTTTCCGCTCTCCCGGTGGGAAGAGGGCTTCGCAGTGTTTCAGCAAAAATCCGCCGCGAAGGTGCTGTTGATTCCCTAGGACGCGGCGCCATAAGAGTGATCAAATCTCGGCTGCTTCTCTTGCTCCGGTTCCGCGGTTCGCCCGTTCCCTCCCTACCTACCCTTCATGTCCCGCCTGCTCGACCAAGTCGTCCTCATCACTGGAGCGAGTAAGGGCATTGGCCGCGCGCTTGCACTGGGCTGCGCCCGCGAAGGAGCGCATGTAATCGTCAACTACAACTCCGACGCCGCCGGCGCCAAGGCCGTCGCCGCCGAGATCGCCACGCTGGGCCGGCGGACTCTCGTGGTGCAGGCCGACATCGCCCGCGTCGCGCAGGTCGAGCGCATGTTTCGCCGCGCCCGCAAGGTCTTCCCGCGGCTCGATGTTCTCATCAACAACGCCGGTCTCACCGGCTGGTCCGATTTGTTTTCCACGACCGAGGCGAAATGGGACCTGGTGATCGACACCAACCTCAAGGGCACCTTCTTCTGTTCCCTCGCAGCCGCCAGGTGGATGCGCGACACCAAGACGGCGGGCACGATTGTCAACGTCTCGACCAATTGCGCCCAACTCGGCGTGAAGAACCTCGTCGCCTACGCAACGAGCAAGGCCGGCTTGCACGGCCTCACCAAACAACTTGCCGTTGAACTCGCCGCCGACGGCATTCGCGTCAACACCTTTGCTCCCGGCCCCGTCAACGTCGACCGGAACCTCGCTGACGACCCCGACTACCGCACTGTCTGGGGCGCCATGGTCCCGCTCGGTCGCACCGCCGAACCCGATGAAATGGTTGGACCGGCGATCTTTCTGGCCTCCGCGGAATCGAGCTACATGACCGGGCAGACCTTCTTCGTCGATGGTGGTTGGACCGTGCAGGGCAAGATCCCCGTAGCCAACATGGAGAAGGCGTCGAAAAGAAACCTGTGACCCCGCGGTCCTCCTCATGAAGAAACTCCGCGTCGGCTTGGTTGGCTTCGGATTCATCGGTCCGCATCACCTTGAAGCCATCCGCCGCACCGGCCTGGCAGAAGTGGTCGCGATTGCGACCCAAAGCACTGCCACCGCCCGCGCGAAAACTGCCTCGTATGGCGTTGAGAAGTCCACCGGCGATTGGCGCACACTAGTCGCCGACCCTGCGATTGATGTCATCGACATCGCGACTCCCACGCACTTGCACGCGCCCATCGCGCTCGCCGCACTCGCGGCCGGCAAACACGTGATCGTCGACAAACCGATGGCGCTCACCTCCGCCGAGGCGAAACAAATGCTCGCGGCCGCCCGCCGCGCCGGCCTCGTCCACGCGGTCACGTTCAACATCCGTTACAATGTCATGCTTCAGCACGCACGCGCCGTGATCGCCCGCGGGAAGCTAGGCGAAGTTCGATTGGTGCGCGGCCATTATCTTCAGGAGTGGTTGCTCAAGGCTACTGATTTCAACTGGCGGCTGCAGCCGGAGCAGGCCGGCGCGCTCGGCATGGTCGCCGACGCCGGTGCGCACTGGTATGATTTGGCGCAGCATCTCACCGGTCGACGCATCACCCGCGTCCTGGCCGATCTCTCAACTACGATCAAAGTCCGGCGGCCCGCGCGAGGGCAACAAACGCGGGTGCAGGTGCCTGATCTCGGTCTCATCATATGCGAATTTGACAATGGCGTGCGGGGGCAGTTTGCCACCAGTGCCCTCTGTGCCGGGCACAAGAACGACCTCACCATCGAGGTCTCCGGCTCCCGGGGCTCCCTCCGCTGGGAGCAGGAACGCCCCGACGAACTCTGGTTCGGCCATCGCGACGAGCCCAACCAACTTCTGCGCAAGGATCCTCCACTGCTCGATCCCGCCGTACGCAGTTATGCCACCCTGCCAGGCGGCCACGCCGAAGCGTGGCCCGATGCGTTTCGCAACCTCATGCGCAACATTCTTGCGTTCATCGCCGCCGGCCGTACGCCACGCGATGGCGACGAGATCCTGTTCCCGACCTTCGCAACCGGCCTGCGGATTGCGCATCTGGTCGAGGCCATCGCCGCCAGCGCCAAGGCCGGTGGACGCTGGCGGACCGTCCGACGCTGATTTGTGCTCATGTCGCTGCAATGTCGGTCCCTTCGCTTTGCTTTGATCTCGCTCGCGGCGCACGCGCTGCGCTTCGAATTCAAAGTCCCGGCAAATCGCGGCGATCTCACCTTGGGCGGTCGACTGTTTCAGCGCGCTCGGTGTTCTTGATCGGCGCCAGCCGGGATTTCTGACCCTCATCTGCCATGAACTCAATGCAAGGCCCCGCCATCTTCCTCGCACAGTTCGTGCGCGACTACCCGCCGTTCGACACCCTTGAGTCAATCTGCCGCTGGGCCGCCTCTCTCGGCTATAAGGGCGTGCAGGTGCCTACTTGGGAGTCACCCCGCTTCATCGACCTGCCTCTTGCCGCCGATTCTCAGGCCTATTGTGACGATTGGCTGGCTACCCTCGCCAGGTGCGGCGTGAAACTCACCGAACTCAATGCCGCGCTCGCCGGCCAGGTGATGGGCATTCATCCCGCCTACGAGGCGGCGTTTCAGGCCTTCTACCCCGCGGGACTCGACGATCGTGGGCGGGTGGCGTGGGCGACCGGGCAACTGAAGCTCGCACTTCGCGCAGCTGCAAAGCTTGGCACCAAATGCGTTCCGGTACTCCCTGGCGGGCTCGCGTGGCACCTAGCCTACCCGTGGCCACAACGCCCCGCTGGGCTCATCGACCAAGCCTTCCAGGAAATGGCTCGACGCTGGCGGCCGGTGCTCGACCTCGCCAGCGAACTCGGACTGACGATCGGTTTCGAGTTGCATCCCGGTTCCGATCTTTTCGACGGCTGTACTTTTGAACGATTCCTCGCCGAGGTCGGCGGTCATCCGGCCGCCTGCCTCAACTACGATCCAAGCCATTTCTTGCTGCAGCAACTGGACTACTGCGAGTTCATCCGCCGCTACGGCAAGCGCATCACCGGTTTTCATGTCAAGGATGCCGAGTTTCGTCCCGACGGCCGCTGTGGTGTCTACGGTGGTTACCAATCGTGGGCCGGTCGGGCCGGTCGCTTTCGCTCGCTCGGCGATGGGCAGGTCGATTTCAGACGCATTTTCACGCTCCTGACTGAAGCGGGCTACCGCGGTTGGGCCGTTCTGGAATGGGAATGTGCGGTCAAGTCGCCTGAACAGGGAGCACGCGAAGGGGCCCCCTTCATCGCCAGCCATATAATTGAAGCGACATCAGTGGCTTTCGACGATTTTGCAGGAGGCGTTTCCGACGCCACGCTCAATCGCCGCATCCTCGGCCTGACTTAGCCGCATCGTCGATTGCCCCCTTCGCCGAGGATTCGCTTCTCTCGCCGTACGTTTTCGGAACATACCGCTTCACGGGGGATCGGACGCCGCTTTCAACTCGCACGACGGTAGCCCGATGTCTTGATGGTCGGAGACGACGAGCCAGACACTGACCGTGCTTGAAACATGTCCCCGGCCGAAGACTCTAATCGACGATCTGCCCCCTAACTATACGCGTCGCCAAGCCGGGGCGCTGGTACATCCGTCTCCCCTAGTAAGAAATGCGGTGGTCTTTGTTGATCGATTCCGGGAGGGGTTTTCCCGTAATCCGCCCCAGCGCTGAAGCGGCGGAACGCAGCCGATGGGTCCGCTGACTGCAGTGTCGAAAGCTGATGGCCACGAATACGGGCGTTTCGGAAAGGAACCTTAAGAAAACAGGGCGGCGCAGACTTCACCCCGGATGACCGTCACGCTCGCTTAAACTGTTGGGCGCGGTCCCGTAGATGAAACGGTGGGTATGGGAACGCGCCAGATTGGCGCAGGACGGCTCGATTGTATCGTTCAAGTCGGCGAGGCAGATGAGTCCGGCCGCACTTGTCGAAAGTCGCAGTGTGACCTGCGCCACCCCGACGACAACGCCTGGACCTCCGAAACCGGCTCCACTGCGCCCGGCCAGGGCCTCGTCGAGCTTCCCGACTGGGTCACGCAGAACACCCCACGGCCGTAGCCGGAACGTCGCGCCTTTGTCGCCTGGCGGTGGTTGCATTTGCTAAAGAAGTCCCCCCTGCCGTCCGGGCTGATCGGTCGGGTGCGGCTCGTGCCCGAGAGGGAGGTTCCTGTCGAGTGATCAGCATCGCGACGTCGCTCAGTGACATGCACCAGCTGCTTTCGTCGTCCCGCTTGCTCGCTTTCACTGGCCACGCTGCTGTAACCTGGTCGCCCTTCGCCGATCATTTAGGGGCGAATGTGCTCACACTTCCAAGATTGATCCGCCAATGACGATGTACTCCCGAACCCTCGCCCCTTGGCTCTTGCTCCTCGCCTTGACGGTCGCTTTCCGCCCGTCGGTGCACTCCGCCCAAACCGCTTCGGCCGTGCCGGCAACTCCGTCCGCCCCGCCGCCCGAGACGGTGATGCTCTCGCCCTTCGAGGTCGTCGGCGACGCCGGCGACACCTACCAAGCGACCAACACCACCGCGCTCACCGGCACCAGCATGCCGCTGGACAAGACGCCGCTCGATGCGCGCGTTCTCACCAACACCATGATCAACGAACTCGGCGGCGGCGACGTCTTCAAGCTGCTCGCCGATTTCGGCGGCCTCGGCGCCATGCTCTTCACCCCGGGCTCGGAAGACCAGCGCGGCATGCAGCCCGGCGATCCGGCCCAACCGACCGGTTTCACCAGCCGGGGGTTTGGCATCAGCGAGCCGCGGCGTGACGGGTTCCTGCGTTCGGCCACCGCGTTGTTCAACGCCTTCGATGTCGAGAGCGCCGAGGTTATCGCCGGCTCGAACAACCTGCTTTACGGTTCGGGCGACGCCGGCGGCGTGGTCGTGATCAACACCAAGCGCGCCCGGGTCGGCCAGAACGCGTACAAATACATCCTGGGCTGGGATTCCGAGGGCTCCTGGAGCCACAAGGTCGATCTCAACGCCGGCACCCGAAGGTTCGCCCTGCGCGTCAACGGACTCCTCAGCGACGAACGCTATTACCGGCCCGTCCTCGACCTCCACCAGGAAGGCCTCCAGTTGGCCGCCACCCTGCGGCCGTTTCGCTGGATAAGTGTCTTTGCCGATTACCGCCACTACACCCGCGGCGGCATCGTCGGCTACGGCAACGCCACGGTGCGCGCCCCCACCAGCCTGCGTCTGACCAACGGGCTCCTGATGGACAACCAGGAGATGCGCTACATCACCGGCTACGGCGGCGCCGAGTTGACCAACCACGTGGTCACGCTCGCCTCGCAAGACTCCCCCTTCGGCGCCTCGCGGCGCCATCACTGGATCAATGAAGCGAAAGCCGTCACCGTCGACCTCACGCCGCGGCACGATCTCGCGTTCCAGTTCCGGTACGGCCACGACAGCCGCGTCAACTTCGCGCAAAACCCCTCGGCGTTCACGGTCTATCATCCGGATGCTCCGGGGAATCTCCTGGTCGATGCCAATGGTGTGCCGCGACACGTGTGGGCCTTCAATTCCTCCCTGAACCCCCAGAAGACGCACACCGGTGCCCGCGGCTACAAGCTGACGGCGGCGGGCCGCCGCAATCTCGGTCGCTGGGGTGACCACCGGTTGAGCGCCTTCTACTCGGACCAGGAATCCTGGACCATCAGCGCCGACAACTACCGGTTTTACGAACTCGATGCCTCCGGCAACGTGATCCAAAACCTCGCCAACATCCGCGGTACCGAGGCCGGTCGCACCCCGATGCCCGCTGCTTGGTGGCCCGCCTTCTCGAGGAGCCTGCTGGGCGGCATCAAGTGGCCGTCCTACTTTCTGCTCCATCCCAACGGCCGATCCTACCGGCTCCAACCCCAACGCTACGCCGGCGCTGTCCCCGCCACGGCTGGCAATCCGCTCGGTCTTTCCGGTGCCATCGACGCCGCCACCGGCCAGCCGTCCGGCACCTATTTCATCGACGATGTCACGGAACGCAGCCGGGGCTTCAGCCTTTCCAGTTCGTTCTGGCAGGGGCGGATCGAAACCATGGCCGGCTTCCGCTTCGAAACCGCCGATACGCTGCGTGTCACCACCAACGTCCAGCGCGGGCCCATCGACTACAACAGCCGCACCCTCGGCGCCGTCGTCGATACCCCCCTCAAGGGACTGCGCCTCTACGGCAGCTACGCCACCAACGCGAAAATCAACTTCACCTCCGAGACCGATCTCTACAACAACCCCCTGCCCCTCGGCTCCGGCGAAACTCGCGAGGCCGGCTTCAAACTCTCCCTCTGGGATCACCGCGTTTCCGGCAATCTCACCTACTACCAGACCACCGGAAAGAACTTCGTCGGCTCCTTCGGTACCCTGCGCAACCTCATCGATCCCGACGGCATCAACGGCCGCAACGGCGGCGGCTCGTTCCTCTACGACAAGGTGTCAGACGGCTTCAGCGTCGGCCTCTCGATGCGACCCCTCAAGTCCTGGCAGGTTTCGCTCAGCTTCACCCAGGCCAACGGCTCGGAGCGCAGCGATGTTAGCGCACCCGTCTTCTATAACGACGAGTTCAACACCACGACGGTCGGCGGCCAAACCGTGGTCGCAATCAAGAACGCCGCGAATGGCGCGCTCTCGCCCCTGCTGGTGCCCGCCGACCCACGGTCGCCGGCCGGGGCTCAGGTGCCTCTCTCGATCGCCATGATGAAGGATCGCGCCAGCCCTTACTTTGCCACGCTCGATTCCGACTCCGGACAAATCCTCAACGCCGAAAATCTCGGGCTGCGCACCCCCGGCGTCGGCACCGATCGCACGGGCCTTCCGATCTCCAGCCACCAACTCGGTTTCACGCCCCCGGCCGGCACCCTCATCGTGCGCCGAGCCGGCGAAGTCACCACTGGCTACGCGGAAAACTCCTTCAGCATCATCAACCGCTTCCAGGTCACCGGCGGCCGCCTGCGCGGCCTGGTGCTCGGTCTTTCCACCATCTACCAGGACGGGTTCCGGGCCTACATGTACACCGACGCGGCCGATGGAAGAAAACGGAAGATCTTCTATTACCCCGACAAGTTCCTGAACAACGCCTTTGCGGCCTACCCCTTCAAGGTCGGCCGGCGGCTGCAGTGCTCCGTCCAGCTCAACATCTCCAACCTGTTCGATCGGCAGAAGGTGCTGGCCCTTCCCCGCAGCACCGCCGGCGACATTCGCTTTTTCGCCCACCAATACACTCCGCGGGGCTTCGCGCTGACCACGACCCTGGGTTTCTAACGGCGGCCTTCGCCGCCCGGCGCACCGGTGGCTCCCCGACGCCGATGCGAGTAGACCCGCCCTGGTCCGCTCCCCCGGAAAATCCAGTTAACTTTCAACAACGGTGACGACCCAACCCGACAAAGCCTCCACTCGCAAATGGCAATTATTTCGGTTGCTGCAGAAGAGTTCACCATGGGACCACTCTGGGAAGCGCATGTTGGAGGACCATTCAGCAATCCTTGCATTGGAAAGCGACGAGATTGTCTTCGGGCGACTTGAAGCGTCCCGTAAATAAGCGTGAGCAGGACCGGACCATGTTCGACCAAGCACGGCTTTTGTCTGAATAGCTCGCCGGGGGCCGAACGCGGATCTCCCCTAAAGGCCCCCAGGAAACAGACCGGCCTGAAAATTGATATCGAGGGCCCGACCGCTCATCCAACCCGTTGAACGCGGTCGCAGGTCAGAATCGGTGGATTGAAACGCATCAAAACGGCGCAGACCGCGACCTCCACCCCTGCCCAAAAGAGCGTCGGTAGAACGCACCTTGGCCGTGAGCCCGGCCAATCGTTGGCCCGCACATCGTTGAGTTCGCGAACCTACCATTCTTGGTGCACCTTGCTTCCAACGTCTTGTCGTATCTTGCGAAGCGGATCTCGCCTCCCCGCACGCGCTGCTTGTCCCCAAACTCGTCGGCGCGTTGTCGTCCTGAGTAACGTCGCTCAAGACCAGACCCCAAGAAAGAACGAGTGGCGAATTATCGCGCGCTCGCCGCCGGAGTGAGGCTGACGCGCGGAGTGGCCGCTGGCGCGAGAACGCGAAAAGCGCCCCACCCCAACAGCGCCGCCAGCAGCGCAACCAAGATGAATCCCGGAACACTCACCTTCGGTCTCACGGCGTCCGTCGATAGTTCCTGCCAATAATCGCGATGGTACATTGAATGATAGCCCGTTCACGTTCGTTTGGGGAGCTGCAGGCAATCGGTGTTGCCACACCGCAACTGCAGCCGCACCAAATAGGAGGCAAATCCCTGGCGCAGTCTTCGAGAGATTGAGAGCAGCATGAACCACCGAAAGATCTCGATGCAGAAAATCACAGTCCCGTTCAGCTGGCCGCGTTGATCACCCGATACATGAGAAACACCGCCAAGGTCTGGCCTGACGGAGTGAGTTGGAAGGCTGATCCGGTGTCGGCGCGGTCTTTGAAGAAGATGGCGTTCAGTTCTTCGAGGTGGTCGAGACTCTTCCGCAGCGAACACGGATCGGCGCAGGTTTCGCGCGCGAGGATTTGCAGCGAAACCGGCCACGGGACCGCCGCGAAAAGGGTTACAAGAACATAGAGGTCCGTCAGGCTGCACTTGAAACGAGTCAGCTCCACGTCCACTGCGTTCCGCTTTTGGCCGCCGCTGCGGAACGCTTCCACGATGGCGCCTGGTTCGAATGCCGTAAGCAAACCGGCCATCTCGCCGATGTTGACCAGCCGCCAAAACGCGCGAGGCGCAGCGGGGTACGGGGATTGTCCAATCGACTCCGATGGCTCGAATTGCGCACCCGACCTCGTCTTGACGGTTAATTTGGCGGTGCAATCGCTGATGGCACCATTGGAGGGTTGGGTTTGGATCATACGTTGCCTTGGCTGGATTGCTCGCGGGAGTCGGAGGTCTTGCCGGCACGGGGCGTGGGCGATGGGTGAAATCTGGGGCAGAGCGTGAGATCTACACGGGACGGCCAGCCCGCGCCGGGACACGAGCACCAGACCCACTCGAAATGCGGCGGTGGCATCGGCGCGGCGTGCTCGCACCCGTGGCCGCACGGCACCACCTCGGCGGCGGTGGCGCCGGGATAAGACACGGCGACGACGGCCTGAAACACCGAGATCGTCGGCGTGGCCTGTCGCGGCATCGTCAGCAGCGAGTTGAGCCCGAGGGCGAGCGCGAAAAAGCTGAGAACGAACACCACCTGCCGGTGGCGGAGGGGCCAGGTGAGAAGCTTCATGGCGAGCTTGCGAGGCTGAGGCGCGCACCCTCGAAGAGCGTGTGCGGCACGTTGAGGATCACCTGGTCGCCGTCCTTGAGTCCGGAGACGATCTCGACCTCGGTCGCGTGAAGCCCGCCGGCGACGACGATCTGGCGCACCGCGGTCTTGCGGGCGGGATCGATTGACCACACGAACAACGAACCGTCGGGGTGCTTTTGCACGACCTGCGGCGGCACGGTAATTGCGCTCCGCCTTTCGCCCGTGAGGATGCGGCCAACGATGACATTGCCGTGGCGCAGTTCGCCCCGAGGATTCTCAAGCCGAACCTTCACGGTGAAGGCGCGCGAGAGCAGGTCGGCATTCGGCAGGACCGCCTCGACCGTGCCCCGCTGCGCCGCGGCTCGCGTCGCGGGCACGCGCACCTCCACGGTCTGGCCGACGCGAACTTTGCCGATGTCGGTTTCCGCCACGCCGAGATTTCCCCAGACCGCGCCGGACGAACGGAGAGTAAAGGCCGGCAAGGCCGGGGCGACGACCACGCCCACCTCGATGCCGCGTTTCTCGATCCAACCGTCGAAGGGCGCGCGGAGTTCGGTGTACCCCAGTTGGCGCCGGGCGAGGTCCGCCGCCGACCGGGTTTGCTTCAGCGCGGCGTTAATCTTGTCGAAGTCGGTCTCGGTGAGGCTGCCGGCGGTGCGCATGCGCCCGAGACGGGCATGGCGCGACTTCACTTCCTCGAACTGAGCTTCGGCGATGGTCAGGTTCTTCTCGAAGTCGGCCGGATCGAGGCGGGCGAGCAGTTGGCCCTGGCGGACTAGCGCTCCGTCCGCAATCTCGACCGACACCACGCGGCCGGGCACCTGGAAGGCGATGTCGGCTTTGCCGATCGCTTCGATGGCGCCGGACGCAATGACCTCGACGGGCACCTCCTGGGCACGCGCTACATGCGTCCGGATCGATCTGGGCTCGAGGGTCGACTCGAGGTGATCGCGTTGGCAACCGCTCGCGAGCACGAGGGCGACAAGGGCGGTCGCGGTTTTGTTGAAGTGAGTGTTCATTATTTGTCTTCGATCGGGTGAGAGGTAAATGGAGTGGGCTTAGGCCCGCGCGGCCGCGCTGCGTCGCGGTTGGCCGTTGACGGAGAGCCCGCGCAGAAGCTGGAGATAGGCGACGAGCACCGCGCGTTGCGCGGCGGGCCCCACATAGCGGGTGGCCACCTCCGCGGTGCGGAGGTAATCGTTGATCGCTGCATCGACGGTCTCCTGACCCGCCGCCGTGATTCTCACGTACATGACGCGCCGGTCGGCGTCGTCGCGAGCGCGGGTCGCAAATTGAAGGGCCTCAAGCTTGTCCAGGGCTTCAGTAATGGCCGCACGTGAAACCGCCGCGTGTTCGGCGAGGACCGAGGCGGAGATCGGCTCGGGTTCGGTGGAGAACAGGATTACCAGGACGGCGAACTGCAGGTCCGTCAACTTGTGGGGCTTGAGCGCACGGCGCAGGCTGCGGTGGAGCAGCGTTGCGGTTTCAAAATGAAGCAACGCCACCCGGCAGCGGGTGTCGTCGATCCCCTTGCGCCGGGCGGCGATGTCGATGAGCGTGCGGACGGCGAAGGACACTGCCGCCATGTCGCAATCGCCATCTGGGCCCGCTGTCGGCTGATGAAGAGTGGAAGTCTTGAGCACGTCCCACTCTATCGGATACCGGGCCGGGAGTAGAAATGCTATGTCCAGCTAGCGCTTATGCCGTGGAGAGATAACGCGCCGCAGTCCCGTCGTGTGTTTTTCACGGTGTGGCCGGTGTCTTGTCGACGGTCACCGGCATTGGCGTCAAACCAGGGAGTGCTTTCACACCGCCTGGGTAAGCCAATCCAAGACGGCAGCGAACTGCACGGAGGAGAGAGACGTGCGCGCGAGCGTGTCCTTGCGCGTGCTGATCCGGCGGAAGCGTTTGACCCGCCCGCAGAAGTTTTCGACGTGATGCCGGTGGCGGGAGTGGCCGCGATGAAAGCACACTGGACGCCGCCGGTGGCGACGTGGCGGGATGCAAGCCCGCACGCGGTGGTGGCGCAGTGTGGCGTGAAAGGTATCTGCATCGAAGCCCTTGTCGCCGACGGCGCGTTTGCCGCGCAGGGCCGGCACGAGGGACACAATGGCCTTCAGATCTTGTCGTGGGCCCGGCGCAAGGCTGACGGCGACCACCCGCCCCTTGGCATCGACCACTGCCGCCAGCTTCGTATTGAGCCCGCCTTTGGTGCGCCCGATTGCCGGCGCCGTCTGGCCACCCGACGGATTGGCGCCGTGCTGATGCAGCTTGATGGGCGAACAATCCAAGTGCCGCAGTGCGCCGACGGCGCCGCGCGCCAGCACGGCCAGCATCCGCGCCCACAACCCGCTTTCGCACCACCGCCGGCAGCGCGTGCAGACCGAGTTCCACGGGCCCAACTCGCGGGGCACGTCGCGCCGCGGGCCACCCGTGCGCAGCACATCCCAGATCGCGGTGACCATCGGGCGATCCTCCTTGGGCGGCCGGCCTCCAACTGCGCCAATCTGCCGTCGCCGCGTTTTCCGCCGACTCAGGTGATTTTTTTGCCGCTCCCACAGCGGCCCGGGCAATTCCGTTCGAAGGATGAACCGCGTGGCCCGCCCTGCGATCCCTGCGCGAAAACCATGTTCCCTCAGGTTTGAAAACACTCCCTAGTGTCGGCGGCGTGAAACGTGGGGAACTCCCGGGCGATCTGGCCGGCCGAATCGGCCTCGAAACCGTCCTTAGTCGCGGGGCCGGCCGTCGCCCGAGAGCGGCCGGTGCGGGTCGAGCCATGGCGCATATTGTAGAGTTCAATCACCCGGGTTAGCTCGATCAGAGTGAAGGCAAAATCCCGGTTGGTGTCCGCCGAATGCGGGCCTGTGCTCGCAACGGTCAGCGGCTCGGGGCGCGCCAGCAGGCCCCTTAAAGGTCGCCGAAGTTGGCACACGCGGTTGGAGCGTCCTCCGCCGCGCCTCCCGGGTCGCCAGCCGAGGGCCACCCGGAAAAATTCGGCCGCGCGGCCGCGATTCAGTTTCGGTTTGAACCGCCGATGTGATAGCGACAATTCCGACTGCCCTGCTCATGGCCCCTCGCATCACCGAATCTCTCGTCCGCACCGCCATCGCGAAGGCGGTCCACAACGTCTTCGCCACCATGCTGCGCCGCGACACCACCCCGCGCCCCGCGGGTTCGGAAGCCACGACTCCGGCGACTTACCAACTGCTGGCCAGCGTCGGCTTCGTCGGTGAGGCCAACGGAGTGGTGTACCTCTGCCTGCAGGACGATTTCGCCCGTTTCGCCACCAGCGAGGTTCTCGGCCTGCGCCCGGGGGATCCGACGGCGAGCGACCACGAGGTCGTCAAGGACGCCATCGGCGAGATCGCCAACATGACCGTCGGCGGCTTCAAGAACCAGCTCTGCGACGTGGGACTCCCGTGCATGCTTACCCTGCCCACCATCGTGCGGGGAAGTGATCTCAAGGTGATTGGCCTGAAGGGGGCGGAGCGGCACGTCGTCGAATTCGAGTGCGCCGGCCACGTTCTGGTGGCGGACATCCAGGTCAAGACGGGTTAGCCTGCCCTCCCGCCGTGCGGCCGCCGCGCGCCGGCCGGATCCGCAGACCAAGGTGCCTGTCGGATCAGCCTCCCGTCATCGGACGTCGGGAACTTCGCGGCCAGGCGACGGCCGATCTTCGATCTCGCCGGGCGTGGCAACGGCGGTCGTGCGCCAGTTGAAGATGATGGTGAGCACCCGGAACACGAACGTGACCGTCACCGACACAAGAGCGGCCTCGGTCGCGGACCAGTTGAGCTGCACCCCGAGAAACACGAAGGTCACCGCCCCCGACAGCGCCGTCAGCACGTAGAACTGTCCCGGGCGAAACACCAGCGGCTCCTCCCGCACCAGAATGTCGCGCAGGAGGCCGCCGCCTGCGGCATTGACGACACCGACCAGCACGGCGGCCGGCACCGACAGTCCCGCGTGGAGCGCCTTCTGGGTGCCAAACGCCGCATACGCACCCAGCCCCAAGGCGTCGATCAGGGCGACCACCCGGCGAATGCGCGTGACGTGTCGCCCAAAGAGAATGCCAGCCACGGTCGCGGCCACGATGAACTCAATATACCGGGCATCGGTCAGGAGCGGCGTCGGCTCCGGGCCGGGGATGAAGACTCCATCGCGGATCAGGCCGCCGCCGATGCTCGAGACCAGCGCCAGGAAGAACACGCCCACAATGTCGTAACCGCGCTTAATCCCGGCCAACGCGCCGGTGAGCGCAAACGCGAAGGTGGCCGCGAGATCAAACCAGACCGGCAGCAGGAACGTCGTCGATGGCATGCATCGAATGTGGGTGGTGCCCCGCCGCACGTCGAGCTGCCGGGGTTTCCGCGTGCCTGTGACCCAATTACCAGGCTTCCGCTCGCGTCGGAGAATCTTACACCCGGGCCCGGCCACCCCAAGAGCCCCCACTTTTTTTGAAAATCTTAAGTCGCTACCTATAATTATCCTGCACGGTGCGCAGTCGCTCGTCGCGGGGGATGGCACGAATAGTGATTCGCCGGATGCAACTTCATTTCCATGGCCCCTTCACGCCTCCTCGCTTCCTGGCTCCTCTGCCTCGCACCGGTCTTCGCCAATCCTGTCACCGTCAAGTGGACGGATTGGATTTCGGGTTCCCCCTCCGGCGGCACGGCATCCGGGGTAATCAATACCGGCAGCTCGACCGTGGCGGTGTCGTACCTCAACCCGCAGGGTTACGCTTTCCTCCAGACCGGCACCGGCATCGACTATTTTCAGAACCACCTCGGGGCGGCTGGTTCCCCCTTCACCAGCAGCGTGGTCGCCAATATCCCGACGGCCGCGGAGATGATCGGACTCCATCATGCCGGGAACCAGACTCTCGTCTTCTCGGAGACGATCGCGAATCCGTTCTTCTCCTACATCAGCCTGAACGGCAATGGATACGCCTTTGACCGCGACTTCGACATCCTCAGCTTTGGCAGCTCCACCGACCCCGAAGGCCCGAACTACAACGGCTACTGGGGGCACGGAACGTCGTTCAAACAGATCGTGAATCTCCCCGGCGGGGGCATCGAGTATCAACTGCTCGGCACCGGCGAACCCCACGGGACCATCCGTTTCCGCGGCGCCTTCAACTCCGTTTCCTGGCGCAGTCTCTCCAACGAATACTGGAACGGCTTCACCGTCGGCGTCGAAGGGACCGCGGCGCAGGTTTTCGGCACTCCCGACGGCGCGAACATGACTACCCTGCTCGGGCTGGCCGGTGGGTTCCTGGTCTTGCTGCGGCGCCGCCAGGCTGGTCGCCGCTGAGTCCGCGGGGCCCTGCCAGCGACGGACTTCAGCGCCCTACTCGAAGGCGTTCAGGTCGTCGGTGATCGCACTTGGGCCGAAGGCGAAAACGTGGCCGCTCGCGGGCCCATTCGTTGCTTCGCTCTGAATCAGCTGCTGCCGCTGGCACTGGCCTAATCCGCTTCGGAAGCCGGTCGCTGAGCCGATGTCTCTTCTACGCGCGGGCCCAGGCCGGTGCCGCGTCCGCGGTAGCTGAAAAGGAAGAACACCAGCACGCCGGCGACAGCCACCGCCAGACCGCTCCAGAAACTGGACCAGCGGGTCGTCCCGCCCGCTGAACAAGCGGCAAACCAGGCTCCCGTCCCCAGGTAACCGGCAAGGTTGCCCACCCCGCTGTTGAGCAGGGACATCAGCGCCTGTCCCCGCGCGCGCCACGCGGGATCGATGCGCTGGTCGATGTAGATTTGGGCCGTGATGAAGACCAGGGTGAAGGAAGCCCCGTGCAACACGATCCCGGTCAGCAATCCGGACCGGCTATCCCAGGCACTCACGGCAAACCGCACCACCCCCAGCACCAGCCCCACGGTGAAGATCCACTTGAGGCGCCAGCGGTGCAGGAGGTAGCCCAGCGAGAACATCGCCACGATTTCGGTGACCTGCCCGAGGCTCATCCAGGCGCTCGTGCGGTCCATTCCCAGGCTGGCGAGGTGGGGCGGTGCATACGGGTAGAAACCCGCCAGCGGAATCATGAACAGGGCGGAGGTCACGAACACCACCCGGTGATCGCGTTCCCGCAGGAGCATCAACGCATCGAGGCCGAACCGCTGCACCCAGGTCAGATGCTCCGCCGCCCGGGGCGTGTCCATCCGCGGAAGAAAGAAGGTGAACACCGCCACGACGAGCCAGACCACCGCCCCGCCGAAACCCGACAGCGTCGACCGATCCGCCCCCACGGCGCTGACCAGGAGGCAACCGCCCATCCAGCCCAGCGTGGCCATCGCTCGGATCGGCCCGAACTCCCGGCGGGCGTCCTGCAGGCGCGCAAAGACAATGGTCGAGGCGATGCTCCACGTCGGTGCTGAACAAAGGGCGTGCAACTGGATCAGGATCAAGACGGTCCCGGTTCCCCAGCGACCCTGCACCGCCGCGCTCGCCAGCGCCATCGCCGCCGCCGTGGCCACGGCCAGACCCCGCAAAACCTTGACCGGCGAAGCCTGGCGATCCGCCATCGCGCCGAAGACCAACGGAGAGAGGAAAGCCGCCACCGCCGAGGTCGCGAAGGCCAGGGGCTTGATTCCCGCCAGGCCGTGGGCATCCAGCACCGGACTCAACGGCACGAACCACATCGCCATCGCCGCCCCCTGGATGAAGAACAGGAGAACCAGTTCCGCGTATTCGGCGCGCCGCAACGTCGAGAGCACGCGCGCAGCACATACGGCGCGCCGCGAAGTTCAAGCCCGCGGGCGACCAGCCCCGGTCACCCCGGGGAAGGGGATCAGTCAATCCACAGGGCCACGTCCGATGCCGGCATCGTGAAGCCGCGCGGCCCCACCTTGGCGGCGGGCGCCCGCACGCGGACCGGCCGGCGCCGGGGCGAGTCCAGGTGGGCCTCGAGGCACGCTTTCGCCTCGAGCCAGTTCTCGATGTCACGGTTCGGCAGCCGGCCGCTCTGCTCGTACAGGT
>JACRQG010000027.1:339404-422231 GCA_016222805.1 Verrucomicrobiota bacterium | reverse complement strand
GTGAATGTCCGGTTGCGCAAGTTGGAGGGCACGGGACGGCCCGCGACCGGCGCGGTCGCCGGAGGCAACGGCAACGGCCACAACCGGGCCACGGGGGAGACCCCGGCCGCCCCCCGGACGCGCAGCACCACCACCCGCCGACCCGGACGCTCGGACGACCGCGGCCCGGCCGCCGGCTCCCTCAACCCGCGCAACACGTTCGAGACCTTCGTCGTCGGCTCAAACAACCAGATGGCCCACGCCGCCGCCATGGCGGTCGCCCAGGCCCCGGCGCAGGCCTACAACCCGCTCTTCCTCTACGGTGATACCGGCCTGGGCAAGACCCACCTGATGCACGCCATCGGGCATGCCATCCTCCGGGCCAACCCCGACGCGCGCGTCGCCTACCTGTCGACGGAGAAGTTCACCAACGAGTTCATCCAGGCCCTGCAGGAAAACGCCCTCACCCGGTTCCGGCAGCGTTACCGCCACGTCGACATCCTCCTGATCGACGACGTCCAGTTCCTCGCCGGCAAGGAGCGCATCCAGGAGGAGTTCTTCCACACGTTCAACGACCTGTTCGAGTCCGGGAAGCAGATCGTGCTCACGAGCGATCGCCGCGCCAGCGAGATCCAGAAGCTGGAATCGCGCCTCGTCTCGCGCTTCGAGTGGGGCCTGCCGGCGGATATCCAGGCGCCCGACCTCGAGACCCGGTTCGCCATTCTCCGCACCAAGGCCCAGCAGCTCAACTGCAGCCTGCCGGAACCCATCCTGAGCTTCATCGCCCAGCACATCACCAAGAACATCCGGCGCCTCGAGGGCGCCCTGCTCAAGGTGTCGAGCTACTCCGCGCTCACCAACAAGCCCATCGACCTTCCGACGGTCGAACGCCTCCTTCACGATGTGCTGATGGAGCAGGCGCAGAACGTCCTCACCATTGAGACGATCCAGAAGCGCGTCGCGGATCATTACCAGATTCGCCACAGCGACATGACGAGCAAGCGGCGCCCCAACAACATCGCCATCCCGCGCCAGATCGCGATGTACCTCGCCCGCACCCTCACCAAACACTCGCTCCAGGAGATCGGCGACGCCTTCGGCGGCCGCGATCACGGCACGGTCATCCACGCCTGCAAGGCGGTGGACAACATGATGGAGCAGGATTCCTCGACCCGCGGCAGCGTCGAGTTCCTCAAGGCGCAGCTCTCGAAGTAGCGGAAGCCAAGGGGGGCCTCCGACCGCCCTTGTTTCGATTCGCCGTCCGCAGCAGTTCATGGAAGGGCGCGGCAGTTCCCGAACTTGTCCTTCCCCACGCATTTGACACCCGCCGCCTTGAACTCGACACTTTCCGGCCAAAGATCGCCCGCCGCATGACACTCACTCCCGAGCAAAAACAAGCCGTCGCTGCCTGGGTCGCCGCCGGCGACAGTCTGTCCATCGTCCAGAGCAAGCTCTCGGAGCAGTTCAAGGTTTCCATGACCTACCGGGACGTCCGCTTCCTGGTCGACGACCTCAACCTCGAGTTGAAGGACGCGGCCCCCAAGGTGGACGCGACCGATGTCACCAAGGCCCCGGCCGCCGCTCCCGCTCCCCGTCAGGCCGCAGCCGAGAAGAAAGGGTTCTTCGACAAGGCGAAGGAGAAGCTGGGACTTGCCAAGGAGGAGCCCGCCCCGGCTGCCGCGCCCGAGGATGATCTCGGCGACGACGACATCCCGGAGGACGAGTTCGACGAGGCCCCTCCCGCCGGGGGTGGCACGGTGGCAGTCAGTGTGGACAAGGTTTCCCTCATTCCCGGCGCCCTGGCCAGTGGCAGCGTGACTTTCAGCGACGGCGTGACCGGCAACTGGATCGTCGATCAATACGGCCGCCCCGGATTCACGAAGATCAGCAAGGAAGGCTACCGGCCGTCGCCGACGGATGCGCAGGCCTTCATGCGCGAACTGAGCATGGCCCTGCAGAAGCAGGGGTACTGAGTCCGCGCACCAACGATCGGATGTAGCCGGCCTCGCCGAGGCCGGATCGCGGAACGGATCTGGACCACACGCCGGGGTCGTCGCCCCATGGCCGCTAACTTCGTTCGCCGCCGTCGCCCACGGGAAAGCCGGAACCATGCAGTCGGGCTGACGCACCTGCGGGAGTCCACTGACGAAACGGTGACCTGTGGGCGGGGCGACCGCGCCCCGCTCCGCGACGAGGTCGTCGCGGCTACATTGCTGCGGTGCACGTCGACTTCGACTGCGTCGTTCCGGCTCGAGAGGGGGCCCGGGCGAGCATGAAGTCGGAAAGATCCCCTCTGCAGAGGGGGGCCCGCCTTGTCTGCCGTAACCTCGGCGGAGGTCGAAGGACGGGCGATGCGGTTTCGGGCAATGGGAAGCTCGCCGCACCAGCGCGCGAGCAGAAGCCAGAGTTCGCGCCGACAAATCGCCGCCGCCGGCTACATCCCCAGCATTCGCCGCAGCTCGGCCTCGTCGATCACCGGCACGCCCAGGGCCTGCGCCTTCTCCAGCTTCGATCCGGCTTCGGCACCAGCCACGACGTAGTGGGTCTTCTTGCTCACACTGCCGCTCACCTTGCCGCCGACCGCTTCAATCCGCGCCGCCGCCTCCTCCCGGGTCAGCGTGGGCAGGGTGCCGGTCAGTACGAAGGTCTTGCCCGACAAGGCGCTGCCCGCCACGGCTGGGGGCGTCGGCTGGACCCCGGCCGCCAGCAGATCGCGGATGAGTTCCTGGTTGGTCGCGTCGTCCAGCCACCGCCGCACTGCCACCGCGGTCTTCTCGCCGAAGCCCTCGATCCGGACCAGTTCCTCCGGCTTGGCCTCCCGCAATGTCTCCAGCGTCCGAAAGGTCCGCGCGAGGTCCTTCGCCGCCGCCGCCCCGACCTGCGGAATGCCCAGCCCATTGATCACGCGCCACACGTCGGCGGTCCGCCGGGCCTCGATCGCGGCGATGAGGTTCCCGGCCCAGATTTCACCGGACTTCTTCAGCGGCAGGAGATCCTCCCGCTTGAGTCGAAACAGATCCGGAATCCGGCGGATGAGTCCCCGCTCCAGCAGCAGCGCCACCACCTCCTCGCCCAGACCCTCGATATCCACCCCGCCCTTGGAGGCGAAGTGCTCGATGCGCCGGCGCACCTTCTCCGGGCACTCGGGATTCGGACATCGCCACACCACCTCACCCTCCGCCCGTTTCGCGGCGGCACGGCACACCGGGCACTCGCGCGGAAACTCAAACGGCCGGGATTCCGTCGGGCGCTTTTCCACCAACACGGCCACGACCGCAGGGATGATCTCCCCCGCCTTCTCCACCAGAACTGCATCCCCCACCCGCACATCCTTGCGCGCGATCTCGTCGGCGTTGTGCAGCGTCGCGCGTTTCACCGTCGTGCCCGCGAGGAACACCGGCTCCAACTCGGCCACCGGGGTCAGGGCGCCGGTCCGTCCGACCTGGATGGTGATGTCGCGGACCCGGGTCTCCGCGCGGTCCGGCGCAAACTTGAAGGCGCACGCCCAGCGCGGCGAGAGCTTGCGCGCCGCCTCCGCCTGCCCGTCCGCCGCCATGCCGCGAAAGCCCACCTTGGGATGCCGCTGCTGCTCGAACGAATCGAGCTTCACCACCGCGCCGTCCGTGCCGTAGGCAAACCCGCGCCGGAAGCCATCGAGTTCGCGGATGGCCGCCCACACGGCGTCGATGCCACGGACGCTCCAAAACTGCTCCACCACCGGCAGTCCCCACTGGCGCAACTGCGCATGGTAGGCGGTCTGCGACGCAACGATCGCCGGTTCGCAGTAACCCAGGCCGTAGAGGACAATCTCCAGCCGGCGCGACGCCACCAGCCGGGCGTCGAGCTGTTTGATAGTCCCGGCCGCGAGGTTGCGCGGGTTGGCGTACGGAGCCTCCCCGGCCTCCTCCTGTAGCTGGTTGATGCGGCGAAATTCGTCCTCCCCCAGGAAGATCTCGCCGCGAATCTCGATCACCTGCGGCACGGAAGCACCCCGCAGCTCCGCCGGCAGGCCGCGAATCGTGCGCACGTTGACCGTAATGTCGTCGCCCTCCTCGCCATCCCCACGCGTCACCGCCCGCGTCAGCCGGCCGTTCTCGTAGGTCAGGCTGACCGCCACGCCGTCGACCTTGGGCTCCACCGTGTACGCGAGGTCTTCCGCCCCGAGCGCCTTGGCGAGGCGGCCGTGAAACTCGCGGAGCTCCGCCTCATCGTAGGTGTTGTCCAACGTCGTCATCGACTGCCGATGCCTCACGCGGGCAAAGCCCTCGGAGCGATCGTCGCCGATCTTGCGGGTCGGGGTATCGGCCCCGGCCACTCCTGCCGCCGTCGAAAACTCCCGCTCCAGTCGCGCGAGCTCGGCCTTCAGCCCATCATAGTCGAAATCGGAGATCTCGGGCTGCGCCTTCCGGTAGTACAATTCATCGTGATGCGCGATCTCGGCGCGCAGCTGGGCGATGCGTTGGGCGGCCTCCGCAGGGGACATGCCGCCAGTGTTGGCGCCGGCCGTCGCGCGTCGAGCCTGAGTTGGGAAACGCGAACCACGGCGGGTAGTTCACCTGCCGGTGCACGCCGACGCTGGCAGCGTCGCGTTTGCGCCCGTGGCCGGCCTCCGGCGTTTCAATCCGGCCAGTCCAGCCCGAGGTCCCGCAGTTCGCGCCGCAATCGCTCCAGGTTCCAGAGATCGACCTGACCCTCCATCCGCGCCACAATCAACTGCCGACCGTCGGGCGTGAAACGCACCGCCGGCACCGCCCGCAGCGAATCGGCCACGGCCAGACTCGCCACCGGTTCTCCGGTCGCGGTGCGGAACAGCCGGATCGCCTGATCCGAGCGGATTGCCAGCCAGGCCCCGTCCGGCGAGATCGCTGCGAGGTAGCTGAAGTTCTGATCCTCCGGGGGCAGCGCCGGGCCCGGTTCCCAGGTGTCGGTCCGCCACAGGCCCACGCGATCCCGCGCCGTGCCGGCCAGCACCCAGCGTCCGTCGGCACTCCACGCCGCCACGCGACCCGTGTGATCACCCAGCGTGCGCACCAGGCGGCCGGTGTCGGTCTCGCGAATCTCCGCGCGCCCACCCTCGGCCGGTTCCGCATTGGTCAGGACCCACTTCCCGTCCGGGGAAAACGCCGCGTGGCTGGCGCGCGGCAGCGGCCACTCCGCCCTCACGACGCGGTCCTGCAGCCGCAGCAACCGGACGCGCCCGCCCCGATAATCCGTCAACACCAGCAGCCCGGCCCCACGGTGCAGCGCTGTCGGCAGGAAGCCGTCGTGCCCCGGCACGATTTCACCGGTGCCGATGTTCGGCCGCCCGTCCACCGCCTCCCCAAAGGTGTGTCGTTGCAGCGGTCCTGCGCTCTGCCCGATCCACAACGCCGCCCGATCCGGATCGAACCGACCCACCGACGCCGAACTTGTCGGGCCAATCATCAGCCGCGCCACCTTCCGACTCTCCCGCAGATCGTACAGATCCGGACCCGCCCAGCCTCCCACCAGCAGCCAGCGGCCGTCCGGCGAGAGGTCCACCGGATCGGCAACGCTCGGCACCGTCTGGTTCGTCACCTGCGATGAAATGGCCGACAACACGGGGCTGTCGGCAAAGGTCTGCAGATCCACCTCGCCGTGGGTGAAATACCGCCATTGCCGGGGCGGCTCGCCCTCGAACCAGACGCCGGGCCGCCCGCTGTCCTGCTTTGTCAGCAACAGGCGCCCACCATCGATATCCCACAACCGCGTCTGACCAGTCTGTTCGCTCAGCAGGATTCGCCGGTTGTCCGCCAGGAACCGCGCGTGCAGCGCGGCCCGATCCGGCACTACGGCGCGCAGGCTCAGGTCCGTCGCCGCATGCACCTGCACCGGCCGCATGCCCACCGCGAGCCAGTGTCCATCGGCCGACCAGGTAAGAAAATCGACCCGGCCCGGTGTTGCCGTGCGCTTCAGCTCGCGCCCGGTGCGCGCCTCCACGATGGCCACCAGGTTCTCCTCGCGCGTACGCCCGCCGCCCGCGGCGAGGAACCTCCCATCGGCCGAAAACGCGAGCGACACGATACCCTCCTTCACCGCCCACTCTCCGAGTGGTCGACCATCCATGGCCGCATGCAGGCTCACGCCACCCTCGGGGCGGGTCGCCGCGAAAACTGCGCCATCAGCCGAAAACGCCATGTCGACCCCGTAGCCCCAGAGTCGCCACGCCTTGAAGGCAAACGGCCGGGCCGCGATCCGGAACCGTGGACGTCCATTCGCCGCGTCGAGCACATGGATCTCGTCGTTCTGCAGCCGGACGGCCACGTGTCGGCCGTCGGGCGAGACCACGGTCTGGCCCGCGCTGGGCGAGCCGACTCCCGGCCAGGTCCACTCGCTGGTGCCGTCGGGAAATCTGCGGCGCGAAAACGCGCCGCGTTCCGTTTCGTGAATGAAGGCCCCAAAGCCGGGCAACGGCGTCGCGGTCGACAATCCGGGATCACTCCAAGCCTTGAACTTGCGGCGCGGCTCCCAGTCGGGCGCCACCAGCGCCGCGATCGCCTCGTTGCGGGCGTCGAGCCCGGGGCGAATCGCCGCCGCCTGCCGCAGCGCCGCCAGCGCCTCGCGCCGCTGGCCCTCCCGGGCCGTGAGGCGCGTTGCGCGGGCCTGCGCCAGTAGCGCACCGCGCAACAGTTCGCGCGCTTCGCGCTCGGCCCGCACCGCCCGCCGGCCCTCCGCTTCGGCCCGCGCGAGCGACTCGATCACGCGCTGCTGCTCCCGCTCCAGCCGCCACGCCGCCACGGTCGACACGCCGGCGCCCACGGCCAGCAGCACCGGCACCGCCGCCAGCGCCCCGGCGGTAAGCGGGCGACGTCGCGCCCAGCGCCAAACCCGCACCGCCGCGGCGGTCGGCCGCGCCCGGATCGGACGACCGTCGAGGAAGCGCTGCAAATCCTCTCCGAGCTCGGCCGCCGCACCGTAGCGCATCGCCGGCGCCTTTTGCAGGCAGTGCAGGATAATCGTGTCCAGATCGGCCGGCACGCGGTGATTCACCAGCCTGGGCGCAGCCGGTTCCTCCGTGCCGACCTGCGCCAGCACGGCCGCCACCGACTCGCCCGTGAACGGCGGTCGGCCCGTCACGCATTCGTAGAGAATCGCTCCCAGACCGTACACATCGGCGCCCGGTCCGGGCCGGGCGCCGCCCCCGAGCACCTCGGGGGCGAGGTAGGCCGGCGAACCGAGCACGTCGCCGGTGACGGTCAGATCCCCGGCCCCGGCGAAGGCGGTGGCGAGGCCGAAATCCCCCACCTTCGGCTCCCCCGACCCGGTGAGCAGGACGTTCGAGGGTTTGAGATCGCGATGCAGCACACCCGAGGCGTGCGCATGCGCCACGGCCGCGGCGAGCCGGACGCCCAGCTCCGCGGCGGCCCGCGGAGCCAGCACGCCGCGGGCCAGGCGCTCCCGCAAGTTGCCGCCGTCGCAATACTCCATCGCGAGATAGGGGCCATCGGGCTCCCGGCCGAGATCGTACACGGTCACGATATGCGGATGCTGCAGCTGCGCGGCGAGTTTCGCCTCGCGGAGGAGCCGGGCCTCCAGCCATTCGGCCGGCCGCCGGCTCTCGGCGATCACCTTCAACGCCACCAGCCGATCCAGGCTGCGTTGCCGCGCCAGCCAGACGATCCCCATGGCGCCCCGGCCGATTTCGGACAGCCGTTCGTAATCGCCCGCCTCGCCTGTCCTCCCTTCTCCGCCCGCCAGCGCCGCCGTCAACGCGCAGCGCGGGCAGACCCCGCCCGTGGCGGCGGGATCGTGGACTGTGCCGCACGTGGAACAGAGGATCTTTGGGGCGGACATGTTCGCCGATGCCAGAGGTATTGGGAATTCCGGCCGCAGTTACGAAAATTCCGCGTCTCTCCTACCGGGACAAGGCCGCCAGACAGTGGCGCAATTCGGCGTCCACCTCCGATCGTGTCGCCACCGTCGCCGCCACCTCGGCGCGAATGAGCTCCTGATAGCGCTTGCCCAACCGATGCACCCGCACCGGCACCGTGCCGCGTGCCAGCCCGAGTCTCGCCGCCAGCTGGTCGTAGTCTCCGGGCAACGGACGCACCGTGAGGTATCGCCGCAGCGCGTCGAACTCCGCGGAGTCGCCACTCGTCGCGTACTCCTCTTCCAGCCGCCGCAGCGCGCTCCGCAATAGCGCGTGGGCCCACTGGCGATCGTAGATCGCCGCCGGGTCGAGGTTTTCTACCGCGGGATCCTCGTCGCGCGCCACGAATTCGTCCCACGGCACCACGATCGTGCCGCCGCCTCTCTTCTCCGCCATCCGCTTTTGCCACTCGTTGCCGAGAAACAGCCGGCAGGCCTGGCGCAGGTAGGCACGGAAACTCCCCCGCTCTGGCCGGGCGGTGCCGAAGAACTCGCTCTCCAGCAAGTGGGCGAACAGCCCCTGTGTCAGATCCTTCGCTTGGTCACGGTCGTGACCGAGGCGGCGAATGAAGGCATAGACCGGCTGCCAGTAGGTGCGACAAAGTCTCTCCAGGGCCCGGCGCTTGCGCTCACCGTCCGCCCCGGCATCGAGCACCAAGCTCCAGTCGGTCGCGACGCCGCCGAGCGCTTCCGCCATCAGATTCCCGGACCGCGGTAACGAGGGCGCGGAGGGTTCTTCACTCATCCGGCAAAATCTCCGAAATCCCCGACCCACACGTCAATACCTTCGAACCCGAGCAAAACGCACCCCGGGCAGCGAATCCGGCGATCCGAAGATTTTTCGTAATCCTGCAGGCGCTGGGCAATAGGGTGGAGATAGCCGAAAGCCACCTCACCGGCCCGGCCTCCGTCCCAGCGGCAACGCGGCCATGAGGCCTCCTTTCCACCATGAAATCAACCCACTCCCCACTGACCACAATCGCAACGCTGCGTCTTGCCGTCCTACTCGCCGTCTCCCTGACGCTCGTACCTCACGTCGCCGCCACGCCGGTGCACAACCCCCTGGCACCGTACTCGGTCGACGTCGGCGCCACGAGCACGGTTTTCAACTCCCTCGTCGGCTTCAATGGAAGCGTGGCCAATTTTGGAGCGCCGTGGGGGTCCACCTGGAATTTCTTCCAGGGAAATACATCATCCGGCCTGCAGACTTTCACCGCCACGTTTCAAGCGGATCCCGGCAGCGTCTTCACCGGAGCCAACCTCGGATTCGGCCAGTGGAGCTTCTCCGTGCCCGATGGGGGTTACCTTTGGTTCTCGATGGATTGGACGCTTCCTGGCGCAGTCTACACCGGTTCCAATCACCAGATCAGCACCTACCATACCTTCCCTTCCGGCACCTCTTGGCAGGTAGGACCGGGCGGAGGTAACTACCAGTGGTGGCACCGGAGCAATCAAGGCGGCGGCGGTTTCGAGTTCATGCCCATCATGGATCATGGCGTGCCCCTCCTGCTGAACAATGTGTCGAGTTTCTCGGTGACGTTTTCCGCGATCATTTTGCACGGTGGCGCTTACTTTGGCGATGGCAACGGAGCCGGCCTGGGGTTCTCGAATTTTTCCGTGAATCCCATCGTGGTCCCTGGTGTTCCTTCCACCCCAGCCGTACCCGACGGCACTTCCACCGCGCTCCTCTTCGGTGTCGGAATCCTGGGGCTGCTCAGCCTCGGCCGGTGGGCGCGAGCCTGATCCGGCTTCCTCTCCCGCAGAGATCGAAACCGCCATCAAACCGGAACGATGCAGTCGGGCTGACGCACCTGCGGGAGTCCACTGACGAAACGGTGACCTGTGGGCGGGGCGACCGCGCCCCGCTCCGCGACGAGGTCGTCGCGGCTACATTGCTGCGGCGCACGTCGACTTCGACTGCATCGTTCCGGATCAAAAGGGCTTCCCGCTGTGCGCGACGGACTCGCGCGGCCGGTCCTCCCGCCAGAAAGGTCAGCGCGCGCCCGCCCACCGAAGTTCCACCCGCCTACGCGTCCGGTCCCGCGGTGTACACCTCGACCAGCGCCGTGCCCGTGCCGCCATCGGCGTCTGCGACCTGAACCGTGTAGGCCCCGGGCGCAAGGGTGACGGTATACTCGGGCTCGTTGCCGCCTGGCAGCAGCGGAAACGCGGCCAGGCGATCCCGCCACGCTCTCCCCTCGGCATCCAGCGGCGCCAGGTCGCCTACCAACCGGCCCGCCGCATCCCGCAGCGCCAACCGCGGCGCCGGCAGCAAGCCCGCCGGCGGCACACCCACGGACGCCAGCGACGGGCCGACGGCCCGCAGGAGCACGCGTTTCGGCCCGCCGTCCACGACAAAACCCGCGATCAAGGGCTCGACCGGGCTGGCGATGCCTCGCGCGGACACGTTGGTCAGGCGCGGGTTTGTCTGGGTGGTCGCCAACTCGTACACCTCGAGCAAGGCAGTGCCTGTTCCCGCGCCTCCCGTCGCAGTCACCTGGGCGGTGTATCCTCCCGGGGGCAGCACGAGGACCAGGGTCGCGTCGCGGCTGCGGGCCGTGAGGGGAAACGCCCCGCATTCCCTGACCGCCTGCGCCACGTCGCGCGCCTGGGTATAGCTCGCCTGCAAGGTGGTGGCGCCGCTCGCGGCCTCGAGCGCGAGATACTGCGCCGAACTCTGCCAGTCGTCGTTCTGCCAGGCCCGCGTCCGGCTGGCGTTGACGACCCGGAGGTACGGGTTCGCCAGGGCGTTGCCGACGCCGAATCCCTGCAGCGCCGGCCCCACCGCCCGAACGAGCACCATCTTCGGACCGCCGGAGCTGATATGGAACCCCGCCGTGAGGTCGCCACCGGCGGGCACCACGCCGCGCACCGCGAGGTTGGCGAGCTTTTCTCGGGCGCTCACCTGGCTGAAGTGGAACCACTGGATCGTGGTGCTCGAATACTGGCCCGTTTCTACCACCGGAGTTCCCAATCGGCCGAGGTTCACTTCCCGCGGTGTCATTGAGAGCTCTTCGAGTTGGGCCCGGGCCCAGGTGTCTCCGGTTGGCAGCACAAAGGGCGGAATCGCCAACTGCGCCCTCGCACCCCCGCTTCCCGGGACCACGAACTCCGCCGCGATCCCGACCGCGCCCAGTTCCAGGCGCACGCGTCCACTGGTAGCGGGAACGACGAGCGTCACCGGCTGGGCAGCCGTGCGATGGGCCACTGCCAGCGCGGGCAACGCCGGCCAGCCGGCCGGCCCCAGCGTCAGGCCGTCGATCACCTGATCCGCCACCTGCATCCGGTAGGCGCCGGCAGGATAGGCTGCGGCCAACTCCCATTGCTTCTCGAAGTAGGTGCGGATCAGCTGGTATTCGCCGGTCGTGGGGACGTACTCGAGCGCCTGCTCTCCCAGGCCGTTGGGCAGCACCACGCGCGGGGCCGACGCGCCAAAGAGCGCCGGCAGATTGGTGCCGCGGACTTGCGCAAAGAAGGAGTACGTATCGACCACCGACGGCAAGGGAGGCGACTTGGAGTAGATCCGGAAAACTCCGACATAATCGATCGCCGGCAGGCTGCTCAGGCGGAGCACCTCGCTCCCCGCGAGGAGGAAGGCGCCGGTGCCAAAGTCGTCAAAGTTCGGCACGCTGTCGAACGTCACCGGCTGGCCGTCCGAAGGCTGTTTCCCGGTTCCCTGCACGTAACCCAGCGACCCATCCGGCCGCACCGCGAACCCGGCGAGCCCCCTCCATGCGCGTGCCACCACGGGCAGATAGGTGGCGCGCGGCAGGACCCCGTGCCGGATGCCCCAGGCCAGGCCGTAGGTGAAGAATGCCGTGCCCGTCAGCTCGCGACCACCGTAGTTGTCCGGGTCCTTGAGGCTCGCATTCCAGAAGCCATCGATCCGCTGCAGCGGGACCAGGGCGGCCGCCATGTCCTGAAAGATTTGCACGTACTCGGCGCGGTGGGCTGCCTCCGCCGGCAGCACGTCGAGCACGCGGGCCAGTCCGGCGAAGACCCAGCCGTTGCCGCGCGACCAGTAGCAGCTGGCGCCGTTGGGTTCCTGATACGGCGGGTCGAAATCGGCGTCGCGCCACCAGAGATGCTCTCCCGGGTGGTACAGGCCGCGTCCCCCCTGCACCGTCATCGTGTGCCGGAAGAGGGCGTGCATCTTCTCGAAATAGCGCGGGTCGCCCGTCAACACACCGAGGCGGGCAAACACCGGCATCGCCATCTGGATCGCGTCGATCCACCACCAGTCGTCCTGTTTCGTGCTCGCGACCATGCCGTCGATCGCCGCCTTGATTTTCGCGATCCGCTCCGCCTGGGGATCAAGGGCGTAAAGGTCCAGGTAAGTCTGGCCGCAGCACTGGTTGTCGGCGTTTCGCACGTCGGCGGAGCCATAGGCGAGATCCCAGCGGTGACTGCCGGCCCACCGCAGGGCGTAGTCGACGTACCGCGGCTCGGGAGCGATCCGCTGCAGCGCCATCAGGCCCTCGAAGTAAGTTGCCCGCGTCCAGATGTTGCTCGGGCGGGCGCGGTCCGTGACGATGTCGGCCCCGGGATCGGGATTGGCGGCCAGGAAACGATCGTTCACGCGCCGCACCGTGGCCAGCACGGCGTCAGGCAAAGGCAGATCCACGGCAGCAGCGGAGGCGGCGGACACCGCGATCAAGACGAACCGACCGAGTAAGGACGAGGGAGGCATGTTCGGCGCAGGCAGACGGTCGTAGTCTAGGCTACCAGCCCGCAACCGCGCGGCGAATCTTGGCCGGCGCCGCGCATCCGTTGCCGCGACACAGTCGCGGCGCCCGCCGGGGCCCGGCGGGCGGAAAGCCGCCGGTCAGGGCCGGGCGCCCGCGCCTACGGCCTGCAGCCAGGCCTGCACCTGCGCGTCTCCCGGACGCTGTTGCAACGCCGCGCGCCACGCCTTCACCGCTTCCTCGATCCGACCGAGGCGGGCCAGAGCCAGTCCGAGCTGGGTGAGGGCGTCCGGGTTGGTCGGCCGCAGGGCAATCGCCTGCTTCAGCGCCGGCACGGCCTCGGCAAACTTCTCCTGCTGATTCAGCAGGGTGCCGATCAGGAAGAACGGAAACGGCTCCCGCGGATTGAGCTCGGTTGCCCGCCGGTAGTGCCGGATCGCGGCTTCGCGATCACCAAGCATGTGGCAGACGTTGCCAAGATTGCTGTGCGCGCTCGGGTTGTCCGGCTTCAGCTGCAGTGCCCGCTCCAGCCGGGCCTTGCCGTCCGCCGGCTTGCCCTGCATCGCGAGCACCACGCCGGAACCGTTAAGGGCATTCACGTGGTCCGGCCGCCGCGCCAGCACGAATTCGTAATGCTCCATCGCTTCCGCGAGCTGGTTCAGGTCCGAGAGCGCGTTCGCGAGATTATTGCGCACCTCCAGATTGACCGGCTGCGCTTCCAGGGCCCTGCGGTAATGGGGAATTGCCTCCGCGGGTTTGCCCTGCTCGGCCAGGGCATGGCCGAGGTTGTTGTTGGCGTTCATGTAGGCCGGATTGATCGCCAGCGACCGTCGATAGTCCGCGATCGCCTCGTCGAGCCGCCCGGTCTTGCTGAGATGATAACCCCGGTTGTCGTGCGCGACATAGTTGCCCTTGGTCACGGCGAGGGCGTGATCAAAGAGCGTGAAGGAATCCCGCCAGACGCCGAGTTGCTGCCACGTGCGCACGGCACCCAGGCCCAGCACCACCACTCCGGCGACCGCCCAGGTGCGACGCGCACCAGACGATGCGGCCAGCTCCGTCGCGGTCCACAGCACGGCCAGGGCCACCCCCACCATCGGCAGGTAGGTGTAGCGATCCGCCATCGCCTGCAGACCCACCTGCACCAGCCCGGACACCGGCACCAGCATGCCGAGATACCAGCACCAGCCGATCGCCAGCCACGGTCGCCGGCGCCACTGCCAGAGCACCACCGCCGAGAGCGCCGCGATCACGCTGCCGGCTGCGATCACCTGGCGCGCCGGCCAGGCACCCGGGTGCGGGTAAAGCACGGCCAGATCAAACGGCAGCACGAACTGCCACAGATAACGCACCACCGACACGATCGCATTGCCCACGCGATCGCCCAGCGGGAGGGCCGCCGATACGGACCCTCCGGCCTGCTGCACCCGATACGTCACCAAGGCCGAGATCAGGACGAGGCCGAAGTACGGCACTTTCTCGATCACCAAGCCCAACCACGAGTCCCCTGACGAGGGAGGCGGGGGAGCGACGGTGCGGGCGGCAGGCTTCGATCCGCCCGCCACCGGCGGAAGGGTGAGCGGAGTCCGCCGCAGCGGCCACACGTCCAGCAGCAGCAGCACACACGGCAGCGTCACGAGCATGGGCTTGGCCATGAGCCCGAGCGCGAAGGCCACGAGCGCCAGGCCGTACCAGAGCCAGGCGCGGCGGGCTCGCTCCCGCCGCCGCTCGACATAGCCGGCATAGAGCCACAGCACCGCAAAAAAGAAAAACCCGCTGAGCACGTCCTTCCGCTCCGCCACCCAGGCCACCGACTCCACCCGTTGCGGGTGCCACGCAAACCACGCCGCCACCCAGGCACTCGGCCAAAGGGCCCGCGTCAGCCGCCAAAGGGCGAGAAACGCGAGCCCGGCATTCAACGCATGCCACAGCACGCTTGTCGCGTGATGCCCGCGGGGATTCATCCCGAACAACGCCACGTCCGCCTGATGGGAGATCCAAGTCAGCGGATGCCAGTTTGAAGCCTCCGCCGCCGTCAGCGCCCAGCGGATTCCAGCGAGGCTCAATCCCGCCTGCACCTGCGGGTTTTCCGTCACGTAATCGGGGTCGTCGTAGTTGACGAAATCGTGCCCGATCGCGCGCGCAAAGAGCAGGAAGGTGCCGACGACCAGGATCACGGCGACGATGCGGCGAAGCCCGGGAGCATTGGCGGCGGGAGGCGTCATCCCCGGCGACTCTTGGCATCCCCGGCCGGTTTTCAATCCTACCTGCGGGTGCGGTCAGCCATGAACTGTGCCGCCGTCCGTGCCGCGACTTTTTCCCTCGGATCTTCGCCGCTTCCGGATTTGCTGGAGCAGGCGCGGCTGCCGCGACGGCAATCGCGTCCCCTGCCCCATGAACTACCGGCCGCCGCTCCTCCGCCATCTCTTCGGCTTCCGCCTGATCCTCACGGTCGCCGCCCTCGCGTGCTCCGCGTGGCCGGCCCTTTCCCTGGCTGCGCCGGCCCCGGCCGGCGCCGGCACGCTCAGCGGAACGGTCAGCAATGCCGCCACCGGCGATCTTCTCGAGGGGGTGCGCGTGAGTGTTCCGACCCTGGATCGCACCGTGCTGACCGATCATACCGGCCGTTTTCTCCTGGCCGACGTGCCGGCCGGCACGCACGCGATCGTCGTCACCTACACCGGCCTCGATTCCGCCCGCGAGGACGTGACGATTCTCGCCGGACAAACCGCCACTCGCGATTTCTCCCTGTCGAGCGCCGTGTACCGGCTCGAGGCGTTCACCGTCGCGGGCGAACGCGAAGGCGGCGCCGCCGCCATCACGGCGCAGCGCAATGCGCCCAACACCAAGAATGTCGTGGCCATGGACTCCTACGGCAACCTGCCGAACATGAGCGCGAGCGAGCTGGCCATCCTGCTGCCGGGGGTCACCGGCGCCCTCAACCTGGAGAACGGCGTCGACGGCTTTGCCGTCCGCGGCATGCCGTCGGGCCAGAACTCTGTCACGATGGACGGCGGCATGATCTCCACCCAGGGCGCGTTCGGTCGCACGGTCCGGATCAACAATCTCACGGGCGCCATGTTCGAGGGCTTGGAAGTGATCAAGGGCCACACGCCCGACAAGGGGGCGGATTCCCTCGGCGGCACGATCAACCTCAAGAGCCGCTCGCCCCTAAGCATGCGCGAGAAGCGGCGGATGACCTACAACTTCACGCTCCGCTGGGCGCCGCCGTTCTTCGAGACCATCCCGCTGCGCGAACCCCACCGCACCCATCCGCTGCTCAACGTTGGCTACTGGGAGGTCTTCGACGTGGCCGGCGGCAGCCGCAACCTGGGCGTCGCGATCAACACGTTCTACAGCGAAAACGTCGCCGGCTCGCACAGCACCACCCGCGAGTACGAGAGCACCTTCAATCCGACCGCGTTCCTGTATGACTACAACACCTTCGACCAGTACAACAACCGCAAGCAGGCCAGCGTGAACCTGAAGCTGGAGTACCGCCTTTCGCCGACCACCAAGCTCACGCTGAACAGCGTCTACAACGACGCGAACGAGATGGGCAAACTGCGCTTCACGACGCGCGCCTTCACCAACCAGGTCGTCGGCACCACCGGGACCGCCGGCATCCTGCCAGGTTACACCGACAAGATCACACAGGTGCGCCCTTCCACCGCGTCCAACTTCGATGTCGGCACCATCGGCCCCAACAACTTCTTCCTGCGCATGCGCCACCTCGATCTCGGCGCGGAGCACCAGTGGAGCCGCCTCCAGCTCGACTACAGCGCGATGATGGCCCGCACCTACATCGAGAACGGCAACGGCAACGAGGGCGGCCAGCTCACCATGCGCGTCAACGGCGCCGGCTGGATCCTCGATCGCACACACTCCGAAATGTACCCGCAGTTCACCCAGACGGCCGGGCCGGATATCTCGCGGCCGGAGAACTACCGCGTGAACGGGTTCTTCCGAAACAACAACCAGGACAATGACCACGACGTGCGCGAAGCCCGCGCCAATCTCAAGTGTCCCCTGCCCGCGCTCAATTCCTCGCTGAAGGCGGGCCTCTTCTGGCGCGAACAGACCGTGGAGGACACGGTGCGCGACAAGCGCTGGAGCTATCTCGGCACCACGCTGCCCTCCGACCCCACCATCACGATCCTGAATTCGCGCAAGACCGGCCGTGTGGTGCCGTTCTGGTACGCGTCGCAGCTGTTCCGCGATCGCACGCCGATCGAGCCCTCCCTCTGGCGCGAAGACCTCTACTGGGGCCGCCAGGTCGCGCTCACCAACTCCCAGGGCGTCACCGAGGAGGTGCAGGCCGGCTACATCATGGCGCAGGGCCGCGCCGCCGGCACGGGTTTCCTTACCGGCGTTCGCTTCGAGCGGACGGAAACCAACAGCTGGGGCAACGTCCGCTCCCGCGTGCTCAGCACCGCGGCGCAACAGGCCGCGGATCCCATCGGCATGGCCAACCGCGACTATGGCAACTGGCGCGAGCTGCACGGGTCCTACACCAAGTCGTTTCCCAGCGTGCACCTCACGCGCGACTTCGGCGCCAATTGGAAAGGCCGCCTCAGTTGGTCGACCAGCTTCGGCCGCCCATCCCTCAATTCGCTCGTGCCGAATGAAACGGTCAACGAGACCCAGCGCACCCTCACCGTGAACAACCCGTCCCTGCTGCCTCAGACGGCGAGCAACTGGGACGCCGCCATCGAGTATTACTTCGAACCCGCTGGCAGCCTGTCCGTGGGCTGGTTCCGAAAGGTGATCAAGGACTTCATCATCGCGGGCCTCGACAACGGCATCATCGCGTCGGGCCCGGATAACGGGTACTCCGGCGAATACGCCGGCTACACGCGCCTCAGTTCCGGCAACGCCGGCACCGCATATGTGCAGGGCTGGGAAATCAGCTACCAGCAGCAGTTCACCTTCCTGCCGGGGTTCCTCAAGGGGCTTGGCGCCTCGGCGAACTTCACGGCGCTCGAAGCTCACGGCGACTTCGGCAGCGGCACCCAGTTGGGAACCCGCGAGGTCGAGGGTTTCGTGCCGCGCAGCGCCAACGCCAGCCTCTATTGGCGCCATCGGGGCTTCACCTCGCGCGTCATCATCAGCCACACCGGCAGCTTCCTCAACGCCCGCAGCGCCGTCTCGCCGGCCCTGCACCGGTACTGGTTCGACCGCACGGTCGTCCACGCCGGCATCGGCTACCAACTGCGCCCGGCCGTCACCTTCTCCCTCGACGTCAACAACCTCACCGACGCCCCGCAGTCCGCCTACCGCGGCGTCAAGGAGCACCTGCAGTTCAAGCTCTACGGCGGCACGACGGTCACCGCGGGAATCAGCGGACGGTTCTGAACCACGGCCAGCCCCGCCTCGCCCTCCTCCACCGCACCACGGTTGCGAAGCGGTCTCCTGCTTCCGTTGTAGCCGGCCGCGTTGAGGCCGGCCACAGAGGTCACGCGCCACAATCGCCAACCTGGATTCCTGCTCCTCAGAACGGTTGCGACGTCCTTCTCTTCGCCCCCAGCAACCCACCCCGCCCTGACGGGCACCCCTCCCTGGGAGGGGATCGTTCCGAGCCGAGTCCTGCCCGGGTTCCCTCTCGAGTTCGAGAAATTCAGGGAAACCACGAAGGAACACGAATCGACACGAAGCTGTGCCCTGCGCGCCGCGATCCCTTTTGAGTGGGCGGCAGGTCCTCCGGCTTCGCAGGGTATTTCCATTGGTGTTTCTTCGTGTCCGTTCGTGGTCCTATCGCCGGGATTCCGGTGGGGAGGGGTGGCGCATCAGCGACGGGGTGTGCTCGTTTGGCTCTCTCATCGGTCACGGTTGCCGATCGACCTGAGCGCACATCGGTCACCGTCCCTTGTAGCTGGCCTCGTTGAGGCCGGCTGCCGGGGTCTCCGCCCCCGGCTACATGACGGAGCTTCTTCGAGATCCGCTCCGTTCAAGCGGCGGCGTCGACCGACCGACTTCAGCTGCCGACAGCACCCTTCCGCCCCACCGGCTGCTCCAACCAGGCTCGATAACGCGGCCAGCGCCGATAGACCGCCACTCCCAGCGCCGCGCCGGCGGTGTCCGCTAGCCAGTCGGCCAGTTCCATCGTCCGGCCGGGGACAAAACTCTGGTGCCACTCGTCCGATGCCCCAAATGCCGACGCCACCAGCACCGCGACCACCGCTCCCCTTCCCGCTCCGGTCTGGCGGCACACCAAGGTGCCAAGCAGGCCGTAGACGGAAAAGTGAACAACTTTGTCGAGTCCGGTAATCCGCGGCCCGGCCACGGTCGAGCGGCTCGACGCGGCGAAGATCAACGCCGCCACGGCCATGGGCCAAATCCAGGCGCGCCGATTCGGGGAGATCGCGGAGGTCACGCCCCCAGTCACCCGGGCTCACCCAGCTCGCGCAACCCGAATCCTCCGACGACGGGACCGCGGTGACTCAGTTGATGTCCTCGCCGCGCTGTAGTTTTTCCAGATTGGTGCGAATCGCCTCGGCGTTGAGGGTGTCACCCGCCGGCACCTGGGTCTGGGCCTTCTTCAAGGCCGCCAGCGCAGCCGGAAAATCGCCCACCGCCGAATACGCCCGCGCCAACCCGTAGTTGACCGGCCACTCATCCGGGTGCAGGCGCGCGTTGCTCTTGAAGACCGCCACGGCGCGGTCCCGCGGTGAATCCCCCCCGCCGTGCCAAACGGCAGCGCCTCGTCCATGACCTTGGCCGCCTCGTCCTTCCGACCCAGGCGGTCCAGGACCGCGGCCTTGTTCGACAGCGTCAGGAAGTTCCGGCGCCCCACGAAGGGCCGGCTGATCGCCGCCTCCGCCCACTCGAGGGCAAGCGGAAGATCCCGGTTCTTCTGCACCAGGTAGGTGGAGGCGTTCACCCACGCCTGATGCTGGAATCCCTTCGCGCTGGTCAATTCCCGCTTCAGGTTGGCGACGACCAGCGCGTCGGTGTCGACCTCGAGCCGCAGCGGGATCCGACGTTTCTCCCAGTGCAGCGCCAGGAGCGCGGAAGTCGCCGTGACGTCGCTGAACTCATAGGCCAACTGCTCGCGAAACGGAGCCTCCTCCCAGCGGGTGGTGACACGCAGCGCATCCCGCGATGGTTCGTAGAAGAAGCTGCCCCAGGCGCCGGCATCGTGGGAGAAAATCACGGTGACTTCTCCGGAGGATGCCAGGGCCATGAACAGGCCGTACGTGCCCGCCGCCAGCGGCTGTCCCGCCACCCTCACATCGTGCTGGAAACGAATCGTCGTGTTTTCATCGGCACCGGCCCGCCACGGCGCGGCTTTGGAAGTCCCAAACCCCAGGTCGTTGAAGCCCCAGGGAACGAGCTTTCCCCAGATCTCGCGCCCGTTCACCGCCGGGCGGCCGTAGTTCACGGCGATCTCGGTGATGCCCACTGTCTGGGACACGGCGGCCCGGGGACTCGCCGCCGGCAAAGTCACCGATTGGCCCATGGCCAAACCCGTAGAAACCAGGACGCCTGCCGTCACCATCATCGCGCGCAGTAGATGCATCCCGCGATCTTGGACCGGGTTTCATGGTACGCGCACGACTGAAACCACCAATCGCACCGCCAGTGCGCCGAAAAACGCCGGCGACGCGCCCAACGGGCGCCACCGGGCGACGGCCGGCGCCAGGGCGGCCACCCGCGCCGCCGCAACCGCGGATTGTCTTCCTCCAAGGCCGGAGCCACGATCATGGCGCCACCGTTCCCTGCGCCGCCATGATCCGATTTCTCTCTCGGTCCTCTGTCGCGATCCTCGTCGCAGCCGGTCTGTTTCGGCTCGAAGCCGCCAAGCCTCCGAAAATCCGGAGTGCGCCCGACCATGTTCCGACAGGGCCCCGCGAACTTGCGTTCCCCGGCGCCGAGGGATCTGGCGCCTATTCCCGCGGCGGTCGGGACGGCTCCCTGCTGCGCGTCACCACGCTCGAGGATAATGAAAAGCCCGGCAGCCTCCGCTGGGCGGTCACTCAAAGCGGACCGCGGGTAATCGCCTTCATGGTCGAAGGCACAATCTCCCTCCGCAAACCCCTGACGATCGAGCAACCGTTCCTGACCCTCGATGGCTCGACTGCTCCCGGCGGCGGCATCACAATTAAGGACGCTGGCATCCGGATCTTCCGCACGCACGACATCATCGTGCGTCACCTTCGGATCCGCCCCGGTGATGAGGCCCAGTTGGGCAAAGGGGTTTGGCGTGGGCATCCCCGGCCGATCAAGTCCGGCGATGCGGTCACCGTGCAGGAATGCGCCGATGTCATCCTCGATCACCTCTCCGCCTCCTGGACCACGGACGAGACCATCTCCGTGACCCACAGCCGGCGGGTCACCGTGCAGAACTGCTTCATCACCGAGCCGCTCGGCAACCCCGCTTTGCACGTCGAGAACGGCGTGCCCATCTCCCATGCCTATGGCGCGCTCCTGGGCGGCGACTGCGTCTCCTACCTCAAGAACTACTTTGCCTACTTCAAGATTCGGGGTCCGCAGATGACCGGCGGGACGCCGGAACTGCCGTCGCGCACGGCCGCCATCAACAACCTCGTCGCGTTCTACGAAAACTCCGGCACTCGCGTGAAGGCCGCGCGTGCGATCTCGGAGTACATCGTGCAAAACAACTTCTACTCCCATCCCCTCAAGCCCGGCGCCCCCGACATTCACCTCCTCGCGGAGCGAGAGGAGAAAGCCGGTGACCGATTCATCAAACCCGAAAAGGCCGTCGGCCAGACGCGCGTCTACCTCGCCGGCAACCTCGGCCCCCTGCGCCCTCGGTCCGACCTGGACGCCTGGGATTCGGCGCGGACGGAGTTCAGCGCGGAAATCCTGGCGCAACTCCGCGTCGCGGAACCACCCTTCCGGGTTGCACCGCTCGACCTGCTTCCCGCCGAGGCGGTCGAGGCTCACGTGCTGGCCCACGCCGGCGCGATACTGCCACGGCGCGACGCCATCGATGAGCGGCTCGTCCGCCAGTACCGCGCCGGAACCGGCCGGGTCATCCACAGTCAGGACGACGTTGGCGGCTACGCGCCGCCCGCCCTCCCGCGTTGAGTGCCGGCCATCCGAGGCTGACGCTGGCGGCGCCCGTCCTCAGCGCACGGCCGCACCACGCAGCCACTTCACGGTCACATCGGTGAAGTCGGTGAACACCCCATCCACGCCCGCGTGACGGAACAACGCGGTGTGCAGGTCGTCGACGGAGGGACAACCCTTCGGCAGGTCATCCCACCGCACCGTGTAGGGATGCACCACCAGCCCCTTGGCGTGGGCCAGCTTCGTCAACTCGGAAACCTTGGCGGCGCCGCCCGGCGCCCAGGTCACAATTCGCCCGATGTTCGGACCGATGCCATCCACGAGCGCCGCGAGTTCGGCGAGGCCCTCCGCGGTGCACAGCTGCCCGTGGTCCACTCCATCGGCTTCCTTCGCTGCCGCCGCAATCAACATCACCAGCCGTCCCTTCCAGCCGAGTTCCCCGCGCAGGCGCCGGACTTCGGTCAGCTCGAAGCATTGAAGGTAGCAGGGATCCTCCTTGGTGGCATAACCGTAACGGGCGAGAATCGGCAGCACGATCCGGCTGATGTCGTGCCCCTGCTCACGGTGCCACTTGGGTTGCTTGATCTCCGGATAAATGCCCGCCCGCCGCCCGGTGCTCCGGTTCAGCGCCTGGATGAGCTGCAACTCCTCCTCAAGCGTGGAAACCCTGAATTCCGACGGCGCCGCCTTGGAATCGTACCGCTGGGGATAGACCGGCCGGCCGGTCTTCGCGCTGAAGCGCTCGCTGACCCGCAGCTGCTTCAGCTCCGCCAGCGTCAGGTCGAGGGCATAAAACCGGCCGTCGGCGCGCTTCCGGTCCGGGAAGCGCGCGGCCACGTCGCTGACGGTGTCCAGGTAGATGTCGTGCAGGACGACGGGCACATCGTCCTTCGTCAGCACGAGATCCTGCTCGAGGTAGTCCGCCCCGAGCGCATGCGCGTAGGCCTTGGCCTCGAGCGTGTGTTCCGGCAAGTAGCCGCTCGCGCCCCGGTGGGCGATGACGAGGGGCGCCGCAGCCCGCGCCACCGACGGGAGAATCAGCGCGCACAAGGCGGCAGCCAGGACCGGACGGGAGGTTTTCATGCGAAGGGGGCGGCGAAGGGGATTTTCGGGGCGGCCTGGAGAAACGCGGGGCTCAGGGCGGCAGCGCGCTGCTGGTCGTCTTGTGCCGGAGGGTCATGGCACTGAACGCCATCGTGAGCAGGCAACAGACAATCATGGTGGCAAAAACCCCGCCCCACCCCCAGCGATCGGCGATCCAGCCCACGCCAGTGCCGGCGATCGCCGAGCCGAAGACGTAACCGAAGAACCCGGTGAAGCCGGCCGCCGTGCCCGCCGCCTTCTTGGGCACAAGGTCGAGCGCGTGCAGCCCGATGATCATGATGGGGCCATAGACAAAGAACCCGATGGCGATCAGGGACGTGATGTCGATCCAGAGCGGACCGTTGCGGTTCAGGCCGTAGACGATCAGGCCGGCCAGGGTCAGGAGCATGAAGAGGATCGTGGCCGGCGCCCGGCTGCCCTTGAAGATCCGGTCGGAGATCCACCCGCAGAGGATGGTGCCGGGAATTCCCGCGAACTCGAACGCGGCCCAGGCGTAGCTCGACTGCTGGAAGGAGAAGCCCTTCGCCGTCTGCAGGTACGTCGGGATCCAGTCCACCACGCCGTACCGCACGAAATACACGAAGGCGTTGGCCACGGCGATGGCCCACAGGTACCGGTTGTTCAGCACGTACCCGAAGAAGATCTCGCGAAAGGTGAAGGTCCGTTCGTGCGCCGCGGTGTAATCCGGAGGATAGTCGTTCTTGTACTGCTCGATGGGCGGGAGTCCGCAGCTTTGCGGCGTGTCCCGCAGCAGAAAGGCAATCAGCACCGCCACCGCCGCCGCGACCAAGGCCGGAAAGTGAAACTTCGCCCCCCAGCCGCCGAAAATCAGCACCCCGATCAGCGCCAGCTTCGCGACCAGGCCGCCCCCGACGTTGTGCGCGACATTCCAGATCGAAACCGTGACCCCGCGCTCCTTCGTGCTCCACCAATGCACCATCGTCTTGCCGCACGGGGGCCAGCCCATGCCGTTGAACCAGCCGTTCAACGTCTGCAGCACCACCATCGCGGTGAGGGATCCGTAGATCGCGGGGATCGTGCCGAACGCAAACGTGACCCCGGCGGTCAGCAGGAGGCCGAGGGTCATGAACCAGCGCGGATTGCTCCGATCCGACACCGATCCCATGATGAACTTCGACACGCCATACGCCACCGACAGGCCCGTCATCGCCGATCCCAGCGCCGCCTTCGAATACTGCGGGTACTCCTTCAGGATGTCCGGAATCGCCAGGGCGAAGTTCTTTCGCACGAGGTAGAACGCGGCGTACCCGACAAAGATGCCGATGAACACCTGCCAGCGCAGGCGCCGGTATTCCGCGTCGATGCGTTCGGGAGGCAGCGGCGCGGCTGCGGGGGCGGGCTGGAGGAACGAGATCATCGCGCCGGTGCGGACCGAAACCAGGGTCGCCCGGCGGCGCCCGGCATTGCTTCGTTACGGTGTGCAGGCGGGGCGACCTCGCTCCGCGGGAACCGGGTGCCAGCGCGAATGATGCGGGACGAGGTCGCCCCGCCCACAGGGAAATCGCCGGACAGGAAGGCAAGGTTGCCGGGCAATTCCGGCACCGTCCTCACAGCTTGAGCTGCTCCCGCAGCCAGCCCGGACGATTGGTCGTGATGCTGTCGACACCCAGCCCGACCCAGTGCCGCGCCACCGCGACGTCATCCACGGTCCAGACATGCAGTTCCAGACCGGCCGCCCGGATCCGGGCGACATCGGAACCCTTGAGCGGCCAGGTGTACTGCAAATCGAGCCCCGTGAGCTTCGCGCTCTGCGCCTGCGCAATCACCTCGTCGATGGTCGGCTGCTTCTTCGCCTTCGGGTCCTTGCCCTTGGCGTCCGGCGCCTTGTAACCCATGAGGTAGAGCGTGCGGTACCGGGGGAGCTGTTTCCGCACCGCCTGCAGCGTCTCGTAGTTGAAGCTGATGATCGTGATGTTCTTCTCCGAGGCACCCGCGCGGGCCAGCACCCGCTTCAACTCGGGGACCAACTCCGGCCCTGTCTTGATCTCGACGAGCATCTGCCGGCCCTTCGGGATCAGGGCAATCTGCTCGTCGAGCGTCGGCAGCTTCTCGCCGGCAAACTTCGGATCCTTCCAGGAGCCGGCATCCAGCGCCCGGAGTTCGGCAAAGTCCATTGCGGCAATCGTGCCGTCCTTCCCTGTGGTGCGCTTCGTCGTCTTGTCGTGACAGACGATGATCTTGCCGTCCTTGGTGAGATGGACGTCCGTCTCGACGGCGTCGGCCGCCTGGCTCCAGGCCAGCCTCTCGGCGGCCAGGGTGTTCTCCGGCGCATCATAGGAGGCCCCGCGGTGGGCGACGATGTCGACGGCGGATAGCACGGTGGTCAGGCAGGTGAAGGCGAAGGCGCCCAGGGCGGGCAAGGGTCGGAGCAACATGGTGGAAGGCGGAGGACGGAACCTCGGAGGGAGGCCCGGAAATTTTCGCGGGGAAGGCCCGGCGGCGTCAAGCGGCACGCCCGCGAAACCCGGGCGTCAGAATTTCTTCGAATAGTCCAGGGACACCTGGCGGCCGCGCGGATTGGCCGTGCTGGTCCGGTACCCGTACTGGTCCGAGGTCAGCGGCGGTTCGGTATCGAAGACGTTGTTGAGGGCGAGGCGCAGGCTGGCGCCCTGCAGCCAGCGCGGGGCGCTCTTCGCAAAGCGGTAACTCACCCAGGAGTTGTGCTGGATGTAGGGATCGACGCGCAGGGTGTAGATCGTCACGCCATTGCTGTTGAAGACCTGAATGTAGTCCGGCCGGCCGAGGGCTTCGTAGATCTGCTGCGTGGTCTGCGCCCCCGCATCGACGTAGGTGCCGAAATAGCTGGTGAACCAGCCCGCCGACCAGGCGCCCTGGCGCCACGAGAGATTGGCGTTGGCCCGCCAGCGGGTGCGCCCGCCCTGGCCGAGGTTGTTGAGGATCGGGGAGACCGGATTGGTCTGGGACTCCCGCACGAGGTAGTGCGTCGCCTCGCTCCCGAAGCTGAAGCGGCCGAGCCGGGTCTGCGGTCCCCGGTACTGCACCCCGACCTCGTAGCCCTGGATGTCGACCCCGGCGAGGTTGATGTAGCTGTCGATGACGCTGACAAAGGAGCCCACCGGAGCGCGCTTGGAGGAATTGCTGGTCTGGCGCGCGTTGTAGGCCGCAAACGCGGCCCGGTCCGCAGCGGTGACCGGCTCGCGGGTGACGGCGCTCGAGCCCTTGTAGTTGGCCGTGCCCGAACCCAGGTCGATTTGGTCGATCGGCGTGCCGGCGGCGAGCGCCGCCTGCGTCGCAATCTGGAGGAGGGTCGCATCCTCGGACAACGTCGCCGCCGCGCCGCGGTTCTGAATCACGGAGTTCTGGTTAATCTTGAAGTAGTCGAACGTGACCGAGAGCCCGCGCACCATCGGGATTTCCAGCACCAGGCCGCCCGAGGTGGTCTGCGACTTCTCCGGTTTCAGGTTCTCGTTGCCCTGCCGGAACGAAGTGCGCTGCACGCTGCCATCCTCCGGCAGGCTGGTGACGGTGGAGCGATAGGAATCGGCGGCGCTGAACTGGCGCTTGAGGGCGGCCACGTTGGTCTGGACCAGGTTCGGCGCCCTGAAGGAGTCGGCGATCGAGCTGCGCAGCTTCAGCCAGCGGAACGGATGCCACACCAGGCCGGCCTTCGGCTTCGTCGCCTGCCCGAAGATCGAGAAATGTTCGTAGCGGCCGGCGAGCGAAACCTCCAGCGAGCGGAGCAGCGGTTTCGCGTTTTCCCGGGTGACGAAGGGCAGCGCCACCTCCGCGAAGGTCGCGAAGATCGTCTGCTGCGCGTTGATCGGCACATTCGGGCTGAGGGCGAGAAAGTCGTTGTCCCCCTCGCGCAGGAGAGGGAACTGCGCCCCCGAACCCGGCGGATTCAGGCCGACATACGCCGCCCGCGCGTCCCGGTAGGTCTCGTACCGCACCTCCGCGCCCGTCGCGAGGCCGAGCCGCCCGCCTCCGAACGGCAGTTGCCAGAGCCGGCCCGAGACGCGGCCATCCCACGTCAGCAATTCGGTCCGGCCGAACCGGTCTTCGTCGTCGTACAGGGGATCCAGCACCGACGCCGGATTCTGGTACGCCTTGTCGACCACAACTTGGTTGTCGACGATCTTGAAGGTGACCGGGAACGGATTGAGCGCGGTCGCGTCGGTGCGATTGAGCGCGGCGCGCAGGCGCGATTCGCGGATCTGGTAGTGCTCGAACTCGTGGGTCTGCGCCCCGGAGTACATCAGGGCCGTCTCCCACTCCCAGGTGTCGCCGAACCGCCCGCGCAGGCCGGCCAGGGCGCGGAACGAATAGCTGAACACCTCGGTGCTGCGGGGATGGAAGCCGCCGCCGGTGTTCTGCCCGGGCGAGATTCCCGTGTAGATCGAGACGTCCGCCGGCGTGCCCACCAGGCGCGGGGTGCCGTCGGCGTTGGGCCGGCCGAGCGGATCGTAGAACCGCACGCCGAAGGGGTTGTAGGGATTCGCGGCGGGCAGGTACATGCCGGGATCGTCGGTGTTCTTCGCGTTGACGGGCTCGCGGCCGTTGACGGTGCGGGCGGCGTAGAACAGCAGGTCGCCAAAGAGACTGAGGCGATTGTTGATCGGGCGGTCGGCAAAGACACCGAGCTGCCAGCGGTTGGTGCGTGGGATCAGCGTCTTCCACTTGTTCCAGTTGGAGCGGGTCCCGTAGTTCTCGATGTTGTCGATGTTGGACGACGGGCGCGACTGCTTGAAATAGACCGAGCCGTCCGGTGCCGGATAAAGGTAGAACATGCCGGTCGCGGACATCGTCGCCACCCCCGCGGGCGGCGTCGTGCTGGTCGTGATGCCGACGTTGTTGGCCGGCCGCGCCCCGACGAAATTGAGATAGTCCGACTGAATGGTGCCGCGCTGCCACTCGCCCCACTGGTTCACGTTGTTGCGATTGTCGAAGTCGTTGTCGCGCGCCGCCACGGTGCCGTCGAGCAGCGTCACCGGCAGGCCGTTCCACGGGGCCGGCGCCCGCCAGCGCCCGTCGGCGCTCTTGGAATACTGGCGGTCGTGCGCCGTCAGGGCGGAGCGATGGAAGTAGTCGAGCGACACCGACACGTGGGTCTTCCCGCGTTTGAAGCCCTCGGCCAAGGTCACGCCGAACTCGTTGGCGCCGCCGTGCTGCGTCATCGAGCCCCGCAGCGAGACCGTGCGCCCCTCGTAGGAGCGCGACACGTAGTTGTTGATCACGCCGGCGGCGGCGTCAGCCCCATAGATGGCGGAGGCGCCATCACGCAGGATTTCGACCCGCTCCACCATCGCGCGGGGCACGGCGTTGATGTTCACGGCCAGGGACGGCACGCCGCCTTCCGCCATGGAGATGGGATGCGGCGCCATCCGGCGGCCGTTGACCAGGGTCAGGGTGCTGCCGGAACCGAGGCCGCGCAGATCGACGGAAGCAACGTCGCCGCGGGCGAGCTGCGGGCCGTTGTTGATCTCGGTGATCCCGGAAGGCTCGGCGGCGCCGAGGGTCTCGAAGAGCTCCGCCATCGTGGCCGCGCCGCGCGCCTCGAGGTCGGCGGTCTCGATCACCGTGACCGGCAGCGCCGTCTCGGCATCGACGCGCCGAATGTTGGAACCGGTGACGACAAAGGCCTCGAGCTTGAGGGTCTCATCGGACGGCGCCGGGGGCGTCGCCGGGACGGCCGGGCGGGTCTGGGCGGACGCGACGAGGGCCGCCAGGGTGAATGCGGCCAGGGCAGGGACAGGGTGGTTCGGGCGCATGGTGAAATTCACCCAAAGGGCTGCTCCGGGATCGGCCCTGGCGCGAGTGAAAAATTTATGCGACTAATTATTTGCTCCGCGTTCGCCCCTTTGTCACAGGATGGTCACCGCCATGCCCAAGCGCGCCGACTATCCCGATGACATCCTGCGCATGGCCGCCTCGCTGTACTACGGGGACAACCTGGGCCAGGTCGAGGTGGCCAACCTCGTGCGGGTGTCGCAGACGAAGATCTCGCGGCTGCTCGCCGCGGCCCGCGAGCGGGGCATCGTGCGCATTTCCGTCGAGCGCTACAATCCGCGCCACGAGGCGCTCGAGCAGCAGCTGCGCGCCAAGTTCCGGCTCCCGGCCGCCGCGGTAATCAAGGCCGCCCGCCATGCCGATCGCGACGCCGCCCGCCAGACCGTCGGACATTTCGGGGCGCCGTGGATCGCGAGCCTGCTCCCCAATCCGGGGATTGTCGCCCTGGGCGGCGGCCGCAGCGTGGCCGAAGTGGTCCGCCGCTTCCGGCGCAGCGACGCCCGCCGCCTCACCGTGGTGCAGGCGATGGGCAGCATCGACTCCAACATCTCGCCGGTCGACGCGCTCGAACTGGGCCGGACCCTGGTCAACCTCTGGGGAGGCGAGTTCCTCACCCTGAGCACGCCGGCCTTCGTGCCGGACCGCAAGACCCGCGACACCTTCCTCGCCTCGGGCCAGATTCGCTCCGTCTGGCAGCGCTTGCGGCGCGCTGACGCCGCCGTGGTGGGCGTGGGTCCCCTGGATCAATCCGTCTACTCCGACCGCGGCGTGCTCACCCCCGCGGATGTGGAGCAACTGCGCGGGGCCGGTGCCGTCGGGGAAATCTGCGGCCGCTTCTTCGATGCGCACGGCGCCGAGTGCCCGTCTCCCTGGCGCAACCGTGCGATCAGCATCGAACTGGATCTGCTGCGGCGCATTCCCCAGGTGATCGGCGTCGCGGCGGGCGCTGACCGCGCCCCGGCGGTGGCGGCGGCCCTGCGCGGCGGGCTGCTGAAAGCGCTGCTGATCGACGAAGACGGGGCGCAGGCGCTCGTCTCGGGGGCGATTGCCCCGCCGTAGGATCGTTTGGTTTGGATCCTGTGGGCGAGGCGACCCCGCCCCGCATCTTTGGTTTCAGATCGCACTGCACGCGGGGCGAGGTCGCCCCGCCCACACGGAATCTCCAACGAAGTGAGTCGACCGAACACGGTACTACCCGGCCGACGACGACCACGCAGCAAGAGTGGAGCGAGGATCCTCTACTTGCCGGGAGTCCGATAAACGGGCTTCCAGGTGCCGAGCGGCAACACGTCGGCGCGCTGCGCCCACGCATCCCACGCCGCTGCCAGTTCCCGCACCTTGTCGGGGTGCCGCGCGGCCAGGTCGTGCATTTCGGTGCGATCCGCGACCATGTCGTAGAGTTCCCACGGCCGATCCTCCATCGCGACCAGTTTCCAGCGCCCAGCCCTCACCGCCCGATTGCTCTCGTGCTCCCAGAACAGCAGTCGCGGGGACGGCGAGAGGGTGGCCTCCGAGGAAACAAAGAGCGGCTTCAGGCTCCTCCCTTCCATGGGCTTGATCTTCCGGCCACCGAACTCGGACGGGTACGTCGCCCCGCTGAGTTCCACGCACGTCGCCATGAGATCGATCAGGTGCGAGGGTTCATGCACCAGTCTCCCCGCCGGTTTCCCGCCCCCTTTGCCACCGCCGATCCCCGCCGGCCAATGGGCGATGAGCGGCGTGGCGATGCCGCCCTCGTGTGCCCAATGCTTGTACTCGCGGAAGGGCGTGTTGGCCACATTGGCCCAGGCCTCGCCGTAGCCCACATACGTATTGGCCGGGCCCGGCATCACCCCAGGCCCGCTGCGCACGATCCGGCCGTCGCGCGTCTGCATCGGCGGCGTGGCCTTGGTCTGGAGTTCCTCCGGCGCCATCGGTCGCAACGGCGGCAGCGCCTTCGCTTTTTTCCCCTTCGGATCCACGACCGCCGTGCGCCCCTGGCGCTCCGCGCACGCGCCGTTGTCCTGGAGGTAAAGGATGAGGGTGTTGTCGAGGCGGCCGTCCCGCCGCAATTGATCCACCATCCGCCCGATGCCGCGATCCATGCACTCGATCATCGCGGCATAGACCTCCATGCACCGGGCCTCCCACGCCTTGTCGGCCACTTCCTCCCATCGCCCGATGGTGGGCGCGGGCTGCCAATCGGCGTGCAGGAGGCCGAGCTCTTTCAAGCGCTGCACCCGGGCGCGGCGGATGGCGTCGTAGCCGGCGTCGTACTTGCCACGGTACCGGGCGATGTCGGACTCCCAGGCCTGCAGCGGCCAGTGCGCCGCGGTGTAGGCGACGTAGAGGAAGAACGGCTCCCGGCGCCCGCTCCCTTCGCGCAGGAACTGGATCGCGTTGTCGGTGATCGCGTCCGTGTAGTAATAGCGCTCCGGCCGGTACTCCGGGTCGTTCTCCGGCGAGATGAAGGTGTTCTGGCGGCAGAGCGTGTCGGGGTCGTAGAAGCTGCCAAAACCGCGCAGCGTACCGTAGAAGCGATCAAATCCGCGCTGCACCGGCCAGTTGCCGATCCCGTCCTTCGGGTGATGCGAAAGGGCGACATGCCACTTGCCGGCCATGGCGGTGCGATATCCGGCGGACCGCAACACCTCGGCCAGCGTGACCGCCTGCGGGCTCAGATCGCCGGCGTAGCCGGGATGGTCCACCTTGCGCACCATGAAGCCCATGCCTGCCTGGTGCGGGTAAAGCCCGGTCAGGAGCGACGCCCGCGTGGGGCAACACCGGGTGGCGTTGTAGAATTGCGTGAACCGCAGGCCACCCTGCGCCAGCGCGTCGAGGTGAGGCGTGGCGATCTCGCCACCGTAGCAGCCGAGGTCCGAATACCCCATGTCGTCGGACAGAATCAGGACGATGTTTGGACGCTCGGCGGCCATCGCGGAGATCGCGGCCAGCCAAACCAGCAGACACAGGCGGAGCATCGGCGAAGGCGGGAGGTTACTCGGACTTGCCGGACTTCTTCTTGCCCTTGCCCGTCGGACTCGCCCCCGAGCCCTCGGGAATGTCGTGGGCCCAGGGCGTCACACCCACGCGATCCGCCCAGGTCTGCCATTGCGCGGCCATGGCCCGCACTCGTTCGGGCTGACCCGCCGCGAGATCCCGCTGCTCGGTGCGATCCGCGTCGATATTATACAGCTCCCAGCCCTGTTTGTGCTTGCTGACGATCTTCCATGGGCCGAGGCGCATCGCCTTGTTGCCCTCGTGCTCCCAGAACAGGGGACGCGGAGACGAGGAGAGAGGGAGACCGGGGGAGTTGAAGAGCGGTTTCAGGCTCTTTCCTTCCATGGGCTTGATTCTCTCCCCGTTAAACTCGGCCGGGTACTTCGCCGCGCCGAGGTCCACGCACGTCGCCATCACGTCGATCAAGTGCGCAGGCTCATGGCACAATTTCCCGGCCTCGCCCCCGGCCTTCATTCCCGCCGGCCAGTGCGCGATGAGCGGGGTCGAGATCCCGCCCTCGTGCACCCAGTGCTTGTACTCGCGGAACGGCGTGTTGCTGACGTTGGCCCACCCGCGCCCGTAGGCGATGTAAGTGTCGGCCGGGCCCGGCATCACCCCGTAGCCCACGCGCATCGGCCAGCCGTCGCGGGTCTGCGGCGGCCGGTTGGTGAACTGGATCGTCTCCTTCGGCACCGGCGGCAGCGAAGGCTGGGCGGCCCGCGGCTGCCCGGTGCCCACGCGCCCGTTGGTTTCCGCGCAGCCGCCGTTGTCCTGCAGAAAGAGAATGAGGGTGTTGTCGAACTGGCCCTGCGCCTTCAACTCCGCCACCAGGCGCCCGATGCCCTGGTCCATGACTTCGACCATCGCGGCGTAGACCTCCATGCACCGCGTCTCGAACGCCCGATCCTTGACCTGGGAGAAATCCTCCGCCGTGGGCGTAAGCCCCCACTCCTCGCGTACGACGCCAAGACGCTTCTGTTTCTCCCAGCGGGAGGCCCGCAGCGCATCGTAGCCGGCATCGTAGCGGCCCCGGTGCCTGGCGATGTCGCTCTCGCGGGCGTGCATCGGCCAGTGCGCGGCGGTGTAGGCCACGTAGAGGAAGAACGGACGGTCGCGGTGGTCGCGGGCGTGCTCGCGCACGTACCGCACGGCGTGGTCGCTGATCGCGTCGGTATAGTAGTACTCGGCCGGCCGGTATTCGGGATCGTTGGCCGGGGAGATGAAGTCGTCGTCCCGCACCAGTGCGCTCGGGTCCCAGAAACTGCCGGAGCCGTGAATCGTGCCGTAGAACCGATCAAAGCCGCGCTTGCGCGGCCAGTTCTGGTTCCGCTCCTTCATGCGCTCGAGCGGACGGCCCGGCGTCACATGCCACTTGCCGGCCATGTAGGTCCGATAACCCGCCGGCTTGAGCACCTCGGCAATCGTCACCGCTTGCCGGCTGAGTTCGCCCTGGTAGGCAGGCGTACCGAGGTCCTCGACCATGTGACCAATGCCGGCCTGGTGCGCATAGAGTCCCGTGAGGAGGGAAGCCCGGGTCGGGCAGCAGCGGGCGCCATTGTAGAATTGCGTGAACCGCACGCCACCTTTCGCCAGGGCGTCGAGTTGGGGAGTCGGGATTTCGCCGCCGTAGCAGCCAAGATCCGAGTAACCCATGTCATCGGACATGATCAGAATCACATTGGGCCGGGTGGCGGCGCAGGCGCCGGCGGCCGTGAGGAACAGGAGTAGAACAGGAAGGCGCATCGGTTGGGGATTCTTTGCCCGGAAACAAACGTAACCGGCGGCGATGGTGCGCGGAAGCCCCGGACTGCCGCAAGATCGGTGTTTTCCTCGCGGCCGGATTTCGCACGATGGGCCCTGCACGTGCCCCTCGAGTCCCGAATACCCCGGCCTTCCTTCGCCCTTCGCCCCTGGCCTGCCCCCCTGCTCCGGCTGGGCCTGGGCATGCTGGCGAGCCTCGCCGCGGGTGCCGCCGCGGCGACCCCACCGGCCGTCCCTCCGCCTGAAATCCGATTTGTCGCAGCGGACCCGCAAGGGCGAGCGACGGGAGAAAACGCCGCGGATGCCGCCGACTTCCGGGACGAACGGTTCTGGACCGACGTCCGCGCGCGCCTCGCCCGCGGTCCCGTGACGGTGATCTTTCTCAGCGGCACCTATGTCGTCAGCGCGGAGGCCCGGCGACGCCAGCCTCCCCTTCGTTTGCAATGGATCGGGCACGACTCGCATCCGCTGGTCATCGAGGGAGAGCGGGCCGGCGCGGTGGTGTTCACGCGGCATTCCGAAGACCCCGACTACTCGCGGACGAACAACCAGGGTCCCGGTTTCCTCTTCCTCAGCGGCTGCCGCAACGTCGTCGTGCGCCGCCTGCGTTTTACCGCCCCGCGCAAACCGATCAGCTACGCCACCAACTTCGGCGGCTCACGCCACCTGCGCATCGAAGACTGTCACTGGCACGACCTCGACGGGGTCTATTACGGAGCCAGCGGCACGGCCGGAGCCGCGACCTCGCACGTGACGTTTGTGCGCTGCCGCTTCGAGCGCGTCGGCAGCGGAGGCCACGCCCACATGGTCTACAACGCCTACGACCCGCAGCACCTCCGCTTCGTCGACTGCCATTTCGAGGACTGTGCCGGCGACTACCTCCGCTTCCGCGACAGCACCGACTTTGGCGTGGTCGCGGGCTGCACCTTCCGTTCCACCGGTCGGTTCACCGGCACCCATCAGGCCTTTATCGCCGTTCCGCTGTTCAACGACGACAATCCGGCCGCGAAGTCGGCCCATCCGAACTACGAGTACTTCGGCACGCACTTCCTCTTTTGCCACAACCGGTTCATCTACGAGGACGAAGCCGTGCCGGCCAACCGCACCGCGGTTCTCTTCCACCACAGCGGCTTCGATCCGCCCGGCCGCCGGCATCTGCTCGACGCCCGCGACGCCATGATTCTCCGGACGGGCACCAACGACGAAAAGCGGACCCTGCTTCAGGCCGCCGCGGGCATCAACTTCACCACCGTGCACGTCTTCGCCAACGAGTACGTGCGCGTCGCCCAGCGGGGTGCATTTCGCTCCAAGGCCGCCTACGGCGCGAAGTCGCGCGGCGGGGACGGCCAGTACGACATCTCCGGGCTCTTCAATCCGGAGCCGGTCGTGCGGACACCCGGCGAGGCGGCCGGTTATTTCGACGCGCCCGCCTCCCCAATCACCGGGCGCGCAGCGCCAGGCGTTCGACCTCCTTGAAGAACTCCTCCAGCTCCTTCAGGTGAACCTCCACCTCGCGGTGCAGCGCCTGGCCATCCCGATTGAAGGCGTCGACCTTCATGCTGAACGCCACCACCGCCACCGCGTCCGTCGTCACCAGGGCGCGCTGCTCGGTCTCGAGGCCTTGGCGCCGCGTCTCGAGCTCCCCTTGCCGCCGTTTCAGGGCCGCCCCCTCCCGCACCAAGCGTTCGTGGTTCGGCCGGATCTTCTGGTGGGCGACGGCAGTCAGGAGAAAGGTCCGGCCATCCCGGCCCACGAGCTCAACGTCGGGCGCGGCCGGGCGGTTGCCCGCATAGTCCTGGGCATACTTGGCCATCGCCCCCTCCATCTCGCGCTCCAGTTCCGACAGGCTCAAACCGCGCTCCGCCGGCCGGTGCACGACGGGGCGGGAGGGCTCGACCCAGGTGGTCAGGACCAGGTAGAAAAGAACGCCGGCACCCGCCGCCACCACCGCCACGGCAGCCAGGACGAGGCGGACCGGACGGCGTCGTTCCACCGGCGGCACCACCACCGGCCGGACAGGCGCCGGCCGCGCCGCCTTGAACTCGAATCGCTGGTCGTATTCCGAGCGCGTGGCCGGATCCCCCAGGATTTCGTAGGCCTGTTGCAGCCGGCGGAAGTCCTCGGTGGTATCCCTCCCCTTGTTCTTGTCGGGGTGCAGCAGCTTGGCCTGCCGCCGAAACGCCGCCGTTATTTCCGATGGGGACGCGGTACGCCCGACACCGAGGATCGCATAGAGATCATCGTGAAGGGGCGGCAGCGGCATGCGACCAACCCAACACCACCCCGGGCGCGAATCCAGCGAAACGTTGGCTCCCGGTGACCGCTCCACGATCGGCGTACGATTGCCCTGAGGCCCGCCCCCGGGAGAGGGAGCCACCTCTTCCTGCGGCGGCCCGCCGCCGGGGTCCGGCGAGGTTTCACCCCGACCGCCGGCCCGATCTCCCGCCTTGCCGGCCCCGCATCGCGGCTTCAGCGTCCGCCCCACCGTTCATGGCTTTCCCGACTCCTCCCGCGATCCTCGAGGCGCATGACCTGCGTCCCGCCGACCTCGTGCAGAATCCGGCCGACGCCCTGCTGCGCATCTACGCCTGGATGCACCTCGCGCGGACCACCGACAACCGCATCCTCGAGCTCTTTCGCCAGGGCCTGATTCGGGGTACCGTGACCGGCGGGCAGGGCCACGAAGGTTTCATCGTGCCGCTCGCTCTGCTCGCGGACAAAGGGATCGACGTGGTCTCCTTCACCCACCGCGACCTTGCCGGCCACCTGATCTGGGGCGGCCACCTCTGCGAGCACCTCAACCAGTACTTCGCCAACGCCGCCAGTCCCACCCGCGCCCGCGAGGGCAACATCCATCACGGTGATCCCGCCCACCGCTCGCTGCCGATGATCAGCCACCTCGGGGCAATGCTTTCGACGGTGGCCGGCACCACGGATTCGCAGCGCCGCCTCGGCCGCGCCGCCGTCGGCTTCGCGTTCTTCGGCGATGGGTGTTCCAGCACCGGCGATGTCCACGAGACCCTGAATCTCGCTTCGCTGCTCGGGATCCCGGTCCTCTTTGTCATCGAGAACAACGGCTACGCCTACTCGACGCCGGTCTCCGAGCAGTTTGCCGCCGGGACCGAACTTTGGCGCCGGGCCGCCGGCTACGGCATCGAGGGGCGCGTGCTCGACACCACGCAGGACGTGCTGGAGAACGCCCGCGTCCTCGCCGCCGCCATCGAGCAGGTACGCACCTCCGGGCGCCCGCTGCTGCTGGAAGCCCGCACCCTGCGCCTCCGCGGGCACGCAGCCTACGACACCTGCGACTACCTGCAGCCCGGGGAGGCGGACGGCTTCTTTGCCCGGGACTCCCTTCCGCGCGTGCGGGCCTCGCTCGTCACCCAATTCGGGGCGGCCCGGATCGAGGCGGTGGAGGCCGAACTAGGCGCTTTCCTCGAAGCCTGCGTGAAGGTCGCTCTCACTGTCCCCCGCCCGGATCCCACGGGCATGGAGTCGGACCTGTATGCCCCGGCCTCCCCCGCCCCCGCCTGGGCGCCCACCCCGGCTTCCCCCGCCCCGCTTAACCTTGCCCAGGCCGTCAACCTGGCCCTGCGCAAGATCCTCACCGAACGTCCCGAATCGCTCCTGCTCGGCCAGGACATCGCGACGTACGGAGGCGCCTTCAAGGTCACCGATGGCCTGCTCAAGGACTTCGGCCGCCCGCGCGTGCTGAACACGCCGCTGGCCGAGAGCGCCTGCACGGGTTACGCGATCGGTCTCGCGCTCAACGGCCACCGTCCGATCGAGGAGTTCCAGTTTGCCGACTTCGCGACCGAGGCCTCCACGCAGATCACGCTCAACGCCGCGACGATGCACTTCCGCTCGGGCGCCGCGTGCCCCCTCGTGCTGCGCCTGCCCTGCGGCGGCGGCCTCACCTTCGGCTCCTTCCATTCGCAGGAACTCGAGTCGTACTTCCTGTCGATGCCAGGCCTCAAGGCGCTGTACCCCAGCACGCCCCAGGATGCCTTCAACGCCATCCTCGCCGCCTACGAGGACAACAACCCGGTCCTCCTCTTCGAACACAAGGGCCTCTACCGGCGCGGCCGCGCACCCGTGGCCTGGGATCCCGCCTACCGGGAGGTCTGGCAGCCCCGCCGCGTGCGGGCCGGCGACTTCGCCACCCTCGTCACCTACGGGGAAATGGTCCACCTCGCGACGGAGGTGGCCGAGTACTTCTCGGCCGAATACGAGGTGGCGTTCGAGGTTTTCGACCTGCGCGCCCTGGCGCCCCTCCGGCTGGAAGCCATCCGGGAGTCCCTCGACCGGACAGGCCGGCTGATTGTCCTCCACGAAGGCCGCCGCACCCACGGTTTCGGCGCCGAACTGGTCAGCCGGCTGGTCGAGAACGGGTTTGGTCGCCTCAAGGCCGCGCCGCTGCGGCTGGCCGCCCTGGACCTCCCGGTGCCGTTCGCACCCGAGCTCGAACAAGCCTTCCGGCCGACCAAGGCGTCGGTCATCGATCACGTCGCGGCCTGGATGGGCTGAGGCGGTTTCCGTTCCCCGGTTGCCGCCCATCGCTTTCCGAACCCGTCGCGCGCCTTCGCCCCCCATGGCCCGAGCGAACCCCCAACTGCGAAGACCGAAGATCAGCCGCGAGCGCTGGCGGCGCATCCGGCTGTTCGCAATGGACGTCGACGGCGTCCTGACCGATGGAACCGTGCAGATCTCGTCCGACGGCACGGAAGCCAAGGCGTTTTCGATTCTCGACGGCCACGGCCTGCGCAAGGTGGCCCGCGCGGGCATCGTCACCGCCTGGATCAGCGGCCGCACCTCCGGGGCCACCACCGTCCGTGCGCGCGAGCTGGAAATTCCCCACCTCGTCCAGGGCCGAATCGAAAAACTCGCCGTCCTGCAGGATCTCGCGCACCGCCTCGGGCTGGCCGCCGCCGACTGCGCCTACATGGGAGACGACGACATCGACGCGGCCGCTCTCGCCTGGGCGGGGATCGGCATCGCTCCCCCCGGCGCCATGCCGGCGGCGCTCGCCCAGGCGGATCATGTCACCGTGCGGGCGGCCGGCCACGGCTCCGTGCGCGAGGTGTGCGAACTGCTGCTGGCCGCCCGCTCCTTTCCCGGGAGCAAACGGTCCCGGTCGGAGTCTGGGAGGCCATGAGTCTGCACCGTCATTCCGGGTGGTGGGCCGGCTGGCTGGCCCTGTTGGCGCTACCGGTGCCGCTTGGCGGGGGCGAAGCCGCAGCCCCGGCCACCAACTGGGTCTTGCCCCTTTTCAGCGACAAGGAGGGTTACCGCACCATGACCCTGCGCGGGTCCGAAGTTCGACCGACCGAGTCGGTGATCACCGTCACCAACCTCCACATCACCGTCTTCTCCGGGGACGCGAAGGCCCAGGTGGACAGCATTCTCCTCAGCCCGCGAGCCGTCTTTCGGCCCAAGGACAACCTCGCCAGCGGCACGGACTCCGTCCGGTTCATCCAGGATGACGTCGAGGCCACGGGCCGGAGCTGGACCTACGACCACAAGGCGAGAAAGGTTTCGCTCCAGGGCGACGTGCGCGTAACGATGCGCATGAAACTGAACGACATCCTGAAATGACCCTGTTCCGCGCGACCGCCCCCCTGCTCCTCGCCCTGGCGCTGCCGGCGGCCGCCGCCGGCGCGGACGCTCCCGCCCGGCCCGCCCCGGCGCCCCCGGTCCCGTTGGTGGACACCGTCATCACCAGCGATGATTTCGAGGCGGTCAGCACCGCCAAGGAGACGACCTTTCACTTTCGCGGGAATGTGCGGGTGACCGCCACCAACCTCGTCATGACTTGTGCGGACGTCGTGGTCGTCGCCCGTCGCGGCGGCGATCCCGCGGCACTGCTGGGCAAGCAGGAGAAACTCAAGTCCCTCGTCGCCACCGGCGGCGTACGCCTCGTCCAGGACGATCGTGAGGCGCTGGCGGATCGGGCGGAGATCTTCCCCGACACCGACCGCGTGGTGCTGACGGGGAATCCGGTCATCGTCCGCAGCGAGAAGGAGAAATGGGATCAACGGGGCCCGATGGCCGAACTCCTGCGCGGCGAACGGAAGGCGATCTTCAAGAGCAAGGACGGACAGCGGCCGCAGACCACCCTGCCGGGCTTGAAGGACCTGGGCTACGACAAGGTACCGGAGAAGAAGCAGCCCGCCCCCGACGGCGCCGCCCCGCGCCCGCCCTCCGGGACTCCGACCGACGCCCCTCCCGCCGTGTCCGTCCCCCTCCCGCCTCCTCCGAAATGAGCGCCCCGGCCGCCTCCCAGCTCACCACGGACGCCCTGGTCAAGACCTACGGTGCCCGCACCGTGGTCAACGGGATCAACCTCCGGTTCGCGGCCGGGGAGATTGTCGGCCTGCTCGGGCCCAACGGCGCGGGCAAGACCACGACCTTCTACATGGTGGTCGGGCTCATCCCGGCCACCGGCGGCCAGGTGCGGCTCGACGGCACGGATCTGACGCACCTGCGCATGCACCAGCGCGCCCGCCAGGGCATCGGCTACCTGCCGCAGGAACCTTCCGTCTTCCGGAAACTCACGGTCGAGGAGAACATCCTCGCCATCGCGGAGGCGATCGGTGTGCCCCGCCGCCAGCGGCCGGATCTGGTTCGCTCCCACCTCGAGGAACTGCATCTCGGCCACGTGGCCGGCCAGAAGGCCTTCACGCTCTCGGGCGGGGAGCGCCGCCGGCTCGAGATTGCCCGGGCGCTCGTGACCAAACCCAAGTTCCTGCTGATGGACGAACCTTTTGCCGCGATCGACCCGATCTCGGTGGCCGAGGTGCAGAAGATCATCCTGCAGTTGAAGGCGCGCGGGATCGGCGTGGTCGTGACCGACCACAACGTGCGGGAGACGCTGCGCATCGTCGATCGCGCCTACCTGATCCACGAGGGGCGCGTGCTGACCGAAGGTCCCGGTGAGTTCCTCATCCGCGACGAACAGGCCCGCAAGTTCTACCTCGGCGAGGGTTTCGACCTGTAGGTTTTTCGCTGGCGCCACCCGCGCCCGCCGCTGCAATGGACCCCGTCATGAATGCTGGCCTCCTGTAGGCGCGACGCCCTCGTCGCGCGAGTCGGCGCCCCGCCGCGCCCGCTCGCGGGATGACTGCCCCACGCCGCCCCCGGCCTCCGCTCCCCCAACCGCTCCCTCCCCCTTTCCGCGACCAACCTCATGCAAAAAGCGATTCACGGCATCAGCGTTGCCCACTTTTACGAAACCTACCGCGAGAAGCTGAAGATGGAGCTGGTCGAAGGGGAGGCCGGGCTCCACCGCCTGATCCACGAGGGTACGATCAACCGGCCCGCCCTCGCCCTGACGGGTTTCTTCCGCTACTTCGCCAACAAGCGCATCCAGGTGTTTGGCGCCGCCGAGATGGCCTACATGAAGACCCTCGAGCAGCGCCGCCAGATCGAGGTCCTCCAGCAGATGGTGCAGCGCAACATCCCGTGCCTCGTGCTGACCCGCAACTACCAGCCGACCCACCCGATGCTCGCCGTCGCCGGGGAGATGCGGCTGCCGATCATCCGCACGCCGATGATCACCAAGAACTGGGTCAACCTTGCCACCCTCGCGGTCGACAATGAGTTCGCCCCGCAGGGCACGGAGCACGCCACCACGCTCGACATCAAGGGTGTCGGCGTCCTCCTGCGCGGCGACTCCGGCATCGGCAAGAGCGAATGCGCCCTCGCCCTGATCGAGCGCGGACATTCGCTGGTGGCCGACGATCTCACGGTCATCCGGCTGCTCGACGAGCGCGAACTCATGGCCTCGAGCCGCCCGCTCAACCGGGGTTACATGGAGTGCCGCGGCATCGGCATCATCAACGTCGCCGAGATGTTCGGGGTGAAATGCGTGCGGCTCGAGAAGCGAATCGATATGGTCATCACCCTCAAGGAATGGACCCCCGACGTCGTGGAGGAACGCACGGGTCTCGAGGAAAACTTCTACCCAATCCTCGGCATGCGGCTGCCGCATATCGAGCTGTACGTCCGGCCCGGCCGCGACATCGCCCGGCTGGTCGAGGTGGCCGCGCTCACCCACGCCCTGAAGCAGATGGGCCACGACCCCGCCCGCGACTTCAACGATCGTCTGATCAAGTTCATGTCCGAGCAGGCCGGTGAGGCCACGCCGACGCGGATCAAACCCGTGGTGCGGGAGTAGGCGGCGATCGGTGATCGGTAATCAGTGATCCGTGGTCGGTGATCGGCGACGCCGCGTGTGCGGCCGCACGTCCGACTGCACTCTCGTCGGTCGGGTCGCCCCGCCGTGCGCCAGTCGCCGTCCCTCAGCCCCAATCGCTGATCACGGCCCTGCCCACCGATTACTTCATATCGACCACTGATTACTGCGCTCCGTCACCAGCGGCCGTTTCCGGGCTCGCCCCGGGCGGTCGCGCCCGTAGCTTCCCGCCATGTCCTCCTCCGCCACCCGGGCCGACGGCCGCCGCGACCAGCAACTGCGACCGGTGACCTTCGAAGCCGACATCGCCCCGTATGCCACCGGCTCCGTGCTGGTCTCGTTCGGCCGGACGCGCGTCATCTGCGCCGCCACGATCGAGCCCAACGTGCCGCTCTGGATGAAGCAGCAGAAGGTGCCGGGTGGCTGGCTCACTGCGGAGTATTCGATGCTCCCCTACTCCACCCTCGAGCGGAAGGCGCGCGACATCTCCCGCGGCAAGATCGACGGCCGCACCGTCGAGATCCAGCGCCTGATCGGCCGCTCCCTTCGCGCCGTCATCGACCTCCAGAAGCTCGGGACCAACACGCTCTGGCTCGACTGCGACGTCCTGCAGGCCGATGGCGGCACGCGCACCGCCGCCATCACCGGCGCCTATGTCGCCACCCGGCTCGCGGTCCAGCGGCTCCTCGACGACAAGAAGCTCGCCGAGAATCCGCTCACGGACTCCGTCGCTGCCGTGAGCGTCGGCGTCTTTGGCGGGCGGGAACTGCTCGACCTCGCCTACGTCGAGGATAAGGACGCCGAGGTGGACTTCAACATCGTGATGACCGGCCGGGGCCAGTTCGTCGAGGTGCAGGGCTCCGGCGAGGAGGCGACCTTCTCCCAGGCGCAGCTCGCCAGCCTGATCACCCTGGCCCAGCAGGGGCTCAAGGAGCTTTCGGGCCTGCAGGCGACTTTCCTCGCGAAACGCCTGTTGTAGTCTCCGGCGCACCCTTGCCGTCGGCGGGCGGCAAGGCCCGGATCAACCCGAAGTTGCCGCTTTCCGCGGCCCGCACGAAGCCCTCCGTCACCGTCTTCAGATCCTCCCAGCGCCGGCGGATGGTCCGGGCCTCCTCCGCCGTGATCGTGTTGTCGGCCGAGGCATGCGCAATGGTTGCCAGCATGTCGGCGAACTCCTGCACGATGTCGTTGGTCGCCGGGATCAGCGGCTGGTTCGGCGGCAGGTTGTGCGGGTTGCGGATGAAGAAACCGTCGGCCCGCTCGCAGACCCACTGCGCCAGCCGGACATCGCGGGTGATGCGCAGCAACTGGGCGACCCGATCGAGCGGACTGCTCGCGCCGCCTCCCTCCTCGGTCGGCTCGGCCCATTTGTAGATCAGCGAAAGCGACAGGTTCATGTCGGCCGCGATCTGCTTCGCGCTGGTCTTCTTCAGGACCTCCCTCATCACCTCGTACGAGTGCATCGGCCGTGCCTCCCCCCGTCCGCCTCTGGCTTACTGCTCCCCTTCCCTTTCTCCCTGCATGAACATCCACGAGTATCAGGCCAAGGCGCTTTTCGAGAAGTTCGGTGTGCCCGTCCCCAAGGGCGCGCCCGCCAAGTCCGCGGCGGACTTCGACCCCGCCCTCGCGAACTTCGCCGAGGGCACCATCGTCGTGAAGGCTCAGATTCATGCGGGTGGACGCGGCAAGGGCACCTTCACCGACGGCTTCAAAGGCGGCGTAAAGCTCTGCCCCTCCCGGGCCGCCGCGAAGGAAACCGCGGCCAAGATGCTCGGCAACACCCTGGTGACCGCCCAGACCGGTCCCGCGGGCCGGAAGGTGCAGACGATTTATTTCACCGAGGCCTGCGCGATCAAGAAGGAGTACTACCTCGCCATCCTTCTCGACCGCGCCAGCTCCCGCCCCGTCATCGTCGCCTCCACCGAGGGCGGCGTTGAAATCGAAAAGGTCGCCCACGAGACGCCCGAGAAGATCACCAAGGTCTTCGTCGATCCGGCCTACGGTCTCGCCGACTTCCAGGTGCGCGAGCTGATCTTCAAGCTCGGTTTCACCGGCAACGAGGCGAAAAACGCCGGCAAGCTGATCCGCCAGCTCTACGCCTGCTTCTGGGAAACCGACGCCTCCATGGTCGAGGTCAACCCGCTCATCACCACCGCCGGCGGCGACGTGCTGGCCCTCGACGCCAAGGTCTCGTTCGACGACAACGCCCTCTTCCGCCATCCCGAGATCGTCGCCCTGCGCGACCTCAACGAGGAGGATCCCAAGGAGATCGAGGCATCCAAGTTCTCCCTCAGCTACATCGCGCTCGACGGCAACATCGCCTGCCTCGTCAACGGCGCCGGCCTTGCGATGAGCACGATGGACATCATCAAGCACTTTGGCGGCACGCCCGCCAACTTCCTCGACGTGGGCGGCGGCGCCTCGAAGGAACAGGTCGTCGCGGCGTTCAAGATCATCCTCGGCGATCCCAACGTGAAGGGCATCGTCGTGAACATCTTCGGCGGCATCATGGACTGCAACGTGATCGCCCAGGGCATCGTGGAGGCGGTCAAGGAAGTGGGCCTGAAGCTCCCGCTCGTCGTCCGCCTCGAGGGCAACAATGTCGTGGCCGGCAAGGCCACCCTCGCCGCCTCCGGCCTCAAGCTCGTCTCCGGCGACACCATGGCCGACGCCGCCCAGAAGATCGTCAAACGCGTGGCGTAACCCTCCCCGCCCGCGGCCGCCACGGAGCCCTCGGTTACCCTCCGTGCCCACCGCGGGCTCCTCCCCGATGAGCATCCAGGTCAAAGAATTCGCCTTTGTGTTTCACCCGGTCACCGACATCGCGCGGGCCCGCCGGTTTTATGAGGGGTTCCTGGGCTTGAAGATCGGCCTCCAGGTCGAGTTCGCCCCGGGCCAGTGGTGGATCGAATACGATGTCGCCGGCCAGGCCCTCGGCATCTCCAACGTGCCGCCGCCCGACTCGAAGCCCCAGGCCGCTCTCACCTTCGAGGTCGCCGACCTCGACGGGTGCGTGAAGGCAGCCAAGGCCGAGGGCATTCCCCTGGCCTTCGACGTCATGGATTTCCCTCCCTGCCGGATGTTCGCAGTCAAGGATCCCGACGGCAATCAGATCGGCCTTCACCAGCGCAAGGCCTCGCCCTGAGCCCGGTGCTCTGGTCACCGACCACCGATTACTGATTACCGAATCCTGATTTCCGACCATCGCCCAGCCGCCACTTCTCTCCCTTCTCCGTTTCTCTCTCTTCCTCCCTTCCATGGCCATTCTCATCCATCCGCAAACCAAGATTCTCATCCAGGGCATCACCGGTGAATTCGGCGCCCGCCATACCCGCCTGTCGCTCGACTACGGCACGCAGGTCGTCGCCGGCGTGACCCCCGGCAAGGGCGGCCAGTTCTTCGAGCACGCCGGGCACAAGGTGCCGATCTTCAACACGGTCGCCGAGGCCTCCCGCGCCACCGGCGCCAGCGTCTCCGCGATCTTTGTGCCGCCGCCGTTCGCCGCCGACGCCATCCTCGAGTGCGTCGATGCCGACCTCGACCTCGCGGTCGCGATCACGGAGGGCATTCCGATTCGCGACATGGTGCGCGTGAAGCGCGTCATGGGCGGCCGCAAGACCCGCCTCGTCGGCCCCAACTGCCCGGGCCTCGTCTCCCCGGGCCCCGGCGAGAGTTCCAAGGGTGGCTGCCGCATCGGCATCGCCCCGGGCTACATTCACAAGCAGGGCCATGTCGGTGTGGTGTCGCGCTCCGGGACCCTCACCTACGAGGCCGTGTACCAGCTCACGGTGAAGAACATCGGCCAGACCACCTGCGTCGGCATCGGCGGTGATCCGGTCAACGGGACGTCGCACCTCGACGTGATCAAGCTCTTCAATGCCGATCCCGAGACCCACGGAATCATCATGATCGGCGAAATCGGCGGCAACGCCGAGGTCGAGGCCGCCCGCTGGATCAAGGCCAACTGCAAGAAACCCGTGGCCGGCTTCATCGCCGGGGCCACGGCTCCGGCGGGCCGCCGCATGGGTCACGCCGGCGCCGTCATCGGCGGCAAGGAGGACACCGCCGCCGCCAAGATCGCGATCTTCAAGGAGTGCGGCATCGAAGTCGCCGTCACCCCCAGCGACATGGCCGACGCCCTCCTCCGCGCCGCCGCGGCGAAGGGCGTGAAACTGTCGTAGCCCGGCGCCATCGCGCCGGGTTGCTCCACGTGGACCTTCCCGGCAGGTCAGATCGAAACTGGAGCCGCCCCCGATGAGAGGGCGGGCTGGTTCTCGGGCATTCGCGTTCTGCGTTTTCACCGGTTGGGGTTTTCGTCCCGCCCCGACATCGAACCTCAGGCATTGCACAGCTATTGGCAAAAAGTGCTGAGCCACCTTTCCGCGCGGTCCGTCATGCTGACCCGATATGCGCAATCCACCGAAAGACGGCGGCCTCCAGGCCCACGGAGGCCCGATGTTTCCCCGCGGTACGGCGCTGCTCGCCACTCCGCTTCTGAACAAGGGAACCGCGTTCTCCGAAACGGAACGTGAAGTCCTTGGATTGCGGGGGCTGCTCCCACCGCGGGTATTTTCGCTCCAGGAGCAGGCCAAGCGCGTGATGGGGAACTTCCGCCGGAAATCCGATCCGCTCGAAAAGTACATCTTCCTTTCCGCCCTCCAAAACCGGAACGAGACCTTGTTCTACAAGATCGTCGAGGAACATATCGAGGAAACGGTGCCGATCATCTACACGCCGACGGTCGGCCAGGCCTGCCTCGAATACGGCGCCAACTTCGCCCAGCCGCGCGGCCTTTTCATCAGCATCCGCGACCGCGGTCACATCGCCGAGGTCATGAGCAACTGGCCGCACACCGACGTGCGCATGATCGTGGTGACCGACGGCGAGCGCATCCTCGGCCTCGGCGATCTCGGCGCCCTCGGCATGGGCATTCCCGTCGGCAAGCTTTCCCTCTACACCGCCTGCGCCGGCGTCCACCCGTATTACTGCCTGCCTATCACCCTCGACGTCGGCACCGACAACCTCTCGCTCCATGACGACGAGTTCTACATCGGCCTGAAGCAGAAGCGCGTTCGGGGCGCCGAGTACGACGACTTCATCGCCGAGTTCGTCGCCGCCGTGAAGGCCCACTACCCGAAGGCCCTGCTGCAGTGGGAGGACTTCGGCAACACCAACGCCTTCCGCCTCCTGGGCGAGTACCAGGACAAGCTGGCCAGCTTCAACGACGACATCCAGGGCACGGCGGCCGTTGCCCTCGCCGGCGTCATCGCCAGCCTCCGCATCACCGGTGCCCGCCTGCGCGACCAGAAGCTCCTCTTCCTCGGCGCCGGCGAGGCGTCGACCGGAATCGCCTCTCTCTTTGTCACCGCCGCCTGCGCGGAAGGGCTCTCCGTGGCCGAGGCCCGCTCGCGCTGCTGGTTCGTCGACAGCAACGGCCTGCTCGTCCGCAACCGTCCGGGCAAACTCCCGCACCACAAGGAGCCCTTTGCGCACGATCATCCCTATCTCCCCACCCTGAGCGAAGCGCTGGAAGCCGTCCGGCCGACCGCATTGATCGGCGCCTCCGGCGTCCCGCGCACCTTCACTCGCGAGATCATCGCGCGGATGGGAGAGCTCAACGAGCGACCGGTCATCTTCGCGCTTTCGAACCCGACCTCGAAGGCCGAATGCACCGCGGAGGACGCTTACACCGGGACCGGCGGCCGCGCGATCTTCGCCAGCGGCAGCCCGTTCCCGCCCGTCACCCTCAATGGCCGCACCCACGTCCCCGGCCAGGGCAACAATGTCTACATCTTCCCGGGCGTCGGCCTCGGCGTCCTCGCGGCGGAGTCGCGTCAGGTCACCGACAGCATGTTCCTGACCGCCGCCCGAACCCTTGCCTCGCTGGTCAGCGCGGAGGACATCGCCGTCGGCCGGCTCTACCCCGCGTTCAACAAGATTCGCAGCGTCTCGCTGACCATCGCCACGGCAGTCGCGGAGGAAGCCTACGCCACCGGCCTCGCCCAGCGCGAGCGACCCGCCAACGTCGAGGCCGACATCGCCGCGCGCATGTTCGTCCCGCACTACCGGGATCTTGTCTGAGCGGACCTCGGGCAGGCCCGTTGCGTGTCGACGGCCGGCCTGACGGAGCCGAGTTGGAGCGCCGTCTGCCGGCAAGGGGCAGGCGACCACGCCATCGCCTCGCCCCAGGCGCGGATTCCTCCTCCCGGCGGTTCTCTCGGGGCGCGACCAAGTCTGGCTTTCCGACCCTTTCCGCGAACTTCGTGGCCCGGGCGTGAACTTTTTCGCGCCTTCGACCGACGCATCAGGTAGACTCCCGCCTCTTGGCAGGCTTCGACCCCATGCCGGACGCCATCCCCCAACTCGAACAGCTTTATCGCGAGATCGCTCCCGACCTCCTCGCGTACTTTCGCCGGCGACCTTCCCTTCGCTCCACCGCGGAGGATCTCGTGCAGGATGTGTTCGTCCGGGCCTTCCGCGGCTTCGCCCGGCTGGCCGCCTGCGCCTCGCCCCGCGCCTACCTCTTCGGCATTGCCCGGCATGTCGGCCTCGACGCCCTCCGGTCCCATCGCCCGACCACCGAGCTGCCCGCGGAACTCCCAGCCCCGGAGGCTCCTCCGACGGACGAGCGCCTCGAGGTGATGCGAGCCGCCATCGCCGCCCTGCCTGACCTCCACCGCGAAGCGCTGGAACTCAAGCTGCACCACGAACTCTCCTACGAGGAGATCGCCGAGATTCTCGCCGTGCCGATCGGCACGGTGCGCTCCCGGCTCCACCATGCGGTCGCCCACCTGCGCGAATCGCTCCACCCACCCGGCCCGCTCTGACCAGAGGGCATCTCCGCCCGCGGCACCCGACCTCTGCTCCCGCCCACAGACTGCTGATCCCTGATTACCGGATACTGATTGCCATGACCTCCGACCAACTCGAATCCCTCCTCCTCGATCGCGCGCTCGGCGAGCTCCCCCCCGCGGTCGTCGCCCTGCTGGAGGAGCACCTGGCTCGGGACGCCGCCGCAGCCCGGCGCGCCGCGGAACTCGCCGAGACCATGCACCTCGCCCGCGTGGCCAGCCCATCGCCCAGTCTGCCCGCCACGCCCCGCCCGCTCGACGTCCAGCGCCTGCGGCAGCTGCAAGCCCTCGATTCCGCCTCGCGCCAGCGCAGCGAATTCTACCGGCTGGCCGCTTCCCTGGCCATCGGCCTCGGGCTCGGCTGGTTCGTGCGTCCCCCTTCACCTCCCCCGCCGCTCACCGTGAGTCCCCTTGCCAGCTACACGCCGGCGCCCGAGGAGCCGCGTTCCACCTTCTGGTCGATCACCCGCCTCGCCGGCAATCATCGCCGCGGGGCCACCTTCTCCGATCCCACCGGCGTCCGTCCGCCGCTGCGGTAAACCCCAAACCGGGTGTCCCTGAACCGCCCGCCTCCCTCCCGCCCATGAAATCGTCCCTTCCTCGCACTTCTTGGATCCGTCTGGGCCTTCCCGCGATCTCCGTTCTCCTCGTCGCCGGCTGCCTGAAAGACCGCCTCGCCTGGTCGCCCGATGGCCGACGTGCGGCCGTTGTCACCTCCGCCGGTCTCCACCTCACCGATGCCGACGGCCGCCTCACTCCCTTGCTCGTTCCGGGAGTGTACCGGGCCGCCTGGCTGCCCGACTCCCGCAGCCTCCTTCTTGCCCGCACCCGGCCGGTGCGAAACTTTGCCGAGATGTCGGCCGCACTCGGCCCGGAACGCTCCCGGGCCCTCGCCTCCAAGGCCGAGGACGTGTGGAAACGCCTGAAGGACCTGCCGCGAAAGGAATTCGACAAGCGCGCCAGCGAGGAAGTCGGGGAGGATCTCGCCGGTATCCTGGGCTACCTCCGCGAACAACCTGCACACCTCGCCGGCCTCCGGGCCAAGCTCGGCCCGGACTGGAAATCCGAGGAAGAAGGCAAGCCGCTCGATCTCCACGAACTGATCGTCGGACGACTCAACGGTGACACCCTCGTGCTCGGCACTCCACTGCACCTCGGCCTGCCGGCGATCCAGTTTCTGCGCGCCACCCCCGACGGACGGGTCGTCGCACTCGCCACCGCCACCGAACTGAGCCCCCACCCCGACAACGGCATCCGACTGCTTGTGGTCCCGACCGATGGGTCGCAGTCCGCGACGGTGGTCGCCACCCAGAGCACGGCCGCCCCCGACTGGACTCCGGACGGACGTTCCCTCGTCTTTTTCAAGGGCTCGGGCGCCGGGAGCCCCGAATTTGACCTCCGACTGGGCACACTCGTCGAGCGGACCATCCTGGGGTCCGACGGCCAGATCCGTCCAGCCGCCGAGTCCGTCGACTTGGCCGGCCTGATCTTCTCTCCCGGCAACAAGGTGCACTGCCTCCGCGACGGTCGCGTGGTCTTCAACGCCGCGCCGTTCTGCCTTCCGGCCGGGATCAATGACGAACCTCCTCACGAACAGCTCTACGTGCTGGACCGTGCCGCCAAGGGTTCCCCCCGCGGCTTGATCGACACGGCTGCCCTCAGCCAGCTGCCGAAAACCCTCTCGGCGTTCGTCGTTAGTCCCGACGAGAAGCAGGTACTCATTGCCGACGAGAACGGCGCCGTCTGGCTGCACACCCTGGCCACCAGCATGGTGGAGTCGATCACCCCAAAACTGGAGCGCCACAAGGGCAGCGACGCCGGTGAAAACTACCCCATGCCCGCCTGGCGCGCCCCCGGCGAATTCACCTTCCTCCGTCAGTCCCAACCCGGCGCCCCGTTCGAACTCGTCCTGCGCCGCGGCACCGCGGATACCGTCCTGAGCCGCGCCTGGGATCCCGCGGTGTTCCGCAAGCTGCTGGAATAAGCCGTCTCGTCCCCGGCCCTTCCTGCCACCCGCCGGCCAGGCAGGTCCATTCTCCCCGTTCATTTCACGCCTTGCGGGCCGGTCCCGGTCCCGAATTCAATGGACGCATGAACCTCGCCCCCAGCCTCATTCTGTTCCTGTCCTGCGCCAGCCTGGCCCTCGCTGCCCAGCCGAAGGCCAAGTCCGCCGATATCTCCAAGCTCGATCCGGCGATGGGCGTGAACCAGGCCGCGGCGGCGGATCTCGACTGGCATGATGTCCAGGCCTGGGGCGTCGAGGGCCGCGAATGGACCGGTATGGAGCGCCTGCGCTGGTTCGACCGTTTCCCCGCCGAAGCGCAGAAAACCGTCACCTCCGCCGTCTGGAATCTCAGCCGCGACAGCGCGGGCATGATGGTCCGCTTCAAGACCGATGCCACGGCGATTCACGTGCACTACAAGCTCGCCAAGGATCGCCTCGGCATGCCGCACATGCCCGCCACCGGCGTCAGCGGCATCGACCTCTACGCCCGCAATGCCGCCGGCCAGTGGCGCTGGGTGCAGGTCACCAAGCCGGACAAGCAGGAGGTGCGCGCCGAGATCATCAAGGACCTCGCCCCAGGCTTCCGCGAGTACGCAGCCTACCTCCCCCTCTACAACGGCGTCGAATTTCTGAAGATCGGCGTCGCCCGCGGCGCCAAGTTCGAGGGCCTCGCCCCGCGCGCCAAACCCATCGTCTTCTACGGGACGTCGATCACCCACGGTGCCTGCGCCTCCCGTCCCGGCATGGTGCACACGGCCATCCTCGGCCGGCGTTTCGATCGCCCCGTCGTCAACCTCGGTTTCTCCGGCAACGGCCGCATGGATCCCGCCGTGGGCGACCTGCTCATCAAGGTGGACGCCGCCGTCTATGTGATCGACTGCCTGCCCAACATGAACGCCACCGCCGTCCGCGAACGCTGCGTGCCGCTCGTGAAACAGATCCGCGCCGCCAAGCCCGACACCCCGATCGTCCTCGTCGAAGACCGCCGCAACACCAACGACTGGATCTTGCCTTCGCGCGCCAAGCACCATGACGACAACCACGCCGCACTCCGCGAGGCCTACGCCACCCTGCAGAAGGAGGGTGTGAAACGCCTGCACTATATCCCGGGCGATGCGCTCTACGGCACCGATACCGAGGGCGCCACCGACGCCTCGCACGCCAGCGACCTCGGGTTCATGCGTCAGGCCGACGTGATGGAACCGGTCCTGCGGGCGGCGTTGTTGCGGTGAAAGTCGCCGGCCGGCCGTATCGCACCATCTGGCCGTCCACCGACGGCCAGGCGGTCGAGATCATCGACCAGACGCGGCTGCCGCACGCGCTGGTCACCGTCCGTCTCGCGACCCTCGACGACGCCGCCCGGGCTATCCGCGACATGCTGGTGCGCGGCGCCCCCTTGATTGGCGCCACCGCCGCCTGGGGGATCTGGCTCGCCGTGCGCGCGGATCCGTCCGACGAGAGCCTGGCCCAGGCACATGCCAGCCTGCTGGCGACGCGACCGACCGCGGTGAATCTCCGCTGGGCCCTCGACCGCGCGCGCGCCCGCCTCCAGCCACTGCGAGCCGGCGAGCGCGCCGCTGCGGCCCGGCAGTTGGCCGTTGAGGTTTGCGACGAGGATGTCGCCCTCAACCGCGGCATCGCCGCTGCCGGCCTCCCGCTGATTTGCGCCCTGGCCGCCCGCAAGCCCGCGGGGCATCCGGTGCAGATCCTCACCCACTGCAATGCCGGTTGGCTGGCCACCGTCGACGTCGGCACGGCCACGGCCCCGATCTACGCCGCGTACGACGCCGGTGTTCCCATTCATGTCTGGGTCGACGAAACCCGGCCCCGCAACCAAGGCGCCAGTCTCACCGCCTGGGAACTCCTCCACCACGGCGTGCCTCACACCGTCATCGCCGACAACGCCGGCGGACACCTGATGCAGCGCGGCCAGGTCGACCTGGTGATCGTGGGCACCGACCGCACCACCGCCACGGGCGACGTCTGCAACAAGATCGGCACGTACCTGAAGGCCCTCGCCGCCCGCGACAATGGCGTGCCGTTCTACGTCGCGGCTCCTTCGCCCAGCATCGACTGGTCGATCGGCGACGGGCTCCGCCGGATTCCGATTGAGGAGCGTTCGGCCCGGGAACTCTCGCACCTTGCCGGACGTCTGCCCGACGGCTCGGTCGCCACGATCGCCCTGCTGCCCGACGGCAGCCCGGCCGCCAATCCGGCCTTCGACGTCACTCCGGCTCGCCTCGTGACCGGGTTGATCACGGAGCGGGGCGTCTGTGCCGCCACCACCGCGGGCCTGCGGGAGCTGTTTCCCGACCGTGCTGGGGTGGCCGAAGAGCCGACCCGGTAAGGCGCTTTCTCTGCGTCTCCAGTCGCGCTGGAGCCGGAGGCGAAAGCGTCACTTCCGCTCCCCGGCCTCGCCGGCACTCAGCCGCCAGCGGGCCACACTGTCGCGGTCGCGGATGAAGATCGCATCCCCGGCGATCACGGGATGGGCATACACCGGCGTATCGGATACCCGGTGACGCGCCACTTCGTCGAACTTCTCCGCGGTAGGCCGGAAGAACACCAGTCCGGTCTTCTCCGGCAAGGCCACCAGCACCGCCCCCGCATCGACGATCGCCCCAAAGTTGCTCACGCGCTCGTTCACCAGCCAGCGGGTGGCTCCCGTCGCCGCCTCCAGGCAGAAGAACTGGCCCCGCGGCGAAAGACCAAAGAGAAACCCGTCGCGCAGAACCGGGGTGTTGTAGACGGTGCCGACGTCCGGATTGTGCCAGATCTCGCGCGCCTGCAGGCCGTCGCCTCCTCGCTCGATCTGCACGGCCCGCGTACCCGTGCCCTGGCCGCTGTAGTACACGACGGACCCATCGACTACCGGCGTGGCCGAGTTCCAGTAGCCCGAACGGGGCGCGGTCGGAACCTGCCACAAGCGCCGGCCGTCGGCCACTGCGATCCCCGTGAGCGTGCTCTCGGTCTGCAGGATCACCTGCCGCACGCCACCCAGCGTCCCCACGGCGGGAGAGGCGTACGCGGGCCCTTCCCCGGCCCACTGCCAGCGCACCTGCCCCGTGGCAATTTCCACGGCAAACAGCACCCCGGCATCCTTGCCCCCCAGGTGCACGATGGCGCAGTCGTCCACGATCAACGGAGAAACCGAGGTGAAAAAGCGCGTCACGCCCTTGGTGAGCGCTTCGTGGCGCCACACTTCACGGCCGCTCGCCACCTCCACGGCCGCCAGGACTCCCCCCACTCCAAGCGTGATGACCCGGCCGTGCGCCACGGCCGGGGAACTGCGGGGCCCCGGATACTTCTCCGCCGGTCCCGTCACCGCCACGGCCGGGTACTCGTGGCGCCACAGCACGCGTCCGTCTTCCGGCTTCAAACAGGAGATCACTTCCTTTTCGCCCTCGCGTCCGAAGGCCACCAACCGGCCGTCGGCCAGCGCGGGCGTCGCATCGCCGAGACCCACCACCGTCCGCCACTCCCGCTGCAGCGTCGCCGGCCAGGCCGCCGGCGCCCGGAAACCCGCCACCCGCCCGTCGCGGGTCGGACCCCGCCAGTACGGCCAATCCGCCTCGGCCGCAACCGCCGACGCTACCACGGAGACCAGGACGATCAGAGAATTGCCCGTCTTCATCGCAGCCCCCCTGACCGATCCGACAACTCCGAAAGCGCCACCCGCAAGACCTCCACGGCTTCCTTCTGCCGCGAGACGATCACGTGCAGGAAACCGTCGCGCACCAAGGTATGTGGGTAACCGTACTCGCCACCTTTCGCGTCTCCTTCACGGCGGCGCGGGTACCGGGTTTCTCCCAGGACAAAATGCCGATCGAAACGAACACCGTCGCGCGACAGCGACAGCACCAGCGGCATCCGTCCCGATCCGACCGGATTACCGACGTAGTAGTACCTCCCGTCCGGCAGACGGCCGAAGTGAAACTTTGCATTCGTGTCGCTGAAGTTCGTTTCAATCGGATTCGACCACGTGGCGCCGTCATCGCGACTTTCCGTCAGCCACAGGTGGCGGGTCTTCACTTCCCGGGTGGTGTTCCGCAGCAGGAGGTGCAGGATGCCGTCATCGGTCTGGAAAAACGACCCCTCGCAGAGCGCCATCGACCAGCCCTGCGCCTGTGCCACCTCCTTAAAGGACATCGGGTCATCCTTGAGGGTCGCCGCCAGCACCGGCGGATAAATGCCCGTCATCCTCCACCCCGCCAGCCCGCTGGGGTCGTCGGTGTAGGGAAACGAGATATTGCCGCAGAGAATCAGCCGCCCGGAGGCGATGCGCTGCGGGCCATGGTTCGGATTCACCGGAAGGCCGATGTTTCGCACCGCGCTCCAACGCTCGCCATCCATCGTGGTCACCGCCTGGAGATGCGTCGTCTCCTTCTTCGGACCGTAATTGCCGAAATACGCCACCAACATCCCGCCATGCTCGTGAAACCCGGCGGCGGTGAGCACCCGCTCGACACCGGCAGCATCCCTCACCGAGTCGACGAGCGGACGCGGCGCCGACCAGTGCCGAAAGTCCGCGGAAGTGGCCCACAGCACCCGTTGACCGGGAGCATCCTCGTCCTTCCGACCGTTCGACCAGATCGCATGAAAACGCCCGCGAAAATACGTGAGGCTCTGGTGGTGGGAGTAGGTCCATTCGGTGACCGGCTGATAAACCAAGACACTCTCCACTTTCGGCCGCCGCACGTCGGGCCAAAGCTGCGCGCGTCCGTTCTTCCATTCCACCCCGTTGGTGATGGGGCTGGTGGCGGCTCGCACGGTTGCCGCAGCCGCCAGGAGAAACACCAGGGCGATCACCCCGGCGACTCCGGGGAGCCTGGTTGGTGCCTCTGCTTCTGTCTCAATCGCGGCCATCCTGCGTGAATCCGTCCTTCACGGCGCCCGCACCAGTCGCGGCGCCCCGGCCGGAAGGGCCAGCGTGCCTTCCCCCTGCAACAGACCAAGTCGCACCAGGAAGCGATCGGCCTCCGCCAGCGTGACATCCTGCCAGGGCGGACGGTTGAAGAACCCGTGGGCCTGGCCCTCGGCGAGCCACAGTTCCGCCCGACTCCCTCCTTGCATCTGCAACGCCGCCAGCAGCGCGTCTGTACCGGGTTTCCACGTCGCATCCTCCGTGCCGAAGAAGAACACCGCCGGCGCCAATCCGCCCCGCAGGTGCCGCAGGACGTCGACCTCCGGATCGGTGCTGTCGGCCGCCCGAAACGCCGGATTGAACAGCAGGTAGGCCACCACCCGCGTGTCGAAGCCCGCGGGATCCGCGGGATCGCTCAGACCCGGGTTGAGCGTGGCCAGGACGGAGACATGACCGCCGGCTGATCCTCCGCCGGTAATCATCCGATCCGGATCAATGCCCAACTCGGCGGCATGTTGCTTCATCCACCGGAGCGCGCTTTTCGCGTCGGTCACACAGACCCGCTTGTAGGATTCGGTCTCCGGCAGCTTCTCCCGCTCTGCGCGTGAGTGCATGCGATAGTTGGCGGTGGCGGCAACCAGTCCACGGCTCGCCAGGTAGCGGCAGGCGTAGCGAAATTGACTCAGGGTTCCCCCGGTCCAACCGCCCCCATGAAAGAGCAGCACGCCCGGGCGGCGCGGTGCGTCGGCGCGCCAATCCGGCGGAAAGAAGATCTCCAGCTCGCGCGAAACGCCGGCCGATTGTTTGTAGACGTAGACCTTGCCGGGCTGGTCGTTGGCCCCGGGAAACTCGCTCTCGGCGGACGCCGGCGGGGCCTTCTTCCGCTTCTCCGCGGCCCTCCCGGGAGTCGTGGCGGCGAGCCCCAGGCCAAAGGCCAGCAAGCCCACTAGCAGGAGACGCAATCGTTGAGAACAGGCTGGGGTCACGGTTCGTGACTTTGCCTCGGACCCAGCGTACGTCGAGATTCAAGGTCATCGCGGCGGCCCACGAACACGAACCTTGCACCGGTTCACCCGGTTGGCTTTCGCCGCGATCGACCCCGGGTGTCACGGCCCCAGCCGGGCCGCCAGTTGGGCGCGGTACAGGCTGCGCGGCTCCACCGGGGTGCCTTCACTTTCCCACCAACCCGTCGGGCGCGGATAAGCGTCCTTGCCCCGCCGCCCGACGAATCCGATCGCGAAGTTCTGCGCCGTCGGCGGCTGCTGACAGATCAGGGAACCCCGGCAATTCCACACCACATAGTTCGCCCCCGCCCAACCATGGCCGGTGCCCATGCTCCCGCGGTCCTGGATCGCCAGCAGGGATTCCACGTTGTCGTAGAGGCCGCCCACCGACCAGCGGTGATGCGGCTCGCTCGAGGCATAGTCGTGGGTGGACACACACTCCAGAAACACATTCGGGCCCGGCACCCGGGCCCCGAAGACAAACGCATGCCGCGCCCGGTCCGACCGGCACCGCTGCACCAGCACCAGCTGTCCGTCCACGCTAAACGGATACCGCCGGCCACCCGTGATCTGCGACACCGGCGCCTGGGAGGTGCAATCCTCCACCGTCACCCACTTGGCGGCGCCGCCCACCTGCACCGGGCCATGGTAGAAACCCTCCGTCGTGAGCCGCCGCGCCCAGGCGTGTTTCACCGCCCCAAAGCTGACCAGGTGGGTCGCATGGCGCTCGTCGACCCAGACCTTCTCACCCTGGTGCAGGGCCGTCTGGCCACGGTCAAAGACCGAAACGGCCCGCAGGTGCTCCACCCCGCAGCGTTCGATTCGGGCCTCGTCTTGGTACGGAGCCACCACCCCGCCGCCCCACCGCCGGTCGATCGCACAGGCAATCGGCGCATCAATCGTCACCGCCCTGCCGTCGATCGCCGTGATCACCCGGTCGAACTTCAAGTCGAACGGCCCCCACTGCCGCGTCGAACCGGGATCACTCTTCCGTGGGACGATTCGGTCCATGCCCAGTTCCGTGATCCACGCCGCATTTCCCCGCCGCACCACCAGGACCGACTGCCCCACCGCCAGCCCGGCCGCATCTTCCACCATGAAACGACGCGCCCCCACCGGGACATACGCGTCGGCGATGGTACGCTGCCGTCCTCCCAGTTCCCGGGGACCGGACTTGCCCCCGACACGAATCAGCGGGAGCTGCTGCCGGTAGCTCGCCACGACCACCGTCCCCTCCGTCCCTTCTCCTTCTCCCCGCAGGACCACCCCGGAGGCCTCGATCCGCAGGGGCTGCTCACAACGGTACTCCCCGCGGCTCAGCAGGACTGCTCCGCGCAGACCGTCCTCCCCCGGAGGCAGGGCGCCCACCCGGTCCAGCGCGGCCTGGATCCGGGGCGCATCATCGCCGCCGGGCTGCGGCGTGAGCCGTTCGCGCACCGGCGCGACGGGCAACGCCACGCCCCCGCCTCCGAAGCCACAGTGGGAGAAATCCGGCAGCGTGTCGCCCCCGGCCGAATACGCCGGGTAGCGCAATCGTCCCCCGGGCTCCAGGCCGACCAACACCGTCCGGCCCGGTTCCGCTCCCGGCCGGAGCGCGGCGCCGAAGACCAGGGTAGAACCGATCCAGGTTACCAGGAAACTGCGCAGGATCATCCGGCGATCCTTGCGCAACGAACGTGCCGGCGGCAACTCCCGCCATGCCCCGCCTCACCGCGCCGCCTGACGGCAATCTCGGGCCAGCCTCGATGGCGCGACCGGGAAAACCAACGCGAGGCCCCGCTTTGACGTCGCCGACTCACGGTTCCACCTCCAACCTCCCACCGCGATTCACTCCCCGATGACCTTCCGCTGCCCTTCCCTGCTCCCGTCGGCCCTGTGCGCCGTCGCCCTTGCTTCCCCGGCATTCGCCGCGCCTGCCATCACGCGCGACATTGTGGTCTACGGAGGGACCAGCGGCGGGCTGGTGGCCGGGTTCCAGGCGAAGGCGATGGGACATACGGTCGTCGTGATTGAGCCGTCCGCCCGCGAGGGCGGCCTGACCACCGGGGGACTCGGGCAGACCGACATCGGCAACAAGCAGGTGATCGGCGGCCTTTCCCGCGAATTCTACCGCCGCGTCGCCGCCCATTACGCCCAGCCCGGCGCCTGGCGCTGGCAAACGCGGCAGCAGTACCAGGACTCGGGTCAGACCCGCACCGCGCCGGGCGAGGATTCCATGTGGACCTTCGAGCCGTCCGCCGCGCTCAAGATCTATCGCGACTGGATTGCCGAGACCAGTCTCGAGGTGATCCGCAACGAACGCCTCGATCGCGCCAAGGGCGTGCGAAAGGAAGGCGGTCGCATCGTCAGCATCACGATGGAATCGGGCCGCGTGTTTGCCGGGCAGATGTTCATCGACGCCACCTACGAAGGTGACCTCCTGGCGGCCGCCGGGGTAAGTTACACCGTGGGACGCGAGGCCAACGCCCAATACGGCGAAACCCTCAACGGCGTGCAGACCGCACAGGCACGGCACCACCAGTTCGTCCGCGGAGTGGATCCGTACATCGTGAAAGGCGACCCGAAGAGCGGGTTGCTGCCCTTCATCGATCCCCAGGGCCCCGGCACCGAGGGCGCCGGCGATCAGCGCGTGCAGGCCTACTGCTACCGCATGTGCCTCACCGACCATCCCGACAACCGCATTCCCTTCGCCAAGCCCGCCGGCTACGTCGAGCAGTGGTACGAACTGCTCCTGCGCAACTATGAAGCCGGCGAGACCGGCCTGCCGTGGATCAACTCCTCGATGCCCAACCGAAAGACCGACACCAACAACCGGCTCGGCTTCTCCACGGATTTTATCGGCCAGAACTACGCCTACCCCGACGCCAGCTACGCGGACCGCGCCGCGATCGCCGCGCGCCATCGCCTCTACCAGCAGGGCCTGATGTGGACCCTGGCCTACCATCCCCGCATGCCGGAGAAGATCCGCGCGCAAATCTCCCGCTGGGGCATGACGAAGGACGAGTTCACCGAGGGCGCGGGCTGGCAGGAACAACTCTACGTCCGCGAAGCCCGCCGGATGATCAGCGACCTCGTGATGACCCAGCACCACTGCCAGCAGCGCGAGAAGATCACCGACTCCGTCGGCATGGGGGCCTACACCATGGACTCGCATCACGTCCAGCGCCACGTCGACGCCAACGGGCACGTGCGCAACGAGGGCGACGTCCAGGTGGGCGGCTTCCCTCCCTATCCCATCAGCTATCGCTCGATCATCCCCAAGCGCGGCGAATGCGAAAATCTCCTCGTGCCGGTGTGCCTCTCGGCCACCCACATCGCCTTCGGCTCCATCCGGATGGAGCCGGTCTTCATGGTGCTCGGGCAGTCCGCCGCGACGGCGGCGAGCCTGGCGATTCGGGGGCGCACGTCGGTGCAGGCCGTCCCGTACGAGCAATTGCGCGCCCGCCTGACCGCGGACCGCCAGATCCTCGACCACACGCCGGCTCCCCGCGCGCCCGCGACCGGAGGCGCAAACCTCACCCCGCGGAGCCGGTTCGAAGGCGTCCTGGTTGACGACAGCGAAGCGACCCTCACTGGGACGTGGCAGGTTTCCACCCTGGGCAGCGGGATCCATGCGGGCTACCGGCACGACGGCGACGCCCGCGACGGGCATTCCTCGGCGGTCTTCACCGCCACCCTGCCGGCCCCCGGAACCTACGAGGTGCAGGTCGCCTGGACCCGCAATCCCAACCGCGCCACCAATGTGCCCGTCGCGATTGCCCACGCGGGCGGAGTCGCCCAGGTGAAGCTCAACCAGCGCGAGGCGCCTCCGATCGATCGGCACTTCGGCGCGGTGGGTCGGTACCGTTTTGATCGCACCGGCACCGTGACCCTCACCAACGCCGGCACCGACGGCCACGTGATCCTCGACGCCGTACGCTGGGTGCCGGTGAAGTAGGCGGGCGGCGGGACGGGGGCGCCCCGCCCACATCGGTCCGCGCGTTCCCTCTAGGCGCGACGACCCCGTCGCGCGGGTTTGGGAATACCCGCCGCGCCGTTTCACCGTCCGCAGCGTGCGGCTACCTAGCGCGTGAAGATCGCACGGTGGATTGGAGCCGGGTACGGCGCGTCGCCCCGGGCATGGTGCCAGAGGATGCGGTTGAGCAGGTCCTCCGGCGCCCGATCCACCTCGGCAAAGTTCATCCGTGACGATTCCTGCCAGAAGACCGACTTCTTCGTATTGCGCGCGTGGAGGTCGACCGCGGGCGTCCGCACGTCGTACGGCACCACCACCGCCTCCCGCTGGAAGCACGCAAACATCGGGGTCGCCGCCGCGTCGTACTGCGTCAGCGGAGGCAGACCGAGAATGAGCTCCATCGTCCGAATCATGCTGGCGGTGGTGTAGAGCGTGGAGTCGACGTACCCGCGTTTCACGTAGGGGCTGATGACGTACCCGACCGTCCGATGGGCGTCGACGTGGTCAGGCCCATTCTGGGTGTCGTCCTCGATCACGAAGATTGCCATCTCGCGCCAGAAACGGCTCCGGCTCGCGGCGGCCACGATCTTGCCCAGGCCGACATCGTTGCTGCCCACGCAGGCTTCCGGCGTTAAGGAGCCGGGCGTCGTGCCATAGGTGTGGTCCTCGCCCAAGGACATCACCGTGAAGCGCGGCAGTTCCCCGGTCTTCTCGGCCGCGTGAAGGTCCTCGATCCAGAAATCCACCAGGTTCATGTCCCGGGTCTCCTGCCAGCTCGCCGCCCAGCGACCGCGGTGAATCGACGGCACCCGCTGTGCCCCTTCGCCGTAGTTCTTGTAGCTCACACCGTGGCGCCGGCAGAGATCCCAGAGATAGCCATTGGCGGGATTCTCCATCTCCTCGTTGCCCGGAAGCTTCCCGTGCCCTGAATAGCCGACGATCCAGGACCGCTGGTTGAAATCGGTCGCGATCGCCGCATCGCACCAGCTGTGCCCGTCGACGCTGACCTCGCTATTCGAGTAGAGGTTGTCGAGCAGCACGTACTCCCGGGCGAGCTGATGGTGGTTCGGCGTTACTTTCTCCCCGAAGATCGCCAGGTGCGGGTCGCCGTTGCCCAGCGGCTTGCCCGCGGCGTCCTGCAAATCCCCCAGCACCTGGTCGTAGGTGCGGTTTTCCTTGATGATGTAGAGCACGTACTTGATCGGACAGGGATCGCCCACCCGGGCCGGAATGACCGAAGTTTCCGGCAGCGGCGCCCGGCGGAGCGACTCGGGCGTGTAGGGGGAGTTTTTCCGCACTTGCGCGGTGAACGCGGCCATCTGCCGCGTGTCCGGGCGCGGGATGGCGAGAATCGATCCCTCCAGCGTGCGCCCGATCGGATCAAAGGCCACCGAGCCGAAGGGCGCCGTCGTCTTCGCGGTGCGGGCCGGATAGTTGGCCCGCGAGGTCAGGCCCTTGCCGTTGGCCACGAAGAGGGTCTGGTTGTCGGGACTCACCGCCACGGCGGTCGGATACCACCCGACGGGAATGAAACCGTTGACCAGCGACATCCGGCCGCCCCGCTCGCGATCCTCGGAGGTCAGGCGGCTCGAGATGTCGACCACCATCACGTTGTTGTTGTCCGCGTTGACGACAAAGAGCGTCGCCCCATCCGGCGCCACCGCCACGGCGCAAGGCGTGCTGCCCTCCAGGGCCCCCGGGTACAGCGAGGTGGACAACACCTCCCGCGTGCCCTCCCACAGGCGCCGCGCGGGACTCGCCGGCTCGCCGAGCCGCTCCAGCCGATCGGTGGCAATCACGTGCACCGTGTTGTCGCCCGCGCAGGCCACGAACAGACGTCCATCGGGGGCGAGCGCCAGATCATTGGGCCGCAGGCCGACCGTCACGTCGCGCACGCGGCGATGCGTCGTGGTGTCGATGATACTGACGGAACGCCCACCCCAGTTGGTGACGTAGAGGTGTTTGCGATCGGCGCCGACGACGCACGAATGCGGATGCGGTCCCACCGGCACAATGGTCTCGAGTTCAAGCGTGTCGGGGTGGAGCACCCACACCTCGTGGTTGGCCTCGTTGCAGACGTACACGCGGCCCGTCTCGGGGTGAACCGCCAGGCCGGCGACAAACACGGGGCGCGGGCCCGGCAGGCGTGGCTTCACCTCCGGCGCCGGCGTGGCCCGGTCCCCGTCATAGGTGAAGACGTGAATCACCCCGAGATCGCCGCTGCCGACGAAGAGGCGGCGGCCGTCGCGGCTGAACGCGAGGCCGTTCCAGGATTTCCGCAGCGGAAGAAACTGCACGACTTCGCGCGTGACGGGATCCAGCAGCGTCAAGCCCGTGTCGTTGAAGCCGCCGCTGACCGCCACCAGTCGGCGCTGATCCGGAGAGATCACCATCTTCAACACCATGTCGCTCACCCGGGTCGCGGTGCCGGCGGGGGTCACACCCCAGCCGTTGTGGAGCAGGTGGGCGCCGGGTTGCAGGCCCGGTCGCTGCCGGATCTCGGCGAGGTTGAGGTCCTCATGGACCTCGCGCGTGGCCGCTGCCGTCAGTGAAGCCAGGATCAACACGATAACACCAGAGACGGCGCGGCGGAGCGTTCGCGGTTGCATGAGACAAGTGACGGCGGCGGCGCCGCGTCAGTCACTGACTTTCAGCTCCACGCGAATCGGGCCCGAGCCGGGCGCGGGCACAAACGCCCCTGAAGGAGCGCGACCGTCGACGCGCCCTTGCGCCAGGCGCGTGCCCTGCCCGTCGATTTCGATCGAGAGATCCCGCTCCCGATAGCGGAGACCGCGCACGAGGATCCGTCCCAATCCCGGCGGCACACAGGGCGCAAACCGCAGGCCATCTTCCTCGACGCGCAGGCCGACCACGCCGTGCAGCACCATACGCACGAACGCCGTGGCCGCCCATGACTGCCGCGGTTGCGATTCCCAGAGGATGATTCCCTCCCCGCTGGGTCCTTCCTGCAGCCCACCGTAGCTTTCACCCGTCAGGGGATGATAGAGCTCGGCAAACTGCAGGTCGCGCACCGCGTGGCGGGCCAGGGTGAAGAGTTCATGCTGCAGCAGGTCCACCCGCCCGTGTCGCGCCGCCGCCTCCGCCCAGAATCCCTGAATCTGCGGCCAGACCGTGCCGATGTGCCTCCCGAACGACTGGCCGTCGGGGCGTTCGTAGCGCGGGAGGTTTGGCCAGCCGCACGGCAGCCCCGCCGGAGTCACGTGCTGGCGCGCAAAGACCGAGGCCGCCTGCCGGGCATCCGCGATCCCAAAGAGAATCGCGTACGCGGCGCCGAGCCCCTCCTGCAGCTCGCAAGGCCCCTCCGGGTCGACAAAGAAGCGGTAGTTGCCCGCCGCTTCATTCCACAGCTGGCGGTTGATGGCGTCTTTCAGCCGTGCCGCCCTTTTGTCCCACGCGGGGCTTCCGTCCCGACCCAGTGCCCGCTCCATGCGGGCCATCGTTTGATAGGCACTGAAGTAAAGGCAGTTGGTCGAGAGCGCCTTCATCGGAAACCCCACTCCCGGTTTGACCCTCTTGTCGGGGTGCCTCTCCAGCCAGGCCAGGATCGCGCTCCGGCCCGCCTGGGCATACCGGTCCGGGTAGGCCGCCACGCCATCGCTCCAGCCGGGTCCGCGGAACAGGCCGTCCGCGGCGTCGTATTCGTTCTCTTCACGCTGTCGGAGGGTGTCGGCGCCCACCTGGCGGGCGAAGGCCAGGAAGTCGCGGTCGCCCGTGCAGAGGTAGTGGTGCCACGCCGCCGGGATCCAGACCACCGCGTCCCAGTACTCGCCGCCGATCAGCACCCGCCCGTCCTCCCGTTGCAGCACGGCGCGGAAGTTATTCGCCGCCACGCCGGGCGCGATCAGGGAAAGCCCGTTCCACGCATTGACCGCGCTGTCGCGCGTCCACGGGGTCGGGTAACGCAGGCCGGCGAGCAGGACGGGTACGGCCGACTCGTTGATCCCGCCGACGTACGGGCGAATGTTGGTGACGATGTCGCCCAGGGCGATCCGGAAGGCCTCGCGCACGTCGCGGTGGTCGCAGTCCAGCGCCGGCAGGGAAATCACGACGCCACCCGCGGAGGCTTCTCGAGCCGGTGCCGCCCCGGCCAGCGGCAGCGCCAGTCCCACGGCCCACCGGGCCATCCGCGCCAAGCCGGAGACGGAGATCATCCCCCGCAAACCGCCATTTCTGCCGCGATGGCGCAAGCGTGTTCTCCGTCGGCGCCGCGACCGACCGCGGCGCCTTCTCCGTTGCGCCGGAGCCGACCTCCGGATTGGCTGGTTCACCGCCGACCGAGTTTTCCCTGCCATGTCCCCCGCCTGCTCGCGCCGCCACTTTCTCGCCACCACCGCCCTGCTGCCGGCGGTCCTCGCCGCGGGCGCCACCGGTAGCCGCCCCGCTCCCGCGTGCCCCCTCGGCCCCGACTGGGTGTTCGTGCCCGGATTCAGCGACGAGTTTGACGGCCGTGAACTCGACGCCACCAAGTGGTGGGACTTCAATCCGGCGTGGCACGGCCGCAAGCCGGCGCACTTCGACCGGGGCAACGTTCGCGTCGCCGACGGTGCGCTGCAACTCACGGCGCGGGTGCCCGATCCCGCCACCGTCACCGTGGAGGATCGCGTGCGCGGCTACGATCAGTTCACCACCGCGCTGGTGAAGAGCAAAGCGCGGATCCGTTACGGGTACTTCGAGGCCCGGTGCCGCAGCATGCGCGCCAATGTCTGCAACGCCTTCTGGCTGTACGATCCGCTGGACCCACCGGCCAAGTACCGCGAGGGCGATTTCTCCGAGGAGATCGACATCTTCGAGGTCTTCGGGAAGCCGATTCGAGCGGAACACGCGCGGGTCTTCTTTGCCACGGTTCACCGGCATCACACGCCGTACGTGGAATCGCTGGTGAATGCGAAAAAGACCGTCCTGCCGAACTACTCGGCGAAGGTGCCGATGCCCTTCGACTTTCACGCCGATTTCCACGTCTACGCCCTGCGCTGGACGCCGCAGGATCTCACCTGGTACGTCGACGGCCGGGAGGTTTTCGCACGGCCCAACGATTACTTTCACCGTCCCCTCCATGTCATGCTCGACGCGGAGGTGATGGAGAAGTGGACCGGCCTGCCGGATCCGGCCGACCTGCCGTCGACCTTCAGCACCGACTACGTGCGAATCTGGCAGCGGGCCGGGTAACGCGTATCCGATGACACCCTTGCGGCCTCCCCCGTGGCTGGAAACGGCGCCCGCGGAGGTCCGGCGGGACTTCCTGGCTCAGGCCGCCCACTGGCGCCTCGACTCCGGCAGCACCGCCATGAGACCGGGAGCGGCGTGTGCAGCGGTGGCCTTTCTCACCACCGGGCGCCTGCGGGTCTACCAGGTCGGCGAGGACGGGCGCGAGGTCACGCTCTACTGGATCGAGCGGCACGAATGCTGCGTGCTGACCGTCGCCTGCCTGCTCGGCGGGCAGCCATTCCCCGCCCTGGCCCAGGCGGAAACGGACGCCGAAGGCTGGGCGGTGACCGCCCCGATCTTCCGGGCCTGGGTCAACCGACACCAGTTCTGGCGCGACTACGTCTTCGGCCTGCTGGGCCGCCGGCTTGGCGAGGTGTTGCGGCGGATCGAGGATGTCACATTCCGCCGGGTCGATGCCCGGATCGTGGAAGCACTGTTGCGCCGCGCCGGACCGGCCGGGCGCTTCGTCACGGTAACGCAGCAACAGCTGGCCGACGAGGTGGGATCGGCGCGCGAGGTCGTGAGTCGCACCCTTACCCGGCTGGGCCGGGAACGCCTTCTCCGGGTCAAGCGCGGTCGCGTCGAACTGCTCCAGCGTGACGTCCTTGGCAGAGTGGCCCGACGCGGGTGACGCGCGGATGTGACTTGGTCACGGATCCCGGCCGCGTCTTGTGCCAGGATGGGAGAGAACACAACACACCCATGAAAACCAACGTTGGATCCGCTGATCGTCTGATTCGCATCGTGGCCGGGCTCGCCGTGATTGGCGCCGGTGTCTTCTTCAAATCGTGGTGGGGCGCGATCGGCGTGGTACCCCTGGCCACCGCGGCCCTGGGTTTCTGTCCCCTCTACCCCAGCCTCGGCCTCAACACCTGCAGCACCAAGAAAGAATGATGCGCCCTGGCGGGTTCATGCTGCATCGGCGACCGGAGACCATCCGGCCGGTTGCAGGGCGGAGCGGGGGGCGAGATCGACCGCGGCCATGTCCCCACCCTCGGCAGCGTGGAAGTGGAGATTGAATCGTTCAGGGCCCGGAGAGATGCGGAAAGACCGGCTGCCCTGAATCGCCCGGTCCGGCGCAATCGTGACGGACAGGGCCAGCTTGTACGCCGCGGAGGCACATCCCGAAAACGTGGTCGCGACCGTCAGCGGTGCGACCGTTGCAGGGTTCATCGTGCGCGCAAACGGCTACCGAAGATCCCAGCTGAGCAGCAACATCTGCCCCGCGTTCTTCCCGTAGACCGCGAGATGCACGGCCTTGCCCTTGGACTGGTAGCCCACGCTCGGAATAACCGCGGGACAGAAACCACGGAAGTTCAGCGGGACGGATTTTTCGTGGGGCGTCCGGTAACCGTAGATCACCCCGCCAAGGACCTTGGCAAAGAACCCCTCGTCGCGGTTGCCGAAGGTAAAACGGCGGCCGACATGCGCAAACCAGCACGGCTGGGAAAAGGAGTTCTTGAAATAACTCGCCCCGTAGGCCCACCGGTCGGCGTCTTCCCATTCGAGGCCGACAAAGTTCGGGTGGGAGTTGTAGTCTCCCTTTCCGGTGTGCCGGGTGTAGGGGCCGTAGGTGGCGACCAACCCGATCAGCTTGCGCTCCTCGACCCTTCGCACGGTCACCCGCAGGGAATCGGACTCCAGGTCTTCAAGTTCACGAGCAACGGAGGCGACCACCCCCGGGACGCCCAGCAACCCGGCACAGGTGAACACGGCAGAGGCGGCGCGAACTCTCATGGAGTGTGATTGGGCTGGGATCCCATGCGTATTTCGATGCCGCAACGGATCCCGCTCGCGGTGGATTGGCGGTGCCACATGCGCAGGCGCCGCTCGTCGCCCGCACCGGCAGTGTGCCCCTCGGAGGAGGAATCCTCCCCAATTGCGCCTGAACCGCGCGAGACCGGGCCCCTCCAGGCGGAGGGCGCGAATTCAACCGCGAGCAGAAATCTCCCCCACCATTCGCGGATCGTGCGTTCTCCGGTGGACCCCTAGATCGTGCGAAAAACCCACGTCGGCCACGATCTGGGGTCTTCTCCGGCAGCGCAGTCGACCTCAGTTGGTGCGCGGTAAGCCGATGGGAGGATGCGTGCACAAATAGGCCGCGGCCCCAACCAGCACGAGACCGGGGAGACAGGCCTCCATCCGCTCAATCTCCCTCGAGCGGATTTCGATTCGGACGGCATCACCCAGGAAGACGGCATTCGGTTCGCCCACCAGCCAGCCGGATTCAATGGCAGTTACCTTCACGTTGCGGGTAATGCCCGAGCGCAACGTCACGGTCACCGTGTCCCCCGGCCTGATCTGGGCGATGATTCGCTGCGCCTCTGCAGGAGAAGTCGGCTGATACGTGGTGCAACCGGCCAGCAGGGCAAACGCCAGTCCGAGAGAGATCGCACGGCGCAGAACCGCAGGCAAAGAGCAGAAGCTCGGTGAATTGGTCTTCGCGGGGAGCATGACTTTCATCGGTCACCACGGGCGATAACCGTGATGCGAAAACGACCCGCCGAACCGATCGGGAAATCACTCTGCAACGTCGCGACCGACCACCGGTAGGTGTCTGCCGGCCGTCACCGCCCGGCCACAAGCGCCACGGTCCCGGAGAGGGGGCCGGCGTGCGGAGGCCCCGGCGGCGATTTCCGCGGCGGGCTAGAAGGTGGCCTTCAGGCCGATCGTCCAGAGGGACGCAAAATCCTCGCGCTGCCGGAAGGTCGCGTAGGCGGGCGTGTTCGGGCCGAAGATCTTCAAATCCTCGGTCGCATCGCCCACGTTGCGCAGGCTGGCGAAGAGCGCGAAATGCCGCGTGAGCTTGGCCTCGCCGGAGACGTCGATGTACAGGCGTTTCGCCCACCAGTTGAAGACGCCGGGCTCGATCCCGTTGCCCGTGACCGCGCCCGCACGCTGCCGACCGCGGTAGTTCCAGTTGACGCGGACGTTGAACCGCTCCCGCGTCAGGCTCGCGCCCCAGTTGTAGGTCCGCGGGATGTAGCCCTGGAAGTTGGCCGCCGCATCCCCGATCATCCGCTGGGCGCTGACGTTGGCAAAGGCCTGCACGCCGCGCGCCCAGCGCGGCAGAAAGGTGAGCGCCTGCTTGTAGCTGAAATCGACGCCCTGGCTTCGGACCCGGCTCGCGAGGTTGTAGTTGGTGGCGATGTCGTAGGCGCCGTAGATTCCGGGATCGAGTTCCAGCTGCTGGAGGATTTCCGGCGTCGAGCGAAACACCGTGCTGCCGAAGAAATTTCGGAAGTCCCGCCGGAACACCGCCACCGACACCTGCCCGACCCCCTCGAAATAATGCTCCAGGCTGAAGCGTGTGGTGTTGGCGCTCCACGCCTTGATGCCGGGATTGTTGACGCTGATGCGGTTGTTCGGACTGGGCGGCGACTCGGTGTCGGGCAGCGTCGTGCCCGCATAGTACTGGTTGTAGCTGGGCCGGCCGAGCGACTGGTAGATGGCGCCCCGCAGGATCAGGTTCTCGCGGAGATTGTAGCTAATGTTGAGACTGGGGAGCACGCGCAGGTATTCCTTCTCCGTGCGCGCCCCGCGGCTCCGGTAGGTAAGCTTGGAGTATTCCAGTCCGGCGTTGGTCGGCACGATCAACTGCGGCCGGCCGTTCGCCAGCACCACCCGCCCGTTTGCATCCCGAAGGAAGGCCCCGGTCGGATCCGTCAGCGGTCCCTCGCCCCGAACGTTGGTCTGCTCGAACCGATACCCGCCCGTGAGCTTCAAGCGACGTCCGATCAACTGGGCGTCGAGGCGCACGAAGGCGGCGGAAATGACCTCCTCGGCGTAACGCTGCAGGTTCACGATCGAGCGATAGATGGCGTTGGGATCGGTGCGGAAGTACTCCGGATGCTCGGCGTAGAGGCGCGCCGTCCGCTCGGTGCTCAGCCACTCGGTACGTGGATAACCAAAGGGAGGGACGCGCTGTGAATTCGCCTGATCCTTCAGGCTGGCGGCGACATCGGCCGGTCCGAGATAAGTGGCGGCGAGCGTGCCACCGCTGATGTCGCGCTGGGATTGGCGCACGTCGATCCCTCCCTTCAGGGAGAGCGGCATGCCCCGCCACTCCCAGTCGCGCCGGAGGTTGGCGTAGGCGCTGCGCTTGTGTTCGATGTGGTCGCGGTAGTCGCTGAGGCTCCCGAGGCTGGACAACGTGTAGCTGCTGAGGACATACGGGTTCACCGGCGCCCCGGTCACACCGTCGCGCACGGTGATCCGCCCCGGACCGATGAAGCTGACGTCGTCGAATGAAATCGTCACGTTCTGCCGTCGCGCCAGGATCTCGCCTCGCAGGAATCCCTGGTCGATGTCTTGGTAGTTGGTGGTCGACGCCGAATAGCCCAGGCCGCCTTCCGCCTTCCAAATCGGCCCCGGGTGGCGCCACACCAGCGCCGGCGCATAGGTGGAACTCGTCCAGCGCCGGGCGTTGACTGCATTCTGCAGCTCGCCGGCGCCGGTGCCGGAGGCCCCATGGGTGAAGGTCGGGCCGAAGTTCCCGGCCGTGACCCGCTGGATGAAGAAGCGCAGCGCGCGGTTGTAGTTGGTGGTGTCGAACTGCGCCCAGCTGAAGGTGAAGGAAAACCGATCGACCGGCGACAGCTGGTAGTCGAGCGTCACTCCCGCCGAACTGCGCGTGGTCAGGCGCGGCCGATCACCCATCTGGATCGAGGTGAGGTACGGGGCAGCCGGGCCGGGCGCGGGCAGATTGGCGCTGGCGGCGCCGCTCACTCCCGTCCACGTGTTCTGCAGCAGATCCTGCGGCGCGATTTGTTTGCTGTACCCTCCCGTCAGCGTGAAGCCGAAGCGCGCATTCACCGGCATGATATAGGAGAAGTCGGCCCCCGGCTGGACGTGGTAGTTGAAGCCCTCGTTGGGTCCGGGCTGCCGGAACAGAGCGCGGTCGTTGTCCCGCATCATCACGTACGCGCTACCGGTGAACAACGGTCGCGCCCGCTCGAAGGCGCTGCGCGGGACCATGTTGACCGAACCCGCGAGCGCACTGCCGGAAGTCTCGGGGGTGTTGGCGTTGGTGACCTCGACGCGCGCGACGTTGTTGATCGAGACGCCGTTGAAATCCAGGTTCCGGTTGTTCCCGGAGGCCGGCAGGTTGGCGAGATCGAAGCCCCCGACCGAGACGGGAACATAGCTGCTCCCCACACCGTTCAGCGACACCCCGCGCGCATCGCCGCCCGCATACTCGATGGTCACGCCCGGCAGGAACTTCAGAAACTCCGCCGCGTTGCCCTCGGCGACCAGGCCGAACTCGTCGGCCGAGACGACCGTGACCATGTTGGGTGCGAACCGCTGCTCGTTGATCGCGATGGCCGCACCGTCCATCTCCCGCGAAGCGGCCACGGTATATTTCTCGAGTTGGACCGCGGCCCCTGGAGCCGTCCGGGCCGCACCAGCCGTCAGCAACTCAAAATCCTGCACCGTGGGTTCGCCGGGGCGAATGGTCACCCGGCGGGTTTGCGGAGCCAACCCCGTGTAGAACACCCGCAGCACCACCTCGCCTGCGGGTACTCGATCGAGTCGGTAGAAACCCGCGTCATCCGAAAAGGCCTCCAACGCGGTGCCTTCCACCGAAACGCGCGCCCTGCCCAGATAGGCGCCTCCAACGGGGTCGAAGATCCGCCCGGTCACGATTCCCGTCGGCGGGGACCCGGGGCCGCCGAGACTGTTCACCGGCGCGGCCGCGGCGGCGATGGTCACTGCCAGACCCCAACCGATCCCAATCTGGAGCACAGCGCGAAAGGGTGGAAATAGGGTGCGCGCAACCCGGCAAGGAGCGGTGGTTTTCATGGGGTAGTGGGCGAAGACGGGGACGGGCGGAAAAGGAAGGAGCGCGGGCGCCAGCGGTCGCGAGCCCTCGGCCGGGACCTTACCCGCTACGGCTTCAAGTGGCGGTCGAAGAAGGTCAGTAAAGCGGGCAAATCGATCTCATGGGCGCCGTCGTGGACGTCTAGCGTGACCCGCCCGGCTTGTCCGAACGCGGCATACAGCGGACGAATCTCCTCCATCGCCCTCTCTGCCAGCGCCGGCGGAAACTGACTTGGCGGTTCCTTGCGGCCGTTCTGACACTGCAACGGTCGCGGAGCGACCAGGGCGTAGATGTCCGCGAAATCGACGAGTTCCCGCAACCCGGCGAACTTCCAGCACCGACAATGGCCCTTTTCCATCTGGTCCATCACGGTGAGGAATCCCGAGCTGCAGGCCGCGGCGATCCGAGGATCCATCGCCGCCAGCCACATCACCATCTCCCCCCCGAGCGACAGGCCGCCGCACCCGATCCGGGATCGGCGCACTTCCGGCCGGCTGCCCAGGTAACCCACACACCGCATCAGGTCCCACAGCCGCTCGCCCATCAGGGTGCGCCCCGGCTCGCGAACCTCGTGCTGGCTCACGACGGTGCTGATGGTGACATAGCCCGACCGGGCCAGCGCCGCGGCGAACCCCTTGTAGATCCCACTGGAGTCCCTGGCCGGCGGCGACCAGTCCGCGAAGGGCCTTCCGTCGGCATAGGTGCTGTAAAGCGTCGAGCCATGCCCGCCGATGCAAACGACCGCCGGATGGGGACCGGCGGCGTTCCTCGGCACGGTGAGAATCACGGTGATCCGGCGCCCCGGCGTCGTTTGGAGCGACCGCTTGTGCGCGACGTAATCGCCCATGTCCCAACTCGCCACGATCTCCTCCGCAAACGGAAGGTCCATCTGGTCCGCGACGAGATCGTCGATCCGGAGGAGCTGCCGGAATCTCACTCGCAGGTCCTGTTGCCACCGTTCCACCTCCTCCGGCGGCCCAGGACGCGCCCGCATCGTGCGCTGGGCTCCGGTCTCCGCCCCGGCCGCCGCCACGGTGAGGGCGAGCGCCGGAATCAGCCACGCGAGGACGCGGGAAGACCGTCCCGTCCTCCGCCCCCGAGCCGTCCACGCTGACTCTAGTTTCCGGCTCCAGCACGTCGCGCCTCGGCCGCCGCCGACGCCCAGCTCACGATCGGAACACGCGGAAATCAGGAGTGGGTGCCTCAGGTTCACGTCGGGGAGTTCGATGAACGGCGTCGCACAAGAACATGGCAGGGGCGGCCATGGCAAAGGAAAAACCGGCCACCCAGGCTCGTCCCCGGTCGCGAACGATCGCCGTCACGGAATCTTGATTACAACGGGAAGCCTCGGTCGCCCGGCCGGGAGGACCCGTGACCGCCGTTCCCGCCAAAGCTCCGCTCAGCGCGGCCGGCGCAGCTCGGGCAGGATCACCTCGTTGATGGCCCAGTGCGAAATCATGTGCGCGGGTGCAACCTCGTCGATCACCAGCCGGAAGCTGCCCTGCCCGGCGCCCCCGAGCGCCTCGGACACGCGCCGCGCATAGTCGCGCATCGCCTCCGCATACGTCCGCCCCGCTTTCCGCTCGTCGTGCTGTTTCTCGCCGAAACAGCAGTCATCACGGCGGACGAGGATCTGCACCTGCCTCCGGCCCACTCCATAGGAGCCGAGCACATAGAGGTCGGGGTACCCGGCAAGTTGGTAGAAGGTCGGCTCGAACTGCTCGCGATCGCCGATCGATCCCCCCGACCGCAGGTGCAGGGGAATGCTGCCGGCCCCCGGAAAACTGCAACGGATCGACGGGTCAATGGCCGCATAGACCGTCGCCGTCCACCCGCCGCCCGACAGGCCGACGAAATGGAAGTCGCGATACTTCGGGAACCGGCCGGACTCGCTCTGCGTCCGGAGGTAGTTCAGGCTGACGGCGACGGGCTCGAGAAAAAGCCGGATCGGGCTGCCGATCGGATCCGGCGCCTGGAACATCCTGGCGTGCCCGCCCGAGCAATCGCCGGGTCGGTAGTGCGGCATGAAAACCCCGAGCACGCCGTAACCCTCGCGGAGCAGCGCGGCGATGGTGCGCTGCAATCCGTACCCTACCTCGTCCGGCCCGGGATCGTCGTCGAGGGTGCAGGCATGCCCATGATGCACGATCACGAGCCCGCGATTCGGTTGCGCTGCGAGGAAATGATAGGCCAATCCCTGCAAGCCCGGGGCCAGTTCGATTCGCAGTTCATCGACCCGCGCCAGGTGCGTAAGCTGCCGCACGGGGCTCGCGATTCCCGTGACGACCTGGTCGGGCAGCCGCCGCGAGGGAAAGCCCGCCGGGCCCCAGAGGTATTGAAGCAAGGCGCGGCGCCGCTCCTCGACCTCGCGCGCGGAACGGATCGTGACGGCGTGGTCGTTCACCAGTTCCGCCGCCCACACCCGACGGCCGGTGGAAGGCAGCAACGCCAGCCCCGCCAGGAGCAGGAGTCGCCCGGGTGAAAATCGGTTCATTTTAGACTCCTTCCAGTGGTTTCTCCGGGATTGGTGCGCCCGGTTGCTCAACGATAGAGCTTCGGTTCGCGGCGCCAGTCCTTGTCCTTGTCGTGCGCCATCTCGCCCACCCGTGGTCGGCGCTCCCGGAGCCGCACCGACTCGAGGCCAAGGAAGTGCCCCTGCGCCGCCGGGTTCCGACCGACGCACTCCAGGCGCAGCGTGTAGACGCCGGGCTCCGGCCAGAAATCGAGCAGGTGGACTTCCTCGTTCACCACCTTGGCGCTGTAGAAGTCGGTGGGCTTCCCCAGCTTCACGCCGTTGAGCGAAGCTTGGTAACGCCCGAAATCGTAGGACTTGGTGGCGTTCAAGAGCAGCCGGAGCGGCTCCTTCTTCTTCACCTCGATGGGGATCTCCAGCCAAGCCCCCTCCGCTTGCGCCGGCTGGTAAAGCAACTGCGGCCCCTCGTAGAAGCCCAGCGTCTGCCGGCTGACCGTGCCCGCCCCGTGGTGCGGGGTCTCGGCGAAATCCCGCGCGTAGGCCACCACACGTTCGAGGCTCGGCAGCCGACGTTCCCGCGCGTGCGGGGCGCGCGCCGTGAAGGTGGGCGTGCCGGTCTGGTACCAGAACGCCACGCTCGCGAAATCGTCCTGGCGCTCGTTCCAACTCGTCGACTTGTACTGGGGATTCTCGTCCGGCGAGATCCACCCCCAGTGCTCGAGGGTCACCTTGAGACCCGTGTTGAACACCAGCGGATCGTTGAGGTGCCAGCGATAGGCGCTCGTGTGCCCGCCGACGATGCCCCACTGATCGAAGTAGGGCGTGCCGAAGTACGGCGTGCTGGTGGTCTTCAGGCCCCAGGCGGACAGGAAGTAGTCCTCGGTTCCGGTGCCCCAGATGGACGGTTTGGCTTCGCCGTCGACGTAGATCTTCTCGTCCCCTTCGCCGAACCACGACGGGCTGCGCGAGCGCACCGCCAGCACCGTGCCGACGTAGTGCCCCTTGCCCTGCGTCTCGAGAACCAAGTAATCCTGGCCCGGCGTCACGGGATACTCCTGTCGGTACTGGGCGTAGAAATAGGGCGTATCCTCAGGCAGCCGGTCCTTCTTGATCCAATCGACGGCGTAGTAGAGGAGGCTGATGGGTTTCTCGCTCTGGTTCTCGATCTCGATCCGGGCGGATTTCCGAAACGGCATCCGCCAAAAGCAATTGTAGGAGTCCGCGTCCTCGACGATCACGGGCAGGCTGATGACCTCGCGTCGCTGCCCAAAGCAATTCGCGAAGAAATCGCCGACCGGCGCCTCCACCGCCGGCCGCGTTTCGCCGTCCCAATAGATCCGCAGGAGCATCTCCTGGTGGTTCGCGGAACCCTGCTTCGCCCAGGCGTGTGGTTCCGGCCCGAGGAAGGTCATCCACAGATGGGTGATGACCCCGGGTCCCTGGGCGTCGAGGAGGACGTGCGTCGCGCCGGGAGGGATCCGGTAGTTGTCCCAGTTGCTCGCTTCCTCCGCGTCGCCGCGCGGCTCGGCGTTCGGGTCGAGCTTCAGCTCGCCTCCGCGCCGATTCTCCCCGATCCGCATGGTCGAGGTGGCGCGCATCGAGCGGCCTTCCTGTGGTTTGGCCAGATCATCGAGCAGGGATCCGCGGGAACGCGGGGCGGCCAGGCACAACCCAACCACGGCAGCGGCCACGGAGCCGCGAGTCACCCTCCCCCAGAAACGGGGAACGCGGGGCGGTTTCATCCCCGCATGCGATGGCCGGCGAGGCCCGGCGGGCAAGCTGTTTTCCGGAGACCCTGCCTCCGGCGCCGAGCCGGAGCCGTCGCCCGCCACCCGTCGTCCGCCCCAATCCACCCGCGCGATTTGGTTCGCGGCCGGCGGGGGTCTCCGTTGAAAACTGCGTACCCCCGAAACCCCAACCGAGGATTCCGCCATGCCTCATCGCCGCCCCCGTCCCTGGCTTCTGCTCCCCGTCCTCCTGATCGCACCTCTGGCAGGAAGTGCCGCCGCCGCCGAACCCCCGCCGTCCCTGGCGCGCTGGCTGGGTCCCCAGGAATGGAAACGCGATACCGATGGACCCGTGGTGACCCTCGGCAAGGAGGGCGAATTTGACGACACCCATCTCCTGGCCGCGATGGTGGCCAAGGAAGGAGGCCGGTATCTGATGTGGTACTGCGGCTCCAGTGGTTTCGCCCACGATCTGGCCCCCAAGCGCATGCCCGACAAGCGGGTCTACCGGCTGGGACTGGCCACGAGCCGCGATGGCCGGCACTTCGAGAAGCACCCCGGCAATCCCGTCTTCGGCTTGAACGAAGGCACGCGGTCCGTGCTGACCCCTTCCATCCTGCGCCACCCCGACGGCACCGTGCAGCGAATCGACGGAAAGATCCGGATGTGGTTCAGCAGCGGAAATCTCGGCGGCGGCGGCCGGCCCCATACCATTCAGGCCGCGGAGAGCGAGGACGGCGTCCGCTGGACCAATGTCACCGGCGACCTCATCACGCGCGCCTATTGTCCCTCGGTGATCAAGGAGGGCGAAGAGTATCGCATGTGGTACACCCAGCCCGGCGCCTATCCGTGGGTGCTGAAGCACGCGCGCAGCCGCGACGGTCTGAACTGGGTCGTTGACGAGGCGCCGGTGCTGAAGGCGATGCAGGGATGGGAGCACTTCCTCTCCAACTATCCGGCGGTGACGAAGGTCGGTGACGCCTATCTCCTCTGGTACACCAGCTACGCCACCAACGACAAACTCACGACGGCCGTGGGTTTTGCCGTGAGCACAGACGGCATCAACTGGCACAAACACCCGGGAAACCCGGTGTTCCGCCCGAACCCCAGTCGGTCGTGGGAATCCCACTACGTCTCGAGCGGCTCCACGATCCATGAGCCGGACGGGAGTTTTCGCATGTGGTACTTTGCCCGCAAGGAGCCGCCGTTTCTGAACCTCTACTACGCCCTGGGCACCGCCACCTGGGCCGGCCCATCGGGGCCCTGAGGTGCCCGGGGCCGACCGTTCCCCCCAAGTGTGGAGCCCAGCCCCGGCCCGCCGTGCAGAGAGTCGACCGGGCCGAGGTACCGGCTGACGGTATTACGGAACCACGCTGCCCGTGGTTTCCCGCGGGCAGCGTCAATCCCTAGCCGACGCGAAGGCCGACTGGTCCGGCCGTGTGGCCCGGTCAGTCGAAGTGGAAGGTGGCGCTCAGCAAATAACTGCGCGGCGTCTGATAGTAATAGGCCAGCGGCGTGGCCACGCGGGCCGGCGTCGTGACCACCCCGCCGGGCGGGCGCTGCGCCGTGTTATAGTAGATCGGCGCGTCCTCGTTGAAGAGGTTGGCCACCCGCAGCGACAGGTCGATGGTCCGGCGGCGCTCCAGTTTCACCCGATAGCCGACCGTCAGCGTGTACAACGCGTAGGACCCGGTGTAGACGGGAGTGAGCGCGTCGACGGAGGGATCATCGATCGCGGCGTTGGGATTGGCCGGATCCGCGATTGTATCCGAGCCGCGGTACCCGATCACCGTGCGACCGCGATAGTTCACGCCGCCGCCCACTCGCAGCCCGGCCAGCTTTCCGCTCCGGAAGGTGTAATCGGTGAAGAAATTGGCGGTGGACTCGGTGAGCCGGGTGACCTTTTGCCGCGCCGGATTCAAGTTGGCCTTGATCACCTGCAGGTTGTTCCAGGCCCGCACGGCATTGTCGACGTCCGGCGACCGCTGGTTGATCGGGATGGACAAATCGACCGTGGCGACACTCCGGGAGTCCACCGTGCCGCCGGCGTCGACGACGATTTGCCGCAGCACATTCTCGTTCGCCGCCAGGAAACCGCGCGTGTCGGAGTAGGCGTTGGTCTGGTACGCACGCGGCAGGGCGAGATTGGCCAGAAGCCGCCACTGCGCGGTGAGGTTGGCGACGACGTCAAATTCCACGCCTTCGCTCTCGCGGTCGCGCACATCGGAATAGTCCGCCACGTCCTCGAGCCCGCGGCGGTTGCGACCAGCCGCCGACGGGTCGCCCACCGCGTTGGCCTGCAGGATGGAATTGATCGTGGACGGGATCGCCGCCGGAAATCCGACACTCGCGCCCGTCGAAATCACCTCGCCGGATTCGCGCCCGGTATAGCGCAGCGCGGTCGCGACCAGCCGGCCCTGCCAGAGGTTGAACCGGAGCCCGCCGTCGCGGCCCCGGGACACCTGCGGGCCGAAGATCTGTCCGTTGACGCGCTGCTTGGCGTCGACGGGGTTGAACGTTCCGGCCTGGTTGAAGAGGACGCTCACCCAGGGTTGGAGATGCCAGACGCCACCAAACGACGTGGTGTTGATTGCCCCGTTCACGCTTGGCGGCGAAAAGTCGTCGGCAAAACGATCCCGGGCATACTGCGGTTGCGGGAAGCCGGCGGAGTCGCGTGGGCGCACGAGGGCGGGTGCCGCCAGCCCGGTGGCCACGCCGGCCGAGTTCTTCGGGACGTAGGTGAGGCCGAAGTAATCCGCCGGCGCCGGCGGGGTGTAGAATGACGTCTTGGCATCCCAGCCGGCCGGATAATCCATCCGCATCGCCCCGGTCATGGCGCGCGCATCATACCAGTCCCGGCGCAGGGCGCCGAGCAGGTGCAGCCGGCCGCGGAAGAACTTGGCGCTGGTCGCCGCCTGCACGGTATCCAGATCATCATCGCGTTCCCGCTGGTTGCCGGCGGAGCGCGTGTCGAGGACGAAGCCGGAGTCGACCGTCGTGGTCGTGCCGGCCAGCGGATCCAGGTAGCGGATCCGACCGAGGCCTTCCAGAGGCGGGCGGCTGGGCTGATCCCAATAGTAGCGGATTCGCACCAGGTTGTTCGTCGACCAGTTGCGCGAATCGGCGTCGAGTTTCGCCACGTAGGTGTAGAACCGGCGCTCCGAGTGCGTGCGCCGCCCGGTGCCCAGGAGATTGAACCGGAAGTCGCCGAACCGGGTGCCGTCCAGCACAAGGGCCGCCGCCGCGCGGTAGTTCACCGATTCGCTCGGCTGCACCGTGAAGGTGCGCTCGCCTTCGTTGTAGGGCTCGAGGAAGCGCGGGTTGGCCGCTCCGGTGGGCAGGTTGCGATTGATGTCGATCAGGGTGTCCTGGATGCTCCGGCCCAGGCTGATATCCGCCGGCGGCTTCCAGTAGCTGTAGTTGCCCGCCACTTCGAAGAAGAGCCGCTCCCCGATGATGTGGGTGAGCGCGGACTCCAGGTTGACGAAATCCTGCCGAATCAACGGACCATCGTAGGAAGTGGTGAACGAACGCGATGGGTAGCGAAAACGCGAACCGGCAATCGCCCGGTCGAAGCGGTTGCCGGGCAGGTTGATCTGCTCGAGGAAGTTCTGGCCCGCCACCGTCAGGCCGGCGCCGTTCACGGTCTGCCCGCCGATCGGCACGGCGGCGTTGGCGTTGCCCGCCAGGGTGATCGCGTTGAAGCCGTAGTTCACCAGGGCGTCGACTCCAGAGGCCGGCGCGTAGACGATGGTCGAGGCCGCGGCGCGACTGATGCCCCGCGCGTTGGCATCGGCCGGCAGCGTGGTCAGCGCCGCGCTGTAGACCGAGGCGCCATCCCAGCCGGTGAAGCGATCCCCCAGGGTGGTCAGGGCGGTGGAGCGATCGGTCCGACCGGCCTCCGCTTCCAGGCGCCACTCCGTCCGCGGAGCCAGGCGGTAGGTGGTCGCCAGCGTCGCGGCCATCTTGCGCTCGAAATCGCGATCGCGCCAGCCGTCGCGATCCTGGAAGACCGCGTTCACCCGCACCGCCGCCCGCGCGGACAGCGGCCGGTTGACGTCGACGGTCAGCCGCGCGTCGTTCCACGAACCGAAGGCCAAGCTCGCCTCGGTCAGGCGCCGCTCGGGCATCGCGCGCTTCGTCACCACGTTGGCCGTGCCGCCGATGGATCCGTTGCCGAAAAGGATCGAGTTCGGCCCCCGCGCATAATCGAAGCGATCGAGGTTGTAGCTGTCGAAGTCGATCCGGGCCGGGAAGAAATTCCGCTGCTGCGTGTTCCCGCTGAAGCCGCGAAAGGCCATCGGGGTGATGGTGGTGAAGATCTCCCCGCGGCCGTCGTCCGGCTGCATCGTCGAGTTCACCGCCCACTGGGTCGCCTCCGTCATGGTCTTGACGCCGAGCGCGTCGATGAACTCCCGCGTGATCACCGAGTAGGCCGCCGGCGTGTCACGCAGGTCGCCGGCCAGCCTTCCGCCGGCCAGGGAGGCCGCGGCGACGAAGCCCACGTCGCGGGACGTGTCGACCACGAAGGGAGTGAGGGCGATGATCTCGCGCAGGTGGTCAGCCGTCGCGGCCGGGCTCAGCGCGGCCCGTGGGGCGCCGGCCGGCTCCGCCCTGGGTGCGTTTGGGTCGGCCGCCCCTTTCCGCACGGCGAAGGCGCCGGTGCGTGCGTCCTCCGAGATCACCAGTCCGCTGCCGGCCAGCATCCGATCGAGCGCCTCGCGAGCCGTAAACGTGCCGCTCACCGCCTTGGTCGGCACGCTGCCGATCGCCTCCGGGGCGAAGACGATCTCGCGGCCGGCCTGGGCGGCAAACTGCTTGAGGGTCTCGCCAGCGGCGCCGGCGGGAAGGTTGAAGCTCCGGCGCGACGCCTCGGCGGCAAACGCCGCGGCCAGGAGCGTGCACACCCACACGCCCACTGCCACGGCGCGGGAGCTGAACAGGATTCGAGAGTTGGCCATGGATTTGAAAGGTTCCAACGGATACGAACCCCGAGGTCCGCCTTTCCGGGCAGAAAATCTCGCGGCCCCGGCGGCGATCCGGGTGAGTCGCTCAATCCGCGCGCAAGAGGCGGATCTCCCCTTCTCCGCGCCGCTCCGCCCGCAAGCCGAAGTCGGAGACCATCAGCCGCACGAAGCCCTCCACGTTGTCGGAGCGGAAGTTGGCGCTGAGGCGGAGCGTGGCGAGCCGCTCATCGGCAATCGTGAGCCGCACCGGATTGCGCCGGTTGAATTCCGCCACGATCTCCGGCAGCGGGGCATTGGAAAAATCGAGCAGCCGGGGCTGCCAGGCCAGGCGCTCCGCGATCTCTGCGGGCGAAAGCTGCCGCACCACGGGAACAGCCGCCGCCGCGACGAGCGGCACCACGGCGCGTTCCCCGGCGGCCAGCACCGGGCCTTCCCCGGCAGGCGCACGGTCCGAACCGTCCGCGACCGCCACCGCCACCCGACCTTCCGTCACCACCACCTCAACCTCCGCCGCCTCCAGCCGGACATTGAAGGCGGTGCCCACCGCGCGCAGGGCCACGCCGGCGGCCACCACCACAAACGGTCGCGCGGCCTCGGGCGCGACGAGGAAATGCGCCTCCCCCCGCCGCAACGTGACGCGGCGCTCGGCGGGGCCGAATTCCTCCGTCACCTCCGCGCCACGGTTGAGTTCCAGGACCGAACCGTCTGGAAGTTCCCGGCGCTCGATCAACGCGAGCGGTGCGGAGCCGGCGGCGGCCTCCAGGACACCCTCCCGGGACGTCGCGGGTCGTTGCCACAGATAGACACCCAGCGTGAGCACCGCCGCGGCCGCCAGGGAAAGGGAGAGGGAGCGCGCGGGCGAAAAACGGGGCCGCCAGAATCTCCTCGGCTTCAGGAGGTCGGGGTCCGGCACCGCGTGGGCCGAGGCCTGCAGGCCGGCGAGGCGATCCAGTTCGTCCCAGCCCCAGCGATGCTCGGACCAGGCGGCGCGATGGACGGGATCGGCGGCGAGCCATTGCGAAAATGCGTCCTGTTCCGCCGCGGTGAGGCCGCGGTCATGGCGCAACACCCACGCTGCCGCGGCCCGGCCCGCGGGGGTGGAGTGCGAGAGGCTTCTTTCCGCAGAACTCATACGCAGCAAGACGGGAGCGCACGGTACACGCGGAATGCACGGTACGCGGACGCTCCTTCCTCGTGTTTCGTGTGATCCGTGGGCAATGGTCCGTTCCTTTTCATCGGCGGGGGCTGCGGCCGTAGCCGTGGCGGCGGAAGTAGGCGAGGCACTTGTGCAGCCCAATGCTGCCCTGCGACTCGACAGTGTGCTCCGAGATGCCGAGCCGGGCGGCAACCTCCTTCTGCGACAGCCCGTAGATCTTGCGAAGGGTGACGATCTGGCGGCAGCGGGCCGGCAGCGACTCAATCGCGGCAACCAACACCCGGAGTTCCTCGGCGACGGCAATCGCATCGGGAATCGCGGCCGCGCCGTCGATCATCTCCGCCGGATTTGCCTCCTCCGTGCCCGCCGGCCGCTCGTGGCGCTGGTGGCGCAGGTGGTTGAGCGCCAGATTGCGCGCCGTCACGAAAAGAAACGCCCGCGGGCAGGCGATGGGGCCCGTCTCCCGCGTCCGCAGGAGCCGCGAGTACGCCTCCTGTACGACGTCGTCGACATCCCGCAGCATCGGAAACCGCGCGCCCAGCCAGGTGCGCAGCGCCACCTCGTGCGGCAGCACCTCCTCGGCGAACCAGCGGGTAAACTCGGAGTCGGTGAACGACATGACCGGCGGGACGCGAATCCCCCCGATCATCCTAGACACGCGAGCCGTCCGGATCCATGCAAAGAATCCCCGGCCGGACGGTGCGCCTACTCCCGGCGGGGCGGCGGCCCGAGTTCCCGCAGAAACCGGCGGGCCTCCTCCAATCCGGGCTCGAGCCGAAGTGCCGCTTCGAATTGGGTCCTAGCTTCGTCGGTTCGTCCCACCACCTGCAGTGCCCGGCCCAGGTTAACACGCGCCGCGGCGAGGTCCGGTTTCAACCGCACGGCGGCCTCCGCCGCAGCCAGTGCCGCGTCATGCTGCCGCAACGCCAGCTGCACGTGGGCCAGGTTCGACTGCGCTTCGGCGTAGTCCGGTCGCTGGCGCACCACCGCCGCCAGCGCCTGCGCCGCCTCCGGGTACCGCCCGCATTGCAGGAGGGCCGTGCCAAGATTGTAGCCCGCGTCGAGTTGCCCGGGATGGGTCCGCCACACCGCGGCGTATTCTTCCGCCGCCTCGCTCCATCGTCCGGCACCAGCCAGTCCGGCTCCCCGCAGCATCCGCGCCTCGACCCAGCCCGGCCGCACCCGCAACGCGGCTTGGGCCGCCGCTGCTGCGTCGAGGGGCCGGCCGGCCCGCAACCGGACGGCGGCGAGGTTGAACTGCGCCTCGGCGAACCCCGGTCGCAACCGCACCGCCGCCTCGTAGGCGGCGATGGCTCCCGCGAGATCGCCTTTCTGCCACAGAGCACCGCCGACGTTATTGTGCGCGTCCGGCAACTGCGCATCGAGT
>JACRQG010000027.1:0-339348 GCA_016222805.1 Verrucomicrobiota bacterium | reverse complement strand
GGCAACTGCGCATCGAGTTCCAGCGCGCGCCGGGACTGCCGGAGCGCGTCGTCGACCCGCCCCATCCGGCCCAGGACACCACCGAGCGCCGCCACCGCCTCCGCGTAGTCGGGTCTCAGGGCCAGCGCCGCCAGGAACGCCCGTTCCGCCTCCTCGAGTCGGCCGGCCTCACGCAGGGCGTTGCCAAGATTGTGATGGGCGCGCGCATTCCCGGGCACCTTGAGCACCGTGTCGTGCCAGATGGCCACATCGCTGCGGTAGGTGTGATTGCGTGCCAGAGAAAGGACGATCAAGGCACCGGTCAGGAGCACCCCCAACATCCGTCCCACCCGGGGGGCCCAGGCTCCCGCTCCCAGCATCAAGGCTGCGGCTACGGCCGCCAGCGGCAGGTAGGCCCGATTTTCCGCGATCGGCTGGAGGGGAATCGGCACCACGCTGGACGTCGGAGCCAGCGTCACCAGAAACCACAGCGGCAGGAAGCCGATTGTCGGACGTCGCCAACTGCCCACCACGGCAGCGGCCCCGAGCAGGAGCACCACGCCCACCCCCAGCCACTCCGGCGCCCCGATGACAGGGAAGTCGACGCCGTAGTCGAAGACCAGCGGCTGGGGCCAGACGGTCCGGGCCAGATACAACGCGATCGCCCTCCCTTCTCTCAGACTGTATTCCCACCACTCCATGCCGCGGCCGAATCCCACTCCCCGTCCGCCCAGTCCAGGCAGCAGCAGCAGCAGCAGCAGCCAGGTTGAGGCCAGGCCGAGGTACCAGCGTCCCCGGCGACGCCATGCTTCCCGGAAAGATCCGGCGAGAAAGGCGCGATCATAGAACAGCGCCACGACCGGCGCCGTCACCATCACCTCCTTGGACGCCATCCCGGCCACGCAGCACCCGACCGAAAACACCAGCCACCCGGTCCGCCCTGACCCGGCCGCCCCACGCACCAGGCCATAGAGGGTGCCGAAGTAGCACAGGCCCATCAGCACTTCCGTGCGCTGGGAAAGATAGGTCACGCTCGCCGTCTGCACCGGATGCAGCAGCCAGACGGCCGCCACCGCCAGTGCCCAGCCTCCGGCCCTGCCTTTCCAGTGGTCCGCCAGGATCGGCAGCAGCAGGGTGCGCCGCACCAACCCGAAGAACAACCAACCGGCGCCGAGGTGCAGCAGCAGGTTGCCCGCGTGGTACCCTGCCACGGCATCGCCGGTCAGCGCGTGGTTGAGCACGAGGGTCAGGTGCGCCAGCGGGCGCCCACCGACTCCGGTGTGCGCCGGCGGCTGCACCCATGCCCACGGCTGCCACCCCGCGCGCAACGCCGGATTGTCGCGCAGGGTCGCGTAGTCATCAAAGAGGAACGGCACCGACCAGGCGTTGGCATACGCGAGCATAACGGCCAGTGCCAGCAGTCCGGCGGCGACCAGCCCCTCCCGCCGGAACCGCGGAATATCGCCCTGGCTGGTGCCGGAGTTCATCGGGGAGTCGTGCGCTGCAAGGCGTCGCGGGCCCCGGAATGATTGGGGTCCAGGCGCAGCGCCTCGAGAAACTGCGCTCGCGCCCCGGCCACGTCGCCGGCCTGCAACCGCACCGCGCCCAGGTTCACGCGGGCATCCACCAAATCGGGTCGCAACTCCATCGCCCGCTGGAAATGGTCCGATGCCTCCGCCGCCCGCTGGCTGTTCAGCAACGCCACCCCCAGGTTGTTATGCGCCTCGGCGAGGCTGGGATCGTGGCGCACGGCCGCCTGATAATGTAGCACGGCGTCGCGCAGACAGCCGGCCTGCAGCAGCCGGTTTCCTTTGATGAACTCCAGGACGGCCAACTGGGGGCGCCCTCCCCGCTCGGTCTGGTTGTTGCCGACCGGAAGGGCAATCTGCTGCGGCGGCTGCTGGACCAGATCCACGTGGACCGCTCCATCCCGCATCGAAAAACGCGCCTGATACGTGGGACGGCCGAGATCAAACCACCCCTCCGTCAGACGGCTGGGATGGCGATCCTGCAGATGCCATTCGGTGTAGAAGAGCAGGTTGCGTTCGACCACCAGCGGATCACTGAAGAGAAGAAACGGAACACAACGGAGGTAGAACGGCTGGATGGCATCGATGTTGGTGACGACGAGGAAGGCATTGCGGACTCCGCTCTGCAGCAGGGCGGTACGAGTGCGCTCCAGGCCCCGGCCGATACCTTCGCTCCGACGCAAAATCGGTACTTGGACAACCACCATCAAGGCCACGATTCCAACCGGGACAATCCACCCGCCGCGCGCCGGAGCCGCCCACCCCGCCAACCAGGACGGCCGCCAACGCCGGACGAGGTAGATCGGGCAAGCCACGCCAGCCAGAAAAGTGAAGGGGCTGTGAAAGGTGAGGACGCGCCAGGGCCAGCCCGGAATGAGCGCGTCATTCTGCCGGGCACACAGGTACAGCAACGCTACGGTCGTGGTCAGTGCCGCCAGGAAACGCAGCGCCCGCGCGTCCCGGGCCACGACCAACACCACCGGCGCGGTGAGAAACCCGGCCAGGTGCAGCGCACCCAGGACCACCCGATAGGCCTGCAGTCCGGCCGGACACTCCTGGAACAGCTGTCGCACCAGGCTGGCGTCGGCATGAAAAAGGGAGAGCAGCCGTTGCAGACCGTGCTCCCAGGGCCAGGCGAACAGGGCCGGCAATCCCGCAGCCGCGCCTGATTCCGGGCTGTCACGCATCACCACCCAGCCCAGGGAACCCAGAACCACCATCTGCACCGCCGCCGACCAGCGCCGGTCCGGCACCAGGATCCACCGCAGGCCGCCCAGCACGAGGGCGAACAACACGGCGAACGGATGGCACATCACGGCCACCGTCGTCAGCAACAGCGGCCATAGGGGATTCACGCGTTCCGGTTCCTCAGCCTCCCGCAGCACCAGGGCGGTGGCCGCCGCCACCGCGGTCGCCCCTAGCGAGAACGGCAGGGGCCCACCCCAGAGAAACAACCCGTCCCAACACGCCAGAACCCCCAGCGCGAGCGCCACCGAGCCCAGCCAGGCCTCCGGAATCAGCCGACGCAGGCCGGTCCAAATCACGACGTAGAAGGTCACCGCCTGCAGGAGGTAAAACACGACCACCTGCGGCCCGGCGCCCACTCCAAACGCCAGCAGGGCCCGGGAAAGCGCGTAATGCACCACATAGGTGAACTGGAAGGTCGCGTAGTGTAACGGGCCATACGACTGGAGCGGCGGGTAACTGTCCATGCCGACAAAGGCGACCAGATCGAGGAAGGGCAGCCACGGACCAAACCACAGCGCGGGCGCCACCAAGGCGAGAAGGCCGAGTCCCCCGACGCGCGACAGGGCGGAGGAAGGAATACGCAGGAAGGCGGCGAACGACATCATGAGGGAGGCGAGCGGGCCGGAGAACGGACCCACCTTGTCCTAGAGCACCGGAGGTGGTCGGGTCCAACCTCATGTCATCCGACGTCGCCGGGCGAACCCGGTCCAGGTCGCGGCCCCCGCGCTTTTTCGTTTTCAGCCTCCGCTTCGTCTCTTACCTCTGGGCTCCACCGCGACGCAGGTCGATCTGCCACACGGTTCCGCTTCCCGCTCCGCCTTGCCCGCTCTTCCCGACTTCGCCGCGCCATGAATGCTCCCGCCCCCCCCTCCCAGGCCCTTCCGGCGCCGGCCCCCTGGATCCTGGTGGTGGACGACAACGGCCACATGGCGGAGATGATGGCCCTGGTGCTCCGGGAGCACGGGTGGCCGGTGGTGGTCGCCGACGGAGCCGAGTCCGCCAACGCACGGATTGCGTCCGCCCGCACGCCACCCGCGCTGCTGATCTGCGACGTCATCATGGGCAAGACCGACGGCCTCGAACTGACGCGCCGCCTCCTCGCCCAAATCCCGCGGCTGAAGGCCATCGTCATCAGCGCCCACCTGGCGGAGGAGTCGTGGTGGCCCGCCGACCTGCGCGCGTGCCCGTTTCTGCCGAAACCCTTCCGCAACGAACAACTCGTCGAAGCCGTGCGCGCGGCCCTGGCCGGCTGAACCCTCGGCATGGATTTCAACCTCCTCATCTCGGCGCAGCCCCTGGTGCTCGCGCCGCAACTCCGGATGACCCCCGTGGTCGACGGCTTGCTGGTGGTGAAAAACGTGCCGGCCTGCACCTTCCTGCGGGTCCGGCCGGAGCACTGGGCCATCCTGCGGTTGTTCGAAGAGCCGCAAATCGTCCCGGCTGTACTCGATCGTGCGATTCGCGAGCGTCTCTGCCCGCCGCTCGGGGAATTCTATGAGTTGATCCTCAAGGCCGAACGCGCCCGCCTCCTGCTCCGACCCGGGGAAAACCCGCCGGTGCTCGAACCCAGCGACTGGCGCGGCCGGCTTTCGCCGCGCACCCTCGGCCGGCCGCTCGCCGTGCTGTTGATCGCCGGAGTGGGACTGTCCTTCGGCTTTCGCCCGGAACTGCCGACCTCCCTGGTCGCCGCGGCCGCGAGTCTCGGGATTCTCATCGTCGCGACCAGCCTGGCGGCCTGCGTCTCCGCCTGCCTGCTGCGCGGGGCGGGCGGAGAGGTGTACCGGCCGGGCTGGTGGTGGCGCAGCCTGCCCCCCGCCTTCCGGTTCGATCCCGCCGATGCCGTCATGCTGCCGCGGGCGACGCAGGACGTGATCCTCATCGCCGAACCGGCGGTGCTGGCCGCCGCCGCCGGCCTCACCGTGTGGCATGCCCCCGGCTGGAGCTTCTTCCCGCTCCTCGGACTCATCCTCAACCTGCGCCCCGTGTTGCACGGTCGCTTTCCCGAAGTCGTGCGACTCGGGCGCAGCCACGAACTGGGCGACGCCGAGCAGCGGTTCGTCTTTCCGCCGAACCGCACCCCGCTCCGGCGCTGGAAGCTGCTCTGGCGCGCCGTCGGCCAGGCCAACACCTGGGTGCGCCTGTGCTACGGGATCATCTGGACCCTGGCCGTGATCTACCTCGCGGCGCGCCTCACCGACACGCCGCCCTGGAGCCCGGCCTTCTGGGAAGCGCACGGAGTTCGCATCGCGGCCACCATCGGCGGCTCCCTGGTGGCCTTGGGGATCCTGTACCTCGGCGGCGAGACCTTCCTGGCGGTGCGCCGCGGGGGCGCCGCATGGATCCAGGGGTTGCGCGCGTGGCGCGAACGGTGGTTCGGCCACCGGCTGCCCTTCGCCCTGCCCGCTGACCGGATGGCGGTGCTCTCCCACACGGCCGCCTTGCGCACCCTCGACGACGCCACGCGCCTCGAACTCGCGACCGCCCTCACTCCGCTGCAGGTCGGCCCGTGGCGCCGGCTGCCGGCCTTCACCGGCCAGCCCTCGCGCCAGGTGGCGGTGATCGCCTCCGGACAAGTGACGGTGCGCCGGGAGGATCCGACCCGGCGGCGGCGGCGGGTGCAGGTGCTGGGCCGGGGCGATCTCATCGGCCTGCATGATGTCACCGATCCCCAAGGTGGCACCTACCACTTCCGCACGGCCACTCCCGTGCGCCTCCTCGTGCTGCCGCGGGAGCAGGCGCCGGACCTCATTCTCAACCGCGTCGCCCGGACCGCCCTGGCCAATTCGGTGATCAAGGCCCCGTTCCTTCGCGGCATTCCCCTCTGCCGCCACTGGCATCTGCAGGCCATCGAGCGCTTCGCGCAGCTCAGCACGATTGAGGCGTTTGCCGAGGGCGACACGATCATCGCCGAGAGCCAGTTGGTGGAGCGCTTCTTCGTCATCTTCGCCGGGGATGCGGTGGTCTCCCGGCGGGGACGCGAAATCGCCGTGCTCCGCCCGGGCCAGTACTTTGGCGAAATCGGCCTGTTGCAGAACAGCGGCGCCAGCGCCACGATCGTCGCACGAAAACACACCCGCTGCCTCGCCATCGCCCGCCCGGAGTTCCTCCGATTCGTCACCCACAATTTCACGGTGGCGCTGGAACTCGAGCGGGTCAGTTCGCGCCGTCTCGGCCGGCCCATCTTCCCGGTCCGCCAGCGCGATCTGGTGGGGAACTGACCGAGGGGGACTGACTGACATGCAGCTGCCGCCCCGCCTCCCATGGGCCTGACTGTCCCGGTCCACGATCCTTCCACCTCCCACCTTTGGCCCGCCCTGGCCGGGGCGGTGGCCGGCTTCCTCTCCGCGGTTCCGGTCGGGCCGATCAACCTGACCATCCTCAACGAGGGCGCCCGGCGGGGCTTCGGCTGGGGCCTGCTGATCGGCCTCGGGGCCACCCTGATGGAAGCCATCTACTGCGTGGCGGCGTTCGCCGGATTCGCGCAGCTCTTCACCGCGCCGCTGATCAAGGGGGTGATGGAGTTCGTCAGTTTCGTGTTCATGATCTACCTGGGGCAGAAGTTCCTCCGGGCCCGCGCGGTGCCGGCCCGCAGCCACAGCGAGGAGGTCATCGAACACCGGCTCCACCCGCACACGGCTTTCTGGACCGGCTTTGTCCGCTGCCTTGGCAACCCGGGCGTGTTCTTCTTCTGGATCACGGTCGGTGCCACCTTGATGGCCCATGACTGGATGGCTCCGACCTGGCCGAGCAAGCTGTCCTGCGCCGCCGGCGCCACCGCGGGAATCTTCCTCTGGTTCCTGCTGCTGAGCTGGGGCGTCTCGCTCGGCCGCGGACGTCTCTCGGAACACAAGCTCGTGCAGATGGAGCGTGTCTCGGGTGTGCTGCTCCTGGTCTTCGGCCTGGCCCTCGGCGTGCGCCTCGTCCTCCCTCTGCTGCGATCCGGCTGAAGTGCCGAAGTCGCCCTACGCCGGCGCCTGCACGGCGCGGGGCAGCGCCTTCTCGCGTCGGAACCGCAGCCGGACGCGATCGAGCCAGAGGTAGACGACCGGGACGGTGTAGAGCGTCAGCAACTGGCTCACCACCAGGCCGCCGACGATCGCCAGCCCGAGCGGACGGCGCATCTCGACGCCCTCACCGGTTGCCAGCACGAGCGGCATGGCCCCGAGCAGCGCGGCCGTGTTCGTCATCAGGATGGGCCGGAGCCGCAACTGGGCCGCGTCGAAGATCGCCTCCCGCGGCGTCAGGCTCTTCTCCCGTTCCGCCAGGATCGCGAAGTCGATCATGAGGATGGCGTTCTTCATCACGATGCCGACGAGCAGGAACAGCCCCAGCAACGCGATGAGCGTGAACTCGGTGCCGGTCAACCGGAGGGCCAGCAGCGCGCCCAGGCCCGCCGAAGGGAGCGTCGAGATGATGGTCAGCGGGTGCACGAGGCTCTCGTACAGGATGCCGAGCACGAGGTAGACCGCCACCAGCACGCCGAGGATCAGGAGCGGCTGCGCCTGCAGGCTCCGCTGGAAGCTCTGCGCCGAGCCCGACATCTGCACCTGGATCTCGGTCGGCAGGAGAATCGAGGCCATCGCGCGATCGATCGCCGCCAGCGCCTCGTCGAGCGACACTCCCTCCGCCAGCGCAAAGCCAATCCGATCGGCGGCAAACTGGTTCCGGTGGCTTACCCGATCGTCGATCAAGGAGAACTCATGCCGCGCGATGGCCGACAGCGGCACCCGCGCGCCGTTGCTCCCGATCACCTGGACCTGATCCAGCACGGCCGGGTCCGCCGTGTATTGCGGCTCCAGCTCCATCACCACCCGGTACTGGTTCAGCCGATCATAGAGCGTCGCAATCTGGCGCTGGCTGAACGAATTGTTCAGCACCTGCGTCACCATCTGCATGTCGACCCCGAGGCGACGCGCCGCCTCTCGATCCACCTGCAACATCACCTGCTGCGTGCCGCCGTCGGTCGGCACATCGACATCCACCAGCTCCGGCAGCTCCTGCATCGCCAGCGAGATCTTCGGCATCCATGCCCGGAGGAGCGCGAGGTCGCTCGACATCAGGCTCAGGGTGTAGGACGTGCCGTCGGACATGCGCGGCCCGTCGATGTCCTGCGCGCCGAAGAGGTAGAGACTGCCGCCGGCCACCTGCGGGGCCTCGTTGCGCAGGCGGTTGACCACGTCGTTGGCGGACACCTTGCGCTCGGCCAGCGGCTTCAGGCGCACCGTCATGCGGGCGTTGCTCAGTCCGGAACTGCCGCCGGCCGTCCCGATCACGTCCTGCACCGCCGGATCCTTCAGGATGTGCCGTCGGTACGCTTCGATTCGCGGCTTCATCGCCTCGAAGGAAAACGCATCATCGCCGCGCGCGAACCCCATCAGCGTCCCGGTGTCCTGCGCGGGCAGGAAGCCCTTCGGGATCTTGATGTAGAGGGTGATGTTGAGCGCAATCGTCCCCACCAGGATGATCGCCATCAGGGCGGAGTGGCGGAGCACCCAGTGCAGTGAATGCCGGTACCCCTCCCGAACCCGCGCAAACACCCCTTCGGTCAGCCGGCGCAGCCCCGTCATCGGAAGCTCGTTCCGCCGTTTCAACCACCGGGCGCACAGGGCGGGCGTCAGCGTCAGCGACACCGCCAGCGACACCGTCATCGCCGCCGCGAGGGTGATCGAGAACTCCCGGAAGAGTTTCTCCACCAGCCCCCCCATGAAGAGGATCGAAACAAAGACGGCGACGAGCGACAGCGTCATCGCCAGCAGCGTGAAACCCACTTCGCCCGAGCCCCGCATCGCGGCGCGGAAGGGCGACAACCCGCGCTCGATGTGGCGGGTGACGTTTTCCAGGACGACGATGGCGTCGTCGACCACCAGGCCCGCGGCGACAATCAACGCCATCAGCGAGAGATTGTTCAGCGAGAATCCGTACAGATACATCACCCCGAACGTGCCGATGACCGACACCGGGATCGCAAGGCACGGAATCAGGGCCGCCCGCGCGCTGCCGAGGAAGAGGAACACCACCAGCATCACGAGGCTGGCGGCGATCATCAGCGTCTTCTGGGACTCCCGCAGGGTGGCGCGGATCCCGGGGGACCGATCCATCACCACGGCGAGGTCGGCATCCTCCGGGAGCAGCGCCCGCAGGGACGGCAGCTGGGCGCTGATGGCGTCGATGGTGGCGATGATGTTGGCCCCGGGCTGGCGGCTGATGTAGAGGAGCACCGCCGGCCGATCGTTGTGGAAGCCCATGCTGTGCCGGTCCTCGACGGAATCGCTCACCTTGGCGACGTCGCCCAGGCGAACCGGGGCGCCGTTGCGGTAGCGAATGACCAGCGGGAGATACTCCTCCGCCTTGCGCAGCTGACCGCTCACCTGCACCTCCCACTGCCGCGCCCCATCCTCGATCGTGCCGCGCGGCCGCAGCGAGTTCGTGGCACCGATCGCGCGGCGCACTTCATCCAGTGCGATGCCGTAGTGCGACAGCGCATGCGGATTCAGCTGGACACGGACGGCCGGCAACGAGCTTCCGCCCACGACCACTTCGCCCACGCCGTTAATCTGCGAAATCTTCTGCGCGAGGATGGTGGCGGCAAAATCGTACAACCGGCCGGGCGCGAGGTTGGGCGAGCTTAGCGCCAGGGCCATGATCGGGGCCTGGGCGGGATTGGATTTCCGGAAAGTCGGATTGCCCGGCATGCCGGACGGCAGCTGCCCGCGCGCCGCGTTGATCGCCGCCTGCACATCCCGGGCGGCCTCGTCGATCTTTCGATCCAGCGTAAACTCCAGGGTGATGCTGCAGCCCCCCTGGCGGCTGTCCGAGTAGATGCCGGCCACGCCGGAGATGCTGCCCAGTGCCCGCTCCAGGGGCGCCGCGACATTCGCGGCCATCGTTTCCGGACTCGCCCCCGGCAGCGACGCGCTCACCCGGATGGTCGGGAAATCCACCTGCGGCAGCGGGGAGACCGGCAGCAGGCCATACGCGAGCGCCCCCACCAGCACGAGCGCCACCGCGATCATGCTGCTGGCCACCGGCCGGCGGACAAAGGGGCGGGAGAGATTCATCGACGGACGGCGCCCGAGCAACCGGCGGGCTTCCAGCGCCAGGGTGACCCCACCCCGCCTCGCGGGAGCTGCGGCACCGCCATCGTGGCGGAGGGGACTTCCCGGAGGCGCGGGGTCCCGGGCTGACTGTCGAGGCGGGCGTTCATGAACGCGCAGGCTGCAATTTGGAATTCGTGGCGAGCGCCTTCTGGCGACGGGCGAGGGCCGACGCCGCCAGCCGATCGAAGAAGAGATACACGACCGGCGTGGTGAAAAGCGTCAGCACCTGGCTCACCAGCAGCCCGCCCACCATCACGATTCCCAGCGGCTGCCGGAGTTCGGCGCCGGATCCGGAGGACAACATCAGCGGTAGCGCGCCAAACAGCGCGGCCAGCGTGGTCATCAGGATCGGCCGGAACCGCAGCAACGCCGCCTGCCGGATGGCATCCCGCGGCGCCAGACCGTCCCGCCGCCCCGCCTCGAGGGCGAAGTCGACCATCATGATGCCGTTCTTCTTCACGAGTCCGATGAGCAGGATGATGCCGATGATGGCGATCATATCGAGCGGCCGGCCGGTGATGGAAAGCGCCAGCAGCGCGCCGACCGTCGCCGACGGCAGCGTCGAGAGGATCGTGATGGGGTGGATGCTGCTCTCGTACAGCACACCGAGGACGATATACATGGTCACCACGGCGGCGAGGACGAGCCAGAGCGTGCTCCCAAGCGAGGCCCGGAAGGCATGCGCCGCCCCCTGGAACCGCATCTCGATCGCCGGGGGCAGCTCGAGGCGCCGGGCCTCCGCCTCGATCGCCTTCACGGCGTCGCCGAGCGAGGAACGCCCCCCGAGGTTGAACGAAATCGTCACCGCCGGGAACTGACCGACATGGTTGATCAGGAGCTCCGTCGAGCGCTCCCGCACGCGGGCGATGCTCGCCAATGGCACCGGGCGACCCGCCCGCGTCCGCACAAAAATCCCGGTGAGCGCCTCCGGCCCCCGCGCCAGCCGCGGATCCACCTCGAGGACGACGCGGTACTGGCTCGTGTGGGTGAAGAGCGTGGAAATCTGCCGTTGGCCAAACGCGCTGTAGAGGGCGTCGTCGATGTCCGCCACCGTCACGCCCAGCCGGCTCGCGGCGTCGCGATCGATCTCGACGTAGGCCTGCAGCCCCTGGTTCTGGAGATCGCTCGCCACGTCGGCCAGCTGCGGCAGCTGCTGCAGCGCGCCGACCAGCTGCGGGGTCCAGTCGTAGAGCAGCTTCTCGTCCGGGCAGGTCAGCGTGAACTGGAACTGCGTCCGGCTCACCCGGTCCTCGATCGTCAGCTCCTGCACCGGCTGCATGAAGAGCGAGATGCCGGGCACGGCCTGGGCCGCCACGCGCAGCCGTTCGATGACCCGCAGGGCGGAATCGTCGCGTTCATCGTGCGGCTTCAGGTTGATGAGCATGCGTCCGCTGTTGAGGGTGGCGTTGGTGCCGTCGACGCCGATGAAGGAGGACAGGCTGCGCACGGCGGGGTCCTCGAGAATCTTCGCCGCCAAGGCCTGCTGCCGTTCCGCCATCGCGGTGAACGAAATCGACTGCGGAGCCTCCGTCACCGCCTGGATGGCCGCGTTGTCCTGCACCGGGAAGAACCCCTTGGGCACGAAGACCCACAGCAGGGCCGTCAGCACCAGGGTGGCGAGGGTGACCTGCAGGGCCAGCCGCTGGTGATCAAGCACCCAGTCGAGCCACTCGCCATACTTGGCAATCACCGCGTCGAGGAACCCCGGCCGGGCATGCGCCCCGCCCGCCTCGGGCTCCGGCAGCATGCGCGCGCACATCATCGGCGTGAGCGTGAGCGAAACGACGAGCGAGATCAGGATCGAGACCGCCAGCGTGATCGCGAACTCGTGGAAGAGGCGCCCGACCACCTCGCCCATGAAGAGCAGGGGGATGAGCACCGCGATCAGCGAAATCGTCAGCGAGACGAGCGTGAAGCCGATCTGCGAGGCCCCCTTCAACGCGGACTCCATCGGGGAGTCGCCCTGCTCGCGGTAACGGGCGATGTTCTCCAGCATCACGATCGCGTCATCGACCACGAAGCCCGTGGCGATCGTCAGCGCCATCAGCGTGAGGATGTTCAACGAATACCCCGCGAGGTACATCACGCCGAAGGTGCCGATGAGCGAGAGCGGCACGGCGATGCTCGGGATGATGGTCGCGGCGAAGTTGCGGAGGAAGAGGAAGGTCACGAGCACGACGAGCAGCACGGCAAACACGAGTTCGTGCTGCACCGAACGCACGGATGCCCGGATGCTCTGTGTGCGATCGGTGAGGACGTTCATCTCCACCGCGGCCGGCAGGTTGGCGGCCAGCTGCGGCAGCAGCGCCTGCACGCGGTCGACGACCTCGATCACGTTGGCCCCCGGCTGCCGCTGCACGTTGACCAGCACCGCCGGCAGTCGATCGGCCCAGGCGGCCAGCCGGCGATCCTCGGCGGCGTTCTCGACCCGCGCCACGTCGCCGAGCCGCAGCGGCGCGCCGTCGCGCCAGGCGATGATCAGGTTGCGAAATTCCTCGATCGACCGGAGCTGGTCGTTCGCATCCATCAGGATGGTGCGGATCGGACCATCGAAGCTGCCCTTGGGCTGGTTCACGCTCGCGGCGGCGATGGCCGCGCGCACGTCGGCCAGGTTGAGCCCCCGCTGGGCGAGTTCGCCGGGGTTGATCTGCACGCGGACTGCCGGCCGCTGCCCGCCCGCCAGGCTCACCATGCCCACGCCGGGGATCTGCGCGAGTTTCTGCGCGATCCGCGTATCCACCAGATCATGCACCTGCGGCTGGGGCAGGCTGGCACTGGTGACCGCCAGAGTCAGGATCGGGGTGTCGGCCGGGTTGACCTTGCGGTAAACCGGGGGCGTCGGGAGATCGTTGGGGAGCAGGTTCGACGCCGCGTTGATCGCCGCCTGCACTTCCTGCTCCGCCACGCCGAGCGAGACCTCGAGCGAGAACTGCAGCGTGATCACGGATGCCCCCGCCGAACTGGTCGACGACATCTGGTTCACCCCGGGGATCTGCCCGAACCGCCGCTCCAACGGCGCCGTCACCGAACTGGCGACGACCATCGGGCTCGCTCCCGGATAGAAGGTGAAGATCTGGATCGTGGGAAAGTCGACCTGCGGCAGCGCCGAGACCGGCAACAGCCGGTAGGCGATGATCCCCGAAAGCATCAGGGCGACCATCAGCAGGCTGGTCGCCACCGGCCGGAGGATGAACGGACGGGACGGGCTCATTTGTCCTTCTTCTTCCCGCGCTCGCCCTTGCCGCCGGACTTCTCGCCCTTGCCCCCGCGGTCGCCGCCCGCGCTCTTTTCCGCCCCGGGCGGAGGGAGCTGGGCCAGGCCATCCGCCCCCACCGGGGCCACCAACCGGCCTTCCCGCAGGCGATCGAGTCCCTCGAGAATGACCTTCTCCTCGTGCTGCAGGCCGCTGGTCACCGCCTGGAGGGAGCCGTCGGCCGGACCGAGCACGATTTCACGCACCGTGGCCTTGCTCTCCTCGTTGACGAGGTAGACGTAGGTGCCCCGGGAGCCGTATTGCACCGCGGCCGCGGGGATCACCACCGCATCCCGCAGCGTGCGCACCCGCAGGCGCACGTTGACGAACTGATTCGGGAACAGCTTCTCGTCGTCGTTGGGAAACTCCGCCTTGAGCCGGAGCGTGCCGGTGGCGAGGTCGATCTGGTTGTCGACGGTCTTGAGCGCACCGCTCGCGAGCAGGGTCTGTTCGCTGCGATCCCAGGCTTCGACCGCCAGGGTCTCGCCGGCGCGCAGAGGCTCCAGGACCTTCTGCAGGTCGATCTCCGGGATGGTGAAGGTCACGGCGATCGGCCGCGTCTGGGTGAGGACGACGAGACCTCCCGCGTCGCCCGGACGAATCAGGTTGCCTGCGTCGACCTGACGGAGGCCCAGGCGACCGGCGATCGGCGCCTCGATCTTGGTGTACGCCAGCTGCCGGCGCGCGTCGTCGGTCGCGGCCTGGTCGGCCGCCAGGGCTCCCTCCCGATCCGCCACGAGCGCCTGCTGGGCCTCGAGCTGCTGCTGGGTGACCAGGGTCTGGGCGTGCAATTGCCGGAAACGTTCCAGATCGGCCCGGGCCGTCTGCAATTGAGCCGCGTTCTGGCGCTGCCGGGCCTCCATCTGAGCCAGACGAATCTGGTACGGCTGCGGGTCGATTTCCGCCAGGACCTGGCCTTGCTGCACCTGTTGTCCCTCCTGGAAGAGCACGCGCACGAGCTGCCCTTCCACCCGGCTGCGGACGGTCACGGTGTTCAGCGGCGTGACCGTGCCAATGGCCCTCAGGTGCACCGCGAGGCTCTTGCGCTCCGCGTTGACCGCCTTCACCGGGACCGGCGCCGTGCTGTTGCGCGAACGGAAGGGGCTGCCGCCCCCCATCCGGGTCGGAGGCTGGGCGCGGAACCCGAAGTACCAGATAGCCGCGAGAAACGCGGCGGCAACGGCTCCGTAGAGCAACCACTTGCGAGGGATGGAAGGGCCGGAGGACATGTCGAAGAGGAACGCAGCCGGATACCCGACCGCACCCGCCAGACGACCACGCCCGGCGACACGTTGCTAGGATATTTTCACGGCCCGGATTTCCACGGCGCGAATCCTCTCATCGCGGAAGCCGCGGACCGGGCTTTCCCGGCAGGAGCGGCGGTTTCCCAGCCGCCGGAGGAGCTCGGCGGCGTGTGGGAATGCGCCGCGCCCGCTTCTTGCGGGCGGGAACCGGGCGGGCGCCCAATCCCCGCGGGCGCGGCCGGACCAACGGCAGCCGGGCCCGCCGCCACCGTATCCGATTTCAACTTACACTGGCCCTTTTCGGGGACAAACCGGTTTGCCACGTGTGACCCGGAATGATCACCCATTTTCGCGCTCGTCCGTTGACAGGGTGCTGGTGCGTTTCATCGTGCCGCCGTGCGTTTTCGTCGCGCATTTTCCGCCGCCGGTCTCGGCGCGCTGCTGGCCGTCCTTCCCACGGCGCTGGCCAAGGGTCCGCCCCCGACCAAGCTCGACCTGCCCCCACCCCTGCAGGTGGCCCGGCAGATCTCCGCCGAGGAACTGCTCAAGTCCGCGCAGTTGCTGCTGCCCAAGGGCGCCTTTCTCGGTCCGCTGCTCGATGCGCGCTATGCGGTGATTCGCCACGATTGGCTCGCCCGCCGCTTTGTCCCCTTCTACCGGCTCGCGGTGGCGGACCTGCGCGACGCCGCGGACGGAGGAGGGACGGAGGGCGCGGACTGCGACGACTTCTGCATGTTCCTGCGCCACATGGCCGGTCTGGCCGGCATGCTGGGGGGGTCGGCGCAGCCGTCCGCCGCAAAGGTCATCGTGTTCCAGGACCGCGCCTTCTCCGGCGTGGGCCGGACGCGCGAGCGCCATGCCGTGGGCCTCTTCCTCACCGACAAGGGCTGGTACGTGCTCGAACCGCAGACCGCGGCGGACCTCGTGCCGCTCGAAACCTACGCGAACAAGAACGGCATCCAATACATCAGCTTCCACTGACCGCCTCGGACAACCCCTGGCGCCATCACCCCGAAATCACCATCATGAAGAAAACCACCGCCCTCCTCGCCGCGCTGACGTTCGCGTCAGTCGCGTTCGCCCAGAACCCCGCCCCGCTGACCGCCACGCCCTCCGCCGCCGCTCCGGCCGACGCCCCGCAGCGGCTGGAGAAGTTCATGGTCACCGGCTCGCTGGCCGATCCAGCCGACGTGCCGCAGAAACTGGACAAGTTCATGGTCACTGGTTCGCTCGCGGACCCGGCCGACGCGCCGCAGCGGCTCGAGAAGTTCATGGTGACCGGATCCCTCGCGGACCCCGCGGATGCGCCCCAGCGCCTGGAGAAGTTCATGGTCACCGGGTCGATGGCCACGACCCCGGCCCGGCGCGATCGCGCCCCGGCACGCTTGAAGTGAGTCCCCCCAGCCCCGGCCGGGAACTCAGAACGAGTACGTCGTCGTGAACCGGTATTCCCGGGGCTGAATCAGGTCGAACCGGCCATACGCCACGCCGCGCCCGCCCGGGATCATGAACCCGTCGGGCGCGGTCGGGCCGGTCGCCAGCCGCGAGGGAATGATGCCGGAGCGGTCGAAGACGTTTGCGACGTTGACCTGGAACCGCACGCGGCCCGGCAACTTCCCGGGTCGCAGCGTGTAACCCAGCATGAGATCCGTCGCGGTGATCACGCGGCCGACGATCTCCGCCCCGCTGGCGTTGGCTCCAATCACATTGGCGCTGCGCCAGCGCCAGCCGCCGCCGAGGGTGAAGCCCGCCAGCCGGCCCTGCTTGAAATCATAGGCCGTAAACAGGCTGATCTTGTGCGGGCGGACCCCCCAGCGTTTCTGCTGGGCCTCTTTTTCGTCGTTCAGGGTGTCCACCAAGTCGAAAATTTCCTGCGCGATCGTGATGCCGCTGGAAGTCGTGAGGGTCGACAAGCCGGCCCCCGGATGCAGGCGCGAGAGTTCGATCCACTTGGCGACCGCACCCCCGGTCGCATAAGCGGAGGGATCGACCACGAACTGCCCGGTGGCATTCTGCGATACCCCCTGCACCAGGACGACCGCATCGGCCTGTTTCAATCCGTACCAGTCGATCGCCTCCTGGGCGAGGCCGACCCGGCCGGAATCCGTGTAGGAGTAGTTGGCGACCAGGCGCCAGTTGCGGGTGAAGTTGGCCGTCACGCGCACCTCATAACCCTCGGAGTCGAAGTCGTTGGAGATCGAGTTCACCGGAGGGGTGTAGGCGCGGCGGATCGGCTCCCACTGCGCCGCGGTGAGCGGCAGGCCACTGCCCACCAGTGCGCCACCAAGGGCCTCCATCACCCGGATATTCCGGTCGCGCAGGGTATTGGCCACCGGCGCCGTCACGCGCCCTCGCTCGCTGCCCTTGAAATAAACCGCGCGGGCATTCAGCCGGCCCTCGAGCAGATCGACACCGACCCCGTAATCCTCACCTCGCCCCTTCGAGAGCGGAGCCAGGTTGCCCTCGGGAAACGTGGTGCGCGCGAGCGGTGGCACGCCGACATTCGACGATCGATTCGCAATCAGCGACAGCCAGTCGAAGGCATGAAACACCGCACCAGCCGCACGCGTCTGCCCGACCATGCGGTTGACGATGCCGTGGGCAGGATCCGGATCGACGACATCGCCACGGAGCGGATCATTGAGATAGCCGAGCTGCGTGTTCTCCACGTTGTCCTTCCGGTAACCGAACGTCGTCACCACCCGCCCGCCGAGAAAGTAGCTCTGGGCGGCCGCCAGCCGCGAGTCGATCTCCTGCATCATGCCGCCGTTGTCCGCCCCACCCGAGGCGACATTGGCGTAGGCCGTCTGAAACGTGCGGCCGTCAAAGGCGATCGTGGCCGGCAGGCGGCGCCAATCGCCGACGCGATAGGTGCCATAATCGCCCTCGGTCAGGTAATTGCGCACCGTCACGCGGTTGTTGGTGTTGGAGGGATCGGCATTGTACGGCCGGCCCGCGAGCACGAGCCAGGAATTGGCGCGTTTGTCCGTCACGTCGTTGCGCGAGACCGCCGCAGCCAGGCGGTGCCGGCCGATCCAGGCGTACTTCGTTTCCAGCTGGTAGGAGACGGAAAGGCGGGTCTCGCGGGTTTCGCCGAAGTGCACATCGCGCGTCCAGTTGCCGTCGAAATACAGCCGGCCCGCGTAGGGGTTGGCCGGCCCGCCGATGCCGAGGGTACGGTTGGCGTCGCCGCGCAGGATCGGGCTGTTGCCGTTCATGAGGTTCACCTCGGCGTTGGTGCGCTGGTAGTTCTGGCCGAGGTTGAAGATCAGGTTGCGCCGCGGCTGCCAGTCGATCGTCACGGTATAGTTGCGAAGCGTCTGGTCGCGATACATGCCCGGCCCGGTGGCGTTGCCGTTGAGCGGATACAGTTTGGGGTCGTAAATCCGCGGCACCGAGGAGGAGGTTACCCCCGGCGTGCCGTCGGGCGCCCGCACCACGGCGTTGTTGTAGGAGGAAGTGAGGAAGGTGCCGATCGCGTCGAAGAACACCCCGTTGTTCTCGATAAACACCGCCCGGCGGTTGTTGCCCCCGCGGGTACCGTCGCGCCCGGTCACACCGAGCGCCTGCATTGCCGCCGTCGGCGCCGCGGTCCCCGGCGTGAACGTCACCGCGTCGACCCCGCGGGCCTGGCGGTTGTCGTACCAGGCGAGCACCTGCTCGGTGTCGGAAAACGAACGCACGACCGCATTCACGTCACGGCCCGTCTCCCCCATTGCGGTGACGGTCACCTGGCGCACCGGACGAAACGTGATCGAGCCGAAGATCCGATCCTTGTCCTGGAAATCGAACGCCCGCCAGCCGCCGTTCTCCTGGTGCACCGCCGCGAGCGACACCGCCAGGCGGTCCTTCACCAGCACCCGGTTCGCGTCGAACTCGAGCCGCTGCCGCCCCCACGAACCGGCGCCATGGCGGATCAGGCTGCTGTTGCGATGTGTCTCCGCCACCTTCGAGGTCTGGTTCAGGAGTCCTCCCGGCGATCCGATGCCGAAGAGGATGCTGTTGGGCCCCCGCGCATCCTCGAAACGTCCCACGCGATAGGGATCCGGCGGCGTGATGCTGGAGAAATAGTCCAGGCCGAGGCCGGCGATGAGCCCGCGGCTCTGCACCCCCGCGGTCAGCGCATGGCCGCCGATGATTCGGTTCTGCTCGGAACTGGCGCCCTGCGAGTTCGTGTCCATCTCGCCGTTGACGGTGTACTCCATCAATTCGCGGATGTCGGTGATCGCGATGTCCTCGAGGAACTCCTTGGTGAACACCGAGACCGAGCTGGCGGTGTCGCGCAACCGGGCGTTCAACCGGCTGCCGGCGAGGGTGTTCTCCGCCACGTAGCCGAGGTCGCGGCTGGTGTTCACGGTGAACGGGCTGAGTTCGACCACCTCGGTGGAGGTCGCCCCGGTGGTGGCATCGGCGGCCCCGGCCAATGCTGCCAGCAATGACAGGCTCGAGACGGCGAGACCGAGGTCCCGCAGGCGAAGAACAAGAACGAAGGTCATGGAAGGGGCGGGGTGGTCGCGACCGCGGCCTGATCCCGGCGGTCGCAAGTTGGGGTGATTCGTCGCCCCGCAGGAGTGAGGCGGGCCCGAGCCATGGTCAACGTCAGACGCCGCCGGAGTAGGGAGCCTCTTGGCTGCAATTAGTCGCGCTGGAAGTCTGCCGCACCGCGTTCGGGGCCATCGCTCCCGCCGTATCTCCCGATAGTCTCCGTCACAGCCGGAGGCCGAACGGAACCAGCCGCCGTCCTCCGGCACCGACAACCGCCGTGCACTCCGCGATGTTCCCCTCCCCTTCCGCCGAGACCGCGTCGCTCCAGCCGATCTCCGCGATCGCCGCCCGCCTCGGGCTCGCCCCCGAGACCCTCGAGCCCTTCGGCCGTTTCAAGGCCAAGTTGCCGCTTTCGCTCCTCGATCGCGACCCGGCGCCCCGCGGCCGGCTGATCCTGGTCTCGGCCATCACACCCACCCCGGCGGGCGAAGGGAAGACCACCACCTCCATCGGGATCGCCGATGGCCTCACGCGGCTGGGTCATCGCACGGCAGTGGTCCTGCGCGAACCGTCCCTCGGCCCGGTCTTCGGGATGAAAGGCGGCGCGACCGGCGGCGGACGCGCCCGCGTCGGCCCGCATGCGGACATCAATCTCCATTTCAACGGCGACTTCGCCGCGATCGAGAAGGCCCACAACCTCCTGGCCGCCCTCGTCGACAACCACCTGCAAAGCCGGCGGAGCCCGCTCGGTCTGGATCCCGTCAGCGTGCGCTGGAAACGGGTCTGCGACATGAACGACCGGGCGCTGCGGCGGATCGTCGTCGGCCTGGGCGGCCGCGGCTTTGGCCTCCCGCGCGAGACCGGCTTCGACATCACCGCCGCGTCCGAAGTGATGGCGATTCTCTGTCTCGCGCAGTCCCGCCACGAGCTCAAGGAGCGGCTGGGCCGGATCTTCGTCGGCTTCACCCATGACCGGCGACCGATCTTCGCCCGCGACCTGAAGGCCGACGGTGCGATGGCGGCGCTGCTCAAGGACGCCCTCCTGCCCAATCTCGTGCAGACCCTCGAGGGCACCCCGGCGCTGATCCACGGTGGACCGTTCGGCAACATCGCCCAGGGGACCAACTCCATCCTCGCGACCCGCCTCGGGCTCTGCCTGGCGGATTATGTCGTCACCGAGGCCGGCTTTGGCTTCGACCTTGGCGGGGAAAAGTTCCTCGAGGTGAAGTGCCGGGCCGCCGGGCTCTGGCCCGATGCCCTCGCCTTGGTGGCAACGATTCGCGCCCTGAAATACCAGGGGGGCGCCGCCCTGAAGGAACTGGCCGCCCCCCATGCCGCCGCCCTGCGGGCCGGTTTCGCCAACCTGGAGAAACACCTGGAGAACGCCGCGACTTTCGGGCTCGAAACCGTCGTCGTGATCAACCGCTTCGCCTCCGATACCGACGACGAGGTCGCGTTGCTGCGCCAGCTGTGCGCCGATCGCGGGGTCCCCGCGGTGACGAGCGATCACTTCGCCCAGGGTGGCGCCGGTGCGGAGGAGGCCGCCGCCGTCGTGGCCGCCGCCTGCCACCGACGACCGCGCCAGCCGACGTTTCTCTATGACCTGGCCAGCAGCGTGGAGGACAAGATCACCGCCGTCGCGACGCGGATCTACGGCGCCGGAAAGGTCGAGTTTGGCCCCAAGGCCCGCCAGGATCTCAAGACGATCGCGGAACTGGGCCTCACGGGACTTCCGGTCTGCATCGCGAAAACCCAATACTCGCTGTCGGACAACCCGGCGCTGCTCGGGCGGCCGCGCAACTTCACCTTCACCGTGCGGGAGATCGAAATCGCCGCCGGCGCCGGCTTCCTGGTGCCCATCTCCGGCGAGATTCTGCGCATGCCGGGTTTGCCGGAATCCCCGGCTGCCGAGCACATCGACATCGACGACGCCGGCAACATTCTCGGCCTGACCTGAGGACGGACTGCTGGCGCCAGCCTGATCCGGCAGCGCGCAACACCGCGAGGCCCGTCTCGGAGCCGCCCAAACTCAGGCAGCGACCTTCCCCGGGGCGACCCGCTGAGGCCCGAATCCGCCTTCGGCTGGCGCTACGCGCGCCTCACTCCGCCTTGACGGTCGTGTCGAGTTCCAGCTCGAACAACAGGTCGTCGCGGCAGATGTCGCAGTTGACGAAGACCACCGGCATGTGCCGGAGGTCGCGGGCATCACACCAGCGTTCGAAGTACGGCACGAACAGCGGGTGCTGGAAGTAGGCGGTGGCGCGCGACACATCCGGGAAGCCCACGCCGCGCGATTCGAGAATCGCCGCGATGACCTCCATCGTCAGGTCGATCTGCTTCTTCGGGTTGCCCACCCAGGCGGTCGCGCCTCCGGGATGGATGCTCGCCGTGCCGGAAACGAGAAGGCGCCGCCAGCCGCCGGAGTTGATCTCCATCGCGCGGGCGAACGAGCTGCCGTAGGCGGGTGCGGGACACTGCAGGGGAGAGGCCACCTCCTGCGCGACCGCTCCGGGAACCAGTGGCCGCATTGCCCACGCGGCCACCGCCAGGGCGGCTCCCGCCGGATTCTTGCCCGAGACTCCGGTACTGGCCGGGATGGACCCCGTCCGCCACTTCACGTTCGCATAGTGCTCCGTGCGCACGCGGTTGAAGTCACCATACCACCCGAGGATGTCCTCGTTGTAGAACCAAGTCCGCACCACGTCGGCGAGTTCGAAGCCGGCGAGATCCAGAGCACACTCCAGGTTGCCAAACATCTGCTGCACCTGTGCCGGGGCGCGCAGCGCGACCGAATTCGGACCAAATCCACCGAGGAGGCAGTGCCGCGCGCCGCCATCCTCAAAGACCGACGCCACCACCCGGCTTCCCAAACGCACGCGGGTGATCGGCGCACCGCTGTTGAGCGCAAACACCTGTATTCCCGCGATCGGCGCACCATCACAGCTCGCCCCTTCCACCCAGGTCAGCGGCCATGCCACCGCCCCGAGCGCTTCCACCATGGCCCGCTCCACGAGGTCCCGGCCGGCCATCGAGCCGTAGAGCATGACGCTCAACACTTCGGCCCTCTCGGCGGCCAACCGGTCCGCCACCCGGGAGAAAACCGCCGCCACCGGCTCTCCCGCCCGCGGCCGCTCGGTAATCACAAACTCGCACGGCCTCAGGATCGGAGTGCGGCACAGGTAGGTGGAATCGGACTGTGCCTGGCCTGCTCCCAGCACGTCCAGACTGGTGGGGTGTTCGCTCATGCCCCCGCAGACGCCTGCCTGCGCGGCACGTTACGCACGAACCGTGGAGCGGGCGACTATCAAACGACCCAATGCTGCGCATTAGGACCGGTGCATTTCACCCCGGGTCTGTATCGCGCCTTACAGGGGACCGTCACTGCTCCCGCCTGCGGCCAAGTCTTGCCGGACTTCCCATGTCTTCCCACGCCCTCCACCCCTACCACGGGACCCCGCATTCGACGCGGTTCCCGTTCTGGTGGTTCTGGCCGGTGCTCATCGCCGGTGCCTGGTGGATGGAAGACACGCGCGCCGCGGAACCGGCGGCCAAGAAGGGCGCCATCGTCGCCTCCAACCCCTTCGAACGTCCGCTCCCGCCGCAGCCGCAGGGCGCCATCGACAACGCGGTGTTCGCCCAGTTGGCGCGCCTCGGCATCGAACCCGCCCATGTGTGTACCGACCAGGTGTTTGTACGCCGGGTCTACCTCGATATTCTCGGAACCCTTCCCACGGCGGCGGAGGTGCGCGACTTCCTCCTCGATCGCCAACCCGGCAAACGCGCGAAACTCATCGACCACCTGCTGCAACGCGACGAGTTCGCCGATTACTGGACGATGAAGTGGTGCGACGTCCTCCGGGTGAAGGCGGAATTCCCGATTAATCTCTGGCCCAACGCCGCCCAGGCGTATCACCGCTGGATTCACACGGCGGTGCGGGACAACCTCCCCTACGACAAGTTCGCGCGCGCGCTGCTGACCTCGAACGGCAGCAACTTCCGGGAAGGTCCCGTGAACTTCTACCGCGCCATGCAGTCGCGCACCCCGGACGGGATCGGCCGCACCACCGCCCTCACCTTCATGGGAAGCCGCGCGGAGAAATGGACCGAGGCCCAGCGGACGGAGATGGCGGTCTTCTTCTCGCGCCTCGACTACAAGGGCACGGGGGAGTGGAAGGAGGAGATCGTGTTCTTCAACCCGGAGAAGCCCCTGAAGGCTCCGTCCGGGAAATTCGTCTTCCCCGACGGCTCCACCGCCCCGCTCGCGCCGGAACGCGATCCCCGCGAGGTGTTTGCCGACTGGCTTATCCGCCCGGGCAACCCGCACTTCACCCGCCCGATCGCCAATCGCGTCTGGTCCTGGTTCCTCGGCCGGGGCGTGGTTCACGAACCGGATGACCTGCGCGCCGACAATCCGCCCACCAATCCCGCCCTGCTCGACGCGCTCGAAAAGGAAATGGTGGCTTCAAACTTCGACCTGCGCCGCTTCTTCCGGACCATCCTCAATTCCACGACCTACCAGTTCTCGTCGATCCCGCGCAGCGAGAAACCCGAGGCCGAGGCCAACTTCGCCTTCTATCCCCTGCGGCGCCTCGACGCCGAGGTGCTGGTCGATGCGCTGAACCAGATCAGCGGCACGACCGAGAAGTACACCAGCCCGATCCCGGAGCCCTTCACCTTCATCCCGGAGGATCAGCGTTCCATCGCCCTGCCCGACGGGAGCATCACCAGTTCGTTCCTCGAGACCTTTGGCCGCCCGGGCCGCGACACCGGCATCGAGGCGGAGCGCAACAATCGCGTGACCGCCGCGCAGCGCCTGCACCTCCTGAATTCGACCCACGTCCGCCGCAAGATCGAGCAGGGACCGAAACTGCAGGCCTTGTACCGCGCCCGGGGAGGAAACCGGGAGATCATCGATGCCCTCTATTACACGATTCTCTCTCGCGCCCCCACGGATCAGGAGCGCCAGGCGGCCCTGACTTACGCGAAGCAGCCCGGCATCGACTCCCGCGCCGCCGCGCAGGACCTCGCCTGGGCCCTCGTGAACACCGCCGAGTTCCTCTTCCGCCACTGAACCGCGCCGCCCGCTCCCTTCCTCTTCCGCCTACGACCATGAGCCTCCACCACAGCGACGACCCCCACCTTTGGAATCTCGAGTCGGAACTCCGCATGTTTGCCCTCGACGGCCCGCCCGTCTCCCGGCGCACTGTCATCAAGACCGGTCTGGTCGGCGCCGCCGGTGCCATGCTCGCCCACTCTCCGCTGGCCCGCGCCATCACCCCCGCCCCGGCGCCGGCGCCAACCGTCAACCCCAAGGCCAAGTCCGTCATCCAAATCTGGCTCTGGGGCGGTCCGTGTCACATCGACACCTTCGACCCCAAGCCCGCCGCCGGTGCCGACTACACCGGTCCGCTCAATGGCGTGCTTTCGACCAATGTGGCGGGAATCCAGATCGGAGAGCTCTTTCCGCTCCTCGCCAAGCAGGCCGACAAGTACTCGCTCATCCGGAGCATGACGCACGGCAGCAATGCCCACGAAACCGCGGCCTACATGGTGCAGACCGGCCGCGCCTCGGGCGGGCGCGATGTCTTCCCCGGAGTCGGAGCCGTCGTCTCCCTCTTCAAAGGCTATGACGCCGGGTACAAGGGCCTGCTTCCGCCCTACATCGTCCTCACCGAGCTCCAGGGTCGTTTTTCCGAGTCCGGGTTCCTCGGTCCCAAGTACAAGCCCTTTGCCACCGGCGGTGACCCGGGCCAGGCCCGCTTCGTCGTCGAGGGCGTGGTCGCCCCGGGCATCAGCGACGAGCGCCAGAAAGCCCGTCGCGAACTGCTTCACCAGCTCAACACCTTGGAACGCGCCACGACCCGCGGCGACGCCCGGCTCGGGGCCTTCGGACAATGCGAGCAGGACGCCTACGAGATGATCCTCGGCGACGCCGGCAAGGTCTTCGACCTGTCGCAGGAAAAGGGAGACGTGCGCGAACGCTACGGCAGCAATACCTTCGGGCAGTCCTGCCTGATGGCCCGGCGGCTCGTCGAGCGCGGCGTCCCCTACGTGACCATCAACCACAAGGGCTGGGACACCCACAAGCAGCACTTCCAGATCATGCGCCGCAAGCTGCCGGAGCTCGACCGCGGCGTCGCGACGCTGCTCGAGGACCTGAAGTCGCGCGGTCTCCTCGACTCCACCATCGTCTGGGTCGGCGGTGAATTCGGCCGCACCCCCAAGGTCTTGTGGGAGCCGCCGTGGAACGGCGGACGGAACCACTTCGGCCGCGTGTTCTCGACCCTGATCGCCGGCGGCGGGTTCAAGGGCGGCCATGTCGTCGGTTCCTCCGACGCGCGCGGCGAGGAGGTCGCCGACCGCCCGACGCATCCGTGCGATCTGATCGCCAGCATGTATGAGCTGCTGGGCATCGATCCCGAGGCGCGGCTCCCGCACCCGGAGGGCGCCGATGTCCGCGCGATCCCGACCGTCGCGGCCGACGTGCAGCGCGGCGGACGCCTGAGCGAAATCATGTAGCGCCGCCGCCGATGCCCGCCCCCGCCGCCTTCCGCCGTTCGGCGTTTCGCCCGGCCGCCCTGCTGGCGGTGGCCCTTGGCCTGCTCCCGGGGTTCGCCGCCGGACAAACGGCCGGACAGCGGACGACTCCCAACCTGGGCTACGTCTATCCGGCCGGCGGCCAGCGCGGCACCACCGTGACCGTCTACGTCGGCGGTGAACGCCTCAACGGCGCCTCGGCCGCCTACCTTTCCGTCCCCGGGGCCCAGGTCCGCGTCATCGGCCATGATCGGCCCTTGAGTGTCCGCGAATCCCAGGACGCCCGCGAGAAGCTGCAGGAGCTGCAGCAGAAACGAACCTCCGCCCGCGCTGCGGAAAAATCCGGGAAGGCCAAGGGCCCGGCCGCGGAGGAAGCCGCCCCCGCAGAGAAGAAGGCCGCTCCCGCCCCGGTCTGGACCGACGACGACGAGAAGACCGTGCAGCGGCTCCGCACCCTGCTGGCGAAACGGCCGGTTCGCCTCGCCACCCCGGCGCTCGCGGAAACCGTCACGCTCGAAGTTTTCCTGCCCCGCGACGCCCGCGCCGGCGAACAGGAACTGCGGATTCTCACTCCTGCCGGCCTGTCGAACCCGATGGTGTTCCAGGTCGGTGACCTGCCCGAGAACGTCGACCAGGCGATCACCTGCTCGGTCACTCCGCCGTCCCTGCCGGCGTCCCGCGAAGCCAACCTGCCCAATCCCGCGAAGAAATCCGCGCGCCAAGTGACGCTGCCCACGGTGGTCAACGGCCAGATCATGCCCGGGGAGGTCGATCGGATCCGCTTCACCGCGAAACAGGGCCAGCGCCTCACCCTCGCGGTTTACGCCCGCGCGCTCATCCCCTACCTCGCCGACGCGGTGCCCGGCTGGTTCCAGGCCACGCTCGCCCTTTACGATCCCCAGGGCCGCGAAGTCGCCTACGAGGACGACTACCGCTTCAACCCGGATCCGGTCCTGGCCTACAACATCGCCGCGGACGGCGACTACACGATCGAGATCAAGGATTCGATCTTTCGCGGACGTGAGGACTTCGTCTACCGCCTCGCCATCGGCGAACTGCCGTACCTCACCGGCATCTTCCCGCTCGGCAGCGCGCCCCAGGCCCAGACCACCTTCGACCTCGCCGGCTGGAACCTGCCGTCGGAGAAACTCACCATCCCGTCGGACAAGCACGCGCCCGGCACCTTCCTGCTCGCCGTCCGGAACCAGGGCCACCTCTCCAATCCCGTCCGCTTCGCCATCGACCAGCTGCCGGAGACCATCGAAACCACCCAGCCCAACGACACCCGCGAACAGGCGCAGGCGATCTCGCTGCCCGCGGTCATCAACGGTCGGATCGAACGGCGCGGCGATCAGGACCTCTATGCCTTCGACGCGCGGGCCGGCGACACCGTCATCGCCGAGGTCTTCGCCCGCCGGCTGCAGTCACCCCTCGACTCCGTGCTCGAACTCACCGATGCGAACGGCCAGCGCCTCGCCTTCAACGACGACAACGAGGACAAGGGTTTCGGACTGATCACGCACCACGCCGATTCGCGCCTCGCCGTGAAGATCGCCTCCGAAGGCCGCTACTTCCTCCGCCTCGCCGACACCCAGCACCGCGGGGGCAATGACTTCGCCTACCGGCTGCGGGTCGGCCCTCCGCAACCGGACTTCGAACTCCGCGTCGTTCCCTCCACGATCAACGTGCGCGCCAGCGCCAACACGCCCATCACCGTCTACGCGCTGCGCCGCGACGGCTTCGACGGGGAAATCGCCCTCGGCCTGCCCGATGCCCCGCGCGGGTTCTTCCTGAGCGGCAATCGCATTCCCCCGGGACAGGACAAGGTGTGCCTCACGCTCACGGCGCCGCCCGCGCTCCTGGATCAGCCGATGAACCTGCGCGTCGTCGGGCAGGCCAAGGTCAACGACCGCGTCCTCACCCACACCGCCGTGCCGGCCGACGATTTGATGCAGGCGTTCTTCTACCGCCACCTCGTGATCGCGAAGGAGCTGAAGGTCTGCACCGTGGGCCGCGGCTCTCCCAGCCGGATCCTCGGCAACCTGCCGCTGCGCCTCAACGCGGGCGGCGAGGCCCGGATCCAGGTCGCGTCGGCCGTCGCTCGCAACGTGAACGACATCCGCGTGGAGATCATCGATCCCCCCGAAGGCATCACGGTCAAGCGGACGCGGGTAAACCGCGATGGCTTCGAGGTCGTGTTTGCCTGCGACGCCGCCAAGGCCAAGCCGGGCCTGCAGGGCAACCTCGTCCTGAACGTGTTTGCCGAGCGCGGACCCACCAAAGGGAGCAAGCAAAAGCAGGGGCAGCGCAGCGCCCTGGGCACCGCGCCCGCCATTCCGTTCGAAGTGGTCGCCGCCCCGGCCAAACGCTCGACCTGAGTCCACCTCCTGGCCGCCGAGTGTCCGGGCTTCTGCCCGGTGCGCCCGGATTCAGGATGGCTTCTGACCGCGGTTGGCGCTTCCGGGGCGCCTCGACACGTCCGGCCAGAGGGCGATCGTTGTTCCCATGTTCCTCGGTCACTTCGGCGTGGGCTTCGCCCTGAAACGCACCGCGCCCGTCGTTTCCCTCGGCACGTTGTTCCTCGCCGCCCAGTTCATCGACCTGCTCTGGCCGACCCTGCTGCTGCTCAAGATCGAACACGCCCAGATTGCCCCGGCCGGATCGCAGCCCCCGATCCACTTCACCGACTATCCCATCTCCCACAGTCTCGCGATGGTCGCGGTCTGGGCGGTGCTGTTCGGCGGCGGCTACTTCCTGCTGCGCCGCGAACGGGTCGGCGCGATCATCTGCGGCGTCGCGGTGCTCAGCCACTGGGCCCTCGACCTCCTCGTGCACCATCCGGACCTGCCGCTGCTCCCCGGCTCCGGTCCCAAGGTTGGCTTCGGCCTCTGGAGTTCGCTGACCGGGTCCCTCGTGCTCGAACTGGCCCTCTTTGCCGCCGGCACCTGGCTCTATCTCCGCGCCACCGAGGCCGTCGATCGCCTCGGATCCATCGGCACGTGGGCCCTCGTCCTCTTCCTGCTCACGATCCACCTGGGCAACGTCTTCGGCCCGCCGCCGCCGGACATCGCGGCGGTCGCCTGGGTCGGCCAGGCCCAATGGCTGCTCGTGCTCGCCGGCTATTGGATCGACGCCCATCGCCGGCGCCGCGCGGGATAGCCGGCGCACATCACCCAGCGGCCGGAGGCCGCAACCAATAGCCGAGGCAGGGTTTCCCTCGGAACACACGGACACGCAGGACGGGCTTCTTCCGCCTGGTCGGCGAATGCCGCGGGCCCAGTGGTTTGGGCTTGGTGGGAAAGGACCATTCTGAAACCTGCGACGATCCCCTTGTAGCCGGGGACGCCGACCCCGGCCGACACGTTCGATCTCCAGTTCGAGACCGGCCTCAGCGAGGCCGGCTACCTCGGGCAGTGTCTCGCACCTGGGTCCGGCCCCCGGCCGCGGTGAAACGCGGCCGGGCTAGAACGTTCCGCGCACGCCGAAGGACCACAGCGAACCGTAGGTGGTGCGCTGACGGAACCGCGCGACCGCCGGCGTCAGGGGCCCGTAGATCCCGGTGTCGTTGGTGGCATCCCCCACGTTGCGCAGGTTGGCGAACAGCGTGAGCCCCTTCCGCACGACGTACTCGCCCTGCAGGTCGAGGAACAACTGCTTCGCCCCCCAGGTGAACGTCCCGGGCTGGATGCTGCGACCGGTCAGCGGCGACTGCCGGTTGCGGCCGCGATAGTTCCAGTTGGCCCGCAGGTTGAAGGTCGGTCGCGACAGGCTGATCCCCCAGTTGAAGGATCGCGGCACATAGCCCGCGAACTCGGCCGAATCATCCCCGGTCGCCCGCAGGGCACTCGCGTTCGCAAACACCTGCACGCCGCGCGCCCAGCGCGGCAGGAAGGTCAGCGCCTGCTTGTAGTCGAACTCGCACCCGGTCATCCGCACCGTCCCCGACACGTTGTGCTGGGTCGAGACGTCGAACGCCCCGTAGGTGCCGGCCTCGAGACCATAGAGGGCCAGGAACTCCGGCGCGGCGGGGAAGATGACCGAGCCGAAGAAATTCTCGAATTCCCGGCGGAACGCACCGACCGAGATCTGCCCGACGCCCTCGAAGTAGTACTCGAGCCGCACCTTCGTCGTCTGCGCGCTCCAGGCCTTGATTGCGGCGTTGTTCACGGTGATGCGGTTGTTGTTCGCCGGCGGCAGATCCGGATCAGGCAGGGTGATCCCGCCCGCGTACTGGTTAAAGTTGGGCCGGCCGACCGAAGTATACCAGGCAGCCCGCGCGATCAGGTTTTCGCGCACGCTGTAGCTGGCATTCACGCTCGGGAAGAGCCGCAGGTACTCCTTCTCGGCGTGCATTCCGCGCTCGAGATAGGTGAGTTGGGAGACTCCGAGCGCGTTGCTCGTGGGCACGATCAGCGTCGGCTGGCCGGCGGCATCGCGAATCACCCGCCCGCTCGCATCCCGCTGGTAGTTCCGGGTGGGATCATTCAGCGGACCCTCGGCCTCGACATTGGTCTGTTCCGCCCGGAGCCCTCCCACCAGCCGCAGGCGACGATCGAAGAACGCCGCGTCGACCCTCGCGTAGGCGGAGCTGACGGTCTCCGCGGCGCGCTTGGAATTGGTCACGCCGGAGCGATAGGTCGAATTCTGGTCGAGGGTGAAGTACGTCGGGTTCGCCTTCAGGTGGTTGTACGCCTCCTGCGTGCTGACGTACTGGATCTTCGGAAAGCCGTAGGGTGCCACCCGCTGGGAGAAGACCTCGTCGAGAAGGAGGTCCGCCCGGTCGTCGCTTCCCGCCGCCGTCGGCGACGTGCTGCTCCGGCCGTCGGCTCCCACGAAGGTGTAGGCCGGCGTGAGCTGGAAGTCGTCGCGCACCGCCTGGCGCACATCGAAGCCGCCCTTGAGCGCCAGCGGCACGCCGCCGGCCTCGAGGTCCCGGCGCAGGTGTCCGTAGACGCTGCGCCGCGTGTCGGTCGTCCGCCGCCACGTGGCGTTGGCCGTGCTCAGCACGAAGTTGTCCAGCCGGTAAGGATCCACCGGCGCCCCGGTCGCACCATCCGTGACGGTGATCCGGCCGGGCCGAAGGTAGAAGGTGTCGTCGAAAGCGACCGTCACCCCTTGGCGCGTCGACACGACCTGGTTCAGGTAGCCCTTGTCGCCGCTGCGGAAGGTCAGCAGTTCGTTGGCGTAGCCCACCCCACCCTCCGCCTTCCACACCGGGCCGTCATGGCGGTACACCAGCGTCGGCATGATCTTCCGGCGCGAATGGTGGCGCGACTGGGAGGTCTGCCGGATCTCGCCGCGCCCCACCTGGCCGCGGGTCGAGGTCGTCGTGAAGTCCCCGGGCGTGACCCGGTTGACGAAGAACGAGAGATTCCGCTGGTTGAGCGGAGAATCGTAGAAGGTCGCCTCGAAGGACAGCGACGCCCGGTCGTGCCGCGAGAACCGGTAGTCCACCGTGGCCGCCGCCGAGGTGCGCATCGTCGTCTTGCCGCCGTCCTCCACCACGTAATCGGTCAGGTACGGCTGCTCCGGGGTCGTGTCCGGATACTGTGTCGCCGCGGTCGTGGCGGTGAGCCCGTTGGTCGCCGAGCCGGCCCCGCGCCAGGTATTGGCCGTGCGCGCCTCCTCCGTGTACTGCTTGGTGTTGCCACCGGTGAGGGTGAAGCCGAACCGCTCGTTGACCGGCTTGATGTAGGAGAAATCGAAACCCGGGTGCACCTTGCGGGTGTTCACCCACCGCGGGCCCGGGGTCTTGCCGAACAGGTGACGGTCGTTGTCCCGCGTCATCAGGAACACGCTGTAGTTGAAGACCGGCCGCGCCCGATCAAACGCGCTCCGCGGGATCATGTTCACCGAACCGGCCAGCGCCGAGCCCGGCGACTCCGGCGTCGGCGAGTGCACGACCTCCAGGCGCGAGATGTTGTTCATCGAGATCGTGTGGAAGTCGACGCTGCGCGCCGTGCCGCCTCCCGCCACGCTGGAAATGTCGAAGCCGCTCACGGTGATCGGCACATACTCCGGCGGTGCCCCGCCGATCGAGATCGACCGCGCCGCGCCGCCGATGAAGTCGATCGTGATCCCCGGGAGGTACTTCAGGAAATCCCCCGGATTGCTCTCCAGCACCGAGCCAAATTCGTCCGCCGAGACGACGTTGACGATGTTCTGGGCGAAGCGCTGGTCGTGAATCGCGATCGCCGCCCCTTCCATTTCCTTCGAGGAGGCCACCACGTACTCCGAGAGCTTCACCACGGCCCCGTCGGCACCGCCCAGCACCACGTCGCGCCGGACGGTGACCCCGGGCGCCACCGTCACCGTCGCGGTGTACGGTTCGAATCCGGTGAAAAACACGCGCAGCACGGCGGGCCCCGCCGGCACCGCAGCCAGCCGGAACTCGCCGGTCGCATCGGTGAAGGTCTCGAGCCGCGTACCGGCGATGGTCACCCGCGCCCGTTCGACAAAGTCGCCGGTCCGGGAGTTGGACACGCGGCCTTCAATCATGCCGGCGGTCGCCGGCTGCGCCTCGGTGCGGGCCCACAGGCCCACGGCCAGCGCCACCCCAAGCAGGCGGCGGAGGATTCCAGACAAGGATTGCGAGTTCATGGCGAGATTCAGGGGGCGAGGCGGGCGGTTCCCGGGCCGCGGGAGGAAATCACTCCCGGCGGAGAAAGCCCTCGAGTTTGTCGAACGCCGCGCCGAAGTACTCGTGGGAGTACACCACGCCGTTCAGTCGCGGCAGGCTGTGCAGTTCCGCGGGCAGTTCCTCCAGCGGGGGATAGTGGAATCCCTCGGCGAGGAGCGGCACGATGTTTCGGCCGTGCCGGAGCGCATGGCTGATCTCGCGCCGCAGCCAGTCATCCGGCTGCCGGCACCGGTCGAGCGAACCCGGCGCCAGGACCAGCACCAGGTTGGGTGCCCGTTCGATCTCCTGCAGCAGCCGCTCATCGAAGTGCTCCGCCCCGAGATCGTCGACGTCGAGGAAACACGGATACCCCCGCCGCTCCAATTCCATCTGCACCACCCGCGCCAGCCGGGATCCCCCCTCGCGGCGGTAGCTGATGAAGACGAGTTTGCCCGCCGCCGGGCGCGGAAAGGCAAACGGGATGGCGGTGCGCCACGGCGAGCGGCTGCCCGGCCGCGGCCGGGGTGCAGGCCCGACGTGGCCGCTGCGCCCGGGCCGCCCCTCGCCGTACCAGCGGAGGTTCCACTGGACCGCCAGGCCAAAACTCAGGCCGGCCGTGGCCACCCCCATCACCATGTCCGGCATCCAGTGGATGCCGAGGAAGAAGGTCGAGAGCATCACCAGGCCGCCGAGGCACGCGAGGCTGTGGCGCCATCGCGATCGGCTCCAGTACGCCAGCAGCACGACCTGGCAGGAGAGCGCGACGTGCATGCTGGGAAAGCAGTTGTCGAGTCCGCTGATCGGCCGGACGAGTTCGATCAGTTTCGTGCTCAGCAGGTCGGACATCAGCGTCGCCTTCGCCCCGGGGAAGGCCCACCGCTCGGGGACCGGCAGGAGCAGGAAAAACGGCAACGCCAGGAGGTAGTTCAGCGCGATCGCGAGGGAGAAGACCCGGAGCGGTCCGGCGGTCGGCCGGCGCCACGCCGCCACCGCCGTCCCCACCAGCAGCACCGGAAACAGCGCAAAGTACGCCAGGGCGTATCCCGCCACCATCGCCCGGTCGGCCCGGGCCGCCCCCGTGAAATTCCAGCCGCCCTCAATTTCGTGAAAAGCCTGGGCCACCCGGTAGCCCAGCGCATAGGTGCCGCTCGGCTTGAACGCCTCCTCGAGCTGGGTCTCGACGAAGTTCGCCACGAACACCGCCGCCAGCAGCACGGCAAGCTGCAGCCGGCTCTGGAGCCATGGACGCGCCGGGTTCATCGCTCCCCGGAGGCGCGGACGGGACCGGCCCCCTGGCCCGCGCTGCGCAGCGCCAGAACGGCCGCCAGCAGCGCCAGCGCCACCAGCAGGTAGGTGCCGACGCGGAAGAGCCGGGTGTCCGGCGCCGGCCGGACGAGGATCACCCGGTGCACGGTGTTGCTCAGTGGATCGAAGTCGAGGTGGATGCCGTCGGCGCGTTTCGGGAAGCCGTCGACCTTGAACCTGAAGGCGTGAAAATCGCTTTCCGCCACCACGACGTCGAACGGCGTGCCCACCACCCGGTCGTTGTTGGTGAAATCGTTCCAGGTGATCTTCACCGCCCGCACATCGCTGCCCACCGGCAGGCCGAAGCGCACGTCGCGCAGCACCGTGGGCACCTCGTCGTCGTAGGGCCAGATGTCGCGCACCCGGTGCATGCCGTTCGAGATCTGCTCCTCAATCCGCGCCACCAGGCTCTCCTGATCCCCTTTCTTGTAGCTGATGTGGAACTGCTGCGGGGGAAGCTTGAAATCCGGATACTCGCTGGTGATCACCACCGAGTCGTCGTGGGACTTGCGCAGCGTCCAGAGCACATCGAACTGCTTGTGGAAGTCCTCGTCGAACAGCACGAACTCCGTCCCGGAGAGCTGCACCGCCTGGCGCGCCGCCTCGAAGACCCGCGGATCAACCTCCGCGCCGGCGCGGTTCTCGCCGCGAATCTTGATCGGCACGGGCGTCGGCGCCGACTTCGTCAGCCGCCGCAGCGACGCGAGGGCGCGGCGCGCTTCCGGCGCGGCGTTGAAATCCTGCCACTTCAGGAAGTCCCCCACGTTGATGTCGGAGTCCTGCATCGCCCGCAGGCTGGCGACGATCCGCTCCCGCAGGGTCCGGTCCGGCATCGCGGTGAAAACCAGCAGGTCGTTCGGCAGGATGTTCGGCAATTTCAGGAAGCGCAGATCCGGGTCCTCGGCAAACTTGCGCTGGGTGCCCTCCCAGATCGCGGCAAAATCGTACCGGCGCTGCCGCACGAGCGTCACCAGATCGCTGCTGCCCTCGGCCTGGGGCGGTTTCTCCGCGCGGATGAAGACGTGCTTCTGCTCCGGGGAGTTGGCCTGGTTGGCGGAGAAGATCCCCATGCGCCGGAAATACAGCGACGGCAGGAGGTAGCTCGAGGTGCTGAACTTGTTGTGATACGCAAAACTCGCCGGCTTCGCCCGCGCCCGCAGAAACTTGACCAGGCCGTCGAGGTCATCCGCGCGCGGACCGAAGCTGCGGTGCATCACGAAGTAGCTCGCGTAGGTCGTCTCCTGGGTCCGCTGGCCGACGTAGGTGCCGAGGATGTCGAGATTGGCCCCCAGCATCTCCGCCACCATGTAGACATAGGGAGTCACGCGCGCAATCAGCGGGCCGCGCTCCGCCACGTTCCAGCTGACCAGGGTCTCGATCGCCGCCCCGTACTCCATGTCGCGCGGCTCGAACTTCAACCCCTCCTTGGCGCGGAGGTACTCGCGCAGCTTCTCGTCGGCCCGCGCCGTCTCCGCGTCCAGCGCCACCCCGACGAAGGTCACCGCCGGATCCGCCGCCCGCGCGCCGACCGCGAGGAGCCCGACGGAAAGACACAGCGCCCGAACCACACCGGCGAACCACGCCGATCCGTCATGACGCGACGCACCCAAACCACCAAGGGTCCGACGGGCGAAAAAAGGGGCAAAAGGCAACATGCGGCGGGCGCGAATCGGCACCCGTCATCGTCGGCGTCCGTCCTCCGGCTGGCGAGCCCTTTGTGCCTGCCCGGGACCCTTGGCCGGTCGCCCGCTCACGCGGGCGCCAGGGTCGTTCGCGCCGCCGCCCGCAACGATCGCGCCTCGTTCCAGCGTCCGAGCACCAACTCTGTGATGGGATGGGTCGGCCACGCGAAGTCCCCCATCGCGATCCGGCTCAGCAGCAGTTCCGCCGCGGACGCCCCGATGCGCCGGGGATCCTGGCACACGCCGGCAAAGCGTTCCGGGTTCGGATTCTTGTCCAGCAAGGCGAGGCCGAGATCGCGGGGGATGCGCACCCGGCGCCTCGCGAGGTAGCGCTCGACCTCGGCCACATAGGTGTCGCTCTGGTGCAGGACCACCGCGTCCGGCCGGTGCGCCGCCAGCCAGCCCGCAAACTCCGCCTCGTCCCAGTGCTCCGCCCGGAGCACCGGCACCGGCGCCAGGCCCGGCATCCGTTCGTAGTAGCTCAACAAGGTCGCGGTATAGAGATAGTCCGTGCGCCGATCCCCCGAGATCAGGATGACGAGCCCCGGGCGCTGATAACCCCGCCGCACGAGCTCCGTCAGCAACCGGCGCGAGTCCGCCACGAAATGGCTCACCACCCGGTGCATCGGCTCGGGAATGCTCGCGCCCTGCGTCACCACCGCAAACCGGCGCAGCGCCGCCGGGAACGGCTCTTCCGGATCCAGACTGCCCAGGCAGAGCACGCCGCGAATCCCTCGCGCCTCCATGATGCCGGCCAGCCGCCGCGCGGTCATGCCGGGCCCCTTCAACCAGAGATTTTCGAACTTGTAGCCGTGTTCGGCCGCCCGCGCCTGCGCCCCGGCCAGGATTTCGGCCAAGTGGCCGTAGCCGGGGCGCTGCCACCACGGCTCCTCCTCGGGAAACAGCGACATCAGCCCCAGCGTGCCGCGATATCCGGGCCGCCCCGACTCGCGCACCTCCCGCATCAGCTCGCTCAGGCGGGCATTCGGGACATGCCCCGCCGCCCGGGCGGCCCGCCGGACCTTCGCGCGCACCGCGGCGGAGATGCGCGGACTGCCGCGCAGGGCCAGCGACACCGCGGTCGGCGAGAGATCAAGTTGGCGGGCAAGGGCGCGAACGCTCATCGGGGTTTACGTCAACCAAATCAGCGTTTGCCCGACCCCGGCAACCGCCAATCTTGCTCTCCCGGAGGCCGCCGCCCCGCGGCCGCCCGCCCATCACCCCTTTTCCCATGCGCCTCGCCCGCCGCCTTGCCCTTGCCGTCGTCCTCCCGACGACCCCCTGCTTCCTCGGGGGCCAAACCACGCCGGCCATTGCACCGGGCGGCGGGACCGTCGTCACGCTGTCCCCGTTTGAAGTCAGCGCCGCCCCGGACGCTGGTTATGTTGGCCAGGACACCCTGGCCGGGTCCCGCCTGCGCACGAACCTGCGCGATGTCGCCGCGGCCATCAGTCCGATGACGGCCGAGTTTCTGCGCGACATCGCCGCCACCAACCTCGAGGAGGCGATTGAATACGGCGTGGGTACCCGCATCGAGACCGACGACGCCCGCGCCGCCGGCCCGGTCGCCGATGGTTACAACGACGGCATCCGCTCCATCCGCATCCGCGGCCTCCCCGGCGGCGGACGCAGCATCAATTTCTTCTCCGCGCCCGGCGAGGTCGACCTGTACATGACCGAGAGCCTCGAGGTCTCCCGCGGCCCGAACTCCATCCTCTTCGGCTTCGGCTCGCCTGCCGGGAAGATCAACGTCTCCAGCAAGCAGGCCCGCACCGACCGCGCCGCCTACTCCGTCACCAGCCGGGTCGACTCGTGGGGCGGCGAGCGCTGGATCGCCGATGCCAACGTCGCCCCCCTCCGCCACACCCTGGGCCTGCGCGCCGTCGTGCTCCGCGGCCGCGACTCCTCATGGCGCGCGGCCGGCCACAACGACCAGGATCGCGCCTTCCTCGCCGCCAAGTGGCAGATCGATCGCCGCACCCCCCTGCGCGCCGAATTCGAACACGGGGAAATCAACCGCTTCGTGCCGCGGCCGTTCTTCGCCAACGATCTCAGGTCCGTCTGGGAGGCCAGCGGCCGCCCGATCTTCAACAATTTCTCCGCCACCTACGTTCCCGGCACTCCCGGCACCGGCGCTTCCGGCACCCCGGGCACGCCCCTGCGCGACACCGGCACGACGGCCGTCACCGGCGTCCTGGAGCGCTCCGGCGGCGACTGGGTCGTGGTGAGTCCGAGTTTCCCCTACGCCCAGAACTACCGGCAGTTCACCTACAGCGAGGCCGGCACCGGCGGCAACCTCGCCAACGACTTCGAAATGGGCCGGCGCAATCCGGAGGCCGTGCTCGAGGCCAACTGGGTCCGCGGCCTTTTTCGCGTGCAAAACGCCTCCGCCTTCCTCACCCGCGAACTCGCCCGCGATCTCAACCTTGAGCTGGGCTTCAACCGCCAACTCTCCCGCGGCGACACCCACAATCTCGCGACGTGGAATTACTATGGCGTCGCGGTCGACACCAACCGCTTCCTCCCCACCGGCCAGCTCAAGCCCGCGGACCAGCTCTACTACTTCGACCTCTCGCCGGATCACCGCCCCTCCAGTTCGCAGGTGACCCAGGGCCGCGCCACGGTCTCCTACGAACGCGCCCACCGCGACTGGGTGCGCCTGCGCCTCGCCGGGCTCGGGGAGATGGCCCGCCTCAAGACCCGCAGCGAAACCCTCCAGCAATACTGGTTGAAAGGGCCCTCGCTTGCCAGCGGCGGCGCCTTCGTGGCCACGCCCGAAAACAGCGCCAACCAGGCATTGCAGCGCTTCTACCTCAAGGATCTCTCGGTCCTGGACGATCCCAATTTTCGGATTCCGGGGCCCCTCAACCTCAGCGGCCCGGTCAAGTACCAGGATCCGCGCACCGGCGCGATCTCCGATGTCTATCTCCACGAGTTCAACCGCGCCCAGGGCAACATCGGCTACGCGGATCGCTCCACCGGAGCGTGGATGGGAGTCGCCCAGGCCTTCTTCCTCCGCAACCGGCTCGTCGGCACCTTCGGTTACCGGCAGGATCGGCTGAAGAACTGGGTCGGCGTCGCCGTCCGCGATCCCGCCGGCGAGGCCATCGCCCCCAACACCGGCGTGTGGATCCCCGTCGATCCCAGCACCGCGCGGCCCAACGTCTTTCGCGGCCAGACCCGGACCCTCGGCGGCGTGGCGCACGTCACCCCCTGGGCCTCGATCTTCTTCAACACCGCCAACAGCCTCAGTACCCCGGGCACCAACTACCTCACCCCGGCCGATCCCCGCCAGACCACACTGGCCGACCTCGTGCCCTCGCCGGCCGGCCGGACCACCGACTACGGCGTGAAACTCTCCCTCTTGCGCAGCCGCCTCTTCCTCACCGCCACGAAGTTCCACACCGTCTCCCAGCGGGAGTTCGGCTTCTCCGGTTTCAACAAGAGCAACATCGTCAACATCTGGACCGCCCTCGCGAACTCCAACGGCCTCAGCGCCGAGGAGACCGCCTTCGCCCGCCGCCAGGCCGAGGTGATGAACATGGTCCAGGGCTACACCCAGGATTCCGAAAGCCGCGGTCTCGAACTCGAACTGGTCGGCCGTCTCACCGAGGCCTGGTCCCTGTCGGTGAACTACGCGAAGAACCGGACGACCCGTACCAACATCGCCGCCGAGTACCGCGCGTACGTCGACCACCACAAGGCGTACTGGAAGAAGTACGCCAACTACTCCCTTACCCAGAATCCCGCCACTCCCGGCGTCGATCTCGCCCCCAGCGCCACCGACTGGCGCACCCCGGCCGACATCCTCGCCACCGGCGATTTCACGATCAACACCGATTCGATCAACGAGGCGCTCGCCGACGCCGAGCAGTTGTTCTTCGACAACCCCAAGGTCTTCGAGGGGCGCCGCTTTGTCGGCGACCCGCTGCACAACCTCAATCTCCGGACCCGCTATGACTTTCGGGAGGGTTGGCTGCGCGGCCTCTCGGTCGGCGCCGGTACCCGCTTCCGCCTCGGCCGCATCGCCGGCGCCCGCACCGACTACACGATTTCCCCGGGCTCCGACTACACCGACGCCTGGAACGGCCGCACCATCGACCGCGTCACCCTGGTCAGCGCCAAGGACCAAAACGTCTACGACCTGCAGATCAGCTACTCCCTGGCGATCCTGAAACGCCGGGTGCGCTGGAGCGTGCAGCTCAACGTCAACAACGTCCTCGATCAGCGCGAACTGATCGTGAACAACGTCCACCCGCGTACGCTCGCCCCGCTGACTTACCGCTACCAGGATCCGCGGCAGTTCATCCTGACAAACACATTCTCCTTCTAGCGAGGGCGCTTCCGCGCCTCACAACCACGGATGAACACGCCTGGGCACCCATGGGCCGGCCTTCCTCCGTGTGCATCGGTGTCTCTCCGTGGTTCCCGGGTTTGGCCGCCTCTACCGGTTCACCTTGAGCTTCGGCCTTTCCTCCGCGGCGGGCGCATCTGCCGGTTGGCGGTCATTTGTCTGGTGTAGCCGGGGGCGGTGACCCCGGCGGCCGGCCTCACCGCGGCCGACTACAACCGCCAACCGACAGATGCGCCCCCCCGCGGCTCACCGACTCTTTTGGGTTTCCCGGAGCGCGCCGACACGTCTTCCTGAAGGCACCGCCATGAAGCTCCTGCCCCTGCTTGCCATCCTGACCGTCGCCCCCGCCCTGGCCGCCGAGAAACCCAACGTCGTCGTCATCCTTTGCGACGACCTCGGCTACGGCGACGTGAAGGCCAACCACCCCGCCGGCAAGATCGCCACGCCGCACATGGATCGCATCGCCCGCGAGGGCGTGCGCTTCACCGACGCCCACACCCCGTCTTCCGTCTGCACGCCGACCCGCTACGGGCTGCTCACCGGCCGCTACAACTGGCGCTCGCGGTTGCAGAGCGGGGTGCTCGGCGGCCTGTCACCCCGCCTGATCGAGCCCGGACGCGAAACCCTCGCCTCCGTCCTGAAAAAGCAGGGCTACCACACCGCCGTGATCGGCAAATGGCACCTCGGCATGGACTGGGCGAAACTGCCCGGCAAGGACGTCACCACCCTCGCCGTCGAGACGCCCGCGCAGGTGCGCAATGTTGATTTCGCGCAGCCGATCCGGAATGGCCCGACGTCGGTAGGCTTCGACACCTACTTCGGCATCAGCGCCTCCCTCGACATGGTGCCGTACACCTACATCGCCAATGACCGCGTGACCGCCCTGCCCACGGTCGACAAGTCGTGGCCCATGCATCCCGGTCACGGCGGCACGGTGCGGCCCGGGCCCGCGGCCCCGGATTTCGAAGTGGCTGAGGTGCTGCCCGAGTTCACGCGCCGCGCCGTCGCCTACATCCAGGAGCGCGCCGCGTCCGGCCAGCCCTTCTTCCTCTACCTGCCGCTCAATTCCCCCCACACCCCGATCGCCCCGACCAAGGAGTGGATTGGTCGCAGCGGTTTGAACCTCTACGCCGACTTCGTCATGGAGACCGACTGGGCCGTCGGCCAGGTGCTCGAAGCGCTCGACCGCACGGGCGCCGCCCGCAACACCCTGCTCGTCTTCACCAGCGACAACGGCTGCTCCCCGCAGGCCCAGATCGAGGAACTGGCCGGAAAGGGACACGCTGTCTCCGGCCCCTTGCGCGGCAACAAGGCCGATGTCTTCGATGGTGGCCACCGCGTGCCGTTCTTCGTCCGCTGGCCGGCCCGGGTGCGCCCCGCAGTGAGCGATCAGCTCGTGTGCCTGACCGACGTGTTCGCCACCTGCGCCGAGGCCATCGGCGTGCCGCTGGCCGATACGATGGCGGAGGACAGCTTCAGTTTCCTGCCGGTGCTGCTCGGCCGCGGTCCCTCGGCCCGCGCGTCGATTGTGCATCACACGATCTCCGGCGCCTTCGCGATCCGGAAGGGCCCGTGGAAACTCGCGCTCTGCCCGGGCAGCGGCGGTTGGTCCGCCCCCCGGGATCCGGAAGCCGTCAAGCAAGGCTTGCCCGACACCCAGCTCTACCGCATCGCCGACGGCGACATCGCCGAAGCGAAAAACGTGGCGAAGGATCATCCCGGGGAGGTCGCCCGCCTGACTGCCCTGCTGCAGAAACTCGTCGACGACGGCCGCAGCACGCCCGGCGCGCGCCAGGCCAACGCCGTGCCCGTGGTGCTGCGCAAGCCGCTCCCCGCCGCGACGAAAGCGGCCAAGAAGAAGACGTAATCCGGGCTTTCCCACCTGCCCGGAGGCGAAGCGGCAACCCGGGCAGTGGACATTCCAGCCTGCCCACCTCCAGTCGTGTTCCGCGTGCTCGCACGCGCACTCGGTTCTGCCCTCGAGCGAAAGCGTGGTGGCCGACTCTTTTCTTCCCAGTGACACGATCCGGAGCCACCAGCCGCGATATCCGGCGGTGCCAAAAAGGGGCTCTCCGAAGGCGAACTCGCGGTCTCCCACCGCCTGAACTCCCGCACCGATCGCAATTCGGTCAGATTCGGAAGGCGTCAGATTGCCACGGAACGCTGACATCATCGGATGGCTCGATCGCGAGCCAGGAAGCGGTGCGCCGGTGGGGCACCGTCCGCGCCCAGGTGTTTCCGCTCCTCAAGCCGGTGCCGGACGCCCTTCGGGTGCACCTGGTGAAACGGCGGCTCCCCGACCTAACTCAGCTGCAAAAGGGACTCCTCCTTCGTGGAGCAAGCCCCCGATTCCCGCAGCGCCAATCCAGCCGGGAAGTGGGCGCAGGGGCTCCGGCAAGCCCCCGCACCTCGTGGTGCCCTGGACGTCAGAAGCGCGCGCGGATACCGGCGACGAAGCTGATGCCCTGCCGGGTCCGGAAGGTGTAGAGCCGGCCGTCTTCGCTCACCTCCTCGCGCGCGGCCTCATCGGCGAGGTTGAAAGTATCCCAGAACAGCTCGTAGCGGGGGTTGAGGCGATACTGGAGCTTCAGGTCGAGGAAGGTCCGGCGCTGGTTAAAGATGCGGAAACCGGTGGCGGGCTCGTTGAAGAAGAAGCGGTCGCTCCAATTGACGAGCAACGTGGCCAGCAGGCCCTTGCCACGGTAGCTGAGACCGGCGTTGCCGCTGCGCGGCCGAAAACCGGCGAGGAGGCGCGTCGTGGTCACCCCGCCGAAGTCGCCCTCGGTTTCAAGATAGGTGAAGTTGGAGTTGAGTCCGAAGCCGCGCCAAAAGCCGGGCAGGAAACTGAACTGCTGGTCGTAGCGGAGTTCGACGCCCTGGATCCGCGCCTGGCCAATGTTGAGCGCCTGGCTGAGACGGTAATTCGCGTAGGCCCCCTGGCCGTCGAGGCCGCCGGCCCCGAGATCGCGCACGAAGCTGCGGAAGTAGTTCGAGATGTTCTTCCGGAACACATTCACACTGACGACGCCCACCGGCTCGAAGTACTTCTCGATTCCCAACTCGAAGTTGTCGGCGGTGTAGGGTCGCAGGTTGGGATTGCCGAGGGTGATGGTGGGCGGCGTGGAATCGGGATTTTCGGTGATCGACGGCAGCAGGTTCGCGGTCGGCGGACGCGTGATCGATTTGTTGTAGCTCGCCCGCAGCAGCAGGCTTTCAAAGGGCTCGTAGACGAAGTGGAGCCCGGGAAACACGTTGCGGTACTTGCCCTCGGCCGTCTCACGCCGCACGAAGGACCGCGCCGCGCGCGCCTCGTTGGCCGCGACCACCGCGGGATCGAGATTGGCGCCGCCCACGGAGTTCCCCCCCCAGGAGGCCGAGGTGTTGCGCACCCAGGCGGTGCCCCGCGTCTTCGTTTCCTCCATTCGGATCCCGCCCAGCACCCGCAGCCGGCCAAGCTGGAGGTTGGCCTGGACGTAGGCCGCCCCGATGCGCTCCCGCAGCTTCACATCGTTGAGCTGCGAGTTGACGTAATCGGTGTAGGCGTCCGCCGCGGTGCGGCCCCAGTAACTGGACGGGACCGCGAGCGTGTCACCCTTGCCACCCGAGCCGGGAATGTTGGCAAAGGGGAAGGGTCCATACCGGCCGTCGCTCTGCCGGTAACTCACGACGGCGTACGGAGCCATCGAGTCATCGGAGGTGTTGGGCGCGCCATCGGCGCCCACCCACGTGCGCTGCGAGTACTGCTGGTTCGGCGCCCGTTCGTCGCTGTCGTATTTCAGGCCGAGTTTCACGAACAACGGTCGCGCGGTCCGGAACACGTGTTTGTAGTCGACGCGGCCGCCGTAGAGATCATTTGGCGCCTTGTACGACTGGCGGGTGTAGCTCGTGAGGTTGTAGCTGGCGGGCTCGGTCAACGCGGGCCCCGCCGTCTGCGTGAATTCCGGAAACCACTGTTCGGCGCGGCTGCGATCGAGCTGGAAACCGATGCCCCGGGCGATCGAGTGCAGGCGGATCCACGCCGGGTAGTTGATGTTCGCGTGGGAATAGCTGCCGCGCAGGCTCAGGAGGCCGGCCCCCTGGAAGATCTTGTGTTCGCTCCCACCGCTGAGAAACCAGTTCAGCGCCTTCTTCGTGAAATCCGAAGACTCGACGTCGGCGGTGACGGCGGTCGCGGGCAGCATCACCGTGCGGAGAAAGGTGCTGTCCGGCGTGAAGCTCGCCGCGGTGGCCGCACTGTTACCGACCGTGGGACGGAAATACTGCTGGTACTGGTAGTTCGAATTGATCTGCAGCTTGGCGTAGACGATCGACGTGTCGCTGACCTTGTAGTCGACCGCCAGGCCGGAGTTGCGCGAATCGGCCTTGTAGCCGAAGTCACCCGTGCCAAACACCCGCTGCAGGGGCTGCGCGCCGAGCGGATTGAGCCAGGCGGCCGCCGGGCCGGTCAGGGCGCCCGGACCCATCTCGTCCTGGGTCGTGGCGGAGCGGCGGAAGTTGAAGTTGAAGGCGATCCCCAGGTTCCGTTTCCCGCCCCACACCCCGTAGGCGTCGCTGAAGGTGAGGGCGAGCAGGTCGAGGCCGTCGGCGCGATCCTGGAACGGGCTGCCGGAGAACCCGCGCTTGCGCCAGAGCACACCGGTGGTGAGGCCAATCTGCCGGCGCGGGCTGTCGAAGGAACGCCGCGCCACGAGGTTGAGATAGCCGCCGATCGCGTTGGCGTCCATCTCCGGCGTGGGGGCCTTGATCAGCTCCACCTGCTGGATGTTGCCCGTGCCGAGCTGCTCGATCTGCACATCGCGGCCGCCACTGGTGCCGGCCGAGCTCGCCATCCGATCCCCGTCGATGGTGAGCTGCGCGAATCCCGGCGCCATGCCGCGCACATAGACGCTGCGTACCTCGCTGCCGATGATGTCGACCGCGACGCCCGGCAGGCGTTGCGCGAGTTCGCCGGGGTTGGCCGCGGGGTTGCCGAAGACATCGGTCGCCACGGTCGTCTTCACGTTCATCGACTGCCGCTGTTGCTGAATCGCCAGCGCATTGCCCTCGCGGATGCCCTTCACCGCGACCGGGTCGAGCACGTAGACCTCGGAGGTAAGCGCGATGTCGGCCACCGTCGTGCGCTCCGCCTCGATGGTCACGGGCACCCGCGCGGAGTCCAAGCCGACGTAATGCACGACGAGCGTGTATTTCCCGGGCGGCAGGCTGAGACTGTAGTTGCCCGCGCGCTCGCTTGTCGTCGTGGCGGCGCCACCCTCGACCGTGACGACGGCATCGGCCAGGAGGTCGCCGGTCGCCCGATTGGTGACGACGCCGGTGACCCGGCCGGAAACCGGCGCGGCGGCCAACGGGAGCAGCCCGAGACTGAGGGCCAGGGTGAGGCCGAGAGCCCGCCACCGGCGGGCGCTGAGGGGATTGCGAAGCGGTCTTGGTTTCATGGTGTCGGGAGGAGGAAGGAGGTGACCCCGTTGATCCGGGCGGCTAGCCCGCCGCGACCGGCCGATCATCAATGACGGGAATGGCGAAGGCCCCCCGGCCCGTACGCCGCATGATCGGGCAGGCGTTCGCCGCCGCGCGGATGGTCGGGTCCGGACCGACGACCCGACCGCTGGCGGCATCGATCGGCAGGCGCGGACCGAGCACCGTGGGCTCGCCGGCTGGAATCCCGTTGGCCCGCAGGTGATCCAACATCCGTTCACAGGCCTCGCGGGAGGAAGCGTCCGCGCGGATGGCCTCTGCCAACGCCCCCGGCGAAGTGCCGGCGCCGAGCAGATAGGAGATATTCGCGAGGTGGCAGAGCGACGTGGAGAGATGGCAGTCCTCGATCAGGCCGGTGAACACCTGGCGCGTCTGCATCCCCCGCACGAAATTGGCGTAGTGCGTGACCAGGGTGCTCTCCGCGAGCTTCCGCAGAATCTTGTGCTGGCGGTCGTAGATGACGGCGGTACCGGTCTCGCTCACGGCCACATACCCGCCCTCGCACTGCACGATGACGCCAATCCGCGTGCCCCGATAGGCGTCCATCGCCTGCATGCCCGCCTTGGCCGGCAGCCCGCGCACCTCGAAGATCAGCGGCGCCCGCGGGTAGTCAAAGGCGGTGACGAGCGTGTTGGGCGTTTCGGCGTCGTCGCGATAGCCGAAACGGCCGCCAAAGCTGATCACGGACGGCGGCAGCCCGGGTTCGTCGAGAAACCAGCGGGCGATGTCCAGTTGGTGCACTCCCTGGTTGCAGATGTCGCCCCCACCGTAGTTCCAGAACCAGTGCCAGTCGTAGTGCACGGTCCCGTTCTTGGGCGAATTGCGCCGGGGCGGGGTGAGATCGGCGGGACCGGTCCAGAGGTCATAGTCGATCGCCGCGGGAACGGGCTGCGGGCCGGTGGTGCGGCCGATGCTGTCGCGTTGTTTGTAGCACAGACCGCGCACCCACTGGATCCGCCCGAGCTGGCCGGAGCGAACGTACGCGATCGCCTCCTTGATGTCGTCGGAGGAGCGGTTCTGCATGCCGGCCTGCACGACGTTTTTCGGGTACTTGCGCGCCGCGGCCACGGCCTGCCGTCCTTCCCAGATGTTGTGCGAGAGCGGTTTCTCGACATACACATCCTTGCCCGCCTTTAGGGCCCAGATGGTCATAAGCGAGTGATGATGGTTCGGCGGAGCCAGCACCACGGCGTCGACGTCACGGCTTTCGAGGAGCTTCCGGTAGTCGCGGAAGACGGCCGGGGTGACACCGAGCTTCCCGCATTCAGCTTGGCGCGCCGCCAGGATTTCGCGGTCGCAGTCGCAGAGCGCCACGAGCCGCGCTCCCTTCAGCCGACCGGCATACTCGAGCATGTGCTCGAGTCCCTTGGTGCGGAGCCCGACCACCGCGACGCGGATGTCGCCATTGGCGCTGCCCCGAACGGCCCCGACCTGCCCATAGCTCCGGTGGCAACTGGCGACAGCGGCGGCGGCGCCGAGGATCGAGGTTTGCAGGAAGTCACGGCGGGTCCGATTTGTCATGGTAAGGAGGGGGGGGAAGATCGGAATTGGGCCGCGTGCGGGGGGCCCACCAGGGTTCAGAACCGCATCCGCAAGCCGGCATGGAAGACCGTGCCGTTACCCTGCGCCTGGAGCTGGTGCTCCCGCCCGTAGGCGGCGAAGATGCGCTCGAAGCTCCACTCGCGGGTGAGGTTGTAGACATCCAGGTAGATTGAATACGTCCGGGTGATCGCGTACTGCGCCTTCAGGTCGAGCAGCATCCTGCCGTCCTGGAAGACGTCGAAGACCTGCGGCCCGATGATGCCGCCGGTGCCGGTGCCGCTCGTGGTCGCCGAACCCGCCGTGAGGGTCTGCACGTAGGTCTGGCTCCGGAAGTTCCCCAGCAGCCGCAGCTCGAAGCCCCGCCAGCGATAGGTGAGGCCCGCGTTATAGGTGCGGGGCGTGAAGTTCTGCAGCTGCTTCACCGTGGTGAGACCGCCGAAATTCCCGACCGTCTCGAGGTAGGTGAAGTTGGCGTAGCCGCCGAGACCCCGGAGCAGGCCGGGGAGGAACGTGTACTGCTGGGCGTAGCTCAGCTCGATCCCGCGGATCCGGGCGTCGCCCACATTGCGGGCCATGTTGAGAGTGAAGCCTTCGTACTGGCCGTCGAAGCCGTTGTCCCGCCCGGCGGGCACCACGCTGCTGAGGGTGCGGAAGTAGTTCGTGATCTGCTTTTGAAAGGCGCCGACGGAGATCATTCCGACCGGCTCGAAGTAGCGCTGCAGGGCCAGTTCGAAGTTGTCCGAGGTGTACGGCTTGAGGTCGACGTTACCCTTGCTGATGGTGCGGGCCACGTCGTTGATGTTGAAGTTGGGCAGGAGCTGGCCGCCGCCGGGCCGGGTGATGGAGACGTTGTAGCTGGCGCGCGCCTGCCAGCCCGGGCCGAGATCGTAGACGAAGTGCAGCCCGGGAAACACGTTGGTGTAGCGGGCGCTCTGCCGCGCATATTCGGGCCAGTTGGCCTCGGCCCGCGCCGCGTTCTGCTCGGCCGTGAGTGCCGCGCTGGAGGTGTTGGCGGCCGGACCGGTGGTAATGGCCCGGCGGATGAAGCTGCCGCCGGAGGGCACCGTTTCCTCGATCCGCACGCCGCCGAGGACGCGGAGGCGGCTCAGCCGCACCTGTCCCTGCAGGTAGCCGGCGGTGATCTCCTCCTTGATTTCCGTGCGCGATCCCTTGCTGTCGAGCACGGTCTGCCAGACCTGGACCGGCGTCTGCGTGAAGTTGGCGGGGTTGTTCCAGAGATCGTTCGGCAGGCCCGTGGTCGGCACTTGCAGGAAGGGGAAGGGACCATAATGGCCCTCGCCCATCTTGATGTGGTAGCCCACGGCGGAGGCGATGCCCCCGGCGGTCGGCCCGACATAGGTGTAATAACGGTAGCTGCGATCCGATTTGACGCTGTTGGTCGCACGCTTGCCTCCGATCTTGAAGCTGGCCGGGAAGCGCCCCGCCCAATCCTTCTGCAGATCGGCCTGCAGGCTGGAGCGCACCGCCGGGGTGTTGAACGCGATCACCCGCGAGCCGGTCGTCTGCGAAGGCACAATCGCATAGCTCGCCGGATCACTCCAGTCCCGGCCCGCGATCTGGCTGATCTGCGGCAACCATGGCTCCTGCCCACGACGATCGAGGCGGAAACCGACACCGGTGACCTGGGCCTTCACCTCGTTGATGGCCGGATAGGTCGTGCGGTTCCGATTGTAGCTCCCATCAATCGTCAGCTTGGCCGAGCGACTGAGCAAGCGCTGCTCCAGCCCGGCCGCAAACGTGTAGGTTTCGCTCTCCCGGATATAGAGCGTCGACTCGAGACTCGCGGTGCCGACCGGGTTGGTGGTCACCACGTCATACGTGCTGCCGGGCGCGAAGCTCGCCGCGGCTTGGGGCACGTCGAGGCGCCAGCGGAAATAGGAGGGGTAGGCGCCGCGATCGGTGCGGGTGTTGGCGGCCGTGGTCTTCCAGGAAAAGGTGGTGTTGGCGCTGAGCCGGTAGTCGGCGTTGAAACTGAAGTTCTTCGCATAGTTGTTCGCGGCATTCGCGCTCCAGTTGCCGGAACTCCAACCGCGGATCAGCGGCTCGGGGTTGGCCCCGGCGGCCGGGGGCGCGACGAACAACGCGTTGTTGGCCGCGAGTTGCAGCGAGGGGCCCGCCTCGTGGACGTAATTGCCGCTGGCATTGAAGTTCACCGAAGCCGCAATCCCGAGATTGTTCTTGCCGCCCAGCACGCTGAAGACCTCCGAGTAGTCGAGGCTCAGCAAATCGAGCTTCGGCCGATCGCGCCCGGGCACGCTCGCGTCCTGGTTGAGCCGGGCCCATTTCGTCCCGACCGCCGCGGTGATTCGTCGGCCGGGCGCGCGGTCGAAGGCGCGCTTCGTGCGCAGATTGATGTAGCCGGAAATCGCGTTGCCATCCATCTCGGGCAACGGCGCCTTGATGACCTCCAGCGATTCCAACGTGCTCGAGCTCACCTGGCCGAGGTAGATGTAGGAACCGGCCACGGTCTGCCCGTCGGTGACGGCGAGCGGTGCGCCATCGAGCAGCATCGAACTGAAATTCTGCGCCATGCCGCGGATGTAGACCGCCCCCGGCTCGCCGCCGCTGCCGATATCCACCGCGATGCCGGGGAGGCGCTGCAGCAGTTCGCCAACGGCGGCACCCGGATTGCCGTGGGCGTCGAGCGCCGCGCTGGTTTTCGCGTTCATCGCTTCGCGCTGCGATTGAATCGCCGCGGCCTGGCCCTCGCGCATGCCTGCGACGACGAACTTATCCAACCGGTAGATCTCCGCCGTGAGCGTGAAGTCCCGCGTGACCACGGCGCCGGGCGGCACGTCGATCGTCTCCTGCGCGGCGTTCAATCCCGTGAAGGTCACGGCGACGACATGCCGTCCCGCCGGCAGCGTAAGTGAGAACTCCCCCGAACGATCCGCCGTCGTCTGCCATTCCGCGCGGCCGGCGGAAATGATGGCTCCGGCCAGGAACGAACCGGTGTCGGCGTGGGAAACGCGACCCGCCACCGTCCCGGTCGCGACGGCCGCCTCGGCGGCTCCCAGAACGAATCCAAGCCAGACGAGCAAGGAGTAACAACACAGGGACCGGGACGACGGTGAGTTCATGGTGAAGGTGCGTACAATGGCGAAGGCGCCCCGCCGGGCGGCGGCGGGGGCAGAGTTGTCGTTCTGGGCCGGCACCCGCCGCCGCGGCTCCGAATGAACCTCATTGGCGCGCGCTCCGGTCGGGCGCGGTCACGCGCCAGTGCGCGAAGGGAGCGTTCATGCGAGGCCGGGCGCCCTGGTGCAGGCTAGCGGGGTTTGACGCTGACGAGATCGGTGCGGGTCTTGCCGCCTTCGGTGATGCGGGCCAGGAAGTACACCGTGCCGTCGAGACCGATGGCGATGGAGTTCACGTACAGCGGCCGCTGGCCGTTCTCGTAGAAGATCGCCCCGTGGTCGCGGTACTTCATCGTGGGGAGGTCGCAGGTGATCAGATGGAGGTTCTCCAGCCCCTTGGCCTCCCCCATCGCCGTGCTGGTCTTGCCGGCCACGCGCCGGCCATCCTGGTAGATCGGACCGCCCGTCAGATAATAGATCGTCTTGCCGTCCGCGCTGGCCGCGAAGCCGAGGTAGCCGTAGCTGAACTGATCAAACATGCCGCTGGCCTTCGACACATCGGAGGTGATGCGTTCGAGCACCTCGATGCGGTTGCGGGCCGGTTCGTAGCGGAAGAGGTAGCCCGAATTGCCGTGCACGCCGTAGATCATCTTGTCGGCGGGCCGGTAGAACGTCTGCCGCCAGTTGTACCCCATGTGCCCCGGCGACGTGGGATCGTATTGTCCGAAGTAGTCCTTCCGCAGGTCCTCGCCCTTCACCGGCACCACGCGATCCTCGGCGTAGTCGCAGCGAAAGATGTCGCCGTTGGCGTTGCTGAAGTAGGCGGAACCATCGTCGAGGTTCACCGCGATGGACCGGCAGAGCGTCCGATAGTCGGCCCCCTTGCCGTCCTCACCCTGGGCGGCGAAGAGCCCGTAGTTTTTCCACTCCTTCTTCTTCAGGTCGTAGCGGAAGAAGTAGCCCTTGGGCCAGCTGATGCCGTACAGCCGGCCGCGCCGGGTATCCATGCTCGTCGTCAGGATGCCCTCGCCGCCCGGGCCGATGCCGAAGTCCTCGAACTTGCCCGTCTTGAGATCGTACGAGAGGAAGTGCCCACCGGGATAGGGCTTCCAGCCCGCGGGCGGGATGCCCGGCTTCTCCATCCCGTCGACCATGCTGTAGAACCCGATGTGCGTGGAGAAGTAGAGCTTCCCGCCCATCTCCACGAAGTTCACGTGGCTCTTGCCCTGCACGATGGTCTTCTTGCCCTTCTCGCCGCAGGCCTCGGTCAGATCGCCGACCTGCTTGATGCTCTTCGTCGCCGGATCAAACGCGTACATCAACGCGCCCACATCGTACTTTTCCGAGCTCAGCACATAGTAGATCTTCCCATCACTGCCGCAGCCCATGCCGTTGTACGTGTCGTGGGCATCGGCGAACCCCGAATTGTAGGTGCGCGCGGTGAGCTTGGTCCGCGGCTGGAAGGGATCGCCAGCAGCCAGGGCAATGGTCGCCGTCGCGAAGAGCAGCCCGGCGAGTTGGGGGGTGTGGTGTTTCATGGTTTCAAGGAAGAATGGCCGCGGCCGAGCCTCTTCGGATGCCTGCCACGGTCACGGGCTCGGGTCGGTAGAGGTCGGAAGTGAGCGCGACATCGGCGCGCGCGACCTGCCCGCCTGGCACCGTGACGGGAAGGCGGACGACGGAAAGTCCCCCGGAGAAAATCGCCAGCGCGCCAAGCACAAGCCCGAGCGGGCGAGAGGACCGGGGAAACGTCATGGGAGGATGAGGCAGGAGCTTTTCGGCACCGTTTCCGCGGCGCCGGGATGGTCGCGAGCGCAGGACACCCGGCTCGGCCACCCGGCCGGGAAGGAACTGCGGCGCAACCGGAGTCTACTGCCGGGCAACTATATCGTGTGGCCGGCCACCCGGTAGCCCCATATTCATGGGAGGGCCGGGCGCTCAGCGCGGACCGTACTTGGCCACGGCCTCCCCGCGGGAGTGGACGTGCAGCTTCCGGTAGACCACCTTGATGTAACCTCGAAGCGTCTCGATGCTGATGCCAAGCGTGTCCGCGATTTGCTTGTACGCCGCGCCCCGCGCCAGCTGTTCCAATACCTCCCGCTCGCGACGGGAGAGTTGATCGACCTCGGCGGGAGCGGCTCCCCGGCGATTGAAGAACTGGACGACCTGGCGGGCGATGTGCCCGTCCATCGGCGATTCCCCCCGATGCACCTGGCGGATGGCATCGAGCAGTTCCTCGCGACTCGCGCGCTTCAGCAGGTAGCCATCCGCGCCGGCCAGCAGGGCGGAAAAGACACGCTCACTGTCACCATAGACGGTGAGCATGAGCACCTGGATGGAGGGCGCGACGGCCTTCAACTGCCGCACACATTCGATGCCCGTCATCTTCGGCAGGCCGATGTCCATCAGCACGACCTCGGGTGGTGCGGCGGGCAGGGCGGCGAGCGCCTCCTCGGCAGAGCGAAAACGACTGAGGCAGCGCAGGCCGGGGGTGTCGTCCAGGCCGGCGGCGAGATTGTCGCGGATCCAGTCATCGTCCTCCACGATGGAGACCCGGATGGTGGCGGCATCGGGGCGCGGAGCAGCGGAGGTGTTGGCAGGGGTCCGCATGGAGAGTGGCTTCGGGGTCATGGAAGCACTTTGGGAGCGGAAGGGGAATTCCCATGAACGTGGGGGAGTCCGGCGAGCGGAACGGCGAAGCGGACGCTGGTCCCGCAACCCGGCGCCGAGACAATCGTCGCCTGGCCGCCGACCGACTGGAGGCGTTCGCCCATGTTCTCCAGGCCGCGGCCCCGACTCCGCGGGGCGGCGGGATCAAAGCCGACCCCGTCATCGCAAACCTCGAGGGTGAGCCGGTGGCCGTCGAACTCCGCGCGCACCGTGATCACCGTGGCGCGCGCGTGCTTGGCGGCGTTGGCCACGGCCTCCTTGTAGGCGAGAAAGAGGTCGTGCCGCAACGAGGCGACCAAGGGCGCCGCCGGGAGGTCGGGCGGGATGTTGAGTTCACAGCGAATGGGGGAGTCGCGAAAGAACTCCTGCGTGAAGCGAATCAGGTAGTTGGCGAGCCCATCGAGGGTGTCGTGCTTTGGGTTCACGGCCCAGACGAGTTCGTCCATGGTGGCCGTGACCTCGTCGAGCGTCGCGCGCAGGGCGAGCACCCGCTGGCGGGCCCCGGGCTGGGCGGCGAGATCGCGGGCGGCCATCTCGGCGACCATGCCGGCCTTGGTCAGCCGGCTGCCGAGCTCGTCGTGCAGGTCGCGCGCGATGCGCGCGCGTTCGCGCTCGACCGCCCGCTGGTGCTCCAGCGCCCGCACCTGCCGCCGATGCCGCTGCCGGAGCAGCGCCACGACGATGCCGACCGCCACCAGCACGCCGCCCAGCCAACTGGCGATCCGGAACCACAGGGTCTCCCAGAAGTGCGGGAGCACGACAAACTCGAGCGTGGCCGCGGCCGGATTCCAGACTCCGTCGCCCTCATGGGCCGTCACCTCGAAGCGATAGCGACCGGGCGGCAGGTAACTATAGTAGGCGCTGCGACGGGATCCGGCCTCGTTCCATTCGGTTTCCAGTCCGGACAACCGATAGCGGAAACGCACGCGCTCGGCCGCCACGGTCCGCAGCGCGGTATAGCGAAACTCGAACCGCTGCTGTCCCGGGGTAATCTGCGTGGCATGAGCCGCGACGCCGGAACGATCCCACACCTTTCCCGCCACGATGAAATCCTCCTGCCGCACGACCGGCGGGGCCGGGGTGTCGGCCACCAGGCGCGGCTGAATGTGCAGCAGGCCCTGGTAGGTGCAGAAAAACAAACCGCCATCGCGTGCGCGCAGGGCGCCGGACGGCCCGGTGTTGCACTGGGCCGACAACAATCCGTCGGCGTGGTCGAACCGGCGGGGATGCAAGCGGGAGCGGCGGTCGGCGAGTAGTTCCTCGAGGTCTGACCGCGCGACACGCAGCACTCCTTGATAGGTGCCCAGCCACAGGTCACCGGCCTGATCCTCCAGGATCTGCACCACCGTGTCGGTCTCGAGTCCCTGGGATGGTCCGAGGACCCGCACGTTTCCGTCGCGCAAACAGTTCAATCCCCCACCCTCCGTGCCAACCCACAGGTTGCCGCGCGAGTCCACCTGGAGCGCGCGCACGAGATCGCTCGAGAGGCCGTCCTTCTGCGTGAAGGTCGTGCAAACGCCGTTCAGCAGCCGGCCGAGCCCGGCGCCATAGGTGCCGACCCAGACCGCACCGTCGGGCGTCTGGGTGAGCGCGGAGGCCATGGCCCGGGGCAGGCCGTCACTGAAAACGGCGAAAGTGCCATCGCGCAGTCGCAGCAGGCGGCCGCCCCACGTGCCGATCCACAGCCCGCGCTCGCGATCCTCCCGCAGGCAACGCACGGGATCGCCCAGCAGTTCCGCCGGGAGCGTGTGTTCCGCCACCAGCGCCCCCCGCCGCCACTGCTTCAAGACGCCGCCCGTCGCAAACCAGAGGTTTCCTTCGCGATCGGCCGCGATCGGATCGCTCCACAGGACCGCGGGGAGCGCGGGCAGCGCTTGCCGAACGAAGCGGCCGGCGGTGTCCGGTTCGATGCGATACAACCCGCGTCCGTACGCGGCGATCCAAACGGTGCCGTCGGCCGCCTCGGCCAGGGAACGCGGGGCCACCTCCACGCCGCCGTCGAGGTGCCGCCAGACAAACATCTGTCGGGGACGCAGGCGGCACAAACCGCCGGCGCGCGTGCCCACCCAGAGGTTCCCTTCGCCATCTTCATGCGTCGCGAGGATGGCCGTGTCGCCCAGCCCGTCCTCCGGAGTAATGCGGTGGAATCGGCCGTCACGGAGGTAGAACAGGCCTTCGTCGCGGGTTCCAACCCACAAGCGACCGTCGCCGCCTTCCGTGATACTGGTGATCCCGACCACGGGCAGGCCGGATTCGGCACCGAAGGCCTTCCAAGTGCCTGATTCGAGGCAACGCAGTCCGGCGTTGGTGCCGGCCCAGATGCGGCCCCCGCGATCCCGAAACAAGGAGACCGGGTGGACCGGCGCGGCTCCCGGAGGGTCGGGCACCCGGATGAAATCGCGGCCGTTCCACCGCAACAGACCGAGTTCGCCGACGGACGCGACCACGCTGCCACCTGCATCGACCACGAGCCCCCCCACCGTGTGGTCGCCAACGGTGGCATCCCGTTCCAACCGGCCCTGCCGCCACCGGTTGACTCCGGTCCGGGTGGCGATCCAGATCACCCCGTCGTCCCGCTCCGCCAGCGCCGTGATGAAATCGCCGGCCAGACCCTCGCGCACGGTCCAACTCGTGAAGCGGCCGGCGTGGTAGCGGCTCAGTCCGTTGTCAGTGCCGATCCACAACGCACCCGCGCGGTCCTCGAACAACACCCGTACGGAAAGACTGGGCAGGCCGTCCGCCAGGCTGAAGCGGCGAAACTGCACGCCATCGAAACGGACGAGGCCATTGATCGTCCCGATCCAAAGGTACCCGTCGCGCGACTGGATGAGCGCCATGACGGTGTTGTGGGGCAAGCCGTCCGCCAGGCGCCACGTGCGCGCCACAAACGTTGGCGGGGGCGCCCACGCGGCGGCGGACTCCTGCCCGCGCAGGGCCGCACCCGACACGCCGCCCGCCAGGATCCAGCGCAGGGCGAGGAGACTCAGCCGGAGGCAAGGCGAGGGCAGCACAACGGGACATTTGAAGCGGAAGCCCGGCACGACAAGGGACAATCCGACCGCCCCCGGCGGACCGCCGCGCGGGAGGGTCCGTTGGGCGCCGATCGGGCCGCAGCGGCAGCCTCCGTCGCCGCCAGGATCACACGGCGTAATGCGCGGCCACCTTGCGCACCGCCTCGGCAACCCCGTCGATGTAGGCCTCGGTCATGCCCTCGTGAATCACGAACCTGATCCCGTTTTGCAGGATGGCCTCGACCTCGGGGGTGTGGTGCTTGGTGAAGTCCATCGCCGTGAGACCCATCTCCTTTACCGGCCAGCGTCCGGCAAAGAAACCGTGCTTTTGAAAAACCGGTTCGCGATGCAGCGGCACGGCGATGTAGCCGGCGGAACAGACGACGCCCTCGGCCGCGAGCGCCTTGACGAAGTCCGCGCGGTTGCAGCGGAACGCCGCCTCCTTGAACCGCATGAAATAGAACCAATACACGCACCGGTCCTCGGGATGCACCTGGTGCGGCAGGATACCGGGAATGCCGGAGATCTTCTCGGTGAGCAGGCGCCCGAGTCGCGCGCGCGCGCCGGCGAAGCCCTCGAGCCGCTCCAACTGGGCGGCCAGCACGGCGGCCTGAGGTTCGCTCATGCGGTAGTTGGTGGCGAACATCTGGAAGCCGCCGCCCTTGCCGCGGTCGGCCCCCTTGTCGCCGCATTTCTGGAGCAACGGCCCGAAGCGTTCGTCGCTCGAGGCCACCACGCCGCCATCGCCGCAGGTGATGTGCTTGGTGTCCTGCAGCGACCAGCAGGCGATGTGGCCGACGGAGCCGATGGGCTGGCCCCGGTATTTCGCGCCCCACGCCTGGCAGCAGTCCTCGATCAGGATCAGCTGGTGTTTGTCCGCGATCGCCTTGAGCGCGCGCAGGTCGCAGGGATTGCCGCACAGGTGCACCGCGATGATCGCCTTCGTGCGCGGGGTGATGCGCCGTTCCACGTCGGCCGGATCCAGGTTGTAGGTGCTCGCACCCAGATCGGCGAACACCGGCACCCCATGCTGGTAAATCACGCCGATGACGGTGCCGATGTCGGTGATGGGCGAGGTGATGACCTCGTCGCCCGGCCCGATTCCCGCGGCGAGCACCGCGATATGGAGCGCGGCGGTGCCGGAAGAGCACGTATGGGCCCACTTGAAGGGATGGATCTTCCTGAATCGCTCCAACGCGAGCGCCGTCTGCGGCCCCTTCCAGTAGAGAAGCGAGTCCTGCTCGAGCATCGCGTTGAGCCGTTCGCGCTCCAGGTCGCCCCAGCGGCGGGCGCGTTTGACCGGGGTCTTGACCGCCTTTTCCCCGCCCTGCAGGGCAAGTTTCGGCGTGGCCGCGGCGGCAGCCGGGGCCTGGCTCACAAGGAGGGCGGCGGAGGTGGTCGCGAGAAAATCGCGGCGGGAGACGGCGGACGGTTGGTCTTTCATGGGGATTTCCTGGAAAAATTAGCGGGCGTGGCCTCCCCCGATCCTCGGACAGCGGGAGGGACGCTGCCGTTCTTGATGCCCATGCGGCTCCCGTCGGCCCCCATCGGCCACGGGTGAGTGGCGCGAGCCGCCGGATCGACGAAGGAAGCGGGCATAAGGGAAAGACAAGACGGCGCTGGACGGACACCGACGCGGCGCGAACCTAGCGGGAAGTCCGGTTCCCTGAAATCCCCATGAAGATGGGGATATCGGGTGGGGCTGATTTCAGGTAACTTGAGCAGGAAGTGGAACGGTCTCCGCCCCGGAACGCGGTACCTCCTTCTCCCACCCAACGAGGATCATCATCATGCCTACGAACCTGAGCCGCCGCAGTTTTCTCAAGACGGGATCGGCCGGCGCCATCGGCGGAGCCTTCGCGATGGCGAGCGTCACCGCCGCCTCCGGCCCCGGCGCCAAGAAATCCGATGTCGCTGCGCCCGCCATCCTCGGCGGCGCGCCCGTCCACCAGGGCGGCTGGCCGAAATGGCCCCAGTGGGAAGCCGCGGACGACCCGCAGCTCGCGGAGGTCATGAAGCGCGGCGTCTGGTCCCGGGCCAAGCTGGTCACGGAATTTGAGGAAAAGTGGGCGAAACTGATCGGCAACAAGCACGCCCTCGCCGTCGTCAACGGCACCAACGCCCTGAGCGCCGCGTTCATGGAGCTCGACGTGGGGCCCGGCGACGAGGTCATCATGTCGCCCTACACCTTCAGCGCGTCGATCTTCGGCATCCTCTATCAGAAGGCGATTCCGGTCTTCGCGGACATTGATCCGACGACCTACCAGATCGACCCGGAGAAGATCCGCGCGAAGATCACGCCCCGCACCAAGGCGATTCTGCCCGTCCACATCTGCGGCTTCCCGTCCGACATGGAGACGATCATGAAGATCGCGCGGGAGCATAACCTGTTCGTGGTCGAGGACGCCTGCCAGGCGCATCTGTCCTCCATCCGGGGCCGCAAGATGGGCTCGTTCGGTCACGCGGGCTGTTTCAGCTTCCAGACGAGCAAGATCATGCCGATCGGCGAAGGCGGAGCGATCACCACCGACGACGGCAACTTCAAGGACCGGCTCTACTCGTACCACAACTACGGTTACGCCTCCAGCATCGCGCCCGGCACCTACGCCAGCACCATTCACTCGTACCGTCTCGGCAACAAGATCCGCATGGCGGAGTACCAGGCCGCCATCGGGCTCATCCAGTTGCAGCGCTTCGAAGCCCAGCACCGCACGCGCAACGAGAACGGCAACTGGCTCCGGGCCAAGCTGGCCGAGATTCCAGGCATCAAGCCGATCCGTTTGTACGACGGCGTCGACAGTCTCTCCTATTACATGTGCCCCTTCATCTACGACGCCCAGGCGTTCCAGGGCCTCCCGCGCGACAAGTTCGTCAAGGCCCTGGGGGCGGAGGGCGTCAGCGTGACCGGCGGATATCCCAACGATCCGCTCTACACGCAGGGCCTGCTGCGCGAGACCCTGGCCTCGCGCACGTATCGGAAACTCTACCCGGCTGCGGAACTCGACTTCGCGAAGTACAAGGAGCGGAATCACTGCCCCAAGCTGCTCGAGACTTTTCAGACCTCGGTCTGGCTCAACAGCACCGGCATGTTCCTGGGCAGCCGGCAGGACATGGCCGACATCGTCGACGCGGTCTGGAAGATCCAGAAGCACGCCGAGAGGATTAAGAACGCCTGAGCGCGCGGGCCCGGCGCCGCCGACCCGGCGGTGCGGGAGCCGGGTGGACTGGAGGACAACTCCGGCGGCGGCTCAGCGCCCAGCGGCCAGCAGCCGCCGGGCGTTCCGGCCGCGGATCGCCGCCAATTGCGGTTCGCTCAACACCGACTCCTGCAACTTCAACACGGCGGACTCGAAGTAGAACATCGGCGCGAAGGAGCCGAACAGCACGCGCTCCAGCGGCACACCGCCCGCCAGCAGGGCGGCGACGCCTCCCACCCCTTCGAGCATCGCAAGATCGACACCCACCTCGCCCGCCCCGAGGATTGAAGTCAGCGCCGGACCGCGCAACGTCCGCTGCGCATTCAGAAGCATGAGCCGCAGTCCGGGGGTTTGCCGCACCAGCCCGGCGAGTGGCTTGGGGTCCGTCGGCGCCGCCCGCAGCATGGGGTGCATCATCCGTTCGTCTTCCATCACCAGGACGAGTTGGACGAGCAGACCGCGCTCGGCGGCGAGGCGCAGGAGGCGGGCGACCGCGGGGTGATCGAGCGTGTAGCCGTGATAATTCGGATGCAACCGGATGCCGGGCATGCGCTCCCCCTCCGCGCACCGGCGCAGGTCCTCCTCCCAATCCGGCAGCTGCGGGTTGATCGAACCGAACGGCACCAGGAGCCCGGCGCCGTGGCGACGGCACTCCTCCGCCAGCCGCGCATTCACTGAAGCGAGATCGCGGTGCAGCAAGCCATCGAAACTGCCCGCCCAGGCCTGGGTCACCCCGGCAGAGCGGAGTTTGGCCGCCAGCGCGGCGGTGTCGTCATGCGGCAACCGGCTCAGCGGCCATCGGGAAAGGTAGACGTTGGTGTCGACGAGCTCGCTCGACCCCACGGTGGCCGCCGCGGCGGCACCCTCCCCGGCGCGTCCCAGGGTCGCGACTCCCGCGGCCACGGCCGTGGCTTTCAGGAAATCGCGCCGGTCAACGCGCGGCGCGGCCAATCTGGCAGTCACGGCCGCACCCCCCTGGCCTGCAGAAAGGGCCGGAGCAGACGCTGCAGATTCCCCGCGAGGATGAGCTGCCGGGCCGCCGCGGGAATCTCCGCGCCAAGAACCTTGGCGAGCTGCGAGGCAAAACTGCGGCCGCCGGCATCGCTGCCAAACAGCACCCGCTCGGCGCCGAGTTCGCGCACCGCCATCTCGGTGATTCCCGCGGTCGGATCGCCGCCGCAGATCTCGGCCAGGATGTGCGGATGGGGTCGGATCGCGCGGATGCCGCGCGCCCACTCGCCGCCCGTGTGGGAGCAGATGAAGCTGGCGCGGGGATGGCGCTTCGCCAGGGCGGCGAGATCCATCGGCGTGGATTCGCCGGGCAGGTTGCCGGTGATCTTGAGCCAGCAGTGTTGCAGGATGGGCGCCTGCAGCTCCGTCGCGCGCGCCACCAGCGGATCGAGGCGCGCATCATCACAGCGCAGCGCCACCCAGAGTTTCACCCCGACCATCGGACCATCGCGCACGCAGCGGTTCAGTTCGTCGAGACTGGCCTGCGGGTGCTTCGGATTCAGATAGACAAAGCCGAAGACGCGATCGGGAAAAGCCCGCACCGCCCGCAGCACCTCGTCGTTGGCCTGGCGCAGGAGTTCGGGGGTGGGATCGTAGTGCCAGGTCATCCCCATGAAGACGCAGAGCCGCGAGATGCCGAGACGATCCGCGGCGGCCAGCAGCGCCGCCATCCGCGCCTCGGGCGTCGCACCCGGCACGCCGCTCAGGTGGGTGTGGGCATCCCAAATCTCGAAGTTCATGGCGCGAGCGGGCCGTCGGGGATGATCACGCCGCGGCCCCCGCCCCACTCTCCCATTCGGGCCCGGCCCTCTCCTTCGCCCGCCCGCAACGTGCGCCTCCTTTGCTCGGTTCGGCGCGGGCCGTGGGCCCGAAACCGCGAGGCAAGCGTGACGACCTGCAGGACAGGTCGGACCGACGGCGGATCGATCGTGGCAAAGGACATCAGGGCGCGCGACTGTCCTGAGCATATGCTAGCCCGGACCCGCCCGGTAGCCCCATGTTCATGGGGAAGAGCGCAGGGCCGCCCAGCGAGTCGAAACCTCGCTCGCGACCGCCGCAGCCATCACCGCCAACGAGTCCCAGTTCAGGCCGGGAGCCGGCGCGGGCTGGCTGAGGGTGGCGAAGGGGCCGGAGACCGTGGCAAATCGCGCCGTCGCAGACCGAACGAACAAGCCCGCAAATCGGATTAGTCAAAAACGGGAATAGTTGCAGCGGGTGCCGGGCCGCTTGACTCCCTGGCCGAATCGCCGCGAATCAGAGCTGCCCTTCGCCGGCATGGCGGAGGCCCCAATCCGCGCCGATGCCCCCTCCCGAACAGGCCCGCTGGTTCTACGAGACCGTGCAGCCGCACGAGCCGGCCCTGCGAGCGTACCTGTTGAAGCGCTTTCCCACGTTGCCCGATCACGACGACGTGATTCAGGAGGCCTACCTGCGGATGCTGCGGATGCGCGACCAGGTGCGCGACGATTGCGCCAAGGCCTATCTCTTCGCCGTGGCCCGCAACGCCGCGATCGACCTCTTCCGCCGCCGTCGCGCCTCGCCCTGCGTTGAAGGTACGGACCTCGAGGCGCTGCCCACCGCCGCCGACACACCGGATGCGGCTGCCCTCCTCGACTCCAGCCACCAGCAGCAGACGCTGTTTGAAGCCGTGTCCGCCCTGCCGCCGCGCTGCCGCGAGGTGATGATGCTGCGCTATGTGGAAGGGCTGAGCGGCCGGGACATCGCCGCCCGTCTCGGCCTCGCGGTGCCGACCGTGAAAATCCACCTGGTCAAGGGTGTGCGCGACTGCGCACGGTTTTTCGCCCGCGAGGGCCTGCTGCAGGAACTGGCGCCAGGGGCGCAGGAGGAGACGGCATGAGCGGGCCACCGACACCCCTCGACGAGCAGGCCGCCATCTGGCTGTGCGAGCGCGATGAGGGCTTCGCCCCCGGGCGGGCGGAAGCCTTCGCGGCCTGGTGCGCCGCCGACCCGCGGCACGCCGCCGCCGTGCGCCAGATCGAGCGCACGATGGCCGTGCTGGAAATGATGCCCACCGTGCGTCGCCCGCTCGAGGCCCGTTTCGGCCCGCTGGATTCCACCCCGGCCACCACAGCGGCTCCGGCCGCGACTTTCGCCCACCGTCCTCCGCCGTCCGCCCTCCGGTCTCCCAGTCCGCGGCGCGCGGCGCCGCTTGCCCTCGCCGCCGCCGTCGTGCTCGGCTTGTGCGGCTGGTGGTATTACACGGCGCAGATGGCCGGCCGGGACCACTTCGTGAACGATACCGAGGTGTCGCAGCAGATCGCGCTGCGCGATGGCTCGACCGTCCACCTCGATGCCCGCAGCGCGGTGCGCGTCGACTTCTCCGGCCGGAACCGCCGGGTGCGCCTCGAGGCCGGCCAGGCCCATTTCGAGGTGGCGCACGATGCGGTGCACCCGTTCATCGCCACGGCTGCGGGGGTGGCGGTGCGGGCGATCGGCACGGCCTTCACCGTCCGGCTGGCACCGACCGCCGTGGAAGTGCTGGTGGAGGAAGGGCGGGTGGAGGTGGCGCCGGAAACGCCACCGCCAGCGTCCGCGCCCGCTGCTCCCTTGCCCCAGCTTGGGGCGGGCGAGCGGGCCCGGGTGGCGCGGGCCGATGCGACCGCCCGGCCAGAGATCGAGAAGGTGGCTCCGCCGGAGTTGCGCGGGGCGCTGGCGTGGCACCGCCGTACCGTGGTGCTAAGCGACGTGCCGCTCGCGGAACTGATCGCGCGGTTCAACCGGCGCAACGCGATTCAGCTGACGCTGGCCGATGACGAATTGCGCGAGCGCCGCCTCGGAGGCGTGCTGGTGCTCGATCAGGTGGAGGCCTTCGTGGCGCTGCTGGAGCGCGGCGGCGATATTGCGGCCGAGCGCCGCGGGCCGGAGGAAATCGTCCTTCGCCGCGCGCGCTGAACCCGGGGTCGGGACGACCTCCCCACGGAACCCACCGAAGACGCGGAAACCCCGACCCCTGCCTTCCGTGTTTTCCCTGGGTGCAGTCAGCCACCGCTCGATGGCGATTCTCGTGGCGGCACTAGTCCGTTTCGGCGCGGCGTGCGTTTCAAGTGTGCCCCTCCTCGTGCGCATGGTCCTCGCCCTCCCCCCACCGTCCCGCGTTGTCGCCGGCACCCTGTGCTGCGCGCTGGCCGCGACCGCGGTGGCCGCGCGGGCCACCGCGGACGAACCGAAACGGAACTACCGCCTCCCCCGCGGCGAGGCGGCGGCCGTCCTGGCGCAATTCGCCACGGAATCCGGCCGGCCGATCCTCTTCCTGATGGAGGCCGTGCGCGGCGAGCAGACCAACGCCCTGGCCGGGACCTTCACCCCGCGCGAAGCGCTGGACCGCCTGCTCGCTGGCACCGGCCTCGTCGCCGTGCACGACCCCAAGTCGGGCGGCTTCCTCGTCAACCGCCGCCCCGTGCCAGCGACACCGGCGCCGGCGAAGACTGTAAAAAGCCAGGCACCGTCGGCGGCGGTACCACCGGCCCCACCGAATGCCGCCCCGCGCAACCACACCGCTTCTCCTCCTGTGACCCACCGCACCCTCTTCGCCCTCCTCGCCGGCTGGCTCCTCGCCGGCACCCCCGTCGCCAACGCCCAGAACACCGGCACCATCGAAGGCCAGGTCTTCAACGCCCGCAGTGGCGAGTATCTCGAGAAGGCGCGCGTCACCGCCGAAGGCACCGGCATCGAAGCTCTCACCGATGCCAGCGGCGCGTACCGCCTCGGTCCGCTGGCCCCGGGCAATGTGCGGATCCGCGTGTTCTTCACCGGATTCGAGCCGCTGGTCGAAACCGTGCCCGTCGCCGCCGGCGCGACGGCCCAGCGCAACTTCACCTTCGGTGGACCAAGCGGACCCGAGGTCGTGCGGTTGTCCGAGTTCGTCGTCGGCGCCTCGCGCGAAATGGACGGCGCCGCGATCGCCATCAACGAACAGCGCTTCGCGCCCAACATCACGCACGTTGTTTCCGCCGGCGAGTTTGGCATCAGCGCCGATGGGAGCGTCGGTGAGTTTCTCAAGTTCATGCCGGGAATCAGCGTCGACTATGTCGGCGGCACCGCGAACACGATCTCCATGGACGGCGTGCCGTCGAACAACGTGCCGGTGACGGTCGGCGGATTCGATCTCGCGAGCACCTCGAGCGCCAGCACCTCGCGCTCGACCGAGTTGCTGCAGATCTCGATCCACAACGCCGCCCGACTGGAGGTCACGCACTCGCCCACGCCGGAATCGCCCGCGGCCGCCCTCGCCGGGGGCGTGAACATCGTCCCGCGAAGCGCCTTCGAACGCGCCCGGCCGCTGTTGGTCGGCAGCGTGTATCTGATGATGCGGGACAACTACCGCACGCTGGAAGAGACCCCGGGACCCCGCCGCGGGGGTTCCTACAAGGCCCAGCCGGGATTCGACTTCTCGTTCATCGTGCCCGTGAACCGGCGGTTCGGGTTCACCCTCTCCGGGAGCTACAGCAACCAGTTCATCCCCGAGGACCGCATCACCAATACCTGGCGCGGCGCTGGCGCCGCCACCACCGGACTCGCCGCCGCCACCGCCGCCACGCAGTACCCCGACACCACCCCGGACCGGCCCTACCTCACCGACATCGTCATCATCGACAACCTGAAGTTCAACCAGCGCTCGTCCCTGGGCACGACGCTGGACTTCAAGATCTCTTCGTCGGACACCCTGTCCTTCTCGTATCAATACGGCGCCTTCAGCTCCGAGAACAACGGCAGCACGCTCACGTTCGCCGTGAACCACGTGCAGCCGGGGAACTTCACCCCGACGGCGACGCGTGGCACCGCCGGTCGCGGCCAGCTCACCCTCGCCAGCGGCTCGCGCTGGCGCGAGGGCGAGACGCACATGCCCACGCTCGTCTATCGCCATCGCCGTCCAGTCTGGCAGGCCGAGGCCGGGGCCGGCTACTCGCACTCGACGAACTTCCTGCGGGACCTCAGCGCCGGCTATTTCGGGGCGATGACGGTGCGGCGCACCAATCTGACGCTCGGGTTTGACGATGTCTTCTATCTGCGTCCGCGCACGATCTCGGTGACCGACGGCACCTCGGGCGCCGCGGTCGACCCCTACAGCCTGGCGACCTACAACCTGGTGAGCGTCGGCAGCCCCAACCCGCGCGACTCGATCGATGTGAAGCGCAGCGCCTATGCCAACGCCCGGCGGGAGTTCACCGCCCTGGGGATTCCCCTCGCGGTGAAAGGTGGCGTCGAGGTGCGGCAGGCCATCCGGGACATGCGCGGGTCCTCGGCCACGTTCACTTACAGCGGACCCAGTCTTTCCGCGGCCGGCTTTCGCGATCCCGAGATGTCGCCGCGTGCCCTCCCCTACGGCCTCGGCCGGCTCGAATGGCTCGAACCCGAGGCCGGGCTCGACTACTACCGCGCCAACCTGCCCCTCTTCGCCTCGAACCTCAATGACGAGTACCGGAGCGCGGTCAGCCTCTCCAAGCGGGTCCAGGAGACCATATCCTCCGGCTATCTCCGCGGGGATGCGTCGTTGCTCAACCGGCGGCTGAAGCTGGTGGGCGGCGTGCGGTTCGAGCAGACCAACCTTGCGGCGGAGGGCCCCCTGACCGACGTCACGCGGAACTACCAGCGCGACGCGGCCGGGAGGGTGATCCTCGGCCCCACGGGCGCGCCGCTGCGGATCCGCACCGATGCCCTCGGCATTTCCCAGCTCACGTACCTCGACCGCGGCATGCAGGCGGAAAAGGAATACTTCCGCGTGTTCCCGAACCTGAATGCGAGCTTCAACGTGCGCGACAACCTCATCGCCCGCGCCTCGTGGTACACCTCGATCGGCCGGCCGGACTACAATCAGTACGCCGGCGGGCTCACCCTACCGGACATCGACGATCCGGCAGCCACCGGCCAGCGCATCACGGTCAACAACGTCGCGATCAAACCGTGGACCGCGCGGACCGCCAAGGTTCGCCTCGAATACTATTTCGAAGGCGTCGGCCAAATTGCCGTCGGAGCGTTTCGCCGGGATTTCGAGAACTTCTTTGCCGCGACGATCGTGCCGGCGAGCCCGGAGTTTCTCGCGCTGTACAATCTGGATCCCGACCTCTACGGCCGCTTCGACGTGTCGACCCAGCGCAACCTCGACTCCACGGTCCGGATGGGCGGCTTCGAGGCGGAGTACAAGCAGGCGCTCACCTTCCTGCCCCCGTGGGCGCGCGGCGTGCAGGTGTTTGCCAACCTCACCGCGCTCCGCGCCACCGGGGAATCCGCGGCCGAATTTCGCGGCTACATTCCGCGCACCTACAACTGGGGCCTCAGCCTCAGCCGCCCCCGGTTCCTCCTCCGCGCGAACTGGAACTACCAGGGCCGCCGCCGGCTCGAGGCCATCACCGGCCGTAGCCTCGAAGCGGGCACCTTCCAGTGGCGCCAGAAGCGCCTGAACCTCGACCTCCAGGGCGAGTACAGCCTCAGCCGGCGCTTCACGGTGTTCGCCAATCTCCGCAACGTGGGCGTGGCGACCGAGGACTTCGAGCGCACCGGCCCCAGCACCCCCGCCCACGCCCAGTTCCGCGAGCGACAGGACTTCGGCTCCTCCTGGACGTTCGGCGTGAAAGGGACATTTTGAGGCCCGCTCCCATGAAGGCTTCCCCCCTCCTCCTGGCCCTGGTCGTGGCGGTCTTCGCCCCGGTCCGCGCGGCGGACGATCCCGTCATCCCCTGGCGGCACGGCGTGAACGTCCGGCCGGTCGCGCCGCTGGCGGGGCGGCACACGATCCATAGCTATTACCTGACCAACCCCGAAAGCCCCGATGGCACACGGGTGCTGTATTACGTCTCGACCACCGCCGACGGGCACCGCGGCGATCTGATCGTGCGCGACCGGGCCAGCGGCCGGGAAACCGTCCTCGCCCGCCACCTCGACACCGAGGACGCGCATCGGGCGGCCTGCCAGCAGTGGATCAGCAACGGGCGGCGCGTGGCGTATCATGATGTGAAGGACGGCCGCTGGCGGGTGCACGTGGTCGTGCTCGCGACCGGCGAGAACCGCGTCCTGGCCGAGGATCGCCAGCTCTGCTTCGGGCGTGCGGTGGACGACGAACTGCCCATCTATGGGTGCCACTGGAACCCGGGACCTCATCGCGATCTGCAGTTCCTGAACGCCGCCACCGGCGAAATCCGCACGGTGATGACGATTGCCGACGTCGAACAGCGTTATGGCGCGTGGCTCGCCCGGGAATTCGGCGGGCGGCCCACCTCGATCTTCTTTCCCCACCTCTCGCCGGATGGGCAACGCGTGTTCTTCAAGATGTCCGCTCCCGGTCCCGACGGCGCAGCGAACAACTTTCGCTCCAAGAACGCGAGCCACCGGCAGGGCACCGTGGTGTTTGATCTCGTCCGCCGCCAGCCGGTTTTCATGCGGGAACAGTGGGGCCATCCCGGCTGGTTCCCCGACTCCCGCCGGCTGATCGAAGCGAGCAACACCACGCTGAACACGGACACTGGCGGGCCGGCCGCCAAGATCCCGGACTTGCCACACCTGCCGGGCGACCACCCGGCCGTCAGTCCCGACGGGAAGCTCTTCGTAAAGGATGGCGCGCTCCTCCTGGCCGGCGGGGCACCCGGCGAATGGGGCGTGATGGTCTGCGACATCCGCGGCCGGAGTTTTCAAATCCTGCACCGGTTCGACAACAGCGGCGGCGCGCGATCCTGGCGACGCAACCACCCCCATCCCATCTTCAGTGCCGACGGCCGGCGGATCTACTTCAACGTCAATGCCGGTGAGTGGACGCAGCTGTACGTGGCCGAAATCGGCGCTGGTGGCGGTTGATCTCGCCCCGGCGCCGCGGCTGCGCGGGGAGAGGTGACCCCGGATTGCCGTGCGAAGTTCGGCCGGCGATCTCCGCGATCCGTGCCCCTGCGGGGCAAAAACGTGAATCGTGCGTTCACCGGAGGTCCTGGCTTCACCGGTCACGGTTCAGCCCTGGCCCCTCCGCGCCGGGCGGGAGCGTGGCCGGGTCGAAAGCCGTGGCCCGATCCCGTCGGGCATTCCAGTGGTGTTACTCTTCCGAGCCCCAGAGTGTGGGCGAGTTGCCCCGGGCTTTGCGCCATTCGTCGCCCCGGCGGAAGATATCCCGGGCCGAGACGATCTCCCTTGGCTGACGTGCGGCGCGGGCGACGGTCGGTTCCACCGCGGCGGACTGGTCCTGGTACCAGCAGGTGACGCTCGCGAGTTCGAGCGCGAGGCCGTTGGCATGGCCGTGCTCGATGGTGAACCGGAGCGACTGGTCGAAGTAGACCGGGTCGTGGAGGTGGAACCGGCAGACGGGCGTGCGGCCGAGCCGCACAAGCGGGACTGCCCGGTCTCCCGGGGAAAAGCAGAACTTCCCCCGAAAGAGGCCGGCCGGTGCGCCGTCCGTGGCGAAATCGATTGACTGCCGCGTGCGCAACGCGTCGTGGGATCCATCTTCCGCCTTGCCCAGGCGGCGCGTGACCAAAGCGGTTTCGCAGAGCCGCTATGACGCCTGCCGCGGCTGGCGGAGCGAGCGCCAGGTCTCGCCAGGCCGCCGGTTCCATCGCTGATTTGGGAAAAAGTAGGTCGCCCCTGTGATTTCGGACTTCGGATTCGGTAACACCCGGTGAAGTCCAATCATGAAATCCCTCTTCTCCCTCGGTCTCATCCTGGCCGCCGCCCTTGCGGCCTCCCGCAATCCGGTGGGCGCTGCGGTGGCCACCGGCTCCGCCCTTTCCCATCCCGTCGGTGCCGTCGAGCGTTCCAGCAGCGTCACCATTGTCCGCGGCACTCCCTTGGTCGATGTCTCCCGTGCGCTGGGCGAGCCCGCCGTGAAACTGGACAACGATGTCTGGGTCTACCGCGGCTTCCACGGCGGCGCCGAGCAATCCCGCCACGACAACTGCGACACCCTGATGGTGACGTTCGTGGACGGCCGGGTCAGCGACCTCCGGCTGGTCAACAATCGCGCCCTGGTGATCCTGGCCCAGCGGATGGATCCGAAGAAGAACCCCGACCTGCTGGCGGTGGCCGGCAAGTAATCCTCTTCGCCGACGACTGGAGCCGACCTCGCCCCACCCCGGAATCGGCGAGCAACCGTCCGATCACTTCGTCGCCTCTGGTCTCACCCGTCGCTCGCCGGCAAAATGTCCCTTGTTGCTCCACCGTCCCACGAGTTAGCCTCGGATCTGTTTCCGCCGCGTCATGAATCGACCAGGCTCCGATGATCCGCTGCTCGCGCGCCTGATGGATCTGCCGCCGGCGGAACGGCCGGCGTTCTGTGAACGCTGGTGCAGCGACGATCCGGGCCTGCGGGCCCGCTCGCCCGAAGTGAGTCGTCTCCTGGCGACCGCCCCTCCTGCACCGGTCCCGGGCACCGCCCTCCCGCTTTCCGCCGACGCGATGGCGAACGCACTCCGATTCGCCCTCGATCCGGGAGATCGCGAGACCGTTGGCCTGCGAATTGGCCCGTACAAACTGCTCCAGCGGATCGGCGAAGGGGGATTCGGCACGGTCTGGATGGCCGATCAACAGGAACCACTGCGGCGGCACGTCGCACTCAAGATCCTCAAGGTCGGCATGGACACCGAAGAGGTGATCGCCCGCTTCGAGGTGGAACGGCAGGCGCTGGCGCTGATGGATCACCCCAACATCGCCCGGGTGTTCGACGCCGGCGCCACCGTCAGCGGGCGACCGTACTTTGTGATGGAACTCGTCCGCGGCGTGCCGATCACCCACTACTGCGACCAGCATCGACTGACCGCGGCGGCGCGCCTCAACCTGTTCGTCGCCGTCTGCCAGGCGGTGCAGCACGCCCACCAGAAGGGTGTCATTCACCGCGACATCAAGCCGTCCAACATCCTCGTCACTCTCCACGACGGCACGCCGGTGCCCAAGATCATCGACTTCGGCATCGCCAAGGCCACGGACCGCAAACTCAGCGAAAAGACTCTCGTCACGCAGTTTCACGCCTTCGTCGGGACCCCGGTCTATACCAGCCCGGAACAGATGGAGATGAGCGGGCTCGATGTCGACACCCGCAGCGACATCTACAGTCTCGGCGTTCTCCTCTACGAACTGCTGGCGGGCCGGCCACCTTTTGACGCGGCCGCGTTGCTCAAGGCCGGCCTCGAGGCCATGCGCCGCACCATTCGCGAGGTGGATCCGCCGCGCCCGTCGAATCGCCTGGGAACCCTGCCGGAAGCCGACCGCACGTCGGTCGCGCAACAGCGCGGCACCGATGCCACCAAACTCGCCCTGCTGCTGCGCGGGGATGTCGACTGGATCGTGATGCGCTGCCTGGAGAAGGACCGCACCCGCCGCTATGAGACTGCGGCCGCCCTGGCCCTGGACATCGAACGCCACCTGCAACACGAGCCGGTGGCGGCGCGTCCGCCCAGTTCCGCCTACCGCATCGGGAAGTTTGTCCGCCGGCACCGGGTGGGGGTGGCGGCGGCCAGCGCAGTGGCCGTCTCGCTGGTGGCGGGACTGATTGTGGCCTCGACGCTCTTCGTGCGCGAACGGGCGGCCCGCCAGCGCGCGGTGGTCGCCGAACAGTCGGAAAGTCGGTTGCGCCAGCAGGCCGACGCCGCGCGACTGGCAGAAGCCAAGCGCGCCAGCCGCACGTCCCAGGCCCTGGCCGAACAGTTGCTGCGGGAGGGCCGCACCGGCGAAAGCCTCGCCCATTTCGTGCGCGCCGCCCGATCCGATCCGGAAAACCATGCCCTGGGGCCGCGCCTCCTCGCGGTTCTTGGCTATCGCAGCTTCGCACTGCCCATCGGCGCTCCGATCCTTGACGCCCAGCGCGGCGGCTACACCCGCGACGGCCGGCAGCTCTGGACCTATCACACTGACAACACCGTGCGCTTCCGGGATCTGGCGACCGGAAACCCGGCGCAGTCGTTTGTGCTTCCGGACGTGGCGGCCGCGGATGAAAGCGCCGACGGCCGGCGCTGGGCCATTGCCGGCATTGACGACCGCGTGGTGGTTCTGGACATCGCCACCGGGCGGACCGGACTCGGACCGTTGCCGCAAGGAGGCCGGGTTCTCGAGGTCAGGTTTTCGCCGGATGGACGCTGGCTGGCGACGGCCGTTTCCAACCTCAGCGCGAAGATCTGGGATGCCGGCACGGGCCAGCTCCGCGCGACGCTGCCGCATACGACTCCTCTCGGCACCGTCACGTTCAGTCCCGACAGCCGCCGGCTCGTCACGACCGCCAGTTCGGCTCAGTGGCGCGTATGGTCGGTTCCCGACGGCGTTGCGCTCACGCCCTCCTACACGGCGCGAACCCAGGCCAACCAGGCGCTGTTCAGCCCGGACGGGAAGCTCCTGGTCATCACGGATGGCGCCGGGGCGCTGATGGCGGATTCGGAGGCTGGTTTCGCCTTGGTGCAGAAACTGGATCATGACGGCCCCTGCTACGCCGCCGAGTTCTCGCGCGACGGCACGTTGCTGGCCACGACTTCCGACGATGCCACGGCCAAAGTCTGGGAGATGCCGTCCGGCCAGCTGCACTTTCCACCATTCCCGCACGGTGGTTTGGCCAGAGAGGTGCACTTTTCCGCCACCGGACGACATCTGGTCACTCGGAGCCTCGACGGCATGGTCAGAGTCTGGAACCTGACCACCGGGCAGCTGGCCCAGGAACCAATTGGCGCGGGGCAGGTGCGGGGCATCAGTGTGGCCCCGGAGCGGAACGAGTTTCTGACCTACAACCGGGACCGCACGGCGAGCCGCTGGCAGGCGGGATCGGGCGCAATCCGGCCGCTTTTCATTCCGGCGGAGCCGGATCGGTGGCGGATTCTGGCCGATGCGGATTCCGAGGGAATGGGCTGGGGATTGTATCGCCACGGTCTCCAACGAATCGACCTCCTCACCGGCCGGAAGACCGGCGCGCTGCGACCCTGGCCCGCGGCCGTTTTCGGAGGAGTGCTCGCGAGCGGCGCCACCCACGCCTGCGTGGATTTGGGCGGGGGTGAATGGGAACTCTGGGATCTGCGCGGCGCCGAGGTTGCGCGCCATCCGCTGGGGCATTACCGCGAATTGCGGTCTTTGGTCTTCAGCGGCGACGCATCCTTTCTCGCCGCGATCGACGCCCCGCGCAATCTGCGGGTGTGGGAGACGCGCCGCGGCACCAGGGTCGTTGGTCCCATCGAAGGTTCCGGCCGGTTCTTCACCTTCTCCCCGGACCACCGCCTCCTCGCCGCGCCCATGCTGAACGGGACAGTCACCCTTTGGGACATCGCCTCCGGGAGCCGGGTCGGAGAACCGCTGTGCCACCGCGCACCGATTCAGGCGGTGCGGTTCAGTCCAGATGGAAAGTTCCTGGTCTGTGGTTCGCATGATGGGGTGGCGCAACTGTGGGACGTCCGGACGCGCCGCCCGGTTGGGCCGCCACTCAGTCATCATGGTTTTGTCCGCGGGGCTGCGTTCAGCGGCGACGGCCAACGGTTACTCACCTGGGATCCTCTGGACGTCCATCTCTGGGACGTGCCCACCGGCACTCCGCTCAGCGAACCGATGGTGGGCGGCAACGATATCAACCTGGCCATCTTCAGCACGGATGAAACCCGCGTGGCCACCTGGGCGCGTTCCGCGACCGACATTCGCCTGTGGGACAGCCGCTCGGGGCAGATGATTGCCGGCCCAATCGGCGGGGCGGAAAGGCTGGGCGACGTCATGGGACCCCTGGGCTTCATCGCCGGCGGTCGGTTTCTCACGATCGCGACCGTGAGCCGGACTCTCTTTGTCTGGCCCCTGCCGCCGCCGGAGCGGCAGCAACCGGTGCCGGAATGGCTGCTGACGCTGGCGGGCGGGCTGGCGGGCGGGGAGGTCGACGCCAATGCCGTGTTTCGTGAAGGGCGGCTCGATCTGGCCGCCATTGAAAGGGTGCGCAGCGAACTCTCCCAGTTGCCGAAGGATGATGCCTACGCGGAATGGGGGCGCTGGTTCCTGGCCGATCGATCCACCCGGGCCGCCGGCCCGGGCCTGAAGATTTCCGCCGCGGAAGCGGAACGGTTTTCCGACCAGACCAAGGGCCGGCCATGAAAGCCCTGGAACAGGCCGGCACGCCGCCGCCGGGACCCAGTTTGTTTCCCACCACCCACTGGTCGGTCGTGATCAATGCCGGCACCGGCTCGGAATCCCAGGCCCGTGCCGCGCTGGAAACGCTCTGCCGGCAGTACTGGTATCCACTGTATCACTTTGTGCGCCGGCACGGACGATCGCACCACGAGGCCGAGGATTGCACGCAGGACTTCCTGGCGCGGCTGCTGGCAGCGGACCGGGTGGGCCGCGCCCGACCCGAGCGGGGGCATTTTCGCGGTTTCCTGCTCACCGCGCTGCGGAATGACCTCACCAAGCAATGGGAAAAGAACCAGGCGGAAAAGCGCGGCGGCGGCCAGACGGTGCTCCCGCTCGACTTCGCTGCGGCGGGCGAACGCTTCAGTCGCGAACCGGCGGATCCGGGCCTGACGCCGGAACAGGCGTTTGACCGAACCTGGGCGGCCGAGCTGATCCTCCGGACCGTGGCCGAACTGCGGGAGGAATACGAAAGCAGTGGGCGCGGCGAGTTGTTCGCCGCCCTGGCACCACTGGTCTGGAGTCCCGGACCGGCCGAATCGCAGGAACCCGCGGCGCAGCACCTGGGCATGAAGACCCACGCCTTCGCCGCCGCGCTGCAACGCCTGCGCCGCCGGCTGGGGGATCGCCTGCGCGCCCGAGTGGCGGAAACGGTGGCCACTCCCGCCGACGTCGATGCCGAACTGCACCATCTCATCGCCGCGATCACCAGCGGGAGCGTCGGTGAGTCCCGCCCCTGAGCAGGATTCCGGAAGTTCCCTTGAAACCGGACCACGCTGCCGCGGCTACCGTTCCCTCGCTCCACCGGCTGAGGCAGTCCCTCGAAGGTCGGAGCCGGAACAAACCTGGTTCGTGGCGGGATCTGCCGCGCGGCGAGATCCTCAGCGCGAGGTCCGGACCGCGGCACACGCGCGCCGGAGGAACTCCTCGTAGTCCCACGCGCCGCTGCCACCGGTCTGGCGGGCGATGACCAGATCCAAACTCGGCACGAAGGCCAGGAGCTGGCCACCGCTGCCGGGTTTGTAGCGGGCGTCCGCCGGGATGCCAGCGATCGCCTTGCCGCTCGCCGGAAAGTGGCGGGCGGGCAGCTCCCAGCCATGCGAGAACACGGCGGGATTCAGTTTCCAGCGCATTTCGGGTGCGGTGACGGCATGCGTCGGTGCCGCGGTTTGGTCGACGAACCACCGCGGGATGACCTGGGCCTCGCCCCAACGCCCGCCCCGGAGCATGCAGTAGCCGATGCGGGCCAACTCCCGCGCCGGCAGGCCCACCCCATGCGAAGGCTTCCGCCCAACCTTGCCGCCGTCATAGTACTGAAACCACCACCGCTCGATGCCGAGCGGCCGGAACAGCGCGGCGATGGCATAGTCGTCGTAGGACTGGCCGGTCACGGCCTCGCACACGAGCGCCGCGTGCACCAGCGCGTGGGTCGAGTAGCCGCAGGCGGTGCCGGGATCGAAAGCGAGCCGGGCGGTTCGCGGATCGCCGCTGTGCCCGAGGAGGTAGTCCCAGGTGCCATCGTTGGGGGCACCGCTGGCCTCGGGGCAAATGCCGGACGTGTGGTTGAGCAGCTGCTGCACCGTAATCCGGGCCTTGCGCGGGTCGCTGAGGGGCTGCGCCCACGGGATGAAGTCGAACGCCCGATCGCTGAAGTTCATCCGCCGCGGCGTCTTCCCCTGCCGACTCTGCTCCGACGCAATCGCCAGCACCGTGGCGCAAATGGCCTTGGAGACCGAGGCCACGCGGCGCGCATCGGTGGCCGCACTGTTGCCGCGTTCCACCTGCAACACGATGGTGCCACCGCGAATCACCACCGCGGCAAAGGGCCGGGTGTCCGAGTGCAGCAGCCAAGCGCGCAACTCGGCGAGGTGCTGCCGGTCCATGGCGGCGACGGACTCGATCGCCTCGTCGTTCTCGATCGCGCGCCAGCCGCCACGCGATTCCGGCGGAGGAAAATACTCGGCTGCGGCCCGCGTCTGGCCCGCCGGAAACCAGGCCGCCATGAGCACGGGCACCGTCGCCCATCGGACCAGCCGAACGCCAAGCAGCAGGAGCGCCGGTCGCATTGGAGGATACCTGGGAGAAAAGACGTCCCGCCTGCCTGGGCCTTCAGCTCACTTCGCGTTCAAGACCGGTTGTTCCGCCAGGCGGACGGCAGCGGCGACTTCCGCTCGCACCTGTTGCAGCCTCTCCTGGAAGGCCGGGCTCTGCTGGATCGCCGCCACGGTCGCCTCCGCCAGGAGCCAGCCTCCGACAAGGTCGCTGGGAAAGTGTACCCCGGCCAGCACCCGGCCCCAGGCGGCGCGATGGGCGAACGCGAAAAGCTCCGCGCGCCTTTCGGGGAAGATCTCCGCCAGAACTCCCGCCCGCGTGAAGATGGACGAGGTGTGACCGCTCGGATAGGAATCGTTCGAGGGCCGCCCGACACAAGGTTGGACGCGCGGATCGACCACATACGGTCGGGCGCGCGAAAAGAGCTTCTTCGCGACTTCCGTGATCTCATGCCGGTCCTCGTCCACGTCCTTCAGCAACGCGGCCGTCAGCGGCAGGTCCTTCCGGTTGAACCAGGCCCCGAGAATATCGGCGGACATGAAGGCGTCGTTCTTGTCCACGCGCTTGGCCCACGCCACTTGCTCGGCGGTGCGCCAGGTCTGCGATTCCAGGACCGCCTCGAGGTCGGCCCGGCCCGCCAGCGTGTCCGGAGCCGGTGGGGGCGGCAGCACCTTCGCGCAATCGACCGAGGTCGGCTTCGCGAAATGCGTCGGATAGGGCTTCTTGGCGGCCGCCGTCGCCGCATCCAACATCGAGCCTTCGGCGGCCCGGCTTCCCCCGGCGACAAGCGCCAGCAAGGCGAGCAGAAGCAACCACGACGAACGAACTGGGAGATTCCATTTCATGGGCAAAGGGGGACCCTCGTAGCGGCAAAGCCAGCGGGAGCAATGGCAGAAACGCCGAACTGACGGTAGCCGTTCGGCCCATGTGCCGGGACGGCGCTTGGCCGTTGGCCGATGTTGCTCCCGCATCACTCGCTCGGGGTGCGCGAAGAAGGCGCGCCCAAGGAAGCCGAGTTACCATGGGAGCAGCAAAGGACGCTTTGGGGACGGGTCTGGCGGAAGTGAGCGGAATGGGTCGGGCGAGGGAGTGTGAGTTGGCGTCGCTGCCCAAGATACTCCGGAGCTCTCGACATTCGTCGGCCGGAGATCAAACCAGACAGGCTAGATGCCACCGGTCCGACTCCTTGTGATACTTCCGCGATCCTCACCGCCAAAGAACCTCCGCAGACTAACGCCGCTGCGGGAGGGGAAACAAACAGGCCGCAGACAGGGGAACGGTGGTTGTTCCGGCCGGGAGGCTGCCTTCGGATCGGCGGAGACGTGCCGATAGGGGAAAGCGATGGCGCACACCCCTTCCGACCTAGAAGCCGGCCTGGCCGCACACACTGCCGGGCAGATGGCCGCGGCGCGGGCGCGTTACGAGCGGGTGCTGGCGCGCGAACCGGACAACAGCCGCGCATGGTTCCTCCTCGGCAACCTGCACGCGGCGGAACGTCGCCCGGCGCTGGCGATTGCCGCGTTTGAGCGTTGCGTGCGGCTGCAACCGGGACAATCGGCGGCGCACAACTCGCTCGGTTGCGCATGGCTGGCTGTCCGGGAGGTTCGGCGGGCCGAAGCGAGTTTCCGCCAGGCGATCGCCTGCGCGGAACCGAGTGCCGAGGCCTTCTCCAATCTCGGAGCCCTCCGCCGAGGCGAAGGCGATCTGGCGGAGGCCGAATCGCTCTACCGGCGCGCCCTCGCCCTGCGGCCGGATTTCGCCGAAGTGTGGTGTAATCTCGGGGTGGCCTTGCGCGAACAGGGCCGATTCGCCGATGCCGTCGGTGCCCTGCAACAGGCGCTCGCGCTGAAGCCGGATTTGGCCGAGGCCCATTTCAACGAGAGTCTGCTGTTGCTGCTGCAAGGCGACTACCGGCGCGGGTGGGAAAAGCACGAATACCGATGGGTGACCGAGCAACGGGGGGCAGGGCGTGATTTTTCCGCACCGCTCTGGTGCGGCGAGACGTCGCTCGAAGGTCGGACGATCCTGCTGCACGCCGAGCAGGGCCTGGGGGATACGTTGCAGTTCATCCGTTACGTCCCGCTGCTGCGCCAGCGCGGCGCCGAGGTCATGCTCGAAGTGCAGCCGGCGCTCCTGCCGTTGCTGGGTCGCGAATGGGGCGGAGCCAGGGTGTTTGTCCGGGGCGAGCGGCTCCCGGAATTCGCCTGGCACTGCCCGCTGCTCAGCCTGCCGCGGGCCTGTGGCACCACCGTCGAAGCGATTCCGCGCGAGGTACCCTACGTCGTGCCACCCGTCGCAGCGCGAAAGAAGTGGAGCGAGCTGGTGCCCGCGGCGCCAGGTCCACGGGTTGGGCTGGTCTGGTTTGGCAATCGCCAGCACAAGAATGACCGCAACCGGTCGATTCCAGCCGCCGCCATTGCCCGCTTTGTCGCACATTGCCCGTGCACTCTGTTTTCCCTGCAAAAGGGCACCCTGAGCCGCGAGGATGCAGCGGTCGCCGGTCATCCCAAGCTCGTGAACCTCACGGACAGAATCGCCGATTTTTCCGATACGGCCGCGCTGATCGAGCACCTCGATCTGGTCATTGCCGTAGACACGTCGGTCGCCCACCTCGCGGGTGCAATGGGGAAACCCGTCTGGATCCTCCTGCCGCAGGTGCCCGACTGGAGGTGGTTGCTGGAGCGGGAAGACAGCCCTTGGTATCCGGGGGCGCGGCTCTTCCGGCAGCGCGAGGCCCGCGACTGGGACAGCGTGTTGTGTCGGGTCCGCGACGAGCTTTCACGGCTGGGTGGTTGACCCTCGCCCGGCGGAGACTCAACGAGGTCCGCCTCCTGGGTCACGGCGACCGCGTTTTGCCGGAGCGCCCCGGGGAGATTGACGAACCGGTAACCGGCAGACCGCTGGGGACAACCGTTGCCGCGGACCCGCGTTCGTCCCAATCTTCCGCTTTCGCCATGAAACTGTTGCGTCGCCTCGCGCTCCTCCGCTGCTCCGGAACCTGGCTGGCCGTCACCACCGCGGTTCCCCTCCTCCACGCCGCGTGGGCGCCCCCGGAGGCGGCGCAACTCGCGCGGCTCGACCGCGCCCTGGCGTCGTGGAATGCCAACTACGACCCCGGAGAACGGATGGTCCGCCGGCCGTTCTCCTCGCCCGGCTACCACACCACGCTCACCGGCGGCTTCGTGCACCCCACCCGGGACTCGCTGGCCTACGCGGTCGGGTTGCTCGACACCGGCCGGCCCGCCGACCTCGAGCGCGCCACCGCGATCCTGCACCGGGTGATCGATCTGCAGGATCAGGATCCCGCGAGCCGCACCCACGGCATCTGGTCGTGGTTCCTCGAGGAACCACTGCCGAAAATGAGCCCGCCCGACTTCAACTGGGCCGACTTCAACGGCGTCTCGCTGCTCCAGGTGGCGCGGGACCACCGGGCCCGCCTCCCCGCCGATCTCGCGCGAAAGGTGGAGACCTCGCTCGACCACGCCTGCCGCGCGATCATCAAGCGCAACGTCGGCCCGGGCTACACCAACATCGCCATCATGGGCGCCTATGTGACACTGGTTACCGGCGAAACCCTCGGCCGCCCGGAATTCCGTGACTACGGGATCGCACGCCTGAAGCGGTTTCACGACCATACGCTCGAGAACGGCACCTTCGAGGAGTACAACAGCCCGACCTACACCATCGTCGCCCTCCACGAATTGTCGCGGCTCCAGGCGCATGCGTTGTCCCCCGAGGCCCAGCGGCTGGTGGCCCCGCTCGTACGCCACGCCTGGGAACTGCTCGCCCGGCATTTTCACGCGCCGACCCGGCAGTGGGCCGGCCCGCACAGCCGCGCCTACAGTTCCCTGCTCTCGGCCGCCACGCTCGCCCAGATCCAGCGCGGCACCGGAGGCCGCGTCGACTTCGGCGTCGACGAACCCAGTCGCGAAGATCTGCGCCTGCCTCTCGTGTGCCCGCCGGACCTGGAACCGCTTTTTCGGGATCTCCCCTCTCCGCGGACGGTCACGCAGACCTTCGTGCAACGCTCCCGGACGATCGGCACGACTTACCTGCACCCGCGCTACGCGCTGGGCACCGTCAACCAGGGTGACCTTTGGAACCAGCGCCGCGCCCTCCTCCTGCATTTCGGCACGGCGGCCGCGCCAGGGTACCTGCACCTGCGCCTCTTGAAGAACGGCTACGACTTTTCCTCCGGGATCTTCACGAGCGCCCAGCGCGAAGGACTCGTCGTCGCCACCGTCCATCTCATCACCTACGGCGGCGACACCCATATCTCCCTCGACAAGGTGAAGAACGCCACCATTCGCGCTCGCGACCTCCGCCTTCGCTTCGAGTTCGGGGGACCGGCGGCATCCACTGTCACCGTCGCTCCCCCTGCCGGGGACCGGGCGGCCATCGATGCCGCGGGACTCCCGCTCCACCTCCAAGTCCTCCGCGCCCGGCTCGGCACCCGTGACGGGGTCCTGCAACGCGGCGGAAACGACAAGCTGCGCTGGCTCGATGTCGTCCTCCATGAGGGCGATGACCGCGAGTTCTCCCTCGCCTCCCTGGAGGAGGCCATCGTCGGCTTTGCCCTCGGTGCTCAACAGACGCCCCAAGCCTCGGCCTCCCTTTCCGCCGGCCGCCTGACCGTCACGTGGGACGACCTCACGGTGTCCGCTCCCCTGAAACCGGTCTCGCGCCGCTGAGGCACCGACGGCTGGCCGGCCTTTTGTCCCGAGGTAGCCGCGGCGGGGATCCCGGTCCGGCCTCCCAGCGAAAAAGAGGTTCCGCCGCCCGCCGCTTCGCGCCATCCTCCCCTCACCATGCTCGTCGTTCACGTCCATGTCCACGTCCGCCCGGAGTGCGTCGACGCCTTCAAGGCTGCCACCCTCGCCAACGCCCGTGCCAGCCTCCAGGAGCCCGGCATCGCGCGGTTTGATGTCGTCCAGCAGGCCGATGATCCCTGCCGCTTCGTGCTCGTCGAGGTCTACCGCACGGCCGCCGCCCCGGCGGCCCACAAGGAGACCGCCCACTACGCAACCTGGCGCGACACCGTCGCCCCGATGATGGCCTCGCCCCGCTCCAGTGTGAAGTTCGCCAACGTCTTTCCGGACGACGCTGGCTGGTGACGTCTGACGGACGCTGACGGCATGACCTTCGAATTCGCCACCGCCGCCCGCATTCTCTTCGGCCCGGGCACGCTGGCCCAGGCCGGAAAGCTCACCCGCGACTGCGGGCGCCACGCCCTGATTGTCACGGGTCGAAAGGCCGAACGCGCCGAACCGCTGCGGCAGGTCCTGCGCGAAGCCGGGGTCGCCGAGACGACCCACACCGTCGCCGGCGAACCGGCCATCGACGATGTCGAGCGCGGTGTGACAGAGGCCCGGGAGGCTGGCTGCGACTGCGTGATTGGCTTTGGGGGCGGAAGCGCCCTCGACACCGCCAAGGCCATCGCCGGACTTCTGACCAACGGAAGCGACCTGCACGACTATCTGGAGGTCGTGGGGAAGGCGCAGCCGCTCGCGCGGCCCGCGGCCCCCTGCCTGGCCATTCCCACGACCGCCGGCACCGGTGCCGAAGTCACCCGCAACGCCGTGCTGTTCTCGCCCGCGAATCGGGTGAAGGTCAGCCTGCGCAGTCCCCACCTGCTGCCGCGGATTGCCGTTGTCGATCCGACTCTCACCCTGGGACTTCCCCCCGCGATCACGGCCACGACCGGGCTGGATGCCCTGACCCAGCTGATCGAGCCGTACACCTCCTGCCGGGCGCAACCGCTGACGGATGCCCTCTGTGTCGAAGGCCTGCGCCGCGCCGCCCGCTCCCTGCGTCGCGCGGTCGACGCGGGCCAGGATCTGGACGCCCGCACCGACCTGGCCTTCGCCAGCCTCTGCGGCGGACTCGCGCTCGCCAATGCCGGGCTCGGCGCCGTGCACGGTTTTGCCGGCCCGATCGGCGGGATGTTCCCGGCGCCGCACGGCGCGATCTGCGCCGCGCTCCTTCCCCACGTGATGTCCGCCAACCTCGCCGCGCTCCGGACCCGCGCCCCCGGTCACGCGGCCCTGGTGCGCTACGACGACGTGGCGCGCCTGCTCACCGGTTCGCCGCAAGCCGTCGCCGACGATGGCGTCCGCTGGGTGGCTGATCTCACCGCCCACCTCCACCTTCCCCGCCTGGCCAACCTCGGCATCAAGGTCGCGGACGTTTCCGCCGTCGTTTCCGCCGCCGCCCGGGCGAGCAGCATGAAGGCCAATCCCCTGCCCCTCACGGCGGACGAACTCGAGCACATCCTCCGCGAGGCCCTTTGACCCGGCGGCGCGGGTCAGGCTCCCCGGTTTCGCAGGACCGACTCCACCGCGGCGATCGCCGTGCGCTCCCGCTCCGCCCAGTCCCCGCGGACCTCAAAACGCGGCAGGCCGCGCGACACCAGGGCCTCGCGCCAGATTCGCCCCGCGCGCTCCCGCGCTGTCGTCTCCGGAAAACAACGCTGCGGATCCGGGACATACGGCACATCCGCGTCGCACAGGAGGTAGAGCGCAAAGGACCGCGCCCGCCGCTCGGCCTCCGCGCGCACCCACTCCGGACAGGCTCCGGGAAACAGCAGGTCGTCCCACAGCGTGCAGGTCAGCAGTTCGGTGTCGCAGAACACCACCCGCCGGGCGCGCCCGACCGCCGCCTCCTCGGCGGTGATCTGCCCCCGGGCGATTGCCTCCAGATCGCCGGCCGTGATCCGCCCCTGCCGTACCTCCCAGAATTCGCGAACGTATTCCGGCGACCACGGCTCCCCGAATACCTCCGCCAGCCGCATCGCCAGCCGCGTCTTGCCGGTCGATTCGGTGCCGAACACCGCGATGCGCGCGACGTCGTTCACGCCGACCGCCCCTCCACCAGGCTCTTTCGCCAGGCCACGTGCCCCGCCACCGCCATCCCGAGGAACAGCAGGTACAGACCGGAAAAGAGCCAAAGATCCTTCGCCCAGTACACGCCCACCGCCACCACGTTGACGACCATCCAGGTCACCCAGTTCTCCAGCCGTTTCCGGGCCTGCAGCCACTGCGCGAGGATGCTGAACACCAGAATGAAGGCGTCCCAATGCGGCAGGGCCGCGTCCGTCTGCCGGCGCATGAACTCACCCCAGACCACGCTCACCGCCAATCCCGTGATCACCCATCCCCCGATGGCCCGGCCGCTCAGGCGCGTGACCGGCAGGCCGGCGGCGGCGGCGACGCCGCCCCTCCACCAGTGCCACCACCCGTACGCCTGCACCACGAAGAAGAACCCCTGCAGGATCACATCCGAATAGAGCTGCGCGCGGAAGAACACCCAGGCCGAGAGCGAGACCTGCACCAGTCCAACCGGCCAGCCCCAGATGCTTTGGCGGATGATCAGGCCGACCCCGATCACGCCCAGGATCGTGCCGAAGATTTCCGGGAGGCTCATGCCCGGTCATTTCCTGCCCGCCGCAAAGGCCTCGAGCGCCTCCCGCGTGATCACATGGCGGGCCCCGCAGCGCGGACAACGCACCTCGATCTTCTCGGCGTCTCCAAACAAACCCGCCGGGTCCTCCTTCATCGCCGGAAGGAGCACCTGCATGAGCCGCGGCTGGTTGCAGCCGCAATGCCACCGCTGCACCCGCCGCTCCAGCGGCACGACCGTCTCCGTCTGCGCGAGGGCCAGGATCTGCGCGACATCGAGGCCCCGATACCAGGTCAAGTCGCAGTCCGGGTGCTCGGTGACGAGGGCGAACTCCTCCTCGGCCAGTTGGAAGAAACGCGCGCCGCGCTGTTCGCTCTGCGCGTAGAACTGCTCCACCGCGACCAGCGGATCGGCGCCGGTGAAGGTGATGGCGCTTCGCCGCTTCGGCTGGGAACCGCGGACGACGTCGGCATAGAAGAGGTTCTCCGCTCCCTCGCGGACGTTTTCCGTGAACACCCGGCCGGTCACCCCTCCGGTCGAATTGTCGCCGGTGAGAAAGAGATTCACGCGGGGCTCCTGGAAGTTGAAGGTCCAGGCGATCATCTCGTTCCACGGCCGGGTGGCGCAGTGCAGCCCGAAGGCGGCCAGGGCGCGCTTGAAGAGCGCATCGAGTTCGGGCGCCACCTTGAGGCCATTCGCACCGAGGTGCAGATAGTAGTCCACGTACAGCTCCCCGAAGTCGGCGCGGGCCAGCAGGACGTTGCGCGACCGCACAAACGACGTGCGCACCTCGAAGCCGGCATCGGCGGGAGCGGGCGGATTCTCTCCGGACATGGCGCGACACCGTTCCGCAATTCCGGCCAAAGTAAAGCCCCGGGAAAGGACGCGGCGCCGACTGGCCGGCGAAGGGAAGCTCCCCCGACCTGGCGGCGGTGGCCGGCCGCGGTGAGTCCGGACCGGCGTCGTCACGCCCTCCAATCCTGAATCGACCACCGGTGGCCGGCAGATACGCCTTCGCTCCGTTCCCCCGCTCCCACTCCCGCGTTGCCTCCCCCCGCGGTGCCCGGCAAAGTGCCGCTTCCTCCATGGCCTCTTCACGCCGCTCGTTCCTCCGCGCCGCCGCGCTCTCGGGTGCGACCCTGGCCGCCACGTCGCGGGCCGGCCGCGCCGCCAGTCGGCCCGGCCCGACCAAGGCGGAGCTCGACCAGATCCTCGCCACCCCGGTCCTCGAGACCGCCGGGATCACCAGCCCGGTCGTGGTCGCTTCCATCGAACTGCTCAAGCGCGGCAAGAACTACCTCCTGCGCACGCGCTCCACCGACGGCGTGGAAGCCATCACCGTGCCCAACCCGGCGCGCATGGCGGAGGCGTATCCGATCTTCTTGAAGAACATCGTCCCCGTCTTTCTCAAGAAGGACGCCCGCACCCTGGAGTCGCTGCTCTGGGACGTCTATCGCCACGGGAGCAACTACAAGCTCCAGGGCATCGCCCTCTGGTCCGGCGTCGCCGCAGTCGAGATGGCTCTGCTCGAACTTCTCGGGCAGACCGCCCGGCGCCCGGTGGCGGACCTCTTCGGCGGCACCAAGCGACAGGACGTCGCCGTGTACTACGCCAGCGGGAACCGCGGCAACACCCCGGAGCAGGAGATCGCCTACCTCCAGAAGCTCGTCGCCGGCTCCGGCGTACGGGCGTTGAAATTCCGCCTTGGCGGGCGGATGAGCCGCAACGCCGATTCGCTGCCCGGGCGAACCGAGACCTTGATTCCCCTCGTGCGACGGACCTTCGGGGACGACTTCACGCTCTACGCCGACGCGAACAGTTCCTACGACGTCGCCCACGCCGTCCGCATCGGGCGCCTGATGGAGGAGCAGCGCTACGGCTTCTACGAAGAGCCCTGCCCGTTCGACTGGCTCTGGGAGACCAAGGAGGTCGCCGATGCCCTCAAGATTCCCGTGGCGGGCGGCGAACAGGAATTCAGCCTCCGCAACTGGCAGTGGATGATCGAAAACCGGGCGGTCGACATCGTGCAGCCCGACCTGCACTACGGCGGCGGCTACATCCGGGCGACCAAAGTGGCCCGCATGGCGGCGGCGGCCGGGATGACCATCGTGCCGCACATGTCGGGCGGCGGCCTCGGCTACCTCGATGTCGTGTACTTCGCGTCGTTCACCCCGAACATCGGCCCGCACATGGAGTTCAAGGGCAACACCGACCTGCCGGTCTCGTGTGCCACCTCGAAGCTCCAGTGCGTGGACGGCAAGGTGCGTTGCCCGTCCGGCCCGGGATTTGGCGTGCAGATCGACCCGGACTTTGTCCGTGGCGCCCAACCCGTCGCCCAGGCGTGAACGTCGTTCGCTCCGCCACCGCGGTGGCGTTGCTGCTCACGGCCGTTTCCTCGCGCGCCGTCACCACCGAGCGCAACTTCTGGACGCAACTCACGCTCACGGGGCCATTGGCCGCGTCGACGGCCGCCCCCTGTCCGTGGCGTTACACCTTCGACACGCCCCACCGCTGGTCGGTCGACACCGACGAATACGCGCAAGGCACCTGGCGCGCCGGCCTCGGGTACGTGCTCAGCCCCAAATGCACTCTGTGGGCCGGCGGCAGCGTGGTCCGCAACTTTCCGCCCTATGCCCGGGTGCCCTACAGCGAGACCCGCTGGTTCCAGCAGCTGTCCTGGAGTGATCAGGCGAACGGCTGCACCTTCGCCTATCGCCTGCGGCTGGAGCAGCGCCACCCGGAAACCGGCTCCCGGATGGGCCTGCGCCTGCGCCACCAGTTCCGGGTTTCGCACCCGCTGCCCGCGACCCCGCGCGTGTCGTGGATTCTCTGGGACGAGGTGTTTCACCACCTCAACCATCCGGACTACGGTGCCGGCCGCGGCCTGGACCAGAACCGCGTCTTTGCGGGCGTGGGCTGGAACTCGTCGGAGATCATCCGCCAGGAACTCGGCTACCTGCACCAGTGGAGCAATCGCGTCGGCCGGCCGAACCGGGAGATCCACGCGCTTTCCTACGGCGTGACCCTGAACTTCCGCTGACGGCACGCCGGCCACCCCCGGCCCGGGTGCTCGACGGCCGCGTCTGGCCCGAACCAAGCCCCGTTCGCCCTCGAAAAAAAAGCGGCCCCCTGGGACAGGGGGCCGCCGTGAAAAAACGCAACCGGATAAGCCGGTGCGTCAGAACTTGAGTGTGTTGCGGAAGACCCAGTTACGGGCGGGCGACAGCGCGAAGGAGCCTTCGGAGTACTTCTCGTCGGTCACGTTGTAGAGACCGAAGTTGGAGTTAATCCGATAGCCCAGGACGTTCCAGGGATAGGACACCGTCAGGTCCCACACGACGTAATCGCCGGCCTGATAGCCGCCAGCGAGCGGGTTCCAGTCGACGGCGCGGGAAACGACCGTCTCCGAGGAGTACCGCATGCCCAGGCCGAGGTTCAGACCGCGGGCCACGCCGCCGATGCCGTCGGTGAACGTGTACTTCCCGAAGAAGTTGAAGCGGTATTCGGGCACGTTCTCGATGCGGGCGTTGTAGTAGATGTCCGACGCCACCTTGCCAGCCGGGGCCAGGGCGTTGTAGGCCGCCGTGCCGGGCGCCGCGCGAGTCTTGTCATACACCGTCTTGGCGGTCCACAGCCAGGAGCCATTGACGACCGCCTGGAAGTTGCGGCGCGGGGTCCAGATGACCTCGGCTTCGCCGCCTTCGATGCGGTTCTTCAGGTCGGTCGTGCGCCAGCGGAGGAGGCGGGTGTTGCGATAGGGCGAACCCACCGCGAACAGATCGGTGCTGAAGTTGAGCGGCTCTTCCAGGTTGGACTGCTTGGCCCCGTCATCGAGCATCTGGTTCTCACGCTCGCCGCGGAAGAAGGAGAGCGTGCCGACCAGCTTGCCGTTGAGCTGCGAGAGCTTCGCGCCCACTTCCCAGTTCATGCCCTGCTCGTTCTTCAGCAGATCGAACACCCCGCGGCTGGTGAGGATGTCGCGGAACTGCTGGAGCGACGTGATGGTCTGCCCCAGGTAGCGGAACGACTGGCCGGGCGTGCCACCGAAGCCGGTGCGGCGGGCCTCCTCGAACCAGAGGGCCTCGTCACCCGCGAAGATGCCGGAGACGCGACCGGCGTTGAACTTGAACGTCTTGGAGTTCGACGCATAGACGCTGAGCTCCTTGGTGACCGCGAACGAGAGGCCGCCCATCCAGGAGTTGCCCTTCTGGTCGGAGTAGAGGCCGCGCTGGTAACTGATCGAGTGGCCCCAGACATCCTCGGGATAGGCGACCGGATCGAGGTGCATGTTCGGGAAGTAGATGAACCACGGGTAGTTGTTCGGCTGATACTGGCCGCGCTCCCACCGGCGCTCCTCGCGGTAGCCGGCCAGGAGGGTGAGGCGGTCCTTCAGGGTGGTCGCCTGCCAGTTCAGGTAGAGCGACTCGTTCTTGACCTTGTAGCCGTCCAGCGCGTTGCGGTCATCCTGGTGATAGACGTTGATGTCGGGATAGATTTCGAAGCCCGGATCGAAGTTGGAGAAGATCTGGCGCACGGGCTTGATCGCCCCGGTCCGATCGCGGATCACCTGGTTCACCGGCACGTTGCCGTGATTGTAGATGCCGACGTTGGTGCCGCGGTAGTCCGGGTTGGACGTGGTGTTGCGGGCGCCGGGGAGGAAGGCCCACTGGGCCTCGGAGAAGGACTGGCCGCCGAGGAACTGCTGGTACGGATTGATGCGCTGGAAGCCCGCGAGCAGCTTGTTCTTCACGCCGAAGAGCTCGAACTTGCCGACCGCATCGAGGTTGTGCGTCTGGGCGTACCGGTAGTACCCGGAGAGGTTGCCGGTGCCGACGTTCCAGTTGATCCCGTTGGCGTACGGCGTCGTGAGCGCGCCACCCTGGCCGACGGAGTAGTTCTCCGCCTTCTCGTTCAGGTAGTTGTAGCGCACGTCGAGCCACTTGAAGGGCGAAACGTCCACGGTCACGGAGAGGTTGTCGATCGTGTTGCGGAAGTGCGCGCCGCGGCTCGTGTAGTTGAACGCCTCGTCATGCACCCACTGGCCCGACGCCGTCGTGTAATAGGCGCCGCGGGTGACGCTGGTGTACGCCGGCAGCGACCAGTCGTTGGTCGCGATGCGCTTGTTGTTGATGTAGGTGGCGTAGGCGAGCGTCGGCGTGTTGGTGTTCTGGACGACATTGGCGGTCAGGCCGTTGCCGGCGTTGGCGACAATGGTGTTGGCCAGCGTGGCGGTGGAGGAGTTGTAGCGGCCCGTGGCAGCGGCATCGCGCCAGCCCGCGAAGTCGCTGTAAATCCAGTCATAGTCATTCCAGCTGAACTTCTCGCGGAGGAACTCGGCCTCGGCGGTGATCTTCACCTTGCCGCTGTCGAACGGAATGAGCGAGATCGACGGCGTCACCGTGTTGGCGCGCCGGAACTCGAAGCGCCGCTCGCCCTGGGTGTCCTCCCAGCCGCCGATGATGCGCATCGCCGCCTTTTTCGAGAGGGCGGTGTTCTGGTCGATCATCACCCGCTGGCCGGAGTTGCTGTTCACAATGTAGTCGATGTCGGTCTTGTTCCCGGTGAAGTCCGGCTGCTTGGTGATGTAGTTGATCACGCCGCCCGGGTAACCCTGGCCAAAGAAGACCGCCGCCGGTCCCTTCACCACCTCGACCCGATCGATGGTCTCGGTGTTGTAGGACGTGTAGCGGAAGATGCCGTTCCGCATCAGGCTGTTCACCACGAAGCCACGCATCGTGAATGTGCCCTGCGGCGTGGCCGAGTTGGCCGGCACGCGCATGGCAAATCGCGTGTCACCCGAGGCGGACGCCGAGTAACGGAAGAGATCCGTCAGCGTCCGCGCGTTGGTGTCGTCGAGGAATTCGCGCGAGACCACCTGGAGATGCAGGGGGATGTTCTGGATCTCCATGTTGATCTTCGTCGCCGTGGCGGCGTTGGTCTTAAGGTAGCCGTAGTCCTTGTCGGTCTTCACCTCGAAGGGGGAAAGCACCTCGACGCCTTCGTCGGTGCGCAGGCGGGAGACCGCGGCGGCGCCGGTGCTGGCGGGAGCCGCGGTCGCAGCCGGGGCCGCCGCCGGACGGGCGGCGGGAGCCGCGGCCGGGGTGGACTTCGCCTGGATTTCGGCCAACTGCTTGCGCAGCGCCGCGTTTTCTTCCTGGAGTCGTCGGAGGGCGGCGGCGTCACCGGACTGCGCGAACGCAATCGGCAGGGCGCTCAGCACCGCCAGCGACGTCGTCAGGGTACGCCTGACGGGGTTTGCTGGTCTGGTCATGGCTGGGATCATATTGGTTTGGGTTGGCAGGATTCCGTGGTTGGCGGAAAGAGGTGAAGCGCAGGCGCGATCGCGCCTCAGGCCGGTACGGCGCCGGTTTCGGCCGGCGTCGGATGGGTGCGGAGGGTGGGCGACACCGAGACGCCGATGCGGCCGGCCGCCGCGCGGTGGTCGATGCGCCAGAACAAATGCTCCACCACCTTGCGGACCAGGGTCGGAAGGTTGATGTCGATCGCCGCCGGCCCGTGGTCGAGGTTGTGGTAGATGACGGGATTGTAGTTGCCGAGGATCGCGTCGAAGTCCCGACCGGGCTTCCGCCCCGCCTCGCGCAACGCCCGGAAGAAGGCGCCGCAAAAATGGTCCACCGGGATGTAGAGGCCGGTGGCCCGGGGGGTCGCCGCCAGCAGGCTGCGCACCAGCGTTTCACTTTCACTGTGCACCGGCAGGATCTCGAGGTAGCTCACCCCGGGGTTGGGCTGGCCCAGGATCGTGTGCACCGGGAGCTTGAGCTCCGCCGCCCGCTCCTGGAATGCCCTCACCCGCCGCGCCACGGCACTGTAGTCCGGGTCCGAGCTGATCACCGCCACCGCCCGATGCCCCTGCTGCGCCAGGTAGTCCGCGGCCATCCGCCCATTTTCCTCGTTGTTCGGCTCCACGTAGTCGCCCGGGTACGAGAGCGATCGCCGCGTCATGAACCAGACGTGCGGCAGGTCCCGCAGCTTGGCCAGGCAGGCCGGCGCCGGCTCCATGCCCTGGATGATCAGGCCGTCGAGCTTCTCCGTGGCCAGGTTCGCCGGAAGCTCGTCCGGGGTATTCGAAAAGAGCACACGCAGGTCCACCCGGTGGCGCGTCTCGCTGGTCTGCACGTGCAGGAGCTGGTCCTGAAACCAGTTCAGGCTCGGGTTGTTCGCCCGCGCGCCGACAAACCACACCCCGATGCGCCGCTGATCCGAGGCCCGGGGCTTCGGTCCCCGCCGCCGGTTCAGGGGCGTGGGCACGTAATTGTGCTGCTCCATCACCGAACGAATCCGCGCCAGGCTGTCGGGAGCGACAATCTGCGGCTGGTTGATCGCCCGCGAAACCGTCGCGGGTGACACCTTCGCCTTCTTCGCGATCTCCGTTATCAGCATGGGGTCGGGGTGAGGTGCTGAATGAAAATTTCAGCAAACCGAATGAAACAAACCCCCGTGGGTCAAGCGCTATTGCGGCTGGGTCTCGGGGCCGGGCGCCGCGTGGAATGGTGCCGCCGCAGCGCCCGGCTCCACGCGCCGGCCAGCTCAATCCGCGCGCGCACCGCTTCCGGCCAGGGATGGGGATGGGTGCTGAGGTGATACCCGTGGCTCATCCCGAGTTCCGGGCAGACCCACAGTTCGCCTCCCGGCTGCGACCCGGCGAGCCAGCAGGCGAACAAGCTCTCCACGAACCCGAGATAATCGCGGAATTCCGGCGTCAGCCGCCCCCGGCCGTCGGTCACCGGTACCTGGCAGTGCTGGCCGTTGAACGGCCGGAGGTGGAACATCTGCGAATGCTGGATCAGTTCCGGCCAGGCCAGGAGGCGGCTCGCATACTCGGCCGGCAGGATGTGTTTCATCACGGCGAAGTGCGAGTGGTCCCAGGTGACGGGCAGGAGTTCACCCGTGTCGCGGCGATACCGGCGCGCCACCTCGGTAAACTTCTCCGGGGTCTCGGTGGCGGTGTCACGATGCGTTTCAAGGTGCACCGCGAGCCCGAGCCGTCGGCCTGCCGCCACCAACCGCGCCGCCGCCCGGGCGGCCTCCGCCGGCGCACTGTCGTGGCGCAGCAACTGCACGTTCACGAGCCGAACCCCGCACGCGGCCTGCTCCCGCAGTCGGGCCACGCCACCCGCGACCGTCCGCGCATCAAACCCGCTCATCAGCCGCAGGCCCAGGCGCGCCGCACCCGCCTGGAGTTCGGGAGTGACGTAGGCACACACGCCATCGAAACCCGCCGCACGGATCTCCGCGAGTTGCCGCGCCAGCGACCACTCGCGTCGCGGAGACGGATAGCCAATCATCGACCAGGTGGCCGCACACTGCACCAAACGAGGGGAAGACGGTGGGTTTTTCATGGGGTCGGTGAAAAAACATGAAAACGGTTGTTGAGTTTCAAATCGGCGCGAGCTTATTCCCACCGGGTGCGTCCCGTGCGGGCGCCGCGAAAGAGTGTTTCGCCCTGCCGCATGCCCCCTCCTTTCACCCAATCGGCCTCTTGGATTTGGTCCGCGGAAGGCACCCACGCCGCCCCATCTCCGGCCGCCGCCTCCCCCTCCCACTACCAGGTGCGGCTCTTCCGCCGGGTCTTCGAAGCCGCCGGAGCCGGGTCGGTGCCGCTCCTGGTCCACGTTTCCGCCGACAGCCGCTATCTGTTTTACTGCAACGGCAAACTCCTCGGTCGCGGTCCCGCCAAGGGCGACATCCACCACCACTTCTTCGAAACGTACGATCTGGCGCCGCACCTGCGGCCCGGCCGCAACGTCCTCGCCGCCCTCGTCCTCGACATGTCCCGCGTGGCGCACCGGCCCACCCAGCTCGGTGCCCCCTGCTCGGTCATGACCTACGCGGGCGGCTTCGTCCTCGACGGGGGCGAGCTGAGCACCGACGAGCGCTGGCGGGTCGCGGTCGACACCGCCCATCGGTTCCAAAACGAAAACACGACCTTCGAGGGCTACCAGGGCTACTTCGAACACCGCGTCTCCCGCCACCTCCCGGCGGACTGGAACCGCGTGGACTTCGACGACTCGGCATGGGCGCCGGCGACCCTCCTGTTCAAGGCCGAGCTCCGGGAAAACCGCCGCGATCCCACGAGCCCGTACGGACTCGTGCCGCGGATGATCCCGCTGCTGACCGAAGGCGAGGCGGAGCCGTTTGCGGAGGCATTTGCCCCCGGAGGAGGAGCCGCTCCCGCCGGATGGGACGACCTGCTGGCCGGTCGGGACGAGGTCGTTGTGCCGCCACACTCCACCGTCGACGTGATCCTCGATGCCGGCGAACTCACCACCGCCTACCCCAGGGTCGCCGTGACCGGAGGGGCCGGCAGCCACTTCCGGCTCACCTACGCCGAGGCCCTGCGCCTGCCGTGGGGCACCCCGGAGGCGCGACTGCTGGGCCGCCAGCAGTCGCTCGCCAACCTGGCGTCGCATTTCGCCGATGAGAGCACGGGCTGGACGTTCGATCGCCGGGGGCGCATCAGCGGCTGGGGCGACATCTGGGAACCGGCCGGCACCGGCGCGGGCACTGCGCCCGAGGTGTTCGAGCCGTTGCACTGGCGCGCCTTCCGCTTCGTCGGACTGCACGTCACCACCGGCGCCACCCCGCTCCACCTCCGCCAGCTGGGTCATCGGTTCACCGCCTATCCCTACCGGCTGACCGGAGGATTTTCCTGCTCCGATGAACGGCTCGACCGGATCTGGCGCGTCGCCGTCCGCACCATGCAGCTGTGCTCCCACGAGACCTTCGAGGACTGCCCGTACTACGAGCAGATGCAGTATGCCGGCGACACGATGATCACGTCGAAGATCGGCATGCTCGTGGCCGGCGACTATGCCCTCACCCGCCAGGCGCTGCACCACTTCGACTGGTCGCGGCTCTCCGACGGACTGACCCAGAGCCGCTATCCGTCCCGGCTGGTTCAGGTCATCCCCTCGTGGTCCCTGCACTGGATCACAAACCTCCGCGACTACGTCTACTGCTCCGGCGACCTTGCCACCGCGCGCGAGCTCCGGCCCGGAGTGCACGCCGTGCTCGACTGGTTTGCCCGCCATGTGGATGCCGATGGTCTTCCGGCGCGCCTTCCCTTCTGGAACATCACCGACTGGTGCCCCTGGTGGCCGCGCGGGGTCGTGCCGGGCGCGGAGAGCGGACCGACCTGCATTCTCTCCGCCCAGTACATTCTCGCGCTCGAGGAGGCCGCCGACCTCGACCGCCTGCTCGGTCGCACCGCCTCGGCCGAGTCGCTGCACCGGTCCGCGGTCGCGCTGCGCGCCCGCGTCCAGGCGCGTTTCTGGTCCGAGACCGAAGGGCTCTACTTTGACCGCCCGGGCGGCCCCGAGGTCAGCCAGTACGGCAACGCCTGGGCAGTGGTCTGCGGTGCGGCGGGCGAGCGGGAACGCGCCCGCCTGCTCGCGCGTTTTCCGGGGGACCCGAAACTCGCGCCGGGCTCCTTCTTCTGGTGGCACGCCGGTTTCCGGGCCCTCGACCTCGCCGGGGCCTACGACCGCATGCCGGAATTTCTCGGCCCCTGGCATGAGATGGTCGAGCACGGCCTCTCGACCTTCGTCGAAGAAAACAGCTACTGGCGCTCGCTTTGCCACGCGTGGAGCGCCCATCCGGCGATCGAGTTTCTCACCCGAGTCCTCGGGGTGACCCCCGCCGCGCCCGGCTTCGCCGAGATCGCGATCACCCCGCACCGCTGCGGCCTGGTCCACGCCCGGGGCCGCGTCTGCACGCCACGGGGGCCCGTCACGGTCGCGTGGCGCCAGCAGGCGGGACGATTCCGCCTGGAGGCCGAGGTGCCCGTCGCCACGCCGGTTCACGTGTGCCTGCCCAACGGAGAGCGGCGCGAATTTGCCGGGGGCAGCTTCGAAGTGGAGCTGGCCCTGCCATGAACGAGCGCCTGCGCCTGCGGCACGAAACCGGCCGGCAGTTCGAAATCCTCACTTCCGACGACCGCCTGCTCTGGCGCTACGTGTACACACCGGACACGCCGGCCGGTGAGTCCCCGCGACCCTACGTTCATCCGCTCTACTCTCTCGCCGGGGATCTGCTGACCAACTTCCGCCCGAACGATCACCCCTGGCACCACGGCCTCAGCCTCACGCTCACCCGCGTCGACGGAACCAACTTTTGGGGCGGACCCTCGTTCCGCGCCGGCGAGGGCTACCGGTGGCGCGAGGATCAGGGCACCCAGCGCCATCGCGAGTGGGGAAGCCTTGCGCCCGGCCGGGTCGAGGAAACCCTGGAGTGGTGCGAAGCCGCGACCGGCCGCGTCCTGCTCCGCGAGCGACGGGTGCTGCTCACGACCCTCACCCCGGGCGGCTGGTCGCTGCAGTGGACCAGCGAGCTCGCGAACGCCACCGACCGGCCGCTCGTCCTCGACAACTACCACGCCGGCGGCGGCCTGGCCGGCTCACATTACACCGGCCTGCAGTTTCGCGGGGCCCGTGACCTGCTCGACGACCATGGCGACGGCGCCATCGGCCTCACCGCCGAAGGCGGGCTCGCCGGCGAGGCCGCCGTGCACGGCACCCCGGCCCGCTGGATGGAGTGGTCCTGCCAGCACGACGGTTCCCTGCGGCGGACGCGCCTGCGCTTCGAATGCCCTGCCGGACCAATCCCGTGGTTTGTCCGGGCGAAGAACCCGCTCGCCGCGTTTGCCTTCCACCGCGAGCAACCCCAGCCTCTCGCGGCCGGGGCTGTGCTCCGGCTCGATCACCTGCTGACGTTCACCCAAGCATGAACCCCGACCGGCGAGACTTTCTGCGGCACGCGCTGCTCGGCCTCGGCGCCGCCGGTGGCCTGCGCGCCGGATCCGCCGGCCCCTCCCCCTCCTCGCCGACCTCCGCGACGCTGCCCCCCTTCGACGCCAGCGCGCCCGAATCCTACTGGTCCGCCGTCCGAGCCCTGTATCCGCTGGAGCCTGACCTGCACTACTTCAACACCGGCGGTCTCGGTCCCGCGCCCGCCCCGGTGCTCGCTGTCGTCGCCGAAGTCACCCGCCAGTTGCAGGCGAAATCCGAGCACGGCCACGAGCGCCTGGCCGCGGCCCGCCGCACCGTTGCCCGGTTCCTCGGGGCGGATGAAACGGAGGTCGCGATCGTGCGCAACGCCACCGAGGGCAACGCCATCGTCGCCGCCGGCCTGCCCCTCGCGGCGGGCGACGAGGTGATCTTCGAATCGCACGCGCATCCCGGGGGCTCCTTCCCGTGGTTCCAGCAGGGACGCCAACGCGGGGTCAAAGTGAAAACCTTTGTGCCCAACCCCGCCGACGCCGCCGACAACCTGGCCCGCATCGCCGCGCTTTGCACTGGGCGGACCCGCGTCGTGCAGGTCTCCCACATCACCGCCCCGACCGGCATCGTGCTCCCGGTGGCCGCCATCGGCCGGTGGTGCCGCGAACGGGGCCTCTGGTTCCACATCGACGGTGCCCAGTCCGCCGGGATGATCCCCTGCACGCTGCCGGACCTGAACTGCGATTCATACGCGACCAGCGGGCACAAGTGGCTGGGCGGCCCCCTGGAAACCGGCGTGTTGTTCGTGCGCCGGGAACGCGTGGAGCAGCTTGCCCCGCCGCTCGTCGGCGCCCACGCGGCGGAAATCGACGAGGCCAGCGGCGAGTTCCGCCTCGCGCCCGGGGCCTTGCGCTACGAATACGGCACCCGCAACGCCGCCGCTGTGCTCGGCCTCGCCGAAGCGGTGCGCTTTCAGGAGCAGATTGGTCCCGCGCGCATCGCCGCCCGCGGCCGCAGTCTGGCGGCGCGCGTCCGCGCCGGCCTCGCCGACCTTCCGGGCATCGAGATCCTCACCCCAGCCGCCCCGGAACTAAACGCCGCGATGGTCACCTTCCGCTCCACAAGGGTCGCCCACGACCGGCTGTTCGAACGCCTGTTCAAGGAGCGCCGCTTCCGCTGCCGGCCAGTCACCGAGGAGAAGCTCAACGCCCTCCGCGTCTCCACCCACGTCTTCAACTCCCCCGCCGAATGCGATCAACTGGTCGCTGCCGTGGCGGAATTCACGCGCGGTTAGGCCGGCCACGGGCATGCAGGTCGTGACCATCACGTACAACCGGGCGGACAGGGCCAACCTGCGGGACCCCGCCGCCCTTCCTCTGTCCCTCCCGTCTTCTTGCTCTCCACCATCCTTCCGGTCTCGACCGTTTTCCCCGTTTCCCCCGTCTTCCACGTTTTACCGGTCTTCCCCGTTTCCCCCGTCTTCCGAGTCATCCCCGTCTTCCCGCTCAGTCCACTTCCACGATCATCTCAATCTCGACCACGGCGCCGAGGGGCAGGGAGGCTACCCCCAGGGCGGCGCGCGCGTGTTTGCCCCGTTCGCCGAAGATCTGCACCAGCAAATCCGAGCAGCCGTTGATCACCTGGGGCTGCGCCTTGAAGTCGTCGACCGCGTTGACGAAGCCTCCGACGCGCACGATGCGCTTCACCCGCGCAAGATCCCCGATCTCCTTCTTCAGCGTGGCGAGCAGCGCCAGCGCCGTCTGCCGGGCCGCGGCATTGGCCTGCTGTTCGGTCGCATCACGTCCGACCTTCCCGGCCACAACCTTGCCCGCCGCGTCCCGCGGGATGTGCCCAGCGAGGAAGATCAGGTTTCCGGTGCGCACGGCGGGCACGTAGTTCGCAATCGGGACGTTGACCGCGGGCAAGGCCAGGCCGAGGGCGGCAAGCCTGGCTTCGGGCGTCGCGGCGGATTCTGCAGCCGAGGCCAGCGGCGCAAAGAGGAGGACGAGACCCAGGGCGGGGAGCAGGCGGGGTGAGATCATGCCCGCAGGTTGAATTCATGAGCATCATCCGACGACTGTTTTTTGCATCCCTGGCTCCAATCGTCGCCGGGGGCGTCGACCCCGGCCTTGGCCGGCCGGCGCGCGCCGCCACCCCCGCGCACGATCTCTACCTCTGCACCAACCTCAGCGCCCAGAGCGCCGCCGTGATGGGGCGCGGGGGGCCCGCCCGCAGCGGCCTGTACCGCTCCAGCGACCGCACCACCTTCACGCACCTCGGACCGCATCACATCCGCCTCTTCCAGGTGGCCACCGATCCCCGCGAGCCGGGGACGCTCTTCGTCGCCGCGCTCGACGGCATGCTGCGCACGCGCGACGGCGGCCGGTCGTGGCGCATCCTCACGAGTTGGGACATGACGGAACCGAAGGCCTTCGCCTTTGACCCGCAGGCGCCGGACCATGTCTACGCCGGCCTGCCCGACGGCATCGCGGTTTCGCGCGACCGCGGCCAAACCTGGCAACGGATGCATGCCGGCATCCGCCGCGCCTACACCAACGCCCTTGCCGTCGATCGAACCCAGGCCGGCCGCGTGCTGGCCGGCACCGAACTCGGCCTTTACCTCACCGAAGACGGCGCGCGCACGTGGCGGCTGGTGCAACCCACCGCCAAGGTCACGTACGATCTGCGGCAGTCGCCGCACGATCCGCGCCACTTCCTCGCCGCCACCTCGGCAGACGGCGTGCTTTGGAGCGAGGACCGCGGCGCCACCTGGCGACGCCTTCCCGGCGTCGGCACCGACCACACCCTGCACAATGCCGTCTTCGATCCCACCGACGCCCGCCGCCTTGCGCTGTGCGGTTGGGGCGCGGGCGTCCAGGTCTCGGAGGATGGCGGTCGTACCTTTGTCGACCGGACCGCCGGCCTGCCGCGTCGCGAAGTCTGGAGCGTGGCCGCCGACCCGGATTTCCCGAACCGCCTCTACGCGGCGCCCTACCTCGAGGATCTGTTTGTCTCCGACGACTTCGGTCGCACCTGGCGCCCGGTCGGTTTCGCCAAGGCCACTCTCTACGCGATCGCGTTCCTGCCGCGCCCATGAAGACGCTCCCTTTCTCCTGCGGCCGCTCCGACTTTGCCGCCAACACCTCCTTTGGACGGAGCGAACCCGCCCCGCACCTCCGCAATACCCACGCCCCGGATCCCGGCAGTCCGCCCTCCCGGCGCCTACCCGTCTGTCGCGCTCCTTGGGTGCTGCTGCTGGCGCTGGCCAGCCCCGCCCCGACCTCCGCCCAGCCCTCCTTCACCGCCCCGCCGCCGTCCACCGCCGTGGTGGAGGATCCGGCGGTTCGACGGGCCGCCTACCTCGCCCGGCGCGACGAGGCGATCCGCTGGCGCGCCGCCCTGCCCAAGCCGGATCAGCCCGCCACCTTTGGGCTGGCGGACATCGCAGCGAAGCTCGCGTTGCGTGAGAATGCCGCCGCTTGCTCCGCCCGGCTGATCGAACTCCTGAAGACGCCCTCCGGAGACATGTTCTGGATGTTCCCGGTCACATGCATCTCCTACCTCGGACGGGATCAGCTCTCCCCGGAGGCAAAGGCGGCGGTGCGCGAAGCCTGGCGCACTTATTTCCCGCTGCGCGGCGACACCGAGAACCACTGGGTGATGTATTACTCCACCCTCTACCTCATGGCCCAGCTCTGGCCGGACGAACCCGGCGAACGCTGGTTCAACGGCAAGAGCTCGGCCGAAATCACCGCCGAATCGAAGGCCTGGCTGCTCCACTGGATGGAGCTCACCACCACCATCGGCCAGGGTGAATACGACTGCACCCACTATCTCGGCGAGTACTCCATCCCAATGCTGTACCTCGCCACGTGGGCCCGCGACCCCGCGATGCGCCAGCGAGGGCGCATGATGCTGGACTATGTCCTGGCCGATTTCGCCGCCGAGACGCTGCACGGCGCCTACATCGGCGCCCATGCGCGCACCGACGACACCACCGTCCTCGAAAAGTGGAACGCCCTCTCGAGCTATTTCGCGTGGCAGATGTTCGGCAACTGCCCGCCGCCCGCCGCGTACGGCGGCTGGGGCATCTTCTTCGCCGTCGTCGCCGACCACTACGAACTCCCCGAGGTCATCTATCGCATCGCCACCGACCGGCCCGAGAAATACACCCACTTCGAACGCAAGCGCACGCGCCACCGCTGGCGGAACAGCGACGAGCGCAACGCGCCCGTCTACAAGACCACGTACGTGACGCGGGACTACGCCCTCGGTTCCGATCAGGGCGGCCTGCTCCAGCCCATCCAGCAACACTCGTGGGACGTCACCTGGGCGGTGCCCGATCCGCGAGGAGTGCACAACACGATGTTCTCCGTACAACCGTTCTACGGGGCCCAGGAACTGATGATGTACTTCACCGAGATGCCCGACTACATGCCCGCGTCGGTCACGTTCCAGGGCAAGCCCACCTACATTTCCGAAAGCAAGCTCCTCGGCGGCTCCCCCTACGAGCAGATCTTCCAACAGGACGACACGCTGGTTTCCCTGTGCGACATTCCGGCCGACGCCCCGTTTCGCCAGGTGAATGGATTCTTCTCCAAGGATCTTGCCCGCCTGGAGGAGGACGCCTCGGGATGGATCTTCGCCCAGGGAGGCCGTGCCTACCTGGCCTACCGTCCGCTCGCACCCTACGAATGGCGCCCGATCGACAAGGGCGGCAAACGCCTCTACTCGCCACATCCGCGCAACGGCACCCTCCTCCAGGTGGCCTCCGTGTCGGAATTCGCCACGTGGGAGGCGTTCAAGGCCGCCATCCTGGCGCTGCCGCTTGCGGTCGTGCTCGAGCCCACCCCGCGCGTCGCCTTCACCAGTTTGCGCGGCCGGAAGATCGAAGTCGCCTACGGCGCCGCCCCGCGCGTCGACGGTCGCATCGTCGACCACGCCCGCGACTGGAAACTCTTCGCCGGCCCCTACCTCAATGCCGAGGTTGGCAGCCGCACCCTGACCCTCACGCATGGCCGCCTGCGCCGCGTGCTCGATTTCAACAGCCTCACGATCATCGATGCCGTCCAGCCCTAGTGCTTCCCCCACGGTCGTTGCCGCGCTCCCGTCCTTCGTCTCCGCCCGTAGGCGCGGCGCCCCCGCCCTGCTGATTTGCAGGACCCTTTCGCACACAAGCGCGACGAAGTCGTCGCGCCTACACGGGAACGACGCTCCTGCCGCGACGCCCCTGCGGCGGGGCCCTCCTCCCCTCCTCCTCCGCGCCTTGGCCGGAGTTTGCAGCCTGCTGTTCGCCCTTGCCGCCGCTTCGGGCGCTGCCGGCGCCTCTCCTTCCCACGCGTTCCTCGAACGTCTCTGCGACGACTTCGGCCCGCGCCTCACCGGCAGCGCGGCCAATGCCGCCGCGCTCGACGCGCTCGCCGCCGAACTGCGCTCCCTCGGCTATGCGCCGGAGAAGGTCCCCTTCGAGCTTCCCGGCTGGGAACGCGGCGACGATCGGGTGGAACTGCTGGCGCCCTTCGCCCGGCGCCTGCGAATTGCCGCCCTTTGTTACTCCCAGGCGCACGAACCCTTCGAGGCCGAGGTCGCCGATCTCGGCAACGGCCGGCCGGAGGACCAGCCCCGCGGCGATCTCCGCGGTCGCGTCGGCCTGCTCGCCTCCACCACGCCGCTGCAGACGAGCGAAATTGTCGCCCGGGCCGAGAGCCTCGGCCTGCGCGCTATCCTGTTCATCAACCGCGAAGGGGGCGGCCAGCTGCTGGCCCGCACCGGCAGCTTCCAGGGGCGCCCGCTTCCACTGCCGATCTACTCCCTCGCCCAGGAGGAAGGTCGCTGGTTGGCCCGCCTCCTCGCCCGCGGCACGCCCGTGCGCGTCCGCGTGGCCACCGCGTCGCGCTGCGTTCCCGCCACCTCGGCCAACCTCGTGGTCCGAATTCCCGGGCGCGTGCCGTCGCGCCTCATCGTCGGGGCACACTTCGACAGCTGGGATCTCGGCCAGGGCGCGATGGACAACGGCATCGGCATCGCCCAACTCCACGCCCTGGCCCTCGCCCTGCGCGGGACGCGCCCGCATCACACCCTCGAGCTCATCTGGTTCAACGGCGAGGAACAGGGCCTGTGGGGTTCCCGCGCCGCCGCCGCCGCGCTGGGCGACACCCCGGTGGTCGCCCTGCTCAACCTCGACATGGTGGGCGTGCCGATCGGCGTGAACGCCCTCGGAGACGATTCCCTCGTGCCCGCTCTCGAAAGATGGCACCGCGGCCGCGGCGAACCGCGCCGCCTGCCCAAGGGAGTCGAAAACCTCAACTGGCTCGCCAGTGATCACACCCCCTACCAGCTCGCCGGCGTGCGTACGCTCACCTTCAACGGCCCGATCCCGCGCGACTCCGTTCGCTACTACCACGACCTGGCCGACACCATCGACAAGGTCCCGCCCGCCTTGATCGAAGATTCCGCCGCCATCATCATCGACCTCGTGCGGACGCTCGCCGCCGACACCAGCCTGTCCGCCTGGCGGCGCCCGGCGGCCGACACCGAAAAGCTCTTCACCCGCTTCGGCCTCGAGAAGCGCCTGCGCACGATGGGCCTGTGGCCGCCCCCCTCCACGCCGTGAACGCCCCTCCCTCCCGGCCCCCCCGCCGCCAACCGCGCCTCGATCCACCGCGCCGGACCTGGTGTCAACCAATCGGTGACACGGCCCGGGTGCTGCACACGGACCGGTCGGGGACGCGGGTGGGCGGTCGGCGATCGGTCGGGGGCGACGGAGAGTGGCGATGGCCGAGGCAGCGGTGATCCATGCGCGGCGCGCGTGGTGGAGGGCGCTCGCGCTGGCGCTGCTCGCTGCGCTGGCGATCACCGCCTGCTTCAGCCCGCGTTTCGGGCTTTGGCGCGGACTGGGCATTCCGGACCTGCAGGTGTTTCCGGAGGTCAACCGCGCCCAGGATGCGCTGCGGCAACTCGAGGCCCCGCTGGCGCCAATCGCCAACCCTTCCAATCGCGCGATTGAGTGGCGGCTCTTGTTTCCATTCCTGGGATACGCGCTGCACCTGCCGCCCCGGTTCTACCTTGCTCTGCCGGGCCTGGGATGCCTCGCCACCCTCCTGTACGGTGCGCTCCTCCTTCAGCGGCACGGCTGGCGCAGCGTCGAAACCCTGCCGGCCCTGCTGGTGATCGGCAGCGCCCCGTGGTTCTTTGTCTCGACCGGCTGGCTGGCATACTTCGACTCATGGGTGGTCCTCGCGCTGCTCGTCTGCACCTTCACCCGTTCCCGCGTCGCCCTCGGTGGCGCGTGCCTGTTGGCACCGTGGATCGATGAACGATTCCTTTTCTTCCTGCCGTTGTGCCTTCTCCTCCGCCCTCTGGCCCACGCGGAAGCGGAACCGGCCGGCGTTGCAGCCCCCCAACTCGCCTGGAAAATCGCCCTTGCCGCCGTGGCGCCCTACCTGGCGCTGCGGGCCGGCGTCCTGGTCTTCGGCACCGGACGCGACGCCGCCGCCATGGTCGAACTGGCGCGCTCCGGCCGCCCTGCCCTGCCCTGGAACGGCTACTTCTGGGGCAGCTGGGAAGGGCTGCGCCTCGCCTGGATTCCCGTCGCCTGGTTCCTCTTGCGGGGACCGGCACCGCCCCGTGTTCGCGGGCTCCTCGCCCTGGTCACCGCCCTCACGCTGGTCGTGCTTTTCTCCCTGGCAGCCGACTTCAGCCGAACCGCCGGCATGCTTCCGCCGTTGGCGCTGCTTGCGCTGATCCACTGCGACCGGATCCCGGGAGTTTCCCGCCGCCGTTTGCTCTGGATCCTCGCGGTCGCGTCGCTCGCCCTCCCCGCCGGACATGTCGTGAACGACTCCCGGGTCGCGCTCCGCAGCGTGCGGCACGAACTCACCGCGTGGCGGCAGCCGCCGGAGTTCCTCCAGCCCGACCGCTACAACGTCCGCGCCACGGAGCGGCTGATTGCGGGCGACCCCTCGGCCGCGCTCCACCAGCTGGAGTACGCCCTGCAACTCGACCCGTCCTTCACCCCCGCGCTGATCAACCGCAGCACTGCCCTGGGGCGTCTGGGCCGTTGGGACGAGGCCCAGTCCGCCGCCGCGGAGGCGCTGCTCCTCGCCCCCACGGAACCCCGCGCCTGGTACGCCCGCGCCCAGGCCCGCCGCGGAGCCGGCGACAAGACCGGAGCCCTCGCCGATGCCAGACGCGCCCTCGAACTTGCCCCGCCCGGCCATCCCTTCCGGGCCACGATTGAAACCTGGCTCGCGGATTTGCGCCCGCGTCTTTGACTCCCGGCGATTTTGGAAAATAGTCCCCGCCCCACCCGCCCGCCTCCATGCGCCGCCGATTTTCCTTCCTCGCCACCTTGCTGCTTCCCCTCGCCATGCCTGCCGTCCCTGCCGCCTCTGCCGCCACGCCCCGTCTCGAATCGCTGGTGCTTGGCGGCGGTTGCTTCTGGTGTACCGAAGCCGCCTATGAGCTCTTGCCCGGCGTGAAGGCGGTAGTCAGCGGCTACGCCGGAGGCCATGTGCCCAATCCGACCTACGAACAGATCTGCGGCAAGCAGACCGGTCATGCCGAGGTGATCCGCATCGACTACGATCCCGCCGTCGTTTCCCTGGAACGCCTCCTTGATTACTTCTGGCACGTGCACAACCCGACCCAGGTCGGCGGCCAGGGGAACGATCATGGCCCGCAATACCGCTCGATCATCCTCTACGCGAATGCCGAGCAGAAGGCCGCCGCCGAAAGATCGATGGCCAAGGCCGCCCGGGAGTTTCGCGACCCCCTCACGACCGAGATCGTGCCGCTGGAGAAGTTCTGGGAAGCGGAGGCCTACCACCAGGATTACTTCCGCCGGAATCCGAAACAGGGCTACTGCTCCTACGTCATCGCCCCGAAGATCAAGAAGCTCGAGCAACAGCTCGCGGCGGAAAAGAAGTGAGGCGGGCGCCCGCGTCTCACTTCGAGCCCCAGGAGAATTCGAAGGACGTGGTGAGCGTATCGCCTTCCAGCTTCACGTTGACCATCTCCAGCGCCTTCCGGCGATCGAACGGGCGATCGAGGTAGGGCTGCAGTTGCGCCGGGTCGGTCGGCAGCTGGAACTGGTGGTCGCGCGCATACTCCATCTCTGCAAACAGCGGGCGGGCGAGATCGATCGCCGCCTCGAGTTGCGGGACGTAGGGGAGCAGGTGGGCGAGCGTTGCCGGTGCCTCTCCGCCGCGTTCGGCGGCATAGCGCCGGGCCGCCCCCTTCATCAATTCGCCGAGCTCCGTCTTCATCCTGGGATCCATGTCCTCCATCAGCCGGTCCATCTTGACGCCCAGGCTCTTGATCGTCGGCGCGAGGTTCGCGAGCGGGGCCGCGGCTTCGCTCGAGCCGCCGAAGGCCACGCCCATCGCAGTCCACATCCGCGACCAGGACTCGAGGGGATCTGGCTCTTCCGGCGCTCCGTTCAGGTTCTGCGTCGCGTGGTAGGTATCGAGTCCCACCGAGAGAATCGCGTCCGCGATCGGAAGTTCCTTGATCAGGATTTCGTCGCGGGCCGCGATCCGCCCGGCGCGGGTCAGGGCGTAGCGCGCGAGCAGCGACGCGTCGGCGGGGGCGGTGAGATACGGCCCCAGTGCGTGGATGTCGGGCGGCAGTTCCCCGCCGGAGGCCTCGGTGTAGCGCCGCAGGGCGTCCTGCAGCTTGACCGCCATCCGCTGGCGCGCGATCAGCCGGAGGGCCGAAAGCGCGGTGCGCAGGCTGTCCGGCGTATCCAGTTCCAGGGTGCGCACCGCCCGCACCCAGTCGATCGGATCGAGCAGGCGCATTTCCGGGATGCCCTGCCCCGGCAGTTCCTCCAGCAGTCGCTTCAGGGCCGTGACGCGGTTTGCCCAGAGCTTCAGCGCGGAACCAGCCTCCTGCAGCGCGAGGGCCTCGCGGCGTGCGTTTGTCTCACGCTCGAGCACCGCCAGCTCCTCGCGAGCCTCCTGCCGCTGCTCGCGTGCGCGCCGGAGAATTCCTTCCGCGCGGGACAGCTCCTCCCGCCCGGCCGCCTGTTCCGCGCCTTGCCGCGCCGCCTGCTGGCGGTCGACCGCCACGCCGGTGGCGGCCAGTAGCATCGCCGCCCCGAGAAGAACTCGTTGTCTCGCGTTCGGGTGCATCGCCGTTCAGGGACCGGATAGCAATGGGCGCAGCCGCTCGGGGCGGAAGTCGGCCGCCGGCTTCGCCAGCAGGGCCTCCCGCGTGGCGGGCAGCGGCGGCGTGGTCAGGTGGTCCAGCAGATCCGCCGCGGCAACGGGGAGGCGTCCGTCGTGGGCGGCGGCAAAGGCGCGCACGGCCCGGCGCATCTCTGCGTCCGAAATCTCGCTCAGATCCTCCGTGCCCGCGCCGCGCCGGGCGACGTACATCCGGCTGCCGAGCCGGTGCGCGCGCGCGACGGGTTCGGCGAGCAGCCAGTCGTCCGCGGCGAAGGCATGGAGCGAACCCTGGCGGCGCAGCTCGAACAGCCCGAGCAGTTCCGCGGTCAGGCCGCGCTCCGCTGCGCGCGCCAGATCCGCCAGGGTGGCCGGCAGCGCGCCGCCGTGCGCATCGACATGCCGCATCAGGGTGCGACCCACCTGGCCGGCCAGGGTATTGCGTGCCTTGGTCTGTAGAGTCCGCATGGCCTCGGCCAGTTTCGCCTCGTCGTCGTGGGCGAGTTCGCGGGCCGCTTCGAACCAGTCGTCCTCTGTGAGGACCGCCAGTTCGGGCAGGTCGAACTCCGGGCGCGTGGCGACGACCTGCCGCAGGCGTTCCCGGCGTTGCAGCCAGGCTTCGATGGCCGCGGCCACTGCCGGATCGTCCCCAGTCAGCCGGGTGAGGGTGGCCTGGCGATCGCGGGCCTGCCGCAGCGCGGTCGCGACCGCCTCCTGTTCCGTTCCCAGCCGGTGCAGTTCTGCGGTGCGTACCGCAAGCTCGCGCCGCGTCACGTCGAGCTCCGCTTCGCGCAGTTGCCAGAGGTTGCTTTCGTACGCGGCCACGCCCAACACGCCGGCGGCCGCGAGCGCCGCGAGAGAATTCGGCAGGAGACCGGCGGCGGTGGCCGACGCCGCACCCGCCACAGCCTGCCCGATGGTCGCGGTCGTCGCGGCCACCGAGGCGGCGATACCGGACGCCAGGGCAACTGGAGCGGTGGGCAACGCGGCGGCGGATAGATCCGCAGCCAGCCCTGCCGCCGTCACCGTGATTCCGCGCCGGGTCAGGAAGGTGCGCAGATTCTCCAGCGCCCGGCTGACCCGCTTCTGCGCCGCGTCGTCCGAGGTGCCCAGCGCCGCCCCCACCTCGCGAAGGCTCTTGTTTTGGAAGAACCGCAGCAGAATGGCGGTCCGATCCGCCGGCGGCAGCGACTCCACGGCCTCATCGAGCAGGGGTTCGATCGCGGACCAACCCGCCCTGCTTTCGTTGCGCTCGTCGCCTGCTGCCAGTTCCGCCGCGGCCGTTTCGCGCGCCTGGCGCCGCTTCTCCCGGCGCACCGCATCCACCGCCGTGCGCCGGCTGACCAGGTGCAGCCAGGCCACCAGCGGAGTCTCGGGCGAAAGGCCACCGGCCTGGCGCGCCAGATCGAGGAACACCGATTGCGTCACCTCTTCCGCCTGCGCCGGCGACCCCACCGTCCGCCGCGCGACCGCGTACACGAGGTCGACATGGCGATGGACCAGCGCCGCGAAGGCGGCCTCCGCATCCGGCCCGCGGGCCGCGTAGCGACGCAACAACTGGAGATCCTCGCTCATGGTCGGTTTGATCTGTTATCGCCGCGGCGGCGGAAATCCGACACGAAAACCCACCATGTCCCCGGCGGTTTCCGTCCTCCTCCCCGTCCGCAATGCCGCGGCCACGGTGGCACGCGCGGTGAACTCCATCCGGGCCCAGACTCTCGGCGACTGGGAGCTGGTGGTGGTGGACGACGGCTCCAGCGACGGCACGGCGGAAGTGCTCGCCGCGCTGGCCCGGGCGGAGCCGCGTCTCCGCGTCCTCACCCGCCCCGCCGACGGGATCGTCGCGGCGCTTAATGCCGGCCTCGCCGCATCCCGTGGCCGCTGGATCGCCCGGATGGATGCCGACGACGAATCCGCACCAGAGCGCCTGGAGGCCCAGGTGGCCTTGCTCGATCATCCGGCCCACGGTGACGTCGGGCTGGTCGGGTGTCTCGTCGAGCACGCGGGAGAACCTGGCACCCAGGCCGGCTACGCCCTCCATGTGGACTGGCTCAACTCCCTCGTGACTCCGGAGCAGATCGCGCTGAACCGCTTCGTCGAGTCGCCGTTCGCCCATCCCAGCGTGATGTTCCGGCGCGAACTCCCCGAGCGGTTTGGCGCCTATGGCGACGGACCATTCCCCGAGGACTATGAGCTCTGGCTGCGCTGGCTCGCGAACGGTGTCCGCATGGCCAAGGTGCCGCGGATTCTCCTGCGCTGGCACGATCCGCCGCAGCGCCTCTCACGCAGGGATGCCCGCTATTCACCCGAGGCCTTCTTCCGCCTGAAGGCGCAGTGGATTGCCCGCTGGCTGCTCACCGAGGGCGCAACCCCGGCCCCCGGAACCCGCGCGACGGCTCCGCGGGAGCGTCTGCTCTTCATCTGGGGCGCCGGCCGCCCCACGCGAAAACGGGCTGCGCCTCTCGCAGCCTCGGGCGTGCGGATTGCCGGTTACATCGACGTCGATCCGCGCAAGCAGTCCCCCGCCCTCGGTGGCACCGGGGTTCCGGTGATTTCCCCGGCCGACCTGCCCCCGCCGGGAAAGATCTTTGTCCTCGCCTACGTTTCCTCGCGTGGTGCCCGCGAACTCATCCACGCCGAACTCGCGCGCCGGGGCTACGTCGCGGGCCGCGACTTCCTCCTGTGCGCCTAGTCCACCTGCCGCCGACCACCGCCACCACTGCGTGTCACCCATTGGGTGACAGGGACCGAAGGGTTGCGGCGGCGGGTGAGGCGGAATTCGCTTTCTCCGCCGGCGGGCGACGGTAGACGCGTGTCATGTCCCGCGGTGAAACCGAGCAACACCGGCGCCTCAAGGCGCTGGCTCTGCGCTGGGCGCAGGCGCATGGGTTTCCGCTGGGAGCCTGCGAAGTGCGAGTGCCCCGCAGCCCGTTCCGGGCGGATGTGGCGGTCGTGGGCCGCGGGGAGCGGGCGCGCACCGCGATCCTCGAGTGCAAGCAGGCCCGCGCCGACCTCCTGAAAGACGCGCACGGCGAGACCGAGGCCCGCCGGCTGGTCGCGGAACTGGCGGCCCGCCTGACCAAGCTCGAGGCGCTCATCGGTGATCACCGTCCGGACCTGCGCAAGGGTGAGTCCCTGTTCCCGGAATTCGACGCCTGGGACCTGTCCGGCCTGGAGCATGCGACCCACCGCCGGGTCGTCGCGGAACTCGCCACCTGGCAGGAGCGGCTGCTGCATGGCACGAAGTTCGCCCGGCTCTTTCGCTGGCGTGCCGCCGACTATCTCTACCTCGTGGCCGAGGACGGGATCTTCGCCCCGGCGGAGATTCCCGCCGGCTGGGGCCTGCTGGTCCGCCGCGGGGATGACCTCCTCCTGGAGAAGCGCCCGGTCTGGACCGAGCCCGAGGCAGGCCACAGCCGGCACCTGCTTGAGGCGATCGCGCAGGCCGGCACCCGGGCAACCCTGCGCGGCCTGCCCGACCCCGCCCCTTCGCCGCCCAGCCGTCCGGCCGCTGGACCAGAGGCGGGCACCGAGCACCCGCATGAGCCCAGCGAAGCCCAAGAAATGCGCGCTTCGCGGCAAGAACCGGCGAGCGGGACGTCACGCTCCTGACCTAAGCTCGGAAACCCGCCCCGAGGCGCCACGTCTCAGGCCGGAGCCCTTCCCGTCATGCGCCTCCTCCCCGCCTTCTTCCTCGCGGTTCTCGCGACGTCCGCTTCGGCCCTCGCCGCCGACCTGCCCCGCATCCTGCTTTACACCCGCAACGGGCTGACGCTCGAAGGAAAGAAGGGGTATGTGCACGACAACATTCCCAACAGCATCGCCGCCATCCGCGAACTGGGCGCCACCCACGGTTTCGCGGTCGATGTCTCGGAGGACCCGCAGTCGTTCACGCTGGCGAACCTTCGAAAGTACCGCGCCATCGTGCTCTCGAACACCAATAACCAGATGATCGAGACGGAGGAGCAGAAGGCGGCGCTCCAGGCCTACCTGCGCGGAGGAGGCGGCCTCGCCGGCATCCATTCCGCCTGCGGCTCGATGCGAAGCTGGCCGTGGTTCTGGGCCATGATCGGCGGCTCCTTCGTGCGCCACCCCAAGCTGCAGGAGTTCACCGTCCACGTGGTCGACCGGCAGCACCCGTCCACGCGGCACCTCGGAGCGACGTGGAAGGTGATCGACGAGTTCTACTTCCTCCGCGACATGCCCCAGGATCTGAGCGTGCTGCTGCAAGGCGATCTCACGACCCTCGACGATCCCAAGAAACCGGCCGGCACCCGCCATCCGCTCGCGTGGTACCACACCTTTGAAGGCGGACGCTGCTGGTACACCTCGCTGGGGCACCGCAAGGAAGTGTACAACGACCCGGCGTTCCGCCAGCACCTCCTCGGCGGAATCCTCTGGGCGATGGGAGCCCCGGATCGCGCGAAGTAGGCGTCGGGGCGCAGCGGGTGTCAGACGAGGGAATCGACGGTCCGGGAATACTCCGCCATCGCCTGTTCCCGGGCAGCCTCCATTTGCTCCGCGGTGATGCCCGCGGCGGCCAGCCTGGCCTCGGTCACCTTCCAGTGCCTGACCTCGCCGCCCAGGGCGAGACCGGCGTCGGCCACGATGCTCCCGGCCAGGTTCAGCAGGCAGGCAAACGAATCCGTCACGGTTTCTCCATCGGCCTGCAGGTGGCCGCGGATCGCCTCGACCATATCGGGCGGGAACCGCCATTCCCGCAGCACCAGCGCCGCGACTTCCGGGCTGCTCACGCCGAACCACTCGCCCTCCCATTGCGCATAGGTGTCGTAACGCTCCGGATCAAAATCGCAGCCAAAGCCGCGGCCCGTGCTTCCCGCCCGGGCGATCACCATCATGCCAATCGCCCGCAGGAGACCGGCCGTGTAGGCGGTGCGCGGATCCAGCGAACTGAACCGGGCGAGTGATTCGGACGCGAGTGCGTGCAGCAGCAGCGACTCACGCAGCCGTTCGGCCTGGACGCCATAGCCCGCCAGGTTGCGATCCACCATCGTGGTCACGGTGGCCGCGCCCACCAGGCGAAGCAGTTCTCCGAAGCCCAGGCGCGACACCGCGCCTTCCACGGAACCGACCGACCCTCCCCCGCCCCAGGCCACACTGTTGCTCATCCGGACGACCCGCGCCGCCAGGGCCGGATCCACGCGGATCTGATCGGCAATCCTCCCCAGGTCCGCGTTCAACTCCTGCAGGAGTTCGTACAATCCGGCCATGGCCTGCGGAGCGGCGGGCAGGAGTCGGGCCACGGTGAGGATGCGTTCGCGGGAAATCGGCTGGGCAGCGATCATCGTTTCCTCATCGGCACATTCCGGGGGGATTTCAGCCTCACTGACCCGCCCGACTCGTTTCCCGATCAAGGATTGGGTCGACTCGACCGCCCGGTTGCTTCACCCCTCAATTCGACAACCTGCTACGAACCCGCCGTTTGCCCTTGCCTCCAGACCGCTACGCGCACCTCCCGCCATGAAGTTTCTGCTCCCCGCCACCCTGGTAGCCCTCGCCGTCTCCGCCCTCGCCGCTGAAAAGACCCCCGCCGCGAAGGCCGAACCGCCCCAACGCCCCGCCACGCTGGCAAACATCGCCTACGGCAGCCACGAACGCCAGGTCCTCGACTTCTGGAAGGCGGAGTCTCCCCGGCCAACCCCGCTGGTCTTCCACATCCACGGCGGCGGCTGGGTAACCGGAGACAAGGCCCGCGTGTCGCACTTGGAAGACTACCTCGCCGCGGGGATTTCCGTGGTGTCGATCAACTACCGCTACGTCACCCAGGCGATTCTCGCCGGGGTGAAACCGCCGGTGCAGTGGCCGTTGCACGACGCCGCCCGGGCCTTGCAGTTCGTCCGCAGCCAGGCCGCAGCCTGGAACATCGACCCGGTCCGGATTGGCGCCACCGGCGGCTCGGCCGGGGCCTGTTCGAGCCTCTGGCTCGCCTTCCACGCGGACCGCGCGGAGCCGCGCAGCGCCGACCCGGTCGCCCGCCAGTCGACGCGCCTGTGGTGCGCCGCCGTGACCGGCGCCCAGACGACCCTCGACCCCGCCCAGATGCAGGCGTGGACGCCAAACAGCCGCTACGGCGGTCATGCCTTCGGCTTCATGCCCGATCCCCACAACCTCAAGACGCGCGACACCCAATTCGCGGCCTTTCTCGCCGCCCGGACCGAGGTCCTGCCGTGGATCAAGGAGTATTCACCTTTCGAGCACGTGAGTCCGGACGACCCGCCGGTGTACCTGATCTACTCCGCCGCACCCGCGCTCGGGCAGGACCAGAAGGACCCCACCCACACCGCCAACTTCGGGGTGAAACTGCAGGAACGGCTGCGCGAAGCCGGGGTCCGCTGCCAACTCGTGTACCCGGGCGCGCCCGACGTGCGCCATCCGCAACTCCACACGTACCTCATCGACGAACTGCGGGCCCGGCGCTGAGCCCGGCTGTCTCGCCGCAGGAGAGCTTCAACCCAGCGGAAAACCGCCCGCCCTTGAAGGCGGGGAACGGTCGCCCGTGCCTCAGCCTGCACCGTCCGCCTGGCGCGGGGCGAGGTCGCCCCGCCCACCAGCAATCGGGAAAGGAGCGGGAGAGAGGCAGACCGGTGCTACCCGACCGCGCGCCTACTTCACCACCGGCCGGATCACCAGGTTGCGGTAGGCCACCGCGCCGTGGTCGCCCTGCAGGTAGATCGGACCAGGCTTGAACTCGTCCGCCCACATGGCCCCTCCGGTGCATCCCTGGAGCGGCTGGTTGTCGATGATCGTCTTCCCGTTGAGCACGACGGTGGCGTGGCGGTCCACGAGGGTCATCTCAAGGGTCTGCCACTCCCCGGCGGGTTTCTCGGCGCCCACCGAAGGTGTGAGCCGGCTGTAGATCGCCCCCATGTTATGGGAGTCGAGCGGCTTGCCCAGCGAGTCCATCACCTGCACCTCGTAGATGCCCCGCAGGTAGATGCCGCTGTTGCTTCCCTTGGGCACGTTTACCTCGAGCGTGAGCTTGAAGTCCTCGAATTCGCGCTCGGTGCGGAGGTTGGCCGTGCGCACGCCGGGCTTGCCGGGCTCGTGCGGCGGGGGCCGGTTCGCGAGGGTGCCGTTTTCCACCGACCAGGCGCTCTTGACGTTGGGCTCCTTCACCTGCCAGCCGGTGAGGTCCCTGCCATTGAAGAGGGGAATGGGCGCGCCGAACTTCACCGTCGCGAGGTTCGGCCGCGGCGGGAGCGGGGGAATCCGCCGGCCGCTGAACTCGCTGCGATCGAATCCGCTCCCGTTGAGGCGCGGGTTCAGGCGCGTGCCCTTCAACTCGCCGTTCTCGATCCGCGCGGTCAACGTCTCGGCGAACTGCTGCTTCCGCACCACCTTGCCGGCGGCGTCCTTGCGCTCGACATCGCGCACCCGCGTCACCGTCAGCACGCCGTCCGCGATGCTCACGCTCGACACCGGAAGGACGCTTCCGCCGCCCCAGAGGACGGAGCCGTCGAGCCACCCGCCCTCCTTCTTGACCTCGAGCCAACCCGCCGCGCCTCCCGGCAGTGACAGGGCCCAGCGGCCGAAAAAGGCGTCGGTGCCCGGAGCGGAGGCGGCACGCAGACTGGTGACGAGGAGGAGGATGCCGGCGAGGACCGGCCACCCGCGGCGGAGGAGCATCGGAGTCTTCATGGAAAAGCCCCGGCACTTTCCGCGGCGCACCCGGTAAACGCGAGCCCGGAATGCCCGCGCGGCCGGGAAGACGACCGATCCGCCGGCAAACCCACCCGCGAACTCCACGCTTGCCCGCGTCGCGCGCGTTCGGGTTTCCTGCCGGGATGCACGCCTCGTTTCACCTCGCCGCCGATCTCGACGCGGTCCTGCGCGCCGCCGCTTCCGCTGCCGGCCTGGCGGACGCCTCCGCCTTCGCGCCCGAGGTGCGCACCGCCGATCCCCGCCACGGCGATTTCCAGGCCAATGGCGTGCTCGCCTACGCCAAATCCCGCAAACTCAACCCGCGCGGAATCGCGGAGCAGCTCGTCGCGGCCCTGCCGCCGGCGGTCCGGGATCTGTGCGAGGTCACCATCGCGGGCCCGGGCTTCATCAACTTCACCCTCCGGCCGGCCGCCCTGCTTGCGTGGCTCCGCACCCACGACTCCGAGGCGCATCTGCGGACGGGGGCGGCCGCGGCCCACGCCGGCCAGACGTGGGTGGTCGACTATTCCGCGCCCAACACCGCCAAACAGATGCACGTCGGGCACCTGCGGTCCGCGGTGATCGGGGAGGCGGTCTGCCGGCTCCTGGCGTTCACCGGCGCGCGGGTGATTCGCGACAACCACCTCGGCGACTGGGGCACGCAATTTGGCAAGCTGATCTACGCCTACAAGCGGTGGGTGAACCCCGCCGCCCTCGCCGCCGATGCGATCGAGGAACTGGAGCGGCTCTACAAGCTCGGCAACGAGGCCGCCCCGGATGGTTCGCCGGAACTCGAGGTCGCCCGGCGCGAGCTCGTGCTCCTCCAGCAGGGCGACCCCGAAAACGTCGCACTCTGGCGGAAGTTCTCCGAGGTCAGCCTCGCCGCCTTCCAGGAGATCTACGATCGCCTCGGGATCCGCTTCGACCACCACCTCGGGGAGAGTTTCTACAACGACAAGGTCGACCGCGTGTACCGGGAACTCACCGAGGCCGGCCTCGCGCAGGTGAGCGAGGGCGCCCTCGTCGTGTTCCACCCGGAGCACCCGCGCTTCAAGACGCAGCCGTTCATCATCCGCAAGGCGGACGGAGCGAGCAACTACGCCTCGACCGACCTCGCCACCGCCCTCTACCGCAGCGAGCACTTCGGGGCGCACGGCATCGTCATCGTCACCGACTTCCGCCAGGCCGACCATTTCGAGCAACTCTTCCTCACGGTGCGCAAATGGTTCGCCGCCCGCGGCCACCGGCTCCCGGAGCTGCATCACGTCACCTTCGGTGCCGTCACGGGCGAGGACGGCAAGGCCCTCAAGACCCGCAGCGGGGACGTCATCCGGCTGAAACTCCTCCTCGACGAAGCCGTGGATCGCGCCTTCGCGATCGTCACGGAGAAGAGCCCGGAGATCCCAGAGGACGAGCGCCGCGAGATCGCCCGGCTCGTGGGCATCGGCGCGGTACAGTACGCCGACCTTTCCCAGAACCGGAGCAGCAACTACGTGTTCTCCTGGGACAAGATGCTGGCCCTCGACGGCAACACCGCGCCGTACCTGCTCTACGCGGTCGCCCGTATCCACTCGATCTTCCGCAAGGCGGGAGTCACCCCCGGCGATCCCGCCGCCGAGGCTGCCGCCACCGCACCCGAGACGCCCACCGAGATCGCCCTCGCCCGCAAGCTGGTGAAGTTCCCGGACGCCATCCGCCTGGCTGCCGACGGCCTGCGCCCGCACTACCTCTGCCTTTACCTGTTCGAACTGGCCAGCGACTACAGCTCGTTCAACAACGCCGACAAGGTGCTGGTCGACGATCCCGCCCTCCGCGCGCGCCGCCTCCTGTTGTGTGCGCGGACCCTGCTCCTGCTCGAGACCGGTCTGCGGCTCCTCGGCGTGCGCACGCTCCAGCGGATGTAGCACGGGCCGGGCCGGCAGCCCCGCCCAAAACACTCTTGCCGGTCCTGCCCCCCGGGCCCACCCTACCGACCCCATGGCCTCGCAGGAACTCTACATCCGGAACCCCGCCGATACGGAAGCCCGCGGGCCCTTTACCCCGAAGCAAATCGCCGACCTCGCCGAGGCGGGTCAGGTCACGCCGGAGACGCTCACCTACGACGCCACGACGGAGCAGTGGATCGCGATCTCGACCGATCCCGACCTGATGGCCCAGGTGTTTCCCGCCAAGAAGAAGCTCTCCCTCAAGGCCAAGGAGATCAAGACCCTCAACGTGCAGGAAGAGGGCGCCAAGCCGATCACGGTCAACGACATGCTGGACGCGGCCGAGGGCCGCACGGACGACACCAAAGGCAAGTCCGACCCGCAGATCACCATGATGCGCGCCGCCAAGATCGGCATGATCGGCGCGATCGCGAGCCTGGTGGCCGCCGCGGCCGCGGAAATTCTCCCGGGTTCCGAGGCGCTGGTTTCCATGGACCCCGCCAAGCTGCTGGCCCATCCGCTGGTGCTGCTGGGGGCTGCCGACCTCGTGCTGGCGGTCCTGCTCGGGCTCGGCATGACCGCGCTCTATCCCGTCCTGCGTTTCCGTGCCGCCCTGGGGCTCGGCCTGATGGGGTTCATCTATTACGCCGAGGGCGCGGGTGCGTCTCTGCTCGGCGCGGTCATCGGCTCAACCGGGCTCTACCTCTGCACGGTTTTCGTGCACGTCCTGCCCGCGATCCTCGCCGCGGTCGCCGGCGTCGGCGGCATGGCCTGGCTCGCGTGGCAGCACCTCACGGGCTGATTCCGTGGCGGCTCCGGCGGAAACCGACGTGGCTCCCTCCCGGCGGCTCGCCGGCCTGGGAGGGCGACTCGCCCGGCTCTGGCAACGGGACATCTGGCTGCCCGCGAGCCTGAACGACAATTCGCCGCGCGGGTGGCTGTTTGCCTGCCTGCGCGTCGTTTCCATCACGGTGACGGTTTTCGCCGAAACCAAGGTTGCCGCCCGGGCGGCGGCCCTGAGCTTCAGCACCCTCCTCAGCCTGGGTCCGATGATCGCCCTGGGCGTCCTCGTCGGCGGCTTCGTGCTCGGCAAGAACCACGATCCCAATCTCGTCGCGAACCAGATCGGACTCCTCCTGGAGCAGGCCGCCCCGCAGTTGCGCTCGCTCGAAACCAGGGCTGGAGGCGCGCTCTCGCCGGCCAGCGCCGTCAACCCCGAGCTCGTTGCCCTGATCAACGGCTTCATCGAAAGCGCCCGCAACGGCTACGGCGGCGCCTTCGGCGCCCTCACGCTCATCCTCATTGTGCTGCTCACGTTCAAGGCGGTCGAGGATGCCTTCAACGACATCTGGGGCATCCGGATCGGCCGCTCGGTCCTCATGCGGGTGGTCTTCTACTGGACGATTCTCACCCTCGGCGCCGTGCTGTTCTTCGCGGCCGTTGCTCTGGTCGGCGCCGGTGCCGCCGTCAACGTCTTCAACGAGTCGCTGGCCCGGCTGCCCGGCGGCGCCGGCCTGGTCGCGGTGCTGCGGTGGTCGCTGCCGCTCTTTTCCATCACGCTCCTCGCGCTGATCCTGACGCTGGTGTACCGCGTCGTGCCCAACACCCATGTCTTCTGGCGCGCGGCCCTGGTCGGCGGCTTCGTGGTCGCCGCCCTGCTTATGCTCAACAACGTCGTCGCCTTTCTCTACGTGCGGCGCGTCGTCCTGACGCAGAACCTCTACGGCCAGCTGGCCGTGCCGCTCGTGCTGATGCTCGGTCTCTACATCTTCTGGCTCTATGTCCTGATCGGCGGGGTGATCAGCTATGCGGTGCAAAACGTCCACTTCCGCAACAGCCAGGCCGCCTGGGGACTCCTCTCCGAATCGATGCGCGAACGCCTTTCCCTGGTGGTCCTCCTGACCATCGGCCGCCGCTTCCGGGATTGCCTGCCCCCGGTCACCGCCTCACAGCTCGGCGACCTGCTCCAGGTGCCGACCCAGATCCTGAACGAGTGCATCAACCGGCTCGTCGAAATGCAGCTCGTCACCACGCTGCGTCCGGCGCCCAATACTCCGGCCACCGAGCACCGCTTCCAACCCGCCCGTCCGCTCAACCGCATCACCCTGCTCGAGTTCAAGCTCCTGGACGACAACCTCGGGCATGACCCGGTGGGCCAGACCCTGGAGCGCATCGATCCCATCCTGCACGCCTACGAAGCCGCGCTCGCGCGCCTCGGCGAACAGGACTTCTTCCGCAAGAGCCTCGAGGAGCTGATCGTCGAACATCCCTTCGAGCAGGCACGACCGGCGCCGGAGCGCCCGGCGACCCCGGGCGGGACCTGAGTGCCTCGCGGGTGCTCCCGCCCCGGCGACCGGTCGGCTCGACGGTCACCGAGCCGAATTCGCCCTTGCCACCCGCATCCGCCGACCTAGCTTCCCCCCTTTTCCCGTATGATTTCCTGGATCCAGAAATACTTTCAGCACCACTTCAAAGTGATCTTCGCGGTGCTGCTGGGCGTGACGATCATCGCGTTTGTCTTCACCATCGGCGCCGCGCCCGGCATCGGCAACGCCGACCGCCAGGGAGTCTCCGAGCGGCCTTTCTTCAGTTACAACCTCGCGCTGCAGTCGGACCAGCAGCGGCTCATGGGTGACGCCGGACTCAGCGCCAGCCTCCGCCTCGGCGCCTTTGCCCAGCTCGACGGGGATCAGGTGCAGAATTACGCCTTCCAACGCGCCGCCACGCTCCACCTGGCCGACACGTGGCACATCCCCGCGCCCACGGCGGCGGAAATCACGGAACAGATCAAGACCTGCCGCATGTTCGCGGGGCAGGACGGCCAGTTCGACGCCAAGGCCTACCAGACCTTTCGCGACAACCTGAAGACCAACCCCCGCGGCATTACCGAAGCCGACATCCTGCGCGTGATCGGCGACGATGTGCGCGCGGAAAAGGTCCAGGCCCTCCTCTCCGGCCCCGGCTACGTGCTCCCGGCCGACGTCCGCAGCCAGCTCGGCCGCACCGACACGACGTGGACCCTGGCCACCGCGACCGCGGACTACGCCGCGTACAAGCCGGAGATCAAGCCGTCTGAGGCGGAACTCACCCAGTTCTTCGAGCAGGCCGGGAGCCGTTATGACATCCCGCCTCACGTCGTCGTCAACTACCTCGACTTTTCCGCGCTCGAGTACCTGCCGAAGGTCACACTGACCGACGCGGAGATCCGCGCCTTCTACGACGCCAACCCGGCGCGCTTCCCGAAGCCGGCCGATCCGGCCAAGCCCGTGGACGCCACCAAGCCCGACGTCGCCAAGCCGGCCGATCCGGCCGCGGACTTCGCCGCCGTCCGCCCGCAGGTGGAGTCGACCCTGAAGTTCGAACGCGCCCAGCGGCTGGCCAACAAGGCGGCGAGCGACGTCTCCCTGGCCATCTTCGAGTCAAAGGCCCGCACGTCCGAGGCCATCGGCGCGTTTCTCGCGTCGCGCAAGCTCACCCCCAAGTCCCTGGCGCCGTTCACCCGCGACGCTGCTCCGGCGGAGCTCGGCGGCTCGCCCGAGGCCGTTGCCGAGGCGTTCCGCCTGGGCAAGGATCGCCCGGCGTCCGATGCCATCTCGACGCCCACCGGCGCAGTAATCCTCTTCTGGAAGGAGACGCAGCCGACCCGGAAGCCGCTCTTCAACGAAGTGAAGGACAAGGTGGCCACGGACTACATCGAAGGCGAACGCCGCAAGCGGTTCATCGAGCTCGGCAAGACCGCGAAGGCCGCCTTGGAGACGCGCGTCAAGGGCGGCGAGACGCTCGAAAAAGCCGCCGCTGCCGTGGCCGACTCCGTCGGCCTGAAGCTTGAGGTCAAGGCCATCGCCCCGTTTGCCCTGCGGACCCGCCCGCAGGATCTCGATTTCAGCGTGCTGGGGGCGCTGGAGCGCCTCGAAAAGGGACAGGTCTCCGACATGGTCTTCAGCGGCGAAAAGGGCATCTTCGTCCATGCCGTCGAAAAGCAGGCCCCGGATGTGGCGGAGTCGAATCCCCGCTTCAAGGAGACCCGCGACCAGATCGCCGGCTTCTCCGGACGCATCGGCGCCTCCGCGTTCGTTTCCGAACTGGTGGAACGGGAGCTGAAGAAGACCACCCCCGAAGTCCGGTGAACCGGCCGCCGGTGGTCCCGCCTTCCGGCCGCCGGTCCCGCGGTAACGCCGCCCGCGAACTCGGGCTTTCCATGGCCCGCGGAGTTGTGCATGAAAGAGGGCTCATGCCGCTCCGGTTCTATGCCCCGCTGACGACCCCCTGCCGCCTTTGCGGCACGGGCTTCGAGCACCGTCAGGCCGCCGGCAGCCCCGATCTCACGGCCTGTCCGCGCTGCGGCCAGCCGATCCGGCAGGTGACGGTCCAGCCGGTAAATTCGCCGAAACTTTCGGCCCCACTTTCCGTCTCGCGCGCCAGAGATGCCGGCTTCAGCGTGTTCAAGCGCACTCCTGGGGGCGAATATGAAAGGCAGTAACTTTCCCTTCGCCCCCGTGTTCTTCGCAGCACCGTCCGCCACCTCTCGCTCCCTTTCCTTCGCCATGCATCGCCACCTCGTCCGCGCCCTGCTCCTGCTGAGTCTGAGTTCGACCTGCGCCCTGGCCCAGCCCAAGGCCCAAGCCCCCGGCAGTGCCCCGGCGATCCTGATCTCGCCGGACAAGCCGTTCTCGCTCGAGGAAGCCATGGCGCTGGCGCTCCAGAAGAGCTTCAGCCTGCAGATCCAGGCGATCACCCGCGACAACTCGAAGGAGAACGTAAAGATCCAGGAGGCGGGTTTTGACCCCACGCTTACGGCCAACATCACCCGCTCGGTCAACCAGTCCGCCTCGACCACGAGCCGCCTGGACGGCACCGCGACCCAGGGTCCGCGCACCGACAACACCGTGATGCGTGCCGGGGTTAGCCTGCCCCGGATCACCGCCACCAACGCCACGCTGAGCGTCACGACCAATGTCAGCCGGGCCGCCACCAACTCGACGAACGCCCTCTTCAACCCGGCCTACAACAACGGGGTCTCGGCGAACCTCACGCAGCCCCTGCTCAGCAACTTCGGCCGGCAGGCCGCCATGGCCGCGCTCGACACCGCCCGCCTCGCCTTCGGCATCGCGACGACCACCTACAAGAGCAACGTCCTCACCACCGTCGCCAACACGGAGAACGCCTATTACAACCTCGTCGCCGCGCGCGAGGCGTTCCGCATCGCCCAGCTTTCCCTCGACGCGAACCAGCGGCTCTTCGACGAAAACAAGGCCCGCCGGTCCACCGGCGTGATGACCGACCTCGACGTCCTCTCGGCCGAGGTCGGCGTGGCCCGCGCCCGCAACACCCTCGTCCAGCGCGAACAGGCGGTGCGCGATGCCGAGGAGCGGCTGCTCAACGTCATCAATGCGGGCTCCTTCGACGTGCGGCCCGGCCCGGTGGCGTTCGATCCGTACAACGAGGGCAAGCCGAACTTCGCCCAGTCCTACAAGCTCGCGCGCGAGTTCTTCCCGGACACCCTTTCGCAGGAACAGACGATCAAGCAGATGGAGATCGCGCTCACGACCGCCAAACGCAGCGCCCTGCCCGACCTCGATCTCGTCGCCTCCGTCGGCTACAGCGCGCGCACGACCAGCGCCAACTACGGCCAGGCGATCGCCAACCTCCCCAATGACCACGGCAACAACTGGGCGCTGGGCCTCAATTACTCGATGCCGTGGGGACAACAGGCCGACAAGGCGCGCCTGCGCCAGGCCGCAAACAACCTCTCGTCGTCCAAGATCCGCCTCGAACAGCTTGAGGCGCAGCTCATGCTCGATGTGCGCATCGCCGTCCGCGCCGTGGAGACCAACTTGGTCGCAGTGGAAATCGCCGCCAAGGCCACCGAACTCGCGGCGCGCCAGTATGACCAGCAGAAGGCCCGGTTCGACGCCGGCCTCTCAACCAGTCGCATCGTCCTCCAGTTCCAGGACGACCTGGAGAGCGCCCGCAACGCGGAGCTCACCGCCAAGCTCGCCCTGCGCCGCGCCGTCTCGGACCTCCGCCGTCTCGAGGGCACCTCCCTCCAGCGGTTCAAGGTGCAGCTGCCGGAATAGACTTCCGCCCGCGATCAGGATCACCCGGGCGGGAGCGAACGAAACCTCCGTGCGATCGGGGGCGCGACTAGCCTCTGTCGCCTCCATCCGCCGCCGGGAAAGGCTCGCCGCCGCGTGGCCCCGGCCTTGAGGATGGGCGCACATGTCCGCCGCCCTTCTCGTCCGCACGCTTCTTTGGTTGTGGTTTGGCGGGGCTGTCGCCGCCGGTCATTGGCTGGTGCTGCAACGACTGCCCCCGCTAGCCTTCGCCAGCCTGATGCTGGCCCTCGCAGCCCTGCCGATCCTCGCCGTGCGGCGGCTCCCGCTGCTGCGTGATTGGTTCGACAACATTGACGACCGCACCCTGGTCGTGCTGCACGTGGTCCGGTTGGTCGGGATTTATTTCCTCTGGCTGCACCGCGAAGGCGACCTTCCCCGCGCCTTTGTTCTCCCGGGTGGCATCGGCGAAACCATCATCGCCGTGATGGGCCTGCCGGTCGCCCTGGCCCCGCTCGCGCCGGAGTCGCGCCAGCGCGCCATCCGCATCTGGAGCATCGTCGGCTGCATCAACCTGCTCCTGCTCGCCTTCACGCTGACCCGGCTGAGCCTGTCTTACCCCCTGCAGGTGCGGGCGTTCTCCGTGCTCCCGTTGAGTCTCTATCCGACCTTCCTGCTGCCGCTGCTGTTGGCGACCCAGGTTCTCCTCCTGGTGCGCACGGCGCCGGCGAGGACGGAATGAACCCGCTTGCCTCACCGCTTCCAGTCACGTGCCTCGCGGATTCGCCGCCACCAGGGCGACCCCCGCGCGGGTTTCTCCCTCGTCGCCGCCTCGGTCGCGCTCTTCGCCCTTAGCCTGGCCGCCGCCGCGGGCCTGCCCTGGTGGCGCGATCGCCAGCGCGCGGCCCAGGTCGCCGCCACCGCCGCCGACCTGCGGGCCTTCGCCGAGGCCTTCCAGAAGTTCGCCCATGACCGCGGGGATTGGCCGCCCGACGCGGGCGCCCCCGCCGAAGTTCCCACCGGCATGACCGAACGGGTCGAGCGCGCCCGCTGGCAGGCCCCCTCGCCCATCGGCGGCCACTATGCCTGGGCGCCTTACACGCTGCAGCGGGGGGAGCGCTATCGAGCCGCGCTGCTCATCCTGTCTGTCGGTCGGGAACAGGTCAGCCCGGACCGGACGCTGCTCGCCGCCCTCGATCAGCAACTGGACGACGGAAACCTCGACACCGGCCGGTTTCGCCTCGGATTCCGGCAGCAGCCCGTGCTGGTGCTGGAGCACTGAAGTCCGCTCCGCGATGAGACCTGCCGCCCCCGTGAACGCATCCCTTCGCAACGACTCCGCGGATCCCGCGTCGGAGCCCAGCGACGCCGTGGTCTCGGCCTCGACCACGCTTCAGGTTCGTTCCCAGGCGGCTCCAGCTTCGGGAGCGGCCCGCATGGGCATGGGGAAGAAGGTACAATGAGCCCGAACCTTCGCTCCCGCTTGCTCGCCGCGACGCTGCTGCTCGGCTCCGGCGTCCTCCTGGCCCACACCGTGCGGCAAGTTCGCCGGCTGGACGATGTGCACGCGCGCCCGGCCCCGACACCCGTCGCCGACGCCGCCGAGGCGACGGCGCGCTGGCGGGAACTCGCCGGGCGCTTCACCACCGGAGATCGCCCGGGAGACCGCGTGATCGTCCTGCACCCGGACGGTCGCGTCGAGTTTTCGGAACTGGGCCGCCCGTGGAGCCAGGCCACCCTCTCGGACCGCGCCGAATTCGGGCATCGGGGCCGGCAACCCGGCCTCTGGCCCGGTTCCGGCGGCGTGATCGAGATCCGCAATCTCGATACCCTCGTCTACTACCAGGACACCTACCGCCGACGGCGCTGAAGGATCCGTTCGGGCACCGTTGGTGGTTCGGTCGCCCCTTCCCTCCGGCGGGCACCGCAGCACCTCCGGTTCAGCGCGCCGCGTCGAACACCCCGACAAAGGCCTTCGGCACCACCGCCGCACTGCGGCAATTGGACGGACCGAGAACCCGGGCCGCCCACTGGTTCACCTCCGCCTGCGTGATTTCCTTCAGGAGCCCGTCGTGCAGGGCCACGATCTCCGCGGCCTCTTCCGGTCGCTCCTGGGCCCGCATCAGCGTGGTGACCAGGAACGCATTTTCGCGAAACGCCTGCCGCAGCTGCCCCTGCAGGATGCCGCGCGCACCGATGAACTCGCCCTCCGTCACACCCTCCGCGGCGAGCCGGGCGCCGATGGCCGTGATCAATGGCGCCACTCGCGCGGAGTCGTTTGGGGCGCAGTCGATCTGGGTGCGCAGCAGGGCAAAATCCGGAAAACCATCATACGGCTGGAACTCTGCCGACGGCGAGTACGCCAGGCCCAGTTTCTCCCGCACCTCCGCCCGCACGCGCAGTTCCAGGATCTTCGCCAGGACTTCCAGCGCGGCCTGATCCCTGACATGGAGCGCCACCGTGATCGGCCAGGTGCCCACCACGAGGCCCACGTTCTGTTCGCCGACAAACTCGATCCGCTTGAACCCCGGCTCCGCGGTCACTTTCACCGGGCGAGGTGACGTCGCCGTCGCCTTACGGTCGGCGCGCGGCCGCAGCGCCCCCAGAGTCCGACCCACGGTGCCGACCACCGCGGCCTCCGGTACATCCCCGACAATGGTCGCCTCCACGTAACCCCGCGCCAGGGACGGTTCCATCCAGCGACGCACATCGATCACGCTCATCGAGAGGTAGTCGAGCGGCGAGCCACCCATGAATCGCGGGTCGCCCTTGAACAGGTGATCGGTCAGCTCGCGCAGCCCCTCGGCCAGGCCGGTCGTGGCCGCGGCCCGGCCCAGGAACGCCTGGCTCCGCTGGTCCCGGTGCACGAAGCTGTTGAAGACCGGGGCGTGCAGGATGTCGGCGACAAGCCCGAGGAAGACCTCCAGTTGCTCCGCCGCCATCACACCGCGGAAGGTGAAGGCGTCGCGGTCCGCCACGTCGAAGCCGAACTGCAGCAATCGCTCCTCGGTGAGAGCCGCAAACTGCTCGGGCCGGAAATGCACCGCGCCGCTCGCCAGCAGGGTGTTCAGGCCGTATTCCTTCAGCGCCGGCTTGTTTCCCGGCATCTCGAGAAGTCCGGTTCCGACCCGCACTACCGCGTGCACGATCCCCGGCTCCTGCCGGCCGGGAATGAAGTTCAGCCGCACGTTGTTCCCAAACCGCAGCAGACTCGCTCCCAGCGGCGCGATTTCCTGCCGAGCGGTCACCGTCGTCGGGCTGGCGAACGCCGGCAGCTGGAACGGCACGTCGCGCCGCTGGCGCGGCATCACGTGGTTCAACCCGCCCCGCCGCCCCTTCTGCACGGCCTGCAGCACCTTCTCCGGCGTCAACTCCAGGTCGACGCCGCCGGCGACATGAAACGCCATCGCCTCCGGCGTCCACAGGCTGCGGAACACCTTTTGCGCTTCGGCGGCGGTGAACCGCTCCAGCCATTCCCGCATCCAGGCGTGAATCTGCCCGACTCCGGGGTAGACAGCGTGCGCCGTAATCGACTCCGTCAGAGCCTCGTTCAGAACCCCCGGGTCGAGGGTCGGCACCTGCTCCGCCAGATGCGCCGCCAGCCGCAACTGCCGCCGCCGGTGATTCTCGACATCGACCGGATCCAGCCCCCGCTCCAGGGTCAGGCGCACGAGTTGATCGACCGACTGCAGGCCCTCCGACCAGGCTGGTGCCGGGACCCCCAATGACGCCGTCGCCACCCCGTTGCCGAGGAGTTCCTCGTATCCCGCCTGCGCCCCGCCTCCGGCGCCATCCCGCCGCAGGCGCTCAGCAAAGACTTCCATCACAAACTCCCGGCGCTGCCGTTCCACCTGGGTCTCGCGGGCATCGAGCCGGCCCGGGAGCGGCGCGACCGAGGAGACCTCGGTCGCGGCTGAACTGACGCCGTTGATGCGAAACACGCCGGCCCGCAGGGTCCGGGCATCGAGCTTTCCTTCCGCCCGGGCGGGCACCGGGGTCGTGGGCCGGACCATGTCGCCGAAAATCTCCCGCACCTGCGCCTCCATCGCGGCGCGGTCAAAATCCCCCGTGGCGACCAGCACCATCAGGTCCGGCCGGTAGTTCCGCTGGTAAAACTGCAGGAACTTCTCGCGGGTGAAACCGGCAATCTGCGCCTCGCTCCCTCCCGGGGACCGCTGCGGGAACTGCAGACCGCGAAACACCACCGGCAGCGACGCCTGCTGCTGCTGGCCCGACAGCGTGTTGCGGTTCCGCAATTCCGCCAGCACCACCCGCCGCTCCCGCTCGATCATGGCGGGATCAAAGGTCAGGCCGTCGCCGAAATCCCGAAACAGCCGCAGGCCGTCGCGCAACAGGCCGGGTTGATTCTCGCTGAAATCCAGCCGGTAGGCGGTGTAGTCAAAGGTGGTGATCGCATTGACGTCGCTGCCGTATTCCACCCCCAGCCGCTGGAACAGCAGGATCATCTGGCCAGGCAGGAAATTTCGGGTGCCTCCGAACGCGAGGTGCTCGACGTAATGCGCCATTCCGAGTTCGTCGGCCTGCTCATCCAGCGACCCCGCCAGGACGATGAACTGCATGGCCACGCGTCCCGGCACGCCGCGATGCGGCAGCAGCGCGTAGCGGAATCCGTTGTCGAGCCGGCCCCAGACCACCGTCGGGTCCGGCGCCAGGCTGCGGGGGGCTTCATGCGCCCAGCGGCCGGACCGTGGCCCTGCAATCTCGGGGGTCCGCGCCGCCGGCAGGTTGGGCACCAGGGTGCAGACCGACGCAAGGAGCAGGAGCGCGCGCATGGAAGACCCGGTTACGGTGGGCGAAGATTGCCGAACTTCAACCTCACAGCCATGCCCGGCGCCCCCTCGAGGCGGACGCGCCTCCCGCCTCCCCGGCACGTGGTTCGTCGCTTCCGGCTCGCCCCCCTGACGCGCGTTCGCCAGTGGTTGCCGCCTATGCAAATGCGTTCCCGCTTTCCCGCCACCCTGCTGGCCGGCCTGATCCTGGCCAGCCCGTCGCTCCGCGCCGAAGAGGGCATGTGGCTCTACTCGGCACCTCCGCGCGAGGCCATCAAGGCCCGGTACGGCTTCGACCTCACCGAGGCCTGGCTCGAGCACCTGATGAAGGCCTCGGTCCGCTTCAACAGCGGCGGCTCGGGCTCCTTCGTCTCCGCGGATGGACTGGTGATCACCAACCATCACGTCGCCTCCGATGACCTGCAGAAGATCAGTGACGAGAAGAACAACTACCTGCGCGACGGCTTCCTCGCGCGTTCTCTCGCCGAGGAGAAGAAGCTCGTCGATCTCGAACTCAACGTCCTCCAGTCCATCGAGGACGTCACCGCCCGGGTGAATGCGGGGGTCCCCGCCGGTGCGACCGGCGAGGCCGCCGCGGCCGCCCGTCGCAAGGTGACGGCCGAGATCGAAAAGGAGTCGCTGGCCCGGACCGGCCTGCGCAGCGATGTCGTCACCCTGTACCAGGGCGGCGCCTATCATCTCTATCGCTTCAAGCGCTACACCGACGTGCGCCTCGTCTGGGCGCCGGAGCAGCAGGCGGCCTTCTTCGGCGGCGACCCCGACAACTTCGAGTTTCCCCGCTACAACCTCGATGCCTCGATCTACCGCGCCTACGAGAACGGCCAGCCGGCGAAGATCCAGCACTACCTCAAGTGGTCGCCGCAAGGGACGAAGGAAGGCGATCTCACCTTCGTCTCGGGACACCCGGGGACGACCAACCGCCAGTTCACCATGGCCGAGCTCGAGTTCCTCCGCGATGTGCAGTACCCCTACGTCGTGCCGCGCATCAAGCGCCTCGAGGTGCTGTTGCTCGCCTGGGGGGCGCGCAGCGAGGAAAATGCCCGTCGCGCCCGCGACGACCTCTATACCTTCCAGAACTCGCGCAAGGTCTACGACGGTCGCCAGGCCGGGCTCTATTCGCCGGCGATCATGAATCCCAAGGCCGCCCAGGAAAAGGCCTTCAAGGCCCAGGTCGGCGATCGTGCCGACGGCGCCGCAGTGCGGGCCGCGTACGATCGCATCGCCGAGGCCGTCGCCGCCCAGCGGCGGATCTTCACGCGCTACCGGCTGCTCGAAGGCGCCCACGCCTTCACCAGCGATTCCTTCGGCTTCGCCCGCAGCCTCCTGCGGGCCGGGGACGAACGGCCCAAGCCCAATGGCGAACGCCTGAAGGAGTTCGGCGACGCCCGCCGCGAATCCTTCGAACTCGGGCTCTTCTCGGCCAAGCCGGTCTACACCGATCTCGAGATCGTCCTCCTCGCCGACGCCCTCACCCTCCTCGCCGAGCATCTCGGCTTCGAGGATCCCCTCGTGCAGCAGGTCTTCGCCGGACAGTCGCCGGCGGAGCGGGCCGCCGCCCTCATCCAGGGCACGCAGGTGCGCGACGTCGCCTTTCGCCGGAAGCTCTACGACGGCGGGGCCGCAGCGGTCGCTGCCGCCCGCGACCCGCTCATCGAGCTCGCCCGCCTGGTTGACGCCGAGGCCCGCCGCCTGCGCCAGATCTGGGAGGCCGCCGAGGAAACCAGGCAGCAGGCCCACGCGGTCATCGAGAAGGCCCGGTTCGCGATCGAGGGGCCCGGCCGCTGGCCGGACGCCACGTTTACCCTGCGCCTGAGCTACGGCCCGGTGCGCGGTTACCGCGAGGGAGGCCGCGAGATTCCCGCCTACACGACGTTTGCCGGGTTCTATGCCCGCAACGCGGAGCACCGGAATCGGGAGCCGTTCGACCTTCCGGCCCGCTGGATGGAACGGAAGGCCCGCCTCGATCTCACGGTGCCGTTCAACTTCGTGCACACGCCGGACATCATCGGTGGCAACAGCGGCAGCCCGGTCGTGAACAGAGCCGGCGAGTTCGTCGGGATCATCTTCGACGGCAATCTCCAGAGCCTGGTGGGCGACTTCGCGTACGAGGATGTGCAGGCCCGGGCGATCAGCCTCGACTGCCGCGCGATCCTCGAGGCCTTGCGCAAGGTCTACGACGCCGACGCGCTCGCCGCCGAACTTCTCGCCGGTCGGCGGTCCTGAGCTGAATCTCCATCGGTGGGCCAGGGTCGATCCCCTGCGCACCACCTCCCGAAGCTCCTGCTGTAGCCGGGGTCGCCGACCCCAGCCGGGGCCGGCGATTCGCTGACCCAGGACGGCACGATCGCACCCCATTGTCGCCTGCCCGCCGCCGGCGGGTTGCGCTCCAACGCGGCCACGCCAGACCGACCCAGAAACGCAGCCCCCGGGTTGTCCCGGCAACCGGCACTCCGCCGCGGATCTTCCGCACGCGCTTTTGCCTTTGAATCCCGCGCGAATCCGACCATCTGTTTGCTCGCCCTCCGCTTCTCGCGGTTACCCACCCACCCCCCACCACCCGCCGTCGCTTTGCGCGCCCTGGCGCTCCGATTCCCATGAGCACTCCTTCCGCCGTTCCTGCCTCCCCTGCGTCCGCGCCCGCCGCTCCCGCCCGCACCAAGCCCAAGTACCCGGGTGTCCGCGTCACCTGCAACGGCAACCAGCTGGTTTCCCAGTACGTGGAGGCCCGCATCACCGAGGGCGGCGTGTTTTACCCGATCACGCCATCGACGGAGGGCGGTGAACTCTACCAGCAATCCTACGCCCAGGGCGAACTCACCGTCTGGGGCCAGCAGAAGGTCGCCATCGAAACCGAGGGCGAGCACGCCGCGCAGGGCGGCGCGACCGCCTTCGCCGTCACCGGTCGGCGCACCGTGAACTTCACCTCCGGGCAGGGCATCGTCTACGCGATGGAGCAGTACTATCACGCCCCGGGCAAACTCTCGACCATGGTGCTCGAGATCGGCGCCCGCGCCCTCACCAAGCACGCCCTCAACGTCCATTGCGGTCACGACGACTTCTACGCCGCCCTCGACACCGGGTGGACGATGCTGATGGCGCGCGACGCCCAGCAGGCCGCCGATCAGGCGATCATCCTCCGCCGGGTCAACGAGCTCTCCCTGAACCCGGGCATGAACATCCAGGACGGGATGCTCACCACCCACAGCGAGCGCATGTACCTCGCGCCCGAGGCCGAGTTCCTTCGCGAGTACCTTGGCGGCGTCGAAGACATCATCCCCTGCCCGACTCCCGCCCAGCAGGAACTCTTCGGACCCCAGCGCCGCCGCGTGCCCGCGCTGATGGACCTGCGCAACCCGGTCCTGCTCGGGCCGGTGCAAAACCAGGAGCACCACATGAACGGCGTGGTGGCGCGCCGGAACAACTTCAACGAGCACATCCTGCCGATGCTCGAGGAGGCCTTCGCCGAATTCGGCCGCCTCACCGGCCGCAGCTACGGGTTGATCCACGAGTACCGCACCGCCGACGCCGACACGGTCTTCGTCTCCCTCGGCTGCGCCGCCGACAACATCGAGGCCGCGTGCGACTACCTGCGCGAACACCGCAACGCCCGCGTCGGCTCGATTCACGTCAACGTCATCCGCCCCTTCCCCGAGGCGGCGATCATCCGGGCCCTCGCCGGGAAGAAGAACGTGATCATCCTCGAGCGCACGGACGAGGGCCTGGCCGGCGACAACCCGCTCGCCCGCGACATCCGGGTCGCCCTCGGCAAGGCCAACGAGGCCGCCCGCTTCGGCGGCGCCGTGCCGGCGCTCGATCCGGCGGAAACGCCCCGCCTTTTCCGCGGGGCCTACGGCATCGGCTCCCGCGACTTCCGCCCGGAGCACACCCTCGGGGCCTACGAATTCGTCATCGGGCAGACCGCGCGACGCGACGGCCGGCGCGCCGCCGACGGCGAGACCTATTTCGTCCTCGGCGTGGACCATCCGTACGCCGTCATCAGCAAGGACACGCCGTCGCTGCTGCCCGAGGGAGCCATCGCCGTGCGCTTCCACTCCATTGGCGGCTGGGGCATGATCACGACGGGCAAGAACCTCGGCTCCATCATCGGTGACCTCGGCAAGTTCGTCTCGGAGCGCGACCCGGCCTACGATGCCGACGGCTTTTTGGTCGAGAAGTTGTACGTGATGGCCAACCCGAAGTACGGCTCGGAAAAGAAAGGGGCCCCGACCAACTACTACCTCACGGTCGCCCCGTCGCCGATCAAGGTGAACTGCGAGCTCAACCACGTCGACGTGGTGCTGTGCTGCGATCCCAAGGCCTTTACCCACACCAATCCGCTCGAGGGCCTGAAGAAGGGCGGCAGCCTCGTCTGGGAGTCGGCCGAATCACCCGAAACCGCCTGGGAGCGCATCCCCGCCCGCTACCGCGAGTGGATCCGCGAGCACCAGATCCGCATCTTCATCCTCCCCGGCTTCGACATCGCCCGCCGGGCCACCGACCAGACCGAGCTCCAGCTCCGCATGCAGGGCAATTCCTTCCTCGGGGCGTTCTTCCGGGTCTCGCCCTTCCTCCAGACCTTCGGGATCTCGGCGGAACAGTTCGAGAAGATCGTCCACAAGCAGTATGTGAAGAAGTTCGGCCGCTTCGGCGATGCGGTCGTCACCTCCAACATGACCGTGATGACGGAGGGTTTCTCGCGCGTGGTGGAGATCCGCTACGGCACCCCGGGGGATCGGGACCGCTCCTCGATGCGCAACCCGCTCCTCAAGCCGATCGGCACGCACGCCATCATTCCGACCGCCGGCTGTGGCGCCGCCGGGTGCTCGGCCCTGCCCATGCCGGCTGACCAGGGTGGACGCGCCCCGCTCCAGACCCTGGCGAAATTCGACACCGAATTCCGCGCCGGCCTGGGCTACCACCAGCCCGCCGGCGCCCTCGCCTCGGTCGGCCTGATGGGCGCCGGGACCGGAGCCACGCAATCAAAGTACGTCGCCCGTCGCGAGACGCCGGTCTACATCGCCGAGAATTGCACCCAGTGCATGGAATGCATCACGGCCTGTCCGGACACCGCGCTCCCGAACACCGCGCAGGAAGTCGCCACCGTGCTCCGGACGGCGGTGAACAACTACGTGAGTTCCCCGGCCGACCGACAGGCCTTTGGCGCCGGCCTCGCCGCCCTCGAACAGCGCGCGCGCGCGAAGATGAACGAATCGGTCAAGGCCAAGACCAACCTGCCCTTTAAGGATATCGTCCGCGCCGAGGTCGCCGGCCTGACGGAGGTGAGCGAGGCGGGCCGGACCGAGTTCCTGGCCATCATCGAGAAACTCCCGCTGGCCTACAGCAACGTGCCCGCGATCTACCGCTCCCTGGAGGCCAAGAGCCCCGGCGGCGGCGGACTGTTTTCGATCTTTGTCTCCGATCTCTGCAAGGGTTGCGGCGAGTGCGTGCAGGTGTGCGGCGATCACGACGCCCTGCGCATGGTCCGCGAGACCGAGGAGCTCAACGCCGACCTCACGACCGCCCAGGTCTTCTCGCGCCTGCTGCCGGACACACCGCAGAAGTTCCTCGGCCTCTACAACGACAGCGACGCCGCGAGCTCCCGCGAAGCCGCCCTGCGCAACCATCTCATGGTCCGCCGCAATTACGAGGCCCTGGTTTCCGGGGACGGCGCCTGCGCCGGCTGCGGGGAGAAGAGCGTGCTGCGCGCCGCCGCCAGTGTAACCGAGGCCTACCTGCGCCCGATCTACCACCGAAAGGCCGATCGCCTCCGGGCCAAGGCCGACCGGCTCGAGCGCGAGGGTGTCGCTCGGCTCGCCGCCGCGCGCGCACGCGACGAACGCGAATACGCCCTGTTCCGCCGCACGTACGCCCACGCCATCATCGGACTCGGAGGCGAAAACGACGAAGACACCAATCGCCGCATCGCGGACTACGAGGCCCGCCACGGCGCCCTCACCGACGAACAGCTGGTAGGCGGACTTGCCGCCGTGCTCCGGCAGGATGCCTTCAACCACCGCGATCTCCAGGCCGTCGATGGCCGCCGGGCCAACGGAATGTCGGTGATGATGATGGGCGCCAGCACCGGCTGTAACACCGTCTACGGTTCCACGCCGCCTTCGAATCCTCACCCCTACCCCTGGATGAACTCCCTTTTCCAGGACGGCGCCACCATCTCGTGGCTGATGGCCGAGTCGGTCATCCTCCAGCATGCCCGGCGCTCCGTCGTGCCGGAGCGCCTGGCCGACGCGCTCCTCGAACGCGCCGCCGGCCTCGCGGGTGACGAGGAGTATTTTGTCCTCACGCATCTCGAGGAGGCGCAGATGACCGAGCAGGAGGTGCGCGAACTGCCCAAGGTCTGGGTGGTCGGTGGCGATGGCGCCCTTGGCGACATCGGGTTCCAGAACGTGTCGAAGGCCGTGCTGCAGAATCGGCCCAACGTGAAGATGCTGATGCTCGACACCCAGGTGTACTCCAACACCGGCGGCCAGAATTCCGACTCTTCGACGATGCTCGGCGGCTACGACATGAACCAGTTCGGCGCCGCCTCGCAGGGCAAGCTGATCGAAAAGAAGAACGTCGCCGAGGCCTTCACCAGTGGACACGGCTCGCCGTTTGTCGCCCAGGTCTCGATGGCCAATTCGGCCAAGCTCTACAAAGCGCTGCTCGACGGACTCGAATACCGCGGGACCGCCTTCTATCAATGCTACACCACCTGCCAGCCGGAGCACGCCGTGGGCGACAACATGAGCGCCGATCAGGCCAAGCTGGCCCGGGACTCCCGCGGCATGCCGGAGTTCGTCTTCAACCCGCGGCGCGGCGAAGCCGCGACCGAGGCCTTTGACCTGAAGGGCAACCCGAACCTTGAACGCGACTGGTGGCGCCCGAAGTACGCCACCACGGGCGAAGAGTACAACTACACCGTCGCCCACTGGGCGCTCACCGAGGGGCGCTTCCGCAAGCACCTCAAGGCGATCAAGGAGGAGGAGGCCGCAAAGCTGGTGCCGCTCGACGAGCAACTGGCCCTCATCACCCAGGACGATGTCGTCCACCGCCGGGTGTTTGACCGCGGGCACCGCAGCTTCGTGCCCAACTTCGGCGTCTACATCCGCGCCGAGCACGAAGGCAAGGTCCGGTGCTATGCGGTTTCCCGCCAGATGGTGCTTTTCGCCGTCGAACGCCGGAAGTCGTGGCGCATGCTGCAAAGCAAGGCGGGAGTCGCCAACAAGGACTATGCCGCGCAACGGACCCTGCTGGCAAAGGTCGACAAAGGTGAGATTCCCATCGCCGACGCCCGCACCCGGATGCGCGACCTGATCGCCGCCGAACTCGCCGCCGTGAAGTAACCTCCGGCCGCCGGGATCGCAGGAGGTTTGAATTCCAACTTCGCTTGTAGCCGGCCTCGTCGAGGCCGGTAACCGCGGTCACCGCCCGCGGCTACATCGCAGGCGTACTCTTTCATTAACCTCCCCTGTCTCCGACGGAGGGTAGATCCAGGCTTCGCCTGTAGCCGGCCTCGTCGAGGCCGGCCGGAGCGGTCATCGCCCGCGGCTACCCCAAAGCCTTTGTCGATCGAACCTCCGCCTGTCGCTTCCCCCCTTCAGGGATCGACCACCCCGCGCCACTCGAGCCGCACCGGCCCCAGCAGACCAGCCGGCACCAGGGGTGAATCGGCCGAATAGTGCTTCCAGGTCGCGAAACTCACCCGCCGTTTCTCCGCGAGGCGCGAGCGATCATAGAGCCACGGCGGCAACTGCTCCAGCCGCCCGTCGGTGAACTTGTTCGTGCCCGGCTTCTGGTAGGTGAGATCCGTCGGGATCTGCTCGTCGCCAATCAGGCGGTTGATCCAGCGGTTGGCCACGCGCACCTCCAGTCGATTTTCCCCGACGCGCAGGTGGGCCGTGACGTCTGCTCGCAACGGAGGCTGCCAGAGGATTCCGACCGGTCGGTCGTTGAGCGTCACTTCCGCCAGATCCCCCACGCTGCCCAGATCCAGCACCGCCATCGCACCCGCCGCCGGGAGCTCTGCCAGCCGGAAACTCGTCCGATATGTGGCCACTCCGGAGAAGTACCTCACCCCTGGGTCCGGATGCTCCGTCCACGATTGCAGGTCCGCCAACGTGACCTCCGCGGGCGCGCCCCGCCCGGGCTCGAAACTCACCCGCCACGGCCCGCCGATCGTCTGCGGCCCCGGCAGTCTTCGCACCGGCGGCCGCACCGTCTTGCCGTCGTTGCCACGGAGTTCAACCGCCGCCCCGGGGGCGACGGTCCACTTTCCTCCCTCCATCTTCAGGGCCGGAGTCGCCGACTCGACCCAGCGCGAGGGCAGCGGTCGCCGAAAGACGAGAAACCTCGATCCATGCGGCTCAAACTCGAGTGGCACCTCCGTGGTCTCGCGTCCCGCGCGGTAGGCGGCGGCGTCCACGCGCGAACCGGTCACCGCATCCCAGATCTCCGGTCGGCGGCCCGCCACGCGGAACGTCGCCCGCCCGCTCACGGCCTGCGGCGAGTGATTGAAAACAAAGTAGATCTCCGCCTCCGCCGTTCGCCGATGCAGATGACGGAAAGTAACCGGCGGGCCGGCCGGCGGCGCTTCCTCCGACGCCGAGGTACCGTCGGTCTGCGGACGCACCGCCGCAGGGACCGAAGCCGCACCGGCCGCGGGTTCCCATTGCACGTCCGGCGTGAGCCGCAGGTCGCGCGTCAACCCAACCACCGAGTCCACTTTGCGCACCAGAGCCCGACCCGCCTCGCCCGCCGGTCCCCACAATTCCCGGAGCAACGTCTCGTATTCTCCGCGGGCGGCAAAGTCCTTCACACCCGCCGGCACGACCGGGGCCGGCCCGGCGATCGGCGCTCCCGCCCGCGAAAAGTCGCGCAGGCGGCGCAAGGTCGTCACGTCCGCCGCCCAGTTTTGCGGGAGGATCAGCACCCGGTACGCGGCGCCGCTCGGCAGCACCAGCGCCCCGTCGCGCCATTCCATGGCCGCCAGATGCCGCGGGTACACGATGTCGCCGTCGAAGCCCGGCGGGGTTGCCAGCATTGCGGTCGGAAAGGCATAGCCGTGATCCTCGTTCTGCAGAAAAGCGAGATCCGCCACGGTCCTTCCCTGCTGGAGCAGGAACTGGCTGCGCGCCACGTACTCGACCCAGCCCGCCGCCAGCGGCCACCAGGTGTTGAGCCGGCCGAAGTTGGTGCCGTAGCGCCCGAGGCCGAAACCCGGGCCGTCGTCCGTCGGCTGGTGCGTGTAGTGATGCAGGATGAAGCGGTTGATCCCGGCGGTCCAGGCGGCGTCCCCCGCCACCTTCAGGCGCGCCGGGAAGTTCTGCCATCGTGCGTTCTCCGGCGTCGCCGTGAACGACTCCGCCGCCACCACCGGTCGACCGAGCACGTTCGCGGCCGAGGCCACCAGACGGATCCGCGGCAGGCGCGGCGTCGCCTCGGGCATCCAGAATTCGTTCATCGGCACGTCCACATGCTCGGCGCAAAGCACGGGATTGAGCGGCCCGCCCTGTGCCTCCGCATAGGTGATCAAGCCGTGTTCGTGCGCCTTGCGCCGCATCGTGCCGAGGTAGTTTTGCGCCAGAAGTTCCTCCACGGTCCGGCGAAAATCGCGGAGCACCGCCTCGGTGAAACTCTCGTTCTCAATCACCCGCCCCGTCAGCGCCGGCAGCAGGGGCAGGAGGTCGTACCCCTGCCGCGCGCGAAACAACGCCGGAAAGGTGTCGGTCCAGTTCTGCGGCCCCCCCTCGAAGCTGTCGAAGAGGATCGCGCGAAAGGTCTTGCCGGCCAGCGGACCGGCCTCGCGCAGCAGCCGGCCGAGGGCGTGATCGAAGTACTCCGCCACGGCGACCGCATCCAGTTTGTCGACCTCGAGGCCGTGCCCCTCCGGCACCGCCGGATGGTTCGAAGAGCCGGTTGAGGTGAAACCGCACCGCAGGATCGTCCATCGCCCCGCGGGCAGTTCCGCCCGCAGCTCGCCGCTCGCGACGTCGAACTTCGCCGTCAGATCCAGTACCTGATCCCGCGGAATGCAGCCCGCCGGATCCAGGTTGAGCGGCGGCGCCGTCAGGGTCTTGTCCTCGAGCTTGATCTTCTTTTCCCACTCCGGGAGGCGGCGGCCGGCCTCCTCCGGCACCGCGTAGACCGCGACGTCCCGATAGAAGTTCTGCAGCGGCTGGCGCGGCGGCGTGCGGAACTTGAGCGCGGGGATTGCGGGCCGGGGAAGCGCCAGCGACACCGGGCCGCCCCCCGTCGCCGGCGCCTCGCTCCACACCAGTTTCTTCATTGAACGTTCGGGCTGCACCCAGGGTCCGCCGCTCGCCGACCAGCCGGGCGTGTTCATCGCATGGAACTCCAGGCCGAGCTTCGCCGCCGTCCGGATCGCGTGCTGCACGTGTTCGTGCCAGACCTCGGTGCCATAGCGGATCGGACCCGGGGGAAGGTAGATGCTCACATCGAACATCTGCGCCCCGGCCAGGCCCACGCGTTTCATATCGGCGAGATCCGCCTCGATCCCGCCCTTGCTGATGTTGCCGTTCACCCAATGCCACCACACGAGCGGTCGCGCGTTGGCCGGCGGCGAGGCGAAGCCGGCTTCCAGGGCGTCGGGGGTCGCCGCGGCGGGCGCCAGGCTCGAGAGGGATAGAAAACCAGCCAGGAGGAGAAGACGGGCGCGGGGCATCGTAGCGGGTGGTGGGCGAAGTTCTCGCGTGCGTCGCTTCTGAACAAGCCGCCACCAGGTCGACAGTTTACGCTGTGACGGCTCGCCGCGCGGGAAATTCCATCGGGAGGCCGGCCGTCGCCACGAAAAGGGCTTTTTCGACGCCTACCTGGGCTTGAATCCAACTACGGCACCGCCCACTGCAGACGCACGGTGCCGGAGTAGGTGCCCTTGGCTTGCGCCGGTTGGCCGGAAGGTCCTGCCGCTTCCGCAGGTTTGAACTTCGATCCCATCGCCGGGATTGCGTGCAGGATCGAGACGTTGCCCGGCGGAAAATCCACCATCGTCTGCGGGTGCGAAGCCCGTGGCGTCCCGACCCGGAGCCACGTTCCTTCCGGCACACCTTCCATCCGCAGGGCCCCGGCCGCGGCACCGAGCTGCGCCCAGCGCACCCCGGCAAAACACCCTTCTAACTCCGGAAAGTCCCAGGTTTCCCCCGGCTGCGGATCCCGCCGCACCGTCTCGTGCACGCCGAGCCAGGTGCCGCGCTGCCGGTTCTGCCAGACGCGGAAGGGGCCCTCGCCGAGCCAGCGCAAGCCGGTCATGGATTCCTCCGGGTGATCGAACGTGATCCCGTGATAGAGGAACGCCCCTTCCAAGGCGTAGCGATACTCGAGCTGCAGGGCGCCGTCGCCGCGCAGCGTCCAGCGCAGCCAGTCGAGCCCCCCACCCCCGTGGCTTTCAAGCCAGGCGACCGGGCCGCCCTTCGCGTCGCGATCGACCCCGCTGGTCACGCGGCCGACGCTGCCCGCCGACGGAAACCGCCCGCCGGCGGACCCGACGCGCATCGCTTTGAGACTGACCGATCGTCCGTCGGCCGTGCGCAGGCGCGAAAGCCGCACCGCGACGATCCGTTGCGGCGGAAAGTCGAACTTGAAGGTGTCGCCCGGCCGCCGCGAGGCATCGAACAGCGTCCGCCAGGTGGCTCCATCGGCAGACAGCTCGATCTTCACCCCCACCCACGGTTGGTCGCGATCGACGGTCAGGGACAGCTCCAGCGCGTTGGCCTCGTGCGGACTCGCCAGCGTCCGCTCGAGGGCCCCGCTCTCGCCACCGGCCCACGGCAGCCACTGCACGGGAGCCGCCGACACCGGGCGGGCAAACACCAGCCGCGGACCTGCGGTCAGGAAGGCCGCACGATCCCCATGCTGGACGCGGCGCAGCAACCCGGAGGTGGCCTCAAACTCCGCCCGCACCTCCCCGGCGCGCAATCGGACGACTCCGGTTGCCGTTTCCACGACCGGAACCGGAGTTCCCGCCGCGACCGCCGGCGTGATCCGGTGCCGGGCCATCCCCGGCGCCGCCCAGGTCCATGTCCACAGTTCCGCCCCGCCGGCATCGGTCACCGTCACCGCCAGCGCATCGGCTTCGCGCCAGTGGGAGGGCAAGGGCAGCGTCAGCGTTCCGGCAGCGTGGGGAGCCACGTCCGGGCCGGTCACCGCGCCCGAGGCCATCGTGGTTTCACCCGTCGCGCCAAACCGCACGATCCGCCACGCGAACCGGCACGCCGACAGCGGTGTAAAGTCGTAGTGGTTGTGCACGGTGAGCCGACCGGCAAAGGCGTCGTCGATTGTCGGCCGGTCGATCTGCACCGGACACCACACATCGCGCACGGTGTGGTAACTGCCCTCACGCTCGTGTCGCGGCCCCACGATGCCATCGGGGGCGAAGGTGCTGAACACGTCGACGCGGCCGCCCTGGTCGGTGCGCACGATTCCCTCGTCGGCCAGGACCCACAGGAATCCGCCGGCGCCGTAGGGCGAATCCGCGATCGCCTTCCAATAGTCCGCCAGGCCCGCGCCCATGCCGCCATCGTAGAGGCCATGCAGAAACTCCGTGGGCATCACGATGTGCGGTCCCTGCAGCCGCCGGCTGAGGTCCTCGAACGTCGGATAGTGCTTGGTGTCGATTCCGCCAAAGGGATCCCAGGGGTGCAGCACGCGGCGGCGTTGCGGATCGTAGAGCGAAAACTCGCCGTCGAGGGCCCGGTTCCAGCCGCCCTCGTTGCCATTGTCCCAGAAGAGGACGCTGGGGTGGTTCACGTCGCGCTCGACGGTTTCCCGCACGAGCAGTCGACCGATCGCCGTGCCATGTGCGTGCTGCCAGCCGCTGAGTTCGTCCAGGACGTAGAGCCCCAGTTCGTCGCAGGCCTCGAGAAAGGCCTCGTCCGGCGGGTAGTGCGACATCCGCACCGCGTTCATATTCATCGCGCGAATCAGCCGCACGTCGGCGTAACAGTCTTCGCGGTTCAGGGCGCGCCCGGTCGCCGGCCGGAAGCTGTGGCGGTTGACACCCTTGAGCAGGATGCGCTGGCCGTTGAGGTAGAGCCCCTGGCCGTCGCGCACCTCGAAGGTGCGGAAGCCGAAGCGCGTCGACGTCGCATGGAGGGTCTCGTTGCCCCGGCGCAGCGCGAGCTGTACGGTGTAGAGGTGCGGGGTTTCCGCCGTCCAGGGCAAGGGAGCCGGCAACTGGGCGCTGATCGTGATCCGTCCGGCACCGCCCCCCGGCAGGCGCGTGGCCCAGGCCGGCCCGAAGGTCCGCCCCCCGGGGGCAACGACCTGCGCCTCCACCCGATCGGCGTCGCGCACGTGCGACAAGGTCAGCTCGGCGAGAAACGCGCCGTCCGCGCGGGCATCGATGGCCACGTGCTCGATCGCCTGCGCCGGCAGCGCTTCCAGCCACACCGGACGGTAGATACCGCCAAAAACCCAATAGTCGCCGCCGCGCTCCGCGCGTTCCGTCTCGGGATCGGCCGACACCTTGGCGACCTCCACTTCGAGCACATTTTCCAGCGCCGCCCCCTCCCCGCACTTCAGCAACCGGGTGACGTCATAGCGGAAACGGGTGAATCCTCCCTGGTGCACGGGTCCGGCGGCACGGCCGTTGAGGGTGACACGCGCGTCGGTCATCACGCCGTCGAACACCAGGCGCACGCGCCGCTCCTTCCAGGCCGCCGGCACGTGGAAGCGGAAGCGGTACTTTCCCTCTTCCGCCGACTTGTTGGGCTGCTGCCCGTAGTGATACGAACCGAAACCGTGTTGCTCCCACTGCGACGGCACTGGAATCGTCGCCGCCTCGCCGGCGCGCCGGCCAGCCGACACCGTGAACTCCCACGGCACCGCATCGGCGGGCCCGCGGCCCGAAAGGAAGAGCTGCTCGGTGCCGGCACCTTCGGCGGCGATTGCCGCGGCCACGCCGGCCCATGCCAGACACAGGGACACCAGACCCGAAGCGAGAAGGGGCGCACGCATAGGAAGGGAGAGAAGGACGGTGAGGGATGGCGCAAACAGGCGGCGGATCGCCCGCTTCCCGCCGCGCTGGCAGGAGGGCAGCGGGATTCGCCTCCCGCCAAACAGGACCGCCGCCGGCGCGGGCCGGCGGCGGAAAGTGGCGGCAGCACGAGGGTACGAGCCTCAAACGGGGCTATCATCCCGTGTCGCGACGACGCTGCCGTTCTGGAAAATGAACGGCCCGAAGGTAACGGAAGCCGGCCCCCACCCGCCGCGCACTCTTTGGCCAAGAATGGGCGTTTTTTAGTTTCCTTCCGCGCGCACGAAGCGCTTCAGCCGCGGCGGGGTACTCGGCGCCACATCGAGCGGCTCCTTCGGCAGCGTAAAGCCATCGCGCCGGTGGCTGTCGACCAGGACAATCTTCGGGGTGGCTGGCACGCCGGTCAGGTTGAGCGTGAATTGCGTGAGCACGAGATTGACCGCCTCACTGCCCACCAACTGGTAGCGGTGATCCATGCCCGCCGCCTGTCGCGGAGGTTCGGAAAGGTCCAGGTTGGCGTAGAAAAGGTCGCCGGGGATCGCCAGCCCCATGCCCTGCAACAGGGCGAAGACCCGCCCGGAACCAATCACCACCTCCGGGCGATGCTGCTTGAGCCACTGCGCGATGGACCGTTCGTTCACCGCCTCGCGCGGCAGGATCGGGATGCGCTCCCGCGCCGGCAGCAGGCTTTGATAGTAGAGGTACGACGACGTGAACAGCTTGTGCCCGATACCGCCGCGCGAGTACGTCATGATGAACCCGATCCGGTGGAAGTGCAGCCGCTGCAGGTGATCGATGAGCTCATCCATCATCTGCAGGTAATTCGGGCAGGCCCGGTGCAACTGCGGGCTGACGATGCTGTAGCCGGCGGTGGCGGCGCAAAAGCCCGTCATGTCCATGTCGAGCGTGCCCACCCCGCTCGCGTAGGGGGCGATGATGACTCCCTTGATGCCCCGGGCGACCAGGATGCTGCGCACCCGGGCCGGCGTCATTCCCGGATCGGTCAGGAAGAAGAGCTCCGTGCCAAAACCGGCCTCGTCCGCCTGTGCCCGGATGCCCTTCACGATCTCGGTGAGCGGGAAGTACCCCGCCAGGCCCTCGCGATCGAGTTCCGGGATGATCACCGCCAACCCGCTCGTCCGCCGCGCGGAGCGGGCGGTGCGCAGGTGCTCCATCAATCGGGCAACCTCGGGATCCCGGCGGTAGCCCAGCCGCCGCGCGATGCCCTGGATCCGGCTGCGTTCCGCTTCCGAAACACGCGGCTGGTTGCGGAGGGCCAGCGAAACGGCCGACACCGAAACTCCCGCCTTGCGGGCGATGTCGCGCATGCTGACGGAATCGGGACGAGCCATGGCGCCGACGAAGAAAGCCCGCCCGCCGTGCCACGTCGAGCCGGTTGCGGTATCCGCGGCCGAAACGCCGGCGAAGAGGTCGCCGGATCATCCCTAAAAAGAGGGAAGCCCTTTCTCCGATTCAGGAGGAAAGCACGAAGTTGCTTCTCGCCGGCCGATCCCCGGGTCCCGGCGGGAGACCCCCGGCGCGATTCCACACCGCCGCCCGCACCGGCGCGCGGGGCGCCCGCCAATCGGATTCCCAAAAAAAGTTGTCCAATTCCACCTCCCGGCGCGGAGGATAGTATCGCCTCACCTCATGGCTTCGGCTGACGACCACGAACGCTTCATGCGGCTCTTCCTCCGGTACGAGCCGGAAATTCTCCGCTTCGTGTTGGCCATCGTGCCGCAGCTCCCCGACGCCCGCGACATCGTCCAGGAAACCGCCGTCGCGCTCTGGAGGCGCTTCGATGCCTACGAGCCGGAACGCCCGTTCGGGGCCTGGGCCTGCGGCTATGCGCGGATCGAAACCCTGCGCTTCCTGCGGCGCGCGCACCAACGGACCCAGCTCTCAGCCCAGGCGGCCCTGGCCCTGATGCGGAGCGAATCCGCCCGCGCCGGCGACGACGAACTCCGGGAGCAGCACCTCGCCGAATGCCTGCGCGCGCTTCCCCTGGAACACCGGCGCCTGGTGACCGACTACTATTTCGAGGAAAAGCCGGTCGAGGCTCTGGCAGGCGAACACCGGCGCACGATCGAAGCGGTTTACAAGACCCTGCAACGCATCCGGCAGTCGCTGCTCAAGTGCCTGCAGCGAAAGATGACCGAGGCTCGCACATGACGCCCGACGACCGGGAGAATCTCATTCACCGCCACCTCGACGGCATCGCTACGGCGGCCGAGATTGAAACTCTCTCGCACCTGCTCGAAACCGACGAGGCCGCACGCGTGCGCTACCTCGAACTCTCCCGGTTGGCGGCAGCGCTCCGTTGCGATCTGCGCCTTCGCGCTGCGCCCCTTGTCGTCACGGTCGTGCCCATGCCGGCGCCACCCCGCGTCGCCCCGCGTCCTGCGCCCGGGTGGCTCGCCGCCGCCGCCGCACTCCTGGTTTGCGCCGCGGGGATTTGGTGGTCGCTCCGGCAGCCGCACCTTTCGGGACCGGTCATCGCCGAGGTCACCGCAGTCCACGACGCCCGGCTCGCCGGAGTCGGACCGGCGCCGGTCGTCGGCGAGCGACTGGCCATGCAGGAGTTGCGGCTCGAGCGGGGCGAGATCACGTTGCGCCTCGATTCGGGAGTGCGACTGGAGTTCCTCGGCCCGGTCGCCGCGGAATTCGAACACGCCATGCGGCTGCGACTCGACCGAGGCCGGCTCAACGCGGACGTCGGGGATCGGGGCAAGGGGTTCACCGTGGTAACTCCCTCCGGCAATGTCATCGACCTCGGGACGCGGTTCGCGGTGGACGCGTCCGGCCCCGAGCGCGCGGGTGTCGTCGTCTTCTCCGGCCAGGTGCAGGTGCAACCGCTGTCCAGGCAGGGCCAGCCCGGGACCAAGATCGGGCTTTCCGAGGGCGAAGCGGTGCAGCTGGTGCGCGGCGCCTCACCGGAACGCTGGCAGAGCGTGCCCCTGCGCGCCTCCCCCGCGGAGGCGTTGGCGGCCGGCGGGCGCGACGACGTGTCGCCGCTCGCCGTGCACGACAACCTCGCCGATGCCGAACAGCGCCGTTTCTACGGCGTCGTGCGCGGTGGCATGGTGCCCGGCGCGCGGGCCTTCACGGGGGTGGAGGCACCGGCCTGGCAGGCGGTTCCCGGCCTGTCGTTCCCGGAGGAACTGGTCGGCGCCGATGTCGTGCGAACCTTTCTGACCGACAAACGGCGTGTCGATTTCACGCTGACGCTCGCGCTCGATGGCCCCGGATACGTCTACGTGCTGCACGACATCCGCCGGCCGCCGCCGGCGTGGCTGGCGCACGATTTCACGGATACCGGAGCACGCGTCGAATGCGGACCCTGGGATCCGCAGGTCAACATCGTCGCGAGCGACGCGCCGCCACGCGGTGACAGGGTTTTTCTCGCCTGCTCCGTCTGGCGCCGCGTGGTGCCCCAGGCGGGGATCGTCACCCTCGGACCGCCCCGAGACCCCGGCGTGCCCGGCCGGAACATGATGTACGGCGTCGCCGTTCGTCGCGTCCCGTAAGCCCCCCACCCGCCGCCTTTCGCGCCTTCTCCGATGAGACGCCTTCTTCGCTTGCTCCTTGCGCTCTCGTTCGCGTCCGCTGCGGCTGGCGTCGAGCCAAAGCCAAACCTCGTGATCTTCCTCGCCGACGATCTCGGCTGGGGCGACATCGGCGCCAACGGCAGCGATCGCGTGGCCACGCCCCACATCGATCGGATCGCGGCTGAGGGCATCCGGTTCTCGCACTTCTACGCGCCCGCCGCCGTGTGTTCGCCGACGCGCGCCGGCCTCCTCACCGGCCGCAACCCCTTCCGGCTCGGCATCTACACCTACGTGCCGAATCGCTCGCCGATGCATCTGCCGCGCGGCGAGCCGACGATCGCCTCCGTGTTGCGCGCCAGCGGTTACGACACGTGCTTCGTCGGCAAGTGGGGCGTCAACGGCGGGCTCACCGACCCCACGCAGGCGCAACCCGGCGACCTCGGCTTCGACCACTGGCTCGCCACCCAGAACAACGCCGAGGGCTCGCACCTGAATCCCGGCGGTTTCGTGCGCAACGGCCGGCCCGTCGGGAGAATCGAGGGCTACTCCGCGCAAATCCTCGTGGACGAGGCCCTCCAGTGGTTGCGCGCCCGGAAGGACCCCGCGCGCCCGTTCTGCTTCTTCGTCTGGTTTCACGAACCGCACCGCGTGATTGCCACGCCCGAACGTTTCGCTGCGCCGTACCGGGCGCGTTTTCCCGGAAGGGCCGAGGCCCGCGACGAATCGGGCGCGACCGAGGGCAAGCTCCCGACGATCGCCGATTATCTGGGCAACATCAGCCACCTCGATCACCAGGTTGGCCGCGTGCTCACCGCGCTCGACGAACTCCGTGCCGCCGAACGGACCCTGGTGGTCTTCACCAGCGACAACGGTCCGATCGCGCCGGGCTCCAGCGGTGGACTGAAGGGCGGCAAGACCCGCCTCAGCGAGGGCGGCATCCGCCTGCCCGGCGTGATGCGCTGGCCGCGCCGGATCACCCCGGGGCAGGTGAGCGATGTGCCCGTCGGCTCCATCGATCTGCTCGCCACCGCCTGCGCGATGGCCGAACTGGCCACGCCTCCCACCGACGGCGCGAGCCTCCTGCCGCTGTTCGCCGGCGAGCCGCTCGTCCGCGCGACGCCGCTCTTCTGGCGCAATGCCGCCGGCGAAGCCGCGTTGCGCGACGGCGACTGGAAGCTCGTGGCCCGCGCGGCCAAGGGTGGGGCCGCACACGAGGCACGCGATGTCGCCGGCGCCGAGCCCGAAAGGATCGCCCGGATGAGAGCGGCCCTCGTCGCGCTGCACGCCGACACCCAGCGCACCGCACCCCGGTGGCCCGAAAGCGCGCTTCCCCGGGCGAAGAACCGCTCCGCCGAAAACAACTGAGCCCTCCCCACCCGCCCGTCCGTATGCCCCTTTTGCGCCTCCTCCCGCTTCTTTCCCTCGTCGCGTGCACTTCCACCGTGGCCCGGCCGCCGAACATCCTCTTCCTCGCCGTCGATGATCTGCGCCCGCAACTCGGCTGCTACGGCCTCGATTTCATGCGGACGCCACACATCGATTCGCTGGCCGCCCGCGGCGTGCGCTTCGACCGCCACTATGTGGCGATGGCCGTCTGCATTCCGTCGCGCGTAGCATTGCTCACCAGCCTCCGTAGCGAGCGCACCCGCCAAATCTACGGCCCCCTCCAGTGGCAGGATACGCCCAACGCAACGCCCGTTGGCCGCTGGTTCGGCCGGCACGGTTACGCCACCGTCTCGCTCGGCAAAATCTGGCATGCCCCTGGCGGCGACTCCGGCGACACCTGGGATGAAGTGTGGCATCCCAAGGCGCCGGATTTCGTGGGCCAGCCCGATCCGGCGGCGGCCCCGGCAAACGTCGAGGGCAAGCCCGCGAGGAACCGGAAGGCGGAACGCGCCGCGAAGAAAGGGAAGAGGGCCGAAACCGGAGACGGCGGAGGTGTCTCTCATCGCCCCGTTTCCGAGGCCCTCGAAGTCCCCGACGAGACCTACCGCGACGGTCTCCTGGCGGCCGCCGCGGTCGACCGGTTGCGCCGGCTCGCGGCGAGCCGGGAAAAGCCCTTCCTGCTCGCGGTCGGCTTCCACAAGCCGCATCTGCCCTTCGTCGCCCCGAAGAAGTACTGGGACCTCTACGATCGCTCCCGGCTGCCGCTCCCGTCACAGCCGCAGTTTCCCGCCGGCGCTCCGGCGATCGCGCGCAACCACTCGATCGGCGGCTGGACCGACCTGCCGGACGGTCCCCCGCACGTGGCGTTCGACGAGGCCACGATCCGCAAGCTCATCCACGGCTACTGCGCGGCCACCAGCTACACCGACGCGCAAATCGGGAAGGTGCTCGCCGCGCTGCGCGAACTCGGACTCGAGCGGGAAACCATCGTTGTCCTCTGGGGCGACCACGGCTGGCACCTCGGCGACCTCGATCAGTGGATGAAATCCACTAACTACGAACGCGCCGCGCGCAGTCCGCTCATCGTCAGCGCGCCCGGACGTCTGACCGGCGTCGCCTCCCCCCGGCTGGTCGAAACGGTCGACGTCTTCCCCACGCTCCTCGAGCTCTGCGGGCTGCCAGCGCTCCCGCTCTCGGACGGCCGGAGTTTCGCGACGCTGCTTTCCGATCCCACCCGGCCGTGGAAAGAGGCGGCGTACCACTGCTTCAACCGCGCCGGCGAAGACGGCGGTGGGAAGGCTCGGAATCCGGTCATCGGCTTCGCCGTCCGGACGGAAAGCGCCCGGTACGTCGAATGGCGCACCGGCTGGAGCCTCGACGGCCGGCTGGTCGGACGGGAGTTCTACCGCTACTCGCCGGACCAACCCGACGAACGTCGGAACGAGGCGGAGGTTCCCGAACTGCAGGAGCAGGTCGCCGCGCACGCCGCTCTGCTCCGGAAGAATTCCGCCTTTCGCACACCGTGATTCTCCGATGAACCCAAAGCTCCTCGGCGCCCTGCTCGCGTTCGCGACGGCCGCGCTCGCCTCCGCCGGCGCACCCCCGGTGCGTCCCAACATCGTTCTTATCATGGCCGACGACCAGGGCTGGGGCGACACCGGCTACAACGGTCACCCCGATCTCCGGACACCGCAGCTCGACGAACTCGCCCGCAGCGGGCTGCGCTTCGACCGCTTCTACGCCGCGCACTTCAACTGCTCGCCGACGCGCGGCAGCGTGCTGACCGGTCGCCATCCGAATCGCTACGGGACGTTCAGTCCGGGCGCCCCGATTCGCGCGCAGGAAATGACCGTCGCGCGGGTCCTGCAGTCCGCCGGCTACGCGACCGGGCATTTCGGAAAATGGCACCTCAACGGCCGGAACGGCGACCGCAACACCACCGAGGGCAACGGTCGCGCCATCCTCGCCTCCGACCCGCTATCGCCGGGCCGGTTGGGTTTCGACGAATGGGTTTCGGCCGACAACTTTTTCGACCTGAATCCCGTGCTCGGTCGCCAGGGAGTGCCCGAAAAGTTCCACGGCGATGGCTCGGACATCACGACCGGCGAAGCGCTGCGGTTCATCCGCCGGCAGGCCGCCGCCGGAAAGCCGTTTCTCTCGGTCGTCTGGTTCGGCTCGCCGCACGTGCCGCATGAGGCGCTTCCCGCGGACAAGGCACCCTACCGCACGCTCTCCGAGCGGGAGCAGAATTACTACGGCGAGATCGCGGCGATCGACCGCAGCGTCGGCCGGCTGCGCGCGACGCTCCGCGAGCTGAAAATCGCGGAGCACACCTTGCTGTGGTATTGCAGCGACAACGGCGGCCACGCCGGCCCGAAGTCCACGGGTCACCTGCGCGGCGAGAAGGGCACGATGTGGGAAGGCGGTCTGCGCGTGCCCGGCATCGTCGAGTGGCCCGCGCGCATCCCGCAGCCTTTCGTCAGCGGAACGCCCTGCTCGACGCTCGACATCTACCCCACGGTGCTGGCCGCAACCGGCGTGCTGGCGCAGGACCAGATCGAGCCGCTCGACGGCATCAACCTGCTTCCATTGTTCGACCGCCAGACCGACACGCGCGCGAAGCCGATGCCGTTCTGGAACCGCGCCGGCCGGCAGCCCGGGCACGCCGCCTGGCTCGACTGGCCCTACAAGCTCCACACCGACGCGATAGAGGGGCGGGACCGGAGCGGCAGGAAGGGCCTCGTCTCCCATCCCGTGCCGCTGCTCTACGATGTGGCCAAGGATCCGAAGGAAACGACTGATCTCGCCGCCCAGCAGCCCGAGCGTGTCGCCAGGATGCTGGCTGCGCTTGAGGCATGGAAGGCCTCCGTGGAAAGGAGCCTCTCCGGAGCGGACTACGGCGGAGTCCCGGCGGGTGATGCTCGCACGGCGGTTCCGACGGAGTCGCGCAGGAAGAAGAAGCAGAGGTCCTCCCCATGAAACGCCCGTGCCTCCTGCTCGGCGCGCTCGCGGCATTCGGCACCGCGGCGTCCGGCGCCGCGGACCGGCCCAACCTCCTTTGGATAACCTCCGAGGACCACGGGCCGCATCTCGGCGCTTATGGCGACAAGATCGCCGCCACGCCGCACCTCGACGCGCTTGCCGCCCGTGGCCTGCGGTACCGGCGCGCCTGGTCCTGCGCGCCGGTCTGCGCTCCGGCCCGAACGACGATCATTTCAGGCTTGTTCGCCACGAGTGCGGGCGCCGAGCACATGCGCTCCATGGTGGCGCTGCCGGCCGGCCGGAGGCTGTTCCCGGAATTTCTGCGCGAAGCCGGCTACTACTGCACCAACAACTCGAAGGAGGACTACAACCTCACGCAGCCCGCCCGCGTCTGGGACGTCTCCTCGCGCCAGGCACACTGGAGAAACCGCGCCGCCGGCCAGCCGTTCTTCGCCGTCTTCAACAGCAACGCCACCCACGAGGGCCAGATCCGGAAGAGCCCGCACCCGCTTAAAGTCGATCCCGCCCGCGTGCGGGTCCCCGCTTTTCATCCGGATACGCCGGAAGTTCGCCGCGATTGGGCGCAGTATCACACCAACGTGAGCGCCGCGGATGCCGTCGCCGGCGCCCACCTCGCCGACCTCGCCACCGCCGGCCTCGCCGACGACACCATCGTCTTCTATTTCGCCGACCACGGACCGGGCTTGCCGCGCCACAAACGCTGGCCGGGCAACTCCGGCCTGCAGGTGCCGCTCATCGTGTACTTCCCGCCGAAATGGCGTCATCTCGCGCCCCCAGACTTCGCGGCCGGCGCAGAGTCCGACCGGCTCGTCAGCTTCGTCGATTTCGCTCCGACCGTGCTGAGCCTCGCGGGCCTCCCACCGCCCGCCTGGATGCAGGGGCGCGCCTTCGCCGGGAAGTTCGCCACCGAGCCGGCGCCCTACCTGCACGGCTTTCGGGGCCGGATGGACGAGCGCGTCGATCTCGTCCGCAGCGTGACCGACGGGCGCTACGTCTACCTGCGCAACTACCTGCCGCACCTGTCCCCGGGGCAGCACGTCAACGCCCAGTTCAACGCCGCCACGACCCAGCTGTGGCGAAAGCTCTACGACGAAGGAAAACTCGACGAGGCGCAGTCGCTCTTCTGGAGAGCGCCGAAGGCCCCCGAGGAACTCTACGATCTGCAGGAGGACCCCGACGAGGTGCGCAACCTCGCTGGATCGCCGGCGCATCGCGAGGTCCTCGCGCGGCTCCGCGCCGCCCAACAGGCCCACGCCCGCGCGATTCGCGACGTCGGCTTCCTTCCCGAGGGCGAGATGCAGGTCCGCGCCGCCGGCGCTTCCCCCCATGACCTCGCGCGCGACGATGCACGGTATCCGTTCGAGCGGATCTTCGCCGCCGCCGAACTCGCCTCCGGCTTCATGCCGGAAGCCGTGCCGGGGCTCCGCGTGGCCCTGGGCGATGCCGACCGCGCCGTGCGTTACTGGGGAGCGCTCGGTTTCCTGATCCGCGGTCGCGGCGCAGTCGAAGGCGCGGCGGCCGATCTCCGCAAAGCCCTCGACGACCCGTCGCCGTTCGTTCGCCTCGCCGCCGCCTGGGCGCTCGCGGAGCACGGGAACGGGTCCGATGCCCGGCGCGCGCTCGCGGTACTCGCGGACCACGCGCCCTGGGATCGCAACGACGTGTTCGTTTCGATGGCCGCCCTCACCGCGATCGACAACCTCGGAGCGAAGGCCGCCCCGCTCCGCGAGGCGGTGCGGAGCTGGCCTGCCGAAGGTCCGGCCCCGGACGATCGCTATCGCCCCTACGTGCCGCAGTTGCTCCGCAGCATCTCCACCCGACTCGAAACCACGTCCGCACGGACCGCTCCGCGACGGACGAAGAAGCCCTGAACCCGGCGGATTCTCCGGCGGCGTTGCCGCCGTTGCCCCCGCCGCGCCACCGCGCCCGGACCGCCTTTCTTATGTCCCGCTCTCCGACCGACGCCTCCTGCCACCGCCCTCCAACCTCTCCGCTTTGCTCCAGAACGGCCGTCGCTGCCCTTGTCTGCGTTGCGGCAACCCTTTCCGGGTTGCGCGCGCAGTCCTCCCCGCCACCGCCAGCTGCGTCGACGGAGGATCCGATCCGGCTGTCCGTCTTCGAAGTCGTCGCCCGAACCGATCGCGGCTACGCCGCCTCGTCCGCGCTCAGCGGCACGCGCACCAACGAGAAACTCGAAAACCTCCCGAACGCGATCTCGGTGCTCACGCCCGACTTCCTCGCGGACATCGCCGCCAACGACTACTTCGACGCCGTGGAGTTCGCGACCGGCGCGGAGAACAGCTACAACGACAGCGGCACGCGCGGCGCCGTCGGCGGCACCCGCGCCGGCTCGACGATCAACTTCCGTGGACTCGCCTCCGTCCGCCAGCTCCGCGACGGCTTCCCCTGGTATGTCACCCAGGATGCCTACAACACCGAGCGGATCGAGGTGTCGCGCGGCCCCGGCGGCCTCGCCTACGGAGATGTCGATGCGGGCGGCATCATCGCCATCTCGACGAAGCGCGCCCGGTTCCGGGAGGCCGCCACCGTCCAGCTTCGGACCGACACTTTCGGAACGCGCCGCCTCTCGCTCGATTTCGAGCGGGAGATCGCCCCGAACCGGGTGGCGCTGCGATTCAATGCCATCGATTCGGAAGTCGAGAGCTGGCGGCAGCGTGCCGGCACCGATCTGCGCGGCGTCGCCGCGGCCCTGAAACTCAGGCCGTTTGCCCACGACCGCACCTCGGCCGATGTCACATACGAGAACCTCCGCGCCACCGCCTTCCTGAGCCACGGCCCCCTTAACGACCACACCCGCGTCTATGTCCGCGGCAGCGGCACCTCGTCGCTCGATGCCAATTCCACCCTCGCCGGCGTCCAGGCCAACGGCATCGGGATGACGCGCATCGCGCCCGCCGGCGCCGCCCACGCGTTCACGCTAATCGCCGGCACGCTCTACAATCTCCAGTCCACCGCCACGAACGTCTTTCGCTCCTCGTTGATCGTCGACGAAAACGCCGTCCTCGCCGCCGACCCGCAGAACCCGGGCCGTCTCCCGGTTGGACCGGTCCCCGAATCGCTCGTGCCGCGGGGCGAGGATTGGGGCGGCCCGGACAACGCCGCCCACTCGCAGGCGCATGCGCTCACCGCCGAACTCCGCCACACCGTGACCGACCGCCTCAATCTCCTGCTCGCCTGCAACACCCAGCGCGATCTCACCAACAGCCGGAGCACCGTCGCCGGCAATGTCTTCGGCGCCAACCCCCGCGCCATCCACCTCGACGTGAACCCGCTGCTCCCGAATCCCACCGGCGCCGGCACAATCCCGAACCCGAACTTCGAGCAGCCCTACATCGCCCATGTGCTGCGGCAGCTCCCCGTGGAACACCGGATCGACGCCGTCCGCCTCCTCGCCGCCTACGACGCGCCCCTGCCCTGCGGTTTCACGCAGCGCGTGGTGCTGAGCGGCGGCCGCCGTCACGAACGTTACGCGCGGAACTTCTACAACTACGCCCTCACTCCGGCCGAAATCGCGCGCCTCGGCTACACCGGCAACGCCGCCCGCCTGAGCAACAACCTCATCACCCCGCTCCACTACCTGAAGGACGGCAACAGCGACGAGCGCCTGCGGTTCCCCCAGTCGTCGGCGGGCGCCTGGTTCCGAAACACCAACGACAACAGCCGCTTCGACCAATCGCTCTCCTCCGCTGTCCTCACCGCCACCGGCTCCTCTTTCCACGGCCTTCTGCACACCAGCGCCGGCGTCTCGCGCGATCTCTGGATCCAGGACGGCTCGCTCGCGGCAATCCGCAGCCCCGATCCGTCCGGTGCCTTCGTCTTCACCGACCTGGCCGGCAATCCTCTGCCCGAGGGCGCACCGGTTCCGCTCACACGGCTGGCGCGCCACTGGGTGACCAACCACAGCGTCGGCGCCGTGTTCAACGCCACCCCGTGGCTCGCCCTCACCGCCGCCTTCCAGGAGTCGGCGTTGTTCACCGACAATACGGGCCTCGATCTCCAGGGCCTTGCCCGGCGGCCCACGCGCGGCGAAGGCTGCGACTACGGGCTGCGCCTCCGGCTCTGGGACGACCGCGTCACCGCCTCCCTCGTCCACTTCGCCAACACCGGCCGGAACATCGCCGCGCGGCTCGACAACACCGCGACCACCGAACTCAACCAGGTGCTGACCGGCGACGACCGGCTGCTCGGGCAGGCCGACTCGATCGACACCGACACGCGCGGCTGGGAACTCGAGTCGATCGCCAATCCCACGCGGAATTGGACCCTCCGGACGGTGCTCGCGACCTCGCGCACCCGGCGCACCAACATCAACCCGCAGACCTACGCCAAGCTCGCGCTCGCCCGTACCGCGGCCTCCGCGCAAGGCCGGGATCCCGACGCCGCCACGCTCGTCACCCGCCAGTACCTCGCCGAGCAAAACAACGGCCTCGAAGATGTCCACGCGGTGAACGCCCATACCACGATTCGCTACACGTTCGAATATGGCCGGCGCAAAGGTCTCGCGCTCGGTGGGACCCTGCGGTTCGTGAACGGCCGTCCCCAGGAGGAGCTCGCGATCGACGGAGTGGAGGTCATTCCGCGCCGGAAAACACCGCACCAGTACCTCGTAAGTCCTTTCGCCAGCTATCGCCGGAAGTTCGGCCGGGTGACCTGGACCGGGCAAATCAACGTCAACAACGTCTTCAACCGCGTCACCGACCAGGGCCGCGTCTACCGTTGGCCCCGCTATACGGACCCGCGGCAGGTGATCCTCACGAATTCGCTCGCCTTCTGACCGCGCGGCGCGGGCGACCCCTCGCGGGACAAGCCAGCGCCTCCGCGCCTGGCGAGCAGACCGAAGTCACCCGGGCCGCACGGCTCCGCCCACCGACCGTGGTCGCTTCGTACGGAGGACGGGGCGCAAGCGGTGTTCGTCGACCTGCGTGCCACGCGGCGGTGCGTTCCCGGCCGCAGCATTTCGTCGGCGGGCTACTGCAGCTTCAGAATAATGAGGCCATCGCCCTGCCGCTCGCATTTGACCTGGTAGATCTCTTCGAGGGCCCGCACGAAGCCATCCACATCGTCGATCGGGAAACGTCCGCCCACCTGGACGCTGCTCAGCGCGGGATCACCGAGCCGGAGCTGTCGGCCCGAGCGCCGGGAAAACTCCGCCACGAGTTCGCCCAGGGTCGCGCCCGCGAGTTCGAGCATCCGCCCGCTCCAGGCCAGCGAGCGGTCGATTTCTTCGCCCGAGATCGCGGTCACCGCAATGGGCGCGGCGGGGCCGGCGATGGAGGCACGCGCGACGATCGCGCGGTGGCCGGCGCGCACGACTGCGGGCTCGACTGGCGACGCAGTCGCCGGCGGCGAAGCGACGGTTGCGTCCGGCGGCGACACCCTGACCACGCCTTCGGTCACGACGACATCGACGGTCCTCGGGGCGCACCGCACCGCGAAGGCCGTGCCGACGGCCCGCACCGTTACCTTCCCCGCCTCGACGTAGAACGGTCGCGACTCGTCCCTGGCCACGATGAAGAACGCCTCGCCGCCCAGGAGCCGAATCCGGCGCTCGCCCGCCGTGAACGACGCTTCGATCCGCGCATCGTCCTTCAGTCGTACGACGCTTCCGTCGTCCAGCAAACGACTGGCCGCCTCGGCGGAAGGTGGGGCGGGCTGTTGGTTCATGGCCCGCGGCCCGGGCCCGGAGTTGCGGTGGAGAGAAACGCATGCCAGGGCGAGGATGGCCGCCGCGGCCAGGCTTGTTGCCACCGCCCGGTTTCGCCGCGTCGGAGCGACGGGCGCCCGGCGCACTGTCGTGCCCAGGGCCCGGAAGAAGTGCCATGACGCCTCCGCGTCGGCCAGGGCCGCGGCGTGGTGCGGATCCGCGGCCAGCCAAGCTTCGAACTCGGCGGTTTCGGCCTCCGAGAGCCGGCGGTCCTGGCGCACGACCCAGCGCGTCGCGACGTCGCGCAGCGTCGCATCGCCGCCTTCGGCGGGGTGCGGGTCTGGCGGGTTCATGGTTTGCCCTCCTGGCGCGGCAGCGCGCCCCTGGCCGCGAAAAAGTCCTCGCAGCGGCGCAGCGCTTTCGTGAGTTGCGATTCCACCGTGTGCTCCGCGATGCCCAGCCGCGCGGCGATCTCGCGTTGCGACAGGTTTTCGAACTGGCGGAGGATGAACACGGCACGGCAACGCTCCGGCAGCGCCTCGATCGCGCCGGCCAGCAGTTCGATTTCCTGGCGGCGGCTGACGACTTCGGCGATGCCCGGCGTTTCATCCACGACGCGCTCGCGCTCGGTTTCCGTTACCGGCGCGATGGCCGCGGTACCGCGCCGGCGGAACAGGTCGTGCGCGGCATTGCGGGCCATCGTGAAGAGCAGGCCGCGCGGCGAACGCAGCCGCTGCTGCTCGCGCATTCGCAGCAGCCGGGCGTAGCTCTCCTGCACGAGGTCGTCGATGTCCGATGGTCGCGCCAGTCCGATCAGGTAGCTGCGCAGCATGCCTTCGTGCGGCTGCACTTCCCTGGCAAACCAGGTGCTGGTTTCGGAGTCTTGGGGCGGCATGCAGGTATGACCGGCGATCACGCCGAGAAAACGCTGCGGTTGGCCCCGATGGCAAGAGCGCTCCGGCATCCGGAAACTATTTCCTCATTTCCGTAACGGAATTCGGCCTCCGCGGCGACGTTCAGTCAATCGCCCCTGTCAATTGTCCAACCTGACCTGCATTCACCCACTCGCACGGGACCGGATCGCCTTCCTGCCCCCGCGGCCACATTCCTTCGTCGCTCCAACCATGCGTGTGCCGCGCCCCGTCTACTACTCGTGTGTGCTCTCGATGCTCGTGGCCGGTCCGGTGCGCACGCCGGCGCAGCCCGCCGCGACCCGGCCGCCAGCCATCGCGACGCCTCCGGCGGACAAGGCGCGCGACTTCCGGATTCCCGCGGCGGATGCCAGCGAGTCGCTGGTCGTCTTCTCGCAGCAGGCCCGCATCGCGGTGGTCTACATTGTCGAGCACGTCCGCGGCATCCGCACCTCCGCGACCGAAGGCCGCCTTGCCCCCCGCAACGCGCTCGAACGCATGGTGGCCGGCACACCGTTGATCGTCGTGGAGGACCCCCGGACCGGGACCCTGATGATCAAGCGCCGCCCCCCGGCGGGCACGCCACCAAGCGCGGCCGCTCCTGCACCACCCAAGCCCGAGCGGAACACCCAACCGAACATGAGCAATCCTCGCACCCCATCGCGCGCCGGCTGGCTGTCGGCGCTCGTCGCGCTGCTTTCCACCCATCCGGTCGCCGGGCAAACCACCGGCGCCGCCCCCGCCGGCGGGCCCGGTGAAGGCGCCACGACGATGGCGGTGTTCGAAGTGCGCGAGGCCCCGGACCAGGGTTATCGGTCGACCCAGAGCATTTCCGGCTCCAACACGGTCGAGACCCTGCGCAATACGCCGAACTCGATCTCGGTCCTCAACCGCGAGTTGATGGAGGATCTCAACATCACCAACATGGCCGAGCTTTCGATGTACGCGGTCACCGGCGAAAGCGACCCGGACTCCTCGACGACCTCAACCATCTCCCGCTTCACCTTTCGCGGCATCGTGTCGAGCTTTGCGCTGCGCAACGGCATCGTCTGGTTCACCCCCGTCGACAGCTTCAACATCGAGCGCGCGGAAGTGCTGCGCGGACCCTCTGCGTTCCTTTACGGCGAAGGGGTGGCGACCGGCGTGTTCAACCAGGTGACCAAGGCAGCGCTGCCGACGAACTTCGTCCGCCCCAGCCTCACCGTCGGCTCGTTCGGGCTGCTGCGGGGCGAACTCGATCTCAACCGCAAACTGAGTCGGAACGTCTTCGCCCGGTTCAACCTCGCGCACCAGAGCTCCGATTCCTACATCCACCATGCCCGGCGCGACTTCAACGGCTTCGCCACCTCGGTCGTCTACACGCCCGGCGCGAAGACAAAGATCGAGGTCATGGGCGAAATCGGCCGGATTCGCGAGACGCGCCCCACCGGTACGCTGGCGGACCGCTATTCCACCACGGCGCTCAACGGCACCACCACCGCCTACACCTCCGCGACGGGGGGCTTCACCCTGGTGCCGGCGACCGGCCGGATCTACGACACCGTCGGCCAGCGGCTCTCTGCCGGACTCGCCGTCGCCATCACCGACCCGGCGATCTTCCCGAAGGACGTGAATTTCAACGGGCCCAATTCATATCATAACGCCAATTACGACACGGTCGCGCTCCGCTTCGAGCAGCGCGTCACCGAAAAATTCAACGTGCAGCTCATGGCAGCCTGGCAGGAGATCTATCGCCAGACCAGGACCATCACCGGCTCGCAGTCCGGCGGCGTCTATCTCGACACCAACCGTCTGCTGCCCGACGGCACGCCCAACCCCTATTTCAACGAGCTCTACACCGAATACGCCGTGAACCGCGCGCGAACGGACGAGGCGATCTTTGACGCCCGGCTGACCGCCGTTTACGATCTGGAGCTGCCTTTCACCTCCCAGCGCATCGTCGCCCTCGGGACGATTCACAACGACATCCGCGATGCTTACGCCGCGATCCGCGAATACAACGACCCGAGTTCGGCCTTCTTCAAGGGCGCGCTGATCAACGCCAACACCCTCGAGGCCCATCGGGCGAATGTCACCACGCTCAACAACAACCTGTTTTACCGGCGATTCTACCTCAAGGACGGCGACGGCGAAGCGCTGACCGCGAACCGGCCGATCGCCGGCCGCACGGCGATGATGGCCGACATGGGCGGGAACACCGGCCGCGGGGTGAACGGCGACTACCGGACGCCGTCCTATGGCGCGGGCAGCTCGGGTTCCTACTTCGGCGGCCGCGTCCGCTCGCTCGTGGGCGTGCGTAAGGACTATTTCATCCGTTCGCCAAAGAATCTGTTTTGGAACCCGGTCACGCTCGAGGGCTTCATGCTCCCCGAGAGCCACCAGCCGCACAATCACCTCTCGAAGACGTCCCGCACGGTCGGCGGCGTAATCCACCTGGCGGGGTTCCTCTCCGGTTATGTGAACTACGCGAATTCCGTCGGGCTCTCGTCCGGCACGGGCGGCAGCGGATTCGTCGCCGGCACCATTCGCGGCCTGTCCTATGGCGACGGCTACGAATTCGGCCTGCGGTGGTCCGCGCTGGATGGTCGCGTCGAGTCGAACTGGACCTACTTCATCAACAACCAGCGCAACACCGGCGCCATCACGCCGACGACGGCGACGCTGAACGAAATGGAGGCGCTCTTCCCGAACTTCGATCGGACGGGCGCCGATACCCAGAGCACCGAATCGCACGGTTTCGAGATCGAGACGGTCACGAATCTCACCCGCCACTGGCGGCTGATTCTGAACTTCGGCTCGAGCGAGCTCGTGACGGTCGATCGGTTGCCGGTTTCGCGCGCCTTCCAGGCCGAGGCGCGGGCGCGGGGCCTCGCGACTCCGCTCCTCGATCAGTTCATTCTCAACCGGCCCGACGGCACGCCGGTCGCCGGCTACACGAAGAACCGCTCGAATCTCGTCACGAACTACCGGTTCAGCAGCGGCCCGCTCAAAGGCTTGAGCCTCGGTGGCGGTTTCCAATACCGCGATCGCACCTATGCGGGCAACGGCGACCTGCGGCGCACCGGCGTTTCCGAAATGATCTGGTGGCCGGGCTACACGCTCCTGAACGCCAGTGCCGGCTACGACGCGAAGCTCTGGCAGCGCAGCGTGCGGTTCAATCTTACGATCAACAACGTTCTCGATAAGGAGTATCGCCGCGCGAGCGGGCTCACCGGCGGGCTCTGGGGCAGTCCGCGGAGCTTCCGCCTGTCAATGCGGACGCAGCTGTAAGCGAGGGCGGGTTGGACCCGTTTCCGATGAAACTCCCGCCCGCCCCGCACCCGGCGATCCTTGCCGCCGGTCTGCTCTGCGTCAGCCCGTGGCTCCGGGCCGCCGAACCGGTGCCGGGCGCCAGAGCCCCCGTCGATCCGTTCGTCGAGGAGCGCAATCGCGCCTACGCCACGCAGCTCGAAAAACACCTGCTGAACTGGCTGGTGGACGCTTATCCGGAGCGCGCGCGCCGGGCGTGGGCGCGCGATTACAGCGGCCTCGAGGCTTTCGAGCGGAGCGTCGCGCCAAATCGGGATCGCTGGCGCGCGATCCTCGCTCCCCCGCCGCTGCAGAAGACCGGCGGACTCGCCCGCCGGCCGCACCCTCCGCTCGCGGACTTGCAGGCAGAGTGGATCGCACTGCCGCTCGGCGGACTGGTGGCGGAGGGCGTGCTCGTGTTTCCAGCCGGCGCCTCCCCGCAGTCCCGTGTCCCGCTCATCATTGCCCAGCACGGGATTGGCAGCACGCCGGAAACGCCATTCTCGAATCCCACCGCGGGTTACCATGCGTATGCGCGGGAGTTGCTGCAGGCCGGCTTCGCCGGCCTGGCCCCGTTCAATCTGCGCTCCGTGCCCAGCCGCAATCGCATCGAACGACTCGCGCGGCTCGCGGACACCAGCCTGCCGGGCATCGAGTTCTCGCGGCTGCAACACCTGCTCGACGTCGTGCTCGCGGAGCCGCGGATCGATCGCGATCGGGTGGGCATGTGGGGCGTGTCGCTCGGCGGAATGGCCACCCTGTTCTTCATGCCGCTCGAACCACGCATCAAGGTCGGCGTGGTCTCGGCCTGGTTCAACCACCGCATCAGCAAGATGGCGATCTCGGATCGGCGGTACTCGACCTTCCTGGACACGCAGGAGGGGCACGCGTTCTTCCGGGGCTGGCTGACGGAGTTCACCGACTCCGATGCGCTCGCCCTGATTTGTCCGCGACCGATCCTGGTCCAGCACGGCAAACGCGACCAGATTGCGTACTGGCCGGATCTCCTCCGGGAGTTCGAGGCCGCGCGGACACATTACGAAAGGCTGGGGATCGCCGGACGCATCGGCCTCGACTTGCACGAAGGTCGGCACGAGGCGCGCCCTGACACCGGAATACCGTTCCTGCAACGCTGGCTCACTCCTTCCGGGGACGCCGCCGGGCGGGTCGGGCCAACCGACCAAACCTCCGTACCCGTCATTCCATGAACCTATCCTCCAGACGTTCCTTCCTCCGCACCTCGGGCCGCACGGCGGCCCTGGCCGCGGCCGGCGGTTTCGCGCTCCGGCCCTCCGTGCGCGGGGCGGCCTCCGCCAATGCGCGGCCCAACGTCGCCCTGATCGGCTGCGGCGGCCGCGGGCGCTTCATCATCCGGGTCATGCTCGAGGAGGCCGGCGCCAACTGCACGTGCCTGTGCGATCTGAGCCCGCCGCGCCTGGCCGCGTGCTGGAACTTCATCGAGGAAGTGCAACCGGCCAAACCGCGCTTCGAGACCGACTTCCGCCGCGTGCTGGAATCCAGGGACGTCGATGCCGTCATCGTCGCCACCCACGACATCTACCACGCGCCCATCACGATTGCGGCGTGCCAGGCGGGGAAGGACGTGTACGTCGAGAAGCCGCACTCCCACAACATCTGGGAGAGCGGCAAAATGGTCGAAGCCGCGCGCAAATACCGCCGCATCGTGCAGGTGGGAACGCAGAACCGCTCCAAGGAATACAACCTCGCCGCGCGCGACTACATCCGGAGCGGCAAGCTCGGGAAGATCGGGCTGGTGAAGGTCTTCAACCTCAAGTCCGGCGAGCGCTTCGGGCTGGCGGCCTCGACCCCGCCGCCGCCCACCGGATTCGATTGGGACAAGTGGCTGGGTCGCGCACGGGTGCGCCCTTATCACCAGCAGATTTTTCAAAGCGGCTGGCACAACTATTGGGATTTCTGTGGCGGCGACATGTGCGACGACGGGATCCATCAGACCGATCTGGCGCTGATGCTCATGGGCGATCCGGGGCTGCCGAAAAGCGTGCGTTCCGTGGGAGGCCGGTTCGTCCACCGGGGCGACGATGCCGAAGTGCCGGATGTCCAGGTCGCCGACTGGGAATTCGACTCCTTCGTGATGACCTTCGAGCTGTCCGCCTATCCGAAATACATGGTCAAGAGTTCGGATACACTTCGACGCAAGACGCTCGTCACGGACTGGAAACAGAATTCCACCCGGATCGAAATCTACGGATCGGAGCAGATGATGATCGTCGGGCGTCATGGCGGCGGCTTTGTGGTCGAGCAGTCCGCGTCCCGCGTCGTCGAGAAGATGTTCGGCCAGGCTGGCGACGCCGAACACTACAAGGACTTCATTGCAGCGGTGAAGAGCCGGCGTCCGCCCAACGCCGACATCTCGATTGCCCACGCGAGCAACGTCATCGCGCACATGGGCAACATCGCGCATCGGCTCGGCAACGTCGCGCTGCGTTACGATGCGGCGCGGGGGCGTTTCGACGACGAAAGGGCGAATGCGATGATCAAACCGGAATACCGGCGGGGCTACGAGATGTCCGAGGCCGTGTGATCCGGATCTCGCGCCCGTCCCGGTGCCGGCCAACATTCCGGCGCCGCCCGGGCGGCCCCGCTTCGGAACCCCGGAACCTCCCCTCACGCCCACTGCCCCGCCCAACCTCGTAATCCCGTGCGTTTCCTTTCCCTGTTCTTGCGTCCGCGTCGCCGGGCCCGGCGGCTCGTCCTTGCCTTGTGCCCGCTCTGCGCCCTGGCCCAGGGCGGCAGTCGTGCAGCGGCCCAGGACCCGGGCACGGCCGTGCAGGGCCAGCGATGGGAGGCGAACCTGGTGCCCGTGCAGCCGCACCGGCGGCCCCCCGCCGAAGTGGAGATCGATGTCCGCTTCCGCGGGCCCGGCGGGGCGACGATGCAGGTCCCCGCGTTCTGGGACGGCGATCGCGGGTTCCGCTTCCGCGCGGCGTTCCCTTCGCCCGGCACGTGGCGATGGCTGAGCACGTGCAACGATCCGGACGACCCCGGGCTCCACGGACAAACCGGCGAGGTGCGCGTTTCGCCCTACCGGGGCGTCAATCCGCTTCACCGGCATGGGGCGCTGCGCGTGAGCGTCAGTCGCCGCCACCTCGAACACGCCGACGGCACGCCGTTCCTCTGGCTCGGCGACACCGCCTGGAACGTCGCCGTGAAATCCACGCCCGCGGAGTGGCAGGAGTATGTGGATACACGCGTCCGCCAGCGTTTTTCGGTGCTGCAGGTCATCGCCACCGGACTCGGCACCAGGACCAGGACGACCGCGGGACCGCCGCCGTTCCTGCCCGACGGCACGCCCGATCCGCGGGTCTGGCGCGACCTGGATGACAAGGTGGCATACGCCAACGAGCAGGGCCTCGTCGTCCTCCTGACGGGAGTCGGCCGGTCGTACGCCGGGTTTGCGGAACCGCAGCGGTCACCGGCCTTCGCGCGCTATGTGGCGGGCCGTTTTGCCGCGCACAGTGTGATTTGGTCAGCCAGCATGGATCAACGGTTCGACCCGCAGAACGACGAGGCCGGGGCGCGGCTGCGGACGCTCGCCCCCCAGCTGGTCACCCAGCATCCCGGTACGCACTTCGACACGATCAAGCAGTATCACGATGCTCCCTACGCCGATTTCTGCGGGCTGCAGAGCGGCCATCACAATGGGAACATCGACCGCGCCTACGCGGCGGCACGCGCGTGGACGCTCGAACTCTGGCAGCGCGAGCCCCGCAAGCCCGTCATCAACCTCGAGGCCATGTACGATGCGTACGGCCACGACGACGCCCCGAACTGGCGCGAGCAGGACGCCCGCAAGCTCGGCTGGATCTCGTGGCTGTGTGGTTCGCGCGGCTACACCTATGGAGCCGGCGATGTGCCCCCGAAGGTCCCGACCGGCGCCGGCGGAATCTGGCGATTCAGCAGCGAACCCACCGCGCCCGATCATTGGCGCAAAGCCCTTCACTGGCCGAGCGCCACGCACATGACGCATCTGCGCGATTTCTTCGCCGGCCTGGAGTGGTGGCGGCTCGAGCCCGCACCAGACCTTGTCCGCCCCCACGCCTCCGCAGCCGACAGCCCGCGTCAGATCGTCGCTTCGCGCACGGCCGCGGGAGATATGCTGGTCGCCTATTTACCCGACAACGCGGAGGTCACCCTTGACCTGCGATCCATGTCCGACGGCCTCGTTCGCCGCTGGTTCAATCCGATCGACGGGGAGAGCCTGACTATCGATGGCCCACTGCCCTTGTCCGGGGCCGTCACGTTTCCCCGGCCCGCCGGCTGGAGTGACGCGGTGCTGCTGCTGACCAGACCCGAGCGCCTGACTCAAGGACGCGCCCCGCGCCGACCCTGAGTCGCCCACGGGGTCGTTGGTGCGGCCGACCGTCAGCTGGCATGAGTTCCCACACTGCCGTCGACTCCCACCGATGCTACACCGATGCCGGCGTCCCGCTGGCCAGCGGCGTCTCGCCGGCGCCACGGACGCGTTCGACCGGCCCGGAGTGGTTGTCGCGGCCGCAGGAGAGACGGTTCAGCTCCCACCCAGGTTTGTGCGATCGCGGCGCGTTTCAATACCCGCCGGTTCCGGCTTCACGGGTGCGGCAACGACCGGGGAACTTCGTAGACCTCGCGAAGGTGGATCGGGGTTCTCGGCGGAAAGGCCGCGCGGCGAGCGTCATGCCGACGTAGGGGTTGCGGAAACGGCAGACGCTGTCGCGATCGACACGGGGAAGAGACCGCAATCAACCGCGTCACCGACCAGGACCGCGTCTACCATTGGCCCCGCGATCTGGACCCGCGGCAGGTGATCCTCACGAATTCGCTCGCCTTCTGATCGCGCGGCGCGGGCGACACCTCGCGGGACAAACCAGCGCCTCCGCGCCTGGCGAGCAGACCGAACTCACCCGGACCGGCCGGCTCCGCCCGCCGTCACGACGATTTCTGGCGCACCGCCACCAAGCTGACGAGGCCGATCCAGGTCTGCTCAAGAAACCAGTTCCTCATGAAGCCGAACCATCGGCTCCCGAGGATCACCTCCACGTGGTGAAACGAAATCGCGCGGACCACGATGACAGTCACGAGGAACAGCGACCCCGCCGCCAGCAGCTTGTGGCGGCGCCAGAAGGCTTGGAAGCGCCAGACCAACCAGCCGCCGAAGGCGACCGCCCCGTCGCGTACCGCCAGCATGGCTCCGGTCACGTACGCCGTGGCGGTGAACCAGCCCGTGAAACTCGGATCCCGCTGGTGGGGCGCCAGGCGATTTCCGAACTCAGAATCATAGGTGGGTCGTGCCGGCGGGCCACGCTGCCAACCGAACCGCCGCACGCAATGCCGGACCCGGGTTAAGCCGGCCGCCTTGAGGTGGGCGTTTCGATCCGCTGGTCAGCGTGGCACCGTGACAATAACCCGCTGGTAGCGCGTCAGGCGGGGTGAGCCGTGGTCGGTGACAGCCAGGATCACGTGGAGGTCCCCGGTGCCGGGCGGCATGACCCGGGAGGTCGGCACCGTGAACCACGCCTTGGGTTGGTCGAAGTGACGAATTTCGAGCGGTTGGCCGGAGCGGGCGCTGGAAACCGTGAAGGTCCCCGCCTCCGGGTAGTGGAACCACTCGTACGAGAGCGCGTCCCCGTCGGGATCGGTCGTGCCTTCGGCGCTGAGGTCGACCCGCTGCCCGGCCCGCGCCGTGAGCCGCGCCGGATGGCCGAGCTTCGGCGCCGGCGGGTGGTTGGCCTCGCGGTAGGGCTTGATCGTCCAGTCCATGCGGGCGGCAAAGTCGTTCTGGTACGCGGAGCGCCAGCGCCAGATCGTAGCATGATTGGTGTCGTGCCACCGGCCGTCGACTCCGAGGACTTCGTCCGTCGCGTCGGACCAGAACGGGCGGGTCTCCGGCTGCGAGTGCCACCGCTGCGGCCGCGGCGTGTAGAACTCATAACGACCGCCCCAGCCGCCCCAGTGCGGGTGCTCGGGGGAGTTGAGGCCGTTGGCGATCAGGTTGAGGAACGACGGGGTGTCGCCCTCCATCAAATACTCCCAAAGCGGGTACTCGGCGCCGAGCGGGCCCTTCTTGCGGATGTTGCGGTCGAGCCACTCGTTGGTGACGAGCGTGAAGTCGGCCCCGGCGCAGCGCGCGTGAAAGTAGTCCCCGCTGATGCCGCTCCAGGTCGCCTTGTGGTACGCGCCACCGGCGCTGAAGCCGGGACTGGCGATGTAGAACAACCCCGGGAACTCCTTCCGCAGCCAGGGGCCGGAGTCATCCTGATCCGAGATCGTGTACACGCGCAGGCGGGCCACGAACCGAGCCAGCGCCTCGGCGGACCGGGTGCTCCGCGCCTTCCACAAGACCTGGGCCAGCACGTTGGGGCCACCCCAGACCGGGACCCAGAGGGGCCGGGGGTCGTCTCGATCCACCGCCCGCAACAACAGCTCCGAAGCCGGCGAATCATGCCCGGCCCCCACCGCCTCAAGGCCGTAGGCCGCCGGCCCCTGGGTTACCTTGGCCAGCAGCTGGGCGGCAGGTGGAAAACCCGCTTCGTGCCGCTCCAGATTGTCGCGAACCTTGCCGTAGGCCTCGACGATCCGGCGGATCCGCTCGGGGGCGACCCGCTTCTTCTGGTGAATCGAGGTCGTCGCCGCCAGCCCTTCGATCTCGAAGTGGTTCGCGTAGGTCAGAAACCGCACCAGCGACATCGCGTCGTCGGGCTCGTTTTCGATGTCGGTCAGGACAAAAACCCGGGGCCGGTCCGATGCGGCGGAAACCGGCGCGACGCCGGCGAGGAGGACCAGGAGAATGGGAAGCAAATGACGGAGATTCATGGCGTCAGGGAGCGGAAACGGTGCAGCGCCCGATCCGCGCAGCAAAGTCGCGGAGAAAGTCCTCGCGCCAGCGGTTCACGCTGCGGGCACCGGGGTGAATGCCCTCCGCCGCGGCCGGATCCGGGTCGTCGATCCACCAGTTGGGGTGGCGGGCTGAAGGCTGCGCGGTGCGGGCAGACGCCGGCGGGCGCGCGGTGAATTTTCCCGTCAGGCCAGCCAGGGCGGGGAGGTCGCTGCGCACAACGTAGGACCAGACCTTGGCGTCGCGGGGCGAAAACCGAAACCGCAAGGTGCGGCCGTCGTGCGTCACCTGGGCGGGCACACGATTGTCGAGAAGGACCTGAATCGACGCCCCCGGCGCGACGCCGGCCGGCAGCGGCACGGCATATTCGACGACGCCGAACACCTCCACTTCGTCGCGCTCGGTGGTGTGGTGGTCGAAGGTTGATTTCCGTCCGTCCCAGAGGCGCACGAATCTTCCGCCCCACCCGGGCTGGGACGGGTCGGCCGGATTGCCGTGCAACAGCCACCCGACCGAAGGGGAGTCGCCCATCTTGATCGTGCCCCGCAACTGGGTGGCGAAAAAGGTTCCAAGGGCGCCCCGACCCGCGAGGTGCGCCGCGACAAACGCGGTGTTGCCCCACTCGCCGGTCTGGTTGCCGCCGACAAACCAGCCGCGGTAGGTGGCGTTGGCCTCGATGATCCAGAGCTTCGGATGGTGCGTCTCGAGGTAGTCGTAGGCGTCGACGCTCCACATCTTGTTCGGCCCACCGATGAAATACACCCGCAGCTTCGGCAGGATGTCGGGCGCGTCGTGCAGCGCCTGGGCCAGATCCTCGATGCCACCCCAGACCAGCACATGGAGCGGCCGCGGATCGGCACGGCGGGCGCACCGGACGATCCAATCCGAGCCTTCGGTCGCGGCGCCGATCCCGGCGTAACCCGGACTGTCGAAGGCCCCTTGTTTCGTCAGCGCCCGCAACGCCCCCGGGGCGGGGTACGCCGCATGCGTGCGCAGGTTGGGATAATCGCGTTCGTAGTGGTCGATGACCTGCAGGAGGTGCTCCTTGCGGCCGGGTCCGAAGGGCGAGGACACCAGCCCCTCGAGGTCGAGCGCGTCGGCACAAACCAACAGGTGCACCATCGATTGGAAGTCGTCGGGGTCGGTGCCGCCGATGTCGGTGGAAACGAGCACGCGCGGTCGCGAGGGGGTTTCCGCCCCCACGCCCGCGCCGGCCATGGGCACAAGCCAGCCCAGGAGGCAAAGGAAGAGCCGGGACCTCGCGAAATTCCGCACCGGATGGAAGCGGCAGTTCGAAGCTATCGGATTCATGGGTGGAAACGGCACCGGATGACGCGGACGGAGTTCGAAGCGGGGAAAGGCGAGCAAGCGCGAAAGCCGGGGATTGTGCGACGGTTTTCGCGCCCCGCCCGACTGTACGATTGCGGCCCGGCTTCGGATTCGATTTCCTGCCGGGCCAGTCGATCCCCCTCCGTCCGCCTCCGTCTCCCCCCCCGTCGATGCACGCCTGCACTCCTCGCTCCCCCGCACCCCGCACCCGCCGCCAGTTCCTTGCCGCCTCGGCCTTTGCCTCCGTCCTGATCCTCCCGCACGGCCTGCGCGGCCAGGGCGCCGGATCCACCCGGCGCTCTCCGAACGAGCGGTTGCGGATTGCGCTCGTCGGGGCCGGCGGCCGGGGCGGGGCCGCCCTGTCGGGACTGCCCGACGAACAGTTCGTGGCGCTCTGCGATGTCGATGAGAAGCGCGGACGCGCGTCCATCGAGGCCTCGGCGAAAAAGAAGGGCGCCGAAAACGCGCGCCTGAAGGACGCCCGGTGGTTCAAGGACTTTCGGGTGATGTTCGAGCAGATGGCCGATCAGATCGATGCGGTCGCCATCGCCACCCCGGATCACATGCACTTCCCCATTGCGATGGCGGCGATCGCGCACCGGAAGCACGTCTTCGTCGAGAAGCCGATGTGCCGCTGCCTCACGGAGGTCCGGCGGCTCCACGCCGCCGCCAAGGAGGCGGGCGTGGTCACCCAGATGGGCAACCAGGGCCGCGCCGGCGAGGGCATCCGGCTCGCGCGCGAGTGGGTGCAGGCCGGCCTGATCGGCGACGTGCACACCGTGCACACCTGGACCGATCGCCCGCGGCTGCCGTGGTTTCATCCCGCCGACTTTGATCCGGACGCCAACCCCAAGGACACGCCCGTGCCCTCCACCCTCGACTGGCCCCTCTGGCTCGGCGTGGCCCCGGATCGGCCGTACCGCCCCGAAATTGTCCCTTCCTTCTGGCGCGGCTTCACCGACTACGGCACGGGCTCGCTCGGCGACATGGGCTGCCATCAGATCGACGCGCCGTTCTACGCCCTCGATCTCGGCTCGCCCACCTCCGTCGAGGCCGCCACCACCACCCGCTACCCGAAGACGTTTCCCGCCTCGACTTGCGTGACCTGGAAGTTTCCCGCCCGCGGTCGGCGGGGCCCCGTCGAGATGAAGTGGTTCGACGGCACGATGAAGCCGCCGCTGCCCGTCCCCGGTTTCAAGCTCTCCGAAAGCGGCGGGAGCCTCTTCTACGGGAGCAACGGCATCATGAGCGTCACCTCCCACAGCGGATCCGTCCGCCTGCTCCCCGAGGAACGCATGCAGGCGCTCGCGTCGCAGTTGCCGCCGAAGTCCATCCCGCGGGTCAGCGGCGGGCCGCATCGCGAATGGGCCGACGCCATCCGCGGCGGGCCGAAGCCCGGCTCGAACTTCGACTACGCTGCCGGGCTCACGGAGGTCGTGCTGCTCGGCGTGGCCGCCCAGCGCGCCCAGGCCCGCCTCGAGTGGGATGCGGCCCGGGCCTGCTTCCCGAACCGGCCCGACGCCGACGGCCTGGTCGGCCCCGGGTACGCCTACCGGCCGGGCTTCGGGGTGTGAGCCGACCGGGCGCGGCGAAAGCCGGGGGGCTTTTTCCTCGCGCCTCGCCCGCACAGGGCGCTTCACTGCGGCCTTCCCTTTCCGTCATGAAAACCTCCTCCGTGCTTGTCGTCGCCCTGTTGGCCACCACCGCCGCGTTCGCCGCGGAAAAGACCCTGCCGGTTCCCAACCCCGGTTTCGAGGAGAAGCTCGCCGGCTGGAACGCCACGAACGACAACGCCATGAGCGCGGCGATTCCCGAGGCCGCCCGCAGCGGCAAGCTCGGTCTGCGCGTCACCGATGCCAGCGACACGCTCGGCTCCAGCCTCGCGGCGAAGCGGTTTCCCGCCACGCCGGGCCGCACCTACGAGGTGCGCTTCCAGGGCCGGATCGTGAAGGGCGAGGGCATCGCGGTGTATCTGCGCTTCTATGACGCCAAGGGCGCCTTTCTCAACCGACCCGAGCTGAAGAACCAGATCAACGTCCCGGTCCGCCGCGGCGACACCGAGTGGAAGGCGTTCACCAAGCAGGGCGTCGCCCCCGCCGGCGCGGTGGAGGTCGAGGTCTGGGTGCATTCGTTCACCAAGAACGTCGTCACGGCCGACTTCGACGACTTCGTGCTCCTCGAACACGGCGCGTGAGGGCTGACGCCCCGCTAGATTCGCATCGTGAGCGCCGGTTGCCAGCTCCCTGACCACCAGTCTCCGCCGGTCCCGCCCCGGAGGGCTCCCCGGCGCACGCCTGCAGCCGGCCAGGCTGCAGGGTTCGCGCCCGCCATCTTCCCGCCTCAGCGACCGGGGGGGCCGGGCGCCAGAGAGCGATGCGTCTGACCGAGGAGAGCGCGCTCAACCGCTGGTTCGTCCTCCTGGGCGCCTGGGCGGTGGTCTGTGCCGCGGCGGCCTGGCATGCCCGGCTCAGCACGGACTATGTCGATTCGCTGGATCGCCTCGGCCGGCGGAGCGTTCCGATGGCAATCCCGCTGACGCGGGTCGTTCCCGCCCATACGGCCGATGCGCAGAGCTGGTTGCTCTACGCACTGGACCTGCAAGAAGGCGCGCCGGCGCAGGTGCGCCACACGCAGCATGACAACGCCCCGGCCGGCCGGGAGGTTCACTGGCACTCCGGTCTGGCCCACGCGCTGGCCGCCGCCGGTCGCCTGGAACAGGCCCGAACCGGAGGCTCGCTTCCACCCGCAACGGAGCGGGCGGTGGCCTGGTTCAATCTCCCGCTCTTCATCGCCGTCATGGCCGTCCTGTCCGCCTGGGCGGCCGGGCGCGCCGGCGCCGGCGCCGGGGTCGTCGTGGCGCTGGGCACCCTGGGCAGCCACGACTTCTACGCCGGCTTCTTTCCCTATTATGTCGATCACCACGGCCTGCTGAGTGCCGCGGTCTTCGGCCTCGTGCTCGGGGCATGCTTCGCAGGGGCGGGTTGGTGGGGCAAGGGTCACCCGCTCCTGCCGTCGTCGGCCCGCGGCGCGATCCGGGCCGCCGTGCTCTCGGCGGTGAGTGGCGCCGTCGGCATGTGGATCAGCGCCGCCTCGGTCATACCCGTCCTCGCCACCCTCGGCATGGCCGGCGTCGTGGCCGCCTGGTGGGCACCCCGGACCGCCGCCGCATCCGGGAGGATCCTGGAGCCGGCGGTCTGGCGCTGGTGGGGGCGCACCGGAGCGCTCCTCAGTACCGCGTTCTACCTTCTCGAATACGCCCCGTCGCACGTCGGACTCAGGCTCGAAGTCAATCATCCCCTCTACGCCCTCGCCTGGTGGGGCGGCGGCGAACTGATTGCCAGCCTTCTCGTCTGGCGCACGGGGGGGGCATCGCCTCGCTGGCTTCGTTCCCTGATCCTGCCGGCACTGGGATTGGCCGCCGCCCCGATCACCATTCTCCTGCTGGGCTCGCGGGTGTTCGTCGCCAACGACCCATTCGTGGCCCGCCTCTCCACCACGGTGGGGGAAGGCCTCTCGCTGTGGCAGGCCGTGCACCTGATTGGCTGGGGAGAATGGTTCCGGCACTTCAACACCCAACTCCTCCCGCTGGCTGCCGTCGCCTGGCTCCTGTTTCGCCGTCGCTGGCGCTCGGAGCCCCTCGTCTTGTTTGCGGCGGTGGTTGCCGCCGTGGCGGTCGCGATGGGTGTCTGGAAACTAAGGTGGTGGCTCAACGCCGGTGGGCCCGCGATCACCCTTCTCGTCGTGGTGCTGGCCGCCGTCCTGCGCGATCTTGCCGCTCCCCGGCGGTGGGTCGTGCTGCTCACGGCCGCGGGCGTCTGTTACCTCCCCGACGTGCTGCACCGGCTGCTGGTGGTCCGCTCCCTCGTGACGCAAAACACCGTCCAGGCGGTCGACCTGGCCCAGCCGTTGTACCGCGACCTGGCCGCCAGCCTGCGCGCGAGCCGTCCTTCCGGTTCGCTCATCGTGTTGGCCAGTCCCAACGCCTCCGCCGCCATCAGCTATTTCGCACGCTGCCAGACACTCGGAACCCTCTACTGGGAGAACACCGCCGGCCTCAAGGCCGCGGCTGGCATCTTGTGCGCCCGCACCGACGCGGAGGCCCTGGCCCTGATCCGCGAACGCGGCGTCACCCACCTCGCACTGACCACGCACGAAAACTACCTCGCGGAGTACCTGGACTTGCTGCACCCCGGCTCATCCCCGGCGGAGCTGGAAAACACCTTCGGCCACCGCGTGCTGTTCCAGCGCCGGCTTCCCGCTTGGCTGCGACTGCTCCCCTACCGGCCGCCGCCAGACATCCCCCTGCCGGGACTGCGGGCGATGCTCCTGGAGGTGGTCCCGGAACAAACCGCCACCGAAGCGCAGTGGCACGTGGGGGTGGCCCTCCTTTCCTCCGGCGAGGAGGCAGCGGCGGAATCCTGCCTCCAACAGGCAATCGCCGGGCTGCCCCCGACCCAACGCCCGGGCCAGTTCCTCACGGCCGGCAACCTCTGCTACCGACACGGCCTGCACGGAGCCGCAGTCCGCTTCTTTCGTGCGGCCCTCGCCGCCGGGGCCGGCGATCCCGCCACCCGCAACCTCGCCTGGATCCTCGCCACCAGTCGGGAGGATCGCGTCCGCCAGGGTCACGAGGCCCTCGCGCTGGTATCTCCGCTGGCGGGGCGCTATCCCGACGACCACGACTTCCTGAGCCTCCACGCCGCGGCCCTGGCTGAAACCGGTCGGTTTGCCGAAGCAGCGGTGATCGCCGCACGTGCCCTGGCGATCACGCGCGCGGCCGGCGACGCCCGCGCGGTCGAGGTCAACACCGCCCGCCTCGCCGGCTTCCAGGCCGGCCGCCCCTGGCGGCAGTAACCGGAACGGCGTCACCCCTTCCTCATCCACTCCCGCTATCGACGCGCGTCCCAGCCCCCGCTTAACTGCAACCCAGTCCAACCCCCATCTCATGAATACTCCTACCTCAATGACCCGCCGCGGTTTCCTGGCGGCGGGCACGGCGGCGGCGGTTTCGGCGCCCGCGATCCTGCGCGGAGTCGATTTGACCAAGGAGCCGGTGCGCCTCGGCCACATCGGCCTGGGCACGCGCGGCTGGGATCTCATCCGCTACACCGGCGCGATCCCCGAGGCCAAGGTCGTCGCCCTCTGCGATGTCTACGAGCCGCACCTGAAGCGCGGCGCTGACCACAGCGGCAACCCCGAGGCGAAGCAGTACAAGGACTACCGCGACCTGCTCGCCGACCCGAAGGTCGAGGCCGTCGTGATCGCCACCCCGGATCACTGGCACGAGCAGATGGTCCTCGACGCCATCGCCGCCAAGAAGGCCGTCTATTGCGAAAAGGGCCTGACCACCACCATCGCCGCCGCCAAGCGCATGCGCGCCGCGGTGAAGAAATCGGGAACGGTGTTCCAGCTCGGCCACCAGGGCCGCCAGCTGCCGGCCACCGCGGAGGCCGGGAAGATGCTGCGCGACGGCAAGATTGGACCGATCACGCTCATCCACGTCGGGCGCTTCTTCAACGGCAGCAAGGAACGCGCCCCGTGGCGCTGGTACGGGTACTACTCCCAGTGGGACCGCCCGGATCCCAAGGTCGTGGCCAAGCAGGTCGATTGGGAGAAGTGGCTCGGGGCGTCGCCGAAGATCGAGTTCAACGAGCGCCATTTCTGGCACTGGCGCTGTTACTGGCCCTATGGCACCGGCCAGGCCGGCGATCTGCTCACCCACGAGATGGACCACGTGCAAAGCGTGCTCGGCTGGGGCATTCCCGACACCTGCATGTGCACCGGCCTGAACACCTACTATCTCGACGACCGCCAGGTGCCCGATACCTGGACCGCCGCCTACCGCTTCGAGAAACAGGCCAGCATGGTGACCTTCGAGGGCTGCATGAACTCCAAGCGCGAACAGCCGCCGGAGTACATCGGGCGCGACGGCCGGCTGATCTTCAACAGCATCGGCCAGAGCGCGGATCGCTTCTGGGTGTATCCGGACGGCCCGGCATTTCCCCACATGCAGCGCAAGCCACTCGAGGCGACGTACACCTACAACCTCGCCCAGGGTCCGAAGTGGCCGAGCCACATGGAGGACTTCCTGCAGTGCGTGCGCACCAAGGGCACGCCGAAGTGCAACATCGACGAGGCCTTCGTCGAGATCGCCACCGCCCTGATGAGCACGGAGTCCTACCACCGGAAGCGCGAGGTGCGCTGGGATCGGAAGACCGAGGAAATCGTCTGAAACGTGGCCACGGCAGGGCGCCTTCCCGCCCTGCCGCCGCTTTCGACTTCTTTCGCACCTTTCGGCTGACCGGTTCGCCGCGAATGGACGGGCTGAGGTGTAGCCGGGGGCGGTGACCCCGGCGACCGGCCTCATCGCGGCCGGTTCCCAACGAGGTTGGGTTCTCGTTTTCGCGGAAGGCAGAGCGCACGGCGCGCCAAGCTAATCCTCGCCGATACGACACGATGCCGGAGGCCGGCCCTGGCCTCCCGCGGCTTCTCGCACCTTGGCCATTGACGGCGCGCGAGGGAGCCGTATCCCGTCTCGACACCCCCCGCGGCCTCCCCCCGGCCGCCCCACCCACCCACCAACCCCGTGGTTTCACCATGAGCAGCTTCCGCATTCGCCCAAGCTTCTCCCATGCCGTCGCCCTCAGCCCCGAAGACGCGAGGCATCGGCTGCTCCAGACGCTGACCGAGCAGGTGAAGGACCTCGAAGTCCGAAATTTCCCCGGCTTCATCGGCCTCCACATTCCCACCCACGAACGGCGCTACTGGTCGCCCCGCCTCTTCCTCAGCCTGGAGGCCACCCCGGAAGGCACGACGCTGATCCACGGGACCTACGGGCCGGAAATGGAGGTCTGGTCGGTCTTCCTCTACGGCTACCTGCTCTCCGGCCTGATCAGCATCTTCGCGGGCATCCTCGGTGGCGCACAGTTGGTGGTGCATTCCTACCCGTGGGGTTTCTGGGTCGTGGGAGGGATGGCGGTGCTCGCCACCACGCTCTACGTCGGGGCGCAACTCGGCCAGAAGCTCGGCGCCTGGCAGACCTTCCGCCTGCACCAGGCCTACCAGGTCGCCATCGGCCAACCGGCGGAGATCCGCTGACGCGCTGCGTTGGCGCTGCCGCACGGCACGGCGGCATTGCACGCCGGGGCAACCGCGGCAGGATGCCCGCAGGGGAATCCCCGCTTGCCCGTGAAACCGCCTCCTCCCGTCTTTCGCCGCCTTCTCGTCACGCTCAGTCTGGTCGGAGCAACTCCGGCCCCGGCCGCCTCGCCCGTGGACGCCGTGCTTTCCCATCCGGGCTTCACTCTCACCGTCGCACCCACAACCGGAGACTTCGTCATCAAGTCCCGCCCTGGCGCCAGCCCGTGGTCGATGACCGGACGCGTCACCGCCGGCGGCGGCCAGAAGCGCGTCGCGTCGCTCCAGGATTCCCGCTGGGGAACGGGCGAACAGCTCACTCTCGTCCGCACGGACGGCACGGCCGCACATTTCCGGGTGTTTCCGAACCTGCCCTTCGTGTTGTTGCACGCCACGCTGGCCAATCCCGGTCGCGAGCCGCAGACCCTCAACCGCCTGCCCCTCGCCTCGGTGACCGCGGATCTCGGCATCCCGGCCGCCAACCTCACGACTCTCGGCACCGGCGGGTTGCTCCCGGCGGATCGCCAGCCCGGCAGCTACACGTGGCTCGCGGTGGCGGATCCCCGAAGCCGCCGCGGCGCCGTGGCCGCGTGGCTCACTCACGATCGGGCCTCTGGCGTGCTCTTCACCACCGCCGCCCCTTCCGGTGTCGCCATCGACGCCCGCACTGATTTCGGCCGCCTGCCACTCGCGCCGGGCGCGACCGCCGAGACCGAGACGCTCGCCCTCGGCGGTTTCGCGGAAACCTGCCTGGGCCTCGAGGCCTGGGCCGACGCCGTCGCGCGACACTATGCGATCCAGCTGCCGCCCCAACCCACCGGTTACTGCACTTGGTACTCCGATCGCAACCGCGGGGCCGGCTCCGAGCCCACCCTCCCGCAACTCGCCGGCTTCGCCGGCGCCCAACTGCGCCCCTACGGCTTCAACTTCATCCAGATCGACGACGGTTGGCAGGACGGTGACGCCAAGGGCCCGAAGGAAAAGAAGAACGGCCCGCACAAGAACTTCACCCGGCACCGTCCGAACGGGCCCTACCCCTCCGGCATGGCGCCGGTCGCGGCGCGCCTTTCCGCGTTGGGCTTCACGCCCGGTCTCTGGCTCATGCCCTTCGCCGGCACGTTCGACGATCCGTGGTTCGCCGACAAGCAGGAGTGGTTTGTCCGCCGGGCCGACGGTTCCCCCTTCGACATGCCGTGGGGCGGCACCGGCCTCGATCTCACCCACCCGGGGACCCGCGACTACCTTCGCACCCTCGTCGCGCGCCTGACCCGCGAATGGGGTTACCGGTACCTCAAGCTGGACGGTCTCTACACCGGGCTCCCGGCCAATCCGCGGTACATCAATGCCGGATACAAGGAGGACGACTTCGGCGATGCCGTGCACCATCGCGCAGACGTCCCGCCGGTCGCCGCCTACCGATCCGGCCTGCAGCTCGTCCGCGAGGCCGCGGGCCCCGGGGTCTTCCTGCTCGGCTGCACCATGGCGCAGAACATGCGCACGTTCGGCGCCTCGTTCGGACTCGTGGACGCGATGCGGGTCGGCCCTGACAACAACGCCAATTTCCAGGCGTGGCTGCGGAGCCCGGTGTGCGGCTCCCGCCACTACTTCCTGCACGGTCGCGTCTGGTACAACGATCCCGACCCGATGTACGCGCGCGCCGGCATTCCCGACGAGGAAGCCCGCACCATCGCCACGTGGACCGGCATCTCCGGCCAGCTGTACGCCAACAGCGACTGGCTGCCGGATTTGCCGCCGGCCCGCCTCGACCTCATCCGCCGCACGATTCCTCCCCACGGCGCCACCGCCCGGCCCCTCGATCTGCTCGAGCGCGATCCCGCCGCGATTTGGCACGTCACGACGGCTCGCGGCGGCGTCCGCCGCGACGTGGTGGCGTTCTTCAACTGGAGCGCCGCCCCCGCCACGCTCTCCTGCGAGCTGGGACGCCTCGGCCTCGACCCGACCACGCGCCACGCCGCCTTCGATTTCTGGTCGAACCGCTTCCTCCCCACCGTCCAGGGCACCCTGACCGCCGAACTCCCGGCCCACGGCTGCCGGGTGATCGCGCTCCGGCCCGTGGAAGATCATCCCTTCCTGCTCAGCACCTCGCGTCATGTCGCGCAGGCCATGATCGAAGTCCGCGACGAACGGTGGGACGCCGCCACCGGATCGCTTTCGGGCCGCAGTGAGGTTCTCGCCGGGGATGGATACGAACTGCGCCTCGCGCTGCCGGCGAGCGGCTGGCCCCGCGCGCCGCTCGCCGTGGAACTCGACGAAATCTCGTCCCAAGCCGGCGCCCGCGCGCACCTGAGCCCCGACGGAGGTGGCCTGCGGATCCGGATCGACGTGCCCCAGTCGCGCGAGGTGACCTGGCAACTGCGCACCGCCAGCCGGCCGTGAACTCCCGGGCGGCACCGGAGGCCTGCCGCCACTTTTGCCCGCCCCTTCTCCCGTGACATCATCGGGCGACCCGGCTGTACTCCCGCCGCCAGCTCATCGGGTCTGGCGCTCACCTTTCCGCCCATGGCCATTCGTCCTGTCCTGGCGCGCTCGCGCCTCCTGACCGGCCTCGTCCTCGCCTCCGCGCTCCTCGGCGGCCTGGCGCGACTCCCGGCCGCCCCCGCCCCGGCGCTGCACCGGGTCGCGCCCCGCACCCCGCAGGTTCTCCAGCAGATCTTCGCGCCCGGTTCCGGAACGCTGCCCATGGTGAGCGGTCATCGCGGCGGCGCATGGCACGGCTTCCCCGAGAACTGCATCCCCACCTTTGAGCGAACGCTGGCGCACACCTACGCGATCTTCGAGATCGACCCGCGCTACACCAAGGATGGCGCCGTGGTCGTCCATCACGATCCCACCCTGGATCGCACGACGACCGGCAAGGGCAAGCTCACCGACTCCACGCTCGCCGAAATCCAGCACCTGCGCCTGAAGGATCTTGGCGGCAAGGTCACCGACCTGCGGGTGCCGACCCTCGACGAGGTCATCGACTGGGCCCGCGGCAAGGCGATCCTCATCCTCGATCAGAAGGACGTGAGCGCCCTCGATCGCGCCCGGATCGTGGCCCGGCACCGGGCGGAGCACTTCGTCCTCCTCATCGTCGGGTCCTACAAGGACGTGCAGGCGGTGCACGCCGCCCACTCCCACCAGATGATGGAGGTCTTCGTCGGCACGCGCGCGAAGGCGGAGGAGTTCGACCGGCTCGGAGTGCCGTGGCGCAACGTCGTCGCCTTTGTCGGGCACACGCCTCCGGAGGATCCGTCCCTCTACGAGTTCATCCACCAGCGCGGGGCCCGCTGCATCGTCGGCTCCTCCCGCAACCTCGATCGCCGCCTGCTTTCCGGCCAGGTTTCCGACCTTGCGCCCCTCGAACCCGACTACCGCGCGTTTCTCGCGCGCGGCGCGGACCTGATCGAAACCGACCTGCCGGCCCTGCTGGGGCCGCTGCTCCACCGGCAGACCCCCGTCCCCGCCGCGCTCCGGCCGTTCTTCCACGCGCCCTGACGCCCCGTCCCCATGCCGTTCAAGCTGATCGCCTGCAATGTGTTCCAGCGCGAAGCCGCGTGGTGCCTCGCCCGCTCACCGCACGTCATCGACGCGGAGTTCACCGAACTGGGCGAACACGCGCGCAGCGCCGGCCTGCGCGCCCTCCTGCAGGCGAAGATCGACGCGACCGAGGCCTCCGGGAAAGGCTACGACGCCATCCTCCTGCTCTTCGGCCTGTGCGGCAATGCCACCGTCGGCCTGCAGGCCCGGCGCACCCGCCTCGTCATTCCGCGCGCCCACGACTGCTGCACGATCCTCCTCGGCTCCCGCGCCCGGTTCAACGAGCACTTCGGCGCCGCCCCGAGCACCCCCTTCTCTTCCGCCGGCTACCTGGAGCGCGGCAACTACTTCCTTCGCACCAGCGACGAGGGCAGTCCCGGCGTCCAGGTCGGCGACGCCTACCAGGCACTCGTCGAGAAGTTCGGTGAGGAGGATGCCAAGTACATCTGGGCCGAGATGCACCCGGACCACGGCGACCGTCGCGCAGTCTTCATCGATCTGCCGCAGACCACCCACCTCGGCTATGCGGAACAGTTCCGTGCCAAGGCCGCCGCCGCGGGGAAGGAAGCCGTTGTCCTGCCCGGCGACATCCGCCTGATCGAGGGCCTGCTGCGCGGTGACTGGGATCCCGCGGACTACCTCGTCGTCCCGCCGGCCGCCGCCATCGAAGGTGTCTACGACCGTGATCAGGTGATCCGCGCCAAGGCGGCGCCGTGACGCCACTGCCCATCCCCGGCTCATCCCGTTCTCCTGCCCGCCAGGAAGACGGAACGGTGCTTGCTTAAGCGCCGCCGGGAACTCCGTGACTCCCCCGCCCCCATCGTGGCAGTCTCGTTTTCAGCATGAAACTCCCGGCGTTCCTCCTCTGCCTCGCAGTCCTGAGCCTCGCCTCCCGCGCCGCTGAACTCGCCCCGGAATTCCAGATCCGCGGCGGCCTGCCCCACGTGGCCGCGAAGATTCGCGCCGGCCAGGAGGTCCGCGTCGCGTTTCTCGGCGGCAGCATCACGGCCGCGGATGGCTGGCGGGTCCTGGCACTCGCCCACCTCCGCACCCAGTTCCCCGCGGCCCGGTTCACCGAGATCTTCGCGGCGGTCTCCGGCACGGGATCCAACTACGGCGCCGCCCGCCTGCACCGCGATGTCCTGCGCCACCGGCCCGATCTGATCTTGGTCGAGTTTGCGGTGAACGACGGCACCGGCTCCCCGCGCGTCGAGGCCCAGATGGAAGGAATCGTTCGCCAGGCCCGGGCCGCCAATCCCGCCATCGATCTTTGTTTCGTCTACACGGTCTCGACCTTCCTCCTGAAGGACCTCGAGTCCGCCGGTCTGCAGAGCACCGCACGTTCGATGGAGGCGGTCGCCGCCCACTACGGTCTTCCCTCGCTCAATTTCGGCATCGAAGTGGCCCGCCGCGTCCGCGCCGGCACCCTCGTCATGTCGGCCCCGGCTGCGGTCGCGGCCGACGCCCAGGGACGTGACTCCCAGGGACGGCTGATCTTCACCCGGGACAACACGCATCCGACCGACGCCGGCCATCGCCTCTACGCGGAGCGGCTGGCCCAGGCGCTGCCTGCCTGGCTCGCGGCGCCGGCCGCCCCCGCCCGCCCGCTGCCCGCCCCGCTGCGGGCCGACCACTGGCAGCGCGCCCGCCTCGTCACGGTCGCCGAGGCGCACGCCGACGAGCAATGGACGGAGCTCTCCCCGATTTCACCGCAGATGTCCGCGCAAAAGGGAGAGGGTTTGGTGCCTCCGACCTGGGTCGCGTTCGAACCCGGCGCCCGGGTGGAGTTCCGGTTCCGGGGCACCATCCTCGGCCTGATCGGCCTCAAGGGTCCCGACAACGGTCAGTTTCGCGTCACGGTCGACGATCTGCCGCCGGAGACCGGCTCGCTCTTCGACAGCTACTCGACGCCGGGACGATACTATCTGAAGCCCTGGTTCTTCTCCCGGACCCTGCCCGACACCGAACACCGGGTCCGCCTCGAGCTCCTGCCGGCGAAAATCGACAAGGCCGCGATCCTGCAGAAGGCCGGCGCGGCCATCACCGACCCCCGGCCCTACGCGGCCCACGGGCTTTACCTCGGCGGTTTCCTCATCGTCGGCGAACCCATCGGCACCCGGCCGCCCCCGCCGGAGCGTTCCAGTCCGGCGACGGCGCTCGACCTGCCGGTCTCACCCACGCCCCCGCCGGGATATCGGCTGGTTTGGGCCGACGAGTTCGAGGGCAGCCGCCTGGACGAAACACGCTGGTTGTACCGGACCGGCGAGCGCTACTGGAGCACGCAGCTTCCGGCCAACGTGGCGGTGCACGACGGCTGCCTGTGGCTGGCCGGCCGCAAGGAAAAGACGGCGAAGAGCGAGTACACCGCCGGCGGTGTCATCTCCCGGCGCACCTTCCGCTACGGTTACTATGAGGCCCGCTTCAAGGTGCCGCCCACCGCGGGCTGGCACACCTCCTTCTGGATGATGCACCACCCGGCGGCGGATCCGTCGGCCCATCCGGGCTCCCGCCAGGAAATCGACGTCTGCGAGAACGACTCCGTCTCCCTGGGCCGCTACAGCGCCAACCTGCACGAATGGGCGCCGGTCCACCGCGGTCGCGGCCACCGCAGCATCCGCACCCCGGACCTCGCGGCCGACTTCCACGTCTGGGGCTGCGAGTTCACCCCGCAACGGATCACGTACTCCTTCGACGGGCGCATCGTGCTGATCAACGACGCCACCGCCATCCCCGACCACGGCGACATGAGCATCTGGCTGACCACCATCGCCTCCCCGCTCGGCAACACGCGGGCGGTCGACGAAACCCGGCTGCCGGCGTATGCGATCTTCGACTACGTGCGCTTCTACGCCCGCGAACCCTGAACCGGCGGCTACCGCAGGTCGGGCAGGTCGATCCGCTCCCGCACGGCCCGGACCAGTTCCTCCCCGTCCGTCGTGTGCAGGCGGTGCAGCACACTCTCCCAGCGATAGGCGAAACTCCCGGCGGGATCATAGGCGCAGTGCTTGAACAACGCGTCGAAGGCGCGCCGCCGCTTCCGGTACTCCCGCTGCAGGTGCAGGAACCGCTCCCCAAACGCCTGCAGGTAGAATTCCGCAAACTCCCGCGGCCGCGGGACCTTGCCCAGGCGCGCGTTCACCGGGCGCGCGTAGTCGCCCGCCATCTCCAGCAGGCTGCGCCGGAAATCGGCAAACGAACCCGTGGGATCGCTGACCACGATCTCCACCGGCTGCCCGGTCGCGGGGTCCTCCTTGATGATCTCGTCGCCATCGTCGAACATCGCCTGCAGGCTCTGCTCCAGCGCCCGGCCGACGATGAGGTTCGAGGCCGCCGCCCGCCCGAGCAGGAAGGCGAGGCGTTCGGCGTATCCTTCCTTCAGGTACCGCGCCGCCGGGACCTTGTCCGTCGCGAGGCCGCCGAGGTAGTCGCGTTCGAAGCCGACCACCGGAATCGAGCGCCCGGCCACCTCGCGGTTCACCCCATGGTAGGTCTCGCGGGTGCGCAGCACGCGGATCCGGCCCGGGAGGTTCATGCCGAGCTGGCGCAGGCCCAACCGGCGATCGAGCACGTAGTCGGTGTACTCCTCGTTCTCCAGCAGGGCCTGGAGCAGCGGCTTGCCCTCGTCCAGCCGCTCCCGGATGCCCCACTTCTGCATCCGGATCAGCCGCAGCAGCGGCGCCGCCACCCCATGCAGCTTGAGCTGGGCGAGATAGACGCCCCGCCGGCCCCGCACCTGCGGCCGGATCTTGGAGAGCGACCGGCTGATCCGCCCGATGTTGATCGTCTCGACGGTGCCGTACTCCCGGATGTAGCTGACGATGAAGCCGCGCACCAGCGGGTCGCACAATCGCCGCAACGACTCGTCCTCCGGGTGTTGCTCCGCCTCCTCCAGCACCGGATCGAAGAGGAACTCCCCTTCCTCGAACCGGCCGCCCGGCAGCCACTCCACCTGGAGAAAGAACTCCGGGCTGAGCTCCCGCAGCAGGTCCACCGTCAGGGTCTGGTCCTCCTGCGACACCAGCGCGCTGAGCATGCGGCTCCGCCACACCTCCACCCGGGGATCGTCCTGCCAGAAGTCCGCCTCCACCGCGGCGCGGAACTTCTCCCGCAGCGCCGCGTAACGCCGCTGCAATTCCTCGACCGCCAGGCCGGCGAAATCCAGGCCCTCGAAGTCCGCTGCCCCGAAGGCCCCGCTCCGCACCGCGAAGAAATCCACCTCCGGCCGCCCCCGCCGGTTGCACTGCCCGCTGTACATCGCGATCTCCTGCAGCTGCCAGGCCAGCGAGCGCTCGTCGAGCGCGCCGAGCCGCGCGAACTCCGCGTAGGTCAGGTGCCGCGTGCCGGTAAACCGGTTGTAATAGTAGATCGCCCCCTCGCGAATCGCCACCTTCGAGCTGGCGATGAGGGCAAGCATCTCGTCCGCCGATTGCGGCAGCGGCGTGATCCGCCAGTTCTCCCCGCGCGCCTGGATTGCCCCGCGCACCGCCGGATCCATCGCGAACAGAAACCGGACATTCCGACGCGACACCATTTCGAGTTCCGCCAGCATCTCATCCGCGGCAAAGGCCAGGGGCATGTTCGCCGGATCCGGCCGGATCAGGATCAGCCCGCCTTCAAAGATCAAATCCACCGCCTCCAGCATCAGTCGCTCCTGCTCGGCCTCCGTCAGTGGCGCCTGCCCCGCTTCCCGTCGTCGCCGGTCGCAGTGCTCCACAAAGTCGAGACGCTGGGTCGCATGGATGCCGGGCAGCGTCACCAGGGTCCGTTGCGCAGGGAACACCGTGCCGATGTGGGTGGCGGCGTCGCCCGGTCCCCCGGGCGCAAACGGCTTCGGCCCCAGGAGGGTAATGCCATGGTCCGGCGCTCCGTCCGGCGCCAGGGCTGCGGAACTCGTGGGTGTGCTCACAGTGGTTCGAGCACAGAATCTCCCACCCGGGTGTCCACCGCAAACGATCATTGAGGACGTCCGGCGCCGAGACCCGGCTTCGCCGCCGGGCGCTGCGGCTGGGTTCGACACCGGCCGGCAAGATCGCCCACCATCGCGATCCGATCGCCATGCCCGATTCACCGCCTGCCGCGAGCACTCCGTCACCGAGTCGCGTCTTCGACACCGCCACCGGTCCGGAGGTCGGCATCGACGGCCGCCGCTACCTGCATTTCGGCGGCACGGGTTACCTCGACCTGCAACGCCGGCCCGAACTGGCGGACGCCGCCGAGCGCGCGCTGCGCCGCTACGGCCTGCATCCCGCCACGACCCGCCTCGGCTTCGGCGAGAGTCCGCCCCTCCTCGAGGCCGAGGCGGAGGCGGCCCGCTTCTTCGGCACCGAGGCCGCCTGGCTCCTGCCCAGCGGATGGCTCGGGGCCTCCGTTCTCCTCGATGCCCACGCGGGCCCGGCCGACCGCCTGTACCTCGATCAGGATGCGCACTTCGCCCTGCGCGATGCCGCCCGTCTGTCCGGCCGGCCCGTCGTCACCTTTGGGCACGCCGACCCAGCCAGCCTGCAGTCCGAACTGCGGGCCACGCTCCGAGCCGGCGAACAGCCGGTGGTCCTGACCGACGGCGTGTTCCCCGTCACCGGCCACCTCGCCCCGCTGGCTGACTACCTGCGGATCCTGGACGGGTTCCCCGGTGCCCGCGTCGTCGTGGACGACGCGCATGGTTTTGGGGTCCTCGGCCCCCACGGACGGGGCACGTCGGAGCTCCTGTCGCCACCCGCGGATCGACGCCTGCTGGTCACGGGCACGGCCAGCAAGGCCCTCGGGGGGTACGGGGGGTTGTTGACCGGCTCAACTGAGTTCATCCAGCGCCTGCACTCCGCCTCGCCCTGGTTCGCCGGCTCCACGCCGCTGCCGACGCCAGTCGCCGCCGCCACCGCCGCCGCCCTGCGCCTGGCCCGGGAGGAGCCCGTCCTCCGCGTGCGCCTGGCCGACAACATCCGTCAGCTGCGCCACGGGCTGCGCGCGGTCGGCCTGCCCGTCGAGGATCTGCCCAGCCCGATGATCCCCGTCGTGCTCGGCACCGGCGCAGCCATGCAGCGACTGCACGAAGCGTTGCGGGCGGACGGCATTCTCGTGCCCTACCTGCCTCGCTACGCCGGCCTCGGGCCCCACGGGGCCCTCCGCCTCGCCGTCTTCGCCACGCACGAGCCCGCCCACTTCGAACAGCTCTTCGCCGCCCTGCGGCGGCACCTCTGACCTCCCGCCTCTGCCATGCAAATGCTCCTCCATGTGGTGCCGCTGCGGCTGCGGCACACCTTCACCATCGCCCACGGTTCCCACGACCTGCAGCACAACTTGATCGTCGAGCTGCGCGACGGCCCGCACCGGGGCTTCGGGGAAGCCTCGACCGTGGGCTACTACGGCAACTCCGGGGAGACCATGGCGGCGAGCCTGGAGCGACTCCGGCCGCAAATCGAAGCGGCGCACGTGGATGAGCCCGCCGCCTTCTGGCAGCGGTTCGCTCCGCTGCTGCGCGACGATCCCTTCGCCCTCTGTGCGCTGGATCAGGCCGCCCACGATCTCTGGGGCCGCCGCCTCGGCCGGCCGGTCTGGCAGCTCTGGGGCCTCAGCCTCGATCGCCTCCCGCCGAGCGACTACACCATCGGGATCGCGGCCGTGGACGTCATGGTCCGCAAGCTCCAGGAGTATCCCGACTTTCCCGTCTATAAGATCAAGCTGGGCACCCCCGACGACCTCGCGATTGTCCGCGCCCTTCGCGAGGTCACGCGGGCGACGTTTCGCGTCGACGCCAATTGCGCGTGGGATGCCGCCACCACGCTGCGACTGTCCGCCCCCCTCCGCGATCTCGGGGTCGAGTTCATCGAGCAGCCGCTGCCGCCGGAGGATGTGGCGGGCCAGCGCGAGGTGTTCGCCCATTCAGCCCTGCCGATCATTGCCGACGAGAGCTGCCAGGGAGAAGGTGACGTCGACCGCTGCGCGGGGCGCTTCCATGGCGTCAATATCAAGCTGACCAAGGCCGGAGGCCTTACCCCCGCCCGCCGCATGATTGCCCGGGCCCGCCAGCTCGGTCTCAAGGTGATGGTCGGCTGCATGACGGAATCCTCGGTCGGAATTTCCGCCATCGGACAACTCGTGCCCCTGCTCGATTATCCCGACATGGACGGCGCCCTGCTGCTCGCCGACGACGTGGCCGACGGCGTGCGCGTCGGCTTGGATGGTCGCATTCACTATCCCGATCTGCCCGGCCTGGGCCTCACCTGGCGTGGGTTGCCGGGTGCCGCCAAGCAGTCGTCAGGGCTGAGTGGTCAGTAATCGGTATTCGGTGATCAATGAGTCGATGGGCGGAAGGCGCCGGCGGTGCCAATCGTCGCACCGCCGTCCAATCCGCGCCTTGCCCGCGGTCCGCCTCGCCGCGGCGATCAGCGATCCGCGGGGGCAGCCGATGCCTTCGGATGGAATTCCGGCGAGTAGAGGTAGGCCACGCGCTCGGCCCGGCGGGCCTCCTCGTAGAGTCGCACGGCGCGCTGCTCGTTGGTCTCGAAGCCCAGAAAAGGGAAGCGTCCCAGGAGGGGGATTTTCCGCCAGAGGTGCACCGGCGTGATCATGCTCAAGGCGCGATCCAGCCCCTGTTCGTCGCCCAGAAACCGCTGCAGGGCCAGCTGCTCCCGTTCGCGCGGCGACATCACCTCCTCGGCTTCCGGCAGACGGGGCGGTTTGCGCTCCCGCACGACGTAGTCCGGAAGGCGCACGATGGCGTTGGCCGGAGCCGGAGACACGTCCGGCCGAACCTTCGCGGGTGGACTCGGGTCCGGGTCAGTTGGGGAGGCGGAGGGCGCCACCGGAGAATTCGGCGCTCCCACCCGCGCCGTGGCCGCAGCCGAAAGCAGCTCCGATAACCGCGCGGAAATCCGGCCTGAAGCGGGAGCTGGTGACTCCGCTGCAGTGAGCACGGACACGATTCCACCAGCCAGCACGAACCATCGACAGACGGGGGGCATGCCGGATCGGAACCGCGGCGACGGGCTTTGTTCCCGACCGTGTTCCGAAGGGAGTCGAAGCGCCACCATACGACCGGCAAATGTGCCGAATCACGGCGGTTTCTACCCGCGCCACGACGGGCCGCCCGCGGTCTTTCAGTTGGAATCTCCGCCCGGCGCGCGCTTCCCTTGTGGGCCATGAAGACACCGTTCCTCGGCGGATGCCTCGTGTTGGGCAGCCTGCTCGCCGGCTTCGGCCGCGCAGCCGAAACCGCCAAGGAGGTCGCCCTGTTCAACGGCAAGGATCTGGCCGGCTGGACCCATGTGCTGGCCGACGCCACGGTGAAGCGCGACCAGGTGTGGAGCGTGCGGGACGGCACCATTGTCTGCACCGGGACCCCGATCGGCGTTTTGTACACGGAAAAGAACTACACCAGCTTCCGCCTTGCCGTGGAGTACCGCTGGGCCCCGGGAGCCAAGCCGGGCAACAGCGGCATCATGTCACGGATCACCTCCGGCACGGGTGCCCTGCCGCGCACGGTCGAGGTGCAGCTCCAGCACGGCAACGCCGGCGACGTCATCGGGCTCCAGGGTTTTCCGATCGCTTCCGGTGGCCAGGCCCGGTGGTTCGAACGCGACAGCAAGGTGGCGGGCAAGATCACCGGGGTGAAGAAGGCGGTCGCCGCCGAAAAGGCCCCGGGCGAATGGAATCAGGTGGAAATCGAGGCCCGCGGGGATCGCTACACGGTCCGGATCAACGGCCAGCTCGTCAACGAAGTGACCGGCGTGGAGATCAAGGCCGGCCCGATCGGCCTGCAGTCCGAGGGCGGCGAAGTCCACTTCCGCCGGGTCCGGCTGACGGCCTACTGAGCCTCCGCGCCGAGCACGCCAGGAATTCGCGGCGGCTTCACGCCTTGGCGTGAGCCGCCTTGTTTGCCGCCGCCTCCAGGCAGAACGGTGGCGCGGAGCCGCCACGCCCGCGGTTCACTCGCGCTATTGGGCGCATCCCGGGCGCGCCGTCAGCGCTGGCGCGGCGGCGCCACCATCAGCTCCTCGATCACGGTCGCGAGTGCTCCCGGCTCGCCCTTGAGTTTCACGTACGCATGCCTCCCGGCCGGATCCGGCTCCCAGCGGGTATGCCCCGGGCCGTCGATGCGCACCCACCCGCCCCGCACGACTTCCCAAAATTCCGCCTGCGGACCGCGCACCGCATACAACGCCGCCGCCTGATCGTAGCTCGGCTGGCCGCCGGCAATGGACGGACGGTTGCGGTAGCGCCGCAACTCGTAGGCCCGGCGCACCGGGTTGTCCGCCGGCGTCCGCGCCAGCGCCGCCCCGGTGATGACCCCGTTGCCGATCTCAAACCCCTGCCAGACGATCTCCGTCGGCCAGTGCCGCGCCACGTACGCCGCCGCGTCCCGGTGGGTCGCGATGTTGGTTTCCGGCTGGTCGGCCGGCGGAAAGTGACCTCCCATCACGACCAACCGGCGAACCTTCGCGCGCACCAGCTCCGGCTCACGACGACAAAGCTCCGCGAGGTTGGACAGCGCCCCAACGCTGCAAATCACCACCTCTCCGCCCCGCTCCGCCTGAAGCATCCGTCGGTAGACGTCGAAGGCGTCCGGCGCGCGATCGTCCGGCCCGATGTCGTTGGGAAACCCGTCCCGCAGCGCCGCCGCATACAGGCTGGTGCGCTGCAGTGCCGTCGGCCCCACCTTGTCGGTGCCGATGGGCAGGTTGGGCCGGCCGTAGTAGGTGTTGATGGCGTCGACCGCCGCGGCCGACGCGTTGGTGTGATCCTTGCGGTTCACCACCGTCGCGAGCAGCACACATTCCCCGCGATCGGCGAGCGTGTGCAGCAGCGCCAGCGTGCCGGCGTCATCCGCGTCGCCCGACATGTCGGTGTCGAGAATCAGCCGCACCGGTGGCGCGGCCGCGACGACCACCGCCAGGAGGGGCACGCACAGGCAAACGGTGATGAGCTTCATGCAGGGAGGTGTGCCCGCCGGATGCCGGCGTCTCGTCCTCACGCCAAGTCAGCCCCGCTTCCAGTCGTCGCGGAGCGTGCGGCGGCGGCGGCGGTTCGCCTCGGCATCGCCGATGAACTCCTCTTTTTGCGGATCCCACCGCAGCGGCCTCCCGAGATCCATCGCGATCAGGCCGGCGTGGAGCGGCGTGCAGAGGCGGTGCAGCGTTTCGGCCGTGTAGGTTGGCGGGCGGCGGTCGCGGATTGCCTCGAGGAAGTTCCGGTGCTCGCCTGGCGGCATCGGCCAGTGCCGGGACTCCCCCGGGGCATACTTGATCTGCAGGAGAGCGGGATCGCTCGCGGCAAACCGACCCCGCCAGCCGGTGCAGGAGATCCAGCCCTTGGATCCCTGCAGGCGGATCGCGGCGTTGGACCCGAGCTCGGCCTTCTCCCCGGTCTTCACGGCGAGGGTGGCGCCATTCGAGTACCGGTAGTTGACCTCAAAGAAGGCAGGGATGTCGGTCTGGGAACCCGCCGGCACGGGCTGGCCGGTGGCGCGGATCTCCACCGGCCAGCCGTGGGGGTCGTTGGCGGCGAGCTGCGCCGTGTCGACAATATGGGTGCCCCAGTCGGTGATCATGCCGGTCGAATAGTCGCGAATCATCCGCCAGTTCATCCAGCCGGTGCGGGTCGGCGTGTACGGATGGTAGGGCGCCGGCCCGAGCCACATCCGCCAGTTCAGCCCCTCCGGCACCGGCGCCTCGGCATCCGCCGGGTTGATGCGGCCCGGCGGCAGCGTGACGTCGATGTGCTGCAGCTCGCCGATCGCACCGTTGCGCTGCCACTCGATCAGCTTGTGGTACTGGATGACCGAACGATCCTCCAACCCCACCGCAAAGACGCGCCCGCTCTTCGCCACCGCCTGCGCCAGCGTCCGTCCCTCGTCGATCACGTAGGTCGGTTTCTCGCAGAAGACATGCTTGCCCGCCTCGAGCGCCAGCAGCGCCATCGGCACATGCCAGTGATCCGGCGTGGAAATCACCACGGCATCAATGCCGGGATCGGCGATGAGGGCGCGAAAATCGTCGACTCGCCGGCACGCGTTATCGCGGTATTTCTCGTTCACGGTCGCGGCCGCCTTCTCGGTGCGATCGCGGAAGGCGTCGCACACCGCCACCGCCCGGCAGTCCTCCTCGTTGAGGAAGTTCTTCAGGTTGTACCCGAGGCCGTGCCCGCCCAGGCCGATGAAGCCGAGTTGCAGCCGGTTGGAGGGCGCGGCCGCCCCGCGGACCCGCGCCGGCACGAAGAGCGGGGCGACACCCGCCGCCAGCGCGGATTGCAGAAAGGATCGTCGGGAGAGGCGGAAGCGAGAGGACATGAGGCAAGGGGTGCGATCGACGCAGCATGAGCCGGGTCTTGGCGCTTGACGAGCGCGCGCTGTGGCGACGATCGCCGCAGGGGAGGGCGATTCGACCGGGCCCGACCGGGAAACGAGGTTGTCGAACGACTCCTTCCGTCCAAGGCTGGGCCCCTCCTGCGCAGACTTCGCCGCCGTGCCGGGCACGGGCCCGGCGCCTCCACCCCGCCCCGCGTTCCCTCACCCGCCTTTACCACCATGCCTCTCCTTCGCTCCTCTGCGCTCGTCGCCGCATCACTGCTCGGCCTTGCCGCTTCCCTCCGCGCCCAGCCCCGCGCCCTCGCCCTCACCGACGCCACCGGCCTGCAGCTGCACCAGGCGCAGGCCAGCGCAGTCACGTTTCAGGGTCAGCCGGCCCTGCGGCTGACCGCCCCACCCACCTCCGACGCGCAGCCCAAGGCCGCCAAGAAGGGCGGCAAGACGGGCGCCGGAAGTGCCGAAGCCGGGAGATCCGACCATCTTGCCCTGGTGACGGGTTTGGACTTCTCCAGCGGCACCATCGAGGTGGAACTCGCCGGCGAGCCCAGCCCCGGGGCGGCCGGCGGTGCTCGGGGTTTTGTCGGCGTCGCCTTCCGGGTGCAGCCCGATCGCCGCACGTACGACTGCTTCTACCTCCGACCCACCAACGGTCGCGCCGAGGATCAGGAGCGCCGCAATCACACGGCCCAGTACATCTCCCATCCGGAACACCCCTGGTTCATCCTGCGGGAAAAGACGCCCTCCCGGTACGAATCCTACGTCGACATCCAGCCGGCGCAGTGGATTCACGTGAAGATCACCGTCGAGGGGGAAAAGGCCCGGCTCTACGTGAACCACCAGGAACAGCCGACGTTGATCGTGAACGACGTGAAGTCCGGCGCCACCGCCCGCGGGGCGGTCGCCCTCTGGTTCGAGGGCTCGACGGTCGCGCACTTCCGGAACCTGAAGATCACCCCCCGCTGACCCGGGCGCATCCCGGCGCGCAGCCGCTGCCGCCGTTCAGGGGCGCTCCCGCATCCCGTCCAGCAATTGCAGGCCGATGATGCCGCGCAGGCGATCGCGGCCGTCGAAGGACCACGCGATGCGCTTGTCGCGCGTGATTTCCACGAGCAACGGCTGTCCGCCTTCGTGGCCATGGGCCGGCCAGTTGCAGATCAACGTGTGCCCATTGGCCAGTCGCCGCACCTGGCCGACGAAGCGCAGCGGATGCCCCGGCAGATCGTTCTCGTTCACCTCCCAGACCACGCGGCCCGCCGGATCGATTTCCACGGCGCGGTGGCGATCCCCGCAGCCGATGAGCGTGTTTCCATCGGCCAGCCGCTCGGCGTAGTAGGCCTCGCCCAACCCGTCGATACTGCGACGCACCCGGCCGTCGGGGAGGATTTCGCGCACCGCCCCGTCCTTGTAAAAGCAGACCAGATACGCCCCGTCGGGCAGCTTCCGCACCGTGCGGACCTGGCCGTGCACCGGCACGCTGGTCACGAGCGGAATCTCGATGACGATCCGGCCGGTCGCGTCCACCTCCACCAGGCGCTTCGTGCCACCCTCCCCCACCAGCACGGAGCCGTTCGCGAGCATCTCGCAGCTGTAGACCTCCGCCCCGACGGGCGCGCGGTAGTCCCACAGGACGTCGCCGGCGAAGTTCACGATGCGCGCGCCGTGCTGATCCGAGAGCAGGACCCGCCGGCCCGGCAGGACAAACGCGTCGCAGGTGTGCGGCGCCCCGAAACTCCAGCCCACCCGGCCCTCCTCGTCGATCACCACGGCGCGAAACGCCCGCGGATCCGCCGCGAGGAAGGCATGCCGGATCGGGGCCTCGCCCGCGTTCAGTTCGATCGCCGCGACCAGGAAGAACAGCCAGCGCATCCCTCACCCTATGGGCGAACCGCCGCCCGAGACAACGCCGGATCCGGCGTCACCCACGCGCCGTTCCCGCTCTCGCGTCAGGGCAGGAGCAGCACCTTGCCGGTCGTCGCACGGCCTTCCAGCGCCCGGTGCGCCTCGGCGGTGGCCGTGAGCGGGAAGGTCGCGCCGATCCGCACCTGCAGCGTGCCGTCGGCGATCCAGGCAAAGAGATCGCCGGCGCGCGCCCGCAGTTCGGCCGGCGTCGCCGTGTAATGCGCGAGGGTTGGCCGCGTCAGGAACAGGGAGCCCTTCTGCGAAAGCACCAGCGGCGAGAACGGCGGCACCGGCCCGCTGGCGTTGCCAAACGTCGCCAACAGCCCCCGCGGCCGCAGGCTCGCCAGGGAGCCCTCAAACGTCGCGCGTCCGACCCCGTCGTAGACGACGTCCACTCCTCGCCCTCCGGTGAAGGCCCGTGCCGCCGCGGCAAAATCCTCCCGGGTATACACACAGACGGCATCCGCCCCCGCCGCGCGGGCGAGCTCAGCCTTGGCGTCGCTCCCCACCGTCGCCAGCACCCGCGCCCCGCGCTTCTTCGCGATCTGCACGAGGAGCAGGCCCACGCCGCCCGCCGCGGCGTGCACCAGCGCGCTCTGCCCCGGCTGCAGCGGCCAGGTGTCGCAGGCCAGATAGTGAGCCGTCATGCCCTGCAACAGCACCGCCGCCGCCAGCTGCGACGACACCTGGTCCGGCACCGGGACGACCTGCGCCGCCCCGACCAGGGCCTCCTGGGCACACGCCCCCGCGACGGCGGTGCTGGCCACCCGATCGCCCACCCGGAATTCGGTCACCCCGGCGCCCACCGCCGTCACCACTCCCGCCGCCTCCTGCCCCAGGGTGTGGGGCAACGGCACCGCATACAGGCCGCCACGCTTGTAGGTGTCGATGAAGTTGAGGCCCGCCGCCTCCACCTTGAAGCGCACCTCGCCCGCGGCGGGCACGGGCAGCGGAACTTCGTCCGCGCGGATTTTTTCGGGACCACCGGTTTCGTGAATGCGAATCGCGAGCATCGTGCGGATTCATGGACGTGGTCCGCCCACAGGTCAGCCCGAAAACTGCCCGACTGCTTGCATCCCCCGCCTCGGATGGCTAGCCGTGCAGCCCTTACCCCACGCTCCCATGCTTTCCTTTCCGTCCCTGGGTCGTCCACCCGGCCCGCGCAAACCCTCCCGCGACCTCGAAGGGCGGCTGCTGGCGCTGCTGCTCCTCTTTCCGGCCGCCCTTCCGGCCCGCGACTGGCCCGAGTTTCGCGGACCCACCGGCCAAGGCATCGCCGCCGGGTCCGACCTGCCGATCGAGTGGTCGGCGGAGAAGAACGTAATCTGGAAGGTTCCGGTGCCAGGCCACGGCTGGTCATCGCCCGTTGCCGGTGGGGGCCGCATCTACCTGACCTCCGGGATTGGCGAGGGCGCGTCGGCTCCTTCGCTGCAAACCCTGTGCTTCGACTCGGCCACGGGGAAGTTGCTCTGGAGCACCGAGGTCTTTTCCCCGTCCGAAACCTCCGCGGGCCCCCTGCACAAGAAGAACTCCCCCGCCAGCCCGACCCCCATCCTCACCGACCAGCGGCTGTTCGTACACTTCGGTCCGCACGGCACCGCCTGCCTCGACCTCGCCGGTCGCATCCTCTGGCGCAACCGCGACCTCGGCTACAACCCGGTGCACGGCGCCGGCGGCTCTCCGGCACTGGTCGGCAACCGGTTGATCTTCACTGCGGACGGCGCCCGCGATCCCGCCGTCGTCGCCCTCGAGGCCGACTCCGGCCGCCTCGCGTGGAAGACTGCGCGCACCGTCGTCCCGAAGCAGCCGTTCTCCTTCTCCACGCCGCTCCTGATCACCGTCTCGGGCCGGGCCCAACTCGTGGCCCCCGGAAGCGGGGCGGTAGTCGCCTACGACCCGGAAGACGGCCGCGAACTCTGGCATGTTCGCTATGGCACCGGCTACTCGGTGATCCCGCGCCCCATCCACGCGCACGGACTGGTGTTCATCGCCTCCGGCTTCATGAAGCCCGACTTGCTCGCCGTCCGCCCGGATGGTGTCGGAGATGTCACCGACAGCCACGTTGCCTGGCGCACCTCGCGAAACGCCCCGCTCACACCCTCGCTCGTCGCCGTCGGCGACGAAGTCTACGCGGTCTCCGACCCCGGGATTGCGACCTGTTTCGACGCGCGCACGGGCAAGGTACACTGGGAGGAGCGGGTTGAGCCCAATCACTCCGCCTCGCCGCTCGCGGCCGGCGGCCGCCTCTACTTCCAGAGCGAAGCGGGCATCACCACCGTCGTGCGGGCCGGGCCGAAATTCGAACGCCTCGCCGTCAACCGCCTCGGCGAACGCACGTTCGCGTCGATCGCCGTGACGGGCACGCATCTCCTCATTCGTTCCGAACACCACCTCTTCCGCATCGGCGCCTCCGCAGGCGAGTGACTTTCCCGGAACGAGGGCGAACTCGCGGCTCGCCGAGCCGCACCCGGTTGCCATCGCAACCAATTCGGCCGACGCTCGTCAGCCTGTCCGACCATGAGTTTCGCCCGCCTCCTGTCCGCCCGCCTGGTCCTGTTCGCCATCGCCGCCGGCCTGCCCGGCACCCGCGCCGCCCCACTACCCGCCTTTCCCGGTGCCGAAGGCGCCGGTGCCACCACTCCCGGCGGACGCGGCGGGCGCGTGCTTTTCGTGACCACGCTCGCCGATTCCGGCCCCGGCAGCCTGCGCGAGGCCTGCGCCGCCTCTGGACCCCGCATCGTCGTCTTCCGTGTCGCCGGCACAATCGCCCTCCGCCGCCCTCTCATCGTGACCGAGCCCTTCCTGACGATCGCGGGACAGAGCGCCCCGGGCGAAGGCATCTGTCTCCGTGACTCCAGCTTCGCGATTGCCACGCACGACGTCGTGGTCCGCCACCTCCGCAGCCGACTCGGCGACGAATCATCCCAGGAGGCCGATTGCATCGACCTGTTGCACGGCGCCCGAAACTGCATCCTCGATCACTGCTCCGCCACCTGGTCGATCGACGAGTGCCTCTCCACCTCGGGCATCGATGCCGATTGCACCATCCAGTGGTGCCTCATCGGCGAGTCGCTCAATCGCAGCAAGCACGCCAAGGGGCCGCACGGCTACGGCTCGCTGGCGCGGGCCAATGGCCCGATGTCGTGGCACCACAACCTCTGGATCCACAACGATGCCCGCAATCCCCGCCTCGGCGACAACTACGGCCGCGACGGGAAATCGCCCACCTTCGACGTCCGCAACAACGTCATCTACGACTTCGGCGGCACGGCGTCGGGCCTCACCCAGGGGAAGTTCGCGGTCAACTACGTCGGTAATTACCTCCGGCCCGGGCCCAGCAGTCGCGCCACCAAGCCGATCACCATCGGCAGCCCGTCCGAACTCGTCTTCTACCTGCGCGACAACGTCGTCGACGGCGACGCGGCCCTGACCGCCGACAATTCCCAGTTCTTCACCGCGGTGGAGATCAACGGCGTCCGCCAGGTTCGCGTCGTCGACACGCCGTTTGCCATGCCGCCGGTCACGACCGTCCCCGCCGCCGAGGCCCTCGATCTCGTGCTCGCCACGGTCGGCGCCTCGCGTCCCGCCCGCGACGCGGTCGACGCGCGACTCGTGCAGCACGTGCGCACGCGCACAGGGAAGATCATCAACTCCCAGCGCGAGGTCGGCGGCTGGCCGGAGTTGAAAGGTGGCCCCCTCCCCGCGGACGCGGACGACGACGGCCTGCCCGATGCCTGGGAAACGGCGCACGGCCTCGACCCGCGCAATCCGGCGGACGCCAACCGGGTGCTGCCCAGCGGCTACACCGCGATCGAGGAATATCTCAACGAACTCGCTCGGTAGTCCTCGATGGGGACGAATCGCGGATGCGCCAAGAGAGGCACCTGAGGTAGCAGCGATTCCCCTCGCACCGCGGCGCGACGATTTTGTTGTAGCCGGGGGCGCCGACCCCGGCCGGCACGTTCGACTAACGGGTCCCGGCCGGCCCCAGCGAGGCCGGCTACATCAGGCCAGCTCTCGTCCGTCAGATGCGGTCTCGATCCGCGTTGGCGATCACCCCGCCGGCGGCGTCAGGGCTCCGCCCCGTACTTCACGCTGCAACCATAGGGTTTCGTCGTAGCCGGCTCCACGCGACGCCCTTCCTTCAGGGCGTTCAAGGCCTCGCGCACGTAGTTGTGCGCCGCCATCGTGTTAGCCTGGCTGGCATTCGGCTGATCGTCGATCGCCCCTTGGTACACCACGAGGCCGTCGCGGTTGATCACGAACAGGTGCGGCGTCGTCTCCGCCCCGAAGAGGCGGCCAATCCGGCCGCTCTCATCCCGGATATAGGCGGCCGCGAAGACTCCGAACTTCTTCTGCCATTCGATGGATTTGTTCGGAGCCATGTCGCCCACCGCACTCGAATTGACCTGCAGCCAGACCGCGCCCGCCGCCCCCGCCATCGCCTGGGTCGCCGGCATGCTGCCACTGCGATACAAACGCTGCACATAGGGACACGACGGCGCCACCCACTCCAACACCACAACCTTGCCCCGATACGCGGAAAGCTGGTGCGTTTTTCCCGTGACATCGATCACCGTGAAGTCTGGTGCGGGCTGGCCGGAAGCGACGGCGGCGCGGCTGTCGGAAGCAGCACCAGCGGCCAGGAGTACGAGTGCCACGCAGAATGCCGCGCACCAGGTCCCGACTCGCCCCAAGCCGGTCCCAAATCGAGTCGCCGCGATTGCACGCGAGCGACGCGGGTTCGGCCAGGGAAACACGGTGTCGCTGCGTTCCCACGCGGTTGCAGCATCCGGAGAATCGTCGGGGGCGGAGGATCGATGAATCGGGGAGACCATGGAGGAGAGTAACGCAGGGGCATTCCGCCTGCACGGCCCACTACTGGCCGAGCCGCCGGCCCGGAGGCAAGGTTTCCGCGCGAGAGGCGTTGGGAATCCCGGACGCGGTCAGTCTGCCAAATGCAGGGACGAACCTCCGTAGCGCGGTCCCGGTCGAATGCCGGCCTCAGCCTGCAGCGGCCGCCGACCCGGTAACGTCCGCCGGTTTGGGCGGCGGGACCACCGGAGGCGTCTTGAACTCCAGGCGCCGGCCCTCGGGGTCGCGCACGTACAGGCTGCGCCCGCCATGGACCCACTTGGTCTCCCGCTCAACCTTGATGGCACAGGTGGCGAACCAGGTCTTCCACCATTCCAATCCGTCTTCGGCCACGGCAAACGTGAGGCCGCCGCCACGCTCCGGCGCCGCGGGCATCGCCATCGGGGCGATCGAGCCGTCGCGCTTCACCAGCAGCAAGGCGGCTCCATCGCCCATCTCGAATTCCGCGTAGCGCCCGGCATCCGAATCCCGCAACGGAAGCCGCAGGCCCTTTCGATAAAACTCCACCGCGCGGTCGACATCGTCGACCAGCAGCACGGTTTGAGGGCCGCCATCGAGACGCGGAATGGCAGGACGTTTGCGCATGGGCCAGAATGTCATCGGCACAAAAGGTCGCCGGCTTGAGCCGTCTTGCCCGCGTCCTGTCCGGGCGCGGGCGAAACCGCGGAGCCGTCGGCCCGCACCCGACGCGTCCGTTGGCGGCGGTAGCCGGCCGCGGCGAGGCCGGGCCGGCGGGAGCAGCGTTACCGCTCGTTTCGCATTTCCCTGGCCGGTTTCACTGTTACGCTGTCACTCGGCGCATCGGCTCGTGCGCCCGCGGACGGTTCCCGCCCGCGATTTGCCGCCCCTGTTCTCCATGAAACTCCCCGCTCGTTCCCTCCCCGGCCTGCTCGCCGTCCTGGCCCTGGCCGCCTCGCCAACCTTGGCGCAGGAAACCGCGGCCCAACGCGACGCCCGCCTGCAATGGTGGCGCGAGGCCCGCTTCGGCATGTTCGTCCACTGGGGACTGTATTCGGGCCTCGCCGGCACCTGGGAGGGAAAGGCGGTCGGCACCAAGGGAGGCATGGAGTGGATCCAACAGCGGGTGAAGGCCGACACCGCCACCTACGCCCAACGGGCGATTCCGTTGTTCAAGCCGACTCCGGGTTTTGCCCGCGAGTGGGCGCGCCTCGCGAAGGCCGCCGGCTGCCGCTACCTCGTCTTCACCACCAAACACCACGATGGATTCGCCCTGCACGACTCCAAGGTAAGTGACTACGACGCCGGCTCGGTGCTGCAGCGCGATCTGGTGAGGGAAATCGTCGACGCCTGCCGCGCCGAGGGCCTGCGGGTCGGGTTCTACCATTCCGTGATCGACTGGCACCACGACCAGTACGAATACGCCCTATCCAAGCAGCTGCCCCACCCGTTGAAGGGCCAGCCCTATCCGAACGGCACGCGCCAGCATGCAAAATACCTCGACTACCTCCACGCCGAGGTGCGGGAACTCGTCTCGAACTACGGCCGGATCGACATCCTGTGGTGGGACTACAGCGCCCAGGATTTTCAGGGCGACGTCGCCTGGCGCGCCACCGAGCTGATGAGTCTCGTGCGATCGAAACTGCCGGGCGTGATCATGAACAACCGGCTCTATCGCAGCGCCGAGGCGGGCTGGAAGAGCATGGGCACCGAAGGCTACGCCCCGCAGCTCGATCCGCGCTACGGCGACTTCATCACGCCCGAGCAGCACATCCCCGCCACCGGCATGCCGGGCGTGGACTGGGAAACCTGCATGACCCTCAACACCACGTGGGGCTACAGCGAGCACGACCACGCGTGGAAATCCGACGAGACGCTCATCCGCAACCTGATCGACATCGCCAGCAAGGGCGGCAACTACCTGCTCAATATCGGCCCGAAGGGCGACGGCAGCCTCACCCCCGAGACCGTCAAGTCGTTCCAGGCGATCGGTGCCTGGATGAAGATCAATGGCGAATCGATCTACGGCACGACGGCGAGCCCGTTCGCGAAACTCGACTGGGGGCGCGCCGTGCGAAAAGGCCGCACGCTTTACCTGCACGTCTTCAACTGGCCCGCCGATGGCACGCTGCTCGTGCCGCTCGCGAACAAGGCCACCCGGGCCACACTGCTCGCCGCGCCGCGGGAAAAGCTCGCGGTGTCGTCCACGCCCGGCGGCCTGCGCCTGCAGCTTCCCGCTCGCGCGCCCGACCCCATCGCCTCCGTCATCCGCCTCGAACTCGACGGCGATCCGCGCGTGATCGCGCCCTGATTGCTCCCCACCTGCCGGAGCCGCGTCGAAATCTTCAGGCCCGGCGGGTTTTCGCCAGGGTCGCCACGCCTTCGGCCCAGGTGACTTCGTGCGGGAGCCGCTTGCTCTGCGCCGCCAGGGCCGCGACGGCCCCGGCGGCTTCACCCATGGCGACGGCGTTGCCCGTAACCCGGTAGCTCGCGTGGGCGATGTAGTCGCCGCTGATGCACCGCCCGGCCATCATCAGGCCGTCGACATCGCGGGCGATGAGCGCCCGGAGCGGGATGTCGTAGGGTTTCATCTTCACGCCACTGCTGGTGTAGCCACCGCCGGCGTGGTTCTTGTCGTAGGCGTGAATATCGACCGGAAAGGTCGGGCGCACGACCGCATCCGCGTGGCGGGCCCCCGCAACGAGATCCTCCCGGCTCACGACATAGCGACCCCGCAGGCGGCGGCCGTCGCGGATGCCGATCTGCTCGGGGGTGGCCGCGAGTTGGATTCCCTCCCACGGCCCTCCGAGCCGGCGCAGGGCACGGACGATCTGGAGCAGCTCCGCGCGGGCGCGCATCGTGGCCTCCGTCACCCGGGCGGCGTCGAAGGCCAGGATGCCGTATTCATGATTCATCATCGCGAGGAGCAGGTTCTCGCGGATGGGAAACAGTGTGGGCATCGCATAGGAGGGGGTGACGCCACCCCGCATGATCTCGGCCCGGAAGGCCCGCTTCGTATCCTCCACGTTGGTGCCCTTCGCGCGGTGGATGAAGTCCTTCAGGGCCGTGTGATCCCTTACCACCAGCAGGGCGCACATCGACATCGGCTGGCACGGGCAGCCTTTGGCTTCGCCAGTTTCCCACTCACAGCCGGCGAGGGCTCCGAGATCACCATCGCCGGTGGCGTCGATGAACACCGGAGCCGACCACGCCTGGCGTCCGCTCTTCGACTCCGTGACGATGGTGGCCAGTCGCCGGGCGTCACGATAAGCAGCCGCCACGCGCGTATGGAGCTGCACCTTCACGCCCGCCTGCAGACACAATTCGTCGAGCAGGCCCTTCATTTCCTCGGGCTCGTAGGTCATCGCCGCCGCGCCCTTCAAGGTGCGGGCTTCCCGCGCATCGAGGTGGCGCACGAGTTCCTGATTGAAGCCGGGTTTGTCGAAATCGAGGAGATAGCCGAGCAGCGAAGAGGTCCACACCCCGCCAAGCGCCCCATGGGCTTCAAAGAGCCGCACGCGCGCCCCGGCCCGCGCCGCCGTAATCGCCGCCGTCACGCCGGCAGGTCCGGCCCCGCAGACGATCACATCGGCATCGGCAACGACGGGGGGACGGAGCACCGGCTCGGCAAAGGTGCCGGAAGCCGGGGAAGAAGCCGCGGCGCCCGGGGCAAGGAAGGGAGCGGTGGCGGCAGCGCTGGCCGCCGTGGCGAGAAACCGGCGGCGGTGGAGCAAAGGTGCAGTGCGCATCGGAGAATTCAGGACGGAAGGGTGGCGGCCAGTGGCCGTGTCCGCGAGGCGGAGCGGTGGCACCGCCAGAAACTGCCCGAGGCGGGCCGCGACGTGGAGCGAATTCTTTCGCGGCTGAACCGGCGGCTGGTGACACCCGGATCCCGGGCCAAAGGGACCGCTTGTTGCGGCACTCCGGCTTTGACCATTCGCATTCGCAGACATAGAGTTCAAGCACCACCCCAGCCCGCCCCTTCGGGCGTCACCCTGCCTGCCCATGAACTCGAACCACCCTGGTCTGCGTTCCTTGCTCCTGGCTGCCGTCGCCGCCTGCCCAGCCACCGTCCTCCTGGCCGCCGCTCCGCCCGCCTCCACCACACCCCCGACCCGGACCGAAGAGGCGGTCGAGCTTTCGCCCTTCGTCGTCACCGAGCTCACCGAGCGAGGCTACGCTGCGACCAACACCCTCGAGGGCAGCCGGCTCAACACCGCCCTCCGCGACACCCCGGGCGCGATCAGCGTGTTCACCCGCGACCTGCTGGACGACCTCGCTGCGACCTCGCTGGACGACATCCTCCGCTACGACCTCAATGCGGACCTCCCAGTGGGCGGCGATGATCCCGGCGGCGGCGGAAGCCAGGTCAACATGTTCGGCGACCAGGGCACCCTCTTCAACGTCCGTGGCCTGCCGGGCACCTCCTCGATCGACGGCTTTCAGAACGCCGGCCAGCCCAACACCTACAACATCGAGCGCGTCGGCTCCACCCGCGGGCCCAACGCCATTCTGTTCGGGACCGGCAGCGCCGGCGGCAACCTCAACTTCCGCACCCGGGCCGCCAACCTGACCCGTACCGTCACCAACCTCGACCTGAAGGTCGCCGGCGAAAGCACCAAGCGCGCCGCCCTCGATGTGAACCGCATGCTCCTCCGCGACCGCCTTGCCCTGCGCCTCATGAGCGTGTGGGACCGCAAGGGCTCCCCTTCGCCCCACCAGTATACAGACATCCAGGCCGTCACCCTCGCCGCCAAGTTCCGCTTCCGCCGCGACACCGAACTCTCCGTCTCTTACGAACGCAGCCACACCGAGGGCGTCACCGGTCGTCCCTGGAACCACGTCGATACCCTCACGCGCTTCGTCTCCGGCCTGAAAGCCGGGCAACTCCGCTGGAACCAGGCACTCGAACGTTACGAAAACGCCAACGGTACCGCCTTGGTCAACGCCACCGCCGGCACCGGCAACCTGGGAAGTCGCACCGTCCTCGTCTACGGCCCGGATCTCGCCGTGCCACCGCTCTTCTGGGAGGGCGCGTCCGCCACCGCCAACCGGGTCACGCTGTCGTCCGCCGCGAGTCTCTTCAACAGCACCGAAAACCTGATCATCAACGAAGAGTACGAGCCCTACGGGGCCGTGACCTCCACCGGCGCGGGGGAATTTGCCGGGCTTTCGACGAACAACTTCACCGCGACCTTCAACCACCGCTGGTTCTCCCACCTCTTCATGGAGCTGGCCTACAACCGCAACGAGCGGCACAGCGACACCATGGTCGGGCAGAACCCCGACATCCGCGCCGACCTGAACTACCGCCTGCCCGACGGTTCCCTGAATCCGTATTTCTTCGGCAACGGCTATTACTTCAGCCAGCAAAACTTCCTCCGCCTGCAGCGGGAAAACGACACCGACACGTTCCGGGCTTCCTTCTCCTACGAACTCGACTTCGGCCGGCGCTGGGGCCTGCACCGCTTCGCCGTGATGGGCGAGCGCAGCGTCAACCAGGAATCCCGGTACCGCAGCCGCGAGGTCTGGGCCAACCGGCCCTACAACGCCAGCGCCGAGAACGCCGCCAACCAGGTCTTCCGCCGCCGGTACTTCCGGATCGGCGGACCTTTCGCCCACTACACGGCCGGTTACCAGCCCGGCAATCCGACCAACACCGAGTCCTACCGCTCGAGCTTCGCCACCATCGGCGCCCTCACCACCGACTGGGCCCCGCCCAACGATCGCAACTTCGACGACGAGATCACCACCCACTCGTCCCTCGCCGTGATGCAGAACTTCATGTTCGACCGGCGGCTCGTCACCACGTTCGGGGTGCGCGACGACACCATCACCGCCTCCGGCCCGCGGGTCGTCCGCGATGCCGCGACCGGCAAGTACCGACTGGCCACCGCCGCCGACCGCGCCGTCTTCACCCCGCTGAAGCAGGACTGGTTCTCCGAAACGACCGCCGGCGGCATCCGCCGCTCACTGGGCGCGGTCTACCATGCCACCCGGAACTTCTCCTTCACCGCCAACTACTCCAACAGCGTCGGCCTCGGGGAACGGAACCGCTCCGCCCTGCCCGACGATCTCACCCCGCCCCCCTACAAGGGCGAGGGCTACGACTACGGCATCGCCTTCAGCTTTCTCGACAACCGCCTCAGCGGATCGATCAAGAACTACGAGTCGAAGATGCTCGGGGATCGCATCCAGGGCGGGGCGCCGGTGTTCGTGAATCCCAACAACGACGTGATGTCATCGTTCGACTACTATTTCCGCCAGGCGGGCCTGACCAACCTCGGGAGCGGCGCCCCCGTCTCCAACCTCAGCGATCTGACGTCCCTCTATTTCAGCACCGCCGATTCGTACCTCAGCGACCGCGTCAGCAAGGGCACCGAGGTCGAGATCTTCGCCAACCCGACCCGCAACTGGACCCTGCGCGCCGGCTATTCCTACACCGATCGCACGCGCACAAATGTGTTCAACGAAGGCGTGCCGTGGTGGGCGGAACGCGTGGCGCTCTGGAAGAGCCTCGACGCCTTCTACACCGCCCGCACCGGCCGCCCTTCGATCTACAACCAGCTGCTTTACGATCGCAACCAGGCCTTCGGCACGATCACCGTCGCCCAGCGGATCGCCCAGTCCGATGCGGAGCTCGCCAACATCCGGCTCTCCGAGGAGCAGGCCTACGGCAACCGCCCCCACAAGGCCAACCTCTGGACGCGTTATTCCTTCTCCAGCGGACCGCTGCGCGGCCTCTCGGTCGGCGGCGGCTGGCGTTACCAGAGCGCCAACGTCGCCGGCGTCATCCTCACCACCAAACGCACCCTGTGGGGCAACCCGCGGTCCCTCGGCGACCTGTTTCTCCAGTACCGGACCAAGGGTCTCGCCGGCCTGTGGACCGAGGCCGCCCGCGTCACGTACCAACTCAACGTGACCAACGTGCTCGACGACCGCACGATCAACGCCACCAAGCTCGATGAAGACACCGTGACTGGCGTGGTCTTCTATCGCCGCGCCTTCCGGGAGGATCCGCGGGTCTTCGCCTTCACCCTGCGGATGGAGTATTGAACCGCGCCGGCCGCGGTGGCACCCAGCGCCCGGGGAAGAGCATGATACGCGGCAGGTCCGGCACGCCAAATTCGTTGCTGTGCAACTGCGCCACCACCAGGTCGACGGCATGCGCGGCGACCCGGTCCGAACATTGGTCCACTCCGCCGATGCCGCGCGGGGTCTTGCGGCTCCAGTACAGCGTGACCACCGGACACCGCCGGCGCCGGAGCAACGACGCCAGCCCCGGCGCGCCCAAGAGGGAGGTTTCACTCACGATCAGGGCATCCGGCCGGCGCTCCTCCACCCAGGCGGCGATGCCCGCGTCGTCGGGCCGCGAGACCACCCGCACGCGATCCGCCGCCCGGGTTCGGTCCTCGGCGAAGGCGAGAAAGGCCGCCTCCCAGGCGTGTTTCGACCGTTCGTTGCTGGTGGCTTCGATGAGTGCCACCGGCCGCGTGCGGCCCAGTCGGCCGAGCTCCAACAACACCATCCGCATGCCCAGGTAGTGATGATGCCCGGCGTGGTGCAGCTCCGGCACCCAGCTCACGTTGCCGATCACCGCCGCGGCGAACTGGCTCCAGTCCCAGTCGAGCGTGAGCACACTCTCGCTCGTCATCACCGGCGACAGCACCACCCCGACGATGCCGCGACTGCGCAGGATCTCGCCAAGACGGCGGTCGGTCATGCCGGGATCGGCCGTCCAGTGCTCCTCCACCTCAAAACCCATCTGCTCGGCCCGCCGGCGGGCGGCCCGATGAACACTGCGGAGAAACGGATCCCGCCGCGACTGCGCGCGCGAGGTGTGCACCCAGACAAAGGCGATGCGCTCGCCCCGCGGCGGCGCCTGGCCGCGCCGGATGTGGGCCATCAGGCTCGCCACCCGCGGATTGGGCCGGTAGCCGAGCCCGGCCGCCGCGGCCAGCACCCGCTCCCGGGTCGCTTCCGGAATCTTCGCGTCGCGCCGCAGGGCGTAGGACACCGCCGCCATGGAGACTCCGGCCGCCGCGGCAATCTGCCGCAGCGTGACGACGGGGCGGGAAAGGGGGTCCGGCACAGTGAACGGCTTCACCGATCCCGCCGGCAAACGCAACCTCGGGCTACTCGCGTCGGTGGCAAGCTCGGGTGAACGGTTTCACCGCTGCCGAACTTGGGGCCCCGCCGCCTGCCGGAACTACTGTCTTCCCCACTCTGCCAACCGTTCACCAAGAATCGGGGTTTCGCATTTCCGTTTTCGATCGGGGTCCGGAGTCCCGCCCCCGGAGACCAAGGCCGGATTCGGTCTTGCACGCTCGCTCCCGATGGGCGATCCGACGTCGCAGCGGTTCTCGCTCGAATACCGGCACCAGCCGGTCTACTCACCAGGAGGGTCCGCTGCTCGCCCGCGCAACCCGGCCGAAGCGAACCGCCCGCCTCACCGCCCCTGCCTTTCCCATGCCTCCTCCGCGCCTCCCTTCTCTCGTCTTCCTCACCGCTCTCCTGCTCGGGGCTCCCGCGACTCCACTCTCCGCCGAGCCCGCGCCGCTCTTCGACCGGCCGAACCTCGTCGCCTGGTGCATCGTGCCGTTCGATTCGGTCAAACGCGGTCCGGCGGAACGAGCCGCGATGGTCCGGCAACTCGGCCTCACCAGGGTGGCGTACGACTGGCGGGCCGAACACGTGCCCCAATTCGAACAGGAGATCCTCGAGTACCGGAAGCAGGGCCTCGAGTTCTTCGCCTTCTGGAGCGTGCACGAGGAGGCCTTCAAGCTCTTCGAGAAACACCAGCTGCACCCCCAAATCTGGGTCACCGCGCCCAGTCCGTCCGGCCAGCTCTCCCGCGACGAGCAGATCCGGAAAGCCATCGCGCAGTTGCTGCCCGTGGTTGAGCGCACGCGCAAAGCCGGCTGCCCCTTGGGGCTCTACAACCACGGCGGCTGGGGCGGCGAACCGGAGAATCTCGTCGCCGTCTGCGAGGCACTCCGCCGGCACCACGACGCCCGGCACGTCGGCATCGTCTACAACCAACATCACGGCCACAGCCACGTCGACCGCTTCGCCACCGCCCTCGCCGCGATGCAACCCTACCTCCTCTGCCTGAACCTCAACGGTCTCACGCGCGACGGCGATCAGCGCGGCCTGAAGATCCAGCCGCTCGGCCAGGGTGAGCTCGATCTGCCCCTGCTCCGGATCATCGCCGCCTCCGGCTACCGCGGCCCAATCGGCATCATCGGCCACACCAACGACGACGTGGAGCTCCGCCTGCGCGACAATCTCGACGGCCTCGACTGGCTCGTGCCCCAGCTCACCGGCGCCCCCGCCGGGCCCAGGCCCACCCCCCGCGTCCCCCTGCCGCCCACCCCCGCCGCTCCCGCGAAGAAGAAGGCCGCCGCCAAGTGATGGCGCCGGATCGTCCGATGACACGCCCAGCCACCGCGCTGCTCCTGCTGTTTCTCATCCTCCTCGCCCGTAGTACCGCCGCCGTCCCCACCGATGCCGGCTGGCTGCGGGAAAACGGTACGCTGATCTTCCACGACTCCTTCGACCGCGAGGAGACCGGCAATGGCGCCAAGGCCGTCGGCAATGGCTGGAACAGCGCCACCGCCGACCGCGTGCCGCAGATCAAACAGGCCGACCTCGACGGCGGCATTCTCAAGATCGCCAGCGCCACGAGAGAGGCCGGTCACGCCGCACACCTCCACCACGAGGCCGGTTTCACCGATGGCGGTGTGGTCGTGCGGTTCCGGTTTCCCGGACTGAACAAGGGCGAATCGCTCCAACTCGGCTTTGTCGATCGCGAGACCAAGGGCGTCCATGCCGGGCACCTCTGCTACGGCATTCTCTCGGAACGCGGCATCACGTTGATCGACCACAAGACCGGCGTCATGAACCTCGAGATCCGCCAGCGGCGGCAGCCCTATCTCGACCGCAAGGAGAAGCTCCCCGCCGACCTCGATGCCCTGCTCAAGGCCAAACAGCTCACGGTGCCCTGGAAGGCCGACACCGCCTGGCACGAGCTCGTCCTCGTCACCGAAGGCGACGAGATGCGCCTCAGTCTCGACGGCCTGCCCGTCGCCCGCCACCGCTCCGCCGGCTTCGCCCACCCGCTGAAGCGCTGGTTCAGCTTCCTGGTGCCCAACACGGTCTGGGTGGACGACGTGAAGATCTGGAAGGTGAAGTGAACCCGGCGGCTCCGTCCGGCCATGCAAGCAACCTCCTCTCTTTGCTTCCTTGCCGCGCTCGTGTGCGCCTTGACCACGCAGGCGGGCCCGTCCACCCGCCCTTCGGACACCGACGCGGTGGTCATCACCAACCTCGCCGACACCCCCGTGCACGCAACCGCGATCACGCTGCCGGCCGTGCGCCTCACCGGTGCGCTCAACCTGCCAACAGGCACGCCCCTCCGCGCGATGACTGCCGAGGGCCGCGAAGTGCCGCTGTTGCCCGGGCTCAACAACGGCTCCGCCGTGGTCCGCGCCTACGTTTCGCTGCCGGCGCAGGGGCAACTGCAACTCCGCATCGAAAAAGCCCCGGGCTGGACCGCCCCCGCGCACGTGGGCCGCGCCCACTTCGACGCTACGACCGGCACCGGCACCCTCGGCAACGGCGTGGTGGCGCTCACGTTTCGCGGAGGCACCTGGAGCCTGGCCTTCGCTGGACCGATGCTCGACCCGGCTTCCGCTCGCCCGCTGCTCGTCGACTGCGCCCTCGACGCCTGGCTCGATCCCGAGCGACGCGGCCGCCTGATGAGCATCGATCCCCGCTCCCTCGGCCTCATCCACACCCCTGATGCCCGCCTCGTCGACGGCACCGCCAGCGTCGGCCCGGATGGCTCGGCCACCCTGAAATTGACCCGGCGCTTCGACGGCTTCGCGGAGAAGATTGTCTGGACCGAAACCTTCACCCTCCCGCCCGGCCAGCCGGTCGTGCACTATCGCACCCGCTTTGAGAATCAGGGCGCGGCGGCGCGCTACCTCGCCTACGTGGAACACGGCGGCGGACTCCGCGGACGTTTCGGCCCGCTCCTCCGCCAGGAACCCCTGCTGAAGTACGACAACCCCGCCACCCCGGCCGGCGTGCTGCTCTCCGGACCCAGCAACAGCTTCACCCGCATCTCCTGGCGCCGCGAGCGCTGCTGGGTGGGCGTCGGCTCCGGCCTCGGGTGCGGCATCGGCCTCTCCACCTCCGACAACGTCACTCGCGATCTGCTCGGCTCCACCGTGTGGGCGATCGGCGCCACCGGATTCACGACCTGCCTGATCGACCCGGAGCAGGGCAACTTCCCCTACGTCATTCCCCCCGGCGGCGCCGTCGACACCGGGCTGTCCTTCATCGCCACCACCGGCGGAACGAACATCTGGCACCAGACGCGCGACTTCTTCGCCGCCACCACCGCGGGCCGCTCCTCGCCGATCTCCAGTTCCTGCTCCGTGCATTTCCGCGGGGAGCCCTGGCAGGCCGGTGAGGTCACCCATTTTCGCGCAGACGGCAGTGTGGCCTCGAACCCGCCGCCCGCCCTCGCCGTTGATTTCCAACGCGCCTATCGGCTGACCGCGACCGCCGTGGACCTGCCCGCCGGCGGCGCCGTCCAGATCACGGCCCGGCCGATCGGTGACACCACGGCTCCGCCCATCCCGCTCCTCACCCTCGATCGCCCGGGCGCGCAGGCCATCGACTTCACCGCCCGCACGGGCTGGTCCGGGCGGCGCCAGGCCTTCGTAATCGCCGTCTCTGCCTCCGCCGGGGCCCGCCTCGCGCAGCTCGAACTCGCCCCCGCCCCGTTTCCCGCCCCCGAGCTTTCCTCCCCCGCCGATGGTGCGGCGCTCACCGACCTCGCCACCTTCTACCGCTGGAAAAAGATCACCGGCGCCCTCGACTACGAACTGCAGCTCGCCCGTGACGCCACCTTTGCCTCCGCCCGCACCTTCCCCGTTCGCGCCGAGATCGACTGGCCGATCTTCATGCCCGCGGACCAGGACCTGCCCGCCGCCGGCACCTGGCACTGGCGCGTCCGCGCCATCGAGCCCAGCGGCCCCGGTGCCTGGTCGCTTCCGCGCCGGATGGAAATCAACTCCGACCGCGCCCGCACCCCGCTCAAGTTTGCCATCACACCCGACAAGCCGCTCTTCACCTTCGAGGCCGTCGGGGTACGCGATTTCAGCAAGTTCACCACCACCCTGCCCCCCGACCTGCGGCCGCACACGGCGATCAACCTCGGGGAGAAGTTCAACCTCCTCGCGCTCCTCGCCCCGCTGCACCGCGCCGGGCAGCAGGTGTTCGTGCGCACGCACCATCCGTCGCCGATGACCGGCTGGACGCCGCTCGCCGACGTCGAGGCGCTGTTTCAGGCCTACCACAATGTCATGGGCGTGATGGGCGGCGAGTCGCTCTCCGCCTGGCATCACGGCGGCGCCGCCCAGACCTACCTGGAGCGGCTGCTCAAGCTCTGCGGCAAGTATGGCCGCATCTGTTACGAGGCCGACGGCACCTATCCGAACGAGAACAAGTGGGAAGCCGCCTACGCCAGCATCGGCCCGCTGCTGCGCGAGTATGCCGGCTATCTCGTGTTCGCCCAGAAGAACAACATCCTGCACCGGCAGTTCGTGTCCCAGAGCTCGACCCTCGGACTCTACCTCTCGGACGCGATCACGAACCATGGCGCGTGGGAGGACGGCGGCTGGTACTGGCAGCAGGTCGGCTTCCGCCAGCTCGGCGACATCCGCGGCCAGCGCGGCGGCGTCGTGCGCGACATGCCGCGCAACTTCTGGGCGATCAACTTCGCCATGGGCCTGGCCCGCGGGTGCGCGATCTTCAGCCTCGACGGCCAGACCGGCACGGCCCGCGTGCCCGCCGGCCATCGCATCGCCGAGCAGGGCATGCCCGCCGGCGCGTCGCCCTCCGCCTATTGGACCTCCGAGGGCGAACTCACCCCCGCCTACCATCGCTTCGTCGCGCCCTTCCTGCGGGCGGTGCTCCAGCATCAGCTGGTACCCACCAAGGCGCAACTGCGCGAACCGATCCGCCTCGCCGTGTACCACGACGGTGTCCGCCCCGCGGCAAAGGCCGATCCCTACTACTACGAATACCACGCCCTCTACGCCGGCACCTACGGCTTCCGTCCGCACGGCGTCATCCCCGGGGAGCTCATGGAGTTCTTCCCCAACACCGGACGCTACCACTACATGCCCGTGCTGCCCCAGTGCCGCACCGACCTCGGCGGCGGCATCGAGCTCCTCCCACTCTCGCAGCTGCAAGACCCCACCGCGGTCAGGGCACGTTTCGATGCCGCGTATCCCGCGTGGTACGACGGCGAGGCGCTCGTGAACCTGGTCGGCGACACGCTCACGGTGCTCAACACCAACGAAAACCTCGACGTCACCGAGCGCTACGCCGTGCCGCTCCCCGGCCGCGGCAACTTCCAGCAGCTCGGCGGCCGCATCGGTCCGCATGCGTACGTGGTCGGCAAGTTCGAGAACCGCAACCGCCGCCTCTGGCTCCAGGCCAACACCGAATACCCCGACCGGGACACCGAGTTGACCGTGACCTTCAAGACCCATCCCAAGGTCACCGTCACCCCGGCGAACGCCGCCCGCGTCAACCGCTGGGACGCGGCCACCAAGACGCTCACCCTCGCACTCGCCCACGCCGAAGGCGCGGTCGAGGCCGTCATCGAGGAACTCGAGGCGGCGTACGTTCCGATCATGGACGATCCGAGCCTGCCCCGCGTCCTGCTCATCGGCGACTCGGTCTCCATCGCCTATACGCTCGACGTGCGCCGCGAACTCGCCGGCATCGCCAACGTCCACCGCATCCCCGCCAACGGCGGCTCCACCCGCACCGCCCTCGGCCCCTACGGTCTCGAGCGCTGGCTCGACGGCTCAAAGTGGGATGTCATCCACTTCAACTTCGGCCTGCACGATCTCTCGTATCGCTTTGCCGACGACTCCGACAAGGACGCCGCCGGCCACTACGCCACCCCCCACAACGGTGGCCACCAAAACGTCCCGCCCGACCGCTACGCCGAGAACCTCCGCGCGATCGTCGCGCGATTAAAGCAGACCGGTGCGAGACTCGTCTTCGCCACGACGACGCCCGTGCCCGAGAGCGACGCCGGCAAGTACGTGCGCGGCTCAGAGGTGCCCTACAACGAGGCGGCGCGCGCTGTCATGCTCGCCGCGGGCGTGGTGGTCAACGACCTGTGGGCCGTCGCGGCGCCACGCCCCGGTGAACTGCAGATCCCGCGCAACGTGCACTTCCACGCCCGCGGTTCCGCGGAGCTGGCGAAACCGGTCGCCACCGCCATCCGCGCCGCGTTGGACGCCCGGTAGCCCGCCCCAACCGGATCCGCCTGCCCTCCCGCCGGAGCGAACACGGTAAGCGAACCGACCTTTTCGACGCCCGTGCAGGATCGGGCCGGCGAAGATCCGTGCGTCCGAAGCCGCGGGAGCACATGCTGGGCCGTCGCAACTCCCGCGGCCACGCTCGGCCAAGGAGTTCCTGCCCTCCCTCTCCATGAAAGCGAAATCCGGCCTCACCGCTCTCTCCCTGGTCCTCGGGCTCGCGGCGTCCTCCGCCCCCGCCGCCCCGCCACCTGCGAGCGAGGCGCGCGTGCAGCAACTGCAGGATCTGCGCTTCGGCATGTTCATCTGCTGGTCGTTCAGCACCTTCTCCGGCAAGGAGTGGACGCCCGGCGTCACCGACGTCGCCTTCTTCCGCGCCACCGCCTGCGACACCGACCAGTGGGCGCGCACGGCCAAGGAGGCCGGCATGGGCTACATTCTGTTTCTCACCAAGCACCACGACGGCTTCTGCCTCTGGGACACCAAGACCACCGACCGCAAGGTCACGAAGGCACCCCTCGGCCGCGACGTGCTGGCCGAGTTGCGGCGGAGTTGCGAAAAATACGGCCTCAAGCTCGCCCTCTACTTCTCCGAAGGCGACTGGACCTGGCCCGGCGCCGTGGACGGCAAGGGGCGAAAGGAAGGCATCGGTCGCAACCCCGCGATGAAGCAGGCCCAGTTGCGCGAGCTGCTCACCGAGTACGGCCCGATCGAATACCTCTGGTTCGACCACGCCGTCGGTGACGGCGGCCTGAGCCACGCCGAGACGCTCGCCTTCTGCAAGGCGCTCCAGCCCGATTGCTTCATCGGTTTCAACCACGGCGAACAAGAAGGCGCCGACATCCGACTCGGCGAGATGGGGCGCCCCGGCCCGCTGACCGATCATCATTCCGCCGGCCCGCACATGCGGGACGGGCCGGCCACCACCTACCGGCTGGCCGAGTTCACCTACCCCATCCTGCCCAAGCACCAGGGCGGGGCGATGTGGTTCTACTCGCTGCCCCGACACGACGGCCTCTGCCACCCCGCCGACAAGATCTACGCCGACTACCTCGGTGCGGTGAAGTACGGCAACCTCTTCGCCCTCGACGTTGGGCCTGATTACGCCGGACGCCTGCGCGAGATCGATGTGCGGACCCTGCGCCAGATCGGCGCCATGATCCGCGCCAAGGCGCCGCTGCCCGCGGGCCGCTCCCTCTACGTGGGCGACCATGTCGACTGGGATGTCTTTCTGCGCCGGCACGATCCGATCTGGGAGACGCTGCCCACGCGCTTCGACGACGGCGCGTTTCTCGGCAACGGCCTGCTCGGCGCCATGATTTACCGCGAGAGCGACAACCGCCTCCGCTGGGAGATCGGCCGCTCGGATGTCACCGAGCATCGGCGCGACAACCACCGCCTGCCGATCGGTGGACTCGTGCTCGAGACCCGCGGGAAGATCCAAGGGGGCACGCTGCGCCTCGACCTCTGGAACGCCGAGGGAAGCGGCACCGTTACCACCACCGCGGGGAAACTCCAGTTTCGCACGCTCATTCACGCCGACGAGATCGCGATGATCCTCGATCTGGAGGCCACCGGCGGCGAGGCGGGCGCGAGGTTCGTTTGGCATCCCGGCCACGGCCAGGACCCGCGCAACCAGCGACCGGGGCAGCCCGCGCGGTTCCCCGATCCGCTCAACCCGCCGGCCACGACCGAGACGATCGACGGCCTGCCCGTGTGCGTCCAACCGCGACACGCCGGCGGCGAGTTCGCCACCGCCTGGCACGAGGTCGCGACGCCTGAAGGCCGGCGTGTGATCCTGAGCGTTGCGGACTCCTTCCCCGCCCAAACGGCGCGCCGCGACGTGGTGGCGACGGTGCGGAAGGTCGCCGCGGCCGATGCCGAGCAACTCAGGTTGGCGCATCGCCGCTGGTGGCACGCGATGTACCCGAAGAGTTTCGTCTCGGTGCCCGATCCGAAGCTGGAGAGTTTTTATTGGATCCAGTTCTACAAACTCGCCTCCGCCTCGCGCCCCGACCGCGTGCCGGTCGATTTGCTCGGGCCGTGGTACCGCGACACCAACTGGCCGCGCATCTGGTGGAACCTCAACCTCCAAACGCTCTACCTTCCCGTGTACGCGGCCAATCAACTCGCACTCGGCGAGTCGTTCGTCCGGTTCCTCGACGCCAAGCGCGCCAACTTCGTCCGCAACGCCAAAGACCTCTACGGCCTCGACGACGGTGCCACCGTGCCGCACACGACCGACTACGAGGGCCTGCGCGGCGATGGCTCCAGCGCGCCCGACAAATACATCAATCCCGGCGACTTCACCTGGGCGCTCCACAACTACTACCTGCACTACCGGCATGCGATGGACCACGCGCTGGTCACCGACCAGGCGCGCCACGCCTTCTACCCGCTGCTGCGCGGCAGCATCAACGTCTACCTCCACCTGCTGAAACCCGGCGCCGACGGCAGACTTCACCTGCCGGTCCAACACTCCCCCGAATACGGCGAGGCGGCCGACAACAACTACAACCTCGCCCTGCTCCGCTGGGGTTGCCAGACGCTCCTCGAACTCAACGCCCGCTACCGCTTCAACGATCCGCTCGCCCCGCGCTGGCGCGACGTGCTCGATCGCCTCGTGCCGTATCCCGTCGACGAGCACGGCCTGCGCGTCGGCGCCGATGTCGCCTTCACCAAGTCGCACCGGCACTGGTCACACCTGCTCATGGTGCATCCGCTTCACACCATGGATGACCGCGACCCAGCCAACCGCGACCTGCTCTCCAAGTCGATCCACCACTGGTTGACGGTCGACGGCAGCCGCGGCGTCTACGGCTGGTCGCGCGCCGCCGCCGCCTCGCTCTACGCCGCCCTCGGCGACGGCGACCAGGCGATCGACAACATCCACCGGCACATGGCGGACCAGCGCTTTGTGCGCCCCAACACGATGTACATCGAGGGCTCCCCGGTCATCGAGTGCTCCATCGTCCTCGCCCGCTCCCTGCAGGACATGCTCCTGCAGAGCCACGGCAACCTCATCCGCGTTTTCCCGGCCCTCCCCGCCGCCTGGCAGGATGTCGTCTTCCACAACCTCCGCACCGAGGGGGCCTTCCTCGTCAGTGCCGGGCGCAAGAACGGCCAGACCGAGTGGGTGCGCATTCAGAGCCTTGCCGGCGAGCCGTGCCGGATCGCGCCGTCGTTCGCCGGCGCCGTCCGATCGACGGGCGCCACTGCTCCGCGGGCCCTTGGCGGCGGAAGTTACGAGCTGACCCTGGCCAAGGGTGACGAGGTGCTGCTCTACCCGGGCGAAACAGTGCCGCGCCCGGTGGTCGTGCCGCTCGCCACCGCCGCGGGCGGGGCCAACCCCTGGGGCCTGAAGCTACCGCGAACCGCCCCCGCCGGCACCGGTCTCGCCGGCAAGGCGCGCGCTTCCAGTGTCTGGGGCTCCGGCTACGAGGCCGACAAGGCCTGCGACGGCGACGAGGCCACCCGCTGGGGCGCGGAACGGGGCGCACGCAGCGGCTGGCTGGAACTCGATCTCGGCCGCGAGACCCGCATCGGCCGCGCTGTGGTCAAGGAACTCGGTTTTCCACGCACGCAGGAATTCGCCATCGAGTACCAGACGGGCGACACCTGGCTGCCGCTCCATCGTGGCACGACGATCGCCGGCGCTCGCGTGTTGGATTTTGCTCCGGTCGAGGCGCGCTACGTGCGCCTGAATATCACCCGGGCCAACGAGGTTCCGACGATCGAGGAGTTCCAGGTGCTCCCGCCCGGGGCGCCCGCGCCAGCCGCTGGAGTGCGCCCAGGCCGGCACTGAGGTGACCGTGCCACTTCCGCCCACCGCCCCCGATCCACTGGGCTCCGTCCTCCGCCTCGAACTCCTCCCATGACCGCCCAGAAACGCAGGCTGCGGGCGCTCGCCGGCGCGACCTCCACGGCCAACCTGGACTCAAGCAGGGTCGGTGGGACACCCGCCACCATGCCGAGGACCATCGGTTCCGCCGGAGTTGGTCAGACGCAGTGAACGGATTCACCCAGACGAGGCTTGCCGGTTCCGGACGACCGTCCGCACATGAACCGTGTCCAGTACTTGCCCCATGAGCACCCCGTGGCCGTCCTTCCTCAATTCCTGGTCGCGCCGCGCTGGCGCGTGCCTCTGCGCGATCGCCTTCGTCCGGCTCGCTCTCGCCGCCGCGCCCTCCCCGGCTTCCGCGGCCCCCGTCCTCGACCTCGGCGCCCGCGTCCAGCCCGCGCCGCTCACCGCGCGACTCGACGTTCCGGGCTACTTCGTCTGGTGCGGCGCACCCGTCCGCGGCGGCGACGGCCGGTACCACCTGTTCTACTCCCGCTGGCCGATCCGGGAGGGTTTTCTCGCCTGGGTCACCCATAGCGAAATCGCCCACGCCGTGGCCGACACCCCGCTCGGTCCCTATCGGCCCACCGACGTCGCCCTGCCCGAACGTGGCCCCCAATTCTGGGACGGCCACTGCACCCACAACCCCAATGTCTTCTTTCACCGCGGGCGCTATTATCTCTTCTACATGGGCAACCGCGGCGACCGCGAGAAGGTCAAGGGACTCAATTGGTCCCACCGTAATCATCAGCGCGTCGGTGTCGCCATCGCGGAGAAACCCGAGGGACCCTGGCGCCGCCTCGACGCCCCGATCGTCGACGTCAATCCGGATCGCGCCGCCTTCGATTCGCTTTGCGTCACCAACCCCGCCGCCGCGGTGCGACCCGACGGCGGCGTGCTCCTGATCTACAAGGCGGTGCAGATCATCGAGGGAAAGATCTTTGGCGGCAATGTGCGTTATGGCGCCGCCCTGGCCGATCACCCCGAAGGTCCGTACCGCAAGGTGCCCGGCCGCATCTTCGAGGCCGAAGGCGCCGAGGCGCAGAAACATTGGATGCTTGCCGAGGATCCCTTCGTGTGGTTCAGCGAACGGTACGGCCAGCGCTACTATGCGGTGGCGCGGGATGTCGTCGGGCAATTCACCGGCGCCAAAGGCGGCATCGCCCTCTTTCACTCTGCCGACGGCCTGCACTGGCAGCCCGCGCCCCAGCCCAAGGTGCTGGGGCTCGGATTTTCCTGGGCCGATGGCACGGCGCACCCGAGCCAGTTCGAGCGCCCCGCCCTCCTGCTGGAAGACGGCGAGCCCATCGCCCTCTTTGGCGCCACCGACGGTTACCTCCGCGAAGGCAAGATCAGCAGCAACGTGCATCTGCCGCTACGTCGCCCCTGAGCCAGCCAGAAAGGCCGCGCCTTCGCTGCCGGCTCCCGTGCACCCCGCGGACTCCGTTCCTGCCTCCGCTGCGCCGCCGCCTTCTCCGGCCGCCCAAGCGTCCGGACCTCGCTGATTCCAAACAGGGGACTACGCCGGGAGAACCACCCTCCCTCGGTCCGTCTCACGCCGCCAGGCTGGCGACCAATCGGTCCTCATGGGAACAGTGGTGATCCTGCTTGGATCGGTGCTTGGCGGGGCCTCTGGAGTTACGCAAGACGTTGGCCGCCGTGGTGGCCAAGATACAGTTTTTTCAAGAACTTGAGACACCAAGGTGGCACTCCCTCATTCAGCCAAGGATGGGCTCATCACGAAGACACAAAAAGAGGCAATCGGCATCGACGTCTGCATCCGCCACACTTCTGCGGGTACAACCTGCGCAGCGCCTCCGAAGTCACGGGGTAGGTGCCGGACCGTTTCCTCCCCGGCGGCCGAGGCAATTGCGAGTCTGCAACGCCGTCTCGACACCAGGTCGACCATCAAGTGTCGACCTAGACACTCGACCCATTCACCACCTGTTTCGGCGACTCACGACACCATGGCTGGCCTTGGGATTAGTCAGTCGACCGACGACGCGGGCAGGCGCCCGCCTGCATGGGCGAGCAGCCGGTGGAGGTATCGCCCGACACCGCCCTTCGTGCCGTCGGGCCGGACCAGCCAGAACCCGCGGAGTTCATCCGCCTGCGCCGACTTGAGGACGACCGGCCGGGTGCCGTCCTTGCGCTCGTTGCAGTACAGTTCCCAGTAAAGCAGGTACGGCACGTCCCGTGCGAACAAAGTGCCGAACGCGCCGTCCATCATCTCCACGGCACCCGCCGGGGTGGTGATGTTTTCGGGGAAACCCAGTTCGCCAATGAACACCGCCGGCCGGCCCGCCGGGTCGCGCTGCGTGGTCCGGGCATGCTGCTGGATCAAGTCGAGACCGCGCCATAGCCCGATCGCGGTCTTCCCGCCATCGCGGGTGGCGGTCATCAAGCCGTCGTAGCAGGACCAGGAGATGAAATCCGGCCGGACGTGGGGCAGCACGTGGGTCGTCATCGTGGGAATGCCAGCAACGGCGTCGAACACCCGGTTCACCTCGACCGCATGAAACACCCGGCAACGGCCGGGCGTCGCCTCCGCCCGGGCCCGTTCGATCCCGCGTTGCCGGGCATTGAACCATCGGATGAACCCGGCCACGCGGGCCTCCAGCTGCGGGTACTCGCCGCGCATCCAGCCGTCGCGGGCGGCGCCCCGCAGCAACCAGTCGCCCTCCCAATTCTGGAGCAGGAACGTGACGTCCCGTCCGGCGTACCTGCGGAGTAGGTACGTGGAGAGCTCGTACATCGCCTGCTCGTCGCGGCCGGCGTCGTACGCCGGATCGGTGATCGCTCGGCCACCCGGCGGGCCGGGGGGCGCGAACACCTCCAGCGCAATCACGGTGAACGGCAGGGCGAAGGCGGCCTCGAAGTAGGGATGTTGCACGAGTTCGGCCAGGCCCGGCGCCGCCGGCAGCCGCCAGTCCGAATTAAACGGATACCCACGCTCGAGGTTGGTGCACCAGAGCTTGATCCCGCCGAAGCCGAGCTGGTGCACCTGCTCGGCGCCCTCGATGAGAAACGGTTTCGAGGTCAGGTGATACCGACCGCCAACGTGGGCAGTGCCGAGCCGGCGCGCCAGGTCGGCGGGAATCCGACCACCCCGCGAGGGGCGGTGGGGCGTGATCCGGGCGAGGATCTCCTCGTCGGAGAGCGCCGCTCCGGCCGGTGGCTCCCCGGCGACCGCCGCCCGGGACTGGCTGAGCATCGCGAGGGCGGCACCCCCGAGCGCCCCGCCCAGGAACTCGCGGCGGCTTGAGCGCTCGTGGATAGGGCGGGCGGAGGACATCGGTGGAGGCGAATCCGCGTTCGGCGAGCGGACGGGCGACGCCTTAGAATTCGACGGTCGCGGAGAGGCGGAAGTTGCGGGGAGCACGCAGGTACACGCGATAGAGGGCGAGGCCGTCGCCCGTGTAGCGCCCCGGTTGGACCAGGTTGTCATTGGTGACGTTATACACGTTGAGCTGGACCCGCAGGGGCACATTGAACCGGGGAAGTCGGTAGGTAGTGCCGACGAAGAGTTGCAGATCCCGGACCTCCTGCCCGTAGACCTTTTTGCCCGCCAGCAGCTGCAGGTACGGCGCGCTCTGGTACAACACGCTGCCACCCACAAAGGTGCCCTTGAGCGCGCCTTTGCTCCAGCGGTACCGGGTCGTGACCGTACCCTTCGACGGCCGGACTCCCGTCGTGGCCACCTCGTTGCGCGCAGCCGTGTCATCGATTTCAGCGAGGAGGCTGGCGATCTGCTGCTCAATCGTCAGGCCGCTGGACAGCAGGCCGCGGTCATCCCGCGAACGGATGAGCGTCAGGACCCGCGTGAGGTGCGGTTCGCGCTCGGGAAAGTAGTTGTCGCGGCTGGTATCGGTGTAGGAGTAGCTCGCGCGCAGCGTCCAATTCGGGATCGGGTTGGCGACAAATTCGACTTCAACCCCGCGGCTGTTCGTATCGATGGTCATGGCCGAAAAGGACATGTAGTTGGCGTCACGTTCCTGGGCCGTGATCAACTGGCGTTGCTGGAGGTAATCGAGCATCGGGTTGATCGCCTGCGTGAAGTAGTTCTGGTTGATCCCCGCGCCGCCGGGCGCGAGCGGCGCATCGCCGGTTTGCCCGGTCTCGTACCAATTGAGGCGCGCAAAGTACCGATCGTCGCCGCTCAGGTTGAGCATGACGCCCGCGTCCCGGCCTTTTCCCTTGGAGGCGGGCGGCAGGATGCCCGGTATCACCGTCCGGTCGAAACGCGGGGTGCCCACGTTGCTCGACTGATTGTAGAACAGAGAAATCCGCGGGTGCACGTGAAGGACCGCCCCGAAGGTGCGCGTGGGGTAAATGCCGCCCTGTTCCTCAATCTGGTCCGGCGCCAGGACCCACTCGTTCGCGATGCGTTCCCCGGAAATCACCCGGGGATCCGTCGCACTGATGCGGTTGGCGACCGTCGATCGGAACGTCGTATCGTCGCGGCGATAACCATAGGTCGTGGCCAGGCGCCGCTTGAACCAGAAGTTCTGCATCGCAAACATGAGTGAGTCCGTGTCCCGGCGGTCCAGCGACGTCCCATTGCGGGAGAAGCTCACCCACCGACCGCGGAGATCACGCGTGCCGACCATGATGTGCGGGGCCTCGATGCTCGGATCGGACGAGTAGTAGTTGCGGAAGTCGCCCGGCCGGAGGTAGCGGCGCCGCCAGTAGAAATTGGCGGCGTTTTCCGGCTGGCCGGCATTGCCCACGGGCACCCCGAACTGGTCCACCAGAATGATCACCCCGTCGTTCCGCCCGCGTTCGAAGCGGGCGGATTCGACGAGTCCCGCGAAACGGTGCTGTCCGAGCCATTTTCCCAGATCGAGATCATAGGCGGCGGTGAGGCGTCCAACTTCGTTGAGGAAGCGCGAGGTCTCCGGTTGCCAGTTGTTCTCCATGAACAGCTGGCCGGCGCGCGGGTTGGGCGCACTCGCGCCATTGGGGAGCGTGAGAAAGAGGTTGGGATCCGCCTGCAGGAAAAGTCGCGACACCCCCACGGTGTAGGCGGCGTTATCGGCCGTGTTCTTCTGATAAGCCGCCTCGAGCGTAAGTTGCCGGCCCACCTTCTGCTCGAGTCGGATGATCGTGTTCTGAAACTCGGATGAGAACGTCGCGCCGGGCCCGGTGAAGTTGTAGTCGAAGGGAAACAGCTCTGCGCTCAGCAACCGCTCGCCTCCGGTGCCCCGGGAGGTGAGGCGGTTGCGCAGATTGAAGACCGTGCCGTCATTTTCCACGAACGTGTAGCGGTTGACGGTGGAGATGACCTGGGTGCCGGCACCATTGGGATCCGCGGGACCCTCGCTGAGCTTCGAGCCCAGGGCCTGCCAAAGCGTGAGTCCGTCCATGGCGTTCCAAGGCATCGAGATGTTGCGTTCGAGTTCGCCCCGGCCGTACGAGGCGGAAACCGTGGTCGAAGGCCAGGGCCGGAAGGTCAGGGCCCCGGTCAGCCGGTGGGTATCCTCGAAATCCCAGGAGCGCCACCCGTCGCGCTGGCTGTAGAGCCCGAACAGGCGCAGGGCCAGCTGGTTTCGGCGGAGCACCACGTTGCTGTCGAGTTCCTGCCGCAGTTGCGCCCAGGAGCCGGCGGTAGTGCGCAGCACCGTCTTCGTCCCCCGGAGGGCGGCGCGCTTGGTGGACATGTTGAAGAGGCCGCCCGTGGCGCCGTTGCCGAAGAGCACGGAATTGGGGCCGCTGGCCACCTCGACCCGCTCGATATCGGAGAGATCCACGGGGATGCCGGTCTCCGCGAGATCGATGGCCACCGCTCCCAGCTGGCCGCGAATCCGGAACGGGGAATTAAAGGCGTCGGAACGGCGGTTGCTGATCGCGTTGAAGCCCGCCCCATCCTCGAACTCCGGCTCGGCATTCGCCACCGTCAGCAAGTCCCCGAGGTTGGTGGCGCCGATGTCATCCAGGAACTCCTTGGTCAACGGGTTGATGGCGGCGGCGGTATCCTTCAGGGAGGTATTGAGGCGCGAGCCCGCCGTCGTGTTGGCCGCCTGGTAGCCCACGTCCGATTCGGCGTTCACCACGAACGGCGACAACTCGACGACGGCCGGGATGGCCGGAGCAGTCCCACCCGCTGGCGGGGTGCTGCCGGTTGGACTGACGGCGGCGCAAAGGACCGGCAGGGTCAGCAGCGGCAGCAGCAGGGCGAGAGCCGCCCGCGCGGCGGCGGGTCGGCTGGCCCGGGTGCGGAACGAGCGGGAGAAGGCGTGCATGTTCGGGTTTCGACGGGTTGAGTGGGGAAAACTGGGTCAGGTGGCGTCGGATCGGGTAATGGCGCGATGTTACCGACTCTGGGAGCCCGCGAACAACCCATGGAAACTAACGGGTCCGGGGTGGCGTACGCCGGGCGGCCGGCGGCGTAGGATCTCCGGGGTGGAACGCGCACCAGCGCGTGCCGCCGGCCGGGAAGCCAGCCGTCCCGACGCGATCTCCCCGTCAAACGCCGAGCAGCTTGGCCACGGCCTGGGAGCGCGAATGGACCTGGAGCTTCTCGTAGATGCTGCGGATGTAGCAGTTGACGGTGGGGATGCTGAGCTGAAGCTGGGCCGCGATTTCCTTGTAGAGGAAGCCCCGGGCGAGGAGTTCGAGCACCTGCCGCTCGCGCGGCGTAAGCTTGTTGGTGGGCGAGACGATTGGCTCCACCCTCTGGAAGGACTGGACGATCTTGCGGGCGATGCCGCTGCTCATCGGCGACTCGCCGCGGTGGATGTCCGCGATCGCGGTGAGGAGTTCCTGCCGGGAGGCACGCTTCACCAGATAGCCGGTCGCACCCGCCGCCAGGGCCTGGAAGATGCGCTCGGAATCGTCGTAAACCGTGAGCATCATGAACTGCGTCCCGGGCATCAGCGGCTTGAGGTGGCGCACGCAGTCGATGCCGCTTTGCCCCGGCAGGTTGATGTCGGACACCACGACGTCCGGCCGAATCGACGGCAGGCTGGAGATGGCATCCTCGGCGTTGGCGTGTTCGCTGACCACGCGGAAGCGCGGGTCGCTGGCAATCCATTCGGAAAGCGCCCGGCGGAGCGCGGAGTCATCCTCGAGGATCGACAGGCGGACGGTCTGGCTCATGAGGCGGGATCGGACCGTCGGCGAACGGGAAGGACGATCAAGACGCGAGTGCCTTCGCCGGGCCGACTCTCGAACTCGACGCGCCCCCCCGCGCGCTCGATCCGGGTGCGCATGTTGGGCAGCCCGTTGCCTTTGCCCGGGGTCGCGCCTGTACCGGTAACCGCGCCACGACCGTTGTCCTCGACGCAAAGGGCGATCGCGTCGTCGCGCCAGTGCATCGCGATGCGGACCTCGGTGGCGCCGGAGTGCTTGATGACGTTGTTGAGCGCCTCCTTGAAGGCGCGGAAAAGATCGTGGCGTCTCTCGGCGTCGAGGGGAATCGCCGGCAGATCCACGGGCAGGTCGAGCCGGCACGCGATCCCGGCGACCGAGAGCAGATCGGACGCGAAGGAGCTGAAGTAGCTGGCGGTGTCGTCGAGCGAGTCGTGCCGCGGATCCTGGGCCCAAACGATTTCCTCCATCGTGAGCGTGAGCTGGCGCGAGGCCTCGCAGATTTCGGTCAGGCGCCGATGCAGTCCGGAGCCGGGCTCGGCTTCCAGTGACGCGGTTTCGCTCGTCATCGAGATGCGGGACAGCACGGTGCCGAGGTCATCGTGGATGTCGCGGGCGATCCGGGCGCGTTCCTGTTGCACGACCTGCCGGCGCTCGAGTTCGACGAGCTGGCGCCGCATGCGCGCGCGGGCGATGGAACGTTCGACGCCGAGGCCGACGAGCAACAAGCTCGTGACGGCGGCCGCCTGGAACCAGACGTTGTGGTGGAAGGGCGGCGTGATGAAGACCGGCAGCACGAGCTCCTCGCCCGCGGGGCTGCCCAGGGCATCCACTTCCTGCACGCGAAACTGGTACTGCCCGGCCGGCAGGGAGGGATACGAGGCTTCGCCGGCACGGCCGCGGCCGACCGAATAGGTCTCGCGCCACTCGACGCGCAAGCGTTGTCCGGGAGAGACGGGAATGACATGCATGTCCTTGAGGCGCCAAGCAGCGTAATCCGTGGGGTTGGACTCGACCAGGGCGAGCGCGTGTCTTCCGGTCGCGGGCGGGCCGGCGTGGACCACGGCGCCATCGAGGGCCCCGCCGTCGCGCACCCACCGCGCGAAATCGCCTTCGGGCTGGGCGAGCCCGCGCCCATCTTCAAAGTCCTCGCTGAAGATCAACCGCGGCGCGGCGCCGGGCACGATCTCGCGAATTGCAAGGTCGTCGACCAGCCACACGCCGGTGTTTTCATCGTTGCCCCCGGAATCGATCCAGATGCTGAGGGAGGCGGCGCGGGGCGGAACCACCGCCTCCTCAAGTCGGCTGCTCAGCGCACTGGTGGCCCAGGTGCCCGTCCAGCCCACCGAGTCGCCACGGATGCGAAACTCCGCACGCGAGACCGGGACGCGATTCTCGTCGCGAAACTTCAGCACGAGGTGCATGAAGCCGCGCTCGTGGTTGCGCCAGCCGGAGTCATAGCCGACAAGCTGGTAACGAAGGCGCGGAGCGAAACGGGTGGCGCCGGGCGGTGCCCCAAACAGCAGGGTGAGGCGCCCGGCGTGGTTGGGCAGGCTGACGGCGGCGTAGCGTCGGACGTGGAGCTGATCGCTACTCGCGCGTGGGCCAAGGTCGTCGTCATCCTCAAGGCGGAAGGGTAGGTCGCGGTTGCCGTGCCGAAGCGCGAGCATCTCCAGGCAGGCGTGCGGGCTGCGTTCCGCGGCCGCCGCGAGCGCGGTCAGGAAAACACCCAGGAAGCCAGCAAATGCGTGGGTGATTTGACGGCGAAGAGGCGACGGCACGGGCCAGTTGATCATGACCTTACCTCGTGCAGGCTGGCGGTAGGCGGGAGGTAGCGCAACGTCAGTGTCGGTGCGCGGCCCACTTTCAGGTTTTCGCCTGGCGCCCGGGTCACGTTGATCCTCGGGACTATGCTGCCAAGAGGTGGACCAAGACTCAGTCGCGCCGGCTCGTGTTCGCGGGAGTAGGCGATCCTCGCTGGCGGCAGACCAAAAGTGCCAAGTTTCTCACCGGCCCGGAAATTACGCTCGCCCACCGCAGCATTCGCGATCGGCAGGAACACGAACCTTTCGAGTCGGTCGCGCGGGGCAGCCCGAAGGTGCGGATTCCTCTGCACGAGGATGTGAACCTTCACCCGCCACTCGAGGAACTGAAGGGGACCGTTGCTTACGAGCGTGCCTGGCCGCGCCCATGGCGTGGTGCGACGGTCGACCGCGCGTGGTTTCTCGCGGGTGGGTCGATGGCGCGCAGACCACGAGGACGCCGTCGCGGGCGTGACGCTTGGGCCGTGAACGGTTTCACTGCGAGAGCCGTTGCCAAACGCGCCCCATTCTCCGTCCCTGTGACTTGCCATTGAGTCGCGTCTGCCCTCGCCTCCTCGCCGTGGCCTCCCTGCCCTGCTTCGCGCCGGGCGACGCGACCCAAGGGCCTGGGATCTCCTCCTCCCCTGGTGGAACGAAAGTCTGAAAAATCGCCCGATGAAAACCCTCGCCCTGCTCCTTGCGACCGCCGCCTCGTTCGCCGCCGCCGCGGAACCGATGCGCCTCACCCTCGAGGCCCCGATCGAGAAGTGGGATGAAGCCATCCCGCTCGGCAACGGGCTCGTCGGCGGCCTGCTCTGGGGCCAGGGCAACGAGATCCGCCTCTCGCTCGATCGCGGCGATCTGTGGGACCTGCGCCCGCACCCGATCTACGCACGCCCGGACTTCAATTACGCCACCGTCGTCGCCCACGCACAGTCCGGCCGGACCGCCGCGCTGAACCAGGAGTTCGCCCATCCGAGCGACTTTCCGACCAAGCTGCCGGGCGCCCGGCTCGTGGTGAAGCTCGCCCCGGAATTCCAGGCACGTCGCTTTCATCTCGATCTGCAACGCGCTCTCGGCTCGATCGACTTCGGCTCCGCCCGGGCTGAGTGTTTCTTCAGCGAGACGAGCCCCGCCGCCCTGCTCGTGCTGCCGGATCCCGCGGCCAAGTTCGACCTCGTCCCCAACCCGGCGGTGACGAAGATCGGCTACGCGCTCGCGGCCGTCTCCCGGGCCGATCACGCGGTCACCCTCGTGCAGGACGCCGCCGAGGGTTTCCGCTACGCGATTCACGTGGCATCCCGGCCCGCCGGCGATCGCCTGCTGCTCGCCATCGCCATCACCACCAACCGCGAGGCTGATGACCCCGCCGCACTCGCGCGCGAGCGCGTGGCCCAGGCGCTCGCGCGCGGCTACGACGCGGCCCGCGCCGAGCACGTGCAACGGTGGGAGAAGTTTTGGGCCGCCTCGTCCGTCTCCCTGCCCGACGCCGCGCTGCAGCAGCACTATAACCTCGTCCGGTACTTCTACGGCGCCGCCTCCCGCCGCGGCGCGCCGCCGATTCCGCTGCAGGGTCTCTGGACCGCCGACGCCGGCGTCCTCCCTCCGTGGCGGGGCGACTACCATCACGACCTCAACACCCAGCTCACCTACTGGGCCTATCTTGCCTCCGGGCATTTCGACCAGGGTCTGAGCTTCCTCGACTTCATGTGGGACCTGAAGCCGCGGCACGAGGCGTTCGCCCGCGACTTCTTCGGTGTGAGACATGGGATGATTGTCCCGGGCGTCATGGCCCTCGACGGCCGCGCCATGGGCTCCTGGTTTCCCTACACGCTCTCGCCCACGATGGGCGCGTGGGTCGCCCAGTCGTTCTACTGGCACTGGCGCTACGAAATGGATCCCCGCTTTCTCGCCGATCGCGCCTACCCGTACGGCGCCGCCATCGGCGACGCGCTCGCCGAGCTGCTCAAGCCTGACCCGCGCACCGGCCACCTCAAGCTGCCGCTCTCCAGTTCGCCCGAGATTCACAACAATACCCAGCGCGCCTGGCTCCCGCCTCACTCCAACTTCGATCACGCGCTCCTGCAGTGGCTCTTCCTCGCCAACGCCGAGATGGCCACGGCCCTCAGCCGCGATGCGGAAGCGGCCCGCTGGCGCTCGCTTCGCGCGCAACTCGGCCCCCTCGCTCTCAACGACGCCGGTGTCCTCCTCGTCGCGCCGGGCGAGGCGCTCACCGCCTCGCACCGCCACCATTCGCAATTGATGGCGATCCACCCGCTGGGATTGCTGCATCCGGAAGACGGCGCGGACACTCGCCGCATTGTCGACGCCACGCTCGCCGACGTCGACCGCCTCGGCACCTCCGCCTGGACCGGCTACAGCTTCAGCTGGATGGCCGCGCTCCGCGCGCGCGTCGGCCGCGGCGACGAAGCCCTTCGCTTCCTCTCCGCGTATCGGGAGCACACCACCTCGCGCAACGGCTTTCACCTCAATGGCGTGATTACGGGCTCGAAGATCTCCAACTACCGCGGCCGCGCGTTCACCCTCGAGGGCAACTTCGCGGCCGCGCAGGCCGTGCACGAGATGCTGCTGCAAAGCTGGGGCGGTCGGCTGCGCCTGTTTCCCTCCCTGCCCTCGAACTGGCGTGAGGCGTCGTTCCGCGAGCTCCGCGCCGAAGGCGGCTTCGTCGTCTCCGCCGACGTGCGCGACGGCCGGATGCGCCGGGCCACGGTTCGCGCCACCGTCGACCAGGATCTGCGCCTCGTCGATCCCTTCGCCGGCCGCGATCACGAGTCCTCCCTTCCCCTTGTCCGCGCCAACGGCGAACTCCGCGGCCGGCTCCGCGCCGGCCAGACGGTGGAGCTGCGAGAGCGCCCCGCCGCGCGTGCGGTCTCTTACGATCCCGCCGCCCTGCCGCAGGGACGGGAGTACTTCGCGCTCCGCGCCGGGCTGCCTCGCGCCCACGCGAAATTCGCCCAAGGCAAGACCGGCCGCGTCGCGTTTCTCGGCGGGTCGATCACGGCGATGTCCGGCTGGCGCGAGCTGGTGATGAAGGATCTGCAGCGTCGGTTTCCACGCACCGAGTTCGACTTCATCGGCGCCGGCATCGGCTCCCTCGGCTCCGTGCCCCACGCCTTCCGCCTCGAACGCGACGTGCTTTCCCGCGGACCGGTCGATCTGCTCTTCGTCGAAGCCGCCGTGAACGACGCCACCAACATCCCCGACCAGCCCGAGCGCATGCTGCGCGGCCTGGAAGGCGTGGTGCGCCACGCGCGCGTGGCCAATCCCCTCGTCGACATCGTGCACCTGCACTTCGTGATGCCGGAGCACATGGAGGCCTACCGCCAGGGCCGGGCCCCGCTCGTGATCGAACAGCACGAGAAGGTCGCCGTTGCCTACGGCAACCCGTCGCTCGACCTCGCCCGCGAAGTCACCGAGCGCATCGACGCCGGCCAGTTCACCTGGGAGGGCGATTTCAAGAACCTCCACCCGTCACCGTTCGGTCATCAGGTCTACGCCCGGAGCATTGCCCGGTTGTTCGACGCCGCGTTTGCCGGATCTCCGGACCTCTTGCCGGCACCAGTTCCACTGCCCACCGCACCTCTCGATCCCCACAGCTATTCTCGGGGCCGTCTCGGGCCGGTCTCCGACATCCGAATCCTGAACGGTTTCACGCGCGAGGCGGCTTGGCGCCCCACCGACGGCAAGTCCACCCGCGCCGGTTTCGTCGACGTGCCCGCAGTCGTGGGCACGCAGCCGGGTGCCGAGTTCGAGTTCACCATCGAAGGCACGGGCGCCGGCCTGTTCATCACCTCGGGGCCCGACGCGGGCGTGATCGAGTTCAGCGTGGACGGCGGTGAAACCCGCACGATCGACGCCTACACCCGCTGGAGCCGCAGTCTGCACCTGCCGTGGGCCGTGATCCTCGACGACCAACTCGCACCCGGGCGCCACACGTTTCGGGTTCGCCTCAGTGCCGAGCATGACCCCCAGAGCACCGGCACCGCCCTGCGCGTCTTTCACCTGCTGCTGAACTGAAACGACGGCAGCCGGATGAATCCGGCCCGATTGGCGTGGTTTCAGGAGCCGGGGCCCTTGCTCATCCGAAAGGATGATGGCGGGCGGTTGGATGTCCCGCCCGCCGGTCGCCAGCCTGCTGGGAATGAAACCCCTCGGATGCGGCACGCTTCTTTGTGTCTTTCTCGCCAGCCAGGGCGCGGTCGCGTCGGAGGAACTCGCCCGGCAATTCGCGGCTCCGCCGGGCAGTACGCGGCCGTGGGTCTGGGGCCATTGGCTGCACGGCAACGTCAGCAAGGAGAGCATCACGCGCGAACTCGCGGCCATGCAGCGCGCCGGCCTGGGCGGCATGACGATGTTCGACGTCGCCCAGCCCGGCATCCCGCCCGGGCCGTACAAGTATTTCGCGGCGGATTGGCAGGAGCTCTTCGCCCACCAGATCGCCGAAGCGCGGCGCCTCGGTCTCGAGGTGATGACGCAAAACGGACCCGGCTACAGCGGCAACGGCGGACCGTGGATCCGACCGGAGTTCGCCGCCCAGCGGCTCGTCGAGCGCGCCACCCGCGTCCGCGGCGGGCAGAAGTTCTCCGGCCCGCTTCCTCCGCCCGAGGCGATGGGCGGCTTCTACCGCGACGTCGCCGTGCTCGCCCTCCGCGAAACCGACGCCCAGGCCGCCTACAAGCTCGACGGCCTCGATCCCAAGCGACTGGTCTGGCTCAACTACGTGAAATGGCTGGGCACCCGCAGCGCCCCACCCGACGCCACCGCGCCCGCGGCGGTCTGCCTTCCCCGCGCCCACGTCATCGATCTCACGCCCTTGCTGCAGTCCGACGGCACGCTCAGCTGGGAGGTTCCGGACGGCGAGTGGACGCTCCTGCGTTTCGGCCACACCTGGACCGGGCAGAAGACCCTGCCCGCGACCCCCGAAGGTCTCGGCCCGGAATGCGACAAGCTCGATCCCCGGGGGATCCGCGCGCACTTCGCCCACGTGATGAAGCGAATGGTGGAACTCGCCGGGCCGGCGGCGGGCCAGACCTTCCACACCTTCTTTGTCGATAGCTGGGAGGCCGGCGGCCAGAACTGGACGGAGCAGATGCCGGCCGAATTCCGGCGACGCCGCGGCTACGACCCAATCCCGTTCCTGCCGATCGTGACTGGCCGCGTGATCGACGATCTGCAGACCTCGGAGCGCTTCCTGTACGACCTTCGCCTGACCGTCTCAGAACTGGTGACGGAGAACTTCTGGGCGGAGATGCAGCGACTCTGCCACGCGCACGGCATGCGGCTCGCCGTGCAGCCCTACATCACGACCGGCCAGGATCTCGATGCCGCCAACTTCACCGACGAACCCATGGGGGAATTCTGGGCGATTCCCAACACGACCACCGACTACCGCCAGACGGTGAAACTCGCCTCCTCCGCCGCCAACCTCAATGGGCGCCTGGTGGTCGGCGTCGAGGCGTTCACCTCCACCGCACAGGAGCGCTGGCAGTCGCACCCGGCCACCTTGAAGGCGCTCGGCGACCAGATCCTCTGCCTCGGGGCGAACCGGTTCCAGTTTCACCGCTTCGCCATGCAACGGTTCCCCCAACTCCGACCGGGCCTGATGATGGGCGGCTGGGGGCAGCAATACGACAGCACCCAGACCTGGTGGGAATGGTCGAAGCCGTGGCATGATTATCTCGCCCGCTGCCAGCTCCTGCTCCGCCAGGGGCCGATCGCCGCCGATGTCCTCGTGCTCGCTCCCGAAGAGCCCCTGGAGCGATTCGAGACCACGCCGCTCTCCGGCTACGACTACGACGCCTGCGGCCCGGACACGTTCCGGCGCGCGCGCACCGTGGCGGGCGCGGTGGTGTTGCCCCATGACCGGAGCTACCGGCTCCTGATCCTCCGGCCGACTGCGACCATGTCGCTCGAGCGCCTGCGGCAGCTGCGCACGCTCGTCGCCGCCGGGGCGAGCCTGCTCGGGGAGCCACCGCGGGCGACACCAGGACTTGCCGAAGGCCCCCACGCCGACGCCGAACTTCGCCGGCTTGTCGCCGAACTCTGGGGCGAGGCGAGAGAGCAGGAGCGTCCCTTCGGCCGCGGTCGCGTTTTCCGCGGCCTCGCCCCCGAGGCGGTGCTCGCGCGGTTGGGCGTGGCCCGAGATTTCGACAGCTCGGTTCCCGTCTCGTGGATCCATCGTTCGTCGCCGACCGCGGAGATCTACTTCGTGGCCTCGGCCGCCGCCGAGCCCGTGACGGCCCGGTGCACCTTCCGCGTCCATGGCCGCCCGGGCGAGCTCTGGGATCCGGAGACCGGCCAGCGCCGGCCGCTCGACGTCGCCTTCACTCCTGACGGGCGCACCGCGGTCGACCTCGCGCTGGGGCCGAGCGGCTCGGCCTTCGTGGTGTTTCCCACGGCCGGAGCCCAGTCGGTGCCACCACGCGCCGCCGGCACCGGCCGCGAGCGGAACAACGCGACGCCCGCCGCGCTCCGCACGGTGCAAACCCTCGTCGGCCCCTGGACGGTCGCCTTTCCCGCGGGCAGCGGGGCGCCCGCGCAGCTCCCGGTCGAGAGCCTCTTCGCGTGGAATCACCATGCCGACCCGCAGGTCCGGCACTTCTCGGGCACCGCGATCTACCGGCACACGTTCACGGCCCCGGCGACCTCGGGTCGAATCGAACTCGACCTGGGCCGCGTCGAGATCATGGCCCGGGTGCGCCTGAACCAGCGGGATCTCGGCATCCTCTGGAAGCCACCGTACCGGGTCGATCTCACGGAGGCCATCCAACCCGGCCCCAACCAGCTCGAAATCGCCGTCGTCAACCTCTGGGTCAACCGCCTCATTGGCGACGCCGCGCTGCCGGAGGACGCCGAACGCGAAAAGAACGGCCGGCTCATCCGGTGGCCAGACTGGGTGCTGGCCGGCAAAGCCAGCCCGGCCGGCCGGCAGACGTTCGTGACCTTTCCTCTCTGGAAGAAAGAGGAACCCCTACGCGACTCCGGACTCCTCGGGCCGGTGACAGTGTCCCATGCGAGCGGCGCCGCGTCTGCCCGCTGAACGGGGTTTCCAACGGCCCCTCTTTTCCATTACACCTCGGCTTCCGGCCATGATCCTCCGCCTCGCTGCCGCGCTCGGCTTCTTCGCCCTTCTGGTCTGTTGCCGCGGCGCCACACCCAGCCCTGCCTCGCCCGCCCACGTCGCGCCGACCATCCCCACCCGCTACCGGGCTGAGGACGGCGCCGTCGTGGGCCGGAATCTCGACGCCTTCAACAACCGACCGCTCTACTGCGCCAACACCAACGCGTTCGTGCTCACCGGCGATCGTCCCCTTGCCCGCTTTGCCCGGGGCGACCGGCACTACGGCACCTTGCTCCTCGGGGTCGGCGCCGCCAACGGCGAGAGCCTCTGGCTGCATGAAGGCGACGAAGTGGCGACGTCCTACCGCGCTGGCCGAATGACCTGGACCATTCGTTCGTCCCGCCTGCCGGGGCTGACCCTGACCTGGGAAGTGCAGCCGGCGGCCAGGGGCGTGGGCCTGACAGCACGGGTCACCGCCCGCGGGGTGCGCCCGGGCGATCGCCTGATCTGGGCCTACGGCGGAGCGTCGCGCAAGCTGGGCACCAATCTCTCCAACGCCCTCGACACCCTGACCATGCCCGCCGTCCGGCAGCGCGGTTTCGAACCCGAACTCTGTGCCGGGAATCGGCTGAGTGCGGATGGCGCCGGTTTCTCGCTCCAGGCGGACGACGGTGGTCCGATTATCCGGGGCCGTTGCAGCGCACCGGGATCGCTGCTCGCGGGCGAGGCGGATCAGGCCGCCACGCCGCTGACGCTGCTGGCCGGGGCGCGGCGAGCGGAAGAGATCGGAGCGCCAGTCGCGGTGGGCGGGAACCCGGCGCGTCCCCTCGCCTGCGGGGTGGTGCCGCTGGACGCGACCGGCGAAGTCTTCTGGTCGTTCCTCGCCGACGGGGAGCCGGGCGCCGCGTCGTCTGCTCCGGCGGACACGTTTGCCGCCGCCTCGGTCCGCACCACCGCCCTCGCTGCGCGGGTCGTGGTTGATACCCCCGATCCCTTTCTCAATGCCGCCGCCACCGCCGCCACGGCCGCCATCGACGGAGTCTGGTATCCACCGGTGTTCGTGCATGGGGCGATGATGTGGAACATGCGGTTCCCGGGCTGGCGCACGTTCTACGGTGGCACCGCCTACGGCTGGCATGAGCGCGTGCGCGCCCAAGCCGACTACTATCTCGCGTCCCAGGAAACCAAGACGACGAAGAACTCCTTCGCGGCCGACCCCGCCACGCTGCTGACCGAGGCGGCGCGCGACTCGCGCTTCTACGGCCGCGGCCGCCTCACCCGCGACCAGAAGTTCTACAACATGCAGTCCCAATTCTTCGAGCAGCTGATCCATGCCTGGCGCTGGACCGCTGACCCCACCCTGGAGGCGAAGCTGCGTCCGGCCCTCGAACTTCATCTCGAGTGGATGCGCGAGTGCTTCGATCCCGACGGCGACGGCACCTACGAGAGCTACATCAACACCTGGCCGACCGACTCGGTGTGGTTCAACGGCGGCGGCACGCCGGACGAAACCGCCTACGCCTACAGCGGCCACCGCGCCGCCCGCGACCTCGCCCGCCGGGCCGGCGAGGCGGCGGAGGTGGCGCGCCACGAAGCAGCGCTGGCCCGCATTCGGGAGGGATTCTTCCGCCACCTCTGGAACCCGACGCGCGGCCATCCCGGCCTCTACCGTGAACAAGGCGGTCACCGGCGGCTGCACGACGACGCGTGGCTGTACAGCATCTTTCTTCCCATCGGAGCGGGCCTGCTCGACTCCGAGCAGTCGCTCACCGCGCTGCGCTACACCGAGTGGGGCCTGCAGAACGACCGTCTGCCGACGGGCGGTCGCCGCGTGTGGACGTCGAATTTCGTGCCGGGGATCTGGTCCGTGCGCGAGATGTGGCCCGGCGACAACCACCACCTCGCGCTGGCGTATTTTCAGGCGGGCCTGGGGGATGACGGCTGGGACGTGTTCCGCGGCAATTTCGTCCACAGCGCCTTCAACCAACCCAGCCCGGGCAACCTCGGCGCGCCGCAGGGTGGCACGGATTTTGGCGACTGCGTGCATCCTTTCGCCCGCACCTTGGTGGAAGGCCTGTTCGGCTACGCGCCCGACTACCCGAACCAAATCGTCCGGCTCGCCCCTCAGTTTCCCGCGGACTGGGGGCACGCGCAGATCCGCACGCCGGACTTTGACTTGCGCTTCGAGCGAAAGGGGAATGCCACCACCCTCCGCCTCCGGCTGAGCCAGCCGGCGCCCGTCGAACTCCTGCTGCCCATCCGGGCCCAACGGGTGGTGGGAGTGACCGTGAGCGGCCGCCGCGTCCCGTGGCAGGCGACACCGGGTTACGGCTGCACGCGGCTGCAGATGACGCTGCCCGCGGCCGAGGAGTCGGTGGTCGAGGTGCTCACCGCGGGGTCGCCGCCCGCACTCGCGTTCGCCCCACCGGCCTTCCCAGACGGCAGCACCCGGCGGTATCAGACACACCGCACTGAAGTTCGCGTCGGTGAGCTGCCGCAGTGGCGGGTGACCACCACCGTGGCGGAGTCACTCACCGCGGGACTGGTCGCGCACGCGCTGCCGGTGGCCGAGATCCCGGCCGGGGCCCACTGGGCGCAGGTGGATCTTGCCCCGCATCGCAACGCGGACCTCCGGGCGATCTTCCGCCAGCAATACCTGTCTCCCCGGCCGGCCACCATTTCCGTACGACTGGGATCCGACGGCTATTCGCCGTGGACGTTCCCGCACTGGAAATCCGGTCCGCCCGAGATCGGGTTCGAGTCCGTGCCCGGCCTCCTCGCCGCCGGGGATCCTTCCTTGCTTCGCACGCCGCAAGGGGTGCCGTTCGCCTGGACCGAAGGCGCCCGCAACATCGCCTTCACCTCGCTCTGGGATAACTTCCCCCGCGCCGTCACCGTGCCAGTGGGGCGGGCCGCCGAGGCCGTCTGGTTCCTGGTCGCCGGCTCCACCAACCCGATGCAGGGCCGCATCGCCAACGCCGTCCTGCGGTTGCGCTACGCCGACGGCGCGGAGCAACGCCTCGAGCTCGTGCCGCCCTTCAACTTCTGGAACCTCTGCCCCGTCAAAGCGGGCGCCACCGCCGCGGGTCAGGACAGCCGCACGTACTACACCGCCGACATCGACGCCTTTGCCGTGCCCCAGCCGTGGCCTGAAACCGTGGCCCTCGGCGCCAACTGCCGCACCGTCCTGCTTTCCCAACGCCTGCGCCCCGGGGTCGCGCTGGCCGACGTCACGCTCGAAACGCTTTCGCAGGAAGTCGTGATCGGCCTGCTCGGGATCACGCTTATGAATCCCCGCGACTCCGTCGGTCGCTGACCCGGAAGCTACAACCCCGCCGGCGCCGGCCACCGTCCTCTTCCGATGCTCGCCCTTCGCCTGTTCGCCCTCTGCGGGCTCCTGCTGCCGGCGGCCGCCGCCGAGCCGCTGACCAGCCTGGCGGCCGTCCGGGCCCTCCCACCGGCGGAGGCGGCGCGCGGCGTCGCGGTGCGGGTGGAGGCCACGGTGCTGGGCCGCGACCCCGCCTCGGGGTGGAACCTGTTCATCCACGACGGCACCGCCGGTTGCTACGTGAACCTGGAACCGCAGCCCGGCGAGCCGCCGCCCCGGTTTTCCCCCGGCACCCGGATCCGGGTCGCGGGCGTGTCACGGATCCTCGGATACTACCCAAGCCTCGCCCGCGGGCGCGCCACGGTGCTGGGTCCGGGTGAACTGCCGCCGCCTCGGCGCCTCGCGGCGGAGCAGCTCTTCGAACCGGAATTCGATTCGGGCTGGGTCGAGGTGCCCGCCGTCCTCCTGGGCGTGGAGAACCGCGACGACCGGATCACGCTCGAGCTCGAGGTGTACGGGCTGACCCTCAAGGCCGAGCTCCCGGCGGAGCCCGGCGCCGAGGAGCGGGCGGCCGCCCTGCTGCTCCGCCCCGTCCTGCTCCGGGGAGTGCTCGGCACGATCTTCAATCGCGAGCGACAGATGACCGACCGCCATTTCTTCGTGCCGTCGATGGCGATGATTCTCCCGCGCCCGCTGCTCAGCGAGGGCGGCACCCCGCCGGTGATCGGGGTGACGGAACTGCTGACCGCCGGTTTCGGTCCGCATACGCCGGTGCGCGTCACGGGAGTGATCACCCAGACAACCTCGAACGGCTTCTACCTGCGCGATCGCACCGGCAGCACGCGGGTCTACGCCACCCCGGCCGAGCCGCTCCCGTCGGGCACCCACGTGGAGGTGGAGGGCTTCGGCGGCCTTGCGCCGTTTCGCCCCGTGCTTCGCGCCGCCCGCGTCACGGCCCTCGGACGGGACACCCGCCCGGCGCCCGTGCCGTCCCCGCAGCGCCGGCAGCACTGGCCCGCCGTGCACGCAGAACTGATCACCTTGGAAGCGGTGTTTCTCACGCGCCAGGAGGGGCGCAGCGAGGCCATCCTCGAATGCCAGCTCGACTCCCTCATCTTTGAGGTCCTGCTGCCGATCGGCGAAAGCCGGGACGCGCGCTTCGCCGCCGGCGACCGTCTCCGTCTCACCGGCATCTGCGAGCTCACCACGACCCATGCCCTGCCGCGCATGGGCTGGGTGGACGGTTTCCGCCTGCACCTGCGCGAGGCGGCGGCCATCACCGTGATCTCGCGGGCGCCGTGGTGGAACACCGAGCGCCTCCTCGCGGCCCTCGGCCTCATGAGCACCTTGGCGGCCCTGGGCCTCGCCGGCAGCTGGATGCTGCGCCGACAGGTCCGGCGGCAACTGGCAATCATCGGCGACCAACTGCGCCAGGAAGCCGTGGGCAAGGAGCGGGACCGGATGGCGCGCGACCTCCACGACACCCTCGAGCAACAGCTCTCCGGCGTGGCCCTCCAACTCGACGGGGTCGAGGATGCCGTGCACCGCAATCCCGCCGCCGCCGCACAGGGCCTCCTGCTTGCGCGGCGCATGTTGCGCTTCACCCGGCTCGAGGCACGGCGCTCAGTGTGGGATCTCCGCTCGCAGGTTCTCGCCCGCCAGGGGCTCGCCGCGGCCTTGCAGGCCATGGCGGAAGCCGCGGTCGTCCCCGGCGGCCCCCGCGCGATTGTCCAGGTCCGGGAGCGCGCCGAGCGACTGCCCGCCGCCAGTGAATTTCACCTCCTGCGCATCGCGCAGGAGGCGCTGACGAACGCGCTCAAGCACTCCGGCGCCCGTGAAGTCACCCTCACCCTGGAACACGAGCCAGGCGTCTCGCGCCTCACCGTGCGCGACGACGGCCGCGGCTTCCACCCGGACAGCGTGGAGTCCGCCGCCGGCTTCCATTTCGGTCTGCTGGGCATGCGCGAACGCGCCGCGAAGATTGGCGCCGGATTCTCCATCACCAGCGCCCCCGGCGCCGGGTGCACGGTGACCGTCACAGTCCCGACTGCGGCCTCCGCTCCCTCACCATGAAACCCGCCCGCATCCGCATCCTCGTCGTCGACGATCACTTCATGGTGCGCCTCGGTCTGCGGGGCGCCTTCGCGGCCGAGGCCGACCTCGAACTCGTCGGCGAGGCGCGGAACGGCGCCGAAGCCCTGGCGCTGTTCCCCCGGCTGCGGCCGGATGTCACGCTGATGGACGGTATCCTGCCCGATATTCACGGTGTTGAGGTCACCCAGCGCCTCGTCGCCCAGCATCCCGGGGCGCATATCATCGTGGTGTCGATCAACGAGACGGCCGAGGACATCCACCGCGCGCTCGAGGCCGGCGCCATGGGCTACCTGCCCAAGTCGGCCGAGAAGGAGCAACTCGTGCGCGCGATCCGGGCCGTCGCCGGTGGCGAGCGCTTTCTGCCCCCCGAGCTCGCCCGCCGCGTCGCCGAGCGCAACCTCCGCGTCACCCTCAGTGCGCGCGAGACCGAGGTTCTGGTCCTGATCGCGCACGGCCGGGCCAACAAGGAGATCGCCGCGGTCCTCAACCTCAGCGAAGCCACGGTCAAAACGCACATCGCTCACATCCTTGCCAAGCTCGATGCCCCCGACCGTACCCGCGCGGTCACCCTCGCGATCGAACGCGGCCTGCTGCGGATGTAGGCGCACGCCGCCGAGTCGTTCTCGCCCTTCGTTCTTGTTCTGGCCCTCCCGGTGGGAGCAAAGAGCCGGGAGCAGGACGCCACCCTCCCGCCCATCATCCGAAAGGATGATGCCCGGCCAATTGACCGTTTCAGCGGCCGCCCGCTGCATCCGGAAGGCCCCCGCCACCCCATGAAATGCTCGTTCGCCGCGTCGCTCGTCGCCCCGTTCCTCCTGCTCCCGTCCGCGCTGCCCGCCGCCCAGCCCGCCGCGCCCTCCGCCGGGGCGGCCGCCCGGGAGGAGACGATCCAGCTTTCGCCCTTTGAAGTCAGCACCACTCAGGACAAGGGCTATGCCGGGCAGGACACCCTGGCCGGATCGCGCCTGCGCACCAACCTCAGGGACGTCGCCGCCGCCATCAGCCCGATGACGGCGGAGTTCCTCAGCGACATCGCCGCCACCAATCTGGAGAACGCCATCGAGTACGGCATGGGCACGCGCATGGAGACCGATGACGCCCGCGCGGCCGGACCCGTGGCCGATGGCTATAACGACAGCATCCGTTCCATCCGCATCCGCGGGCTGCCCGGCGGGGCGCGCAGCATCAACTTCTTCGACGCCCCCGGCGAGGTGGACATGTACATGACCGACCGCGTCGAGGTCTCGCGCGGTCCCAACTCCATCCTCTTCGGTTTCGGCTCGCCCGCCGGAAAGATCAACGTCGCCACCAAGCAGGCGATGACCGATCGCAACTTCTACAGCGTGACCAACCGCCTCGACTCCTGGGGCGGCTATCGCTGGGTGGCCGACGCCAACGTCGCCGCTGCGCGTCACAAGTTTGCCGTGCGCACGCTGCTGCTGCACGGCCGGGAGGAATCCTGGCGCAAGGCCGGGCACCATCATCAGGACCGCCTCTTCCTCACGGCCAAGTGGCGCCCCGACCAGAAGACGACCGTGCGCGTCGAGGCCGAATACGGCGACATCAGTCGCGCCGTCCCGCGGCCGTTCTGGGGCAACGATCTTCGCTCGCTCTGGGAGCAGAACGGCCGGCCCATCTTCAACAACTTCGCTGCCACCTATGTGCCCGGCGCGCCCTTCACGCCCGGTGCCGCCGGCACCCCCGGCACGCCCCTCCGCGATACCGGCGCCACCGCCGTCACCGGCGTGCAGGAGCGCAGCTCCGGCGACTGGGTGGTCGTGAGCGATCGCTTCCGGGCCGCCCAGAATTACCGCCAGTTCACCACCGCCGAACGGCCGGTCGGTCCGCTCCGCAACGATTTCGAGATGGGCCGCCGCTTCCCCGAGGCCGCCCTCGAGGGCAACTGGATCTCCGGCCTCTTCGACGTCTCCAACGTCACCGCGATCCTCCAGCGCGAGCTGGCGCGCGACCTCAACCTCGAACTCGGCTTCAACCGCCAGAGCCTGCGCCGCAATGTCCACAACGACCTGCAGTGGGACCTCTACGGCATCGCCGCCGACACCAACCGCTACCTCCCCAACGGCCAGCTCCGCCCCGCCGCCGATTTGTACTACTTCGAGATGTCACCCAACCTCATCTTCTCGAAGTCCCGCACCCAGCAGGTCCGCGCGACCCTCTCCTACGAGAAGAGTCTCCGGGAGTGGGCGACCCTGCGCCTCGCCGGACTCGGCGAGGGGGTGCAAACCGCCAGCCGCGGCGGCAACCGCCAGATTTCCTGGCTCAAGGGTCCCGACATTTCGAGCGGCGGCGCCTTCAATCCCACCCCGGAGAACGCCGCCAACAAGGTGTACCATCGCTACTACCTCAGCGATCTCAGCGTGCTCAACGATCCCAATTATCGCATCCCGGCCCCCTACTCCTTGAACGGCCCGATCCCGTATCAAGATCCGCGGACGGGCGCCGTCACGAACCTCTACGCGCACGCGGTGGAACGCGCGCAGTCGGTCGCGAGCCCGGTCGAACGCGAGACCGGGGCCTACATGGGGGTCGCGCAGGCCTTCCTGTTCAAGAACCGCCTCGTCGCCACCTATGGCTACCGTCAGGACCGGGTGAAAAACTGGATCGGCCTCGCCGTGCGCGATCCCGCCGCCGAAGCAACCGCTCCCAATACCGGCGTCTGGCTGCCGGTCGACGCCAAGTCGCGGCCGCCCACCATCTACAGCGGCCACACCCACACGCTGGGCGGCGTCCTGCACGTCACCCGGTGGCTCTCGGCCTTCGTCAACACCTCCAACAGCCTGAGCACGCCAACCACCAATTTTGTCGCGCCCAAGGACGTGAAGCAGACCACTGGCGCCGACCTGACTCCCGCGCCGGAAGGCGAAACCACCGACTACGGCCTCAAGCTCAGCCTGTTCCAGAACCGCGTCTTCGTCACCGCCACGCGCTACCACACCATTTCCAAGAATGAGTTCGGCGGCTCCGGCTTCAACAAGACCAACCTTGTCAACATCTGGACCGCGCTCGCCAACTCCACGATTCTGCCGGCCGACGAGGCCGCCTTCGCCCAGACCCAGATCCAGGTGATGAATCAGGTGAATGGGTACGCCCAGGATTCCGAAAGCAAGGGCTACGAACTCGAAATCGTCGGCAAACCGCTCGCCGCGTGGTCGGTCTCCGTCAACTACTCGAACAACGAGACCCTCCGCTCCAATATCGGCCGTGAGTTTCGCGCCTATCTCGACGCCTGGAAGCCGTACTGGAAGAAGTACTCCACCCTCTCGATCACCCAGAACGCGACGCAGCCCCGGCCGCAGTATGCGCCGAGCTCGACCGACTGGCGCTCCCCGGCGGAGGCCACGGCCACGGGTGCCTTCGTGTTGAACAACGACAGCGTTAACGAGTCGATCGCCGCCGCCGAACAGGCCTTCTTCGACAACCCGCACATCTACGAGGGCATGCGTTTCGTCGGCGACCCGCTCCACAACCTCAATCTTCGCACCCGGTACGACTTCTCCTCCGGCCGGTTGAGGGGCTTCACCATCGGGGCCGGCACCCGCCTGCGTTGGGGCCGCGTCGCGGGTGCCAAGGTCGAATACACCGTCCCCGCCACCGCCGATTACACCGATACCTGGAACGGCCGCACCGTGAATCGCATCGCCAATGCGACGGCGAAGGACCAGAATGTCTACGACCTGCAGCTCGGCTACTCGCGCCCGCTCTTCAATCGCAAGGTCCGCTGGTCGGTGCAGCTCAACATCAATAACGTCACCGACCAACAGGAGCTGATCGTCAACAGCGTCCACCCGCAGACCCTCGAGCCCGTCACCTACCGCTACCAGGACCCGCGGCAGTTCATCCTCACCAACACGTTCTCGTTCTGAGTTTCGCCCGCTATTTCCACGTGCTGGCGCACGCCACCCCGGCACCGTCCCGTGCCTGCTCTCTCGGCGTGCTCCTCGCCGCCGGCGCCGCGGTGGCCGCCGGTGCGGCCGCACCCGTCGCCGCGCTTCCCGAGTCCCAACTCGCGGCCATTCGCGACGGCTACACCACCCGCGTCGCGGCCATCCTCGCCGCCGAACGCGGACTCCCCCTCGAACGCGCCGAGCCGCGGCCGCCCCTCAGCCGCGGCCGCGCCCCGTTCGTGCGCGCCTACGCGTTCTCCCTCGTCGGGTTCGCCGCGCGGGCGCTGTGGCTCGAGGAGAACGACGCCGCGGCGAACGCGGCCCTCCAGGAACTGGCCGATCACTTCCTCGCCCACCCCGAGCAGATTTTCGACAAGGACAACTTCCACTGGCACTCCGAGGCCCAGCTCCGGCTGATCGAATTCTACGGCGCCCAGGGCCCGCGCCGCCGCGGCGCGCTCACTCCCGCCACCGAGTTGAAGTGCCCCGAGGCGATCTGGCTCTACCGCCAGCGACGCGACACCGACTCCCGTCCCCACGCGCACCTCGCCGAAGCCGACGACACCCGCTCCGGCACCTGGTGGGTCGAGGAATCCGAAAACCACCACGCCCAGGGCTTCACCACCCTCTGGCACTTCGCCCGCCTCGCCCGACGGCACCCGGGTTTCCGCACCCGCCGCTACGATGACGGCCGCACCGCCGAGGCCCACCACGCCGACTGGAACCGCTACCTGAAGCGCTACCTGCTCGAGCGCGCCCGCAAGGGGCTGTTCATCGAGTTCATGTCGGTCGCCTACAACGCGCACCTGCTGAAGGGCTTCTTCAACGTCCACGACTTCGCCGACGACCCCGAGCTGCGCCGGCTCACCCGCCACCTCCTCGATCTCTATTTCGCCCACTGGGCGCAGGAGCAGCTCCACGGTATCGCCGGCGGCGGCCGCGCCCGACTCTATTCCGATATCCACGTGCCGGCGTCCGCGCTGGGACACCTCTTCTTTGGCCTCGGCCTGGCGCCCGCGTACCGCTGCGATCTTTTCACCGCGCTGACCACGAGTTACCGGCCCGAACTCGTGGTGGTGGACCTCGCCTGCGACCTCCCGGGGCGCGGACGCTACGAGGTGACGCAGCGCCCGCTCGGCCTTGCCGTCAGCCGCGAGCACCACGCGCCCCCGCACTACCGGCTGCGCACCGACGACGGCGGTATCCTGCGCTACTCGTACTGCACGCCGGCTTTCATCCTCGGCACCGCCATGGGTGAGGCCCGGCCCGCCGACGACTGGACCATGATCAGCTCCCAGAACCGGCGCCACGGGGTCATCTTCGCCAGCCACCCCGCCGCCGCGATCCTCCCGCAGTGCGAGCTCGCGCGCGACAACCGGGCCTACAACACCCAATGGTCCGTCCAGCGCCGCGGCACCCTGATTGGCCAAAAGCTGCGGACCAGCGTGGATGCCGGACGGATGCGCGTTTGGTTCGCCGCCGATGGCCTCACGCCCCCGGCGAAAATCGACGGCTGGGTGTGCACCGAGACCGACGGGGCCTTCGCCGCCGTGCACGTGGCCCGGGGCGGCTTCGCCTGGCGGGAGGACGACCGCCAGCCGGCGCGCGGCCGGTGGCTGTATCCCGAGGATGAGTTCAGCCCCGTCATTCTCGAAGTGGCCGAACGGAGCGACTTCAGCCACACCGCCGACTTTCACGCCGCGCTGCGCCAGCGCCGGCCCGCCTGGGACGGTGCCGCCCTGCGTTACCGCAGTCTCGCCGGCGACGATTTCACCTTCTTCGCCGACTACTCGCGTCCGCCGCTCGTGAACGGCGTCCCGGTCGACTGCGCCCCGCCGCGCGCCTTCGACAGCCCGTTCCTGCAGTCCGAGTGGGACAGCGGCCGCGTGACCCTGCAGAAGGGGGCGCGCCGGGTGGTGCTCGATTTCCATTCCTCGCCATGAAACTCCGTACCCGCGCCTCGGCGCTCCTCGCCGCCTCCGGGATCGCCGCCGCCCTGCCGGCGGCACCCGCACCCCTCGCGGCCGGGCTGCGCAATCCCGTCTGGGTGTCGACCGACAATCTGCGCGACCCCTCCGTGCTCGTGGTGGAGGGCGGCTACCAGGTCTTCTACTCGCGCCTCGTCGGCCCCAACTGGGCCTCGCCCGACAGCTGGACGATTGCCCGCGCCTTCACCCGGGATTTCTCCCGCTTCGAGGACATCACCGACCTCTCGCCCAAGGGCTACGCCTCCCCCGGCGACGTCGTCCAATGGCACGGACGCTGGCTGCTGCCCTACCAGAGCTACCCCGCCCAGCCCACCCGGCTTTGCGTCAGCGAATCCCACGATCTGAAATCCTGGTCGGCACCGCGGGTCTTCCTCGCCGAGGCGGCCGAGCTCCCCTGGAACACCTACCGGCGCGTGATCGACCCGACCTTCGTCGTCGAGGGCGACACGCTGCACTGCTACTTCGTCGGCTCGGCGGACGTGACCGATGCGGCCGGCAAGAAGCTCCGCGCCAACCTGCTCGGCCATGCGATCACCCGGGATCCCGCGCTCGCACGCTGGGAGATCCTTTCGCGGGAAGCCCCGCTCCTCGGCCATTCCGCGAGCGCCCCCGACGGCGTCGAGAACGTGATGGTGCTGCGCACCGGCGATCACTGGACAATGATCTACAGCGAGGGGCTCGCCCGCCAGCGCCTCGCCCTCGCCACCTCCCGCGACCTCCGCCGTTGGTCGCTCGAGGGGCCGATCGAGATCCCCCGGCAGAAGTGGATGGCGCGCAAATACGGTGCGCCGTTCGTGTGGCGCGACGGCGACGGGTGGCGCATGATCCTGATGGGCGAAAACGACCAGCGGCGCACCACCTTCGGCCTGCTGTCCTCGCCCGACGGCCGCCGCTGGACCCCCCTGCCCGAATAATTCGTCCCCTGCCATGACCCCGGTGCCGTTCCGCTTCGCCCTCGTCACGCTGCTGCTTGTCGGTGCCCTCCGCGGCGCCGCCCCGGTCCTGCCGGAGCCCGCGCCGCACCTCGGGTGGTGGCGCGAGGCGCGTTTTGGGATGTTCATCCACTGGGGCCCCGCCGCCCTCACCGGCAAGGAAATCAGCTGGTCGCGCGCGACCACCGGCCCCGCCGTTTACGACGCCCTGCATCGGCAGTTCAACCCGGTGAAATTTGACGCCCGCGCCTGGATCGCCGCCGCCAAAGCCGCTGGCATGCGCTACGTCGTGCTCACCGCCAAGCACCACGACGGTTTCATGCTCTGGGCGACGCAGACCGACCCTTACAACATCATGCAGACGCCCTTCGGGCGTGACGTGGTCGCCGAACTCGCCACCGCCGCCCGCGAGGCCCACCTGCCGTTCTGCTACTACTTTTCGCCGGGAGACTGGCGGGATCCCGACTGCCGCCATCCGCAGCACAATCCTCGGTTTGTCGAGCGCATGCACGCCCAGCTCACGGAATTGCTCACCCGCTACGGCAGGATTCCGCTGGTCTGGATCGACTTCGACGGCTGGCCCTGCCCCAGTCGCCCGGAAGATACCGCCACGCTCATCCGGCGGCTGCAGCCGGACGTGATCCTCAACAACCGCCTCCTGCCGCTCCATCCCGATGAGTCGCACGGGGTCGTCGGCCGCTGGGGCGACTACGCCACGCCCGAGCAGCGCGTCGGCTCCTACTGCGACAGCGTGCCGTGGGAAACCTGCATGACCATCGCCACGCAGTGGAACTGGAAGCCCGACGACCGCCTGAAGTCCCTCCAGCAGTGTCTCGAAACTCTGGTCAGCACGGTGGGCGGCGACGGCAACCTCCTGTTCAACGTCGGGCCCAAGCCCGACGGCGAGATCGAACCGGCCCAGGTCCAGCGGCTGGCCGAAATGGGCGCCTGGCTGCGGCGGCACGGTGAGGCCGTCTACGGCACCCGTGGGGGCCCCTGGATGCCCACCCGGACCTATGCCTCCACGCGAACCGCGGACGCCGTGTACGTCCATCTCTTTGGATCGGCTACTCCCCAACTCCCGCCGCTGCCCGCATCGGTGCGTCATGCCGCCCTCCTCGACGGCACACCCGTCGAAGTCACCCAGACCACCACCGCCTGCCGGCTCAAGGTGCCGCCGGAACGCCGCGATCCGCATGTCACCGTCGTCAAGTTGCAACTCACCGGCTCGCCTTTTGCGCTCGCGGCCATCCCGCCAGCCTCGACGTCCGGTTCGCTGGCCTACCGCCGGCCGGCCATTGTCTCGAGCAGCATCGCGCCGCAGTTCATGCACACCGCCGAGGCCGCCCTCGATGATAACGAGGGCACCTTTTGGTCCCCGGGGCGGGACGAGACCATCGCCGCCGGAATCTACGGCCGTCGCTTCGACCATTTTCGCCTGCTGCCCAAGGACCCGCTCTGGCTCAAGTCCGGCTGGCTCGAGGTCGACCTGGGCCGACCCACCACCGTCCGCCGCGCCCTCCTGATGGAACGCCTCGATCCCCGCAATTACCTTCCGGTTACGGCGTGGACGATCGAATACGAAGGCCCGGCGGGCTGGGTCCCGGCCGCCACGGGCCACGCCATCGGCCGTCGGACCGAGGTTGCCCTCCCCCGCGCGATCGAGGCCCGGCGCTTCCGGCTCCGCATCGCCGCGGAGGGCCGGCCCGCCCTCGCGGAGTTCCAGCTGCTGCCCTGAGCGGGTCGCGTCGAGGCTCCTTTTCGTGACGGCAACCGGCCGGCGTCGGACGCCGGCCCGGCTTTCGATGCCGTCCACCCCCACGGGTGCAGCCCGCGAATCATCCGAAAGGATGATGCCCCCTCCATCGTTTCCGACGGTCGGAGGCGCCAACCTCCGTCTTCCCGCCCGGTCTCGGCCCCGCCCTCCCTCCCGCTCCGTTCAGCGTCTGCCCAGTGAACGGTTTCACTACTGCGGAGGTTGGCGGAGCCGGCGTCGCCCCCCAGCGTTCCAGCCACCAGTCCGCCTCACCCCTCTTCGCATGACGACACCCTGCTCGCTCCGCGCCGTGCTCTTTTCCGCCGCCACTCTGGCCGTCCTCGCCTCGCCGCTGGCCGCGCAAACAAAACCCGCCCCCGCTCCGACAGCCGAGGCGGCCGTCGTGCTCTCGCCCTTCGAGGTCGTGGCCGAGGGTAACCAGGGCTACGACGCCACCAACACGAACTCGCTCACCGGCGTCAACGCCTCCCTGCAGGAGACTCCGGTCGACGCCCGCATCATGACCAAGCAGATGATCACCGAGCTCGGCGGCGGCGACATTTTCAAACTGCTCGGCGACTTCGGCGGGCTCGGCGCCACGCTCTTCGGGAGCGGCAACGAGGATCAGCGCGGCATGCAGGAGGGCGACGGCGTCCAGCCCGAGGGCATGACTGGCCGCGGGTTCGCCATCGGCACGCCCCGCCGCGACGGCTTTCTCCGCTCCGCCACGTCGATGATGAACAGCTTCGACGTCGAAAGCGCCGACGTCATCAACGGCTCCAACAACCTCCTCTACGGCTCCGGCGACGCCTCCGGCGTGGTGGTCGTCAACTCGAAGCGCGCCTCGGTCAATCGCCGCTTCGCCAATCTCAGCGCGAAGTTCGACTCCGAGGGCTCCACCCTCTACACCGCCGACGCCAATTACGGCTCCAAGCGCGTCGGGGTCCGCGTGAACCTGATGAAGTCGGCCGACCGCTACTACCGCCCGCTCCTCGGCCTCGACCAGGACGGCCTGCAGGCCTCCGCCACCTTCCGGCCTGTGCCTTGGGTCAGCGTCTTCGCAGACTACCGCCACTACACCCGCGGAGCCGCCACCTCCAGCGGTGCCACGCTGCGCGTGCCCGTCACCGCCGGCCTTCTGCTCTCCAATGGCGTCAACCTCGACAACCAGTCGACCAATTACCTCATCGGCCTCGGCGGCCCCGCCCTCCTGAACAACCTCGTGACCGTCACCAACGCCGACTCCCTCATGGGCGCGATGAACCGCCAGCACTGGGTCAACAAGTCCAACAGCGTCACCATGGACCTCGTCCGCTGGAAGAACGTCGCCTTCCAGGCGCGCTACGGCCGCGACACCCGCGTCAACGCCACCATCCAACCCACCAGCACCACGTTCTTCAGCCCGGACCATCCTTCCAACAACTACCGCGATGCCGCCGGCAACCGCATCCTGGAGTGGGCCACCAACACCGCGATCCAGAGCTATCCCTACATCACCGGCGCCCAGGGTCTGCGCCTCACCGGCGTCGGCCGGCTCGATCTCGGCCGGTGGTTCGGCGATCACCGCCTGAGCGGCTTCTACTCCAGCCAGCGCAACTGGACGGTCATCCGCTTCGCCCGCTTCTACGAGATCGACAGCGCCGGCAACTGGGTCACCAACCCGGCGCAAATCACCAACGCCGACTCCGGCCGCACCCAGATGCCGTCCGAGTGGCGGCCGATCTTTTCCGGCCGCCTGCCCTACGGCCTGAACGACTGGCCCGCCGAGTACCTCACCCTGCCCAACGGAAAGATGTACCGGTTCGGCACCAGCGCCTATCCCGGCGCCGTGCCCGCCACCGCCAACAACCCCTTCGGCGTGTCCGGACCGCTCACCGCCGATGGCCGGCCCAACCAGTCCAGCTACCAGATCGACGAGACGCGTGAAAACGGCTTCGGCTCGAGCCTCGCGAGCAAGTTCTGGAAGGGAAAAATCGACGTGCTGCTGAGCTACCGCCGCGAAACCGCCGAGCAGGAGCGACTCACGACCACCGAGCTCAAAGGGCCCATCACCTACGACAGCCAGGCCTATGGCGTGGTGGTCGACACACCCATCAAGGGCCTCCGCGCCTACGCCAACCGCTCGCAGAACTCCAAGATCAACTTCGCCACCGATCGCGACATCTACAACGTCATCCTCCCAATTGGCTCCGGCCGCAGCTTCGACGGCGGCCTGAAGCTCGCCATGTGGGAGCACCGCGTCTCCGGCAGCATCACCTATTACCGGACCGAGCAGCTCAACAACACCGCCTCGCTCGGCGGCTTCCGCAACGACGTCGATCCCGACGGCATCAACGGCCGGCACGGAGGCCAAGGTTACGTCTTCAGCCGCACCTCCGATGGCCTGAGCGTCGCACTGACCGTCCGGCCGCTCCGCCCCTGGCAGGTCACCGTCAGCTTCACCCAGGCCAACGGTTCCGAGCGCAGCGACGTCACCCTGCCGATCTTCTACAACGATCAGTTCAACACCACCACGGTGGGCGGCCAGCCGGCCGTCGCGGTCCGCTCCGGCACCAGCACCACACCGCTGCTCGTGCGCCAAGATCCCGCCGACGCCACCTCGCCCGAGGTCCCGCTCACGATCGCGATGCTGAAGGACCCCACCAGCCCGTACTTCGCCAACCTCGATCCGGACTCCGGCCAGATCCTCAACGCCCAGTTCCTCGGCCTCCGCACCTCGGGCGTCGGTACGGGGGAAACCGGCCTGCCCATCTCGCAGCACCAGCTGGGCTTCGTTCCCCCCGCCGGTGAAATTGTCGTCCGCAAGGCCGGCGAACCCACCACCGGCTACGCCGAAAATGCCTACAGCATGATCAACCGCTACCAGTGGGACCAGGGCTTCCTCCGCGGAACCGTGCTGGGCGTTTCCTCCGTCTTCCAGCAGAAGTTTCGCGCCTACCGCTACACCGATGCCGCCGCCGCCAACGCCCGCAAGACGTTCTACTATCCAGACCGGGTGCAGCACAATCTCTTCGCCGTCTACAGCTTCAAGGGGTTCTTCCGGACCCGGATGTCCCTCCAGCTCAACGTCGACAACCTGCTCGACAAGCAGGTGCTGATCGCCCTGCCCCGCAACACCAACGGTACCATCCGGTACTTCCGCGAACAATACACTCCGCGCAAGACCTCGCTGACCCTCAATGCGATGTTCTAGCCGGCGTACCGGGCCACCCGTGATGGACTTTGCCCGCCATTGTTTCGTCGGGCCCTCACCCGTCCGCCGTAAGCTCGTCAGCGTGCTCGCGGGAGTCTTCGGTCTGGCCCTTCTCGGCGGGGCGAACTCGCTGCTGCTCGCACAAGTTCGATCGGACGACGTCCTCCTCTTCACCTACTTCCGCGACAACGGCCAGGCCGGCGTCTTCCTCGCGCAGAGCGCCGACGGCGTCACCTTCACCCCGCTCAACGGCGATCGACCGATCTTCACGCCCCCGCGGTGGCCGGGTCAGGATCTCACGCGCGACGCCTCCATCCTCTATCGCGACGGCGTGTTCCGCATGGTCTGGACCTCCCACTGGACGGGCCGCGTCTTCGGCTATGCCGAGTCCCGCGACCTCGTGACCTGGAGCGAGCCCCGCCAAATCCGCCCCTTCCCCGAATCTCTCCCCGCCGCGGATCAACCGGGCAACATCTGGGCGCCCGAGTTGCACTGGGACCCGTTCCAGCGCGACTTCTTCGTGCTCTTTTCGAGCACGACGCCGCGCGAGCGCTCCGACGGCGACGGCAGCGACAACAAGGGCAACAACACCTCGCCCTACGACAACCGCATCTACATCACCCGCACGTCCGACGGTCGTCAGTTCAGTGACGCGAGACTCTTCTTCGACCAGGACTTCAGTGGGATCGATGCCGTGATGCGCGTAGACGAGAAGAATTCGCGCTGGGTCATGGTGATGAAGTGTTCCCGCGATCCCAACGTCACACCGCTGCCCGGCCGCAATCTCCGCCTCTCCTTCACTGGCCTCGATCTCGACCACCCGAACTTCACTCCCGTCTCCGCACCCATTGCCGGCACGCACTCGCCAATGTTCAGCCATCCGGACGCGCTCAAGTCCATGGCCGAGGGCCAGTCGCTCCTCCGATACCGCGACCTCTGGTGGCTGTATTGGGACGAGCCCGCCGGCCACGGCATGCAACTCGGCACCTCGCCCGATCTTGTCACGTGGACGCACGTGAAGAAGTTCCGCTTCCCCGCCAAAGCCAAACACGGCACGGCGTTCCTCGCCCCGCACGCGGCCGTCGGTTGGCTCGACCACACTCCGCGCTCCGCGCATCAGCCATGAAACTCCGTTGCCTTCTCCCGATGCGCTCCCCCCTCAGTTCCTTTCCTTTCGCGCTCGCCTTCACTTTCGCCATTGCCGGTCCGATCGACGCCGTCCGCGCCGCCGATCCGGCCGCCACCCTCTGGTACGATCAACCCGCGACCCACTGGCTCGAGGCGCTTCCCCTCGGCAACGGCCGGATGGGGGGAATGGTCTTTGGCGGAATCGTCGGTGAGCGCATCCAGTTCAACGAACAGACACTCTGGCTCGGGAGCGACGGGACCCAGGACATGGGCGGCTATCAGCCCTTCGGCGACCTTTGGTTCGATTTGGAGCTTCCCGGCGGCACCCCCGTGCCGGCCGATTACCGCCGGGAACTTGATCTCGACGCCGCGATGGCGCGCGTGACCTATACGCTTGGCGGCGTGACCTACCGGCGCGAGGCCTTTGTCAGCCATCCCGCCGGCGTGTTGGTGGTGCGTCTCACGGCCAGCGAGCCAGGCCGCCTGCACCTTCGTCTGGGTCTCACCGACGTGCGGGCGACGCCAGCCGCCCCGCTTCCGGCCGGACTGCCCTCGGGCACCAACCTGGCCGCCCCGGCCTCCGCCGCCTCACCTCGTGCGCTGGTCATCGCTGGCGCCCTGCCCAACCACTTGCGCTACGCCGCCGCCCTGCGCGTCGTGATCGAGGGTGGCGAGTTCAGCGAAGGTACGGAGGGTGGGCGCGTCCGCGGGGCTAACGCCGTGACCCTGCTCCTCGCCGCTGCCACTGACTTCACCCGCGATTTCCCACGCGGCGAGCGCGGACCGGACCCGGTTGCCACCGTGCGCGCTCGGCTCGATCGCGCTGCGGCCGCACCCTACGCCGATCTCCGGCGCGACCACCTCGCCGATCACCGTGCCCTCTACCGCCGGGTGCGGCTCGACCTCGGCTCGACCGCGGCATCCGCGCAACCAACCCCCCAGCGCCTGGCGGCGGTGAAGAAAGGTCAGACCGATCCCGCCCTCTCCGCGCTGTTGTTCCACTACGGTCGCTACCTGCTGATCGCCAGTTCCCGGCCGGGCGGTTTGCCCGCCAACCTGCAGGGCCTGTGGAATCAGGACCTCAAGCCGGCGTGGTTCTGCGGGTACACGACCAACATCAACGTCGAGATGAACTACTGGCCTGCGGAGACCACGGGGCTACCCGAGTGCCACCAGCCGCTGCTCGACTGGATCGAACATCTCGCCGCGGTGCAGAAGCGCTCCCGCGATCCGCGGCTCAAGACCTCACAGGGCTGGATCATCTACAGCACCAACAACCCCTTTGGCGGCAACACCGCCTGGGCGATCCACCAGCCGGGCAGCGCCTGGCTCGCGCAGCATTTCTACGAACATTTCGCCTTCGGCCGCGATCGCCGGTTACTTGAAACCCGGGCTTACCCGTTGCTCCGGGAGCTGGCACTCTACTGGGTCGACCGTCTGGTGCCCGGTCCCAACGGTTCCCTCGTCACCCCCGACGGCTGGTCGCCCGAGCACGGGCCCGTGAAGCAAGACGGCAAGTTGATCCTCAAGGAGGGCGACCGCACGCCGCATCCCGGGGTCTCATACGACCAGCAGATCGTGTGGGATCTCTTTTCCCACTTTCTCGCGGCTGCGGCTGAACTCGGCTGCGATGCACCGCTGCGAGAGAGGATCGCCGCGGCCCGCACTCGCCTGCTCGGCCCCCAGGTCGGCCGCTGGGGCCAGCTCCAGGAGTGGCTGGAGGATGTCGACAGCCCCACCGACCAGCATCGCCATGTCTCGCATCTCTTCGCGCTGCATCCGGGCCGGCAGATCTCGCCGCTGCACACGCCTGCGTTGGCCACCGCCGCCCGGGTGACCCTGAACGCCCGGGGAGACCTTGCCTGTGGCTGGAGCCGCGCCTGGAAGGTCAACTTCTGGGCGCGTCTGCACGACGGCGACCGAGCCGAGTCCGTCCTGCGCGGGTTGCTCGAGCCGGTGGCTCCGGGTGGCCGCAACGGCGGCTCCTACCCCAATCTCCTGGGCGCGGGCCCCCCGTTCCAAATCGACGCCAACTTCGGGGCCGCCGCCGGCATCGCCGAGATGCTGCTGCAAAGCCACGACCGCGATGCCGCGGGCCGGCCGCTCATTCATCTGCTGCCCGCTTTGCCGGCCGCCTGGCCCGAGGGCTCGGTCACCGGCCTGCGCGCGCGGGGCGGCCTGGAGATTGACCTCACATGGCGCGCCGGCCGTCCCACCGCCGCCACCCTTCGCGCCCGCCAGGGTGCGGTCGACGCGACCCTGCGCGTCGGGACCGAGACCCGCCCGCTGCAGCTCGCCGCCGGAGAGCAACGCGTCTGGCCATGACCCCGGGCGTCCCGCCCTGCCGGTTGCTCGCCACGGCCGCCCCCCGCGGTCCGCGCCGTCGCTTTCGCTTTCGTTGCGCGGCACGCCATGAGTAACTCAGGCCGAACAGGAACCTCATGAACCTCCGCTCGGTCCGCCGGCCATCGCTGCGAACCCTCCTCGCCGTCACGATTCTGCCGCTTGCCACCGGCCCATCGGCGGCGGAAGCGACTTCCGGTCGCGCCCCGCATGCCGGCAATCCCATCCTGCCCGGTTACTACGCCGACCCGTCCGTGGTGCAGGAAGGGGGAAAAAACTATCTCTACGCCACGATTGATCCCTGGGGTGACAAGACCCTCGGCTGCTGGGAGTCCTCGGATTTCAAGAACTGGACCTACCGCGAGTTGAACTGGCCGACGAAGCAGGCCTGCACCAGCGCCACCTCGAAGGGCGCAGGCGTCTGGGCCCCCTCGGTGATAAAGGGCAGCGATGGCCGGTTCCACATGGTCATCTCCGTCGGCAGCGAAGTCTGGGTCGGCGTGGCCGATCATCCGCTCGGCCCGTGGCGCAACGCCCTCGGCGGCCAACAGCCGCTCATCCCTTACCACTACAAGCCCGGCTTTCACATGATTGACGCCGAGTACTTCCTCGATGACGACGGCCAGGCCTATCTCTACTGGGGGTCCGGTCACGGCTGGGTGAACGGCAAATGCTGGCTGGTCAAACTCAAGCCCGACCTGTCCACCTTCGACGGCGAGGTGAAGGACGTGACGCCGGCGAACTACTTCGAGGGACCTTTGCTGGTGAAACGGCACGGCCTCTACTTCCTGATGTATTCGTCGGGAAAAACCATCGAGGAGAACTACCAGGTGCATTATGCCGTGGCGAAGTCGCCGGAGGGACCCTTCGTCGAAGGACCCGGCAGCCCCGTCCTGGTGACAGACAAGAGCCTCAACGTGATCAGCCCGGGCCACCACACGATCTTCCGGCACGACGGAAAGGACTTTATTCTCTATCACCGCCACAGCATTCCATTCGATCCGAAGTTCATCGGCCGCCAGATTTGCGTCGACCCGATCACCTTCACCGCGGACGGGCGGGTCGAGAAAATCACGCCCACCCACCAAGGGCCGCCGCTCGTCCACGGCCGGGCGGAGACGCAGACCAGAGTCACCGCCGCGGCGGTGTTCACCGCGTCAAGCGAGGCCGGTGCATTCACCCGGGCCGCCTGCGCGTTCGATGCCAATTACGCCACCCGCTGGGCGGCCGCACCGGATGCGCAGGGTGCCTGGCTCCAGGTCGACCTCGGCGGGGTGCAAACGATCACCCGCCAGCTTATTCGTCCGGAGTACGCGTGGAAACCCCACCGTTTTGCCATCGAGGCCTCATTGGACGGCAAGGTCTGGCAACCGGTCGAGGACCACACCCGCGCAGCCGTCACCGGATCGCCGCTGGTGATGGAAAAGAACTTCACCGCCCGCTTCGTCCGCGTGGTCTTTCCCGATAGCCTCAAGGGCTCCGACATTTCCCTCATCGAGTGGAGTCTGCACTGACCGCTCCCGCCCAGATCCGATCCCTCCGCCACCGTCAGTCAGCTCCTGACGGAGAGCCTGCCGCGCCCAACCCGACCACACTCCGCATGCGCTTCGTTCGCTGCTTCCGTTCCTGGGTTGTATTCAGCCTGGCGGGGTCGATCTGCCCCGCCAGCGACCTTGCCTTCAGCGATCCGGCCAAGACTCCGCCCCCGCCTGCCGGCGCCATCGGCTTTCCCAATCGCGCCGTCAACTTCGAGGTGTGGCCCGGATTTCAGCAGCCGCCTCCCGGTTACGGCACCGTGCCGTTCTACTGGTGGCTGGGCGATCCCCTCACGCCGGAGCGACTGGGCTGGCAACTCGAACAGATGCGCGGCATGGGCGTGTCGGGCTATCAGATCAATTACGCTCACTCCGACAAAGGCGGCCGCAGCTTCGGACTCACCCTGCCCAGCGAACCACCGTTGTTTTCCGAAAGATGGTGGGAACTCACCGGCTGGTTCATGCGGGAGGCAAAAAGGCACGGCGCAGGGATCAGCCTGAGCGATTACACGCTTGGTTTCGGCCAGGGGTGGCACGTCGACGAACTCCTCCGCGAACATCCCGAAGTGATCGGCATGCGCCTGCGCATGGATCAAGCGGGCAAGGTCACCGCGGAGAACGTGCCGTGGTCGATCAATCCCATGCATCCGATGGCGGGAAAATGGTATGCCGAAAAGTTCTTCGGCCAGTTCGAGCGGCGCTTCCCCGGCGAGGGCGGCCAGGGACTAAATTTCTTCTTTTCCGATGAGCTGGGCTTCGGGGTCAGCGGCAGGCTCTGGTCCGCCCAGTTCGCCGCGGAGTTCCAGCGCCGCAAGGGCTACGATCTCCAGCCTGAGCTGGCGGCGTTGTTCAAGGACATCGGACCGCGCACGCCCAAGGTGCGCCTCGACTACAGCGACGTGCTGGTGGCGTTGAGCGAAGAGGGTTTCTTCAAGCCCATCTTCGACTGGCACCAGCAACGCGGCATGATCATGGGCTGCGACCACGGTGGCCGCGGCCGCAATGTCGTCGAGTTTGGCGACTACTTCCGCACCCAGCGGTGGAACCAGGGGCCGGGCGCCGACCAGCCCGCCCTGGGCAAGAACCTGATCAAGGCGAAGGTCGCCGCCTCCATCGCCCATCTCTACGAACGCCCCCGCGTCTGGCTCGAGGGCTTTTACGGCAGCGGATGGGGCACCACCTCGGCCGGCTTTGTCGACGCCACCTTCGCCAACTTCGTCATGGGTTTCGATCTCCTCGGCATTCATGGCATGTACTACTCAACCCATGGCGGCTGGTGGGAATGGGCGCCGCCCGACAACACCTTCCGCATGCCCTACTGGCCCCACCTGCGGGGCTTCATGGAGTGCGTGCAGCGCCTGAGCTTCCTCCTGAGTCACGGCCATCACCGCTGCGACGTCGCGATCCTCTACCCCGTGGCGCCGATGGAGGCCGGCCTCGACGGCGCCGAAGCCGTGAAGACGGCCTTCGCCACTGCCGAGCAACTCTACGCGCAGGGGGTCGATTTCGATTTCATGGACTTCGAGTCGCTGGCCCGCGCCCAGGTGGTCGGCCGCGAACTCCACGTCTCCGGCGAGGTTTACCGTGTGCTGGTCCTGCCCGCGATGAAGGCGGCGCGGCACTCGACCCTCGAAAAGGCGCGGGAATTCCATCGCGCGGGTGGGATCGTCGTCGCGCTGGGCGCCCTGCCCGAAGCGAGCGACCGCGTGGGCCGCGACGACCCCGAAGTCGCCGCCATCGTGCGCGAGATCTTCCCCGACGGCCCGACCCCGGATCTCTTCGCCCGGCTCCCCGACCGCGACTACACCGGTCCCGGCTTCGTCCAACACCGCAAGATCGGCGCGATCGACCTCTATGCGATCTACGGCGCGCCCCGCGACACCGAGTGCGTCTTTCGCGCCACCGGGCAGGTCGAACTCTGGGACCCTTGGACCGGCACCGCGCGGCCACTCGCCGTCACCGCGCAGACTACCGCCGGCACCCGGCTGAGGCTCCCGCTCACCGAGCGGGAGATTCAACTGATTGTCTTCCGGCCCGGCACGGCCGCACTCCGCGCGACCTCAGAGGCTCCAAGACCCCGCTCCGAGATTTCACTCGCGGGCGACTGGGAATTCGAACTGCAGCCGACCCTCGACAACCGCTTCGGCGATTTTCACTGGCCGCCGACGCCGGCAAGGATCGGCGCGGAAATTCGTCAGCTTTGGTATTGCGAGGGCGAGAAACCGGACGGTCCGTGGCGCCGCGTCACCTGCGGTTTTGGCCCGCAGTTCATCCGCTCCTCCTCCCTGCCCGCGGCGGCCGACGCCACGCCCTACGAATTTTCGTGGCGTTGGGGCATCGAGGGCGATCCCGGACATCAGGGTTACCACGGGCTGAAGGGCCAGGTGAACGATGAGTTCCTCGCCATCGGACGCGCCAAGGAACTCGCGCGCCATCGGCCGGAGGTGGTCGCCTACGAGGCGGAAGGACCAGAGACCTACTTCACCACGGCGATTCTGGCGCCGCGGGAGATGGTCGCGCACGCGCACCTTGGTCCGATCGCACCGGCGGAAATCCGGCTTAACGGCGAGCGCGTCACCGGCACGGTCCTCCCGCTGCGGGCGGGGCCCAATCCCCTCGTGCTGCGTTATACCAAACCGGGCCGAACCTACTTTGTCGCCTCCACCCAGCCCGCGCCCGCGCCAACTCCCAGCGTCCCCGCCACCGCGGAAAACAAGCCCGTCTTCCAAGCCGGACCGCTGGCCTCGCGCTGGTGGCAGAACCCGGACATCCTGCCGTTTGATCTTCGCGCCACCGAGGTCGCGCCGGTCGGCTGGTACCGCTTCGAAGCTCCCCCCGGCCTGCTTTCCTTCACCGTGTCGGCCCGCGGCCGTGTCCAGGCCTGGGCCGGCGACCAACCGCTGCACGGCACGGCCACCTTTTCGCTGCCCCAGCCCTCCGCCGGGAGCACCCTCATCCTGTTGCGCATCGAACAGGAGCGCAGTTGCTACGGCGGCGCGGCGCTGCCGGAGCCGATCCGTCTCGATTGCGGTCCCGGCCGGATTGCCCTCGGCGACTGGTCGAAACAGGAAGGCCTGAACACCTACTCGGGCGGCGCCTGGTACCGAAAGAGCTTCCCGCTCACGGCGGAGCAGGCGCAGGGCCGCACCGTGCTCGACCTCGGAAACGTCGTCGCGTCGGCCGAGGTGCGCGTGAACGGACACCCCGCGGGAGTGCGCTTGGCGCCGCCGTGGACGCTCGACATTTCCCGCTACGTCCGTGCCGGGGACAACCGCCTGGAAGTACTGGTCTGCAACACTCTCGCCAACCACTACGTCACCATCCCCACGCGCTACCGCGGTGAACTGACGTCGGGCCTGCTGGGCCCGGTGACGCTGCAAGTCAGTTCGTTGTCCGGAGACAGATAACCACGCTTCGCTCTACACCGTGTCGCCGGAGTGTGCCGTCAGCGAAGTAACCTCGGCACTTCCCCCGCCACCGTGCTACGACTGGCGACCCTTCCTGCTTTCTGATCCACGTCGTGGTCCCGCGGGAGACCGACGGCCCGTCTCTGCAGTGAGAGCCCGCCCGCTGCACGGCCTTGTGCCTTCGCATGAGTTCCCGGCTCGCGCGCGGTCCAGGCGAGAAGCCGGTGAACGAATTCACCATCAATCTCGTTGCCCTGCGATCATGACCGCACTGACTGGACCTGGCGCCCCCTCCCTTTTCGACCGAATGAGACGATTTCACCCGTGAATACCCTCCGAACCGCGGCCCTGGCAGTCCTTGGCGCTTCCGTACTCCTCGCCGCCGATCCCGGGCCGCAGCCGGTCCCGCTCCGCTCCGCCAACCCCAGCTCCACCTACGGCGATTTCACGGCGGCCAAGGCGATCGACGGCGTGATCAGCGACACGTCGCGCTGGACCAGCGCCCAGTCCCGCGCGCCCGCGTGGCTCGAAATCCAGTTGGCCGAGACCACCGCGCTCCTCGGCCTGCACGTGCACACCGGGCTGAACCCCGCCACGGCCGTCCGCGGCTTCACGGTCCAGTTCTGGCGCGACGGACAGTGGATCGACATTCCCTCCGCCACGGTCGCCGACAACCAGGCCACGGCTCTGGCCCTCGCCTTCGACGACACTGTCGCCGTGCGCACGGATCGCCTCCGTCTCTGGATCACCGCCACGCCCGATGGCTACGCGCGGATCAAGGAAGTCGTCGTTTGGCCCGCCGCCCTGCGCTCCCTACCGCCGCTCGCGACACCGACGGAGGCGCACGGCACCGCCGCATTTGTTGAGAAGATCCCTCTCATCTACCTGAACCAAAGCGGCTTCAACCTCGGCGCGCCAAAGCGCTTCACCGCACCCACGCTGCCGGACAGGACGCCCTTCGCGGTGCGACCGGCCGGGGGCGGCGCGACGCTCTTTTCCGGTCAAGTCACGGGGCACATCGGTGACTTCTCCGCCTTTGACCCGGCGGATGACCGGCGCGAGTTCGTCGTCGTGGCGGGTCCGCACACTTCGGTGCCGTTCCGCATCGGCCACTGGTGGCTCGAGCGCGTGACCTACCAGAACGCGGTCAACTTCATGATCGACAGCCGCCACTACGTCGGCAACCACCGGCCGGTCTGCCGCGGCTCCTTCGGCTGGCGCGACGATCACCACTTCGGTTGGGAGCTCCACACGCTGGTCCCGCAGTTCCTCTCCAATCCCTCCGCCTACACGCGGATGCCGCGCCAGATCACCTACGAGGCACCGTCGGACCCGAAGTTATGGGGGCGCCTCGAGCTTTACCGTGCCGACATCCCCGACCTGGTGAAGCTCATCCACTGGGGCGCCGACGTCCTCGTGACCCAGCAGGTCCGCCACGAACACCTCAAGGCCCAACTCGCCTACTTCCTCTACGCCTGGCCCTGGCTGAAAGCCTACCTGCCCGCGCAGAACTACACCGTCGTGCGCGATCACACGTTCGCGATCTGGTCCGACGCCACCAAGGACCGCGACTACCCGTACGACGAGAGCCCCGAGCACGATCTCCTGGCGCTGAAGACCAAGGTAGGCACCACCAAGGGCGCCTATCCACCCGGCTTCTCGGTCGAACCAAACCTCCTGTTGTACGAAGTCGCCCGGCGCGAGGGCCGCCCCGACGCGGAGAAGTACTTTGCCGCCGCCCATCGCCAGGCCGAATGGATGATTGCCCAGCTCGACTGGAACGATCCGCTCACGACCAAGGGCCAGCGCATGAGCGAGTGGATCACCGTGACGGGCCTCGCCCACTTCCTCCGCGCCTACCCCGATCGTGCCCCCGCCGGGCTGGCCGCGAAACTCGCCGCGTGGGCGGAGGTCGCGGTCCGCCGCTCGGCCAACCTCTGGGATTTTCGCAAACTCGATGACGGCGCCGGCTGGACGCCCATGGGCGACAAACCAACGATGTGGAACGAACCCGGCAACGTCGTCGGCCTTCCGGCCGCGCTGCTCGCCGTGCGGCCCTTCGTTACCGCGGCCGCCACGCGCCAACGGCTGACCGAGCTCGTCCATTCGCACTTCGACGCGATGTTCGGCCGCAACCCGACCGGCCGGCATTTCTCCTACGACGCCCCGCGCGAAATCGAAGGGGTCGAGCATGGCTGGTACAGCTTTTACAAGGGCGGCATCGGCCAGCTCGAAAAGGCCCGCTTCGTGATCGATGGCGGCCCAAAGAACCAGCACTTCCCCTATCATCCCGAGGTCGGCAACGTCGGGTGGAGCGAGGGCTGGGTCACCTTCAACACCGCCTTCAACCTTTCACTCGCCTACCTCGCCTACGCCGAGACTTCACTCACGCTGCGCCGCGACGGGGACGAGATCATCATCCGGCTCACCGCCCCGCTGAACTTCGACGCCACCCAGGTGGAATCCGCCGCGGTCACCCTGCACCGCCCCTCCGGCGAGACGGAGGTGGTCACCGTCACGGAGGACTCCCCTGATGCCCGCACCTTCTCCGCCCGTGTGAAGTTGCCCCGCGCCGCGGCGGCGCAGGTCACCTACGGCTTCGGCTACCTCGCGCACCGAGCTTCCCTTCCTCCCGCGGCGACGTCGCCGTGAGAGGTGGGCCGGCGACCTTGGCGGCGTTCGCGGCTTGGCGTGAATCTCGGTTGAGTTGGGCGAGCGGGTTCAGGAGCCACGGACCACGCAAGAAAACCGTGGCCCCCTCCTCGCACACCGTCTGCACCTGGATTCTGCGACGGCCAAAAGACCCCAACCGGATACCCACGAATGCACACCGCTTAACCCGGCTCGGCGGAAAAACTCCCCTCAGCCCACGGGTGAACCGGTCACTTTTTCCAGAAGCTGGGTATCCATGCCCAATCGTGTTTCTCCGTGGTTCAATGGCGGGGCTTGGGCTCCATCGGCGTCGTGCCGGAACACAACGCCACGCCCAGTAGCGTCGGCCCCGCCCCGCACGCGGCGCCGTTTTGACGCGGCCCCAGCCAGCAGCGGGCTGACCCGATGCGCTGCGCTCCGGCGGCAGCGCAACTTCGCCTCCCTCGTTTGGCCCAAGAAAAAAGCCCCGCGGTTCAGGCGGGGCTGTTGGCATCAAACGGGTAGAGGGCGCTCAGGGGCGAACCCGACTGCGCCGCCCGAGCTGCCGGCACAGCATCAGGCCACCGAACGCCAGGGGCAACAGGAGCATCGAACCCTGATCAGGCACCGTCGAAGGAACGATGGAGTTGTCGTAGCCGACCTGAAAGTATGCGGATTGCTCGAGCTTGTTGGAGGTCCACGAAATGCTCGTGTACGATCCAATGAACTGAATGGAGCCGTGGCCCTCCTGGCCGATGAGGGAATTGCCGGATTGAGTCATCTTGTAGGGGTTGGGAAGTTCGGAGAGGACGTTCAACGAACTGAGCAACGAGAACGGCGAACTGAAGGTCCAGGTCTGGACATAGGTCGAAAGATCCCACGCCCCGCCGCGGCCCAGACTGTTGATCCAGAGGATGGGGTTCAGCACCGCGCTCGTGAAGGTGATGGTATTGGTGACCCCCGTACTACCCCAGGTCCCCAGCGCATCCGAGACGTCCAGGCTGGGGGTGTACACCGTTTGCCCGAAGTATCCCCCAGCGGAATTGTCGAAAACCGTGCCGTGGTTGTTCTGCAGATCCCGGACGTCACCGGAATAGGTCACGCCAATCCCGCCCAGGTTACCGCTCGCAGACCCATTGGTCCCCCAGGTGTAACTGGTCCAGTCGGTGATGACGGGCGCGGCCCAGGCGTGAGGCGCGAGGGCGCTCAAGGCCAATGCGCACGGAAGGAGGAGACGACGATGCGATTTCATGGATGATCTTCTTGTTCTGATGGTGGGTGGTGAGTTCTTGCGAAAGGGAAGCGAGGGTTGGGGCGGGATGGGCTTTCAGCGGTCGGCGGCCGGTGCGGTGCGGTTCAGCTTCAACGACGCGCGGTCGAGGGACCGTCCGGGACTACGCTGACGCCGCAACGGTTGGGCTGATTGTGCCTGCGAACGAAGGTGGGATTCCTTTGGGTTGAGTGTGGGAGTTTGGAGTCTCCGCAATTAGCCATCGTCGTGCCACGTCGCTTCCATCGAAGGCTATCTGCTCACTGCCAGGTCCTTACGAGAGTATTGCAGTAGTAATGCTTATTCGACTCGTAAATTTACGTAACACCCTGACCCATCGCAAAGTGTAAGGAGCACCGACGGCTCTGAGATTCCCCCAGCGTCGCCAGGGATGGACTCCGTCGCTCGCCCAAAGAACGCGCGGCCTGGGCATCCAGGCGTGCTTTCCCGCGTCCAGTTTCGCCAAAGACATTGTAGATATCTGGGGAAAAGAAGGATACATACCCGGCCGCTTCACCGGCGCTTCCTTTCGCGCGGCAGGGGTTCCCTCCATACTCCCCAGCCGGGAGGCGCCCCGCTCCGAAAAAGGAACGCGTGCGGATTCGGCCCAGACCTTCGCTTTGTCGAGGCCAAGACCCCTTCATCAGCCACCATAAGACTCTTACGTGAATGCAGATAAACACTACTCTTCACCACGGCGAAGAGTGTTTGTTTTCCGACACTTCCCTTCCAGTTGGCGACGGACGAAGGGAGTCTCGCCAACCAATGACCGCATGGCGGTTTCCACCTCGTCCATGATGTGCCACCGGGAGGCCAGACCCCGGTCGGGTCAGGCCACGCTCCGCAGTCGCGGACAGCCAATGGCCCGCCGTTTCGCCGGGTTGGCCGAATCGGCGGTCACAAACGCCGCTGCAAACCGGGAAGCCCATCCCCGCGCGCCGACTGCGCCGGTTGCTCGCCGAAACTCGACGCCAATGCCTGCGACATCAGGGTCCGCCGCACCCATCGCCCTTCCGACCCGGAGCCTGCAATTCACGGATCGGTCCCGCGCCTCCCTCCTCGCGCGGTGGGATCGCCGCGCCTGCAACGACGCGGAGGTTTCTGAAATTCGTATCCGCCAGGAACACCCCCCGACGCCAACGCGCCACCCCTATTCCAGGGGAAATCTCGAGCAGGCGACGCCCCTCAAATCCCAGCTTCCGATTTTCTCGCCCTCTTCCGATTTTCTCAGCCGGTTGTCGGCCGCTTTGCGCTCTTCGCGGCGTGGCGTGAGCCCGGACTGCGCCAGGGGTCGGCCGCAGTGAACGAGTTCACCGGCAAGCTCCTTGCGCACCGGTGGCGGCTCTGCTGACTGGAAACCGCCTTGCTGCTCCCGGCGGGCAGACCCTGCACGCAGCGTGAACCTCCTCCCCTTCCTGGCCCGTTCTCTCCCCCGCGCCGCGGCCGTGGGGGCGACCCTGCTCGCGCGCGCCACCCCGCCCACCCCTGACTACGAGTTGCTTTTCGCCGACGAATTCGACAGCAACCAGGTCAACGCACGCGACTGGACCTTTCGCACCGGTCCCCGCACCGGCACGGGCATCAACGGCCTCAATCTCGCCCGCAACGTCCGCGTCGCCGATGGCCACCTCATCGTGGTGGCGAAACACGAGACCGTCGACGGCGTGCCCGCCCACACCGGCGGCGGTCTGATCAGCCGGCACCGCTTCGGCTATGGCTACTACGAGTGTCGCTCCCGCCCGTTCATGGGCGGCCGCGGCGTGCACACCGCTTTCTGGCAGCGCGGGATGGGCGGCCCGGAGAACAATTCCATCTTCGAAATCGACTCCCACGAGATCGACTCCACCCAGAAGATCGCCTGCAACAACCTCTACGTCGACATCTCGACGAAGGGTTACCTCGAACTCGCCTGGCCGCATCGCGCGCAGGTGCCCCTCCAGCTCCCGCCCGACGGTTGGTGGATCGACGCCTACGAGTACACGCCCGACGGCGTGATCTTCTATGACCACGGGAAGGTCGTCGCCCGCGCAGACTTCCCCAACCTCGTCGCCCAGCAAAACGTCTGGCTGACCGCGCTCAACGGGGTCGGCCCGGTCGACACCGCCAAGCTGCCGGGCGAGACGCGTTTCGACTACTTCCGCTTCTACGCCCGCGATTACCCCGGCGCCAATCTGCTCGCGAATGGCGGCTTTGAGTACAACCAGGACAAGGTCGATCTCCAGCGCCCCGTGGCCTGGCGCGAGGAGGGCGATACCGCCGCGGCGCGCGTCGTGCGCGGTGAGGCCGCCCACGGCGATTTCAAGCTCCGGCACGAAAGCGAGCGCACCTACTCCGCCACCACCGCCCAAACCCTCCAGTTCATCCGCAACGGCGACTACGAACTGCGTGCCCGGGTGCGGCGCGGAGGTCAGCACGCCGTCGCGCGGATCACCGTTTCCGGTTACGGCGGCGGCCCACTCAGTGCGGAGATCCCTGACTCCTCCACCTGGACCACCGTGCGTCTCCCGCGGATTCCGGTCACCACCCACGGTGTCACCGTTGCGATCACTTCCCAGGCCGGGGCCGGCGACTGGCTCGAAATCGACGAGGTGCAGTTCATGAAACCGCCGCGGCCCGGACAGGAGCCGCGCCCCTCCCGCTCCTTTGCCTATCGGGACGGGGAAGCGCTCTGGCAGATCGCCGGGCGCGAGCCGATCGTCTTTTCGGGCGACGAGAAGTTCTATTTCTTCGGCCGCAACTGCGGCCAGGGGGACGCCATGACCGCATCGCTCGTCATCCGCCCGCGTCAACTGGCCGACACCGTCCCCATGGCCCGCCTGCCCAAGAGTGGCGAAGCCGGCTGGGCCATCGGACTCACGACGAAGGGTGATGTCTTCTTCCGGCTCGGCAGCCACGCCCAGCACCGCGATATCGTCGCGCCCGCCGCCTGCCGGGCAGACGTCGCGACGCGCGTGACCTGCGTGTTCGACCGCGGCACGGCGATGATATATGTCGACGGCGTGCTGCGACAACGCGCCGACGGCCTCGCGTCTTTTCCCCGGGACACCACCGCGCCTGGTCGGCTCGGCGCCAACAGCGGGCTCTACGAGGCCGTCGGCGACGTCACGCTCACCGCGGCCACCCCGCCGCCGCGCCAGCGCTTCCGAAATTTCGCGGGCACCCTCGGCGACATCCGCATCTACAACCGGGCTCTGGGGCCGGAGGAAATCGCGCGCGCGGGCGCGGCGGCACCATGAGAAGCTGGCGTCTCCTGCTCTGGATCGGGTGCTGCCTGCTGCCTGGCGGGACCGTTCTCGCCGCCGCCGAAGCGCCGCCGCGCTGGCGTCTGATGGCGATCGGCGACTCGATCACCGAGGGGGGCACGAGCTTCTCCTGCTACCGGCCGCTCCTCGCCGAGCAACTCCGCGCCGCGGGGTTTGACTGCGAATTTGTGGGATCGCGGGGCACCGCTCCGCTCGGCCACGAGGGTTACGGCGGGAAAAACGTGGAGTTCCTCGCCGCCAACGTGCCAGCCCGCTTCGCACAGCATCCAGCCGACCTGGTGCTGCTGCACGCCGGGCACAACCACTTCGCCGAGGAGCGGCCCGTGCCCGGCATGATCGCTGCGACGGAGAAACTCATCGCCGGGTTGCGCGCCACGAATCCGCGGGTGGTCGTCCTGCTCGCGCAGGTGATTCCCGCGGGCAAACTGCCGAAGTACTCCTACCTCCCTGAGCTCAACGCGGAACTCGCCCGGCTCGCGGCGCGGCTGCATGCCCCCGGCCAGCCGGTCGTGCTGGTGGATCAGGCCACGGATTTCGACTGGCGGACCGACACCGTGGCGGATCTCGTGCATCCCAACGCCAGCGGAGCCGCCAAGATGGCCGCTCGTTGGTTCGCCGCCCTCCGCCCCCTTGTTTCCGCGCCGGTGCCGGCCGTGACCGTGGTCGACGTTCACGTGGCATCGTCCGGTGACGACACCGCCCCGGGCACGGCGGCGCGACCGGTGGCCACCTTGCTCCGCGCGCAAGACCTGGCCCGCAGGGCGCGCGTCGCGGGCCGGTTCGCGCGTGTCACCGTTCACGCCGGCACCCATTACCTGCCTGACACTCTGGTCTTCACCGCCGAAGACGCCGACTCCGCCGAATGGCCGACCCTCTGGCAGGCCGCCGACGGGGAGCAGGTGGTGCTGAGCGGCGGCACCCGGCTGGCGCTCACGTGGCGGCCGTCCCCACTCGGCCCCGGGGTGTTCCAGGCGCAGGTGCCTCCGGGACTGGAGATCGACGAACTCTTCCTCAACGGCCAGCGCCAGTGGATGGCACGCTTCCCCAATCGCGCGCAGGGCGAGGGACTCAATGTCTTCGACACCTGGAAGCTCGATCACCGCGCCAAGCCGGATCCCGACCGTGATCCGCTGGCTCCCGGCGCTCTTGCCCGCTGGGCCGATCCGACGGGCGCGTTTCTCCACGCCATGCACCCGGCGCTTTGGGGCGGAGTCCATTGGCGCGTCACGGGCCGGAACGCCGATGGCACGCTTGCCCTGGAGGGTGGCACGCAAAACAACCGCGGCGCCCGCCTCCACGGCACCTATCGTTTCATCGAAAACGTGCGCGAGCAACTCGACGCACCCGGCGAGTGGTTCCACGACCGCGCGCAGGGCGTGCTGCACTGCTTTCCGCCGGCCGGCACCGATCTCACGCAAGCCACCGTGGAGACCGTCCGGCTGCGCCACCTCGTCGAGGTGCGCGGCACCGCCGCGCGACCCGTGCGCGGACTCCAGTGGCGCGGTTTCACCTTTCGGCACGCGGCGCGCACCTTCCTGGACACCCGCGAACCGATGCTGCGCTCCGACTGGACGATCTACCGGGGTGGCGCGGTCGTGCTCACCGGCACCGAACGCTGCGAGATCGCCGACTGCACCTTCGACCAGGTCGGCGGCAACGCTCTCTTCGTCAGCGGCTACAACCGCCGGTTGGCCGTGCGCCGCTGCGAAATCCATGACGCCGGTGCCAGCGGGATCTGCTTCGCGGGCGATCCCGCCACCGTCCGCAATGCGCTCTTCCGCTATGAACAGCGCCTGGACCCCGCCGAACTCGACCGCACCCCGGGCCCCCGCGGCCAGGACTTCCCCGCCGACTGTCTCGTTGAGGATTGCCTGATCACGCGCACCGGCCGGGTCGAAAAACAGACCGCCGGAGTCGCTATCGACATGGCCCGCGCCATCACCATCCGCCATTGCTCGATCTACGATGTGCCCCGCGCCGGCATCAACCTCGGCGGCGGCACCTGGGGCGGGCATCTGATCGAGTCTTGCGACGTCTTCGACACGGTGCTCGAGACCGGCGATCATGGCTCCTTCAACTCCTGGGGCCGCGACCGTTTCTGGCGCCCCGATCCCGCGGCGGTGGACGCGCTGGTCGCGCGCGAGCCCGCGCTGCCTTTCCTGGACGCCCAGCAGCCCACCGTGATCCGCCACAACCGCTGGCGCTGTGATCACGGCTGGGATATCGACCTCGACGACGGTTCGTCGAACTACGAGATCCGCGACAACCTGTGCCTGCGCGGCGGCATCAAGCTGCGCGAGGGCTACCGTCGCGTGGTCGAGAACAACCTCATTCCCCACAGCGGCCTGCACCCGCACGTCTGGTACCAGAACAGCGGTGACATCTTCCGCCGCAACATCGTCGGATCCGCCGCCTACCTGCCGGCGCGCATGGGGCCGCCGCCCTGGGGCGCGGAAATGGATCACAACCTGGTGCACAGCCCGGAACAGCGGGAACCGCAGCCCGCCGCCCGTCTCGCCCAGCAGTCCGGCCGCGATGCCCACTCGCTCCGCGCCGACGCGCGGTTTGTCGATCCCGCCCGTGGCGATTTCCGCGTGCGGGAGGGATCGCCGACGCTGGCACTCGGCTTCGTCAACTTTGCGATGGATGCCTTCGGAGTCCGACCGACCGCCCTCAAGGCCAAGGCCCGCACGCCGTCGTTTGCCCGACCCGGCACGGCGGAAGTGACCTTGGCCGCGCCGGCAGCCCGGACTTGGCTGGGGGCGACGGTCAAGACGCTGGCCACCCCCGAGGAGGCCTCAGCGGCCGGGGTCGCCCTTGCCGCCGGAGGGGCGATTGTGGTCTCCGTGCCCGCCGGTTCCGCCGCCGCCCGCGCCGGCCTGCAACCGGGAGATCTCGTCATCCGCGCCGCCGGTCAAGCCGTCAGGACGGCCGAGGACCTGTCCCGGACGCTCCGCTCCGGCGCACCCGAGGGGATCCACCTCCGGATTGTCCGCAACCAGGCGGAGAGAGAGCTCACGCTGCCGACGACACCCTGAAATCCTCAGACGCCTTCCACCCGATCCTCCCTTTCGCCACGTTCATGCACCTTCCCCTCCCCGTCATTTTCAGCCGCCGCCAATTCCTGCGCCTGTCCGGCACGGCAGCGGCGATCGCCTCCTGGGACGGCGCTGCGGGTGGCTTGCGCGGCGCGGCCACGGCGGTGCCTCCGGCGACCACTCCGCTCGGCGACACCTTCGATCTCAGCCGCTGGCTGCAGCCCGTGCCGCCGCAAGCCGTCTTCGAGGAACCGGGCTACTTCGTCTGGTGCGGCACCATGGTACGCGGCGCCGACGGCCGCTGCCACCTCTACTACTCGCGGTGGCGCACGGAGGAAGGCTTCGCCGCTTGGGTGACCCACAGCGAGGTCGCCCACGCCGTGGCAGATCAGCCGTGGGGCCCCTACCGGCATGCCGACGTTGCCCTCCCCGCCCGCGGGCCGGAGTTCTGGGACGGCCATTGCACCCACAACCCCGCCGTCTTTGCCCACGGCGGGAAGTACTATCTGTATTACACCGGCAACTACGGTGACCGGCAGAAGGTCAAGGGACTGAACTGGTCGCATCGCAACCACCAGCGCGTCGGCGTCGCGGTGGCCGACCGCCCCGAGGGTCCGTGGCGGCGTTTTGACCGCCCCCTCATCGAACCCACCCTGGGGTTTCACGACGCCCTGATGGGCGCCAACCCGTCCGTGCTCGCCCGGCCCGACGGCACCATCCAGCTCATCTACAAGGCAGTCGGGCTGGCCAAGCCGCTGCCCTTCGGCGGGCCGGTGGTGCACGTCGTCGCCACGGCGCCCGAGCCCACCGGGCCGTTTACCAAGCGGCCCGATCCGGTTTTCACCCACGAAGGGGCGCTGTTCCCCGCCGAGGATCCGTTCATCTGGCGCGACGGCGGCCGCTACTGGGCCGTCGTGAAGGACATGCGCGGCTACTTCACCCAGGCGGGCCGCTCGCTCGCCCTGATGCGTTCGGACGACGGCTTCGCCTGGCAACCGGCCGCCCAGCCTCTGGTGAGCCGCACGGAGATCCGCCGCGCCGATGGCGCCGTGCAGAAACTCACCGCGCTGGAGCGCCCGCAGCTGTGGTTCGATCGCGGCGAACCAGCCGTGCTGTTCTGTGCGGCGTCGATCGGGACCGAGATGCAGGCGCAGTCGACCTTCAACGTCGCCATACCGCTCCGCCGGCCCTGACCCGCAACCCGGCGCGGTTCGCTCCGCCCACCACCAACTCTCCCACCCTCCGCCCGACTCAACTGTGCAGCATCTCCATGATTCTCATGCCGGCTCCTGCCCGGCACCGTGCCGGTACCTGACTGCCCGTCCGCTGTGATCGCGTTGCCACCCTCTTCCACCCCTTTCGCGTGACCTTGAAGATTCCTCATCTCCGCTGGTGGATCGGCGGCCTGCTCGTGGGAGCGGCGGTGCTCAACTACATCGATCGCCAGACTCTCTCGGCCCTCGCCCCAACCATCCAGCGAGACCTGCGCATGGACGACCGGGCGTATGCCAACGTCGTCAATCTCTTCCTCGTCGCCTACACGATCGCCTATCTGGTCTCCGGCCGCATCGCCGACCGCCTCGGCACCCGGGCCAGCATGGTGCTCTTTGTCGCCTGGTGGTCGGTTGCCAACATGCTCACTTCCCTCGCGCAGGGAGTGCAGTCCCTCGGGGTGTACCGCTTTCTGCTGGGTCTGGGCGAAGCCGGGGTCTGGCCGGCGGCCTCGAAGGCGGTTTCCGAGTGGTTCCCGGCGCGGGAGCGAGCGCTGGCCATCGGTCTCTACACGATGGGCGCCACCCTCGGGGCCACGCTCGCGCCCTATGTGGTCATCCCGCTCGCTGCGCACGCGTGGGATCAGTCGCTGCCCGGCCTGGCCGGCGCGCTGGGCCCGGGCACCGGATGGCGCGTCGCCTTCATCATTACCGGCGCGGTCGGCCTGCTCTGGCTCTTGCCCTGGCTCTGGCTCTTTCGCCCGCTGGCTCAAAGCCCGCACGTCACCGCGACGGAGCGGGCGATGCTCGAAGGAGCGGCCCGCCACGAGAGCCCCGGGGCCGGCGCCGACACCCCCTGGACCTGGGGACAGGTCTTCACCTTCCGTGGCACCTGGCTTCTGCTCATCGGCCGGCTGATCACGGACCCCGTCTGGTACTTCTACCAGTTCTGGTTTCCCAAGTACCTCGCCTCGGATCGCCACCTCTCGCAGGACCAACTCACCATCACGTGGATTGTCTACGCCGCGGCCGGGGTCGGCAGCCTGCTCGGGGGCTGGCTCTCCGGGCAGTTGATCAAACGCGGCACGGCGCCCGCGGCGAGCCGCCTGTGGGTGATGCTGGGTTGCGCCGCGCTCCTGCCGCTCTCGCCGCTGATTGCCATGGCCACCGGCCTGGGTCCGACTCTCGCCCTCACGGTGTGCACCGTGATCGCCGCCCTCGCCTGGCTGATCAACCTCAGCTCCATCGTCGTGGACATCGTGCCGAAACACTCGCTCGGCACCGTCTTCAGCGTGGTTGCCACCGGCAGCACCATTGGCGGGATCCTCATGAACCTCGTCGTGGCCACCATGGTCTCCGGTCCCTCGACCAAGCCCGCCGGCTTCCTCGACCAGGCCTTCAAGACCCTGGCCGGTCCGGTGCTCGAACTCGTCCAGGGCCGGGGTTACGCGCAGTGGTTCTGGATCATGGCCGTCCTGCACCCGCTCGCCTGGCTGCTGCTCTACTTCGGCGGCGTGCACCGGAAGGGAACCAGGGACTGAGGGAAGAAGGGATTACGGACCACTGAACACTGATAACTCCGCACCCTTCCCTCCTCTCCCTCCCCCACCTCCCCTTCCCCCCTTCTCCGTCCCTCTCCCTTTCACTTTCCCTCTCCCTTTCACTTTCCCTCCCGAATGCACCTGTCCCCTCCCGCCTCCCACCGCGAACTCCGCACCGTGCGCCACGACGCCGACCTCGTGGTCGTCGGCGGCGGTCTCACCGGCACCTGTTGCGCCATCACCGCCGCCCGCGCCGGACTCAAGGTGATCCTGGTGCAGGACCGACCCGTGCTGGGAGGCAACGCCTCCAGCGAGGTCCGCCTCTGGATCCTCGGCGCGACGTCGCACATGGGGAACAACAACCGCTGGGCGCGCGAGGGCGGCGTGATCGACGAGATCCTGGTCGAGAACACCTTTCGCAACCCCGAGGGCAACCCGCTCCTGGTTGATGCCCTGCTCCTCGAGAAGGTCGTCGCCGAGGCCAATATCACCCTCCTCCTCAACACCGCCGTCCACGAGGTCGCCAAACACGACCCCGCCACCCTCGCGGCCGTCCACGCCTTCTGTCCGCAAAACTCCACCGCCTACGATCTCCGCGCGCCGCTCTTCTGCGACGCCTCGGGCGACGGCATCGTCGGGTTCCTGGCCGGCGCCGCCTTCCGCCAGGGCGCGGAAGCGCGCGCCGAGTTTGGCGAACAGTTCGCCCCAGTGCAGGCCTCGACGGATCTGCTCGGGCATTCGCTGTACTTCTATTCCCGCGACACCGGCCGCCCGGTGTCGTTCACCCCGCCGGCCTTCGCCCTCCGGGACATCACCGCGATCCCGCGCTGGCGGCAGCTCAACGCCCGGGAGCACGGCTGCAAACTCTGGTGGATCGAACACGGCGGCCGGCTCGACACCGTGCATGAGACGGAACGCATCAAGTGGGATCTCTGGCGGGTGATCTACGGAGTCTGGCACCACATCAAGAACTCGGGCCAGTTCCCCGAGGCGGCCAACCTCACGCTCGAGTGGGTCGGCACCATCCCGGGCAAGCGCGAGAGCCGCCGTTTCGAAGGCGACTACATCCTCCGCCAGCAGGATATCGTGGAGCAGCGCTCGCATCCCGACGCCGTGGCCTTCGGCGGCTGGGCGATCGATGTCCATCCGTCGGAAGGCGTCTTCAGTCCCCAACCCGGCTGCACGCAGTGGCACGCCAAGGGTGTCTACCAGATCCCCTATCGCTGCCTCTACAGCCGCAACCTCGCCAACCTCTTCCTCGCCGGCCGCATCATCAGCGCGTCGCACGTCGCCTTTGCCTCCAGCCGCGTCATGGCCACCTGTGCCCACGTCGGGCAGGCCGCCGGTGCCGCCGCCGCGATCTGCCGCCGCCGCGGCGCCGCTCCGCGCGACCTCGCGTCGGGTCCGCTGCTCGCCGAACTCCAGCGCGCCCTCCTCCGCACCGGGCAGCACATTCCCGGCCGGCGGTTGCAGGACGACGCCGACCTCGCCCGCCAGGCGACGATCACGGTCTCGAGCGAACTCCGCCTCGCCCGCCTCGCGCCCGGCGGTCCCCGGCGCTCGCTGCAGAGCGGCGTCGCGATGATGCTGCCCGTCGGCCCCGGCACGCGCCTCGACCTCACCGTCCGCGCCGACGTGGCCCGCGCCGCGGAGCTGCGCGTCGAATTACGCCAGAGCAGCCGCGCCGACAACCACACGCCCGATGTCACGCTGGCCGGGCAAGTGCTGCCACTGCCGGCCGGCAACGACCAGGCCGTGCGCGTGTCGTTCCCGCATGTCTTCAGCGATGAACGCTACGCCTTCGTCTGCTTCCTCGGCAGCGATGCCATCCAGCTCCACACCAGCGAGCAGCGCGTGAGCGGAATCCTCTCGCTCACCCACCAGGTCAACCTCGCCGTCGCCAAGTCCGCCGTGCAGTCCCCGCCACCCGACATCGGCGTCGACACCTTTGAATTCTGGCAGCCGCTGCGGCGTCCCGCCGGCCACAATCTCGCCCTGGAACTCGCCGCGCCGCTCGCCGCCTTTGCTCCCGTCAACGTGGTGAATGGCATCGCCCGGCCCACGCACCAGCCCAACGCGTGGGTGGCCGACTTCGCCGATCCCGCCCCCGCTCTCACCCTGCGCTGGCCCGAGCCCCGGACCATCGCGCGGGTCGAGCTGATGTTCGATCCGGACTTCGATCATCCGATGGAGTCCGTGTTGATGGGCCACCCGGAACGGCGGATGCCGTTCTGCGTCGAGCGCTATCGGCTGGTCGACGAGGCAGGCCAGGTCCTGGTCGATTGCGCCGACAACCACCAAGGGCGCAAGGTGCACATCTTGGCGGCCCCCGTCACCACGCGGACGCTGCGTCTCGAGCTCAACGCCCCTTCGCCCACCGTGCCGGCGGCCCTGTTCGAAGTCCGGTGCTACGGTCCGGGCGCAGAGTAATCCGATCTTCCTGCGACACCACCGTCCGCCGGTCTTCCGCCTTCCGGATGGTGCGCACGCTCGTCAACCGCGGGCCGCCGTTTCCCGACAAAGTAACCTATTGGGTTACAGTTCCGATCGCCGCGTCGCCGCTTCACGACCACGTAGTCTCCGATCGGCAGAGGGGTTTCGCCGCTGCTTCAAGCAAGTCGGCAAACTCTGTGGGAGCGGCGACCCCGCCGCGCGAGCCGGGCTGACGCGCCGCGGGCGGAAAAGGACGTGTCGAGGGCGCTCCGCCTACAGAGCGGATTGGCACTTGCGACGTGATGAATCACTGCGCCCAAAGCGCTTGCCGCCGATCCGCGCTGCCCTACCGTGGAACCCACCATGGCAGCCGGGCCGAACCACCGCGTCGCATGAACGCCTCCTCGTGGTTCACGGCCATTCTTCGCGCCGGACCCAGGGTGGGACTCGCCACTCTCGCCGCCGCCCTCCTGGTTTCCCCGAGTGCTTCCGGCACGCCGATGCCTCCGGAGGCACCACTCTCGCGCTTCGAGTTTCTTGCCCCGCGCATGGGCACGATGTTCCGCATCGTGCTGTTTGCCGCGTCCGCTGACACCGCCCAGGCAGCCGCGACTGCCGCGTTTGCCCGCGTGGCCGCGCTCAACGCCTGCATGTCGGATTACGATCCGACGAGTGAACTCCGCCAGCTCGAGGTTTCTCCCCCCGGCACCGCCGTCCCGGTAAGCGCCGATCTCTTCGCGGTGCTGCAGCACGGGCAGGTGCTCGCGTCGCAGTCCGCCGGAGCTTTCGATGTTACGCTCGGCCCGCTCGTCAGCCTGTGGCGCGACAGCCGGCGCACGCAGCGGCTGCCCTCCGCGGCCGCCCTTGCCGTCGCCCGCGCCGCCTCGGGTTCGGCCCGCCTCCGCCTCGACTCCGACCGGCGCACCGTGACACTGCTTGCCCCTGGCATGCGGCTCGACCTCGGCGGCATCGCCAAAGGCTACGCCGCCGACGCTGCCCTGGCGGTGCTGGCACAACACGGCCTGCCCCATGCCATGGTGGCGGCCGGGGGCGACTTGGCCCTCGGACGACCGCCCCCCGGCGAGCCCGGGTGGAAGGTGGCACTCGCTCCGTTCGGATCGGCTGCCGGCGCTCCGGTCTCCGTGGTGGCCTCGGAGGTGGGCATTTCCACTTCTGGCGACGCCGAGCAGTTCGTGGAAATCGACGGCACGCGCTATTCCCACATCCTCGATCCCGCCACCGGGCTCGGGCTCACCTCCGCCGCGGCCGTCACCGTGATCGCCCGCACCGCCACATTCTCCGACGGACTTGCCACCGCGGGCGGTGTGCTTGCCGCCCGGGACCCGGTCCGCGTGGCGGCCTGCGCCGGCACCGGCACTCTCGTCCTCGTGCTGCGGCGGGATGCGCAAGGCCGGCTCCTCCGCGAACAACACGGCACCCCACCGCCGGGTCTGCTGCCCTTTCTATGATCCCTGGTCTGTTGCGAACCCATTTTGAACAACCTGCTCCCCGGTCATGGGGCGCGGCACCCACCCCGAGGTCCGCACCCGGTGCCTCCGCGGTCGTCGCCTTGCTGCTCGCCGCGCTCTCCGCGGCCCCGGCATCCGCCGCCGAGGGACCGAAACCCATCGATCCCCGGCGCCTCGCCGCCGTGCAGGAGGTTCGCGCGAAGATCCTTCGCACCAGCGGCGCCGCCGCAACCGGCCCGTTGAAGACCTTCGAGCAGACCATTCCCGGCACGGTCGTGAAGTTCACCATGGTGGCGGTTCCCGCCGGGACCTTCACGCTCGGCAGCCCGGCCGGGGAAAAGGACCGGCGTCCGGATGAGGGTCCCCAGCGCCCGGTGACGCTCCAGCCTTTCTGGATCGGCCGGTGCGAAGTGACTTGGGATGAGTATGAGCTCTTCATGTATGCCCCCGAACTCACCGGCCCGGGCGAAAACGAAAAGCCGGATGCCGTCTCGCACCCCACCAAGCCCTACAGCGACCCAAGCTTCGGCATGGGCATCGAGGGATGTCCCGCGGTTTCGATGACCCACCACGCAGCGAACAAGTACTGCGAGTGGCTGAGCGCCAAGACCGGCCAGTTCTACCGCCTGCCCACCGAAGCGGAATGGGAGTACGCGGCGCGGGCCGGCACTACCACCGCCTTCTCCTTCGGCGACGGTCCCGCCGCGCTGGCCGAGTACGCCTGGTGCCAGTCCGACAAGTACGCCAAGGTGGCCGAGCGCAAGCCCAACCCCTGGGGCCTTTTCGACATGCATGGCAACGTCGCCGAGTGGACCCTCGACCAGTATCAGCCCGACGCCTACACGCGCCTGCCGGCGAAGGCCGCGCCCGGCACGTGGGTGCGCTCGACCCAGCCCTATCCGCATGTGGTGCGCGGCGGCTCCTGGAACGACGGCCCGGTCGAACTGCGCAGCGCCGCCCGCCGCGGCTCCAGCCCGGAATGGAAGAAGGACGATCCCGGCCTGCCCAAGAGCGTCTGGTACCTGACGAACGCCCCGTGGGTCGGCTTCCGTTTGGTGCGGCCGCGCGAGGTCCCCACTGCCGAGGAGATGTACCGGCTGTGGAACAACGGCGTGGCGATGGACCGCTAGGACGCTTCCCGCACGACCGCAACGGTTGTGGGCGAGGCGACCCCGCCCCGCCGACACGATGCCCTCCTTCGAGGCTCGTCGCCGCCGCCGGACTCCTCCAGACTTGGACGACAGCCCCACCCCGACCATGCCGCCAACCCTCCGGACTCCCGACTCCCGCCCCGCCCGTTCCACCCGCCGGTCCTTCCTCGCCCGCGGTGGCCAGACCGCCGCCACCGTGGCGCTGGCCAGCCTCGCCCGGCCCCGCGCCCGGGCCGCCGGCGACAATGACACCATCCAACTCGCCCTCATCGGCTGCGGCGGACGCGGCAGCGGCGCAGTGCGCGATGCCTTCGACGCCACGGGCGGCCCGGTGAAGCTGACCGCGATGGCCGACCTGTTCGAAAACCGCCTCAACGCCGCCCACAAGAACCTCACCACGGCCTTTGGGGATCGCATCGACGTGCCGCCGGAGCAGCGCTTCCTCGGCTTCGACGCCTACCGACGGGCCATCGACACCCTGCGCCCCGGGCGCGACGTGGCCATGCTCACCGGCTACGCCGGTTTTCGTCCCGGCCAGCTCGAGTACGCCGTGCAGCGGGGGGTGCACGTGTTCATGGAGAAATCGTTCGCCACGGATCCGGTCGGCATCCGCCGCATCCTGGCGGCGGCCGAGGAGGCGGATCGCAAGGGCGTGAAGATCGCCGCCGGCCTCCAGTGCCGGCACTCCGTCAACCGCCAGGAGTTGATCAAGCGCATCCGCGACGGTGCGCTCGGCGACATCCATCAGATCCGCGCCTATCGCATGGAGGCGAGCGGCCCGCTGCGCCCGCGCCCCGCCGCGACGCCGGAGCTCGAGTGGCAGTTGCGCAATTTCACCAAGTTCTACTGGGTTTCCGGCGGCCTCTGGGCGGAGATGGACATCCACCAGGTCGACGAGATCTGTTGGCTCAAGGACCAGTGGCCCGTGACCGCGCACGGGGTGGGCGGCCGGATCGCCACCAGCACCGACCTCAGCCAGAACCTCGACTCTTTCTCGGTCGAGTGGACCTTCCCGGACGGGGCCAAGGGCTACGACGTCGTCCGGTATGTGCCGCGCTGCTACAACGATTTCGTCACCTACGTGCACGGCACGAAATGCGCCGCGCAGTTCTCCGGCAAGGTCCACGCCGGCACGGTGCGGATCTTCAAGGACCAGCGCTGCGAGCCGGACAATATCGCCTGGGAGGCGCCGCCCGAGAAGCTCACGCCGTGGCAGGCCGAGTGGCAGGTGTTCCTCGATGCCATCCGGCAGAACCGCCCGCACAACGAAGCCAAGCGCGCCGCCTACGCCAATCTGGCCGACATCATGGGCCGTGCCGCCGTCCACATGGGTCGGATCATCACCTGGAAAGAGGCGCTCGCCTCCAACTTCACCTGGTGCGCGGACATCGACCGCCTGTCCTTCGACGCCCCGCCGCCGGTGAAAGCAGACGCCCAGGGCCGCTATCCCGTGCCGGTGCCCGGCCAGTGGACCGAGATCTGAGGCGCGCGCCGATGGTCGCCCTCGTGCGGCCACCTTTCTTCTCCCCCACAATTCGGGTATAGGGCCCGCTTGGCGATCCTCCGTAGTCGCGGCTCGGTGGACGGCATGATTCGCATTCCGGTCCGCAGCCCCGACACCTATCTCCCCTCGCGCTGGTCTCCCCTGCCCGGCGGTCACTTCCTCACGGTGAACTGCCGCGGCCGGAAACCGGGCCTGGCCACACCGCACTTCAATTTTGAGTTTCACGCGGCGCTGCACCTGCTGGTCCTCGAAGGGCAGTGGCAGGTGCGCAGCGCCGTGGTGATGCCGTACTACGTGCACCTGCATGTCCACCTTCCGGCGCACCTTGATACGGCCACGGTTCTCCAACGGTTCAAGGATCGCCTCACCCCTTGCCTCGAACCCACCGAACTCACCTGGGAAGACGGCTACTGCGATCGTCGGATCGCTCCGGGCGAGGACTGCCTCGCGCTATTCCACTACCTCTATCACAGCCCCTACGAGGCCGGACTCATTCCCTCGATTGAAAGCTGGCCCGGCTATTACTGCACCGAAGGCGACTGGCGGTGGTTCCGTCCGCTCGCCCGCCGGCCCTGCGAATACCCCCCGTGGTTGACCGCATGGCGGATGTACACGGTTGTACCCACGCCCGCATAAACCCGGCCAGCCGGCGCAGCACGGGCCGGGTCTCCCTCCCGCGGTCGGTGCGCTGGAGCGTCGGGCGCTATTTCTTCTTCGGCGCCGGCTTCGGGTCGAGGTTGGCGGCCAGCTGCGCCGAGGAGACCTTCGATTCCACGCCGTTCTTGGGCACTTCGGCCTTGGCCACCCAAAGGATGGCATTGAGCACCACCTTGCGCTGGTTGTCGTCGCCCCAATGCGCATGGGTGTGGCCGCCGGTGAAGCCGAAACCGCGCCCGCCGTCGGGCCGCTGCAGGACCCACATCATCGTCTCCACCCGCCCCGCCGCCTGCAGGATGTGCGGGTACGGCCCCTTGGGGTGCACATACGGTCCGGCCCGCACCTGATCTGAAGGCCTCGCCGTGAGGATTGGGGTTACTCCCTGCTGGTTCTCCGGCCAACGCAGGTTGAAATACCATTCGTCCCGCGTGCTGAAGGGTTTTACCCCCCGCGCCACCGGATGGTCCGGGAACGACTGATAATCGGGCGACCAGAACGGATTGCAGGAGTAGTTGGTTTCGTAGTACCCACCGATCCACTTCAGGAACTCCGGCCCGCCGTTGTTGGCCGGCACTTCCACGCCGTAGTGCATGAACCCGAGGCCCACCCCGCGGCCCGCCATCGCCCCGAGCAGCCCCTTGCGGTTACCCTCGATCGCCGGGTGCTTCGCCCCGCCGTCGCAGTAAATGATGACGGCGTCGGCACCGTCGAAGGCCGCGTCGGAAGCCGGCCAGCCGTTGTCGTGGACGCTCACCTTCACCCCGGGCACACTGGCGAGGCACTGCTGCAGGAGCAGCATGCCCGCGCGGAATTCATGCATGCCCGGCGGATGGCTGGGCTTGCCGGCAATGAGGACAATCTTCTTGTCCGCGGCGGACGACAGCGCGGCCGGCACGATCAGGGCGAGAACGGCGAGGAAGGCGGGGAGTTTCATCGGGGAGAGGAAGCCGCCGCCGCGCGAAGGTGGCGGCGGGGCGACGAAGCGCAGGGCACGCCCGCGCCGGGGACAAATCAAAAGTGACCGGCTTCTTCCGGCCGGTGGTCCATTCCCTGGCCGGGAGCAGGTTGGCGGCCTCCAAACGCGAAAAGGGAAACCGGATCGGGCGGCGAAATCACCGCCATCGGCCCAGAAAAAGGCCTTGCCTCGGGGGGCGGGGTGGCGCTTCCTGACCCTCCCTTGGTTCGGGCTGTAGCGTAGCCTGGTAGCGCGCTTGCATGGGGTGCAAGAGGTCGTGAGTTCGAATCTCACCAGCCCGACCATCTTTCGAGGAAGACCCCGGCAGGAAAGCAGCCCCGTTGATGCGGACGGAGACGGAAGCCGGGACTTCGGAGAGACGGGAATGCCCCCCGGGCATGGCGGCGCCGGCTGGAACGTGGCCGAAGGGCGGGCAACACCCCCGCTGCCGGCGGGACCAGGACCCCCGGAATCACGCCATGGTGAAGCCGTCATCAGTGCGTTTGCCGCACCCCAGGTTCACTGGCCATTTGGCATGAGCGGTTAATCGCAGCGACCGGATTCGAGCGGGACCTCGCGAAGGGCGATGCCGCGGGCAGCGGACGGATTGAAGGCCCTGTAGTCCTGGATGGCCCAGCCCGCCGCAGCCAGGAGCTCGTCGATCTTCTCGCGGGCCTTCGCTTCGGGGGTCATGGCAAACGGAGCGGAGAATTTCGCACAAGGCAGTGCTGCGCAACGCCCAAGTGCGGAGGGCGGCCGGCGACAGATCCGTGACCCGGTTTCCATTCGGCCCCAATGGAGGACGCGGCAAGCGACACTCCACGAAGGCGTCGCTTTTCTCAAGATTGGGGTCGGCGCAGAGAGCCTGGGGCCGGCCGAGCCTCACGGCGGTCGCGGCCATCCGGCGCATCGCGCGAGGCCAGCTTGACCGATACTTGACCCGCGGTTGACCCGTGTCGAAGCAGGGAGCGATGGACCTTTGTGTCAGCCAGTGAAAGCCAGTCTGGTGAAGCGAGTGGGCACTTTGAAGACCGGTTGGCAGGTCTTGAGATGATTGCCCACGGCTACACCGAAAACCGGGAATTCTCCCCGAGCCACCTCGCGTAGTCGGCCTCGGTCATCTCGCCGGCGGCAAGTGCGAGGGTACGGATCACGGCGTCGGCCTCGGTGGCGAAAAAATCCAGTCCATTGCGCTCGAGGAATCCGGCGCCAAGCATGAAGCCGGTGCGTTTGTTGCCGTCGAAAAACGGATGGTTCTGGATGATGCCGGCGGCGTACGCGGCGGCGATTTCCGCCGGATGCGCATTGCCATAAACGAAGCGTTGTCGGGGCCGGGCCAGCGCCGACTCCAGCAGGTTTTCGTCGCGCACACCCACGATGCCACCGTACTGCGACAGGATCAGGTCGTGCAGAGCGAGGCACTCCTCGCGGGTGAACCAGTACGGCTCCTTCACTTCGCGAGTTCCCTGAGAGTATGGCGATAGCGGCGGTTCAAGGACTCAAACACGGCCATCGATTTCGCGAATTCGCGGCTGGCGGCGGTGAGCCGCACACCGTCCTGGGCCGCGGTCAGGGTGAGGGTATCGCCCTCGCCGACTTTGAGATGGGCCAAGGCCTCCTTGGGCAAGACCAGACCGACAGAATTGCCAATCTTCCTGAGCTTGAGATCGAGGACCATGAAACCAGCGTGCCCACGGATGTTATTACGTCAAGTGGGCCGCCGTGACGGTGCGTGAAGCCGAGGTGGCACAGAACGCTGCCCTTGGGCCCCTGAGGTGCCGGCCGCGTGCTGGGAAGCACGGGAGCACCCACATCGTCGCGCCAAAGCCGACCGCAGGTTACTCCTGCCTTTGATTTCAGGAATCCCACCGGCCGTCTGGGTAGAAACTCCCAGGGTCGCTCAGGAAAATCGAAGCCGGCTGAGGAGAAACGACCTCGCAGCTCTCCCGGCAGTCGTTTCCTTCATCACCGCAAGATGATACCGGGGCCCGACCTGAACGCCGCACCTGACCCGGCGGCGCGAAGCGGACAGGCGGCTGTGGCCTCGAGCAAAAGACGAGGCGCCCCTCCTTTCGCCACCGCGAGGCGCTCCGGACCGACTGAGTTCCTGAGCACCGGTGTCGACCGGGAGTGGGACGAACCGGTCCCGATCATGGTCTGGCGCGCGAACCTGACCATGGGATGCGACTACTTCAACGATCGCTGGCTCTCGTTCACCGGGAGAACGCTCGAACAGGAGGTCGGCCATGGCTGGACCGAAGGAGTTCATCCCGAGGATCGGGCGCGCTGCCTTCGGACCTACTTCGAGGCCTTCGCCAAACAGGAGACCTTCGACATGGAGTACCGCCTGCGCAGGTTCGACGGTACCTTCCGCTGGATCCACGACCGCGGCGCACCCTTTCGCAATCACCTGGGAAGGTTTGCCGGCTATGTCGGCACCTGTGCCGACGTCACTGAAACGGTGGAAAGACAGCCGCACCTTCCCGCTGGAGCGGAAACCGAGATGCAAACCCTCCGTCGCCTTCTGCCCATCTGTGCCTGGTGCCATAACGTCCGCGACGACGACGGCCACTGGAGGCAGCTGGAGAGCGCCCTCGCCCCCGTCACGACAATGAGACTGTCGCACGGGATTTGTCCGTCCTGCGCCAAGCAGTTCCTGGGGGAGGTTCCGGAAGTGCCCCCGCCTCCCCGGTGCGTCGGGCAGTTCACGTAGTCCTCGTCCGCGGGCGATCGGTTGTCCTGATTCCCGTGCAAGGAAGGGAAACCGTCGGCGCCGCCTCCCGGCCAGCGCCGTCGGCCGGACGTCCCGCTTCCTACGGTGCGAGATAGACCTCGATCAGGGTCTGGCCGGCCGTGGCACCGTTGCCGGCAGCCACCGCGGTGTAGGTGCCAGGAGCCAGGTGCGGCAAGGTCGCCGCATCGCGGCTGGCCGGCGCAAATGGAAACGCCGCCACTCCGACCGCCGCCGCGGCGATCTCGGGGGCGAACACCGAGCTTCCCCAGTTGTCGTTCTGCGCGAGCACGACGCCGGCCGCATTGGCGACCCGCAATTGGGGATCGGCCAAGGCCCCCGTGACACCAAAGGCGGACAAGGCGGGCCCGGACGCACGCACCAGGATCGGCTGCGGCGACGTGCCGCCGAGCCCGAAGCCGACGATGGCGCTCTGCTCTCCCGGACCGGAAAACGCGCGCGTTGAGAGATTCACCAGCCGGGAGGAAGAACCAGGGGCGAGGTCGTACAACTCCACCAGCGCGACGCCCCGGTCGTTCGCGTCGCCCGTGCGCACGACGGCGGAGTAGGGACCGGGCGGCAGCGAAACCACGAGGGCGGCATCGCGGCTGCCGGGAGCAAGGGCAAACGCGCCGGCAATCGGAAAGATCCCCGCCAACTCGACGGCGCCAGTCCCGCTGGACCAATCGTCGTTCTCGGCCACCACTGCCCCCTTGCCGTCGACAATCGCAACCCGAGGATTCGCCAAAACCCCGGTGAGGCCGAACGCCGTCAGCGTCGGCCCGACGGCCCGAACCAGCAGCCGCTTCGTGCCGGCCCCACCGACGACAAAGCCGGCGATGATCGTGTCGTCACGCGACGCCAGGTACGCGCGCGTCGAGAGATTGGTGAGAGCGGCGACCGGCTTGGTCTGTCCGGTGGCGAAGCGCGCCCGGAGAGACTTTCCGCGCGCGCCGGCGACGCTGACCACGAGCCGCAGCGTGGGTGTGAGCTGGGCAACCGTGACACCCGCATCAGCCTCGATCAGGGACGTCGCCCCGAGGTCGAGCTCCACGGTGATGCTCCCGGTATTGGCCTGGGTCGGATCCGCCACGGCCACGTCCAACCTCCCGGCTCCGTCGTTCTGCACCACGACGCTGGCCTTGCGATCGACCGTGATGCCACCCACCGAGGCGCGCCCGTCGTTCCAGAAATTCGCGGCGGTGATCCCCAGCGTCGCATGGCGCACCGCCTGGATTGATGTCGAATTCTCGAGCACGGTGAGGGTCAGGCTGGCGGCGAAATCGGCGGTCTCGGCGGCCGATCGATTGGGCAGGAGAAAGTAGGCGTAGGTGGCGTTCGACGGATTGGCACCGTGGGAGAACCAAAGCGTGAGATAGTTGCGCGTGATCGGTGACGTGGAGCCGCCGCTGTTGATCTCCGACCACGCGCCGGTGCGCGCCTCGCGCAGGGCGTTGAGCGTGCCGGGGGCCGGGAAATAGTAGCCGATGTCGGCGCCGGCGGTCCGCCCCGCCAGGTGTGCCCACCGCGGCTCCGCCAGCACCGCGGACCACCCGAGGGTCGCCGGCTGCGCCACGCCGTCGACCGTGAAGGCGCCCGTGCCGGCGGTGTTGAGGAGGCGATTCTCCACCGTCGTCTCGATCGGGCGGTTGTCGGTGCTGGTGATGCCGCTGCCCAGGCACGCAATCTCGTGCTCGAACAAGAACCAGGACTTCTTCGCCGTCAGGGTGTTGTTCCACCCGTCGAGTTGCATGCCGGCCGCGCCATGGCGGCCCAGGGAAACGCCGCCCACCCAGTTGAAGGCCGGGTTGGTGCTCTGGCCGGAGCCGTTCGCCCGCGTCTGCGTGGCATCCACCGTGGTGCCCGGCAGGCGGCGGGGGTTGACGGTGGGCCAATAGGAATCGCTGTAATGCGGCAGATCCCCGTTGTAGAGGTAGAGCAGGCCATCGCCGGTGTGCCAGCCACGGAGGTTCTCGGCGTTGATGCTCTCGTAGGTGTAGATGCGGGACGAGGAAAGGCTGAGCCCGACGCCGAAGCCCGGGCCGAGGTGCACGATGCGATCCATGCTGCCAAACACGAAGTTGCCCCGCAGCTCCCCCCGGGGAGTGACGGCGGGGTCGGTGAGGAGCTGTTGCACCTCGGCAATCAGCGGCAGCGGGGCGGAGGAAACGAAGCTGCGCGAGGTATCCGACTCCGCCCAGCCGCGCAGCAGGGCGCGGATCCGGGCGCGGTCCGCCTCGGGCGCGAGCTCGGAAAGGCGGAGGAAGTTCAGCATCAGGCCGTGGCCCAACCCGTGCTCGCTTGTGCCGCTGCGCGAGATGGCACGACCCTGCAGCATCGCCATCATGCCGCCGCGATAGATGACCGGTTCGTAGGATTCGAAGATCCAGCGGAAGATATTGGCGAGGTTGGGGTCGGTAACACGCCAGGTGGAGCCCTCGGCGCTGTCGGCGTTCGGGCCATTGAGCAGGGCGAGCACGGGAGCGATCGCCGACATCAGCGCCGCGCCGTAGCTGCCGGTATAGGGATGGCGGTTGTGCTGGATGAAGCTGCCGTCGACGTAGAAGCCATCGCCGCTGGACACATAGAGGAAGAGATTGCTGAAGGCGTCGCGCGCCGCCCGCAGCTTGGCGGCGTCCTTGACCAGCAGCCCCCGGATCGCGACGACGTAGATCTTGTCCATGCGGTTCGCGCCGGTGAAGGTGCCGGAGGAGCCGCCGGCGGCCGGTGTCGTGGCCGACGGGACGAATTTCTCCACGGCCCGCATGTAGGCGGCCAGCTGCGCCGGGCTGAGATCCGCGGACATCAACACCGCGGCATCGACGAGCAGCTTGGGCGAGCCGATCTCCCAGTCCCACCAGTTGTCGTAGATCGCCTTGGTCTCATTGTAGCGGTTGGCGTACATCCAATCGAGACCACCGAGGATATCGGCGCGCAGGGCGGCGTTGCCCTGGAGGGTGGAGCCGGCCGTGGCATAGGCGAGCGCCATCGCCCGCAGCCGCGAGAAATTGGTGCTGACGTGGGAGGAATCCGTGGTGCTGGCGGCGTCGCTCCACAGCCGCGTCCGGCCGGCGGACTTGTCGAGGGAGGACCAGTGAGAATTGGCCGTGTTGGTGATGCTGGTGATCGCGCTGGCCACCCGCGGATCGGCGAGCACCAGTCGATCCCCTCCGGTGAGCATGTCCGCCCACTTCTGGCGCAGGGTGTCGAATTCGTCCGCCGCGGCCCGGCCCGGGAAGCAGGGCAGCAGGGCCAGGGCGAACAAGCGGGGCAGGAGGCGACGGAAAGGCGGCAGGTTCACAAGTCGGACCCCATCGGGGAGAGCGCGGGAGTGGCGAGGAGACCACGAAAACACGCCCCCGCTTCCCCACGAGGAAATTCTCCCACCCCGGGGCGGTGCCTTTCCCGCTTCAGTCGACAATGCGCGCAGCGGGCCGGTTGAGACCGGCGGGCGCCCCCGGTAGCCGTGGTTGCGTCGCCCCCTTGCCGGCCTGGTGCCGGGAAGCGCGATTCCCGTGCCCGCCACTTCCGGGCCGCCCCCCATGAACTCCAAAACCCTTCCCCCTGCCCTGCCCGCCCTTCGCTTTTCCCTGTGCCTGCTGGCCCTCCTGGTCGGCGCGGCCTTCGGCCAGCGCGCGCCGACGGATCCGGCGCCCGCCCCCGCCGCCCCGGTCATTCCCGTCGCGACGTCGACCGCCCCCGTGCGAGCCAGCGACGAAATCGTCACCCTCTCCCCCTTCGAAGTGGTCTCGGATGCGAAGGGGTACTTCGCCTCTAACACGATGTCGGGCACCCGCTTCAATACGAAGCTGGAGGATCTCGCCACGCCCCTGACGATCGTGACCAAGGAGCAGATGCTCGACTTCGCGATGCTCGATCTCAACGACGTGTTCCTCTACACGGCGAACACCGAGGGCACCGGCACCTACTCGGACTTCGTGATGAACCGGAACGGCGAGCTCACCGACAACGTCTCGCTCAATCCGACCCAGGCCAACCGCGTGCGCGGCATCGCGTCGGCCAACATCTCGTTTGGCAACTTCGAGACCATGGGGCGCACGCCACTGGATCCCATCTCGCTCGATGCCGTCGAGGTCAGCCGCGGCCCCAACGCGAACGTGTTCGGCCTCGGCAATCCCTCCGGCACCGTCAACCAAGTGCCCGCCTCGGCGAACACGTCGCGCCATCGGACGCGGAGCGAGTTTCGCGTCGACAGCTACGAGGGCTACCGCGCCGCACTGGACGTCAATCGCGTCCTGCTGAAGGACAAGCTCGCGGTCCGCGTGAGCGGCGTGCAGGCCCGCGAAGGTTTCGAGCGGAAACCCTCCGGGATCTACTCCCAGCGCTACAACGGCATGGTGAAGTTCCAGCCCTTCCGAAATACCACGATTTCCGGCGCTTTGTTCTACTACAACTCCCACGGCAACCGGCCGAACTTCACCCCGCCGCGTGACTTCGCCTCCTACTGGGTCCGCCGCGGCAAGGCGGGATGGGATCCGATCACCCAATTGGTCCACGTCAACGGCCAGACCTTCGGTCCGTTCACGACCGACGCGTTCATCGCCACTCCGGAGTTCGACTACTTCAACCGCGCCGGTGGCCAGTTCCAACGCAGCAATGTCTTCATCGACCGCACCGGTTTCGCGTACTGGACCGCCACGGCGGCTGTCACCGGCAACACCCCGACGACCGGCACCGGCTCGGGCGTCAACTTCATCCGCTTGATGGGCACGAGTCCCGGCCCGAACGGCACGAGCGGCAAATTCACCGATCAGCCGCTCTTCAGCAGCGTCCCGACCGTCTTCGACAAGAGCATCTACGACTACTCGTCGATCAACCTCGCCGCCCCGAACTACACCTCCGAGCGCTCGCACACGTATCACCTCACGATCGATCAGGTCTTCTTCAACACCCGCCGCCAGATGCTCGCGGGCCAGCTTGGCTTCTACCGGGAGGACTCCAAACGCTTCCGCCACGTCCCGGTCGGCGATGCCGGCACCGGCGGCCAGAACGGCCAGCTCTGGGTCGACGTCAACGAGCGCAACCTCGACGGCTCGGTGAATCCCTTCTTCGGACGCCCCTACATCGGCGTCAATGAGCCCATCACCTCGTTCTTCCCGGCCAAGTGGGACACCTATCGCGCCCAGCTCATCTACCGGCACGATTTCACCGAGGACCAGCGCTGGACGAAGTGGCTCGGCCGCCACCAGATCAGTCCGTACTACGAATACAAGTACCGCATTCAGCGGAAATACTCCTTCCGCGAAGCCATCGCTTCGACGCCGGAGTGGCTGCAGGCGGGCGTCGGCGGCATCGTCGCCAACTTCGCCCCGGCCAACCAGTCCAACCAGCCCGCCCCCGGCCCCCAGGCCGGCCCCAATGTGGCGCGCGAGTTCTTCCGCTTCTACCTCGGCGACGCCAACGGCACCAATGTCGACTACGCGCCGGGCGCGATTCCGAACGGAACCTTCCCCTTCGTGTGGGGCGGCCTGGGCAACTGGCGCCGGGAGCAGACCAAGCTCGCCCGGCTCGCCACCACCGACAACACCGGCGGCTCCAATAACCTGAAGACCATCCTCAAGACGGAGGGCGGGGTTACCCAGAGCACGTTCTTCGGGGGGAAGTTCGTCGCGACGTTCGGCCTTCGCGAGGATACCTCGTATCAGAAGTTCGGTGTCACGCCGGTGTTCCTCACCAGTGGCAACACCGAGCATGACTTCGAGCGGATGAATCACTGGGCCGCCGGAAACTACCGCATCGGCAGCGGCAGGACCAAGACCCAGCAATACGTCGCCCGCCCGTTCCGCGACCTCCGGGTCGTGCGGGGCTGGGCCGAGAGCGGCTCCGGCCTCACGCGCTTTCTCGGCCAGCTCGTCCAGGGCTCTTCGATCTACTTCAACCAGTCCGACAACTTCATCCCCTCGCCGCCGGCGATCGATCTGTTCCGCAATCAGCTCCCGAACCAGACCGGCAAGGGCAAGGACTACGGCCTGTGGCTCAATCTGCTCGACGGCCGCGTGGTGCTCCGCGTGAACCGCTACGAGAATTCGCAGCTCAACGCGCGGGATGGCGACGCCAACACCATCGCGCAGCGCATCCTCCGCCTCGACGGGATCATTGCCGCCGACCGTTACCGCCTCTACCAACGTGCCACCGACTGGTACACGCTCACCCAGCCGTCGTGGAGCGCCCAGCAGGTGGAGACCGCGGTGTTCACCCAGATGGGCCTGAGCCGCGAGGAATTTTATACGCTGCAGGAAGCGGGCAACGCTGGCACCCTGGCCGCGACCAATGACATCATCGCCAAGGGCACGGAGATTGAGATCAACCTCAACCTCACCCGTCACTGGACCGTCTCCGCCAATGCCGAGGAGAAGCAATCGCTCAATGCCAACATCTCCTCGAGCATCCAGCGCTGGGCGGATCAGCGCCTGGCCGTCTGGACCAAGATCGTCGACCCGAATACCAATCCTGCGCTCGGCCTTGGCACGGTGGAGTCCACCGGTTGGGTGAATCCTGCCAATCCCCAGCACCTCTGGTGGGCCCACGCCTACGGCGGTTCGCAGACGCCCGCGCAGAACTATGCGGTCAACGTCGAGGCGCCCTGGTCGATCATCCGCGAGACCGAAGGCAAGCCCCGGCCGCAGATCCGGCGCTACGCCTTCCGAATCAGCACCAGCTACCAGCTCTCCGGTCTCACCGAACACCGCATCCTGCGCGCCATGAGCGTGGGCGGCGCGGTGCGCTGGGAGGACAAGGCGGCGATCGGATACTGGGGGGTGGAAAAGTACCCGGCCACCATCACCCGCCTCGATCCCAACCGCCCGATCTGGGACGGCACCCACGCCTACTTCGACGCCTTCGTCACCTACCGGACGAAGCTCTTCTCCGATCGCGTCTCGGCCACCTTCCGCCTGAACGGACGCAACCTCCAGGAGGGAGGGCGACTGCAGGCCGTGGGCGCCTTCCCCAACGGCGAAATTCACTCCGCGCGGATCATCGACCCCCGACAGTTCATCTTCAGCGCGTCCTTTGATTTGTAGCACTCCAGGGGCGGCCCGGGCGTCTCCCGGCGCCCCGGCCGGCCACGGCCGCCACCGGAGGATCGCCGGGTGCGGACGGCTTTACTTCCACCCTCGGTCCTGAACGCTGGCGTCCATGCGACTGCTGGCGTTTCTGTTCATTCTTGGACTGGCCGCACCGATCGGAGCCCGTGCGGCGGATCCTCGCGAACTCTGGCTCGACGATCTGCCGATCATGGAGTTTTCCGAGGGCATCCGGCCGGTGCAGGTGAAGGCCAACTACGTCAAGGACCGGATGCGGATGCAGGGTCGGGAGCACACCCGCGGCCTCGGCGCGCAAAGCATCTGCGTGCTGACGTTCCGACTCGACGGACAGGCACGGCGGTTCACCGCGCTGGTCGGTCCCGACGACGCGGGCAACCGGGAGATCCCGCTCCGCTTCCAGGTGCTCGGGGATCGCCGCGTGCTCTTCGACAGCGGCGAGCTGCGGGTGGGCGATACCCCGCGGCCCGTCGACGTGGATCTCTCGGGCGTCGAGCAACTCGGCCTGCTCGTCACCGATCCGGTGGGCGGCATCGCCAACAAACGCACCTACTGCAACTGGGCCGACGCGAGACTCGTGATGGAGGGCGAGGCCCGCCCTGGGCGTCAGCCCAACGACGGAAAGCGTTACATCCTGACTCCACCGCCCGCGGCGATCCCGCGAATCAACTCGCCCCGGGTCTTTGGCGCGACTCCGGGCCACCCGTTCCTCTTCACCGTGGCGGCCACCGGACAGCGCCCGCTGCGCTTCGAGGCCGAAGGCCTTCCGGCCGGGCTGTCCCTTGATCCAGCCACCGGGATCATCTCCGGAAGGGTTGGCACCCGCGGCACCTCCCGCACCCGACTGACCGCGATCAATGCCCTCGGCCGGGCGACCCAGGAGCTGCGCATCGAGATTGGGGATACCATCGCCCTCACGCCGCCGATGGGTTGGAACGGCTGGAACGCGTGGGCGGATCGGATCGACCGGGCCAAGGTGCTCGCCTCGGCCGAGGCCATGGTCGCGACCGGACTGATTCACCACGGGTGGAGTTACATCAACCTCGACGACACCTGGCAGGGGGTGCGGGGCGGACCGTTGGAAGCCCTGCAGCCCAACGAGAAATTTCCGGAGTTTGCCGAAATGGTGGCGCGGATCCACGCGCTCGGCCTGAAGGTCGGGCTCTACTCGACGCCCTACGTCCAGAGCTACGCCGGCTACGTCGGGGCCTCGTCCCACTTCGCCCACGGAGGAGAAACCCGCGAGGGCATGGCCCACCGGGCGGAGTTCCGTCGCGTCGGGCCGTACCGCTTCGAGACCAACGACGCCCGGCAGATGGCCGAATGGGGCATCGACTTCCTCAAGTACGACTGGCGCATCGACGTGGCTTCGGCGGAGCGGATGTCACGGGCCCTGCGCCATTCCGGCCGCGACATCGTGTTCAGCCTTTCGAACAACGCCCCCTTCGAAAAGGCGGCCGACTGGGCCCGCCTGGCCAATCTCTACCGCACCGGGCCGGATATCCGGGACAGCTGGACTAGCCTGTACCTGACCGCCTTTGGACTCGACCACTGGGCGCCATTTGCCGGACCGGGGCACTGGAGCGATCCCGACATGATGATCATCGGCAACGTCAGCACCGGGGCGGACATGCACCCGACTCGGCTGACGCCGGATGAACAGTACAGCCATGTGAGCCTGTTCTGCCTCCTTTCCGCTCCCCTGCTCATCGGTTGCCCGCTGGAACAACTGGACGCCTTCACGCTTGGTCTCCTGACCAACGACGAAATGATCGCAATCAATCAGGATCCGCTGGGGCGGCAGGCCCGGCGGGCCGGCATCCGCGACGGCGTGGAGGTGTGGTTGAAGCCGCTGGAAGACGGCTCTGTCGCTGTGGGCCTGTTCAACACGGGCGACTTCGGCAAGACCCCGCAGTCGTACTTCCGCTGGGCGAACACCGCTCCGGCGCGCTTCGAATTCCGGCCGGCCGACTGGGGCTTGCCGGGGATCTGGATCGCCCGCGATGCCTGGCGGCAGCTGGACCTGGGCGCAGTGGCTGCGGCGCTCCCGTGCTCGATCCCCCACCACGGCGTCGTCGTACTCCGGCTGAGCCGCCGGTAGCACGGAAGCGGCCGCGGCTACCGCCAAGGAACCTCTTTTCCGCAAGTTCGGGATCGCCGTCGCCGTCGCCCAGCTCAGTGGCATCCTCCTCCGTGCGAGGCTTGCCGTGAGGGAAGGTGATTTCGGTTTTCCACCTGCACGGGAACTGCTACGTCTCCCCCGCCCCACCCCTTCTATGCAAAGCATGAACCGTCGTTTGTTCGTCGGAGGCGCCGCCTTGTCGGCCGCCGCCTCCCTGCCCGTGCTGTCGAGAGCCGCCGCCCCCGCGGCCGGCTCGGTCAAAATCATCGGACTCGTCGGCAGCCTCCGCAAAGGCAAGACCTGCCACAAGGCGATGCAACTCGCGCTCGAATCCGCCCGTACCGTCGACCCGGCGATCACGACGGAGATCATCGAACTCTCGGGCCTCAACCTCGACCCCTACATCGCGGTCAACGCCAAGAGCTCCGACCGGCCCGATGACTACCCGGCCCTCAGTGCCAAGCTGACGGCACCGGAGGTGTACGGGGTCCTGATGGCCTCGCCGGTGTACATGGGAATCGTCTCCTCCCCGTTGAAGGATCTGTTCGAGCGGATGGTGGCGTTCCGCCGCGGCGGTTTCCCGCTCCGCAACAAGGTCGGCGGCGCCATCGCAGTCGGCGGCGGCCGCAACACCGGCGTGGAACTGGTGGTGCAGCAGCTCCTGATGTTCATGATTTCGCAGGGCATGGTCGTGGTGGGAGACGGCAAGCCGGGCGAACACTGGGGCGGCACCATTCAGTCGCAGAAAGACGAACTAGTGAATGACGAGCCGAGCCTCGCCACCGTGCGCGGGGTGGGCAAACGCGTCGCCGAGGTCGCACTGCGCCTCGCCGCGTCGGCGAAATAAAACGAGGCGCCGGGGGAAAGACCCCGGCGCCCGCCAGACGGGCCGCGGATTAGCGGCGGGCCGCCTGCGCCTTGGCGATCGCCGCCAGATGGGTATTGGGCAGCGCCCGACCGATCGCTTCGAGGAGACCGCGGGCGGCGGCGGCGTTGCCCGCCTTGGACAGCCGGGCGGCCGCCTCGAGAGCGGCATGGCCGGCGGCTTCACGCAGGTTGGCCGGCCCGTCCGCCAGGACCTTCTGCAGAGTCTTGGCCGCGTCGGCATTGCCGATCATGCCCAGGGAAGCGAGGGCTTCCGCCGCCGCGCCCCGGCTGGGATCGAGCGCAAGCTTCTGCAGGTCGGGTACGGCCGCCACTTCGCGCCGCACGCCCAGGGAATTCACCGCTCCGGCGAGCTGCCGGCCTTGGAGGCTTCCGAGGGCTTTTCGCAGGGCGGCGCCCGCGGACGGATCGGCGATCGACTCCAGGCCGCTGCGGGCATAATCGCCGAGCTGCTCATGGCTGAGCAGCGCGGCCAGGGCCGGCACCGACGCCGGGCTGGCAATCGAGGCGAGTTCCTGGCAGGCGCGCGCTTTTTCCTGCACGCCCGCCTCGGAGGAGAGCACCGCGAGCAGCTTCGCCTCCCGTGGATCAGGAGCCGCGACGAGGACCGCCAGCGGGAGAAGGAAGGCAACCGGGCCGGAAAGACGGAAGGGGATCATACGGAGAGAGGCTGGGTTTGGGTTCAGGCGTGCCACGGCGACCGGCGGGCGCGGCTGCACTGCCGGTTCGCTTCCGGATCGTTGATGAAGGTCTCGGTGACCGGATCGAACCTCACCTTCCGGCCGAGGCGCCAGCCGATGGCGGCGGCGTGCGACACGATGTGCCCGCGGCGCGTGACGTCGGCGTTGGCCGCCGGCTTCTTCCGGGATTTCACGCAGTCGAGGAAATCGCGCACGTGCTTGGAGGGATCAGTGCCGGCCATCTCCTTCGGCGCACCGCCCTCGAGCAGCTTCGGCGAGGAGACCGCGATCTTGCCGGTGTCGGCCGCCTCGACCCAGCCCTCGTCCCCTTCGAAACGCACCGGGCAGGTGCCGGGCACCACCCAGTTGCCCTCTCCCTTGAAACCGGAAAGGCGCATCACGAGTTTCACGCCACTGGCATAGCGGCCGTAGATCGTCTGGCCGTCGGCCTCGAACTCGACCGGTGTCGTGTCGTCCGCACTGGCCGCCCACTGGCAGAGGTCCACCGTGTGGGCACCCCACTCCGGCAGGGCCGCCCCGCCATGGAAATCGTAGTAGTTCCGCCAGCGGCCGTTCACGTAGTCCTTGTTGAAGGGCCGCCAGGGGGCCGGACCAAGCCAGCGATCCCAGTCGACCACTTCCTTCGCCGGTTCCGGCTCTCCCGGCAGCCACTTGTGGCTCTCCTGCAGCGTGAGGATGCCGGCGTGCACCGTGTGGATCCGGCCCAGCTTGCCGCTGCGGGCGAGACCCGCCGCAAACTTGAAGTTGTCGACATTCCGGCGCTGCGTGCCGGCCTGGAAGACCCGGCCGTAGCGGTTGACCGCATCCGCCAGTTCCTGGCTCTCGCGCACCGTCATGCTGCACGGCTTCTCGCAGTAGACGTCCTTGCCGGCCTTGGCCGCGAGGATCGTCGCCACGGCGTGCCAGCGATCACCGGTGGCAATCAGCAACGCATCGATGTCCTTCCGGCCGAGTACGTCGAACATCTCGGGCGTCTTCACGCAGTCCTGGTTGTTGTACTGCCGGTTGGCCATGACGCGCACGATCTCCCGGCGCGCCTCCTGGACATCCGCGATCGCCACGAACTGCACGTCGGGCTGGCTGAGGAAGGCCTTGAGATCCTCGCGGCCGCGGGGGCCGATACCAATGCCGCCGAGCACGATGCGATTACTGGGGGCCACTGTCCCGTCCCGCCCCAGGGCGGAGGCGGGAATGAACGTGGGCATTCCCACGGCCACGGCGGCGGTCTTGAGGAAACAACGTCGGGATAATTTCATGGGGGAGAACAAAAGGGGCGGAGGCAACCCGGACGGAAAACCCGCCAGGCGCCCCCACTATGGACATTATGACGACACGGAGGCGAGCGCGGATCAACGGGAGCAAAAAAAACTTCGCGCCCGACGCCGCTACCCGGACCGCGCACCTGACGCCGGGATCATTTTCGCCGTGCGCCGGCGCGTGAATGCTGGTTGAGAACACGCCGCATGAAAATCGGCTTTTGCACCGACCCCGCCACGCTCGCCTCCCTGCCGTCCCGCCCCGACTGCGACTTCATCGAGGGCCACGTCGTCAACTTCCTCACCCCGGAGGCGCCGGACGCCGACTTCGCGCCCCGCGCCGCCGCCCTCAAGGCCTGCGGCTATCCCATGCCCGCGGCCAACGTGCTCCTGCCCGCCGCGCTGAAGTGCAGCGGTCCCGACATCGACTACGCCCGGCTCGATCGCTACGCCCAGACCGTCTTCCGCCGCTGCCGGGAAATCGGGATGACCCTCATCGTCTTTGGCAGTGCGGGCGCCCGCATGGTGCCGGAGGGATTTCCGCTGACGAAGGGATTCGAGCAATACGTCGACCTGCTCAAGCAGTTCGGCCCCCTCGCCGAGGAACAGGGCGTGACGCTGGTCGTCGAGCCGCTGAACCGGGGTGAATGCAACCTCGTCAACACGATCCTGGAAGGCGCTGAAGCCGTGCGGCGGGCCAACACCGCCGGCGTCAAACTGCTCGTGGATATCTTTCACATGCTACGCAACGGCGAGTCTCCCGACGACATCGTGAAGGTGGGGCCGTTGATCCGCCACGCCCACATCGCGGAAAACAAGGACCGCGCCGCGCCGGGCGTGAACGGGGAGGATTTTCGTCCCTACCTCCGGGCGCTGCGGCGGGCCGGCTACAACGATCGCCTGGCCCTGGAGCCGATCTGGACGGACCTTCCGCGCCAGCTCGGGCCGGCGCTGATCGAACTCCGTCGCCAGCTCACCGACGCCGGGTACTGACCTTTCCGAACCGGGGAGGCGACCCCGGGACCGGCCTCGCCGCAGCCGGCTGCCAACGCAAACCGGCCGGTGCGCCGGCAACGTTCGCCGGGTGTCTTTTCGCATCGCCCGGGACACGTGTCCGGGTCTAGCTAGGGGCGGTCCTCGCTTCGTGGAGGCGCGGCGACCCCGTCGTGCGGGCTGGCGCCCTTTTCGGGCCACCCGGCGAAGGAAGTCGCCGGGCACCCGCGCCGCGGGAGCCCGGTCGTCCGGTTGAACTGCCCGTCCCGCCCAGCGCCTTCCCTGCCATGTCCCCCTCCTCCCTCCTTCGCCTTCTGCTGCCTTTCGCCCTCGCCTTCAGCGTCCGGGCCGCCCCGAGCGTCCCTCCGGTGGGATGGGACGAGGTCCCGGCGATTCTCGCCCGCATCCGGGCCCCGTCCTTTCCCGCCCGGGACTTCCCCATCACCGCCCACGGCGCCGTCGCCGGCGGTCCGGACTGCAGCGCCGCGATCACACAGGCCATCGCCGCCGCGCACGCGTCCGGCGGCGGCCGCGTGGTAGTGCCGCCCGGGATCTTCCACACCGGTGCGGTGCACCTGAAGAGCAACGTCGCCCTGCACCTCGCGGAGGGAGCGACCCTGAAGTTCATCCCGGATCCCGCCAAGTATCCGATCGTCTTCACGCGCTGGGAGGGCGTCGAGTGCATGAACTACTCGGCCCTGATCTACGCCTTCGAACAGGAGAACATCGCCGTGACCGGAACGGGCACCCTCGACGGCAGCGCGGACTGGGATACCTGGTGGGACTGGAACAACAAGAAGAGCGGAGTTCAGAAGCAGAAAGCCGCGCGGGACCGCCTCCTGCAGATGGGCGAGACCGGAGTTCCCGTCACCCAGCGCGTCTTCGGCGAAGGTTCCTTCCTGCGCCCCAACTTCATCCAGACCTACCGCTGCCGCAACATCCTGATCGAGGGTGTCACCCTCATCCGCTCGCCGATGTGGGAGATCCACCCGGTGCTCTCCACCAACGTCACGGTGCGGGGAGTGAAGGTCAATTCCCACGGCCCGAACAACGACGGCTGCGACCCGGAGTCCTCGCGCGATGTCCTGATCGAGGACTGCGTGTTCGATACCGGTGACGACTGCATCGCGATCAAGTCCGGTCGCAACAACGACGGCCGCCGCGTCGCCGTCCCGTCGGAGAACCTGATCATCCGCAACTGCACGATGAAGGACGGCCACGGGGGCGTCGTGATTGGCAGCGAGATCTCGGGCAACTGCCGCAACGTCTTCGTGGAAAATTGCCGCATGGACAGCCCGAACCTCGATCGCGCCCTCCGCTTCAAGTCCAACGCCCAGCGCGGCGGTGTGCTCGAGAACGTCTTCTTCCGCCGCGTCGAAATCGGCCGGGTCTCCGAGGCCATCCTGACGATTGACCTCGTCTACGAGGAGGGCGCCCGCGGCCCGTACGCCCCGATCGTGCGCAACGTCGTCCTCGAGCAGGTCACCAGCCGGAGCAGCCCGCGTGTCATGTGGATCGCGGGCTTCCCGGCGGCGACGATCGACGGGGTGCGGTTTGCGGATTGCACCTTCCGGGGCGTCGAAAGCGCCGAGGTCCTTTCCCACGCCGGCGGCATCTCGTTCCGCAATGTCACGGTCGAGCCGGTCGGGAAGAGCCGGAGCCGCAACTCGGTCCCCCCGCCCGAAGGGGCGAAGGCGAAGTGAAGACTCCCTCGCGGCTGCTGGCCTGCCTGGCCGGAGTGGCCAACGCGGTTCTCGCGGGCCAAGCCGCCGCCGGCGCTGCCACGCCCGAACCGCGCGAAATCCCCGTCCCCTTCATCGCCGCTCCGCTCGGGCGGCTGCCGGGTCCGGCCGAGCTGCCGTCCCGCCCGGAAATGCCCGACGTCCTCCAACGCTCCGATGGCACGCGCGTGACCTCGCCGGCCGACTGGCCCGCGCGCCGCCAGGAGATCCTGCGTACGCTGGAGTATTACGCCGTCGGCCAGGCGCCGCCGGCCCCGGGTAATGTGCGCGGGCAAGAGCTGGCCCGGCTGGCACTGCGCGACGGGGCCGTCACCTACCGGCGCGTCCGCCTGTCCTTCGGACCCGGGGGGAAGCTCGGCCTGGAAATCGGAATCTTCACCCCCGCGGGCAACGGGCCGTTCCCCGCGGTAATTTCACCCTCCGGCACTCCGCCCGGGGCCACCCCGCTGCCCCGCCTGCCGAACGGCCCGACCCAGGGCAAGGGGACCAACGTCCTGTTCGTCGTCGGCGGCGGCGAACCTCCCGCGCCGGGCGCCCCGGCCGCCCGGGGCGTGCGCCTGGATCCGGAGACCATCGCGGCGACCAACCCGGCCCTGGCCCGCGGTTACGCGTATGTAGTGTTTAACTACAATGACTGCGGCGAGGACACGACACTGCGCGAAGCCGACGGCAGCTGGTCTTTTCGGCGCACGCGGTTCTTTCCCGCCTATCCCGGCTACGACTGGGGGCTCCTGCGCGCCTGGGCGTGGGGCGTCTCCCGCATCGTCGACCACCTGGTCACGGATCCCGTGATCGATCGCGCGGCACTGATCATCACCGGCGTCTCCCGCACCGGGAAATCCGCCATGGTGGCGGCCGCCTTCGATGATCGCCTCGCGCTCGGCGCCCCGGCGGTGACCGGCGGAGGCGGCGTCGGCGCCTACCGCTTCGCCGGCCCGCGCCGCAGCGAAACCCTCGACGTGATGCTGACCAAGTACCCCAACTGGTTCTCGCCCCGGCTGCATCCCTTTCGCGGCCAGCGCGAACGGCTGCCGTTCGACCAGCACTGGTTCCTCGCCGCCTGCGCCCCGCGCGCCTTCCTCGCCCTGGAGGGTGATGCCGACGTGATCTCACTGCCCGAAGCGGTGCGCCAGTCGATCGCGGGCGCCCGCCCGGCCTTCGCGCTGCTGGGCGCGACCGACCGGCTCGGGGTCCATTATGCCCCCCACGGCCACACCTTCAACGACGACGACTGGGCCGCGCTGCTGGATTTTGCCGACTGGCATCTCCGGGCGAAGCCGCCGACGCGCCGCTTCGATCACTTTCCCTCCGAGGCCGAGCTTGACGCCGCCCTGCAGCGCCCCGCCGGACCGACCCGCCGCTGAGAGCCGACGCCGGACCGGCGGTCGCGCTCCCGGAATTCCCGCTCAGGCTGCCAGCGCTTTCTTTCCCGGCGGGACCACCACCACTGGGCACGCCGCCTTCTTGAGGACCCCGCTGGCTGTGCCGCCCACCACCAACCGCCGGAGCGCGCTGCGGCCATGCGCCCCGACGACGATATAGCGGGCGGCCTGGGCCTCCGCATGTTCCACAATGCACCGGATCGGTGATCCGGTCTTGCACAGGGTCTCCACCGAAATGCCCCGCTTCATCAGCCGCCGCTGCACTAGGTGCAGCTGGGCGCGAGCCACCCGCTCGACCTCCGCGGTCATGTCCTCGGCCGCCCCGGCCAGCGGCGCCAGTTCCGACGCCAGGGACGGTGGCTTCACCACGTGCAACAGGACGACGCGCCCTTCGAAGCTTCTCGCCAGCCGGATAGCCTCGTCGATCACCCCGCGGCTGGCGCGGGAGAAGTCGATCGGGGCGAGGACGGTGTTCATGGCGGCTGGGATCCCGGCGGAAGGATCTCCCCCGCGGGAAGACCATGCTAACAACCCCTCCCGGGGCGGGGCTGCGCAGGCCTTGCGGAGATTTGTGCACGATTTGCGGAAAAGCGCCCACGCGATCCGGAACGGAATCGTTGTATCCTGGTTCCAATTCCACACGCTTCGGGCGCATGCCCCCATCTCGATTCGCCCCCTGCCGGATCCTCGCCGTCCGGCTGACCCTGGCGCTGCTGGCAGGCTGCCCTTCCGCGCTGGCCGCCGTCGAAACCCCTTTTTGCACCACGCGCCTGCTCTTTGCGCCGGAAACCTGGCATGTGCACGCCTCCTGTGTGGTCGAATTGCCCAACGGCGACCTTCTTGCGTGCTGGTTCCACGGCTCCGGTGAACGCACGGCGGACGATGTGAAGATCCAGGGCGCGCGCCTGCGGCGCGGCTCCACGACGTGGGGGCCGCGGTTTACGCTCGCCGACACCCCTGGATTCCCCGACTGCAATCCTGCGCTCGCCTTGGATCCCCAGGGCAGGCTCTGGCTGTTCTGGGCGTGCATCCTCTCGAACCAGTGGGAATCCGCCCTCCTCAAATGTCAGGTGTCGACCGACTTCCTCGGCGAGGGTCCTCCGCGCTGGAGCCGGCCGGAAGCCGTGCCCCTCAAGCCTCCGGCCGGCTTCGAACCGGCCGCCCTCGCGTATTTCGACCGCGCTGAATCGGAGGCCCTGCGCGCCGCCGCCGACGACACTGCCCGCCAGAAGGTCCGCGAGTACTACCAGACCCTGCGCGGCCGCGCCCGCGATCGCCTGGCCCAGCGCCTGGGCTGGATGCCCCGCGCCCATCCGGTGGTGCTCGACGGCACGCGCCTCCTCGTCCCCCTGTATTCCGACGGCTACGATTGCTCGCTCATGGCCTATACGGATGACGGGGGTGCGACGTGGGAGGTGAGTGCGCCGCTCTTTGCCGCGGGCAACATCCAGCCGAGCCTCGCACGCCGGCGCGACGGCTCGCTGTACACGCTCATGCGGGACAACGGTCCCGCCCCGCATCGTTTGCACCAGAGTTCGTCGCCGGACCGCGGCGCCACCTGGTCTCCCGTCACCGACAGCGCCGTTCCCAACCCCGGATCGGGCGCCGAGGTGATCAATCTCCGCGACGGCCGCTGGGCACTTATCTCCAACGACACGGAAAGCGGCCGGCACCGCCTCACCGTGCAACTCAGCGCGGACGAAGGTCGCTCCTGGCCCTGGCGCCGGGCCCTCGAGGAGGACGCTCCGGGCCCGCAGGCGGGGCGCTACCACTACCCGAGCCTCATCCAGGCCGCCGACGGCACGTTGCACGCCACCTACAGCCAGCACCGCAAACCTGCCGCGGACGCCGGAGGCACCGCCGCGCGCGACGCCAAGACGATCAAACACGCCCACTTCAATTTGGCCTGGGTGGAGGCGGGTCAGGCGCGCGAACCGTGATCGGCCTCGACTTTCCACTCTCGTCCGACTGCCGCTGGCTGGCCTGCCAGCCGTAGCTCCGGAGCGCAGCGGAGGAGCGAAGGCTGGTGCCCGGGGCGGGACTCGAACCCGCACACCTTTCGGCAAAGGCTTCTAAGACCTTCGTGTCTGCCATTCCACCACCCGGGCGGTGCGGAATCCGGGGCGAAGGTCACGTGCCGCCCCGTGCGGGGCAAGCGCCTAGTTGTTGCGTCCCGTCCGGGACCTAACGCACCGCACCCATCCGGTCTCCCATGCGGGCATAGGTTTCCACCTGCCGCGAGCTTTGCGTCACAAGGTCGGCATCGAAGGTGACCTTTCCGCGCGCCAGCAGCGTGATCACACACGAGCCGCCAAAGGCGAAAAGTCCCTTTTCCTCCCCTTTCTTCACCGGCCGACCGGGCACGAAACTCTGGCGGATGCTGCCCACATTGGTCGCCCCGACTTCGATCATGGCCACCGTACCGGCAACGTCCGTTTCCACGAGCGTCAGCGCCCGCTTGTTCTCCACCAGGTACCGCACCTGCCGCCGCAAGGCGACCGGGCTGACGGAATAGAGCCAGCCGTTGATCACGCGGGTTTCGCCCGGCGTTCCCGCCAGGGGAAAGTGGAAGCGATGATAATCCACCGGGCACAGCCGCGAGATCACCATGGCGCCGCCGGCAAACCGTTTCGCCAGGGCGTCGTCGCCGAGCAACTCCGCCACGGAGAACTTCGCGCCCTTGACGTAGTAGCCGTCCGCCGTGTCGACATCCGGAAACACCAGGTGCCGGCCATCAGCGGGAAAAACCACCACCCGATCGTCGCCGTTGATCGGACGCGCCTCCGGCTTCAGGCTGCGGTAGAAGAAGTCGTTGAACGTCTTGAAATCGAAGGGCGACTTCGCGAACTCCTCGATGTCGAGGTTGTACTGGGTGATGAACGGAATGACGCGCTGGGCGCTGCTCTTTCGGTTCATCCGCCAGCCGAACCACTGGGAAAAGCACGCCCGCCGAGCCAGCGCCCAGACCAGAAAGCGGCCGGCGGGATTCTCATAGGCGAAGCGCATCCAGCCCTCGCCAAAAATCTGCTCGGTTTCGATCTGGCGCTTGTAGCGGTGAAAAAAACGGATCGGCTCGGCTGGCATCCTTCCAAGTCTTTCCTCCCGCCGCCCGGGCGCAAAGCCAAAACCGGCACCGGCTACGGCAACTCCTCCAACGTCAGGTTTCGAAACGCGATCTCGGCCTTGCAGTTGCCGTGGATCTGCAACGCGATCAGCCCGTCGGCCGCGACCGTCGGATCCTCCTCCGTGTAGGTCACCGTGCGTTCGCCGTTGAGGCGGAGCTCAACCTTCGGCCCCTCGCAGCGGATTTCATACACGTTCCAATCCCCGGCCTTTTCGAGCCGCCGGACCAGTTCCTCGGACGCGTGCGCGAGGAATTTCTTGCGCCGCGATTCGTCATAGAGGCTCCCGGAATGACCGGCGCCGATGTCCGCCTGGTAGCCACTCATCTCGTTGGGCGGCTGCGCCACGCGCACGCTGCGCACCTGCACGCCGCCATTCACAAAGCCCTCGGAGCCAACCAGGCGATACTCCAATCGCAGGACGAAGTTCCGGTAGCTCCGTTTCGTCGCCAGGAACTCGTTCCGCGGATTGCCGAGCAGCGAGCCGCCCACGATCACCCCCTGGCGCACGCGCCACACACCCGGATCCCCATCCCAATCCCCCAAGTCGCGGCCGTTGAAGAGCGCGCCGGCGGCCACCGTAGCTGCCGCCGGCGTTGTCGCGACCGCGGCTGCACCGGCCTTGCCCGCCTTGCCGGCTTTGCCACCCTTTCCCTTGGGAGTTCCCGCCGCTCCGCCGCCCTGCAGCCCTTGCGCCGCGCGCTGCTTCACGTCCTCGTCCGGCCCGGAGGTCGCAATGCGTTCCAAGAGGGCCCGGACGGCCGGCTGGCTCCTTGCTCCCGGGAAGTGAGCGGCAACCTGCACCACCGCCAGCGCCGCTTCCGCCTTTACCTCCGGGTCGTCCAAATACGGCTGCAGCAGGGTCAACGCCTCGAGTCGGCGCACGCCGCCCAGGCCGGCGACGACAAGCATCCGTTCGTCGCGGGTGCGCGCCAGGCGACCCGCCTGTGTGAAGGCCCCGATCACATCGAGTGGCGACCGCTCCCGGCCGGCCGCCACGTTGCCTGCCATCCGCACCGCCCCGCGAAGCGCGGACTCGCGCAACGCCGCGGGAAGCTCCGGTCGTGCTGCCGCGGTCAGCAGGGTGACAGTCGGCGTGGCGTCGGGCCACTCCGCGAGGCACCGCACCGCCGCCTCCCGCACCTCCCGAGCCGGATCCTGCAGGGCGGCCTGCACAACAAAGAACACCTCGTGCCTCGGCCCCATCGTGCGCATGATCGCGCCCAACGGGCGCAGCAGCGCCGCCTTGGTCGCGGGATTCTTCTCCCGCAGAAACGCCTCGACGACGGCATCGGCCCGCCGTTCGGGCTCCAGCACCTTCATGGCCGTGGTCACGATCGCCCGGTCCGCCAGCGCCTTCACGTCGTCGTCCTTGGCCGCGGTCGCCAGGGAAATCAACTGCGGCAGTCCGGCCGGGCTGGTCACGACCCCCAGGGCCCGGAGGGCGGCTTTTGCGACTTCCAAATCTCGGTCGGAGGCGAGCTGCAGGAGCTGCGGAATGGCCGCCGTGGACTTGCGATCTCCCAGCACGCCGATGAGCCGCATGCGCACGGTGGCGTCGGCCGTGGAGAGTGCCCGGCTGATGGCCACGTCCGCCTCAGGGTCCCCGACCCGGGCCAGGCTGGCCAACGCCGCCGCAGCGACGGCCTCGCTCGTGGGCGGTTGGATCGCCTGCAACAGCACCGGAATGCTCTGGGCGCGCCCCAACGTGCCGAGGGCCCGCAGCGCCGCCACCCGCACGACCTCCGCGCCGCCCCGCGCCTTCTGCTCAATTGCCGGCCGCGCGCGGTCGTCACGCAAGTCGACGAGCACCGCCATCACCGCGGCCTGCCACGCCGGCTCGAGGTGCTCCAACTCCGCCACCAGCGCCGGCACGAGTTGATCGTCGCGCAGCTCCCGGGCGGTTCCCAGGGCGGTTTCCCGCAGGTCCGGACGACCCGAGCGCAGTTGCTCCAGCAGCAACTGCCGGCCCTCGACGCCACCGCAGAGAATCGCCCCACGGGTCGCCGCTGCGCGCCAGGGACCCGGCACCTCGCCCTGCCTCACCCGGTCGTACAACACCCGGGACTCCGCCGGCTGCCCGGCGATCCGGAGTTCGTCGGCCACCCGCAGGAAGCCCTCCGCCGCCGCGGCCCGTACTTCCGGGGTCCCGCGCCCCAGCGCCGGTTCCAGCACCCGCAAGGCCTCGACCGTCCCGATCCGCCCGAGCGCCCGCAGCGCCGCCCCGGCCACCGAATCGTCCTTTTGCTCGGCCAGCCGCGCCAGCGCACCCACCGCCTCCCGATCCCGCCGCACGCCGAGAGAGGCCACGACGCCGATCAACGGTTTCCCCGCCAGGCGATCGAGCGCGGTTCGCAGCGCGGCCCCGGCCGCCGGATCTTCCATCTGCTCAAGGGCGTCGCGCGCGTACTGGCCCAAGCCTTCGTCACCCAGCAAGGCGACCAGGGTCGGCACCGCCTCGGCAGTTCCCACGAGGGCGAGTTGCTGCAGCGCCCGGGCGCGGTCTGCCAGTTCCGGCGCCGATTGCACGGTCCGTACGAGGGCCCGGGTCTTTCCCGAATCAGGACTGACGGCGGCGCCCGCCGCAGCGACGAGGCCCAGCCCGGCCATCCATGTAAGCAGTTTCATGTTGAGTCTGAGAGATCCCTCCGGGCGGGAGCGGGAAGACAATCCCCGGCCCGCCGTCTTTGCCGCCCACGCACCTCGATTCACACCTGCCACGGCTCCCGCAGGGCCCGCGACCGCATCCGGTTGGCCTCCGCATCGTCGATGAACGCCTCGCGCGCCGGGTCGAAACGCACCTTCCGCCCGAGCATCCAGGCGATGGCGGCGGCGTGGCACGCGATGTGGGAATGGCGCATCACGTTGCCATTGGCCGCGGGCCGGCCCCGCGACTTGACGCAGTCGAGAAACTCGCGGGTGTGCTTCGCGGGATCGGTGCCTCGCATCGTGAACGCCCGCCATTCCTGGCGCAGCGACGCCGGGTGCAACTCGACCGTGCCGTTGTCCCCGGTTTCGACCCAGCCCTCGTCGCCTTCGAAGCGCACCGGGCAGGTGCCCGTCGACCCGACGGCGAAGTTGGCTGCCCCGGCCGCCGCGGGCGGCTGCCCGATCCAGCCGTCGGGCCGCAGGACCAGGTTCACGCCATTGGCATACTTCGCGTACACGCGACCGCCGTCCGGCTCATATTCGACGGGCACGGTGTCGTCCGCGCCATTGGCCCACTGGCAGATGTCGACGGTGTGCGCGCCCCAGTCGAGCAGCTTGGCGCCCGAATCGAAGTCGTAGTACCCGCGCCAGCGCCGGTCCACCACGTAAGCCCGGTTGAAGGGGCGCCAGGGCGCCGGCCCGAGCCACATGTCCCAATCGATTTCCTCCTTGGGCGGCTCGGGCTCCGCCGGCAGCCACGAGTAGTTGCACTCGAGCTTGTAGATTGACGCGTGCAGCGTGTGCAGGCGCCCGAGCCGGCCACTGCGCGCGAGGTGGGCGGCAAATTCGAAGTTGGGAACATTGCGCCGCTGGGTGCCCGCCTGGAAGACCCGCGCCGTGCGCCGCATGGTGTCGTCCACCGCCTGGCAGAGGCCAATCGTGATCCCGCAGGGTTTCTCGCTGTAGACGTCCTTGCCGGCTTTCGCGGCCAGAATCGAGCCGAGGGCGTGCCAGCGATCTCCGGTCGCGATCAGCACGGCGTCGAGGTCCGGTCGCGCCAGCAGCTCGCGGAAGTCGCGGTAGGTGGCGCAGTCCCGGTTGCCGTAGTGTTCATCGGTCAGCCCCTTGATTTCCGCGCGCATCCGCGCCTGCACGTCGCAGGTCGCGAGGTATTGCACGTCCTTCTCGGCCATCATCGACGCCAGCACCTGCTTGCCGCGCGGGCCGATGCCGATGCCACCGAGGGCGATCCGGTTGCTCGGCGCCACGCCGCCGCCCCGGCCCAGGACGCGCGCCGGCACGATCATCGGCGCCAGGATGGCACCTCCGGCCCACAGGGACTGCCGGAGAAACGTTCGTCGCGTGGCCGCCGGCTGGGAAGAGGACTTCGCATGCATGGGGAAAACTCCGCTCGGGGTTGACGAACCAGCACACCCCCGCGTTACCCGCGGCTCAATGCGAAACCGCCGCCCGGGCCCGCCCGACTCCCCCCTTGTCGGACGGCGCGGCGCACGCCTAGGCTGCGGCCCGTCGCACCATGTCCGCTCCGCCCCGCCTGCGCATCCTCGTCACCGGCGCCACCGGCTACATCGGCGGCCGCCTCGTGCCACGATTGCTGGAGGCCGGCCACGCCGTGCGGTGCCTTGCCCGCAATCCCAACCGCCTCGCCAGCCATCCGTGGCCCGGCGTGGAAATCGTGCCGGGCAATTTGGCTGATGCGAGTGCCACGCTCCAGGCCCTCCAGGGAATCGACGTGGCCTACTATCTCGTGCATTCGATGGCGGCCGGGCACGCCTTCTGGGAGCGCGATCGCCAGATGGCGACCGCCTTCGGGGAGGCTGCCGCCCGCGCCGGCGTACGCCGAATCATCTACCTCGGCGGTCTCGGCGATCCCGCGCACGTGCAGAGCTGGCACCTCGTGTCGCGCCAGGAAGTGGGTCGCTGCCTCGCATCCGGCGGCGTGCCGGTGCTGGAGTTCCGGGCCGCTGTGATCGTCGGATCCGGCAGCGCCAGCTTCGAGATCATCCGCCATCTCACCGAACGCCTGCCCGTCATGATCCCGCCGCCGTGGGTCAACACCCGCTGCCAGCCGATTGGCATCCGTTCGGTCATGAACTACCTCATCGAGGCGCTCGACCATCCGGAGGCCAGCGGGATCTTCGAAATCGGCGGGGAGGACGTCCTCAGCTACCGGGAAATGATGCTGCGGTACGCCCGCATCCGAGGCCTGCGCCGCTGGATTCTGCCGCTCCCCGTGCCGTTTCCCCGGCTGAGCAGCGTCTGGATTGATCTCTTCACGCCGATTCCCTCGAGCATCGCCCACCCGCTGGTGGAGAGCCTGCAGACCGAGGTCGTCGTGCGCGACAACCGCGCCCTGCACACCTTCAGCGTGCGCCCCACCGGCTACGACGAGGCCGTCCGTCTCGCCCTCGCCCGCCTGGCCGCGGACGAGGTGGAGACCACGTGGGCTTCCAGCCTGTCGAGTTTTGCGCCCGATCAGCCGGAGGCGGATTCCCTCCGCTCCTTCGAGGGGATGCTGCTCGATTCCCGCCGTCGGCGCGTGCGGGCGGCCCCGGAGCGGGTTTTCGAGGCGATCTGTACCCTGGGTGGCGACGAAGGATGGCCCGCCGGGAATTTCCTCTGGCAGCTGCGCGGCCTGATGGATCGCCTGGTCGGGGGCACCGGCATGCGTCGCGGACGGCGGCGCCCCCACGAACTGGTGGTGGGGGATCCGATCGACTTCTGGCGCGTCGAGGCGCTCGAGTCTCCCCGTCTGCTTCGGTTGCGTGCGGAGATGAAGCTCCCGGGCCGCGCCTGGCTACAGTTCGAGGTCCAACCCGATCCGGAAGGCTCGCGAGTGGAGCAGACCGCGTTCTTCGAACCGTTCGGTCTGCCCGGTTACCTCTACTGGTACTCGGTGCTGCCGTTGCACCGGTTCGTCTTCCCCGGACTGATCACCGCCCTCAAGCGCAAGGCGGAGGACGCCGCGTGGAAGGCATAGCCCGCCCCGACCGCTATTCGTAGGACCACTTGTGCATCCACGGATCGCGGGACGCCACCTGGAAGGCCTTCAGCTTCTCCACCAAGTCGCGCTTCACGCCCTGGCGATCCGGCGCGTCGGCGAGATTGACCACCTCTCCGGGATCGCGGGTGAGATCGTATAACTCGAACTCCGGTCGCTGCAGGAACTGCGCGATGGGCCGCTGGCCATAGACCGTCGCGCCGCTGCGTTGCAGCCCCACCCACGTGGGAGACTGGATAAGATCGAGGGCAAAAGGGAACCGCAGCCCGTGTGCGAGATTGTGAATCAGTTTGTACTGCCGGGTGCGCACGCTCCGCATCGGATAGTACATCGTGATCTCGTGCGAAGTGTGCGAGCCATAGACCACGTCCCAACCCGGGAGCGAGGCGCCGTCCAGCGCCGCCCGGAACGAGCGTCCGTCACATTCCCCCTCCGGGATCGGAGCCCCCGCGACCTCGAGCAACGTCGGCGTGAGGTCGACCCAGGAGACCATCGCGTCCTGGACCACGCCGGGATTCCTCCGGCCCGGCATCCGTACCAGGAGCGGCAGGCGCACGCCCGGATCATACAGGGTGGTCTTGGCGCCCGGAAAGGCCACGCCGTTGTCCGACAGGTACACGATGAGCGTGCGCTCATACTGCCCGGAATCCTTCAGGAGCTGCACCAGCCGTCCGACTCCCTGATCGAGACGCGACACCGCCTGGTAATACTCTGCCAGTTCCGCCCGGCATTCCGGAGTGTCGGGCAGGAACGGCGGCACCCGTACACGCGCCGGATCGTACTTCACCGGCGTCACCCCCGGATAACCGGCAGCACGGTTGCCGAACGGATTCGGGGCCGGATAGGTCTCGAAGGAAGGCCGGCCATTCGGGAGCACAACATTGCCGCGGTGCGGATCGTCGGTCGCGAAGTACAGGAAGAAAGGCCGGGCATCGCGGGAAAACACCACGTCCCGGACCTGCTCGGCCATCTCGACGGGACTGCGTCCCAGGCTCGCCGGATCGTTGGCGGCGCCTCCGGAAAGCACGGTCTCGAAGGCGTAGACGGATTCCGGCGCGACGTGAAACTTGCCGATCCGCGCCGTCCGGTAGCCCGCGGCCGCCAGCCGCACCGGCAGGCTCTTCACCGTGGCGAAGGACTGGAAATGGTGCATGTCGTGCTGCAGCCCGTACATGCCGTTGCGGTGGTTGTGCTGCCCCGTGAGGATGACGGACCGCGACGGGCTGCAGCTCGCCGTCGTGCCAAAGGCGTGGGTGAACCGCGTGCCGTCCGCCGCCAGTGCGTCGAGATGCGGTGTGCGGATCTCGGGGTTGCCATAGCAGCCGAGGGCGTCCGTGCCATGATCATCGGCCACGATGAGCACGAGGTTGGGACGCGCGTCGCGCACCTCGCCGGCCGGCGCCGGGAGTCGCACCAGGAGCGCCGCTGCCGCGAGGAGGGTCAGCGTCGCCCACCCGCCCCGTCCGGCCGGGCGCACCGCCTTCATCTCACCCGCTCCAGCACGGCGGTGACCGGGTAGTGATCGGAGGGATAGCGCCCACCCCGCGCGAACCGGTCGATCGCCGCCGCGGTGGCCCGGAAGTGCTTCGTGTGAAAGACGAAGTCGATGCGCGCCCCCTGTACCGTGCCCTTGAACCCATTGAAACTCGCCTCGTCCGGCTTCCGCTCCGGGTACAGCACCCGATAAGAATCGATCCAGCGGATCCACTCCGGCCGGGTCGGCCGGACCAGCACGGCGTAGGGCGGAGTATCCTCGGTGAGGTTGAAGTCGCCGGTGAGAATCGCCGGCACCCCGGCGGCCAGCGGACCGAGCCGCTCCGACAGCACCCGCGCCGCTTCGCGCCGCGCCACCACCCCGCGATGATCAAAGTGGGTGTTGGCGAAGACAAACTCGCCACCGGTCGCCTGCTCCTTCAGCCGCACCCAACTGCAAATGCGGGGCAGCGCGGCGTCCCACGACTTGCTCCCGACGACCTCCGGCGTCTCGGAGAGCCAGAACGTGCCGGCAGCCACGACCGAAAAACGGTCCTTCCGGTACCCGATCGAGGAAAACTCGCCTTTCCGCTGTCCGTCCTCGCGGGCGACACCGCTGAAGCCGTGCGTCTTCATTCGCTCCGCGATCGCGTCATACTGGAAGGCGACGACCTCCTGAAACCCGATCAGGTCGGGCTGAAACCGCTCGATGGTCTCGAAGAAGAGCTCCCGCCGCCGGTCCCAGGCATTCTCCCCGTCCGGCGCGGTGCCGTACCGCACGTTGAACGACATCACCCGCAGGGGCGCCGCCGCCTCCGCCATTCCGGCGGTCGCGACCGCCATCCCAACGCCAAGCCCGAGACGAAGGACCTTCGAGAAGAACATGGTGCCACCATCAGGCCACGGAACCCCGCCCGTTGGCAAGTGGCCTCGACCGCGATTTCCATTGTGCCTGCAACTTTTTTCCCGACCCCGGTGTCCTCGGGGCATGCTCGAAATCTTCGCGTGGGGGCTCACCGTCGTGCTCATGCTGGGCGGCCTGGTCGGGGTCGTGCTGCCCCTGCTCCCCGGCACCACCCTCATCCTGGGGGCGGTCTTTGCGCACAAACTCCTGCTTCCGCCGTCCCTCGGCTGGATGACGGTGGGGATGATCGGGGCACTCTGGGCCCTCTCCATCCTGGCGGATTTCGCCGGCGTCGCCCTGGGCACGCGGTGGTTTGGCGGCGGCAAATGGGGGATGGCGGGGGCCAGCGGAGGCGCGCTGGTCGGGGTCTGGTTTTCCCTGCCGGCCTTGCTGCTCGGCACGGTCCTGGGCGCGGTCGCAGCGGAGAAGCTCCTCGGACGCAAGTCGGACCGCGACGCGCTCAAGGCCGGGGTGGGCGCCGCCACCGGCTTCGTCCTCGCCACGGTGGCCCGGCTGATCTGCGCCTTCGCGATGATCCTCGTCTTTGCGTTCGCTGTGCTCAGTCGCACCGGTGGTTGAGGCTCGCGGCGGACGTAGCGTCGCCGGCGCCATCGCCGATTCCACCTTCTCCGGGGCCCGGCACGTCCGGAAAGACCGCACCGCCATCCCTGTGTCCGCTCCGCCGGTCAGGACCCGGTCAGTTCGCGACGGCGCAACTGCCCGCAGGCCGCATCAATCTCCGGCCCGCGGGAACGCCGGAAGTGCGCCACGACCCCCCGGGCCCGCAACCGTGCCGCAAAGGCCTCCGCCGCCGGCTCAGGCGTCGGGGCATAGGTGGTGCCGCGCAGGCCGGGTCCGGTGGCGTTGTAGCGCAGCAGGTTCACGTGCATGCGCCGCCCCGCCAGGACGTCGGCCAGGAGGTCGGCCTGCGCCGGGGCGTCGTTCACTCCCGCCAACAGACAATACTGGATGATCACCGGCCGGCCCCGGCGCGCCTGAAAACGATCCGCGGCCGCCAGGATCTCGGCGATGGAAAATCGCTGGCCGGGTGGCAGCAACCGCGCGCGCGTGGCATCATCCGGCGCGTGGAGCGAGACTGCCAACTGCAGTTTCAGCCCGGTTGCCGTGAGCGCATCAATGCCCGGCACGATGCCCACCGTCGACACCGTCACCTGCCGCCAGCCCAGCCCCCCCATGCGGTTGTCGGCGATCCGCTCGATCGCGGCGAGGACCGCGTCGAGGTTCAGCAAGGGCTCGCCCATGCCCATGAAGACCAGGGTCTGCAGGCGGCGGTGCGCGCGCTGCGCTTCCCGGCGCAGGGCGAGAAACTGTTCCACGATTTCCCCGGCGGAGAGCTGGCGGGCGAAGCCCGACTTTGCCGTCGCGCAAAAATCGCAGCCCATCGCACACCCGACCTGCGACGACAGGCATCCGGAGGCGCGGTCTCCCCGAAAGTCGGGCATCAACACACTCTCCACGAGCTGCCCATCGGCCAGCCGCAGGAGCAGTTTCGTGGTGCCGTCGTCCGCCTCCGCACGACGCGCGACGCTGCTCCCGGAGGGAAGAAACTCGCTCCACAACCGGTCCCGCAGGCCCGCCGGCCAGTTCCAGGAGGCGGAGTCGTTGGCCAGCGCGGCGTCGGCCGGCGCCGCGTAGTACGCCCGCAGGACCCGGCCCGCATGGGCCGGTTTCCAACCCCAAGCCACGAACGTCCGCTCGAGATCCATCAGCGAAAGTTCACTCAGCGGCGTGGGCATGCCCGTGAGCCACGCAGGTTGGCGGCCCGTTGCCAAACCCGCAGTGCCGGGCCGAACTAGAATAGCGCGGAGTGTCACGCCCGCGGCGCCGCTTTGGCCTCGCCCCGCCCGGGCCACCCGGTTCACTGCCGCCCATGCCTGCCATATCCGGACTGCGCAGCCCCTACGACAAGACCGCCGGCGGCCTGCACCACCTCGGACGGATGTTCGACAAGATTCGCCTCATGAGTGCCGGCACGCTGCCGGAGGATCTGCACCGGAACTACGGACTTTCCATCGGGCTCGACGGCATGATGTGCGGGTTCCTCGGGGTGTCCTTCCCGGACGTGGAGGCGCGGGTGCGCGCGGGCGGGAGCGATGAGGAACTCACGGAATGGGTTTTCGCTCGCGGCCTGCGCCCCAACCGCACCCAGACCCTGATCTGGAACGAATTCACGCGGAAGGCGGGCTGGAATGATCGCCTTACGCCCTATCTCCGCAAACAGATCGCCGAGGCGGGTCTGCCTCCCACGTCCGCGGAAACCTCCCTGGATCTGATTGAGATCACCGAGGGTCGGCCGCCGCTCGGCAACCGCACCTGAGCTGCCGGGCCCGACGGTATGAGCCCCCCGGCAGATCCCCGGCCCCCGCGACAGGCGGAGGCCATCCGCGCCGCGCGCCGGGCGCTGCTCGAGGAACTCGGCGTGGACGCAAGCGCGCTGGGGGAGTCCTTTCTCGACGCCCCCGTCGCCCCGCGCACCCGCATTGCGGCGATCCGATCCGCACTGGCGCGTTTCGCGGCGGACCGTCTCGCGGCCGTCGACGCGACGATCGAGTTTGGCGGCTACCAGGAGGCGGGCGACGAGATCTCCCTGCACATGCCCACGACCGTCACGCTCCGCGACGGCGTCGAGGCACCCGTCCGCGCGACGATCACGCAGAAACTGGTGCCGTTGGTCAGCGATCTGGCGCACCGCGGGGAGGCGGCTGTGGCCGCGGAGCTTCGCGCGCGCCGGCATCCCGCCGCCCGCGAAGTGGAACGACGTCTCCGGGCCGCGCCGCCCTCGTTCGAGGGGTGGACGCTGCTCGCCGCGCCCGACATCGCGCGCGCCTTCCTGCCCCATCCTCCCCTTCTCAGCGACCGGAAGGAACTCTACCTTCGCCTCCGTCTGGCCTGCACCCATGCGGTGGATCGCACGCTTTTCGCCGGCCTGGCCGACCGCAATCCCGGTTTCCTCGACTACCTCCAGTGCTTTCCGGCTGCCCGGAGGATTCGTCGCCGGGTCGTGGCCTGGCTGGGCCCGACCAATTCGGGCAAGACCTACCGGGCCATGCAGGCGCTGGCCGCGGCTCCGAGCGGCATGTACCTCGGCCCGCTGCGCCTGCTCGCCCTCGAGCAACGCGACCGACTGGTCGAAATGGGCAGGGCCTGCTCCCTCATCACCGGCGAGGAGCGCGACGAAACCTCGCCAACCCATTCCTCCCGCACGGTCGAGATGGCGGATTTCACCCGGCGCTTCGCCGTCTGCGTGCTCGACGAGATGCAGCTCGCATTTGATCGCGACCGGGGCTGGGCGTGGGTCGCGGCCTATTGCGGGGCGGCCACCGACACCCTGATCGTGACCGGCCCCGTGTCCGCCGGCCCGGTGATCCAGCACTTGGCGGAACTGTGCGGCGATACGCTCGAGGTTCATCCGCTCGAGCGGTTGGGTTCGCTTGCCTACGAAGGAGTGATCGACTGGCGGCGCGTGCCGCCGCGTTCGGCCGTGATCGGTTTCTCGCGCGCCCTCGTGCTGGAACTCAAGGCGATGTTCGAGGCCCTCGGACAGCGGGTCGCTGTCATCTACGGCAGCCTCTCCCCCGAGGTGCGGCGCAACGAGGCCCGGCGGTTCCGCGAGGGCGCGGCGGACATCATCTGCGCCACCGACGCCATCGGGCTCGGCCTCAACCTGCCGCTTGAGCGCGTGGTCTTCTACGAGACGGACAAGTTCGACGGCCAGTCGAACCGCCGGCTGGAGCCGGGGGAGTTGCTGCAGATCGCCGGCCGGGCCGGTCGCGGTCCTGGAGCCACCGGCTGGGTCGCGGCATTCTCGGAGCGCGACGGACAGCGGATCGCGGCGGCCCTCGCGGCGCCCCAGTCCACGCCGGCGCCCGACCGCCTGCCGGCCGCACCGACGCCGATGCACATCCAAGCCATCGCCGCCCACCTGGGTTTCAATCGCCTCGGGCCGATCCTGGAGTTCTTCCGCACCCGCCTGACCTTTCCGGGCGGCACCTTCTTTCCCGAGGTCCAGACCGATGTCATCAGAGCGGCGGATCTGGTCGATACCTGCGCTCCCGGCCTGCCGATCGAAACCCGGTACACCCTCGCCTGCACCCCGATCGATCTGGAAGACGATCACTTCCGCCATCGGTTTGCCGACTGGCTCGAGAAGCTCGGCGACGGCGCCACCGTCGATTTTCCGCGCCGTCTGGATCGCAGCGGCGGTCTCGAGTCCCTCGAGGACACACTGAAGCTGATCACCGTCTACCGCTGGCTGGCCCTCAAGTTTCCCGGCACGTTCACCGACCTTTCTCACGTGGAGGCGTTGCGACGGGAAACGACGGAGCAGACCCAGGCCATCCTGCGCCGCAACTGGGGGAGGCATGGGCTCGCCCGGCGCGAGTGCCGCCAGTGCGGCCGCGCCCTCCTGCCCAGCTCCGCCTACCGCACGTGCCGCGAGTGCTACGCGGGCGGGCGGGGATGACGACGACGGCCGGTAGGGAATCGCCAAGAAATGCGGCGCCGCCACAGCGCCTTCATGTGAAGATGCATGCACCTGTCTCCAGCCGTCTGCCGCGGGTACAGGTGCACCATGACTCCAACGATCCGCACGATTAGTCTCCTCCTCCTCGTCCTTGCTCCGACCGCATTGGGTCAAGGGTTCAAGGGCGCCGCCCCAGCCCTGCTCGACGCCCGCGTCGGCAGCAATACCCGCGCCGGCACCGATCCGGCACCGACCCCAACCGGAGATCGCCAGGGCAAGGCAGAGCCGCACCTCGCGCGCGGCGCAGGCGATCCCGATCTACTCCTGGCCACCTACACCGACGTCTTGGCCAACGGCAGCCGCATCAGCTGCGCGGTTTCGCGCGATGGCGGGCTCGCCTGGACCCGGACCGCGCTGCCGGCCTTCACCGGCGCCAACGGCCGTGTTTTCCGCCCCACCGGCAACTGCGTTGCAGGCGTCGGCCCGCAAGGAGACCTCTACGTCGCGTCGCTCGGTCGCTACAACGACACCGGCCTCGGCCTCGTGGTGGTAAGCCGCAGCCAGGACGGCGGGGCCAACTGGCTCGGCGCGTCGCTGGCGGCCTCCGCCAGTGCACGCGCCATCGTCGACCGGCCGTGGCTCGCCGTGAACGATTTTCCCGGCACGCCCAACCCCGGCCGGCTGCTGGTGGCGTGGGCCGACCTGACCTTCGACGCGAATGGGAACACCACCGGAGCGAGCCTGACCTCCGCCTACAGCGACGATCGGGGCGCCACCTGGTCAACCCCGGCCGCCCTCACCCCGCGGGGTTCGACCACGGAAGCGAACCAGGGCGCCCAGATCGTCGTTCTCCCGGACGGCTCCGCCATCGCCCTCTACACCACGCTCACGGCAAACGACGTCACCCCGCTGCCGAATGGTGAGGCGACCATCAACCAGTACCGGATCGACTGCCGGCGCTCCCTCGACGGCGGGCGCACGTTTGCGGCCACCGCCACCACGGCCATTCCAACCGTCCGCGCCGCCCTGACGCCCGAGATTGTCGGCGGAGGATTCCTGATTTCCCACGCGGCGGCCGCACGACAATCCGGCGATCTGTTCGCCAGCTGCCTCGCCACCGTGAACGGAGTCGCCCGCGTGCTGGTCGCCCATTCCTCCGACCAGGGCGGCTCCTGGCAGGCCGCCACCGTTGCGACCGACAATCCCGCCGGCACGGCCATCTTCAATCATGGGATTGCCCCGTCCGCCGACGGCCGGACGGTGGCGGTTGTCTACCTTCAACGCGGCGCCGGAGCGGCGGGGGCGAATGCGGTCGAACTGCGCGGCGCGCTCTCGCTGGACGGCGGGGCGACGTGGCAACCCAGCCTGCGGTTGAGCGACCAAGCCGGCGACTTGCGGGCCACGGTCAAGGCCCAGCCTTCGAACCTGCCGCTGTTGGGTGACAATCTCGGCGTCGTGCCCGGCGGAACGGCCGACCAGCCCGTCGTGGCGGTCTGGTGCGATACGCGCGCCGGGTACAGCGAACTGCAGTCGGTGCGTTTCGTTCCCGCCGCGACCGGGAGTTTCGACGCCTGGCGCCGCGCCAACTTCAGTCGCACCGAACAGGCCGACCCCGCTCGCAGCGCAGCCGCGGCCGATCCGGATGCCGACGGCGTCCCCAACCTGGCCGAATACGCCCACGCGACCAATCCGCGCGTGGCCGAATCGGGCAGCGCCTTTGCTTTCGCCGCAGGCCCGACGACCGTGGCGGTGGGTGAACGCGTGGCGCCCGGGCGCACCGATCAGTCGGCCACGTGGGAGACCTCGACCGATGGGACCACTTGGAACGCCGCGCCCTTCGATCCCGCGACCACGGTGACGGCTCCCTTTGTCGTGGCCATCCGCGTGACGCGAGGCCGGCCGACGCTGCTTCGGAATCGCTACGCACTCGGGACTGCCAGCGTCACCACCTCGGAGGTGCTGGTGGTCGGAGGCGACGAACGGCTGGTCAACCTCGCGACGCGGGGACAGGTGAAGACGGGAGCCTCGCAACTCATCGTGGGCTTCGTCATCGCCGAAGGAACCATGAACGTCCTGGTCCGCGGCGTCGGCCCGGGACTTGCCGCCTTCGGCGTCGCCGGTGCCGTCCTGGATCCGCGGCTGTCGGTCAACACGGGCTCGATCCTGGTGGCCAACAATGACAACTGGGGCTCCGCAAGCCTCACTCCGGCCATTGCCGCCGTGGCGGCCCGCGTCGGCGCCTTTCCACTCGGCGATGGCAGTCGCGATGCCGCGGTGCTGGCCACCCTTCCCCCCGGCAGCTACACGGGCCTGATTGCACCGGCGACCGCCGCCGGCGCCGGGGTCGGCCTCGCGGAAATCTATCGGACGGACGAGACCGCCGGCAGTGCGCGCCTCGCCAATGTCGCGACCCGCGGTGAGGTCTCCGGTGACGCAGACACGCTGATCGCGGGGTTCGTCATCAGCGGGACGCGCCCCCGGCGCATTCTCATTCGGGCCGTGGGTCCGACCCTGGCCCAGTACGGGCTGACCGGGGTGCTGTCGGATCCCCTGCTCACGGTGTTCCGCGGCTCCGAGCGCCTCGCGCAGAACGACGACTGGCAGGCCGCGCGCTTTCCCGAGGCGGCAACCGCCGCGGCCCAAACGGCGGGCGCATTCGCCCTCGCCGCCCACAGCCTGGACTCGGCCCTCGTGCTCACCCTCCCGCCGGGTGCCTACACCGCGCAGGTGTCCGGCGTCGCGGGCAGCGCGGGACTCGCCCTCGTCGAAGTCTACGACGCGAACTGAACGCTTCCGCCGGGCGTTCAACCCGATCGGTCGGGTTGTTCCGCCCGGCGGAGCAGTTCGTAGTTTTCCAGATCAACTCCGTCCGTTGACGTCGCCTCCACTTCCGGCAACACCCGCGCCAGGTCGGAGAGAGTCTGCCATTCGACGCCCATCCGGGCGCGCAAGGCGGTGATGACGCGGCCGGAAAAATGGGCCCGCTCCCAGGCGACGGCATCGAGAATCGCCGCGGGCGCGCTGCGCTCGTAGGCCATCAGGCTGATGACCGGGACGCTCTTTCCCAGGCGAGCGAACCAGTCGTCGCGATCCGCGGCCGTTTGCCAGGCCACCCTGCCGTCCGGAGGCAGTCGATCCAGCCAATAGGCCAGCGCGGCCGAAAGCGGGAGATCCCGGCCGCCGCGGGCATCCAGCCGCGCCCGCAGGGCGCCGCACATCGCGACAAACTCCTCCATCAGGGCACGGCGACCTTCGCCAGTCGTGGTCTTCCACACCGGGAGGGCGTGGGGTTCGACATCGAGGGCAATGCCGTCGAACCGCTCCCGCGGGTCTGTCCGTGCGGCATTGAAGGCGAGCACCCGTTCCTCAACTTCGCGCAAGAACCGTTCCCGGCCGCTGCCCGAGAGCGCCCCGCCATCCGAGAACAGCGTCAACGACCGGACTCCCGCCTCGTGCAGGCGCCGGTTCCAAGCCGCGACCCGCTCCGGCGCCTCCACCGGCAAGGCGCCATAGCTGCCATAGAGCCGGCGGACATTCCAGCGGGCAAAGCTCGCCAAGGCTTCGTCCTCGCGCGCGGGATTGCCCAGGACGTTGACGGAACCGTAGGGGCTGCCCGGCTTCGACCAGAACCAGAGGCCACGGGGCTTGGGCGAAGGCTCCGCCGCCGTCAGCGACCATGCGCCCGCGGCGATCAGTCCTGCCAGGACGAACCACCGGCCGCGCCGCGCTAATCTCGTGCCACCCCGATCGAGTGGTTGTGGGCGGGGCGACCCCGCCCCGCGAGAACGGTGCCACGAGGGGGTCGCGCGAGGCGGGGTCGCCCCGCCCGCAGGGAATGCCATGGGCAACATCGCTCCGCTGCCGGTCAAGGTGGGTTTACCTCCAGGATGCTGCCGGCGATGTGCCGCGGGCCACCGGCCCGGTTGAAGTAATACACCACCAGCACACGCCGGCCGTCGAGGGGCACGGACCACGGGTAGCCGAGGTCGGTGGTTCCGCCATCATCGCGAATCACGAATTCCGGTGCCGTCGCAAAGTCGGTGCATTCGGCATTCAGCACCCGCGCCCGCACGCCATAAGGTACGTGCCGGTATCCGTAGACGAGCAGCACGCGCCCGTCGGCCAGGCGGCTCGCCTGCAGGGGATGTCCCTTCCACCCCATGTCCTGCCACGGCAGGAAGGTCTTGCCGCCGTCGGTCGACCGCGCGAGGCAGGCGTGGTCGTCGAAGCCCGCGGTCCGCAGGAACGCCACGAGATCCCCGCGCGGAGTTTCAATGATGGAGGCTTCGTTGAACGACACCTTCGCATCCACCGCCACCGGACTCGCGTACCGCCAGGTGGCGCCGCGGTCCGCGGAGACGATCAGGTGATTGGACGTCCGGCGCGGCTTGACCGTGTCGTTGGCGGCCACGACCCAGAACAGCCGCCCGTCCCGACCCTCCGCCAGCGCCCCGCGGTTGTAGGCCGGCAGCGGCTGACCGTACGGTCCGCGGAAGATCTCGGGTGCGATCGCCACCGGATAGGTGGGCCCCTGCCATGAGCGGCCGCCGTCGCCGGATCGCACCAGGTAACCTCCGAGGAAGACGACGCCCGGGCGGTTCTCGAAGACGGGCGCCGCCAACTTCGGCACAACCTCCGGCTGCACGAAGGCCCAGCCATAGCTGGCGCAAAGCAGCGTGCCATCGCGAAGCTGGAGCAGGCACGGGTCCTGCGAACCTCCGAAGGCATGCGCATAAATCAACTCCGGCGCGCGCCCCCAGGTGGCGCCCTCATCCGGCGACCGCACCTGCACGAGGTAGCTGTTGGGATCCACGTGCGACTCCCTGACCTCGCCCAGGGCGACCCGCGCCGGCGCGCGCCGGAAAGCGACCAGCAGTTCACCGTTGGGCCGCCGCACCACCGACGGAAACGCGGCATAAAACTGCGGATCTTCGTAGATCACGAAGTCGCGGATCTTGCGCAGGGGCGCGGCGGCTTCCGCCGCGCCGAGCACACCTGACATCACGCCAAGCCAGGCCAAGCCGGCGGCACTCCAGGGGAAACGGAACATGCACGAATGCGAACAAGCCGGCCCATTCGCCGCAATCGCGTTTCGGGCGCCCGCCCCAAGCCGCCCCGGCGGACCGGCGATTTCCCCGCGAAAGGCTTTGCCGCGGTGTCGCCGGCTGGTTTCATCTTCTCACTTGCTCCCCATGAACACCGTTCCTCGCCGCGACTTCCTCAAACTCGGCGCCGCCGCCGGCCTCGCCACCCTCGCCGCCCCGCACCTGGTTTCAGCCGCCCCCGACCGCGGCCCGTTCGGCCGCACCGGCAAACCCATCCTGCGCCTGAGTCTCGCCGCCTACTCCTTCCGCGACACCTTCCCGGTCATGCGCGGCAAGCCCAACACCAAGGTGCCCGCGGGCAAGGCGATCGACATGTTCAAGTTCATCGACTACTGTGCCGCCCACGGCTGCGACGCGGAGCCGACCACGTACTTCTTCTCCGAGGAGACCGACGAGTATTTGATCAAACTCCGCCGGCACGCGTTCCTCCGCGGCGTCGCGATCAGCGGCACGGCCATCGGCAACAACTTCTCCCACCCGAAGGGCGCGAAGCGCGAGGCCGAGATTGCCCTGACGAAAAAGTGGATCGACCGCGCCGCCGTGCTCGGCGCGCCACATATCCGGGTCTTCGCCGGGGTGACGAAGGAGATTCCGCGCGACGAGGCTGACAAGCTCGTGATCAGCGCCCTCGAGGAATGCTGCGACTACGCCGGCAAGAAGGGGATCTTCCTCGGCCTGGAAAACCACGACTCCATCGGCAGCGCGGCCACGCTGCTGCCCATGGTGAAGGCGGTGAAGAGCCCGTGGATCGGCGTCAACCTCGACTCGGGCAACTTCCGCACCGCGGATCCGTACAAGGATTTCGCCGAATGCGTGCCCTACTCCGTCAACGTCCAGTTCAAGACGGAAATCCAGCCCGCCGGCGGCGCCAAGGTGCCGGCGGATTTCAAGCGCTTCACGCAGATCCTCCGCGACGGCGGCTACCAGGGCTGGGTCGCGCTGGAGTACGAGGGCAAGGAAGACCCGGCGGTCGCCGTGCCCCGCCACCTCGCCGAGATGCAGCGGTTGTTCGCCTCCTGAACTGAACAGCCCGGTCCCCTGCGGCGCCCCGGTCCCGTGCGACCCGGGGACCGCACGCACTTCAGTCTACTTCCGGAAATCGCGCGCTGTCGCTCAGGCTCCGGCCGGCGCATCGTATGCCGCCGAGTTCCGGCTGTCTTCCTCGACCTCGACGCGCACGACCCACGCCCGTCCGCCCGTCGCCTCGCGCACGAGCCGGTCGAAAACGCCGTGGAGGTGCCGCGCCATGCCCTCGCAGGAGCAACTGGCGACCACGTAAGTCTTCCACACCTGCGGGCCGCCCACCGCCACGAGGGCGTCGCGCAGGGGATCCTCCGCGTTGAACACACAGGCATGATCGAGATGCTCGTCGATCCAGTGCTCGAGAAACTTCAGTTTGCCGAAGTCGACCACGAAGCCGTTCTCGTCCAGCTGCTCCGCCGCGAAGGTGATTGCGATCGACCAGTTGTGCCCATGGATGAACGCGCAATGGCCATCATGCCGGTGCTGCCGGTGCGCCCAGGGAATGTCGGAGTAGATCTTCGTGCACGTCGTCATGCCTGCCGCCCGCGAGTAGGGCGATTTTCCGCCCGGCGGCGAGTCGCATCTTGGCCGGGCCCTCCGCCGGCGGACTCGCGACCTCGCCGCCGGCAGCCGCGTCTCAAGGACCGATCGAAACCGGCTCGGTCGCGCCAGCCACCGCAACCGGGCTGGCCTTCCAGCGTGACGGTTGGCACCGTGACCGAACCTCCCCGTCCATGAAACTCGCCTCGTCCGGCCTCCCGGGCCGCGTCCGCTTCCTCCTGATCTCGCTGCTGGCGGTTCTTGTCTTGGCCCCCGGCCTGCGGGCGGCCGACCTCGATCTGCCGCCACCCGGCGCGTTCACGATCGTCGTCATCCCCGACACCCAGGGTTACCGGGGGGCGGGCACCAAGGCCACGCCGGAAAGCACCGAGCCGCTGACCAATCCGGTCTTCCGGAATCACATCCGCTGGATCGCCGAGAACTTGCGGTCACAGCACATCGTCTTCGTTTCGCACGTCGGCGACATCGTGGATATCAACCGCGCGGATCAATGGCAGCTCGCCCGCGAGTGCCTCGCTCCGCTCCACGGCGCCGTGCCCTATAGCCTTACCGTCGGCAACCACGACCTGAAATCGTCCGGGGATGCGACGCTCTTCCAGCAGTTCTTCCCGGCGGAGCGCTTTGCCTCCTTTCCCTGGTACGGAGGTTCCTACACCCATGCGCGCCCGGAACAGCAGGTGTCGGCCAACAACGTGAACAGTTTTCAGCTCTTCTCCGCCGGCGGCCTCGACTTCATCCACCTCAGCCTCGAGTGCAACGCTCCCGACGACGTTCTCGCCTGGGCCGATTCCCTGCTCCGCCAGCACGCCGCACGCCGCGCCTTGATCACGACCCACATGGATCTCGGAATCCTCGAAAAGCCCAAGACCGAGGAGGGCTTCGTCCGGGACCCCAAGGGACGCATGCGGTGGAGCAAGGTCCACGGTGCGCGCGGCAACTCCCCACAGCAACTGTGGGACAAGCTGTACTCGCGCCACGCCAATCTCGGCTTCGTCTTTTCCGGCGATCAGAGCCGCGTGACCGCCCTGACGCTCTCCCAACGCGGCGCGGCCAACCAGATCGTCCACGCCCTGCTCTCCGACTACACGTCCTCCGGCCCGCTGCGGCTGTACCGCTTTCTCCCGTCCGAGGACCAGGTCCGCGTCATCACCTTCGACACCACCCGGCGCGAGCTGGTCGAGTCCACGCGCTACGTCCCGGAGCGCACCGCCCACCAGTTCACGCTCGACTACCTCATGACCGGCACCAGGCGGGCCCGTTGAGCGGTGCCGCAGTCCAGCCCGCCGGACCTGATTGCTCTCGCTGACTCCGTCGGCACGGAGCTGGCCGACCAGCCGTAGCTCGGAGCACTGCGGAAGAGCGAGGCCTGGTGGACGACCCCGGCGTCACTCGCGACACGGGCGGCGATCACGTCGGTTGCTGTTTGGTTGCTCGAAGCAAACCTTCCTGCGCTCACTCTGGTGCAGAAGGTGGCTGAAAAGCTTCGTAGACGGTACTACGAGGGCCAAAGAACTCAACGATGAGTTCGCCGGCGTCATCATACCGGAAGACGGCGCGGTACTTTCCGACGCGCAATCGTCTAAATCCGGCCAATCGACCGCGAAGGGAGCGAACATCCCTTTTCTTCCCTTGGTTCACGTCGTCCATCGCCCTTCGGATGTCTCGCTTGACGCCCGGGTTCAGCTCCTTGAGTGCGGCAACAACTTGGTCCGAGAACTTCACTCGGGAACGTCTGCCGCGTCAAAGTAGCGAACCTTGCCTGCCTTCATTTTCGCCAAGTGCGCGGTGAACTGCGGGTCGGCAAGCAACTCCGTGGTTTCATCTGGCCGCAGGTCGAAGGGCAAGCCGTCGGTCTCGGTGACCTTGGCGTAAAAGACATTAATTGCTTGGGCAGGAGTGAGCCCGTACCGGCCAAGGATCTTCTCAGCTTGGATCTTCCGCCGCCGGTCGACACGTGCGCGCAGGAGTGTAGTGGTTCCCATGTGCTCAGTTTTGTCTCATTTGTGCCTACGTCAAGAACAGCGGCTGATGTACAGCCAAACGAGAAAGTGTAAATCTCAACTCCCGCGCAAAGTCACCAGTCAGCGGAGCCCATCAAATCGCCGATCAAATCTCCAGTCTCGCGTCGCCGTCTAGTTCGTATTATACTGTTTTTTAGTGGCTTACGCAACTGGTGGACGCTCCCGGACTCGAACCGGGGAGACGATAGGCTTGAGCGCAGGATCCTAATTTACCTATGAGAAAGACACCTACGGACATCCAAAAACATTGACGTATGCTGAGACTAATGATGTGACTTTCCCATGGCCTTTCTTCGAAGGTTCCCTCGATCACCATTCTGGTTCGGCGGCTACACGCAGCCTGACGGCCGTCGAGTTCAGCGGTCCACCAAACAGACAGACCGGAAGAAAGCCCAGAGTATCGCGGATAAGTGGGAGGAGGCCGCAAAACTCGCCGCCCAACGGCGCCTCGGTGAGGCGCAATCCCGGCGAATCCTCTCCGAAATCTACGCCACGCTGCATGGCGAAGCGTTACCGATGAAAACAGCGCGGCAGTTCCTTACGGAATGGTCTAGCGCGCGCAAGGCAGACACGAAACCGCGCACCCATGCCGCCTACGCCCAGATTGCACGAGATTTCATCGCGTGCCTTGGATCACGCGCAGACCTCGACATTTCAATGCTCACCAAGGCCGATGTCGCAAAGTATCGTGACACCGTACGGAACCGAACGTCGATTGCCACTGCCAACAAGAGCTTGAAATACCTTCGTGTAGCCTTGAAAGCGGCATGGGCGGATGGACTCACCCAAGACAACCCTGCAGCTAAGATCCCAACTCTCAAGAAGACCGACGGGGTGGAAAAGCGAGCCTTCACCCTGCCGGAACTGAAGGAGATCTTCGCACGCGCTGAGGGAGAGTGGCGAGGCTTGATTCTCTTCGGACTCTACACGGGACAACGCTTGCGCGACATAGCAACGACAACTTGGGCAAACCTGGACCTTCAGAAGCAGGAGATTACCTTGGTGACACAAAAAACCGGGCGGAGGGTAATCATCCCACTCGTAGCCAGCATTGCTGAGTACCTGCAAAGCCTGCCCTCCAGCGACGATCCCCATGCACCGGTATTCCCGAGAGCGTACTCGCTGGCCATAAAGTCGAATGGGGAGTCACGGCTTTCACAGCAATTCCACTCAATTCTGGTTGCAGCTAACCTCGCCAGCGAACGAAAGCGGGAAAAGACGGGCCTCGGGCGATCTCGCCGGCGTACCGTCTCTCCAATCTCATTTCATTCCCTGCGACATACGGCAACGTCGCTGCTAAAAAATGCCGGGGTTACCGAAGCGGTCGCGATGGACATTATCGGTCACGATTCCAAGGCAATCTCCCAGAGCTACACTCACATCGACGAGAAGACCAAGAGGGCCGCCTTGGAGAAACTGCCTCGACTAGCCTGACCGCGTGCAGTGCGAGTCCCTTCGACCCCGCAACCGCCCCCTCCCCTGTGTTAGATACTCTTGAGTAGGACATCGTCCTACCCATGCGCCCGGGCCGCCGACCGCCGCCCGGGCGTTTCATTTTCCGCGGTCGCAAGAGAAAGGAGGCTGTCGATGCCCGTCATCATCGAAGCCAATTACGCGAAGAAGGTGGGCCTGCCCGCCTATTCCTCGCATCAGTTCGCGGTGACGCTCCGGACGGAGCTGACCGATCTGAGCCAGTTGGAAAGAACGGCCGCAGATCTCTACGGCCGGCTGCAGGCCGCGGTGGATTCCCAGATCATCCACCCCGGGCACGTTCCCACGGAGTCGCCGGCCCCGCGGCCCACGCCTCCGGGTCCCGGCGCCGAAGCCCCCTGGAAGTGCTCGGACCGGCAGCGGGACCTCATCCTGAAGATCGTGGACGAGCACGCCCTGGACAAATCCGCCGTCGAGTCCCTGGCCCAGGAACGCTTCGGCGCCGGGGTCCGGGAACTGAACCGGCTCCAGGCCTCGTCGCTCATCGACGAACTCCTGGAAACCCACGGTGGCGGGGAGAGGCGCCAGGGCTTCCGCCGGAGGTTCGCCGGGAGGGCGTCGTCATGATCGCCCCGGCCCTGCCCCACGGGTCCAACGGCTCCCTCCCGGAAGCCGTGACCACGCAAGCCGATCCCCTCGAATACGTCTCCGTGTCCCGGCTGAAGAGTTTTCTCTCCTGCCGGCTCCGGTTCTACTTCGAAAAGGTCCTGGCGCTGCCGAAACCCGTGTCCCCAGCCCTGCACTTCGGCAAAGCCATCCACGCCGCCCTGCAGGCCTACAACAAGGCCCGCTGGCGGGGAGGAGACACTTCCGAAAACGCCATCCTCACCGCCTTCCAATCCGCCTTCGCCAAACCCGAAGGCGAGGTGGCATGGAGCGACGCTTCGGAGCCTCTGGAATTGCGCACCAAGGGAGACACCCTCCTGCGTGCCTTTCTCGGCTCCGGGGTGCACCAGGCCACGGAAAGACCGATGGGGGTGGAGGTCGCGGTTCACGCCGACATCCCCGCCCTCGCCCTGCCGCTCTTCGGGATCCTCGATCTCGTCGATGCCGGACGCCGGGTCACGGACTACAAGACCGTGGCCTCGACCCCGGACCTCGCCCTGGAGGCCTGGCTTCACGAGACCCAAACCACGGCCTACGGCCTCTTGGTGGAATACACCACCGAGGCCCCGGCCGTCGGGACCGATCTCGTCTTCCTGGTAAAAACCAAGGCCCCGAAGATCCTCGTGCACTCCGTCCCGCCCCCAAGCCCGGTGCAGCGGCAACGCTTCACCCAGCTGGTCGAGGTCTACGCGAACGCCGTCGCCAACGAACACTACTTCCCGCAACCCGGGCAGCATTGTTCCTGGTGCCCGTACCGCGAGGAATGCTCGGCCTGGAAAGGAGGAACGCCATGAAGGCTCTTGTCCTCATCACCACCCTCCTGGCCCTCGGCCTCGTGGCCTGCGAACGCCAGGTGTCGCCCGTCACCCTGGACGCACCCCAGCTCGCTTACTCCCTGCGCTGGGTCGGGGTCTGCGCCGTCCTCTGCTCCACGATCGGCGGCCTGGCCCTCGTCCTCGCCACCCGGAACCGGAGGAAATGAAATGCCCACGCTCCTGCGTCTCATCGTCGTCATCGTCCTCGCCTTTGTCGCCGGTTCCGTCGTGACGCCGCTCCTCTGGCGCTCCGTCCTCGTGGAACAAGGCAAGGAAATCCTGTCCCCGTTCGGAATGCTGTCAGCCGGCATCCTCATCACCGCCGTCGGCATCGCGGTGGCCCAGATCCGGAAACTGCTATGAACCGGACCCACGTCCTCACCGCCTCGGTGGCCTTTGTCACCGGGGTGTTTGTCGGGGCGCAACTCTGGCTCGCGCTGGTGATCTTCGCCGTGGCTGTCGCGGCGTGGCACCTCCTCGGGCCTCCGCCGCCCAGACGTTACCTGAAACCCTGACGCCCTCACGGGCACCCTTGACGCCCGTCTCCCACCCGGAGGCGGGCGTTTTCTTTTCAACTCCCATGATTACCATCTCCCAACGATTCCTGAAGCAGGCCCTGTCGGGTCTGCGTACGCTCAAAGTCTGGAAACAGAAGCTGCCCGCCCTCCGCTGCGTGCATGTCACCGGTCACGGGGATACCGTGACTCTCGCCGCCACCACCCTCGAAGAGTTCCTCTGCTTCGAGGGCCGGGGGACCGCGGATGCGCCGGCAACGACCTTGGTTCCCTACGAACTCCTGGCCGATGCCTTGAAGTCCGCGGATCCGGAGACCGAGGTGCAAATCACCCCGGGCGCCGAACTCGCCTGCGTGGCCGCCGGCTCTCGGATATCGATTCCCGTCCCCGCCATCGGGGTCGAGGACTTCCCGGCGATCCCCGTGGCCCCAGGCGAGGGGATCGCCCTGCCGTCCCCGGTACTGAGTGCCCTGGTCGAGGCCCAGCACTGTGCCAGCGGTGACAGCCATCGCTACCTCCTGAACAGCGTCTACCTGACGCCGCACGAGGTCGTGTCCACCGATGGCCGGCAATTGTACCGCCGCAACGGCCTGAACCTCGGAACTCCGGAGCCGGGGCTTATCTTTCCCCTTTCCGGGGTGCCTGCGGTTCTGGACTCGGGTCTGGGTGCGGAACTCCGCGCCTGGGATCTCGAAGGCACGCCCAAAGCGGAAATCCGCCAGGGGCCGTGGCGGTGGGTCACGAAGCTGATCGCCGGCAACTACCCTAACTTCCGGCAGGTGATTCCGAGGATCGAGGACTACGGCACCGTCATCACGGTGGCCGAGGCCGACGCCACCCGGCTCCTCACCGTCCTGCCCCGGCTTCCCGGCTTCAAGGAGTCGAGCAGCCCGGTGTGCCTGACGGTCACGGACCGCGGTGCCGAACTTCACCCACCGACCCGGTTGCCCCAGGTCCGGGTCGCCCTGGACCGCAGCACCGTGCTCGGGCCCCCGGTGGCCGTGCAGTTCAATGCCGGCTTCCTCATTACTGCCCTGAAAGTGGGTTTCCGGGAGTTCCGGGCCCGCGACGACGTGAGTCCGCTCCTCATGCGGGATGACTCCCGGCTCCATCTCTGGATGCCGATTCGCAGCGAGGCCTCGGCTCCGGTCACACCGATCCCTTCCCCGTCGGCAACGGAGCCGGTGGCGGAGACTCAACCTCAACCTGAAACGAAAGCAGAAACCATGGTTGCCAATGCCAGTCGCCTCGAGACTCGGGAACCCACGGCTCCGCCGTCGGAACCCGCCGAGGCTCCCGTCGGTGATGCCACGCAACACGTCCAGCGCGCCCGTGAACTCCTCCGGGAGTTGAATGGCACGCTGGGGCAGCTCCTCGTGGGAATGCGCGAGGCCGCCCGGCAGCACCGGGTGGTGGAACGCGAATACGAAGCGCTCAAGAGGAACCTGCGCGTCCTCAAGTCCGTGGAGGTCTGAATATGTACTCCCCGGACATCAGCCAGCACACGCCCCGGATGTACCAGCTCGGAAAACACTACGGCATACCCATGACCGCGGTGGCTGACCGGCTGATCAGTCACGGCCTCGCCAACCTCGAGGCCGTGTTCGAGTGGCGACCGGAGATGGGCAAGGCGGGCGTTGCAGAAGTCGTGGCTCGCATCGATCCCGTGGCGCCAGCCAGGAAGTCGGCCTGAAGCACCTCAATCCCAGTGAAGCCGCGCCTCCCGAAACGGAGCGCGGCTTTGCTGTTTTCCAACCTCAACCGTGAACAACCCGTCCAATCCTCGTGACCGGCGTCCCGCTCCTTCGGGCCAGCCGGGACAACGGGGAGGATGGAGTGGAGGGCCCGTCGCCCCTGCCAGGTACCGCCTTTTGTGGTGGGGCCTTGGCATCGTCGCCGTGGTCTACGCCACCTTCTTCCTCCTCGTTTACTGCAACTGAGGCCGGCTTTGGCCGGCCCTACTCCACGGGCGAAGCCGTGTTCCCTGACCGGGGGCACGGCTTCGTCCGTTTCTACCCAATCCCATATGAAATCCTGTAACTTGATTCTGCACTGCGGAGGTCAGGCCGTCGAACGCGGCGCCCTGGCCCAGGTCCGCACTCCGGCCGCCACGGCAACGTGGACGCCTGTTCCTCATCTCCGGTTGGTCGAGCAAGTCGAGCATGCCCTCGCTTCGTCCCGGCTCACCATCGTCACGCAAGCCCATGCCCTGAGTCATGGCGGCGACCGCTACTTTGGACTCCTGCAGGTCCAGAATGGGGTCGCGCACGCCGACTACTCCTGGGTCCTGGGGCTGCGCAACAGCCACGACAAGCGGTTTCCGGCTGGCATCGTGGCCGGGTGTTCCGTGTTTGTCTGCGACAACCTCTCCTTCAGTGGCGAGGTGCAGCTGGCGCGGAAGCACACGAGCAACATCTGGCGCGACCTGCCCCAGCTCACGGAACGCGCCATCGGGCAACTGGTGGAGCGGTGGCATTCCCAGGACGTCAGGATTGCCCGCTATCGTGAGGCGGAGATCGATGACGTCGCCGCCCATGACCTCATGATCCGGGCGGTCGATGTCGGGGTTTTGCCGGTGTCCACGCTGCCCAGGGTGATCACGGAGTGGCGGGAACCGGAGTGCGAGGAGTTCCGGCCACGGACGACGTGGTCGCTCTTCAATGCCTTCACCGAGGCCCTGAAGGGGAATCTGCCGCTGTTGCCCAGGCGCACCCAGGCCCTGCACGGGCTTTTGGATGCGCGGGTCGGGCTGGCGGGGAGGAATTGATGTCGGGGTTAAACAAGAGGCCCGTCGGGGTCTCTTTTTTTAGCTATCAGGTCCCCGAAAAGAATACGGGATCACCGGCGTTTGATGATCACGGATTCGAGGTATTCGTTCCGGACCAAGGCACCTTCATAGGTGTAGGTGAGGACCGCGTCGAAGTTCAAGGAGCTCGTTCCTTCCCGGTACGTGAAAGCCACCCACACGGTGCCGATGTTCTGCTTCCAAGGCTGGAGCTTTGTCGACTCCTCGCACTTCTCCACCTTCAGGTCCGTGATCGAATAGCCTTTCAGCTTTAGCGTCTTGTCCAGCCACCACCAGCGCGGCTCCACGACCGCCTCCTTATCGTGCAACCACTGTTTGAGGACCCCTTCCGATGGTGCGGCGATACCGGTGACGGCAGCCAGCATGCTGGCGGCCAAATACGCGAAGTGCTTTCGAATGGTGGAAGGCGTCATCGTTGCGAAAGTGCTTTGAGACCTGCGGCGGCGAGAAACCAGCCTCCGAAAACGGTGCCCATGATTGGCGTTGGAACGGCGGCCAGGATTCCGCAGGCCACCGCGACTACTGCCGCCTTGTCACGTTCATCACGGTTCAGGCGGCGCTGAATGGAGTAAACGGGAATCGCCGTCGCGAGAAACGTGACTGGAATGGTGACCACCCACAGAAGCATCGCCCACTCGACCATTGTCCACAGGTAGTCGCAGGCCAGGAGCACCAGACAGGACAGTGGATGAATCCACCGATTGGACTGGGCTCGGGAGCCGGGATCCCTGCCAACCTGTACTGCCGGACCGTGTTCGTGGCCGGAGATCTCCTTTCCGACGGAACCAAGGGATTCGGGCTGCGGGGCCATTGGCGATCGGCCATTAGTGGAGTACTATCGTACGGTCCTATGCAAGCAGGATGTACGGTAACGTCCTGCGGTGAATCCGCTCCGGCGATTGGCCATCTCACTCCGTCATCTCAGGCTGAGCGCCGGGCTGACGCAGGAGCAGATGGCGGAAGTCGCCGGGTTCGAGTTCAAGTTCTACCAGAAAATCGAGAATGGCCGGAAACCCCAGGTGAAGCTGGAAACAGTCGAACGACTTGGCCGGCCCTTTGGCTTGGAGGTCTGGCAGATTCTCGCTCCAATCGAGGCCCTGCGACGAATGAAGACAAAACGGCCCCGGCCGAAGTCCCCAGCAAAGCGCGGACCGCGGGCCCTGCCGTAGGGCACCACTGAAAAGAAGACCAAAGCCGGCAGCAAGCTTTCGAGCTTCTGCGGAGCCGCACTGAGGCAGTGAACGGGATCCGGTTCCCGTTCAGTAGCCCAACTTGGCGTCAGGTAACTCTGATAGCTTGGAGGGGCTGTGATTGCGGCTCTCGGTGATGGAATTCCCGGCGCAGCCTCACCGGTCCGAAGTGGCGCTGGGCCTCGCGCGCCTCCCAAGAGGTGGATGCCGCCAGCAGGATTTCCCGAATCACGTGATCGGCCGTCGCATCTTCGTGAAAGGCTGCCGCCACCACGGCCCGATAAGGCTCGGGCGGGACGGGCATTGCCAGCACGGCTTCGCGCAACCGGAACCACTCGTGCGCCTCGTAGAGCGATCTCAGGTTCGCCGCCGGTGCCCCGGCGGTTCGGCTGAACGCAACCATCCCCAGGCCGAACACCAACCCGAACCTACTCTGGCGGCGACAGAAGTTCATGGCAGAGTGGAATGGTCTGACACTAACACGGCGCTCCCAAAAAAAACCGCCATCGTGAGGATTGCCACCCGCCCGTTACGAACCGCTTCAGCACCACCGGTCCGGCCCAACTCCGTTAGCATCCGGTTACCTACCACGGCTTTTCATGGTGATCCGGAGGCGTGGTAAAGAGGGGAGATTTATGGCTTCCGCGCTTAAGATTTTGGAGTTCAAGAATTCATTCCGGAGGCCAATTCCGTAGCACCGGGGCGCCAGCCACGAGACGAAGACTTGATAAGGCCGAATCTTCTGGCTGACTGCTACCGGGCCAATTGCAGACGCCACAAGCGTCAGTATTGGCACCCTAAGTACACACGTGAGCCCTTTACCCAACAAAGGCAACGTCAAGCCTGCAAAGGTCCTTGTTCTCCACAGCGGCGGCATAGATTCCACCGCGTGCCTCGCGTATCACCTCAATCGTGGGGCTCAGGTCCGCGCCCTGTTCATCGATTTCGGCCAGCTTGCCGCCCGGCAGGAGGCGAAGGCGAGCAGACGTGTCTGCAGGCACTACAACGTTCCCTTGGACACACTGCGCTACAGCAACCACGAAACGAAATTCAAGGATGGGCTGATTCTCGGCCGGAATGCGTTCTTCCTCTTTGCAGCTCTCACCTATCTTCCTTCAAGAAGCGGGCTTATCTGTTACGGCGCCCATGCCGGCACCGGATACTACGATTGCTCGCCGCAATTTGTTCGTTCGACGCGGCGGATCATACAAGCCTACAGTCAGGGGGCCGTCGACCTCAGCGTCCCATTCCTCAAGTTTTCCAAGCGCCAGGTGGTGGAATATGGTCGCGCCGCGGGCGCGCCACTGGCCGCCACTTACAGTTGCGAGCGCGGGGGGGCCAAGCCGTGCCGCCACTGCGCCACGTGCCGCGCTCTCCAACAAATCGGATTCAATGCTAGCGCGTAGAAGCAAACTAAAGTTGCCGGGCGGCGCACAACTCGACCTGCCCCTCCTCGTGCCGTCCTTTTCGAGCAAGGGGTTCCCGACGTTCGGCAAGAAAGTCAAAGGCAAGATGACCCGGCTTTCCGAGGCCAACCATGCACTGAATTTCATCGGCGAATATCTCGGCACCAGCACACTGATCAGCGCCTACGACATTAAACACGGATTTCTCGAGAAACCGACCGCCTATTTCAAAAACCGCGAAGTGGTCCTCATCGACAGCGGCGGCTATGAGTTGGCGCCCGACTTTGACTCGACGGAACCATCGCAGGGGGATTATTCCCGACGGCCATTCACGGTTACGGACTACCAGGCGGTCCTAAGGAAGCTGCCCAGGGCGGCTCCGTTACTAATTGCAAACTTTGACTGGGGCACCCGCCACAAACCCCTGAAGCATCAATTGGAGAAAGGCCGAGATCTATTTCATGGGCACTCTCAATGGATCACGAACTTCATCGTGAAACCGACTACGAAAGGACGCCGGCACCTGAACATTGCGGAACTCCGAGCAAATGTGAAAGAGTTCAGGCACTTCTCTGTTCTGGGTGTAACAGAAAAAGAACTGGGCGGTGACTTGCTTGAGCGGCTGAAAAACTTGGCGGCGATCCGCGCGGAGATGGACCGCCAAGGCGTCACCATCCCGATCCACGTTTGGGGTGGTTTGGATCCATTGATAACGCCTCTCTATTTTTTTGCAGGGGCCGAAATCTTCGACGGGGTCTCTTGGCTGCGTTATGCGTATCACGAGGGGACTGCAATTTACCGGGATTGTTACGGGCTTCTGACGACCGGTATCGAGACCGACTTGAATGGAGCGCGCGCCCTTGCAATGCAGAACAACCTCGGTGCACTCCGCCGACTTACGACATCCTTCCAGCGGTTCGTGGATTCTGGCGGCAAAGAATTCTCGGTTTTCGAGTGGCACGCCGATAAACTAAAAGCAGCGTATGAAGTCATGAGGTCAAAGATTCCAGACCTGAAAGGAGGTGCGTGATGGGCGGCGGCGGCGGCAGATATTTCCCGAAGCAGTCGAAATCGCTGGCCAAGTTGTTGCAGCAGGCACAGCAGCAGCAGGATGCTGACATTGAGATCAACGACTACCTCCGCGGATTGTTGGCGAAATTCAATTCGCGCGATGTGGAGAAGATCGGTGAATACCTCGACGACCTGATCAAGGCGCTTGGTTCCAAGGTCGAAATCGACAAGCTCAATTTCGGCGGGTCGGTAGCCAAGCATACCTATGTCGATGGATTGAGCGATGTGGACGCGCTCGTGGTGCTCGATTCGGATGAGCATGCAGGTGAATCTCCGCAGCAGCTGATAGATCGCTTCCACCAGGCGCTGAAAACGAAGCTTTCGCGGGCAAAGGTCGAGCGCATCGACAAGGGCAAGATGGCGGTCACCGTCGCCTATGAGGACGGGACCGAAATCCAGCTCCTGCCGGCAAAAAAGAGCGGGAAGGAAATCTCCATCCCCAACCCTGAGCGGAACGGATGGAAGACCGTGGATCCCGGCGCCTTCCGGCAAAAGCTGACAGATGCGAACGAGAAGCTGAACGGCTTGCTGGTTCCGACCATCAAACTCTTCAAGGCCGCCGTTGCGGGCCTACCTGAGCAGCAACAGATCTCGGGCTATCATGCGGAAGCCCTGTGTGTGAAGTCCCTCGCCGGCTATCAGGGTGCGCCCACCCTGCGCGGCACCGTCCAGCATGCCTTGGAACAAGGCGCACAGAATGTGATGTCGCCAATCGCCGACATTACCGGCCAGTCCGGACATATTGACGAATACCTAGGCAGTGCAGGCTCAACGCAGCGCATGGTCGTTAGCAACGGCCTCTATGGGCTTGCCCGTCGTCTCAAGAACGCGCCCACGACTGCAGGCTGGAAGTCCACCTTTGATTAGGATAACGGGACCATGCGATGAAATACCCCGACGCGGACCAACTTGTTCGCAGCTACCTCGACATCAAACGCCGCCTGCTCGACAGCGGCTGGGCGGATGAAATTGACTGGCAGGACGACCTAGATTTCCAGGAAGTCACCGAGTCGGATTTCCTCCGCGAAACCGCCTGGGTCGTTCTCTCGGCCGGCATGGCCGAACGCGTGATACAGGTGAAGTTCCCGATGATTACGGAGGCGTTTTGCGACTGGAGCAGCGCTGACGCCATTGTCCGGGACCGTCTTGCCATCCGCCGCAAGGCGCTCACGGTTTTTAACCACGAGGCCAAGATCGGCTCCATCCTAGAGATCGCCTGGATGGTGTCCAAGTCCGGGTTTCCTCGGGTGAAGGAGTGCATCGCCCGTGAGCGCGAACAGTTTCTGGCGAAACTCCCCTATGTCGGGCCGGTGACGGCGCTGCACTTGGCCAAGAACCTTGGCTTGGATGTGGTCAAACCTGACCGCCACTTGGTGCGCATCGCCGAAACGGCGGGTTATGACTCCGCGGCGGCCCTTTGTTCCAGAATCGCGGACATCGTCGGAGACCGGGTTTCGGTTGTGGATCTCGTGCTGTGGCGGTTCGCGACGCAGGAACGCCGTTACCGCGACTATTTCCTCAGCCCGATTGGCATCGACAGGTAACCTGTGCGGCTCGATCGGTCAGTGGTATTGGTGGCAGGTAGCATTGCGCCGGATTGCGACGCGGCCACTGCGGCGTACGCCCACGAGATTGCGCGGGAGGCTGTTGCGGGCCTTGCTCCGCTTGGGGTTAGGTTCGAGATCATGCCCGGACGGTTGCCGGCGCTCGGGGCACATGGTCTGCCGGTTGCTTTTGACTGGGAAATCATACGGAGTCTCTCGCAGTTGCTCGCAAAGGGCCTGTTGTCGGTGTCGCCGGCGGGACCGTTCGTCGCATGCACCACAACGCTCAAGACGCTGGAACGGATTCCGCCCGAGTATCGCGCCGACTGGGACCGTTTGCTTGCGGCGAAGGCCATGCATCTGCGTTTTGTGCCGCCAGGCTGGGCTTCCGGTGCCATTCGGCGCAGCCGGGCGGCGGAGTTCGCCGACGTTCTGCTGGCCATCGGGGGTGGCGAGGGCATCGAACATCTTGCGACCGAATTCTTGCGACGGGCGCGGCCGGTGGTTCCCCTCGACCTGAATGTTGCCGGCAGCTCGGGCGATGGCGCGGGCGGCTCCGGCCGGCTGCTGCGGGAATTCCTTGGGGCATCGAATCCACCCTACGTGCTGCGCGATGGTTCATCGCCAAACTCTGTTCTCTCCCGATTGGCGCTGAAGGAACGGTTGATGAAGCCAAAGGACGTGGCGGCGCATATCGCGGTCATTCTCGATCAACTGCGGGCGCCGCGGGCCTTTTTCGTGCGCCTGCTGGCGGACAGCGACCCGAATTTTGCAGCCGTGGAGGCCTATTTTAGGAAGGTGGTGGATCCTTCGGTAGCCGATCTTGGGTATGAAAAATTCGAGATGGGTTCGACGCCGAGCCGCGACGCGTGGATGAACCAGGAGATATTCCGGAATCTGGGTGAGTGTTCCATAGCGGTCGTCGATATTACGAGCCTTCGGTTTAACTGTGGAATCGAACTGGGCTTTGCGCTGGGGAGAAACAAGAAGATCATCCTGTCAGCTATGGACGGAACGCGCCCGCCATTCGACGTCGACAAATGGAAAATGCATTTCTGGAAGGATCCGGCTGATCCGAAGGAGCGCGCTCGCTTCCTTGACCATTGGGGACTGGTCCGGAATCGTGACCCGGTCGCCGACTAGGGAGTGTATTCAAACCTGAGGGAACATAGTTTATGCGCAGGGATCGCAGGGCGGGCCATGCGATTCATTCTTCGAACGGAGTTGCCCGGGCCGCTGTGGGAGCGGCTAAAAAATTAACCTGAGCCGGGGTCATGCAATTGAGGGCAAGATGAGTTGGTGAGGACCGGCTCTGGCGGAGAGGGCGGCAACTGCATCGCAGTCGTCGTCGGCCCTGATTTGGCGGAGCAGAACGTGCCACCAGTGGCGGCGTTGGGGAGAGGCGACGGCGAGTTTGAGGGTGGGCTTGCCAGCCGCGCGGCTGAAGACTGCGGCGCAGGAAAACAGGCGCCAGCGCAACGTCGTCAGCTCGGCGCGCTGGGGCTGGCCGAGCCGGCGCTGGAGGCCGACGCACAGGTTGTAGGCGCAGATCGCGAGATGGCACGCGGCTTCCGTCGCCCAGAACGAGCGGCAGCACAGGCCCTTCAAGCCGAACTGGGTGCCGAGTTCCTTGATCCGGTTTTCGATGTCGGCGCGGCCGTTGTAGCGGCACCACACCTCGAGGGCGTGGACGCTCGGCGGCAGGTTGGTCCGCAGCGCCTGGAACTTGTAGCCAGGCACCTCGAGCAGTTGCTTCCCTCCGGCGTGGGGTCGTTCGACGATGCGCTGCCGCAGGACGACGAGCCGCACCCCTTCGTGCCTGACGTCCTGCACCTCGATCCCGGGAACTTCGGTCAGGGTCCACGCGGTGTCATCGTGCCGACAGAGGGTCCGCACCGGCGCGCGCAAGGCGGCCGTCAGGATATACGACAGGCCACGTGCTTCCAGTTCGGCGATCATGCCGTGGGTGCAAAAACCGCTGTCGGCGCGCACCAGCGCGATGCGCATCTGGGCAGGCAAGCGCGCCAGCGTGTCGCCGAGGAAGGTGGCCGCGCCGCTGACGCAGGCGGTGTTGCCCGGCCTCAGCCAAAAATGCGCGACCTGCGGCACCTCCGCGAGCGCGGCCACAATCGGCCGGTGGCAGGGCTTGAGCCCCTTGCGGGTGTAGCCCACCCGCACGCCTTCCTGATGGCCGTCCTCGTGGAGCAGGGAAAACGAATCCAGATCCAGCGTGTAGCCCTCGGGCCGGGCCGGCAGTTCTTCCAGCGCCCAGCGGTGCAAACCAGACAACGCCTCGCCGGCGCGGCGGCCGCACTGCGCGAAGAAGCGCGACAGCGTCGATTGACTGGGGATCGCTTCGATGCCGAGCACCTCGGCCACCGCCGGATCGTGCGCCAGGTGCGCGACCCGCGCCAGCTTGTCCGCCCCGCAGAGGATGCCGCCGATAAAGCCCAGCGCCGTGTCGCACGGATCGTACGCGTTCGGGCTCGTCGGCCGATGCGGCAGCACCGCGCGCAACTGCGGTCGCAACCCACGCTCCGTGATAAACCGCGTCCATACCGCCAGCCCGCCGTGCGCCGTCAGGCGCTGGTCGGTAAAGCCAATCCGCATCGACTTCACCCCGTCTTTCGTGCCCAAATCCAACCGCACCGTTTGGTTCGCCGTCGTGTCGACGGAATCTGTCGTTATTTGTTTCACACCAGCAACGACGCCAAACGGTGCGCCTTTTGGCGACTATGCCTTCAACTGCATGACCCCGGCTTAGTCTACCCGATCCGTTGTCCAAAGATTGGGGTCCACCTCGCCAGGCGTCTTCCGTCTCATGACTCACTCATCGCGGTACCGGCGCGTGAGTTTCGCGTCCAGTTCCTGATACATCGAAATCTGCTTCCAGAGTCGCCTCGACTCGACTGCCAGCTTTGCGGCCCCGGACAGCCCTTTTCTTTCGATCACGGACCAAAGCGTGGAAAAGAACTTCGGAAGGTCCATTTCCGCCAGGATCTTCCCCGCGTTGGAGGGATCGGAGTTGCGGCTCACTCCCAGTTCTTCCGCCAAATTGGCGCAGCGTGTGGAGAAATCGACGTAAGTGATCACGTCCACATCCTCGATCTTGTTGACGTCAATCGCCTGGAGCACGGCCAGAGCGGCAGTCCAGGTTTCTGCCGTCGCAGCCTTCTGGGCGCGCTCAAACGCCCGGCGGTCCACTTCGCGCTGTTCCGGGGCTGCGGCAGCTTGGAGTGAACAAGCGATGGCCACGAGGCACGCCAGTTGGAGGATATTACGACTTGGCAATTGGATAGTTGGAAACCACATGGGAAAACTCCTCGGCTACTCTGCCTCGCTCGTCTTCAACAGTACCAAGATGAGCCCAATCACGCCCATCACGATGATCCCGACTTCGAAGCCTGAGTAAGGGGGGAGAAAGGTGTGCGCTGGTTTGAGGTTCGAGCCTCCACTGAGAAACGTCACAATGGGATGTTCCTCACGGATTCGGGCATTCTCCCTCGATTGCAGCACGTTTACCAGAATGATGCCCGCCGAGAGGAGGATCATCGCCCAACCGATCAGCTTTCTCATAGTAGGTGTGAAGAGGCGGCGGCTATGCGGAGCACTTCACGAGTCCTTGAACCGGAATAGCGGCCAGAAGTCCGAGGTGTAGCCCGCCGCTGTCAGCGACCGATTCCACGAGAGGGTGGCGTCATGAGCTCCCGCCAAAGCTTGTTCGCGCTCTCGTATGTCGGCTGACGCCCCCGCTACCACAACTGACGTAACGGCGCCAGCACCCCCGTATACGTCCAGGAAGCCTGCCACAAAGCCGATCGCTGCATAGGCGGAATTGGTGCGCCAGTCCGGTCTCGCATCGTATCCTTTCTTCAGGGCCGTCACGGCTTGGCGGTACTCCCCAATCAACAGAAGATCGCCATGCATCGGTGGACTCACCTCCAGAACTTCCTTGGAGGCGGCACTCATGATATCGTTCTTGGCCGCCACTGTTGATTCCCCCGCCGCCCGGGCGGCAGCTCTGCTCAAGATCCGGTCGCAGGCGGCGAAGTACGCCTGAGTCACTTGGCGGGGCGTTGGCACAGCCGCCTTCGGTGAGGCGCAGCCCGCCAGCAGGCAGCCAATCATCGCTCCGACCGCCGTCAGTGACAGGACTGAAAACGAACGGCGGGCTTTCACGGGTGTGATGGTTGAACACCGGTACATGTTCACGCTCCTGATCGCATAGAGTTGGAGAAAACCGGCATCAATCATAAACCAAGCATGCTTGGTCGTTTGCAGTTACTTTCGCTGATAATCTGGCCGGGCTGTGGCCCGCCAAGTAAGACAACCTTCCAAGCGTTCGCCGATGGCACTTCGGCTGGGCCGCACCATTCGTGCATCGCGCACGGATTTGGGGTTCTCCCAGGAGCGGCTCGCGGAACTTGCCGACCTCAGCAAGAACTACGTCGGAAATCTCGAACGGGGAGAATACGAGGTGTCGGTGGTCACTTTGAATCGGGTCGCAGGCGCCCTGCGGTTGCGGGCGTCCGAACTCCTTCGCTCGGCGGGGTACTGACCAACAGCCCCAATCTCCTTTCGACAGGATGGGCGGATGCCGTCGTCGTCGCGGGTTGGCTCCAGCAATCGCTCGGCCTGGGCCCGAGCTTGCAGCACTTCGGGAACCCGGTTGTTAACTCTTTCGCAAGAACGACCCTCCCCGCGATCAAGAATCTGACACTGCAGCGATACCGACCTATCTTTGGCCAGTCGTGGTCGCACTGGCAGTCGCGGCTTCGACAGTGGGGTAAAGGGCGGGTGAACGGAGCCTTCAGTTCAGCTCCGCCCACGATAAACTGTGCGGCTCTCTGTCGAAGTCCCTCTCCTTGGCCCGAAAATGAGCCAAGTTGAACCAAGCACGCGGGTCGCTGTGGCCGGGCTATCCACCTCGCCTGGATCCCACTCGCATAGGCTAAGTCTGTGTGCCCAAGAGAAACGCAAGGTCGCCGTCCAGTCCTCATTGACGTGGGGAAGAATCGGTCTCAAGGGACTATCATGTCCGAACCTTTCGCTGCCTATGAGTTGGTGCGGCGGATTGTCGGAAACACCGAGCAGGAGGTGCTGGAGGCGGTGCTGGGAGCCCAACGCATCACGTATGAGTTACTTTCGCGACAGCACAAGGTGCCGTCGATCGAGTGGCTTTTCGAGGTGGAGGAGGCGACCATGGGCGTGATTGAAGCCCGGATACGAAGAGTCATGGCCGCGCTCGTGCCAGCCTTGCAGCTCAAGCCACCGGCGATAGGAGATCAAGCGACGGCGATGCAGATTGCGGGGTTTGTGATGGACGACGTCGGCCGCTACTTTGCCGAAGGACATCGGCAGATGCTGAACTTCAGTCAGAGTCTGGGGAGTCTGCACGGGGTTTCCCCTGACATTCGGCGAAATGAGGCGAAGATGCGGGAGCGGGTCAGACGGGAGATTGAGCTCGTGTTGACGGAGTCAGGGGGGGCGCGTGCAACGATCGGTGGCGGCAAGCCTCTCGGGCCCACGGCCCGCCGAAAAGTGCTGCTGGTGCATGGCCGGAACGAGGAACACCGCCGGGCCGTGGAGCTGGAGATCACGGCAATGGGCTTCGAACCGGTTGTCCTACGCGAACTGCCCGCCCGCGGCGGGACAATCACGGACAAGTTTGACGGCCTCGCGGATGTCGATCTTGCCGTGATCATTCTGAGCGGCGACGACGAAGGCCGGCGCCGCGCATTTCTCTCGGAACCTGAACCCCTCCTTGCTCGTCCCCGGCAGGACGTCCTGCTTGAGTTCGGTTTGTGCTTGGGCCGCTTGGGTTGGTCGAAGGTGTGCGTGCTCTGCGAGGCTGCCGTCGAATTGCCTTCAGAATACGATGGAGGGCTCTACCTCCCGCTCGACGGCGAAGGCGTTTGGAGAGGATTGTTGAGGAATGTACTGCTGGCCGCGATCCCGTCGCATCGCCGCTAGGACGCCCGACTGCTTTCCTGGAGTTTTCCTTCGGTCGGTTCCGAGCCGAACCGGCGCGAGGCGAGCGAGTTGCACCAAGAAAAACTGCCCTCGGTGATCAGTTAGGTGCAGTTCTCGGGAGGATTCCGCTAATCTTTCTAATAACTCGTGCCGATACCTTGCGCCGACATACGGCTTCTGTTCGGCAGAGGTCGGCGCCTTAGCGGGTGAGACATCTGGTCTCGCAAGTTGAAGGCACAGCGCCGAATCCGCGATACACCTGCGGGAGCGATGCTGTGCCTTTTTCTTTCTCTGGATTCCCCAAGAGGTGACGGCCACTCCCAGGCAGGGACCACATTCCATCACCAAAGACGCAAAATACCCATGCACGTCTGATTGCGGAGTCACGACTCCAAAGCATCCAAGCTGCTCAACTCGAGATGATAATGCTGCGAAAGATACTGAGCCTCACATACAAACAAGATGAAAACCCTAGCTAGAATCCCGATTCTGGCCGCCGTCCTTCTGTACGGCAGCCTTATTTCGTCGGAAGCAGCATTAGCAATGGCTGCCTCCACCGTGGCAGCGTCAGAAATCTCGAGCCATACCGTCGCGGGACAAGCGACTGCGGCGGCGCCTCAGGCACTCTCAACCGGGGCAGTGGCCGCCGCTGTGCCCAAGGACGCACTTGCGACCGAGGCAACGTCGACGCCACGCTCTGTCACAGCCTCCCACGGCGAGACGGGCGCAGCCGGCCAGCGGAACGCCAAGACCGACCAGGCCTCCGGCACTGGTCAAGTGTCGCTGGTGATCAGTGCGGCTCTCATTGCCATCGTCTTTGCCGGAATTTCGGCCCTCGCCTTCTACTGGACGCGCCGGGCGACAGTGAAGGTCCGTATCCTGACCAACTCCACCGTACTCCTGGTCTTGCTGGTCGGCACGAGCGCCTTTGCCTGGTACGAATTTCGAGAGGTCGGCCGCGACCTGGATGCCATTGCCAACGACCGGCTGCCGATTTTGGTGAACCTCTCGGATGTCGAGTCGTCGGTGCTGCTCCAAGCCCTGGAGATCGAACGCTTTGCCGCGAACAAGGACGCCAGCCATGTGCGCAAGTTTGAGAGCGTGTCAAAAGAAGTCAGCGGCGAGATCGGCGCCGCGCGGAAAGAGGTCGTGGAAGCAATCGAGAGCACCACGGCGGCCGGCGCGCTGGCGGGTCTCAAGGCAACCCTCCAGAAGCTCGAACGGGTGGGCAAGGAGCATGCCGATTTCGAGAAGAAGGGTCTGGAATTCGTCGGCGCCGTGCGGACCGGCCAACCGCAGCGTGCGGCCACGTTGAAGACTGAACTCGATCGCGAGAGCGATGAGATGCACGAATCGATCACTTCCATGCTCAACGAAATCCAGGAAGTTGCCCAGTACGAGGCGGACCGTGCCCGCGACAGCAAGAGCAAGGGTCAAGTGATGGTGGTAGTGGCCAGCCTCACGAGCCTGTTGGTGGGGGTGGTCTTCGCTCTCGCCACAGCCCGCCATATTTCCCGGCGCTTGGGCGAAGCGGTTCGCACCTTGTCGGCCGGAGCCGAACAGACCTCTGCCGCGGCCGGCCAGGTCTCCGCTTCGGCCCAGTCGTTGGCGGAAGGCGCGAGCGAACAGGCGGCGTCGCTGGAGGAGACCAGCGCCTCGATCGAAGAGATGACCTCGATGACCCGCCGCAACGCCGAGAACGCGTCCCAGGCCAAGGACCTCGCCGCGCAGACGCGCGCCGCGGCCGATGCCGGCGCCGGCGACATGGACAAGATGAAGCTCGCCATGGACGCGATCAAGGTCTCGTCCGGCGAGATTGCAAAGATCGTCAAGACGATCGACGAGATCGCCTTCCAGACCAATATCCTCGCGCTCAATGCCGCAGTGGAAGCCGCGCGGGCCGGTGAGGCCGGCGCCGGGTTTGCGGTCGTTGCCGAAGAGGTGAGAAATCTCGCCCAGCGTTCCGCCCAAGCCGCCCGCGAAACGGCGGAGAAGATCGAGGACTCCGTCTCCAAGAGCGAGAATGGGGTGCGCATCTCCGACCAAGTCGCTCATTCGCTGCAGCAGATCGTCGAACGTGCCCGCAAGGTCGACACCTTGGTCGCCGAAATCGCCAGCGCCTCCCAGGAGCAGAGCCAGGGCATCAGCCAGGTAAACACCGCCGTCTCGGAAATGGACAAGGTCACGCAGTCCAACGCAGGCAGCGCCGAGGAGTCCGCTGCTGCCGCTGAGGAACTGAACGCCCAATCCGCCGAACTCAACCGCGTGGTCGAGCAGTTGGTGGAGCTGTCCGGCACAACGGTCGAACGTGCCCAGCACCACGCCACGCCGTCGGCTGAATCCCGTCTGATCCAAGCCCGTGGGCTAAAGAAGCCGGCGTTTGTGGCGATGGAAAGGCCGAATCGTACCCAGAAGATCGAGCAGACGCGCGACCGGGGCTTGGCCCCAGTTCCCGAGTCCATTGACCTCTCCTCCGGGTCCTTTCGAAACCTCAGTCGTTCAAATTTGACATCGGGTACCTAAGCAAGCGCGTGTTCGCCGCGACCTCCCGGCGGGGGACCTTTTGAGTGTGGGTCACCCCCGCTGAAGATTCGCCGCTGGCGAAGACGAGGATCCGATTCACGAGGGAGGGGCGCATGGGAGCGCCCCTCCCTTCTTCGTTTGGCTGAAGCTGGTCAGCCGGTCGCGGCGACCGTGGGAGTCCGCCGAGCGGCCATCGGTCGTCGGGCATCGATCAGTCGGGAGATCACGCCAAACTAGCAAGACGTCCAAGCGTTGCCTGTAAAGGACATGCGGAAAACATGTTTTGAGGTGTACCGGACTCCCGAGGGCGAGTTTCGGGCCTTTTTGCGGGCGGAAAACCCGCGGCGGACGCGCACCGTTTTGCTGTCAGTTTCGAACCGGCGGGCGGCCGGGCTCCTGGCTGCGCGGCTGGCGGGTGAGTTCGTCGAGACAGGGAAGGTGCGCCGGTCGGCCCCGGTGAAGTTGCAGCGGCGGACGCTGCCGCGATTGCTGTAGGAGTACGTGGACCACGTCCGGTACGGCCAGAACCGCCGCTGGAAGACCGCCCTCGGCTACCGGCGGCTCCTGGAGGGGCTTTTCCGCAACTGCCGGTGGCAGTTCTTTGCCGACGTGACGGCGGAGGGATTTGCGGCCTGGCGCGAACAGTCGGGCCGTGGCGGGTTGCACGCGGATCGCGTCCTCCGCGCGGCCAAGGCCTTCTTCGAAGCGCTCGTCATCGCCGGCGCGGTGCCGGAAGATCCGCTGCGGGAAGTGCAGCCGCAGGCGGAACGGACAACGGCTGAAGGTAGCGACGCGCGGCAGACGCCGACCGCAAATGGTTAGGCCTGAACCCTTCCGCCCGGCCCTCGAGTTTACCGGCTCACTACGATCACGTCGCCTTCGACTAATTTAACGTCCGCCAGATCGGGCGGAATGGTCCTGTACCGGAAAATACGGATACTGTCCCTCCGAAACACGCGCACGAAAAAACCGAGGTCAACAGCCCTGCGTTGATCGCGTTCCATAACCTTGCCGAGTGTTTCGAGTATGCTCAGGCCTGCGGGAACAGCGTAAGTCACCTTCAAGCGCTCGCCTGTATCGAAGGAGGGCACGGGCCTAATCCCCAAAGAAACGTCCACGATCACGACATCTGATCTTGCCGCCCGCTCCCGCTCATCCGGCGTGATTATTACATCACGTAAATCATCGCTCCTAAACGGGATAATGTCGGGTCGGATAGAAAAACCATCTTGTCCAAGCATGACGGGGGAAGCCAGGAGTAAGCTAACAATCAGCGCTGATGTCGTCCTCATTTATTTGATCCATTTTAGGAAAAACTGATCGATCGCACGCTGAGTGCTAATCGGTATCGTCGTCGGTAGTTTCTCATCTCTATAATACTCACGACGTGGTTGACCGATTGCCGCCCTCAGTCGGTTTTCGACTGCTTCGGTATTGTTTCCCAAGTTAGCCGGTCGCCCCTGGTTGTCTGTCGGGAGATCCGTTAACCCCAACAATGCATGCCCTAATTCGTGACCAAGCAAGACTCCAGCAGACGTCGTAAGCTGATTTTCAAAATTGATGTAATTCGAGTTAGTTTCCTTCAAATATTCTATGATTCCGCTACGATCCATGAGATTTGCGTAGTCCAAATCAAACGTGGCCCAGGCTGGCGCATCAGCTCCTCCAACGCTTCCAGCAGGACCCGTTTCTGGTATGACCGGCGCACCCCGGCTGAGGCCGGTCCCGGTAGGAGTTAAACCATCAGTAACATCCAATCTCTCGCTTAATAGGGCATTATACATCGCGAATCCGAGTGCGCCCATCTTTCGGAGCTCCAACACGGCATTCGTCCAGTTCTTCATTTGGTTAGCTGTTGGAGTATACTGCGGATAGGACGTCCCCCGTCCGTAAACGAAGGTCTCTTGAAAGAATCGTATGTTACTGCCGGGTAGAGCTATCGTCGATGGATCAGCGTTCAGATCAATTTTCGCAAAAGCGTCCTCGGCCATCTTATCGATATACGTGTGGAGATTATCCCAGTCCTTTTGCTTCCACATCTCCACCCAGTTCGTTGCATCCGTTTCCGAAGAAAAATTCCACTCGCGAACGTTGCCATACGGATCGGTCGCGCTCGCCATGAACGTTCCGTAATCGGTCGCTGTGACACCATCCATGCCCAGCACGTCCCAGCCGTTGATCGGATTGTTGCGACAGAAGCCATACAGATTCAAACCGCCTTGCTCCTCGATCGGGTCGCGGTTGATGAACCGCCCGTTCCTGGGGTCGTAATAGCGGCGGCCAGATACTCCCATGTTCGACCCGGGAGCAGCGTGTTTGGAGGGTCGAGAAAATCGCCCCGGTGTGAGGTGGCTCCGTCGCGCTCGGCCCTTGGCGGAGTACA
>JACRQG010000051.1 GCA_016222805.1 Verrucomicrobiota bacterium | reverse complement strand
GGTTTCGAGGCTGGTGAAGACCGCTTCATCGAGAAAGCGGCGGGACGAGTAGCCGAAGCTGCCGGCGAGCGTGTAGGCCCCGGCGAGCGGATACTTCACGCTGAGACCGACCGGGACATTCCACGAGGTGCTCCGGAGGTTGACCTCGGCGTCGGCCCGGCTTTCGCGGGCGGCGGAAAGCACGAGCGACCCAGTCGTGCGGCCGGTTTGCTTGGTGAATTCGACGCCGAAGGAGGGATTGTTGAAATCCTGGCTCTTGAACTCGCCAAAACGCGATGAACTGACCCCGGCGTGCGCGTTCACCCCGATCCAGCCCGCTCTTCGCGTGTAGTCCGCCGTCAGGGTCGTCGAGTAGACGTAGTCGCCCTGATGGTCGCTGTTCGCGAAGACGTTCGAGTCGCGTGAAACGGAGACGGAACCGCTGACATAGATCCGGTCGCGACCGTCGTTGAGGGAAACCAGGGCATGCGAGGGCGGGCAGACCATCAACGCGACGAGCAACCCCGCGAGCGCCCGGGAGCCGACCTCCATGGGCGCCATCCGTGGCTCCGTGCGTTGTCCAGATCTGCTCACCGTTCGGTCACCTTCCAGGCGTGGTCGTCAGACTCGCATTGCTTACCGTGTACTCGACCGGCAACTGCGTCGGCAGGATCTCGACGGGCACGATTTCCCGGCTGGAGCCGCCGCTGGTCGTGCCGTCAAAGGCCGTCACCGGGGTGAAGCCGGACGTGCCGCCATCACCGGCCCCGGCGGCGGTGTCTGAACTGGCGTCACCTTTCTCCCTCACCTCGAAATAAACCGTCTTCCTCGCCATGCAGGCGATGGCCACCTTGTCGTCGAGCGGCGGCATCTCGTCCGGGGGAATCCGACGAATCTCGATCTGGTTCGCCTGCCCCTGGGGATCGCGCCGGATGATCGCCTGTTCTCCCGTGCGCAGGACGTGACCGCCGGAATCCAGCTTGCCGGCGCGAACCGTGGCGTCGCCTTCGAGCATTGAAATCCGGGTGCTGTCGTCGTTGGTCTCGATCACGACCTTGCGCCCCCGGATGTTCACGGAGCCATGGGCGGTCGCGTAGGTCATATTGCTGCCGGCCACGAGCTTGCTGGTGCAGAGTCCAATGGCCCCGCGGGCCACGAACGCCTGGGTCTGCGAGATCGAGGGCTCGACCTCGAGATCGTTGCGGTTGGGGGTGAAGGGCTCCTGCAGGAATCGCCGGATCTCGACGCGGGTGCCGGCGTCGAAGAACGCGCCGGTTCCGTTCGAATAGACCATCGTCGAGAAGTACTTGCCCCGGTCACTCCCCGTCTCGGGCTTCCGTGTTTCGATCACCGTACCCTGCGCCGAGAAGACGGAGCGGCGCACGAGGTCCTGGATGGCTTCGCCGGTGTCGATGGTCGCTTCCCCTGAGACATCGGTCACGTAGACCTTGCTGCTCGGATTACCTTTCTTGCGATCCTGGGCCGACAGGTTGACCGAACAGACAGTCGCCACAAGCAGGAGCAGAAGGACGCGGCTCCAGCGCAAGCCGACGCGCGGCATTACGGCAAAGTGGTTTTTCATGTGATTCAGCGGATCGGTCGTTTGAGGGGGCGCTTAATCCCCTGCAAATAGGGAGAAAACCCTAGAAAACGCAAGTCCAGACTACAGCGGTAGGTTATTCCACCACAAGATTTAGGATTTTGACAGGAACGAAAATCGTCCTGCGGATGGTTTTCCCCGTCAGGTGGGGTGCGACTCTGGGGTGGCCGCGGGCGATGGCGACAGCCTGTTCCTCGGTCGTATCGATGGGAACGAGTTGGTCGGCCCGGTACTTTCCGTTCACCTGAAAGACGAGTTTGACCTCGGAAGCAGCGAGCGCGGAGGCGTCATAGGTAGGCCAGGGTGCCAACATGACCGAGCCCTGGCCGCCCAGCCGGGCCCACAGTTCCTCGGCGAGGTGCGGCGCAAACGGGGCGAGCAGCTGCAGGAACTGGGAAACGGTTTCCCGGCGCACCGTCGACGCCTTTTGCAGCGCATTCGAAAAGATCATCATTTGGGAAATGGCGGTGTTGAACCGCAGCCCCTCGATGTCCTCGCCGACCTTCTTGACGGTCTCGTGCAGCAGGCGGGAAAGCTCCGGGGCGTCTGCGCCCGCGGAGACAATCTTCGGGTGGAGGTTTCCGTCGGGCCCGATGACTTCGCGCCAGACCCTTTGAAGGAATCGGTGCACGCCCTCGATGCCGCGGGGGTTCCACGGTTTCATCGCCTCGAGGGGCCCGAGGAACATCAGATAGAGCCGCAGCGTGTCCGTGCCGTGCGACTGGATGATTGCGTCCGGGTTGACCACGTTGCCGCGGCTCTTGGACATCTTCTCGCCGTCCTCGCCGAGGATGATGCCTTGGTGAAAGAGCTTTCGGAAGGGCTCGGGCTGCGGCACGAGTCCCTGATCGAACAGCACCTTGTGCCAGAAGCGCGCGTAAAGGAGATGGAGCACGGCGTGCTCGGCGCCACCGACATAGAGATCCGGACTCGCCCAGTACCGGAGTGCCTCCGGAGAGGCAAAGGCGGCCTGGTTGTGAGGGTCCAGGAAGCGGAGGTAGTACCAGCAAGAGCCGGCCCACTGGGGCATCGTGTTGGTCTCACGGCGGGCCCGGAGCCACTCCGATCCGGGAGGGCGCGGCTGGTCGGCAGGAACGGCCGCTCCGGTGGCGTGATTGTACCAGATTTCCACCCAGGCCTTCTCGTTGGCCAACGGGCTTTCGCCGGTCCCGCTGGGTAGGTACGATTGGACGGGGGGCAATTCGAGCGGCAGAGCCGACTCGGGAAGCGGCAGCGCGCAATAGGTCGTTCCCTCCTGCGAAAACGTGACCGGCGATGGGGGCAGCGGGAGGGAAGCTTGCCGCTGCGCCACGGCGTAATCCTCGGGGGAGACCCAGACGATGGGAAAGGGCTCGCCCCAGTAGCGCTGGCGCGAGAACAGCCAGTCGCGCAGCTTGTAGTTCACGGTCGCGCGGGCGACGCCCAGGGCGGAGAGTTCGCGAACGATCCCGGCGGCGCCGTCGCGGACGGAGAGGCCGTTGAACGAGCCGGAGTTAATCAACCGGCCGTCGCCGGTGTAGGGCAGCGGCTGGCCCGCTCCGCCATCAATGACCGGGACAATCGGGAGGCTGAAGCGCTGGGCGAACTCGTAGTCCCGCTCGTCGTGGCCGGGCACGGCCATGATCGCGCCGGTGCCGTAGCCCATGAGCACGTAGTCCGCGATCCAGATTGGCACGCGCAGACCGGTGACAGGGTTGATCGCATGGGCGCCGGAAAAGACGCCCGACTTGTCCTTGGCGAGGTCGGTGCGTTCCAGGTCGCTCTTGGCTGCGGCGGTCTTCCGGTAGGCTTCGACCGCGGCGCGCTGGTCCGCCGTCACCAACGAGTCGACCAGCGGGTGCTCGGGCGCCAGGACCATGTAGGTGCAGCCGAACAGGGTGTCGGGGCGGGTTGTGAACACGCGCAACCGGTCCCGCGGCCGGCCGTCGAGTTCGAACTCGATCTCCGCACCTTCGCTGCGCCCGATCCATGCCTCCTGCATCCGTTTGGTGGATTCCGGCCAATCGACTTCCTTTAGATCCTCCAGCAGGCGCTCGGCGTAGGCGGTGATGCGGAGAACCCACTGCCGCAGGTTACGCCGCTCGACCGGGAAGCCGCCGACCTCGCTCTTGCCGTCCACGACCTCCTCGTTCGCCAGCACCGTGCGCAGCTCCGGGCACCACCACACCGGCCGTTCGTCGACATACGCCAGGCCGCGGCGGAATAGCTGCAGGAAGATCCACTGGGTCCAGCGGTAGTACTTGGGATCGGTGGTGTCGATTTCGCGGTCCCAGTCGTAGGAAAAGCCCAGGGCTTTGATTTGCCGGCGGAAGTTGGTGATGTTGTTGCGCGTGTTGGCGGCCGGATGGGTGCCGGTCTTGACGGCGTGCTGCTCGGCGGGGAGGCCGAACGCGTCCCAGCCGATTGGATGCAGCACGTTGCAGCCGCGGGCCCGTTTGTACCGGGCCAGGATGTCGGTGGCGGTGTAGCCCTCGGGGTGGCCGATGTGCAGTCCGGCGCCGGACGGGTACGGGAACATGTCCAGCACGTAGTACTTGGGCCGCGCGGACGTGTTGTCGGCGCGAAAGACGCGGTTCTGTTCCCAGAAGGATTGCCAGTGCGGCTCGATCTCGTGGAAGTTGTAGTCAGTGCACTTCGTAGCCATCGGATAAAACCCGTCACTGTGAAACCTTTCCCACCCCGGTCAACCTTCGTGCTGGCGCTCGCCTGCTGGGCGCAGGGCGCGACGTCCGCGCAGGCGGCGATGAGCCGTGGCTTCAACCGGCGGCTGGAGGCGGTGGTGCGGAGCGACGTGCGGGAGCAGACCTTCGATGCGGGCACGCGCCGCTACACGGCGAGCATCGGTT
>JACRQG010000005.1:267638-285766 GCA_016222805.1 Verrucomicrobiota bacterium | reverse complement strand
GCCTACATGTGGGTGCGACGTGAAGTGATACAGGTAATAGTTCAATACAATGAATACATCATAGTAAACCTAACCTGCGGTTCCGTCCGCAGTAGCCTAGCGACACCGGCGAAACTGGCAACGGTCTGGTCGGAAGCTGTCGTGACAACACCCCTCCGCCTTCGGGCGAGGAGACAACCGCGAGGACGTCACCGGGACTGCGAGCGTCAATGCGGTCCGAGGGCCAGGCTGGATGACATGTCCAACATATGTGAACTGCTTCAAGCATCGTTAAGAGTCGAACGAGCCAAAGACGCTGTCAGGCTCGGGCCAAAATGGCAACGCAGCCAGTTGACCAAGCTCCAGAGGCGGTCACACGGATATACAGGCTGTCGGTGTAGAAGGCAGGGACTAACTCATCTGGTTACTTGTATCAAACACGGTAAGTCCATCACGCTCCCCTCCGGGGGGAAGCGGGCCGCGAGGCACGCCGATGGCGTGGTGGATAGAGGAGGCTGGAGCAAGCGAACGCCGTCCGGTAATCGGGCGGATAGGGGTTGCGACATTACCCTGCCGCGAAAGCGGGCCAACTTCCAGCTGGTCGATCGTTACGAAATAGCAGGCAGAACCACCAAAGGAGGAAAACGCAAATGAACGCAGAGCAATCTGCGTGTGCATCCTCCAATCAGGCGCGAGGCTGGGAACAGCTCAAGTGGTCCCGGCACGAACGTCTGGTCAGGAGGCTGCAAGCACGCATCGTAAAGGCGACACGGGAAGGCCGCTGGGGCAAGGTGAAGTCCTTGCAATGGCTGCTAACCCACTCGTTCAGCGGCAAAGCCTTGGCCGTCGAGCGGGTGACGAACAATCAAGGTAGTAGAACGGCCGGCGTGGATCATGCCCTGTGGCGCACGCCGGCATCGAGGTATAAAGCTATAGGTTCATTACAACGGCGCGGTTATCAACCGCAGCCCCTGAGACGGATACACATCCCGAAAGCCAACGGTAAGTTAAGACCGCTCGGTATCCCGACGATGAAGGACCGCGCCATGCAGGCATTGCACCTGCTGGCGCTGGCCCCAGTCGCCGAGACGCTCGCGGACCCCAACTCCTACGGCTTCCGCCCCGAAAGATCCACGGCTGACGCAATTGAGCAATGCTTCACCGTATTGAGCAAAGGCAAGTCGCCCAAGTGGGTTTTAGAGGGGGACATCAAGGGTTGCTTCGATAACATAAGCCACGACTTCATGCGCCAACACATCCCCATGGATGTCGCGGTGCTGGATAAATGGTTACGCGCTGGATACGTCGAAAATCGAACGCTGTTCCCAACGGAGGCGGGTACACCGCAAGGTGGTATCATCTCGCCGACGTTGATGAACATGGTGCTGGACGGACTGGAGCGGCTGCTGGACGAAACCTTCCGCAAGAAGAAGTCTGGTAGTCGCACTTGGTTCCCCAAAATCAATCTTGTTCGATATGCGGACGACTTCATCATCACCGGCGACTCGAAAGAGCTGCTGGAAAAAGAGGTTCGCCCCTTGGTGGAACGGTTCCTTGAAGAGCGAGGGCTCCAGCTCTCGCCGGAAAAGACCGTTATCACTCATATCGGTGAGGGCTTCGACTTCCTCGGACAGCATCTCCGGCAGTATCGCGGCAAGATGATTATCAAGCCGTCGAAAAAGAACACGCATGCGTTCTTGGAGAAAGTCCGAGGTCTCATCGACAGGAATAAGTCCGCGGGTCAGGAGCAGCTGATACGGCTCCTCAACCCCATCATCAGGGGTTGGGCAAACTATCATCGGCACATCGTGGCTGCGGTCGCCTTTGAACGGGTGGACTTCGAGATATGGCGAAAGTTGTGGTTGTGGGCGCGTGGCAGGCATCCGGGAAAACCGCGCCGATGGGTTGTGAAGCGATACTTCCATCACATCGGTCGGCGCACTTGGACGTTTGCTGCGGACACTGGAGGCCAGATGACGATGGATAAATCGAATTGGTTCCGGCTGTGCTACACCGCCGAAACCAAAATCCGGCGTCACCTGAAAGTCCGAGCGGAAGCCAACCCGTTCGACTCCCAGTGGCAGGCCTACTTTGAGGAGCGTGCACTCCTCAAACGCTGTAGGACCATGAGAATAAATCGTCGTGTAAACCGGCTTCGCTCACGCGGGGCGGTGTATCGGCTCGAGCCGGATGAGGGGAAACTCTCACGTCCGGTTCCTAGGGGAGGGAGCGGCGGTAACGCCGCTCCCTTACCCGACCAGACGCTCGAAACCAAGGCGAAGTTCATCGCCCAGGTGATGACCGGCCGGACGGTGGCCCGCCGGATCGAGGATCTGGACTCGCCGGCGCTCACATACGCCGAGGTAAAGGCCATCGCGTCGGGTAATCCGCTCGTCATCGAAAAGGCGAAGGTGGATGCGGAGGTCATGCGGCTGGCGCGGCTGCGCTCCGAGCACAGCGAATCGCAGTATGGCACGCGCAGCCGGCTGCGCATGGCCGGCGAGGATGCCGCGCGACTGGAACGTCAGGTGGCGGCGATGGAACAGGACGCCGCCACGCGGGTGGACACCCACGGCGACAAGTTCCGGATGGTGGTTGGGCGGAAGACCTACACCGAGCGTACGGAGGCCGGTGCAGCGCTCGTGTACCTGGCCGCGGAACATCGCGATGATCATCTCGCGGGACGCGCCGGAACCGTGGTGCTAGGTGAACTGGCCGGCTTCAAAGTCGAGTACCGGTCAACGTGGCCCGACAAGGTGACGCTGCGGGGTGCGGCGGAGTATTCGGCGAACATTTCGCCGTCGCCGATTGGCAGCATCAGCTCGCTGGAGCATGCGGTCCGTTCCATCGATGAGCAGGCGGCGCGATGCCGCGAGGAACTCGCGCGCAGTCGGCAGGCGGTCGCGGATTTGACCGCTCTTACCGGAAAGGTGTTCGAGCACGAGGAACGTTACCGCGAACTCCTCAAGCGGCAGGGTAAACTCGTTGATCTCCTCGACATCACGAAGAACCAAGCGGCAGCGCAGCAGGCCGCCGAATCCACCGGCGCCGTCGAATCGGTAGCGGCGGTGCCGGAGCCAGGTTCGCCCAGCGAAGGCGAAGGCGAGGAAGAAACGCCCGCGCCGGTGGTCACGGTTCAACCGGCGGAATCGGAAACAACAAAGATTCGGCCGACCAAGACTCGCCGAGGGGCAAGAATGGAATCGCCGCAGTCGCTCGCCCCGACGGTGCGCTTGGAGACGAGCAACCCTGGAAGGATGAGGATTGCCATATGAGAAACGAAATATCGGGTGGATACACCCCGCCGGGAGGCGGACTGTCGGAGGAGCAGCGGATGAACCGTATTTGCGAGCTGCTTTCGAAGGCGGTGATGGCCGACTGGACGGAGCGCCTTGTGCGTGAAGCCCCGACAAATCGCGCGGCCACGGAAAATGGAGGGCAGAACGCGGAGGCTTCCGACCGGCAACGCATCCTAGACTACCTGGCCCTGGTGGGCTCCGCCACGCCCTCGACGATTCGTGCCACGCTGGACCTGCCGAGGATGCGGCTCTATCGGGCAGTTCAACCGATGCTCGCGAACGGGCGGCTTACGGCTTCCGGCCGGACCAACACGATTACGTACCACCTTGCCCCCGGCAAAGGAGTGGACCCGGGGTTGAACTAATTGCCGGTGAATTCTGCAACTCCAGCGACCGACTTGTGGGTGCCCGTCGGGATCTACACCCGCGTTTCGACCAACAAGCAGTTGGGCCGGCGGGTGGAATCCTGCGAGAGCCAGGAGGCCATCTGTCGCGACCACATCAGCACCCATGCCGCCACGAAAGGGTGGCAGTTGGTGCAGACGTTTACCGACCCAGCGTATTCCGGGGCGACCATGAGGCGCCCTGGCATGGACGCCCTCAAACGCGCCGTGGCTGCCGGGGAGATTCGGGTGGTGGTGATTTTCAAGCTGGAGCGTGTGCTCCGATCCACCGACGAGTGGGCACCCTTCCGAACCTTTCTCCACCAGCACAATTGTGAATTGGTGAGTGCGATGGAGGACATCTCGGAGAAGACCGCGCTGGGTAGGCTAAAAAACAATCTATTGGTTAGCGTTTCGGAATACGACCGCCTCAACATCGCGGAAAAGGTTCGGGCGAAAATGGGCGAGCAGGCCCGGCGCGGATTATGGAACGGCGGCAGCGTGCCCTACGGCTACGCGTACGACAAGAATACCCAGACGCTGGCTGTGCATCCGGAAGAGGCCCCGGTGGTCTGCCGAATCTTCGAGGACGCGGCGAAACTCGTGTCGTTAACCGATCTGGCCAATGCATTGAATGCCGAGGGATTTCGGACCAAAGAGCGTCACCTTCGCCGACGGGACGGTACCCGAGAGGTCATCGGCCAACAACGGTTCCGCTCGGATGGCTTGCGCCTCCTGATCGCCAATCCGATGTATCGCGGTGCGGTTCGGTTCGGCGGCAAGGAATATGACGCCCAGCACCCTCCTCTTGTCGCAAGAGACCTCTGGGAAAAGGCCAATGCCGCGGTACGGGAAACTCGACCTCGTCTTGAGATGCGAGTGGATGAAAACGTGCATCAATACCTCCTGAAGGGAGTGTGCCGATGTGGGCACTGCGGTCGGGCGATGATCCCACAAACGTGCGGTCTCAGCAACAACGCCGGCAAACGGTATCGCTACTACAACTGCGGTACGGTGATGCGGGATAGTCAGAGTGCAGTGTGCCCCGTAGGTCGATTGTCGGCTGGGGCGCTGGATGGCGCGGTCGTTGCGTTCCTGAGTCAGGTGAGCAAACAACCCTCGTTGGTCGGCCGCGTGCTCGAGGCCACTCGGTCGCGGACGAAGGGAGATCGGCACGTCCTGAGGGCTGAGCTTGAGGCGTTGGAAGCGAAACAGACGAAGGTGCGGGAGGAACTCGGTCGGTGCGTGGATGCGGTCGTCAAAGGGAACGTCGGGGTACTTGGACCCGAACTCATGCAACGGGCCGAGTCGCTGCGCACAGAGAAAGACCACCTGACGGTTCAACTCGAAAAGAAGCGGCAGGAAATCGCCGCGTGTGAGGCGGCCTCTTTTGACGCCCAACGGGTGCAGGCATCATTGGAGCGCCTGAGTCTGATTTTGCCAAAGCTGGCACCGGAGGAGAGGATTGAACTCGTGCGCTTGTTTGTCGACGGGGTGGAGGTGCGGGAGCCGACCCGATCGCAGTTCGGCGCAATGGTGGACGATGGCGGTACTCGGCGCGTTCTTGCACTTCGGATCAAACTGCATCTGCCCCGGTTGGTTGAAGGCGTTGAACGGACTCTCGGACCGGGTGAGCAAAGGGGAATTGCACGCCGGCTTCCGGTTGTGGCGGTCCAAGGGGTGAATTTTGAGGCGAGCGTCGATTTTACGCACGCGGTACGCGGCGAGGTGACTCTGCTCGCGCCCTTCCAGTACCCGGTGCGGGTCTCCGAGCGCGGGCGCGCAGCGGGCGTATCGGCCGTGGCGCCGAAACCGGGGGAACCCAAGCATAGTGTGGTTCGTGCCCAGGAGTGGAGACGCATGCTCGAAACCGGTCATGCGGCCAACCGTTTTGCGCTGGCGAGACGATTCGGAGTCACGCCGGGGGCCGTGACGCGAACCATGAAGTTGATCGAACTGTTGCCGGAGATTCAGAATTTCCTCGCGTCTCTGAAATCCAAGGAAGCGATCCGCCATTTCGGGATAAAGAAGGTGGGAGCACTGGCGTCGCTCCCGACTGCAGAGCAGCGCACCGCGTTTGAACGAATTCGCCGGGCGTTCGCCCAACCCACGCCGGACTTGGTCGTAGGGGAGCCACTCAGACGCTCACCGCGTGAACGTGCAGCGGATCCGGGTGTGTCGGATACAGAGAGAATAATTGCCCTGCTCCGGAAAAGAGGGCCCACCTCGCCACGTGAAATCGGAGCCGCGGTGAATATGTCGCGGGCCTCGATCTACCGCCACATGGCAATTTTGGAAAGCGCGGGACAAGTTGCGGTGACCGGCAACACCCGGAGCGTAAAATACTCGGTGGCGTAGGTGGCGGCTCGGTTGGGATGTGCGTGGGAATCATCTGAGAGAGACTATCCATTTCCGCACTTAGCCCGGTGTTTCCATCGCCGGGGGCAATTCAGTGGGTTTCTCCAAATCGGACCAAGGAAAGGACCGTTTTCGCCGAGATTCGGGACGGCAGCTGCGCCCCAGGTGCTCCGAGCCGCAAGGCTGCCGGTCTTTCGCTCCACGCGCCGACGCTCCGCTGTTCCGCCATGCCAAACGCAGTGTTCGTGCCCAAATGGTACCTGCGGTGAGCGCGGTCACTTGGGCCGGCTGGCGGTGATGTGGCAGATTTCGCGGACGACCTCGCCGGATTCGGTGAACATTCCTGCGCGCAACCGGGTTGGCAGCACCGGTTGGCGGAAGCGGCCCAGAGGTGCTTCACGGTCTTGAGTGAGATTCAACGTTCTTGGTGCGCCACGCTGGGGCCGACTACCTCTTCCCCGTATCACGTTTGAGGGGCTTGGGCAGAAACGCATCGATCTCGCCGTCCGTGAACGTGAGGTCTTCCCGGTATTTTAGCGCCTTTTGGGCCTCGGCGTAGGCATCGGAATTGGTCGGGGGCGACGAAGTATACGCGGTGTGTAGATCCTGAAGCAACTGATCTCGCTCGTTTTGGAGTGCTTCGATCGGCTTCTCGCCCATGGCCAGATCCGTCAGTAGCGATAAATACTTTTCCCGAATGAGCCAGAGTTCACTTGCGGCCTGTTTGTGCTTTTGAGCCAGCTCGCCATGGTCGAAGTTCTTGGTGTAGGCGTTGAGGGCTAGGAGGGCCGTTGAGAGGCACGCACCAATCACCGTGGTCACGGTGCCGGCTCCAAAGACCGTGGCCAGGAACCCACCGGTGGTGAGGGCGGCCAGGACGATCTGCGAAACCTTGATGCGATTCAGTCTGGCAAGCAGGATGTCGGCGCATTTCTCGTGTGTCTTGTGGCTATAGACGACGCGCCCGAAGCACTCCCGCAACTGTGCCTCCAGCACCGCCCTCGAATGGGCGGTGTCCTCAGTCTGGGAATGTGGTTCCATAGATTTCACGCCACTTTTGTTTCGCCGACCATTCCTGCTTGGCACTGTCGTAGGCTATTGCTTCCTTGGCAAGGTTGCAGCCGCGACGCGCCTTGTATTGGAACAGACCCTTCCCGTAAACGTAGGCTCCGCTACCCGGGGCGCGCCACCACTCCTGCTCGCTATCCTGATTGGCCATCCAATCGAACACGTCCCGGCTGAAGAAGTCGTAGTAGAGGTAGGACCTGTCGCGATACTGGTATTTCTCGATGAACTGATAGGCGAGAGTGTCGATCAGCAGGCCGCCGATCGGCACGTCCCAGGTTTTCTTCCACGCGCGCAACATTCGGGCGAGGCGCACGAGGTTGCCATTGGTCGCGTCATTGCGCTCCTTGATGGCGGCAATTTCCCTCCTGGGGTCGGTGGTGCGCCAGCTACCACCGTCATTCGAGTCGGGGAAGGTGTAGGAGTCGTTGTCATTCACGAACACCGGCACGACCTCGAAGGTTATCCCATCGTCAAAGGGGACAAGGATAACCTGGCCGTCGGCGCGGATGGATGTGACCGAGTAGGTCTCCTTAATCGAGGCGCGGACGGCTTGCAGGAGCGCTGCCTGTCCGTTGCCAGTGTGCCCATCGTATTGATGGTAGAGAGCGTTCGGTAGCTCAAATACCATATCCACATCGCTAAATCCGTCGATCGCCGTGTTCCGGCCGTAGGAGCCGACGTAACGGCTGTGCGCCGTGTCCGAGAATGTTGTCCAGAAGTCGGTGTTCAGCCGGCGGGTGATACGATGGTAGCGGTTGGAGATGTCCTCTCCCTTGGTAACCACCTGATTAGTGCAAAAGGTGGTGAACCATTCGGCGAGTGGCATGGTAATAAAGCATGTGCGCCGCTGGTGCGGCTTGGATTTTGTGCATCACCGCGTGGCCCCGCGGACGCCTCGTATATCCTGCGAGCGCCGAGACGTGTCAAAATTAAAGCCCTTGGCTTCGAACGACTAACCCGTGGCGACCCTTCCGCACGCCTATGAGACCTCACTTAACGAGGCGGCAATACCACGAGATGGTTGCCCAGGTAATCCTCTGCTGGCTGACCCAGAGGGGCATGGTCGCGATTCCCGAGTCGGTGCGCAAGGAACGAATGGCGGAGAAATTCGCGATCTTCGACTTCGAGCTGAGTCCGGAAGATATGACGGCCATTGCCACCCTCGACACGAAATCCTCGGCCTTTTTCGCCCACCGCGATCCGGAATCGGTGAAGCGGATCAGCACCGCACTTCGCAACACCTGAAACACCCCAGCCATGAATCGTCGTCCCTTCCTTCGCGCAATCCGCTTTCTCGCCGCCTCAACCCTCGGTCCGTTACTCGGCCTCGCTGCCGAGAAAGCTTCAACCAGCCTGCTCGTCGTCCAAGAGCAAGGGAGCTTTCCCTCCGTGTGACCGACGAGCTGCTGAAGTCGCGGAGCATCGTCATCGTGGAAGTCGTGGTGACACAGGGCACAATGTTGCTGGCGTCGGCCACGCGGCTGCAAGAGGCGTTCCCGCGGGTGCGACTGCGCGTCTTCGCGTTGATCCGTACGATGAGCCAGCAAGAGATTTTGCAGATCGAGGACATCCGGACGGGCACGATCCAGCCGCGTGGCGAACGGGCGGTGCGGACGCCGTAGGTGGGGAAATTGGGCGACCCGATTTGGCTCGAATCAGCGTCGGTCCACCCTACGGTTAAGACTTTCCGGTCCGGGCCGGCCGGGCAAGATGGTATGGAACATCTATTCATCAGTTATGCGATTGAGGACGCCCCGCTGGCCCGCTGGTTGACGCTGAAGCTCACCATTTCGGGATACAAGGTCTGGTGTTTCGAGTTTCAAATGCTCGGCGGAGAAAGCTTCCCGAAGGAGATCGATGCCGCGATCAAGGCCAGGACTTTCCGGATGTTGGGGCTCATGTCGCGAACCTCGGTGAAGAAGGACAATCCGATCAAGGAGTGGACGCTGGCGCAGGCCCTGGGCAAGGAGCGCAAGGTTGATTTTCTCATTCCGCTCAACGTGGACGGCATCAAACCGACCGAGTTGCCGTGGACGCTTTCCGACACCAATTGGATTTCTTTTTCCTCCCTAGGCTGGGCGGGCGCGTTCCGGCAGCTCCTGAAGCTGCTGGAAAAACTGGAAGCCCCGCGCAGCACCCCGTCGGCCTCGGTCATCACGCCCGAGATGTTTTTGCAGGAAGGTGTGCAGACGAACACGGCAGAGGAACTGATTTCAAACAGTGTCCGCTTCCGCTCGATCCCGCCGCTTCTGCGCGAGTTCCGGCCCGGCCGGGAGCTGAACCCGCGGGAAAAATCCGATCTGCGCGACCTGTGGCCGTACTATCGCGTGAGCGACGAGTGCTTCATCGCCTTCGGCGGGCCGCCCGGCGACGTGCCCGCCGGGGTTATGGAGGCCACCGGCCAGACCTGGGACTGGAAGGCTACCCGGGAAATCCACGGCGTGAGCACGCACAACCTGGTTTCGAATCTTTTGCGGGCATCGGTGACCGCGATCTTCGTTGCCGGCGGCTGCCGGTTCGGCACCAAAACGAAACCGCTGTATTTTCCCTCCGGGCTTTTTGAGAAGGATCGCTTGGCCTTCATCGGTTACAAGGGCCGCCGGACATATGTCGCGACCAAGGGTCGGAGCACATTCTATCGCCGGGGCGAACCCCAGACTTGCCACTACTTTCTGGGTTTCCGCCACAACATCGTGCGGTCCCGCGATGGCGAGTGGCTCGTGTACTTCAAGCTGTATCTTAGGGTCACGCAGGGCAGCGGCCAGGAGTTCGACGCCAAGCCGGCGATGGCGCGACGCAAGGCGATCAGCAAGAATTGGTGGAACGACAAGTTGTTGAACCGCTACCTTGCGCTTTGTGCCGCGCTCAACGGCTTCCAAGGCCTGCGCCGGTTTCGCGACGGGGTGGACCAAGTCCTGGTGGAACCCACGCTTATTTCCTTCACCGTGCCCGGCGGAATAGACGAAAGCTGCTTCAACGAAATCGACGGCGACGACGATGACGGCTCCAAGGTGACTGCGACGCTCAGCCCGGAATTGGAAAACGAAGAGGACGAGACCGATCATGGCGACCAAGACGTACCTGTTTCCTGAGCCGAATCTCGAGTTCGCGCACGGCCAGTGCCTTCCCTCTCCTCACGACGGGATGGGACTCTTCGGGCCCTATGACTTGGGGCGGCCTTCACAGCCGAAGAACATTGTCTACGGCCTGGTCGGTACCGATACCGGTGTCGCCGCCTTCCGCCAGTGGGGGAAGATTCTCAGTAAGGCGCAGATTCATCCGGAAGAGGCCAGTCGGCGCCTCTGGCCGCCGTTCCCCGGGTTCGAGGCGGTGACCGGTGCCGTGTGGCCGCTGGAGCCGGCGTGGACGCAGTCGCTCGACGCGCAAGCCCTCGCGGATGCCGCCGTGATCAAGGACCCTTACCAGCGGGCCGCCAAGCTGGTGAGCTTCTATCTGGATCCCCTCGCACGGGCGCGGAAGCGGGATGAAAACTTCGGGGTGTTCATCTGCGTGGTGCCTGACGTCGTGTGGCAGAACTGCCGTCCGAAGTCGGTGGTGAGCGAAGGCACCGGCTTCCGCCTTTCGTCCAAGGAGAAGAAATTCCGCAAGCAAGGCATGGGTGACCTGTTCGACGAGTACGACGTGGACGACTACCAGTATTCCGTCGATTTTCGCCGCCAGCTTAAGGCGAAGGCGATGGAATACGACCTGCCGATCCAAATCCTCCGCGAAAGCACGCTGAAACCCGACGATAGCCACGAATTCGGCGACCGCGGGCTCACCCCGTTGTCGGACCGGGCTTGGAACCTCACGACCGCGCTCTATTACAAGTCCGGCGGCAAGCCGTGGCGGCTTGCTGCCGCTCGCGAAGGCGTGTGCTACCTCGGCATTGCCTTCCGCCTCATAGAGGAGAACAAGTCCACGGCCTGCTGCGCCGCCCAGATGTTCCTCGATTCGGGCGACGGCATCGTGTTCCTCGGCGATTACGGCCCGTGGTATTCGGAGGAGAGTAAGCAGTTTCACCTCACCGGCGAGGCCGCCCAGAACCTGCTAGCCGGCATCCTCCGTACCTATCAGGAGCTGGAAGGCAAGCCCCTCAAGGAAATCTTCCTTCATTCCCGCTCCGATATTTCGGCCGAGGAATTTGCGGGCTACCAGAAGGCCTGCCCGCCCGGCGTGAGTCTGGTTGGTGTGCGCATCCGGCCGGAGACGCGCGGCTTCCGCCTCTTCCGTAAAGGCCGCCGCCCGGTGCTCCGGGGTACCTTTGTGCAGGACTCGGAGCGCTCCGGTTTTCTTTGGGCGAACGGCTTCAAGTTGCGCCTCATGACCTATGACGGCTGGGAGGTGCCGGTGCCGCTTCGCATCGATCTCCAACATGGCACGGCAGACATCGAGCAGGTGGCGAAGGACGTGTTCAGCCTGACCAAGCTGAACTACAACACCTGCAAGTTGGGCGAGTCCCAGCCGGTCACGGTGCATTTTTCCGACGCGGTTGGAGAAATTCTGGTGAACAACCCGAAGACGAGGAAGCCGCAGCATAGCTTCAAGTATTACATTTGAACCTGTCGGCCGGTCGCAATTACGCACGACGAGAAGCGAGCTTTTTTCGAGAAATACAGTTCCGCCGTCGTCTTTGTCGAAGTGGAGTATCCAGACGGCACGCGCGGCATTTGGACCCACGGGATTCCGGTATGGGTTCAAGATTGAGGATGACGGGCGCGCAAGAACTTGAGTGCGGCGCCGGGTTGTGAGGCGAGGCGTTGGGTGAGGGCGGAGAGATTGACGGAACCGTCGCGCAAGATGGCGCCGAGCAGCGCGGAGCGCAGGAGGGCGAGGTTACAGGCGCGCCGAGGGTTGCGACCCAGTTCGCGGTCTTCCTGCCAGGTGACATCGCGTCGGTAATGATTGCCGCTTTCGACGCTCCAGTGGCCGCGGCAGCGTGCGAGCCATTGCCGAGGGGTGAAGGTGGCGCGCGGGGCCGAGGAGACGAACAGACGGGTTTCGCCGGTGGTCAGGCCGGTTTTCTTATCAGTGACGGTACTTTTCACGGCCACGACGGTGGTCGCGTGGGGAAAGCCCATTTGGCCAGGCGTGACCGCCGCCACCATCAGGTCACGGTGTTCGGCGCGGCCATGGTCGCAGTCGTCGGAGAAAAAAGGGGGGCCTGGCCCTGCACCGCGTGCGCTGCCGCCGCCTCGACGGCGGACGCGTTGCCCTTGAGTTGAATGAGGTATTCCCCGCCGGCCTCGACGATCGTCCGGGCGGTTTCATGGTTGGCATGGCCCGCATCGAGACTGACCAGCGCGCCGTTGAGCTCGGTCTGGCCGAGCAAGGTGCGGGCCGCCGGCACTTCATGTTCTTTGTCGACGGTGAGCACCGGGGCGACTGCGACGGTGGCGCCGGTTTCTTGCGCCACCAGACTGACCACTTGCGCGAGACGGTCAGTGACCGCTTTGCCATCGAGGGCGAGCGCGGCGGGCAGTTGGCCATGCTGGGTTTGGAGCCACTCGTTTAAGACGACGGCCAGTGCCGTCGGGTCCACTCGGCTTAACAACGAATAGAAGATGTCCCGCCCTGGGGCAACCCGGGCCTTCTTGCCCGGTGGTCGGTAATAGCCCAGGACTTCGCGCTGGCGGGCGTTGAGTTGCTGCGCCAAGCGCAGGAAGTCCGCCGGCCGCTGGCGGCCCATCAGGATCGCCAGGGCCACAATGGTCAGTACCGTGGCCAGCCGATGCTGGCGATTGCCAGCCCGCGGATCCGGCACTTGGGCGAAGGCCGCATGGAGCGACTCGGCCTGCTTCAATTTGACCGGCAATAGGCCCATCGTAGCCAGCGGCAGCGCCGCCCGACACTCGGCAGGCAGGCTCGCCTCCGGCCCGCGTAATAAGGCCGAAGTTTCCGGTCGCAGCGGCTTGAGCCACAGACTCTTCAAGCCCGCTCCCGCCTGATAGTAATCGCGGCCGGCCCGCCGATGCCCGCTCGTGGCGCCGGCTTCACTCCAGCCCGCCGCCCGATAACACGTACCCTCGAAGCGCTCGGGATCGACGAAGGTCTCCGCCAGCAGCGGCGTGTAGCCGTGGATTTGCTGCCACCATTCCGGCAGATGGCGCACCGACTCGCCCAACACTCGGCTGGCGAGATTGGGTTGCTCGTGCAACACGCAGAACCGCGCCTGCTGCACCACCAGCTTGAGGCGTTCCGCGCGGGTCCGGTCATCCCAACCGACCCACTCTTCTCGCGCCTTGAGGCGCTTCGCCGCGGCGCACCACAAGATCACCGCCACCCAGCGGCCCTCGTACTCCGCGATCTGCCAGCCGCGATCGCCGGCCACCTGCGCCGTCGGCAGGTAGTGATGCGCTGCGAGTTCCTGCTCGCAGCGCGCCTGTTCGTCCCGACGCGCGCCCCGCAACTGCACATGCGCCAGTACTATGAAGTTGGATTTGCCTGACATGCCAGCTTCCACCCTGCAGCCCACCGTCCATTTGACCAGAAAATAATGCAGCCGCTCCCACCGAACGGCTTACATATTCACGCCGGAGGACCGTGCATTTGGACCAGGAAACCTGCCGTGGTCGTTGCACCTGTGTAGCAAGTGAAACAAGATCGGCGACTGATTCCGGGTGCAAAGGCCGATTCTTGGTGAAGTATTTGACCGACGGGAGTCCCTCCTCTCGGAGAATCCCGCTCATTACGGATCTTCGCGCATCGGTCCGTTTGGGGCAGCCAGTGTGAAAGAACCGAGAACTCAAAACGAGGTTGGGAAGACAATTGGGTAATTCGCCGTGGAAAAAGTGGAAAGGGATTTTGAAGTTTCCCCAACCTTTGCCCTAGTTCTTGGTTTGCATCGGACCACGGCCCATTTTTCGCGGTTTTGATCCCTGCGCAGGAAAGTTGGGAAAACTTTTCCGGAGGCGATTCGGACGCATTTTTGCGAGAAATTGCGCCGTCTTCTCCAATACTCGGACGACTTCATCTTCACCGGCCGCTCGCGAGAGCAGTTGGAGGTTGATGTGCGCCCGCAGATCGAGGCCGTTCCTTCGGGAAGGGGGGCTCGCGCTCTCGCCCGGGAAGATCAAATTTACGCATGTCTACGGTGAGTTCGACTTCTTTGGTCAACATCTGCGCAACGCGGGGCCAGGATGTCCGCCTCGCTCACGCGTTCATTCGCGAAGAACCGATACGCGGCCTTCGTATTCGCCCAATCCTGACACGCCAGCGGAATGCTCTCGGCGGTCCCCTCGGCGATCTGCTTCAGCACCATGCTGAAGCGCTTGCTTAGCCGCTCGTCCTTGAAGTGGCAACCCACCAGCTCCCGCTGCCTCCACGACTCCTCCGATTGCTCGGCGTCGGCCTGACGTGGTCCCACCGCGCTGCTTGTTTTCAAACCGCACCTCCTTGGCGCGATTATATCACAAGTAGCTACCTCGTCGCCGATTCAGATTTCACCCCCTCTGCGCCGCACACTCCCGAGATGTGGGTAATTGAAAGCCGCGGACCACGCTTTCAAATATTCGCGCAGCGGGTGACTAATAGACCTTGTCGAAGGACGCGCCGTTGAACCGGAAGACACTGCCGTCGCCTAGGCCGAACCAGAGCCTGTCCCGTCGGTCGCGATAGATGGTCCACACCATGGAGCCGGTCAGTCCATCGCGTGGGGTGAAGTGAGTCAGCCGCCCACCGTCGTAGCGCCACACACCGCTGTCGCGGGTGCCGAACCACAGGTTGCCGACCGCGTCTTCGGCGATGGAGAACACCCGATTCAAGGATTCCGACGAGCCCTTGTCCTTGAAATCGAGGCCGTGCTGTTTGGTGAAGTTGGACAGGGATCGACCGTCATACCGCAGCACGCCGAGGCCGTTGTTGCCGATCCACAGCACTCCGCGGCTGTCTTCAAAAACACTGCGGACGTGAAACGGTTCCTCTTCCGCCGCGAGGCCCAAGGTTCGGCCGTCTAGGATTGTGAAGTTTCGGCCGTCATATCCAAACACCGCAGGATACGTCCCGAACCAGATCATGCCGTTGCGCCCGCGGCTGACGGCGGTAACGCGGTAGTCGCCACGGGTGGCGACATCAGCCGACACCGGGAAGGGCAAAAATTCCAGCCTCCGGCCATCAAAGCGATACACACCCTGGCCATTGAACTGGGCAGCTGGTTTTCCGCTATCGCCGATAAACCAGAGATCACCGGCGTCCTTGCGCCAGGTGTGTCCCAGTGCGACGTTCCCATCGTCCTGATTCCGTCCGACAGGGATCGTGAACGCTTTGCCATCGAAACGGCTGATCCCGTGTTCGGTCCCGAACCACAGGTTTCCGACCGCATCTTCCTGAATCGTTCGGACCTGATTGCCGCTCAAGCCATCGGCCACCGTGTAGTAGGAAAACTCGTGCCCATCCCAACGGCTCACGCCCTCATTGTGGCTTCCGAACCAGAAGCGCCCCTGGCTATCCTCAAAAATCGAGCGAATCCCGGAGGTGAACCGGAGGGATGCCCGCGGAGGTTTCGCCTCCACGACCGTTTCGGGCGATCGGTCAATCCGGACCTCCCGCCCATTTGCATCGGATGCGGCCTGACCCGGTTGAGCGCCTATCGTAAGCGCGAAGCTGCAGATAACAGAAATCCGCCGAGGGATGGACGTCTTCATCATCTTCCGACAGATACTATATCGTCACCGCGCGAACCTCGATGTCGGTGGAGGTGATCGCATCAACTCCCGCTACAGCGTGTTCCTTTCGGCCCGCGACATTCTCAGCACGCCGATTATCACGATGGAACAAGTGGGGTCCAGCCCAGCCATCGGCCAGTTGTACGGGGTTGATGGAACCGATTAGACATTCGGAGCAAAAGCGGTGTTCTGATTTCAGAGTCGGTGATCGATCAGACAGACACTCCATGAAAACGAATAATAGCTCCGGTGTGTTTACTCGCCGCGATTTCGTCAAGGCAGCGGGGACCGCTGCCGTCGGACTGGCGGGGCCCGGCTTCGGGGCGACGCCGGCTGCGGCGGCAGCGAGACCGCAAGTCGTCCCGCGGAGTATTCATCCGCAGCCACAGAAGCTCGCGTGGGGCACTGGTTCCCTGCGACTCGGCAGTGAGGCGATCCTCACCGTCGGTCCAGCGCTGGAGCAGCCGGTCGTCGAGCTGATGCAGGGCACTTGGCGGCGCTTCACGTTGGACGCACTGCCGTTGACGATCAGAACCGATGCCGCGCTGCGCGGGAGCGGTTTCGTGATCGGCAACGGCCGCTTGCCGCCCCGGGATTCAGACGTCACCTACGCAGTGACAGTCGACGCGGCGGGCATTGGCGCGAGCGCAGCCGACACCGCGGCACTCCGCCACGCCTGGTTCACCCTGCTGCAATTGCTGCAGGCCACGGAGCAGGGCGGGCGCGGGCTCTCCTTCGTGCTGCCCCAAGTGGAGATTCAGGACTGGCCCGCGTTGGCATTTCGCGGATTCCACCTGTGTGTCTTTCCCGAGACGCCGCTCCATCTGCTGGAGAAGGCGATTCGGCTCGCGGCCTTCCTGAAGGCCACGCACGTGGTGCTGGAGTTTTGGGGAATGTTACGGCTCACGGTGCTCAAGGAGCTGTCGTGGCCGAAGGCATGGTCAAAGGAGCAAGCAGGTGTCCTCATCCGAACTGCGCGTGGGATGGGTCTGGAGGTGATACCGATGTTCAACTGCTGGGGCCATGCCGCTGCGTCGCGTTACCGATTTGGCCGCCACGTCGTGCTGGATCAAAACCCGCGGCTCGCGACACTGTTCGAGCCCGACGGCTGGACATGGTGCCTCACGAATCCGCGCACGCAGGCATTGCTCCGGGAGGCCTGCGACGAGCTGATCGAGTTCGCCGGTCCCGGGCGTTACTTCCACGTGGGGTGCGACGAAGCCCGTTCCCATGCCACCTGCGACGCATGCCGCGAGACCGACCGCGTGCAACTCTTCGTCGATCACATCAACAAATTGGCCTCGTTTCTCGAGCAACGTGGCCGGCGTCCAATCATGTGGGGCGATTCCCTGCTCGAAAGAGCGAGATGGCGATCCTCTGGATTCGAAGCCAACGGCACCCCTGAATCCCCCACCCACGAAGCGATCGACCGCATTTCGCGGAGCATCGTGATCGCCGACTGGCACTATCAGATTACCAAGGGGGATCTGCCCACGCTGGCACATTTCCGTGAGCACGGATTCACGACCGTTGGCTGTCCTTGGGATTCATCCGACAACATTCGCACGTTCGCGAGAGCGGCAGTCGCACATCGAAGCGCCGGCCTGCTCATGACCACTTGGGATCGTCTGCCACAATGTATTCCAACAATTCCCTTTGCCGCGGCGTGCATGTGGTCGGATCGACCTAAAGGGCTCGCGGCTGGCGCGACGGCCGCCCTTCTGCGCAAGCTGGTGCCCGCGGAGGGTGATTTCGACCGCGCCGGCTGGAGCGCTTTCGAGCAGCAGCCGGTTGTGAACTGACCCACAAACCTGGACCCTCGGGAGGGGACAGGCTATTGCGGCCTCATCGGGGAAGCGGCCGGGCGCACGAGATAATCTGCCGATGGTCCCTGATAACGTCCGGAATCTTGCGCCCATCTTTTGACTCAGGTAGTTCGGAGGAAGGTATCGGCTGATGACTGAACCTACTGCCTCCGACAACGCGGCGAGCGCCGCCGACAACCCCAACCCTCCCGCTGGTGTCGGTGACAAATACTCATTCGGAAGCCGCGTGGAGAAGTTCAGGGGGATTTTCCGCGAGGATGGCGGTGCCGGCTTCAGGCTCGCGTGATTCACCGTAGACGGGATTGCAGGACAGGCGTGGCAGAGGGCCCCGTATTCAACAGTCGGAGGCGCCGAAAGGCGGCGAGGGCAGGGGAGCGTCCAGGAGGGCACTCTGGCTCTCTTTCCGTAGAACCCGTTTCGGCGCGATTACCGCCCGAGTGGCCTGCAGGCCGCCTGACGCGTGCCTAGGGAGTGTCTTCAAACCGCATAAGTAAGCCAATCCAAGACGGCAGCGAAGTGCACGAAGGAGAAAAAAGTGCGCGCGAGTTTGTC
>JACRQG010000005.1:176140-267620 GCA_016222805.1 Verrucomicrobiota bacterium | reverse complement strand
ACGTGCGCGCGAGTTTGTCGTAGCGCGTGCTGATCCGGCGGAAGCGTTTGATCCGCCCGAAGAAGTTTTCGACGTGATGCCGGTGGCGGTAGTAGCCGCGATGAAAGCACACTGGACGGCGCCGGTTGCGGCGCGGCGGAATGCACATCCGCACGCGGTGGTGGCGCAGCGTGGCGTGAAACGTATCGGCATCGAAGCCCCTGTCGCCGAGGCACGTTTGCCGCGCAAGGCCGGCACGAGGGGCGCAATGGCCTTCAGATCGTGTCGTGGGCCCGGCGCAAGGCTGACGGCGACCACCCGCCCCTTGGCGTCGACCACTGCCGCCAGCTTCGTATTGAGCCCGCCCTTGGTGCGCCCGATTGCCTGCGCCGTCTGGCCACCCGGCGGGTTGGCGCCGTGCTGATGCAGCTTGATGTGCGAGCAATCCAAGTGCCGCAGTGCGCCGACGGCGCCACGCGCCAGCACGGCCAGCATCCGCGCCCACAACCCGCTATCGCACCAGCGCCGCCAGCGCGTGTAGACCGAACTCCACGGGCCAAACTCGCGGGGCACGTCGCGCCACGGGCAACCCGTGCGCAACACATACCAGATCGCGGTGACCATCGGGCGATCGCCCTTTGGCGGCCGGCCTCCAACTGTGCCAATCTGCCCTCGCCGCGTTTTCCGCCGACTCAGGTTAATTTTTTTAGCCGCTCCCACAGCGGCCCGGGCAACTCCGTTCGCAGAGTGAATCGCGTGGCCCGCCCTGAGATCCCTGCGCATAAACTATGTTCCCTCAGGTTTGAAAACACTCCCTAGTCGCCACCCGTCGCCCTGGCCTTGACTCTTCCCTGAATCCGCTCCTCGTGGCGAATCAGCTTCCCCGCGGTCCCGATGATGGCAAATCCGCTTTCGATCAGAACCTTCCTTTACGTTTCCCTCTTGTTACTGCCGTTGTCCCTCGTCGGACAAAGCCCCCCCAAGCATGAGTTGCGGGGCGCATGGATAGCGACCTTTACCAATATCGATTGGCCAAGCGCCAACGATCTGCCCGTGGCGACACAGCAGTCCGAGCTCATCCATCTGCTCGATCAGCTGCAGGCCACCGGCATCAACGCCGTTTTCTTCCAGGTGCGCAGCCAGTGCGACGCGATGTATGAAAGCCAAATTGAACCCTGGAGCGCGGATTTGACCGGTCGGCAGGGCCGGGCTCCCTCCCCCGCCTACGATCCCTTGGAATTCATGATCGCGGCCTGCCGACAGCGAGGCCTCGAGGTGCACGCGTGGTTCAATCCGTTCCGCGCCGTGAGCAACATCAACAACCTGGCCTCCTTCGCCCCCAATCACATCGCGAGGACAAGACCCGAGTGGCTGCTTGCCCAGGGCAGCCTGCGCATCCTGGATCCGGGCATTCCGCAGGTGCGGGATCATGTGATCAGCGTACTGCTGGATGTGCTGCGCCGGTATGATGTGGATGGCATCCACTTCGACGACTATTTCTATCCCTATCCGCCGAGTTCAGGAGCGCCGTTCAACGATGATGCCTCCTTCGCCGCCGATGCGCGCGGGTTCACCAACCGGCAGGACTGGAGGCGGGACAACATCAATCTCTTCATCCAGCGGAGCCACGAGAGCATTCGCGCGGTGAAACCGTGGGTCAAATTCGGCGTTTCCCCCTTCGGCATCTGGCGCAACCAGAACAGCGACCCGGCCGGATCAGCCACCAACGGGCTGCAGAGCTACAGTGACATCTATGCCGACAGCCGGAAGTGGATCCAGCAGGCGTGGGTGGATTATCTCACGCCGCAATTGTATTGGTCGGTCGGTTTCAGCGTCGCCAACTATGGCGTGTTGCTTCCTTGGTGGAATGCGTTGGGCGGAAGCCGTCATATCTACAGCGGCATGGCGGCCTACAAGGTAAACAATGGCGGAACCGACAACAACTGGAGCCAGCCAACGCAGCTTCCCAACCAGGTTCGCCTGAACCGGCAGCAGGCCAACGTGCGGGGCCAAACCTTCTTCAGCACCAGAAGCGTGCTGGGCAACCCGCTGGGCGTGCGCGACGCGCTGCGCGATGATCTGTTCAGGACCCCGGCCCTGCTGCCCCCAATGCCGTGGAAAGACGACCAGCCGCCGCCGCCCGTCGGCAATCTGACGGCGCAGACCCGCGGCAATGAAATCAGGCTGAGCTGGGTGGCACCGCCCGCCACCGGCAACGCCTTGGACAAGGTCCGCCAATTCGTGGTCTACCGATCCACGGGCAGCACGATCAATCGCGATGATGCCGCCAACATCGTGCGGATCACCGCGAACGAAAGCGAAACCAGCTTTACGGATACCGGCCTCGTGCCCGGGACTTACTACTATACCGTGACTGCACTGGACCGTTTGCACAATGAAAGCATCCCCGCTGGCACGGTGAGCGCACAACTGGTCGCCAATCCCGGCGGGACGCCGGGAGGCGCCACGGACCGACCGGTGGGATCATTCAGCCGGCTGACGAATCTGTCGGTTCTCGCGCCCATCCTCGGGGCGGGGGATTTCTTCACCGTCGGTTACGTGGTGGGCGGCAGCGGGACGTCCGGAAGCAAGAATGTGGTGCTCCGGGCCGCAGGGCCTTCGCTGTCGCGGCTTGGCGTGTCGGGGGTGCTGGCGGATCCCCGGCTGGAACGCTTTGCCGGGAGCACCAAGACCAGTGAGAACGACAATTGGGGCGGATCCGCCGCACTGTCCTCCGCCATGTCATCCGTCGGGGCCTTCGCGTTTACCGGCCCGGCCTCCCGGGATGCCGCCGCAAGCGTCACGCTTACGGCTGGAGAACATTCGATGAGGATCTCCGGGGTGGGCGGCGGCACCGGCCTGGTCTTGGCCGAGGTCTACGATGCGACTCCGGATGCGGCCTACACGGCCAACACCCCGCGCTTGGTTAATTTGTCCCTGCTCAAGGATTCCGCCGGGGGCATGACCGCCGGGTTTGTGGTGGTCGGCGGCGGGGAGAAGCGAGTCTTGGTCCGCGCGGTGGGCCCGGCGCTGTCGGCATTCGGGGTCGTCGGAGCCGCGGCGGATCCCAGACTCAAGCTTTACGCGGGAGAGAAAGAGATTGGCGGCAACGACAATTGGGGTGGTAGGTCGGAGCTGGTCACCGCCTTTGCCCAGGCCGGCGCATTCGACCTTGCCCCGAACTCTCGTGATGCCGCTTTGCTGGCCTCCCTGTCCGCTGGCAATTACACGGTCAGAGTGGAGACGGGCGATTCAACCGGCATAGTCCTGGTCGAGGTCTATGAGCTTCCGTAGTGAATTGGCAGAGCCCGCTGGGATCAGGTTGCCTGCTCCCATCAGCTGCGACCCCAGCGGATGCGGGCCGGAAGAAAACTCGCTGGTTGACAGCGAGCGCCCGAATTCCTCTCACCGTCGAAAATCGGCAAAGTGCTGAACGCGGTTTCCCTCTCTGGCCGGCGGGTTGGTCTCACGGAAGTTCGTACATTCACCCGGCTCGGGCAGCCAACGGCGGGTTAGGCAGTGGTGCGACTTGGCCACAGGTTGGCCACGGTTTCCGTGCGGAAGTGCGGCGGTGTGAGGAACGAACTGGGCCCCTGCGCGCTGGTGCGGACCGAGGGATCACACGTGCGCACCGGCGCCTGGTGCGCCGACAAAACCGGCGCCGACAGGATGGGTTGCTGCCTGGGGGCTGACCGCAACGCAAGGGATCTGCGCGTCCTGCCGCCGGTCCACGCCACCTTCGGCCGTTGTTTGGTCGCTTCCTGCGGTAAGCCTTTCGGCACGTGTCCTCGGAAGCGACCAAACAACTCACGCAAAGGGAGGGGGTGTTTCTGTCCACCAAATCGAGGCAGTCTCACACCCTCTGGGCTGACTTTCCTCCATGAATTGGAAACGGCGGTTGGCATAATCTCCGGTTCGGTTGACGAGGGACTCCTCCTTCGGAACGGATCTTTGGCAACGGAGAACCGGATGCTCCAGAATCAGATCAAAGGGAGATTGCGGCTCACGGATCCGGAGCGAATCATCCTGTCCGAGATCGGAGAACGTCTTGGCAGGAAAGCTCTGGAGGAAGTCGCCCAGATCGTTCGACCCGAGACCATTCTTGGTTGGCACCGCAAACTCATCGCCAAGGAATTCGATGGATCGATGGGGCGGGCCTCGGCGGGGCGTGCGCCGACGGAACAGGTGATCGAAGAGTCGATGTCAAAGTGCGCCCAATCCAAACCCGCGAACGTCTCGGCGGTCTGCCGAAATTCTATCACCGCGAGGCCGCATGACTTATTCGAACCCACCAGTTCGCGCGCGGATGGACTTCCTGTCACTCAAGCGCCTGGCGAGACTCAGTCAGACCCGGCGGCGTCTCCGCTCCCAGGGCCAGAGCAAGACGCCGGCCAGGCGGAGGCCAGTCGGAAAGGCGTCCGCCACATTGCCCGGAGTTGACAGTTCCTCGATCCAAAGGCGTTCGAAACCGCCGAGGCTCTCGAAACGCCAGGTCAGGCCGGAATCCAGGCCCGAAAAGTGGAAACTGAGCGTGTTCCAGCCGCTGATCGAATTCGCGGCGAATGACGTGATCTCCATCACCGCGGTCCCCGAACCGTCGACCGATTCCGCGTTCGCCGGGCTCGCGGCCCTCGCTGTCGCCTCCTGCCGCTGGCGCCGCGCAGCCGGACGAGTGCAGTTCCGGAGTCGTGACCAGACGGACCTGAATCGGTGAGTGTCGGACGGGGTCGGGCGTTGGGGGCTGGGTGGGGCTTGAGGACCCGTGAGAGAAAGAAAAGGCGCGGCACCCTCCGCAACTGGGGGATGCCGCGCCTCACCATTTTGACCGAACCTGACAAAAGGAAGGCGTGGGCTGGTCGGGTTCAGCAGCCGGCGCTGGGCTTGCCCTTGCTCAGCTTGTAGCTGTCACCGACCTTCAATTGCTTGGCCATCGCGGACTGGACGGTGATGACCTTCCCCTGGACGTCCGTGACCTTGGCGCCACGCAGGGCAAGCGCGTCCTTTTCGGTGACGGCGCGAACATACGCGCCCTTCTTGGCCCAGGCGGCGAGATCGACGACCTCGATCTTGATGGTGCTGCCATTGATGGCGGCGACCTTGCCGGTCATGGTCTCCTCGGCGGCGGCACCGAAGGAGAAGGAACTGCAGGCGAGGAGCGCACAGACGAAGGCAATGAGCTTTTTCATGGAGAGGATTGAGGGTTGGAATGGAAGGAGCCGCCGCTGGTCAGATGCAGACCTGCAGCATGAGTCGGAACGTGTTGTACTTGGTGAATCGATCGAGCGGTGCGAACGTGGCGGGATCGACCCGGCCGCCGATCAAGCCGGTGGGCTTCGAAAACTCCGTCTTCAGGTACTCCGCGGTCACGCGGACCCTCTGTTCGTCGATGTAGTAGTTCAGGCCGAAGCCGGACTGGGTGATGCGTTGCTGGTCGATGCCGAGGAGATGGGCGAACTTCCACTTCTCGTAGACGGCGTACGGTTGCAGCCGGCCTTCCTTGCCGATCTTCTGCGGGAGCAAATACGCGCCCTTGACGAAGCTGCCGTCCTTCTGGCCGTTCAGGCCGGTGATGTTCGCAAGGCGGTCACCGGCGTTGAAGTTGGTCTTGTAGCCATCATCGAAGTCGGTCTTCAGGTACTGGGCCGTCAACGTCACGGCACCGGCACCGACGGGGTGTTCGAACATCAGGTCCGCGGCGAACGCGGAGTAGTCGACGGCGTCGGTCCCGGTGACGACACCGGCCGCGTTGACATTGCGATAGACCGCCTTGGGTTCGTAGGCGTAGCCAACGCCGAGGGTGAGAACCTTCAGTTCGCCGAAGTAGGTGCCGACGTATCCGGAGCCGGGTTCAGCATCGAGGAACGAGTAATGGACGCGGCCGACCCATTCCAGGGAGCTCTCGGGTTCGATGCTGGAGGTGACAGTGGCGCCGCTGAACGGATGGGTCGTGCGGGTGAGCCCCTCGCGTCCCTGGAACACCCCGGCGAAGTACTTGAGTTTTTCCTCGTGAAACGTGCCCCAGGCGACACCGCCAAGGTCCCGGCTGAACTTGGCGGGGGAGCTGCCATAGGCGCTGTAGACGAACATCGAACGATCGAGCGTCAGCGGGGCGAAGCAGTCGTCGAGGTTGGCCCGCGTCAGAGGGATCTTGGTGAGACCGATCTTCAGGTTGAGCGCATCCGAGATGTTGCCGATCGCATAGGCGTCGATGATGCGGACGTCGCGGTCGTTCCAATCCGTATCCTGCGCGGTTATGCCATAGCCAAGGCTTCCTTGTTTCGCGGTGCCGATGTTGCCGCACGTCTGAAACTTGAAACCCCAGGTTTCATTCAGCATCCCCGTCGCGGTCAACCGGAGGCGCTGGAAGTGGATATCGGTGCGGCCTCCCATGCGGTCCTGGCCGGATCCAAAGTCGGTATTCTCGGCGTAGACCTGGCCCTTCAATTCAAACTGGATTTCGGGCATGGCGGCGAAGGTCGGAGCGGTGGCCGCGGTAAGCCAAGCGCTGATAACAGCGAGTTGGAGTGTGGTTCGGTTGGATTTCATAACATGTAACGAGCTATGGGGAAATGAGTAACCGGCCTGTGGGGCGCGATGGCTGGCGCGAGTTCGAGAGGTGAGCGCTGGAAGCGAATAGTAACTAATAAGAGAAAACCGAGAAATAAGCGACCATACTTCGATAATTATCGAAATAACGAAGCAAGTGCTATCCACGCGGGCGGCGCGCTAGACGGCGTTTATTAGTCCCTGTGCCGTCTTGCGGAACGCGACTAATGAAGACCCCGGCGGACGGGAGGATTGGAAATCACCTTTCAGCCCAGCACACCGCGACGGCTGGCTGTTCGGCGGCGAGATTTCCCGGAGGAGGGGAGTCCCGTTCCCCAGGCCAAACGGCCCGCAGGGCAGAAGCCCCTTCCGGGCGTTGCCGCGGTGCGGTCGAACCGCCCCTGGGACGGTTCAATCGGGCATCGACGGTTGGGATCCGGTGCGATGAGGCGGCTGGAACCGATTCGGTGGCGCCGTCGGCCAGCCCGGTCATCCCGGACACTCTCGTCCGTGACTGCGGGAGCGCCCTTTCACGGGCCTTCGCTGGTGAACAACGAGCGATAGCTGGAAGAACGCTTGATCGGCAGACCAGCCGAAGCCCACTCTGTGACGCCGTCGGTGAACTGCAGCGATTTGATCCCCTTGGCGGCCAGTTGCTCCTGTGCAATATCCGCCAGCAGGCAGAGGGGCCCCCGACAATAGAGGACCAGGGTCTTGCCCTGGGGAAAACCCGCAAGGCGCTCCGCCAACTGCTGGATCGGACAGGAAATCGCACCGGGCAAATGACCCGCGTCGAACTCCAACTGCGGCCGGAGATCGAGGAGGGTGATCTCGCCATTCTTCAACAACTGCTGCAGTTCCCGGCGATCCACCACTCCCCGCGCCTTCCGTTGGGCCACGAGGTCATCCCGCATCACCTGAAACTCGGCAAGCCGGCTGGAGCAAAAGTCGCGGTACTGTAACCAGAAAGCTACTACCTCGGGCCCGGCGAGCGCGTACGTAACAAACCGGCCCACCTTGCGCGAGGTGACCAAGCGCACGTTGCGGAGGTGCTGGAGGTGATGGGAAACCGTCGCCACCGACAGGCTCATCGCCTGGGCAATGGTCTCCACCGAGCGCTCGCTTTGACAGAGGAGATTGAGGAGCCGCAAGCGCTGCGGGCAGGAAAGGGCCGTGCCCATCTTTGCAAGTTGCTCGTGCAGGGCGATGGCTTGGTTGCGGTTGATCATTCCGATGATGGTGAGAATGTGAAACGGCGGATGGGGGAGTCAAAAGGGAAGCAGGGGAAAGTCCCGGCCGCTTGAGGCGAGGCCGGCCTGAACGCTCGCGGCAGATCTGCCCGGGCCTGTTCCCGGATCGGGGGTGCCCGCCAAGGGCGGCGTATTGCTCTTCCGCAGGAGCCACTCCGGACTCCTATCTCCAGCAGACAGGGGAGCATGCCGTTGGCTTGTGGCTGGGAGTCCGGAGGCGAAGGTGAACGTTTCGGGAAAGAAGGGCCTTGCTATTTCGCGGAAAGGCGAAACGGTGAAGGGATGCGCTCCGGCCGAAACCAGCCCGTCCCGCGGCAAGCCGCGGATGTCTTCAAGGCCCTGGGACACCCCGCGCGCCTCCAGGTTGTCACCGAGCTGGCCAACGGTGAACGCTGCGTGTGTGATCTCGTCGAGCTCACCGGGCTGGGCTGGTCCACGGTCTCGCGGCACCTCTCGGTCCTGAAGGCCGCCGGTGTGGTGACCGACGAAAAGCGGGGCCTGCAGGTCTTCTACCGGTTGCGGTTGCCCTGCGTGGCGCGGTTCACCGCCTGCCTGGACGCGGCCAGCGAAGGCCAGGACGTGAGTTTCACGGTGGGCACCTGCTGTGCCCGACGGGCCTCCTGAGGCCCTGCGCCATGAAGCGGCACCACGGCATCACAACGGGGCTTAATTTCGCGTTTTCGCGAACTAGCGGACCATCCGCCGGTGAATAAGCAAAAGGAACTCGGCATCCTCGCCCTGATGGCGGGGACCTTCGCCGCCTTCTACTTCCTGCCGCTGGGCTGGCCGCGCTTCGACGGCGCCGTGCACGAGGCGCTGGCGCTCACCCAGTGGTATGCCCGCGAGCATGTGATTCTCTGCCTGCTGCCGGCCTTCTGGATTGCCGGTGCCATTGGAGCCTTCGTGTCGCAGCAATCCGTGCTGCGCTACCTTGGGCCGAATGCCCCGCGGGCGATGAGCTACGGCGTGGCCTCGGTATCCGGGACGATCCTCGCCGTGTGCTCCTGCACCGTGCTGCCGCTCTTTGCGGGCATCTATCGCATGGGGGCGGGGCTCGGGCCGGCCTCGGCGTTCCTCTATTCGGGGCCGGCGATCAACGCGCTCGCCATCATCCTCACGGCGAAGGTGCTCGGGCTGCAGTTGGGCCTCGCGCGCGCCGTGGGCGCGGTGACGTTCAGCGTGGTGATTGGCGCGGCGATGCACCTCTGTTTCCGCCGGGAGGAGCGGGCCAAGGCCGCCCGGATCGCGGAGTTGCCGGTGCCGGCGGCGGTCCGGCCGCTGTGGCGGACGGCGGTCTTCTTCGGCCTGCTGGTTGCGATCCTGGTTTTCGCCAACTGGGGGCGCGCCGAGGGCGAAGAAGGCGGTTTCTTCGCGGCGGTCTTTGCCGCGAAGTGGTGGCTGACCTCAATTTCCGCGGCGCTGTTGGGCGTGATCTTGTGGCGCTGGTTCGCACTCTCGGCCGTGCGCCTCGGTCTCACGGCGGCGGCGGTGGCACTCTGCGCCCGGGTCTGGCCCCATCAGCCGTCGCTCGGGGTGCTGCTGGGCGTCGCCGGTCTCGCGTGGGCGACGGCCGGTCAGCCCGGGGAGGCGGGCGAGTGGTTCGCGCAGGCGTGGGACAACGCGAAGCAGATCTTCCCGCTGCTGATTGGCGGAGTCCTCGTTGCGGGCCTGATGCTCGGGCGGCCCGGCCACGAAGGGCTGATCCCGAACAAGTGGATCGCCGACGCGGTGGGCGGAAACTCGCTCGCGGCGAATGCCTTCTCGGCGGCGGCCGGAGCCTTGATGTACTTCGCCACGCTGACCGAGGTGCCGGTGCTCCAGGGATTGATCGGCGGCGGAATGGGGCAGGGGCCGGCGCTGGCGCTGCTGTTGGCGGGGCCGGCGCTGAGCCTGCCGAGCATGATCGTAATCCATTCGATCCTCGGCCTGAAGAAAACCGTGGCCTACGTCGGTCTCGTCGTCGTCCTCTCGACGCTCGTTGGATGGGCCTATGGGGCCTGGGTGGCTTGAGTCCCCGGCCCGCACCGCGATTTCGCCACCATGAAGAAGATCCAGATCCTCGGAACCGGGTGCCGCAAGTGCGGCCTCCTCGCGGAAACCGCCGAGAACGCCGCGAAGGCGCTCGGTCTCGAATACTCGCTCGAGAAGATCACCAGCCTGGACGACATCGCCTCCTTCGGGGTGATGTTCACCCCTGCGCTCGTTGTCGACGGCACCGTCAAGGTGTTGGGACGCGTGCCTTCCATCGAGGAAACCAAGAAGCTCCTGTGCTGAGACGCTGCCATGAAGACCACCGCGCTCTCCCTCCTGATCTGCCTCGTTGTTGTCACCGGAGCCGGCCAGGCCGCGGGGCCAGCCGGGCGGCCCCGCCTCGTGGATTTGGGTGCCGACAAATGCGTCCCGTGCAAGCTGATGGCGCCCATCCTGGAGGAACTGAAGAAGGAGTGCGCCGGCAGGCTCGACGTCGTCTTCATCGATGTGTGGAAGGACCGCGAGGCCGGGAAGCCCTACGGCATCTCCGTGATCCCGACGCAGATCTTCTACGACGCCTCGGGCAAGGAGCGATTCCGGCACGAGGGCTTTTTCTCCAAGACGGAAATCCTGAGGAAGTTCAAGGAAATCGGCGTGGACCTGACCGCCGGCAAGCCGGCGGGAATCGTGCGGGAAACGCCGGCGGCGGCCGACACCCGGCCGCGGGAGCAGGTCTGCTTCCTATGTGACGGCGACGTCGACCCGAAGGCGAAGACGGTCGTCAAGGGGCAGAGCGAGCAACGCCTCCTGTGCTCGCCGCACTGCTACTTCATCTTCCAGTCGAGCCTCGTGGGCGCCGATGCGAAGGTGGAGGCGGCCAAGGTCAGCGTGACGGACTGGTCAAGCGGGCGTCCCGTCGCGGCGACTGCGGCCATCTACCTCTACGGGATGGATGCACGGGGGCGGCCGACGATCCGCTCCTATGCGGACCAGAGTGCGGCCGCCAGGGACCAGGCGGCCAGTCCCGGGGCGCTCGTGAACTGGGAGGTGCTGCGGGCGAAGGAACTCGCGACGCGCTGCGGCTTCTGCGACCGGGCCGTCTATCCGGAGGATGCTTGCGGCGTGAAGGTCGGAGATCTGCACACCTATGGTTGCTGCACCCATTGTGCCCTCGGGGTGGCGGCGCGGCTGCAAAAGGACATCGAGGTCGAAGCCAGGGATGGTTTCACCGGCCAGCGGATTCGCGTGAAGACACTGAACGGCAGCGTCGCCGCGCTCGAACCGGCGTCCGCCGTCGCGTGGTTTGGCCAGAAGAAGGGACCGGACGGCGCCTGGGTTTCCGCGGGCTGTTTCAAACAGGGGTTTTTCACCAGCGAAGGCACCCTGCAGAAGTGGCTCGACGCGCGTCCAACGATGACGGGGCGCCAGATCAGCATCGATCAGGCGCTGGCGGACAAGATGAAGCTGAGCCCCGCCCAGATCGCGAAGGCCTGCAAATTGGGAGAATGCAAATGAAAGGAACCAGATCATGAAGACCGGACTCACTCGCAGAAACTTTGTCGGCAGCACGGCCGCGGCCGCGTTCGCCGGCTCCATCGCCGCGGTCGCCCCGGCCCGCGCGGCCTCCCCGGGAGGCGCGTCCCTGAAGATCCTGGGCATCTCTTGCAGCCCGCGCCAGGGCATGACCACGGCCCGCGCGGTGCAGGCCGCCCTCGAGGCCGCAAAGACCGTCGATCCCCGCATCGGCGTCGAGTTGATCGACCTCGGCGGACTCCGTTTCTCCGGATACTCGCCGACCCCACCGACGGACGACTTTTCCGCAATCCTGCCGAAACTGCAGGATCCGGCGGTGGCGGGCTTGGTCATCGGTTCCCCGTCGTACTTCCGCGGGCTCAGCGCACTCTGCAAGGCGTTCATCGAACGGTGTGCCCCCTTGCGCGAGCCGAAGATGCTGCTCGATGGCAAGCCGGTGGGCGTCATTGCGACCGGGGCGTTCCGCAACGGCGGGCAGGAACTCGTAATCGAGCAGATTCAGGTCGCGATGCTCTGCTTTGGCATGCTTCCCGTTGGCGGCCGGCCGCCGGCCTTCGAGGGCGGCACGGTGGTCTCCACCAAGGACAGCATCGAGAACGACGAACTCGGCCTCACCACCGCGCGCAACACCGGGCTGCGCGTCGCGGACCTGGCGGTGCGGCTGGCCAGGTGAGTTCCTCGCCGGGCCTGCCCGCAGCGTCGCGCTAGTTCCGGCCGAAAATCCTGCGCCCCTTCGGGGGCGTTATCCTCATGGAATCCCTATTTGCCCGATTGTCGGAGGCGATGAACGGCGCGCCCCTCGTCGCCCTCGCGGCGGCGTTTGCCTGGGGCGTCCTGAGCATCGTTCTCAGCCCCTGTCATCTCGCGAGCATTCCCTTGATCGTGGGTTTTCTCCAGGGCGGGCAGGCGATCAGTCCCAAGCGAGCGGCCGGGCTCTCGACCCTGTTTGCGGTCGGAATCCTGCTGTCGATCGCGTTGATCGGCTCCGCAACGGCGGCGGCCGGCCGGATGCTTGGCGACCTCGGCCCCTGGGGGAACTACGCGGTGGCGGTCGTGTTCCTTGTGTTCGGGCTGCACCTGCTGGATCTGCTGCCGATGCCGGGAGGCTGGCGGCCGGCGCCCGGGCAGGTCCGGCGCGGGGCCATGGGAGCGTTGCTCTTCGGGTTGGTGTTCGGTGTCGCGCTGGGACCTTGTACCTTTGGATTCATGGCTCCGGTCCTGGGGGTGACCTTTGGGATGGCCGGAACTGCGCCGGTATTCGCGCTTGCGGTGCTGCTCCTGTTTGCCGCCGGACATTGTGCGGTGATTGGCTTCGCCGGGGTTTCGTCGTCGTGGGTGCAGCGGTGGCTGGCCTGGCAGCAGGACACTCCAGGGGCGAAGTGGCTCCGGCGCACCTGCGGAGTCCTCGTCCTGGCCGGGGGCGTCTGGCTAGTCCTCTCCGCGGCGTAGGGTCCGGGGTTGACCGGCAGGCTGGAAGCCCGCCCGCGCGGCGCCGGCGGCGACCATCTTCGGGGAGGCGGCGCGGAGCGCGTCAGGTTCGAAGGCCCGGTGGCGACGCCGGATCAGCGCTGACGCCAGATGAAGGGGTCGTGGGAACCCGGGCGGTTGCCAGGCGATCCGAACGGGGCACGCAGGCATGGCGCTCCATCAGTTGGCGGCTTTTGTCGAGAATCCCGGGAGCGAACCGGTCGGGGCTGGCGAGGAAGGCATGCAACCCTGCATTCGTCACCGGGTGAAGTATCGCCTTGGAGAGGCGGGCGGGGACAAGGGCCGCGGGGCCCTAGAACTTGGCAGCAGTCCTCGCAAGAGGGGCAGACCGCTGTCTCCAGGAGTCGTTAGTTTTCAGCCCCGTCGTGCCTGTGACCAGCGCAGGTTCAAGGGAGGAGCTGCCGTCTGGGAGCGCAGGCTGCCGGCCGCGGGCAGGCGACAAAGTGGTTCTCGGGCCTCCACGCTTTCCCTTCCGGCTCAAGCGCGGCACCGCAGAAGTGAAAGTGCCCTGGAATGAAGCTCCGGCCCTGTTCGAGACCTTCGGCATAAACCCGCTGCCGGCCACCGCGGGCCCGAGCAGATCGCGGAGTTGCTCCGCCGGCTGGATGAAATCGAGCGCCAGGTGAACGCGTTGAAGGTGTCCGCCTCCTTCGCTTCGCCGTTCTGCGACGTGCGCCACCATGGGGCGTTCGTTCGCAACCGGATCAAGGCCGCCGACGGGTAAAGCGGACGACCGACCTCCGGCCTAGTTTCGGGCGGGATGGGGGTGCTGGCGGCGATAATCCCGCAGGATCTTCCAGGTGTCGGTGACCACCGCGTCGGGGCCCACATAGCGTCCCCAGCGATAGCTGTCCGACAGGACCTTTCCCTCCTCGTTGATCAGGACGAGGCAGGGGATGCCGCTGCCGGCGTAGCGGTTAATTTCGCGAGCTTCACGGATGGCGGACCAGGCGAGCGCCGGCCAGGGCATCCGGTCGTCGCGCAGGTAGGCCAGCATGTCCGCCGGGGAGCGATCTCGGCTGATCAGCACGATTTCAAATTCCGGATACAGCGCCCGGATTTTGCCATAGGCGTCGACGAGCTCGGGGGTGAAACTGCGGCAGGGTGGACACCAGCTGGCTGAAAAGTAGAGCCCGAAGAAGCGGACGCCGGCCAGGCGCGCGGCGGCGAGCGGCCGTAGCCCGCCGCCTTCCAGGGCGACCAGTTTGCCCGCGAGAAGGCGTTCGACCTTGGATGCCGCCGTGGCAGGGAGGGCGGTGGTCTCCGCGGGGGCGCGCCGGGGCGCGGCGGTGGTGGCAGGCGGGGGCGCCGGTGCGGGTTCCGGAGCAGGGGAGGCCACGGGGTCCGCGTGGGGCGCCGGTGGCGCGGCCGGGGCCGGGAGATTGGTATGGGCCGCTGGCACGCGCCCGTTGAGGTTGCGGTAGCGCACCGCGAGGTGCTCTCCCGTGCGACCGACCAGTTCGAGCTTCTCCCCGATGGGAAGCGCGACCGAGCCGGTTGGCTTGCCTTGGGAGACAATCTCGAGCCGCGTCGGCTGCGTGAGGGTGACCTCGGCCGGCAAGGCAGCGCCGCTCGCCGGGGTCAGCTGCGCCACCGCGACGAAGAAGGGGAGCGAACGCAACCACGGCATGGGACGGAGATGTGCCAGGTCATTGGCGGCGTGCGAAGGAGAAACGGACGGGATCTCTCAGGCGAATACTGGCGCCGTGGAAGGGTCAGGGACGCGGGACTGCCGCGGCCTGGAGGGAGATCGCGCGCTGGCGGTGCGCCAGAGGGAACCCTGGCCGGAGCCGCAGGGTCTCCTCGAAGCACCGAATCGCTTCCCCATGGCGGTTCTCCAACTGGAACGCCAGGCCCAGGTTGAAGTGGGCCTCCGGATACTGCGGTTGCATCCCCACGACCCGATGAAAAAGGCGCACGGCCTCCGCTCCGCGTCGCGCGTTCGCCAGCAGACGTCCCAGGCGGTTGCAGCCACCGACGTGGAAGGGATCCACCTGCAACAGTGCCTCATGTTCGGTGATGGCGGCGCTGGTCATCCCGAGTTCCTCGAGGAGGAGTGCCGCCTGATAGCGGAGATCGACCCGATCCGGGGAGGACCGGATCGCTTCCTGGTACAGCGACAACGCCTGGAATGGCCGCCGCTCGGTCTCGAGTGCCGCCGCCCGGGCGACCAGTTGGTCGACCCGGCCGTGCCAGCTCCGCAGACTCTCCACTGTGACGGACGCTGCCACGGTTGCCAGCCACAGCGTCGTGATGGCGCGCCGGCTCGCGCGTGATCCCTGGGTGCTCGAGATCCACGCCAGCCCTCCCAAAGCCGCGAGCAGGGTCAGCGCCGGATGAAACTCCACTTGGTAACGCGTACAGGTCCCATAGAACAGGCAGAGGGTGACCGCACCCACGGCAAAGACGCCCGCGACGATTCCGACAAAGGCCCGCAGTTCTGCCGGGCGGGTGCGGAACGACTCCCGCCCACGCAGGAGGAGGTAGAGTGCGAACGCCGTCACCGGGGTGTTGGTGAGGAGGCCGAACGGCTGGTCAACCTCGGCGTGGCCGGCCGGCGGCGGAAGCGAACTCACCCCGGTGACAAAGGGAAAGCGGGAGTCCCAGGTGGCGACGGAAAGGAAGTAGACGCGGAAGTTGAACCACAGGTAAGTCAGGGAAAAATGGCGGGCGGCGTCTTGCCGATCCTCCGCCAGTTGGTACCGCTGGCCGAACTCGAAGATGCTGTCGAACCGTCGCAGGTTGTAGAGCGCCAGGCAGAGCCCAATGGCCGCCAGCGGCAACCCGATCGCCACCAGATCGGTGAGGAGCCGGCGGCGCCGGCCCGGTACTCCGATCGATCCGGCGCCGGTGACTGCGGGCACAAGGAGTGCCGGGCACGCCAGGACGAGCCACGGCCGGGCGCCGATCGCCAAGCCCAGCGCGCTGGCCGCGACTGCAAGCCAAACGGTGCGGCGGGTCGAGTCGTGCAGCGCCTGCCACAGGGCGCCAAGCATCAGCATCACCAGGGCGTAGGCACAGCTGATCGGAACCTCCCAGACGTCCGGGCGCGCCAGCAGGAGGGGCACACTGGTGGCGAGACCCAACGCGGCCAGACCGCCGGCAACCACGATTGCTGGCACCTTGGAATAGTAGCGGCGCCAAATCGCCAGCCACAAGGCCGTGACCATGGTGAATCCAAACGAAGAGAAGATGGCCACCGCAGCCGAGTGGCTCAGGTAGGAGCCAGTGACGGCGCGAAACGGCCAGAAAAGCACCAGGGCCGGCGTGGGGCCGAAATAGAGGAAGATCTTTCCCTGGTAGTAGCTCGTGTCGTGCAGGCGGTTGGAGGCGTACATGGAGCCCCGGATCGACCGATTGGTTGCAGGGTCCCAAGGATCCGGAAGCTGCCGCAACAGCGGCGGGACTTCGACCTTCAGATGCAGCTGTCCGGAGCTGAAACCGTCAACCAGCCGGTTGTAGTAGGCCGCCGCGGCTGAGCCATCACCCAGCTCCGAAACGTAGTGCGAGCACCTCCAGGCATAGGCACCAACCACCGCGGCCCAGACGAGGGCCAGGAGCGCCCGGGAACTGGCGGTTCGCAAACCCATGAGCGATCAGAGGACGGCAGTTGCGAAGGGAGGCGGGGCCGGCCAGGGGATCGCGCGGGCGGGTCCGCCCCGCCGCGGCGGTCGCCGGGGTCAGGCGCCGAACACGGTGCGGACGAAGGTGCGGCTGCGACGGTGGTTTTCGATCCCGTCGCGGGTGATGAGGGTCTTGGGTTCGAGCGCGAGCTCGACGGTGAAGAGCCGGGGCAGGCGGTGCTCGGTGGCGTACCGGGCGATCGCGCCATAGTCGATGTCGCCGGTGTCGAGGTCCTCCCACCAGATGCCGTCGCGGCTCTGGCGCAGATGCCAGGAGACGATTCGATTGCCATACGCGGGCAGCGCCTCCGCCGGGGGGACGCCGCCTTTCCATACCCAGTGCACGTCGTAGCAGAAGCCGACCTCCGCCGGGTTGGTCTGCCGGAAATTTTGGTGAAACTCCCGGGCCTGCTGGGCCATCTCGGGCAGGTGATGGTGGAGGCCCAGGCGAATCCCGATTTCCTTCAGCCCCCGGCCGAGGTCCCGCAGGGCGGCGGCCTGCGTGGCAAGCTCCGCTTCGGTCTTGGCGCGTCCGATCGGCGCCGGGTTGCAGGTGAGCGACTGAAAACCGTTCGCCCGCGCGACCCGCGCCGCCGCGAGCACCTGCCCGACGACGGTGGCGGCCGCCCCGGCCTCGTGCAGCCGCGGGCCGCAGTAGAGGCTCACCGGCTGCAGCCCCCGGGCGCGCATCTGGTTCGCCATCTCGCCGACCTCGTCCGGCCGGGCCGGATCCATCGTGGCCTCGAGGTAGTCGTAGCCGAGTTCGCGCACGGCGGCCATCGTCGCCGTGAGGTCGTGTGCCTTCTTGTCGCGCTTCGCGTATTGCCCCCAGCCGTACGCGTTCGATCCCACCAGCGCCGGTGGCGTGGCGGCGGCGCGGGCCACCGCGGCGGCCGCCACGCTGGTGAGCGCCGCCAGGCCGGACTGCCGGAGGAACTCACGACGCGATGGGCGGGACGGCAGGGCGGGGTCGGGCAGCGGGCGGTTCATGGCGCGAGGGAAGGAAATCCGCGCGGGCCGGGCGACCAGAAAACACGGAGGATCGCCGCGACCACGCGGGCCGGCCCCGACTATGCTGGCACGACAATCACGCACGGCTACCGCTCGGGTGGCGGTGTCCGGTCGCGTGGGGCGGCATGGCGTTCAGCCCTCGGTCACGCGGGGCCCGGCCTCCACCCGGATGGTCGCCACGGAGGGAGGCACCGGTGGAGGGGCGTCTCCCCAATTGCTGACCACGGTCAGTGCGATCGTGCCGACGGCCGCCGTCGTGACGTCTTGCACCAGCAGCGAGAGGTTGAACCACGCTTCCGACGCCGGGCCCCAGGCAGGAGCGGGACTATGCTGCAACCGCAGGCGACGCAGCGAAGGAAAATCGCCCGTCGGGCCACAGGTATCGATGACCATGGATGGAAACCAACCCGGGAACGAAGGTGGGCACGGTGAAAGCTGCGCCACGACCATTTCGATCGGCACGCCGAGGAAATTGTAGCGACCGGCCTCGAGGTAGAAGGTCAGTTCGAGCGGTTTCCTGAGGTAGTCGTGATTGTCGCGGATCGCGATGAGCGCGCCACGGGCCCCGGTCGACACGCCTGCGTAGGACGGCGTCGGATTCGACGGATCCGGGCGCGTGGACAGCAGCCGCAGCGAGGCGTTGGTGGGGAGCGCATGGCCGAGGGGACGGAGGTTCACCACGTCGACCAGGAAGTGGGCCGCGGGGATTTCGAACGGGTCATTCGGCATGGCGTCACTCCTGGTTGGTGTTCTCGATCTCCGGGTCGATCAGGCCAACGAGGCCGGTCCCCACTTCCTGCACCAGGATGGCGTAGTCGTAGTTGGCGACGGTCTGGCGCATGTCGCAGATCGTCAGACGGCGATCGCCGTTTTCGGTCACGATTTCGACGCGCGGGAACTCCGCCTGGCTCACCGCCGCGCCGTCTTCGCGGGTCAACGTGATCCCCAACAGGAGATGGGACTGGGCGTTGAGGAGGAAACTGAGATCGAGGTCGGCGTCCTCGCCGTCGCGCGGCCGGCGGATCCGGACATTCTTGCCATCGAGGGTGATCGAGTTGTTGGCGGGTTCCTCGATGGTCATGGTTGCGCTGCAGGCGACGACGCCTCCGAGGGGGCGGAAGGTGTGCAGGTCGATGCGGATTCTGGGATTGAGCGGCATAGGATTCCTTCGCTGGTTGGGTGGATTCGTGTGAGGTAGGGGATGACGGCGCCTTCCCGGAAGGGAGCGGCGAATAGGAAGTCAGCGCGAGGCGGTGGTCGGAGACAGGCCGGCGGGCCAGGGGGAAAGGGGTTGGTAGCCGATGCCGGTGAGCCGCTGAAACAGCCGTTGCGCGCCGGCGGTGTCGCCGGAAAAGTGGCGGGCCCGCACCCCTGGATCCAACAGGCGCCAGTCACGCGAGGTTTCGAGTGGCGGGGCGAGGATCTGCAGGGCTCTCAACGCGTGCCGCTGCGCCGCGCCGGTATCGCCGTTTCGCGAGGCCAGGCTGGCCTGGAGCGCGAGCGCGGCCGCTGTCTCGGCTACGACCGCGGCGACGGGTTTTCCCCCTTCCAGCAAGGCCTCGCCCAACCGGACCGACTGAGCGGCGGCGTCGGCCGCGGCGGGCGGATCGCCGGCTGCCAGGAGGCGCTCGCTCTCGAGGCGCCAAGCCTGGGCCAGTTGTCCGCGGGCGATGCGGTCCGTGGGGGCGGCCTTCAGGAAGGTCTCGAGGCCGGCGCGAGCCGTTCCGAGCAACTCTGTCGCCCGTGAAATCTCACCGCTGGCGAGGGCGAGCGCCGCCAGCCGCAACCGGTAATAGAGTGCGCTGCGCTGCCAGTGTCGGTTGGCGGGATCATGGCGCACCAGGGCGTCGGCGATCGCCTTTGCCTCCTCGAACTTCTGCACGGCCGACGCACGCTCGCCGGTGATGGCCAGGAGGGCCGCTTGAAAGGAAAGGCTGTCGGCCCGCTCGAATCTCCATTTGGCATTGCCCGGGTCCCGCTCCTGCAGTTCCGCCAGGGTCGCCGCCTCGGCCCGAAAGTGCGCGATCGCGGCTCCGAAATCACCGCTTCGCTCCGCTGTGGTGCCGAGCCAGGAGAGAGTGTCGCTCACGCGATAGGCGAGGTCGTGGTCCTGGGGCAGCGACGGGAGCATCCGCCGCAAGGTGGCGAGTTTGCGCTCGAAGCCCATCCGGGCGGAAGCAAAGTCGCCGGCCTCGAGGAGGATCACGGCGAGATTGTGTTCACCCGAGGCCAGCTCCTGCTGCCATTTGAGATTAGCGGGATCGAGGGCGACAAGCGCGACGGTCGTGTCGCGATACCGGCGCAGCCAGTCCGCCTCCGCCGTGGTCATGCCTTGGCGGCGATGGACCGCGGAAATCCAGAATTCCGCCTGGGCGCGTTCGAAGAGCATGGCGCCGTCGCGAGGGTGCCGGGCGGCGAGCGCCGCGGCCCGGGCGTAGGCGGCGGTGAAGGCCTGGGCGGCGGCCGGGTAGCTGGCCTCCTGCAGCCGCGTCTCGCCGATTTGCGTCAGCGCCCGGGCCTGGCTGGCGAGGGCGGTGTCCGTGAGATCGCGCGGATCGAGGGAGTCGAAGTACTCCATCGATTTCTCGCCGACGCGTTCGAGCAGTTTGAGCCGGCCGAGTTTCTTCAGTTCATCGCGGAACTCGCCGAGCATGAAGGTGAGGACGCCCTCCGCCTGTTCCTGCCGCCGGCGGGCGTCGTTGCGGGCCTGCCACGCGACGATGGCGAGCCCGAACATCAGGGCCATGCCGACCGAGGTCCCGGCGGCCACGGCGGTCAGCCGCCGATTCCGACGCTGGAGTTCCCGTTGGCGCAGGTCATCAAAGCCCACGCGCAGCAGTCCCGCGAGGAGGCGAACCAGGGCCAGCGCCCGTCCGTCGCCGTGGCGACGCGCATCCGCGGCGACCACTTCCGCCGGCTCCGATCCGAGGTTCCCATCCGGCCCGAGTTCGGCGCGCAGGGCGGGCGGGAAACAGTCGTCGGCGGCCCCGGCCACCTTGGGTTCACCCTCTACGATGAAGGCGAAGACGGAGTCGCTGCGGCCGAGCCGTTTGAACGCGAGGATCTCCTCGTTGACCCAGCGGGAGCGGGCCGAGCGAGGAGAACAGATAACGATGAGCGCCGCCGAATCCCGCAGCGCGTCGCGGATGGTGGCGCCGAGGTCGCTGGTGGTTGGGAGTTCATCCCGATCGCGGAAGATGGGGGTGAGTCGGGGGCCGATCGGACCGACCGCCCCGATGCGTCCGTGGAAACGAGCCGGCACCCGATAGCTCTCGAGTCGCCGCATCAGCCAGCGCGCCCAGTGCGTGTCGGAGTGGCTGTAGCTGATGAAGGCTCGGTAGCGGTGCGCGGGTGCGCCCCGTACCTGGGCCGCCTGGAAGGCAGCCGACGAGGACGGTGCAGCGTTGGACGCGGGCAAGAGGGAGACCACGAGTGGGAGCGGGCGGCAGGCGGCGAACCATCGGAGGCGGCTCGCGGGGTGCAGAGACAAATGGCGGCGAAAGGGACGTTGGCCAGACCATAGTTCAGCGCTGGCGGGCGGAGGGCGGGGCGCATCCGACGTGGCGGCGGCTCCGGGGCGGAGAAACGGGTCGCGTCCGGTTGCGCGACCGCGGCAGAATCCGGCGCATGGCACCCCTGCAGGTTTGTCCCGGCCGTCGCATTCTCTTCCAGCGGGGAGTCGCCGGGCTGGCGGTGCTCGCGGCGGCAAGCCTGGCGGCCGGGGCGCCGCCGCTCGCGGTTCCGTGCAAACCCGATCCGCCTCCCGCAATCGATGGGAACCTGGACGACTGGGCGGGCGTGCCCATGGCGGGTGTGCTCGATCGGAAGGAGCAGGCAACCTGGGGTGGCAGCACCTGGAAGTCGCCGGAGGACCTGAGTGCCCGGGTCTGGTTGGCGTGGCGGACCGATCTGCTGCTGGTGGCGGCGGAGGTGACCGACGACGTCCTGCGGCAGTCCCAGCGCGGTTCCGGACTCTGGAAAGGGGATTGCGTGCAGCTTTACCTCGATGTGTCGCCGCGGACGGAGCCCGGCCGGGCTCACTTTGGGGCCGGGCAGTTTCAGATCGGACTGAGCCCGGGAAATTTCCAGCGGAACGGTGATCCCCTGGCCGACTGTCCCCCCGAGGCGTACGTGTTCAAGCCGGCGAAGTGGGCCCTGCCCGGAGCGCTGGTGGCGGCACAACGCACCGCCCGCGGCTACGTCCTCGAGGCGTCAATCCCGTGGGCGGCGCTCGGGGAGAAGGGGGTTTCGCCGGGGCGACCGTTCGGGGTCGAGGTGGCAGTGTTTGACGCCGATGGAGAGGAGCCTCGCGCCGTCAAGCTGCTGAGCCTCTCCATCGAAAAGTGGGCGGTGAACCGCCAGCGATTGGTCGCCGCGGCGCTGGCCGGGGCGGACGGCCACACCCCGCCCGTGGCCGCCACGGTGCCGATCCTGGCCCAAGCGGAACTCGCGCCGAAAGCACGGCAGCGATTCTCCTTTTCCGCGCGCCCGCCGTCGCCGGGCGAGATGGCAGTCCTCGCGCTGAAGGCCCGCATGGCCACAGCCAAGGTCGCCGGCTATACGGCGGCGCTGAAGGTGACGCTCAACGGCACGGTGCTCGACGGCCGGCGGCTCCTGAACAAGCCGCCTGAGGTCCAGGGTCGCGATGGCCGCACCTACCGGCAGGCCGCCGCGGACCGCTTCATGACCTACTATGCTCCCGACTTCACCAGCGCCGATGCCTCCGGCTATGGCAGTCCCGGGGTGAAGAGCGGCGAGTTTGAATTGCGCGTCACGGATCTGCTGCGCGAGGGCGAGAACGAGCTGATGATCGAAAACGCGTGCGCTCCCAGTGTGACCGCGCGACTCGTGCTGGCGGATGGGGAGTTGCGCTGGGGGGCGCCTCCGCCGCCACCGAAGCCCCGGTCTGGTCCGCCGACCGGTCGCCTGCCGGTCCGCGTTCCCGTGCGGAACCCGCGCACGGCGTACCATGTGACGGAACGGCCGGACGCGGAACTGAGCATCGAAGTGGCGGGCGAGCGTTTTTCGGTGGTGAGCCGGTTCTCGACGCCGGCGGGGAAATGGGAACGGGGATCGAATGCCTGCTTCGAACACACGCGCCGCATCGAACCCCGTGCCGAGGCGATCGTGGTGTACGACACCTTCCGAAACCTTGGCTCGGAAAACCTGCCCCTGATGCAGCGGCATGAGGCGACGGCCGCGGTACCGCTGCAAAAGATCTGGCTCGCGGGCCACTCTCCGGCCGGTCTGGTGGGCACGGCATCGGCCCCGGAGAATCCCACCGTCTTGGGGGCGACGACCCGGGCCAGCCTCGGATTGCTCCCGCTGAACGACGAGTTCCAGGTGCACGTCGCCACGACGGCGGCGGAGGGACGACTCGGCCTGGCGGACAACCAGTTCGTGTTGCGTCCCGGGCGGACTTACACGGCGGAGTGGGCGATCGTGCCGGGGGCTGGCACGGACTACTTCGACTTCGTCAACGCCACCCGCCGCCTGCTGGAGGCAAATTTCCTGCTGCCCCACTGTTTCGCGTTCCTGCGGGGCGGGCCGGCCACCGAGAAGTGGTCCGACGCCGAGTTCGCCGCCTTCATCCGGCGGAAGAGCGCCAGTCTGGTCTGCAACTCGATCATGTCGCCCTCCTACCAGGGACACTATGCCCATGGCGTGGCCTTCCAGCGGGTGAACCACGACACCTTCCGCCGCCACGTGGACCGCGTGCATCGCCTCGTGCCGGAGGCGAAGACGTGCGTATACTTCCACTGTTTCATCAACGCCGAGGAGGAGGCGGCGGCGCGTTTTCCGGCGGACCGCGTGCTGCGGGCGGACGGGTCGCACGCCAACTATGGGCAGCCGTTCTACAGCCTGTTCTTTCCCACGACGGAGAATGCCTACGGCCGGGCGGTGCGACGCAGCGTCGAGCTGATCCTCGACGACATCAAGGCCGACGGCGTGTACTGGGACGAACTGGAGTACAGCGCCTACGCCTACCATTATGGCGAACCCTGGGACGGCTGTTCGGCCGACATCGACCCGCAGACCCTGCGCCTCCGCCGGTTGAAATCGTCGGTCACGTTGCTCACGCAGCCGTGGCGCCTCGCCCTCGCGCGCGAGATTCTGGCGCGCGGGCCGCTGATCGGGAACGGCCAGCCGCACACGCGATCGATGGCCCGGCTCAAGTTCCCGCGGTTCTGCGAAACGGGGAACCGCAGCAACTGCACCAAGGCCCAGTTGCACTCGCCCATCGCGCTGGGGGATCATCTCACCGAGCGGAGCGAGGAGGATGCCTATCGCAACATGGTGGCCGCTCTCGACTATGGCTGTCTATCGCACTGGTACGGCGATCTGAACGTGATTCCGACGCGCGAGACGCTGGCGAAGTACATGTACCCCGTCACTCCGCTCGAATTGCACGAAGGCTACCTGATCGGTGAGGAGCGCATCGTCACAAATCGCAGTGGTCTGTTCGGCTGGGGCGATACGTCGTCGCATGAGGTGCATGTCTTCGACGAGGTGGGTCGCGAGATGCCCGACTTCCGCGCGCCGCAGGTGGTCCGCGAGGGGGCTCATCTCACCGAGTTGCGGCTCGCGGAGGGCTGGTCCGCGGCGATTGTGCGCCGAGCTTCGGCGCGAGACTAGAGCGCTTTTCCGGTAGCCGCGCTTGCGCCGAAGGTGAAAGCGTGGCCGCTCGAGGACTGCGTGGTCGCTGGCCCGCCGGTGGCGCACGGGTCCCCAAAGCGTCTACCCTTATATGGAAGAGGGCCGGCATTGGGAAACGGGCAGGCTGGCACCGTCCGGAACCAGAAGAGGTGCGTGGGGCAGTTGCAGTCGGAGGAACCGAAGCCGGGGAAGGGGGCCTCGGCGCCGGGCAGACGGCCGATCGTCCGCGCCCACGCGTGCTCCAGACGACGCGGGCTCGCGGAAAGCCAAACGGACGTCAGCACGCAGCGGGCCCGCAGGTAATCAACATGCCAGTGGGGCCGGTCGGTGACGTGCGTATGGTGCCGGAGGCGGGCGGCCAGCCCGCCCGGGCCTAAGGCGCTGCCGACCTAGAGCTAGTACCCGCGACGCAGCCGCAGTCGGCCGAGCCCTCCGACCGCAACCGCGCCGCCGGAACGACACTGCAGGAGCAGGACGTAGGTTCCCGGACGGGACGGGGCCCTTCCCGCGCGGACCTCGTTCAGATTCAGGCGAGTGACCCTGGGGCGCGAAGCGCGCGGCGGAGGAGCCGGGTGGGACATGGCGGAAAGGGGGGAGGGCGGATCAGCCGGCGCGGCGGGAGCGTAGCCGTGAGGGCGATGGTGCCACGGGGGCGACGGTCCTGCAGGTCATCGCTTGGGAATTGCTGCGCGAAGACTGCCGGCGGTTTCTCGGGAGGTGGTTTGGGGAGAGGCACGCCTTTCTGGGTTGGTGCGCGGTGCCACATCTCTCAACGTGAGCCCATGCGCAACGCAACCGCCACCGGGACTTCGCCGCGGTGGGCACTGCCTGCCCTGGTGCTGGCGGGGCTCCTGGGGCTCGGGTACCTTCCTGCGCTGGCGCGGGAGACCGCGACGATTTCGAATCCGGTGGCGCCGCGGGGCAACGACCCGTGGGTGATCCGCCGGGACGGCTCGTACCTTTACTGCTACTCGTGGGCCAAGGGCATCTGGGTGAACCGCAGTCCGCGTCTGGAAGAGGCGGTGCAGTTTGCCGGCCGGAAAGTCTGGACGCCGCCGGAAAGCGGACCGAGTTCACGGCACGTCTGGGCGCCGGAGCTGCATTTCCTCCGCGGGCGCTGGTACCTCTATTTTGCCGCCGATGACGGCCCCAACGAGAACCACCGGATGTTTGTCCTGGCGGCCACCACGGACGACCCGCTCGGTCCGTATGAGTTCAAGGGGCAGCTGGGCTTGAAGCCGGATCGCTGGGCGATCGACGGTTCGGTGCTGGAACTCGACGGGGCCCTTTACTTCCTCTGGTCCGGGTGGGAGGGAAACACGAACGGCCGGCAGGACCTGTATATTGCCCGGATGGCGGATCCGCTGACGATTGTCGGCGAGCGCGTCCGGATTTCCACGCCGGAACACGCGTGGGAGCGACACGGCGATCCGTGGGTCAACGAAGGCCCCACGGCGCTGGTCCGCGGCAACAAGGTCCACGTGATCTACTCCGCCAGCGGGAGCTGGGGAAATCACTATTGCCTCGGCCGGCTGACGCTGGTCGGGCGGGATCCCCTGCGGGTCGGGGCTTGGGTGAAGGAGCCGCGACCGGTGTTTGCCGGTACCGCGTCCGTCATCAGCCCGGGCCACGCGTCCTTCGTGACGTCGCCGGACGGCACCGAGGACTGGATCGTGTACCACGCCGCGCGCCGGCGGGACTCCGGCTGGGATCGCAACACGCGGATGCAGCCCTTTCGCTGGCGGGCGGACGGGACGCCGGACTTCGGAGAACCGGTGGCCGAGGGGATCCCCCTGCCAGCGCCGTCGGCGCGGCGGAAATAGTCCGCGAGGGCCGAAGGGCAGGGGAGGACTCCGGCCCGGACCAGATTTCTCCCAAGACTGACCGGATTTCTCATGGCGGGTCCGGGTGGCTTCGGCTAGAGTGGTCATCCTGCATGACGACCACGTCGCATGAACCCCCCGGCGCAAACCCTGATCCCGCCGCCTCGGCCGGTGGGGCCGGCGCTGGCGGCAGGCGGTCGTCCGCCAGCAGTCGCTCTCCCTAAACCCTCCTCTCATGATCCTCGATCGTCTTCCCCGCGTGTGGGCCAAGGTCCTGTTCCTCGTCGGTGGTGCCGCAATTCTCCCGGCGGCGGAGACGGTGCCCGGTCGGTGGCCGGAAGAGCGGGCCAACGCCTGGTATGCCGCCACGCCGTGGCCGGTGGGGGCCAACTATCTCCCGCGCACGGCCATCAACCAGCTGGAGATGTGGCAGGCGGATACCTTCGATCCCGCCACCATCGACCAGGAGTTCGGCTGGGCGGAGCGCATCGGGTTCAACACCATGCGCGTGTTCCTGCACGATCTCCTCTGGCAGGGCGACGCGGAGGCTTTCCTGCGTCGCGTCGATCAGTTCCTCGGAATCGCCGCGAAGCACCGCATCAAGATCCTCTTCGTGTTTTTCGATGGCGTCTGGGATCCCCATCCTTATGCCGGGAAGCAGCGGCCGCCGCGTCCGTTTGTGCACAACAGCGGCTGGGTGCAGTCGCCGGGGCGCGAGATCCTCCGGGACCCGGCGCGATACGAAGCGCTCAAACCCTACATCCAGGGCGTGCTCCGGCGCTTTAAGGACGACCAGCGCATCCTCGGCTGGGACCTGTTCAACGAGCCGGACAACCTGAATTCGGACGCCTACGGCGGCCTGGAACTGCCGAACAAGGCGGAACTCGCCCTGAAGCTGCTCGCGCGAACCTTCGCGTGGGCACGGGAGGTGGCGCCGAGCCAGCCGCTGACGGCGGGAATCTGGCTCGACTACGAGGGATGGAAGAAGAACCCGCCCATCTACCAGTACATGCTGGCCAACTCGGACTTCATCACTTTCCACAACTATGCTCCGCCGGACGACATGGCGCGGGAGGTGGCCGAGTTGAGGGCGAGATTCCGTCGCCCGTTGATCTGCACCGAGTACATGGCCCGCGGGGCACGCAGCACCTTCGATCCCATCCTGGGCGACTTGAAGCAGGCGCGGGTCGGGGCCCTGAATTGGGGCCTGGTCGATGGCAAGAGTCAGACGATCTACCCCTGGGAGACCTGGAAGAAGATCCACACGGGCGAGCCCGCGCTCTGGCATCACGATGTGTTTCGCGCGGACGGCTCGCCGTACCGGCAGACCGAGGTCGACTACATCCGCCGCGTGACCGGTCGGTGAGTTCCCCTGATTCGCTCCCCGGGCTGGTCTCCCGGCCGTAGTCTCCTTTCAAACGGGAGTCCTTCTGCGGTGGACGGGGACGGAACGGTTGTCTTCCGCGCCACCTGCCAATTGTCTCCTCACGCTGGATCCTGATGCGATCGTGAACTTCCGCCGAACAAACGTCGCCGTGATTTCCCCCCTTCTGATCCCATGAAACGAAACCCCTCTGCGCGCATCGTCCTCCTCTTCCTCCTGGCCGTCCTGACGGTCCCGGCCGCCGGGCTTCCTCCCGGGGTGGTGCCGGCCCAGCCGAAGTCGGAGATCCTCGCCGGCCTCAAGTCCCACGACCGGGCGCTCTACGTCAAAGAAGGCTGGATTCGCGATCCGTACATTGTGCTCGGTCCGGATGACTACTACTACCTCACGGGCACGACGCCGAATCCCGGCGATCCCCGCGAGCAGAGCGATCCCTACAATGTGGGCCTGTGGAAGACCTCGATCGTCGGCTCGAAGGTTCAGGTCTGGCGCTCGCGCGACCTCGCCACCTGGGACTACGTCGGGGTGCCGTTCACGCTCGAGGACACCGCGCACTTCCGGGCCAATCCCGCGAGCATCGACCGCGACGGTCCGGATCAGCGGCGGATCTGGGCGCCCGAAATTCACTGGACGGGCGACCGTTGGGCCCTCGTGCACTGCCCGAAGGGTGTGGCCAGCCTGGCGCTCTCCGCGGGCCCGGAGCTCAAGGGACCCTGGACGCATCCGATGGGGCTCAACCTCGGGGCCCGCCATGATCCGTCGCTCTTCAAGGATGACGACGGCACCTGGTATCTGCTCTGGGAGAACACGCTCATCGCTCCGCTGAGCCGCGACTTCACGCGCTTCACCGCCGAGGCCGTGCGGATCGATCCGGCGGGAACGCGGCCGGGGCCCAACGGCACTGCGATTTCCCGGATCGGCCACGAAGGCGCCACCATGGCCAAGGTCTTCGGCAAGTACGTCCACTTCGGCACCGCCTGGTCCACGGATCTCCCGCGGAAGGGCAGCTACAACCTCTATTATTGCACGGCGGCGAAACCCACCGGTCCGTTCGGTCCCCGCCGGTTTGCGGGGCGCTTCCTTGGCCACGGCACGCCCTTCCAGACGCGCGATGGCAAGTGGTGGTGCACGGCGTTTTTCAACGGCAATGTGCCGCCGGTACCCAGCGCGGGGATCGAGTCGCGGGACCTTCGCGCGGAGGCGCAGACCATCAACCAGCGCGGCACGACCATCGTGCCCCTGGAAGTGCGGCAACTCCCCACTGGGGACGTCTCCATCCGGGCGAAGGATCCCCGCTACGCCTCTCCCGGCCCGGACGAGGTGCAGCAGTTTCAGTTCTGAGCGGAGCGGGGCTTCGCTCCGGCCGCTCAGTGGTGCGTTCGCGCCCGAAACTGGGCGGGGGAAATCCCGACGCGACGGCGGAAGACGTAGGCCATGTACTCGGCGTGTTCGAAGCCGCTGCGCTCAGCGATATCGGGCAGGGTCAGGGTGGTCTCGGTCAGCAGCCGGCGGGCGGTGTCGAGGCGGTGCCCGATTAGCTTCTCGTTAATGCTGCAGTGGAGGGCGGCGCGGAACCGGCGCTGCAGCACGCTGCGCGAGGCGCCAACCGCCCGGGCGAGGTCGTCGACGCGGAGCCGGGCGCAGGCGCGGTCGCGGATCACCCGCAGGCTGCGGGCGACGATCTCGTCGGTCACCGCGAGGGTGTCGGTCGACTGCCGCGTGACGATGGTCTTGGGCGGCGTGCGCACCCGGGCCGGGGAGGCGGCGCTGCCGGACATCAAGCCCTGCAGAAGGGCGGCGGCCTCGTAGCCGACGAGGGCGTGGTTGGGCCAGACGCTGGTCAGCGGAGGGTGGCACACGCTGCAGAGGGGTTCGTCGTTGTCCACGCCGATGATCGAAGCCTCGTCGGGAACGGCGGTGCCGGCGCGACGGCAGGCGTCGAGCAGGAGGCTGCCCCGTTGATCGCTGCAGACCATGATGCCGACCGGCTTGGGCAGGCCGGCCACCCAGCGGGTCAGCGCCTCCTGGTGTCGTTCCCACGTCTGGTCGTTGACCGCGTGGCGGCGGTCGCGCCGAACCTCGACCGGCAAGCCCTCGCGTCCGACGGTGGCGCAGAAGGCGGCTTCGCGCGCGGTGGACCAGTTCTCCCGCTCGAGCCCGTAGAAGGCAAAGTGCCGCAGGCCGCGGTCGAGCAGGTGGTTCGCCGCCATGCTGCCGATGGCCGCATCGTCGACGTGCACCACGGGAAATCCGGAGCCGGGCACGATGCCGAGCACATCAACCACGGGCAGGCCGGTGCGGCGGAGGGCGCGCGCCATGGCGGGCGACTGCACGCGCGCGATGATCCCGTGGCCCCGCCAGCCCTCGAGCCAGCGCGGCAGCCGCTCCTCCAGGCCGCGGGCCTCGTGAAAAAGCGACCAGGGACGGTGCTCCCGCACGTACCGGGCGATGCCCATGAGGATGTCGCGGCCGGAGGCGAGGGAGGTCTCGACCAAGAGGGCGACATGGGGCGTGGCGGGCGACGACGGGCGGACGGTGGCGGAACGGGCCATGGCGGGAGTAGAGACCGGATCTCTACAAAGTCTAACCGGATCTCTCATGGCCACGCACGCGAAGATCGGATACACCAGAAGCCCCGTTGCGGATCATCCGGTTTTGCGCCCGCGGCGGGCCCGGCGCCGCGGCCGGTCCCTCGACGCCTCCTCCTTTCTCCCTTTCCCCTCCGCACCCCATGACCCCCTCCTCTCTCCTCCGTCCGCTTCCCTGGATCGCCGCCTGGCTCGGGCTGGGCGTCCCCGTGACGCTGCCAGCGCAAAGCACCTCCGCCGCTCCGGCCGCCTCCGCCGCCGCCGGTGAGGTGGTCACGCTGTCGCCCTTTGAGATCAGCGCCTCCGAGGATCGCGGTTACCTCGCCACCAGTACGATGGCCGGCAGCCGGATCAATTCCTCCCTCCGCGATGTCGCGGCGCAGATTTCGGTGATGACGCCGGAATTCCTCTCCGACGTCGGCGCCACCAGCCTGGCGGAAGCCTACCTCTATTCCACCAACACCGAGGGCACCTACGAGCACACCCCGGGTTCCAATGTCGCCTTCGGCACCCTCAACATCCGGGTCGACACCCGCGTGCGCGGCCTCAACACCGCGACCAATTCGCGCAACTTCTTCCGCACCCTCGCGGTGGTCGACGGCTACAACACCGAGCGGCTGACCTTCGCGAGCGGGCCGAACTCGGTGCTGTTCGGCCTCGGTTCGCCGGGCGGCATCGTGGACTCGACACTGAAGCGGGCGAACTTTGCCAACCGCGCCGAAGTGGCGTTCCGCGCCGATAACCACGACTCCACCCGCAGCGCCCTCGACCTCAACCGCGTGCTTGTCCCCGGCCGCGTCGCCCTGCGCGTCGCCGCCCTGTACGACGACAGCCGCGACTGGATCAAGCCGAACCACGACCGGCAGAACCGCTACTACGGCACCCTCACGGTCAAGCCGTTCACCCACACCACGGCGCGCTATTTCTTCGAGCACGCCCGGCGCGACGCCTCGCGCACCCAGGCCAAGCTGCCCTTCGACTTCGTCACGCCCTGGATCGAGGCGGGCCGGCCGCTGTTCGACAACTCGCGCGGCAACGCCGTGACCGGAGCCAGTGCGCGCGTCTTCACGGCGACCAACGCCCTCTATCCGATCATCTCGATCGGCAATACCCCGAGCGTGCTGACCACGCCGTGGAACGGCACCGTCACCACCAAGTCGCCGACCCAGCAGGGCGACGAGAATCCCAAGGACCTCAACCGGCGCGTCAGCCTGGTGAACCCGGCCGTCTTCCCCTTTGACACCTCGCTGTGGGGCAACCACCGCGGCAACCAGATCACCTCCCGGCTGCACACCTTCTCCCTCGAGCAGCGGGTCTTCGACCGGCTCTTTGTCGAGCTGGCCTACAACCGCGAGGACCTCGAGGAACTCAAGGGGGAGTACCTCGGCGACAACACATTCTATAATGTGTATGTCGATGCGAACCGCTACCTGCCGGACCGCGTCACGCCCAATCCGAACGCGGGCAAATACTACACCGAAGGGGAGCTGCGTGGGTTCTCGACGCTGCTGCGCGAGGAGGAGGCCCGGCTGACCGCTTCCTACGAATTCGACTTCACCCGCCGCCGCGACTGGGCCCGCTGGGCGGGCCGGCACACCCTCGCCGGGATGCGGTCGCGGTCGAACTCCATCACCGCGCTCAACGGCAGCGCCTTCCGGGCGGTCGTGACCGACAACCTCTCGTTCACGCGCGCCGCGAGCTTCAGCGACCCGTCGCGGCTGCTGCGGGTCCGGTACTACCTCGGCGATCCGGCAAATCCGGGGGCGGGGGGCGATTTCTCCGCGGCGCCGCTCCAGGGGCGCCGCAACGGGCCCTTCCAGATTACGGATCCGGTGACGGGCCGGGTGTCGACGGTGCAGTTTGTCGATCATCCGGACGGCGCCTTCAGCGCCCCGACCGGCACGCTGCAGCATGTGGAATCCACGATGGGGGCGTGGCAGAGCCACTTTCTCCAGGATCGCCTGATCGCCTTCTACGGCGTGCGGCGCGACGACATCAGCGTCGCCAAGGTCGACCCCCGGTTCACGGTGCGGCAACCCAACGGGCTGTTCCCCACGAGCCGCGAGGCGACCTTCGAGGGATACACGACATTTGCTGCGGGCACGTCGGACAACCGCGGGCTCGTGCTGCGACCGCTGCCGTGGTTCTCCTTCCACTTCAGCCAGTCGGAAAACTACGGCATTCCCACGGGCAACGTCGACGTGCTCACCGGGGAGCCCTCTGCCGGCACGAACGGCACTGGCCGGGACTACGGGCTGCGGATCGACTGGGGCGAACGGAAACTCTCCCTGCGGGTGAACTGGTTCGAGAACTCGGAGAAGGGGATCACGCCGCCCAACGACATCGTCGCCTACCGCGGCGGCATGGCCACGATCGAGCAGCGGATTCGCGGTGTGGGCGGCCTGGATCCCTCCATCCCGGCCGATGTCTTCGACCCCGTGGCGTACCCGGTGACCCGCTACAACTTCGTCCGCGACAGCGTGGCGCGCGGGCTGGACATCGAGGTCGTGGCGAATCCGAGTGATCGCTGGCGGGTGTCCGTCACCGCCGGACGGCAGCGGACGACCGAGAGCAACATCGGCCGCGACTGGTTCATCTGGGAGGAGCGGCGGCGCTCCGTTTGGGAAAACGTGACCGACCGGCGGCCGGGCAGCGCGACCTTCGGGGTCCGCGGCTGGGACAACCTGCGGATCTCCGACTCGAGCGCGCTGACGATCCACCAGCACTGGATCGCCGAGGTGAAGTCGCGAGGCGACTACAACCGGGCCATTGACGGCCAGGTGCGCGAGGATCAGCGCGAGTGGCGGGTGAATCTGTTCTCCACCTACGATCTTCGCGCCGTGGTCAAGGGGCTGACCGTCGGGGGCGGCTGCCGGTATCGCAGCGGCGCGGCGGTGGGCTTTCCGCTCAAGACCATCAATGCCGGAACGCCGGAGGAGCAGCAGGTCTTTGACGTGCAGCGGCCCTACATGACCGGGTCGGAGTTCTACACCGACCTGATGGTGTCGTTCCAGCGCCGGCTGGCGAAACACCTGATGTGGAAGGGACAGATCAACGTCCGCAATGCCCTGGATCGCGGCGGGCTGACGCCGCTCGACACCCTGAGCGACGGCACCTGGGGGGCGGTCGCGATGGTGCGCCCGCGGCAGATCCTCTTCACCAGCACGTTCACCTTCTGAACCCACCGCTCTCCCCATGCGCGCCATTTCTCCCCTGTACCGCCGGGCGGCAGCCTTCGCGGCGATGACCATGCTCGCCGGCGCCGGAGCCGCTGCCGCCCCCGGTTCCCGACCGCACCTCGTGGTGATCCTCTCGGACGACCACAGCCTCCTGGACTCGACGGTCTACGGCGCGACGGATGTCCGCACGCCCAACATGGCCCGCCTGGCGGCGGCCGGACTGACGTTTGATCGGGCCTTCGTCGCCTCACCCAGCTGCGCGCCGAGCCGGGCCGCCCTGCTCACCGGGCTGATGCCCGCCCGCAACGGCGCGGAGATCAACCACAGCAAGCCCCGCGCGGAACTGAAGAAACTCCCGGCTTTCCTCCAGGCGCTCGGTTACGAGGTCGTGGCTTTCGGCAAGGTCTCCCACTACCAGCACACGGCCGATTACGGCTTCGATCACTTCGCCCACGACAAGTTTCACGAGCACGCCGCGATCCCCGCGGCGGTCGAGTGGCTCCGGGCCCGGCGCAGTTCCCGCCCGCTCTGCCTCTTGGTCGGAAGCAACTGGCCGCATGTGCCCTGGCCGGAGCAGGGGGCCGGCTACGACCCGGCAAAGCTGCGGCTTCCGGCGGGGCACGTCGACACGGCGGAGACCCGGGCCATGCGGGCGAAGTATTATGCGGCCGTCGAGCGCATGGATGCTGATCTCGGCACGATCTACGATGCCGCCCGGTCGGTCCTGGGCGAGGACACCTTCTTCCTCCACAGCTCGGACCACGGGGCGCAGTGGCCGTTCGCGAAGTGGAACTGTTACGAGGCCGGAATCCGGACTCCCCTGATCGCCGTCTGGCCCGGGCGGATCGCCGCGGGCCGGCGCACCGATGCGATGGTAAGCTGGATCGACTTTCTGCCCACCCTGGTGGAGGTGGCCGGCGGGCCGGCTCCGGCCGGGATCGACGGGCGCTCGTTCGCCCCGGTGCTGCGCGGGGAAACGAGCCGGCATCGCGACCGGATCTTCACCACCCACAGCAGCGACGGGAAGATGAACCGCTATCCGATCCGCTCCGTTCGTACGGCCGAATGGAAGTACCTGCGCAACCTCCTTCCCGACGTCCGGTTCACGACCCACATCGACCTGGGCAAGCCGGTGGATGGGGCCGGCTATTTCGCCAGCTGGGTCGAGGCCGGGCGCACCTCGCCCGCCGCGGCGGCCGCGGTGGCCCGCTACCACGTTCGCCCGGCGGAGGAACTCTACGATCTTCGCCGCGACCCGCACGAACAGCACAATCTCGCGGCGGATCCGCGGCACGCCGCGCAGCTGGCGTCCCTCCGGGCCGAGGTGGACGCCTGGATGGCGGCGCAAGGCGACACCGGGCGGCTGCCGGTCCCCGCCCCGGTGCGCGCGCCGTGAGCCCGAACGGCCGGTCTTTCTTCATGAACATCCGAAAACCTTCCCTGTGGGCCGCCGCCAGCGTGGCGGCGCTTCTCCTGCCGGCCCTGGCCGCCGCCGAAAACTCCGGCTGGCGCCTGGTGCCCGGCCGACTGACCACCTCCTGGGGCGACCAGGTCACCCCGGAAAACGCCTGGCGGGAGTACCCGCGCCCGCAGTTCGTCCGCGAGCGGTGGGAGAACCTCAATGGCCTCTGGGATTATGCGATCACGCGTCGCACCGCGCCGGCACCGGCGCAGTACGAAGGCAAGATCCTGGTGCCGTACGCGGTGGAGTCGGCTCTTTCCGGCGTTGCCCGCAAGGTGACTCCGGAGGATCGGGTCTGGTATCGCCGCACCTGGACGGTTCCCGCCGCATGGAAGGGGCAGCGGGTGCTCCTGCATTTTGGCGCGGTCGACTACGCCTGTTCCCTCTGGGTCAATGGCGGCCTCGTCGGAGCGCACACCGGTGGGTCGGATGCGTTCCAGTTTGATCTCACCGGCTATCTCCGCGAGGGGGCCAACGAACTGGTCCTGGGGGTGACCGATCCAACCGACACCGGGGAGCAGCCGCGCGGCAAGCAGCAGCTCGATCCCCGCGGCATCTGGTACACGCCGGTGTCGGGGATCTGGCAGACCGTCTGGGTGGAGCCGGTGCCTGCGGAGGTGCATCTCGCCGAGCTGCGTCTGACGCCCGACGTGGAGAACTCCCGCCTGCGGGTGGCGACCCTGGTCAACGCGGCGGTGGAGGACCATGCCCTGGCGGTTCGCCTGACGGCGAGCACCCAGGGACGCGTCGTCGCCACGACGGTGGTGCGCGTGAATCGTGAGGGCTGGCTGGCGGTGCCCGACGCGCGCCTCTGGTCGCCCGAGGATCCCTTCCTGTACGATTTGCAGGCGGAACTGGTGCGGGTCCGCAGCCCGCACGGGGATCGGAGCCGGCCGAAGGAGCGGGCCCAGTTGCCGGCCTTCGGCGCCCAGGAGCGGGCCGCCTATGCGCAGGCCGAGGTGTTGCCCGGCGCGCCGCTGGACACCGTGACCTCCTATTTCGCCCTGCGCTCGGTGAGCCTGGGGGCCGGTCCGAAAGTCGACCAGCCGCACCTGCGGCTCAACGGCCGCCCCATTTTTCAGCACGGTCCGCTGGACCAGGGCTGGTGGCCCGATGGGTTGCTCACGCCGCCCAGTGATGCCGCGATGGCCTGGGAAATCGATTGGTTGAAGCGCGCCGGGTTTAACCTGCTGCGCAAGCACATCAAGGTGGAGCCCGCCCGGTACTACTTCCATTGCGACCGGCTGGGCCTGCTCGTCTGGCAGGACATGCCCTCCGGCTTCAACCGGCACCTGCGCAACCATCGCGAGGATGAGGGCGAGCCGATCCGGCTGGCGGCCAGCCGCGAGCAGCATGAACTCGAGCTGCGGCGGATGATCGGGGCCCTGTACAACCACCCGAGCATCGTGATGTGGGTGATCCACAACGAGGGGTGGGGGCAGTACGAGACGGCGGCCCTCGCGGGCTGGGTCAAGGCGATCGATCCCTCGCGCTGGTGCAACGCCATCTCCGGCTGGCTGGAACAGCATCGCGGGGACGTGTATGATATCCATACGTACGAGCCCACCCCGCTCGTGCCGGTGGCCAAGCAGGATCGCGCCATCGTGATTGGCGAATACGGCGGCGTGGGCTGGCCGATCCCGGGCCACCTCTGGGATTCGTCCAAGCGCAACTGGGGCTACCAGACCTTTCAGGACGAGGGGGCCTTCGTCGCCGCGTTGAAGGTGAAGTTCTCCGGCATCGCCACCCAACGCCGGGACCAGGGACTTTCCGCCGCGGTCTACACCCAGACCACGGACGTCGAGGGCGAGGTGAACGGCTTTCTGACCTATGATCGCCGCCGCGAGAAAATCACGCCGGCGGCCCTGCGGGAGCTCAACCAGAAGATCCAGGAGGGAAAACCGTGACCCCATCCACCTCTGGCAGCTTCCGGGCGTCCAGCAGCCGCCTGGGGCTGCTGGGCGGCCTGCTGCTGGCCTCAACCCTGGCCGCGGCGCCCGCGCCGGCTCCTGTCTCTCCCGCGATCGAAATGACCTCCTTTGGGCGACTCCCCGATGGCCGTGAAGCCACGTTGTACCGACTGACCAACGCCCGCGGCGCGCGGGTCGAGATCACGAACTACGGGGCCATTGTCGTGCGGCTGCTGGTGCCGGATCGCGCCGGGCGGCTCGACGATGTCGTCCTCGGTTACCCGCGGGTGGAGGACTACGTGCGGGCCACGCCGTACTTCGGCGCAATCGTTGGCCGCTACGGCAACCGAATCGCCCAGGGGCGGTTCACGCTCGACGGCCAGACCTACACTCTGGCGACCAACAACTCGCCGGGTGGCCGGCCCTGCCATCTGCACGGCGGCCTTCGCGGCTTCGACAAGGTCCTGTGGCAGGCGGAGCCCGTGGTGGAGGGCGAGCGGGCGGGGCTCCGGTTGCGCTACCGCAGCCGCGACGGCGAGGAGGGTTATCCGGGCAACCTCGACGTCACGGTGCACTACTGGCTCGAGGCCGATACCACCCTGCGGATCGAGTACGAGGCGTCGACGGACCGGTCCACGCCGGTCAACCTCACCAACCACTCCTACTTCAACCTGCGCGGGGAGGGCAGCGGCGACATCCTCGGCCACGTGCTGACCTTCCAGGCGAGCCGGATGACACCGGTCGACGCCGGCCTGATTCCCACGGGGCGGATCGTCGCGGTGAAGGGGACGCCCTTCGATTTCACCACGCCGCACGCGATCGGAGACCGCGTGACGGTTGCCGACGAACAACTCGGCTTCGGCGGCGGTTATGACCACAACTGGGTGCTGGATCATCCTCCGGGCGAATCAGGCCTGGCCGCGACCGTCTATGAGCCCTTCTCCGGTCGCGTGATGGAGGTGTGGACGGTCGAGCCGGGCCTGCAGTTCTACTGCGGCAACTTCCTCGATGGTTCCAACGTCGGGAAAAGCGGGCGGGCCTACCAACATCGCCACGGCTTCTGCCTTGAAGCCCAGCATTTCCCGGACTCGCCAAACCAGCCAGCCTTTCCGACCACCATCCTGCGCCCGGGGAAGACCTACCGCACCGTCACCAGCTACCGCTTCCGCACGCGATAGACGCCGGGGGTTGCGCCCCTCCGAAACCCAATTCGCGAAGCACGGAAAGATCGAAAACCCGAAATCCCCGGTGAACGGGCGGAATTCCTGAACATCAGAATCGCGGCCACTCCTGATGCCTTGCGGAGATCCAACACCCAGCGACGAGCGGATGCGGCCAGTTTCCGCGCCGCGAGGTTCCGGCGCAGCCCGGCAGGCACACCCCGTCGCTGGCGCGACACCCCTCTCGAGAGGGGACCTAGGCAAAAGGGAACTCCGGGAGGTCCCCGCTCCAGTCGGGGCCATTCAGCGGAAAACCACGAAGAGACACGAATCGCCACGAAGGATCGCCCGGCGCGCCGCGTTGACCGTTCGGTGGGCGGTAAGGCCTCCGCCGTCGCAGAGTATGCCCCTTCGGGTTGGTTCGTGTCTCTTTGTGGTTCGCTTGCAGGGATACGGCTCCACAGGGGTGTCCGCAGCGCGGGTGTGGCTGCCAACGATCGACACGACCTTGCCCGATGTAGCCGGCCTCGCTGAGGCCGGCCAGGACGGTGAGATGGAGCTCTTCGGCTGGGGTCGGCGCCCCCGGATTCAACCGAACCGACGCGTAACGGTACCATGGGGATCGGCACTCACACACTGATGCAGATTCAAAGCAGAGGAAAATCCGTCCCCTCGCTCCCGGCCAGCCGGGGCTGGCCGGCGGAGGCCGTCGCGGTGGTGGCGCGCTTCCGCGTGGCTTTCCGACGGGAGCCGGACGCCCTGGCCTACGCGCCCGGAAGAATCGAACTCATCGGCAACCACACCGACTACAACGGAGGCCCCGTGATTGGGGTCGCGATCGATCGCGGCACGTGGGTGGCGGTTGCCGCCCGGGAGGACGGCCGGGCCTGTCTTTCCAGCACGCAGACGGGCGCCGTGGCCGTCGAAGTGCCGGCCATCGGGGCGAAACTCCGGCGACAGACCGGCGGGCGCGCGTGGGCCAATTATCCCCTGGGAGTGGTTGATGCCCTGGAGGCTTTCGACCTGCGCGGGCCTCCGGGTTTTGACTACCTCGTGACCGGCGACCTCCCGCTCGGCTCCGGCCTGAGCAGCAGCGCGGCGATCGAAGTGGCGTCGGCCCTCTGCTTCCTGCAGCTCACCCGGCAGCGTTGTTCGCGCGTGCGTCTGGCCCAGCTCGGACAGCGGGCGGAGAACCACTTCGTCGGCGTGCCCTGCGGGATCCTCGATCAGGGGGTATCGGTGTTCGGGCGGGCGGGACACGCCGTGTGGATCGACTGCACGCGCCTGAAGTTCCAGCCCCTGCGGCTGCCCGCGGGCGTGCAGTTCCGTGTCTTCAACACCCACACGCGCCATGCGCTCGTGGACGGTCTCTATGCCCAGCGCCACCGGGAGTGCCGGCAGGCCGCGGAGCGGCTGGGCGTGCGCGTGCTGGCGGACGTGACTCCTGCCGCGCTGGATCGCCACGAGCACCGGTTGACCGCCGTCCAGCGGGCCCGGGCGCGGCATGTGGTTTCCGAAATCGCCCGGGTGCAGGCGGCCGCGAAGGCGATGCGGGCGGGGGATGCCCGGAGCCTGGGGCGCCTGCTGCTGCAGTCGCACGCCAGTTCGCGGGATTTGTTCGAGAACAGCACCGCCGAGCTCGACTTCCTCGTGGAGAAGCTGACGGCGCTTCCCGGGGTGCTGGGGGCGCGCCTGACGGGCGGCGGCTTTGGCGGGGCGGTGATGGCCCTGACGGATTCCTCCTTCTCCCCAGATGCGGCGGCACGGTTGCAGCGCGAGTACGCCGCGCGTCTTGGCGGGCGTCTTGAATCGATGGCCCTGGCCGCTGGCGGCGGCGCGACCCCGGTGAATCCGGGCGCAAAGGCATGAGACCGCGGCCGCCCTTGCCAACGGGTGCCGGCCCGCGACCGGACAAGGCGGGCCGCTTCCCGCGACTCTCTTCATGATCACGTTCCTCGCCTCCACGACCGCCGTGGCATCCTCGGCCAGCGGCGTCACCCTGCAACTGGCCACGGTCGACTATCTGATCCTCGCGACGTACTTCGCGTTTGTGCTCGGGATCGGCTGGGTGCTGCGCACGCAGCTCAAGACGAGCTCCGACTTCTTCGAGTCGGGACGCTCCCTTCCAGCCTGGATCTGCGCGCTCGGGTTCATCGGCGCCAATCTCGGGGCGCAGGAGGTGATGGGCATGGCGGCTTCCGGCGCCAAGTACGGCATCGCCACGAGCCACTTCTATTGGGTGGGCGCCATTCCGGCGATGGTATTCGTCGGCGTGTTCATGATGCCGTTCTACTACGGCTCGAAGGCGCGCTCCGTGCCGGAGTACCTCAAGCTCCGTTTCGACGAGAAGACCCGCACGTTCAACGCGCTGTCGTTTGCGATCATGACGGTGTTTTCGTCGGGCATCTCGATGTTCGCGCTGGCAAAGCTCCTGAACGCCATCCTCGGCTGGAACTTCGACGCCTGCATCTTCATCTCGAGCGCCATCGTGCTGGTCTACATCTACACCGGCGGCCTCACCTCGGCGATCTACAACGAAGTCCTGCAGTTTTTCCTCATCGTGCTCGGGTTCCTCCCGCTGGTCATCTTGGGGCTCCAGGATATCGGTGGCTGGGAGGGTCTGATGCGGCAGCTTGGCGCCTATGCGGAGACCAAAGGCATGCCCGGGGCGTGGAGCCACTCGTGGCGCCACCTCGGCGACGCGCAGGCCAACCCGATCGGCATCGAGTGGTTCGGCCTGGTGGCCGGCCTCGGGTTTGTCCTGTCGTTCGGCTACTGGTGCACCGACTTCCTCGTGATCCAGCGGGCGATGGCCGCCCGCGACATGAACGCCGCGCGGCGGACCCCGCTCATTGCGGCCGTGCCCAAGATGCTGTTTCCCGCCCTGGTCATCCTGCCCGGCATGCTCGCCATCGCCCTCTACCACCGCGCGCCGCAGGACATCGCCCTGCCGATGGGCGCGGATGGCCATCCGGACTACAACATGGTCGTCCCGGCGATGCTCGCGAAGTACTTCCCCAACGGTCTGCTGGGAGTCGGGCTCACGGCCCTGATGGCGTCGTTCATGTCCGGCATGGCGGGCAACGTGACGGCGTTCAACACGGTGTGGACCTACGATCTCTACCAGCGCTGGTTCAAGCCGGAGGCCAGCGATGCCCACCTGATCCGCGTGGGCCGGATCACGACGGTCGTCGGCTTGCTGATCAGCGCCGCCTGCGCGTATGCGGCCACGCGGTTCAACAACATCATGGACATGCTCCAGCTGGTGTTCGGTTTCGTGAACGCCCCGCTCTTCGCCATCTTCCTGCTCGGCATGTTCTGGCGCCGCGCCACCGGCCACGGGGCCTTTTTCGGGTTGCTGACGGGCACGGCCTCCGCCGGCTTGATGCACGGTCTCACGCTTCCGACTGGCGAGACGGCCGGGCTGCTCAAGGGAGGATGGATCACGGTCCACCACACCTTCGCGAGCTCGATGGCGCAGAATTTCTGGATGGCGATCTTCGCGTTCACGGGCTGCTTCGTGAGCACGATCGTGATCTCGCTGGCGACCGCCCCGACCCGTTCCGACGAGGAACTGCGGGGGCTCGTCTATTCGCTGACCGAGCGAATCCGCGATGACGACTCCGTGCCCTGGTACGCGCGGCCGGCGATGCTGGGCGGGGTGGTTCTGATCCTCACGGCCGGCTTGAACGTTCTCTTCTGGTAACCCTTCCCGCCATGCAATCACTCGATATCCGCCTGCCCATGGGTCTGCTGTTCCTCGTCCTCGGCGTGATCCTGATCGTCTTTGGGCTGCAGGCCGATCCCGCCATCTATGTCCGCCATTCGCTCGGCCAGAACGTAAACCTGCTCTGGGGTGTCATCTTCGCCCTCTTTGGCGCCGTAATGCTCTGGCTGGTGCGTCGCGCCCGGAAGCGCTGAGCGCGGCGCCGCGCCTACGGGGCCGGTGTCGTCCGCGGGTGGTAGGTGCGCCGCGCGCCGCGCATCACCTCCTCGCGGTGAAAGAGGACGTCCTTGAATCGTCCCTGGGCGTAGAGCTCGGCCTGGTCGCTGAAGTGCGGAGATGACGGGTCGCCGCTGACGCCGCCGGCGAGCACGCTCTTGGCGCGCACCTGCGGGCCGAACTCGACGGCGGCGACGAAGCTGTTGCCGCGCGTGCCGTAGAGGCGCTTGGTCTTCGTCGAGGCCGCGGAACCGGTGCCAAAGGCGGCGAGGGAGCCCCAGTTCGACGGGGCGAAGCCGACCGGCAGGCTGGGCCGCGCATCGTCGAACGCCGGCCGGACCTCGCCGGTGAGCCGCTGGAAGCGGTTGATCTCACCCCACGGCGTGCGCCAGGAACCGAAGTCCCGTTCGAGGCGGGTGCGCGTGCGGACGAGGGCGTCGAGGCGCTCACGGGGCGTGATCCGCGTGGCGAGGAACTCGTGCACGAGTGCCCGCTGGCTCCGGATCGCCCCGGAAAAGTGATCGGCCAGGTCCTGGGCCCAGAGGAGGGCGACGGCCGCCGGCACGGAGGCGACGCCGGTGCGGCGATCCCACCCGCGGAGCTCCGCCACCGGATCGGCGCAGGTCGCGCGCAGGGGATCCCCGGCCGGAAGCGCGTCGAAGGCGGCGAAGAGCGGCGGCAAAAGCGTCTCGAAGGCGATCAGGTAAGGATCGTAAGCCAGGGCAATCAGGCTCTCCAGGGTGAGGCGCTCCTCGCGGGCCAGGAGGCGCGCGGCGTGGAGGCCGCGGGGATTCTCGGCGGCGTAGGCGGGATTGAAGGTGGTCCACTGGTAGGCGCGGTAGTCCTCGCGGCGCGGCGAGGAGGGGCCGGCGGCGTTGAAGGGCCAGTTGTTGGTGTTTTGGATCCAGCCGCTGTCCGGATTGTGCAGGCGGATGAGTTGGTCGATCGGGTGCAGTCCCTGCCACTCGGTGGCGGGATCGCCGCCGTCGACCGGCCGGGTCCAGTCGAAGCGTGGGTCGCGCACGGGGACGAAATTGCCGTGAAAGTACGCGATGTTGCCGTCGGCATCGGCGTAGACGGTGTTGTTCGAGGAATTGGTGCGCAGTTCCAGAGTGCGCACGAAGTCGGCGTAGGTTCGCGCCTTGGTCCGCAGGTACGATTGCATCAGCGACTGGATGGGTTCCTGCATCAGCCGGACCGCGATCCAGCGGCCCTGCTCGCGGCGGATGATCGGCCCCTGGTGGCTGTACCAGGCCGTGAAGGTGCGCGACTCGGTGGTGGCGCCACGGCGGACGGCCAGCGTGATCGGGCGGGCCGTGAACGGCCGCTCGGCGTTGCCGTAACGGTAGTGCGGGCGGCCCTCGCGCTCGACCACGGTGAGAGCGTACTCGTCGATCACGTCGGCACCCCCGGAAGTGTGCATCCAGCCGGCCCGGTCGTTGAAGCCCTGGTAGACGAAGAACTGTCCCCAGGTCACCGCGCCGTAGGCGTTGAGGCCGGCCTCGCTCGCGACGTGGATTTCCGGACGGAAATAGAAGGACGTGTGCGGATTGATCATCAGCAGGGCATGGCCGGTGGCACTGCGGGCCGGGGCGATGGCGAAACCGTTGGATCCGCGCGGCTCGGGAAGGCCGGCGGGGCGGGCGGGCGCGGCGGCTGGTCGGCCGTAAAACTCCGCCAGCGGTTCGGTGGCAATCGACTCGATGTCCCCGCCGATGCTGCCCTCGGTGAACGACAGGGCCATCCAGGGCTCGAAACGCGTCAGGACCTTGGGGCGCACTGCCGGATGCGAATGCAGGAAGCAGTTCAGGCCGTCGGCCCAGGCGCGCATCAGATCCTGGAGCCAAGGCGGGCTGGCGGTGAACTTGTTCTGCAGGTCGACGGGATCGACAAACAGCCGCTGTCGGAGGTCGCGCCAGACGGCGGCTTCACCTTCGACCTCGGCGGCGCGGCCGAGGGCGTCGACGTAGTTGAGTTCGACGCGGTTGAAGTCGTCCTCCGCCTGCGCGTAGATCAGGCCAAAGACGGCATCGGCGTCGGTACGCCCCTCGACATGGGCGATCCCCCAGGAGTCGCGCCGGACGGTGACTTGGCGGGCGTGTTGCTCCCAGCGGGCGAGTTCCACCGGTGCTGGCGCGGCCGCGAGCGGGAGGGGCAGCGTGGCGAGCAGCAGCGACGCGAGTGCGCCGACCGGGGACGGAAGCGCGGTAGAGGTTTTGGGGCGGGCCATGTGGACAGGATTTCGCGCCTCCGGGCAGAGAACGACAACGAGAAAGCCCCGCTTCACCGGGAAGGCATGTTGAAACCACGCGCTGCCACCGTGTCGCCGGGGAACGTCGGGAGGAAGTCGTCCGTCGGGTCGAACGTCGGAGGAGCTTACAGTCTACGTAGTGGTACGAAGAGCGCTTGCTATCTCGAGAAAAGTGGGGGTGTTGGATAAGGCTTATAGTTAGCGAGATATGTATTGTCTCATCGGGTGCATAAGTATTGGCACGTAGGTTGCGTGGAGCCGGCGCCCACACCCAGTTTCGCTTCTGCGTCCGAGCGGCAGCAGCCTGCGTGCGAGCATCGAGCCGGCGTTGGAGTTCGGTCAGGCTGGCGAGGTGCGAGCATCCTGCGCGGCTGCTTCCCGGCCGGGGAGGTTGGCGCTGCCCCGGGCATTAACCCACAACCACCCACATCGCGTTAACTGTCTCGAACCTATGTTCGCCCGAATCACTTCCTCCCGCGGGATGGCCGCCCTCCTCCTGGCGGCCACCGTCCTCGGCCTGGCCTCGCCGTCTGCCCAGGCCGGGCTCATCACGACGTATCAATTCAATGGAGTCACCGTGTCCGGCGGCGGAACGGTTACCGGCTCCTTTGTGTTTGATCACACGTTGGGGGCCATCTCGTCGGCCAACCTCGTCACCAACGGAAACCTCGCGGGCCTGAATGCCAACGTCTTCGATACTCCGGAAGCCGTGGTCAACTGGGGCGGCCAATTGCAGATCATCATCGCGACGGACAATACGTTCTCGCAGCACATCGTCTGCGCGCCGATCGGGCTTGGACTGCTGGGATCGACCGGCTCGTTTGCGATTCAGACGGCCGGGCCGTTGATCTCCTACATCTATCAGCCGAACCCGGACTACTACGGCGGCCTCACCGGCGGCACGGTGGTGGGGACGACTTCCTTAGTACCGGACGGCGGGTGGTCGCTGATGCTGACGGGCCTGGGCTTGATCGGCCTGCTGGCCGCGCGCAGGACGGTCTTCGCGCGCAACTAAGCGGCGGCCGTATCGCCGGGGTGCGGCGGTTCCGACCTGCGCCGCCCCGCATCAATCCAGGATCTTCCGCCCCTCCCGGCTTCCGGCCGGGAGGGGTGCTTTGTTTTCTCGGGTAGTGGCGCTAGGTTGTAAGGTCGTGTCCAGGGACCGGACGCGAGCTGAGCGCGCCTCCGGCTTCGACCTGGATCCGCGTTGCCGTTGGCGCGACGGCAGTTTTGACCCGCAGCCCGCGCGAGTCCGCGCGACGAAACTCGACGCGCTGACTCACTCCATGGGTGCAAGCGTGAACACGACCTTCTGCTGCCGCTGCTCGGCCGCCGGGGAGGGGACCGTGATGACCACCGGCATGGCGCGCAGCGCGGGGTAGGGCGACCAGTGCTTGTCGGCGTCCGGGCCCAAGGCGAGGGTGGCGGGGCCGGATTCCAGGTGCAGGCGGAGGCCGCGGGCCCCGCGGCGGACGACGATGGTGCGGGCGTCGATTTGGCGGAAGGTCATGCCGTCGTGGTGCACGATTGGCTCGACGATCCGCACCTCCGGCTCGGCGCCACGGTAGAACAGCGTCACTTCCTTCGTGAGCGAGGTGTCTCGGAACGTGTGCGTGAGGCGGTAGCTCACGCCGCCGTAGTGCCAGCGGCGATCCTTCAATTCGCCGTAGGTCGACACCACGAACCCTCCGCCCGGGCCGGTCTCCGTGCGCAGGCGGCCGTCGAACTCGAAGAGGTTGGTGAAGTAGTGCGGGCCACGGGTGAACTCGATGCGCGGGGTCAGGGGGCGCACGCCCTCGGCCGCGGGAAAATGCATCGGCTCCCAGCGGTGATACTCGGTCTGGCTGGAGGCCTGCACCAGGCCCAGACCCTCGACCCAGAGACAGGAGATCGCGCCACCGGTCGGACGGAACATGTACTTGGAGTCCGCGCCTTTCGCGATGTCCTTGTAGCCATACGCCGTGAGGGTGGCCATGAACAAACGGGTGCGGGCGGTCACCACGTCGATCGTGGGAAAGTGCTCCCTCCAGCCGGGACGATCCGCCGGCAGCGGCGCCAGCGTGCGCGTCGGCCGCGAATCGAGATGCAGCGCCAGCGCGAGGTTCTTGGCCTTGGCAAACGTTGGATACAGGCATGGGGGCTGCCCGAGCACGAGCGCATGGTGCGGACCGTAGGTGATCAGGCCGTCGTGCAGGCACGTGCGCAGGTACTGGAGGTTGCGCCACGCCGCGGTCGGGTAGGCCGGATCGTCATCGGCGTAGAGGGCAAACAGCACCTGGCAGCCGTCGGAGGTGGCGCTGCCGTAGGTGGTCCACTTGTTGGAGCGGATGCCCCACGAGCCGTCCATCATCCCGTCCGGATAGATGAACGCGAGGTGCCGGCGCAGGGCGGCGCGGACGAGTTCATCCACCCGCCGGTCGCCGGTCAGCCGCGCATAGTAACCCAGGCCCCAGAACGACATCTCCAGGGTGTAGCCGAGGTCGACGCCCATCTTGCGGTCGAAACACTTGCCGCCCTCGCCGTTGAGAAACCCCTCCTCGTCCATCAGCGCAACCGTCTGACGCGCGAGCTCACGCGCCTTGGCCAGGTAGGCGGGTTTGGGGACCAGACGGTGCGCGGCCGCGAGCGACGCGGTCGTCGTGGCGCAGTAGTTGATGCTGGCGAACTCGGGGCTCATCACTCGGGTTAGATAGTCCGCGGCCCGCTCGATGGCCTGCCGCCAGTTCTTCTGTTCCCCGGGATCGAATCTGGAGCCCACCTGTTGGAAGGCCAGGACCAGCATCAGCAGCTGGTCGGTCGTTGTTCCGGTCCACTCCTCGGGCGTCTCCTTCCAGCTGCCGTCCGGTTGTTGCTGCTGGAAGAGCCAGGTCGCGAGCGCTCGCAGTGCCTGGAGGTGGCGGGCTTCGCCGGTTCGCGAGAAATGCATGGCCATGGGCCAGACCGCCTCGGCCGCCCGCGTGTGCAGCACACGGCAGTGCGGGCACGACAGGGCGCCGGCGTCGGGGCCGGCCTCCGGGCCGAGTTGCCGCCGCTCCAGCGACTCCGTCAGCACGGCCAGGGTGCGCCCGTATTCGTCGGGAAGCGACACCTCGGCCGCCGGCAGCATCGGCAGCAGCAGCACGAGCCAGGCGGCGCGAAGCCTACTTGGTGAGCGTGAAGGCATCATGGAGGTTGCCGGCGGCGGTGCGGGCCTCGAAGCGCAGGGTGCGCCCGTCGACGGTGATGGGATGGAAGAGCATCAGTCCCTCGCCGGTCTTCGCCATCAGGTGATGGTAGAGGGGCTGGGCCGCGTAGGTCTTGGGACCGCTCGAGGAGACGACGTAGACGGTGCCCCGAGCGGCGGCCGGGACGATCTTTCCCGCCTGCAGCTTGTGGGAGCGCGCGTAGGCATGGTCGTGCCCGGTGAGGACGAGGTCCACGGCGTGGCGGTCGAATATCGGCTCGAAGGCGGCGCGGGTCGCCTTGTCGTCCCGCGTGCGGCCGGAGGAGTACAGCGGATGGTGGAACGCCACGATCGACCACGGCTGGCGGTTCTCCGTGAGCACGCGATCGAGCCAGGCGGCCTTGGCCTCGAGGGGGGCGTTGCTGTTGATCAGAACGAAGCGCACCCCCTGGTAGTCGACCAGATAGGAGGTCTCGGCCTCTCCCGGGGGACCGTTTTCGGGCAGGGTCAGGTGGGCGCGCCAGATCGCCGACACCTCCCGGCCGCGCTTCTTCTTGCCTTTCTCGTCGAGCACGATGGCGCCGTCCTTCCTCAAGTAGGCGAGGTCGTGGTTGCCCGGCGTCATCAGGACCGGCACCTGCCGGAAGACAAAACCGGCGGCCTGGAACAGCTCGCCCCAGCGCCCGTCCTCTGGTTCCGAACAGAGGTCGCCGGAGAACAGCCACAGCCGGGCATCGCCGGCGGCGCGGGCGGCCTCCCGGAACGTTCGCGAACAGTGCTCCGCGATGTTGTCCTGGGGATCGCCAAACCAGACGAACCGGAAGGGGGCGGTCGCAGCGGCGGCGGTCTCGAACTGGTTCCATTCGCTCCATTCCTTCGCGTGCCCAACCCGGTAGGCGTAACGAGTGGCCGGGGTGAGGCCGTCAAGGAGGGCCGAATGATGATGCACCGGCGCCCCGCGGTCCGGCGCGAACACCTCGCTGCGGGCGGGAACGGTGCGGGCCTGCTGAGCAAACTCGGCTGTGTCGGTGGCGACGGCGATCTCGACGCGGGCGTCGGGGTGCGGACCGGAGGTGCGCCAGGTGATCGCGATGCTGGTGGCCGGCTGCGCGGTCAGGTTGAGGATGAGGCGTTCCGGTTGGTCAGCGCCGCGGGCGACGAGGCAGCCGAGGGCGATCCAGGTGAGGGAGCGGAGAGCAGTCATGAGGCGGAAGGAAAGGGGAGTGGGTGCCGGCCGGCCGCCGGAAGGCGGGAGTCAGGCGAGTGAGGGAAACGCGAGGGTGGAGGAGGAGAGATCGAGCATCAGGCACGCTTGCGGGTGGAGCCGCAGCATCGTGGCCGGGCACGCGGTCGTGATCGGGCTCTGTACCACGGCGCGGACGAGGGTCGCTCGGTCCGCGCCACAGGCCAGGGCCACCAGTCGGTGGGCGGAGCGCAGCACGGGAAGGGACAGGGTGCGCCCGTGGCTTGGCGCCGGGGCGAGCGGGAGGTGACGCGAATCGTCCCGCCCCGCCGCGCGGAGTCCGGGCGGCAGGGCAACCCGCTTCACCGTCGCCGGGTCGGCGAAATCCGCCACGGTCGGGAGATTGAAACCCAGCCGCCCCTGGTCCCCGACTTCGAGGCAGACGAGGTCGAGGCGTTCTCCGGCACGCAGGGGAGTGAACTCATCCGGGATCGCGGCGCCGGGCGGATCGGGAAGGGGCAGCGGAACGAAGTGCGGTGCCGGCAGCGCGTGCGGAAACTGCGCGTGGAGCCGGGCGGCGGCGCTGCGGGGATCCGCGGGTTCGAGTCCTTCGAACTCCTCGAGCGGCACCACCTGGACGGCGGACCACGGCAAGGGCCGGCCGGCGCGCGCCCGTAGGATCAGGTGGGCGAACACCGCGGCGGGGGCCGGGTCACCGCCGAAGGCGATCCGCGCGCTGCCCCGGGCCGAAATCGTCCGCCGGAGCTGCCGGAGGCAGAGGGTGGCCGCCGCGGACGCGGCGTGAGCGGGATCCCGATACACCTCCACCGCGAGCCGTCCGGCCGTGGTGCGGAAGAGGGGTGCGGAGCGGCGCATGATCTCAGCCGGCGGGCGGGGGGCGCATCTCGGTGCCGTTGATCCGGACGCGATCGAAACGCAGCGATCGGGCATGCCGGATCACGGTCGGCTGTCGGGCCCGGTCCACCGTCACGTCCTCCAGGCGAAGGTCGGCAAACTCCGCGCCCGCGACTCCCAGCGCCGAGAACCCGGTCACGGCTTCGCGGCAGTGCAGGCCGCGAAATTCGAAATCGCGAAACCGCGGGGCATGGCCGCCGACCCGCAGCCCCTGATAGTCGAGGGTAAGCTGGATAAACTCGTCCACCGACTCCGCCGTGAGGCCGCGGACGCGCACCTGTTCGACCACGCCGCCGCGGTCGAGGTTGCCCTTGCAGTTGAACCCCTGGCGGGCGCGCCCGATCCGGCAGTTCTCCACCCGCACCCGCCGGACCCCGCCCGACATTTCGCTGCCGATGGCGATGGCCGCGGCCCCGGTGCTGTGAAGCTCGCAGTTGCGGATCAGGATGTCCTCGGAGGGCCGGCCAAGCCTCCACCCGTCCTGATCGCGGCCGGACTTGATCGCGATGCAGTCATCGCCGCTCCGGAAGAAGCAGTCCTCGATCAGGACCTCGGACGAGGACTCCGGATCGAAGCAGTCGTTGTTGAGGTGGTCGCCCTCCACGCGCAGGCGCCGGGCACGCACCTGCGAGCACGCGACGGTGTGGATGCACCAGAACGGCGAATTGAGGGCGGTGAAGTCCTCGAGCAGCACCTGGGAGCAGCCGAAGAACTGGATCAGGCCGTAGCGCAGGAAATGGCCGGCCCCGAAGACGCGCTGGGCGACGGGCACTCCTTCGGCTCCCATGGCCCGCAGCCGGTCGCGGTCCGGGCGCTGTTGCTGGCGCCACTCGGTGCAGACCTTGGCGCCGTTGCCATCGATGATCCCGCGGCCGGTGATGGCAATGTGATGGGCCTGGTAGGCGTAGAGGCAGGGCGAGTGGTTGAAGAGCTCCGTGCCCTCGAAGCGGGTCAGGACGGGCGGCAGGTAGAGCGGCGGATTCGGAGTGAAGCGCAGCACGGCGCCTTCATCCAGGTGCAGATTGATGCCGCTGGTCAGGTGGATCGGTCCGTCGAGCCGCCACGTGCCGGGGGGCACGATCAGCCGTCCGCCGCCGGCGCGGGCCAGTTCCTGGAGTCCCTTCCGCAGGGCGGGGAGGGCATCCGCCGTGCCGTTCGCGGACGCGCCGAGCGCATCGAGGCGCAACTGGCGGGACGGGATTCGGGGCGGCGGCAGGCGCTCAGGCAGGCTCGCCAGGTCCGGCCACGGGGCGGCAGGCGGGGCGGCGACGGAGGAGGTTGCGAGGAACCCTGCGGCGCCGCCACCGACGACGCCGAGGAACCGGCGCCGCGAGAGGCGGGGAGCGAAGGGCGGAGGCGCGGGTGGCGGCAAGGGCATGGGGGAGACGTGGAGGATCATCGTCAGCCGACGGTGGGAGTTGTGGATCCGCGAGGGGGGCGAGACTTCCGGGCCCCGCCGCCCAATGGCGGGCCGCTTCTCCGGCCGGCGAGGTTGAATCTGGTGGAGTCGGTCTTGCGCCCGGGCGGGCGGGAACGCGATGGCGGCCTTACTCAAGCTGTTGAATCCCGCCCGGGCGGTGCCGCAATTGCGCTGCGGGATTGTCCTGGAAGGATCGACCCGCTCCACTGGCTTCATGCGCGTGGCGCTCTTTCCGCTCTGTCTGCTCGTGGCGAGTCCGGCGATGGCCCGCGAACCGGCGAGGGATGATTTTGAAGCATCCGCAGTCGACGGCGCACGCTGGCGTCCCTCCGGACCGCAGCCGGGCCGCGCGGTGACGACCGCGGAGGTGCCGGCGTTTCACGGGGGGCGTTGCCTGAAGGTGACGGTGGAACCCGGCGACAACGCGATGCAGGGGCGGCAGGGCAATCTCACCGAGCGCTTCGAACTGACCTTGCGCCCCGTGGAGGTGCGTCTTGGCGAGGAGGTGTGGTACGCCTTTGCGCTGCGGGTGCCGGCGGATTTTCCGACCGGCGGTCCGCGCACGCTGATCCATCAGTTCAAGGAAAACGTGCGCCCGCGACCGCCACAGCTGGCGCCCGGCGTGAAGCACTGCGAGAAGGCGAGCCCGGCGTTCGCGCTCTACCTGCGAGGGGGTCGGGAACTGGCCGCCCTGGTCGCGTCATCGGTGGACTGCGATCACTCCCGGCACGAGCTGGGCGTGCGGCCGATCGTGCCGGGTCGGTGGCATGAGATCGTGGTGCACACCCGGCCGGCGCACGACGCCCGTGGCTTCGTGGAGGTGTGGATCGATGGGGAGCGACTGGGCCGCTACCAGGGGATCATGGGCTACGTCTGCCATGGGCTCGGGCACATCGACACGCAGCCGCGGTTCGGCATCTATCGCGATGCGGCGCCGGGCCTGGGGGCGGCGACGTTGTACTACGACGCAATTCGGTTCGCGGCGACGCGCGAAGGACTGCAGCTGCGATAGGGCCGGGCGGAGCGGGGGCAGTTGTGGGCGCGGCGACTCCGCCGCGCGGGCTGGCGTGTCGCCGGCGGGAGTCGCGGGGCGAGGTCGCCCCGCCTACAACGCGGGAGGACAAGTTCGACGTTCGGTGACGCGTGCCGCTGCTCGGCTGCGCCCGCTTCATGGCTTGGGCACTACGTCAGGAATTCGCGATGTCTGTGGGCGCGGCGACCCCGCCGCGCGGGCTGGCGTGTCGCCGGCGGGAGTCGCGGGGCGAGGCCGCCCCGCTTCCCACGCGGGAACGCCAGAAACGGGCTACGCGAGGGTGCGGGTCGCCGGCCGCACCGTGCTTCCTTCGATCCAGGAGCCGTCGATCAGCACGCGTTGCGGCATGGCGGGGACGCCGCGTTCGTTGCGGTGGATCATGCCGGCCAAGTAGTCGGCGGCCGCGGCGCCGACCTCGCGCGGATTCTCATCGATGCCCGACAGGCGGCCGTCGACCTGGGGCAGGGTCAGGAAGGCCACCCCGAGATCCTCCGGCACGCGCCGCCGGAGACGGCGGAGCGCGGGCAGCACTTCGAGGTTCTTCGTCACGATGGCGTCCGGCCGGTGCCGCCGCAGCCACGCGCCAAAGGCGTTCTCGTCCCATGCAGACGGAAAAAGGTGCGGCACACGCTGGCGCAGGGGCAGGGCTTGTTGCGCGACGAGGTAGCCGGCCAGCCAGTTCCGGTCGACGCGGGCGTCGCTGAGGTCCGGCATGACCAGCCCGATGCGCTGGTAGCCGCGCTCGGCGAGCCGCTGCAGGGCGAGCTTGATCGAGCGGTACTGGTGCGTGCTCACCAGGTGCAGGCCAGGGCTGGCGAGGGTGTAACCGAGGGCGACGGCGGAGAAGGACGGCCAGTCGAGCTCCAGTTTGCCACCGGGGCCCGGCTGGGGCGAGATCAGGAGGCCGGTGATGTTGCGGGAGCGCAGAATCTGGCTGGCGCGGGCGGGAGTCATGCCGCGCTCGCGCATCCAAAAAATCTCCAGCGAATACCCGAGGGCCCGCGCCCGTTCCTCGGCGCCGAGGTAGTAGTGGTGGAACACGTCGGCCTCCCGCCAGCCGTCGGCGGTGGGATGGTTGGTGATCCACGCCAGGTTCGAGTGAAACGTGGGCGGACGGCGGGCCGTCCGGTAGCTCGACAGCGACGAGAGCAGGGGATCGGCGACGTAGCCCAGCTGCCGGGCCACGCGGCGGACCCGTTCGCGGGTTTCCGCGGGCAGGCGGGGATGGTCCCGCAGGGCGAGGGAGACCGTGCTGTAATGGCAACCCGCCGCCAGCGCGACATCGCGCAGGGTGACTCGGCGGACGGGAGCAGGCGTCACAACGCCGCGGAGCGTGGATTCCGGCCTCCGCGGTGCCAATCGGAATTGCGCCGGGAGATCACGCCCGGCCGGGCCCGCCGCGCGCGGCTGCATTCCGGCCGGGGGCGCCCGGGATCAGAAGCGGAACTTCACCCCGCCGGTGTAGATGGCCCCGGTGTAGGTGTAGTCCTCGGGCCGGTTCTTGGTCGTGGCATACCAGGACGTGACCTCGCTGGTCAGGTTGCGTCCCTCGAGGTAGAGGGTGAAATGCTTGCTCAGCCGGTAGCTGAGCGAGGCATCGACGCGGGTGGCCTCGTCGTTCACGGAGAAGGCAGTGAGGCCGCCGGACGTGCGCACGAATTCGTCGATGTAGTTGACTGCCACGCGGGCCGTGAATCCGAACTTCTCCCACCAGAGCTGGGCGTTGAAAACCTTCTTGGGTTGTTCCGGCAGGAAGCCGACGGAGAGCGCGCGATAGGAAGCCGTCGTGCCGGGCACGAGTTCGTCGAGCACGGAGGAGCCGCGGATGAACGTGGCGTTCAGGTTGACCCCGAAGCCGTCCAGGGGCTTCGGCAGGAAGGTGAGCGCCTGCTGCCAGGCCAGTTCGAGGCCGGTGGCGCGGCCGGAGGAGCCATTGCGCTCCTGGAAGTAGATTGTCGACGGGTCGGTCGGAAGCTTCCACTGGCTGCGGAAGATGACGTCGCGAAGGTTCTTCCGGAACACCGCGGCGGACACCACGCCGGAGCGCGGCAGGTAGTATTCGAGCGAGAGGTCGAAGTTCTCCGAGCGCTGGGCCTTGAGCTTGGCGTTGCCGAGGTAGACCTTGTTCGTCTCTGGATAATCGCCGGGTTCCAGTCCGCCGTTGCCGGACTCGCCCTGGGTGTCGTCAATCGCCCGATACGGGATGAGGTCCCCATAGGCCGGGCGGGAGAGCGTGTGGGTGTAGGCGAAGCGCGCGACGACGTTGCGGTCGAAGCGGTAGTTGGCGAGCAGGCTGGGACGGAAGTTGTCGTAGCGCTGCGAGCCGCGCGACGCGCCGAGGGGATCGGAAATCCAGTTGTAGCCGGTCTTGGTCTGTTCCCAGCGGGCGCCGCCGATGACCTCGAGCCGGCCGAACTTCGTGGTGCCCATCGCGTAGGCGGCGGCGACATCCTCGTTCACGTCGTAGGTGCGGGCGTCGAGGATGCGGATCTCCGAGCCGGGCAGGACGGCGAAGCTGGCGCGGTTGGCGTTGTAGTACTGCACGATGGCCGGGAGGGAGACGTAGGTTCCCATCGTGGCCTGGGAGCCGCGCAGCAGGCCCTGCGGCTCCGTCGAGACCGGAAAGTCCGCCATCGTGGGCACCGCGCTGGCGGGCGGGCTGAAGTCCTGGATGCGGGGACGGGAGCGGCGGTCCTTGCCGCGGATCTTGGCGCCCACCTTCCAGTCGACGGCTTGTGGGCCCAGGGCGAGCGGGAACGAGTAGTCGAGGTTACCGGTGAGGTCCTCCTCGGTCTCCTTGCCGTTGAGGAAGCGCAGGGAGGAAAGCTTGCGATCCGTGAGGTTGTAGAGGAACCCGTTTCGGCCGGTGGCGAGGTGCGTCATCGAGACCACCGGAAGCTGCGGGTTGGATCGGTCGATGGACCAGCCGTAGGCCCGGCGTTCCGTATTACTCGGAAAGTCGAAAATGTACCGGGTCCGCTCCGCGGTCTCCTCCGAGTCGCCGTAGCGGATTCCGTACTTCAGCGTGCCTCCGGAAAGCAGGCGGGTCTTGCCCTCGACCCCGAGGCGGAGGGACTGCTGGTCTCGGTTTCCGTCCTCGAAGTAGTTTTGGAACCGGACTTGGGCCCCGCTTTGCAGCGCGGCGGTGGAGGTGGCGTTCCAGCGTGAGGTGGCGCGGACACGGTTGCGGAAGCGGCCACCCTGGTTGTCGGAATCCTGGTAGAAGGTGCGGAGGTGGAGTTCGGTCGCGTCCGACGCTTTCCAGTCAAGGTTCACGGTGGCGCCGATCTTCTCGAGCGTCTGGAACTTCAGGCGGGTGTCGTAGGCTTCCATGCCCTGATCTCCGACCGCCGGGAGGGCGCCCGCGGTGCCGCTGCCCGAGGTTCCGACCGGAAGCGCGCCGGCGTCGTAGTAGGCGAACTCGTAATCATTGATCATCCGGTCCTCCTTCCGGTAGGTCAGCGTCGCGGCCAGGCCAAGCGTGCGCGCCTTGTCGAGGACGTCCATATACGTGATGGATCCGGAATGGCCGGGCTGGCGCCGGAAGGAATTGCGGATGTACTCGAACTTGCCGTTAAGGCTTCGTTCCTTCAGGTCAAACGCGCTGCGGGACACCAGGTTGATCGTGCCGCCGAAGGAGTCCGCATCCATGTCGGGACTGAGCGCCTTGATCACCTCGATGCCGCCGACCATTTCGGCGGGGATAAGGGAGAGATCGACCGCCCGGTTGTCGTACTGGACGGAGGTTTCATCGACACTGCCGCCGGCGGTGGTGAAGCGATCACCGTCGAGGGTGACGGCATTGTGTTCCGCCGGAGTGCCGCGGATGTTGGCCCATTGATCGTCGACGACGTTCACGCCCGGCAGCCGGGCGAGCGCCTCGCCGACCGTGCGGTCGGGCAGGTTGCCGATGGCGTCGGAGGAAATGATGTTGGAGATCGTGCTGGCGGTCCGCTGCTGGTTGATGGCGCGAGACTGGCCCTCGCGGAGACTCTCCACCGTGAAGGCCTCCATCACGATCGCGCCTTCGCCGAGGCGGGCGTCGACGCGGGCGGTTTGTCCGTCGGTGACCCGCACCGTGGCACGGTGGGGTTCGAGGCCGAGATAGGTGGCCTCGAGGGTGTAGGTCCCCGCGGGGACGTTGGAGAGGTGGAAGGCACCCTCGCGATCCGTGGCGACCTCCCGTTCGCCCGGGAGCAGCCGCACGGCGGCGCCCGGCAGGGGCGTGCCGTGCGTGGCGTGGCGCAGGCTGCCGGCGACGGAACCATCGGCAAAGCAGGGAGTGGAGATGAGCGCGAGCAGCACGGCGGCGCGGACCTGGCGGCGAAGCCGGCGGGCGGAAGACAGGGGGAGGTTCATGGCGGATGGGGTGGGGAGGGGGGACGGGCGGGTGCCGTCCCCGAGCGTGTAGGGTGGAAAGTCAGGGTAAACCTCCCCCTTAATCAAGCTGTTGAACGTCTTTGGCCCGGGTGCCGAGGGCTCGATCCGTCTCCCGGCAGTTGAACCACGCATGGACCCGAACAAGCACGAATGGAGGTGCCCGGCGAAGACGGAGGTCTTGCCGCCCACCCGAAGGCGAACGCGGCGTGCCGGGCGATCCATCGTGGCGATTCGTGTCCCGTCGTGGTTTTCCACAAAATTCCTCCGGCTCGACAGGGCCGGGGGAGGACCTTCTGCTGTCGGGATGTGGTTCCGGGCGGTGCTTTTCGGACTGGTGGTCGCCGGCGGGTTGCCGGCGCGCGAGCTGAAGCCGGTCGTCGAGGTGGAGGAGGAGGTGTATGCGTTCACGGACGCCCGGAACGGGGCCGGCCCCCTCTGGTGCGCGGGGTCGACCTGTTTGGTGCGGGTGGGCGAGACGGTCTTCGCCAGCGGGATCGAGGTCATCCCGGGCGTGGAGCCGTTGAACAACTGCCGCTGGTTCCTGCTGCGCCGCGGAGCGGCGGGCTGGGAGCGGGTGCACGAGGATGGGGCGCGGACGCGCGAACCCGCCCCGCTGGCGATCTTTCGCGACGGCAGCGTGCTTCTCTCCGCCAATCCCGCGATCGGGGAAACGCCGCCGGGCCGGGGCGGGCCCGCGCGACCGGAGGTGTGGCGCTTTGCCGCGGCGGAGCCCCGGGCGGCACCCGTTGCGCTGGGCCCCGTCTGGGCCGGCACACCGGCCTTCACCGAACACTCGTACCGGAGCTTCGCCGCGGACGGTGCGGCGGGGGAGTGTGTGCTCTTCCAGAACATCGGCTACACGCACGCGGAATGGACCTTTCGGGATCGGTCGGGCCGGTGGAGTGCGCAGGGGCGGCTGCCGTGGCCGTGGGGCGCGGGCTACGACAAGCCGCAGCCGATTCGCATCTGCTATCCGGCCGTCGCGCTGCGCGGTCGCGCCGTGCACTTCTTCGGGGTCAGCGACATCGTCGAGCCGTACACGGCCTGGCGCGCGTACAAGCGGGAACTGACCGGCCGGGAATGGGACTATGATTTCCGTCGCCTCTTCTACACCTGGACGCGGGACATCGCCGGTGAGCCGTTCAGGGAGTGGGTTGAAGTCGCCAGCCGCGACCGGACCTGCGGCTGGATGTCCCCGTGCGATCTCTGGCTTTCCCCGGACGGGGCAGTCCACCTCCTCTGGAGTGAGCGGGCCCTCGACGAGCGCCTGCGGGCGCGGTTCTTCCCGGAAGCGAAACAGAGCCACGCGCTCGTGCACGCCGTCGTGAAGGAAGGTCGGGTGGTGCACCGGCGCGCGCTGGTGGAGTCGAACGAGGATCGTCCGGGGTTGATCGCGGCCTCCGGGCGGTTCCACGCCACCCCGGACGGCCGGCTGTTCGCGGTGTATCATGTCGCCGGCCTGGCGGACGGACGACGGGTGGCGGAGAATCGGCTGGAGGAAATCCCGGCCGACGGCACGGCGGGAAAGGTCGTGCGATTGCCCCTGGCGCAGCCTTTCCGCAGCTTCTTCACCGCGACCGAGCGGGCGGGCAGCGCGCCCTCACCGTGGCTGGAACTGCTCGGCATGCGCGGGGGAGCGGCGAACACGATCTGCTACGCGCGCGTGAGGCTCGACTGAAGGCAGGGCCGCGGCGTTGACGGCCGGAGGCTCGCGGGCGCCTATCGCACGGCGGCGGCGACGAGGCGCTTGAACTCGTCGCGCGGGTTGAGACCGCCGGGGCTCTGCGTGAAGATCAGGCCGAAGAGCTCACGCCGGGGATCGACCCAGGCATAGGTGCCGTCGGAGCCGCCGTGCCCGTGCACGCCGTCACTGGCAACCATCCAGCCGTAGCCGTACGAACCCTCCTTGCCCGCGGCGATGCGGGGCTGCGTGGCCTTTGCGACGATGCCGGCCGGCAGCACGCGGACGCCGTCATACTCGCCGCCATTCAGGTACATCTGGAGAAAGCGCGCGTAGTCGATCGCGGTGGAGATCATCCCTCCGGAGGCCCGGATGACGGGAAAGTCGGGCGGGTCGCCCGGCGTGAAACCCCGCTTCCAGGCAATCTTGCCGTCCTTGCCCTTGGTGCCCCGGTACACGGTGGCCATGCGGTCCAGCTTGTCCGGATCCTCGTGGTTCAGGGTGTCGCGCATGCGCAGGGGTTCGTAGAACCGGGCGCGGAGAAAATCCTCGAGCGGCTGGCCCGCCGCGACCTCGATCACCGCCCCAAGGGTATTGTAGCCGGCGTTGTTGTAGCTGTAGGAGGTGCCGGGCGCGACTTCGGGCCCGATCGCAGCGAAGCGTCCGACGGCGGCCTGGAGTGTGCGGGGCAGGCCCCGGCCTTCGTCATCATCAAACGGCAGGAAGATCCGGTTGAGGCGCAGCCCGGAGGAATGGGAGAGGAGGTGGGCGAGGGTGACCTCCCGCCAGCGGTCGTTGGCGAAGGCGGGGAGGTGCTGCCCCACGCGGTCATCGACGCTCAGCCGTCCCTCGTGTTCGAGCAGCAGGATCGCGGAGGCGACCACCGGCTTGGTGTTGGAGGCCATCCGGAAGAGCGTGTCCTTCTCCATCGGCAGCCGCTGTTCGACATTTCTCCAGCCGATTGCCTCGTGGAGGACGATGGTGCCGCGGCGCGCGACCATCAAAACCGCGCCGCGCAACTCCCCGCGCGCGACCGCCCGCCGATAGAGTTCGACCCCTTGGGCCAGGGTCGCGGCATCCATTCCCACGGCCTCGGCGGGACCGGAACGAAGCACCACCGGTCGGGGCGCGGCCCGACTGGACGTCGGGAGAATCCCCACGAGGAGGGCAAGGAGGGCAGGGAGGTAGCGAGGCAGGAGCGGGGAGGGGCGCATGGCGGAACCTGCTCAGTCGGTGGCAGAGCGGGCCCGGTTGTCGAGCCCTTCGATCGCAGCCGCTCGACCCCCGGGAGCGTCGGGCGGCGCCCGGGATCGCGGCGCGGGAGACGCGGAGGGCGAGGCCGCCGTCAGCGCGGTGTCTCTCCGGCGCCGAGTTGCTCCTCGATCGCCTCCAGGAGCGTCTCCGCGGAACAAGGCTTGGACAGGATGCGCCTCACCCCCAGCGCGGCCAGCTCGGGGCCTTTCTCCAGATCGCCGAGGCCGCTGGCCGCCACGAGGGGGATGTCGGGATCCACGGCGCGGATGGCCTTCACGAGGGCGAGGCCGTTCATCACGGGCATCATCAGGTCGGTGAGCACGAGACGGATCGCCGCGCGGTGTTCCAGGAACTGCGCGAGCCCATCCTTGCCGTTGACCGCGGTCAGGACGCGGTAGCCGTGCTGCTCGAGCAGCAGGCTGAACGCCCGACGGACTGGCCGCTCGTCGTCGACCACGAGGAGGGTGCGCCCCGCCCCCGTCGTTGCCCGCGGAGCGGCTTCGATGGCCGGGGCGGCTTCGGCGTCCGCGTCCGCCGGCAGGTACACGCCAAAGGTGGAGCCCTGTCCGGGTTCGGAATCGAGCGTGATGAAGCCACCGTGGCCGCGGACGATGCCCTGCGCGGTCGACAGCCCGAGGCCGGTGCCCTTGCCCAGGGGCTTGGTGGTGAAGAAGGGATCAAAGATGCGGTGGCGAATCTCCAGCGGGATCCCGCGACCGGTGTCGTCCACCTCGATTCGGACAAAGGTCCCCGGACTGACGCCCGGCGGCAATTCCGGGGCGCCCGCCGGCAGGTTTACCACGGCGGCCCGCAGGGTCAGATGACCGCCCTCCGGCATCGCGTCGCGGGCGTTGACGCAGAGGTTGGTGGTGCCGGAGATGGACCCCACCCGGCCGGCCCGGGCCAACCCCGAGCGGCTGATCGAGGCCATCTCCGATCAGGGCGTCACCAACATGTTCGCCTCGCCGGCGCTGCTGGACCGCTTGGGCGCCTACGGAAGCTCGCGGGGCCTGCGGCTGCCCTCTTTGAAGCGGGTGATCTCGGCCGGGGCGCCGGTGCAGGCGCGCACCATCGCGCTTTTTCAGCCCCTGCTCGCCGAAGGCGCCGAGATCCACACCCCCTACGGCGCGACCGAAGCGGTGCCGATCGCCTCCATCCGCTGCGCGTGGCGGCTTTGGGTGTCGAGGGTCTTGCGCTCGGTGATGTCCTGCTTGATTGCGATGCAGTACTGCACGACGCCGTTCTCGTCGGCCAGCGGCGTGAGGGTCATCTCCTCCGTGCGCACGACGCCGTCCTGGCGGCGGTTGACGACTTCTCCCCGCCAGACCTTCCCCGCCAGGATGTCGTCCCACATCCGGCTGAAGAAGGCCGCGTCGTGGTGGCCCGAGTTGACCAGCTCGTGCAGGTTGTGCCCCGCGGCCTCCGCCAGGGTCCAGCCCGACAACGCGGTAAAGGCTGGGTTGGCCCATTCGATCACGCCGGAACGGTCCGTGATCACGATGGCGTTTGCCGCCGCCTCAAGGGCCGCGCCGCGCAGGCGGAGAACCTTTTCCGCGGCCCGGCGCGCGGTGATGTCGCGGTCCATGCCGTGGTAGCCCAGCCAGGTCCCGTCGGGACCGAGGATGGGCACCCCGTTGGTTTCGACCACGACGAGCCGGCCGTCCCGATGAAGGTTGGTGTTTTCGAGGGCGATGATGGGTTGCCGGCCGGGGATGAGAGCTTCGAAGGCGCGCCGCACGCGCTGGGCCTCGGCCTCGGGCATGAAGTCGAACGGGGTCCGCCCCAACACCTCGGTGGGGTCGTACCCGAGCAGTTCGCGCACTCGCGGGCTGGCGTAGGTGTAGCGGCAGTCGGTGTCGACCTCCCACACCCAGTCGAACGAGGTTTCCACCAGGCCGCGGTAGCGCGTCTCGCTCTTGCGCAGCGCGGCTTCCGCGGCCTGCTGCTCGGCGACGACCTTGAGCAGGGCCTGGTGCGCCTGCTCGGCCTCGACCAGAAGGCGCGCGCGCTCGGCGTGGGCCGCGGCCGCCTGTTCCTCGCCGCGCCGGCGCGCGGCTTCCTCCCGCCCACTGGCCCGGGCCGCCACCACGATGGCGGCGAGGCCGGAGGCGAAGAGCAGGGCCGCGCCGCCCACGGCCAGCACGAAGGTCCGCAGCTGCCGCGCGGAGAGTTCGCGGAGCTGGCGTTCGTTGGCGGCGTCGAGCAGGGCGGCCTGGCGGTCCATGCGGCCGAACGCGATGCGCAACGCGGCGGCATTCTCCGGGCTGCCTTCGGTTTCCCACCGGGCCAGGGCGGTATCGAGGTCCCCCGCGAGGGTTCGAAACGCCGCGGCCGTCTGCCGGACGTCGGGTGCGACATCCTTCAGCGTCGACGCAAAATCCGCGATCGACTGCCGGATGAGCGCCAGGCCTTCGTCGCGGTTGAAAGGGAAGGCCGGGTCCGAGGTCAGGCTGGCGAGGAGGTATCCGCGGTTGAGATTGACCCGTGCCTGGCGGACGTGGCGCTGCTGGGCGGTTTCGCGTTCGAACGTCTGGCGCTGCTGGAAGTGCAGCCAGCCGACCAGGCCGGTCACCAGCAGGGCGGCGGCCAGGGCGGCCCAGAACCAACGGTAGACGACGACGGTGGATCCTGGACCGGAGGGGACGGCGGATGACGGCGAGTCGGCGACCGGTGTCATTGGGGAGCGATTGACGTCGAGCTGGCTCCGCGGGGCAGTTCGTCCGGGGTGAACCCGAAGCCGGCGACGAGCGTCCGGTGTTCCCGGCTGCCGAGGAAGCCCTGAAGAACCTGGTTCCACGCCGCGTGCAGGGCGAGGTCGGAGTGCCGGAAGGCGAACGCGCCTTCGCCGGGCAGCTCGCCGGAAGGGGCGGCGGTCTGTCGGAACGGCTGGGCGATTTCGGTGGTGGGGCTCGGCGTCGACCGGACCATCCAACGCACGGTCGGCGAGGACAGGGCCAGGCCATCCGCCAGCCCGGACTCCACGGCCACCCGTCCCGTGATGGCATCGGGAACGGCGATTCGGCGATCACCCGGCAGGCCGAGGAGGCGCAGCAAGGGCGCCTCCACCGATCCCGCCAGCAAGGCGATCCGCGCCGTGGGATGTGCGACCGCGTCCTGATAGGAGTGGAGCTGGAGGGGGTTGCCCGGAGCAACGAGCAAGGCCTGCCGGGCCTGGAAGGTGGGGATCGAGAAGCGCACCTGCCGGGCGCGCTCGCGCGTGATGAACATCGCGGCGGCAATCACATCGATGCGTCCGGCCTCCAGCTCGGAAATCAGCTCCTCGAAAGCGATCAACCTCCAGGAAATCCGGGCGATGCCGAGGCGGGCCACCACGACCTTGGCGATCTCCGGAGCTTCCCCGGTGACTTCGCCGCCGGGACGGACAAAGGCGTAGGGTTCCTCGGCGGCGTATCCGATTCGGATCTCTCCGGAGCGCTGCAGCCGTGCCAGCGAGTCATCCCGGCCTGCGACCGTCCGCCAGAGCGCGACGAGCCCCAGAACGGCCAGGAAGCCGAAGGCAGACAAGATCATGCGGCGGTGCATGTTGGCTGCCCGGCATGCTGCCGTCGCGCCCCTTGCGAGTCCAGTCGCCGATCATGAATTTGTGGCCAGACACGCGGCCGGCCGGGGGGCCCGCCTGTCGGACCTGCCTGCCTACGATGTAGCCGGGGGCGGTGACCCCGGTTTGGTTCCGGGTGCGATCGTGCGGTGGGCCGGCCTCAACGTGGCCGGCTACAACTGGGCTTCCTTATGTCGGACGTGTCTGTCGGCGTTGTAGCCGGGGGCGGTGACCCCGGCTCGGCCGGTTTCTACCGCGCGTAGTGCACCGTGTTGCCGCGGATGATCAGGCGCACGAAGGACCACCACGCCTGGCCGTCGGCGCCCTTCTGCGGGGAGAAGAACGTGTAGTGCACCACGTCGCCCAACTCCGCGGCGCCGGTGGTGACATTGTTGGTGTCGTAGGTGGGGTTCGTGCGACGGATCGCGGCCGGGTCGAAGGTGCAGGAAAACTTCCCGGCCGTGACCGGGAGCGTGCCCTGGCCGATCACGGAGCCGGGGATGACGGCCGCGAAGTAGACGACGCTGGCGGTGGTCGTGCCGTTGAACACCGTGCCTTTCGCGGCGTCGAACTTCGAGGTCGGCGGCAGGTTGAAGGTCAGCGTCGGCACCGTGGCGGGCCGATCCTTGTCGATGACGAACATCATGCCGCCGTCGGTGGGCAGGCCGGGCACGAGGGCCTTGTAGCCGCTCCACGTGCCGTCCACCGAATAGCGATACACGCCCGGGGTATCCAGATTCCACGGCACGCCGGCCCAGGAGCCGCTGCCGTCGCCGGTGCCCTGGGCGGTGACCTGGCGGCCGTCCGGGTAGGTCATCGTGAACTTCATCGCCACCGGCAGCATCGGGTCGATCTGGAAGGCGGGGGTGAAGTTCACGCCCTGATCGTAGACCATCCCGGGGCGCGCGTTCATCGCGAGGAAGATCCGGGCCTTCTCGCCGGTCGGCCCCATGATGTCCTCGGAGCCGGGGGCAATCACGCGGTTGTTGCGGCTGTCCGCGGGCAGGGTGACGGCGTTGGCCATGTAGCCGGCGTAGACCGGCGCCTGGCCCTGGTTGCGGAGCACGACGCCGCCGAGCAGCCGGTAGATCTCGCCGGGCGAGTCGCCGTTGCTCGAGGCGCCGATCTGGCCGCCGAAACTCTGCGGGCTCAATTGCCAGTACGGCGCGCGGACGCCGTCCTCGCTGACGAGGAACCGGCCCATGAAACCCGGCCGTGGCGCGGCGGCGTAGAAATACTGCAGGTCGGTGATGTATTCGGGGAACAGATGCGGCGTGTAGCCGTTGGAGGTCTGGATCCGGACGTTGGAGTAGCCGATCGACTGGATCTTGGAGTCGTAGGGCGCGGGGTTGACCTTCTGGGCCCAGCTCAACACCGGCTCGATCTTGTTGGCGGAGTGCTGCTCGGTGGCGATCAGCAGGACGTCGCCGGCGTTGTAGGGGAAGTCGATGTGCTCGAGCCGTTGCACCCCGGTGACGGGATCGAGGTAACCCTCCTTGCCGGTCTCCCCGCGCTCCACCAGCCGGCCATTGACGTTGAGCATCTTGCCGTGGGCGACGATCGGCGAGTCGGTCGGATAGATCACGCCGGCGTGCCGCATCGACTCGACCCAGAGGTGCCCGTCGGCGTCGGTGTACTTGGCGAGGACGTGCGCGTGATACTCGCCGGGGGCATCGAAGGCGAGGGGCTTCATGCCCTGCGCCGCGCCGAAGACCCCGCCGGCGGTGGCCTTGCCGGAGTAGGAGATCGTGCGGGCGTTGGCCCGGTCCGAATTGACGAGGAGGGTGGCGGTCACGGTGATGTCCGCCGGCACCGCCGGCGCGAGGCCGATGTCGCGGCCGTACCGGTTGCCCACGGGGTAGGGCTGCCCCTGAAACGTGGCGGTGGCGAGTGTCATGCGCTTCGCAATCCAGAACCGGTAGGTACCGCCGCCTTCGTACCGGTTGCCCCAGATGTCCTGCGTCCAGCCGGTCGCGCGGACCGTGTACTGGCCGTACATCGGCGGGCGCCACTGGGTGAACTTGGTGTTTCTTGTCGTGGGCCACTGGCCCGACTGGCCGACAAACGGCGCCGTGCCGAGGTCCACCACCTTGCCGTCCGGCTGCGTGATCTGGACCGAGAGTTCACCCTTGGTGTAGTCCCAGGGAATGTTCTGGCGCAGGAAGATCGTGTCGGTCGGGAACTGCGGCTCGAGGGAGTAGGCGTTGACGGAGGTGGTCGTGGTCTCGCTGAAGCGCGCCAGGATCACGTCGTCCTGGATCAGGTTGCGCGCCGATAGAGCGAAGGTGGCCTCGTCCTCGGCGGCGACGGCGCCGCGGTAGCCGTTGGAGTTGTAGGCGTAGAGCAGCACCCACGGAATCCGCGGCCGGATCGTGCTCGCGTCGACCATCCGGCCGGTCACGTGCCGGGCGCTGGCGGGAAAGAGCGGGGAGTAGCTCTCGGTGTCGCAGGGCCCGACCGGAAAGCCGCGGCGGGCGAAGGTTTCGGCGTTGAGATTGGTGATCTTCGTTTTCATCGCGACCCCGTAGTCGAGCCGCAGGCGGTAGATGCCGGGCGGCAGGTTTTCCGGCAGGCGGGTCGGCACGTTGAACGTCACCGCGCGGCCGCCGTCCACGACCTGCGTGGCCGCCAGCGGCACCGTCACCAGTTCGTCGACGGGCGTCCGGAAGCGGTAGCCGTAGCGCGTGGTCACGGCGCCCTGCACGCCGCCCTCGATGGCAAGGCCCGTCGGCGTGAGCAGGGTCGACATGCGCTCGTCGCTCGGCAGGCGGAGGAGGCCGTCGGCGTCGAAGACACGTTCGGCGGTCACGAGGAGAAGGAAGGAGTCCGGCGTGACGCCCTTGGCGGCGAGCCCGGCGAGCAGGGCGTCGCTGAACGTGAGCCGCGCCTGCACCTTGAGGGGCAACCCGGGACTCCAGCGTGCGGGCGAGGTGATCACCTCGGCGCGCCACGTCCCGAGGCCGGTGGTGCCGGCGTCGGTGAATCGCACCTCGTTGGCCTCGACGCCGGCGGGCAGGAGGTCGGGCCCGCTGCGCATGATCTCGTGGATCTCCGCGAGCGCGACGCCGCTGTCGGTGGCGCTGCCGCCCCGCACCTGCAGCGTGTACGCGCCCGGGGAAAGGGTGACGAGGAGGGCGGCGTCGTTGTCGCTGGTCAGGGCGAAGGCGCCGACGGTCATCCGGGCGCCCTCGAGGCGGTTGGCCTCGGCGGCATCGGTGCCGCGCCAGTTGTTATTCGAGGCGATCCGGGTCGTGCCGGAGTAGAGTTCGATCACGGGATCGCGCACGCAGTCGGTGACGCCAAGTTGCTGGAGGCTGGGGCCGATGCCGCGCAACAGGAGCGTGACGGTGCCTTCGCCGGTGACGGCGAAGCCCAGCACCATGAGCCCTTCGCCGGGTTCCACCCGCGCGCGGGCCGAGATATTGACGAAACGCGGCGAGGCGAGGCCCGGGGTGCAGGTGGCATCGTAGAATTCCAACAGGGCGACGCCGGCGGCGCCCGTGCCCGGGTTGCAGTGGGCGGTCACGGTGCCCGCGGGAACCTGGCCGGCGAGGGCCGCGTCGCCGGCGGCGGTGACCGAGCGCTCGCGCAGGGGGAACGACCCGACGTAGGACGACGCAGCGGCGCAGCCGTTGCCGGTGGTGTTGGTCTGGGCCAGGAGCGAGGAGCCGCGGTAGACCTCGAGGTTGACGTTGCGGAGGTAGGAGTTGACCCCGAACTGGGCGAGGCCGGGTCCGATGGCCCGCACGAGCACCGGCAGGCTCCCGGTGCCCTGCACGGCGGCGCCGGCGATGATGCTGCCCGCGCCGCTGCCGGCCTGCGCCCGGACCGAGATGTTGGTCAGGCGCGCCGTGCCGCGCGCCGAGCGCGGATTGGCGGAAACGAGGGTGGAGACGTCACTGGTCCAGGCGGTGTCGCGGATCACCGTCTGCGCTGCGGGCACGGCGGTGGTTTGTCCGCGCAGCGCGAGACCGGTGATGGCGATGGCCAGCAGGCCGGACAGCGTGCGTTTCACACGCGGGATTCTGCCCGAGCCCGGGAGACGAACAAGGGGCCAGCCGGGGCGTTCAGAGGAAGAACGAAATCCTAATCGGCGCTAGTACGGCGGGCAATGGGGGCGGGCGCCGGCGGTCGGGCGGCCGGTTGCCGGGGAAATCCCCTGCGTGCGGAAGGGCCGGGATCGATTCGGCCTACTCTTCGTCCGCGCCGCCGCCGCCGGAACTGGCGATGTCCTCCTGGCGGATCTTGTCGACGTTGAACCGCTCCACCTTGCCGCGGATCGTGCGCAGCAGTTCATCGAGGGTCGGCGGCTCCGCCATGAAGCGCAGCGGATTGCAGCGGGCGACGACGAAGGTCTTCAGGTACGGGCTCACCAGCCCCTTGGCCTTCAGTTTGACGACGACCTCGGCGACCTTCTGGTCCAGTTCGATCAGGGTTGCGGCGTGGCGCTCATGGCCGGCGAGCGACTGGGTCAGGGTGTCCCCGCCGAAGTCCGTCAGCCGACGGACAAAGGAGTGGTAAACGGCACCGCTGAAGCGCGCGTTCTGCTCATAACACAGGCCCATCTTGATGTAGGACGCCTCCTCGAAGTAGAAGCCGTACTCGCGCTCCGGCTGGCCGGCGCCTTCCTGGAGCAGGTGCCGGTAGATGCGGATCACCTCCAGGGACTTGTCCTTCAAGTTGTGCGCCTTCTCGGTGTTGAGGGCGAGGATCTGCCAGGCCACCTCGCGGCGGGGCACCACCAGCGCCGTGATCGCCTTCGCGCCGAGCCGGCGCATCGCCGCGAGCCGATGGCCGCCGTTGGGGGTCCAGAAACCCTTCGGCGCCGTGATCGCGATGATCGGATCCAGGAAGATCCCGGTGCGATGGATGACGTCGGCGAGGCGCTTGTGATGGGCATCTGAAACGTCGCGCTGGAAGGGAGTGGGTTCGACCTGATCGATCGGCAGGACCGCGAGGAGGAGCGGCTGGCCGCCAAGCGGATCGAGGTAGCTGCCGGTCACCCGGCCGCCACAGCCCTCGACGGCGGTTTTGGCGGCGAGGGCGTCGCCGGTTAGCTCGGGCAGGGCGGTGTCGGCGGCGGCGAAGCCGCGGGAGTTGGACTTGGCCTGACGGGGCCGCTTCTTGGCCGGCAGGCGCTTGAGGGTGGGTTTGGCCATGGCGAAGGGGAGGGGGCGGCCGGGAGGTTCTCCGCGACGCCTCGAAGCTGCAACCAAATGTAGCCGTGCGGGCGGACTCGGACACCTCTGCTGGCCACGGTGCCTGGTCCGCTGTAGCCGGGGGCGGCGACCCCGGGCCGTTCTGGCCGTGCGTGCATCCCGGGGCCGGCCTCAACGCGGCCGGCTACAACTGCCGATGGATCGCCGCTTCCGGGAGGAACCATTCAGAACGTCGTAAGTGAGCGTCACCGCTGTGGGCGGGGCGACCCCGCCCCGCGTCAGGGTACGGTCGACGCATTCGCCCGCGCGACGAGATCGTCGCGCCTACAGCGCACCGGACTTATGACGCGGTGTCTGGTCGGGCGCACCCCGTGCCTGCCGGGGGCGGCTCCGCGCCGAGTCTTGCCTCCCGCGTGGGGGCGTGGAGAGTGGCGCTTTCCCCTCTCCGGTGCCCCGCCTGCCCCAAGCCCCGTTGTCCCCCTCGCGAGTGAGCCGCCGCCAGTTTGTCCGCACCGCGGCGACGGCGCTGGGCGCGATCGGCTTTCCCTCGGTGATGCCGGCCTCGGTGCTCGGCCGCGGCGGAGCCGTGCCGCCCAGTGAACGGATCACCATGGGCTTCATCGGGGTCGGCGGGCAGGGCGGCGGCCACCTGTTCGGCGGGGCGTGGACTTATGTGGTCGGCGGGTTCGCCGGCCGGCCGGATGTGCAGGTGCTGGCGGTGTGCGATGTGCGGCGCGGGCGGCGCGAGGACGCGGTCCGACGGGTCAACGCCCACGACGCGGAGTCGCGCGGCCCCGGTTCCGCCGGGTGCCAGGCGTATGTGGATTTCCGGCACGTGCTGGATCGCGCGGACATCGACGCGGTCCTCATCGCCACGCCCGCGCACTGGCATGCGACGATGGCGGTGATGGCGGCCGCCGCGGGGAAGGACATCTACTGCGAGAAGCCGACGGCCGTGACGATCCAGGAAAGCCAGGCGGTGCGCGACGCCGTGCGGCGCCACGGCCGCGTGTACCAGGCGGGCACGCAACAGCGGAGCGAATACGGCGGCAAGTTCCGGCTGGCCTGCGAACTGGTCCGCAGCGGGCGGATTGGCCGGTTGCGGGAAATCTACTGCCATCGGGATGGCGGGGCGATCGCGTGGCCCTCGCGGCCGGCGGAGGCGGCGATCCGGCCGGTGCCGGACGATCTCGACTGGGAACTTTACCTCGGCCCGGCGCCCTGGATTCCCTTCGACGGCAACGCCGGGGCGCACCGTTTCGACGTCGGCGAACTGAACTGGGGGCAGCACCACTACGACATCATCCAGTGGGCCGCGGAGGCGGATCAGACCGGCCCGGTGGAGTTGTTCCTCGAGGACGGGCGGTCGGGTTATCGCTATGCGAGCGGCGTGACCGTGTACGGTCGCCCGCATCCGGAGGAGCGGGTGGGCGGGTCGGGCGGGGCCTGCTTCGTGGGCACGGCGGGGCGGATCGCGGTGGATCGCGAGACGTTGATCTCCACACCGGCGTCGCTGGCGCGCGAGCCGCTGCGGCCCGACGAAGTCCACCTGCCGCGCAACCACGGGCACGCGGACAACTTCCTCCGCTGTGTGCGCACGCGGCAGCGCCCGATCTGCGATGCGGAAGTGGCCCACCGTTCGGCGAGTGCGCTGCTCCTCGGCGGCATCGTGAAACAGGTGGGACGTCCGCTGCGCTGGGATCCCCTGGCGGAGCGGTTCCCGGGCGACGACGAGGCGAACCGGTTCCTGCGCCTGGCGAAGCGCGCCCCGTGGCGGACATGAACCACCGAGGAGGCGGACGACTTCGATGACTTTCCTTTCGTGGGTGGTTCCATTTGGGCGCGGGGCGGGGTCGCCCCGCCTACAGGGAAGAACGGCCCTGATCCGTGGGGTGTGGTTCGCGGGCGTGGTCGGGTTGGCGGGGATGCGTGCGGCGGAGGTGCCGGCCGTGGTCTGGGACGACGAGGAGGAACGGCTCCTCGACGTGCTGGCCGCGGGAGGAGGCGTGGCCGCGCGGGAGGCGGCCTGCGTGCGGCTGCAGCGCATCGGGTCGGAGCGGGTCATCCCGGCTCTCGCCGCGCTGCTCTCGGATCCCTCGCTGGCGCACGCGGCCAGGGCCGCCCTCGAGTCGATGCCGGTGCCCGCGGCCGGAAAGGCGCTGGTGGCGGCGCTGCGGACCAGCTCGGGAGACGCCCGGCTGGGCCTGCTGGCCTCCCTGGCCGTGCGTCGGGAACCCGAGGCGGCGCCGCTGCTCGCGGAGCTTTGGGCGGAGCTGAAGCCGGGCCTGGCGCGCGAAGGCGGCGCCGTTTCACCGGAGGTGGTGGCGACGGCCGCCGCCGTTTTCCAGACGCTCGGGGAACTGGAGCATCCCGTGGTGGTGCCGCTGCTGGAGGAGGCGTGGGGCACGGTGCCGGCCAGCCTGCGGCCAAGGGTTGCGGACGCGCTCCTGCAGCAGGCGCAGCGACGGGCGCAGGACGGCAGGAAGAGCGAAGCCCAGCGCCTGTTCGTGCGAGTGCGGGACGGCGCGACGGTGCGGGCGCACCGCGCCGCGGCCATCGAGGGATGGATTCGTACTTCGCCGCCCGCGGAGGCGCTGGCTTTCTGGGAGGGCGCGATTGCCGGTCCGGCGGGGCCGGAGCTGGATGCGGCCTTGCGAACCACGGCGGAGCTGACGGCACCCCAGACCGGCCGGGTCCTGCGGGCCAGGCTTCCGGTGCTCGCCCCGGAGCGGCAGGTGGCCGTCCTGGACGCCTGGCTGCGGCGCGCGGAATGGCCGGACCGAAAGGACGTCCTTGGCCTGCTCGCGAGCCCGGACGAGGAGGTGCGCCGCGGGGCGGTGGCAGCCCTGGGACGGGTGGGGGAGGCGGGAGACGTCGAACGCCTGCTGGCCCTTGCCGCCACGGCCGGGCCGGAGCAGAAGGCGGCGCGGCAGGCACTGGTGGATTTGCGGGCGCGGAGGGTGTCGGCCCGATTGATCGACGCGTTGCAGGCTTCGTCGGCCGAAGTGAGGGTGGAGTCCGCCCGCGCACTGGGCGAGCGGGGCGAACGCAGTGCCGCGCGGCATCTGCTCGCGATGGCCGAAGCCGCCGAACCGGCCGTCCGCGTCGCGGTGCTGCGCGCCCTCTCCCTGGTCGTGGAACCACGGCAGCTCGATGAACTCGTCCGGCTCGCGCAGCAGGCACCCGACGAGGGGCGGCGCGGCGAGGCGGTGCGGGCCCTCACCCTGGCGTGCGAGCGGCTACAGCTGACGGCCGACGACCCGGCCCTGCGGCGCTGGCGCCAGGAGGTGATGGCCGGACCGACGACATGGCGCGTCGCGCTGCTGGCGGTGGCGGGAGTCCTTCCGGGGGACGCCGCCGCCGCCGTCTTGCGCTCGGCCCTGGAGGAGGCGGATCCCGCCGTGCGGCGCGCGGCGGTGCGGGCCGCGATGCGGAGCCCACACGAGGGGCTGTGGTCCGGGTTGGTGAAAGCGGCGGGTGCCGACTCGGATGAGGAAGTGCGCGAACAGGCCACGCGCGCGGCAGTGCGGCTGGCCTCCCGGGAGGGGACGCGAGTGGCCGATCGCGACCGCCGCGAGATGTTGCGGAACCTCGCACGGGGTGCGTCGAGCGTGGCGCAGAAGCGCACCGTGCTGGCAGCCCTGGCAGGTGCCCGGGGAGCGGAGGACCTCGCGTTGATTCTTGGTTGGCTGGACGAGAGGGAACTCCGTCTCGAAGCGGCGTCGGCGGTGGTGAAGGTCGCGCCCCGGGTGGGGGACGCGGAGCGGGCCCGCCAGGCCCTGGCGGCCGTGGCGACCGTCGAGGGCGATGACGAGTGGCGCCGGGAACTGGCCGCCGCCCACAAGGCCGTCGACGCCCGCGCCGGGCACGTGACGTCCTGGCTGGGCACGGGCCACTTGCGGGTGACGGGACGCGGAGTCGCGGAGCTGATCGAGGCGAAATTTGGTCCGGAGACATTGTCGCGGGAACTGCGCACGGCGACCGGTCGGGCGCGACTGGGCACCTGGGCGCCGATGTCCGTGGGGCTGGAGGCAAGGAACCCGATGGTGCTGCGCAGCGACGCGCCGGCGGCCCTCGGGGTGGCCTATGCGTGCACGTGGGTGCAGGTGCCCGTGGCGCAGCCGGCCCAACTGGAGGTCGGCCACGAGTACGGCATCCGGGTTTGGGTGAACGACCGGGAGGTGTTCCGGGCCAATACCGCCGCGCGCCTGCCTCCGCGATCGCCGGCGACGGCCCCGGTCGAACTGCAGGCAGGCTGGAATCTCGTCCTGGTGAAGCTGGCCCAGCCGGGGAAGCCGGCGCTGTTTGCCCTGAAGATCACGGATCGAAGCGGTGCGCGGATTCCGGATCTGGTGGTGAACCCCGAAGTCGACCTGGAGTGAGCGGGCGGCTTTGCGTGGGTCGCCTCCGTGAATTAGGCTCGCCTCCGCGGTGCGCCGTGCCGGACAAACGGCCATGAGCGACGTGCGCGCTGCGGCTCCCGAACCCTCCGAACACCCGGTCTCGCCCGGACTCCGCTGGTTGTGCGGATGTGTCCTGGTGGTGCTGCTGGCCGGGTTCCTGGCGTCGCGCGTCCAGACCTCCGGGGGAGCCGTGCAGGTGGTGGGCCTCAAGATTCCCACGCAGAACGGGCAGTGGCTCGTCGCGGACCTGTTCCGCCCGCGCACCGCGACGGCGGAAAAACCGGCTCCGCTCGTGGTGGTGGTGCCGGGGTTCCAACGATCCAAGGAGACGCAGGCCAACCTCTCGATCGAACTGGCGCGCCGCGGTGTCGTGGTGATCGCGATCGATCCCTACGCCCAGGGCGGGTCGAGTTCCTCCACCAGTCCGCGCTCCGCCACCGAGGAAGGGTACGGGGCGTTTGCGGTGATCGAATATGCGGCCAGCACCGGGGTCCTGAACTATGTCGACAAGGCCCGCCTCGGGGTGACCGGCCACTCCGCCGGCGGCAACGCCGCCCTGCAGGCCGCGAGCACCTTTGGCCGGGAAGCCCAGCAGAGCGGCCGGCCGAGCAAGGTGCATTCGGCCTTCGTCTCGGGCTACGTGCTCACCCTGACCGAGCGCACGCTGCGTACCGTCCGTTCCAACGTCGGGATCAGCTACGCGCTCCACGACGAGGGGGCGTATCGGAACGAATTGAAACACGGCGATCTGCGGCGCGCCCCGGAGGCGTTGCGGCTGGTGCAGTCGGGCCTGGGCCGCGAGGGCGCCGGCCTGCAGGAGGTCGAGATGGACCGCTGGTACGGGGATCTGGCCGCGCGGACGGCGCGGGTGGTGCACAACGAGCCGCTCCTGCATCCGTTCCAGCCCTACAGCACGGTGGCGATGGCCAACCAGCTGGCCTTCTTCATCAAGGTCTTCGGCCTGGCCGACGTGCCGCCTCCGGGCGATCAGGTCTGGTACTGGAAGGAACTCCTCTGCCTCGTGGCGCTGGTGGCGGCTTTCCTGGCGATTGTGCCGCTGGCGCGGGTCCTCCTGGCCGGGGTGCCGTACTTCGGGGCGCTGGTGCATCCCGTGCCACCGGCGCAGCCCCGGCCGCAGGGGGTGGGGCGGCTGGTGTACTGGACGCTCTTCGTGCTCGGGGCCCTGATTGCCTGCTTCACCTACATCCCGATGGCGGAACTCTCGCAGAAGCTGTTCGTCGCCGCCTCCGGCCGGGAGCAGACCTGGTTCTTTCCCCAGCGCATGAACAACGCCGTCATGCTCTGGGCGGTGCTGAACAGCCTGGTCGGGTACGCCCTGTTCTTCCTGACCTACCGGTTCTTCGGCCGGCATCGCGGCGTGCGCCCGGAGATGTGGGGAGCGGCGACGACCGGCCGGGAGCTTTGGCGGTCGTTCCTGCTCGCGGTGGCCATCTGGCTCGGGTTCTTCCTGCTGCTGGCGGGTGTGTATTACTTCTTCCACGTCGACTACCGCGTGTTGTTCTTCGGGGCGAGGGTGTTCCAGCCCCCGGTGTTGATCCTGCTGCTGATGTACGCGCCGATGTTCTTCCTCTTCTTCCTCTCGAATTCCCTCCGCGTGAACGGCGCCATGCGCCTCGAGGGGGAGTCGGAGGGAAGGGGCATGCTGCTCGGCGGCCTCGCGAATTCGCTCGGCCTGCTCTTCATCGTGGTCGTGCAGTACGCGACGTTTGCCGCGACCGGCACGGTGCACTGGACCGACGGCTGGCTCTACATCAACCTGCTCTTCGCGGTGGTGCCGATCATGTTTGTGCTGCCGTACTACCACCGGCTCTTCTTCCGCCTCACCGGACGCATCTACGCCGGGCCGATGACGACCGGGCTGATCTTCATCACGATCCTGCTCTCGAACACGGTGTGCTACGTGCCGGTGTAGCGTGCGGTCGTTCTTCCGGGAGTCGCGCCCGGGCCGAAGATGACAGCGCCCGGAGCTGGTTCGGTCAGGCCGGTGCGTTTCTCAGGAGCGGCCGGGTGTGGGCGGGGCGACCTCGCCCCGCGGGAAGCGGGCTCCGTCACGAAAGGCGCGGGACGGGGTCGTCCCGCCTACAACGGAGTGCGGAAGGATCGGCCGTGTTGCGGTGAGGTGGAGAGCGCCTGGGTCTGGCTCGGTGAGGGCGGTGCGTTTCTCCGGAGAGCCCGGGTGTGGGCGGGGCGACCTCGCCCCGCGGGAAGCGAGCTCCGTCACGAAGGGCGCGGGGCGGGGTCGCCCCGCCTACAGTGGAGTACGGAAGGATCGTCCGTGTCGCAGTGAGGTGGAGAGTGCCCGGGTCTGGTTCGATGAGGGCGGTGCGTCTCTCCGAAGAGGTCGGGTGTGGGCGGGGCGACCTCGCCCCGCGGGAAGCTGGCTCCGTTACGAAGGGCGCGGGGCGGGGTCGCCCCGCCTACAGTGGGGTGTGGATGGCGGGGCCGGAGGGGGAAATCACGCCTTCGGTTCTTCGGGCGCCGGGGGAGGCGGCACCGCGGCCTTCACCTGCAGTTCGGCGGCCAGCGCCTGCAGGAGGACCTCGGCATTGTGGGGTTTGTGCAGGATGTGCCGGACGCCGATTTCGCGGTAGGACTCCATTGTCCGGGCGCCACCCTTTCCGAACAGGCCCCCGCTCGACACGATCAGCGGGGTCCCCGGGCTGAGCTTCCGCAGGGTCCGGCAAAGGGTGACGCCGTCCATCAGCGGCATCATGAAGTCGGTGACCACGGCGTGCACCTGCCCCAGATGCCGGGAGAACTCGGCAAGCGCGTCGATGCCGTTGTGCGCCCGCAGGGTCCGGTAGCCATGCCCCTCGAGGGTGAGGCAGGTGGCGGCGCAGACGGGCAGTTCATCGTCCACGACCAGGATGAGTTCACCCTGCCCCCGCGGGGCTTCCGAGGCGGCGACCGCGTCGCCGCCGGAAGCGGCTCCCGGGATCGCCGGCAGGTGAATCTCGAAGGTGGTGCCACGACCAACCTCGGAGGTGAAGGAGATGAAGCCCTTGTGGTCGCGGACGATCCCAAGCACGGTGGTCAGGCCGAGGCCGGTGCCCTGCCCCTCGCCCTTGGTCGTGAAGAACGACTCGAAGACCCGCTCGCGCAATTCTTCGGGGATGCCGACACCGGTATCCTGCACCTCCAGGCGCACAAAACGGCCCACGGTGGCTTGCGGGTGCATCGCCACGTAGTGCTCGTCGAGCGTGACGTTGGCGGCGCGGAAGGTGAGGGTACCGCCCTGGGGCATGGCGTCGCGCGCGTTGACGCTGAGGTTGACCAACACCTGGTGGATCTGCGTGGCATTCGCCAGCACCGGCCACAAGTCCGGGGCGCAGCGGTCCTGGAATTGGAGATTTCGCGGAAAGGTCTCGCGGGCGATGGCGATCATCTCGCGCACGAGATGCCGGAGCTGGACCGGCTGCGCGCTGCTCTCCTGGCCGCGGGCGAAGCCGAGCAACTGGCGCACCACGTCGATGGCGCGGCGGGTACTCGAGTCGATCACCTGCACGAGTTCCTGGTCCCTTGGACCGTAGGTCGCCTTGCGCAGCAGGGCGGCACCCATGAGGATCGGCGTGAGCATGTTGTTGAGGTCATGCGCGATGCCACTGGCGAGGCTGCCGATGCTCTCCACGCGCTGGGCGCGGAGGAAGCGCGCTTCCAACTGCTTCTTCTCCGTCACGTCCTCCTTCACGGCGACAAAATGGGTGATCGCGCCGGCGGGATCGCGCATGGCGGAGATCGAGACGGTCTCCCAAAAGAGCGAGCCGTTCTTGCGTTTGTTGTGGAATTCGCCGCGCCACTCCCCGCCGGCCAGGATCGTCCCCCACAGCCGGCGGTACTCCTCGAGGGGCGTTTCGCCGGACTTCTGGATCCGCGGGGTGTTGCCCAGCGCTTCCTCCGCCGTGTAACCGGAGACCTCGGTGAACTTCGGGTTGACGAACTCGATCTTCCCTTCGCGATCGGTGATCACGATCGAGACGGGAGATTGATCCACCGCGCGGGCCAGCTTGCGCAGCTGTTCCTCGGCCTGTTTGCGGGCGGTGACGTTGCGGTCCATGCCATGGTAGCCAAGAAACTCCCCGGTCGGGGAAAACACGGGGGTGCCGTTGGATTCGAGGATGACCAGCTGTCCGTTGCGGTGAACGTTCGTGTTCTCCAGCCCGGAAAAGGGATCCCGCCGCGCGGCGATCTGCTCGAAGATCGCCCGCACGCGCCGGGCTTCCGCCTCGGGCATGAGGTCGAACGGCGTGCGGCCGATCACCTCCTCGGGCCGGTAGCCCAGCAAGTCCAGGACCCGCGGGCTGGCATAGGTATAGCGGGCGTCGGCATCCACTTCCCAGACCCAGTCGAAGGTGGTCTCCACCAGATTGCGGTACCGGCCTTCGCTGACGCGCAGCTGCGACGTCCGCTCCGCGACCAGCTGCTCCAGGCGCTCGCGGTGGGCCTTGTTCTCCTCCTCCAGCCGCCGGCGGGCGTCCTCGAGGAATTTGATCCGCGCGGCGTTGGCCGTGGCGCGGAGGATGGCCGCCTTCGTGATCGGCTTGAAAAGATAGTCGGTCGCCCCGAGACGCAGGGCGGAGGCGGCGGTCTCGGCTGTCGGTTCGCCCGTCATCATCACCACCTGCACTTCCGGCGCGGTGGCCTGGAGCTGCCGCAGCAACTCGACTCCGGAAACCCGGGGCAGGATGATGTCGGAGATCACGACATCGAACGGGGCGGCCCGCAGGTGAACCAGCGCGGCCTCGGCATCCTCGGCCTCCGCCACCTGGTACCCGGCATCGTGGAGCAACTCGCACAGGGAGCGGCGAATACTCCGTTCATCATCGACGATTAGTACTTTGGCCATGATTGAGAGCTGGTCATTTAAGGTCCCATCCGTTGTCCACCGGCAGATCGATGTGCATGCGCGTGAACCGGCCAGGTTCGGTGTCCACGGTCCATACTCCGTGGTGTTCCTTGACGATGCCGTGGCTGATGGAAAGACCGAGGCCGGTGCCGGCTTCCCGTCCCTTGGTGGTGAAGAACGGGTCAAACATCCGTTCCCGGATCTCCGGCGCGATCCCGGTGCCGTGATCCTCCACCGTGAGGCGAATCCACCGTCGGCCGGCCTTCTCGAACAGACGCGCCTCCAGGTTCAGCACCTTGTCGGGATCGGATTCGGGGAAACGCTCGTTCAGGGCGTCGCGGGCGTTGGTGACGAGGTTCATGATCACCTGCTGGATCTGCTGGCTCCGGCATTTGAACGAGGGCAGGTCCTCCGGCACGTTCATCTGCAGCACGATGTGATCCCGCCGGATGACGGTGCGCACGAGCGAGAGCACGGCCTCGACGATGTCGATGAGGCGCGCCGGGCTGTGCGACTGCCTCTCGTTGCGGGCAAAGGTGAGCAGGTTGCGCACGATGGTGGCCACGCGATGGGTCTCGCGCAGGATTTCCCCGGTGAACTCGGTCAGCGGGCTCGCGGCGGGCAGCCGATCCTGGATCAACTGGGCGTAGTTCATGATGCCGGTGATGGGGTTGTTGATCTCGTGCGCCACCCCGCTGGCCAGCGTGCCGATGGACTCCAGCTTCTGCTGCTGCCGGAGCTGCGCCTCCATGACCAGCCGCTGCTGTTCGAGCTGCTTGCGCTCGGTGATGTCCTGGATGATGCCCGACACCCGGGCATCGCTGCCTTCGGGCTCGAAACCTCCGGCGATCAGAACCCACCGCAGTTCGCCGTCGGCGCGGCGGATGCGGCACTCGAAGCTCCATCCGGATCGGGTGGCCAGCCCCTCCTGCACCCGCTGCCGGACCGCTTCCCGGTCGTCCGGCACGACGTGCGCCAGGAACTTCTCCTGGCTCCATTCGCCGTCCGCGCTGGGGTAGCCGAAGATCTGCGCGTGAAGGAGCGTGCGCGTGGCGGTGCGGTCCCGCGTGTTCAGGGACCACGCCCCCGTGTGGCTGGCCTGCAGGGCAAAGTCGAGCCGGGCCGTACTCTGCCGCGCCCGTTCCTCCGCCTGCCTGCGTTCGGTGATATCGATCACCACTCCCAGGTAGCGGATGACCCGCCCGGTGTCGTCGCGCTGGGGGCGTCCGCGGGACATGAGCCAGCGGGTGGCTTCGTCCGGCTCGTGCACCCGCCATTCGAGGTTGATCTCCGACTCGCTGCGGACGGCTTCCTGCAGGGCTTTCTCCATCAGGGGACGATCTTCGGGCGCGACGGACTCCCGCCACGCCTCGTAGGAGGGCTCGCAGGAATGCGGTTCCAGACCGTAGAGCTTCCAGATCTCCTCCGACCAAAGGTTCCGGCCGCTGGCGAGGTCCCACTCCCAGATGCCGGCCTTGGCGGCATCCAGGGCGAGCGTCCGGCGAACCTGGCTCTCACGGATTTCGTCCTCCGCGTGCTTGCGCTCGGTGATGTCGAAGACCACGCCGACGTAATGGGTGACCTTTCCGGCCGCGTCGCGCCGCGGGCGGCCGCGCGACATGAGCCAGCGGGGACTGGTGCCGGAGCCGTGCACCCGCCATTCGATGCTGATGTCCGCTTCGCGCTGGACGGCGACCTGAAGGCTCTGCTCCAGCTTTGAACGATCGTCGGGATGGACGGTGCGGCGCCAGGCCTCGTACGAGGGTTCGCAGAAATGCGGTTCCAGGCCGTAGAGCTTCCACAGTTCCTCCGACCAGACGTTCCTTCCACTGGCGAGTTCCCACTCCCAGGTGCCCGCCTTGGCGGCATCCAGCGCCAGCGCGCGCCGGGCCTCGCTTTCGCGCAGGGCGTCTTCGGCCCGTTTGCGCGCCGTGATATCGCGGGCGATGCCGAGCACGCCGATGAGCGTGCCGTCGGCGTCGTGCAGCGGCGTCTTGATGGTCTCCAGCAGCTCGCGGTGACCGTCGGAGGCGAAGACGACCTCCTCCTCGTTGATGCGCGGGCGGCCGGCGGCCAATGCGGCCGCGTCATTCCTGCGAAAGGCGTCGGCCACTTCCCGGGGGACGAAGTCGTAGTCGGTCTTGCCCACGATGGCGGTCTCCGCCGCGCCGAACAGGACCTCGAATCGGGTGTTGCAGGCGAGATAGACTCCCGCCGGGTCCTTCACCCAGACGAGATCCGGCAGGGTCTTCACCAGGGTGCGGAGGTGGGCTTCGCTGCGGCGCAGGGCCGCTTCGGCGTGCCGGAGAGCAGTGAAATCCTGCAGGGTGGTGATCGCGTAGGGTGTTCCGGCGATCGTCACGCGGTTGGTGTTTGAAACCACGATCCGCTCTACGCCGCTGCGGGTCACCAGGTGCATCTCATGCCCGTCGAGGGTGCCATGGCGGATGAAGCGCGAGATCGCCTCCTGGCGGTTCTCCTTTTTTGTCAGCCCCAGTTCGATCGCGGTTTTGCCCGCCACTTCCTGGCGCGTGAGACCGAGCAGACGCTCGCAGGATTCGTTGATATCGACGATCACGACCTCCGGTAGCTTGAGCAGCACCGTCGGCGTGGAGGACTTCTGGAACAGCACGGTGTACTTCTGCTCACTTTCGAGCAACTGCTCCGCGATGCGTTTGCGCTCGGTGATGTCGAGCGTCGTGCCCACGTAGCGGACGAGTTGCCCCTGCGGGTCAAAGTAGGGGTGGGCGCGGTCGTGCACCCAGCGCACGCTGCCGTCCGGCCGGACGATCCGGTGTTCCAGTTCATACACCGTCTGGCCCGCCATCGCTTTCGTGAAGGCCTCGTGCAGCAGGGCGGCGTCCTCGGGGTGGATGCACCGCGCCAGCATCTCGTCATACGCCGGCGACGGGCCGGCGGGATCCAGGCCGTAGATGCGGTATTCCTCTTCGGACCAGACGGTCGTCCGCGTCGCGGCGACATACTCGAAACTGCCGAGGTGCGCGATCCCCTGAGCCTCCAGCAGCGTGTTGCGCATGCGCACGAGGTCCGCCTCCGCCTCCTTCCGGTCGGTAATGTCGATGTGGCAGCCGAGCATTCGCGCGGGCTGGCCGCTGGCGTCGCGGACCAGATCGGCGTGGGTGTAGATCCAGCGGTAGCTCCCGTCCTTGTGGCGGAAGCGGAATTCGCCCATGTGCCGGCCCTGCGGAGTCGCGAGGAAGGCGCGGATCTTCTGCAACATCGGCCCCACATCGTCGGGATGCACCCGGCTCTGCCATTCCTCGAAGCGGTTGGGAATCTCGTCGTCGCCGTAGCCAATCTGGCGCTTCCATTCCGGGGAAAAGATCACCTGGTTGGTCGCCAGGTCCCAGTCCCACAGGCCGATGTCGGCCGCCGCCACGGAGAGCCGAAGCCGTGCCTCGCTCTGACGCAGTGCTTCCACGGCATGCTGGCGTCGCGTCTCGTTCTCCAGGTTTTCGACGGCGTAGCCGATGTCCATCGCCGCCTGTTCGAGCAATGCGGTTTCCTTGTCCTGGAACACCTCCGGCTCCTCGGCATACACGCCGAACAAGCCCCAGACCGCGCCCTGCACCCGGATGGGGAACACGGCGGCGGCCCGGATGCCGGCCGACTCCATTTCTGCATGCCAGTCGCGCATTTCCGGCTCGCCAGACAGCTGATTGACCACGTAGGCGCGGTCGTTCCGGATCGCATGACCGCAGGGGCAGCGGTGACTGGCGTCGGCATTCGAGCCGTGGCGGAAGCGGTGGATGAACTCCTGCGGTTCGCCCGCGCAGCCCAGCGGTACCACGACGCGGATCTGGGCGTGGTGCTGGCCGATCCAGGCCAGCTTGAAGCCGCCCGCCTCGACGGCGGCGCGGGAGACCTCCCGGGCGAGGTCCTCGATGGTCTTCATCCTCACGACGGCCTGGTTGATCTGGCTGAGCGCGGCGTAGAGCCGCGTCCAACGCTCGATCTCGCGTTCGTGCGCCTGGCGCTCGGCCAGTTCCAGCGAGTTTTTCTCCGCGTCATTCTCCAATCGCACGCGAGTGGCCACCTCCTCCGCCGCCCGCCGGTTGGCCGCCTCCGCCTCCCGGGCGCGCTGCTCGGCGAGAGCCTGCGCCTCCGCCGACAGACGACGGGCTCGGCCATGGCGCTCGTGGGCGACGCCAAACAGGGTGCCCATGATCACATACACGACGATGGAGAACAGGGAACTGGTCCTCGGCAGTTCGAAGGAAAACTGCGGCGGAATGAACACGTACCAGACCAGCAGCGCCGAGATTACCGTCGAGATCAGCCCGCCCCGCAGGCCGCCGAAGTAAGCGCAGAAGTACGCCGTCGGGAAGAAGAGGAACCACACATAGGGCTGGAAGTACTCCCAGAAGATTCCCTGCACCGCGCAGGCGAGGAACGGCACCACGACAGCCGCGGCCAGGCGCACGTTCTGGCGCCCCTTTTGCCGGTCGGCACTGGAGCCCGGGTCCGAGGAGGGTGCGGACACCTGGGGAGGAGCGCCAGTCGGTGCGGACGGGTGATTATCGCTTGGATTCATGCAGTGTCGGCACGTCGGTCCCCTTCAACTCGGCCTCGGCGCGCAGCCAGAACTCGATGTCACGGCCCTCCGGGCAGCCTTCCTTCTCCCACATGAGTTCAGCCAGGCGCGCGATGACTTCGAGGGCGGGACCTGGCGCGGGGACACTGCGAGACGGTCGTTTGCGAGTGGGCATTTTCATGGCATCCGGCGGCGTTGAAGGTCGCCGGAGAGAGTATGCCATTTTCGTCGGCATTTTCCCTGTCGGGAGAACGTCACTGTCGGGAGAATACGAAACAGGGACTCAACCCGCCTGGGCTGCCTTCGCGGCCTGCCTCGCGACGGACGGAGGAGGGATCACGCCGCGGCGCGAAGCCGCGAAAGGGGGCAGCGCTCGAACCGGAGAGAGCCGGGATCGATCCTCAATCCGTTCCGGACCGTGGCGCGACGAGGCGGTTGTAGCCGGGGTCGGTGACCCCGGCCGCCGACACAGGCGATCTCCTGCTCCAGGCCGGCCTCAGCGAGGCCGGCTACATCGGGCGACTTCTCGTCGGTGGGTTTCGGCCTCGAGACGCAGTGGATCCGGGTGGTTCTGCCTTGGCGGCCTTTGCGGCTTGGCGCGCGACCGGATTGGAGAGGTTCAGGCCGAGGCGCGCAGCCCGGCTCACTTCTCCGGCTTGGGCAGCAGCCAGCCGCGGTTCATCGCGTGGCGCACGATGTCCACCCGGCTGCGCAGCCCGAGTTTCTCCATCGAGCGGGTCTTGAAGGTCTCCACCGTCTTCACACTGAGCCCGAGTTGGGCGGCGATCTCTTTGTTGGCGTAACCCAGCGCGATCAGCCGGAGCACCTCCGTTTCCCGGTCGCTCAAGGCCTCGCCATTGGGGCTCCCGGCCGCGGGCGGTTTGGCGGGGCCCAGCAGTCGCTCCGCCACAATCGGATCCAGATAGACTCCCTTCGCGGCAACGGTGCGCAGCGCCTGGATCAGCTCCTCGGCGGCGGAACGTTTCACCACATAGCCGGAGGCACCCGCCTGGAGCACCCGTCGGATCTGGCTCTTGTTCTCGTGCACCGTCAGGGCCAGCACCTTCACCTCGGAGTTCGCCCGCTTGATCGCCTGCGTCGCCTGCACGCCGTCCAGGCGCGGCATGGAGACATCCATCACCACGATGTCCGGCCTCACCGCCTCCGCACGGCGCACCGCCTCCTCTCCATCTCCGGCCTCGCCGATGACCTCCATGTCCGGCTCGTTTTCGATGAGCACCTTCAGGCCCTCGCGGAGGATGGTCTGATCCTCCGCCAGCAGGACGCGCAATTTCCGGCTCATGGTGTGTCCTCCTTCGGCAGGGGCAGGCGCACCAGCACCGTCGTCCCCGCCCCGGGGGAGGATTCCAGGAGGAACGTACCTCCCGCCAGCCGCACCCGCTCCTTCATGCCGAGCAGGCCGAGCCGTTGGCGGGCCTCGAGGGTGTCCGCGGCTGGCTCGGGCTCGAAGCCGCGGCCGTCGTCCTCCACGGTGAGCCGTACCAGGCCGTCGGCCTCCTCCAGGAGGACGCTGGCGCGGCGGGCGTGGGCATGCTTGGCGATGTTGGCCAGGGCCTCCTGGGCCACGCGGAAGAGCGTGCTCTCGAGCAGGGTGGGCAACCGCCGGCCGCCGAAGCCGCGGCACTCGAAATCCGCCGCCACCTCCGTGCGTTCGCTCCATTCCTCGACATATTCCCTGAGGGCATGATCCAACCCGCCCTGCACCAGTTCGCCGGTGCGCAGGTCCCAGGCGATATCCCGGACCTGCTGCTGAAGTTCATCCACCGTTTTCCGGAGGGACGTCAGGCGCCGGCTGGGCGCCTTTCCCGCCGCCAGGTGCGTCTCGAGGTTTTTCAGTTCCACGGACAGGGCCACGAGCCGCTGGGCGGTCTGGTCGTGCAGTTCCCGCGAGATCCGGTGGCGTTCCTGCTCTTCGATCACCGCCAGCCGCGCCAGGGCTTCGGCCCGCTCGAACTCCAGCCGCTTGCGTTCGGTGATGTCGCGGGTTACTCCCACGAGGGCGATGGCCCGGCCCTCCTCGTCCCGAATCACACTGCGGCTGTCGCTGAACCAGCGGTAGTTGCCACTCTTGACCTTCCAGCGGTACTCGGACGTCACGGCCGGCAATTCGCCAGCGGCAACTTTCTTCTGCTGTTCGACGGAGATCAGCCGATCGTCGGGGTGCACCCGTTCGAGGGTCTCTGCGGCGGAGATCTGGTTGATTTCGTCGCGGGTGAATCCCGTCAGCGCGACCTGGGCCGGGCTCAGCAGGACGTACTTCCCTGATTTGAGATCGAGCAGGTTGATGCCGTCCCGCGAGTTTTCGATTACTTTCCGGAAGAGTTCCTCGCTTTCGCGCAAGGCGGCTTCCGCCTGCCGGCGAGCCGTGATATCCTGCACCATCGCCAGTCCGCCCACCGGCCGGCCGTCGGGGTCATGGAGGGCAGTCCCGCGCAGTTGGATCCAAACGACGCGGCCGTCCTTTCTGACATAGCGCTTCTCGATGTCGTACTGATTCAAATTGCCCGCGATCAACTCCTGGATGAGCGGGAGTTCCGCGGGCAAGTCTTCCGCGAGCGTGAAGTGCTGGAAACTCAAGCCGACGAGTTCCCCTTCGTCGTATCCGAGGATCTGGTGAAAAGCGGGATTGGCAAAAGTTACCCGTCCGCCCAGGTCCCCCAGGGCGATCCCAAACGACCCGTGCTCGAAGACCGTCCGGAAGCGCGCTTCACTCTGGCGGAGCGCCATCTCCGCCCGTTTGCGCTCCGTGATATCCCGCCCGACGGCCTGCGTCTCGATCAACCGGCCGGTCGCATCGAAGAAGGCCCGGTTGACGAACTGCATCCAGCGCACGGAGCCGTCCGCGGCGTACACGCGATTCTCGATTGTGACCACGGGATTTCCCGGGGTGAGGGTCCGCAACTCGGCCTCGATCATCGGGACGTCTTCCGCCACCGCGCGCGGGTGCCATTGGCTCCCAATCGACTCCCCCCGGCTCCGGCCGAAGAAGCGGCAGAAGACATCGTTGACGAAGGTGAGGGTGCCATCGGCGGTGAACCGCAAGAGGACCTCGGTCTGGTCTTCGATGACCGCGCGATGGCGCATCTCACTCTTCCGCAGTTCAACCTCCATCTGCCGGCGGTCGGTGACATCGGACAGGAAGCCGACAAAGCAGTCTTCCCTGCCGAGCTGAATCCGATCGATGGTCGCCTGCAGGCTCCGGATGGTCCCATCCTTGCGGCGTGCCTGCATCTCCACCACCTGTGGCCCGGGCTGCTCGTGCAAGGCCTTGAAGGCGGCGGGTCGGTTGTCGGAATGCCAGAGCCCCAGCTCGGTCGAGGTGTGGCCGATGAGTTCCTCGCGCGCGTACCCGTAGAGGCGAACAAAGGCCTCGTTGACGTCGAGAAATCTCCCGTCCGCCAGTCGGCTGATCCCGATGGCCACGGGACTTTTCCGAAAGATCGTGGCGAACCTTTGTTCGCTTTCGCGCAGGGATTCCTCCGCCAGCCGGTGCTCGGTCACTTCCCGGGCGACGATCAGGGCTCCGCAGATCTCGCCCCTGGGGTCGCGCAGGGGGGCAAACCGGTTGTCAAAGAACCGGCGGTTACCCGCGCGGTCTCTCCATTCGTTGTCCTCGCTGAACGTCTCGCCCCGCAGGGCCCGGTCGTAGAGGGCGCGCCAGTGGGCGAGGATCTCTGGCGGATAGGCGGGCGACAACGCGTCGTCCCCGGGGTGGAGCGGCCGCCCGCCGCTCGCGATGAGGATTTGCTGGTGCAGGTCGTTGTTGAAGAGGAGGCGGTACTCCCGATCGATCGCGAAGACCGAATCCGGCGCGCCATGCAGGGCCTGGTGTCGGATGGCTTCGCTCACCTGCAACGCGGTTTCGGCGCGCTTGCGGTCGCTGATATCCACCGCGACGCAGGTGATGCCGCAAATCTCCCCGGCGGTGTCGCGCAGTGGTTCGACGGTGAGGTCGTACCAGCCGGATTGTCCCGCGCGGACCACGTTTACGTCCTGTCTTTCGCCTCGCCCGGTCTCCAGCACCTGGCGCTTGATAATCGTCAGCGGCCGGGCGGCCTCGCTCCCGAGGAGGTCCTCATCGGTGCGGCCGATGGCCTCCTCGGCCTTCAGCCCCAGCGCCGGGTTGCCGATCCAGGTGTAGCGGAGGTCGCGGTCCTGGTTGAAGATCACGATGGGCGTGGCGGCAAGGGCGACCCGGAGTCGCTCCGCGTGCGCCAGCAGGCCTGGTGGCAACTCGCAGGCCAGGCCCTCCGTCGGGAGCGAATTCGCCGGCGCTTCCTTCGGAGTTTCGGTCGAATGGCGAGACGGGGTATCCATGATTCCGTGGGAAAAAACTACGGCGTTCCGCCGGCGGCGCGCAAGAATTCCGCGGGTTCGCGCGTCGGGGGCGGAGGATCCGCCGGCGCGCGGGCGTTGATTGCGGCCAGCGGATCGGGGGTTGCCGAAAAGGGGCGCAAGGGGGCGAAAAAGAGGAGGCGGAGGAGTTCGGCTGCTGTGTCGGGAGGTTTTCATCGCTCCCGAGCCATCGGCGGACGGATCGCCGACGCAGCCTCGGCGGGGCGCGAGAAGGGTGCCGGCCCGAGCCAGGCTTTTCGGATCTTTCCGCTCTTTTCGGCCCGCGGATCAGGGGTTGCCGAAAAGGGGCGAAAGGGGGCGAAAAGCGAAGAGGCGGAGGATTTTGGCGACACGGGCGTTGCCAAGGGACGCCCGGGCGGTCAGCCTCGGCGCGTCGCAGGCGCGCGGGTGGGTCGCCGCTGGGGCGGCTCCGGGCGCGGGGCGGCGTGTTTTTTTCTCATGCATCCGAAACCCGTTGCTTCTCCGGTCGCCTCCAGCCGCCGGGAATTTCTCAAGACCGCCAGCCGCTTCGGCGCGGTGGGGATGACCGCCCCGACCATCCTGCCCTCCGGGGCCTTCGGGGCCGCGGGGCGGCCGGGCGCCAACGGCAAGATCCAGGTCGGCCTGATCGGCTGCAACGGCATGGGCCGGGGCAACGTCGGCAATGTCGCCAAGCACCCCGACGTGGTGGTCACGGGCGCGTGTGATGTCTTCCGGACGCGCCGCGAGGCGATCGCGAAACAGTTCAAGGACACCTGCCGGACCTACGCGGATTATCGGGAGATGCTGGCGCAGCCGTCGGTGGATGCCGTGATCATCGCGTCGCCGCCGCACTGGCACACCCTGATGGCGGTCGCCGCGATGGAAGCCGGCAAGGATGTCTATCTCCAGAAGCCGATGACGCTCACCCTCGGGGAGGACCTCGTCGTGCGCCACGCGGTGAAACGCACGGGCCGCGTCTGCCAGATCGGCACGCAGATCCACGCCTCGGAGAACTACCGCCGCGTGGTGGAGATGATCCGCGCCGGCTACCTCGGCAAGGTCGGCACGGTGCGCACGTTCAACGTGATGAACCAGGGCCCCAAGGGCGTGGGCCGACAGGAGCCGGGCACGAAGGCGCCAGCGGATCTCGACTGGGACTTCTGGTGCGGGCCCGCGCCGCTGGTTCCCTTCAACTCGATCCTCTTCTCCGGATCCTACAACCACGGCTCGTGGATGGCCTACAGCGGCGGTTGGACGCCGGGCATGGCGCCGCACATCATCGACCTGCCGGTGTGGGCGCTCGATCTGCAGTACCCGACCGAAGTGAGCTCGAGCGGCGGACGGTTCGTGATCGAGGACGACGGCGACGCCTACGACAACCACGAGGTCCTGTGGCGATACCCCGGGGTGACGATGACCTGGATGTCGTCGCTGACGAACAGCTACGGCTTCGACCTGCACGGGCGGCCGCAGCCGGAGCGCCGGCTGGGGATCTATTTCCACGGCGTGCTCGGCACGATGTGGAGCAATTACAACGAGCACCGCATTGTCCCCGAAGGGAAGGCGATGAACGAGTTCCTGAAACCCGAGGCGATCGCGAAGAAGCAGGCGGCGGACTATCCGGTGCGCGCGCTCTACAACATCGCGGACGTGAAGCCGGTGGCGGAGCGAATCCCGCCCTCGCCGGGCCAGGAGTTCGAGTGGATCGAGTGCATCAAGACGCGCCGGCAGCCCAGTTGCACGCCCGAGTACCACAGCCGGATCAACGTGCCGATCGTGCTCAGCCTGCTCTCGCTGAAACTCGGGCGGACAATCCGCTTCGACCCGAAGACACAGCAGATTGTCGGCGACCCCGAGGCGCAGAAGCTGGCGGTGCCGGAGTACCGGGCGCCGTGGAAGTTCCCGGCAAAGTACCTGACGGCGTGACCGGCCTTGGCCGTGTAGCCGGCCGCGGTGAGGCCGGCCAAGGGACGTGCGATCATCCGGACGTGGCCGGGCTCGACGCGCCCGGCGAAACGGGGCCGGAGCAACTGCTCACTGCCGGCTCGCCGAGGCGGAGGCGGTGCGATTTCCTGCCGGCATGAATCGTGGCAGTTTCGTGGGGCAGCAGCACTTGAAGCGAGGATCGCGGTGGTGGGGCATGGACCCGCTGGGTTGCCTGCTGCTCTGGGGGGCGACCCTCGTGTCGGCGTCGGCCGCCGAGGTGGTGCGCCTCGCCAACGCGCGGTGCGAGATCGCCTTCGACGCGGGCAACGGGGCATTGCGCGCACTCGTCGACCGGCAGTCGGGCCACCCCTTCGCCACCGGGGCGAGCGCGCTGTGGTCCGTCGACGCGATCCTCGACGGGCAGGTGCACACGCTCGGGCCCGCGCAGGCGACGCGCTTCGAGTACGCGCGCAGCCCGGACGGCGGAGAGGTGCGCCTGAGCTGGAGCGGGTTTACGCCGGCGGGAGCGGGTGGCCTTCGGGTCGAGGTGCGCGCCCGGCTCGCCGGCGATGAACCCGACAGCCGCTGGCACATCGCGATCAGCAAGCCGCGCGACGCCGCGTTGACCCAGGTGCGGTTCCCGCTGCTCGACGGACTGGCGGCGCAGCCCGAGGAGTTCCTGGCCGTGCCGGCGTGGACGGGCGAGCTGCTCGCGGAGCCGCGGAAGGGCCTGACCGCCGCCAAGGGCAAGGGACGGCGGCTGGCGTGGGAATACCCGGGACGACTTTCGCTGCAGTGCCTCGCCCTGTACCGGCGCGATGGCCCGGGGATGTACCTCGCGTGCGAGGATGCGGCGGCGTACCGGAAGACCTTCGTGGCGCGGGGCGACGGCGAGGGCGGGATCGGCCTGGAGGTGGAGCACCTGCCGGAGTCGGGAGCGCGGGGAGAGGAGCGCTACGCTCCGGCGTATCCGGTCGTCGTGGGGGTTTTCCGGGGCGACTGGGTGACGGCGGCGGAGCGCTATCGGGCCTGGGGCACCCAGCAGAGGTGGGCGCGCGAGAGTCGCCTGCGCCGCGGCGAGGTGCCCGCCTGGGTGCCGGACACGGCGCTGTGGGTGTGGAACCGGGGGCGGTCCGAGGGCGTGCTGCCGCCGGCGGGACGCTTGCGCCGGGAACTGGGGCTGCCGGTGAGCGTGCTGTGGCATTGGTGGCACGGCTGCGCCTACGACACGGGGTTTCCCGAGTACCTGCCGCCGCGCGAAGGGGCGGAGTCGTTTGGCCGCGCGCTGGCGGCGGCGCAGGCGGAGGGCGTGAGGGCCATGGTCTACATGAACCAGCGCCTGTGGGGACTGACCACGCCGAGTTGGACGGCGGAGGGCGCGGAGCGTTTTGCCGTCAAGGGCGCGGACGGCACGTATCGGAAGGAAGTGTACAACACCTTCACGGGCGAGGCCTGCGTGTCGATGTGCATGGGAACCGAGTTCTGGCGCGAAAAATACGCGGGCCTCGCGGAGCAGGTGATTCGGCAGTTCCGGGTCGATGGCATCTATATGGACCAGGCCTGCACGAGCCTCGCCTGCCATGACGCATCCCATGGTCACCCACTCGGAGGCGGACGCTTCTGGATGGACGGCTTCCGTGTGCTCTCGACGGACATTCGACAGCGGGCCGCCGGGGTGCGGCCGCCGGCGCTCGCGGGGGAGGGCAGTGGTGAGGCCTGGCTGCCGTACCTCGACCTGATGCTGAGCCTGCAGGTGAGTCGCGAGCGTTATGCCGCGCCGGCGGAAGGGTGGGAGGCGATCCCGTTTTTCCCGGCGGTGTACCATCCCTACGCCGTGCAGTTCGGCAACTATTCGTCGCTCACCATGCCGCCGTACGATGACCTGTGGCCGGCGGCGACGGCACCGAAGGTGCCGCTGGCGCTGCTCGATCGCCAGTACTCCCGGCAGTTTCGGGTCGAACAGGCGCGGGCGCTGGTCTGGGGGCAGCAGCCGATGCTCGCCAACTTCCGGCCGAATCAACTCGAGGAGCGCGCCGCGGAAATCGCCTACGTGCTGCGCCTGGCGCGGCTGCGGCGGCACGGCGTGGACTACCTGCTCCACGGCGAGTTTCTGCGGCCGCCGGAGGTCCTCGCCGCCCCCGTGGAAACGCCGATGTCGCGACTCTCGATCTATGCGGGCCAGAAAGGCGGGCTGACGCATTTCGTGAAAGCGCTGCCGCCGGCCTATGCCGGAGCCTGGCGCGCCCCGGACGGACGCGTGGCCCTGGTGGTGGCGAGCGTGCTGACCGAGCCGCAGGACGTGGTCCTCGCCTTCGACCCGGCGGGCTATGGGTTGCCTCCGGCGGCGCGCGCGATCCGGATCGACGAGTCGGGTCGGCGCGGGGCGGCCGGGGAGGTGCGGGAAGGTCGGCTGCGCGTGGCCCTGCCGGCCGATGGGGCGTGCCTCATCGAACTCGCCGCACCGTAGCCCGGGTCCTCCGGCCCTGTAGGCGGGGCGACCCCGCCCCGCACCTTTGCGTTCCTCGTGGCGTGGCGCGCCACCGGATTGACGTGTCCGACGCGCGTAGATGGGTCGCGCGGGGCGGGGTCGCCCCGCCTACAGGAAGATCCGATTCCGATCCGGTGGGAGGTGCCCCGGGGTCCTCGCGTCTTTGGGACGGTGGTTTGCCGGTCCGCGGTCTCCGAAGGGAACCGCCAATCCGCGCTTGGAGGACCGTGCTCGCGTGCCTATTTCCTCCCGAAACCCCGTTCCGCATGCGCCGTCCCCGTGTTCTTCCGGTCCTGTTGCCGTTGTGTTCCGCCTTCGGGCTGATGGTCCTCCCCGGCCGACCGCTGCCGGCGCAGACCTCCGCGGCCAACGTCGCCGCGGACGCGACCATCTCCGGCCGGGTGCTGAATGTCGCCACCGGCCAGTACCTGAACAATGCCCGCGTCAGCGTGCGCGGCACCGGGCTCGTCGCGTTCACCGACCAGACCGGAACCTACCGGCTGCCGGCGGTCCCGGCCGGCAACGTGACCCTCGAGGTGTTTTTCACCGGCCTGGATCCGCAGTCGGCCGTGGTCAGCGTGGTGGCCGGCCAGGCCGTCACGCGCGACTTCGATCTCACGAGCGCGGCGCGTTACGGGACGGGCGAGGTGGTGAGGCTCGACGCCTTCACCGTCGCCACCGCCCGCGAGACCGACAACGACGCCATCGCCGCCAACGAGCAGCGCTTCGCCCCCAACCTCAAGAACGTGGTGGCCGCCGACTCCCTTGGCGACGTGATGGACGGCAACATCGGCGAGTTCCTCAAGTACGTGCCGGGCGTCACCCCCGAGTACGATTACGAGGACGGCACCACAGTGGCGACGGTGTCGATCCGCGGGTTTGCGCCGCACATGGTGGCGATCTCGAACGACGGTGCGCAGATGGCGAACACCTCCAACGCGATGGGGGACTCGCGGGCGTTCTCCTTCAATCAGGCTTCGATCAACAACATCTCCCGCATCGAGGTGGCCAAGGTCCCGACCCCGGCCAACCGCGCCGACTCCCTGTCCGGCTCGGTGAACATGGTGAGCAAGAGCGCGTTTGAGCGGAAGAGCATGCAGTTCCGCTACAACCTCAACTTCGCCGCCAACAGCGAGAATTTCGACCTGCGCCGGACGCCGCACACCACCGACGAGCGGATCTACAAGCTGAAACCGGGCGGTAACTTCGATCTCACGCTGCCCCTCGGGTCGCGCTTCGGCATCGTCATGACCGGCGCCGCCACCGAGCGGTACGCCAAGCTCCACTACTCCTACAAGACCTACAACACCTCCGCCGCCGGCACCGGCGCGACCCCTGGCCGGCCGTTCCTGCAGACCTACCGGCTCCTCGACTCGCCGCGCACCCTCGTCCGCCAATCCA
>JACRQG010000005.1:105644-176048 GCA_016222805.1 Verrucomicrobiota bacterium | reverse complement strand
AATCCATCGGCCTCAAGGCCGACTGGCGCGTTTCCCGCCACGGCATCCTCTCGGTGGGCGGGCAGATGAGCGGCTTCCAGTCCACGCGCATCGCCACGGAGTTCACGTCGAGCGCCGGGACGAACCCCGTCCCGACGCCGGCGACGGGCACGGCGTTCAGCTACGGCCCCGATTACACGATCGGGGCCACGGGCCGCGGGTCGGTCTCGCTCGGCGGGGCCACCTCCACCCACATCATCACCGGCGCAGAGGCCGGCAACGTGCGCTACCGGTACGACAACGGCACCTGGCGGGTGAACCTCGCCGCGGACAAGTCACACGCCGAGGGCGGCTACCGCGACCAGAGCAAGGGGCATTTCCGGCAGCTGGCCGTCAGCCTGAAGAACCCGGCCCGGCTGGTTTATCGCGACATCAACGACGTGCGGCCCGAGACGCTCCAGATCTTCGACAACAACAACCGCGAGGTCGATCTGTACGACGCCGGCAACTACCAGCTGACCACCGTCAACTCGACGCCGCGCCGCACGCAGGAGGACTTCGACTCCGCCTCGGTCGATCTCGGGCGCCGGCTGGAGGTGTTCCGTTTTCCGTTCTCGGTGCAGGTCGGGGCCCAGCAGCGCACCCAGACGCGCGACATCCGGCGGCGCAACGAAAACTGGACCTACAACGGGATCAATGGCGACCGATCGGTGACGCCGTTCCTGTCCCCGGTGTACCGCGGCCAGTATCACTACTACGGATTCCGCGACGTCCCGCACCTGTCCCCGATTCTCGTCTATCGCGCGTACCAGGCGAATCCGGCGCTTTTCACCAAGACGGCGGCGCAGGCGGTCACGGAGGAGACGTTTCGCATCAACAATTCGCAGTACTTCGAGGAGACCGTCGGGGCATGGTACGGACAGACCGAGTTCAGCCTGCTCCAGTCACGGCTGCGTGTGCTGACGGGCGTGCGGTACGAGAAGACCGAGACGGAAGGCCTGGGTGCGCTGGTCAACCCGTCGGCCGTCTGGGCCCGCAATCCGGACGGCAGCTTCGTGCGCAACGCCGCGGGCCAGCGGGTGCGTCGACCCGAGGCCGGGGCGGCCAGCTCGATGGAGCAACTGCGGCTCACCCACACGGAGCGCGGCTTCCGCGCGGATCGATCCTACGACGGCTACTATCCGAGCCTGCACCTGAGCTACTCCGCCGCCGAGAGCCTCGTGGTGCGCGCGGCCTTCGCCCGCACCTACGGGCGGCCCAACCTCAACAGCGTCATCCCGACGGCCACGGTCGATGACGCCGACCTCGAGGGGGATCAGCTGGGGAACCCGGCGGTGGTCCAAGGCAACATCACGGTCACCAACACCGGTCTGAAACCCTGGTCGGCGGACAACTACGATCTGTCCGCCGAGTACTACACCCGTCGCGGCGGGCTGTTTAGCGTCGGCGTGTTCCGCAAGGAGATCCGAGACTTCTTCGCCGACACCGTGCGCATCGCCACGCTGGCGGACACCGAACTGCTCGGGCTCGACCCGCGGTACGTGGGCTGGCGGGTGAGCACCACGTTCAATGCGGGCTCGGCGCGCGTGACGGGTTTCGAGTTCAACGTGAAGCAGCCCCTGGGCGAATTTGCGGCGTGGGGCCGGCCATTCACCGTGTTTCTCAACGGCACCAAGCTCGATCTCGAGGGACCGGGGGAGGCTTCGTTCAGCGCGTTCACTCCCGAGAGTTTGAACTGGGGGTTCAGCTACGCCCGCCGGTCGGTCACGTTCATGGCCAAGTGGAACTACCGCGGGAAGCGGCGGCTCGGCGCCCAGCCCTCCCTCGGGGCCGGCGCGTACGAATGGGATGATCGGCGCCTGATGCTCGACCTGAATCTCGAGTACCAGGTAAAGCGGTGGCTGGTCCTCTACGGTGCGGCGCAGAACGTCTTCAACGCCCGGGCCTACACGCTGCGCTACGGGCCGGACACCCCCGACTATGCCAAGAACTACCTCACCGGCGCCTTCGGCGTGGGCCTGACCTTCGGGCTGAAGGGGAGTTTTTAGTCTCCTCGAAACCCGAGTTTCGCCTTGAACCGGGCAAGTTCCGCCAACCAGAAGACCACGGGATGGACACAAATGAACCCGGATAAGGACCGCCGCTTTCGTGGCCATGCGCGTTCGTTCGTGGTGAAGCAGCCCCGCGGCGCTCACCGGTCGGGCGGCGGGCGCGAATTGACCTCCCCCAAACTCCACGTCGCCCTTTCAAAAGTCCTCCTTTCGGTCCAACTTTGACCGCACCCCCGCCATGAAGTCCGCAACCCGTTCCTCCTCCTCGCGCCGGCAGTTTCTCCAGGCCGCCGCCACCGGCGCCCTGGTTGCGCCCTGGTCGATCGCCGCCACCAATCGGACGCCAGCGGCGCCGGCCGCGGGCGCGTTTCCCGACTTCGCGCGCGGGGAAGTCCTCCGCACGTCGGGAGAGAGGATCGACGGCGGGCGCCTGCGTGAGGCGGGCCGCGAGCTTCCGATCGCCGGGCACTGCGATGTGCTGGTGGCCGGAGCCGGGCCGGCCGGCATCGGGGCGGCCCTGGCCGCGGCGCGGGCCGGGGCGAAGGTGCAGATGATTGAATCCGCCGGCTGCCTGGGCGGTGTCTGGACGGCCGGCATGCTCACCAAGATCATCGATGGCGGCCGGAAGACGGGAATCATGAAGGAGATTCTTGCCGCCATGGTGGAGCAGGGGAGCGAGGTGGCGAAGAAGACGAAGGGGGAGATTTACGATCCGGAGCTGATGAAGGTCGTGCTCGAGGAGAGGTGTGTGGCGGCCGGGATGAAGATCCGCCTGCACACCCACCTGGTGGGCGCTGTGCGCGACTCGCGCAACCGGCTCGCCGCCGTCGTGACCGAGTCGAAGTCCGGCCGGGAGGCCTGGACGGCGGAGCGGTTCATCGACTGCACCGGCGATGGCGACCTGGCCGCGCACGCCGGGTGCAGGTTCGACGTCGGCATCAACGCGCAGTGCGAGTGCCAGCCGATGTCGCTGATGGCCCTCCTCACGGGGATCGAGGCCGAGGGGATTCCGGAGTACATTCGCGAAGTCGCCGGCGAGAAGGCGAAGCCGAACCTCCTGAAACTGATGCAGGGCGCCGGCATCAAGCCCTCCTACAGCGGCCCCACGCTGCGCCTGCTGCATTCGGGGATTTTCTCCCTGATGACGAACCATGAATACGGCGTGCCGGCGTACGATGCGGGAAAGATCAGCGAGGCGACAATCCGGGCCCGCCGCGAGGTGCACGAGATCGTGCGCGACCTGCGGAAGCTGGGCGGACCCTGGAGGAACGCCGTCGTGGTCGCCACCGCGGAGCAGATCGGCGTGCGCGAGGGGCGGCGAATCCGGGGGCGTTACGTCGTCACCGTTGCGGACATCACGGCCGGGCGGAAACACGAGGACGCCATCTGCCGCGTGAATTTCGGCTTCGATGTGCACAACGTGCGCCCCGGCGTGATGTGGGAAGGCAACGATGAGATTGCCGCCGAGGTGCGGAAGCACCGGGCCGCCGGCGCCAAGCCCTACGACATTCCGCTGGCGGCGTTGGTGGCCGCGGATGTGGACGGCCTGATGATGGCCGGGCGGTGCATCAGCGGCGACTTCATTGCCCACTCGAGCTATCGGGTCACCGGCAACGCCGTGCCCATGGGCGAGGCGGCGGGCCGCGCCTGTGTCGCGTCGCTAAAGCGCGGCGTGATGCCGCACGAGTTGAAAGGGTCCGACGTCAAGGTCTAGTCCCACGTCGGAGCCGATCACCGCGCCCGAGCCCGTAACCGCGCTGAAGCCGGAGGTCGAAGCGCGGGCGTGCCGCGCGGGCCCCCTTATACCCTAATTTGGGGTTACGCCGCCCTTGCACGCTCCACAACGGCGGGCGTCGTGGAACCCATGCCGCACGCTTGCTCGCGGGTGCGATCCCTTCGCCGCCCACCCCACATGCTCCTGCCTCCCGCCCGCCTGCCGAAGCAAGCGGATGATGATGTGCTGTGGCCGAGGCAAACTGCCGCGGCTGCGTACCGGGGCCTGATCCAGTGCCGGGGGGCGAATCCCATGCGAGCCGGCCGCGGCGGGTCCCCGGCGTCGCCGTCGTTCCCGAGTTCGGCTGTTCCGGCGCATCCGGGGCTCAATCCGCGTCGCCCGAATTTCGCCGAGCGCGGATGGGGCTGCTGGAACCGGCTGCCGGACCCCCTTGGGACCATTCAGTCTCTGCGCTCCAGCGCGGCTCCGGCCGCGCTGGAACCGAGGGCGAAAGCGTGGGAGGCGCAGGCAGCGCCGCGTGATCTCGGATCGCTGCTCCCGCATGGCGCCGCGGCTCGAGAGGATGCGGGAAAGCCCGCACTCCCGATCCGGGCGCCCCGAGGAGCCAACGGCACATTGTCCTTGAGCCGGCCTGGGGCGCTGGCCACGGTCCGCCCGTGATTTTCCCTGCCCCGAAAATCCGCGTGATCGGCCGCGCCGGCGTGTTGGCGCTTCTGCTCGCCTCCGCCGTCGGAGCCGCCGAGCCGCTGCGGTTGATCGCCACGACCAACGGTGTGACGTACGGAGCCTTCACCAACGACAAGGCCGGCCTCGCCGCCCAAACCCCCGAGGGCCCGAAACTCCTGCCCGCGGACACCGAATGGCGGATCGAGGGCGACCTGCGCGCCCACGCGCGTTTCCTCCGTTACTCCCCGCCGTATTCGCTGCAGGTGGTCTCCTCCCGCCGTTCGCCGCTCGCGGGCGCCAGCGGGTACAGCCACTCCGCCATGATCTCGATCGACACCGATCCGGGCTCGCTGCCGCCCTGGCGGCAGCGGGAAATCGACCGGGCGGTCGTGGTGTTCGCTTGGGTGACCGAGGGCCGGGCCGTGCGCGCCGCCGCCGTGCCGGTACCGCGATCCTACAATCCAAGCGACCAGCGTTCGCGCATCACCTTCCTCATGGACGAATCCGAGGCGCGCGGTTTTCCGGCGGTCCTCTTGTGGAAGGAGGGCGCGTTCCTCGCGCCCGAGGCGCAGTTTCGGGACGAGGCCGCCAATGCCTGGCTGCTCGCCATGATGCTCCCCGACCCCGCTGTGCCGCTGCCCCCGCTCACGGAGAAGATCGCCCGCGCCACCTCGCGGGGCGGCGTCACGCTGCTCCATCTCGCCGCCGAAAGCGGCCGCGACGACGCGGTCGACGCGCTCCTCCGCGCGCAGGCCCGGATCACCGCGCGCACGGACTGGCGTTCCAGCGCGCTCGACTGGGCCGCCTCCAAGGGGAGAACAGGGACTCTCCGGCGGCTGCTGGCCGCCCAGGCCCCGGTCAACGAGGCCGGCTTTGGAAGCCGGGCGCTGCGCCTGGCGGTGGAGTACCGGCATGACGCCGCCGCGGCGGTGCTGGTTGAGGCCGGCGCCCGCTTCGATGTCGCCGCGGGCAATCGCACGCCGGTGGCGCTGGCGATGGAACTGGGGCTCGTGCAAACGCTGCGGGCCATCGCCGCCAAGGGCGGCCTGGATCTGCCGCCGGAGGAGCTCAACGCGCGCCTCGCCGCCGCGGTGCGCCGGGGCTCCGGGGAACTCGTGTCGTTCCTGCTGGAGCGCGGCGCCGAGGCGGGTGGGCGCGTCGACGGGGTGCCGCTGCTCACGCTGGCCGCCCTGCGTGCGGACGACGGGGCGACGGCCGGGGCGCTGCTGGCGGCCGGTGCGCCGGTGTCGGCGGTGGACCGCGCCGGGGTGGGCGCGCTTTCCGCGGCGGTGAGTGTCGGCTCGATGGCCAGTGTGCGGCGCCTGCTCGGGGCCGGGGCCGACCCCAATCTTCGGGATGGCCTTGGGCGCACCGCGCTCCACTACGCCGTTGCGGGAGCCGTGCCCGAGATCACCGCTGCGCTGCTTGCCGCCGGGGCCGATCTCGCCGCGGCCGACGCGGCCGGCCGCACGCCCCTGGGGGTGGCCCTGGAGCTCCAGTCGCGCCCGATGATCGGCGCCCTGGTCGCCGGCGGGGCGCGACTCGATTTTCGGGCGGCCGGGGCGGGCGCCGGGCTCGCGGCCGCGGTGATGCTCGATCAGATCGAATTGCTGCGCCGGGCGGTGGAGGACGGCTGGGATGGACGCACGGTGCCCGGGAGCAGCTGGGCGCCGCTCGCGCTCGCGCGGCTCGCGACCGCCGGCCGCGTGGCGGCGCTGCTCGCCGAGCGGACCGCGTCGGCTCCACCCGTGCCCCAGCTCGCGGCCGGGGATACTCCACCGGTGCGATTGTCGGGGGCGAGCCCGGCCGATCCCCGGGTCGAGGACGTGCTCTTCCCCAAGGTCCAGGTGATTATCACCGCGATCGTCGAGCCGGATGGCACGCTGTCGCACGTCCTCGCCGGCACGCCGCACGATCGGCTGCGCGCCGCCACCCTGGCGGCGGTCCGCGGCTGGCGCTTCAAGCCCGGAGAGCGCGACGGCCGGCCGCTGGCCCTGGCGATCCAGTTTCCGGTGCAGTTCCCCGAACGCGACAACCGCCTGCACTCCCTCAACGACGTGGACCGCCAGCCCGAACTGCACCGCAGTGGTCCGCTGCTCGAGGAGCTGGCGCAGCGCCTGGCGTCGGGCGGAGCGTACCTGCACGCCCATTCACGCGTCGGCATGATCGTGGAGAAGGATGGTTCGACCAGCCGCGTGACCCTGCCCGAGCTGCTGCCCCCCGACTACGCCGACCTGATCCACCGCGTCGCGAGCGGGGCGAAGTTCAAACCCGCACTACGCCAGGGCCAGCCGGTACGCGCCTGGATCGACCTCGACATCGGCTACGACCTGAAAATCACCCACGTGGTGGACGAGAGCCATCGCTTCAACCTGGAGCCGCCGGAGAACTGAGTTCCCCCGGCGGCCGGTGAGCGGTTGCGGGCGACGCTGTCGCTGCGTTCCCGCACGACTACGGTTTACGGTGGCTACGGCCGGGCGCTTGCGATTGCGTCCTTGACCGATTTTTCGCCGAGGCGCGGCACGTTGACCGGAGCGTCGACGCCGTCGCGCGGGATCTCGTTGGCGAACTGGCCGGTGTCGCCGAGTTCCTGCTGCAGCCGCCGGAGCTCCGTCTTCAGCTCCGCGATGCGCGGGGCCTGCGCCGGGTCCAGGATCAGGTTCTTCTGCTCGGTGGGATCGCGGGTGAGGTCGTACAGCTCCCACGCGTCCTTCTTCCAGTAGTGGATCAGCTTGTGGGTGGCTGTGCGGACGCCGTAGTGGGCCCGCGTGTTGTGGTGCCCCGGATCGTGGTAATAGCGGTAATACGCCGAGGTGCGCCAGGCGGCGGGTTTTTCGCCGCGCAGGATCGGCACGAGCGACTTGCCGTGCATGTCGCCGGGCACCGGCAGGCCGGCCAGCTCCAGGAAGGTCGGGGCGAAGTCGGCGTTGAGCGCGAAGAGATCGGTGGTGGCGCCGGCCTTGACGCCCGGGCCGCGGACGAGGAGCGGGATGTGCAGGCCCGGTTCGTACATGAAGCGCTTGTCGTACATCCCGAGGTCGCCGAGATACCAGCCGTTGTCGGAGCTGTAGATCACCACGGTATCCTTGGCCAGGCCGGTGCGATCGAGGTAGGCGAGCACCTCGCCGACGCTGTCATCCACGCCCTGCACGCAGGCCAGGTAGTCCTGCATGTACCGCTGGTATTTCCACTGCACGAGCTCGCGGCCGCGGAGCGTGCGTTTGCTCCCGTCGGGTTGCGTCACCTCCAGCTCCATCGGTTTCGCGTTGAGCCATTTCTGGCGCTCCGGCCCGGGCGCAAGGTCGGCGGGCGGGTCGAGCTTGAGGTCGCGCCGGGTGAGGTCCTTGGCGACGGTCTGCTGGTTTTCCGGCAGGGCGGCCGGGCGTGTGGCGTAGTCGTCCCAGAGCGTGGCGGGCTCGGGAATGACGCGGTCCTTGAAGAGTGCCTTGTTCTTCGGGTCCGGTTCCCAGGCGCGGTGCGGCGCCTTGTGGTGCAGCATCAGGAAGAAGGGCTTGTCCTTGGGGCGCGTCTCCAGGAACTCGAGGCCGAGCTGCGTGGTGACCGGCGAGACATGGCCCTTGACGGTCACGCGGCCGTGCGGCGTGAGGAAGTCGGGATCGAAGTACACGCCCTGGCCGGGCAAAATGATCCAGCGGTCAAAGCCCGTCGGCATGCTGCCGAGGTGCCACTTGCCGATCATGCCGGTGTGATATCCGGCGGCCTGCAGCAGCTTCGCGACGTTGGGCTGCGAGCCGTCGAAGACGTTGAAGACCGGCGTGCCGTTGGCGTGGGAGTACTTGCCGGTCAGCACCACCGCGCGGCTCGGCGTGCAGATGGAGTTGGTGACGAAGCAGTGGTTGAAGCGCACACCCGCGGCCGCGAGGCGATCGAGGTGCGGCGTCTGGTTCACCTTCGAGCCATAGGCGCTGATGGCATGCTGCGCGTGGTCGTCGGAGAAGATGAAGAGGATGTTGGGGCGCTTGGCCGGGGCGGCCGTGCCGACGGTGGCGGTCAACAGGAGAAGCAGCGCGGGGAAGGGGCGGACTTTCATCGGCACAAGTGGCACGGGCGGGCGGGACGACGTCAAGCGGCGTGTGCGCCGCAGTTCCGCGTCACCGCAGCGGCAACTGGCGCTCGCGGGCCAGGAACTGGAACCGCTCGGGTTCGGGGATCTGCGGGTTGGCGACGGCCCGCTGGTAGACAGTGCGGGCCTCCGCCCACCGGTTCGCACGTTCGTGGATGCTGGCGAGGAGCACGTAGGCCTCGGAGGACGAGGGTTGGCGGTCGATGACGGCCTGCAACGCCGTCACTGCCTCTGCCGTGCGGCCCTGCTGGTGGAGGAAGAAACCCAGCGTGTAGCCATACCGCGCATCCTGCGGGCGCAGCGTGGCGGCGCGCCGGCACCACTCGATGCCCTCGGCCGGACGATCGCGGCAGAGCAGCACACCCAGATTGTAGGCGGCCGCGGCCGACTGCGGGTCGCTCTTGGCGGCGGTGCGGAAGGCCTGTTCCGCCTCGCGCAGGCGGCCGAGCTCGGCGAGCAGCATGCCGAGGTTGAGGTTCACGCCGGCATGGGCGGGATCCAGTTTCAGGGCGGCCCGCAGGCTCGCCTCGGCCCGGGGATTGTCCCCGGTGGCGGCATAGGCGAGCGCCTGGTTGGCCAGGGGCGCGAGACTGAGCGGCTGGAGCCGGCTCGCCGCGCTGAACTCCTCCACCGCACGCGCGTAGTCCTGCCGTTCCAGGTAAAAATTGCCAAGGTTGTAGCGTGACGCGGAGTCGTCGGGACGCGCCCGCAGCGTCCGCAGGTACTCCTGGGTCGCGGCCTCGGCGACGCGGCGGTCGGCGGACGGCAGGCTGCCCAACGGCACCGCCGACAAGGCGGCCCCGGCCCGGGTGCGCACGAGGCGGTACTCGTCGCCGGCGGCGGCGAGGAGCGGAGCGAGGGTGTCGGGGCGGATGCGATCGCCGAGCGCCTCGACCGCGGCGGCGCGGACCAACGGGGAGGAATCCGTGAGGCACGCGAGGATGGCCGGCCATTTCTCCTCGCGGTCGCACGACCGCAACAGCCGGAGCAACGACGCGGACCAGATCTCCTCGCGGTCCTTGGAGCCGAGGTAACGGATCATCTCCGCCAACTTCGACCAGTCGCCCTTGCGCGCCGCCGCGATCCAGCCGCCGCGGAGCAGGATCGGGGCCTGGTAGTCCCGCGTGCGCCATTCGCGCACGTGCTTGTCCGCCCAGGCGGCGTCCTTGTCCATGTGGCACATGTTGCAGGCGTTGGGGGACTTGAAGGCGAGGGTGGCGGCCGGGGCGGGAGGCCGCATCGAGTGATCGCTCCGGTGCATGCGGCCGAACTCGGTTTTCGGCATGTGGCAGGCGACGCACCGCGCGCCCTCGCTCTCCGCCGGATGGTGCGAATGCGCGGCGGCGTTGTTCACGTGTTTCTCATGGCAGGGCAGGCAGGCGGCGTTGGGGTTGCCCTGGCGGAATTTGTAACGGCCGCTCGACGTGTGGCAGTCGACGCAGTCGATCTGGCCCGACTTCAGGCACGGGCTGAGCCGCCACGTGGTCATCGTGAAGTTTTCCCCGAGGTCGCGGCCGTCCGGGTAGAAATCGGGATCCTCGAGCGTGGAGAGGTTGAAGTGATCGAAGAAACGCTCCCCGGGAGGGAGATGTTCGGTGAGGGGCGACAACTTGGCGTGGCAGCTCCCGCAGGTGGCGTTGGTCTGTTCGGGGGTGAGCTTGCGGGCGACGATGAGCTTGGGGTCGGGCATCGGAGCGCCGGGGGGAAGGGCGCGCGCGAGCCGCACATGCTCGGCGGAGGGCCCGTGGCAGGTCTCGCAGTTGATGCCCGGCTCGCCCCACTTCGTGCGGTAGGTGTCCGTCGCGGGGTCGTAGTTGCGCGCCAGCTGGCTCACGTGGCAGCCGAGGCACGAGGTGTTGAAGGTGTAGACGGGGTTCGTCCACTCGATCGGGGCGTCGGCCGTGGCGTCCCCGAAATGGCGCACCGCGCTCGCCGACGTGTCGATCCACGCGCGGCGGTTCACATCGTAGGCGATCGGCAGGACCTGCAGCCGCCCGCGCTCCGTGGGCGTGAGGAAATAGAACACGTTCTTCCCGCCCATCGTGTGCTCGATCCGGTAGCTCTTCTCGCCCGCGGGGCCCTTCTCGATCACGACCTGCTTTTCGGGAAACGCCTGGTAGGTGACGCGACCGACCGCCACCGGCTCGGGCTGCGGCGTGAGCCGCTGGCGGGCCAGCTCGGGCGTGTATGGCTGCATGGCGAGACCGTGGTGCGACGTTGACCAGAGGTCGTAGAATCGCTCGTGGCAGGCGCGGCAGCTCTGGGAACCGGCATAACCGCCCGCCGGGGTGGACGGGACCGGGGCGGGCGGAGTCTGGCTCCAGGACGCCCCCACCAGTATCAACCAGCCCGCTGCTCCGAATGAAGCCAGCCTGCGCCCGTGACGGATTCCAGGGGTCCTCGGGAGGTGACGTCGCGACGGTTGCACACTCCCACGGTACTGGACGTCGGGGCGACTTCACGCCTCGCACGCGGCCCGATGGAAGTATTAGTCGGATTTTTCAGCTGTGAAGAAAACGCCGCCACCGGAGGCAGTGCCGCGCCGGCAGGGCGGTCCTAGGGTCCGGCCCGGAAGTTGCCGACCATTTCGGAGGTCGTGAGGTAGCGGTCGTAAAAGCGCAACCGGTGCATTTCGCCGTCCGGAGGCGCCAGCCGGACCCGCAGCGGCCCGGCGTTGACGTCGCGCGGCTCCTTCCCGGTGGGGGGACGTCCGCTGTCCGCGTAACGCGCATAACCGAACTGCGCGTGGTCTCCACCGTCGCACAGCACGCCGTCGACCATTGCGGTGATGAGTCGAGGCGCGAGATCGACGTTGAAAACCACCTGGTGCCGGCGACCGGGGGTGAGGATTCCCGGGTCGCAGGTCCACGTGGTGCGGTGGCGCCCGTCCGTCAGTTCCAACACCAGCGTGTCGTGCGGCCCCGTGGTTACCACCAGCCCGGGCCCGTCGGGGCGGAGGCGCGAGTCGACGAGCACTTGTCCGGCGCGCAGGCCCGCAAGCTGAAACCAGAGTTCCACGGCAAATCCGCCGTGGTCGTCCAACAGCGACGGGAGACGCGGCAGGGAACTGGCGGTCGAAGCCGGCGTCGTGGCCGGCCGATCGACCGCGAGGCCCCGGCGGGCCACCGTGGCGAGTTCGGGTTGCCGCCAGAGCCCTTCGAGGAGGTCCCGATCCAGTTCGAGGATGCGGGCTTCCTGCTTGTTGGTGGCTGCCAGGAAGAATCGTCCCTCCCATTCGATCAGATCCGGATAGCTTGCTCCCTTGCGCCGGTCGGGCTGGTAACAGACCGGCTCAGGCTGCGACCAGTGAATGAAGCCGTGGCGCTCGAGGCCACCGGAGAGCCACCCGACGTTGCGCGCGGCTCCGCCCGTCCGGGGAAACGAGTTGTGGTGAATCCAGAAGAGATAGCGCCCGTCCTGGGTGCGCCAGAGCATCGGGCACGCCCGCGGGGTTTTGATCCGCCTGCCGCCGGGAGCATAGGTGGCGAGGGCCGGGGTGGTCCAGGTCGTGCCGCCGTCTCGGCTGTAGGCCTGGAGGGGGTGGCCGGTTTCCGAGCGCCACACGCAGAAGAGATCGCCATTCGCCAGCGGCACGACGTTGTGTTCCTCCTGGATGGAACCGAAGGCGGGACCGCGGAGACCGTGGCCGTCGCCGGGCAGCAACGTCCATTGCACCTTGGCCGGATCGAGCTCAGTCAGGACATTGTCCGACCGGTAGAACCACCCCTCGCCCCGTTCCTGGAAGTACCCGCCGAGGCGCGTGAAGCCGAACAGCACGCGGTCTCCGGCGACCACGGGTTTGTCGATCCCCCAGAACAGCTGGACCCTGCCCTGCCACTCGTTGCCGCGATCGACCTCGGCCACGGGCATCGGCAGGCGGTGGCGCGGTGACCAGGTGCGGCCATGGTCGTCGGAGTATTTCCAGGCGTACCAGCCGAGGGTGTCGTCGCGGCGGTGCTTGACGTGAGGAAACGGGGGGACCTCGACGCGATCACCGTTGTAGTTGTAGAAAACGTACACCCGGCCGCCGGGGGTGAGCAGCGGCACCACCCAGGAGGCGCTCGGTCCGGTGGCTGGCTCAATGTCGATCAACGGCGACCACGTCCGCCCCTGGTCGGCACTGATGGTGGCGACCACGTGTTGTCCCCCGGCCCCCTCTCGTCCGGCGCCGGTGGTCAGCGTGCAAAGCCAGTGGCCGTCCTTCGTGACGACGACGTACGGTTGGTCGCAATAGCTCTCGTCCGGGATCAGGCGGCCGGTGTCGAAGTTGCGCGGGTCGGCGGCACTGACCAGGGAACGAAGTACTACGACGGCGACGAGAAGCCCGGGGCAGATCCGGCAGGATTTTCGCTCTGGGGCACAGGAGGCCAGGCGCTTCATGACGGGCAGCGAATACTCCGGCGCCCGGCGGGGCAAAGGAATCCGCGTGGGGGAGCTTCCCGGTGTCGCGGTCCCCGCACGGATCGCCCTATGCCGGTCGGCGGCGGGCCGCGGTTGTGGCGACGCGGGGGCAACGTTCGCTGGTGAGTTCACCGGGGCTTTCTCTTGCCTCCCGGGCCACGGTGGCGGCGAATCTCCGGTGCCATGAAAATCCCTGTTGCCCGTCTGTTCCTCCTCGCCGCGTGCTGGTTCCCCGGGGATGCGCCGGCGGCCGAGCGGGCCTTCCTCGCCGCGCCGCGGCACGTCGGCCCGCCGCGGCCGGAGCACGCGGCGACCAACCGGGCGTTCCAGGGCATTCCCAGCCTGGCCGTGGCGCCGGGCGGCCGTCTCTGGGCCATCTGGTACGCGGGGGTCACTCCCGCCGAGGATCAGAACAACTACGTGGTGATCAGCACCAGCGGGGATGGCGGCGCCACGTGGAGGGAGACGGTCATCGTGGATCCCGATGGCGAAGGCCCGGTGCGCGCGTTTGATCCGGAGCTGTGGCTCGCGCCGGACGGCCGGCTCTTCGTGTTCTGGGCGCAGGCGGAAGGCCACGACGGCTCGGTCGCGGGCGTCTGGTGCCTGACGACCGACACGCCCGCGGCCGCGGTCCCAACGTGGAGTGCGCCGCGGCGGCTCACCGATGGCATCATGATGTGCAAGCCCCTGGCGCTTTCGTCCGGCGAGTGGGTGTTGCCGGTGTCGACCTGGCGGGCCACCGACCGCAGCGCGCGGATGATGGTGTCCACCGATCGGGGCCAATCCTGGGAGCTCCGCGGGGCGGCCAACGTGCCCGTGCCGGCGCGGCAGTTCGACGAGCATATGTTCGTGGAGCGCCGCGAGCAGTCGCTGTGGATGCTCGTGCGCACCAAGTACGGGATCGGCGAGAGTGTCGCGACGGATCGCGGGCGGACCTGGCCGGAAGTGACGCCCACGTCGATCCCGCATCCCAGCGCGCGCTTCTTCATCCGCCGGCTGGCCTCGGGGAGCCTGCTTCTGGTGAAGCACGGGCCGATGGAGAAGCAGACCGGACGCTCCCACCTGATGGCATTTGTCTCCCGCGACGACGGGCGCACCTGGGGCGGGGGCCTGCTGCTCGATGAGCGCACCGGCGTCTCGTATCCGGATGGGCAGGAGAGTGCCGATGGCACGATCCGGATCATCTACGACTTCAGCCGGACGGAGGAGCGGAACATCCTGATCGCGTCTTTCCGCGAGGAGGACGCCGCCGCCGGGCGCGACGTCAGCGGGGCGGTGCGCCTGCGGCAGGTGGTGAGCAAGGCTTCGGGCGGCCGGGAGAAACCGAAAGCCGTCCGCAAGGCCCCGGCGGTGGGCAAGAACCCGCCTTGAGGCGGCGGCGCCGGACTGGGCTCTGACCCGGCTTCGGAGAGGAGTTCAGGCCGTCCCGTAGCCGGGGTGGCAGGAAACGGGTGCCGGCTTGCGGGACGCGGGTTGACGTCCCAGCATCGGCTTCGCCGCCGGGGCCTGGGACCAGGCGCCGGCGCCCTTTCTCATGGGGCTTCTTTTCAAAGGTGGCGAGGTGGTCACGGCGACGAGCCGTGAAGCGGCGGATGTGGCGTGCGAAGGCGAGATCATCACCGCGGTCGGGCCGGATCTCCCGGTGCCGCCGGGCGCGGAGGTGATCGACGCCCGGGGATGTCTGGTTTTTCCCGGCTTCATCGATCCGCATGTGCACCTTCACCTGCCCGGGCGGGTGACGACGGCAAAGGATGACTTTGCCTCGGGCACCCAGGCGGCGCTGGTTGGAGGCACGACCACCGTCATCGAAATGTGCTGCCCGGAGACCGGTGACGATCTCCGGGAGAGCTACGCTCGCTGGCAGGCGGCGGCCGCCGGGCGGGCGGCCTGCGATTATTCGTTTCACCTGGGCGTGGCGCGGTGGGATGCCCACACCGAGGCGCAGGTGCGGGAGATTGTGGCCGGCGGGGTGACGTCGCTCAAAATCTTCCTCGCCTACCAGGGCGTCTACGGGCTCGACGACGCGGCGCTCTACGGGGTGTTGCGGCTGGCGCGCGAGCTCAACGTGATCGTCGCGGCCCACTGCGAGAACGCGACGCTGGTGACCGAGCGCGCCCGCGAGCTCCTGGCGGCCGGGCGGACGGAGCCGGCGGCGCACCACGACAGCCGGCCGCCGGTGGTGGAAGCGGAGGGCGTCCACCATCTGTTGACGTTTGCGGAGTTGACCGGGGCGGAGACCTACCTCGCGCACACCAGTTGTGCGGAGGCGCTGGAGGTGGCCCTGGCGGCGCGGCGGCGCGGTGTGCGTGCGAGGATCGAGGCGGTGATCCAGCATCTGTTGCTGGACAAGACCTGGGCGGAGCGGCCGGATTTCGAGGGAGCGAAGTACATCATGTCGCCGCCGCTGCGAGAGGCGCGGCACCAGGCGGTGCTGTGGGAGGCCTTGCGGGCGGGGCACATCGACACGGTGGCGACGGATCACGCGCCGTTCGATTTCGCCACGCAGAAGGCGCGGGGGCGGGGCGACTTCACGCAGATTCCAAACGGAATCCCCGCGATCGAGGAGCGGGTGAAGCTTCTGCACACCTACGGAGTGGGGGCGGGGCGGATCGAATTGCCGACGCTGGTGAACGCGGCGAGCACGCGGGCGGCGAAAATCTTCGGGTTGTATCCGCGCAAGGGCACCGTCGCGGTGGGGGCCGACGCGGATCTGGTGGTGTTCGATCCGCGGCGGGGCGGCGTGATTTCGGCGCGGACTCACCGCATGAACGTCGACTACAGCGCCTTCGAGGGCTGGCGGTACGAAGGGAGCCCGGTCGTGGTGACCGTGCGCGGCGAGGTCATGGTGCGCGACGGCCGCTTTGCCGGTTCGCCGGGCCGCGGTCGCTTTCTCGCGCGCAAGGTGCGCCCGTCGGAACTGGCGGACTCCGCGGCCTGATCGCCGGCCACCGGCCGCCGTGGTGCGGACGATTGGCCAAGAAATGCGCAGAGCGCCGGGAACGGACCTTCTATCCTCCGGCGATTGCACCGCCCTGCCGGGCGGTTGACCCCGTGTCATGAAACCGCGCGATGGATCCCTCGGTGAGGCCCAGTTGCGAGCGGAACTGGAACGGTGTGCGTATTGCGCCACGAAGCCGTGCCAGGAGGCCTGTCCGGCGCACTGTTCCCCGGCGGACTTCATCCTGGCGGCGCGGGTGGGAGCGCCGGCGGACTACCGCCGGGCGGCGGAGATGATCCTGGCGGCCAACCCGCTCGGAGGCGTCTGCGGGGCGGTGTGCCCGGATACGTTTTGCGTGGCCGCGTGCGCGCGGCGGCGGATCGATGGTGCGATCGCGATTCCGGCGGTGCAGGCAACGCTGGTGCGGCGCGGGCGGGAGGCTGGACTGCGCGGACCCGCGGCGCCGACGTGGAATGGCCGGACGGTGGCGGTCGTCGGCGCCGGGCCCGCGGGGCTGGCGGCGGCGGCCGTGCTGGCTCGGCTGGGGTATCGGGTGACGGTGTTCGAGCGGGGCCGGCGGGCGGGGGGCATGGTCAATCGAATCCCGGCGGCGCGGCTAGACCGCCGCGTACTGCGGGCGGATGTGGCTTATCTGGCGGGGCTGGGGGCGATCACGTTCCGGTTCGGCGCCGGGGTGCCGGATCCGGCCGGACTGCTGGGAGCGGGCGGGCACGACGCCGTCATCGTGGCCGCGGGTCTGAGCGAGCCGGCGCGGCTCGGCATCCCGGGGGAGGAGGCGGCGTGGTCGTGGCTGGAGTATCTCCAGGAGGGTCGCCGGATCGACGTGGCGGGGAAACGGGTGGCGGTGCTGGGCGGCGGGGCCATCGCCGTCGACTGCGCGACCACCGCCGTGCGGCACGGGGCGCAGGCGGTGGAGCTGATCTACCGGCGGAAGCAGGAGCACATGCCGCTCACGGCGTATGAGCGGGGCGAACTGCTGGCGCACGGCGTGGAGATCTCGAGCGGCGTGCGGCCCCTCGCAATCGTGCGCGTGGGCGGGCGAGTGACTGGCTTGCGGCTGGCGCGACTGGCGTTGCCGGCCGGGCGGGCGCCGAGGCCGGAGAACTTCGTCGTTAGCCGGAAGGAGTCGCCGATCTTCCGCGAGTTCGACGTGGTGATCTCGGCCATCGGCAGCCGTGCCGGCGTGCCGATCCGGAAGGCCCGGGGCGTGTTTTACGCCGGGGACCTCCTGCTCGGCGCCGCCACCGTGGTCGAGGCGGTGGCGACGGGGAAGAACGCCGCGCTCGCGGCCGACGCGTTCCTGCGCAACTTGCCCCGGCCGCGCCAAGGCCGGCGGGCCAAGAGCCGCGTGCTGCTCGCGGGCGTGGGGGAGCTGCCGGTGCCGCTCGCGGCGGAGTTTTTCGGCCGGCCGATCGTCTCGCCCTTCCTGCTGTCGGCCGCGCCGCACACGGATGGCTACGAGCCGATGCGGCTGGCATACGAGTGTGGTTGGGCGGGTGGAGTGATGAAGACGGCCTTCGCCCACGGGCCGATCCACATCCCCGGCGAATACCTGTTTCGCTTCGGCCCCGCGACCTACGGCAACTGCGACAACGTATCGGGTCACCGGCTGGATCGGGTCTGCGGCGAGGTCGCGCGCCTGGTGCGGGATTATCCGGATCGCCTCACGCTGGCCTCCACGGGCGGACCGGTCACCGGCCGCGACGACGAGGATTGCGCCGGGTGGCAGGCGAATACCCGCCAGCTCGAGAACGCCGGCGCCATGGGCGTGGAGTACAGCCTGTCCTGCCCCCAGGGCGGTGATGGCACGGACGGCGATCTCGTGTCCCAGAACGCCGCCCTCACGGCGCGAATCGTCGACTGGGTCATGGCCGCGGGTCGGGCCGACTGTCCGAAGCTCTTCAAGCTGACCGCGGCGGTCACGGCGATCGCGCCGATCCTGCGCGCGATCCAGGCGGTGTTGGCGAAGTACCCGCACAAGTTGGCGGGCGTGACGCTGGCCAACAGCTTTCCCGCGCTGGCGTTCCGCGCCACCGCGGATCGGCGGTGGGACGAGGGCGTGATCGTGGGTCTTTCAGGCGAGGGCGTGCTGCCGATTAGCAACCTCACCCTCGCGCGGGCGGCCGGCCTGGGCCTGGTGATCTCCGGCAATGGCGGGCCGATGGATTATCGCGCCGCCGCGCACTTCCTCGCCCTCGGTGCCCGCACCGTGCAGTTCTGCTCGATCGTGATGAAGTACGGGCTGGGCGTCGTGGACGAGCTGCACCGCGGGCTGAGTCACCTGCTGGCGGAGCGCGGCCTGCGTTCGGTCGCGGAACTCCTCGGGGCGGCGCAACCTGCGCCAATCACGGATTTCGCCGCGCTGCCGGCGGCCAAGAAGCTGCCGCGCGTGACGGCGTCAGCGTGTGTCCACTGCGGCAACTGCACGCACTGCCCGTACCAGGCGGTCGCGCTCAACCGGCGCGGCCTCCCGACCTTTGATGCCAGCCGCTGCATCGGCTGCTCGCTCTGCGCGCAGGGCTGCTTCGCGGGCGCGATCCGGCTCCACCCGCGCACCGCCGCCGAGACCGCCGCGCTGGCCCGGCATTGAGCCTCCCCCATGACCGCGCCGCTCCTCATCGACAACGGGACGATCCTCACCGGGGGGGAAAAGACAGCCGTGCTGCCCGGGCACTCGGTGCTGATCGAAGACGGCCGGATCGCGCGGATCGCACCGGCGCGGGCCCTGGCATCGTTCCGCGGCCGTCGTCTCGACGCCAGCGGGCAGGTTGTCCTGCCGGGACTGATCAACGCGCACACCCACTGGTACAGCGCGTTCGCCCGGGGGATGACGAAGACGCGGCCGGCGACGGACTTCGGCGAGGTGCTGCGCCACCTCTGGTGGCGGCTGGATTCCGCGCTGACGACGGAGGACTGCCACGTGAGTGCGCTGCTCGGCCTGATCGATTCGATCCGCCACGGCACCACGACGGTAATTGATCACCACGCGAGCCCAAACGCCGTCGAGGGTTCGCTCGACGCCCTCGCACGCGCCGTGCGGGCGACCGGCATGCGGGCCTGTCTTTGCTACGAGGTGTCCGATCGCGGCGGGGCGGGGATCGCCCGCGCCGGGCTCGCGGAAAACGCCGCCTTCCTCCGGCGCTGCCAGCGTGCCCCGGATCCGCACCTCGCGGGCCTGTTCGGCCTGCACGCATCGTTCACGCTTTCCGATCGCACGCTGGACGCGGCCGTTGGCTTGGCCCGCGACCTCGGCGCGGGATTCCACCTCCACGTCGCCGAAGCTCCCTCCGATCAGACGATCGCGCGCCGCCGGCATCGCCGGAGTGTGGTCGCGCGCCTCGCGCACGCGGGCATCCTCGGCGAGCGGACGCTCGCGGCCCACTGCATTCACGTCGGCCGGAGGGAGATGGACCTGCTTGCCGAGACCGGAACCGCCGCGATCCACAACCCGCAGTCGAACCTCAACAACGCCGTCGGCATCGCCGATGTCGTCGCCCTGGCCGCGCGCGGCGTCCGGGTCGGACTCGGCACGGACGCCATGACCGCCAACCTCCTGGAGGAGCTTCGCGTGGCGCTTTGGGCCCAGCACCTGCGGGCGGGGAACCCGTCGGTCGGATTTGCCGAGGTGGTTCGCGCGCTGACGGTCAACAATGCCCGAATTGCGTCGCAGATCTTCGGGCGGCCCCTCGGGCGGCTCGCCGAAGGCGCGGCCGCCGATGTCGTGATTGCCGACTACGATCCACCGACCCCGCTCACCCGCGGAAACTGGGCCGGCCACCTCGTCTTCGGCCTCTCCCAGGCCGCCATCGACACCACGATCGTCGATGGGCGCGTGCTCATGCGCCACCGCCAGCTCACTCTCGACCTCGACGAGGCGCGCCTCCACGCGCGCGCCCGCCGGCTCGCCACCCGTCTATGGCAACGCCTGTGAACTCCAACGCCGCTCCCGCCGCCTCCTCCTCGCCGGGTCTTTACCGGACCATTCACGCCCGCGCGCAGGAACTCGAAAACGACACCGTCCGCTTCCTCGCCGACCTCGTCCGCACCCGGTCGTTCTCCGGCAAGGAGCAGGACGTCGCGCCGGTCGTGGAGCGCGAGATGCGCGCCTGCGGCTTCGACGAGGTGCGCGTCGACGGGCTCGGGAATGTCATCGGCCGGTTGGGGCGTGGGCCGCGGGTGGTGGCGTTCGACGGCCACATCGACACCGTCTACCCGGGAGATCTGAGCCAGTGGAGCTTCGATCCGTTCACTCCCAAGGTGGAGGAGGGAAAAATCTGGGGCCGCGGCACGGTGGATCAGAAGGGCGGCGTCGCCGCCATGATCCATGCCGGGCGCCTGGTGCGCGAGCTGGGCCTGAACGAGCAGTTCTCGCTCTACTTCACCGCCACGGTGATGGAGGAGGACTGCGACGGCCTGTGCTGGCAGTACCTGTGGGAGGAGGAGGGGCTGCGGCCCGAGTTTGTGGTGATCACCGAGCCGACCAACCTCAACCTCTACCGCGGCCACCGCGGCCGGATGGAGATCCGCGTCGTGGCCAAGGGCCGCAGCTGCCACGGCTCGGCGCCTGAGCGCGGCGACAACGCGATCTACAAGATCGCCCGCATCGCGCTCGAGGTCGAACGGCTCAACGGAAAGTTGCGCCAGGATCCCTTCCTGGGGCAGGGCACCGTCACGGTCACCGAGGTCCGATCGTCGTCTCCCTCGCTCTGCGCCGTCCCCGATGAGGCCAGCCTGCACCTCGATCGACGGCTGACGGCCGGCGAGACGATGGAAAGTGCCCTGGCCGAGGTGCGCGCGGCGGCGGAACGGGCCGGCGTGCCCGACGCGCAGGTCGGGGTGCTGCACAGCGAGGAACGGGCGTACACGGGCAAGGTGTACCCGATGGAGAAGTACTTCCCCACCTGGACGCTGGCGGAGGATTCCCCGTACCTGCGCGACGCCGTGGCGGCCTACACCGGAGTGCTGGGCCGCGCGCCGCTCGTCGACAAGTGGACCTTCAGCACCAATGCGGTTGCGATTGCGGGTCGGCGGGGAACTCCCTGCCTCGGCCTGGGCCCGGGCCATGAGGTCCACGCCCATGCCGTCAACGAGGCCTGCCCGGTCGCGCACCTGAGCAGCGCCGTCGCCTTCTACGCCGCGCTGGTGGCCCGGATGAACGGCCGGGTGTGAGCAATGACCGCGTTCCGCTACCTCTGCCCGACGTGCGGCCGGCACTACGCGCGGGACGAGGTGCGTTACCTCTGCCCGGACTGCTCGCGGGGGTACACTCCGGGGCGGCCGTTGGCCGGTGTGCTCAGCGTCGAGTTCGAGTACGCCGCGATTCGGCGCCGGTTCGAGAAACGGGCGCCGGACTGGAACCTGTTTTCCGCCGTCGAACCGAGGTTTTATCCGCCCTATCCGGTGGGAAACACGCCGTTCTTCCGTTCGCCGGCGCTTGGCCGCGCCCTCGGTTTTGCCGATGTGTGGATCAAGAACGACGGGCAGAACCCGAGCGGCTCGCTGAAGGACCGGGCCTCGTTCCTCGTCGTGGCGGAGGCCGCCCGCCTCGGGGAAACCACGGTGGTCACCGCCTCCACCGGCAACGCCGCCAGCGCCCTGGCGGCGACCTGCGCCGCGGCCCGCCGGAAGGCGATCATCTTCGTTCCCGCCACTGCGCCCCGACCCAAGCTTGCCCAGATGCTGGCGCACGGGGCCCGCGTCGTGCCGGTGCGCGGCACCTATGACGACGCTTTCCGCCTCTCGCTCGAGTACACGGCGCGCTACGGGGGCCTAAACCGCAACACCGCCTATCATCCCCTGACGATCGAGGGGAAGAAGACCGTCGGTCTCGAGATCGCCGCGCAGAACCGCTGGCGCGTGCCGGCGGCGATTGTGGTGCCGGTCGGCGATGGCGTGATCCTGGCCGGAGTGGCGAAGGCCTTCGCCGATCTCCGGGCGGCCGGCCTCATCCCGCGCGTGCCGCGGTTGATCTGCGTCCAGGCGCAGCGTTCCGCCGCGCTCCACCATTACCTCCGCACCGGGCGGTATCGCGATGCGACGCGGCCCGACACCGTCGCCGACTCCATTTCGGTCTCGGTCCCGGCCAACGCCCACCTCGCTCGCGCCGCGGTGGAGGCGAGCGACGGATTCTCCCTTACCGTCACCGATGCCGAGATCCTCCGGGCGCAGCGTCTCCTCGCCGGAGAAACCGGCATCTTTGCCGAACCCGCCGCCGCGGCCACCGTGGCGGCGTTGCGGAAACTGCGGGGCGACCGCCGGCTTCCGCGGCAGGACCAGGTCGTGCTGCTGATCACGGGACACGGCCTGAAGGACGTCGACGCCGCGCTGCGCGGCCTGCGCGTGCCGCCGGCCATCGAGCCGAACCCCGCCGCCCTCGCCGCGGTTGCCGACCGCCTGTCGGGGAAAGGAGTTCGCTGATGCCGCCCGCGTTTCCTGCCAATTGGCGCAACGACGCGCACGCCAAGGTCACCGGACGCACCAAGTACACGGACGACCTGAAGTTCCCGCGGCTGCTCCATGCCGTGCCGGTCTACGCCGACGAGGTGCACGCCCGGCTCCGGGCGGTCGAGACCGCCGCGGCGGCGGCCGCGCCCGGGGTGGTGCGGGTGCTGACGGCGCGCGATGTGCCGGGTGCCAACCGCGTCGGCCAGATCATCGCCGATTTCCGTATCTTCGCCGACGACAAGATCCGGTACCACGGCGATGTGGTCGCAGTGGTCGTCGCGGAGACGCGGGATCAGGCGATTCATGCCGGACGGCTCGTGCGCGTCGACACGGTCCCGCTGGCGGCGGTGCTCGATCCGGAGGTGGCGCTGCGGGACGAGGTCCTGGTCCACGAGGAACGCGGCACCAACCTGATTAACACGCACCGGGTGCGGCGCGGTGATCCGGAGGCCGGTTTCCGGGAGGCGGCGTTTGTGATCGAGCACGACTTCCGCACGCCGTTCATTGAGCACGCGTATCTGGAGCCGGAGGTCGCGGTGGCGGTGCCGCGCCCCGATGGCGTGTTCGAAATCCACGGCAGCATGCAGCACCCCTTCAGCACCCGTCGGTTTGTGGCGGCCTGCCTGGGCTGTCCGCTACCGCAGGTGGAGGTTGTCGGCACCCCGATGGGCGGCGGCTTCGGCGGCAAGGACGACACCGCCGCGATCGTCTGCGCCCGCACCGCGCTCGCCGCCCGCCTGCTGGGCCGGCCGGTCAAGACAATGTACCAGCGCGGCTGGTCGATCCGCGAAAGCTACAAGCGCCATCCCTATCGCGTGCACTACCGGATGGGCGTGTCGGCGGCCGGGCTCATCACGGCGGTGGAATGCCGCATCGTCGCCGACGGCGGCGCCTACTGTTCGGTCACCCCCTGGGTCACCTGGCGCTCGACCGTCCAGTGCTGCGGGCCCTACGTCGTGCCCCATGTGCACTGCGACACGCTGGGCGTCTACACCAACAACGTCGTGACCGGGGCGATGCGGGGCTTCGGCTCCCCGCAGATGAACTTTGTCGTGGAGCAGATGGTCGAGATCGCCGCAGCCCGGGCCGGCCTCTCCGGGATTGAGTTTCGTCGCCGCAACATGGTCCGGCAGGGCAGCGTGACCATCACCGGCCAGCGGCTCGACAACCACACGGTTTCGATGGGGGAGGTGCTCGAGGCCGTGCTGAAAGAGATCGACTATGAGCGAAAGCTCTCCCGCTGCTCGCACGGGCACTCCGACGCCGCCGAGTTCTACGGGATCGGTCTCGCGATGAGCTACCGCGGTGTGAGCCTCGGCGCGGAGGGAGTCGATCTGTGCGCCGCCATCCTCAACGTCCAGGCCGACGGCACGGTCGTGCTCGACTTGGGGGTGCACGAAAACGGACAGGGCGCGGAATCCGCGATGGTCATCCTCTGTGCCGGTGAACTCGGCCTGGAACCCGACCAGGTCCGTTGCCAGCGCGCCTCCACCTCGACGATTCCCGACAGCGGCACGACCGTGGCGTCGCGGGGCACAATCATGGGCGGGGGCGCGGTGGTGCTCGCGGCGCGGGAGTTGAAGCGCAAGCTCGCGGCCGCAGTGGCGGAGACCCTTCGCTGCGCACCCGCGGAGGTGCGGTTTGGCGACGGCCGCCTTCACGGCGCCGCGGGCGCGAGCCTCTCGTTTCTGGAGGCGGTGCAGGCGGTGTGGCGGCAACGTGAGCGGCCCCATGCCTGCGCGGTCTTCCGGGCGCCGTCGGTGAGCTGGGACGAGGAGACCGGGCAGGGCGATGCCTACTTCACCTGGGTGTATGGCTGCCAGGCGGTGGAACTCGCGGTGCACAAGCAGACCGGCAAGGTCCGTCTCCTCGGCGCGGTGGCCGCCCACGATGTCGGCCGCGCGATCAACCCCGGCATGGTGGCCGGGCAATTCTATGGCGGCATGGTCATGGGCCTGGGTTACGCCCTCCACGAGGAGGTGAAGCTGAAGGACGGCCGGATCACCAACACCAACCTCAATACCTACCGCCTCCCGCGCGCCACCGACGTGCCGGAGATGACGGCGCTCATCATCGAGAACCCCGATCCCGCCTCGCCGTCGGGGGCCAAGAGCATCGGCGAGCCGACCAACGAGATCATGGCGCCGGCCGTCGCCAACGCCCTCTTCCATGCCACCGGCCGCCGCCACTTTTCGCTGCCGATGCGACCGGCGCCGCCGTGGCCTGAACCGGCCAGCACGGAGGGCGCGCCATGAAACTCCACCTCAACGGGCGCGAACTCACCGTCGACGAGGCGTTGGCCGAGAAGCGCCTGATCGAGTACCTGCGCGAGGAGCTGGACCTCACCGGGGCGAAGAACGCCTGTGACATCGGGGCCTGCGGCGCCTGCACCATCCTGATCGACGACGAGCCGCTGAAGATCTGCCTCAAGCGGGTCAAGGATGTCGCCGGCCACCGCCTGCTGACCATCGAGGGGCTCGCGGAGCCGGACGGCACGCTCCATCCGCTGCAGCAGGCGTTTGTCGACGCCGGCGCGATTCAGTGTGGTTTCTGCACGCCGGGCATGGTGCTCACCGCCCACGCGTTCCTGCGGAAGAATCCGACCCCGACGCGGGAGCAGATCCGCACCGCGATCGGCCACAACCTCTGCCGGTGCACCGGCTACCAGCAGATCATCGACGCCATCGCCGCCGCCGCGGTCGCGTACCGTGACCGCGAAACCGCCAACGGGCTTGTTTCACCCCCTTCATGAAGACGCTGCAAGAGAACCTCGCCGCCCTGGCCACGTTGCCACTCGGCCTGCATGGACAAGACTTCCTGCTCACGTGGGAGAAGACCGATGAGGAGATCCGCGCGCTGACGCTGGTCGCCGACAGTCTCGCCCGGCTGCACCGGGCCCGGAAGTCGATCCGCGTCTTTGACACGGGTCTCGCCGTCTCGATCTTCCGCGACAACTCGACCCGTACGCGCTTCAGCTTCGCGTCCGCCGCCAATGCCCTCGGCCTCGCGGTGGCGGACCTCGACGAAGGCAAGTCCCAGATCGCCCATGGGGAGACGGTCCGCGAGACCGCCAACATGATCGCCTTCACCGCGGAGACGATCGGCATCCGCGACGACATGTACCTCGGCGAAGGCAACCGCTACATGCGCGAGGTCGCCGCCGCGGTGCAGGAGGGTTACGAGCGCGGCGTGCTGCACCAGCGTCCCAGCGTGATCAACCTCCAGTGTGATCTCGACCACCCGACGCAGAGCGTGGCCGACCTCATGCACCTGCGGAACCACTTCGGTTCGCTCGAGCAGCTGCGCGGCAGGAAGATCGCGATGACCTGGGCCTACTCGCCAAGCTACGGCAAGCCGCTCTCCGTGCCCCAGGGAATCATCGGCCTGCTCACGCGCTTTGGCATGCACGTGACGCTGGCGCATCCCGAGGGCTACGGGCTGATTCCCGACGTCGTGGACCTGGCGCGCCGAAACGCCGGGCGGAGCGGCGGCTCGTTCGCGCTCGCCGGCAGCATGGAGGAGGCGTTCCAGGACGCCGACGTCGTCTATCCCAAATCGTGGGCGCCCTATGCGGTAATGCAGCAGCGCACGCCTCTCCTGAAGCGGGGCGACCAGGCCGGTCTCAAGGCGCTGGAGCGGGACTGCCTCGCGCAAAACGCGCGTTACCAGGCGTGGGAGTGCGATGCCCGCAAGATGAAGCTCACCCGCGAAGGCCGGGGGATCTACCTCCACTGCCTGCCGGCCGACATCTCGGGCGTCAGCTGTGAGCGAGGCGAGGTGACCGCCGACGTGTTCGAGCAGCACCGCCTCGCGACCTACCAGGAGGCGAGCCAGAAGCCGTTTGTGATCGCCGCGATGATCCTGCTTTCGCGCGTGCGCGATCCGGTCGCCACGCTTCGGGCCCTGATCGAAGGTACGCCGGTGAAATCCTGACATGAGCCGCATCCTCCAACGCCAGCACCCCGAGATCATCGCGCGCACGGCCGCGCGCTGCCGCGAGCGCGGGGTGGTCATCCCGACGTTTCGCCAGCTGCGTGATCCGTCCCTGGTGCCGGCCGCTCTCCGCGCCCGATTGCCGGGAGTGGGCCTGCACGAGGTGAATCCGCTGAATCTCTTCCGGATCACGTGGAAGAACGACCTCGCGACCGGCGGCTATGGTGGGGTGAACTGCTTCGAGGTGCCGCGGGAGATCACCGGCCTCCGGGCGCGCGTCATCGGCTTGACGGGCCGGGCATTCCCCACCGGTGCGCACAAGGTCGGCGCCGCCTTCGGCTGCCTCGTGCCGCGCCTCGTGAGCGGGGAGTTCGATCCCGCACGGCAGAAGGCGGCCTGGCCCTCGACTGGCAACTACTGCCGCGGTGGCGCCTTTGATTGCGCCGTCCTGGGCTGCACGGCCGTCGCCATCCTGCCCGAGCGGATGTCCCGCGAGCGTTTCGAGTGGCTGCGGCAAATCGGCGCCGAGATCATCGCCACCCCAGGGTGCGAATCGAACGTGAAGGAGATCTACGACAAGTGCTGGGAACTGAAGCGGGATCCCGGGCACGTCATCTTCAACCAGTTTGAGGAGTTCGGAAATCCGCTCTTCCACTACAACGTCACCGGTCCGGCCTGTGCAGAGGTCTTCGCGGGCCTCGGCGACCCGCGGGTGCGTCTGGCCGCCTTCGTCTCGGCCACCGGATCGGCCGGCACCCTGGCCACCGGCGATTACCTGAAGCGGCATCACCCGGGCCTGCGGATCGTCGCCACCGAGGCGCTCCAGTGTCCCACGCTCCTGTGCAACGGCTTCGGCGATCACCGCATCGAGGGCATCGGCGACAAGCACGTGCCGTGGGTGCACAACGTCCGAAATACCGACGCGGTCGCCGCCATCGACGATGAGGACTGCCTGCGCCTGCTGCGTCTCTTCAACGAGCCCGCCGGACGCGCGCATCTCGCGGCGCATGGGGTCGCGGTCGACGCGCTGGACCGCCTTCCCTGGCTCGGGATCTCGGGGATCGCCAACCTGCTCGCGGCGATCAAGACGGCGAAGTTCTTCGAGTTCGACGAGCGCGATGTCATTTTCACCGTGTTCACCGACTCGCTGGATCTGTATCGTTCGCGCCTGGCGGAGCTGACGGCCGAGCGCGGTCCGTACCGCGCGCCCGACGCCATCGCCGACCTAGCCGGGCCGCTCGCGCACCAGGGGGTGGAGCACTTCAAGGAACTCGGCTATCACGACCGGAAGGCGATCCACCACCTGAAGTACTTCACCTGGGTGGAGCAGCAGGGCCGGACGAGCCGGGAACTGACGGAGCAGTGGGATCCGGATTACTGGCGCCAACTCTTCGAGGAGGAGGTCGGGACTTTCGACGCACTGATCGAGGCCTTCAACGCCACCGTGGGGGCCTCCTCCTGAGGCTAACATGACTGTGTTACGATCGTGTGGGCGGGGCGACTCCGCCCCGCGGGAACCGGGCGTCGACGCGGAAGGCGCGGGGCGAGGTCGCCCCGCCCACAGGGAAATCGAGGGACGGCCAGGCAACGCAACATAGTCATACTACGGCACGAGGCGGGTGCCGGTGTGGCCGTCAAAGGCGTGACCGAGTGCCTCCGTGCCGGTGATGAGCACCTCGCGGCCGCCTCCGGCCAGAAACTGGAGGGCTGCCTCGATCTTCGGGCGCATCGAACCCGGCGCAAACTGCCCCTCGTCGAGGTGCCGGCGGGCCTCGGCGGCGGTCAGCGACTCGAGTTCCCGCTGGTCGGGCCGGCCGTAGTTCACGCAGACCCGGTTCACGGCGGTGGAGATGACAAGCAGATCGGCGCCGATTTCGTGGGCGAGAACCGCCGAGGCGAGGTCCTTGTCGACGACGGCGGCGACCCCCCGGAGCGCGCCGGTGTCATCGGCGACCACGGGAATCCCGCCGCCGCCCGCCGCCACGACCACGCACCCATCGTCGAGCAACCGCCGGATCGCGTCCGCCTCGATGATCCGCACGGGGTGCGGCGAGGCGACCACGCGGCGCCAGCCGCGGCCGGCGTCCTCCATCATCTGCCATCCCTCCACGCGCATCCGCTCCTCCGCCGGTCCGCGCGCGTAGAATTCGCCGATCGGCTTGCTGGGCGCGGCGAACGCGGGATCGTCGGGGCGCACGAGGGTTTGCGTGACGACGGATACCACGGGGTGGGGAAGTCCGCGGCGGCGGAACTCGTTGCCGAGCGCCTGCTGAATCTGGTAGCCCAGCGCGCCCTGGGTGTCGGCGACGATGGAATCGAGCGGCACCTCGTGCAGGATGCCGCGCGAGTGCTCGCTCCGCCGCAGGATGAAGCCCACCTGCGGCCCGTTGCCGTGGGTGATCACCACCCGGTGCCGGCGCTCCAGCAGATCGGCAATGTGCCGCGCCGTCTGCGCGATCGCGGCGTACTGGTCGGGCACGCTCATGTGCCGGGCGTCCCGGATGAGGGAGTTGCCGCCGATGGCGATGACAAGGGTCTTCACAGGAAGGTCGGCCGGAAAAGCGCCGGTAGTCTGGCATTGGACAGGAGACCTGACGAGCCGCGAGTGACGGAGGCCTCCCGCGATTGGCGGGGTTCGGTCAAGTTGTAGCCGGGGGCGGCGACCCCGGCCGGCCGCGCCGAGACCGGCGAGATCAGCCAAAGGGGAGTTGCGGCCCGTCGCGGCGCAAAAGGGGGCTGGCCGGAAGTTCGGCGTGGCCACGCGGCCGGGAAACTCGCAACGTCCGGACCGGGTTGTGCCCGCCCCGTGGCGGATGCGCCCTGGCTTCGCTCCCTCCCATGAAATTCGGCATCTGCAACGAGATCTTCCAGGGCTGGAAAATCGACGACGTCTTCACCTACGCGGCGCGCCTTGGCTACGACGCGGTGGAAATCGCGCCGTTCACGCTGGCGAAGCACGTCACGGAGATTCCCCCGGCGGAGCGGGCGCGGATCCGCGGGGCGGCGGAGCGGGCCGGCGTCGCGATCTCCGGCATCCATTGGGTGCTGGTGCAGGCGGAAGGCATGTATGTAACCTCGCCGGAGGCGGCGACGCGCGCGCGCACGGCGCAGTATTTCTGCGACCTGGCGGACTTCTGCGCCGACCTGGGGGGCAAGGTGATCGTGGTTGGGTCGCCGAAGCAGCGGAGCCTGCTGCCCGGCGTGACACCCGAGCAGGGGTGGGCGTGGGCGCAGGAGGTTTTCCGGCCCTCCGTGGCGATGGCGGAGCGGCGCGGCGTGACGATTTGCTTCGAGCCCCTGCCGGCGGAGGACACGAACTTCGTGAACACGGCGGAGGAGGCGGTGCGGTTCGCCCGGGCGATGGGCTCCCCTGCCTTCCAGGTGATCCTCGACGTGCGCGCCATGAGCCACGAGGCCAAGCCGGTGCCGCAGATCATCCGCGAGAGCCGCGGAGCATTCGCCTATGTGCACGCCAACGACAAGAACCTGAAGGGGCCGGGCTTTGGCGAGGTGGACTTCGGGCCGATTGCCGCGGCCCTGCGCGAGGTGGGTTACGACGGGACGGTCTCGGTGGAGGTCTTCAAGTTCGATGAAGGGCCGGAGGAAATCGCGGCGCGCAGCCTGGCGTACCTGAAGCGCGTGTTTGGCTGAATCGTCCTCCGGCGGACGATCGCCGCGCCACCCGCTCCGCCCGATGGGCGCGTGGGTGGCGGAGGGGCCACCGCCTATCTTGCCCCGGCGGCGTAGGCGGCGCGGAGGGCGTCGGCGACGTTTGGCGGGACGAAGCGGGCCACGTCGCCGCCGAAGCGGGCGACCTGTTTCACCAGCGTCGAACTGGTATAGCTGAACTCCTCGTTCGGCATGACGAAGAGAGTTTCCATCCGCGGCTCAAGGTGGCGGTTCATCAACGCCATGTTGAACTCGAATTCGAAATCGGAGAGCACGCGCAGCCCCCGGATGATCGCGTCGGCCTTCTGGGCCATGCAGAACTCCACCAACAGGCCGCGGAAGGTCGTGATGCCCACATTGGGCAGTTCCTTCAGGTTCGGGGCGATCATCGCCATCCGTTGCTCCGCGGTGAAGAGCGGGGCCTTGCCGGCCCCGGCGGTTTCGGCCACCGCCACCGTCACGCGGTCAAAGAGTCGGGCGGCGCGGGAAAGGACATCGAGATGCCCGTACGTGATCGGGTCGAAGGTCCCGGGATAGATGCAATGTCGCATGGCCACGGTGCGGGATGAAAGGGGACGCGCCGCGGCGTGGCGATGGGTTTTTTTGGTTCGGGAAGAGAACGCATCGGACCCATGGCGGCAAGGGCCCGAGGCGGGTGTGGGGCGCTTGGTCCCTTGGGGGTACCACGTGATTCGAATCGATTTTCCCGGACCGGATGATGACGGTCCGGGGAAACCTCGACCCCAGCCCAGACGATGATCAACCCCCTGCTGTTCGATTCTGCCGCCGGTGTGCTTCGCCGGTCATGCCATTGGATGCGTGCCCTGACGATGGCCGGCCTGGCGGCCAGTGCCCTGTTCGCGCCCCTCGGCGCCCAGTCCGCCGGCACCATCGAAGGCCGGATATTCAACGCCGCCACCGGCACCGCGCTGGCCAACGTACGGGTGATGATCGAGGGCACCACCCGTGAGGTGCTGACCGACGAGGCCGGGGCTTACGTCCTCTCCGGCGTGCCGGCAGGGTCGGCGCGGGTCGCGGTGTCCTATCTGGGCTTCGAGCGGCAGACCGCCGCGGTGAGCGTCACCGCCGGCGGCGTGGCCCAACGCGACTTCGACCTCGCGCCGCTGGGCGGCTCCCGGGCGCTGGGTGAGACGGTCAAACTGGCGGAGTTCACGGTCGTGGCGGATCGCGAGATGAGCGCCCAGGCCCTCGCCGCGAACGAGCAGCGTTCCGCCCCCAACATCAAGAACGTGGTCGCGGTGGACGAGTTTGGGGATCGCGGGGACGAGAACATCGGCGAGTTCTTCCGCTTCCTGCCCGGCGTGGCCCTCAACGACTCGGGTCATGTGCCCAACGAGGTCACCCTGCGCGGCTTTCCGGCCAACACCTCCAGCATCACGATCGACGGCGGCGATGTGATGGGCGCCCGCGGGGGCGACACCCGCGCAATTTCGCTCCTCGAGGTGCCGACGAGCAACGTCTCGCGGGTCGAGGTCACCAAGGTGCCGACCCCCGACATGCCGGCGAGCGGCATGGGCGGCACGCTGAACATCATCAGCAAGGGCGGCTTCGAGCGGAAGCGCCCCTCGTTCTCCTACAACGTGAGCCAGCTCTTCCACAACCGGAGCGGCCTGACCCTGGACGGAGGCTCGCGGACGCATGTGGAGGCCCTCAGCCCGAAGTACACCCAGCCTTCCTTTAACTTCAGCTACCAGCACCCCGTGAATCGCGATTTTGCCTTCACGGTCGGGGGTTCGCGCACCTGGCGGCAAAAGCCGATGGAGAGCGGGAAGGACGCCGACGAGACCGCCACCTGGAACCTCGTGAACCTCTTCATCACCTCGAGCGATTGGCAAAGCCTTGCGCAGATTCTCAAGACCTGGTCGGCGCAGGCCGGCTTCGACTGGCGGCTCTCGCCGCGGGACACGCTGTCGGCGAGCTTCGCCCACCGCGAGTCCGACAGCTACATCACGCGGAGCATCTTCTCGGTGGCGTACGGGGCCGGGGCGACCGGCGGCGCGACCTTCACGCAGGGCGCCGCCACGGGGGTGGGCAGCGTGTCGCAGGGGAACGGCAACAACCAGGACATCCTCACCCAGACGACCCAGGCGGTGCTGCGGTACCGGCACCGCCGCGAGGCGTGGCGACTCGAGGCCGCGTTGAACTGGTCCCTGGCCGAGTCCCAATGGCTCGACATCTCGAAGGGACATTTCAACACGATGACCACCGGCATCTCGAACCTGATCCTCCGCGGCGAAGGCACGCCGGCGAGCAGCGGGATCCTGCCGGTGCGTTACACGGCGCTGGGCCGGACCGGAGCCCCGGTCGACATCTTCGACGGCGGGCTCTACAACATCAGCAACGGCAACTCCCTCGAGAGCGAGTACCTGGCGGAGAAATGGACGGCCCGCGCCGACGTCACCCGCGACGTCACGTTTCTGGCGCCCCTCTCGTTCCGCGCGGGCGTGCGGGTCGACCGCATGGAGCGCGACAACCACCGTTACCTGAAGACCTGGAACTTCCGGCCCAACGGGGCGACCGACGCCGTCTCCCGCGAGGCCGGCCGTTTCGACGTCTTCGACGTCGCCTTCAACCAGCAGGCCCCGACGATCTACGGCCAGCCGATGCGCTGGATCAGCCCGGCGAAGGTGTACGATCTCTTCCGGGCGCAGCCGGGGTGGTTCGTGCTCGACGAGGTGCTGGAACACCAGAACCGGGTGAGCAACTCCCGCCGGCTCCGCGAGACGGTGTCGGCCGCGTACCTGCGAGCGGACGGACGCTTCTTCCAGAACCGTCTCTGGCTGGTCGGGGGCGTCCGCCTGGAGAAGACGAAGGATGAAGGGACGGGACCGCTCAATGATCCCTCCGCCCAGTACCAGAAGGACGCCTCCGGCCGCCTGGTGGACGGCAATCCCGCGCAGGCAGGGGTGCAGCCGATCTACCTCAGCAACGACTTGCTCGTGCGCGCGAAGCAGCGCTACGTCGAGCGCGGTTCCCGGGGCCAACAGGAGTACGAAGGTTACTATCCCAGCGTGAACGCCAGTTTCAGCGTGTCCGAACAACTGGTGCTGCGCGGGGCGTATGCCCGGACGATTGGGCGTCCCAACATCAGCTCGGTGGTGCCGAGCGCGACCTTCACCGAGCCGACGGTGGCCGCGCCCACCATCACGGTGACCAATCCGGGGCTGAAGCCCTGGACGGCGGACAGCTACGATTTCACGGTGGAATCCTACCACGTGAAGGACGGCGTGGGCTCGTTCGGGGTCTTTCGGAAGGACATCAAGGACTTCTTCGGTTCGGTGCGGAGCCCGGCGACACCGGAGCTGCTCGAACTCTACGGATTGCCAAGCGATCCGACCTATCTGGCCTACGAGATCGCCACCACGACCAACGCGGGCACCGCGAAGATCACCGGAGTCGAATTCAGCTACCGGCAGGCGCTGACATTCCTGCCCGGGTGGGCCCGCGGGTTGCAGGTGTTCGTCAACGGCACCAAGATGTCGCTGAGCGGGGATCGGACCACGGACTTCACCGGCTTCAATCCGAGCGCCTACGCGGGCGGCATCGCCCTCCTGCGGTCCCGGTATGCGGTCAAGCTGACGTGCACGCACCAGGGGGAGACGCGCCGCGGCGCGGTCGGCGCCTCGGCGACGGTGCCGGCAGGCACGTACAACTACCAGGACGCGCGCACGCGGTGGAGCCTCAGCGCGGAATACAGCCTGCGGAAGGGGCTGGCGCTGTACGGCACGGTGATGGACTTCAACGGCGGCTTCAATCCGGCGACGCTGCGCTACGCCCCGGACACCCCGGAGTACGCGCGGCGCCAGCGGTATCAGGAGCTCGGTTACTACACGACCTTGGGGATCAAGGGCAGTTTCTGAGGGCCGGGTCGTGGCGGCCGTCGCGCGCGGTGCCGAGGGGCGGGGTCACCCCGCCTTCAGGGTGCGGCGGTGGTACCGGGGATGAAGAGGCTCCCAGGTCAGGTGGTCGTCGTTAACGCGGAGCCGGGCCGACGGAGTCCCCCTTGATCAGGTCCGGCATGATGCGGAGGGCGAAGTCGCCGCGCTCGCCGGCGAGGATTCGCTTCAAGGCCTGGTGCAGCGCCTGCGCGAACTTCACCGGGGCGGTCGAGTAATACGTGGGGGTGGGATAGACAAACCGCAGGAAGGTCTCCTCATCGCGCGACACCACGGAGAGGTCGCGTGGCACCCGCAGGCCGCGGGAGGCGAGGTAGCCGGAAACCGTGAGGTACGAATAGGAGTTGGAGAGCAGGAGACCGGTGGGCGGCTGCGGGCGTTCCAGCAGCCGGCGGAGTTCCCGGAGGATGGAGTCCGCGCGGCGCTCCGGGGCGCGGACGATGGGCTCGGCCGCCGTGGGCTCGGCGGCCAGGCCGGCGCGAAAGCCCTGCTCGCTCTCCACGTCGCCCCCGTGGCCGCCCCGTTCGAGGAAGAGGGCGAGCCGGCGGTGGCCCTGGCGCAGGAAGTGAACGGCGGCGTGGCGGCACAGGGCGCGGTGGTCGACGTCGACGCTGGGCAGGGCGATCCCGGGGAAGGTGGAGCCGGAGATCACGGTCGGGAGCCCGCTGGCGGCAAACCACTCCTGCAGGGAACGGTTGGATCGGCCCACGATCCAGCAGCGGGCCGGGTGCTCCGCGGTCAACCGGGTGAGGGAGCGGCCGGCCTCGGCGCCAAAGTACTTCGTCCCATGAAAAATGTGCAGCGGGTGTCCCATCTCCTGCAGCAGCGACATCAGGCGGTTCACCCAAAGCGTGGTGAACGGCCGCGACACCTCCAGCGGCTCAGGCAACAGAAGGGCGATGCGCGGATTGACCTCGCGGGGGCGTCCGCGCCGCAGCGTGACGCGCGAACCGCGGCTCCGGGTGGTCTGCAATTCGCCGGTGGCACGCAGCTCCGCGAGCGCCTTGCGGACGGTCTTCCGACTCACGTTGAAACGTTCCGCGAGCTGGCGTTCCCCCGGCAGGTGGCGTTCCCAATGCCGGTTCCGGATCTCCGCGCGGAGCGCCTGCGCGAGTTGCGCGGCGAGGGTTTGGAACGGCAGCGACATGGGGTCGCGGCGAGCGAGCACCGGTCGGCCCCGCTTGGCAACGGTGAACCGGCTGGCGCCGCGGGGCTCACGGAAGGGAGCCGGTCAAGGGTTCTCCGGTTCCCGCTGGGAACCAGTACTCGGAGGTTGGCGGCGCGGCACCGGACGGGTTGGCTCGGGGACGCATGAGCACCCCTTCCGCCGAGACCGCTGCCGTGAATCGCGCCCAGGCTCGCCTGCGCGCTGGCGAACTCGTGAAGCTCTATGTGACGGGCAACTTCGCCACCCCACGGCACGTGGACTTCATCTGCCGCACCGGCCTGTTTGATGCGCTCTGGCTCGATCTGGAGCACTTTGACCTGCCGACCCAGGAGGTGGCGGTGCTGAATCTCGTGGCGCGGGGCCATCCGGTGACCACCATCGCCCGCTTCAAGGCGAGCGACTACCAGACGGTGATGCGGATCCTCGAGACGGGCGTGGGAGGCATCATGTGCTCGATGGTGAACAGCGCCGCGGAAGCGCGGCAGATTGTCCAGTGGGCCAAGTTCAACAACCCGACGCCCGCCCCCGGCGAGGCCACCGGCATGCGTGGCTGGAACGGCGGCAACATCGACGCCGCCTATGCCACGATCCCGGCGCTCGAGTACATCCGGCAGCAGAACACGCAGACCATGGTGATCTGCCAGATCGAGACGGCGGCCGGGGTCGACGCCGCGGCGGAGATCGCGGCGGTGCCGGGCGTGGACGGCCTTTTCTTCGGCCCCGGCGACTACTCGGTGTCGCTGGGCCTGCCCGGCCAGATCGACCACCTGCAGGTGCGGGCGGCGATGGCGACGGTCGCGAAGGCGGTGTCCGCGGCGGGCAAGTGGTGGGGCACGGTCGCCGTGGGGCCGGAGATGTTCACGCGCGTCTTTGATCTCGGGGCCCGGCTGATCTGCGCGGGCGGGGATGTGAAGGTGATGCAACTCGGCGTGCGCGAACTGGCGAAAACCTTTGCGCCCGCCGCAGCCAAAGGAGGCGCCGGCCAATGAGCCGGGCGGCGATGGCCGGCAACCGCGCGACCGGGTCGGCGGAGGAAAGCCGGGAGGGCGGGGCATGAAGGCCCTGGTAGCGGATGTGGCGGTGCTCGGTGGTGGCGCCGGAGGGATCGCCGCGGCACTCGCGCTGGCGGAGGCGGGTCGGACCGTCGTGATGACGGAGGAGTACCCGTGGATCGGCGGACAGTTCACGTCGCAGGCGGTGCCGCCCGACGAGCATGGCTGGATCGAGCGTTTTGGCTGCACCCGCAACTACCGGAGATTCCGCGAGGGCGTGCGTGCCTATTACCGGGCACATTATCCGCTCCGGCCGGAATGCCGTGACAATCCGCGGCTCAACCCCGGCAACGGTTGGGTTTCGCCGCTTTGCCATGAACCGCGCGTGGCGCTGGCGGTGCTCGAATCCCTGCTGGCACCGCATGTGTCGAGTGGCCGCGTGCGGATTCTGCGGCAACACCGGCCGGTGGCGGTCCGGTGCGACGGCGACGACCGGCTGGCCGCCGTCACGGCGCGAGACCTGGTGGCGGGCGCCGACCTGGAATTGCGGGCGGCGTACTTTCTCGATGCCACGGAAAACGGCGACGTGCTGCCGCTGGCCGGGGTCGAGTTCGTCTCGGGCGCGGAGGCGAGGTCCGAAACCGGCGAGGCAAGCGCCCCGGAACAGGCCGCGCCGGCCAACGTGCAGGCGTTCTCGGTCTGCTTCGTGCTGGAGGAAAGGGCAGGGGAGGACCACGTGATCGCGCCGCCGGAGCGGTACGCGTTCTGGCGCGCCTATCTCCCGCGGCTCACGCCACCTTGGCCGGGCCCCTTGCTCGGCTGGGCCGGGCTCAACCCGCGCACGATGCAGGTCATGCGGTACAACTTCAATCCGCACCGGGAGAAACCAGGGTTGTTCTCCGGGTTGTGGGCGTTTCGGCGCATCATCGATCGCGCCCAGTTCCTGCCGGGTGCGTACGCCAGCGATGTCTGCCTGGTGAACTGGCCGATGATCGACTACCTCGAAGGTGACTTGTTGACCGGTGAGGAGAACACCCGGGCGGCCCGGGTGGCGGACGCGCAGCAGCTCAGCTTGTCGATGGTGCATTGGCTGCAGACCGAAGCGCCGCGTCCTGACGGAGGCGTGGGGTGGCCAGGCTTGCGCCTGCGCGGGGATCTGCTGGGAACGGCGAACGGACTTGCGATGGCTCCGTACATCCGCGAATCGCGGCGGATTCGGGCGGTAAAGACCATCGTTGAGCGCGAGGTCTCGGCGACTTTCCGCCCCGGTGAGACCCTGGCGGAGCGCTACGAGGATTCGGTCGGCATCGGCTATTACCGGATCGACCTGCATCCCTCGACCGGCGGAGACAACTACATTGACGTGCCCTCGCTGCCGTTCCGCATTCCGCTGGGAGCACTGATTCCGGTGCGAATGGAGAACCTCCTGCCCGCCGCGAAGAATCTCGGCACCACCCATCTCACCAACGGGTGCTACCGCCTGCACCCGGTGGAATGGAACATCGGCGAATCGGCGGGAGCGCTGTGCTCCTTCTGCCTGGATCACGACGTCACCCCGCGGGCGGTGCATGCCTCAGGGGATCGCACGCGGGCATTCCAGGCCCGGCTCGAGGCCCGCGGCGTGGAACTGCGCTGGCCGGAGAATCTCAACCTGGACGACGGAGATCCCCATGCCCATGCGCGCTGAAGCGGCCTGCAGGCACGGCACCCCCGCCTCGTGTGAGAACTGTAGGCGGGGCGACCTCGCCCCGCGAGAGGGATGTAGGCAGGGTGGCCGCGCCCCGCGCGAGGGATGTAGGCGGGGCGACCTCGCCCCGCGAGGGAGATGTAGGCGGGGCGACCTCGCCCCGCAAGGGACGTGTAGCCAAGCCGCCCCGCGCACACTGGGTCGCAGAAGCCTGCGATTTTCCTGCGCCTTTCTGCTGGCCACCGCGTTATCCGCGGCTCCCTTTCACCGCGATTCACTCGCGGTGCCCGAGTCGGCGAAGTCGACCGTCACGCGCGACGAGTATCCGGGCCTGCCGACGCCTGCGCGCGGTTGGTACTACAAATGTGCCAATGTCGTGCGGGCGCGCGACGGGTCCTTGGTCGCGTGCTGGCAGCTGTCGGATCAGCACACCTCGACGACCAGCTGGCTGATGGTGGCGCGGTCGGCGGACGGTGGCCGGACTTGGGGCGGGCATCAGGTCATCTCCCACTCCAGCGCGCAGGAACACGGCTGGGTGTGGGTGGTGCCGCAGATGAGCGTGTTGGGCGATGGGCGCCTGGTGATCGTGTGCGATCGCGGGCAGCGCAACCCGGGGCAGAACTGGCCCATGCTTTCCGACTGGCAGAAGCCCGGGCGCGGGATGGCGAACTGGATCTTCTGGAGCAGCGACCACGGTCGCACCTGGTCGGCGGGGGCGAAGGTGGACGACGTGGGCGGCGAACCCGGATACGTTCTCGAGCTGACGGACGGCACGTTGGCGTTCACGCGCACGTCGTCGAAGCAGACGGATCAGTTGCGCAATCCCCCGGCGCCCTGGAACGACATCTACTATCGCAACGAGATCGTCTTCTCGGATGACGGTGGAAAGACCTGGGGGCGCACGGCGTGGCTGGCGGACAACCCGTTTCACGGCGACTGCGAAGTGGGGCTGGCCGAACTCGCCCCGGGCCGCCTGATGGCCGCTTCGCGAATCGGCCTGGGCAACGGCCGTTTCGGCCACCCGAGCCGGCTGCTGTTCAGCGACGACGGCGGCCGCACGTGGCCGCGGGCCGAGCCGGCCCCGTTCTACGGCCAGCGGGTGCACCTTGGCCGGCTGCAATCGGGGCGGCTGCTTGCGACGTACCGCAACGTCTGGGGCACGCCGGGGAGCCGGGCGGTGGTTTTCGATGCGACCGATCGGCTGGGCTTCCAGCCGACGTCCTATCTTCCAGATGAGACGCGCTGCGTGCTGTCGGCGGAGGCGTTGACGTTGCGCACCGGTGAGGGCCGCCGCGGGGCGGTGGAGTTCAACCTCTACCCGGCGCAGGACGATCGGGCGCGGGTGGAAATCGAGGTGACGTTGAAGGTGGATGAGGCGGAACCCCATGGAGTCGCGATCAGTGCGGGCTGCTGGGTGCGCTTTGAGCCGGGGCGAATTTCGCTGGCGGCGCGACCGGAGGCGGGGTTCGCCTTCGACACCCGCGGCTGGCACACCTACCGGTTGGTGCGGGCGGGAGGAGAGATCGTGATCCTCGCGGACGGGGTGGAGAAGCTGCGGCAGAAGATCGACGGCCTCTGGGTGCGCGAGGTGAGGTTCGGCAATCGATCCGTGCCGCGGGCGGGAGAGGCTTATCCCCAGAACCGGGCGGTGAGCCACTGGCGGGCGCTGCGGGTCAAGGTGGAAAACGACTCCCGGGACTACTCGATCGACTGGAGTTGGACTCCGGCGGACGGGTATCCGGACCAGTTTCGAAGGGACCGAACCGTCGTGCTGGACTACGCGATGCCGGCCGGGGACTGCGGCTACAGTTCGTGGACCCAGCTCGCAGACGGCGGCATCGTGATCGTCGATTACACCAACCTTCGCCATCCGGGCACGGCGACGTCCGCCGAACCGGCGCGCAACCTGATTCGCGCCTACCGGGTGCGCGAGGCGGAACTGGTGCGCGCGCCGGCCGGGAAGGCGGCACGTTGAAACGACTCGCCATTTCCCGAGCCCGCTGGCCCATTCTCCGCGCCCCGCCATGCCCCGCTTCCTGAGCTTCCTTCGCGAGCACCAGCGCTGGCTGATTGTCGCTCTGCTCTTTTTGGTCGCGATGGTGAACAACCTCGACCGCCAGACCCTCTCGGTGCTGGCACCGACGCTGCGGAAGGAGATGGGCTTCGGGCCGGTCGAGTATTCCTACATCACGTCGGCGTTCCTCACGGCCTACACGCTGGGGTACCTCTTCTGCGGGCGCGTGCTCGATCGGGTCGGCGTCAAGGTGGGCCTGGCGGTGGCGCTGGCTTTCTGGTCGCTGGCCGGGGCCGGTCATGCGCTGGCGACCGGCTGGCTGTCGCTGGTGGTGTTCCGCTTCCTGCTCGGGCTGGGCGAGAGCTTCAACAGCCCGGCCGGGGTGAAGGCGATTGCCGAGTGGATTCCGCCACGGGAGCGCGGGCTGAGCATGGCGGTGTTCTCCAACGGCAACATCGTCGGCGCCATCATCGCCCCTCCGCTTGTGTCGTACCTGGCCCTGCACTTCAGCTGGCAGCTGGCCTTCGTGGTGACCGGCGCGTCCGGGTTTGTCCTGCTGGCGGTCTGGTGGCGGTTCTTCGATTCGCCGGAGCGGCACCGGCAGATCACTCCGGCGGAGCGGGAGTATGTCCTCGCGGCCCGGACGCCCCCCGGGATGGCGCCGGCGGCAAAGGTCTCCATGTGGCGGTTGTTCGCCAGCCCGATCTGCCTGGGCTTCTTCGTGGCGCGGCTGCTGACCGATTCGACCGCCTACTTCTTTTCCTTCTGGTTGCCGGACTACCTGACTCACGCTCGCGGGTTCACCCTGGCGATGATCGGGCTGGTGGGGTGGCTGCCGTTCCTCGCGTCCGATGTCGGCGGGCCGGGCGGCGGGGCGCTCTCGGACTGGATGATTCGCCGCGGTTGGCGCCCGCAGCGCGCCCGCCGCACGATGATGGCCGTGGCGGCCTGCCTCATGCCGCTCGCCGCCCTGGCCGTGCGGGTGGAGAGCGCGTGGCTGGCGATCGGGTTGATTGCGATCCTGCTCGCGGCGCAGAGCTGCTGGATGGCCAACCAACTCACCCTCATTTCGGAGAGCACGTCGCGCGAGAATGTCGCCACCCTGCTCGCACTGTCCGCGGTGGGCGGGAGCATCGGCGGGGTGATTTCGAATCTCCTCACCGGCCGCGCGGTGGCCGATTACGGTTACGTGCCGGTGTTCACGGTTCTCGGCGGACTGCATCTCACGGCGTTTGCCGTCCTCGCCTGGGGCTTCCACGTGGAAGGGCGGCGGGCGGCGCGCGCATGAAGCGCCTCGCGGTGGTGCTCGGCCTGGTGGTGCTGGGGGGAACCGCCGCCAGCGGGGCGGATCTGCGGGCGCTGCGGCCGGACACCGAGTTGTTTGTCGACGACGTGCGGATTGCCCGGCGCACCGACGTGGTCCGGAAGATTGTGCCGGCCCGCCGGCTGGCCCGGCCGGTGCTGGAGCCGGATCGACCGTGGGAGCGCGGGGCGGCGGTGCGGATCTACGGGTCTGTCCTCCGCGACGAGGCCACCGGCGAGTTTCGCATGTGGTACAGCCGGCAGTACGCGACTTCGCCGGACGGAATCCGGTGGACCAAGCCGGGGCTGGACGTGGAGGAGTTTGCCGGGCAGCGCACGAATTTCGTGCTCCCGCAGGGCGGGGGAGCGGTGATCTTCGATGGCCTCGAACCGGATCCGGCGAAGCGCTACAAGGCGTTCTGCAACGAGCCGATCCAGGTCGGGGGCTTTTCCGGCTATCATTCCGCGGACGGGATTCACTGGGTGCGGTACGGCACGGATCGGATCCTGAAAGTCGGCTCGGAACTCGGACACCTGATGCGCGATCCGGCGACGCGGAAGTATGTGGCCTATGTTCGCCCGTACCCGCCCAAACACCACCCGAAGGATATCCGCGAAAGACGCCTCGGGGCTGTCGTGACCAGCGACGATTTCGTCCACTGGTCGGAATTGCGGGTGGTCCTGGTGCCCGACGCCCTCGACGACGCCTGGGTGGAGCGACCGGAGCAGCGGACGGAGTTCTATGCGATGAACGGTTTTGCCTATGGCCATTCGTACCTCGGAGTCGTACCGGTGTTCCGGATCACCGCGATTCACACCACGAACGCCCCGGGCCAGTCGCGCTACGACGGGCCGATGGAAGGGCAGCTGATCACGAGTCGCGACGGTCTCTCCTGGCGGCGGATGGACGAGCGGGAGCCGGTGCTCCCGGGCGGACCAGACTTCGATCGGAGCATCATGAACGTCGCGATTGCGCCCCTGGTAGTGGGCGACGAAGTCTGGCACTACTACACGGGGATCAACGCGACCCATGGGGCCCCGATCCCTCCGAAACGGATCACGATCGGGCTGGCCCGGTGGCGGCTCGACGGCTGGGTGGCCCTGGAGGCGGGACCGACGGAGGGGGTGGTGGAGACGGTTGCCGTCAACGCGTCCGGCGGCCGGCTGGAGATCAACGCCGACCTCACCCGCGGGCGCATGGTGGTCGAGGTGCTGGACCGGGACGGAAAAGTGCGGCCCGGCTTCGCGGCGGCGGACCAGGTGGCGTTGCAGGGCGATCACGTGCGCCACCCGGTGCGATGGGGCGCGCGCGACACCCTGCCGGTCGGGGAGGAAATCCGCCTGCGGTTTCGCTGGCGGCAGGGCCGGCTGTTCAGCTACACCGTGCCCCGCGGGAGATAGCCGGGAGCCGGCCGGCGTTTGGTCTCCTCCGGAGACCACGGAATCGTCCTTGAGAAGCACGGAACCGGGGTCGACGGTTTCGTGGCGTCGCAACCTTTCTGGGCCCGGCGGCGCGGCGACTCCCCTTTTCCCCATGCAAACCCCGATCCTGTCGTCTGGAGCGGACGGTCGCTCCCTCTTCCGTCCCTTGCGGTGGACGTTCGGTTGGAGACTGCTGGTGTTTCTTCTCTGGCCATGGTTGGCGGTGTCGCCGGGGACGGCACAGACGGTGCCCGCCGCGGGCACGGTGATGGGGCGGGTGCTCAACCCGGCGACTGGCGACTACCTCCTCAATGCGCGCGTGAGCGTGAAAGGCACGGAACTGGCCGCGCTCACCGATGTGACCGGAAGCTACTACTTCCCCAATCTTCCGGCCGGCCGCGTGACCTTGCGGGTCAGCCACCCCGGTCTGGAGGAGGAGGAGCGCACGGTGGAGATCCGGGCGGGGGCCGTCACGGAAGTGGACTTCAGTCTCGGCAGTCGGGCGCGCGCGGGTGCCCGGGAGGAGGTGGTGAAGATGGACGAATTCCAAGTGGCGGCGACGCGCGAGATGGACGCGACCACCCTCGCGGTGAATGAGCAGCGTTATGCGGGCAACGTGAAGACCGTGATTGCGGCGGATGCGTTTGGCGACGTGAGCGAGGGCAACCTCGGCGAGTTCATCAAGCTCCTGCCCGGCGTGGCGATCCTCTATGCAGCGGGCGATGCGTCGCAGGTGTCGCTGCGCGGCTTCGCCGGTACGCAGACTCCCATCACGGTGGACGGAAACGACATCCCGAGCGCGTCGTCCTCGGCCACCGGCGCGAGCCGCGGCATCCTGCTCGAGCAGATATCGATGAGCAATGTGGCTCGCGTGGAGGTCATCAAGACGCCGGTGCCGAGCATGTCGGCTGACTTCCTGGGCGGGTCGGTGAATCTGCTGCCCAAGAGTTCATTCGAGCGCAGCAAACCGCAGTTGACGGTGCGCGGGACGGTCCAGTTCACCTCTGACGACTATGGCTGGAGCAAGACGCCCGGACCCGGTTCGCCCGCCACCCGCAAGCTCCGTCCGGGTTACGACCTCTCCCTCGTTTATCCGGTGACCCGGAACTTTGGCTTCACGTTCAGTTCGCTCCTCTCCGATCAGTTCGGCCGGTTGCTGTCGCCGATCGCCACCTGGCAGTTCACCGCCGCGCAGGGGGCGAGGGAAACCGCGCCCTACCGCCAGACCGTCAACCCCCGCAACGACCCCCGCGAGACCGAGCGCGACTCGTATGCGGCCAGCGTCGACTGGCGCCCGATCGAGTCGCTGACCCTAACGCTTGGCTACCGGCGGGGCACCTACGACCTCTTCACCGCGCCGGATCGCATGACGCTGAGCACGGGCAACAATCCCACCGTCTACGGGCCCGACTTCACGCAGGGCCGCAGCGGCGCCGCCACCGGCGTGCACCAGCAGATCTGGACCGGCAAGAAGGGCACGACAAACCTCTCTTCGCTGTCTGGCCGCTACCGGAAGGGCCTGTGGACGGGGGATTTCTCCGCGTCGATTGGCGACTCCTACCTCGACTATCCCAACATCCAGCGCGGGTTCTTCCGCAGCGTGACGACGCGGCTGACCGATCCCGCCACCCTGCGCCTTGAGGGCTTTTACCAGACCAACGCTCCCAACGTGATCGAACTGCGCCATGCCGCCACCGGCGCAGTCATCGACTGGAAGCGGCTCGCCAACTACACGATCACCAGTGTCGGTGCCGACAACCGCAATGCGACCGATGACATCACCCAGGCCAAGGTGAACCTGCGGCGCGATCTCCCGCTGGGGCGCGCGACCGTGGCGATCCAGGTCGGCGGTGCGTTCAAGCAACGCACGCTCGACCGCGTGCAGTGGACGCCGAACTGGACCTTCCTGGGGGCGGATGGCCGGTCCGGCACGGCCGACGACAGCGCGGCGCCCTTTGTTGATCCGGTCGATTTCGGCCAGAATGCGAAATTCAACACCCCGCGCGACATCCAGTGGCCAAATCTCCGCGCGCTCTGGGCCCTCTACGTGGCGAATCCCGGCTACTTCCGCCTCGAGGAACCGGCGGCCTACATCACCACGGCCACCAGTTCGGAGCGTATTGTCGAGACCATCACGGCCGGGTACCTCCAGGGAGAGGTAAAGTTCCTCGAGAACCGCCTTGCCCTGCTGGGCGGGGTGCGGTTCGAGCGGACGGAGGATGAGGGACGCGGGTTGTTGCGCGATCGCAACGCGATCTACCAGCGCGACGCCCAGGGCAACCTGGTGCGCGATGCCCGCGGCCAGCCCATCCTGCTCACCACGGACCCCCTGGCCCAGGCAAAGCTCTCCTATCAGCCGCGCGGCCTCGGGGTTTCCAAGAGCTACGATGGGTACTATCCGAGCGCCAATCTCACCTACAAGATCGCGACCGACCTGCAGGTCCGCCTCAGCTACGCCCACACCCTGGGCCGCCCCGAGTTCAGCAACATCGTGCCCAATGTGGATGTGAACGAGGACACGGAGACGGTCACCGCCCGCAACCCGTCGCTCAAGCCCTGGAAGGCGAAGAGCCACGAGATCTCGGTCGAATACTACTTCCGCAACGGCGTGATCTCGGCGGGGTACTTCCGCAAGGACGTCTCCAATGCCTTCGTCTCCGCCCGGCGGATCCTCGATGCGGGATTGCTGGCCGAGTACGGCCTCGATGCGATGTACGACGGCTGGACGCTGGTCGGGCGCACCAACTCCACCGAGGTCACGCGGATCAACGGCCTCGAGTTCAACCTCCAGCAGCAACTCACCTTCCTCCCGGCCTGGGCGCGGGGCCTGTCGGTCTTCGGCAACGCCACGCTTCTCGATGTGGATGGATCCACGCAGATCGGGCTGTCGCTACAGGATCGGACCTTCAACTGGGGCATCTCGTATTCCCGCAAGCGTTTTGGCGCCGGCCTGAAGTGGAACTACGTCGGAGGCGACGAATCGAGCCTGACGAGCATCGGGCCGGGCGGCTTGAGCGTGACCAAGCCGGTCCTGTACCTGGATGCGAACAGCGAGTTCCGCTTCTCGCCGCGGTTCTCACTGTTTTTCAACGTTCGCAATCTCACGAACGCCTTGATCCGGACGTATCGCTACACCCCGCTGACGCCGTCGTACAGCCACGCCTACACGTTTTCGAACGGCGGCGTGAAGATGTCGGCGGGAATTCGGGGGACTTTCTGATGAAACCACCACTCCTTCAACCGCGGGTCGCGTGCTGCGGAAGAAACCTGGCCGCCGGCGTCCTGCTCACCGCCGTGCTGACCGCGTGCGGCGGAGCGCGGGCGAGTTCGCCGGCGCCCATCGAGTTGCGCGACCTGCCGCTGCTGTTTGCCGATGACGCGGCGCTGGCCGACCAGCGAGGTGTGGTGCGCACGATCCACGCGGCGCGGACCTTGCCCGCTCCGGTGATCGAACCGGATCGGCCTTGGGAGGGAGACCGGGTCTACACCTACGGGACGTTATTCCACGATGAGGCGAACGGGCGCTTCGTCCTGTGGTACATGTCGCGGACCCAGCGGCCCGGCGGCACCTCCGCGGCGCCGACGTTGCGGAGTGGCGGCATGGACGTGGTCCTGTGGGCCACGTCGAGGGACGGCCGGAGTTGGGAGAAGCCGGCGCTGGGACGGCATGCGTACGACGGATCCACGGCGAACAACATCGTGGCGGACGTGCACTCGCCCGCGGTGGTGGTGGATCGGTTCGAGCGGGATCCGGCGAAACGCTACAAGCTGCTCGGCTACCACAAGGGCGGCTACCACGCGTACCACTCCGCGGATGGACAGCGGTGGCTTCCGTACCCGAAGGATCCGGTGTTCACCGGCAGCGACACCATGTCGATGACGCAGGACCCGCGGACCGGGGAGTTTCTCGTCTACTTCAAGAAGCCGAGCGCCGAGGTGCCGGGCCGCCTGGTCTGGTTGACGCGCAGCCGCGATTTCCAGTCGTGGAGCGAGCCCAAACTCGTCTTCCATCCCGATGCGGAGGATCACGCCTGGGCGCGGGGACCGGACCAGCGCATGGAAGTCTACAACATGGCCGTCCTGCCGCATGCGGGAGGATTTCTGGGGCTGCCGACGATGTTTCGGGTGACGTGGCGCGCGCCCAAGGGGATGAAACTGCCGTCGTCGCAGAGCAGCAACGACGGGCCAATCGATGTTCACCTCGTGACGAGCACGGATGGCGAGAAGTGGCACCGCACCTGGCCGCGGATGCCGGTGATTCCACGGGGGGCGCCCGGGACCTTTGACGGCGGCACGATCCTGGGCGTGACCAGCACGCGCATCGACGCCGGCGATGAAACGTGGCTGCTCTACACCGCCATCAACACGGGTCACGGCGGAGCGATTCCGCCGAAACGAATCACGGTCGGACGTGCCACTTGGCGTTTGCACGGGTTTGCCTCCCTCGATGCGAGCCCTGCCGGCGGCCGCATCGAGACGCGCCCGTTGCTGGTTCCGTCGGGGACGTTGCTGGTCAACGCTGACGCCAGTCGGGGCCGGCTGCGGGTCGCTCTCCTGGAGGCCGATGGCCGCCCGATCCCCGGCTGCGGGCTCGAGGACAGTGTGCCGTTGACCACCGACGCCACGCGGGCCGCGGTGCGCTGGCGCGGCGGAACCCTTCCGAAGGATCGGGCGGTCCGGGTGGTGGTTGAAATGAGCGGCACCCGGCTTTTCAGTCTCGCCGCGGAGAGGTAGGACCTCCCTTCCCGGGAGGAGTTAAAAGCCGGCCTCTGCAGACCTCCAAGGACGGGGCCGACAGCCGGCAAGCATCGGCATTCGCGAATCAGGGCGCCCTCTGGCCGGTGCCGGCGGGGCCGAGGAGGGGCGGAAAGTGTTGGCAATCCTTACACCTTGGGGCGGTGGCGGAAAGAATTGTAATAGAACAAGAAATAGCTCTCTTGCCGCGGATCGGGAGAGGGAGAGTCGCCGCGGTTTACTCCCGGTGGCGGAGGGGCGGTTGCTGGATCTGAGGAGCCACTAACCGAGGTTATTGAGTTCAAATGAGGTCTGCATGGGAGCTTATACCGAGAGTCACTTGGCGTAAGCTATGCTTATTGGTCTTCACTCCCAATCACGCGGATGGCGCACGCCGTTTCTTTCTGGGGCGACGGGCGCGAAACAGCCTCGAAACTCGAAGTACCCTATGAAACGCGCACAACTGTGGACCTCGTTACTGGCGGCAGTATGCCTGGGAATGGCCAGCACCGCTTCGGCCGTCGTCATCGACTTCACTGGCGGCACCGCCTACCTGCCCGGTGGAGTCACCTACACCCCGACCAACACGGGCGGATATGCTGGAAACGTCCTCTACTATATCGAGGACGGCATCAGGATCGATTTCATTGGCGGTTATGGGGACATCGGAAACTACTATGGCACCTTCGCGCCCAATACGGACAACAATAGCGTTCTCCACAACCACTGGACGGGGGGCGGTGCCACCTCGATCGTGTTTTCAAAGGTCGGAGGCGGCACATTTGACCTCAATTACATGGACCTGACCTCGAACACTGTCACCGGGGGCGGACTGTCCAATGGAACGGAATTGTCCTACGTCACTCCGTCGGGAGGAGCGCCGGTCCTGCTGCCGTCGTCCCATTGGGGGATTGACCACCTGTCGACGGGGGCTCCGGGAGACGGCATCAAGCGCCTGTGGATGGACTCCAGCTTCGATGGGATCACGTCGTTCACGGTGACCTCACAGAACGCCTACTGCTTCGGCCTGGACAATTTCTACATCGACGAACCTGCGCCTCCGGGTGCGCCCGATTCCGCGACGACCCTCGGCTTGCTCGCTGGCGCCGGATTGCTGATGCGGGGACTGCGCCGCCGCTTCTCGGCCTGAGCGCCTCCCCGAAGCGTGACCGGTAACAGGGCGGGACCCCGGTCCCGCCCTTTTTCCTGTCCGATTGCCGGCAGGTTGGGGATCCACGGCGATTCCTGCCGGCTTGCACATTCGCTCTTGGCGCTTGGTGGGTCGGGGTGTAAGGCGAAGCGCCATGAAGTTCTTCAACTCGGTTCGGGTCCTGGGACTTGGTGGTGTCCTGTTGGGTGCTTCCGCGATTGTGCGGGCCGAGACTTGGCTCGTGTACTTCGGCACGGGCGGTCCGGGGGCGAAGGGCATCTACCGATCCACCTTCGATACCTCGACCGGCAAGCTCTCGGCGGCGGAACTCGCCGCGGAGGTCGGCTCACCGGGTTTCCTGGCGGTCCATCCGGACGGGAAGAAGCTCTACGCCGCGGCGAACTTCAAGGGCGGTCCGGGGGCGGTGGCCTATCAGATCGGGCCGAAGGGCGCGTTGACCGTGATCAACGAACTGGCGACCGGCGACGGCGGGGCGGCTCACATCGCGGTGCATCCCTCGGGTCGACTGGTGATGACCGCCCAATATGGCGGAGGTTCGGTCGCGGTGTTTCCCTTGGCGGCGGACGGCAAGCTCGGTCCGGCCCGCGTCATCGAGCACGAGGGCGGCTCCCGGGTGGTCGAGAAGCGGCAGGACTCCCCGCATCCCCACTATGTCGGCTGGTCTCCGGACGGGCGCTTCGCCCTGGTCCCGGATCTCGGCCTCGACGGCATCGTGATCTACCGGGTTGAGGCCGAGCGGGCCGAAGTCGTCCGACATGGCTTCGCCGCCTCCGTCCGCGGCGGTGGCCCGCGGCACCTCAAGTTCTCCCCGGACGGGCGGTTCATCTATCTCCTGAACGAACTCTCGGTGTCGCTGACCTCTTTCGCCTGGGATGCGGCGGCGGGCACGGCGCGCCAGCTCGGCACCGTGCCCTCGATCAGCGAGACGGTGAAGGCCGGCGAGACCCACAATTCCGGGGCGGAGATCCTGATCCATCCCAGCGGACGCTTCCTCTACTACTCCAACCGTGGAAACGACACCGTGACGGTGTACCGCGCGGATCCCGCGACGGCGGCGACCGAGGTGATCCAGGTGCAGCCGGTGCGCGGCGCGTTTCCGCGCAACATCAACCTGGCGCCGGGCGCGGGATGGCTGCTGGCGGCCGGGGCGGATTCCAACACCGTTTCCGTCCATCAGGTGAACCCGCAGACGGGGCGGCTCACGTACCAAACCAAGGGAGTGATCAACGTCCCCGCGCCGATCTGCATCGTGTTTGTGAAGCCGTAGGGAAGGACGCTCCCAGGCTGCTGGAGAAGGCGGAACGATGGCGCGGTGAAGGTCGCGCTTGCAGTCCTGAGTGGGCTGGCTAGCTCGTGTGGACCCCACCCCACGTCCATGCACCCCATTCTGCGCAACGGCCTCGGGCTTCTGCTCGGCCTGATCATCGGCAGCATCGTCAACATGTCGCTCATCCTCGTGAGCGGAAAGGTCATCCCGCCGCCCGCGGGCGCGGATGTGACGACCATGGAGGGTTTGAAGGCGTCGATGCACCTCTTCGGTCCGCAACACTTCTTGTTCCCTTTCCTGGCGCACGCCCTGGGCACCCTGGCCGGTGCGGCCGTGGCGGCGCGAGTGGCGCAGACGCGCAAGTTCGCCCTGGCGATGACCGTGGCTGGCCTTTTCCTCGTCGGTGGCATTTCCAACGTGATCCTGTTGCCGTCGCCGGTGTGGTTCTCCGCCGTGGACCTCCTTCTGGCCTATCTGCCGATGGGCTGGCTGGCGGCACGATTTCTGGGGGGCGTGCCGAGGGCTCCGGCCTGAAGGCTGGCGGAGCTACGGGGAGCGGCCGCTGCGCGCAAACCAGACGTCGACCTGTTCCCCCGGCCGGAGGCGGAGCGAAGGGGGGGCCGTGAGGTGGACCCTCAGGCCGAGCTCGGGGACATCATCCCGGTTTAACAGGGCGAGGAGGGTGGGTGGCACCCGCTCGAGCGCGGGACTGGCGGCCAGGACGGAGGTCGTCGCACTCCGGCGGTCGGGTCCGCGCGTGCGCACCTCCGCGACCATGCCGGGCTCCGGTTGAAACGGCAGAGGCTGCCGGAGGTAGCCGACCAGGTGAGTGGGTGCCGGACGGGCCACGGTCAGGATGGACTGCCCCGCCACGACCACCTCGCCTTCCTGGCGAAGCACGGAGGTCACGATGCCGTCGATCGGGGCGACCAGGGGCAGGGGCTGGAGCTGGAGTTCGGCGGCGCGGAGTTTCTCCTCCTGGATCCGAATGCGGGCGTCGAGGGCGGCTGACACTTCGTCGACCGGTGATGCCGGAGGGAGCGCCGCCGGCGCCAGCCGTTCGACCAGCGACTCCTGTTCGCGCACCTGGGCGGCGCGGCGATCCCGCAGGCTCCGCGTGGCCTCGAAGGATTCTTCGGAGACGACGCTGCGCTCGCGCAACGGGGCGGCGCGTTTCAGGTCGGCTTCGGCCTGGCGCAGCTGCACCTGCAGAGAGGCGAGGTCCGTCCGGGCGCGCATCCAGTCGAGCTGAAGCCGGTGGAAGTCGAGGTTCAGGCGCTGTTGATCGACGGCGGCGGTGAGGCTGCGGTGGAGCGCGTTGATTTCCGCCCGCACCACCGCCAGGGAGGCCTCGGCCTGCGCCGGCGCCGGGGCGGTGATCTGGCCCAGGATCTCCCCGGCCTGGACCGCTTGAAAGAGGGAAACCCGGAGGTTCGTGACGGTCCCCGCACACTCCGCGCCGATCTCCCGACGGGTCGTTTCAGCCTCGGCCACGAGGGTTGGCGCGGCCGCGGAGCCCCGCCAGAGGGCGGCAATGGCCACCACGCATCCGAGAAAGACGAGAGCGGGAAGGGCGCCGGTGCGGAAGGCGCGCCAGCGTTGTCGCGGTGGCGTGGGAATGGGAGAGAGGGAGGGACGGCTCATGCAACAGGGGCAGTCGGTGCGCGCGGCACCGGCGGAGAGGAAAAAACCTCTTGGGTTCTTTTGCCGGGAAGGCGGGAAGGACGGAAAAGGGGTGGGAGCACGAGGAGTGCGACGGGCACTACACCTCGGATTCCGGTTCGGCCGGCACGCCGGCAGCCTGGGTGATTCCGGGGACGGCGGTGACCTCGGCCAGCAGTTCATCGACCCGGTCGGGATCGCGGAGCAGAAGATGATAGGAGAGTTGCGTGCCCCGCCCGGGAGCCGTGCGCCGGCTCACGCAGTGCACGCGGGTGCCGTGGCGGGCCAAGAGGCCGGGGAGCGCGGCCAGGGACTCCGCCGGCTGGTCCGCTTCGAGGTGCAGCACGAAGTCATGTCGGAGGCGGCGGCCAAACAACGTGAGGCGGGCATAGCCCATGATGGCGAGCAGGACGGCGCCCCCGACGATGGCGGTGGTGAACTTGAGCGTGCCACAGCTCATGCCGAGCACGATGCCCGCCAGCACATGGGCGGTGTCGAGGGTGTCGCGGAGGATGTTGCGGAACCGGACAATCGCAAAGATGGCCATCAGTCCGAACGCCGTGACCAGGCTGTTCGAGAGCACGAACATCACCAGGGCGACGATGACCGGCAGCAACAGCAGCGACACCACGAATGCGCGGGAGTAGGACAGGCCGTCGTGGGTGGCCATGTAGACCCAGGCCAGGGCCTGGCCGAGGGCAAAGGCGAGCAGCAGCGCCAGCAGCAGGACGGAGAGCGGAGTGGGGGCGGTCGCCGCATCCGCGTGAAGCAGGGAGTCGAGCATGGAGAGGGGAGGGATCGTCAGGCCGGCAGCAGCCCGGGTTTGAACGAAAACGAAGGAGCCGGCCCGGACCACCGGGCGGACGCGAGGTGCGGAGCGGTGACGGCAGCGAGGCCGTCGACGTACTTCGCGGCGCTTTCCGGCTGGAGGTCGAGGTGCTCGACCAGCTCGCGGAACCAGACGGGGAAGCGATTGGTGAACTTCAACTCGAGGATGACGGTGCCGGCGAAGATCCCTGTCGGCCGCGAAAAGGCGGTCGACAAGACCGGCGTGCGATGGACTTCGCACTGCACGCGGCGATCGAGGGTCAGGCGCACGCTGTTGTTTTCCCGGCTGGTCCACGCCTCGCGATCGTAGGCGACGTGGGCGCTGGGGCCGGCGGCGAGCTGGCGCCGCAGCGTGCAGAACGAGAGGAGCGCCGCATAGTGGCGAGCGTCGGCCTGCGCCAAGTGTTTCCAAGCGGGCAGGTCTCCGGAGAGCAGGTCGGGGACGCACTCGCGACGCACCCGGGCGCGCTGTTTGACGATGCAGCGATCGACCCGGCGCTTGATCTCGAGGTAGACGGGCGAGTTGGGCGCGTCGTCGTAGAAGCGGGCGCGCAACTTGAACCGGTTGCGGTCGCCGTTGATCGTGGAGTGGAAGAGATCGAGACCCGCGGAATCCAGGTACAGGCTGTGCACCGGGTAGGTGGGCACGTCGCTGGCGAGTCCGAATTCGTCGGGTTCCAGCCGGCCGCGGGCGTACTCGCGCACGGCGCGGGCGGTGGCCTCGTCGATGCGGTACTTCACCTCGAAGCGTCGGGATTGGAGGCGATCGGGGACCATGGGCGCGCGGGGTTCAGGGGACCTCGTAGATCTCGACCAGGGCGAGGCCGGCCGAGGTGCCGGCGCCGCGGACCTGCACCGTGTAGGCCCCGGCCGGCAGGGTGACGACGAACGCGGCGTCCTTGCTGCCGGTGGGCAGGGCGAAAGCCCCGAGCTGGGCGGCCGTGGCCGCGGTGAGTGCGGCGGTGGAGCCGCCCGACCAGTCGTCATTCGCGAGGATGACCTCGGTGCCGCGGTAGATGGCGAGCTGCGGGTCGGCGAGCACGCCGGTGAGGCCGAAGGCGGCGAGGGTGGGACCGATGGCGCGCACGAGGACATTGCGCGCCCCGTTCCCGGAGATCACGAAGCCGGCGGCGATGATGTCGGTGCCGGACCCGACGTAACCCCGGGTGGCGATGTTGCTCAGCCGGGCCGTGGGGGTGGTCGTGTCAGCGTCGTAGAGCTCAACCAGGGCGACTCCGGTGGATCCGTTGGCCCCGCCGGCGAGGGCGGTGTACTGCCCGGGGGCGAGATCGACCAGCAGGGCGGAGTCGGCGCTGCCCGCGGCGAGAGCGAAGGCGCCGAGGGAGGCGGTGGCGGTGGTGAGGTTCGCGAGGCCGGACGTGGTGCCCCAATTGTCGTTGGCCGCGACCGTGGTGTAGCCGCCGGAGGTTGCGTCGTAGCGCTGCAGCGTGACCTGCGGATCCGCGAGCGCACCGGTGACCCCGAAGGTCGCCAGGGTGGGGCCGACGTTGCGGATCAACAGGCGCTTGGTGCCGGTGCCCGAGATGACAAAACCCGGCACGAGGGCGTTGGCACCGGTCAGGGACTGCGCGCGGGTTGCCAGGTTGACGAGACGCGCCCCCGTGGTGACCGCCGGCGTGACGGTGAGGGTGGTCGCATCGCTCGCAATGGTGTTGCCGGCGACGGTGACCAGCACGCGATAGGTGCCGGCGTCAAAGGCCTGGGTGCTCGGGATGGTGTAGGAGGCGGCAGTTGCCCCGGCGACGTTGACCCACTGGCCGCCGCTCAACACCTGCCACTGGTAGGTGACGGCACCTTCGGCGGCGACCCGGACCGCCAGGGTGGTCGCGTTCCCTGCGATGCTGGCGAGGGTGGCGGATTGGGCCATGGCAATGGAAGCTCCTCCGGCGTCGGCCGCCCCCGGGTTGCCGTTGGCGGTGGTCGAGGCGCGCCACGTCGCCTCCCTGCCCCAGTCCCACGCCGCGGTCGCGGACGAATCGCGCACCACAAGCGAGTGGCCGCTCCCGGAAGCGAGCGCCGACCACGTGGACTCGTAGCGGAACTTCAGGATGTGCACGTACCACGGGGCGGGCAGGGTGAGGGCGAGGTTCTCACCGCTGTTGTCGAGCGCCCCGCTGAACTGACCGGGGGCCAGGGCCGCCATGGCGGACGGGTAGCGCGACGCAAAGGCGGTGCGGTTCTTGGCAACCACGAGGTAGGCGCCGGGAGCGAGGGTCACGCCGGCGGGAAACGTGTAGTCGAGTCCGTTGCTGAAGCGGACGCCTGCCAGGTCGAGCGTCGCGGTGCCGGTATTCTGGAGTTCGATGTACTCGTAATCCCCGGCCGAGGCGGCCGCGACGGGTTGGTACATGATCTCCGTGATCCGCAGGTGGTCGAGCAGCGCGCGGTACGCGGCGGGCAGGGCGGTGGCGTTGGGCAGGCCCGGCGTGGGGACGCCGAAGTCCGCGAGGCTCGCGGCGCCGTCCGGACTGCGGCCGGTGGAGTGATCGGCGGGCTGGGCGATGAACGCGACCTGGTCGATTGCCGCTCCATTCTCGCCGAGCAGCCAGAGGGTGTCGAAGTCGCCGTCGAGACCGAAAGGCAGGTCGGCGCCGAACAGGGAGAGGAATCCGCCGGGCGCCAGGTAGCTGAGCGCGGGAAACGCGAAGCGGCTCGGGTAGTTGGTGGCGTCGTCCGTCAGGCGGACGCCCCCGAGCGCGACGGGTTGCGCGGCGGAGTTATGAAGTTCCACGAAGTCGTGATCGACCCGGAAGGTCACGCGACCGGCCCACTCGTTGATCTTCACGGCGGCGAGGGAACCGAGCGGGGCGGCGGCGCCATTGGCGGCGCCGGCGGTCGGGACGGTCAGCGCCCAGGTATCGCCACCCGTGCCGGTGCGGGAGAGGGAGTAGTCGGGAATCTGATACCCGAAAGCGATGGAATCCAGCAACGCGCCGCCCGCGGCGGTGGTGTCGTAGAGCAGGACGCGGTCCCCCTCGGCGTCGAGGGCGAAGCCCGTGTGCAGGCCCGGGGTGGTCGTGTCGGTGTCGGCGTAGACCACGAGGTAGCCGCCGGCGGGCAGGGTGGTGCCGCTCGGGAAGGTGTACTTGCGGGGAGTGGCCGGGTCGTCGGAGAGGCTCTTGCCCGCGAGGTCAATGGCGGTGGTGCCGCTGTTGTGGAGCTCGATGAGATCCGGGTAGGTGCCGGAGTTTGCAGTCTTCGTGTTCACCGCGAGCACCTCGTTGATCCGCAGGACCGGGGTGGCGGCGGCGGCCTGGGCGGCGGTGCTGGAGGCGGTGGCAGGCGTGATCTTGGCCGCACCAATCTTGCCGAGCAGGAAGGCCTGCCGCTGGGTCATGAAGTTCTTGATCTGGCTGCGGTAGTTCTCCGGGGCCCAGGTGCCGAGGTGGGCGTCGACGAACTGATGGAAGGGCGGGGTGGAGCTGGTGGTGGTGTCGGCGTCGAAGACCGAACCGAGCAGTTCGCGCAGAGCCGTGAGGTACCTCTGGCGAAAAGCGGCGTTTCCGGGCCGGGTGCTGTCCCCGAGAAGCGGCAGGAGGGGCTTCATCAGGGTGTCGGCAAAGCCGCCGGCGGAGGTCTGCGTGAAGGTCTCGGTCATGTCATAGAGCCCCCGGGCCGTGGCCGCGACGGTGACCTCTCCCTGCCCAAAGGTGGTGTCCATGTCGTGCGGCAGTGGAATGAAACGACGGTGCGTGCCATCGCTCACGAAGGCGGCGGCGTAGTCGTCGTCCTCGCCGGTGGAGAGGTTCTCCTCGCCGTTGGGCATGATGATCATCACCGCGAGCCAGCGGGCGAGGTAGTCGAGGTCGACGACGGTGGAGAGCGTGGCGACCTCAGTGTCCGAGAACGGTGCGCCATCCCAGGTGCCGGCGGCGACGTTGCCCGCGGTGGCGCCGGTGAAGTGCGCGGCCGCGGTCTCCTGCCATACCTTGGAAAAGTTCATCACGTCGGACCAGTCGTTGGCGGCGCTGGCGCTCTGCTTGGACCAGCCGCTCCAGGTGAGGTCCGGATTGGCGGGGGCGGTGGCGGAGGCGTACGACCAGCCCGAGATGGAGACCTTCCGGTAGAGCTGCGCGTCGACCGCGAGCGGGAAGTGGTTGTCCAGGTAGTCCCCGTTGAGCTCCTCGATGCGGACGAGTTGGCCGTGATCCGCGGTCGTTCCGGTCGTTACCGTGTACTCGACGCCATTGCGACGCACCTCGATGGGGGAGGCGTCGGCGGCGACGAGACCGGCGGCGCGCTGGGCGCGCATGGCGAGAAACTGCACCGGCGCGCCGCGCGGGTTGATCATGAAGTCACTCACCCCATCCCAGCGGTCGTCGGTCGGCAGGGAAATGCGCAGGGGCTTGATCGTGTACTGGCGGCTGCTGTTGCCGCGGACCCGCATCGAGGCGAGGTAGCGGATGGTGGTGTCGTCGCCACGGGCGGCCACGAGGGTGAAGTGGAACTGTCGATCACCGATGGCGCCGCCCCCGACGGCTCCGCCTCCCGGGCGACCGGGAAGCGCACCGGTGGGGCCGCCGCTTGCGGTGTAGGTATTGAAGGCGGCGTTCTCGGCGCCGGTGAGGATGAGTCGGTAGGCCGGAGCCGGGCCGGCGATGACCTCGTTGTCGACCTGGTAGGCACAATTGGCGTTCTGTCCCTCGCTGGTGGGCGCGGGCCAGGTCCGTGCCTGGGTGCCGTCGCTGGCGGCCACGTAAAACTCCACGATGGACTTGTCCGCGAGCGGCGGAAGGGTGGCGGAGAAGGCGCCCGAGGCGTTGGCGGTCATGGCGACCGACTGAAAGGCGCCGGGCGCGGCGGAGGTGGCATCCCGCCAGTAGAGCGTGGCGGTGAGGGCGCTCATCGGGCTTTCATCGGTGAGGTTGGCGGAAATCGTCACGGGATCCGTGCTCCGGGGCACCGCGGGGACGTGTTTCACGCCGGTGATGAGCGGCGCGACATTGGAAGTGCGGAGCGAGTTCGCCGCGCCCGGCGTGCCTCCGCTGGCGGCGGAGGGACCCCAGTTCTGGCCGGTGTTCTTCGTCAACGCGGGATTGCGCCGCTCGAGGGAGGAACCGCCACCATCGGCGGTGCTGGCCCAGGACCAGCCCCCGAGGGAATCGCGGGTGCGGGTGGCCCAGTCGCCTTCGTTGGCGTAGTCGACGGAGTCGACCGTGGTCCAGGCGCCGGCGGTCGTCCCGGGTCGGGCGAGCGTCACGGTCTCGCCGTTATTCGCGAGCCGGGCGCCGGTTTTCCATGGTCCGAGGACCGTGGCCGCCGCCGCGGCCGCGCTGGCGGCCTTGAGGGCGGAGGGGTTGGCGGCGACCACGAGATATCCTCCGGCGGGAAGCGTCGTGCCGGCGGGAAAGGTGAAGTCGGCCCCTTTGGTGAGGGCCCAGCCGGAAAGGTCGACAGGAGCGGCCTCCGGATTGTGAATCTCGATGAACTCGAGGGAGGTGTTTTCCGGATACCCCGATCCGGGCCGGTACATGATCTCGTTGATCACCGGGGCGGCGGGGAGTGCGGGTGCCAGGCCGAGGAATGAGGCCAGCGCGAGGGAACGGAAGAAGGAACGGCGTGCCATGGAAATCGGAAGTGCCGTGATAGGACTCCCCGCGAAAAAAAAGGTCTCCAGATTGTGACCAAGGCGTGGCGGACCGGGACCAAGGCGGCGGGGGCCGGGACGAACCTGCGCGCGCCGCGGTGTTGCCCGACCGCGCTCGTGCGATGAAGGATGGGTAGAGACTTTCTCGCGCGGCGCGCGTCCCGTCCGGGAACGTCAGAACCATGAAACCCTCCCTCCCTTCGATTTTCACCACTGTCCTCCTTGCCGCGGCGGGCCCGCTCTCGGTCTCGGGCCAACCGGAATTCCCTCCTCCTGGCATGGGATTCCCGGGCGGACCCGGGCGCGGCTTCGGGCCGCCGATGCGCGAGGATCGCAAGATCCTGGCGCAGTTCGATCGCGACGGGAACAAACGCCTCGACGCGACGGAGCGCGCGGCGGCGCGCGACTTTCTTCAGCAGGAACGGGCGGGCAACCCGCGGGGCTTCGGCGGGCGCGGACCGGGCGGTCCCCCGGGGCGGGGCGGGCGGACGTCGACTCCGCCGGAGACCGGCGAGAAGATTGTCGCCGCGGAGGTCGCGACGTTCACGAACGAGCCGCTGTACGGGCCCGGCGTGCTGCGCACGCTGTTCCTCGAGTTTGACGACAGCGACTGGGAACGTGAACTCGAGGACTTCCACGGTACCGATGTCGACGTGCCCGCGACTCTGCGGGTGGACGGCCGGACGTATCGCGACGTCGGGGTGCGCTTCCGCGGCATGTCCTCGTACATGATGGTGCCGACGGGCTACAAGCGGTCGCTCAACCTCTCGATCGACTACGCCCACGAGGACCAGGCGCTCCTGGGTTTCCGGACGCTGAACCTGCTCAATTCCCACGAGGATCCCTCGTTCCTCCGGGCGGCGCTGTTCAGCCACATTGCACGGCAGTACCTGCCGGCGCCGCGCGTGAACTTCGTGCGCACGGTGATCAACGGCGAGAACTGGGGCGTGTACGCCAGCGCGGAGCAGTTCAACAAGGACTTTCTCAAGGCGAACTTCGGTTCGATCAAGGGGGCGCGCTGGAAGGTGCCCGGCAGCCCGGGAGGGAGGGGCGGGATGGCCTACCTGGGCGAGGACGCGGCGGCGTATCGTCGAACCTACGAAATCAAGTCGAAGGACGAACCGGCGTCGTGGGCGAAGTTGATTCGGGTCTGCCGGTTGCTCGAGGAGACCGCACCCGATCAACTCGCGGCGGCGCTGGCACCGCATTTCGACGTCGACGGTGCCCTGCGCTTCCTGGCGCTCGATGTCGCGCTGGTGAATGGCGACGGCTACTGGACGCGGACCAGCGACTACTCGATCGGCGAGGACGTCGGGGGGCGGCTGCACCTCGTGCCGCATGACATGAACGAAGCCTTCAGCAACGGCGGCGGCCCGGGTGGGCGGGGCGGTCCTCGCGGGGGCCGGGGCCCGCGGCCCCCCGAGGGCGCGGTGGGTTTCGGCCCAGCCGGACGCGAGGGCGGCGGGGCCGGAGGTCCGGGTCCGGGGACTCCGCCGGCCGGACGCGGCGGATTTGGCGGCGTGCGTGGCGGCGGACCGAATCTCGATCCCCTGGCCCCGCTGAACAACCCCAATGCGGCGCTGGCGGCGAAGCTGCTCGCGGTACCGGCGCTGCGGGCGCGCTATCTCGGTTATGTGCGGGACATCGCGGAGAAGTGGCTCGACTGGAAGGTGCTCGGCCCGGTGGCGCAGGCGTATCATGATCTCATTGACGCCGACGTGAAGCGGGACACGCGGAAGCTCGATCGCTACGAGGAGTTCGCCTCCAGCCTCGGCGACGATCCGCGGAGCCTGAAGACCTTTGCCGAACAGCGCCGGACCTTCCTGCTGCAGCACCCGGAGATTGCGGCCGCGCGGTAGGAATCACACCTCCTCGCGGCGACCGGTAGGCGGGGCGACCCCGCCCCGCGCGAGGAGGACGCCGCTGCGAGTCTGCCTCCATCCCACCGCGGCCTGAGGCCGCAATCCAAGGCGGGGTCTCGGGTAGGGCGGCGAGTCCCATCGCCGCCGCAGCTCCGGTCGGCTCGGCTGACGGCTGTCAAGGCGCGGAGCGGAGTCCGCGCCCTACCTTCGCCGCAGAATCGTCCCACGACGGTTGGAACTGGATCGATGATGTCACCCCCACGAAAGCCAGGAAGCCAAACCCCGTCGCCGATGCGACACGCCGCTCCAGAGCGGACCCTTCGAAAACCAGTTTCCAAACGACCTCCTCGTGGGCCGGAACGATGCAATCGGAGTCGTTGAAAACCGCATTCATGTAGCCGCGACGACCTCGTCGCGGAGCGGAGCGTGGGAGCACCGCCGCGAAGGCCACTGCGGGCCCGGAAGGGAGGTCTTACGGATCGAGGTCGTAGACCTCGACGAGCGCCGTGCCGGTCTGGCCGCCCGCGCCGGAGACCACCACGGTGTAGCCGCCGGGCGGGAGCCGCAGCAGGACGGCGGCATCGTTGCTCCCACTCGGAAGGGCGAAGGCCCCGGCGGAGGCGAAGGCCGCCTGCAGCGTCGCGCTGCCGCCCCAGTTGTCGTTTGCCGCAACGGTAAAATCCTTGCCGAGCGGGACGACGGAGAGTTGGGGATCGGGCAGCGTTTCGGACACCCCGAACTGGGCCAAACCCGGGCCGACGGCGCGAATGAGCAGTTGTTTCGGCGCCGTGCCGCCGATGACAAACCCCGGCACCAGGGCCTGGTCGCCCGTTCCGACGAAACCGCTGGTGGAGACATTGACGAGGCGAACGGCGGCCGCCAGGCCCTCCTCATCGTAGACCTCGGCCAGGGCGATGCCCGCGGCGGCGGGGTTCTTGGCGGTGATGCGAACGGTGTAACCGCTGGCGCCCGTGGCGGGGAGTGCCGTCTCGACCGAAGCGTCGGTGGAGGAGGCGGCGGCGAGGGGAAAGGCGCCGACGCGCCCGAACGCCGTCGCCAGGGCGCTGAGCCCGCCCCAGTCGTCGTTGGCGGCGACGGCCACGGTCCGACCAAGCGGGATGACCTCCATCACCGGATCGGGCAGCGTGCCGGAGACCCCAAAACTCCCCAGGGTGGGGCCGACGGCGCGGATCAGGACGGACTTGCTGGCGGTCCCCTGGAGCACGAAACCCGGGGTCAGGGCCCCGCCGGCGGGCACGTAGCCGCGAGTGGAGACATTGACCAACCGGCTGGCGCCCCCGGTCTGTACCGTGAGCGTGGCGACCGAGGAGGTGATCGTGCCGTCGGCGGCGCCGACCCGCACCGCGTAGAAGCCCATCGCGGAAGCGGTGGCGCTGCCGAGGGAGAGTGTCGCGCCGGTGGCTCCGGCGAGGACCGTTCCGTCCTTGAGCCATTGATACGTCAGGCCGGCGCCCGTGGCGGCGACGGTGAAGGCGACGGATGTCCCGGCTGTGACGTGCTGCGAAGCCGGCTGGCTCGTGATGACCGGGCCGGCGGAGGTCGCCGGGGTCACGGTCAGGACGGCGGCGCCGCTGGTGAGCGAGCCGGCGGTGTTGGAGACCACGACCGTGTAAGTGCCGGCGTTGGCGGCCTGGACGCCCGTGAGGCTGAGAGTGGCGGTGGTGGCGCCGTTGATGGCGACGCCGTCCTTGCGCCATTGATAGCCAGGTGTCGGAGAACCGGTGGCGCCTACGGTGAAGGCGGCGGAACCACCTGCGGCAACCGTGACGCTGACGGGTTGGCTGGTGATGACCGGAGCGGAATTGGGGGAGCCGCTGCCGGCGGCGACGTTCACCGTGTAGGAATAGGTGATGGATCCCGCGGGGCCGGCGTTGATCTTCTCCCAGCCTCGCAACGAAAAGGTGTAGCTGCCGGCGGTGGTAGGAGTGCCGCTGAGAATCAGGGTGGAGACATTGATCGTACCGGAGGTCGCGCCACCACTGAAGGTCATCCCCGGGGGCACCGAACCGCTGACCGTCCAGGAGGCCGCGGGACTCTTGGACCCGGTGATGGCAAAGGCGATCTGCGAGGACACCCCGACGGTCGCGGACGCGGGACTGGAGACCGAAGTCGTCAGCGTCGTCGCGCCTGCCAGCGTGTGGACCGAGCCCAGCGAGGCGGCGGTCGTGAAGAGACCGCGGAGCAGGACCACGATGCGGGTCGGAGCGGTCAAGTCACCCGAACCGGAGGCCAGTCGGAGCACCGGCGTGCGTTGGAGCAGCAAGAGCAACCAGGCGACGGCGACGCCAGTGTGGCGGAACGGGTACAGGGCGGAGGGAAGGTGCATCGGAGCGGGAGTGAGGCGCGTCCGCCCGAGGCGGGCGAAAACCGCGCGACGAGTTTGGACGGGAGCGATCGGGGAGTGTTTCACCGGTCGGCCGGCTTTTTTGTTAAGGGCCTGTAAAGGTCCCTTTCCCGGCGAACGCGCCGCTCCAGAAGCGGCGAGCAGCCCTGAACGACACCCCGGTCGTGGGGCGGACCGAACCGGACGGTCGGATGCGGCCGTCAGCCCTGCGGGCTGGGCGGGCTCGCCCGGTCCTTCTCCGCCAGTGACGCTTCCGCCGGCGCGGCGGGGTCGCCGCGCCCACAGGGGCGCGGACGAAGGACGCCGGACGCTGGATCTCCAGCGCTTTCAGTTATTCGGCAGCCGCGCTCTCGCCTTCGGCTCAAGCGCGGCCCCCGGAGAGTTGAACGCGCTCCGGATACGGAGCGGCGGGAGGCGGGCCTTACCGCAGCTTGGCGAACGTCGCCTGGAGCACCGCGAGGTCGCTGGCCCCCTTGGTGCGTTCCCGGGCGCGGGTGATCAAATCCGCTTCGAGCGCGTTCTTGGTCTTGCGGCTCTTGTTCTCGTAAAAGACGCCGAAGGCGCCCGGCCAGGCCAGGCTGGCGAGCTTGAAGGCGGCGACTTCGTCGGTGACGTCGTGCCGCTTCGCGTCCTCGGGGCTGCCGTCGTTTTTCTTTTCCTCGATGACGACCCAGTTGCCGCCCTTGCGGGGGTTGGCGGCGTCGAAGGCGCCCTCGAAAAACTCGACGCATTCGGAGAGGATTTCGACGACCGAGAAGCCGTCGTGCCGCGCGGCCCGAAGCATCATGTCGGTCATGTGATTGACCTGGGTGGCGTGACTGCGGGCGACAAACGTGGCGCCGCTGTTCAGCAGCGTGCGCATCGGGTTGATGGGCTGGTCGACCGCGCCGGTGGGATCGGTCTTGGACTTGAACCCGACGGGCGAGGTGGGCGACGTCTGCTTCTTGGTCAGGCCGTACACCGAGTTATCCATGATCACGTAGGTGATCCGGATGTTCTTGCGGGCGGTGTGGGTGAGGTGGTTGCCCCCGATGGAGAAACCATCGCCGTCGCCGCCGAAGACGAAGACGTGCAGGTCGTCGTTCCCGAGGCTGATGCCGGCGGCGAACGGGAGGGCGCGGCCGTGGATGAAGTGGCCACCGTGGGTGTTGACGAAGTAGGGGAACCGCGAGGAGCAGCCGATGCCCGCGAAGGTCACGATCTTCTCGTGCGGGTACTGGAGCTTCTCGAGCACGCGGTAGAACGAGGCGAGCACGGCGAAGTCGCCGCAACCGGGACACCAGGTCGGGTGGTCGGCGACGAGGGCCTTCTTGGTCAGCGGCTGGCCGGGTTGGGGAGGAGTGACGACGGCGGAAGACATGGGAATGGGAGGAGGCGGGGTCAGCGTTGGGCGAGGGCGCTCTGGCGGGCCACGCCGAGGGTGGCCTCGAGTTCGGTGCTTTCGACATGGCGGGAGATGCCCGCCACGATCTCGCTCACCTTGAAGGTGAGACCGTCGGTCTTGCACACGCTGACGATGTTGGGCATCGCGTACCGCGCGCGCAGCATGGTGGTGAACTGGCCGAAGCCGTACACGCCCTCGTCGTTCAGCTCCGCCACGACGATCTTGTGGTAGCGGCTGAAGGTCTGCTCGAGGCCGTTGGGCAACGGGTGGACATGGCGCAGGTGCATGTGGCCGGCCTTGACGCCGGCGGCGCGGACCCGGGCCAGCGCCTCGCGGGCGGGACCCCAGTTCGAGCCCCAGGTGACGAGGAGCACCTCGCCCGCCGAGTCGCCGGAGAGTTCCGGAGCGGGCAGGGTGGCGGCGAGGGCCTTGATCTTCTCGCGCCGCTTCGCGTTCATCTGCTGGTGCAGTTTCGGGCTGCCGGTGGGATGGCCGTGTTCGTCGTGCTCCAGGCCCGTGACGGTCGGGTAACGCCCCGAGGCCATCTTGGTGCCGGCCGGAGCGTGCTGGGTCAGGCGGTCCAGGGGGTAGGGTTTGAAGTCCGCGGGGCGTTCCGAGCGGTCGACCTTGGGATCGACCATGATCTTCGCCAGGTCGGGTTCGTCGAAGGCTTCGATGCGCGAGGAGAGCGCCTGGTCCGTGAGAATGATGACGGGGGTGGAATATTCCTTCGCGATCCGCACCGCCTCCATCGTGATGTAGAAGCAGTCCTCGACGTTCTTGGGCGCGAGGACAACCCGCGGCGTGTCGCCGTGGCTGCCCCAGATCGCCTGCATGAGGTCGGACTGCTCGACATTGGTCGGCATGCCGGTCGAGGGGCCGCCGCGCTGCACGTTGACCACGATCAACGGCATTTCCGCCATCGTGGCCCAGCTGAGGGCTTCCATCTTCAACGACAGCCCGGGACCGGCGCTGCCGGTGATCGCGACGCCTCCGGTGTAGGAGAAGCCGAGGGCCGTGGAGATCGACGCAATCTCATCCTCGCACTGCACGAAGATGCCGCCGTACTTCGGCAGTTCCGACCGGAGGATTTCCATGATCGAGGACCACGGCGTGATCGGATAGCCGGCGCCGTGGCGGACCCCCGCGGCGATCAGGCCGTAGGCGACGGCCGAGTTGCCATCGAGGGTGATCTGCGGGTGACCCGTCCGGGCGACCGCCTCCTCGATGGCCTCGAAGCGATAAAACAGATCGCGCAGGTTGTTCTGCGGCCACGCATACCCCGCGTCGAAGGCGAGCAGCGCGTTGCGCACGACGTCCTCGTGCTTGCCGCCGAACCGTTCCTTGATCAGCGCCGAGAGTTTCTCGACATCGAGGTCGAAGATCCGCGCGATCAGGCCGAGGACAAAGATGTTCTTGCCCTTGTCCTTCGCCGTGCCGCCGACCGCCTCGACCGTACCGGTGGTGATCGGGCAGGCGACCGCGGTGAAACGGTGGTCTCCTTCGGCGGGCTTCACGTGGTCGCTATCGTAGAGCAGCACGCCGCCCGGCCGGAGGGAGCCGATATGGGCGTCGTAGCTGTGCTGGTAAAAGGCCACCAGCATGTCGGCCCGGTCTCCGGCGGACAGGATATCGCCGGTGCCCATGCGGACCTGGAAAATCGAGGGCCCGCCGGAGATGGTCGACGGGATGGTCATGTAGGTCATGACATCCTGTTCACTGCGCCCGGCGAGACGGGCGAGGAATCCGCCGACGGCCTGGATGCCGTCCTGGGAGTTGCCGGCGAGTCGAATGACGACGTCCTTGATGGGGCGGGTCGCGCGCGGAGCGGCGGCAGCACCACCCGGGGTTTCGGGAGAGTTAGGGCTGACCATGAGAAAAGGGCCGGGAATGTGCGTCTCGGCGGCAGGCGAGTCAACGGGCCCGCCGGGTTCGGGGCAGAGATAAGGTGGATTTGGCCCGAACGGGCGGGCCAGAAGCGATCGTTATGCAGCCGCCGGCGGCCCGGTGGCTGCCTCAGTGGTGAAACACCACGCAAATGCAGGTGGGAACCGGAGCGGAATGTGGAGTCGGGATTAGCCGGCCACTCGCGGAGTCGACCTGAAACACCGTGACGAGGTCGTCGCCCTGATGTCCGCACTGTCGTACCCGCGGTTGGAGGTGTAGATGAACTGGCCATTGGGGTGGACGCGGATTTCGGCGGCGGTGGATGCTACCTGCGAGCCGTTCGGAAGCGTCGAGACAGTCTGTAGAGGATTCAGCTCACCGCGGGCGGCCGCAAAGCCGCAGACCAGCACGGTATTGTGGAGTTCATTCACCACGTAAAGGAACCGGCCATCGCGCCCGAAGGCCGCATGGCGGGGCCCCGCCCCGGGGGCGGCGGCGAGTACGGCCGAGGCCGGCGAGGTCAACCGCGCGCCGGCGAGGTCGAGCGCGTACGTATGGACCTGGTCGGTGCCGAGATCAGCCACGACAACGTGGCGGTTGTCGGGCGACACGGTGACCGAGTGAACATGGGCCTTGTCCTGCCGCGTCGGGTGGACGCTGCGCCCGGAGTGACGGATGCTCTGGGATTGGCCCGGCGATCCTCCAGCCCCGAGCGGAACTGCCGCCACGTAGCCCTCGTGGTAGTTGGCGGCGAGGAGGACCCGGCCCGTCGCGTCAATGGCGAGGTGGGCCGGGGCGGTCGCCGGTCCGGTGCCGGCCGGAGCGTCCAGGCGAATCAGGGTCCCCTGATCGGCGTCGACCTCGAAGCCGACCGCCTGGCTGGCGATCGGTTGGACGGCGTAAAGCCGGCGTCGGTCGGGCGAGAGGGTGATCCATCCGGGATCGGCAATCTCGGCGGCGAGCTTCGGCACCCCGAGGGCGCCGGTGGCTCCGTCGAGCTGCAGGGAATAGATGCCCTTGCTGGTGCCGGAGCGGGTGTAGGTGCCGAGGAAGAGGAGATGCGGGAGCGCCATGGGGACCGGAAAGGCCGCGGTTGAAGGTCAGGAGGCCGTCACCTCGCCGTGCGTGCCCGGGGTGGCGTCGGGCTTGACGATAATGCGGCCGGCGAGGGCGTCCTTGAAGTGCCGGCGGCACATGGCGACGTAGCGGTCGTTGCCGCCGATCTCGACTTGGGCGCCTTCGCGAACACCCCGCCCTTGCGCATCGACCCGGAGGTTCATCGTGGCCTTGCGCCCGCAGTGGCAAATCGTCTTCAGCTCCGTGAGGTCGTCGGCAATTCCCAGGAGTGCGGCGCTGCCGGGAAAGAGCTTTCCCTGGAAGTCGGTGCGGAGTCCGTAACACAGCACCGGGATGTCGAGCGTGTCGGCGATGTCCGAGAGCTGCCAGACCTGCTCGGTGGTGAGGAACTGGCACTCGTCGATCAGCACGCAGGCCACGGCCGTGCGGCCGTGCTCGGTGCGAACGAGTGCGAGGATGTTGTCGGTCGCGGCCAAGGGGATCGCGCCCGCGTGGAGCCCGATGCGGGACTCGATCCGGCCGGTGCCGTAACGGGTGTCGATGGCCGGGGTGAAGAGCAGGGTGCGCATCCCGCGCTCGCGGTAGTTGTAGCTCGACTGGAGCAGGACCGTGCTTTTGCCCGCGTTCATCGCGGCATAGTAGAAGTAGACCTTCGCCATGGGGGACCCGACTCTGGGGGAGCGGTGCGGAAGATCCAGCCTGCGGTGTCGCGAAAGGGGGTGACTGGGGGAGGAAGCGGCCGCTGCCGCTGGCGGGAACCGGAGCTTCGCTCTTGCCTCGCGGGGGGAGCTGCCGACTGTTGCCCGCACCGGCAAGATGCGCCTCGTCCTCCTCGTCCTTTTCCTGGCCCTGGGCAGTACCGGGGTTTTCGCCGCCGCGGCTGGGGTCGAGGCGGCACCGCAGATCTCGGAGTGGAATGGTTTCACCCGAGCGGATTTTACCGTGGCGGGCAGGCCCTGCCTGGTGGTGTTTCCGGCCCAGGCTGCGCCGGGAAAGCCGTGGATCTGGCGGACGGAGTTCTTTGGCCACGAGCCCCAGGCGGACCTCGCCCTGCTCGCGCGGGGCTGGCACGTGGCGTACATGGACGCGAAAAACCTGTACGGCGCTCCCAAGGCGATGGCCCTCTTCGGTCAGTTCTACGCCCATGTCGTGGTGCGTTTCGGCCTGGCGCAGCGGGTCGTCCTCGAAGGGTTCAGCCGGGGCGGGCTCTACGCCTACAATTTCGCGGTCGCGCACCCCAACCGGGTGGCGGCCCTCTACCTCGATGCCCCGGTGCTCGACATCCGCAGTTGGCCAGGCCGCGACCGGAGTTCCAAGGAGTGGAAGGAGTGCCTCGAGGCCTACGGGCTCACGGAGCAATCTGTCGCGGAGTTTCGCGGCAATCCCGTGGACCGGACCGTGATCGTGGCGCGGTCGCGGGTGCCGATTCTCATCGTCTGCGGCGACGCCGACAAGGTCGTGCCGTACCCGGAGAACACCGCGAAGTTCGAGCAGCGCTACCGGGAGGCGGGCGGGCCGATCGAGGTCATCGTGAAGCCCGGGGTGGATCATCATCCGCACAGCCTCAAGGATCCGGCCCCAATCCTCGATTTCCTGAACCGGCACGTGAAGTTGTAGCGGCCGCGCTTTCGCCTGCGTTCCCAGTGCCCCAAGCCAACCGGCCATGAGTTTCTCCTGCCCGCACTTCTGTCCGGACGAGGACCACTGCCTGCGGCTCAAGACAGACTGCGTCCCGGGTCGCAAGGGTTGCGTGCTGGAAGGGAAGGCGGAGTTTGCGGTGCCGGCGGAGGAGCGGGTGCGCCTGCTCGAGGAAGCGAAGCGGCAGGCCGCCGCCGAGGCGCTCGCGCGAGGAGAGATGCCGCCGCCGGTCCGAAGCCGCCGCGGGTCGTAGCGCCTGGCCGGGGGGCGTTGCAGATTGGATTCGCGGTCGGGCGGCGGGAAGTGCTCCATGTCGGATTCATGGAAACCCTGCGAACGGCCTTTGATGCGGCGCACTTCCGCGAGGAGGGGCACAAGGTGGTGGACCTGCTCGCGAACCTGCTGGCGCAGGTGCAGGCAGGCCAGGGCCCCGTCTTGCCCTGGACGCCGCCGCCGTCGGAGCTCGCGCACTGGGAGCGTCGCATGGCGGAGCCCCCGCAGCGCGTGGCGGAATTCGTCGGCGAGTTTGTCGAGCGCAGCATCCGTTTGCACCATCCCCACTATTTGGGGCACCAGGTGTGCGCGCCCGCCCCGGCGGCGGCGCTGGCCGGACTGGCCGCGGAACTGCTCAACAACGGAATGGCGGTGTACGAGATGGGGCCGGCGGCGAATGCCCTCGAGCGGTGGATCATCGGCCGCACCTGCGCGGTGCTCGGGCTGTCGCCCGGGGATGGTTTCCTCACCTCGGGCGGCACGCTGGCGACGCTGACGGCGCTGCTGGCGGCCCGCAGCCGGGTGCTTGGGGAAGAGACGCTGGAGGAGGGCACGGATCGGCGATGGGCGGTGATTGCCTCCGAGGAGGGGCATTATTGCACCGCCCGGGCGGTGCAGGTGATGGGGTGGGGGCGGGCGGGCCTGGTGACCGTGCCGACCGACGAGCGCTTCAAGCTGCGCGTGGATCTGCTGCCGGCCGCCCTGGCGGAAGCGGAGCGGCGCGGCCGCCGGCCGGTGGCCCTGGTCGCGTGCGCCTGCTCAACCTCGACGGGCAGCTACGACGACTTGCCGGCCCTGGCGGACTTCTGCGCGCAACATGGCCTGTGGTTTCATGTCGACGGCGCACATGGCGCCGCCGTGGCGTTCTGTCCCGAACTGAAGGATCGGATCGCTGGGATCGAGCGGGCCGACTCCGCCATCGTCGATTTTCACAAGCTGCTCCTCACGCCGGCGCTCGCGACCGCGGTCCTGTTTCGCGAACCGGCGGCCTCGTGGGCCGCGTTTCACCTCCGGGCGCAGTACCTTTTTGCCGAGAATGAGCGTGATCCCTGGCGCGACAGCGGGCGCCGGACCTACGAATGCACGAAGCTCAGCATGAGCGCGAAGATCGCCGCGATCTGGCGCACGTCCGGCGAGGAGCTGTGGCGCGAGCACCTGCGCACGGTCCATGCGCTGGCGCGCGACTTCGCCCGGATGCTGCGGGCGCGCCCTCCCTTCGAGGTCGCGGTCGAACCCGAATCCAACATCGTGTGCTTCCGGATGCGGCCGCCCGGGATGGACGAGGCCGCCGTGGATGCCCGGAACGCCCTCGCGCGGCAGCGGGTGATTGAATCCGGCCGTTTCTACATCGTGCAGACCAAGCTGCGGGGCCGGGTCTGGTTGCGCACCGCCTTGATGAACCCCTTCACGACGACGGACCACCTGGCCGCGATGCTCGATGCCGTGGAAGCCGCCGGGACGGCGTGAGCGGGAAGTGCGCCCCGGGCCGACCAAGCCGGAGGGAGCGGCGAGGCGTCTGCGTCGAGGCGGGCGGGCCTTCGGTTGGGAGCGGCGGCGCGATGGACCGCGGCCCGGCGGTCAGAGGCGACGTCCGAAGCGCACCGCCAGGCCATCGTACCCGGCATTGCGCGGAAAGAGGTTGGCGTTTGAAAAATGGAGCCACATCACGCCGATGCTCCCCAGCCGGCCGCTGCGGTGAGGAAGGGTCCACTCCAGTCCGGTGATGAGCTTCACGTTGACGGCGGTGCCGTCAGCCGGGAAGCGACGCGTGGCAGCGTGGACGCCGAGTTCGATGGCCAGTGCCGGTGCGCCTCGACCGAAAGCGGCAGGGGGATGCCAGCGAAACTGTCGTCCGATGCTGGCGAGGGCGGCGTGGCCGCCGCGGTGTTTGAATACTCCCGTCGCGGCGTCGTAGCTGTCATAGACGCGGGCATATCCGCCGCTCATCGTCCAGCGCACCTCGCTGGCGAGGAAGGCCCGGGCGAGCGGGTCCACCGGGGAGGTGCGGGAATAGGTGAGCCGGAACGGCAGGCCTTCGTCCGCAATGTCCCACAGCGGAACATCGACGTGCAGCCACCCGGCCGGCGGCGGCGGGGTGGAGGCGCCTGCGAATCCGGCGACCGCGAAGACCACGGCCGCATGCCTCATCCGAAGGGCAAAGGGTGCGACAGACATGGGGGCGAAGCGGGCACGGGCCGCCGCCAGCGGTTCACGCGCCGGCCACC
>JACRQG010000005.1:102013-105613 GCA_016222805.1 Verrucomicrobiota bacterium | reverse complement strand
GCCGGCCACCGCGCGGCCGTGGGTCTCCCGGGTGGCGGGATCGAACGTCACGGCGCTGATCGTCGCTCCCAGGCCGCGGCTCACCTGGAAGCCGCGGGCGCGCAGTGTTGCCTGGTCCGCCGGAGAGACCGACTTGGAGACACCGACTTGCGTGGTGCCATCCACCTGCAGGCGCGGGGACGTGAGGGCGGCGTCGAGAGAGGTTCCAAGCCCGACGTAGTTGAGCAGGACCTCGAGGAGACTGTTGGGGATCCGTGTCCCCCCGGCGCCGCCCACGGCCAGCACGGGAACGCCCTGCCGGGTCGCGATGGTCGGGCACATGTTGTTCACCGGCCGCTTGCCGGGGCCGGGGGAGTTGGGCAGGCCGGGCCGCGGATCGAAGCGGGACATGCCGTGCCCGAGCACCAGCCCGAGTTCAGGTACGTGGACGCGCGCACCGAATCCGCCCCCGTGCGTCACCGTGAGGGAGATCAGGTTGCCGGCGCGATCCGCGGCGGACAGGTGGGTGGTGCCTCCGGCCTGGCTGGGCGTCACCTGCAGGGGGACGGGGCGCCGATCCCGGAGGGCGGTCTTGATTCGCGCGGCGGCCTCCGCGGCGTGGGAGGCCGAGAGGAACTTCTCCACCGGCACGGGCACGAATTCCGGATCGCCCCAGGTGGCCAGGCGGTCCGCCCAGGCGAGGCGCAGGGCCTCGACCTTGGCCTGGAGCCGATCCTCGGCGGACAACCGCGGCCAGTCGATCGCCTTGAGTGCCTGCAGGGCCTGAAGGACGAGGAGGCCGGAGGCCGTCGGGGGGACCGTGTGCAGGGTGAGCCCGTTCCACTCGATGGCGAGCGGTGCGAGCTCCCGCGGGCGAAAGGCGGCGAGGTCCTCGCGGGTGACGAGTCCGCCGTTGCGCTGGAAGGCGTCAGCGATCGTGCCGGCGAGCTCGCCGCGATAGAAGGACTCGGCGGAATTGCGTTCCGAGAGGGTGCGCAGCAGGCGGGCCAGGGCGCGATTGCGCTGTTGCTCCGCGGGCACTCCGTCGGTGTCGGGGGAGACGCTCCCGTCGATTTCCTTGACGCGGCGGACGTGCTTGCCGCTTTCGCAGAGGTCGAGGGCAGGGGCGAGGGCGTCGCGGAGCGAGCGGGTGCCGTACTTTTGAAGGGCGTGCTCGAGCCCGGCCAGCACCCCGGGCACCCCGGCGGCAAGCCAGCCGAACGTGTTGACGTTGCCGACGACGCGGCCCTGGGTGTCGAGGGGAAACAGGTCGGGCCGGGTCCGCGCCGGCGCGACGGAATTGAAATCGAGCGCGACGATCTTCCGGCCGCCCGCGAGCGCAATCAGCGCGTGGCCGCCATAGCCGCCGAGGCCCGAGTTGTGCGGCGAGCAGATGCCGGCGGCGAAGGCCGCGGAGACGGCCGCATCGATGGCGTTGCCGCCCTCCGCCAGCACGCGCAGCCCGATGCGAGCGGCCGTGACATCGCCGACGATGGCGCCAGCCGGCGAGGTGGTGGAATCGTCGGCGGCGCGGGCGAACCGGGGGGCGAGCACGCCGAACGCCGTCGCTCGGCCGGCGAGCCCCAGGAAGTGGCGGCGGGTGGTGGCGGAAGTTCTCATGTCCGGAAGGAGGTGAGGGCGGCGGATCAGGAGCGGGATTTCAGGAAGGCGACGAGATCGGCCAGTTCCTGGGGAGAAAGCACGACGTCCATGCCGGGGGGCATCGGGGAAATGGCACCTGGCTGGAGGTCGACGACATCGGTGCGGGCCAGGTGGACCTCCGTCTCGGGACCGGTGGCCAGGACGATTTCATCCGGGGCGTCCTTCTTCAGGATGCCGCCGTGGGACTCTCCGCTCTTGAGCGAGACCGAGACCGGCTCGTAGCCGCGCACGAGGGTGGCGCTGGGGTACATCACGGCTTCGAGCAGTTCGCGTTCGCTGCGAATCCGGCCAATCGCGGTCAGGTCCGGGCCGAGCAGGCCGCCGCGGTATCCAATCTTGTGGCACAGGGTGCAGGCGGTCTTGTCGCTGTTGAAGACGGCCTGGCCGCGACGGACGTCGCCCGCCGCGACGCCGGCAAGCACCGCGTCGACGCGGGCGTTCTGGCGGGCGGCGTCCGCGTTCACCGCGGTGATCAGGCGACCGGCGGCAGGCTGGAGCGCTGCCGGATACTTGGCGAACAGCGGCCGGAGGAGCCCGGCGTTCAAGCCGGCGAGGGCGGGGGATTTTTCCAGGGCGGCCAGCAGGCGCTGACCAAGTTCCTCGGTGGGCTGGCGTTCAAAGGCGGGCAGGAGGCGCGGGGCCTCGAGAGCGCCGACGGCGCGCATCGCATCCGCGAGGGTAAGCTGCTGGGCGGGGGTGAGCGGAGCCCGGCTGAGCGTCGTGGCGGCGGCGGTCCGGAGCGGGAGCGGCTGCTGTGGCGCCAGGTGGGCGAGCAGAAAGTCGAAGAGTCCGGGGTCGACCGGGCGCAGGGCGGAGGCGGCCAGGGCCAGCGCGTCCAGGCGCAGCCCCGGTTTGAGGCCGGTTTGACGACCGATCCGGGCAAGGGCGGCGAGCAAGGCTGGGTCGCCCCCCTTGGGCTGGGCGACGGTGCGGGCGGTGGCGACCGCCTGTTCGGCCACGGCGCCTCCGGAGGGGTCCAACGCAGCCGCGAGTGCCGACAGCCAGGCTGCGGGAGTCTCCTTCAGGCCCGCTCCGGCCATCGCGCGCAGGGCAATGAGGCGGGCGTCGGCCGAGGCGGCGGTCACGGTGGACGCCAGCAATTCCTGGATCGCGGGGGACTTCGCGAGATCGGCCAGTTGCTTCGCCAACGCGGCGGAGGCTTCGGGGGCGGTCGCGGGGCGGCGAAGTTCGGAACGGAAGTGACCGGCCAGATCAGCCCCCCAATCGGACCGATGGCTGACGATCCAGGCGGCGGTGCGCGCCCGCACGGGATCGGAGGAGCCGAGCCCGGGCAGCACTTCCGCGGCCTGCAGGTTGCCGGCGCTCATCTGATCCAGTGCAACCAGGACCACCCGAGCCAGCGCGGGTGAGGCGGCTCCGGCCAGTCGCGCGCGGAGGGGTTCGGGATGGTTGATTTCGATCAGGGCGTGGATCAAGGCGTGCTCCCACGCCCGGCTCGAGGGGGACTCGGGCGTGCCGGTGGCGCTGCGCGGCGGGTTTCCGATCCGGCCCACGGCTTCGAGCAGGGCGGGGATGGCTCGCGGGTTGCCGATCCGGCCGAGCGCTTCCGCCGCGATCCGGGCGAGCATCAGATTGGAGTCTTGCAGGCGTGGAAGCAGAAGATCGAGTGCCGCGGCGTCGCGCCAGAGGCTGGTGACCTGGAGGGCCGCGTGCACCACGGACGGATCTGCGTCCGCCAGGGCGGAGCGGGTGGCGGCGCGCGCCGCGGGTCCGTCAGTCCGGGCAAGGGTCCAGACGGCGGCCTGCCGGGTCGCCGCCGCCGAGCCCGGGCGCAGGGTGGCCTGAAGCGCCGGCACGGCGGCGTCGCCGAGTTCGCCCAGGAGTGCCTGGGCCCGCTCGCGCACGTCCGGGCGCGAATCGGCAAGGCGCGTCGCGAGGTCGGCGGCGGAGAACGACGCCCAGGGCAGCTGGCGCCCGCGCGGATCGGCGACCGCGGGC
>JACRQG010000005.1:31966-101974 GCA_016222805.1 Verrucomicrobiota bacterium | reverse complement strand
GCGCACCCGTCTTGCGGATACGATAGATGCCGCCGAGAACATCGGGTTTGGCGAGCTGCGAGGTGGGGCAACAGATCTTGTACCAGCCTCCGGTGTCGACGACCAGGAGGCTGCCATCGGCGTCCTCCAGCACATCGGTCGGCCGGAAATCGGAACTGTCCGAGGAGAGGAAGTCCGCGTCCTCCGTCCGGAAGGTCGCCCCGTCGGCAACGAGGGTGTGCCGGACGACCTTGCGCAGGTTGAAGTAGCAGACGAACAGGTTGTCCGCGAATCCGGTGCCGAACCCCTGCGACCGGTACGTGGTGATTCCACACGGTGCCGCGGCCCCCATGTGCGTCATGATGGGCATCAGGTCCCCACTGCGCGGATGCCCGGCGGAGGCAGGGTTGTCCTTCCCGTAGACGCCGCCGTAGATTGAGTGAATCAGCCCGTCGCGCCGCCCGGCGGCAGGAATCTGGAAGAAGGTGCCGCAGAGAATTCGCTCGCCGCTGGCGGTGAAGGTGACGCCAACCGGGTTGTCCATCCCGCCGGTCAGCACGGGTTCGAAGCGGGTGCCGTCCGGGCGTGCCCGGAAGATGTGCGCGGCGCGGGTCGTGAACGGCCGGCCGTCGCCGAGGGTGTGGCGCTGTTCCGCAAAGGCACCCTTGGTCCAGTAGAACCAGCCGTCGGGTCCCAGGTACGGACCATGGACGTCGTTGGCACAACCGGTCAGGGTCTTGCCGTCCCACCACTCGATTCGCTCATCCGCGACCCCGTCGCCGTCGCGGTCGGTGAGCTTCCAGAGGTGCGGCGGGGCGGCGACATAAAGCGAGCCACGATAATAGAGCGCGCCCTGCGGAAACATCATCCGCTCGGCGAAGACGGTGGAGCGATCGAAGCGGCCGTCCCCGTCGGTGTCCTCGAGTCGGACGATGCGGTGGGGTTTCTCGTCAAACTGCTTTTGGGCCCGCTCGCTCAAGCCGGAGGAGTCGGTGGCGTAGAGCCGCCCGTGCTCGTCAACGGCAATCGAGATCGGCCGATTGACGGCGGGGGGGCCGGCGACGAGCTCGACCGTGAAGCCCTCCGGCACGGTCAGGGTCTGCCCTCCGATTCGAAACGAGCTGGTGGCGGCCGAGGCGGCCAGCGCGGTTGTCAGCAATGCAAGCGGCGGCGCGAGGAGGCGGGCAGCACGGTGGCACGCGGGCGCCAGGGGTGGGCGGGGTGGGGTGGTCACGGCTCCGTTACCGCAGGGAAGGACGGAGGCAGTGGCAACGCGGAAACGGAGGCCGGGAGGGCCGGCCGTGTGCAGGTGCGGCTCCTGCCGGCGGCTACCCGACCTTGAAGACCCGCCGGAGCTCGGCGATCGCAGCCTCGGGCATCGGCACGATCGGACCGAGGGGACGGGCCAGCAGAAGGGCCTCGGCAGTGGCCTCCAGCACCTCGAGGCGATCGAAGGCATCGAGGACATCGCGGCCGAGGACCAGGGCTCCCTCGTTCTCGATCAGGACAACGGGGTGGCGGTCAAGCGACACGGCGTCGGCGATCCGCTCGGCATCCTCCACGATGCGGAGGAACGGGAGCCGCGGCACCTCCCGGAGCACGAGGTAGCTTTCGGGAATGGTGCGGGTGCCGAGCTCCGCGGACGTCATGCAGAACGCGCTGGCGTGGGCGGGCTGCGCATTGATGACGGCGCCGACGTCCGGATGGCGTTCGTAAATCAGGGCGTGGAGGAGTGCGGCCCGGCTCGGACGGCGGCCGGCCTCGCAGGCGTCGCGGCGGGCGCGCACGATGCCCGCCGCGGTGAGTTCGAGCCGATCGCGGCGGCGCGGCGTTATCAGGAAGGTGTGGTCGTCGGCGAGACGGGCCGAGAAGGCCCCGGCGGTGCTGATCAGCAGCCGCTGCTGGTAGGCGCGATGGACAAAGCGGGCCAGGGCGGTTCGCAACTCCTTCTCGCGGTTCGAGAGCGGGGCCGGGGGCAGCTCGCCGAAGGGCGGCATCGTCTCGCTGGCGAGCTGGGTGGGGGTGAGAGTCTGTACGGATCCCAGCTGCGCGGCGTAGGTCAGCGTCTGCGCGACGAATTCCAGTGTCTCGAAACGTTGGAACGCCTCGCGCAGGTCGCGCCCGCCGATCACGACCCCGTGGTTTTCCAGCAACACGCAATCGGCGCCGTCCGCGAACGTGGCGGCAATCTTGTCGCCGAGTTCCGCCGTCCCGGGACAGGCATACGGGGCCAGGGCGACGCGGCCGCAGACACTGTGCACGTGGGCCTGCACCCGGGTGTCGGGCAGCCGGCGGCAAATCGAAAAGGCGACCAGCGCGCCGGGATGCGCATGGACGATGGCCCGGAGATCCGGGCGCCGCCGGTAGATCTCCCGGTGAAACGGAAATTCCGAGGACGGCGGGTGCAGGCCCTCGCGGCTCCCATCGGCGGCAACCCGCACGATGTCGGTCGGCTGGAGGGCGCCTTTGTCGACGCGCGACGGGGTGATCCAGATGCTGCCGTCGGGGTCGAGGATCGAGAGGTTTCCTCCCGACGTGGTGGTCATGTGGTAGCGGTAGATGCGTCGCATCGTTTCCACGAGTTCCTCGCGCGGGTGCAGCCAGGTGGTGTCCATTCCGGCAGGTTGGTGGCGGCGGCGCGCACCGGCAATGGCGCGGATGACGGACACTCCGGCAGCGCGACAACGGCGGTTCTCCCCGTGAGCGAGCCGTCGCCTGGCAATTAGGGGCGAGTTCGCGGGTGCAACTGCCTGCGCGCGGTTGTAGCCGGCCGCGGTGAGGCCGGCCCGGGGTCACCGACCCCGGCGATATCTGGACCACGACTGCCGAACAATGGAGTCACCGGCGGCGCGCGAAGTGCTCGCCAGAACCCGACCGATCCCACCATACTCCCGGCATGTGCCTCGCCGTTCCGGGTCGGCTCCTCGAGATTTCGGGCGCGGACGAATTCCACCGCATGGGACGCGTGAGCTTTGGCGGAGTGGTGAAGTCGGTGAGCCTCGCCTGTGTCCCGGAGGCGCAGGTCAACGACCACGTGCTCGTGCACGTCGGGGTGGCCCTAAGCGTGATTGACGAGGAGGAGGCCGCCAAGATTTTCGCCCACCTGAGCGAGATGGGGGAACTGGCCGATCTCGATCCCGGGCCGCCGCCGTGAGGCACCTGGACGAGTACCGCGACGCGACGGCGACGGCCCGGCTGGCGGCGGCGATTGCGCGCCGGGTGACGCGCCCCTGGACGTTGATGGAGATCTGCGGCGGGCAGACCCACAGCATCCTGCGGCATGGCCTCGAGGCGCGCCTGCCCCCGGGGCTCAAGTTGGTCCACGGTCCGGGTTGCCCGGTGTGTGTGACGCCCGTAGACCTCGTCGATGCCGCGGTGGATCTCGCGCTGCGGCCGGGGCTCATCCTCTGTTCCTTCGGCGACATGTTGCGCGTGCCGGGAAGCCGAATGGATCTCCTGACCGCCCGGGCGCGCGGCGGCGACGTGCGGATCGTCTACTCTCCTCTCGATGCCGTGCAATGTGCAGTGCAGCATCCCGATCGGGAGGTGGTCTTCTTCGCCGTGGGCTTCGAGACCACGGCGCCGGCGAATGCGCTGGCGGTACTGCAGGCGCGGCGGGCGGGCGTGCGAAATTTCTCGCTGCTGGTCTCGCAGGTCCTCGTCCCGCCGGCCATCGCCGCGCTCCTCGCCGCTCCGGACAATTCCGTCCAGGGCTTCCTGGCGGCCGGGCACGTTTGTGCCGTGATGGGGATCGAGGAATACCTCCCTCTCGCGGCGAGGTTTCGCGTGCCGATTGTCGTTACGGGCTTCGAGCCGGTGGACCTCCTGCATGGCGTGCTCACCTGCGTCGAACAGCTGGAGGCCGGGGCGGCCGGTGTCATCAACGCCTATGCGCGGGCGGTGCGCCCCGAGGGCAATCGCCACGCGCAGCGCCTGATGCGGGAGGTGTTCACCGTGGTCGATCGCGAATGGCGCGGGCTCGGGATCATCCCGGCCAGCGGGCTCGGCTTGAGGCCGGAGTTGGCCGAATTCGATGCCTTGGTACGCCATGGCCGGCCGGAACCGGCCGCGGGAGGGGAGAATCGCTGCCGGGCGGGCGAGGTCCTGCGCGGAAAAGTCACGCCGGACCAATGTCCGGCCTACGGCGTCGACTGCACGCCCGAGCATCCCCTGGGCGCCCCCATGGTCTCGGGCGAAGGGGCCTGCGCGGCCTATTTCCGTTACCGCCCGCGGTGAGGGGCGTCAGCAAATCCGTGGCAGTTGCTCGCCGCTGAGGCGGCTGAGGAGCCGTTCCGCGCCGAGCGCACCGCGCAGCACGACCTGCCCCGCCGGTCGATCACGCACCCGGCCGATGCAGGCCGGTGGTCCGCCGGGAGCGGCTGCGGCCAGGGCTGCGAGGGCTGCATCGGCCTGGGCGGCGGGCACCCAGGCGATCAGGCGCCCTTCGTTGGCTACGAAGCAGGGGTCAAGGCCGAGAATCTCGCAGGCCCCGCGGACCGGTTCCGTCACGGGCACGGCGCTTTCCTCCAGGAGGACGCCCACGCCCGCGTGTTCCGCGATCTCGATCACCGCCGTCGCGAGCCCGCCCCGCGTGAGGTCCCGCAAACAGTGGACCTCGATCCCGGCGGCGAACAGGGCCTCCACCGCCGGCCAGAGCGGCGCGCAGTCGCTCACAATTGGAGACTCGAAGGCCAGGCCGTCGCGTTGGGCCAGGATCGCCATGCCGTGGCGCCCGATGTCGCCGCTCAGGAGCACCACGTCGCCGGGCCGCACCGCCGCGGGGCCGATGGCACAGGCGGATTCCACCCAACCGATCCCGGCGGTGGTGAGATAGACGCCGTCGCCCTTGCCCCGTTCGACGACCTTGGTGTCGCCGGCCACAATCGCCACGTCCGCCTCGCGCGCCGCCGCGCGCATCGAGGCCACGATGCGTTCGAGTTCGGCAATCGCCAGTCCCTCCTCGAGGATGAAGCCCACGCTCAGCCAGCGCGGCCGGGCCCCGCACATGGCCAGGTCGTTCGCAGTGCCGAACACCGCCAGCCGGCCGATGTCGCCGCCCGGGAAGAACCGCGGGCTGACGACATGGGAATCAGTGGTGAACGCGAGCCGCTGTCCGGCCGGAGGGACCAGCACCGCACCGTCGTGGCGCGCGTCGAGCGCGGGGTTGGCGAAGGCCGGGCCAAACACGTGATCGATGAGGTCCTGCGTGAGCCGCCCTCCGCCGCCGTGGGCCAACTGGATTTCCGTCGGTGCGCCCCAGGGAATCGGGCAGGCCAGGGATACCGAGGAGGAGGCCGGCTCGCTCATGGCGGAAGTCTGCAGGATCCTCGGTTCGAGACAAGCGTGCGACCGGCGTGGCGGCTCGACTTCATGTCCCCGCGCCGGCAGCTTTTCCCACATGCAAGCGTCGGCGTCCGCGACGGCGGTCTCGGCATGAATCGTCCCAACGAAGGCGGCGGGGCGGATCCGGACGCTCGTCTCGAGGAACGGTGGATCACCCTCGAGGGACGCATTCAGGGTGTGGGATTCCGACCGTTCGTGGCGCGGCTGGCCGCGGTGTGGGGAGTGCGCGGCTGGGTGCGCAACGATGTCCATGGGGTGGGAGTGCGGGCCCTGGGCTCTTCCTCCCGGCTCGCGGCCTTCATCGAGGCGTTGGGGCGCGAGGCGCCGCCCGCGGCGCGAATCGAGCGGATGCGGGTGGACCCGGTTCCGGACCGTCCGGGAGTGCCGCCGCTGCCTGACGACGGTTTTGTCATTCTCCCGAGCGAGCATGGCGGGGAGCCGCCCACGGCGCCGACGACGCCGGATTTGGCCCTGTGCGACGAGTGTCGGCGGGAACTGCTGAACCCGGCGGAGCGCCGGGCCGGTTACCCGTTTCTGAACTGCACCCAATGCGGGCCGCGGTACACGATTGTCGAGTCGCTGCCGTACGACCGCCCCCGGACGACGATGGCGGAATTCGAGATGTGTCCGTCCTGTCGACGCGAATACGAGGATTCCGGGGACCGCCGGTATCACGCGCAGCCCATCGCCTGCCCGGAGTGCGGCCCGCAGGTCGAGTTGCAGGATCCCGACGGCCGGGTGGTGGCCCGGCGGGACGCCGGGATCGCGGCGGCGGCCGCGGCATTGCGCGACGGTCGGGTGGTGGCGGTGAAGGGGCTGGGCGGCTACCACCTCGTGGTGGACGCCACCAGCGCCGCGGCCGTGGGTGAACTGCGCCGGCGCAAGCATCGTGAGGAGAAGCCCCTCGCGGTGATGTTCCCCGCGGCGGGGGATCTGCGGGAGTGGGTGGAGGAGGATGGGGAGGCTTGGCTGCACTCGGCCGCCGCGCCGATCGTGCTGCTCCGGCGGCGGGCGGGCGGATCGCTGGCGGAGGCGGTGGCCCCGGGCAATCCCTGGATCGGGGCGTTCCTGCCCTACTCGCCGCTTCATCTCCTTCTGCTGCGGGCGGTGGGGAGGCCTCTGGTGGTGACCAGCGGCAACCTGTCGGAGGAACCGTTGTGTTTCGAGGACGGCGACGCGCGGCAGCGGCTTGGGCGAATCGCGGATCAGTTCCTGGTGCATGACCGGCGAATCGCGCGGCCCATCGACGACTCCGTCCTGCGGCCGAGCGCGGTCGGGCCGATCCTGCTGCGGCGCGCGCGGGGATACGCGCCGGCGCCGTTCCCCCTGCCGGCCGACGCCGCGGCCGGACCGGCGCTCCTTGCGGTCGGGGGCCACCTGAAGAACACCGTGGCCGTGACGGTGGGAGCCGGCCTCGTGCTCTGTCCGCACGTGGGGGATCTGGGCAATCCCGCGTCGCTCGCGGCGTTCCGCGCGAGCATCGCCTGGCTGCGCAACCTGTATCCGCAGCGCCTGGACTTGGTGGCCTGCGATGCGCACCCGGACTATGCGTCGACGCAGGAGGCCCGCCTGCTCGGCCTGCCAACCGTGCCGGTGCAGCACCACCTGGCGCACGTTCTCTCGTGCCTGCTCGAACATGGCGGCGGCCCGTCGGGCGTGCTGGGGGTCGCGTGGGATGGCACGGGGTACGGCGGGGATGGCACCGTGTGGGGCGGGGAGTTCATCTCGATCGATCGCGGGGCGCGAGTGGCGCGCCGGGTGGCGCACCTGCGTCCGTTCCGCCTGCCGGGAGGGGAGGCGGCCGTGCGGGAACCGCGCCGCTGCGGCCTGGCCCTGGCCCATGCCGTCTGGGAGGGCGATCGCGTTCGCCTCGGTCCGCTGGCGCGCACCCTTGGTTTCTCCGAGGCCGAAACATCGGTCCTGTTGCAACTGCTCGACCGGGGCCACCACGCGCCGGTGACCACGAGTGCCGGACGGCTTTTTGATGGCGTGGCGGCGTTGCTTGGATTGGGCGGGCGTGCGTCGTTCGAGGGCCAGGTGGCGATGGCCCTCGAAGGCGCGGCCGCGGTGGTGCGCGGACCGCTGGAACCCTGGCCGATGCCGGTCGTGGAGCGGGCGGACGGACGTTGGGAAATCGATTGGCGTCCGCTAGTCGAGGCGGTGATCGAGGCGCCGGCTTCTGCCGACCGGGCGGTGCTGGCGGCCCGGTTTCACCGCTCGCTTGCGACGGCGCTGGGTGAAGTCGCTCGGCGCGTGGGGTGGGGGACGGTGGCTTTGAGCGGAGGGTGTTTCCAGAATGCCCGGTTGCTTGAGCACGCGGTGCAGGGCGTCGCGGCCGCGGGTTTCTCGGTGCTGTGCCATCGGGAACTGCCGCCGAATGACGGCGGCCTTGCCGCCGGGCAGGCGCTGGCGGTGCGCTGGGGCATCACCCGGGTGGATGCGGCGGATTGACGACGTTTGGAAGGCAGGAGGGTCGGCGGGGCGGTCCGACCGCGGGCTGTGGTCTCACGATCGACATCTCAGTAGCTAATAGTCAGGGTGTGCATGTGGGCGGGAGGCCCGACGGCTTGCTATTTGATAAACTTATGTTGGGCTGACCTTGCTTCGCCAAAGTCGCCAGGTCCTGCCACGGGTCCTTCCGCGGTGGGCCGGGCCGGTCAGAGAGGAACCCCATGAGCACATCCTCCACCGAGACGCCGCCTGCGGGCCCGCCTGCTGCCGAGCGTTTGCCCCAGGAAACTGCCCAGACCCCCGCGCCCAAGCGTTCGGGGCCAGAGCCGAAGATCCGGATCCACCGGACCATCAAGTACGAGTCCGACCGCACGCCCGGCTTCGGGCGCGACCTCATGCGAGTGCCGGGCTGCGAGCAATTGGAGCGGTGCATCCAGTGCGGCACCTGCTCCGGGGTTTGTCCCCTCAGCATCTACATGGATCACACGCCGCGCCAGGTGATGGCGCTGACGCGGGGCGACTTCAAGCGGGAGGTGCTGCACAGTCACACGATCTGGCTCTGCGCCTCCTGCTATGCATGCACGGTCGAGTGTCCGCAGGAGATCAGGATCACCGACATCATGTATGAACTGAAGCAGCGCGCGATTCACGAGGGCGTGTATCCGCGGAAGTTCCCGATCCCGGTCCTGGCGCACGAGTTCAACGCAATGGTCCGCCAGAACGGCCGGATCACGGAAATGGTGCTGGTGATCCGGCTGTTCCTGAAGACGAGCTGGCTCGCCGCCCTCGGCAACTGGCGGCTGGGAATCGACCTGCTGCGCACCGGGCGCTTCTCGCTGCGGCCCGAGCGCATCCGGAACCGGGGCGACATCGCCCGGATGTTCGATGCCATCGACGGCTCGAAAGGAGGCTCCGCATGAAATTCTCGTACTTTCCGGGTTGTTCCCTGAAGGGGCTGGGGCGGGCCTACGAGGAGTCGCTGCTGCCGGTGATGAAGCACCTCGGGGTCGAACTGGTGGAACTCGACGACTGGAACTGCTGCGGCGCCACCGCCTACATGGCGGTGGATGAAGCCAAGGCCTGCGTCCTCGCCGCGCGCAATCTCGCGCTGGTGGAGCGCAGCGGCCTCAACCAGGTGCTGGCGCCGTGCGCCGCCTGCTACCTGGTGCTGAACAAGACCAAGCACTACTTCCACGACTATCCGTCGATGAAGCAGACGATGGATCGCGCCCTGGGCGCGGTGGGCCTGCGCTACCGCGGCGACACCCCGGTCCGCCACCCGCTCGACGTGCTGCTGAACGACGTCGGGCTCGACGCGATCCGGCAGCGGGTGGTGCGGCCGCTCAAGGGACTCAAGGTCGCGACCTACTACGGGTGCCAGATCGTGCGGCCGTACGCGACGTTCGACGACCCCTACAACCCGACGACGATGGACCGCCTGATCGAGGCCCTCGGGGCGACCGTCGTGCGCTACCCGCTCAAGACGAAGTGCTGCGGCGGCAGCCTCACCGGCACCGTGCCCAAGGCCGGCATCCGCATGGTCTACATTCTCCTCAACGAGGCGCGGAAACGCGGCGCCGACTGCCTGGCCACCGTCTGTCCGCTCTGCCAGTTCAACCTCGACGCCTACCACGCACAGGTGAAGGCCGCCTATGGTCCCGTGACGCTGCCGACCGTGTACTTCACCCAGCTGATGGGCCTCGCCTTCGGCCTGCCGGAGCGGGAACTCGGCCTGCAGCGCGCGGCGATCCGCTTCCAGTGGCGTCCCGCGGTCCCCGCCGCCCCTGTTCCTTCCCCCGTGCCCGCCTGAGCGTCCGCTCCGCCCCGTCTCTCCCGCCGTTCGTTCTCCGCCAATCCCATGGTCAGCTCCTCGCAGGAAGTCCGCATCGGATTCTACGTCTGCCACTGCGGCCACAACATCGCCAGCATGGTGGACTGCCCGGAGGTCGCTCGCTACGTCGAGACCCTGCCCGGCGTCGTGTTGTCACGGGACTACAAATACATGTGCTCCGATCCCGGCCAGGAGCTGGTGCAGCAGGATATCCGGGAGTTCGCGCTCAACCGCGTCGTCGTCGCCTCCTGCTCCCCGCTGCTGCACGAGCACACGTTCCGCAAGGCCACCGCCGCGGGCGGCCTCAATCCGTTCTTCTTCCACATGGTGAACATCCGCGAGCACGACTCGTGGGTGCACACCGACCGGGCCGAGGCCACCGCCAAGGCCAAGGCCCTCGCGCGCGCCGCCATCCGGCGCGTCGCCCACCACCGCCCGCTCGAGGTCAAGCAGGTGCCGATTCACCCGGACGTGCTCGTGGTCGGCGGCGGCATCGCCGGCATCCATGCCGCCCTCACCCTCGCCAACGCGGGCCGCAAGGTCACCCTGGTCGAGCGCGAACCCACCATCGGCGGGCACATGGCGAAGTTCGACAAGACCTTCCCGACGCTGGACTGCGCCGCGTGCATCCTCACCCCCAAGATGTCCGAGGTCGGCGCCCACGAGAACATCACCCTCTGGACCTGTTCCGACGTCGTGAAGATGGACGGCTACGTGGGCAACTACACCGTCACCGTCCGCCGCCGGCCCCGCTACATCGACGAGGAACTGTGCACCGGCTGCCAGGAGTGCATCTCCAACTGCGTGTACAAGGAGCCGAAGTTCGTCGACGAGTTCAACGAGGGCCTCGGCAAGCGAAAGCCGATCTACATCCCGTTCCCCCAGTCGACCCCGCAGGTCGTGCTCATCGACCCGGAGGTCTGCCTGAACTTCAAGCGCGGCGTCCTCACCGACCGCTGCAAGAAGACGTGCGTCGAGGCCTGCGGCGATCGCAAGGCCATCACCTTCACGCAGCGGGAGGAGATCCGCGAACTCCAGGTCGGCACCATCATCGTCGCCACGGGCTTCCAGACCTTCGACGTGAAGCGGGCGCCCCAGTACGGCTACGGGTCCTTCCCCAACGTGTACACCGCGCTGGAGGCGGAGCGGCTCGTCAACGCTTCCGGCCCGACCGGCGGCGAGGTGATCCTGCGCGACGGCACCCAGCCCAAGGCCATCGGCATCATCCACTGCGTCGGCTCCCGCGACAAGAAGACCAACCGCTGGTGCTCCCGTGTCTGCTGCATGTACTCGATGAAGCTCGCGCACCTGCTGAAGGAGCATTCCGGCGCCGAGATCTACAATTTCTACATCGACATCCGCGCCCCGGGAAAGAGCTACGAGGAGTTTTACGACAAGCTGAACGAGGAGGGCGTGCACTTCATCCGGGGCCGCGTCGGCGAGGTCACCGACTGGGCGATGACGCCCGAGGAGGAGGGCAAGCTGATCATCCGCGTCGAGGATACGCTGGCGGGCTTTGTCCGGCGCATTCCGGTCAACATGGTGGTGCTGTCCGCCGGACTCGAGCCGCAGGCCGACGCGCAGGAAGTACGGCGGCTGTTCAACATGAGCTGCGGCACCGAGGGGTTCTTCCTCGAGCGCCACCCCAAGCTGGCCCCGGTGAACACCTTCACCGACGGGATCTTCATCGCCGGCTGCTGTCAGGGGCCGCGCGACATTCCGGACACGGTAGCCCAGGCCGGCGCGGCGGCCGCGGAGGCGCTCGTGCTGATCGACCGCGGGCACGTCGAGCAGGAACCCAATACCGCGTACATCCTGCCCGATTGCAGCGGCTGCAAGTCCTGCCTCCCGCTCTGCCCGTACACCGCGATCACCTTCGACGCCACGACGCACCGGGCGGTGATCAACGAGGCGCTCTGCAAGGGCTGCGGCACCTGCGTCGGCTCCTGTCCCTCCGGCTCAATCGGCCAGAACCTCTTCGAGGACGAAGAGGTGTTCAGCGAAATCGAGGGAGTGCTGTCGGAGTGATTCAAAACTCGAAACCCGAAACTCGAAACCCGAAACAAGTCCCAATTCCGGGTACAAACCACCGTGGAGCGCCGACCGAAACTTCGACCAATGGGAAAGCGTGGATGCCTCCCCAGGCGAGAAACCCCGCCGCTTCGACCTCGAAGACCGGACCTATCGCTTTGCGATGGCGGTCCGGGTGTTTGTCCGGAAGTTGCCGCGCACGCTGGCCAACCTCGAAGACGCGAAGCAGTTGGTGCGCGCCTCCGGGTCAGTTGGGGCAAACTACATCGAAGCCAACGAAGCCTTGAGCAGGAAGGATTTTGTCATGCGGATAAAGATCTGCCGCAAGGAATCCAAGGAGAGCTGCTTCTTCCTGCGCCTGCTCTTTTTGGCCGACGACAACGAACGCGAGTCCGCCCGTGCCGCATTGGTTCAGGAAGCCACCGAGCTGACCAGTATCTTCGGCGCCATCGTTCGGAGGAGCGAATAGGTCGGCGCAAGTCGGCTGGTTGGCCGGGTTTGGTTCGTTGGGCCTTCAGACCTTGGCTTTGTTTCGGATTTCGAAATTCGAACTTCGGATTTTTCACATGAGCGCTTCCGCCTCGCCCTCTCCGCCCGTTGCCCCCCCCGCCACCTGGACACCGCGCATCGTCGCCTTCTTCTGCAACTGGTGCACGTACACGGCCGCCGATCTGGCGGGTGTATCGCGCCTGAAGTACGCCGCCAACGTGCGCGTCATCCGCCTGATGTGCTCGGGCCGCGTCGATCCGCAGTTCATCGTCGACGCCCTCGCGCGCGGCGCCGACGGGGTGCTCATCGGCGGCTGCCACCCGGGCGACTGCCACTACGTCGAGGGAAACTACAAGATGCTCCGGCGCTTTCAGCTCCTGCGCCGGCTCCTGCAGGACCTCGGGATCGCCCCCGAGCGTGTGCGGCTCGAGTGGATCTCCGCCGCGGAGGGCGAACGCGTGAAGGCCGTCATCAACGAGATGACGGCGCAGCTCAAGGCTCTCGGGCCGCTCGGCCTGCCGGAGAAGTTCGAGTCCTGGGATGAGGAGATCATCGCCCTGGCGCGCCGCGCCGCCGAGGCCGCACCCGCGGATGGTGACGCGCCGGCATCCGCCCAACCGGAGGAAGTCCATGTCTAAGCCCAAAGTCGCGTTCTACTGGTGCGCCTCCTGCGGCGGCTGCGAGGAGACGGTCGTCGACCTCGCCGAGGACATCCTCGGAGTGGTGGAGAAGGTGGACATCGTGCTCTGGCCGGTGGCGATGGACTTCAAGTACCGGGACCTGGAGGCCCTGCCCGATCGGGCGATCACCGCCACGCTGCTCAACGGCGCCATCCGCTCCTCCGAGCAGGAGGAGATGGCGGTGCTGCTGCGGCGCAAGAGCCAGTACCTGATCGCGTACGGCTCCTGTGCCCATCTCGGCGGCATCCCCGGGCTGGCGAACCAGTTTGAGCGCGAGGCGATCCTGCGGTTCAACTACGAGGAGGCGCCGTCGGTCGTGAACGAGGCCCGCACGCGTCCCCAGACCGTCACAGAGGAGGAAGGGCGTCGCCCGCACCTGCCGGAATTGCGCCACGTCGTCCGTTCCCTGGATCAAGTGGTGGCCGTCGACTATTACCTGCCGGGATGTCCGCCGACGCCGAATCTGACCCGCGCCGCCTTTGACGCGCTCCTTTCCGGCCGGCTGCCCCCGAAGGGTTCGGTGCTCGCGCCGGACATCGCGCTCTGCGACGAGTGCCCCCGCAAGGCCAGCCGGCCCGCGGACGTCGCGTTCACGCAGTTCTTTCGCCCGCACCAGAAGGTGCTGGACGAAGAGAAGTGCTTTCTTCCGCAGGGCGTGGTCTGCATGGGGCCGGCCACCCGCAGCGGGTGCGGGGCCCAGTGCCCGGGCGGCAACATGCCCTGCACGGGTTGCTTCGGACCCACCTCCCGGGTGCGCGATCAGGGCGCGAAGATTCTCTCCTCGCTGTGCGCCAACCTTGGGGCACGGGAGGAGAAGGAGATCAACCGCGTGCTCGAGAACATCCCGGATCCCGTCGGCACGTTCTACCGCTACGGGCTTGCGTCGAGCCGCCTCCGGCGCCGCGCCGACCTGACCAACGTCTAACCGCCCACCCCTGCAGGAGCGGCTGCGCGCCGCAACTCCGCCATGGACGAAGCCACCCAACAAGCCTTCAACGCCGGCAGCCTCCGGGCCAACGCCGCCTACCAGTCCGCCAAGCGCAACGTCACCATCGATCCGATCACCCGGCTCGAAGGCCACGGCAAGATCGACATCTACCTCGACGACAAGGGGGACGTCGAACGGGCCTACCTGCAGGTGCCCGAGCTGCGCGGCTTCGAGGTGTTCTGCCGCGGGCGCCCCGCGGAGGACATGCCGCAGATCACCAGCCGCATCTGCGGAGTCTGCCCGACCGCCCACCACATGGCCGCGACCAAGACGCTCGACGCCCTCTACCAGGTCGAGCCGACCCCGGCAGGCCGGAAAATCCGCGAACTCGTCTACCACACCTTCATGCTCGAGGATCACGCCCTGCACGTCTTTGTGCTCGGCGGGCCGGACTTCATCGTCGGGCCGGAGGCGCCGCCGGAACTGCGCAACATCGTCGGCGTGATCCAGAAGGTCGGCCTGGATGCCGGCAAGCGGGTGATCGGCATGCGCCGCCAGTTGCGCGAACTGATCGCGTATTTCGGGGGCAAGGTCGTCCATCCCGTGCTCGGCCTGCCGGGCGGGGTGAGCAAGTCGCTCAAGCCGGCGGACCTGCCCCGCTTCCAGGCGCTGGCCCGGGAGGGCATCGAATTCGCCCGCTGGACTCTCGAGATCTTCCACTCGGTGGTGCTCGCCAATCCGGACTACGTGAAGCTGATCACGTCCGACGCCTTCACGCATCGCACCTGCTACCTCGGGATGGTTGATGCGGACAACCGGCTCAATTTCTACGACGGGCAGCTGCGCGTGGTCGACTGCGACGGACGGGAGGTGTGTCGGTTTGCGCCGCACCAGTACCGGGACTACATCGCGGAGCACGTGGAGCCGTGGAGCTACATGAAGTTTACCTTCCTGAAGCAGCGCGGCTGGCACGGCTTCGTGGAGGGACCGGAGACCAGCATCTACTCGGTGGCGCCGCTGGCCCGGCTCAACGTGGCCGACGGCATGGCGACCCCGCGGGCCCAGGCGGCCTACGAGGAATATTTCCAGGTGCTCGGCGGCAGGCCGGTGCACCACACGCTCGCCAATCACTGGGCGCGCGTGGTGGAGATGGTTTACGCCGCCGAGCGCATCGACCAGCTGGTGAACGATCCTGACATCACCAATCCGGAGGTGCGGCGGATTCCGACGGCGGTGCCGGCCCAGGGAATCGGGGTGGTCGAGGCACCCCGCGGGACTTTGTTCCACCACTACGAGACCGACGAGCGGGGGGTGATCCGGATGGCCAACCTGATCGTCGCCACGGGCAACAACGCCGCGCGGATCGCCATGAGCGTGGAAAAGGCCGCCAAGAACCTCATCAAGGGTGGGGAGGTCCGCGAGGGACTGCTCAACAAGGTCGAGATGGCCTTCCGCGCCTACGACCCCTGCCTGGGCTGCGCGACTCACGCGCTGCCGGGCCATACGCCGCTGAAGGTCCGGATCTTCGACCGCGAGCGCCGACTGGTGCGGGAGCTGAGCCAGGGTTGAGCCTGCCGTTTCGCCGCAAACTGAATCCGCTGGCTCGCCCCATGCCGTCCCCGGTGATCTCGCCCCATCTCCGCCAGGCGGCGCCGAGCCGGTGGTGGCGGCGGGCGCTGTTTCTCGCGGTCGCCTTCGCGCTGGTCACTCCCACGGTGGGGCAATTCCTGTCGAATCCGACGCCGACCCTCACCACCTCCGGCGGCGTCACGACGGCGCGGAAGGAACTGACCGGCTCCTCCGGCTACGGCTTCCTGGGGGCCGATATACTCTACAGCGGGCAGGCGGGAAGCTGGGTCTTCGATCTGCCCGGGCTGGGGCTGGAGCCCTCGCACTTCAGCTTCCTGACCGTGTCCCCGCGCCTGACCCTGGATGACCACGGTGCGCCGACTTCAATCTACAGCCTCGAGATCCTGCTCAACGGCGTGACGGTCTTCTCCGGGCCGACGGACCACCTCGGGATCCTCCACGGCAGCCCCTGGGGCGGGCCGTTCACCAATTGGGTCGATTTCGACAGCAGCCCGCTGGCGGTGCCGGGGTTGATCACCGTGACGATTCGCAACACCAGCAGCGCCGGGGGAGGGGACTGGATGGCGATTGATGCCCTCGCGCTGAAGTTCACGGCGGTGCCCGAGCCGCCCCTCCTCGCGTTGTTCGTGGCCGGCCTCGTGCCGCTCGCCTGGCGATGGCGGTGGCGGCGCTCCCGGCGTGATCTGGCCGGGGCGCGGCCATGAACGCCCCGGTGGTCGACGTCCCGCGGGACCGGGCGAAAGCACCGGTCCTCGTCCTCGGCCTGGGCAACGACATCCTGACGGACGACGCCGTCGGCCTCCGGGTGGTGGAGTCGCTGCATGCGACGCTGGCCGGTGAAGGCGCGATCGAATTGCGGACGACCACCGAGATGGGCCTCGCGCTCTTGGACGAGGTCGCGGGTCGGGAGAATCTCGTCCTGGTCGATGCCGTGCAGACCGGGCGGGTCCCAGCCGGCAGCATCCTCGAACTGGATGCGGCCGACCTGGGCGGGCCGCTCGCCACGGGACCGCATTTCCTCGGCGTGGGGGAGACACTCGCCCTGGGCGAACTGCTCGGTTTGGAGATGCCGCGGCGCGTCGGGATCGTCGCCGTGGAGGTTGCGGACCCTTACACCCTGGGCACGGATCTGACGCCGGCGGTGCAGGCCGCGCTCGGACCCGCGGCGGAACGCGTCGCCGCCATCGCGACCGGCTGGGCGCGCTGACGCCGGGCCCGCGCTTCAGCGCAGCGACGGATCAGATGGCGGACAGGCGGCGGTAATTGTGCCGCAGGGCCCACTCTGCGAACTGCCTCACCTCGTCGAGGCAGCGCCGTACCGCGCGCATGCTGACCAGGCTCGGTTCGCGTTGGACCCGGGACGACGCCGCGGCCTTTTCCTTCACCGGGCTCGCCGTGCAGGCGGCGACGCGCTCCTCTGTGACCCCGGCCAGTCTTTGCAGCACATCGTCGGCCGTGAACTCGTACCGGCCGTTGGTTGGCTGGTAGCCGAGCAGGTCGCGCAGCACGACCGCGCCGCGGGTGCGGCTCATGTTCACCTCCGGCGGCTGCAGCAGCGCGGTTGGATTATCGACGATCGGAATGCGCATCGTGATGACGTCGGCGGCCGCCGCGCGCGGCTCGTGGACAATCGGCCCGGCCTTGATCTGGAGTCGGCCCAGTTCCGAGAGGATTGCCGCCTCGAGCGAGGCGCTGCATCCGGCGAAGAGCGGGGGAACGTGGAAGAAGAGCGTGCCGGTCGGCTGCAACGGGTCGCAGGTGTTGTCGAAGGTGAAAAAGTTCATGTATTCACGCCGCCAGTTCGCGCCGTTGGCGGCGAACTGGGGTACGAGCAGGCGATCAGTGAGATAGTCGCACAAGTCGGCGATCGAGCGCGTGCGAAGCGGATTGGCCTGTTCGGTGAGGGTGAACGTGAGTTTTCGATTCATGGTGCGCCAACTCAGCGTACTGGCGGCCGGGGGCGGAGGCCAGTGCGCTGTCCCCGGCCGGGGCGCAAATCTGCCGGACTTATGGGTCTTATCACGCGGCTTGCCCGGGCCGGCGGGGCACCCTACCGGCGTGGCCCCCGGCGGAATTGCGGGCGTGCGTTGGCGCCCTTAGCCGGGCAGAAACCAAAGGGCCCTTTGCTCCGTCCTTCCGTCCAACCCACGCTTATCCCGATGCGACTCCCCCGAAGCCCCTGGCGCTGTGTGGCCTGCCTGGCCGTCACGGCCGCCTGGAACCTCCAAGGTGCGGTGCCGCCCCCGGTGTCCGCCGACGTTATTGTTTACGGCGGCAGCGCCGCGGGGGTCGTCGCCGGCGTGCAGGCCGCGCGTCTGGGCCGGACCGTGATCGTGGTCGAACCGGGCCGGCATCTGGGCGGCCTCACCGCCGGCGGTCTAAGCATGACCGACACCGGCGTGAAGGGCACGATCGGCGGCGTGTCGCGCGAGTTCTACGAGCGCATTTTCCGGTACTATGAGAATCCCGCGGCCTGGCGGCAGACCACGCGGGCGGAGTACCTGGACTGGTTGCCGACGCACTGGGCGGGTGGACCCAAGGACAAGGACTTCGGCCGGATCCAATTCGTCTTCGAGCCGCACGTGGCCGAGCAAATCCTTCGCGAGATGGTGCGTGAGGTCGGCGTGCAGGTCGTCCACGGAGAGCGGCTCGACCTCCGGCGTGGCGTGCGGAAGGAAGGCGGTCGCATCGTTTCCCTGACGATGGAGAGCGGCCGGACCTTCGTCGGGAGGATGTTTATCGACGCCACCTATGAGGGTGATCTCATGGCCCGAGCCGGCGTGACGTACGTCACTGGCCGCGAGGGCAACGCGAAGTACGGCGAGACTCTCAACGGCATCCTGCCGAGCGGGCCGGCGGTGTTCGGGAAGATCAGCCCCTACGTCGTGCCCGGCGACCTGAGGAGTGGTCTCTTGCCCCGGGTCGATCCGCGGCCGCCCGGTCGTCCCGGCGACGGGGATCACCGCCAGCAGGCGTACAATTTCCGCGTCTGTCTGACCAATGCGCCGGACAACCGTGTGCCGATCGACAAGCCGGCCAACTACAACCCGCTCGACTACGAACTCCTGGCCCGCTGGGTCGCCACGATGAAGGACGTGCAGCCGGCGCCATCGCGGATCGGCGACACCGCCCTCGGCGGCAAGGAACGGAACATCGGCATCAGTTTCCACAAGATGCCCAACCGGAAGACCGATTCCAACATCGGCAGCGAATTCGGCAGCGACTACCTCGGGCGGAGCTACGACTGGGCTGAGGCCGACTATACGCAACGGGAAGCGCTTTGGCAGGAGCACAAGACCTACGTGCAGGGTCTGCTCTGGTTCCTCACCCACGACGAACGCTGCCCACCCCAGGTGCGCGCCGAGATGCGAAACTGGGGCTTGGCGCGGGACGAGTTCACCGACACCGGCCACTGGCCGTTCCAGCTCTACGTGCGCGAGGCGCGCCGCATGGTCAGCGACTACGTCCTCACGGAGCACGACGCCCGGAACACCCGCGCCGCGGAGGACCCCGTGGCGCTGGCGTCGTATCACTCCGACTCGCATGGCGTGTGCCTCTATGTCGACGAGCAGGGGCGGCTCTGCCGCGAGAAGGGGTTCTACGTGCGGACCGGGGTCTTCGGCATCAGTTACCGGTCCCTTCGCCCGCGCGCCGGTGAGTGTGCGAACCTCCTGGTCCCGATGTGTCTTTCGGCTTCGCACGCTGCCTACGGACCGACACGGATGGAGCCGGTCTTCATGATGCTGGGCCAGGCCGCCGGCACGGCGGCCGCTCTCGCGCTCGACACCGGCACCACCGTGCAGGACTTGCCCTATGCTCGCCTGCGGGCGCGCCTTCTCGCCGACCGCGCCATTCTGGAGTGGAAAACGACGCCGGCGCCGGCGGCCAAGCACTGAGTTTCCCGCCGCACCTCCCCGCCACCAGCTTCCAAGATTTCCTACCATGAAACTTCCCTGCCTTCGCCTCGCCCCCCGCATGGCTGCGGCCGGCTTCGCCTGCGCCCTGCTTCCGGCCGCCCTGTCGGCCCAGTCGCGTCCGGCGGCCTCCAGCACGACCGCCGCGCAGGACGAACCGATTGTGCTCGCCCAGTTCGAAGTCAGCGCGGACGGCGACGACGGCTACAAGGCCGCCAATGCGATCTCCGGCACGCGCTTCAACACCGCGCTGCTCGACCTCCCGCGCCCGATCGAGGTCATCACTGCCGAGTTCATCGAGGACATCGGCGCCAAGGAGATCGGCGAGGCGCTCAAGTACAGCGGCAGCCTTTCCGACAACGGCACCGCCACGCCCGAGGACGTCACCGGAAACAACTTCTACAACCGGGGCTTCCAGTCCTTCACGAGCTACCGCAACGGCTATCGCTCCTTCGGCGTGGCCGACACGCTCTTCATCGACCGCGTCGAGATCATCAAGGGACCTTCGTCGACCTTCTCCGGGACAATCGATCCGGGCGGCACGATGAACATGATCACCCGCCGCCCCGGCCCGAACCGCGGCGGGCACGTGCGCCTTCGCGTCGGTTCCTACGATCGCTTCCGCTCCGAATTGCTTTACAGCACGCCGATCGACCGGGGAAAGAAGCTGCGCGCGCTGTTCGGCGCCGCCTACGAGAACTACGGGAGCCAGTACGACTTCGCCGGCCGCGAACGGAAAGTCTACGGCGGCAACCTTCAGTATGAGCCCACGAAGCGCACGCGCCTCGGTTTTGATTTCCAGTGGCAGACCACGCGCGGCGTGCAGGCGGTGCCGCCGATCTACTTCATCGCCGCCCAGAGCCGCTACGCCACCGACGTGCGCCGCGAGTTCAATCGCGCCGGGCCCGAGTCTTCCTCGGCGATTATCCAGACGCAGTTCGCCCTCGATCTCAGCCAGCAGCTCACGCCCAACTGGGTGTTCCGCGGCGGCGGCTACTTCCGCAGCCAACGGCAGGCGCGCAACACCATGGCCGGTTCCCAGGCGCTCGTGATCAACGCCACCACCGGCGTGCGCACCGTCGCGCGCGTGCCCACCCTCCAACTGACGGGCAACGACAACTTCATCGTCCAGGGCAGCCTGCTCGGCGACCACACGTGGGGTGACATCAAGCACAAGGCCTTCCTCGGCTTCGAATACCTCGGAGTGGTCGACCAGCGCAACCAGCAGTACCGCCGGCCCACCAACCCGGCCAACCTCAACGTCGACTCGACCAACCCCGCCGACTACGCGCTCGGCGCCTGGTCCACCTACACCACGCGCTTCGGCGACACCATGCTCGATTCCGTGCAGCGCGGCTACACGGTGAGCAACCTCGTCCAGCTCTTCCGCAGCCGCCTGCTGCTGATGCAGGGTTATCGCTACGGGCAGTTCTACCAGAACAACGAAAACCGCCTCAACCGCACGGCCGTGGCGACCTCGCAGTCGGCCGACGTCGGCAGCTACGGCGCCTCCTTCCGCGTGGCGCCACGACTGACGTTCTTCGTCAGCTACGCCGAGTCGTTCCAGCCGCAGACTGCGAGCGACTTCTTCGGTCGCCTCTTCGAACCGATCACGGGCCAGGGTTGGGATTTTGGTCCCAAGTTTGATCTGATCGAGGGACGGCTCTCGGGATCGCTCGTGGCCTTCGAGATCGAACGGTCCAACATCCTCCAGCCCGACCCCGATCACCCGGGCTTCAATATCGCGTCGGGCGTCGATCGCTCGCGGGGAATCGAGTTTACGCTCACCGCGCGTCCCCTCGCACCGTGGCAGGTCGTGCTCAGCTACGCCAATGTCGACGTCGAGACGATCAAGGATCCCACGCGCCCGCAGAACGTCGGATTGACGCCGCCCAACGTCGCCCGCAACCAGGGCAACCTCTGGAACCGCTACGCGATCCAGGGCGGCCCGCTTCGGGGACTCGGCCTCGGGGTCGGGGTGGCCTACGTCGGCGAGCGGCGCGGCAATCCGAACCTCGCGGACATCCCGGCCTACCGTTCGCCGGCGTACACCCGGGTCGACGCCAATTTGACCTACGCCCGGAAGCTGTTCGGACGAAATCTCTCCTTCAGCCTCGCCCTGCAGAACGTCACCGATCGCGATTACTACCCGAGCTACACCTCGCTGAGCGAGCCGTTCAGCGGCATGTTCTCGGTGCTGATGCGATTCTAGCCCGGTTCTGGTACCTCGGGTAAAGGACTGTCTCCCCCCCCGACGACCTCCAGCGGATGCGTGCGACCACCATGAGTGCAGGAGCGTGGCGAGAACGGCTCGTTCGAGCCGCCGCCTGGTTTCGGAGCGCGTGCCTCGTGGCGCTGGCCGCGACGGTCGGCGCGGCCGCGGCGCCGCTCCGCCTTGCCGGGCTCTTCGGCGACGGCGCCGTTCTCCAGCGGGACCGGCCGGTCCCGGTCTGGGGCTGGGCCGCGCCGGGTGCGGCGGTGAGCGTGGAGTTTCGCGGCGAACGCGTCACGGCGACGGCGGACGGAGAGGGCCGCTGGCAGGTCTCGTTGCCGCCGATGCCGGCCGCATCGGATCCGGCGGCGCTGGTCGTGCGCACCGCCGGGGAGGCTTGTACGGTCGCCGATGTGGTCGTGGGCGAGGTCTGGCTGTGTTCGGGCCAGTCCAACATGGAATGGACGGTCGCCCAGTCGGCGAACGCGGAGCACGAGATCGCCGCGGCCGACCTGGGACTCGTCAGGCAGTTCCGGATCGCCAAGGTCCCGGCGGAGGAACCTGCGCGCGACGTGCGGGGTGGCTGGCGGCCGGCGCTTCCGGCCCACGTGGGCGCCTTCTCGGGTGTCGCGTACTTCTTCGCGCGTGACCTGCATCGCGCGCTGGGCGTTCCCGTCGGCCTGATCAACGCGAGCTGGGGCGGCAAGATGATCGAGGTTTTTCTCAGTGCGGAGGCGATCCGGGCGAGCCCGCACGCCGCGGCGATTCAGCGCCGCTGGGTGGCGGAGCGCGACGACCTCGACGCCAAGGCCGCCACCTACCCGCAGCAGCTGGCAGAGTGGGTGGCCGCGCAAGCCGCCGCTCGCGCCGCCGGCACGAAGTGGGATCGCCCCCGGCCTTCCGATCCCCGGGGGATCCGCGACCAGCACCGGCCGGCTTGTGTGTTCAACGGGATGGTCGCCCCGGTGACACCCACCGCCCTGCGCGGAGTGATCTGGTATCAGGGGGAGCACAACGTGACGCGCGCCGCGGAGTACCGTGACCTGTTTCCGGCCCTGATCAGCGACTGGCGCGCGCAGTTCGGCGGGCGGGACCTGCCTTTCCTCTTTGTCCAGCTCGCCGCCTATTCCGCGCCACTCGATCGCTCCCGGGTCGCGTACGCCGAGCTGCGCGAAGCGCAGGCAACCGCCCTCGCCGTGCCGGGCACCGGCATGGCGGTGGCACTCGACCTCGGCTCCCCCGGCGACGTGCACCCGCGCAACAAGCAAGAGGTCGGCGTCCGCCTGGCGCGCGTCGCCAAGGCCCGGGTCTATGGCCTCGGGGGCGAATGGTCTGGCCCGGTCTTTCGCCTTGCCCGGCGCGAGGGTGAAACCGTGCGCATCGAATTTGACCACGCCGCCGGGGGCTTGGTCGCCCGATCCGTGCCGGTGCCCGGGTTCGAACTGGCGGGCGGCGACGGGGTGTTTCATCAGGCCGATGCCGTGGTGTCGGGCGCAGCGGTGCTGGTGCGGTCACCTGCGGTGCCCGTGCCGCGCGCGGTGCGCTACGCCTGGGCCAATGCGCCCGATGTTGGGTTGTTCAACACGGTGGGATTGCCGGCCGCGCCCTTTCGCCATTCCCTGCCATGAGCAAGGGCCTTCACTTTCCCTCGCGCGCAGGCGCCGATGCCGTCCTCCCCACGTTCGTGGTAGTGGCGGCGGCTCGCGCAGGCGCGGCGATCAACCCGCGACGACAACGATGAAGCAAGACAACTGGCAGGGGTTTCGGCCGCGCGGCCGCCGCGTGTTCACTGCGTGCGGGGTGGAACGGGCAGCGCGGGTTCTGAGCCTGGTGTGCGCCGGTTTGGGCTCGGTCGCCGCAGCGGCGACTGAGCCGTTGGCTCCCGCCCGCGACGCCCTGGCCGCAGGCTTCCGTTCCCCGGCCCGTGCGGATCGGCCCCACGTGTGGTGGCACTGGATGAACGGCAGCATCACCAAGGAGGGAATCCGGGCGGAACTCGAGGACATGAAGCGCGTCGGGCTTGGCGGGGCCCAGATGCTCGATGTCACCCCGGGGTTCACCAAGGAGACGCTGTTCCCCGCCGGGCCGGTGCGCTGGGGCTCCGAGGCGTGGCACGAGCACTGGCAGTACGCATTGCGCACCGCGGCGGAACTCGGCCTCGAACTCGGCCTGCACAACTGCGCCGGCTGGTCCGAGAGTGGCGGACCGTGGGTCACGCCCGAGGACTCGATGAAGAAGGTGGTCTGGAGCGAGACGGCCGTGACGGGCGGCGAGTCCCGTCGCGTCGCGCTGCCGCGTCCGCCGGCGAATCTCGAATTCTATCGCGACATCGCGGTGCTGGCCGTGCCGGCCGATCCCGCACCGGAGGCAGCCGCGCCCCGGGTGACCTGCTCGGTGCCTGACATCGACGCCGGGAAGCTGGGCGATGGCCGGGTCGATGCCGCCGGCACGGTGGCCTTCGCCCGGGGCACCGAAAACGTAGTCGTGACGTGGACCCATCCCGACGCGGTGGAGCGCCGGCTGCTCGTGATCACGGCGCCGTATCAGCGCGGGGCGGACGTGAAGCTCGCGGGCGACGTCGAGGCGTCGGACGATGGCGTGACCTTCCGCAAGCTCCGCGCCTTCGGCTTTCCCGGGTACCTCTTCGCGCACAAGGGTTACCTCGGCAGCGACCTGGTCCTGAACGTGCCTTTCGCTCCGACCCGTGCCCGGGTGTTCCGCGCCGTGTTCAAGGGCGCCCTCAATCCCCTCAACGTGGCGGAGGTGGCCTTCTCCGCGGCCTATCGGATCGAGAACCACCAGAGCAAGACCCTGACCAGCCCGCTGGGAAGCGTACTGCCGCCGCGCGACGCGCCGCTCGACGATCCGGCAGCGATCCGGCTCGCGGAGGTGCTGGACCTCACCGGGCAGCTGCAACCGGACGGCACGCTGACGTGGACTCCGCCGGCGGGGCGGTGGGTGGTGCTCCGGATTGGCTACACGACAACCGGCCTGCCCAATCATCCGGCGCAGGACGAAGGCACGGGCCTGGAAGTCGACAAGATGAACGCGGCGGCCCTCGGCCGGCATTGGGAGTCGGCGCTCGGTCGCGTGCTGCGGGAGGCCGGTCCGCTCAAGGGCACGACGCTGACGAGCGTGCTGACCGACAGCTGGGAGGCGGCGCAGCAGAACTGGACGGCGGATTTTGCCGAGGAGTTCCGCGCCCGGCGCGGCTACGACGTGCGTCCCTTCCTGCCGGTGCTGACCGGAAGGGTGGTGGAGTCGCTCGCGGGTTCCGAGGGTTTCCTGGAGGACTTCCGGCGCACCTGCAGCGACCTGATCGTGGAACGTTACTTCGATGGGATGCGCCGGCTGGCGGAGGCGCACGGGCTGAAGTACTATGGCGAGGCGTACGGCGGAAAGACCTACAACGAATACCAGGCGGCGGTCCGCACGGGCGTGAACATGGCGGAGTTCTGGTTCACCCACGACCGCAGCCGCTACAACGTCGGCGGAATCAAGGCGCGCGCCTCCGTGGCGCATACCCTCGGCCGGCGATTGCTGGCGGCCGAGTCGTTCACGGCGACGCAGACCGACGCCGGCTGGAGTGCCCATCCGCGGCTGCTCAAGCCGATCGGGGACCTCGCCTTCACCCAGGGGCTCAACCAGATCTTCCTGCATTCGTACGTGCACCAGCCGTACCCGGCGCTCGCCCCGGGGTTCACGGTGGGTTCCTCGGGCACCAACTTCGGTCGGCTCAACACCTGGTGGGCGCGCGCCGGCGCGTGGATCGATTATCTCGCCCGTTGCCAGCATCTGCTGCGCCACGGAGAGTTCGTCGCGGATGTGCTGCTCGTGAAACACGCCGGCATCGGCGGTTTTGCGTCGGACCGGTTTCCGGCGGTGCCCGCGGGTTACGATTTTGATGAGGCGGATCCCTCGTTGCTGGGAGCCGCAACGGTGGAGTCCGGAGGGGCCGTGCGTCTCGCCAGCGGGGCGACCTACCGGGTCCTCGTGCTGCCGACGAACTGGCTCGCGGATCGGGAGCTGTTGCAGACCCTGCGGCGACTCGCGCGGGCCGGCGCGTCGCTGATCGGCCCGCCGCCCCTCGCGCCGGCCGGGCGCCTCGAGGCGGACGCCCGGCGGGAATGGCAGGAACTCGTGCGGCAGTTGTGGGGCCCGGATGGTAAGGGGGCGCTGGTGCGGACCGACTTCGACGTGGGCAAGGCGCTGGCGGTGCGCGGCGTCGATCCGGATTGCCGGGTCACCGTGGTGGATGCGCCGGCGGCGGCCAACGACGCGGCTCCGGTCGTGCGTTTCCTCCACCGGCGAAGCCGCGAGGCTGACGTGTATTTTCTCGCCACCACGAGCGAGAAGCCCGTGCGGTTTCGCGTGGACTTCCGCGTCGGTGGGCGCCAGCCGGAGCTGTGGGATGCGCTGACGGGCGCGATGGTGGCGGCGCCGGCCTTTCGCGACGAAGGCGGGCGCATCGCCCTTGACCTGGCGCTCGGAGATGGTGGCTCGATCTTCGTGGTCTTCCGCGAGCCGCGGCCCGCGCGTTGGATCACGTCCCTGGCGACCGGGCCGGGACAGCCGGCGTACCTGGGGGACGTCGTGAAGTTCACGGCCGGAGGTGCTCCGTGCCTCGCGATGGGCACTCCGTTGCAAGCCCGCTGGAGCGACGGGCGGGAAGAGGTGCTGGGCGCGCGTGCGCGGGCAATTGAGACCGTGGCGCTCGCGGGACCCTGGAAGGTGGAGTTCACGGCGCCTTGGGGCGAAACGACCGGGCGCGAGTTCGCCCGGCTGCAGCCCTGGACCGAAGCCGGCGGCGACCTTCGGCATTTTTCGGGTGCCGCCCGCTACCGCCTGGACTTTGAACTGGGGGCGCCGCACCTGGCGCCGGGGAGCCGCGCTTGGCTCGACCTCGGCGACGTGCAGGATCTCGCGACCGTGACCGTAAACGGCCGCGAGGCCGGCACCTGGTGGACGTCGCCCTTTGCGGGCGACGTGACGGACCTGCTCCGGCCCGGCCGCAACACCCTTGAGGTCGAGGTGCGCAACCGATGGGTCAACCGCCTGATGGGCGACGATGCGTTGCCGCAGGATATCGAGTACCAGCAGAAGCTGAAGACCGGGCGAAGCTGGGGCATCATCGCGCGGTTCCCCGAGTGGATGCACGATCCCGCGAAGATCGCGGCCCGCTCGCGGCGGACCTTCACCACCTACCAGACCTACTACAAGCCCGAGCACCGGTTGCCGACCGCCGGCCTGCTCGGGCCGGTCGCGCTGCAGTTCCGACCGGTCCTGGAACTCCCCGCTCCATAGGGGGGCGGAGCGCGGTTCGACGCGCGGCATCAATTGGCGCCCACCATCCGCCAAGTTTCGCGCAGAAGGGGGAAGGGGCTTTTGTTAGCGTCAGGTCACGCGTCCGGACCCGCCCCGGCGAAGTCCGGTTTCAGCAGACACTCTTGTTTTCCCCTCCGTGAATCATGCGGCTGCGCCCGAGGGGGCGCCGCCGGCCAAACCTCTCCTCCCATGCACCTTCGCGCCCTCCGTCAACGTGGACTCAGCCGTCGTTCCTTCCTCCGCCAGTCGCTGGCCGCCGGGTTGGCCCCCCTGGTTGTTCCCGGCCGGGTGCTGGGGCTCGATGGGGGAGTGGCCCCGAGCAACCGCGTGGTGATGGCGGGCTTTGGAATCGGCAGCCGCGGCACCCAGGATCTCAACTCGCTCATCCACGAGCCGGAGGTGCAGTTCGTGGCGATCGCCGATGTGCGCGAGGTACGCCGGCAGGCGGTGAAGGCGATCATCGACCAGAAAAACGGCGACACGGGCTGCCGGATGTACCGGGACTTCCGCGAGGTCCTAGCGCGAAAGGACATCGACGCCCTCCTGATCGCCACCGGCGACCGCTGGCACTCCCTTGCCTCAATCCTGGCGGCGAAGGCGGGCAAGGACATGTACTGCGAAAAGCCGTGTTCGACGAATATCGCCGACTCGGTGGCGCTCGCCGAAACGATGCGGCGCTACGGCCGCGTGTACCAGGCGGGCACGCAGCGCCGGAATGTGAGCAACTTCATGTTCGCCGCCGAGCTCGCCCGCTCGGGCAAACTCGGCCGGCTGCACACGGTGCACGCCAACACCCTGGCCCCGGCGACCAAGCTGGAATGGCTGCCGGCGGAGCCCGAGCCCGGGCGCGACGAGGTGGATTGGGATATGTGGCTCGGGCCCTGTCCGTGGCGACCCTACAACGCCCTCTACGTTGCCGGTCGCTGGCGCGGGCACTTCGACTTCCATGGCGGTGGGATCCTGGAGTGGGGATCGCACACCGTGGACCTCTGCCAGTGGGCCGCCTCGGCCGACCACACCGCTCCGGTCCTGTATGAACCCAACGAGGACGGCTGTGTCGCCACCTATGCGAACGGCGTGAAGCTCGTCATGCGGACCACCGGCTGGCTGGGACTCGGCACCTGCAGCGTGCGGTACGAGGGCGACGAGGGGTGGGTCGAGACGGGGGACAGGGGGGAGTTCAAGGTTTACCCGGAGTCGCTGCGCGGAGAGCGCACGGGCCGGGCCCAGGCCGGCACCCACCCCGGCACGCACCTGCGGCAGTTCCTGGATTGCGTGAAGAGCCGCGCGCAGCCGGCGGCCAACGGTGACGTGGCCTGCCAGTCGCACATCGCCTGCCATGCCGCCTACGTCGCGTGGCAGCTTGGCCGGAAGCTGCGCTACGATCCGGTGAAAAACGAGTTTCCCGGCGACGAGGACGCCAATCGCATGCGGTCCCGCGCGAAACGCGAACCGTGGCGCGTCTGACGGCGGCGCCTTCCCTCTCGGCCACTTCTTCCCCAACGAAAAACCCGAACATGAATTTCACCGGCCTCCCTCATTCCTCGATTCGAACTGTCCTCCTGCTGGCCGCTGCGGCGGGCCTTGCCTTCGGCCAAGGGGCACCGCGGCCCGGCGGTCCCCCGCGCACGGAGGAAGTGCAGACACTCATTCGCACCCTCGAATCAGCGACGGCGCCGCAGCACGAGAAGGTGCTGGCCTGCCAGCGGCTGGCGGTGCTCGGTCCGCGCGAGGCGGTGCCGGCGCTGGCGACGCTGCTCGCCGACGAAAAACTCGCCCACATGGCGCGGCATGCGCTCGAGCCCATGGAGGATCCCGCGGCGGCGGCGGCGTTGCGGGGGGCCATGGGGCGGCTGAAGGGGAACCTGCTCGTCGGGGTTATCAATTCGCTCGGGTTCCGCCGCGATGTCGCGGCGGTGCCGGCGCTCGGCGGCTTGATCGATCATCCCGAGGCGGAAGTCGCGCGCGCGGCCGCGGCCGCGCTGGGGCGAATCGGAACGAAAGATGCGGCGGCTCGTCTCCAGGCGGCGCTGGGCCGTGCCACCGGGGCCCAGCGACTGGCGCTCGCCGATGCCAGCCTGACCGGCGCGGAGGGACTCGCGCGGGCCGGGCTGCATGCCGAGGCGGCGGCCATCTACGACAGCCTGTGCGGCAAGGCCTTTCCGGATTACATCCGCACCGCTGCGATGGGAGGAGCCATTCTCTCCCGGCAGGCAGGAGGAATCCCGCTCCTCGTGCAGCAGATCCAGGGGGATGATCCCGCCCTGCTTTCCGCGGGTTGGCGGGCGGCGCGGGAACTCGCCGGCGGGGCGGTGACGCGGGCGCTGGCGGAGCAGTTGCCGAAGTTGCCCGCGGCAAAGCAGGTGCCGCTGTTGCAGGTTCTCGGCGATCGGGGAGACCCGATCGCGCTTCCGGCGGTTCTGGATCTCGCGGCCAAGGGGGCAGGCGCGGTGCGGGTGGCGGCGCTCCAGGCCTTGCCGCGCGTGGATGATGGAAAAGCGGCCCTGCCGGTGCTGCTGCAGGCGGTGACTGCCGGAGGGGACGCGGCCGAGGTCGCGTTGTCCGGCCTCGGGGCGATCCGCGGAGCGGAAGTCGATGCGAAGGTCCTCGCGGCCCTCCCGACGGCGTCGCCGGGCTTGCGCGCCAAGCTCATCGGAGTGCTCGCCGCCCGCAAGGCCGACAGCGCCCGGTCCGAACTGCTCAAACTCGCCGCCGGTGGGGATCCGGATGTCGCCAAGGCGGCTTTTCGCGCGCTGGCTGTGGTCGCTCGGGCCACCGACCTGCCCCAGTTGATCCGACTTTCGCTGGCGACGCGCGACGATGCCGTGAAGGTTCCGGCCGATCTCGCCGTGTATGCGGTGTCGATGAAGGTTTTTCCCGCCGCGAAGCGCCCCGAGGCCGTCCTGAACGCGCTCCGCGAATCCAGGGATCCGGTGGCGACCTGCGCCCTGCTGCGGCCGCTGGGAGCCATCCTGAAGTCCAACGGGGCGACGCCCGAGGCCTACGCCGTCGTCAAAACCGCCTTCGAGTCCAAGGATCCCCAAGTCAGCGCCACGGCCTTGCGCACGTTGGCGGACTGGCCGGACGCCACACCCGCCGCACTGTTGCTGGAGGTGGCCAAACGCGATGCGGACGGAACGCGGCGCGAGGTGGCCCTGGGAGGCGGGGTGCGCATGGCGGCCAATGTCGCGGCGGGTCGGGATCGCACCCCGCTCGACGCGCTGGCCTGGTTTGCGCAGGCGAACCAACTGGTTCGCAGCAAGGAGGAGAAGCTGATGATCGTCTCCGGACTCGGCAACGTGAAGCGCATCGAGGCGCTGCGGATGCTGAAGGAATACCTCGGCGACCCCGCGGTTCAGACCGAAGCGGCGCTGGCGTTGGTGGAGATTGCACCCGCACTGGCGACTCCGGAACATGCCGCCGAGGCCAAGGCGCTGCTGGAGAGCATCGGCAAGTCGACCAAAGACGTCGACGTCCGCCGGAAGGCGGGCAAGGCCTCGAAGAGCATCCAGATCGTCCCGAAGAAGTAGGTCGACCGCGCTGCGCCTGCGCCCGGTGCGGGCAGGCGCAGCTTGCGCGCGATCAGTCATTCGGAAGCCGCGCCGGAGCCGACGCCGATAACTTGGCCGCGCGAAGGCCGCGTGGCGGCGGCGCGCCAACGCGGGTGCACTTTGACCGAAGCGGCTCTACAGAGCCGCGACGGCTTCGTCGGTGGCGGTGGCGAGCACCTCGATCGATTCGCGCAGGGCCTCTTCCGGAATCGTGAGGGGCGGCGAGATCTTCACCGTCTGTCCCCAAGCTCCGACGGGCGCGAAGAGCAGCAGGCCCTTGTGGAAGCAGCGTTCGATGATGCTGTGGGCGAGGTCATGATCCGGCTCTTTCCGGCCCGCCTTGACCGTCTGCATGCCGCCGACCAGGCCGCGGGCCGTGACGTGCCCGATGACGGAGGGATGGCGCGCCTGGATCCGCTTCAAGCCGCCGAGCAGCAGCGGCTCGAGGCGGGCGGCGTTGTCGGCGAGTTTTTCGCGGATGATTTTGTCGACGCTGGCCAGGGCCGCCGCGCAGCAGACCGGGTTGCCGGTGTGCGTGCTGGTCATCGAGCCTGGGGCAAACTGGTCCATGATGCTGGCGCGGCCGATCACGGCGGAAAGCGGCAGGGAGCTGCTGATGCCCTTGCCGCAGCAGATGAGATCGGGCGTCACGCCGTAATGCTCGAACGCCCAGAACTTCCCGGTGCGGCCAAACCCGGCCTGCACCTCGTCGAACGTGAGCACGATCTGGTGCTCGCGGCACCAGGCGGCGAGCTTTCGGACGAACTCCACCGGGGCGAAGTCGTGGCCGACGCCCTGGTAGGTTTCCATGATCACGCCGGCGACGTTTTCCGGCGACATGCCGCGCGCCTGGAGGGCGGCCAGGAAGGCTTCGAAGCTGGTGTCGGTCTGCCAGTAGCCGTCGGGGAAGGGGGCCGTGACGATTGCCGGGTCCTCGTTGACGATCCACGACTTCTGGCCGGCCATCCCGCCGGCCTGCTGAGCGCCCAGCGTGCGTCCGTGAAAGCCGCGCTCCCAGCCGACGATGCCAATCTTCTTCTTGCCGCCCACCTTGAGGCCGTGGGCGCGGCTGAGTTTGATGGCGCACTCCGTCGCTTCGGATCCGGTGGTGAGGAGGAACACCTTCTTCAGGCCCTCGGGAGCGACTCCCGCGAGGCGTTCGACCAGCATCGCGCGCTCTTCGTTGGGGAAGACGTAGCTGTGCAGGAGACCGCTGTTGACCTGATCGATGATGGCGCGGCGCACCTCGGGGGCGCCGTGCCCGGCATTGGTCACGAGGACGCCGGACGACCAGTCAATCCAGCGGTTGCCGTACTTGTCGTGGACGAAGATGTCCTCCGCCTTTTCCCAGACCAGCGGGGGCTGACCGCGCATCGAGATCGGCTCGTACTGCCGCAGTTTCTCCAAGGTTGGAAGGGAGTCGGGGTGCGGCAGCGGGGTGGCGATACGCCGGTATTTGGTCTCCACCCGCGCGACGTCGCGCGGGACGATGCTGAATTCCTTGCCCATGGTGATGTTCGGTTGAGTGTTAGCTGAAGTGGTTCAGATCGGCCGGGTGTACAGGCGCTGAAAAACCCGTTCCGGTCCGTCGGCCGCCCGGTGGGGATCGATGATTGTGATACCGTCCGCTCCGAAGCGGGCCGTGACCGGGGCGCCGCGGCCTTCCTGGAGGTACCGGAAATTGAGATCCCGCACCAAGGCGGCGGCGTGTACGATGGCGACGGTGATGCGGGCGTCCTCGGCGTCAGGATACGTGCCGGCGAGGGAGGCCCGCGTGGCCCCCAGGAACTTGACGCGGCTGATCGCGACGAGCCCCACGGTCAGGCTGTCGACCCCGTAGCCCACGTAGGCGCGGCTGCCGTCGGGCCGGGCGACCTCGCGGGTGAAGTGGTTGTTGGCGGTGCGCGAGGCGCCGCCGCGGTTCCACCAGCGGAACCCGCGGTTTTGCTGGTCGCTCTCCACCTTGCCGTCGGCGCCGACAATTTCGTGCCCCTGGTTGACCGGTCCCTCGAACTCGGGCGGGGTGATCCAGTTGTTGTGGTAGTTGATGCTCATCCCGTTGGCGTAGTCGACCCGCACCTGGACGGCATCGTAGGCGTTGATCCCGTCACGGAGGAGCCGCTTCTTCTGGCCGACCGCCGTCAGCGACACGGGTTTGCTCCGGTAGTAGCTGTGAATCAGGTCGGTCCAGTGCGGACCGACGTAGCTGAACGGGTCGCTGGACTCGACCCACTTGAAGGTGCTCGTCGAGACCTCGAGCGGTTCCTCGAGGTAGGCGGTGCCGTAGAGTGGTTCGCCGATGCGCCGCTGGATGTCGTCGCGCACGCGAAGGTGATCCGGATCGTACCGCTTGTGCATGTCGACGGCGACGATGCGGTTGCCGGCCACGGCCGCGTCGAGAATCGCGTCGGCCTCCTCAATCGTAAGGCACATCGGCTTCTCGGTGATGACATGCACGCCGCGCGCGAGGGCCGCGAGGATCGGCGCGGTGTGCAGGTGGTCGGGGGTCGCGACTGCCAGCACGTCGAGGTCGGGAAAGTCGCGGAGGAGGTCGATCCAGGGTGTCTCCCCCCAATAGGCGCGCGGTTCGTGGCCGGTCCAGTCGCGAAAGGCCTGCTGCGAACGGCGGGCGGAGGCTTCGGATCTCGTGGCCACAGCCACCAGCTCAAACTGCACCGGCGCGAGCTCCCGGGTCCAGGAATCGAGTCCGACCCGCGCCAGTTGTCCGGCGATGCCGAAGCGCTGCAGATCGGCATACGCCCGGAGATGGACGTCGCCGCCGAACATGCCGGCGCCGGCCAGGGCGAGTTTGAGCGTGCGTGCCATGTCGGAGGAGGAGGGAAGGGGAGCGGCGGAAGAAGTAACTGATCGGTGAATGAGTCGGGAGCGGATCAAGGGAATGGCAAGGACCCCGGGTGACAAGTGTATAGTCGGCCCGCCGGGCGTGGCGGGGACGGCCCCGCACCCGGCGCGACGGGACAGGGAGCAGGCCCCGTGTCGACAGGCCGGCGAAGGCGGGCGTACGGTGGTTTCCGGCGGCCGGAAACGGCGCAGCCGCGGCGGTCGAGGCGGGAAAAATCGGGTCGGCGAAGCCGGGTGAATGGTCGCCGGCCGGCCGGAATTTCACTCGCAGAATCTTCACCGGGAGGGGGGCTTGACAAAATTTCCGGCGGCCCGATACGTTGCTTGGCTCTTATACACTCACTTTCAAGAAAGTGGGCCCTGCGGCCCGCTTTTTTTTTCCCAACTTTTCCCGTCAAAATCTCCCTTATGAGCAGCGAAATCCTCTCCGTCCTCGAGTACATGGAAAAGGAAAAGGGCATTCCGCGGGCGGATATGATCGCCACGATTGCCAACGCGTTGAAAACCGCGGCGCAGAAGGGCGTTAACTCCGGGCAGGAGTTGAAGATCGAGATCAATCCGAAGAACGGACAGCTGCACGCCTGGGCCCTGCTCAAGGTGGTCGATTCGGTCAGCAATCCGAAGACCGAGGTGCATGTGGAAAAGGCCCAGGCCCTGAAGGCCGGGGCGCAGATCGGAGAGGTGCTGGAGAAGGAGATCGACCCCTCCACGCTGGGCCGGATCGCGGCTCAGACGGCGCGGCAGGCGGTGATGCAGCGGTTGCGTCAGTTCGAGAAGGACCGCATCTACGACGACTTCAAGGATCAGGTCGGCAACATCGTGACCGGAACCGTGCGCCGCCGGGAGCGCAACGACCTCTTTGTCGACCTGGGCAAGGCCGAGGCGGTGATGCCGGCCAAGGAGCAGGTCCCGGGCGAGGAGTACCAGCCGGGCGAGCGGATCCGCTGCCTGCTGATGGAAATCGAGAGCACGCCCCGCGGGCCGGAGATCATCCTGAGCCGGGCGAGCCCCAAGTTTGTCCGCCGCCTGTTCGAACTCGAAGTCACCGAGGTGGCGGATGGCACCGTGAAGATCGAGGCGTTTGCCCGGGAGCCCGGCTATCGCACGAAGATCGCCGTCACGAGCTCCGATCCCAAGGTCGATCCGGTCGGAGCCTGCGTCGGAGCCCGCGGAGCCCGGGTGAAGACCATCGTCCGCGAATTGGGCGGCGAGAAGATCGACATCATCAAGTACTTTGCCGACCCGCGGGAGATGATCATCGAGGCCCTGAAGCCGGCCGTGCCGCGCGAGATCATCCTCGATGAAAAGTCGCACCGCATTCTGCTGCGGGTGGCGACCGACGACCTGGCGGTCGCGATCGGCCGGAAGGGCCAGAATGCCCGGTTGACCTCGCGCCTGGTGGGCTGGCGCCTCGACATCGAGGAGTTCAAGGCCGTCGGCGCGGATCCGGAGGGCGATGCCAAGCGTAAGCTCGTGTCCGCCCTGGGCGTGGCCGACGACCTGGCCCTGCGCCTTGTGAAGGCCGGTTTCGTTTCCCTGGAATTGTTTGAAGGGGTGGAGGCGGGCGATCTGGAGGGAACCGGATTCTCACCGGAAGAGGCGGCGGACATCATCCAGCGAGTGGCCGCGCATTCGAAGTAAACCCGACCGACCAGAACAACTCCGCATGAGCATTCGCATCCACAAACTCGCCGAAGAACTCGGCTTGGACAACAAGGAGATGATGGCGCTCCTCAAGGAGCGCAAAATCATCGCCCCGGATGTGAAATCGGTCTCGAGCACCGTCGACAACATCAACGCCGCGGCGCTGCGGGAGGAATTTGCCGCCCGCAAGGTGCCGGAGGCGGCCCCAGTGGAAGCGCCCGCGCCCGCCCCGGCCGCGGCACCCGAGTCGGCGACGCCGCGCGTGATGATTCCGTCGGGCGTCTTCGTCAAATCGAAGCAGGACATTGATCGGGAAAAGGAGGCCGCGGCCGCCGCGAAGGCGGCGGCGCTGAAGGCGGCGGCGACTCCGCCTCCGGCCCCAGCCCCGGCCCCCGCGCCGGCGCCAGCGCCCGCTCCGGCCCACGTCGTCCCGCCGCAGCCGAAACCGGTGTCGGCTCCGCCCGCCCTCCCGCGCATTGTTTCCGCTCCGCCTCCGGTGGCGCGCATCCCGACCACTCCGGTGGCCCCCAAGCCGGCGCCGTCGACACCGCCAATGGCGGTGCCGCCGCCCCGGGTCGTGGTTCCGGTCCCGCTGGTCGCACCGCCCGTGGCGCCTCCGCCGACACCGGCGTCGCGTCCGCCAATCGTGGTTACTCCGCCGGCTCCCCCTCCGGTCGCCGTGCCGCCGCCAGTGGCCAAGGCTCCGCCGGCTCCTCCCGCGGTTCCGCCGCGGGTGTCCGCGCCTCCGCCCGTGATGGCGCCCAAGCCGCCGCCCCTGCCGGGCGCGCCGCCGGCGACGCCGGCCATCCCCGGTGCAAGCGCCGTGTCGTCCGCCCACGTCACGGTGCAGGGCGACGTGAAGATTCTCCATCTCAAGCCCCCGATCGTCGTTCGCGACTTCGCCGTCGCGCTGGGACTGAAGCCGTTCAAGCTGATCGCCGAGCTCAACCAGCTCGTCGGCTTCGCCGCGATGAACTCCAACATCGAGGAGGCGGTGGCGCAAAAGGTGGCGGAGAAGTACGGCTTCCTGCTGGAAATCAAGCATCGCGGTGACGCGGCCGCGCAGCAGGCGGCGAAGGAGAAGAAGGAAAAGCGCCCGGAAGAGGACGAGTCGAAGCACTTGGTGACCCGTCCCCCGGTCGTGTGCATCATGGGCCACGTCGATCACGGCAAGACCTCGTTGCTCGACGCGATCCGCAAGGCCAACGTCGCTGCCGGCGAGGCCGGTGGCATCACCCAGCACATCGGCGCCTACCAGATCGAGTTCAACAACCGGAAGATCACCTTCCTCGACACCCCGGGCCACGCCGCTTTCACCAAGATGCGCGCGCGGGGCGCCAGCGTCACCGACATCGCGATCCTCGTGGTGGCTGCCGACGACGGCTTCATGCCCCAGACCGACGAGGCGCTGAAGATCGCCCTCGCGGAGAAGCAAAACCATCCCGACCGGTTCGCGCTCGTAGTCGCCGTCAACAAGATGGACGTGAAGGGCGCCAACCTGGATCAGGTGAAGAACCAGATGCAGCAGCGTGCCATCGCGCCGGAAGACTGGGGTGGGGAGACCATCACCGTGCCCGTTTCCGCCATCAAGCACCAGGGCATCACGGAGCTGCTCGACATGATTCTCCTCCAGGCGGACGTCCTGGAACTCAAGGCCAACCCCAAGGCCGAAGCGAGCGGCGTGGTCATCGAATCCGAGATCGACTTCGGCCGGGGGCCCCTCGCAACCGTGATTGTCCAGCGCGGCACGCTGCGGGTCGGGGATGCAATCGTGTGCGGCCCGCATTACGCCAAGGTCCGCGCGATGTTCGACGACCAGGGCAACAACCTGAAGGAAGCTCCCCCGGCGACCCCGGTGCGGGTCATCGGCTGGAGCGGCACGCCCGACAGCGGCGCGGCCTTCAAGGCGGTCAAGAACGCCCGTGAGGCGGAGAAGCTCGCCGAAGAGGAGCAGTTGCGGCTGAAGAAGGCCGCCGCGACCGCCGCCTCCGTGCCAAAGGAGGTCTCGGTCGAGCAACTCTTCGCCAACATCGCGGCGACCCAGGCCAAGGTCCTCAAGGTCAATATCAAGACCGACGTGTTCGGTTCCTCCGAGGCGGTGCGCAACATCCTCGAGGGCATCAAGAGCACCAAGGTGCAGCTCGAGATCGTCTCGATCGAGGTCGGCCTGGTGACCAAGAACGACGTGCTGATGGCCAGCGCGGCCGGCGCCGTGATCATCGGCTTCAACACCCGGCTGGAAAACGGCGTCACGCCCCTCGCCAAGCACCACGGGGTGCGGGTCGAGACCTTCGAGATCATCTACGAGTTGGGCGACAAGGTCCGCGAGATGATGGCGGATCTCCTCGATCCCGACATCAAGGAGATCAAGACCGGCGCCGCCGAAGTGCGGCAGGTCTTCCCGCTGGCCAAGGGGTTTGTGGCGGGCTGCCTCGTCACCGAGGGCAAGATCAACCGCAACGCCTCCGCGCGGCTCCGCCGGGGACGGGAACTGGTTTACGAGGGTCGAATTGCGACGCTCAAGCGGTTCAAGGACGATGCCAACGAGGTGCGGGCCGGCCTGGAGTGCGGCGTCAAACTCGACGACTTCAACGGCTACGTGGCCGGCGACATCATCGAGTGCTTCGAAATCCAGAAGGTCCGCGCGGCGCTCTGAGCTCCGCCGTCCCGCGCTGGCGTCCCGGTCTCTCCCTCTCCCGGTCGCGATCCCCGAACTCCCGATGAGCAACCGCACCGTGCGCGTCAACGAACTCGTGCAGCGGGAGATCAGCGACATCCTGCGCCGGCGGTACCAGTCCGAGTCGATGGTGATCACGGTGGCGGAGGTGCGGGTCTCCCCGGACCTCCGCGACGGCAGGGTGTTTGTGGCCATCGTCGGGACGGAGGAAGCCGTGGAAGAGCGCCTGCGCTGGCTGCGATCGAAGGCGCCGCAGATCCGCGAGGAGTTGGGTCGCAGAATTGTCCTGAAATACCTGCCGAAGTTCGAGTACGTGCTCGACCGATCGGCGGCGCGCGGAGCCCGAATCCTGCAGGTGCTCGAGGAAATTGAGCACCCGCGTCCGGCGCGCGACGCCGGAACCCCGGAGTAGACCGCCGTGGAGAAGTTCTATCCCCGGCTCTCCGCGGAGTTCGCCCGCCTGCTGGCGGCGGTCGCCGGACGCAAGCTGGCCGTTTGCGGGCACGCGCGACCGGATGGCGACTGCATCGGTTCGCAGGTGGCCCTGGCCCGCGTGCTGGCGGCGCGCGGCTTCGACGTGGTGTGCGTGAATCCGGATCCGGTGCCGCGGCGCCTGCAGTTCCTCACGGCCGGGATGGCGTTTCTCCGCACCGACGACGTTCTCCAACTGGCGGAGGAGCGGGCGGCAATCTTCGTGGATTGCGCCGACCACGCGCGGGGGGGCGAGCGGCTGAAGGGCCACTATTCCGAGCCGGTCGCGGCGATTGATCACCATCTCTCCAACAACGGTTTTGCGCAGTTCGATCTGGTGGACAGCGATTCGGCCGCCACCTGCGAGATCCTGGCCGGGATTTTTTTTGACAACGACCTCCCCGTGGACCCCGCCTGCGCCCAGGCGCTGTATGCCGGCATCCTGACCGACACCGGGCAGTTCCGCTTCAATTCGACGTCGCGTCGCTGCTTCGTCCTGGCCGGGGAACTCGTGGCGAGGGGCGCCCGGCCTGCCGAAGTGGGCTTCGAACTCTATGAGCGGGAGTCGCTCGGGAAGCTGCGCCTGCTCCAGCACTTCCTTTCCTCCCTTCGTCTCGAGTGCGGCGGGCGCGTCTGCCTGGGGCGGCTCACCCCCGGGATCTTCGAGGCCACGGGCTCGAACCACGAGGACACCGAAGGCCTGGTCGACTATGCCCGCAGCATCGACGGTGTGGAGATCGCGGCGCTGATCGAGGAGCGCTCCGACGGCACGGTAAAGGCCAGTCTCCGCGCCAAGGATCCGGTCTACCGGCTCGACCTCGTGGCCGGGCAGTTCAACGGCGGCGGTCACGCATGTGCGGCGGGATTGAACCTGAAGATCGGCACCGAGGGGTTTCCGGCGCGGCTGGTGGCGGCGCTGGAAGCGCGGCTCAACCAGGTGTCCGCGGAACGCGCGCGCTGAATCATGCTGCTGGCACCCAAAGAACTGGAGGGAATCCTCCTGGTCGACAAACCGTCCGACCACACTTCGCACGACGTGGTGGCCCGCCTGCGCGGAAAGCTGAAGATGAAGCGGATCGGCCACGCCGGCACGCTCGATCCCATGGCCACCGGACTGCTGATCATCCTGGTCGGCAAGGCGACGCGGGTCTCCCAATACCTGATGAGCCTCGACAAGGAATACGAAGGCACCGTCGAACTCGGCAAGGTCACCGACACGCAGGACGCGGAGGGAGAGGTGATGGAGACGCGGCCGGTGCCGCCCCTGACGGAGGCGGAGATCAAGACGGCCCTGGCCGGGTTTCTCGGGGACCAGTACCAGACGCCGCCGATGTACTCGGCGGTGAAGATTGATGGCGTGCCACTCTACAAGAGCGCCCGCAAGGGCGAGGAGGTGGAGCGCGAGCCCCGGTTCATCCGGGTGCAGAGCTGGGAGCTCACCGGTTTCGCGCTGCCCCGGTTCGACTTCCGCCTGCGGTGCACCAAGGGGACCTACGTGCGCACCCTGGCGCACGACCTGGGCCAGCGCCTCGGCTGCGGGGCGCACCTCGCGGCCCTGCGACGGACCGCCACCGACCGCTTCCATGTGTCGCAGGCGCTCACGCTCGACGCCATCAACGCGCTGTCGCTGGCGGAGATCGAGCAGCGCCTGATCGCCCCGCGCGACGCGGTGCCGCCAATCGTGCGGTGACCAGCGAGAGGGGACCCGTGCCGGACCCGGGACTGTGATGAAACTTCCCACCTGCCTTGACGGTCTGCCGCAACCCGACCTGCCGCCGCGGCCGTTGCACCTGGCCATCGGCATGTTCGACGGCGTGCACCTCGGCCATCGGGCTGTCGTCGAAACGGCCGTGCAGTCCGCGCGCGCCGACGACGGGCTGGGGGCGGTACTGACGTTCTGGCCGCATCCGAGCGCCGTGATCCAGCCGGAGCGCGCGACACGGCTCATCCTCGGCCCCGAGTTCAAGGCGCGGCTGCTGCAGAATCTCGGTGTCGACGCCGTGATCACGGAACGCTTCACGCCGCGACTCGCCGAATTGGAAGCGGAGCGGTTTCTCCCCTGGCTGCAGGAGCAGCTGCCCCGGCTGGCCGCGGTTTATGTGGGCGAGAACTTCCGCTTCGGCCGGGGCCGGCGCGGCGACGTGGCCGGCCTGGTGGCGGCCGGTCGCGAGCGCCGGATCCGGGTGTTCAGCGCGCCGCGCGTGAACCTGGACGGCGAGCCGATCAGCAGCACGCGCATCCGGACCCTATTGTCGGCCGGCGAGATTGCGGCGGCCAATGCCGCGCTGGGGTACCATTATTTTGCGGAAGGGATCGTGACGCCGGGCAAGCGGCTGGGACGCACCCTGGGCTTTCCCACCCTCAATGTTCCTTGGACGCCCGATCTGCGGCCGCGGTTCGGCGTCTACGCGGTGCGGGTCACCGGTGCGCGCGATGGCGTGGCCCGGCCCGGCGTGGCCAATTACGGGGTCCGCCCGACCGTGGAGCAGGCTGATCTGCCGCGCTTGGAGGTCCACGTGCTCGGGGAGTGTCCGTTGGGAGAAGGCGACAGAGTGCGGGTCGAGTGGCTGACCTTTCTGCGGCCCGAGATGAAGTTCACCGGCCTGGAGGACCTGCGGAAGCAAATCGCACAGGATCGGGCGGCCGCGGCGGCGGCGCTGGGCCGCTGACGCGACGCCGGGCTGTGCGGGCCCCGGCGCTCGAAGCGACCCGAGAACCGGAGGGAAACCGGTTGCCTGCCCGACCGGCGGCAGGGCCGGTCCGCATTTGACTCCCGGGGCAAGGGTGCGTCCTCTTGGACCTTAGCGGCTCTGCGCCTGGTGGCGCGGCGGTCGCAGCCGGGTTCATTCAGCCCGCACCCCAGTCAAACTCAGCCAGCCCATCCCATGAAACTGATGCGTCTGTTCGTCGTGTGCGTGGTTGCCGCCGTCATCGGCGCGACCTCGTCGATTGCCCAGGAAAAGAAGGCCAAGAAAGCACGGCCCAGTCTGCCCGATGTCGCGGCCGCGACCATCGATGGCAACGAGATCACCATCAGCTATAGCCGGCCCAAGATTGCCGATCCCAAATCAGGTGAGGCCCGCAAGGTCTGGGGCGCCTTGGTGCCCTACGGCAAAGTGTGGCGCGTCGGGGCCAACGAGGCGACGGTGTTGTCCGTGGCCAAGCCCGTCGTGATTGGCGGCTACGAGCTCGCGGCCGGCAAGTACACGCTCTTCATGGTTCCGACCGACGGGGCGGGCGCCAAGCTCATCATCAACAAGTCGCTGACGCGGGACGATGGCCGGCCGAAGTGGGGCATCCCGTACGACGAGGCCAAGGAGAAGGCGAATGAACTCGCCCGCCTGGACCTGAAGCGCGGCCCGACCTCCGGCAAGGTGGATCCCTTCACGATCACGGTGGCCAAGTCGGGCGCGGGCGCCGGCCGGATCACGTTCGCGTGGGACGACGCGCAGTACACGATCGACTTGAAGAACAAGTAAGTGATCACCCCAGGTTCACTCTGGACGCGCTGCCTGCTGGGCGGCGCGTCCTTTTGTCTGGCGCAGGCGGTGGTTGCCGCCGATCTCCCGGCACCCGCCCCGGGGGCGGTCTGGCGGCAGGAACTGCGCAGCTTCGCCACGACGGGCACGCTCCTGCACATCGCGGCGCATCCGGATGACGAGAACACGCAGCTGATCACGTACTTTGCCCGGTCGCGGGGCTATCGGACGGCGTACCTCTCGCTGACGCGCGGCGATGGCGGACAGAATGAAATCGGCCCGGAGTTTGACGAGAAGCTCGGGGTGGCGCGGACCCAGGAACTGCTGGCGGCGCGGCGGATCGACGGAGGGCGGCAGTTTTTCACGCGCGCGATTGACTTTGGTTATTCGAAAACGGCGGACGAAACCCTGCGGTTCTGGGATCGGAAGGAAGTGCTGGGCGATGTCGTGCGGGTGATCCGTACCTTTCGCCCGGATGTGGTGGTGACGCGGTTTTCGCCGACGGGTGGCGGCACGCACGGTCACCACACGGCTTCGGGGATTCTCGGGGCGGAGGCGTTCAAGCTCGCCGGAGACCCGCAGGCCTATCCGGAGCAGTTGCGGCAAGGGCTTACGGTCTGGCAGCCGAAGCGCGTGGTGCTCAACAGCGGGGGCTTCGGCCGAGGTGGCGGAGGCTCGGGCTCCGGACTCAAGGTGGACATTGGCGGGACCGATCCCGTGACGGGCGAGGGGCTCGGGGCGATCGCCGGCCGCAGTCGCGGACGGCACATCACCCAGGGATTCGGCAGTTTCGGTGCGCGGGGAGGCGGCTCCGGCCCCAATGAGCAGACCTTTCTGCCGCTCGGCGGCGAACCGGCGACCAAGGATCTCTTCGACGGGGTCGAGACGACGTGGGCCCGTTATGGCGCCGCGGGCGTAGAGCTGGCACGGCAGGTGGAGGCGGCGATTGCGGCGTTTGAGGTGACCAATCCGGCCGCGAGCGTGCCGGCCTTGCTGGAGATTCGGCAGCGGCTGGCCGGCCTTCCCGAGGATCCACTGGTGATCGACAAGCGGGAGCAACTCGACCGGATCGTGCTCGGCTGCCTTGGCGTCTCCGTGCGCAGCACGGCGGCTCGCGGGGAAATCGTCCCGGGAGAGCGGCTGGAAGCGGCCCTCGCCGTGCGCGTGGCGGGGCCGAGATCGGTCCGCCTGGCGGGAATCCGTGCCTTCGGAGGCGGGCGAGTCGAGGGAGGTCGGGAGATTGCCGCCGGACAGGAACTCGTGCTCCCGTACTCGTCGGAGGTGCCGCGCGACCAGCCGGTAAGCCAGCCGTACTGGTTGCGGGCGGACGGAAGCAGCGGAATTGCCCGGGTGGATGACCCGACACTCATTGGCCGGCCGGAGAATCCTCCGGCATTCCCAGTGACCTATGAGTTCGAGATTGGAGGCCAACGCGTCTTGGCCAGGGACGAAGTCTTTGCCGTGGAGAAAGGGGAAAAGGGTGAACGGCGGCAGCGCGTCGAGGTGGTCCCGCCGGTGGTCTTGAATCTCCCGGCCGAGGTGGTGCTCTTTGCCGCAGGATCCTCGCGACGGGTGGAGGTGGAGGTGATCGCGGCGCGGGCGGACGTCGCCGGTGTGGCGCGTCTGGCCTTGCCGGACGGCTGGCGGTGTTCGCCGGAGAGCCAGACGTTCCGCCTCGGCCCGACGGGGGAGAAACTGCGCCTCGCCTTCACGGTGACCGCGCCGCCGCAGGCCGCACGCGCCGTGATGGCCGCCGGTGTGACCGTGGAGGGCAGCGCCTATTCAAGCCGACGGGTGGTCATCGATTATGCCCATCTTCCGCGGATCCTTCTGCAGCCTCCGGCGCGGGCCCGCCTGGTGGTGCTCGACGTGGCCACGAAGGGAACCAAGGTAGGTTACCTGCCGGGCGCGGGCGACGACACGGTGCGGGCGCTCGAGCAACTCGGCTACGAGGTCCGGACGCTCGCGGGCGCCGACTTGAAGCCCGAAAAACTCGCCGGCCTCAAGGCCGTGGTCATCGGCGTCCGGGCTTTCAACGAGCGCGACGACCTGGCGGCCAACCTGCCCGGGTTGTTCGCCTGGGTGCAGGCGGGAGGCACCGCCATCGCGCAGTACAACCGGCCCAACGGTCTGGCGGCGACGGAACTCGGTCCCTACAAGCTCTCGATCCAGGGTTCAGCTCCGCAGTGGCGGGTCACCGATGAACGCGCCCCGGTGCGGTTCCTGCTCCCGCAGCATCCGATGCTCACGACGCCGAATCGGATCGGCCCCGAGGATTTCGCCGGCTGGGTGCAGGAACGCGGCGCGTATTTCCCGAGCAGTTGGGACGAGGAACGCTACGAAGCGGTGCTGGCGATGAGTGATCCCGGGGAGGAGCCCTTGCGGGGCGGCGTACTGGTGGCGCGGCACGGCCGCGGCCACTACGTCTACACCGGTCTCGCCTTCTTCCGCCAGCTGCCGGCCGGCGTCCCCGGGGCGTATCGTTTGTTGGCCAATCTCGTCTCGCTCGGGGAATGAGCGAACGGCGGAAAAGGAAAACCTCGAACGAGCCGCGAGCGGCGAACCCGGCGCGCCCTCCCGCCCCGGAAGCGGGGTCGGGCCGCGAGGGGGATGGGGTCGACGAATCGCCCGGCCTGCCCGGATTTCGCACCTGGCAGGGGGTGTATCTGTTCGTCTTCGTGCTGTTCGTCCTGGTGGTGGCGGCGCTGGCGGTGTTCTCGCAGGTGTACGCATGAACGCGCTCGACTGGTTCGTGCTCCTCGGGACGATGCTCGGCATCGCCGCGTACGGCACCTGGCGCACGCGGCACACCGACCATCTCGACACCTACCTGAAGGGCAGCCGCGACACCGGCTGGCTGACGATCGGAGTCTCGGTGATGGCGACGCAGGCGAGCGCCATCACCTTCCTCTCCATTCCCGGTCAGGGCTTCGAGAGCGGTCTGGGCTTCGTGCAGAACTACTTCGGCCTGCCGCTGGCCCTGATTCTCGTCTGCGCCGTCTTCCTCCCGATCTACCGGAGGCTGGGGGTGTACACGGCGTACGAATACCTCGGGCGCCGCTTTGACGCGAAGACGCGGTTGCTGGGTGCGACGCTCTTCCTCCTGCAGCGGGGGCTGGCGAGCGGCGTGACGATCTACGCCCCCGCCATCATCCTCTCGACCGTGCTCGGCTGGCGGGTCGATTTCACCATCATCGGGACCGGCTTGCTGGTGATCGTCTACACCGTCACGGGCGGCAGTGCGGCGGTGAGCCTGACCCAGAAATGGCAGATGACGGTGATTTTCGCCGGCATGGTCACGGCGTTCGTCGTGTTGGTGGTGAAACTGCCGGCCGGCGCCCTGGAGGTGGCGGGAACGCTGGGCAAACTGGAGGCGGTCGATTTCTCGCTCAGCCCGGATCGCCGCTACACCTTCTGGAGCGGCCTGCTGGGCGGGCTCTTCCTGTCGCTGTCGTACTTCGGCACGGATCAGTCGCAGGTGCAGCGGTACCTCGGTGGAGCCAGCCTCCGGGAGGGCCGGCTGGGCCTCGTGTTCAATGCGATCCTGAAGATCCCGATGCAGTTCTTCATCCTGCTGCTGGGCGCGCTGGTCTTCGTCTTCTACCAGTTCGAACCGGCGCCCGTCTTCTTCAACCAGGCGGAGTGGCGGCGGCACGCGGAGGGCGCGGACGGGGCAAAGTTCCAGGCGATCGAGGAGAAGCACACGCTGTTGCAGGCGCAGCGCCGGACGGCGGCGCGCGCTTGGCTGGATGCGCAGGAAGGCGGCGACGCAACCGTCCGCGCCAGCGCGCGGACGGCGCTGGTGGGCGTGCAGGAGAAGATCGATGCCGTGCGGAAGGAAGCGAAGGCCGCCCTGGTGGCGGCGGATCCGCGGGCCAAGACCAAGGATTCCGACTATGTCTTCATCACCTTCATCCTGACGCAGCTGCCGCATGGCGTGATTGGTCTGCTCGTGGCGGTGATGTTCGCCGCCGCCCTCGGTTCCAAGGCCGGCGAGCTCAACGCCCTCGGCACGACGAGCACAATCGATTTGTGGCGTCAGTTCCGCCCGCTGAAGGCGCACGACGAGGCCCGCAATGTCCGGAACGCGAAGTGGTTCACGGCTTTCTGGGGACTGTTTGCCATCGGCTTCGCCCTGTTTGCGCGCTTTTCCGAGAATCTGATCGAAGCCATCAACATCCTCGGGTCGCTGTTTTACGGCGTGGTCCTGGGATTGTTCCTGGTGGCCTTCTTTGCCCGGCGCGTGGGTGGAACGGCCGTGTTTTACGCCGCGATTGTGGCGCAAGCCCTGGTCATCGTCCTCTACAACGTGCTCTCAATCTCCTACCTCTGGTACAACGTCATCGGCTGTGCGGCCTGCGTGGTGCTGGCCCTCCTGCTGCAATGGGTGCTGCCGGCCGCCGCCGTCCGCAGCGGGTTGCAGGAAGGAAGGGCGACGTGAGGGCGGGGCCGACTTTCTGTTTCGGGCAGCAGCCCTGCGGCTTCTTCCCGCGGCGCTTTCTCTATGCGAAGGTGGTGACCGCCCGCCGGCTGCAGGCGGAACAGGGCGGGGAGATCGTCTTCTTCTTTCACGACAGTGATCACGATCCCCGCGAGACCCAGACCCTGCTGCGGCACCGCACGACGGGGGAGGTGGCCGCCCTCAACTTCACCTGCGACAACAAGGTGCAGCGAAAATGGTCGCCGTTGTACCTGAAGCGCATCGCGGCGGCCTGGCAGGCGGGCATGGCGCGGCAACTCGGGGCGTACGTGGCCCCGGAGCGCGTCGAGTTGTTCAAGCGGGTGACCGCGACGACGGTGGCCGATTTCTGCCTGGAGATGTACCGCGGCATGGGGCTGCTCGACGGAGTGCGGGTCGTGCGCTCCAGCGACCCGGAGGTGCGGCGCGCAGCGTGCTCGGTGGAGGACTTTTTCGTCGACGTGCCCCATGCGGGCGAGGTCGTGCGCGCGAGATGGAGCGCGGGAGGGCTGAAGTTGCACGAGGGGGGCGAGAGCTACGTGCAGTTGCCGGCACAGGAGTTTCAGCCCGGCCAGATCTCGCCGACGCGGGACACGCGACTGCGCTGGATGCAGTCGGTAGTGCGGTGCACGCACTACATCGCCGGCGCCGGGGAACAAGCGTACTTGCGGAAGGGCGACGCTCCTGAGATTACCTTCGTGAATCGTGACCCGATCGACCGCTCCGATGAAGCGTACCACTGAAGCCGCCCCGGTGCTGGCGTTTGGCGCCCATCCGGATGACATCGAGTTCGGTTGCGGCGCGATCCTCGTGCAAGCGGCGCGGGCCGGGCGGCGGGTGCACCTGGTGGTGTGTTCGCGCGGGGAGGCGGCGTCGAACGGGACCCCGGCCGGCCGCGCCCGCGAAGCGCGGCAGGCGGCCGCGCTTCTGGGGGCGACGATTGAGTTCGCGGAGTTGGGTGGCGACGCGCGGTTCGAGCGGAAGTCACGGTTCGCGCGCCGGCTGGCTTCGATCCTTCGGCGGGTCCGCCCCTCCGTCGTGCTGGCGCCGTCGGTGGAGGAAAACCAGCATCCCGACCACGCGGTGCTGGGGTGCCTGGTGCGGGACGCCTGTCGGCTGGCCCGCTATGGTGGCGTGCGGGAACTGCGACGTCAGGCGCCGCACGCGATTGGCCAGTTGTTCTTCTATGCGGTGACGCCGGAAGCAGAGCCCGTGACCGGGGGACGCGTGCTGATTGATGTCTCCGAGCCCGGCGTGGTCGCGCGGTGGATCCGGGCCATGGAGGCGCACGCGTCGCAGTTGCGCACCCGGAACTACGTGGAACTCCAGGTCATCCGGGCCCGGCTGAACGGCCTGCGGGCCGGGGTCGAACACGCGGTGCCGTTGTTTCCCTCGGATCCCCCGCTCGTGGGTTCGCTGGCGGCGCTGGAGCGTGCCGCGCGGCGGTTTTTGGCCCGCCGGGGCCACGACTTGCACTTCATCAGCTACGAGCGGCCGTTTCGGCTCCCGGTGGGCGCGCCACGCCTGCACTTCCACCCGGTGGTGATCAATGACTACGAACTCTTCAAGTACCCGGATTACACGCTGCCGCTTTCGGTGAAGATGGCCGAAGTGGCGCGGGACCATGCGCTGCACGTCCTGCATGTGCACTATGCCGTGCCCCATGCCACCGCCGCGATCCTGGCGCGGGCGATGTCCGCGCCGGGCCGGGAACCTCGCGTGGTCACGACGCTGCACGGCACCGACACGACGCTGCTTGGCCGGGATCCCGGCTACGGCCCGGCCATCCGCCACGCCCTGATGCGATCGGACGCCGTCACGACCGTGTCGGGCTGGCTGCGCGACGAGACGCGGCGTTTGTTGGACGTCGACTGCCCGATCGACGTGATCCACAATTTCTTCGCGCCCAAGGCTCCGGCGCGGTCGCGGGCCGACGTTCGCCGGGAACTCGGCCTGCGCGACGAGGCGATGATCGTGCACCTCTCGAATCTCCGGCCCGTGAAACGGATCGACCTGCTGCTGGAGACCGCGGCGCGCATCCGGCCGCGGGAGTCATTCAAGCTCGTCATCTGCGCTGGCGGGGACTTCGCGCCGTTTGCCGGCCTGGTGCGCCGGCTGGGGCTCGAGGATCGGGTCGTGGTCCGGCCAAGCGTCTTCGAGATCGAGGACTACCTGCAGGCCGCGGACCTCGGGTTGTTCACCTCTGAGTCGGAGAGCTTCTGCCTGAGCCTGCTGGAGGCGATGTGGTTTGGCTGTCCGAGTGTGTCGACCGCGGTGGGGGGGATTCCGGAGGTGGTCACCAGCGGCGAATCCGGCTGGCTGGTTTCGGGCGCCGATCCGGGCGCGCTGGCCCGGGCCGTGGAGACGCTGCTTGGAGACCCGGCGCGACGCGCGCGCATGGGCGCGGCGGCGCGCCGCCGCGCCGAGGAGTGTTTTTCGGCCGGGGCGATCGTGCCGGCGTACGAGGCGCTCTATGCCCGGGTCGTGGCGGCGCCGCGGGCGCCGGTGCTGCACTGACGGGGGAAAGAGGCGGCGGTCAGGATCAGGCCGCGAGCGAGTAGGCTTCGTTGACCGCCGGGGTCTTGAGCTTCATCGAACCGGTGCCCACCTCGAGGTGCAGCGTCCGATTCACGGTGCCACCGACGTCGCTGCGCGTGACGCGAAAGCCGTTGCGATTGAGAAAATCCGCCGTCGCCTTGATGTTGCGCTCGCCGATGCGGAAGTTGTCGGTGCCGGTGCCCAGGACGTTGGCGCCGCCGGCGACGAACAGGCGGAGGCGCGTGCGCTCGGCGCGCAGGCCCGCGAGGGCGCGGAAAAACAAGGGGAGGCCGGTGTCGGCGAACATGGCCGGTTGGTTGGCGGCCTTTTCCGGCGACAGCTTGGACTCCGGGAGCATGAGGTGCAGGAGCCCGCCGACCTTGACCGCGGGATCGTAGGCGACCACGCCGATGCAGGAGCCGAGGGCGTACGTGCTGATCGTGATCGACACGTTGTTCGAGACGGTCATGTCGCCGACTCCGACCACGAGCCGTTGCGCGAAGACTGAGGCGATGGTGGGGGCGCCGGCCATGGCTCAGGATGCACTCCTGGGGGAAGGCAGGCCGAGGGAGGCGGAGGAAGGAAAGGTCATGGTCGGGAGTCCGAGGCGAAAACGGGCCAGAGGAGGAAAACGGCCGGCGGGCGGCAAACTTGAGCGACGCAAGAGGAAGTACTTATCCCTTGGCGTAGACCAGCAGCCGCTGGTTGATCGGGGTGACCTGGTTGTGGCTGCGGATCTTGGAGATGATGCCGGGGCTGAGGGCCTGGCCCTCCCCGATCAGGAGCAAGCCGTGAGGGCTGTAGATGCCGTTGGCCAGCACCATGCCGGGCTCCAGTTCGTGGATCATGATCTCCCGAACCTGGCGTGGGAGTTGCACCAGGTTGCTGATTTTCAGGAAGAGGCGCACGGCCTCCGGGTCGAAGGCGGTCCCGGACTTGGCCAGCAGCGCGTCGATCGCGGCCCCCTTCGAGAGGCCGGACTCGACGAAATCCACCGCGACGGCCAGGCAGCGCGCAGGCCACGGAATGGCCAGGCCGGAGATTCCGTCCGGGTAGCCATGGCCATCGTAGCGCTCGTGGTGGGCGCGGATGACCTCGCCGACGTCGGTCCGGTTGTCCACCAGGGCCGCGAGGGTCTGGCTGTAGATCGGATGATTGTGGAGCATCGTCCGCTCGCGCTCGGTGAGGTGGTCGGGCTTGCCCCGGAAGGCCCGGAGCATCTCGCGCGGGACGCCAATCAAGCCGAGATCGCAGAGCCAGGCGGCGGAGCGCAGCGCGTGGCGTTCGTCGTCGGTGAAGTGATCGGTGGCCGCCATCTGCGCCGTGAACTCGACCAGGGTCTTGGTCTGGCCGCCGAGAATGGGGTCGTACGCGGTCAGGATGCGGCGGCAGAGCTCGATCGAGTTCTCGTGGTTGGCGGCGAGTTCGCGGTTGGCGGCGTCGAGGCGCTGGCGCTGCTGCTCGAGGTCGTGGACTTTGGCTTCGAGCGCGGCATTGGCCTCGCGCAGCCGGGCGTTGAGCTCGAGCGTTTCCTTCTGGAGGGCGTCGTTTCGCGTCACGAGATCGTGGCGCTGCACCGCGTTGCGCACGGTGGCGACGAGCTCCTCGCGGAGCCAGGGCTTGGCGACGAACCGGAAGATCTCTCCCTTGTTGATCGCATCGACAATGGTCGGCAGCGCGAGGACCGCGGTGATCAGGATGCGGGATGACTGGGGGCGGATGCGACGGCTCTCGATCAGGAAGTCGAGCCCGAGCATCTCGGGCATCCGCTGGTCGGAGATGATGACGGAGAAGTCCCGCTCCTCGAGCAGGGCGAGGGCCTTGAGCGGACTGGAGCAGGCGACCACGTGGAATCCCTCGCGCTCGAGCGTGAACTTGAGGGCGGTCAGGACCACTGGCTCATCGTCGACGATCAGCAGGGTGGGGGAGGTGGACCCCGTGGGTGGCGGGGAAATGTCGGAGACACTCATGCGGTGGAGGCGGCGACGGGCGCGGCCGGGGCGTGGTTTTCGAAGTGCCGGAGGATGTGGTCGGCCATGCGTTCCAGGGGAACCTGATGCTGGGCGCCGCCGTTTTCCCACGCGGCCCGGGGCATGCCGTAGACCACGCTGGAAGCCTCATCCTGGGCAAAGGTCGTGGCTCCCTGCTGGCGCAGGCGGAGCAAGCCCTCCGCGCCGTCGCGGCCCATGCCGGTCAGCACGCCGGCGAGGGCGTGCGGGGCGGCGCCGCAGTCCGCGGCCGACTTGAACAGAAGATCGACGGCGGGACGCTGGTGCCAGACGGGGGGACCACTGACCACGCGGACGGAATAGTGATCCGGATGCCGCACGAGCAGGAGGTGAAAGTTACCAGGGGCGACGAGGGCGAGGCCCGGGGTCAGCCGGTCACCATCGACGGCCTCCCGGACCTCGAAGGCGCAGAGCTGGTTGAGGCGGTTGGCGAAATTGAGCGAGAAGACCGGGGGAATGTGCTGCACGATGGCAATCCCGGGCAGACCGTCGGGCAGTCGGGTGAGGACATCGCGCAGCGCCTCGGTGCCGCCGGTGGAGGCGCCGAGGAGAATGACATTCCGGGACAGCGGGTACCGGGGGCGGAAGGCGGTGACCGGGCGTGGCCTTGCCGCGGCGGGGGCGATGGCGGGATGGGCCCGAGTCACGGGTGTGGGCGCCGCCGGGGATGCGGCGGCGGGTGCCGGGGCCGTGGCTGGGACGGGCGCCGGTGGGGGAGGCGGCCGGTTGCGGACCTTGGCGCCGGCGATGGCCTTGATGCGCGCGATCAGCTGGGGGCCGAGATCGCCGAAGGAGTACGCGCCGCCCGGTTTTGCGAGCACATCCATGGCCCCCAGCCGCAGGGCTTCGAGCGCATAGTCGGAGCCGCGTTGCGTGAGGGAACTCATGATGATCACCGGCAGCGGCCGCTGCTCCATCAGGATGCGAAGGAAGGTCAGCCCATCCATGCGCGGCATCTCCAGGTCCAGCGTGATCACGTCGGGATTCAGTTGCTGGATCTTGTCGCGCGCGACGTACGGATCGATGGCCGTGCCGACGACTTCGATCTCGGGGTCGTGGCGCAGGGCGTCGGTGACGAGCTTGCGGACGACAGCGGAGTCGTCGACGACCAGAACGCGGATGCGGCGGGGGGCCGGAAGCATGGCGGGGTCAGGAGGCGAACGGTTTCTGGTAGGTGGCGGGCCGCAGCATCCGGAGTGCGTGACGGATGTGCGACAGGCTTTCGGAGTGGCCGACGAGCAGGTATCCGCCCGGCACAAGATGCCGGGAGAGCCGCGAGATGAGCTCCTCCTGCGTGGCGCGATCGAAGTAGATCATCACGTTGCGGCAGAAAATCACCTGGAAGGGTTCGCGGAACGGCGGTTCGCCCTCGAGCAGGTTCAGGTGCTGGAAGGAGACGTTTTGCCGGAGCTCCTGCTTGATGCGATAGAGCCCCTCCTGCGGTCCGAAGCCGCGCTGGAAGTAGGTCCGGATGACCTCGGGAGCGAGGCGCTCGACGGAATCCGCCGGGTAAATGGCGGCGGTGGCGCGGGCGAGGATCCGCCGGGAAATGTCCGTGGCCGCGATATGCCAGGGCGACGAGGGAAGGGCGGCCGCGAGTGTCATCGCGATCGAATAGGGCTCCTCGCCGGAGGAGCAGGCGGCGCTCCAGACGTTGAAGCGGGTCCAGCGCTCGGAACGGGCCCGCGCGGTCATTTCCGGGACAATCGTGGCGCGCAGGAAGTCAAAGTGGGCGTTCTCGCGGAAGAAGAAGGTATGGTTGGTCGAGATCGCGTCGATGAGGTGGCCGAGTTCGTCCCCGGCGTTGGGGGATTGCAGCAGCCGGCAGTAGGAGGCGACATCGGGGGCGTTGGTGGCGCGCAGGCGCTTGCCCAGCCGCGCCGAGACGAGCTCTCGCTTGTCGCGGCCCAGGCTGATGCGACTGTGTTCGTAGACCAGTTCTCGGATGAAATCGAACTCGCTGTCCCTCATGAGTGTTTCAATCCACGCTCATCGGCACAGGGTCGGGAAAATGTAGCGCGGGCTCGCCAATTTGCCTGCGAACCCGGCAGTTGCGGGCGTGAGCACGGCCGGCGGGAGGGGGCTTTCCCCTCGTGACAGGCGCGGAGCGGGGACGGGCGCCAGCTTGGCTGCGGCTGGCCCGCGCGGGCCGCTGATCCACGAAGCGGCGGACGGCCTGGCGGAGGCTCGGCGGCGCACCGGCAAAAATTTCCGCCGCGGGATTTCGGCGCGAAACCAACCGGAGGAGTTCGATTGTCCACGGTTTCTATTCGACTGCTTGGAAGTGGCTTACGGGACCCCGGGTATTCGTGGCACCGCCTTTGCTTAAACGCGGGTGTGATCGATCCCGTGTTCCAGTCCACCAACTACCTTCTCGCGCGGAAGCTGCTGGATGCGACTGCGCTCCGCCACGAGGCGATCGCGACGAACGTCGCCAACGCGGAAACCCCGGGTTTTCGGCGGCTGGAGGTCGGCACCGATTTTGCCCAGCACCTGCGCGCCCAGGTGTCGGCCGGGAACCTGGCCAAGGGCGTCAGCTCGGTCAGCCCGCACCTGGTGGAGGATCCGGCGGCCCGCACCGTGCGACCCGACGGCAATACGGTGGAGATTGAGCGCGAGCTCCTCGCGATGAACCGCAACTCCGTCGAGTACCACTACCTCACCGAAGTGGTCTCCTCGAATCTCAAGCAACTGAAGATGGCCATCTCCGGCCGCGTCGTCTGAACGCCGCCTCCGCCCCATGAACCTCATTGCCGGCATCGACATCACCTCGGGCGCGCTCAGCGCCTCCAAGACCCGTCTCGACATCGTCGCCCAGAACATCGCCAACGCCCAGACCACGCGCACGCCCAACGGCGGGCCCTACCAGCGGCAAATCGTCTCCTTCGAGACCGAGTTGATCCGGCGGGTCAGCGGTGGGCCCGCGTTGCAGTCCGTGAAGATTGGCGCGATCTCCAACGACCGTTCACCCGGCCAGCAGGTGTTCAACCCGCAGCACCCCGACGCCACGGCCGACGGGCTGGTGACCATGCCCAACGTCAACCTCTCCTACGAGATGGTCGACCTCATTACCGCGTCCCGCACGTACGAGGCGAATCTCTCGGTCGTGAAGAACGCGCGCCAGATGGCGATGAAGGCCATCGAAATCGGCAAGTAACCTTCTTCCCCGGCCACCTGCCCGCCCCATGTCTCCCCTCGGTTCCATCAATCCCATTGCGGCGGGCGCACTCCAACGCGTCGACGCGCCGCTCCCGAAGATCTCCCTGCCGGTCGCAACGCCGACGGCCACCCCTTCGACCGGTTTCGGCCAGATGCTCGATGGCTTGGTGGCCGCGGTGGACACCAAACAGCAGACGGCCGCCGCGCTCACCCGTGAGGTGCTGCTCGGTGACACCGGCCAGGTTCACCAGAGCATGATCGCGATGCAGGAAGCCGGGGTCGCCTTCTCCATGATGGTCGAGGTGCGCAACAAGCTCGTCGAGTCCTACCAGGAACTCATGCGCATGCAGGTCTGAGTCCCGCGCCACCTCCACCGCCCTGATCCACGCCCAACCTCTCCGTGAAGAACTTCGCCTCCTCCCTCCTCGAGTTGTGGAAACAGCTCGGACTCAACCAGCGGGTGTCGCTCGTCGTCGCGGCGCTCGCGGTCGCCGGCGGCCTGGTGGGCGTCGTGTTGTGGTCGCAGCGGCCCGACATGCAGCTGCTTTATGCGCGGCTCGGGGAGAAGGACATGGCTGCGGTGGTCAGCCACCTGCAGACGCTCAACATCCCGCACCAGGTGACCGCCGGCGGCACGGCGGTGATGGTTCCCTCCAATTCCGTGTACAAGCTGCGGATGGACCTGGCCGGCAAGGGCGTGCCCAGCGGCGACGGCGTCGGCTACGAGATTTTCGACAAGAGCCAGTTCGGCCTCTCGGACTTCATGCAGCGCACGAACCACACCCGTGCGGTCCAGGGTGAACTGGCGCGCACCATCATGCAGCTCCAGGGCGTGCGCGGGGCCCGGGTGATGATTGTGCAACCGGAAAGCCGCTTGTTGCTCACCGACCAGGGTGTGAAGTCCACGGCCTCGGTCTTCGTCGACGTGGGCGGGGGACGCCTGGAGACCGATCAGGTCAATGCCATCCGGCACCTGGTGGCCAATGCCGTCCAGGGGCTTTCCCCCGACCAGGTGGCGGTGATCGACAACCGGGGCCGGACGCTGTCCGAGGAGCTGAAACAGGATCCGCAGCTCTCCAACGCCTCCTCGCAGATGCGCTACCGCCAGCAGGTCGAGGACTATTTTGCCCGCAAGGTGGAATCGATGCTCGCCACCGTCATTGGCCACGGCAACGCGGTCGTGCGCGTCTCCGCCGAGATTGAGACCGAAGCGACGACGATGGTCTCCGAGAAGTACGATCCCGAGAGCCAGGTGATTCGATCGCAGACGCAGACCGACGACATCACCAACTCCACCGAGGCGCGCACGTCGGGCGGTGCGACGGGGGTCAGCGCCAACGTGCCCGAAAAGGCGCAGGGTGTCGCTGCCGAGGCCCGGCCGGTGAATGTCTCCGAACAGAACCGCAAGAACAAGACCATCACCTTTGAGATCAGCAAGATCGTGACCAACACGACGCGTAACCCCGGGACCGTGCGCAACCTCACGGCCGCGGTCTTCATCGCGCCGCGAGTGGTCGTGCCGGCACCGGGCCCCGACGGCAAGGTCGGCGAGGCCCAGGTCCAGAAGCGCACCCCGCAGGAACTGGATGCGCTCCGGCAGATCGTGGTCAATGCCCTGGGGCTGAAACCGGCCTCCGGCCAGTCGCTTGAGGGGCTCGTCTCTTTGCAGGAGTTGCCGTTCCAGGCCGCCGAACGCCTCCCGGACGCCTTGGTGGCGGCCACCGGCGAGGCCCGGCTGCAGGGCTGGATCGAAGTCGCGCGCCGCTGGGTCGCCATCGGCGGCGCCGTGGTGGTGTTGCTGCTCTTCCTGCGGATGCTGGCCCGGGAGAAGCCGGAGGCGGTTCCGGTCGAGGTGTTGTCCCTGCCTCCCGATGCGCAGGCGCGGGCCCTCAACTCCCCGAACTCCGTCACCCCGGAACTGCTCAACGAGTTGATCCGCCAGAAGCCGGCCAATGTCGGCGTCGCCCTGCGCGACTGGGTGGCCGCGGGTTCTCCGAACGCCGCGAACAAGAACTGACGTCCCCCCGCGCGCGCCCCTTCCCGAGTCCTCGCCATGGTCGATTTTGATTACTCGAAGCTCAACCGCATGCAGAAGCTCGCGGTCTTCCTGATCGTCATCGGGCCGGAAGCCGCCGCGGAGGTGCTCCGCCAGTTCGACGATCCGGAGATCGAGGTGCTGTGTCGGGAGATGTCGACCTTCTCCATCATCCCGACCGCGGCCCAGAAGCAGGCGGTGGAGGAGTTTTCCACCCTCGTCGCCAACGGAGCGGGCTCCGCGCTCGGCGGCCTCGGGTATGCACAAAAGACCCTCGGAATCGCAAAAGGGGACTACAAGGCGCAGTCCATCATCGGGCGCGTGGGTCCGGTCGGAACCTCGGTGGACGTGATCCGGGACATCTCCGAAATGGAGGGGCGGCAGATCTTCAACCTCGTCAAGCACGAGCAGCCCCAGACGATTTCCTTCCTGCTGTCGTACCTGGACAGCGTGAAGGCCGCGGAGGTGTTCGGGCTGTTGAGCCCCGATCTGCGCGAGGAGGTCATCGAGCGCCTCGGCACGATCGAGAGCACCTCCCTGGAACTGGTGGGCAAGATCGCGCGGTCCCTCGGGAAACACTACGATACCAAGGCTCGCCCGTCCTTCCACCACTCCGGCGGGGTCCGGGCGGTCGCCGACCTGCTCAACGAACTCGACAAGGAGACCTCGAAGAACCTCCTGGCCCGGTTGGAGGAGCGGAATGCGACGCTCTCCGCCGCGATTCGCAAGAAGCTCTTCAGCTTCGAGGATCTCAACCGGCTGCAGCCGGCCGACCTCCAGCGGGTGCTGCGCGAGGTCGATTCGGCCAATCTGGCGGTGTCGATGAAATCGGCCAGCGAGGGCTTGCGGACCAAGTTCTACGCCTCGATTTCCAAGCGGGCGGCCGAAAGCCTCAAGGAGGAGATCGAGATGCTCGGCCCCGTGCGCCTCAAGGACGTCGAGGCCGCGCAGGATGCCATCATCCAGGTGGTGCGTCGCCTCGAGGAGGAGGGGCAAATCAGTCTCGAGTCCGACGGAGCGGACAGCGTCGTCGCATGAGGCGTGATCGAACGACGCAACCTCCCCGATGAGCTACGCCAAGCTGATTCCCTTCGACCGCCCGCTCTCCGGCGCCACCCTGCCCGGGCAGAAGGGGCGGTTTGTCAACGAGTCCGAGCTCGCGGCCCTGGAGCAGGAGGCGTTTCACCGCGGGGTCGACGCCGCCCGCGCCAAGGTGGACCAGCAGATCGTCGAGCTGCGGTCGGACATGCAGAACCTCGGCGACGGGGTCTTTCGCAAACTCTCGACGCTCGAGGCGACGCTGGCCAACCAGCTCCGCGAGGCGCTGCCCGCGCTGGCGCTCGAGATCGCACGGCGGCTGCTGGCCGGCTACGAACCGTCTCCCGAGGTGGTGTCGCGGATCTGCGAGGAAGCGCTCGGCGAGTTGTTCCCTGAGCGGGAAAACCTCGAGCTTGTCGTCTCCGCCCATGATGCCGCGCTCCTGGAAAAGCTGAATCCGGCCTGGATCTCTCGTTATCCGGGCCTGCGAATCCGCACCGAACCGACCTTTACGCCGGGCGACTGCCAGGTGCGCAGCCGCTTCGGCCTCACGGATGCCCGGCTGCAGACCAAGCTCGCGGCGCTCGAGCACAACCTCCTTCCCTCATGAACTGGAGCACCTTCTCCCGTCCAGCGGTCGCCACCGCCGACTTCACCGGTCGCAAGCCAGCCAGCAGCCCCCTCCATCTGGAAGGGTCGCTGGCAGCGGTGGTGACGCTCGCCCCGGTCATCCCGATGTTCCCCGCGATTGTCGTCGGTCGGTTCGGCCGGCGCCGGACGACGCGGGGCAAGGCCTGAGTTCGCTCCGATGTCCCTCGTCGCTCCCCTCGTCGAAACGCTGCGCACGCAGGTCCGGCACCTTCCGCCGGTCCAGCGCGTGGGCACGGTGACGGGCGTGGCGGGGCTCGTGATCGAGTCCGACGGCCCGAATGTCGGCCTGGGCGAGCTCTGTCTCGTGCGCTCGTTGCGCGACGAGTTCAGCGTGCGCGCCGAAGTGGTGGGTTTTCGCGAACACCGCGTGCTCCTCATGCCGCTCGGGGACACGACAGGGCTGCACGTTGGCTGCGAGGTCGCCGCCTCGGATCGCCCGCCGCTGCCCCGCACTTCGCCGGAGATGCTCGGCCGGGTGCTCGATGCCCTGGGGCGCCCCTATGACGGCCTGGGATTGTTGCCGCTCGAGCGGGTTGTGCGCGGCAGTTCGGCCCCGCCCCACCCGTTGCGCCGGCAGCGAATCAAGCACGCCTTTACCACGGGAGTGCGGGCGATCGACACCTTCGTACCGTTCGGCCGCGGGCAGCGGCTGGGGTTGTTCGCCGGTTCCGGCGTCGGCAAGTCGACGCTGATGGGCATGATTGCCCGCGCGTCCGAGGCCGATGTTGTGGTGATCGCCCTCGTGGGCGAGCGCGGCCGCGAGGTGCGGGAGTTCATCGAGAAGGACCTTGGACCCGAGGGCATGAAGCGGGCGGTCGTGGTGGTCGCGACCTCCGACACTCCGGCGCCGCTGCGCCTGCGGGCGGCCTTCACGGCGACCGCGATTGCCGAGGCCTGGCGGGATACCGGCAAGAATGTCCTCCTGATGATGGATTCGGTGACGCGCTTTGCGATGGCCCAGCGGGAAATCGGTCTCGCGGTCGGGGAACCACCGGCGACGCGCGGCTACACCCCGTCGGTCTTCGCCCTGCTGCCGCGATTGCTGGAACGCGCCGGGGCGGGGGAAACCGGAGCGATTACCGCGTTGTACACGGTGCTCGTCGAAGGTGACGACATGAACGAACCGGTGGCGGACGCGGTGCGCGGCATCCTCGACGGCCACATTGTGCTTTCGCGCACGCTGGCGCACTTCAATCACTACCCGGCCATCGACGTCCTGGAGAGCGTGTCGCGCCTGACCCGCGACGTCTGCACCCCGGAGGAGGTCGCCCTGGCGGGGAAGGCCCGCGAGCACCTGGCCCTCTACCGCAAGAACGAAGACCTGATCCTGATTGGCGCCCACCAGAAAGGCGTGAACGCCGCGCTCGACCAGGCCATCGCCCTGCACGAACCGCTGCGGACTTTCCTCCGGCAGGGAGTCCACGAGCACACCCCGCGTCTCCAGTCCTTCGGACAACTCAAGAAAATCCTCACATGAAACGTTTTCGCTTCCCGCTGCAGCCGGTGGTCGTCCTGCGGGCCCACCGGGAGTCCCGCGCCCGCGAAGCCTTCGCGGCCGCGGTGCATGCCTACGTAGAGTCGGAGGAGTTCCTGCAATCGACCCGCCGCCGGGTGGCGGAATTCGAAGTCAGCCTCTTCGCCGGCCGCCAGGGCTGCTTCAATGCCGCCGAGGAGGCGCACACGCTCAATGGCTACCGGCGCGAGGTGGCCGCCGAGGCCGACGCGGAGCGCGCGATGATCACGGCCCGCGACCTGATGCACCGGCGGCGCAATGAATACCTCGAGGCGCACCGCCAGCTCGAGGTGGTCAAGCGGCTGGAACAGAAGGCCCGGGGGCTGCACCGCGCCGCCACCAACCGCGAGGAGCAGGCGGAGTACGATGAATTCTCGACGCGCCAGGCGGCGCGGCGCGCCGAACTCGTGGCGATATGAATGCAAAACTGCAGAACCCGATCGTCGCCGCCACCGCCGGCATCTTCCTGAGCGTCGGCGTCGGCGTGTATTTCAGCGCCCGCGCCCTCGTTCCCCTGATCGAGAAATCGATGGTGGTGGTGGTGAACAAGGCGCCGGAGGAACTCGTCGAGCGCGGCTGGGACTTCTGGACAATCGAAATCGACAACCTCTCGAACGAGCTGAAGGAGGAACGGGCCCGCGTGCGCAAGCAGGCGGAACTGCTGGATCTGCGGGCCGGCCGCATTGCGGCCGAGGAAAAGGAGCTGGCGAAGATGCGGGCCGAGATCGAGCGGCTGCGCAAGGAGATCGGCGACAAGGTCGTCGAGATCACCAGTGACGAATCCAAGAACCTGCGAGCGCTCTCGCAGACCTACACCAGCCTCACTCCCAAAGCCGCGGTCGCGATCCTCAAGGAGATCGATGACGCCACCGCCGTGAAGATCCTCGCCCTGATGAAGGCCGAGGTCGTCGGCGCGATTTTCGAGGAAATGGCGAAAACCGCCGCCTCGGACGGTTCCCTGGCCAAGCGCGCCGCCACCCTGTCCGAAAAACTTCGTCATGTGAAGGCGGCCAAGACCGCCAGTTCGACCTGAGACCCTTTCCCGCGCCACGGATCGGCGCCGGCTCTTTCGGAGGCCACGGAGGGCTTTCCCGCATGAAACTCTCCGCATCCACGCTTCCCACCGATCCCCTGCTCGCGACGCTCGGCGCCGCTGCTCCCGTCTCCGCGGCGCCGACCGACGCGGTCGCGACGCCCGAGTTTGCGCAGTTGCTTGCTCCGGCGAGTCCGGAAAGCGCGAGCCCGATGCCAGGGACGGTTCCGTCGTCTCCGTCGAGCCCTGGTCTCGCTGGCTTCGTCAGCCTGATGGCCGGCACTCCCCTTGCGATGGGGGAGTTCGCCGTTGCGGCCCACGATTCGGTTGCGGAACTCGGGACCGAGTCAGACTGCGTGACTGTCGCCCTCGGGCCGCGTGAGGGCGAGCCGGTGCCGGCGGGAACTGGAGGGGTCTTAACCTCAGGCCAGCCTGCCACCGCTGTGGCCGCACTTTCGAGTGGAGGCGGCCGGCTGATGGCGGCGTCTGCGCTCGCCTCCCGCACCTTGCGCCCGTCGGCGACGCATGCGGCCGAAACCGTGAGTCCGGAGGCTGAAGGCAAGGCGGCAGGGTTGCAACCGGATGGCGGAGGAACAGCGGCCCCGGTAACGGAGTTGCCGGACGACGAGACCGTGTCGGTCGCTGCAGTCGAGACTTCGACACTTTCCACGCCGCTCTCGTTGGCAGTCCATGACCTGACGGATTCCTCACCGCTCCTGCTTGTTCCTTCCGTTGTGGAAGAGCCGATCGCCCGGGGGACGAACTGTTCCCAGCCGGAAGAAACCGACGTGCCGGCCGCCACCGGGCCAACGGGGGGAGTGCCAGAAGTGCCTGTGGCAGCAGCCCAGGGTCTTTTGCGGCAGGGATCCAATCCGGTTGGAGCACGCCAGGCTCCGTCGCTGAACAGCCAGCGCACTACGCCCAGCCGCGACGATCGGGTCTCGGCGCCGTTGGCCCCCGCAGGGCTCCCGGCGGCCGAAGAGCACGCGTCGAGCGAAGTCGGCGCGCAACTCGGGGTGGTTGCCACCGCTCCGGTGGAGACGGCAGACGACGTCCTTCGCCTCGCCGGCCCGGCAGGGGCGGCGCCAAAGGGCGAAGCCTGGCCAACGCGTCCCTCCCCGGTCACGGCGGATCGCGCGGCGGCGGCTGAGGAGCCGGTGTTGCGGGCAGGAGCTCCGCTGCCGAAGGGAGTTCCGATTCGAGCCGAGGTCTCCGCGATCGAGACGGAGGCAGCGACGGGCAGCACCGCTGAATCGATGCGGCCGGAACTTCAGGCTCACGAAACGGGTGCCGTCGCGGCGATTGGTATCGACCAAAACGGCCGCGTCCGCGGCGTGCCAGTGGGGCGCGCCTATCCGCGGGTGAGTGTGGCGGAAAAAATTGCCGCTCACCACGGGGCGATGCGCGAGCAGGGGGAATTCTCTGTTGGAGCCGCGATGAAAGAACGGGAAACGGCTGCTGCGAAGGGCTTTGCGGGGGAGTATCCTGTGCTTGGCACCACGGTTGCTAACGAACAGGGACACATGCCTGCCCTCGTCCATTCGTCCCGTCTCGCGCCCGAGACCGACATCGCCCCGGCTGCGGGAGGGTTGGCGGAGGTCGGGGCCGCCGACACGGGAACGGGCAGGGACGGGGAGTCTTTCGAGTGGGCGGCCACCGGTGCGCGCCGTGCGGTGGAGGCGGCCTTGAACGCCGCGGATCAACTGGCCCGCGGGGAGCACCGCACGGTGAGCCTCAAGTTCACCGTCGGAGACACGGAACTGGCCGTGCATGTCGAGCGGCGCGAGGACGAACTGCGCGCCACGTTCCGCACGGATTCCGCGGAATTGCGGGCGGCGCTGGTGCAGGAATGCCGGGCGATTCCCGAGGGCACCGATCGCTCCTTCCGGGTGGCGACGCACGTGACCAGCACGCTGCCGGCCGGATCGGGCGCCTCGAGCGAGAGTTTCAGTGATGCGAATCGGGGCCGACAGGGCCTGCAGGACGCCGAAGCCTCCCCGGGTTTGCCCGGGCTTCCCGGCCTGCGGCGTCGCGGCGTCGCGGCGAGCGCGTCTGCCGCGCTGGGCGAGGCGACGATTCGCGCCGTTCCCTCCGCCACCTCACGCCACCTCTCCACCGTCGCCTGAACCCCCATGTCTTCCGTCGCCGCCACCTCCGCTGTTCGCAGCACCCTCGCTGCCACGACTGATTCGGAAAGCACCCTGTCACGCATCCCGCAGAAGAACCTCGGTCAGAGCGATTTTCTCAAGCTCCTCGCCACCCAGTTCCAGATGCAGGATCCGATGAAGCCCGTGGAAGACACGGCGTTCATCGCCCAGATGGCGCAGTTCTCCGCCCTCGAGCAGGCCAGCGCCACGAGCAAGGAAATGGCCGCCCTGCGGGCCGATCAGTTGCGCGTGACCGCCAATTCGTACCTCGGTCACCGGGTGACCGTGAACAACGCCGATGGCAAGCCGGTCACCGCGGACGTCACCGCCGTCGATGCGAGCGGCAGCGAGCCCAAGCTCGTGATTGCCGGCGAGACCTATCCCCTTTCCGCCGTGCTCCGGGTGGAGCCAGGCGTAATCAGCGTTCCGCAGTCGGCACCGTCCGGCGGCGCCTAAACCTCAACTCCATACCACCACCATGTCACTCATCGGCACAATGGGCAGCGGCGTCAGCGCTTTGCGGACGTTCATGAAGGGCCTCGAAGTCATCGGCAACAATATCGCCAACGTGAATACGACCGCCTACAAGGCGTCGGAGGCGAAGTACGCCGACAGTTTCAGCAACATCCTGCAGCGCTCCGCGCCGTCGAGCCCGGGCGGCACCAACTCCGCCGTGCTGGGCGTCGGCACCGGCGTGACGCTCGCCGGCGTGAACACCAACTTCAACCAGGGTTCCCTCGCGAGCACGGGCAAGGTCACCGACCTCGGCGTGTCCGGCAACGGGTTCTTCCATGTGAAGAACTCGATCGACGGCACGGTCTACGCCACGCGCGCCGGCGACTTCCGCTGGGATGATCAGGGCTACCTGGTCACGGCCCAGGGTTACCGCGTGCAGGGTGGCACCGGCACCGGCCTGGTCACCGTCGGCGACATCCAGCTCGGCACGCCCCCGACCGGTGCGCAGCGGCAGTCCGTCTCAATCGACAAGCTCGGCAACATCGTCGAGTTCTACTCGGACGGCACCTCGGCGACGACCAACCGCGTGCTCCTGCAGGATTACAACGACCCGGCGGCGCTCGTTCGCGAGGGCAACAACCTCTACACGGGCCTCCTCGCGGCCGGTCCGGTCGGAGCCGCCAGCGGTTCATTCGCGCTGGACGCCACCACCAACGGTCCCGGCACCAATGGTCTCGGTTATGTGCAGTCGGGCACGCTGGAACTCTCCAACGTCGACCTCACCGATCAGTTTGCCAACTTGATCACCACGCAGCGCTCGTTTCAGGCCGGCTCACGACTGGTAACCGTCTCCGACACGGTCCTCGAGGACATCGTCAACCTGAAGCGCAACTGAGCTTCCCTCCTGAAAACGCGGAGTCGCGCCCGGTTGCGCCGGACACGCCTTCGCGCCGCTCTCCCCGCCTGGTCTCGCGTTCGACACCCTTCCCCTCATGGCAGCCAAAGCCGACACTCCCGCCGCTCCGGCGAAGGAATCTCCCGCCGCCCCCGCTCCCGCCGCTCCGGCGGGTGGGGGAGGGGCCAAAGCCTGGCTTCCGGTCATCGTGGCCGTGCTGGTCGCGCCAGCGGCCACGTGGGCGACCGTGGAATTCGTCCTTCTGCCCCGGCTCCAGAAGAAGATCACCAGCGCACCTCCGGTCCAGGTCACGGTGACGGAGCCCGCGGCCGGTGCCGCCCACGGCGCTGGTGGCGGCAAAGGGGGAGCGAAAGGGGGCAACGGCGCCGCCGGCACCTACGAGTTTCAGAACATTGTCGTCAACCTCGCCGGGACCATGGGTACCCGCTACCTGAAGACCAGCTTCATGGTGACCGGGGCGGCCGGTGCCGACATCAAGGCGGCGTTCGACGCGGCGAAGCCCCGCATGACCGACATCACGCTCAACGTGCTGTCGTCGCTGTCACTCGCCGACCTCGAGGAACCGGGCTCGAAGAACATCATCCGGGAAAAACTCGTGGGCGCCTACAACCAGGCGCTCGGCAAGAAGGTGGCGGATCAGGTCTATTTCTCGGACTTCGTCATCCAATAATGGCCGAGGACCCCCAAAAGCCGCAGGTCGACACGCTGGATCAGTCCGAGATCGATCGGCTGATCGCGCAGTCGCTCGAACCGCAGGAGGCGAAGAAGACCGTCCTCGGGGGCGGGTCGAAGCACGCCACCCCGCCCAAGGTCGAGCAGTATGACTTCCGGAACCCCGTCTTCCTCTCCGAGGGCGAACTCCGCCGGCTCCGGCTGTTGCACGAGGACTTCATTCGCTACCTGAGCGCGCGCCTGTCGCTCTTCCTGCGCATGGAGTTTGGGCTGAAGATGTCCGGGCTCACCACGGTCACGTATTCGAAGTTCTGCGAGTCGCTCCCGAGCCCCACGCACCTGTCGCTCTTCAAGGTGGAGCCGCTCGTGGGGGTGGGAATCCTCGACATCAACCCCCGGCTGGCCCTGACGGTGGCCGACCGCCTGCTCGGCGGGCGCGGGCACTCGGTCAAGGCGGAGCGTTATCTCACGGAGATTGAAATCGCGCTGATTGAGGATGTGATCCTCGCCTTCCTGGAAGAGTGGTGTGCGCAGTGGAAGTCCGACCAGGAAATGCACCCGTCGGTCATCGGCCACGAGAACAACGGGCGCTTTCTACAGACCTCTCCGAAGGACGCGATCGTCCTCGCCCTCACGCTGGAGGCGAGTTTCGGCGATTGTTCCGAGCAGATTCAGATCGGTGTGCCCTACTACACCATCGAGCCGATGGTGAAGAAGATGCAGGCGAAGCGGCAGAAGGACTCCGCCGTCGCGCCCAGTGTCCGCCGGTCGGAATGGCACGCCGCCTACGACCGCATCACCCTTCCCGTCCGGGCAGAGTGGCAGGCGGTCGAGCTCCCGGTGCGGGAAATCGCGAGTCTTCGGGTCGGCGACGTCATCGAGTTGCCGGCCTCGATCTGCCAGGAAACCAGGGTCCTGCTCAGCGGGACGGCGAAGTTCATCGGCACCGTCGGCCTCGATACGGACCGCGTGGCCATCCAAATCACCCGCAAACTCCCCGCGGAGGATGCAAACCAGGTTAAACCCGATGGAAGAAAAAGCCCTTGATATCGTGATGGACGTGAAGCTGCGGGTCACCGTGCAGCTCGGTTCCGTGCAGCTGCCGATGCGCGAGGTGCTGGAACTGGCGCCGGGCTCCATCGTGCAGCTGACGCAGCATGCCAGCGACCCGGTCGGGTTGTTCGTCAACGACAAGTTGGTCGCCTACGGCGAGGTCGTGGTGGTCGAGGATAACTTCGGCATCAAGGTGACGGAGTTGGTGGGCAGTGCGACCCCATGAAGCGGACGGCTGCCCGGAGGCTGGCGCTGGCTGGCGCAGTGGCGCTGGCCTCGGCCGCATGGGCGGCGGAGGATGACCGCATCCTCTATCCCGGAAAGGCCACACCCACGACTGCGCCGGCGACGGGCGGAGTGGGAACGTTTACCCTGGTGGTCGGGGCGGCGCTCGCGGCCGCCGGCGGATGGCTGTTGTGGCGGGGACGCCGACAGGCTCCCGGAGTGGCGGTGGGGCGCGCGCTGGCCATCGCCGAGACGCGTTCGCTGGGCAACCGGCAGTACCTCGTGGTGGCGACCTACGAGGACAAGAAGTTTCTCCTGGGAGTCTGCCCCGACCGCATCGAGATGCTGGCGCCGCTGCACGAGGAGAAACGCGGCCCATGAACTTCCGGGGCCGATGGCTGGGTGTGGCGCTGGGTCTCGTTCTGGCCGCCACCCTGGGCGGGGCGCAGACCCCTTCTCCGGCTCCGAGCGCCCCGCCGGTGATTTCGGTGCCGCCGAGCGTCCTGAGCCGACCTGCCGGAGAGGTTACGACCACCACCTCGACGACCACCGCCACCAGCCCAACGGCGTCCCGCCCCGCGTCTTCCGGCCCGTTCCGCCTCAATATCGGCCTCGAGGGCGCCGGCCAGGCTGGCGAGGTCAGCGTGGCGCTGCAGATCGTGGTCGTGATGACGCTGCTGTCCGTGGCGCCGTCGATCGTGCTGCTGATGACCAGCTTCACGCGCATCGTGATCGTCCTCGGTTTCGTGCGCACGGCGCTCGGCACACCCAGCGCCCCTTCGAACCAGATTGTCATCGGCCTCTCCCTTTTCCTGACGTTTTTTCTCATGGGACCCGTCGTCGATCGCGTCAACGACGAGGCCATCCGACCCTATCTTGATGGCAGGATCACGTCGATCGAGGCGCTGGATCGCGCCGCGGTGCCGCTGAAGCAGTTCATGCTGAAACAGACGCGGACCCGCGACCTCGAGTACTTCCTCGAACTCGGCGGCTTTGGCCCCACCGCGGTCCGGGATCTGCCGATGCGGGTGGTGATCCCGGCCTTTGTGATCAGTGAACTGCAGACGGCCTTCCAGATGGGCTTCCTGCTTTTCCTGCCGTTCCTCGTCATCGATTTCCTCGTGTCCACCGTCCTGATGGCGATGGGCATGATGATGATGCCGCCCATCACGGTGGCGCTCCCGCTCAAGCTCCTCCTCTTCGTGCTGGTCGACGGATGGCACCTCGTGGTGCGGTCCCTCGTCCAGAGCTTCGCCGCATGAATCCCGACCTCGCGATCGATCTGTTCAAGTCCACCGTCGTCTTCGCCCTCTACGTGGTGGCGCCGTTCCTGGGAGTGACCCTCGTCATCGGTTTGCTCTCCAGTATCTTCCAGTCGGTGACTTCGATGAACGAGCAGACGCTGACGTTTGTGCCCAAGCTCGTCGCGCTCGCGGGGCTGGCGATGGTGCTCACCCCCTGGCTCCTGCGCTCGCTCTCGGAGTTTGCGATCGCCGTCCTCACCCGCATGGGGACGCTCGGTCACTAGGCTGCAAGCTCTGAAACGCGAAGCCCGTGGTGAGCCGGCCGCCTTTCCCCCCGCTGCCTCGGTAGGCCTGGGATCCGCTGCGCCATGTCGGTCGACTTTCTCGTCACCTGGGTGATGGTGCTCCTGCGGGCACTGGGGATCATCCTGCAGCTTCCGGTGCTGGCCGGTCACCCGATTCCGATTCCGGTGCGGGTGGGCATCGCGGTGTGTCTCGCCAACCTGGTCGTGGGGCTCATCCCGCCCTCGTCGGTGGACTTCTCGCTCTGGCCCCTGTTGGCGGCCGCGGCGCGGGAAGTACTCGTGGGCCTGGCGATGGGATTTGTCGTGCGACTTACCTTCGGCGCGGTGGAGATGGCGGGGCGGGTGATTTCTTCGGAAGTGGGGTTCAACGCGACCCCGGGCATGGGCGTGCCGGAGCCTTCCTCGGAGCCGCTGGCCGCCCTGTTGGGGGCGTTGGCGGTGGTCCTGTTCTTCCTGTTCGGGGGTCACCACGGCGTGCTGACGGCGTTCGTCCGCAGTTTTCACCATGTGGCGGCGGGGCGCCCGCTGCTGGCGGCGGGAGCGGATTCCTCGCTCGTCGCCGGGACGGCGGCGATGATCGAACTCGGATTCCGGATCGCCGCGCCGTTCATCGCGATGAACTTCCTCGTCACGCTCGCCTTTGCCGTCCTCGCGCGGGCGGTGCCGCGGACCAACGTCTTCATCGTGAGTCTGCCCGCACGTTCGCTGCTCGGCCTGGGTCTCCTGGGCACTGCGGGTTCGCTGGTGGCCCGCTATCTTTACGTGGAGTTTGGCGATCTGCCGCTCCGCATGCTGCACCTTTTGCCGGGGCGCTGAGCGGAAACCGCGCGCCGGGCGTCCTCCGCCGGTTTCGCGGGCTCCGATGGTTCCGGACCTGCAGGACGGAGCGCGGCCGGCGAAGCGAAACTGCCGTTGCGGGGGCGTGGTGCGCAGGGCAGGTCGGAGCCTCACTTCGACCCGGCCACCGGGTAACTGCCTCTCGGCAATTTTTGCCGTTCTTTTGACACTCGAAACGGCTCCGGGAGCGGCGGCCGGAACGAGGCGGACTTTAGAAGTTTAATTGCTTGGCGGGAGGCCGGTAAGAAAAGGCGGACGCGCGTTGGCATCCGCGTTGCGAACAGGGGGTGTTTTCCCGATGGCCGACGCGCACGACCAAGACCAAAAAACCGAGCAACCGACCGAAAAACGGCTCTCGGAAGCGCAGGACCGCGGGGAATTTGCCAAGTCGCCGGAGCTGACGCTCGTGTTCATGCTTGCGGCGGTGCTTGGGGTCCTGGGTTTCACGACGCGCACGGCCAGCCAGAGCATTGCCGAGTACTCGGTGGGGGTCTTTTCGCACCTCAGCAGCACGCCGGTGCACCTCGATACAATCACGATGCGGCTGAGCGAGGCGGTCGTGGTGGTGATCGGCGCCTTTGTCCCGATGCTGGTGGCCCTGCTGGGGGCGGTGCTGCTGGCGAGCGGCGTGCAGAGTGGATTCCGGTTGTCGCCGAAGGCGCTGGCCTTCCGTCCCGAGAGCCTCGACATCGTCGCGGGTTTCGGCCGGCTCTTCAACAAGACCATCTTCATCAAGACCGGGATCGATCTGCTGAAGATCGCCGCGATTGGCGCCGCGCTTTGGCTGGGGGCGCGCGGACTCCTTTCCGATCCGCTGTTCACCACGCCGGTGGAGGCGGCCTACCTGGGCCAGTTCCTGAGCAACGCCACGCTGGTTTTCCTGGGCCGGCTCATCTTCGCCCTCGGGATCGTCGTGGCCATCAGCTACGGCTGGGAAAAGTTCAAGACCTCGCGCGACCTGATGATGACGCGGGAGGAAGTGAAGGATGAGCGGCGGCAGGCGGAAGGCGACATGCACTCCAAGGCGGCGATGCGCCGGATGGCCCGCCGGCTCCTCCAGAAGCAGATGCTCTCCGCCGTGCCGACGGCGGACGTCGTCGTGACCAACCCCACGCACTTCGCCGTCGCCCTGAAGTACGAGCGCGGACAGGACAAGGCTCCGATCGTCCTGGCCAAGGGGGAGAATCGTTTCGCGCAGCGCATCAAGGCGCTGGCGGCCGAGCACGGCGTGCCGACGGTCGAAAACAAGCCAGTCGCGCGCCTGCTCTTCGCCATGGGCAAGGTGGGCGAGGCGATCCCGGCCGAGCTTTACCAGGCGGTCGCGGAGATCCTGGCCGTCGTTTACCGCACGCACCGTTACTATTTCCACCGCCTGAAGGCCCGCCGGATGGAGGCCAGCGCCTGAGCCATGACCGCTCCCGCCGCCAGCTCCTCCAGTCCGGTCCAGTTGCTGATCAAGCGCGCGGATCTGCTCTTCACGGGCGGCCTGTTCCTTACCGTCCTGCTGCTGATCCTGCCGCTGCCGACGATCCTGCTGGACACTTTCCTGGCGCTGAACATCGGGCTCTCGCTGCTCGTCCTGCTCGCGACGATCTACGTCAAGGACCCGCCCGAACTCTCCGGCTTTCCCACGCTGCTCCTCGCCCTGACGCTGTTCCGTCTCGCGCTCAACATCAGCTCGACGCGCCAGATTCTGGTGAACGGCTACGCGGGGCACGTGATCGATGCCTTCGGGCACTTCGTGATTCAGGGCAACTACATCGTCGGCGCGGTGGTGTTCCTCATTCTGGTCATCATCAACTTCGTCGTCATCACCAAGGGTGCCGGCCGCATCGCGGAAGTGAGTGCGCGGTTTACCCTCGATGCGCTGCCGGGCAAGCTGATGGCCATCGATGCCGAGCTCAACGCCGGCATCATCGACGAGACCACCGCGACCGAGCGCCGCGTGAAGGTGCAGAAGGAAGCCGACTTCTACGGTGCGATGGACGGCGCCTCGAAGTTCGTGCGCGGTGACGCGGTCGCCGGCATCATCATCACCCTGATCAATGTCATCGGCGGCTTCGCCATCGGCGTGCTGCAGATCGGCCTGTCGCTCGGGGAATCGCTCCAGAAGTTCACGCTGCTGTCGATCGGTGACGGCCTGGTCTCGCAGATTCCCGCCCTCGTGCTGTCGGTCGGCGCCGGCCTCCTGGTCACCCGCGCGTCCGAGAACGCCAACCTGGGTTCGCAACTCGCGGGCCAGCTCTTCCGCTACCCGCGCG
>JACRQG010000005.1:0-31933 GCA_016222805.1 Verrucomicrobiota bacterium | reverse complement strand
GCCGATCGTGCCGTTCTTCGGCCTCGCCGGTCTGGCCGCCTTCCTTTCCCGCCTGATCCAGCAGCAGGAAACCACGTCCGGTACCGCCACCGCCACGGCTTCGACGCCGGCCGGGGCTCCCCGTCCCGCCGCCGGCGCGCGCGCCGGGGCCAAGGCCGATGGCACCGCGGCAGTTCCCGCGACCGCGCCCGCGGGAGCGGGACCGGTCGAGGATGTGCGCAAGCTCATGGACATCGACATTTTCGCGATCGAGATCGGCTACGGGCTCCTCAGCCTGGCTGATGCCAAGACGGGCGGCGAGCTGCTGTCCCGCGTCACGGGTGTCCGCAAGTCCCTCGCCCGCGACAAGGGCATCGTCGTGCCGCCGATTTCGGTGCGGGACAACCTGGAGCTCGAGGCCAACGACTATCGCTTCCTCCTCCGGGGCAAGCCGGTCGCCCGCGGTCAGCTCATGCCCGGCCGCTGGCTCGCGATGAATGTCTCGGGCAGCAAGATCCGCCTGAAGGGCGTGCCGACCGTCGAGCCGGTGTTCAGCCTCGAGGCCACCTGGATCGACGCGGCCGAGAAGAAGACGGCCGAGCTCAACGGGTTCACGGTCGTCGACTCCGCGTCCGTGCTGATCACCCACCTCTCCGAGGCGCTGAAATCCCACGCCCATCACCTGCTCGGCCGGCAGGAGGTCCAGCAGATGGTGGATCATCTCAAGCAGACGCAGCCCGCCCTGGTCGCCGAGCTCCTGCCGGACCTCGTCAACCTGGGCATCATCCAGCGGGTGCTGCAGAATCTTCTCCGCGAAAACGTCTCGATCATCAACCAGACGCTCATTCTCGAGGGCATCGCGGACTTTGCCCCGCTCTCCAAGAACCCTGACGATCTCAGTGAACTCGTGCGGCGCCGGCTGGGGCTGTACTTCGTGCCCGAGTACGAGAGCCGCCCCGGCGTGGTGCGGGCCGTCACGCTCGATCCGCGGCTGGAACAATGGCTGGCGCAGAAGGTGCACCGTTCCCCGACCGAGGTCGGCCTGGCGCTCGATCCCGCCACCGCCCGCTATCTCCTCGAGGAGATTGGCCGCCGGTCCGCGGAGCTTGTCGCCGCCGGACAGCCAGGCGTGATCGTGGTCTCGACGGAGATTCGGCTGCCGCTCAAGCGCTTCTTCGAGTCGTCGTTCCCGCGGGTTGCCGTGCTCGCGTACCAGGAGCTTCCGGCCGCCACCGAGGTGGAGAATGCCGGAATCATCACTCCGCCCGCCCATCTGCAGCGCCAGGAAATGCCGCTCAAGGCCGCCGCCTGATCCGCCATGTCCACCCCATCACCCACCTTCGGGCCCGGCGCCTACAAGTTCACGGTCAAGTCCACCGCCGAGGCCGTGGCGCTGATTCGGGAGAAGCTCGGTCCGGCGGCACGCGTGCTCTCCGTGCGCGCGGTCGAGGCCCGCGGCCTGCGCCGATTCTTCTCTGCGCCCCGGCTCGAGGTCATCGCGCAGATCGACGCGCCGGCGACGGGCCTCGCGGCGGTTTCGGCGGAGCCGGCCACCCCGGCGGAGGAGGCGCCAACGCCGTCCCCGTTGCGTTCGCGCCTGCCACAGCTTCCCGCTTCCCTGGGCCTGACCGGCCTGCTGCGCCGTTCCGGCGTCACCGAAAGCACCCTCAACCGCCTGCAGTCGGGGTCGGAGTGGGAGAAACTCAACACGCTGCCCCTGCACCGCGCCCTGGCCGAGACGTCGCGCCTGCTGCGCGCCCAGGCGGGCGCCCGCGTGCCGAAGGCCCCGATCTCGCGCGCCGCGTTTCTCGGCACCGCCGGGGTGGGGCGCACCACCGCGCTGTGCAAGTGGCTCGCCGGCGACGTCTGCCGTCGCGCCCGCCTCGGGCACGTCGTCAGCGTGGAATTCGATCGCCCCAACCCCCTCGGCCCGCTGCCGGTCTTCGCCGAGGCGATGGGGGTGCCGCTCGCGCACTTCCCCTGCGCGACGCAGTCGGCCGTTCCCCATGGTTTCGTGTATTGCGACCTTCCGGCGCTGTCGACCCGGCGCGCCTCGGACAACGACACGCTCGCCGCCTGGCTGGATCGCGAGGCGATCACGGAACGCGTCCTGGTCCTCAACGCCGCCTACGATCGCTCCTGCCTCCGCGAGGCCTACACCGCCGGTCGGGACCTCGGGGCCACCCACCTGGTGTTCACCCACCTCGATGAGGTGCCCCAGTGGGGCAAGCTCTGGGATTACCTTTTCGATGAGGAAGTGGAACCGCTGTTCCTCGCCACCGGCCCGTCGCTGACGGGTGACTGCGAGGAGGATGTCGCGGGCGCCATCGTGCGCCGGACGCTCCCCGACGACGAAACCTGAAACCCGCCGCACCATGAAATATGTCTTTCGACTGGGAGGAGCCTCGGGTTTCGCCGCCGCCGCCGGAGCGAGCCACCTGGCCGGCCACGCCGCGGATCGGGTCTTCCTCGACGGCGCGGTCGGGTGCCTCTGCGGGGCCATCCTCTTTCGTTGGTTCTGGAACACCGTCCTGCGCGGTGTCCGCGAAACCATCCTCCAGCGGCATGCCGCCGCCACCGCCGCCCAGGCGGCCCAGCCCAAACCGAAATAACCCTTTCCCCCCGTTAACATGAACACCGCCACTGCTACGATCCCCAGCATGGATGCTTCGCCCGCCACCGCCTGGCGTGCGTATCAGGGAATCTCGCCGAGCGCCGTCGATGAAAAGGACCTAATCGAGCGCTACCTGCCTCTCGTCCGCAATGTTGTGGATCGGATCAAGCTGAATCTCCCGGCGCACGTCGACGCCGACGACCTTTACAGCGTCGGAGTCACCGGGCTGATCGCGGCCGTGCGGAAGTTCGACCCCGAACAGGGGAGCACGTTTGCCAGCTACGCCTCGACCCGCATCCGGGGCGCCATCCTCGACGAACTGCGGCGGCTCGACTGGTGCCCGCGGCGGGCCCGCGCCCGTTCCCGTAAGCTCAAGAACGCCATCAACGAGGTGGAGCAGAAGCTCGGCCGCGCCGCCACGGATGAGGAGGTGTGTGCCTCGCTGGGCATCGACCGCAAGGAGTACGCCAAGTGGGTCGAGGAGTCCAAGCCGGTCACCTTCCTGGCCATCGACCAACACTCCGACGGCGAGGAAGGGGAGGGGGCCTCCCTGCACGAAATCCTCGCCGACGACCACGATACGACCGGCCGGGACAACCTGGAGAAGGAGGAGTTGCAGCAACTTCTCGCTCAACGAATCGCGGAATTGCCCGACATACCGAAGAAGATTCTCGCGATGTATTACTTTGAAAACATGCGCTTGGCCGAAATCGCCGCCGTCTTCGGCCTGACGGAGTCGCGCATCTGCCAAATCCACGCCCAGACCATCCTTGGCCTGCGCGCGTACCTCCAGCGGGTCCGGGAGCGCTGACGGCCGTCCTCACCCCGACGTATTTCGATGCTGATCATCATCGGAGCCATCATCGTCATCGCCTCGACCCTCGGCGGCTTTATGCTCGCCGGGGGCCAGCCGTTGGTGCTCCTCCATGTTTCGGAGTTCGTCGTCATCCTGGGGGTCGGAGCGGGCGTGCTCGTGATCGCCAGCCCGGGGCACGTGCTGAAGCACATCGTGCACAAGGTGAAGGAGTGCATCACCGGAAAGGCGATGAACGACAAGGATTTCACCGAGCTTCTGAAGCTGCTCTACGAGATCTTCATGATCGGCCGGCGCAACGGCCTGATTGCGCTGGAGGAGCACATCATGAACCCGAAGCAGAGCTCGATCTTCCAGCGCTACCCCCTGGTCCTGAACCACCCGGAGCGGCTGGAGTTCATCTGCAACGGTCTCAAGCCGGTGGTCGACGGGAAGATGAAACCCGACCAACTGGAGTCGTTGATGCAGGCGGAACTCGAGGCGAAGAGCGTCGAGGCGGAGCATCCCGTCCACGTTCTGCAGCTGGTGGGCGACTCCCTCCCGGGCATCGGCATTGTGGCCGCGGTGCTGGGCATCATCAACACGATGGCGGCCATCGCCGACGGCCCGGAGAAGGTCGGTCAAAAGGTGGCGGCGGCCCTCACCGGCACGCTGCTCGGTATTTTCGTCGCCTACGGATTCGTCAATCCCCTCGCCAACCGTGTGAAGTTCAACAACGCCTCGGACGCTCAGTTCCTCCGCTGCATCATGCAGGCCATCGCGGGCTTCGCCAAGGGGCTCGCGCCGCTCACCGCGGTCGAGGTGGCGCGGCGGTCGTTGGACAGCGCCGTGCAGCCCGCAGGTGACGCCCTCGAGGCGGCCCTGAAGGGCTTGGCTCCGGCCAAGTAGGGACCACCATGGGAGGCGGAGGTGGAGCGTGGAAGGTCGCCTACGCGGACTTCGTGACCGCGATGATGGCTCTGTTCATGGTGCTGTGGATTTCAGCCCAGGACGAGAAGATCCTCATCGCGACATCGCGCTACTTCCAGAATCCGTTCCATTCGCCGATGAACGCCACGTCCGGCGTGCTGCCGTTCAACAGCAACAAGACTTCGCAGAGCGAAGGCAAGGAAACGGGCACCGAGAAGGAGCAGGACCGCGGCAAGCAGATCGAAATGACCTTCCTCAATTCGGTCGCCGCCGATTTCTATCGGCTGCTGCACCTCGACGAGTCGTTCAAGGACAAGCCGATCGACATCCAGGTCACTTCCGAGGGCATGAAGATCACCCTGTTCGACCGACCCGGCCGGCGGCTGTTTGTCGAGGACACCCCGGAGTTCACCGAATGGGGAAAGTTCGTCCTGCAGTCGCTGGCCTGGACGATCGACCGGCATGGCATGCGGGTGATCATCGACGGCCATACGCGCACCGGGATGAAAACGCGCGACGACTATGGGGCGTGGGAACTGTCCGCGGATCGGGCCAACGCCGCCCGCCGCCGGCTGGTGCACTACGCCGTCCCTCCGGAGTTGATCGAACGGGTGACAGGCTTTGCGGACACCAAGCCGTTGCAGGGTGAGAAGCCCGATTCCGACTCCAACCAGCGCATCACCCTTAGTCTCGCCTTGGGAGTTCGCGGAAAGCCCAAGGAACGGACCAGAAACGAGCTTCCAGTGACGTCAGTGGCACCGCCATCGAAGGCGGCGCCCACGCCGGCCGCCGCCCCTTCAGCCCCGCCGCATCCCACGCCATGAAATCCTTCCTGCACGGCAAGAAATCGCTGCCACTCACGTCGTTGCGGGTGCCCGGCACCCCTCCGGCCCAATCCCGGCTCACGGGCGTCGCCCGCACGGCGCACGCCAGCTGTGGGGTCGGGGGCGGCAAGGAGGCTGGATCGGAGCCCCATGTCGAAGTGGTGAAGGAAGGCGACAAGGTGGTACGGCTCGTCGTCGTCTGTTCCTGCGGGCAGCGCGTGGAAGTGGAGTGCCTCTACGCCGCCGGCACCTGAGTCCGGGTCACCCGGCAAATCCTGCCGTCGCTTCCGCTTCCCTGCGGCGCCGGGGAGGAAAAACCTGCAACCGCAGGTTTTTTGTATTTTAAGCCATTGGAATAGAGGTCCCTGAGGACCGAATGGGTTTCTAGGCACGGGGCTGGCTCAAGTGGCCCCGTCCATGAATGTCGGTCTCTACCAAAGCGCATCCGCCCTCTCCGCCCTGGAGCGATGGCAGGACACGGTCTCGCAGAACATCACCTCGAGCCAGACGACCGGCTACCGCAAGCGGACGGTCAACTTTGCGACGGAGACGGCGGGGGAACTGCGCGCCAATCCCCGGGCTCGCTTTGGCGGCGAGGGCACGTTGCCGGTGCAGTTTCCCCGGTCGCTTTCCGGCATCAATTTCAAGTTTGGCGAGACCCAGCCGACCCGGCGCGAGTTCGACGTCGCGATCCAGGGGCCCGGGTTCTTCGAGATCCAGCGGCCGGATGGTTCCCGGGTCTACACCCGCAGCGGTGAATTCCGCATGCAGCCCGACCGGACGCTCGTGACCTCCAGCGGTGATCAGGTGCTCAGCGAGGCCGGCGCGCCGATCATCCTCCTTCCGAACGGCGGCAACCTCGTGATCAACCAGGACGGCACGCTGTTCCAGGGCACGACGGCCCTCGGCAAGATCGCGGTCAAGAACTTCCCCGACACGGCGCGCCTCCGGCCGATCGCCGGCGGTTTCTTCGTCCCCCTCGACGGCACGCCCGCCCCGGAGACCGTCGACAACCCGGAACTCCTGCAGGGCTACCTCGAAGCCAGCAACGTGACGCCGCTCCGCGAGATGGTCGACCTCGTCCTGATCTCCCGCGCCTACGAGGCGAACCAGAAGATGATCCAGACGGTGGAGCAGCAGATCCAGAAATCGCTGGAAGCCCTCGGCTGAACCCTACGGACGCCGCCCGCCCTCCCATGAATTCCCCAGTCAGACAACCGCAATCACGACTGATTGGCCGAGCCCGGAATGGGGCCGGGCCGGCCCCAGTCGTGCGGCGGGGCCACGTGGCCCGCCGGGCGGCGCGCGCAGGCTTCCGTCTCCTCGAGCCCTACCTGCTGCCCGTCGGCTCCTACACCCCGAACCTCGAGTCCACTCCCGGCGCGACCGGATTCTCCTCATGAATCTTTCCCTTTATTCCGCCGCCACCGGCATGGAGGCGCAGCAGCTGAACCTCAACACCATCGCGAACAACCTCGCGAACGTGAACACCCCCGGGTTCAAGCGGAGCAAGATCGAGTTCCAGGATCTCCTTTACCAGCAGCCGACGCGCGCATCCGGTTCGGATTCCGGCGGCGGCAATCTCGTGCCCACCGGCACGGAGGTCGGCAACGGTTCCCGCGTCGCCGCGACGTCCAAGGTATTTACCCAGGGCCAGCTCAACGCGACCGGCGAAAAGCTCGACCTCGCGATTCAGGGCGAGGGTTTCTTCGAGGTGCGGCGCGCCGACGGCACCATCGGTTACACGCGGGCGGGTTCCTTCAAGCTGAACGCCCAGGGCCAGGTCGTGACCGTCGACGGTCTCCCGGTGCAAAGCGGGTTCCAGCCGATCCCGGCTGGGGCCAGCAGTGTCGCCGTTTCCGAGAACGGGCAGGTGACGGTGGAGTCGGCCAACGGTCGCCAGTCCTTCCGCCTGACGCTGGTGCGCTTCGCCAACCCGGCGGGTCTGCGTTCGGTCGGTGGCAATCTCTACGAGGAGACGCCGGCGAGTGGCGCTCCCGAAACCGGCCAGCCCGGGGAACAGGGCTTCGGCAGCACCATTCAGGGCTACGTGGAGGCGTCCAACGTCAACATCGTCGAAGAGATGGTCGCCCTGATCGTCGCCCAGCGCGCTTACGAGGTGAACTCCAAGTCGATCCAGACTTCGGACGAGATGCTCCAAAACGTGGCGGCCATGAAACGCTGATGTCGATGCGCTCGCTCCTCACCGTCTTCGCCTTCGCGGCTGCCGCCGCCCTCCCGCTCTCCGCCGCGGCACCGTCCGCCGAGGTCGCCGCAACGGGTGCCGGACCCCTCGCCCGCGAGGAGTTCGTGGCCCGTCTCACCCGCGAACTCACCACCCGCTTCAATCTCGAGGGGGAACTGCAGCTGGAGTTCCTGCGCCCCTGGACCGCGCCCGCGCGCGTCGCCTCTTCCTGGACGGTTTCGGTGGTCGAATACCCTCCGGTACCATCGGCGTCCATGCTGCTGCGCTGCAAAATTCTCGCCGACAATCTCCTGGTCGCCGACCAGACACTGGTGGTCCGCGCCTCGCACTGGCGCGAGGTCTGGGCTGCCGTGCAGCCGCTGTCCGCGGGCGCTCCCTTCGAGACCACCGTGCTCGAGGCGCGCCGCGTCGATCTCTTCCGCGAACGCGACGTCGTGCCGGTAACGGTCGGGGATCGCTCCTACGTCTTTGCCCGCGCCCTCGCCGCCGGCCGGCTCCTGACCTGGCGCGATATCGCCCGTCGTCCGCTCGTGAAGAAGGGCAACGTCGTCGAGGTTTCCGCCGCCGACGGCATGCTCGTCGTCACCCTCAAGGCGCTGGCCATGGAGAATGGCGCCCGGGGTGACACCGTCACTGTCCGCAACCCCGAGTCGCAAAAGAACTTCGCCGCCGTCGTCGTCGATGAAAACCGTGTCCAGGTCCGCTTCTAGTCTGGCGATCGCGGCCGTGCTGACCGCCGCGGCCCCCGCCGCCTCCCTGTGGCCGAACAGCAACAGCGGTTCGCAGGCGAGCATGTACGCCGACCGCAAGGCGTCCCGCCAGGGCGACATTCTCACAATCGTGGTCGCCGAATCCGCGGTCGCCTCCAGTTCGCAAAGCACGAAGTCCAGCCGGGAATCGAGCCTGGAGGATGCGATCTCGCGTTTCGTCTACAGTGGCCTCGGCAAGCGCCGGGGCGAACTGCCGGCCACGTCCGCCTCCGGCAGCGCCGGCTATTCCGGCGGCGGTGACATCAGCAATTCCCAGAGCCTCTCCGCGCGCGCCGCCGTGGTGGTCACCGACGTCCTGCCCAATGGCAACCTGGTGGTCGAGGGGGTGCGCGTCGTGCGTTTCTCGGGCGAGACCCAGTACGTCGTGCTGCACGGCCTCGTGCGGCCCGACGATATTGGCCGCGACAACAGCGTGATCTCCACCAATATCGCGGATGCCCGCGTCGAGTTCCACGCCGAGGGCGCGCTGACCGACGCGCAGAAGCGCGGCTGGCTGGCCAAGACCTACGAGAAATTGCGCCCGTTCTGAGGAGCCGCCATGACACGGATGTTACCCAGATTCCTCTCGCTCGTCCTCGCCGTCCCGGCACTGCTGCTTCCGTCCGTGGCCCGGGCCTCGCGACTCAAGGATTTGACCCAGGTCGAGGGTGGCCGGGAAAACCAGCTGGTGGGCTACGGCCTGGTGGTCGGCCTCGCCGGCGAGGGTGACTCCAACGCCCTCTCCACGCTGCGTTCGGTGGCCAATGTGCTGCAGCGCTACGGCATCACGATCACGGCGCAGGACATCAAGGCCAAGAACGTCGCGGCCGTGATGGTCACGGCCGAAATCGGTCCCTATCTCAAGTCGGGTTCCCGGATCGACGTGAACGTCGCCTCGATGGGCGACGCCAAGACCCTGCAGGGTGGGGTGCTGCTGCAGACGCCGCTCCTCGGTGCGGACGGCCGTGTCTACGCCGTCGCGCAGGGCGCGGTCGCCATCGGCGGCTTCCTCGGCGGGGCGGGCGGCGCCGGGGGCGCCACCGTGCAGAAGAACCACCCGACCGTGGGCGTGATCAGCAACGGCGCCATCGTCGAAACCGAGATTCCCGCTGTGTTCGTGCGCGACAACATCGTCCGGCTCCTGCTGCACAATCCCGACTTCGCGTCCGCCGCCCGCATTGCGGAAGCGGTCAATGCCAAGTGGCCCGGCAGCTCCGCCGCGGTCGACGCCGCCACGGTCAGCGTGACCCTGCCGAAGGAGTTCCGCGGCCGCGATGTCGCCTTCGTCGCCGAGCTCGGGCAGATTGAGTCGACCGTCGACACGCTGGCCCGCATCGTGATCAACGAGCGCACCGGCACAATCGTCGCCACGTCGACCGTCCGTCTTTCGCAGGTGGCCATCGCCCACGGTTCGCTGACCATCACTGTCACCAACAACCAGGGGGCCAGCCAGCCGGGTGCGTTCAGCAACGGACAGACCGTGCCGGTGCAAAGCACGCAGACCGCGGTCAACGAGGGCAGGGGCGGCTTCACGGTTGTCGCCGAGCAGCCCTCGATCGAGCGGCTCGCCGCCGCGCTCAATGCCCTGGGTGTTTCCACGCGCGACATGATGGCCATCTTCCAGTCGCTCAAGCGCTCCGGCGCCCTCCAGGCCGAACTTGTGATCAACTGACGCCATGGACCTCACGCCTGTCTCCGCCCTTTCCGCCGTCGAGCGGACCCACGCCAGCCAGTTGCGCGGCGAGGCCCTGCGCCATGCCTCCCCGGCCGAACAACGGGTCGCGGTCGCTTCCCAGTTTGAGGCCATCCTCGTCCGGCAGTTGCTGGGCAAGACCATGACCAAGATGCTCGACTCCGGGGAAGGCGCCGCCGCCGGGGTTTACGGCGATCTCCTGACCGACACGCTGGCCACCCAGCTGACCGCCGGGCAGGGGCTCGGCCTCGGCCGCATCATCGAACGCCAGTTGACTCCGCGCGGCGAGGCCCCGTCCTCCGCGCCCGCCGCCGCCACCAACGAGGTGAAATCATGACCATCATCCACTGGGAGTTCATTGCGGCCTGCCTGCGCGAGGAGCTGTCCGATTATGGCTGCCTGCTGAGCCTGTTTGAGCAGCAGCAGCAGCACCTCTTCGAGCGCAACCCCAGCGCCGTGCTCCAGCTCGGTCAGGAAATCGAGGATCAGGCCCGCCGGCTCGGCGAGTGCCGGGTGCGCCGTGAACAGGCTGTCAGTGCCTTTGCGGAATCCCACGGCCAGCCGCGCAACAGCACGCTCCGCTCGCTCCTGCCCTTTGTCGAAGCAGACGCGCGGCCCCTTCTCGAGGCGCTGATCACCGAGGTCAACGTCCTGTTGCACCGCGTTCGTCGCACCAGCCGGCACAATCACGCCCTGCTGGCCCGGGCCGTCGCCATGCACCAGGAGACGCTGCAGCTCCTTCGCCCCAACTCCTTCAGTCGCACGTACTCCCCGGCCGGCCGCGTGGCGGTCGCCGCGGCTCATCCTCCTTCCACCCTGCGCGCCGCCGGCTGACCTCCGCGTCAACCCTCGCCGCCTCCCGCTTCCTTTTCCCGATGTCCGGTCTCTTCAGCAGTCTCAACTCCACGGTGATGGCGCTTGGCGCCCACAGCCGGGCGATCGAGACCACGGGCAAGAACCTGGGCAACGTCAACAACGCCTCCTACGCCCGGCAGCGGGTGATGTACGGCGACCGCGGCACTGTGGTCACCCCGCAGGGCGCGGAGAGCCTCGGCATGGAGGCCCTGGGCGTGGAGCAGATGCGCGATGTGCTGCTCGACCGGCAGGTGATGCGCGAGGCCGGGTTGGCCGCTTCCTACAACACCGAGCAGCGCGCCTACCAGAGGGCCCAGGCGGCGCTCGGCCAGAGCGTGGATCGCACCCGGTCGGCCGCGGACAGCGATGTCAGCGGGATCGCGACTGCCCTCGATTCGTTCTTCAACGCCTTCCAGAGCTTCGCCTCCCGCCCGACCGATCCCGGTGAGCGTCAATCCTTGCTGCAGCAATCGGCGGTGCTGACCGATCGCCTGCGCCTCACCGACCAGCGTCTGGATCAGGTGCAGAGCGACCTCGATTCCCAGATCGGAGATGATGTCACCGAGATCAACCGCCTGCTCGACACCATCGCCGAGCTCAACGGGCAGATCGGCCGCTTCGAGGTCAACGCCCCGGGTTCCGCGGTGGATCTGCGCGATCAGCGCCAGGCACGGCTCGAGGAGCTCGCGGCCAAGCTGCCAGTCGAGGTCGCGGATTCATCCAACGGGCAGGTGCGGGTCTTCTCCCGCGACGCCAATGGCGCGGCCGTCGTCCTCCTGGACCTCACCCAGGTACAAGGGACGGTGGCCTTTTCCGGCACGCAGCTGACGGCGGGCAACCCCGCCACGGCGCTCGCCCTCACCTCCGGCTCTGTCCACGGGGCCCTCACCGCCCGCGACGGCGCGATCGAGACGCTGCGGAACGACCTGGACCTCCTCGCCCGCCAGTTGGTCACGTCGGTCAACGATCTCTATAACCCGACCGGCGCGACGGGGGACTTCTTCGTGGCCTCCGGTACCAGTGCCGGGACCATTCGCGTGGCCCCGACGGTCTCCGCCAGCAGCCTCAAGGCGAGCGACGGCGGTGCGGCCGGCGACAACTCCATCGCCCTCGCGATCGGCGCCTTGCGGGCGCAGGTCTTCTCCACGGCCGGCGGCGATGCGATCGACGGCACATTTGTTGGCTTCTACAGCCACGTCGTCGGCAAGCTGGGGCAGGCCCTCGCTGGCGCCAACGCGCGCGTCGAGGACCAGTCGTCGATCGAGCAGCTGGTCCGCTCCCAGCGCGACGCCGTCAGCGGAGTCTCCCTCGATGAGGAAATGGCCGACCTCATGAAGTACCAGCGGGCCTTCCAGGCCTCGTCGCGTGTGTTCGCCACGGTGGACGAACTGCTCGACCTCGTCGTCAACCGCCTCGGCCGTTAAGCGCCCTCCGCCTCCGTCCCTTTTCCTCTCCCTTTCACCCTCCCTTTCACGGTCCCTCCGCCATGCGCATCGCCACCCATTCCGTGTCCGACAGTGTTGTGCGCCAAATCCAGAAGATTGGCAGCCAACAGGCGCGCCTGCAGAACCAGGTTGCGACGGGTCAGCGCATCTTCCAGCCGGAGGATGACCCGATCGCCGTCAGCCGGGTGCTCAACCTCGAGTCCGAAAGCCGGCAGATGCTCCAGTACACCCGCAACGCGGATCGCGCCCTGGAAATCAGCCAGGCCACGTATTCCGGCCTGCAGGGATTGAAGAAGATCTCGGATCGCGGCACGGAGATTGGCACGCTGGGCTCCGCCGCCTCGGACGTCGACGCCACCCGCGCGTACGCCACGGAGGTCGAACAACTTCTCGAGCAGGCGCTGCAGCTCGCGAATTCGAAACTGGGCAACGACTATCTCTACGCCGGGACGGCGGTGGACGCACAGCCGTTTGTCGCCACGCGGGACGGCGCCGGGCGCATCACCGCGATTGCCTACGCCGGCAACACGGACCGCGCCGAGATTCCGCTTTCCGCCTCGACCACGGTCACGCCCAACTCGAGCGGCGACACCAACCAGGCCGTGGGGGATTTCCTCAACAACCTGATGGCCCTGCGCGACGGCCTGCTCGCCGCGGATCACACGGCCGTCCAGCAGGCGCAATCCGGGCTCCTCGCGACCGAGGATGCCCTCGTGTCGGCCCTGGGCGAACACGGCGGAGTCCAGACGCGGATCGAGGCCAGCCAGGCCCAGGTCAGCGACATCGCCGCCACCGTCGAGACCCGGATCTCCGACGAGGCCGACGCGGACATGCCTTCAACCATCGTCAAGCTCACGCAGAGTCAGACGGCCTACCAGGCCGCCCTCCAGTCGGCGGCCAATATCATGAAGCTCTCGCTGCTCGACTACATCAACTGACCTGGACCGGCGGGCGCTCCTTCCGCCCGCCCGGGACCGCCACCCCGCTTCCTCTTCCCATCGTCCTTCACCTTTACCACTTCCCGCCATGCCAATGAAAGTCCTGCCCGATCTCCTGCCGACCGATTTCGATACGCCGCCCTCCAATGAGATCCTGCTGCCGCATGGGATCATCGGTTTCGGAACGTACAAGCGCGCCGAGCTCCTCTACATGCCGGACCACCTGCCCTTCCTGTGGATGAAGCTCCACCGTCCGCAGGATCACCTGCATTTCATCGTGATCGAGCCGGGTGGCATCATCCCCGGCTATCAGCCGGAGCTATTCGACGAGGATGCGGAGGCCCTCGATCTGCGTAGTGCCGCCGAGGCCATGGTGCTCAACATCGTCACCCTGCGTCGCCAGGATCCCGTCGAGGCGACCGTCAACCTCATCGGTCCGATCGTCGTCAACCGTCGGACCCGCCTCGGCCGGCAGTTGGTCGTCTCCAATTACTCGAAGTACAGCGCCCACTATCCGCTCGTCGAAACGTCCCAGGCCCCGGTCTTTGCCCACAGCGCCTGAGCCGCCCCGCCGACCACCGCTGTCCTTCCCCAACCGGCCACCGCCCTCCGCTTCCGCGCGGCCCCTCCGACCACACCCCACGCCAGCTGCACCGCTCCCATGCTAGTCCTCTCCCGCAAAGTCAACGAGGCGATCGTCATCGGCGACTCGATTGAGATCCGCATCACCCGCATCGAAGGCGACATCGTCAAGATCGGCATCGCCGCTCCGCGCGACATTCCAATCTTCCGCAAGGAGGTCCTCGCGGACATCGCCGCCAGCAACCAGGCCGCCGCCGTCCGGGGTCCGCAACCCGGTCCCCTGCCCAGCCTGGCCGGCAAACCCGTGGCCGTCGCCAAAGCCTGAACCGCCTTCCGCCCCCTCTCCCGCATCCTTTAACCACCCATTGTCATGAGCGTCATCAATACCAACACGCAGGCGATGATCGCCGCCCGCAACCTCAACCAGAGTCACGAGATGCTGGGCCGTTCCCTCACGCGTCTTTCCTCCGGTTCCAAGATCGTCAACCCGTCCGACGACGCCGCCGGCCTGGCCGTGTCCGAGAAGCTCGACGCGCAGGGGCGCCGCGTGCAGGCGGCCATGACCAATGTCCAGAACGCCATCTCCTACGTCCAGACGGCCGACGGCTTCATGGGCGGGATGACCAAGATTCTTTCCCGCATGAGCGAACTGGCCATCCTGGCCAAGGACGTGACGAAGAACTCGACCGACGTGGACCTGTACCAGCAGGAGTTCAGCGCGCTGCAGGACCAGCTGCGGGACACCATCGGCGGCACGGTCGCCGAGATCGGCGGCACCGCCGACGTCGACACCCCACTCGGGGCCTTCAACGGCATCGTCCTCTTCGGCAGCGGCTCCGGACTCTCCGTCACCATCGGCCAGGCCGTGGGGCAGGAAATGACGGTCGGAGCCTCCAACCTCCGCGACGGCGACATGCTCGACATCATCGCCCAGGACAACACCGGCGCCTACACTCTCGCGGCGACCGATGCGGATGCCATCGCGAAAATCACCAGCGCCATCCAGGACATCGCCTCCGAGCGTGCCACGCTGGGCGCATCGCAGTCCCGTCTCGAGCTGGCCTCGACGACGCTGCAGGTCGAGAACGAGAACCTCTCCTCCGCCATCTCCCGCATCCGCGACATCGATGTCGCCGATGAGTCGACCCAGTTTGCGAAGTTCAACATTCTCGTGCAGTCCGGCACGGCGATGCTCGCCCAGGCGAATCTCTCGCCCCAGTCGGTGCTGAAGCTCCTCCAGGCCTGAACAGGCTGGGTGCGGTCGGGGTCCTGAACCTACCGTGCCGGCTTTCTCCCTCAGCAGCATAGCTTAAATCGTCGCCGGCGGCGGTGTGATCCGTTGACCAGGCCGGCGGGTCGGGTACTTCAGGAGACGGTCCCAGTTTCTTTCTTCTTTTCCAGCTGACACCGTCAAGATACGGGCCGGCCCACCCCGGTCCCGCGACTTCTTCCGGCCGACGCCCACACGTTTCCGGATGCTTCTTGCGGCTGCTTTCCCGATGCAGTCACCAAAGATCCATCCTTCCAACTCCTCGGTGGGCCCGGCGCCTGGGGGCGACGCTGCGCCGGTGGCGGGGTTGATGGCGGCGGAGTCGGAGCGCCTGTTTCGCTCCACGTTCGATGCCCTGACGTCGAATGTCGCCATCCTGGATGAAGGCGGCCGCGTGCTGGCGGTGAACCGCGCGTGGCGGGAGTTCGCCGCCGCCAACTGCGCCATCCTCGATCGGGTGGGCCCCGGGGCGGATTACTTGGCGCTCTGTGACCAGGCGGCCGCGGCCGGCGTGTGCGTGGCGGGGGAGTTTGCGCGCGGCATCCGCCAGGTGATCGCGGGCAAAATCGAGGAGTTTGCACGGGAGTACGACTGCCACTCGCCGGAGGAACGCCGCTGGTTCCTGGGGCGGGTGACCCGTTTCTCGGGCGACGGTCCCCCGCGGGTCGTGGTCGTCCACGAGAATCTCTCCCCGGTGAAACAGGCCGAGGAGGCGTTGCTCCGCAGCGAACAGGATCTCGTCGAGGCGCAGGCCATCGCCCATCTCGGCAGCTATTCGTGGGACATGCTGACCGGCCGGCTCCAGTGGTCGGCCGAGTTGCGACGCATCTGGGGGGTGGAGAGCCCCCTCAGTTTCCGGCAGATCCGCCGGCACATCCATCCGGAGGACGCCGTGGGGGTCATCTCCCGGGGGCGCCAGGCGCTCGCGCGAGAGGACGAGTTCGAGTCCGAATACCGCATTGTCCGGCCCGATGGCCAGGTGCGCTTCCTGCACGATCGGGCGCGCATCCATCGGGACGGCGCCGGCCGCGCCCTGCGCATGTTCGGCACGGTGCTGGACATCACCGAACGCCGGGCCGCTGAGGAGGGCATCCGCAAGCTCTCCCGGGCGGTCGAACAGAGCCCCGTGGCCATCGTCATCACGGACGCCACGGGTGCCATCGAGTACGTGAATCCGCGTTTCACCCATGTGACGGGCTTCAGCCTGGCCGAGGTGCGCGGCGCCAATCCCCGCATCCTCAAGTCCGGGAAGAACGATCCGGCCGTATACCGGGACCTGTGGACCGCGATCACCAGCGGGCGCGAGTGGCGCGGGGAGCTGCACAACCGGAAGAAGAACGGTGAGCTGTTCTGGGAGTTTGCCAGCATCTCGCCCATCTTTGACGACGTCGGCCGCATCACCCACTTCCTGGCGGTGAAGGAGGACATCACGGCCGTAAAACTCCGGGAGGCGCAGCAGCTGCGGGCCCAGCGGCTCGAAAGCCTCGGGGCGCTGGCCAGCGGGGTGGCGCACGATCTCAACAACGTGCTCACCCCGGTGATGGTCGGCGTGGAGGCGCTCGCCCTCGACGGGGTCACCGCGGCCCAGGCCGAGACCCTGCAGATGATCCAGGATGCGGCCCGCCGTGGGGCGGGCATCGTCCGTCAGTTGCTCCTGTTTGGACGCGGGTCGGATGCCCCCAAAGTGGAGATGAGCCTGCACGAGGTGTTCTACGAGTTCGGGCAGATGCTGCACGAGACGTTCCCGCGCAACCTCACGATTGCTGTTTCCGCCGCGGAGGACCTCTGGCCGGTGAAGGGCGATGCGACCCAGTTGCATCAGGTGCTCCTCAACCTCTGCGTGAACGCCCGCGATGCCATGCCCGACGGCGGTGCGCTCACGGTGACGGCCGAGAACCTCAACCTCGACGAGGGTTTCATCGAACAGTTTCGAGGCGCCCGGTCGGGGCCCCACGTGGTGGTGCGGGTGATCGATTCGGGCTGCGGCATCGACGCGGAGAATCTCACGAAGGTCTTTGATCCTTTCTACACCACGAAGCCGGTGGGCCACGGCACCGGCCTCGGCCTGCCGACCGTCCTCGGCATCGTCAAGGGGCACGGAGGGTTTGTCGATCTGCGCAGCCGGCCGGGGTTCGGCACGGAGTTTGCGATTTATCTCCCGGCCCTGCCGCAGGCGGGCCCCGCTCCGGCGAAGCCCGCCGCGCCGCGCCTGCTCCGCGGGGAAGGGGAATGCCTGCTGCTGGTCGACGACGAACCCGCGGTCCGGCTGCTGCTGCAACAGGTGCTGACGCGGGAAAACTACGAGGTGCTGACCGCCGGGGACGGGGCGGAGGGCATCGCCCTGTTTGCGCAGAACGCCTCGCGCATCCGGGCTGTGGTGACCGATCTCATGATGCCGGTGATGGACGGTGTGCAAATGATCCGCGGTCTGCGCCGCATGGCCCCCGAGGTGCCGCTGATCGCCCTGAGCGGGCTCCACGGCCAGGGGGTCGAGTTGCAGAAGGAGGGTTACCGGCGGCTCCGGCTCCTCGCCAAGCCCTTTGCCACCGAGCGACTCCTCGCGCTCCTGCGCGACGTGCTGGCGGAACCGTCGGATGCCGCCTCGGAGCGATCGAACACCTGACACGCCTCGCGCTGCCTTTCGGACCCCTCTGCCTCCATGCCTGCCCTCTCCGAACTCTCCCGCTCCCTCGTGACCAGCCTGTGGCGCGGGGTGCTGGTCTGGTCCCTCGTTTTCTTCCTGTTCACCGTCTTCGAGATCACGGTCGAGGGGTCGCTGTCCCATTGGGAACTGACCGAACACGTGCTCTACTGGGTCGCCGGCGCCATCATGGTCGGTTGGCTGCAGGTCCGGCAGCAGCGGGATTTGCTGCGGCTGCGGGCGTCGGCGGCCGCGCTGGTCGAGAGCGAGCGGCGCTGGCAGGCGGCGGTGGACTCGGCCGGCGACGGCCTGTGGGACTGGGACATCGAGACCGGCGCGGTCTTCTTTTCGCCGCAGCTCTGGGGCATGCTCGGCTACGCCCCGGGTGAAGTGGAACCCCACGTGTCGGCGTGGGAGTCCCGGGTGCATCCGGAGGATTTGGCGCGGGTGAAGGCGGAACTGGAGCCCTGCCTGGCGGGAACGGCCGAATACTACAGTTGCGAACATCGGTTGCGGGCCCGGGACAACTCCTACCGCTGGGTGCTGGACCGGGGCCGCGTGGTCGAACGCATGGCGGACGGCCGGCCGCGCCGGATGATCGGCACCCATACGGATGTGACCACGCGGCGCATCGCCGAGGAGAAACTGCGGGAGAGCCGGGATCGGTACCGGTTTATCCTGCAGCGAGGAGCGAACGCCATTGTGGCCTTCCGCCTGCTGCCCAGCGGCCAGCCCGGGCACTTCGTCGAGGCCAACGACGCGGCGTGCCGCCTGGGCGGATACACGCGCGAGGAGTTGCTGCAGATGTCGCCAGAGGACCTCGAGGTTAGCATCACCCCGGAGGAAGTGGAGCGCCGGGGGGGCCTCCTGCGCACCGGGCGGGAATTGGTGGTGGAGACCGAGGTGCGGGCACGCGATGGCCGCGCGATTCCGGTGGAAGTGGTGAGCCGGATCTTCGAACTCGATGGCCAGCCCACCATCCTTTCCTCGCTGCGGGACATCAGCGCGCGCCGGCAGGCGGAGGCGCGCCAGCAGAAGGATGTCAAGCAAGCCCGCGTGCTTCTCGACCTGTACGGGCGTTCCGGCGAGATGGAGGAAAAGGCGATCTACGATCTCATCATCGAGGTGGCGACCGAGCTGACCGACAGCCCGATCGGCTTCCTGCACCGGGTGGGTGAGGATCAGGAGTCGATCCTGCTCACCACCTGGAACAAGGGGGCCCTGCAGTTCTGCACCGCGTCCTACGATACCCATTACCCGATTAGCCGGGCAGGGAACTGGGTCGATTGCGTGCGGGAGCGCCGGCCGGTGATCTACAACGACTTTGCCCACTCTCCGCACCAGAAGGGTCTGCCCCCGGGACACAATCCCGTGCGGCGGTTCATGAGCATTCCGGTGGTGGAGAGCGGCAAGGTCCGGATCATCTTTGGCGTCGGCAACAAGGCGACGGACTACGTTGACGAAGACGTGCAGCGCCTCCAGCTGATCGCGGCCGAACTGCAGAAGATCATTGGCCGGCGACGCACCGAGTCTGCGCTCGCGGCCAGCGAAGCCGGATTCCGGGAGCTGTTCTCCGGCAATCCCAACCCGATGTGGGTGATCGATCGCGAGAGCCTCCGCTTCCTCGCGGTCAACGACGCCGCGATCCGGCTCTATGGGTATTCGCGCGACGAGTTCCTGCAGCTGACCACCCTCGAAATCCGGCCGCCGGAAGAGCGGGAGCGGCTGCGGCAATCGCTGGGACAAGGGGTGAAGGGTTATACGTTCGACGGAATCTGGCGCCATCTTCGGAAGGACGGGCAGGAAATCCTGGTGGAGGTGTCGTCCCATGGATTGACCTGGGGAGGGCGCGAAGCGCGCTCCGTGCTCGTGGTGGACGTGACGGAACGGGAACGGGCGCAGGCGCGCTTGCGGGAGTCGGAGGCGGCGTTGCGGGTGGCGCAGCGAGTGGCGGCCGTCGGCAGTTGGACTTGGGAAATCCGGCCGGAGCGGTACACTTGGTCCGAGGAAATGTACCGCATCGCGGGGGTGTCGCCGGAGGTGCCAGCCCGGGAGGCCTTCGCGCTCCTGTCGAGCCGGGTGCATCCGGAGGATCGCCTCGCGTTTGATCAAGGCGTGGCGGCGGTCAACGCGGGAGGGGAGGTCTCGCTGGAGTATCGGCTCGTCCTCCCGGGGGGTGAGGTTCGCTACGTGTGGGGCGAATCCGGGGCGACCTTGCGGGAAACCGACGGCCGGCCGGTCCTCATGCGGGGAATCGTGCAGGAGGTGACGGCCCGCAAGCAGGCGGAGCTGGCCCTGCGGGCGAGCGAGCAGCGCTACCGCCTGCTCGTGGAGAACACGGCGTTTCCGGTGGTGGTCAGTTCCCTGCGGACGGGCTGCGTGCTGTTCGCCAATCGCCGGGCGCTGGAGTACTTTGATTATCCCGGGACGTCGGCCGTCGGGGTTCGAGCCGCGGACTTTTGGGTAGATCCGGAGGAACGACGGGCCTGGTATGAGACGCTGGAGAAGAACCACGTTGTCTACGGCCAGCAGGTGGCGATGCGGACCTACACCGGGCGGCAGGTGTGGGTCGAGATGAGTGGCGCGCTGATCGAGTATGAAGGCGAGGCGGCGCATTTTGCCACGGCGGTTGACGTCACCCAGCGCAAGCGGGCCGAGGACGCCCTGCGCAAGCGCGAGCTGGAACTGTCCCTGGCCATGGATCTGGCGCGGGCCGGGAGCTGGGAGTTCGACGCCGCGACCGGGATGATCACCTTCAACGATCGACTCTACCGGCTGTACGCCACCACCGCGGAGCGGGAGGGCGGGTACCTGATGTCGGCGGAGACCTATGCCCGGGAATTCCTGCCAGCCGAGGAGCGGGCGCTCGTCGCCGAGGAAGTCGGGAAGGTGTTCACGTGTACGGATCCCAATGCCCAATGGAGCCTGGAGCATCGCATCCGCCGCCGCGATGGAGCGATCCGCCACCTGCTGGTCAATATCACGGTCCGCGCGGACACCAGCGGGCGGATCATCGGCTCGCGCGGCGTCAATCAGGACATCACCGAGGTCCGGGAAACCGCCGCCGCGCTGCGCGCGCGGGAGCAGGAACTGGAGTTGTTCTTCAATCAGTCGATCGACGGCTTCTTCTTCATGATGCTCGACGAGCCGATCGCCTGGAACGACTCGGTCGACAAGTCGGCGGCGCTCGATTACGTCTTCACCCACCAGCGGGTGACGCGGGCGAACCAGGCGTTGCTGGCTCAATACGGTGCCACGCGGGAGTGGATGCTCGGGCGCACGCCGGCGGACCTGATGGCACACGACCTCGAGGCGGGCCGGGAGGTCTGGCGGCAGTTCTTCGATGCGGGGCGCCTCCATGTCGAGACGGACGAGCGCCGCGTGGACGGCACCCAGGTGTGGATCGAGGGCGACTACATCTGCCTGTATGACGCCGCCGGTCGGATCACCGGTCACTTTGGGGTCCAGCGCGACGTGACCGCGCGGAAGCGGGCGGAGGCGGAACTGCTGCGCAGCCAGCAGCGGCTGGCCCGCGCCATGGAGTTCGGCCGCATGGCCGGTTGGGAGTTCGATTTCCGGAGCGGTAACTTCACCCTGAACGATCAGTTCTACGCTCTCTTCGGGACCACGGCGGCCCGGGAGGGCGGTTACCTGATGTCGATGGAGGCCTATCTCCGGGAGTTCCTGCTCCCCGCCGACGCCGGCGTCGTACAGGCGGAGGTCAACTCCTTCCGCCAGGCCCCGAAGCCGGGCGCGGAGTTCCAGCACGAGCACCGGATTCGCCGCAGGGACGGGCAGATCCGGTGGGTGCATGTGCGCATCAGCGTGGTTACGGACGTGAGCGGGGTCGTCGTCGGGACGCGGGGAGTGACGGTGGACATCACCGAACGCAAGGAAGCGGAAGACGCCCGGCTCCAATCGGAAGCGCGCATGGAGGCCGTGCTGGCGAGCACCGACGATCTCGTTTGGTCGGCGGATCCGCAGACGCTTGGCCTGCTGACGTTCAACCGGGCGCTACGGGACTACATCCGGGCGACGCGGAACATCGAAGTGAAGATCGGGATGACGCCGGAGGAGATCCTGGAGCCCGAAGACGCGCAGTGGTGGCGGGCGGCGTGCGCGCGTGTCGTCGCAGAAGGCAGTCGAATCGAGGAATACCGGCCGCCGGGTGGAAAGATGGTCCTGCAGGTGTCGTTCAACCTCATCCGTCGTGGAAGCGAGGTCCTGGGTGTTTCGGTTTTCGCTCGCAACATCACGTCGCTGCGCCGGGCGCAGGAGGACTTCCGACTGCTCTTCGAGCAGATGAACGAGGGATTTGCGATTCACGAGATCGTCTGCGACGCGGAGGGCCGTCCGACCAACTACCGATTCCTGGCCGTCAATCCGGCGTTTGAGCGCCTCACCGGCCTCCAGGCCGGGGCGATTGTCGGGCGGACCGTGCGGGAGGTGCTGCCGGGAGCCGAGCAGAAGTGGATCGATAGGTACGGGCGGGTCGCGCTGACGGGCGAGCCCGCCTTTTTTGTGGAACATACTGCCGCGCTCGATCGGTACTTCGAGGTGAGCGCGTTTCGCCCGGCCCCGGGACAGTTTGCCTGCATCTTTGTCGACGTCACCGCCCGCCGCCGCTCCCAACAGGAAATTCGCAAGCTCGCCCGGGCGCTCGAGCAGAGCCCGGTGACGGTGGTAATCACCAATGCGCAAGGGGAAATCGAGTACGCCAACGCGCAGTTCACCCGCTCGACGGGCTACACCCTCGAGGAGGCACGCGGGCGGAATCCGCGGGTCCTGAAGTCCGGGGTGCACGCGGAGGCGTTGTACCGGGAGATGTGGCAGACCATTGCGGCGGGCCGGGAATGGCGCGGGGAGCTCTGCAACCGCCGGAAGGACGGCACGCTCTTCTGGGAGGAGGCGAGCATTTCCCCGGTGCTCGACGAGAGCGGGAACATTACCCATTACCTCGCGGTGAAGGAGGACGTGACGGAGCGCCGGGCCGCCCTTGAGCAGATCCGGGAGCAGGCCGCGTTGCTCGCCGTCACGCGCGACGCCATCGTTCTGGTCGGTTTGGACGGGCTCGTGCGGTATTGGAACCGGGGTGCGGAGGATCTTTACGGCTGGCCCGCCAGCGAAGCGGTGGGCCGGGAGCTTTTCGGGCTGGTGTATGACCAAGCTCACCCGGCCCCCCTCGCCGCGCGAGCGGCCATCCTCGAGACCGGGGAATGGAGCGGCGAACTCCGCCAGCGCACCCGGCAAGGCGCGACCCTGCTGGTCCGGGCGCGCGGAGTCCTGATGCGGGATCAGGGGGGCCAACCGCGCGGCATCCTCCTGACGGCAACAGATATCACCGAGGCCAAGCGGATGGAGTCGATTCTCCAGCGTACGCAGCGCCTCGACAGCGTGGGGGCCCTGGCTTCCGGCGTGGCCCACGACCTGAACAACGTGCTTTCGCCGATCATGATGTCGGTTGAGCTGCTCCGCCCGCTCGCGGTGACGCCGAGCGACCGGGAGGTGCTGCGGCTCCTCAGCGACTCGGCCCGCCGCGGGGCGGATGTCGTCCGGCAGCTGCTGCTGTTCAGCCGGGGCAGTGATGCTCCCAGCGGGACCCTCGATGTTGCGGCGCTGCTCAAGGAGATCCTCCGGATGATCCGTGAGACCTTTCCGAGGAACCTCGAGTTATCGGGCCAGGTGCCACGCGACCTGCGACCGGTCATCGGGCATGCGACGCAGGTCTACCAGATCTTGCTCAACCTCTCGGTCAACGCCTGCGATGCCATGCCGGACGGGGGGAAGCTCACCATCGAGGCGCGCAACGTGGAACTCGACGAAGCCTTCGCCCGGGCGAATCCCGATGCCCGCGTCGGGCGGTTCGTCGAAATTCGCGTGGCCGACACCGGTTGTGGAATCCCGGCGGAAATCATCGATCGGATCTTCGATCCCTTCTTCACCACGAAGGAACTCGGGAAGGGCAGTGGCCTGGGACTTTCCACGGTGGTGGGGATCCTGAAGAGCCACCGGGGATTCGTGACGGTCCAGAGCGAAGTCGGGGACGGTACCGAGTTTCGCGTCTTCCTCCCGGTGGCCAGCAGCGGGCCGAACCAGGCCCCAGCCGAAACGGGCGCCGCGACCGCCCGGGGCCGGGGGGAGAAGGTTTTGCTGGTGGATGATGAAGCCAGCATCCGCCATGTCCTGGGACGGGCGCTCAGCGATGCCGGCTATGAGGTCCTGGTCGCCTCCAATGGAGACGAGGCCTTACGGCAGGCCCGAGCTTCATCCCGGGAGTTGCGCGCCGTAATCCTCGACATGATGATGCCCGGCCTCGACGGCCTGCAGGTCGTGCGCCAGCTCCGGGAGTTCCAGCCGCTCCTGCCCATCGTGGCGTGCAGCGGCCTCGATCGCTATCGGGATGAACTGGCCCACCTCCAGTTGCCGGGGATTCGCTTCCTCCGAAAGCCATTTACCGTGGACGTCATCCTCGAGAATCTACGCGACGGACTCGACGCGCCCCCGCTGGATCGTTCAGGATCGTGAACCATGGATAAGCTCCGCATCTTCCTCGTCGACGACCACCAGATCATGCGGGAAGGACTCCGGCTGGTCCTGGCTCGTCAGGACGATTTCACGGTGATCGGCGAGGCGGCAGATGGCGCGTCGGCCCTGCCGTTGATCGAGGGTGCCGCACCGGATATCGCGATCGTTGATATCGAGATGCCGGGGCTCAGCGGAATCGAACTGGCGGGCCGACTGGCCATCAGCCAGCCCGACACCCGGGTGCTCATCCTCTCCGCGCATGCGGATGCCTCCGTGGTCCGGGAGGCCCTGCGGGCCGGGGTGTCCGGCTTCATCCTGAAGGCCGGCGCGACGGATGAACTCGTACGGGCGATTCGCGCCATCGCGGGGGGCGAGGTCTTCTTTTGCCCGCAGGTTTCGACCCTGATCGCAAACGAATACCGACGGACCGAGACGGGCGTGGCGGGAGGCGTGGTGCTCAGTGAGCGGGAAACCGACATCCTCCGGCGGATCGCCGACGGCCAGAGCACGAAGGAAATCGCCTTCGCCCTGCAGCTGAGCACGAAAACGGTCGAGACCCACCGGGCCAACCTCATGGCCAAACTCGGCATTTTCAATGTCGCCGGCCTGACCAAGTACGCGGTGCGGGCGGGGCTTTCGACTCCCTGAACCGGCCGTTTGGCTCCGGTTCAGCTCAGTCGCCGACGATTTTCACCAGGGCGCGTTTGCGCCGCAGGCCGTCGAACTCGGCGTAGAAGATCTGCTCCCAGGGGCCGAAATCGAGGCGGCCGGCTGTGATGGCCACCACGACTTCCCGACCCATCACCGACCGCTTGAGATGGGCATCGGCGTTATCCTCGCCGGTGCGGTTGTGCTGGTAGGCGCTGTGGGGTTGCTCGGGCGCGAGACGCTCGAGCCAGCGTTCAAGGTCCGCATGCAATCCGGCCTCATCGTCGTTAATGAAGACACTGGCGGTGATATGCATGGCATTGACCAGGCACAGGCCCTCGCGGACGCCGCTGTCGCGAAGGCACTCCTCTACTTGCGGAGTGATATTGAAGTACGCCCTTCGTCGGGGCGCCTCGAACCAGAGTTCCTTTCGGTAGGATTTCATGCGTTACGCCTTCCCAGGGGCGTGAGACTGCAACCTGGCAGACGTGGCACATCGTGACAAGGCGGCGGCTCGCCACAGCCGATCCAACCACCGCGAGGCGGTCGTGGATGACGCCGACAAAACCGGACGTCTACGCGCGGCGCAGTCGCGCCCAGACCAGGTTCGGCCCGTGGCCCTGCACGCGGGCCATCTTGATCCAAAGGAGAGTCAGGTGCTCCAGGTGCAGGCTCGTTGACAGAGGGCCCGTGTCCACGGGCTCCCAGCCCAGGTGGGTGCAGAGCTGGGCGACCGTCTCCTTGGCGGCGGCATCGTCGCCGGCGAGCAGCATCGCGGGGCGGAGTTCACCGTAGCCCGGGTACGCGGAGTCGATGAAGTTCTCAAAACCGTAAATCGTGAAGGCCTTCACCACGCTGGCCTTCGGGGCGGCTGACTGGACGACCTCGGCGCCGCTGCGGGTGCTCCCCAGGCCATGGGAGAGGCCGGGGCCGACGGGGTTGGTGCAGTCGACGAGCACCTTGCCCGCCAGCAACGACGCCAGGGCGGTCACCGTCGCCTCGGCGGCGGCGTAGGGGGTCGCGAGGAACACCACCTCGGCTGCCGCCACCGCTTCCGCCGGGGGCAGGGCGCGCAGGCGGGGCTCCCGCTGCTGCGCCGCACGCACGGAGTCGGATTGCGGGTCGCGGGCCGCGATGGTGACAGCGTGACCCTTGGCCACGAGATTGATGGCGAGGGCACCGCCAACCTGGCCAATGCCGAGAAACGTGAGGTTCATGGGAGGGGAGTGAAAAGGCGGATGAGGGCGAGTGGGGCGAGCTCGGGCGGAAACGGGAGCTGCTTCAACACAGGGCCGCCAGGACGAGTTTCGCGGTGGCCTCACCGCTGTGCTGCTGCTGGCCGGTGATGAGATTGCCATCGCGGATGGCGTGGGGATGGAAGGCCGGGCCGGCCACGAAGTCGGCGCCGAGCCGGCGGGCCTCGTCCTCGATGCGGAACGGCATCACCTTTTGGCCGACGGCCGCGTCGGCGAAGTCCTCCTCGCGGTTGGCGAAACCGGTCATGCGCCGGCCCCGGACGAAGGGGGTGCCGTCGGCATTTGTGAGATCGAGCAGCAGGCAGGTGCCGTGGCAGAGGGCGGCGGCGGGTTTGCCGGAATCGAGGAACGCGCGGAAGGCCTCGAGCAGGGCGGTGTTGCCGCGGAAGGTGAACATCGGGGACTGGCCGCCGGCGACCAGGATGGCGTCGTAGTCGGTCAGGCGGAGCGAGCCCAGGGCCGGGGTGTTTTCGAGCAGGTCGACGAACGAGGGGCGGTTGAGGTAGTCGAGCGAAAGCTTGTCCTCCTTCGAGTAACCGGAGGCGTCGCGCGGATCGCTGTAGGCGTCGAGTTCGACCCGGCCGCCCCGCGGGCTCGCGATGGTCACGCGATGCCCGGCGCGCAGGAAGGTGTCGTAGGGATGAATCAGCTCGGAAGCCCAGAAACCAACGGGCCAGCCCAGGGTGGTCGAGACGGCGGGATTGGCGACGACGATTAGGAAATGGCGGGACGACATGCCGCCATGATGCCACCGAAACGGAAATCGGAAAAATCGAATGAAACGATTGCCACCATCGGAATTCGTGATGATGAAGCGCGCATGAACCTGGAGCTGCGCTGGCTGAAGTCGTTCGTGACCGTGGCGGAGGAGATGCATTTCTCGCGGGCGGCGCAGCGGCTGAACCTGGCGCAGCCGGCGCTCACGGCGCAGATCCAGCAGCTCGAGGAGGCGGTCGGGGCGCCGCTGATCGAGCGCACCAACCGGATCAGCGGTCTCACGGCGGCCGGGGCCGCCCTCCTGCCGGAGGCCCGGAGATTGCTGGAGCGCGCCGGCGCCCTCGCCACGCTGGCCGGGCGGGCGATGCGTGGGGCGTCGGGGGTGTTGCGGGTGGGCCTCATCCCGCCCGCGTCGACGCCGGGCGTGGCGGAGGTCTTCCGGCGTTATGCCGGCGAGGTGCCCGGCGTGGAGATCTCGGTGCGGCTCGGGCACCAGGATGCGCTGATGGCGGCCCTGGTGGCGGGCGAACTCGATCTGGTGTTGGGGCGCCCCGAGCAGCCGCCGGCGCGGTCGGGCCTGCGGGAGCGGAGGCTGTTCGTCGAGGAGCAGGGGGTGTTGTTACGGCGCGATGACCCGCGTGCCGCGGCCGAGGTGGTCCGGCTCGATGCCCTGGACGGGGCATCCCTGCTCCTGCTCCGCGGCAACCTGCACTTCGGCCAGCTGCTGCTGGAACTCGCGGCGCGCGAGGGAGTGGCGCTGCGGCCCCAGCACAGTGCGGATGACTTTCCCGCGTTGCATTGGATGGTGCAGGCGGGGTTCGGGGTGGCGCCCTGCAGCCTGCGGCTGTCGGAGTCCGTGCCGAACGGGCTCGTGGTGCGGCCGCTGCGGCCGATGCCACCCCGGTTGCACGTGAATGCCATCTGGCGGGGACGAGTGCCGTCCCCACCCACGGCGCGCTGGCTGCAGATGGCGGGCGCGGCATTCGCCTGAGCGGGTGGCCCCCGCAGGGCGGTTGACGATGGCGTCCGGTCGCAGGCGGACCCCGCACGCGGAGGCGCCGCCTGCGGACTTGCCAGCGCGACCGGTGGCGCCGAAATCTCCGGAGCACACCGATGTCCGAACCCGTCCAGTCGTCGTCACGCTCGCCCTCCGGCCTGAGGGTCACGCGCGCCGTATTGGGCCTGTGGACGGGCGGGGTTCTCCTGTTCCTCTATCTGCCGGTGCTAGTCCTGGTGGTCTATTCCTTTAACGCGTCGCGTCTCAACGTGGTGTGGGAGGGTTTCACCTTCGGATGGTACCGTGAAGTATGGTCCAATGGCCCACTGTGGCAGGCGGCGCGCAACAGCCTCGTGGTGGCCCTCGTCACCACGCTTGTGTCGGTGGTGCTGGGGACCGTCGGGGGCTGGCTGCTGCACCGCTACCGTTTCCGGGGTGGGGGCGCGATCGAGACGCTGGCGGCGATCCCGATGGTCATGCCCGAGATTCTCATGGGCATCAGCCTCTTGATTCTTTTCGCCGCGGCGGGGATGGAACTCGGCTTCACGACGGTGATCATCGGGCATGTGACCTTCTGCTTCCCGTTCGTCCTGGTGGCGGTGCGCGCCCGGCTGCAGGGCCTCGATCCGGCCCTCGAGGAGGCGGCGTTGGACCTGGGGGCGACGCCTATCCAGGCGTTCTGGCGGGTGATTGTGCCGAACCTGCAACCCGCGATCGTCGCGGGAGGGCTGATGGCCTTTACCCTCTCGTGGGACGAATTGATCGTCACCTTCTTCACCACCAGCGCGGCGTCGGCCACGCTGCCGATCCGGGTCTTTGGCATGGCCAAGGTTGGCCTCAATCCCATGCTCAACGCCCTGTCCGCCCTGTTCGTCACCGTCACGGTGGCGTTTGTGCTTTTCTCCGCGTACCTCAAGCGTCTGGCACGTGGATAGCTTTCCCCCGCCCATGAACCTCCCTCGTCCCACCCGTCGCCTTGCCTCCCTCCTCCTCGCCCTTGCGCTCCCGGTCTCCGTCCCGGCAGCCGGTGTGCTGAATCTCTTCGGCTGGTCCGAATATGTGCCGCAAACCGTCATCGACGGTTTCACCAAGGAAACCGGCATCAAGGTCAACTTCGAGACTTACGCTTCCAATGAGGAGCTGATTTCGAAGCTGGTCGCGGGTGGTGGCCGGTATGACCTGGTGCAGCCCTCGGACTACGCCGCCGAGGTGATGATCCGGCAGAAGCTGCTCGCTCCGCTGGACTCCGCCCGGCTGCCGAACCTGAAGAACCTCCTGCCCGACTTCCTGCGCCGGCCGCATGATCCGGAGGGACGTTATACCGTCGCCTACATGAGCGGCACCGTGGGAATCGTGGTGAACACCGAGAAGGTAAAGGAGCCGATCAAGGGCTACCGCGATGTGTTCCAGCCGAAGTTCAAGAACCGCCTCGTCGTGCTCAACGACAGCCGCGAGATCGTCTCCTGGGCCCTGTACACGCTCGGTCTGCCGGTGAATGGCATCAGCAAGGAAAGCCTCGCCAAGGCGCGGCCGGTGGTCGCGGAGTGGGTGAAGCTCGTCAAGGTCTTTGACTCGGACAGCCCGAAGACGGCGCTGCTCAACGGCGATGTGGACCTCGGCGTGGTGTGGAGCGGCGAAGCCGCCATCCTCTGGAACCAAAACAAGAAGTTTCAGTACGTCATCCCGGCGGAAGGGGCCCACCAGTTCATCGATGTCCTGGCGATTCCGGCGGGGGCGAAGAACCAGGCCGAGGCGCACCAGTTCATCAACTACATCCTCCGTCCCGAGGTCTCGAAGCTCATCTCGGCGGCGTTTCCCTACACGAACCCGAACGCCGCGGCGCGCCGGCTCCTCTCGCCGCAGGAACTGGCCAACCCGGCCAGCTACCCGAAGGAGGGAAAGCTGGAATCTCAAGAGCGCGAAATGAGGCGGAAGGAACGGCGCATCGGCGGCGGGGCTCAGGCCGCATGACCACCGGGGCGGAACGACGCGGGGGCGCCGGGGGGGGGCGGCGGGCGGGCTGGCGGGCGTGGGTGCTGCTGGCGCCGCTCCTCGCGTGGCTGCTCCTCTTCATCGTGGTGCCGGCGCTCGTGCTCCTGGTGTACAGCTTCTGTGAGCGCGACGAACTGGGCCGGGTCGTCTACACCTTCACCGCGGAGAACTACCAGCGGGTGCTCGATCCGGTCTACCTCCGCATCTTCGGCCGGTCCATCGGCTACGCGGCGCTGACCACCCTCATCTGCGTGGGGGTGGGCTTTCCCGTCGCCTACTACATCGGCCGATCGCCGGAAGGGCTGCGCGATCGCCTGTTGCTGCTGATCATGGTGCCGTTCTGGACCAGCTTTCTCATCCGCACCTATGCCTGGATCACGATTCTGAAGCAGGAAGGGCTGCTCAACGCGGTGCTGCAGGCACTGGCGCCCGCACTGGGTCCGCTGGATTTGCTCTATACTCCGGCCGCGGTTCTCATCGGGCTCGTGTACGGTTATCTGCCCTTCATGATCCTGCCGATCTACGGGAGCGTGGAAAAGCTGGACGGGGCGATCATCGAGGCGGCGCATGACCTGGGTGCAGGTCCGCTGCGCGTGTTCTCGAGCGTGATTATCCCGCTGACGTTGCCCGGAATCGCGGCGGGCACCCTGCTCGTGTTCGTGCCGTCGATCGCGATGTTTGCGATCACGGACCTCATGGGAGGCGCCCGCGTGCCGCTGATCGGCAACGTGATTCAGAACCAGTTCCTGCAGGCGCGGGACTGGCCGTTCGGGGCCGCGCTCGGGGTGGCCTTCCTCGTGCTGTTTGCCGTGACCTACTGGGGGCTGCTGCGCTTCCGGGAGCGCGGAGAGGAGGCTGGGGGATGAGCGCGCGGGTGCAGTTGCGCGGGATCACCAAGCGCTTCGGGTCCTTCGAGGCGGTGAGTGGCGTGGATCTGGAGATCGCCGCGGGTGAGTTCCTCACGCTGCTCGGGCCGTCGGGCTGCGGCAAGACGACGCTCCTGCGGCTGATTGCCGGTTTCGAGCAGCCCACCACTGGCTCGGTGTGGCTGGGCGACCACGAGGTCACCCAGCTGCCTCCCTACCGGCGGCCCGTGAACCAGGTGTTCCAGAGCTACGCTCTCTTTCCCCACCTGACGGTCGGGGAGAATGTCGCTTTCGGTCTGCGCATGCAGCGTGTCCCGGCCGCGGAGGCGGGGGAGCGGGTGCGCGCGGCCCTGGCGTTGGTGTCACTGGAGGGGCTGGAAGGACGAAAACCTCAGCAACTCTCGGGCGGGCAAAAGCAGCGCGTGGCCCTGGCCCGGGCGCTGGTGTGCCGGCCCCAGGTGCTGCTCCTGGATGAGCCGCTGTCGGCCCTGGACGCGAAGCTGCGGCATGCGATGCAGCTGGAGTTGAAGCGGCTGCAGCGGCAGCTCGGGATCACGTTTGTCTTTGTCACTCACGATCAGGAGGAGGCGCTGACGATGAGCGACCGGATCGCGATCGTGAATCGCGGGCGAATCGAACAGCTGGGCACGCCCCACGATATTTACCACAAGCCGGCCACGGCGTTCGCGGCTGACTTCATCGGGCAGGCCAACCTGCTGCCGGCGCGGCGGCTGGGCGTCGACGGTGCGGCGGTGCGCGTGGCGCTGGAGGGCGGACTCGAGCTCCGCCTGCCGGCCGGGACCTGGCCCGCCGGGGCCGAGCGGGCGCTGGTCTCGATCCGACCGGAGAAGGTGCATGTCGCGAAGTCCGGGGGAGCGGACGGGCGGGAGTCGGCGGGGAGCGGCGACAACACCTTCGAGGCGAGAATCGAGGAGGAGGTGTTCAAGGGCGCCACCGATCATCTGTTGCTCGCGACGGCGGCGGGCACGCGTCTGAGCGCGGTGGTCGCGAACGAAAGCGCCCTGGGGGAGATCTTCCATGCCGGCGACCGGGTGCGCTGCGGGCTGCACGCCGACGACGTGGTCGTGCTGCCTCTCGGTCCATAGGACGGCGCGGCGGTTGGGTGGGTGGGGACGGGAAGAGGTCACCTGACCTGCCACGCCCCGGCCCGGTTGCGCCCCGGATGCACCGAGGCCGGCGGCGTCAGCGGGCGGCGAGGTCCGCGCAGAGGAGTTCGTGATCGTTGCGGACGAAGACGCAGCGACCCGCGAACGAAGGATGGGACCAGTGCACCGGACGGTTGCCGGCGCGGTTCGTGGGCTCGAGCAGGCGGGTGCGCCCCAGTTCCTCGTAGCCGGCCGACGAGAGGCGCGCGAGGATCAGCTCGCCGACTTCGTTGTACAGGAAGAAGCG
>JACRQG010000049.1 GCA_016222805.1 Verrucomicrobiota bacterium | reverse complement strand
TCATGAGGGCTACTGGGTCCGCAGCCGGCACCGATGGGAAAGCCGCTCAAGCACGCCCCGTCGCTGGCGCGACACCCCTCTCGAGCCGGAACGATGCAGTCGAAGTCGACGTGCACCGCAGCAATGCAGCCGCGACGACCTCGTCGCGGAGCGGGGCGCGGTCGCCCCGCCCACAGGCCACCGTTTCGTCAGTGGACTCCCGCAGGTGCGTCAGCCCGACTGCATGGTTCCGGCTCGAGAGGGGTGTCGCGCCAGCGACGGGGCGTGCTTGAGCGGCTTTCCCATCGGTGCCGGCTGCGGACCCAGTAGCCCTCATGAGGCACGCCCCCGGGCTGCCTTTTCGGAGCCGACTGCCGTCCGCCGCCGCTTCCGCGGGCCTACGCCTTGAGCGGGTACTCGTAGTTGTAGGGAGCCCGCAGCGGGCGGGAGAGCAGCTTCGCCGCCTCGGCGTCGCCGACGATCTGCTCCTTCTTCGGGTCCCACTTGATCTTCCGGTGGAGCTGCATCGCGATGTTGCCGAGATGGCAGAGGCTGGCCGTGCGGTGCCCCACTTCGACCGGTTCCATCGGGTCCTTCCGCGACTTCACGCAGTCGAGGAAGTTGCGGTAGTGATTCTCGCTCACCGGCAGCCGGAAGTCCTTCGGGCCGAGCGGCGACTTCGCGATCGACTCCGGGCCGCTCTCGATTTTGCGGCTCAGCACCCGCAGCCAGCCCTCGGTGCCGTGGGAGGTCGCGCCGAAGCTCAGCTTGTCGGTCTTGCACTCCAACACCACGCCGTTCTCGTAGCGCGCGCGGAAGGCCACCTTCGTCGCGGTGGTGAAGAGGTCCCCTTTTGCCGGGAACTCCGCGCCCATGTCCTCGATCTCGATCGGACCGGTGTGATCCATATTCATCGCCCAGTGGGCGACGTTGTTGGAATGGCAGCCGAAATTCGTCGTCTGCCCGCCGGAGTAGTCGCTGATGAAACGGAAGCGATAGAAGCAGCGGTCGTGGTGGTAGGGCGCCTGCGCCGCCGGACCGAGCCAGCGATCGTAATCGAAGCCCGCCGGCACCGGCATCGGCTTCCATCCCGGGCCCGGGCCCTTGAAGTTGTTCTCCGCCACGTAGGTCTCGACCCGCTGGAGTTTCCCGATGCGCCCGTTGCGCACCAGTTCGCAGGCCTGCCGCATAATCGCATGCGAGCGGTACTGGCTGCCCGTCTGCAGCACGCGCTGGTGCTTGCGGACCGCGGCGATCATGTCGCGCCCTTCGGCGACCGTCAGGGTGAGCGGCTTCTGGCAATAGATGTCCTTTCCCGCCCGGGCCGCCATCACCGTCATCACCGCGTGCCAGTGATCCGGCGCGATGATCGCCACGGCATCGATGTCCGGACGCGCCAGAATCTCGCGGAAGTCCACGTAGGCGTCGACGCCCTTGAACGTGCCGCTCGTCGTCTTCTTGGCATAGGCGTCGTTGACGAACTTCTGCTGCGGTTCCCGGCCGAGGTACTGCTGGTCATTCTTGTAGCCCTTGCTGGCCTTGTTGACGTCGCAGACGGCGACGATCTGGCAGTCGTCGTTCTTCAGCCACTCCGGGATGTCCACTGTGCTCTGATTCCCGCAACCGATGATGCCCAGCGTGATCCGGTTGCTCGGGGCATTCCGGCCGAACACCGAGGAGGGCAGGATCGTCGGGGCGGCGATGAGCGCCGACAAGGCCGCGGAAGACCGCAGGAATTCACGACGCGAGCAGGAAGCGGAGGAGCGGGGAGTTATCATGACCGTGGACCCGGGTTGACCGGCTGGAATCGAACCGTGACCCCGGAGATCTCTCTCCGGATCGCCAGCCGGGTCAACGCACCGGCACGGGCCGGGCGAGATCAGTGGGGGCGTTGAACACCCGCAGTGCCAACCCTAATGCGCGTCCGGCGGAGGCTCGCGTTTCGTTGCCGTGTCCTCCAGATTCGGATGCGCCCCCGCCGACGAAATCCCATGCGCACGCCCCTGCCCCGCCGCTCCTTCCTGCAAGCGTTCGTCGCCGGCACCGGACATCTCATCGCCGCTTCATCCGGCTTTCCGCGCACGGCCGCTCCAGATCCGGCACCGGTCCGCATCATCGATACTCACACGCACTTCTACGACCCGGCACGACCGGGCGGCGTGCCGTGGCCACCCAAGACCGACAGCCTTTTGCACCGCACCGTGCTGCCCCAGCACTTCCGCGCCCTGCCGGTGCCGCAGAAAATCGACGCGACGGTGGTCGTCGAAGCCAGCCCGCTCGTCGAGGACAACCAGTGGATCCTCGATCTCGCCGGCGACGATCCCTTCATCGTCGGGTTCGTCGGCAACCTTCCGGTCGGCACCGCGGAGTTTCGCGGTCTGCTGCGGCGCTTCGCGCGGAACCCGCTCTTCCGCGGGATTCGCGTGCGCGGCGTTTCCCTTGCCAACGGTCTCGGCCAGCCCGGCTTCGTCGATGACCTCAAGGCGCTCGCTGCCGCCGGACTCACCCTCGACATCCCGTCGCCACCGGAAGCCGTGGCGCAGGTGCCCCGACTGGTCGCGGCCGTTCCGGACTTGCGCGTGGTTGTCAACCATGTCGCCAACGCCCGGATTGACGGCGGAGCGCCGGCAGCGGCGTGGCGGGACCTCATCGCAGCGGTCGCCGCGAGACCGCACGTGTACATGAAGGTCTCCGGTTTGGTGGAAGGAACCCGCCGCACCTCCGGCGACGCCCCCGGCGAGGTGGAGTTCTACCGGCCCACCCTGGACGCGCTCTGGTCCGCCTTCGGCCCAAGTCGGCTGATTTTCGGCAGCAACTGGCCGGTCAGCGAACGCTTCGCCCCTCTCGCCCGGGTCGAGGGTATCCTCCTCGACTACGTCCGCCCGCGCGGCCAGGAGGCGCTCGACCGGATCTTCTGGCGCAACGCCGCCGAAGCCTACCGCTGGGTCAACCGTTGAGGCAGCGGCCCTGCGCCCGACATCGCCCCCAACGCGCAAGCCGCCGGCAGCCGCTACTTCTTTTTCGCCGGGGCTTTCTTCTGGTTCGCCGAACTCGACGCCTTGCCCGGTTCGATTTCCGCCACCGGGATCTTCGTGTTCTCCATGTATTCCACCACGGTCGGATCGCCGATCTTCACCTCCGGCTTGAATTTCTCCGTCGCCCGCACCGCCACGGGTCGTGCCGTCTCCTTGCCGATGTTCGGTCCGGCCAGCGCCAGCATCACCGGCAGGGTCTCCGGCATCGCCAACCCGCGCGAAGGGCAACTGATCTTGGTCGTCCAGAGCAGCACCTTCTGTTTTCGGGCCGCCGCCTGGAAATCGTAGGCGGCAATCGCGGCGACATAGAGATCCTCGGTTGAAAGGTCGTAGATCAGGTCCTGGTCCGCATCCCGGAACAACACGCCTTGCATCATCGTTTCGTCCATCAACGAGTTCGCGTCCCTGGAAATCATGCCCAACTTGTACGCGCCCAGAAAACGCAGCAACTGGCGCCGGTTCACCTGCCGCCCCTCGGTGTCGTCGGGATTGAAACTGTAGATCCGGTCTGTGTTCATCGTCCCCCAGGTCCAGAGGAGCAGCAGCGAGGGCGGGTTCTTCTCCGTCGCCGGGAGGTAGCCCTGCTTGGCCAGCACCACGCCCATTGTCTTGAAGACCTCCTCCTTCTTGGGCTCCTTCTCGCCCGCCACGATTCCGCCAAAGTCCCGGAAGCCCGCGCTCACCGCCATGTAAAACACGGGATTCGCCGTCGAGGCCGGCCGACGTAACAAGCCCGCCGGCGTTGTATCCGTGACGGTGATCACCTGGATGTCGTGCTTGGGCAGCAACCAGTCCAGGATGCCCGCAGGGAGCGGAACTGCCACCGCCACCAGGACGGCGACCCAACGACAGGATTGGAGGGACGGACGCGGCATTCTAACTCCCATGACGCCTGCAGCCTCCGCCGATGACCAAAAAAGCGCGAGTCTGAACCAGGCTCCCTTGCGGCGGGCGGAGCATACGCAATCCAGATCCTCCCATCGCCCTCCCCCCGCGGACGACCCACCGGATCGGAGGGTCGGCCTTCGGCAAGCGCTCCCGGCGCATCGGCTCCTTGCCATCCGGGGCGCAACCGCAGGCTCCCTGGGGATTTTCCCTCAGCAGGAGCCCTTCTCACGCGGTATTGGCCGCCTACTCGCGACAGGTCGGCCTTAGGCCTCGGGAGTTTGCGCCGATGATAGGCGAAACCGGGCGTATCTGCCGGCCGGGAAACCGACCGACAGCCCCCCGAAAGAATCGCCATGGCCCTGATCCTCCTCGTTGATCCGAGCGAAATGGCGAGGAGAGCCATGCGCGGCATCCTCGCCCGGGCCGGACATCGCCTGGCGGTGGCAGACTCCGAGGCCGACGCCTGGGAGTTCATCCGCAAGGTGATCAAGGTCGATCTGGTGTTTTCGGAACAGAAGTTCCCGAACGGGTCCGGCATCAGCCTGGTTCAGCGCCTCAAGGCGGACTGCCTGCTCAAGCACCTTCCCATTGTCATCTATACGGAACGCACGGACCGCGAGACCGTGAAGCGGGCGCTCGACCTCCACGTCCAGAACTACCTCGTCAAGCCGTACCACGACATCGACATCTTCACGGAGATCAAGCGGGCCACGCTTCAGCCCTGGCGTTCGCGCCACTTCGAGGAGGAGAAGTCCTTCTGCAAGCTCATGGGCCTGACCCCAGAAGCCCTGCACAAGCAGATGGAGGGCCTCCAGACGAGCCTCGAGGTCGCCCAGCCGGAACTGAAACGCGAAGGCGAGCTGAAGCTGGACAAGAAGATTGCCGAACGCGCCGCCGCGCTCGCCGCCGACGCCGAAGCTGCCGGGGCGTGGGGAATCGTGGACTGCCTGAACGAGTTGACGGCCCGCGCGAGTGCCGACGACTGGGACGGCTACCTGACAGCCGTGGAACAGATCGCCTTTGCCGCGCGTTTCATCTTCTCCCACCTGAACCCGCAACTGACTCCGATGGAGTTCCTGAGCGACGACGAGCAGCACGCCCTCCAGGAGGAAGAAGCCCGGAACCACTGGTCCAAAGCCCCGATGGAACGGCGCTGCCCGGTGGTCGACTGGCCCCGCCTCCAGCGGGAAGTCGAGGCCATGGCCGGAGTCCCGGTCATCGATACGGCGGCTGCCGCGTTCCAGATGGCGGCCACCGGACACCCTTCGTGTCTCAGTCCGTTGATGGACATTGTGGAGAAGGACCCCGGACTCGCCGCCCAGATGCTGATCGCGGCCAACCACGTGAAGCGCAGCCAGGAATCGGACCCGAGTCCCGTCGAAGAACCGCGGCTGGCCGTGGGACTCCTGGGAGAGATCCGCCTGGCGGCACAGGCGGCCTCGCTCGTGATCGCCGAGGAACGCATGATGCAGTTGCCCCCGGTGTTCGACTGGCCGCGATTCTGGAAATTCCAGATCGGCGTCGCCCGCATGGCCCGCTACACGTGCCATTATCTCGAGCTCTACAGCATGGAGTCGGTCGCGGGTGTCGCCGGCCTGCTGCACGATCTCGGCAAGCTGGTGCTGCTGCGGCTGCATCCGTTCGCCCTTCAGGCCATCCTCGGGCACGCACGCGACCAGCAGGTTTCGCTGCGGGAGGCCGAACGGCTCTTCCTGGGCTGCACCACGGCGGAACTGGGCGCCCACTTCGCGACCAAGCACGGACTGCCGCCGCGCTATGCGAGCGTCATCCGTTGGATCGACTCCCCCGAAGAAGCCGAAGCCGACGCTCCCCTTGTCGCCGTGGTCTCCCTTGCCCGCGACCTGTGCCGTCAGAACAACCTCGGCGCCGACGGCGAGATGAAGCGCGAACACGCCGTGCCGATCGAAAAGACCCCGGAGTGGCGGATTCTCAGCGGCAGCACCTTCCCCAGCTTCAACCTCCGCAAATTCGAACTGCAGGTCCACTCGGACTGCCGGGAGCTGAAACTCGAGCTCAACGGGCGCCTGGGCATCCGCGCTGTGGCGTAGCCGGCCCCATCCCGCGGGACCCGACGCCGCCACCCGCGCCGACGCCGCGCTTGAACGAAGTGAAAGCGTCGTCGGGGACTACGCGCGCCCCGGGTGCACCCAGGGTTTCCGGTAGTCGCGCCGCACCCATTTCGCCGCAGCGGGGTTTCCGATCACTTCCTCCTTGGCGGCATCCCACGCGATTCGCACCCCGGCCTCGTAGGCCACCATGCCGAGCTTGACCGTCGTGGTTGAAAGGTGCGCATCCGCAATCCCGCAGGGCGCCGGCCGGCGTTGCCGCACGGCCTCGAGGAACTCCTGCATGTGCAACTGCCCCATGTCCGCCTTGGCCTCGTGCCACTGGCGCTCCGCGTTCTTCCCCCGCGGCGTGAAGCTCCAGCGCGCGTCGGTCACGAACACCGTGCCTTTCTCGCCGTAGAAGAAGATGCCGTTGTTCACCTCCGGCGTGTGCTCCTCCGCCCCCCAGAGCCGGTGCCGCCAGGTCAGCGGACAACGCTCGAACTCGAACTGCGCCGTCAGCGTGTCCGGCGTCGTGATCTTGCCCGCCAGGTGGAAGATCCCGCCCGAGGCCGACACCGCCCGCGGCGCCGGCACCCCCAGGATCGTGCGGGCCGCGTCCACCAGGTGGATGCCCCAATCGTAGAGATGTCCCTGGCCGCTGCTTTTCTCGAGGCGCCAGTTGCGGTGGCCCACTTGGGGACTGTAGGGCAGCAGCGGGCCCGGGCCGCACCAGAGGTCCCAGTCCAGCGAGGCCGGAGGCGGTTGCGGCGCGTTGCTGAGCACGCCGGCGGTATAGAAGATCTGCGCTTCCGCCTGCACGACCCGCCCGAGTCTGCCCTCCGCGATGAACTGCCGCACCGCCTGGAAGGCCGGGCTCTGCCGGCGCTGGAAACCGATCTGCACTGTCCGCCCGCTGCGCTCCGCCGCCTCCACCATCGCGCGCCCTTCCCGCACGTCGTACGACAGCGGTTTCTCGCAGTAGACGTCTAGCCCCCGGTTCACCGCCGCGATCAGCTGCAACGCATGCCAGTGGGGCGGCGTGGCGATAATCACCGCCTCCAGTCCCGGGTGCGCCAGCAGTTCCTCGTAGAGCTTGTATCCCCGCGCAGGTTTCCCCTGCAGCTTCTGCACCTCCGCGCCGACCTTCGCCAGGTTCTCGCTGTCGATGTCGCACAGCGCAACCACCTCCACTCCCCCGGCCTTCAGGGCGGCCCGCACGTCCGTCAGGCCATAGCCGCCGCAGCCGATCAGGCCCAGTTTGATGATCCGGCCGGCACTGCCGGCAGCGGAATCAGCGGCGAAGCTGCGGAGGGTGGACAGCGCGGCGGCTCCGGCGGCGGCCGCACCCAGGAATCGGCGACGGGGAAGGGATTTCACCCGGCGAATCAGCCACAACCGCCGGACAGCGGAAAGGCAATTCACGAGGTTCCGCACCCGTCATCCGGGTTTCGCTCGCAGCCAGCCCTCCCCGCGAATCAGGCTTGAGCCACCCTGCCAGGCGACAAACCTCGCAGCATCCGGGGAGCAGCCCGGAACTTCCTTCCGCCCCCGCGCAACGGCCCCTCTCCTTCCGACGTCTTTCGAACATCGGGCGACGCCCGCCAACCTGCACTCCTGCACTGCCGCTCCGCGAACCTCGTCCCCCTGATCCCCGCCTTTTTCCTCGTTCTTGTTCGTCCCTTTCCCTCCAACCTCCCTCATGAAATCCCCCCGACTCCTCCTCGCCCTCGCCGGCGCCCTTGCCGCCTCTTGCTCCCTGACCGCCGCCGACGGTTGGGTGCCGCTGTTCAACGGCAAGAACCTCGACGGCTGGGAACAACACAGCGGCAAGGCCAAGTACCGCGTCGAAGACGGCGCCATCGTTGGCACCACCGTCCTGAACACCGGCAACAGCTTTCTCTGCACCAAGAAGACCTACGGCGACTTCATCCTGGAGTTCGAGTTCAAGGTCGCCAAAGGCATGAACTCCGGCGTGCAGTTCCGGAGCGAGTTCTACACGCAGGAGACCGAGAAGGAAATCAACGGGAAGAAGAAGAAGTTCCCCGCCGACCGCGTCTTCGGCTACCAGTACGAGATCGATCCCTCCGACCGCGCCTGGACCGGCGGCGTCTACGACGAGGCCCGCACCGGCTGGCTCGCCGACCTCAAAGACAACCCCGCCGCTCAGAAGGCGTTCAAGCAGGGTGAATGGAACCTGGCCCGCATCGAGTGCAAGGGAGACCGCATCCAGACCTGGATCAACGGCGTCAAGGCCGCCGATCTCCGCAGCAACCTGACCCTGCGCGGGATCATCGCCTTGCAGGTGCACGGGATCGGCGACGGCAAGAAGAACAAGCCCGGCGAGGAAATCCGCTGGCGCAACCTGCGCCTCAAGGAACTCTGACCCTGACCCGGCCCGGCAATGGGCACCACAAAAGACGCGAAATCCCCCCCCATGAAGGCAACCGGAGAGGCGCGCCCCCGGGCGATTGGTTCTTCAAACGTAGCGTGGCTGCGGCGGCCTGGCCGGCTGTTCGCGTGTTTTGTGTCTCTCGTGGCGCCGATCTCCTCCCTCGGTACCGCCGCCGCCAGCACGGGGGCCGCCCAGCCCGCCCCTCGTCCCAACATCGTCTACCTGATGGCGGACGAGCTCGGGTACTTCGAGCCCGGATACGCCGGTAACCCGCACCTGCGCACGCCGAACCTCGACCGCCTCGCCGCCGAGGGCGTGCGGTTTACCCAAGGGCTGGCCGGATCGGCCGTCTGCGCCCCCACCCGCTGCTGCTTCCTCACCGGCAAGCACAGCGGCCACACCTCGGTGCGCCTCAATGGCGGCGGCACCCCGCTGCGGGCCGGCGAGGCCACGATCGCCTCGGTGCTCAAGCCGCTCGGCTATGCCACCGGCGGCTTCGGCAAGTGGGGCAACGGCGGGCGCGGCTCGACCGGCGTGCCGGAGGAGCACGGCTTCGACGTGTTCTTCGGCTACTATGACCAGGTCCACGCGCACTCCTATTACCCGCCCTACCTGGTTCGCAACAGCGCCGAGGTCCCCCTGCCCGGCAACCGGGGCCTGAGCGAGGGCAAGACGTACGCCCAGTACGTCATCTTCGAGGAGGCCGTGAAGTTCATCCGCGCCCACCGCGATCGGCCTTTCTTCGCCTACCTGCCGTTCACCCCGCCGCACGGGATCTTCGACATTCCCGACTCCGACCCGGCCTGGGCGCTCTACCGCGACCAACCGTGGCCGGAACAGGCCCGGCGCTATGCCGCCATGGTCACGATGCTCGACCGCCAGCTCGGCGAGATCCTCGCCCTTCTCCGGGAACTCGGCCTCGAGGACCGCACGCTCGTCATGTTCAGCGGCGACAATGGCGGCAACGACTACTTCGTCACCCCGGAGTTTCCCCGGGGCGTCCACAGCGCCAACAAGGACCCGCAGACCGGGGTCGAATTCCGCGGCCGCAAGGGGCAGCTCTACGAGGGCGGTCTGCGCATCCCGGTGGTCGCCCGCTGGCCCGGACGCATCGCGCCCGGGCGCGTCAGCCATCACCTGTGGTACTTCCCCGATTTGCTGCCCACCATTGCCGAAATCTGCGGGGCCGCCGTGCCGGCGGACATCGACGGAATCAGCCTGGTGCCCGAGCTTTTCGGCGAAGCCGCCGCCGGCCGCCGGCAGGCCCAGCACGATTTCCTCTATTGGGAATTCATCGGCCAGACCGCCGTCCGGCAGGGCAGCTGGAAGGCCATCCAGCCCAAGGCCGAGGGGCCGTGGGAGCTCTACGATCTCGCCTCCGACGTGAGCGAAACGAAGAACCTCGCCGCCGCCAAACCGGAGATCCTGGCGCGGTTGCAGGCCCTGGCCCGAACCGCGCACACTCCGGTGGTCGAGGGCACGTTCAGCCGCACCGACCTGCACGAACGTGACCGGGCCGCCAAGTTCGGCGGCAAGGCTCCGCCAGAAAAGAAGAAGAAGGCCGCCGCCAGGCCGGCGGCCCCGGGCAACCGGTAACCGTCTGCTGCCCCGGTCCCGCGCCGGCGTCACTCCTCTCGTCCCTCCAGCCATGAAGCTCTCCGCCTTCACGCCGGTGCTGCTCCTCGCCTCGATCCTCGGCGCTGCCGCCGCGGAGACGAAGTCCCCGCGCCCGGGGACGTCGGCGCGATCCCCCGCGCCCAATCCGCCCGACACCGACTTTTCCACGTATCCGGTGAAGGGGCCCTGGGTCCTGAGCGACGCGTTCCTCGCCGCCGCCTCCGCCCGGCGCAAGGAGTCCAACTTCTACGAGTCGAAGATCGCGCCGTACGTCCTGCCACCGCTGTTCACGGCCACCGACGGCCGCCCGGTCGCCACCGCCGCCGAGTGGGACGCGCGCCGGCGGCCCGAGTTGCTCGCCCTCTTCCGTGAACATGTCTATGGCGTCGCGCCGCCGCGCCCTCCCGACCTGACCTTCCGGACCCTGTCGAATGATCCGGCGGCGCTGGGGGGCCGGGCGACGTTGAAGCGGGTTGCAATCGAGTTCCGCCTCGGCAACGAGACGTTCTCGTTTCCGCTGACCCTGTTTGTGCCCAAACAGCGGCGGGGCCCGGCCCCGGTCTTCCTCCTCCTCAACCACCGCAGCCCGGCGAACACCGATCCCACGCGGCAGATCAAGTCCGAGTTCTGGCCGGTCGAGTACGCCGTGTCGCGCGGCTACGCGATGGCGGCCATCAACGTCGCCGACGAAGTCGATCCCGATCACAACCGGGCCACCACGGGCGTTCGCGTCTTCTATCACCGGCACCCGGAAGCGGCGAAATTCACGTGGGCCACGATTTCCGCCTGGGCCTGGGCCGGCTCGCGCGCCGTCGACTACTTCGAGACCGACCCTGATCTCGACCGCCAGCGCATCGCGGTGATCGGCCACTCCCGCACGGGCAAGACGTCCCTCTGGGCCGCCGCGCAGGATCCGCGTTTCGCGCTGGCCTGTGTCAACGATGCCGGGGAAAGCGGACCCGCCCTCGCCCGCCGGAACTTCGGGGAGACCGTGGAGATGATCACCCGGAGCTTTCCCTACTGGTTCACCCCCAAGTATGCCACCTATGCCCGCAACGTCGCCGCCCTCCCCGTCGACCAGCATCAACTGGTGGCGCTGGTGGCACCGCGGGGCTATCACGGAGCGGACGCCACCGAGGATCTGCACGCAGATCCCCGCGGTTCCTGGCTCGCGCTGGTCGAGGCCTCGGCGGTCTGGGCCCGGTATGGAAAAGCCTCGGCCTGGCACGACGAGATGCCGCGGGTGAATGAACTGCGGATCGACGGCCCGCTCGCCTACCATCTGCGCGAGGGCGGCCACGCGCTCACCACCTTCGACTGGAAGCTCTACTTCGATCACGCCGACCAGCTGTTCCGGAGAGGATGAAAGTCCGGCACCCATTTTCCCAGGTTGGGATCCCCTGCTCCAGGCTGGCTCATCGCGACGCCGCCGAGGCAACTGGCTGCCGCCTCCGCAATGTACCTGCGTCCCGGGGTCTCTCCGTCACCACCGCCGCCGCTCTCGCCGCCGGGCTCCTGCTCGCGGTGCCGGCCCCCGCCGTGGCCGCGGCGATCTCCGGCAAGCCCGCCCGGCCCAGCGTGCTGCTCCTGCTGGCCGACGACCTCGGCTACGCCGATCTTTCGTGCTACGGCGCCACCGACATCCGCACCCCGCACCTGGATCGGCTGGCCCGGGAGGGCGTGCGGTTCACGCAATTCTACTCCAATGGCCAGGAGTGCTCCCCGACACGCACCGCCCTCCTCACGGGGCGCTACCAGCAGCGGGTCGGCGGCCTCGAATGCGCGATTGGCACCGGCAACGTCGGACGCTACGACGACGCGATCCGCCTCGCGGCTCGCGGTGAACTCGGCCTGCCCCCGAGCGAAACCAGCCTCGCCCGGATGCTGCGGGAGGTCGGCTACGCCACCGCCGTCTCCGGGAAATGGCATCTCGGTTACCCGGAGAAGTTCGGTCCGAATCACCATGGCTTTGACCACGCCTTCTACGCCCTCGGCGGCGGCATGGATTATTTTCACCACGTGGAAGACCCGCCGGCGGGGCAGCACGTGTTGCGGCTGAACGGGCTTCCCGAAAAGCGCCGCGGATACGCCACGGATCTCTTCGCCGCGGAGGCGGAACAGTGGTTGCGCCAGCACGCCGCCCGCGCCCCGCACCAGCCGTTCTTCCTCTACCTGCCGTTCACGGCGCCGCACGCGCCATTCCAGGGCCCCGGGGAGGAACAACCCGCCCCGCTCCCCGCCGACTCCCCGCGTTGGAACCAGGGTCGGGCCCCGCCCGAAGTCTACGCCGCGATGATCGAGCGCATGGATGCCGCCACCGGCCGCCTGCTCGCGCTGCTCGAGGAGTTGCGCCTCGCCCGCACGACCATGGTGATCTTCATGAGTGACAACGGTGGCACGCGCAGCGCCCGCCCCTTTGGCCTGCGCGAGTACAAGGGCACCACCTTCGAAGGCGGCATTCGCGTGCCGGCCCTCGTGCGTTGGCCCGGTGTGCTGCCCGCCGGCGCCACCGTTTCCCGACCGGCCCTGACCTTCGATGTCACGGCCTCCATCGCCCGCGCCGCCGGAGTGGTGGTCCCGCCCTCTCGTGCCTTGGACGGCATCGACATCCTCGGGCCGATCGCCCGCGGCGAGACTCTGCCGAGCCGCGACCTCTTCTGGCGCGGCCGCCGCGGCGAACGCACCTGGCGCTCCGCTCGCGAGAGGGATCTGAAACTGGTGGTCCGCGCCGATGGGGCGAAACGCGAGGAGCATCTCTTCGATCTCGCCGCCGATCCTGCGGAGCAGCACAACCTGCTCGCCGCCCGCCCCGCCGACGCCGCCCGGCTCCGGGCCAAACTCGCCGCCTGGGAGGACCAGGTGAGACCCGTTCGCTGACAATCCGGCGCCCGGTTCAAGCGCCGCGCCTCCGCCCACCCCGAATCGCCCCTTCCCGCCGTGCACCTCCGGTCCGTCCTCGCCCTCCCGCTCCTCCTCGCCGCGCCGATCCTTGGTTCCGCGGCCACCCCGCCCCCCAGCCGGCCGAACATCGTCTTTATCATCGCGGACGATCTCGGCTGGGCGGACCTCGCCTTTCACGGCGGCAACGCCCCCACGCCCCACCTCGATCGCCTCGCCCGCGAAGGGCTTGAACTCACGCAGCATTATGTTGCCCCGGTCTGCAGTCCCACCCGAGCCGGGCTGATGACCGGCCGGGTCTGGAGCCGGTTCGGGGTCGTCAACCCCCAGGCCGAACGCGCCCTGCCGTGGGACACCGTCACCCTGCCCCGCGTCCTCAAGGCCGCCGGCTACGATACCGCGATGACGGGCAAATGGCACCTGGGATCGCTGCCGGACCAGGGCCCGCAGCGCTTCGGTTTCGATCACTCCCACGGCTCGCTCGGCGGCGGCGTCACCCCGTACAGCCATAAGTACAAGAAGGGCAAATACACCGACACCTGGCACCGGAACGGCCAGCTCATCGAGCAGCCCGGCTACGTCACCGATCTCATCACGCAGGAGGCCGTGCGCTGGCTCGAGTCGCGCGGCGCCGCCCCGTTCTTCCTCTACGTGCCGTTCACGGCCGTCCACCTGCCGATCAAGGAGCCGGAGGAGTGGGTCGCCCGCGTGCCGGCCGCGATTCAGGGAGAGGTCGCCCGCCACTACGCCGCCTGCGTCATGCACCTCGACGACTCCGTCGGAAAGATTCTCGCCGCCCTGGAGCGCACCGGCCGGCGGTCCAACACCCTCGTGGTCTTCACCAGCGACAACGGCGGCAGCACCGCGGAAAACAACGACCGTTCCTATCCCGACGATCAGTGCCCGAGCGGCAAGCTGCCCGGCAACAACCACCCCTGGCGCGGCCAGAAGGGTGACCTCTATGAAGGCGGCACCCGCGTCCCGACGATTGTGTCGTGGCCGGGCCGGGCCAAGCCGGGGCAGGTGGCGACCCCCGTGCAAATCACCGACTGGCTGCCGACGTTTGCCGCCCTTACCGGTTATCGCACCGACCGCGACCTGAAGTGGGACGGCACTAATCTCCTGCCGGTGCTTACGACGCACGCGGCGCTGCCCGAGCGCACTCTCTACAGCGTGGCCCCAAGCTGGCGTGCCCGCGCCGTCCGCCATGGCGACTGGAAGCTCATCGCGTTCGGCGAGGGCGAGAAACGGCGCCTCGAACTCTACCACCTCACCGCCGACCCCGCGGAGGCCACCAATCGCGCCACCGCCGAGCCCGAGCGCCTGCGCCAGATGCTCGCCCGCCTCGATCAGGCCGCCGCCCGCGACCGCGATGCGCTCCCGAAGGACTGAGAGGGCGTCGCCCAATCTGCGATCGTGTCGTCGACCGGCGGTGCGAAGTCGCGCGGGAACGCCGAGGCTTCGCAGCCGACCGCCTGCGCTCACGACAGTGCCGGCCGTTGAACCGCCCCGGGTTTTCCGTGTGTTCCGTCGGCCATTCTGCTTCTTTCCGATCCTACCCTCATCATGACCTTCGCCCCGACTCTCCGCGCCCTTGCCTTCTGGGGGACGCTTTGCCTCGTTCCCGCCTTCGCGGCCGCGCCCGCCGTGGTCCTCAACGTCTGGCCCGGCACTCCTCCCGGCGAAACCAAGCCGCTGCCGCCCGAAGCCGATCAGACGAAGGATACCGACAAGCTCATCGCCGGCCGCCGCATCATCAAGCTCGGCAACGTCTCCACTCCCCAACTCGCCGTCTTTCGCCCCGCCCCGGAAAAGGACACCGGCGCGTCCGTCATCATCTGCCCCGGCGGCGGCTTCAACATCCTCGCCTACGATCTCGAGGGCACCGAGGTCGCCGCCTGGCTCAATTCACTGGGAGTCACCGGCATCGTCCTGAAATACCGGGTACCCGCCCGCGATCCGCAGAAACGCTGGCTCGCCGCCGTCCAGGATGCCCAGCGCAGCGTCAGTCTCGTGCGGCACCGGGCGGCCGAGTGGAAACTCGATCCAGGTCGGATCGGGATCCTCGGCTTCAGCGCCGGCGGCGCCACGGCCGGCATCACCGCCCTCGCCGGCGGCACGCGGCACTACGACAACCTCGACGCCATCGACACCGCCTCCTGCCGGCCGGATTTCGCGCTGCTGATCTACCCGGCGTACTTTGTGGAGCGCGGACAGACCCAGCTCCGGCCCGATCTCGTGGTGCCGAAGGACGTGCCGCCGACGTTCTTTGTCCACGCCTTCGACGACGGCGTGCCGGTGCAGAACTCGCTCCTGCTGGCGGCCGAGATCAAGAGGGTCGGTGGCACCGCCGAAGTGCACGCCTACGACGCCGGCGGTCATGGCTACGGCCTGCGCCTTGTCCCGGAGTTGCCCGTGACGACCTGGCCCGCACGGGCGGAAGCCTGGCTCGCCCGCCGCGGGCTTCTCGCCCCCTCCGCAAAACGACCCTGACGCTGAGGACCGCGGCGCGGGACCAACCTGCGCCCGCCTGCTGGCGCCCGGCCGTCGCTTCCCTTGAGCCTTCCCCTGCTGCCGCCCCTCCAACCACTGCGGGTTCATCTGCCCGCCCAGGAGGTTTCCGACCTCGCGGGGACGGTGCGGGCGCAGGTCGGCGCCGTGGCGCGGTTTCCCCACGGCACCCGGATCGCCCTCGCAGTCGGCAGCCGCGGGATCGCCAACCTCGCCGTGCTGGTCCGGGAAACGGTCGCCGAGCTGCGCCACCGCGGCGCCGAGGTGTTCATCATTCCCGCGATGGGCAGCCATGGCGGCGCCACCGCCGACGGGCAACGCGACCTTCTCGCCGGCTACGGCGTGACCGAGTCCGCGATGGGATGCCCGATTCGATCGTCCCTGGACGTGGTCGAACTGCCGGCCTCAGGGCTCGAACATCCGTTGTTCCTCGACGGCCACGCCGCGGGGGCGGACGGCATTGTTCTCCTCAATCGCATCAAACCGCACACGGACTTCCGCGGCCGCTACGAAAGTGGCCTGGTGAAGATGGCGGTCATTGGTCTCGGCAAGCACGCCGCGGCCCTCGCCGTCCATCGCTTTGGCGTCCGCGGCCTGCGCGATCTGATCCCGCAGGCGGCGGCGCAGCTGCTGGCCACCGGCCGGGTCCTCTTCGGCCTCGCCGTGGTGGAGGATGCCCACGAACACACCGCCCTCGTGGAGGCGATCCCGGGAGCCCGCCTGCTCGACCGCGAACCCGAGTTGCTTGCGCTCGCCCGCCGCCTGCAGCCGCGCCTGCCGCTCGAGGAGCTGGACGTGCTGATCGTCGACCGGATGGGCAAGAACCTCTCCGGCACCGGCCTCGATACCAACGTCATCGGCCGCATTCGCATCGCCGGCGAACCGGAACCGGCCGCACCCCGCATTCGGGCCGTTGTCGTGACTGATCTGACCGACGAATCCCACGGCAACGCCGTCGGCACGGGCCTGGCCGACGTGATCACGGCGCGGCTGGCCGCGAAGATCGATCACGCGGCCACCTATGTGAACACCGCCACCAGCGGCTTCCTCGAACGAGGCAAGCTCCCGCTGGCCGCGCCCACCGATGCAGTCGCCTTCGAACTCGCCCTGCGGGTGGCCGGTGTTCTCGATCCGGCCACCTCCCGGGTGTTGCGCATCCGCGACACGCTGCATCTCGGCGAGATGCTCGCGTCCCCCGCAGCAGTCGCCGCCCTCCGGGAGCGTCCAGATATCGTCGCGGTCGGTCCCGCCCGGAGTCCCGTCGACGACACCGGCACCCTGCGGCCCTTCTCCCGCCTCTTCCCTGCCGAAGCGGAGAGATAGCCGAAGCACCGGGCGGCCCCGGCTGAGGAGGACCTTCTCCCGGCTTTCCTTTGGGCACAACGCCGCCTATTTCTCCCTGTCGCATGAAACTCCGCGTCCGTTCCTTCGCCCTGCTTCTTCCGCTGGCCCTGGCCTCCGCCCTGACCGCCGCCGATGTCGGCGTGGGCAAGTCGTTCCAGGGCCCCGTCGGCCTCCAGCTGTACAGCCTTCGCAACGAGTTCAAGGCCGACGGGGTGGCCAAGACTCTCGACACCGTGAAGTCCTACGGAATCCGGTATGCCGAACTCGCCGGTACCTACGACCTCAAGCCCGCGCAGTTCAAGGCGGAGCTGGAGGCCCGCGGCATCAAGGCCGTGGCCGGCCATTTCCCGTACAAGAAGTTCAAGGACGATCCCGAGGCCATCGCCCTCGAGGCGAAGGCCCTCGGGCTCGAGTACGCCGGCTGCGCCTGGGCGGACCACAAGGCGCCCCTCGACGAGAAGCAGGCCCGCGAAATCGCCGCGGTGTTCAACAAGGCGGGCGCCGTCCTGGCGAAGCACGGCCTGAAGTTCTACTACCACAACCACGGCTTCGAGTTCTACCCGTACCGCGACGGCACCTTGATGGACCTGATCATCCAGGAGACCGACCCCAAGCTGGTGTGCTTCCAGATGGACATCCTGTGGACCGTGTTTCCCAGCCAGGACCCGGCCAAGCTCCTCCTGAAGTACCCGGATCGCTGGAAGTTGATCCACCTGAAGGACCTGAAGAAGGGCGTCGCCACCGGCGCCCTCACCGGCAAGACCGACGTCAGCAACGACGTCGCCCTCGGCACCGGCCAGATGAAATGGGCCTCCATCCTCTCCGCCGCCAAGAAGGTCGGCGTGAAGTATTACTTCATCGAGGACGAGTCGCCCTCCTCGACGAAGCAGATCCCCCAAAGCCTGAAGTTCCTCGAACAGGTCAAATTCTAGGCCCTCGGCACGATCCCTTGCGCCTCGCCCTGGCTGCTCGGGGCGAGGCCCCACGTGGATCGCTCCTTCGGGCTCCGCCCCACGAGGCCATTGCCTGGCGTCGTGCGTCCGGGCCAACCCCGCGCTTCCCCCTGCCCCCAATCCCCCTTATCGCGATGTCGCCACTGCGTTCCCTGACGGTCCTGCTCTTCGTTGCCCTGACGTCTCCGGCGTTTTCCGCAACTCCGCCCAACCTCCTCTTCGCAATCGCCGACGACTGGGGCGTGCACGCCGGAGCCTACGGGACGAAATGGATGCGCACGCCGCACTTCGACCGGGTGGCGCGCGACGGCATCCTCTTTCGAAACGCCTACACGCCGAACGCCAAGTGCGCCCCTTCACGGGCGAGCATCCTCACCGGCCGCAACTCCTGGCAACTCGAGGAAGCCGCCAACCACATCTGCTACTTCCCCGCCAAGTTCAAGGGCTGGGGCGAGGCCCTCGCCGAGAACGGCTGGTTCGTCGGCCACACCACCAAGGGATGGGGCCCCGGGGTCGCCAAGGACGCCGCCGGCAAGCCGCGGCAGATGACCGGCCGCGCCTTCAATGAGCGCAGGCTCACGCCGGCGGCCACTGGGATCGGCAACGCCGACTACGCCGCGAATTTCGACGACTTCCTGGCGGCCGCTCCGACCGGCAAGCCGTGGGCGTTCTGGTACGGGGCCATCGAACCTCATCGCGCCTACGAGTTCGGATCCGGCGTGAAGAAAGGCGGGCACCGCCTCGAGGAAATCGACCGGGTGCCGGCCTTTTGGCCCGACAACGAAATCGTGCGGAACGACATGCTCGATTATGCCTTCGAGGTGGAGCACTTCGATACCCACCTCGGCCGGATGCTCGCCTCCCTGGAGCAACGCGGGCTCCTCGACAACACCCTCGTCATCGTCACCTCCGACCACGGCATGCCCTTCCCGCGCGGCAAGGGCAGCGAATACGAATACTCGAACCACGTGCCTTTCGCCGCGATGTGGCCCCGGGGCATCGCCGGCCGCGGCCGCGTCGTGGAGGACTACATCAGCTTTGTCGATCTCGCCCCAACCTTCATCGAGGTTGCCGGCCTGCGCTGGGCGCAGACCGGGATGGCCGAGCCCGCCGGCCGCAGCCTTACCGAGATCTTCCGCCTCGACCGCTCCGGCCAGGTCATCCCCGGCCGGGACTTTGCGCTCATCGGCATGGAGCGGCACGACATCGGCCGGCCTCATGATGTCGGCTACCCCATCCGCGGCCTGGTGAAGTCCGGGGTGCTTTACCTCGAGAATTTCGAGCCGTCCCGCTGGCCCGCGTGCAATCCGGAGACCGGCTATCTCAACGTCGACGCCAGCCCGACCAAGACCTTCATCCTCGACGCCCGGCGCCGGAACCCGGCCGATCCGCATTGGGCGCTCTGCTTTGGCAAGCGACCCGCGGTGGAGCTCTACGACCTGCGCACCGACGCCGACTGCGTGAAGAACCTGGCCGCCGACCCCGCCCTCGCGGCGCGGCGGTCCGCCCTCCAGGCGGAGCTGTACGCGAAGCTCAAGGCCCAGGGCGACCCGCGGATGTTCGGACAGGGGGAGGTCTTTGATCGCTACGTCCACGCCAATCCCGGCCACGTCAACTTCTACGAGCGCTTCATGAAGGGCGAGAAGCTCAAGGCCGGCTGGGTCAGCCCGACGGATTTCGAACCCTCGCGGCTCGACTGATTTTTTCCGTGTCTTCGCGCGGCGTCGTGGTTCTCTCGCCGTCCGCCATGCGCTTCCACAAATACCACGCCCTCGGCAACGACTACATCGTCCTCAATCCCGCGGACTTTCCCGCGTGGGGCAGCGCCCCGACCCGCGAGCAGATTCGCGTGGTCTGCCACCGCAACTTCGGCGTCGGTTCCGACGGGATCCTGTGGGGACCGCTGCCTTCGCAGCAGAGCGAGCACGGCCTGCGCATCTTCAACCCCGACGGTTCCGAGGCGGAGAAATCAGGCAACGGCCTGCGGATCTTTTCCCGTTTCCTCTGGGATCAGAAGCTGGTGCGCAACCCCCGCTTCACGGTGGAGACGCCCGGCGGCCACGTCCAGTCGGTGATCCGCGACGAAGGCCGCCTCATCACGGTCGCGATGGGGAGCGTGAGTTTCGACAGCGCGCGCATCCCGGTGAACCTGCCCGGGGGCGGAGAGGCGCTGCACCAGAAGATCCCGGTCCTGGATCGCGAGTTCACCTTCCACGCCGCCACCATCGGCAACCCCCATTGCGTGATTCCGCTCGACGAGATCTCGCCGGAAATCGCCCACCGCTACGGCCCGCACCTCGAGACCCACCCGCTCTTTCCGCGGAAGACCAACGTCCAATTCCTCCGCGTGCTTGATCGCGCCAATATCCGGATCGAGATCTGGGAACGCGGGGCCGGCTACACCCTCGCTTCCGGCAGCAGTTCCTCCGCTTCGGCGGCTGTCGCCCACCGGCTCGGACTCGTGGATCGCAACGTGACCGTGCACATGCCCGGCGGCACGATCGGAATCGAGATCGGCGACGGCTTTTCCATCATGATGACCGGCACCGTCAACAAGGTCGCCGAGGGCGTGATGCACCCCGACCTCTTCGCCGTCACGGTCTGAAAGAACCTGCGGGGTGCGCACCGCCCTCGCAACCGGAGGTTGCCCGCTTCGAGGCGCGGGATCGTCGGTCTTTCGGGCGACTGGCTGGGGCGGGCCGCGGCCGGGTCGCACCGCCCGGCGGACGGCGGATTTTTCCCTAATTTAGCTGTTCCTCCCTGTGAAAAATCCGGGCTAGGGTCGGCGCGTGCGTGGCTGGCTAGCAGACTCGTTACGGCTCTATTGGGCCCTGCTCTACTGGAACCTGCGAAAATCCTGGTTCCGGTACCGGCGTGGCCGGAGCCCTTGCCCGTGCCAGTCCCCGAGCGATTCCGGCCGCGCCCTCGAAACCCAATGCGAGGCCTGCGTCGGGTGGAGTCAGCCCGGTCGGTTCCGGCGGGTCTGCCCGCTGCTGGTGCCGACACCCAAGGGACTCCGCTGCGCCGCCGACACCGCCGAGGTGCGGCCGTTCTGGCGTCGCGCCGCCGCCTACTACGGCGGCCTTGGCCTCGGGATCTACCTCGCGCTGGTGCTTGCGGTCTTCGCCTTCCTCCGGACCATCGGTTATCCCGTCAGCATCCTGCACGTCGGCCTCCCGCCGCTCTGGCACAAGGTCGGGCAGGCGCGGGGTTGGTTTTTTCTGCACAAGTCCAACCAGGCCTTTGCCCAGGATCGCATCCCCGAGGGTCTCCTGTACCTGAGGAATGCGTACGACCTGGATCCCAGCAATTACGTCGCCGGCATCGCACTCGCGAAGCACCTCCAGGCCGGCCAACCCGCCCGGTCCGACGAAGTATACCAGCGCCTCCTGCGCGACCACCCGCAACGTCGCGCGGGCACCGCCCAGGAGTGGTTTCGCGCCCTGCTCGCCCGCGGCAGCTTTGACCGCATCGCCCGCCTCGCCCGCGGGGAGCTCCTGGCCTCCTCGCCCGGCGCCGCCGTCTGGATGCGTGCGCTGCTCTACTCCACCCGCCGCCTCCCCTCCGACACCCTGCTGCGCGAGCTGGCGACCAGCCCGGCGCCTGCGCTGCAGTCGTGGCGCCCCGTCTTCGCCACGGAACTGCTCTTGCGCGAGGGCCGCCTGCGCGAGGCCCGCGACGCGATCACGGGCCCGCTGCCGGCGGACCAGGCCGCCTTTCACGTTTATTACCGCGTCTCCCTCCTCACCGAAATGGGCGACACTTTCGCTGCGCTGGATCTGCTGGCCCGCCACGCGGCCCTCCTCGACGCCGAGGCCAACGTCACGCTGCGGCTCGACGCCCTCGCCGCCGGCCGGATGAAGCGGCCACATCAGCAGGTGGTGGATCAACTGCTCGCGCAGCCGCTGTCGACCGGCGGCCTGCCCGGCCTGAAGGTGCTCTGCGCCCACCTCATCCGCTTTCCCGATCCGGCCGTCTTCGATCGCCTGGCGGAGAAAGTGGCGCGCGAAAACCTCCCGCTCGACACCGAGTCGGCCGGGGTCTGGTTCTCCCTGTTTTGCGCCGCCGGGGCCGTCGACGATCGCACCCGGCTGCACGAACTCGGGTTTCGGCTGCGCAACGCCTCGCAGAAGCCCTTCATGATCCTGAGCGCGGTCGAGGCCTTTTTCCGCGGCGAGCTGGCCGAGCGGCGCATCACCACGTTTCTCCCTGTCCTGCCGCTGCCCCTCGAGGTCACCTACGCCCTGTTCGAGCGGTACCCCCTGCCCGACGCCCCCGCCGTCTGGCCCAAGCGTCCATGACCGCCGCACCCCTTACCGTCGCCTGGCGCACCCTCGCGCCGCCAGACCGCCTGGTGGTGGTGGGGCTGCTCCTGGCCCCGCTGGCGCTGGCGGTGAAACTCTGGCCCCAGTGGGGCAGCAATCCCGATCTCTCCCACGGCTACTTCATGCCGCTGCTGTTCCTCGTCCTGCTGCAAGAGAGCCGGCAGGGCACACCGCGTCATCTTGCACCGGGTCCGGCGCGCACCCTCTTGTGTGGCGGATTGCTCGGCATTGCCCTGGTGGCGCTGGCGACCGCCGGGCTGTATGCGGCGTCTGTCGACTGGTCGCACGCGCTGGTCAACGTGATGCTGACCACCGCCACGGCCGCGTTCATCGGCGCCTGCGTGACCGTCCTCTCCAGTAGCGGAACCCGGCTGCTCGGGTGGAACTGGCCGGTCCTCGCCGCCGCCCTGCTCTGGCTGCTGACCGCCCCGATCCCGCCTGGGACCTACACGCGGCTGACCCTCGCCCTGCAATTGTGGGTGAGCGAAGGCGTCCTCCGCACGCTTCACCTCCTCGGAATCGCCGCCATCCGGCACGGCAACATCATCGATCTCGCCAATGCGAGCGTCGGAGTCGAAGAGGCGTGCAGCGGCGTCCGCAGCCTGATCTCCTGCATCTTCGCCGGGCTGTTCTTTTCCGCCACGCTGGTCCGGCGGCCCTGGGCACGAGTGCTCCTCGTGGGCCTCGCCGCCCCGCTTGCCCTCGGGATGAACTTCCTGCGCTCGCTGGCCCTCACGCTCCTCGCCAACCAAGGAGTCTCCATCGCCGGTGCCTGGCACGATGTCACCGGGTTCGCCGTCCTCGGCCTTACCGCCGCCATCCTCGGGGCCCTCGCGCTCGTGCTCGAGCGCCGGCCGGACGGGGTTGGAGCGGACCCGCAAACCCCGGCGGCGGTCCCCGCGACAACCGGGGGCCGGGCGGAGGCCTGGGCCGTGGTTTCCGGTCTTGGCATCGCCGCCGCCCTCGTCGCCGGCTTTGTCTGGAACACCCGTCCCGCCGTGAATCGGGCCGCGCCGGTGCCCGACCTCGCCGCCCTCCTGCCCGACTCCGTCCCGGGCTGGCAGGTCCGCACCGCCAACCTGTTCGAGTTTCGCGGCACCCTGCAGACCGATCTCCTGGCGCAGCGCAGCTACGTCCGTACGGTGGAAGGTGCGCCCCCGACGGAAATCGTGATTTACGCGGCGTACTGGCGGGCGGGCCAGGCCCCGGTGAGCCTCGTGGCCGCGCACACGCCGGACGCCTGCTGGCCCGGCGCCGGCTGGACTCCGGTAGAGGGAGCACCCCCGCGGGTTTCCCTTTCCGTCGACGGCCCGCCGCTGCCGCCGGCGGAACACCGCGTCTTCACCGCCTCCGGGCTTCCCCACCGCGTCTGGTACTGGCACCTCTACGCCGGACGCGCCATTTCCTACGATAATCCCTATTCTGCGATCGAGCTGCTCCGCCTCGCCCTGCGGTTTGGCTTCCGGCGCGGTGGCGACCAGGTGTTCATCCGGGTATCGAGCAACCGCCCCTGGGAGGAGATCCGCGACGCCCCTCCCCTGCAGGCCTTTCTGGCCCGCGCCCGCCCCCTCGGGCTTTGAGCCTTTCCCCATGCCGTTCGCCGTGACCAAGCTGGAAAAGAAGATCCTCGCCGCGCTCCTGGCCCTGATCGTCCTCGGGCTCATCGGATTCGCCGTTCTCTAGGGCGGGCGCCGGGAGAAAAAACTCGCAATCGATCCCGCCCTGCATCCCCTCTCGCCCTACAGACGTATGGAACGGAAATGTCCATCATGCTCTCCTGCCTGCCGGATGGCTCGGGTTGCCGCAGCGCGGTCCGGGAGAGCTTCGGCCGCACTGGGCGGCCGCGCGCCGCGATGACCTCGGATCCCTCCGAAGTGCCCGATCTGCGGCAGCGGGACGAAACGGACGCGCGCCTGCTGCGCCAGGTCGCCTCCGGTGACCGCGAGGCCTTCTCCCAGCTCTACGACCGTTTCTCGGGGCCGCTCTACGGCGCCGCGCTCCAGATCCTCCGCGACGCCGCGGAAGCGCAGGACGTGGTGCACGATGCCTTTGTCAGCCTGTGGGAGAAGGCGGCCGCGTTTGAGACGAGCCGCGGCAGTGCGTTCGCCTGGGCCATGACCCTGGTCCGCAACCGCGCCATCGACCGGCTGCGGATGCGCCGACGGCGGACGGAACTCCTGGCCGACTCCGCCCCCGAGGATCTCGGTTACGCGGGCGACTTTCATGCCTTCACCGGGGGCGATTCCGCCGCACTGGACGACAATGCCCGGCTGGTGCGCGCCGCGGTGGCGACCCTGCCTCCCGAACAGCAAAAGGCCCTCGAACTCGCGTTCTTCAGCGGTCTCACCCAGGAGGAGATCGCCCGGAAACTCCGGGAGCCCCTCGGCACCGTGAAGGCCCGCATCCGCCGTGGCCTTCTCAAACTGCGCGAAGCCCTCGCGCCCAAGTTATGATCGACGAACGCCAGGAGGAATTGGCGTCGTTGCACGCCCTGGACCTGCTCGAGCGCGGCGAAAGGTCGCGTTTCGAGGGAGAGATCGCTTCCAACCCGCAGTTGCAGGTGCTGGTCCGGGATTTGCGGGAAACCGTCAGCCACGTCGCCAGCGCGGTGCCCCGCCCGCTTCCCCCACCCGGCCTGAAGACCAGGGTGCTGGCCTCGCTCCCGCCGGCGCCCCCGGAAGCCCAACCGGTTCCCCGGGGGCAAATCGAGTGGTTCTCCCTGGCACCCTGGGCCCTGGCCGCGAGCCTCGCCCTGGCCTGTGTCTGGCTGGGACTGCAGTGGACCTCCTCGCGCACGCACGGGGAACTGCTGCGCACCCAGCTTGCCCTGACGGAAACCACATTGCAGGGCACCCGGCAACAACTGGAGGCCGAACGCATCGTGCGGCAACGCCAGCTCTCCAACCTGGAGCAGGAGGTGGCCACCGGATCGGCGCAAATCGCCGAGGCCCGCCGGCAGGCCACGGAGCGGGAACAGCAGGTGGCGCGGCTGACGAGAGACCTTCGCTCCCAAATCAGCCTCGCCAACCTCAAGATCACCGCCCTCGCCTCCCTCCTCGAGCAGACGCCGAAGGCGTCCGCCGTCGCCGTCTGGGATCCCGTGCAACAGGAAGGTGTCCTCAAGGTCGAGAAGCTCCCCGCCCTGCGACCCACCCAGGACTACCAGTTGTGGGTCGTCGATCCCCAGTATCCCAATCCCGTGGACGGCGGCGTGTTTTCCGTCGACCCGGCGACCGGTGAGGCCCGGCTCGTGTTCAAGGCCCGCCAGCCCGTTTCGAACATCAGCGCCTTCGCGGTCACGTTGGAGCGCAAGGGCGGGGTTCCGAAAGCCGAAGGCCCCTTCGTCCTGCTGGGAAAATAGGTGGGCAAGGAAGCGCTTGACGCGTCGGGAGCCCACTCTTTACTCCGACCCTTCCTTCAATTCCAGTGGGCGATCGTCCACGTTCGCACGCACCACAGACCCTTACTTCCATGGCCAATCCGAAACGCAAGCAGTCCAAACGCCGCAGCGCCAACCGCCGCGCCGCCAACGCCTTCAAGGCCCCGGAATTCGCCAAGGATCCGACGGATGGCAGTGCGTTTCGTCCCCACCGCGTGAACCAGAAGAATGGGATGTATCGCGGTCGCCAGGTACTGAACGTCGAGGTTTGAGGATCCGCCTCCGCCTGATCCAGCCGTCCCGCCATCCCCGCGATGGTTAACACGTCCGGCGCAACGGGCCGCATCGCAGTTGACGCCATGGGCGGAGACTTGGGTCCCGCCGAGGTCGTCGCCGCCGTCAAGCTGGCGCTCGGCCAGCATCCGGAGCTGAATCCCATCACCCTGGTGGGTGATCGCGGGGTTCTGGAATCGACCCTGCGGCACGTCGGACTGGCCTTGGGCCCGCGCCTCGAACTGCATCACGCGAGCGAGGTGATCACGATGGAGGACAAGCCCTTGAATGCGCTGAAGCGCAAGAAGGACTCCTCGATGGTGCGAGCGATCGAGCTCGTAAAATCACGGGCCGCCGGCGTGGTGGTGAGTTGTGGCAACACCGGGGCGCTCATGGCCGGCGGCACGCTCAAGCTGCGCACCATGGAAGGCGTGGCCCGTCCCGCCCTGGCCGCCATTTGCCCCCGCGAAGGCGGCCATTTTGTTTTGATCGACGCCGGAGCCAACCCCGAGGCCAAGGCGGAACATCTGGCCCACAATGCGATTCTCGGGAGCCACTTTTGCCGGGTCATGCTGGGGGTCTCCCGTCCACGGGTCGGCCTGATGACGATCGGCACCGAGG
>JACRQG010000003.1 GCA_016222805.1 Verrucomicrobiota bacterium | reverse complement strand
CGGAAGTGATCGGGGTAATGACCAGCAGCGGCACTTCCGGGTGTTCGCGACGCACCCGCTGCAGCATCGTGCGGAAGGCAGCCGCGTCCTGGTTGCCATACGACTTGCCCAAATCGAACACATAGGCGCAGGCCGGCTGCGACGAGACCAGCTTCACCACCTCCGGCTCCGCCTTGCCCGCGCCGCCGAACCCGAGGTTCACAAAATCGAGGTTAAGATGACGCCCAAGCTCCGCCGGGTAGGTAAGCCCGGCCCCGGACGCGCCGTTGCCCTCGCACACGGATGAACCGTAGTAGACCACGGGCCAGGCCCTCGAATATACCGCCTGCACCGGCGAGAACCGCGCCCCGGGGTCCACGCCCACCGCGGTCACGACGATGTCCTGCCGGTGCGGCAGGTAGACGGTGATGTCCCTTTCCACTCGAGGCATCGCCTCAAAGAGGACGAGTTCAGTCCCGTCGCCAACTTTCGTCGCCGAGACGGCCCGCCGGAGTTCGGAGCCAACGAGCACGTCCAGCCGGTTCACCAGTCCGCCTCCGGCGGTGGCCGCCCGCAGCACCAACCGCGTCGTATCGCTCCTCAGCCGAATGCGCCCCCCGGACGGGACCTTGGCGCGGTTTTGCACCCCCTTGGGCAGGGTCTCGAATCCGGCCGCCGGCAGGCGCCAGAAACGGGGCTGGTTCGCCTCGAACCAAGGCAGGCCGCGAACCTCAAACTTCGTCTGGTCCGGAAACCGATGCCACTCCAGCCCGGCCGTCGACGCCACCGGTCCTTCGGCCGCCATCGCGAGGCCCCACCCGAGGAACGCCACGACCGCGAGTCCTCCCCAACCCCGGACGGCCCGATGGCCACCAGGAATAAGCCCAATCGGCGCGCGACGGGACTCCGGCGGCGGGGTTCGCGCGGCTGGAGTCAGGCAATTCATCGCGCCGCGAGCATCACCATCACGGGCTGTTCTCCTCCCGGTGAGGGGAAGACCACCGTGTGCTGGCGACCCCCGATCACGAGGTCGGCCGACACGCCGCCGGCGGCCTCCCGGTGGGTCGCCCGCCAAGTCACCTTCTGGCCGGCGCGGTGCGGCACCAACACAGTGACCACGCCAAGCGCGGCCCGTTTCTCGGTCGTCGCCGCCTCGACGTGCCAGAGGTTGGGAAACTCGCGGGTCGGCGGCGGCGAGAATCCATCGGTCTGCGTGAACTTCAGCGGCACCGGGGAAAGGTAGGCGATCTCCAATCCGGCCCGGGAAAGGTCGAGGCGCATCCGCCCTCCGGCCTCGTCGAGTGAAAACGCCTTCAGGGCATGGAGCATGAACTGAAACGTCGCCGGCGCCGGCGCGACCAATTCGTCGTAGAGCACGATGTACGGAGTCTCTCCTTTCACGAAGACGACGTGGCGCCAGGCCTTGGTCAGGCGCTTGCCATAGGCCGGCGTTGCGTCGCCGGCCACGTAGTCGTAGGCCGCCCCGAGTTGCTCCCGCACGATGCGGCCGGTGGAGTTCACCGAGTGCGGGATCTGCCCCTCGCCGTTGACGAGCACGGCGTTCTGGGCGCGCGTGGTGTGCACGAACTGGTAGTGGAATTTGCTCCCATGGAGGTCGCGATAGCCGTTCGCCACGAGGAGGGCGTCGCCATAGGCGTTCAGGAGAAACGAATTCTGCGGGTTGTGGCCGTGGCTCTGGGATCCAAACGGGCTTGCCTTGAGCGCGAAGTGCACGTCGTCGCGGCTGTCGAGCAACGTCGTGTGCAGGCTCGCGACCCCGATGCCGTTAAAGATCTTGGACGGCGGCAAATCGCTCGGCGGCCGCGGCGAGGGCAGCGGCGGCAGGTTGGCCCGATAGAGAAACCCGAGGAACCCGGTGTTCGGCGCCATGCCTCCACTCTTCGCCCACCAGTACCAAATCCCGGCATGCCCGCCGTCGCCGCTGACGCTGCGGGCCCGGGCGTGGTATTCCATGAAACTCGGCGGGGTGATGGGGCGGAATGAAAGATCCCCAAAACCGGCGTTCGGCGAATGCGGCGGGGCCAGGTACAGCGGGTAGTCGCCCACCTGGGCGAAGAAGGGTTTCTTCATCCCGTCGAGGCCGAGCGCGGACTGCGCCACCTGCAGCCACCAGACGACCTTGTTCTGGTAGCCGGACCAGTAGCTCACGCCCTCGTGCCAGCCACCGTCGTCGTCGGACCAGACGGGATAGCAGGCGAAGAACTTGTTCACCGCATAGTCGAGCCATTGCGGCGCCTCGGGGATTTCATCGAGGAAGGCGATGCCGGCCTCGGCGAGTTTGTGCCAGACCCGATTGGCATGGCTGCCGAAGGGTCGCTGGAGGTGCCCCACCCCGCGCTGCACCTCGCCGCTGTTCCAGGCCTCGATCACCCGGGCCCGCATCGCCGCCTGGACCTTGGCCCGGTCTTCCGCCGTGAACTGATCCCAGGCCCAGTCATAGGCGCGTGCAGGCCGGTACAACATCGGCTTCCCGGCTTCGCAATTCAGGGTGAAGTTGGTGTTGCCCTTGGGGTCCCACGACGCGAGGTGCAGCACCCACCGCCGAGCCGCTGCGCCATACTTCGCCTCTCCGGTCATCAGGTAGACGAAGGCGATCGTCTCGGCCTCTTCGCAGGCCTTTTCCGTCTGCGCACGGTTCGGCCACCAGTACTTGATCAACTCCGGGTTGTCCTTGTCGCGCGCTGAACCCTTGTGCTCCGGCTCCGGCGTGGGGCCCGCCTGGATATAGGCATCGGCGGCCTTCCGCAGGGCCGCCATCGAGGCGGACTCCCGCCCCCGCGCCAACTCACGCAGCCGGGGCAGGTCTTCCGGGCGCAGGAACAACCGCGGGTGCCCCGCCGGCACCTTGGCGCGCTGCTGGGCCACGGTCGGCATCGGCAGGGTGGCGGCGGTCGGCGGCACCTCGACCTGGCGCGCCCGGCTCCATTCGGTCACCTCTCCCTGGGCGGTCACCGCCCGGTAGCGCCAATAGTACCGGCCGGGCGCCAGCGCCGCCTCGTGGGTGTAGGTTGGCCACACCACGTCCTCGATCGTCGTGGTCGCCGCCGCCGGAAACGACCCCTCGCGCGACCACTGCACGGCGTACTTGGTGGCATTCGCCGGAGCCACCCAGGTGAAACTCGGCGGATTCAGCGCCACCGTCGCGCCATCGGCCGGGCGGTAGCCCCATTCATCGGCCCGCGCCGCCCGCTGGTCGAGCGGGAGAGCCGCGTGACTCGAGACGGCGACGAAGGCGAAAGCAACACCACCCAGCAGGATCCGGATATTCATGCGAAGAGGGAACGGACACCCTCAAGACGCCGCGGCCCCGAACCGGCTACCACGAGTCCGGCCGGAGCCTGTGTCCGCCAAGATCGCGTCAGGCACGAGAGACTCATCCCGACTGCTTCGCGACCTCCGAGCTCCGGATTCGGACAATAGCCTTGAGGGTCCGCGCCGCAGCGGATTTCGTCCCTGCGCCGGACTGCGCCGGCCGGCGGTCCCGCCGAACACTTGCCTGCCCCTGCCATGACTACCTCCCTGCTGCGCCTGAATCCCAGGCTGCTTCGCCATTCCTTCCTCTCGCTGGTCGCCCTCCTGGCGACCGTCGTCCCGACCACCGCCCAACCGGCGACCACCGGCACGATCGAGGGCCGGGTTTTCGACTCGGGACGCGGTGAATACCTGGAGAAGGCCCGCCTCGTTCTCGAAGGAACCGCCCTGGAGACCCTCACCGAGACCGGCGGCCAGTACCGTCTCACCAACGTCCCGGCCGGCACCGTGCGGCTGCGGGTCTCGTTCACGGGCCTGACCAGCCAGACCGCCACGCTCACGGTCGCGGCCGGACAGACCCTGCAGCACGACGTCACCCTTAGCGCCGCCCCCGGGCCTGGCACGCGACGCACCGCCGGGGACGACACGGTCCGGCTCGAGCAGTTTGTGGTCTCGACTTCCAAGGACATGGACGGCGCGGCGATCGCCATCAACGAACAGCGCTTCGCCCGCAACATCATCAACGTCGTAGCCGCCGACGAATTCGGCACGGTCGTCGACGGCACGCCCGGCGAAGTGATGAAGTTCCTCCCGGGCATCACCATGGATTATAGCGCCGGTGAGGCCCGCACCGTTTCGATGAACGGCGTGCCCGCCACCAACGTACCCATCACGGTCGGCGGCTTCGACCTGGCGAGCGCCGCGGGCAACGGGACGTCCCGCGTCACCAACCTCGACCAGTTCTCGGTCAACAGCATCTCCCGCATCGAGGTCCACCATTCCCCCACCCCGGAATCCACCGGCTCCGCCCTGGCCGGCTCCGTCAACATGGTGCCGCGCTCCGCCTTCGAGCGCTCCCGCCCGCAGCACAACGCCAGCGTTTTCCTCACCCTCAAGGACGGCGACCGCCACTTCAACAAGACCGCGGGCCCGCTCAACCGCCAGACCCGCAAGGTCACCCCGGGCTTCAACTTCTCCTCCGTCGTCCCCGTGAACAAGCGCTTCGGTTTCACGCTCTCCGGCAATCACGTCGACCAGTACAGCTACGAGGACGTCGCCACCAGCACGTGGCGCGGCAACGGCAACGCCACCGGCGTCGCCGCCACCGCCCTCAATGGCCGGCCCGACACCACCCCGGACAAACCTTACCTCACCGACTTCGCCCTCCGCGACAGCACCCGCGGCAACCGCGCCGATTCCGCCGGCCTCACCCTCGATTATCGCCTGGGGCGCAACGACACCTTGTCCCTCTCGTTCCAGTACACCTGGATCGGCGTGGTCCACAACAACCGCACCTTTTCCTTCTTCATCAATCGCGTCCAACCCGGAGCCTGGAGCCCCACCCACACCGACGGTACGACCTATGTCGCCGGCTCCCCGACCTCCACCGGCACGATCACTCCCGGTGGCTTCGGACCGGTCGGCGGCTTCGATGAGGTCCGCGAGAATGGCAGCGCGCAGGACTGGTACGGCACCACCCTGTCGCCTTCCCTGATCTGGCGGCACGACGGACCCATCTGGAAGATGGACGCCGGCGTGGGTTGGTCCCGCGCCAGCCTGCACACCCGCAATGTCGACAAGGGCTTCTTCGGGGCGAGCCAGGCCCGCCGCACCGGCGTGCGCATCGCTTTCGCCGACATCTTCTACCTCCGGCCCAACACCATCACCGTCACCGGCGCCGACGGGGTGCCGGTCGATCCCTACCGGCTCGACAACTTCGCCCTCGACACCGCCAACGGCGTCGTCCGCGACTCCTTCGACGTCAAGCGCAGCGTCCGCGCCAACCTCCGCCGCGATCTCGCCGTGCGCGAGGTGCCGGTCTCCCTGAAGGTCGGCGCCGAGATGCGCAGCGCCGAGCGCGACCTGCGCGCCACCACCGATACCTACACCTTTGTCGGACGGGATGGCACCAACAGCTTCGCGACCAACGCCCCGCAACGGGGCGATGACAACGCCGGCATCGCGCTGGACGAGGAGTTCTCCCAGCGCGTCGGCGCCTACGGCTTTCCGAAGATTCAGTGGATCAGCAACGACGACTACTACCGGCTGTTCCAGCAGAACCCGGGTTACTTCACCACCAACGCCAACACCAACTACCGCGCCGGCGTGGGGGCCTCGAAGTATGCCCGCGAGATCATCTCCTCCGCCTACTTCCGCGGGGACGCTGCGTTCTTCAACCGCCGCCTCCAGTTTGTCGGCGGCCTGCGCGCCGAGCAGACCAACATCCTCGCCTTTGGCCCGCTCACCGATCCGACGCGGAACTTCCTCCGCGACGCCAGCGGCAACATCGTCCCCCGCCGCGATGCCGCCGGCAACATCATCCGCAACGCCGCCGGCATCATCCAGCCGACCTTGATCGTGCCCACGACCGACGCGCTCGGCGTCTCGATCCTCACCTACCTCGATCGCGGCCAGCGCACCGAGAAGGAGTACCTCCGCCTCTTCCCCAACCTCAACGTCAGCTATCTGCTGCGCGAGAACCTCACCGCCCGCTTCGCCTACTACCAGTCGGTCGGTCGGCCCGACTTCAACCAGTACGCCGGTGGTCTCACGCTACCGGATACCTCCGTGGCGGTCACCACCAATACCGTCATCTCGGTCAACAACCCGGGGATCAAGGCCTGGAGCGCCGAGAGCTACAAATTCCGCCTCGAGTACTATTTCGAGCGCGTCGGCACCATCAACCTCGGGGCCTTCCGCCGCGACTTCACCAACTTCTTCGCCAGCGTCCGCTTTCCCGCCACGCCGGAGTTTCTCGGGTACTACGACCTCGATCCCGACGAGTACGGCGTCTACGACGTCACCACGAACCACAACCTCACCTCGATGGTGCGGATGACGGGACTCGAGTTCGACTACAAGCAGGCGCTCACCTTCCTGCCCCACTGGGCCCGCGGGGTCCAGGTCTTCGCCAACGCCAGCGCCATCCGCGCCACCGGGGAGGGCGCCGCCAACTTCGCCGGCTACATCCCGCGCAGCGGCAGCTGGGGCTGGAGCCTCAACCGCCCGAAGTACGTCGTGCGGATGAACTGGAACTACCGCGGCGCCCAGCGGCGCGCGATCATCGCCACCGGCCGCAGCATCGAAGCCAACACCTACAACTGGGGCTCCAAGCGTCTCTACCTCGACGTGTCGGCCGACTACATCCTCAGCCGTCGCTTCACGCTCTTCGGCAGCATGCGGAACATCAACGACCAGACCGAGGACTCGAAGATCTACGGGCCGAACACGCCAGACTACGCCAAGTTCCGCCAGCGCGTCGACTACGGCTCCGCCTGGACGTTTGGACTCCGCGGCACGTTCTGATCCTTACTTTCGGACGCCGATTTGCCGATTGCTAGCTTTCCGGTGGGCGGGGCGAACTCGCCCCGTCCCCCGCGCGCGAGCGTGTCGAAGCCTCCATCCTGCGGGGCGGGGTCGCCCCGCCTACAGGAACGAAACAAGGGCAGTCCGTACGTGAGTTGGCGGATTGCGGCACGAACCACCGCGGCGGCGGGCTCAGAAGCGCCGCCCCCCTTCGCCTACCACACGCGGCTGGCCCGCAGGTTCTCGATCTTCCGCTCCGCCTCGTCCTCGATCTCGCTCAGAAAATCCAATCCGGTTCGCCGCTGAATTTCGTCGATGGTCGTGAGGTACCGCGCCGGATCCGCGTTGGCGGGGGCCTCCTGCGGCACGAGAAACGCGAGGGTGCGCAGCTTCCCTTCATTCTCATCGATGATGATCAGGCCTCCGGCACCGCCACCCCGCCCCGCAGTTTCGCCGGTTGGGCCCCGAAGACCGGGCCGACGATGACCCACACCTCGCCGTAGCGGGCCGGATAGCTGGTCGCGATCTTCTGCTCCAGTTCGCGCCAAAGCCCGGCGTTGAGGCTGTGGCGCTGCGGGGAGATGTTCGACATCAGAAAGGTCTCGCGCTGCGCCGCGGTCCCGTAACGCGTCGCGATTGCGTAGTTCGGAGCCAAGTGACCGCGATCGAAACCGCTGCCTGAATACGCCTCGGGCGCCACTCGCGCCGCGGTGCGCCGGTCCACCTCGAACTTCTCCGGTCGTGCCGCCGGCGTCGGCAGGCGCGCCAGATCCTTCAGGTGGTACGCCGCCCAGAGCGGGTTGCCGAGGGCATCGCTGTAGCCGACCACATAGCCACGGTTCTTCAGCACCAGCACCTCGCCGCCTCCCTCGTCCGCCCGCACCTTCCGCGGCGCCCCTCCGTAGATCAGGGTGTTGTCGCCGGGTGCGACGCGCCCCGTCGCACTGTCGGCGTAGTAGAGCTGCCAGATGTCCCACGCGACCTCGAAGAAGGTCACCTGCTTGTCGCGCTCGAACGCGTTCTCGACGAGACGCCGCACCTCGACCTGCCGCGACTCCGGCTGCAACAAGTACCAGCCGCCCAGCAGCCCGCCCGTCGCGAGATTGAGGATCAGGAACCACTTCGCCACCCCGGGCGGGAGCGGCACACGGCGGAAACTCGGAGGACGGCGGCGCATGGATTCGGGTCGACGGTGCGGCCGAAAAGAACCGCCCGCGTCCAAACGTCAAACTTCCGGGACAGACGCCGGGGCAAACGACCACGCGCACCGTGCCCGAATTCGGCTTGAAAAACGGTGTTCAACCGCGTCCATCCGTGGTTGAAACTGCCTGACCGGGCATCCGAAGCCACTGCATCGAACCCTTCCCCTCCCGCCATGAGAACCTCCCCGCGTTCGTCCCTCGCCCGCTGCCTCTCGCTGATCGCCTGGGGCGCGTTGCTCGTTTCATCGCTCCGTGCCGCCATCCCCGGGGTCACGATCCCGCCCGAGGACGGCAAGCTGCGCATCATCGCCTTCGGCGCGCACCCGGACGACTGCGAGATCCAGGTCGGAGGTTCGGGCGCGCTCTGGGCGAAGCAGGGCCACCATGTGCTCTTCGTCTCGACGACCAACGGCGACATCGGGCATTGGCGCGAAGCCGGTGGTCCCCTGGCGCGCCGGCGCAAGGCCGAGGTCGACGCGGCGCACCGTCTGCTCGGCGTCCAGGGCGTCGTACTCGACAACCACGACGGCGAACTCGAGCCCACCCTCGAGAATCGCCGCATGCTCACGCGCCTGATTCGCTGGTGGAATGCCGACCTCGTGCTCGGTCCGCGCACCAACGATTATCACCCCGACCACCGCTACACCGGCATCCTCGTGCAGGACGCCGCCTACATGGTGACGGTGCCCTTCTTCTGCCCCGACGTTCCCGCGATGAAGAAGAACCCCGTCTTCATGTATTACACCGATCGTTTCCAGAAGCCCAACCCATCGAAGCCCGACGTGATGGTGAACATCGATCCGGTGATCGAGAAGAAGCTCGATGCCCTCGGGGTGATGATCTCGCAATTCGCCGAAGGCGGGGCCAACGGCAACGCCTCGCTCTACCCCGAGGATCCCGCCGGCCAGAAGAGACGCCAGGCCCAGGTGCGGGAGAACTTCTCCCGTCGCTTCCAGGGCACGGCCGCGCGCTTCGCAAAGGAACTGGCCGCGTGGTATCCGGGCGGCGCGGCGGCCACAATCAAGCACGCCGAAGCCTTCGAGATCTGCGAATACGGCAGCCAGCCGGACAAGGAAGGTCTGAAGCGGCTGTTTCCATTCTTCAAGTAACCGGAACCGTGTCCGTGACATAGAACCACGGATGGACACGAACGAACAAGAAGGGGAACCCGCTGCGAAGGCGGAGTTCTTGCCGCCCACCGAAAGTTCAACACGGCGCGCAGGATGATGCTTCGTGTCGATTCGTGTCCCTTCGGGGTTCTCCGCTGAGTTTCTCCGGCTGTCGAAGGGAACATTCCGATCCCATTCTGGCCCGGGTCCCCTCTCGAGCCGGAACCATGCAGTCGGGCTGACGCACCTGCGGGAGTCCACTGACGAAACGGTGGCCTGTGGGCGGGGCGACCGCGCCCCGCTCCGCGACGAGGTCGTCGCGGCTGCATTGCTGCGGGGCACGTCGACTTCGACTGCATCGTTCCGGCTCGAGAGGGGTGTCGCGCCAGCGACGGGGCGTGCTTGAGCGGCTTTCCCATCGGTGCCGGCTGCGGACCCAGTAGCCCTCATGA
>JACRQG010000050.1 GCA_016222805.1 Verrucomicrobiota bacterium | reverse complement strand
CCCCGCGCGCACCGGCATCTACGGCGACAGCGACCAACCCCTCGCCGACCAGTGGATCTACCACGCCGCCGCCGACACGATCCTCGCCCACTCGCTGCTGCGCTCCCGGCCGGAGGTGGATCCGCAGAAGGTAGGCGTGTGCGGGATCTCCTGGGGAGGCGTAATCACGAGCACGGTGATCGGCATCGATTCGCGCTGGGCGTTCGCAATACCCATCTACGGCTGCGGCCATCTGGCCGACGCCGGCAACCAGTACGGACGGGCCCTCGGCTCCAACCCGCTCTACCGCGAAGTGTGGGATCCCATGGTTCGCCTGCCGAGGGTGCAGTTTCCCGTGCTCTGGCTCTCCTGGCCCGGCGACCAGCACTTCCCACTCGACTGCCAGGCCGCCTCCTACCGCGCCGCGCCCGGACCGCGGATGGTCGCGCTCATTCCCGAAATGAAGCACTCGCATCCTGCCGGCTGGAACCCGCCCGACAGCTACGCCTTCGCGGAAAGCATCGTCCGCACCGGCCGCCCGTGGCTGCGCGTCGCCGCTCAGCGGGCGTCCGGTGGCGAGGCAAGAGTAGAGTTCGTGTCGACGGATCCTCTCGATTCCGCCGCACTCCTTTCCTCCGCCGACCCCGGCATCACGGGCGCGCGCAAGTGGATGGCCACCTCCGCCACCCTTGAACGGCGCGCCGACCGCTGGGTGGCGACCGCCCCGCTGCCGCCCGGCACCCGTGCCTGGTTCATCAACGTCCGCCGCGGCTCCCTCACCGCCAGTTCCGATTTCCACGAGATCTCTCCGTGAATCCCACCTCCTCGCACCGCACTTCCCCGTCCAGGCGCGGCACCCTCGCCCCGCTCTTCGCTCTCGTCGTTCTCGTCGCCCTCGCGGCCCCGGTGCGTATCGCCGCCGCCACAACCACCCCGGCGAAACCCAATATCGTCTTCCTCTTTGCCGACGATTGGGGCTGGGGCGATCTCTCCTGCCACGGCTCCACGTGGCTGAAGACCCCACACCTCGATCGGCTGGCGAGCGAGGGTATCGATTTCGGGCAGTTCAACGTCCTCAACCCTGTCTGCTCGCCGAGTCGCACTGCCGTCATGACCGGTCAGTATCCGGCGCGCTGGGGCGTGCACCAGCACTTCGCCCACCCGACGCAGAACCACGAACGTGGCATGCCCGACTGGCTCGACCCTCGGGCGCCCACCCTGCCCCGCCTGCTCAAGGAGGCCGGCTACCGCACGGGCCATTTCGGGAAATGGCACCTCACCAACCGCCAGACTCCCGGCGCCCCGCGTCCCGAGGCGTACGGCATCGACGAGTGGGCGGTGTTCAACGGCGGGGCCGGCTGGCCCGCGGCGCGCGTCAACGAGACGGCCGCCAACACCGTCGCGTTCATCCGGGCCCACCGCGCCCGCCCGTTCTTTGTCAACGTGTGGCTCCATGAAACCCACACGCCGCACTCGCCCAGCCCCGAGGCGATGGCGCAATGGCGGCACCTCGATGAGCAGAAACAGGTCTACGCCGCGGTCGTCACCGACGGGGACAACGCCGTCGGCCGGATCCTCGCCGCCCTGCGCGAGGCCGGCGTGGAACAGAACACGCTCGTGCTCTTCGCCACTGACAACGGCCCCGAAAGCACCGGCAAGGTGAAACGCCCCGCCTACACCGAGGGCGATTCGGGGGTCACCGGCTACGACACCTACTACAGCGTGGGCGAAACCGGTGGCCTGCGCGGCCGCAAGCGCAGCCTCTTCGAGGGCGGCGTGCGCGTGCCTTTCCTCGTGCGCTGGCCGGGCCACGCCCCCGCCGGCCGAAAGGACGGGACCACCGTGTTCACCGGGGTCGACCTGCTGCCCACGCTGTGTGCCGCCGCCGGAATTGCCCTGCCTCCCGACCAGCGCGGTGACGGTGAGAACCTCCTCCCTGCCCTGCTCGGCCAGCCGGTGGCGCGGACGCGCCCGATTTTCTGGGAATGGCGCGGCAACCAGGCCGAGCCCGACTGGTGGCCCCGCCTCGCCGTGCGCGACGGCAATTGGAAGCTCCTCCGCACCTACGACGCCAAACGCGTCTCGCTCCACCGCCTGCCGGACGACCGGGCGGAGGCGCACGACGTCTCCGCGGAAAATCCCGCCATCGTCGCCCGCCTGCGCCAGCTGGCCCTCGACTGGAAAGCCTCCCTGCCCGCCCAGCCGCCCGCCGATTGCTTCGCTCCCGCCGACCAGATCCCTCCGCTGCCCGTCGCGACCAAGAAAGCGCCCGCCCGCAAGGCGGGCAAGTAATGACCTCCTCCAAAGCCAAGCTCGCTAGCCTGCATTCATCACACTTCTTGATGCTACATTAGAGTGCATCTGCGAAGCAACACACCCCGCCCTTCGGGCACCCCTCTCAAGCCGGAAAGATGCAGTCGAAGTCGACGTGCGCCGGAGCAATGTGGCCGCGGCGAGCTCGTCGCGGAGCGGGGCGCGGTCGCCCCGCCCACAGGTCACCGTTTCGTCAGTGGACTCCCGCAGGTGCGTCAGCCCGACTGCATGGTTCCGGCTCAAGAGGGGATCTTTCCGAACCGGTTTCGGATTGAATCCCCTCTCGAGAGGGGTGTCGCGCCAGCGACGGGGTGTGTCCAAGCTGCATTCGAGGGTGTGAATTATCCGGGCTGGCCTGTAACCTCCCGACGCCGCTCAACTCCTGCACCCCCATGCGCTCCTTCACCCCCTCTCTCCGTCTCTCCCTCTCCGGCTCCCATCGTCGCTCCCGTTTCCGCCACCTCCTCCTCGCCGTACTGCTGGCCCTCACCCCCGCGCTGTCCCCCGCCGCCGAGGGCAAGGCGAAGGCCAAGGCTGCGCCCAAGGCCACCACGCCTCCCGCCTATGCCGCCTCCGTGCCTAAGCCCACGCTGGCGGAGGTCCACTACGGGTCGCACGAACGCCACGTGCTGGACTTCTGGCGCGCCGACTCAGCCACGCCGACCCCGCTCGTCTTCGTCATCCACGGCGGCGGGTGGAGCAGCGGCGAAAAGGAACGCGTCGACCGCTTTGTCGACGTCGCCGCCCTGCTGCGCGCCGGCATTTCCGTCGCCGCGATCAACTACCGGCTCATCCGCCACGCCGAGGCCGAGGGCGTCACGCCCCCGGTGAAAGCCCCGCTCCACGATGCCGCCCGCGCCCTCCAGTTTGTGCGCAGCCAGGCCCGCGCGTGGAATCTTGACAAGACCCGCGTCGGCGCCACGGGCGGATCGGCCGGCGCCTGCTCCAGCCTGTGGCTCGCGTTCCACGACGACCTCGCCGACCCGCGCAGTGCCGATCCGGTCGCCCGCGAATCCACCCGGCTCTTCTGCGCCGCCGTCAACGGCGCCCAAACCACGCTGGACCCGCAGCAGATGAAGGAATGGACCCCCAACAGCCGCTACGGCGGCCACGCGTTCGGCGTCGGCGGCTTCGCCCAGTTCCTCGCCGCACGGGAGAAGATCCTGCCCTGGATCGCCGAGTATTCCCCGTACGCGCTGGTGACCGCGGGCGACCCGCCGATGTACCTGTTCTACACCACGCCGCCCGCCCTCGGCCACGACCAGAAGGACCCGACGCACACCTCCAACTTCGGCGTGAAACTCCAGGAGCGCTGCGCCGCCGCGGGCGTGCCCTGCGAACTCGTGTACCCCGGCGCTCCCGGCGTGAAGCACCCGAACGCAACCGCTTACCTCATTGCCACCCTCAAGGCGCGGTAGGCTACTCTCGATCCACCTCGCACCGTCTCGCCACGGTTCGATTGTCGCCGGGGTCGGCGACCCCGGCTGGCACCTGCGCACTCCTGGCCGAGGCCGGCCTCAGCGCGGCCGGCTACACCAGTCCCGGTTTCGGCGTCAGGTGCCGACGCTATCGGCCAACCACGCACTCCTTCGCGAGGGCTTCGTTGTAGCCGGGGTCGCCGACCCCGGCCGGCACCTGCGAATTCCTGGCCGAGGCCGGCCTCGGCGCGGCCGGCTACAGCAGGCCCTGATTCTTCCTCGGTTGCGGCCCTGAGCTGACCTGGGTTCAGGGCCGGGTGAAAGGTCGGCGCCGATTCTGATTTTCGGTGGGGAAGTCCGGCGGCACCGGCAGGGTCACGCGGCCCGTGGCCGCCCACTCGGTGCCTCGCAGCAGGGTCGTGATGAAACCGACGCTCTCAAAGGAGTAGTCCTCGTGCCCAAGGATGGTGTGAAAGACCCGGCCCTGCCCGAACTCGATCACCATCAGCGCCGGCTCGTGACGATCGGTGCCCTTGAACTCAGGCGAAGAATACGCGGTGGCGAGAACGGTGAGATTCTCCGCCGGGCCGCGCAGGCGATCGTAGCATTCATCCTGGGTGTGCCGCCAGCGGCGCGGCAGGCCGCGGAGGATGGGGTGATCGGGCTGCCGGGCCTCGACGACATATTCGTGCTGCGGTCCGTGCGCGCCGCCCGGCCCGGGACTCGGGTCGCGCACGAGCTTGCCGGCCTTGTCATAGTACACGTAGGGGCCGTCCTTCTCATTGCGGCCGCCCCAGCCACCGAGGCCGATCATGCGGTTGTAGGCCTTCCAGCCGGGAAACGAGTTGTTCGCCGCATGCACGCTCACGAATCCGCCGCCGCGACTCACGAACTTCTCCAGGGCCTGCTGCGTGGCCTCCGGCCAGTCGGCCGCCTTCCAACCGAAGTTCGACACCACCACATCGTACTTCGAGAAATCCGGGGCGAAGGTCGGATCCGGCTGGGGCTCCTTCTGATCCTGGTAGGTCCGGCCGTCCACCAGCGGATACTGGGCGAGCCACTTGTCGCCCTTCCACGTGTACTGCGTGCGCGCCACCGCGACCTCGAAGCGCCCGCTCTGTTCGAAGTACGCCTTCATCATCGCCGTCGATTTTGGCCACACGGTGTGGTTGTTCTGGCCGTCGATGATCAGGACGCGGACCTTGGCGGGGGTCGCAGCGGCCGCGAGGGACACCAGCAGAAGGGGAAGCAGGGCGAGGAGTTTCATGCGCGGATGCCGACGTTGATCGACTCCCGCCGGGCTGGCAACCACCGGACGGCGCTTGGGCGTCCGCGGTCGGCTGGTATCCGAGAACCGCCTGACCTCGCCTTTCGGCGCGTTCCCCGAAAGAACCGCCGACCTTGTACTCGGTCGCGCTGGTGGATAAAGGAACCTTCCGATGAATCCCCACACCACGACTCCGCCTTCGGGAAACCGCAGCGACATTGTCTCCACCCACAATGAGTCCCTTTCCTCCGCCATCCAGGCCGTCTCCCCCAAATTCTCGGCTTCCGCGCCGGGGCGACCCCGACCGGCCGTCACTGCGGACCGGCTGCAGATTCGCAAGAACCTCGTGGAGAATCCAGCGGCCGACCCCAACGGCTACGAACGGATCCTGGGAAAGAGTGATCTCAACAGCATCAATTTCCTCAGCCGCGGCCTGAAGGCCGCCGCCGCCGTCTGCCGGATCAAGCTGCCCATGGAAGGGGGCTTCAGCTACGGCACCGGGTTTCTCGTCGGCAACCGCCTGCTCCTGACCAACAACCACGTGCTCGCCAGCGCCGCCGAAGCCAGCCAGGCGGAGGCGGAGTTCGGCTACGAACACGATCTCGACGGAGTCCTGGCCGAGCCCGTTCAGTTCAATCTGCGCCCGGAGGAGATCTTCTTCACCAGCGTCGAATGCGACGTCACGTTTGTCGCGGTCGCGCCCCTGTCCGAGAACGGCGTGCCGCTCGATCGCTACGGGCGCCTGCCGCTCCTGCCCATTTCCGGCAAGGCCCTGCCCGGCGAATGGGTCAGCATCATCCAACATCCCGCCGGCCAGCCCAAGCAGATCGCCATCCGTGCCAGCGAAATCCTCGCCCTCGACGCCAACGAGGTTCCCGACGTCAACCTCGAGGACTTCATCCACTACTCCACGGATACCGAACCGGGCTCTTCCGGCTCGCCGGTCTTCAACGATCAGTGGCAGGTGGTCGCCATCCACCACAAGGCGGTGCCGGCCACCCGTTCGCGGAGCGCCAAGGAGAGCGATGAACCCCGGTGGATTGCCAACGAGGGCGTCCGGATCAGCGCCGTCTTCCAGCATCTCAACCAGCATCGCTTCGATGACAGCAGCGCGAATGCCGTGCTGCAGCGGCTGTCCGAGGTACTGGGACTTTTTCCGACCCCGGCGCCGCTGACGCCGAGCCGTGAATCAGGCACGCACGAGCAATTCGCCCCCTTCCCCGTCGCCCGCTGGAACGATGCCCGCCTGGGCTACAATCCGGGCTTCCTGAGCGTGAGGATCGGGCTCGACGACATTCTCCGCGGGGCGCGCAAGAAGGGTCTCACCGCTCCCCTGTTGAAGGGCGCCACCGACGAACTGAAGTACTTCCGCTTCTCGGTCGTCGTCCACCGGCTGCGCAAGTTCGCGCTGCTGACCGCGGTCAACATCGACGGGGCCAAGTTCAAGCGGATCGACCGGAAGGACAGCTGGCGTCCCGACGCGCGGATCGCACCGGAGTTTCAGCCCGCCGACGAGTTCTACGTGAAGAGCGAGCAGAAGGAGAAAGTCTATTTCAGCCGCGGCCATCTGGTGCGGCTGCTGGATCCGAGTTGGGGCACGGAGGCGGAGGCCAAGCGAGGCCAGGAGGACACGTTTCATTTCACCAACTCCTCGCCGCAAGTGCAGGGCTACAATGATCACGACTGGGGCAACCTCGAGGATTACCTCCTGGAGAAGGCGCAGGGAACGGAGCGGAAACTGACCATCTTCAGCGGTCCGGTCTATCGGAAGGACGATCCGCGCTACGGCCACAAACGAAAGGGTGGCCCCTGGCAAATTCCCCAAAGCTTCTGGAAGGTCGCCGTCCTCCAGAAATCAGACCGCACGGTGGCGGTGGCCGCGTTCATCGTCGGACAAACCCAGTATGTCAAAAAGCTCTACGAGGCGAAAGTCTTCAAGGGACTCACGCCCTATTCCGTCGAGGAACTCCGTGATCAGAAGATCCAGATCACCCTCGCCGCATTGCGGGAGACCCTGGGCGACCTGTCTCCCCTCGACTTCTCGCAGCTCCAGCCGTTCGAGGCGCTGAGCGGCTTGGAATCCACCCGCCAGGTCCGCTGGGTGCGCGGCGGCGACGACATCCTCATTTGAACGGAGCCGGCGAGATTCCAGCACCCCAGCCCGGCACGGCTTCCCCGGACCCGCACCCACTCCTCTTCGCCCGAATGCATCCGCTCCGCCGTTTTCTCATCGGCCTCCTCCTCGGTCCCTTCCTGCTCGCCGCCGCGGAGAAGCCCAACCTCGTCTACATCCTGGCCGACGATCTCGGCTACGGCGACGTGCAGGCGCTCAACCCGGACCGCGGGCGAATCCGGACCCCGCACCTTGATCGCCTCGCCGCCCAGGGCCTGACGTTTACCGACGCCCACAGCGGCTCGTCGGTCTGCACGCCCACCCGCTACGGGCTGCTGACCGGGCGTTATGCGTGGCGCAGCCGCCTGCAGCGCGGCGTGCTCGACGGCACCGACGATCCCCCGCTCATCGCGGAGAACCGCCTCACCGTGCCGGGCCTGCTGCGGCAACATGGCTACACCACCGCGGCGATCGGCAAGTGGCACCTCGGGTTTCTCTCGGAGCGGCCGGCGGGCGCAAGCGCGGCCGCCGAGGCCAAGCGCAAGACCGGGGAGCGCGGCCTGCCCGTGGGTTCGCGGATCATCGGCGGCCCGATCACACGGGGCTTCGACTACTTCTGGGGCTGCTCCAATGCCCGCACGATGTCGGGACTGATCGAAAACGACCGCGTGATCGAGAACCTCCCGCCGATCGAGATGCTGCCGCGCCTCGGCCGGCAGGCGGTGCGCTACCTCGCCGACCACGCCGCGGCCGCCCGGGCCGGCCGGCCCTTCTTCCTCTACGTGCCCCTGACCGCGCCCCACACCCCGATCCTTCCGACCGCCGAGTGGCAGGGGAAGAGCGGCCTCGGCGCCTACGGCGACTTCGTCATGCAGACGGATGCCATCGTGGGCGACATCCTGACGGCGCTCGATCAGCACGGCCTCGCAGACTCCACGCTCGTGATCTTCACCGCGGACAACGGCTGCTCGCCCGCGGCCGGGACCCCGGAACTGGAGAAACAGGGACACCACGCCAGCGCGCAGTACCGCGGTTACAAGGCCGACATCTGGGATGGCGGCCACCGCGTGCCTTTCTTTGCCCGCTGGCCCGGCCGCATCCCGGCGGGGCGGCGCAGCGACCAGCTCATCTGCCATACGGATCTGATGGCCACCTGCGCCGACCTGATCGGCGCCAGACTCCCGGCCGATGCCGCCGAAGACAGCGTCAGCCTCCTGCCGGCGCTCCTTGGGCGGGACCAGGCTCCTCTGCGGGAGGCGGTCGTCCACCACTCGATCAACGGCCGGTTCTCGATCCGGCAGGGTTCATGGAAGCTCAACCTCTGCGCCGGCTCGGGCGGCTGGGCGAAACCGGGCGATGCGGAGGCGCAGGCGGCCGGCCTGCCCCCGGTGCAACTCTACGATCTGGCGCGCGACCCGGGGGAAACGCGCAACCTGCAGGCCGAGCGTCCCGAGGTGGTCGCGCGGCTGCGCCGCTTGCTCGAGTCGTACGTGGCCCGCGGCCGCAGCACGCCCGGGCCCGAACAAAGGAACGACGTCGCGGTGGAGCTCGAAACCACGCCGGCCCGCCGGACCAAGCAGAAGTAGTTTCCGCCGCCCCACGTGGAGAATCTCCGGGGCGAAATGACCATTGCCGCCGTACCGGCTGCGGCTCAGAAAAAGGCGACCCGGCCCGCCGCCGGACAGATGGCGCGGCCGCAGCCCCCCAACTCCATGTCCCGCCTCAGCCCCCTCCTGCTTGCCTCCGCGGTGTTTGCGCTCTCCGCCCGGGCCGATGATCGGCCGAACATCCTCTGGTTCATCATCGACGACATGTCGGCGCACCTCTCCTGCTACGGGGAAACGACGATTCAGACGCCGCACATGGATCGCCTCGCCCGCGAAGGGACCCGCTTCACCTCCGCATTCGTGACCGCGCCCGTCTGCTCCCCGTGCCGCTCGGCCTTCATCACGGGCATGTACCAGACCTCGATCGGCGCCCACCACCATCGCAGCGGCCGCGGCGAGCTGAAGATCCGTCTGCCCGCCGGGGTCGAGCCGACGCCGGCCCGTCTGCAGCGCGCGGGCTATTTCACGTGCATCGGCAGCGGCCTGCCCAACACCAGCCGCGCCGGCAAGGCCCGCGCTGGCAAGGGCGGTGGCGACGGCCTGGGCAAGACCGACTACAATTTCGAATGGGATCGCGCCATGTATGACGGCAGCGACTGGGCGGGGCGGAAGCCGGGCCAGCCTTTCTTCATGCAGGTGCAGCTCGCGGGCGGCAAACTCCGCGGCGGCGACGACGAAAGCGCCCAGCGGCTCGCCGCGCGCGCGAAGGCGGAGCTGGGGAGCGCCACCGATCCCGAGAAGGTCGTGCTCCCGCGCTATTACCCGCGCCATCCCGTGCTCCTGCGCGACTGGGCGGCCTATCTCGATGCGGTGCGCTTCACCGACCACCACGTCGGCGAGGTGCTCGCGCGCCTCGAACGCGAGGGGCTCCTCGAGCGGACGCTCATCCTGCTCACCGCCGACAACGGCATCAGCCACGCGCGCGGCAAGCAGTTCCTCTACGACGAGGGCACGCACGAGCCCTTCATCCTCCGCGGCCCCGGCGTGCCCCGCGGCCGGGTGCGCGAGGACCTCGTCGAACTGATCGACCTCACCCCCACGTCCCTGGCGGCCGCCGGCGTTCCCATCCCGGCCGGGATGCAAGGGAGAAACCTCCTCGCCCCCGGGTACCAGCCGCGGGAATACGCCTTCGCGGCCCGCGATCGCTGCGACGAAACGGTCGAGCGCCTCCGCAGCGTGCGGACGGATCGCTTCCTCTACATCCGCAATTTCCATCCCCAGCGGCCGCATCTCCAGCCCAACGCCTACAAGGACGGCAAGTCCATCGTGCAGACCCTCCGCTCGCTGCACGCCGAAGGCCGGCTCGATGCGCTGACCGAGCGGCTGCTCTTCAGCCCCACGCGACCCGCCGAGGAACTCTACGAATGGCGCCAGGACCGCTTCCAGCTGACCAACCTCGCCGCCGCCCCCGCCCACCGGGCGACCCTGGAGCATCTCCGCGCCCGGCTCGATCGCTGGATCAGCGAAACCGGGGACCGCGGGCCGGAGACGGAAGCGATGTACGACAGCGACATGGCCGTGTACCTCGGCGACCGCGCCAACAAGGCCCGGAAAGAGAATCCCACCGAGAAGAACATCGCCCTGATGAAGCGATGGGCGAACGAGGGAAAGTAGCGTGTAGAGCCCTTTCACTTCTTCTGTGGCCGCGCTGGAGCCGAAGGCGAAAGCCTCGCCGCCCGAGGACCGCGTTGTCGCCAACCCGGATGCAATCCGCCACGCGAGACACTGCCGGATGTAGCCGGCCTCGCCGAGGCCGGCCCGAACCGGGAGATGGAACGTGTCGGCCGGGGTCGGCGCCCCCGGCTACAACAGGATCTTCATGAAACAGCCCGAAGCGGTTCGCCATGGCGGCTTTGGCGCGAGTTCACTCCGGCCAGCAGGGTGCGAACATCCTACCTCCAAGGTGTGTTATCCTCGATCCAAGCCGTACCGCTTTGCGACGATTCTACGGCAGAGGTAGGGCGCGGACTCCGTTCCGCGCCAGTGACGGCCAGCAGGGGTGGCGACCGGATCTGCGGCGGCGAAGGGACTCGCCGCCCTACCAGGAGATCCCACCTTGGGTTGCGGCGCTCTACCGAGGCCGACGTCAGGCTCAGAACGTGCCCCGGACGCCGAAGGTCCAGAGGGAGCCGTAGTCGATGCGGTTGCGGAAACGGGCCTCGGTCGGCGTCAGCGGACCGTAGAGGTGATTGTCCTCCTTCTCGTTGGTGAGATTGCGCAGGCTGCCGAAAACGGCATAGCGGCGCCAGAACATCCATTCGGCCTGGGCATCGAGCGTCACGCGCTCCGGCACCCAGGTGTAGGTGTCGGCTCCGATGCTGGCGCCCGTCGTGGCGGCACCACGCCGCTCGCCGCGATAATTCCAATTGAGGCGCACGGAGTAGCGCGGGCGCGTCAGGCTGACGCCCCAGCTGCCGCTGCGCGGGAAGAAGTTGAAGCCCGAGTTGCCCACCAGCGCGCCGGTCCGGCGCTGCGACGTGGCGTTGGCGAACACCTGCACGCCGCGCGCCCAGGCGGGCAGGAACGTCAGCGCCTGCTTGTAGTTCAGGCTCGAACCCTCCATGCGGACGGTGCCGGGCACGTTGTACTGGGTCTCGACGTCGAAGCGCCCGTAGACCTCGGGATCGATGTCGTACAGGGCGAGGAACTCGGGCGTGGCGGGGAAGCGCGAGCCGCCGAAGAAGTTCTTGAAGTCGCGGCGAAACGCGTTGAGCGAGATCTGGCCGACGCCGGCGAAGTAATACTCGAGCCGCAGATTGAGGGTGTCCGCACTCCAGGCCTTGATGCCGACGTTGTTGACGACGATCCGGTTGCCCTGGCTGGGAATGGCCTCGGAGTCCGGCAGCGTGACGCCGCCCGCATACTGGTTGAAATCCGGCCGGCCGACCGAGCGATAGAGGGCGGCGCGGGCCACGAGGTTTTCGCGGATGCTGTAACTCGCGTTCAGGCTCGGGAAGAGCCGCAGGTACTCCTTGGACGCCTGCGCCCCGCGCTCGAGGAACGTGAGCTGCGATACGCCCAGGGCGTTGGCGGTCGGCACGAGGAGCAGCGGTGCGCCGGTGGAACTGCGCAGCACCCGGCCGGCCGCATCGCGCTGGTAGTTGCGGGTAGGATCGTTGAGCGGGCCCTGGGCCTCGATGTTGGTCTGCTCGGCACGGAGGCCCCCGGTGAGGCGGAGGCGCCGATCGAGCAGGCTGGCATCGGCGCGGAAGTATCCGGAGGAAACGATTTCCTCGGCCCACTTGGAGGCGGTGACGATCGAGCGGTACTCGTTGTTGAGGTTGAGCGAATACTGCGCGGGGTTGGCCTGGTAGTGGCGCCACGTGAGGGCGTTGCTGATGCCGTTGATCGCGGGCAGGCCGAAGGCGCCGCGCGCGGCGTAGACCGGATCGAGGAAGGTGGCCGCGCTCTCGTCGGTGGCGGCGTTGCCGTCGGCCCCGAGGAAGGTCCAGCCGGAGTTTTGGTTGCGATTGTCGCGTTGCGACTGGCGCACGTGGAGGCCGGCCTTCACGCGCACCGGCAGCCGGCCGGGCAGATCGCGGGCGAGGTTGGCGTAAAAGGTGCGCTGCAGGTCGGAGGTGTCATTCTGGATCGCGGTAGCCGTGGCGAATGTCTTGCCGGTGATGGCGTAGGGATCGATGACCGCGCCGGTGGCGTTGTCGGTGACGGTGACGCGCTCCGGCCGGTCCTCGAGCATGCCGGCGAAGGTCATGGTGAGGTTGCGCCGGAAACCGGTGGTGGTGTTAAACTGGCCCTTGTCGATGTCGCGGTTGGCGTTGGTCGAGATCGAGACGGCGAGGCCGAGGTCACCGCGCCAGATCGGGCCGTCGTGCCGCCAGACCAGCGTCGGCATCGAGGTCCGATTGTGCCGGTCGCGGACGAGATTGGAGAGCTGCAGTTCGGCCCCGCCCGGCGCGCTGCGCGTGGTGGCGACGGAGAAGTCGCCCGGCAGGACGCGCGTGATCGCGAAACCCAGCGTGTGCTGGGAGGCGTAGAGGTGGAAGTACGAGTACTGGTAGCCGAGGGAAAGCCGGTCGTTGCGCGAAAGGCGGAAGTCGAGCGTGAGGCCGAGGGCGTTGCGCGTGGTCACCTTGGTGCCGTCGCGGTAGTCCCAACCGGTGAGGTAGGGTCGATCCGGCGTCGTATGGGGGTACGCGGCGCCGTTGGTCGCGGCGGAGACCCCGCGCCACGTCATCTGGGTGAGGGGCTCGGGCGAGAAGTTGGTCGAGGTGCCGCCCGACAGGGTGAAACCGAAGTTCCGGCTCAGCGGCGCGACATAGGTGAAATCGAAACCCGGGTCGACCTTGCGCGACGGCGTGAGGCGTGGTCCGGGCGTGCGGTGCAGGTCGTGCTCCGAGCCGCGCATGACCAGAAACACGCTCGTGTTCAGGCTGGGTCGGGCGCGCTCGAATGCGCTGCGCGGGACCATGTTCACGAGGCCGGCGAGCGCGGCGCCGGGCGACTCGGGCGTCGGCGAATACTCAACCTCCATCCGCGAGAGGTTGTTGACCGACATCATGTCCATCGCCACCGCGCGGCCGGTGTTGGTGTTGCCCACGCCCGCGCTGGCGACGCTGAAGCCGTCGAGGGTGATCGGGACGTTGGCGGAGGGCACGCCGTTGATCGAAACGTCGCGGGAGTTGCCACCGGAGCTCTCGATGGTGATCCCGGGCAGGAACTTGAGGAAGTCCGCCGCATTGCCTTCGGCGACGAAGCCGAACTCGTCGGTCGAGAGGACGTTCTTGATGTTGGGCGCGAAGCGCTGCTCGTTGATCGCGAGGGCCGACGCCGCCATCTCGCGGGAGACGCCGACCACGAAGGTGTCGAGACGCACCGGGGCGTCGGGCGCCGCGGGCCGCGCCGGATCGCCGGGCGTTGCGAGACCGAGATCCCGCTGCACCACGGCGCCGGGAGGGACGGTGATCGTCTCCGTGAGCGGCACCAGCCCGGTGTAGAAAGCGCGGAGCCGGACCGTGCCGGCCGTCACGCCGGTGATGCGGTACTGTCCGGCCGAGTCGGTGAACGCCTCCAGGGTCGTGCCCTCGACGGTAAGGCGCGCGCCCTCGACGTACTCGCCCGAGCGGACGTTGAGCACGCGGCCCTCGATCGTGGCGGGCACGGGTGCTTGGGCCGAAGCGACGACGGCGGTCGCAATCAACAGGAAAAGGCGGAGCAGGCGCTGGCAAAGGATCCCAGGGGCGGGGCGGACGGGGTGCAGCATGTCAGGTGAGGTGCGGAACGAACCTCGGGTCCCGTCCCGGCCGAATCAAGTTCCCTTTCGGCCCGAACGCCGAGCGGAGTCCAATCGCGCATCGCGAACCGGCGTCCTTACTATCCACGGAAAGGGTGTCCGCCTTTAGCGACCCACCGCCCCTGATTAATCCTGCTGCCCTCCTGTGGGCGGGGCGACCACGCCCCGCACCTTTCGTGACCGCGCCGGCCTTGCGCGGGGCAGGTTCGCGCCGCCCACAGGGAATCCCAATCAGGAGCACTCGACGTAACTCGGCCGCAGACCTTCCGCACGGCGCACAAAGCCGCAACCAACGAACGAGACATTGTCTGATGTAGCCGGCCTCGCTGAGGCCGGCCTCAACCGCGAAGACCGCATGGAATCGTGGCGTAGTTCGCGAACGGGAATGACGGCCGCCCGCGAATTCACGATTCCGGTCCTGACCAAGCGCGTTGGAAACTCGTCGGCAAGACCTCGCCCGGACGCGGGCGGCGATCGCGACGCGAACGCGTGAGATTTCCTTTGCACCGACAGCACGTCGAACTGATTGCCTTCCGTAGGCTGATCCCGTGGGTTCTTCCCCGCGGCGGACTCCTCGTCCGATCTCTCATCGCGTGCTCAAACCATGAACCCCCGCCCCTTCCCCCTCATCCTGAAAAGCTGGTTCGCGCTGGTCCTCGCTTCCCTGGGTTCCGCGGCGGCGTCGGAGCCGGCCGGAGGCACCGCCACGATCACCGGCCGGATCTCCCACCCGGCGGCGGGCGAGTTCCTGCGCAACGCGGAGGTGCACATCGTGGGCGGTCCGTCCGTCACCTCCGGCGACGGCGGCATCTACCGCCTCAGCGGCGTGGCGCCAGGCGAGGTGTCGCTGCGGGTGAGTTTCACCGGGTTTCATCCGGTGACGGCGACCCTGCGCCTCGCCCCCGGCGAGACCGTGACCCGCGATTTCGAACTGCGGACGACGCTGGCAGAGGCCGGGGACGGCACGGTAAAGCTCGGCGCGTTCGTGGTCGCGAGCCAGCGGGAAGGCAACGCCAAGGCGATCATGGAGCAGCGCAGTTCGATGAACATCACCAACAGCGTCTCGGCGGATGCCTTGGGTGACGTGGCGGAGGGCAATGTCGGCGAATTCCTCAAGCACCTGCCCGGCGTCGACTACGATTCGCTCGACGGCACGGTGCGCTATGTCTCGCTTCGGGGCCTGGGCACGGAGTATGCGGGCGTCACGGTCGATGGCATGAACTACCCCAGCGCCAACGCGGAGGGCGTGTCGCGCGGATTCAGTTTCGAGCAGGTGTCGCTCAGCGCGATGGAGTCCGTCGAGGTATCCAAGACGGTGAGTGCGGACGTGGACGCGAGTTCGCCGGCGGGCACGGTCAACCTGAAGACCAAGCGGGCCTTCGATCGCGAGGGCCGGCGGGTGTCGGCCTCGTTCAGCCTCACCGGCCACTCCGAACACCTCACGCTTGGACGCGGTTTCGGCCCGGGCGACGATCGGCAGCGCAAGATTCTGCCGAGCGCCCAGTTCGAGTATTCGGACCTCTTCCTGAACCGGCGCCTCGGTGTGGTCCTGGGTGTGAGCGGGTCGAATTCCTACATCCAGCGCGCTCCGACCACGATGACGTACAACTTCACGCCGACCGCGGCCTCGCCGGAGCCAATGGTGCTGACGGCGATCAACGCGCAGCAGATCCTCCAGACGGTGGAGCGCTTCGCCGCTTCGCTGTCGGCCGACTACAAGGCCACGCCCCACCTCGTGCTGTCGCTGGGCGTGATGTACAACCACTCCGACGTGTGGTCGGGGCAGCGGAGCGTGAACTTCAACACCGGGACGCGCGGCTCGGCGGCGGCGCTGGGCGGCGGGGATCCGCTGACGCGTTTCACCACGACCGCCAACGGGACGGTGACGGTGACGCCCCTCGCCATCGCCAAGGTCGGCAACGGCAAGTCCTACTCGCCGCGGTTCACGTACACCCGCGGTGATCTGACGGTGGAGGGGAGGTTCGGGATCTCGGATTCGGTCAGCGCCTACAATCCGATGCAGTATCGCGATTCCGCGTACACTTCGGGCGGCGTGGCGCTAGCCGGGGTGCGATTCAACGCGGAACGTTCCGCGCTGAAGGCCGGCGACTGGCGGATCACGCAGACGGCCGGCGGGGACTGGAACAACGGGGCGCTCTATTCCGCCCCCGTGCTCACCTTCGAGGATGGGCGCTTCGCGGACAACCGGCTCCAGACGGGCGAGGGCATCGTGACCCTGCGAACGCACCGACTCCTTCCGGTGGAGTGGAAGGCCGGGGCCAAGTGGAAACAGGAGACGCGGGCCTACGCGAATCGCCGCGAGGCCTCGAACTACGCCTACGTCGGCCCGGGCGCCGGCGTCGGGCAGTGGCGCGACTACCGGTCGCCGCTGGATCTGGATTTCAGCGCGCAGGGCATGCACACCGCGTCGCTCTCCGGAGCCGGCGTGTTCCTGCCCGACCTCAAACGGATCGGCCGGGCGTTTCGCGAGCGGCCGGGCGACTTCGAATCCCGGGTGACGGCGACCAACTTCTACAATGCGGCGATCGCGAACGAGCGGGACTTCGAGGAGAGCATCACGGCGTTCTATCTCATGGGCACGACCCGAATCGGGGCGGTCAACCTCCGCGCGGGCCTGCGGCGCGAGGAGACGGAAACGGACGCGCTGGAGTTTGATGTCCGATCGTCGAGCGAAACCCGGGCGGCGGGTTACGCCGTTTCGGGCGGCCGCGCCACCACCATCCCCGGCCTGCAGTACCAGTACCTGTCGCGGCCGAAGATCCACCGCACCGGCGGTTACGACAACCTGTTCCCCAGCGCAGCCGTGAAATACAACCTGACCCGCCAGCTCGATCTGCAGGTGGGTTTCAGCCGCACCATCCGGCGCCCGTCGGTGACCTCTCTCGCCGGGGTGTGGATCGTCGACGACGATCTGCTGACCGTGAATGCGCCCAATGTGAACCTGAAGCCCGAATACTCCGACAACTTCTCCGTGCGGCTGGCACGCTACTTCGAGCCGATTGGGGTGGCGGCGGTGAACTTCTTCCAGAACGACATCGAGGGCCTGCACCAGACCGGCACGCGGATCGGCAGCGAGGAGTTCGCGCCGGGCGAGCGACTGTACGACGGCTACACCTTCATCACCACCACACAGAGCGAGAACGACGTGCGGGTGCGCGGGATGGAGCTGGAGTACAGCCAGAGCCTCTCGTTCCTGCCGCGGCCGTGGTCGGGTTTCGGTGTGCGGGCCAATTACACGCGAAACTACGCCCAGGTGATCGTGGCCAACATGTCGCCCCACCTGGTGTCGGCGGGCCTGAACTATGCACACCGTCGCGGCCAGCTGTATGCCAACATGAACTGGGCGTCGTCGCGGCCGATCAACGCCGCCAACACGCAGTACCAGCGGAACCGGATCAACGTCGACGTCGGCGGCTCGTTCCGGCTCGCGCCCAGGATCCTCGCCTTCTTCAGCGTGCGGAATGTGCTCAACGAGCCCTTCCTCCGGATGCAGAAGGTCGGCGACACCCCCGCGGCCGCGTTGTTCTACCAGAAGTTCGGCGTGACGCCGACGGTCGGTGTGCGTTCGACCTTCTGACCGCCCCGGACCCGCGCCCGGTGCGCGGCCGTAGCCGCTTCCTTCTTCTCAACCCTGCCTTCCCCCTCTTTCCCCATGAAACGCCGTCATTTCCTCGCCAGTCTCGGTGCCCTTCCCGCCGGCAGCGTCCTCGTCGCCGCGACACCGCCCCCGACCGTGCGCCGGGTCGCGACCGACGTGCTGGTGATCGGCGGTGGCTCCGCCGGAGCGATCGCCGCGATCCAGGCGGGCCGGCTCGGCGCGAAGACCATCCTGGTCGAGGCCGGCAGCCAGCTCGGCGGCACGACCACGACCGGCGGCGTGGATTTCCCGGGCTTGTTCCACGCCTGGGGCAAGCAGGTCATCGCCGGCATCGGCTGGGAGCTGGTGAAGAAGACGGCCGAGCTGAACAACGACGCCGTGCCGGATTTCACCGTGCCCACCGGCCGCCAGCACTGGCGGCACCAGGTGCGCATCAACGGCCAGCTCTACGCGGCGCTGGCCGAGGAGGCCTGCGGGTTGGCCGGCGTGCAGCTGCGCTATTACGAGTCGCCGCTTTCGGTCGAAGAGGCTGACGGCGGCTGGCGCGTGCGGCTGGTGGGCAAGGGCACGATCGTCGACGTGACGGCAAAGCAGCTCGTGGACTGCACCGGCAGCGCCACGGCGGTCGGACTCGCGGGCTTTTCCCGGATGCGGGAGGAAACGCGGCAACCCGGAACGCTGATCTACCGCGTCGGCGGCTATGACCCGGCGGCCCTCGACCCCGCCGTGCTGAAAGCGTTGCAGGCGAAACACGCCGCGGCTGTTAAGGCGGGAACGCTGCAGCGCACGGATCTCAACGGCAGCATCGCCGGCTGGCTGGGCAAGGGCGGCGAGAGTGGCAACCACATCCCCGGTGCCGACGGCACGACCTCCGAATCGCACACGCAGACGAACATCGCCGGCCGGCAGGCGCTGCTGCGGGTGCTGCGTTTCCTGCAGCAGGAACCGGCGCTCGCCCTGATGAAGATCGAACGCCTCCAGCCCGAGGCGGGCATCCGCGAGACCTACCGGATCGTCGGCGAGACGGTGATCACGGTGGAGGACTACGAGGGCGGTCGTGTGTTTGCCGACGCCGTGGCGCATTCCTTCTACCCGATCGATCTGCACTTCGAAGGCGGCGTGAAGCCCAAACACCTGCAGGAAGGGGTGGTGCCGACCGTGCCGCGCGGCGCGCTGATCCCGAAGGGAAGCCGCAACCTCCTCGTCGCCGGCCGTTGCGTGTCCAGCGATCGCCTGGCGAATTCCGCGCTGCGCGTGCAGGCCTCCTGCATGGGGATGGGTCAGGCCGCCGGTGCCAATGCCGCGCTCGCCGCGAAGGCCGGCGTCTCGCCCGGCCAGGTGCCGCTGGCGGAGCTGCGCCGCGAACTCACCCGCCACGGCGCGATCGTGCCAGCGGGAGCGTGAGCCCGTGGTCGCACCTTGAGCAACCGAATGGAGTCATGTCGTGAACCGTGAACGATAGACCCGGAACCCGTGGTTTCCCGATTCACGTCATCACCCCGCAATTCAGCCCAACCGCCCATTCCCCCCGACCATGAAGAACGCGACTCCTCTCACCCTTGGCATCCTGTTGGCCTCCTTCCTTGCCGCCCAGGGGGCGGCAGGGGGCGTTCCTGGCAATGCCAGTGCCGATCCGAAGGACGGGGCGGTCGTGATGTCCGTCTTCGAGGTCACGGATGCCAAGGATGAGGGCTATCGATCCACCCAGACCATCGCCGGCACCCGCACCTTGGAGAACCTGCGCGATACGCCGAATTCGATTTCCATCCTCAACCGCGAACTCATCGACGATCTCGCCGCCACTTCCGTCGGGGAACTGATGTCCTTTGCGATCGCCGGCGAGATCAGCGACAATGTGGAGTTCAACCGCACGTCGTATGATTTTCGCGGCACGGCCGGCACACAGCTGCGCAATGGCATCCTCTGGCTCCTTCCCAAGGACACCTTCAACCTCGAACGGGTCGAGGTGCTCCGCGGACCCACCGCCTTCCTCTACGGCGAGGGCAACCCGAGCGGGGCGCTGAACCAAGTGACCAAGCAGGCGCAGTTTTATCCCTTCGAGAAGGTCCAAGTCTCCCTGGGTTCGCAGCGCGCCGCCCGCGCCGAGCTCGACGTCAACCGCCGCCTTTCCCGTCAGTTCGGCGCCCGGCTCAGCCTCGTTCACGACGAGGCCGACGGCTACGCGAACTATACCCGGCGCGACTTCAACGGCCTGTACCTCGCGCTCAACTACCGGCCCTTCGCGGGCACGAACCTCAGCGCCAATTTCGAGTACGGGCGCAATCACGAGATTCGCGCCAGCAACCTCCTCGCCGACCGGTTCTCGACGACGGCGCGCACCGGCGCGACCTCCGCCTATGCCGTGACCAACGGCGGACTCACCTTCTTTCCCGCCCTGGGACGAATCCTCAACACCGTCGGCAGCCGCTTCTCCGCCGGCACCGGAATCGCCGTGACCGACGACGCGGTTCTTCCCCGACAGCTCAATTTCCAGGGGCCGGACTCCTATTTTCGGCAGCATTACGACTCGCTCCAGGTCCTCTTCGAACAGCGCGTCTCCGCCAATTTCAACCTGCAAGCCAGTGCCATCGTCCAAAACACCAATCGTTATCTGCGCACCCGCGCCGGCTCGCTTTCCGCCGGCGTCTACCTCGACACGAACCGCACGCTGCCGGACGGCACCGCCAACCCCAACCTCAACCGCCTCTACACCGAGTTCTACGAGCGCAAACAGTTCCTCGCCGAACCGCAGAAGAACTTCCGCCTCACCGCCGTCTACGATCTGAAGACGCGGTTCACCACGCAGCGCATCCTGGCGATGGGCCAGTACCACGGCAGCACGCCGAGCCAGCGCTACCACGCGGAGTTCGTCGATCCCGCCAGCACTTCGTTTGCCGGAACGCTGCGCAGCGACAACTCGCTCGCCGCCTACCAGGCCAACCTGGCGGTGCTGCAGCGAAACTACTTCTACCGCCGTTTCTACATCGGCGACGGCGACGGCGCCGCCCTCACCCAGCGGGGAGTGGTGCCGGGCCGCTCCGTCATCCTGCGCGACATCACCGCCGAAGGCGCCAGCGGGCACCAGACCCGCCGCAACTGGCGCGCGCCCGCCTATGGCCTCGGCGCCTCCGGTTCCTACCTCAAGGGCCGCCTGCGGACGCTCGTCGGCTGGCGCCGTGACTCGTTCCTCCAGAGTCCGACCTCGGACTTCTACAATCACGTGACGGGCGAAACCTACTATCTGCCGACCACGCCGGAGGTGCGAAACCGCTTCTTCAAGACCTCGACGAACCTCGGCGCGGTCGTGCACCTGGCGAAGTTCGTCAGCGCCCACTACAACTACGCCGAAAGCGTGAACGTGAGCAACGGACCCGGGGGGGCCGGGATGCTGCCGGGGTCGGTCCGGGGCTTGCTGCTCGGCGACGGTCGCGAGATGGGCCTGCGGTGGTCGTTCCTCGAGGGTCGCCTGGAGTCGAACTGGACCTACTACGTGACCAAGGGCTTCAACAACAACAGCAACCCCGCCGTCCCCACCAACGTGAAGAACGAGCTGGCGGCGCTGTTCCCGGAACTCGTGACCAGCGGCATCGACACCCAGTCCACGGTCGCCGATGGGTTCGAGTTCGAAACGGTGGCGAACCTCACGAAAGCCTGGCGGCTGACGTGGAATTACTCGACCAACGATCTCGAAACCTCCGATCGCTTTCCGCAGTTGCGCAGCTTTCGGGAGCGCGCGCAGCAGGCCAACCGCCGCATCCCGGAGACCGACAGTTTCCTTGCTTCCAACCCGGAAGGCACACCGATCCCCGGCTTCACGAGGAAGCGCTCCAACCTGGTCACGAACTACAGTTTCAGCACCGGCGCGCTCAAGGGCTTCAGCATTGGAGGCGGCTTTCAGTACCGGGACCGGGGTTATCGGGGGAACTTCGACCTGAACAGCGACGGCGTCGCCGAGATGCTGTGGACACCGAGCTATGTCCTCTGGAACGCGATGGCCGGCTATCGCACCACCCTGCTGGGGCGGAAAGTCGATTTTCGCTTCAACCTGAACAATGTCTTCGACCGCGCCTACTTCCGGTCGGTGAGCCTCGCCTCGGGTTCGTGGGCCGCCGAACGCAACTTCCGGCTGACCGCGCGCATCGACCTCTGAGCCCCAGTCCACGGGTAACCCACCCTCGAAGGCGCCCCCGAGGAGCACCCGCAGTCCGTGTCGTTTCAGGAACGCCAGGCGCAGCTCGATCAGTCCGCCCCGGCCGGGCAATTCGCGTGGCGCTGATGACCTTCCCACCGGGAAACGGCACCATGGGTGTCTGGCACGCAACGAACAACGGCCTGACCCCGTCGGATCGGGGCAAATCGACCCTCTTGGCCGCCTCCGTTGGAGCCCGCGCCGGAATCGGAACGCGGCCTCGTCAACAAAAGCTGGCGGGCAACGAATTCTTGCCGCTGGGACGCCGCGGCTTACCCTGATTTCATGTCCTCCCTGGCCGCAACCGCCCACGAACTCGCCGCCCGTAAGCGGCAGGTGGCCATCTGCCGCGCGATGACACCCCAACAGCGGCTCGCCCAGGGCCTGCGGATGAACCGCACCATGCGCTCGCTCCTGGCCACCGGTTTTCGTGACCGTCATCCGACCTGGACGGAGGCCGAAGTGCGTCGCGCCGTCGCCAACCGCATCCTTCATGCCTGCACCGGATGAGCTGAGTCTCTTTGTCGCGCGCTTTGAGGCCATCGACGCGCCCTACATGGTCACGGGTGCGACCGCCGCCATCCTCTACGGCCAGCCTCGCGTGACCAATGATCTAAACGTCGTCCTCAGCCTCGACGACGCCGCGCGCACCGCACTGCTGCAGGCGTTTCCCGAATCGGAGTTCTACGTGCCGCCCGAGTCGGTGATTCGCGCGGAGCAGTCCCGCTCCCAACGCGGCCACTTCAATCTCATCCACCTCGACTCCGGTTACAAGGCCGACATCTACCTGGCCGGGAACGATCCGCTGCACGCGTGGGCGCTGCCGTTGCGCCGCCGGCTGGAGTGGGCCGATCAACTCCACCTCGCTGTCGCCCCGCCGGAGTATGTCGTCCTGCGCAAGCTCGAGTTTTATCGCGAAGGCCGCTCCACCAAACATCCCGCCGACATCCGGGCGATCGTGGAAATCACCGGGGTCGACGAACCCCTGATGGCCCCGTGGCTCGCCCGGATGGGGCTCAACGCGCTTTGGCAGGAGATCAAGGCGGCGCCGTAGCCGACTGCTCCGCGCCCCGGCAACGTCGAGCCGGGTCTGGCTTGCCCTCGCCCCGCATCTCCGCGGCGGAGCTCGCCTTCGCGCGGGGCGGGGTCGCCCCGCCTACCGGGAGTCGTGAGATGGCACTGAGGCTGCCGGCCTACCGGAGGCGCCAGATGCGCACATCGTCGACCACAGCGTTGCGCGGCACCGCGAGCCGCAGGAGGCGCTTCGTCGGATGCGCCACGCCCGGGGAGCGCAGGTTGCCGACGGGCTGGCCATCGATCGTCACCGCGAGTTCGTCGCCGTCGATCGTCACCACCAACTCATGCCACTTTCCAACCGCCACACGCCAGGGCAGCGAGCGGTTCTTGCCCGCCAGCGCCTGCTGCTGTTCGGCGCTCAGTTTCTGTTTCGCCTGCCGGGTCGTGTGGATGTCGAGCCGCATGTTGCCGGTCTTGAGATCCTGCAGTTGCACCTGCTTCGGCGTCACGCGCGCCGCCAGCAGATGCCCGGCATGGACCTCCTTGCAGCCCAAGTCGGCGAAATCCAGACCCAGGCTGTCGCGGTCGTCCTCGAGCATGAAGCGCAGGGCAACCGTGCCGTCCTGGAAGAGCATCGGGTGCGCCACCGACACGGCGTGGTCCGCCTCCGGATGCAGGAAGATGTACATCGCCCCGTCGCGCAGATCGACCTGCTTGTTCCCCTTGGCTCGGGCCTTGCTGTTGGTGGTCCAGCCATTGCCGGGCTCGTCGGTCTTCTCCTGCGACTCCCGCCGGGAAAAATCATCCTGGAAGATCAGTTCGCCGCGGTCCGCCGCGGACAACCCCGGACCGAGGAGTAGAAGAAGGGAGAGCGAAAGCCGTTTCATCCGGCGCAGTCCAACGCGGCGAGTGGCCCCCAGCAACTTCCAACCGGCCTCGGCCCACCCGGCCTCACCGCGGACTCCGGAGCGCCTTGTCGGCCGGCAGGTTTTCTCCCGACCAGATCTTCTCCCAGGTCGTGCGCACCGCCGGTGCGGTCCAGAAGGGATCGGTCGCCGGCAGGCCCAACGGCAGGAACGCCATGGTGCACAGGTACAGGCTGCCCGTCGAAATGTACGTCTCGCCCAGGCCGGGCTGGTGGCCCGCGAGCCCGATGCGCAGCCAGCCCTGCGCGTCAAAGGTGCCCGGCGCCCCGAGGGTCCGCTGGATGACCCGCGACAGGGCGACCCGCGCCTGGGCCGGCGAGACTTCCGCGGGCAGCAAGTGGCGCCACGCCGCCATCGCCAGGCCCTGCAGTGCTCCGGCGCGATAGGCGATCGACCGGCCGAGAGCGGGAAAGGAACCATCCGGCGCCACCAGGCGCTCCTGGATCGCCGCCCACCGGGTCAACCGCTCGCGGGCCTTCGCGCGGAACGTGCCCCACTCCGCCGCCTCGTCGCCCACCACGTCCAGTGCCTCCACCAGCATCGGCTGGATGACATAGGAATTGTAGTAGTCCCAGTGAAACCCGGGACCATCGCCGTAGAAGCCATCCCCCAGATACCACTCGCGGTGCCGGCGGATGCCTTCAAAGAGCCGCGCATCGTCGCGCCCCACTCCGGCCCGGTGCAGGAAAACCTCGATTGCGGTGGCGAAGAGTTTCCAGTTGTTCTCACCCGCCCGGATCTTTCGCGTGGCGATCAGCGCCGCCACGACGTGCTGCTGCACGCGCGGCTCGAGTTTGCCCCACAGTTCGCGCGGCGACCGGAGCAGGGCCTGAGCGAGAAACGCCGCGTCCACCAGCGGCTGCTGGCCCTTGGAGAAGTTCACGTAGTCCGGCGAGGCGGGATCCGTGGCGGCTTCGATGCCGCTGCGAGCCAGCGCCGCCAGCCGGTCCCGCTCCCGCCCTTCCGCGGTGCCATCCCCGCCGAGTTCGAGCCAGGGCGCCAACCCCGCCAGCAGGCGGCCGAGAATCTCGAGATGGGCATAGTCGGGGCGATCCTTGGAGGCGGGATGCGACTCGATCGGCATGACCTGCTTCAACCGGCGCTCCGCCAGCGCAGGCAGCACCGGGGCCGCCAGCCGCGCGGCCCAACCCCACCAGTGCGCCCGCTCCTCGGCTCCCGCGGCCGTGCCAGCGGAAGATCCGGCAGGCCCCGGCCGATCCGGCGAGGGGGTCGCCCCGGAGGAGTGTCCGCCCGCCACGGCCGCCGCACCCGCCGCCTGCACGAGAAAGGTCCGTCGATTCATGCCGGGGATCTGGCGGCGAACCGCGGAAAAAGCGAGGATGCCCTGTTCCTGCGTGCGGCCACGCCCGGCCCGCGCGTGCCCGTCGCGCGACGTCAGAAGGTGCCTTTGAGGCCGACGGAGAAGTAGACGCCAAAATGCTTGTGCTGCCGCATCCGGGCGTAGGCGGGAGTTAACGAACCGTAGCGCGTGCTGGTGAGGTACTCGTTGAAGAGGTTCCGGATGTTCGTATTCAGGGAAAACCGGCGGTGGACCTGGTAGTCGGCGCTCAGGTCGAGGGTGAGGCGTTCCTTCGTGTAGTTAAACGCGTCCGGACCCAAGGCAGCGATCGCGCCCAGCTTCTGCTCGCCGCGGTAATTCCATTTGGCGATCAGGGTGATCGGCTTGCGGGAAAAGGTGACTCCCCAGTTCAGGTTCTGCGGGATGAAGCCGGAGAAGTCGGCGTCCTGGCCACCGTCAAGCTGCAGCTTGGTCGCGTTGCCGAACACCGTGAAGTAGCGCCCCCATCCGCCGAGCGGAGCGAGGGAGTGCCGGGCGTTGAGCTCGATCCCGGTAACCCTGGCGCGGCCGGCGTTGTACTTGGTGGAGAGCTGCCAGCCCACGTACTCCGGATCAACGCCAAGGTCCTCGAGGTCCGCCAGGGTGGCGATCGTGACCCGATTGGCGAAGAAATCGCGGATCTCCTTGCGGAAAACACCGGCGCTGAACACGCCTCCCTTCGTCGTGTAGTACTCCAGCGAGAGATCGAAATTGTCGGCCGTCCAGGGCTTGAGGCCGGAATTGCGGATATCGATGGTGCCGCGGATGGCGTTGGGATCCCCCAGCTGGGTCTCGTCGAGATCGCGCTCGCTGATGGTGGAATTGGGAATGATCTCGCTGAAGTCGGGCCGGCCGTAGGTGCGGGCGTAGGCGGCGCGGGCCTGGAAATTCTCGGTCACATGCCAGGTGAGATGCAGGCTGGGAAAAAAACCGTCGTACGACTTCTCGGCGCGGTAGCCCCGCTCGGTGCGCGTGAGCCGCAGTTCCTCCATCGAACCGACGGCGCCGGCCTCCGGACGCCGGAGGCGCTGGCCGCGCGCGTCGCGGGCAAAGGTGCCGTTGGGATTGCGCACCCAGACGTTGGCCGGCTCATAGACCGGGCCGAGCCCTTCGTCGTCCGTCCGTTCCCAGCGCACGCCGGTCAGCAGGGTGAGGCGATTCCGGAAGAGGCTGGCTTCCAGCTGCCCGTACCCCGCCGTCACCGTCTCCTGGATATACTCCGAGTTGGTGATGTGAAACTGCGCCGCGGCCACCGCCTGGGCCGCCGTGAGGGAGAACAGCGCCGGGTTGTCGCGCCAGGCGCGATAGGCGCGATGCCGCGAGATCCAGGGGGCGATCTGCCCGGGCCGCCCGAAGTGCGAGTTGCGTCCGACGTAGATCTGGTTGCGGTAGGGCGCGGCGGAGAGGTTGCCGTTGACGCCGTTGTGGGTGTAGGTGGCGCTCTCCTTGTAGCTGTCGCGCGTCTGTTCGCGCAGAAGGCCGCCGGCCTGGACGGAGAACGGAAAGGAGAAGAACCCGAGGCGCCGCCGCACGTTGAGGTCCGCGGCGCGCATGTCCTCCCACACGTCGCGGGACAGAGCGGTGGCGTTGTTCAGGCGGTAGTTGTTGATGTCGTAGAGATCGACCTCGCGACCGGTGTTGTCGAAGGCACGGACGCCCTTCGGCCCGATCTCATCGATCCCGTCGAACAGCACGCGCACCGCGGGGACGAGGGTGACGTTGGCCCCGGCGAAGTTGCCCTCGTCGGTGCTGCGAAACGCGTTGGTGGAGTACGAGCGGGTGAGGCTGGCATCGAGGCGCCAGCCGCCGTTGTCGAAGCGGTACCGCAACCCGGCGGCGCGCACCTCCTCGTAGCGGGTCATCATGTTGCCGCTGCCAAGCGTGACCGCACCGCGCCCGGTGGCCCCATGGGTGAAGTTCTCGCCGAACGCGAGGGGCACGCCACCGAGCGCGGCACTGATCGCCGGTGTGCCGTTGGTGCCGGCGCTGATGTCCATGCTCTGATGCCCCCACGAGGCGTCGTACTGGTTGATCATCGCATTGAACGAGAGCACCGAATTGGGGGCCACGCGCCAGTCGGCCTTGAGGCTGGCGGAGGTGCGGGTGATGTCCTTCGAACCGTCATTGACGCCCCACTGCTGGAAGAACGGCCGGCCGAACGAGGCGCCGGTGGAAGTGCCGGCGGCATTGTAGGTGAGCGTCGAGTGATCCTCCTCACCGGCCGAGAGCGACCGGCTGCCGGTGAGCACGATCCCGAAGTTCCGGCTCAGCGGCAGGGTGTAGTCGAAATCGACCCCGGGCATGACCTTGCGCCGGTACCGCTCATAGGAGTGCGGCTGCTTCGCCAGGGTGAGGTAGTCGCCGTTGCCCGCCGCGTAGAGGCGGTAGCGGAACTCGGCGCGGCTGCGTTCGAACGCGCTCTTGCTGATCATGTTCACCGAACCGGCCATGGAATCGGCCGGCGTCGCCGGCGTGGGCACCTTGGCGACCTCGATGCGGGAGACGTTGTTGATCGCGAGCTGCGAAAACTGGAAGGTGCGGGAGTTGCCGTTGAAGTTGGCATTGGCGAGCTGCGCGCCATCCGCGAGCACGACGGTGAGGTTGGTGGAGAAGCCGCGGAGCGAGACCGTGTTGATCTGCGCGTCGTCATGGTCGCCGGTGATGCCCGGCAGGTACTTCAGGAACTCCCCGACGTTGCCCTCCGCCATGTCGCCGAAGGAGTCGGTCGAGACGACGGCCTTCAGGTTGGCGGCGAACCGCTGCTCGTTGGTGGCCAGCGCCTCGCCCTCGGTGTCGCGCGAGGTGGCGACGACAAACGAATCCAGTTTCACCGCCTCGGCGTCGCGGCCGTAGCGGGCGACGCTGGTCAGGGCGACGTCGCGCGCCGCCGTCCCGCCCGCTGTGAGTTGCAGCGGCACTGCCTGCGGGTCGAGCCCGGTGTAGAACACCTCGAGCACCACCGCGCCTGGTTCGAGCCCGCTGATTCGGTAGATGCCGGCGTCGTCAGTGAAGGCGACGACCTCGGTGCCGCGGACCGACACGCGCGCGTTGGGGAGGTACTGGCCGGTGACCGCATTCTGCACACGGCCGGTGACGCCGGCCGATGCCGGCCCCTCCGCCGCCGGCGCGATCCCGGCAAATGCGAAGACGAACGCCAGAGCGACGGACGCGACGCGGCGCGGCATGAGGCTGGCAAATCGGGCGAACGGGGAAAACGGGATATGGAAAGCAGCGGGGTGCATGGCGGAGGGGAGCAAGAAGGCGGGAGCTATGCGCCGTCAGAACGTGCCCTTGAGGCCGAGGGTCCACAACGAACCGAACTCGGCGCGCTGGCGGAACTGGGCTTCCGCGGGAGTGTGGGGACCGCTGATTTCGACGTCGTCGGTCGGGTCGTTCAGGTTGCGCAGGTTGGCGAAGAGGGCGAAGTGCCGGCGGATCGAGTACTCGGCGGTGAGATCGATGTAGGAGCGCTTCAAGCCCCAGGTGTAGGTGCCAGCCTCGAGACTGCGGCCGGTGACGGCTCCGCGGCGCTGGCGGCCGAGGTAGTTCCAGTTGAGGCGCAGGTTGTAGGTTTCGCGCGAAAGACTGATCCCCCAACTGCCGCTCTTGGGGTAGTAACCGGCAAAGTTGCCCGTGGCGGCGCCCGTGGCCCGCTGGGAACTGCCGTTGGCGAAAACCTGCACTCCGCGGGCCCAGCGCGGCAGGAAGGTGAGCGCCTGCCGGTAGTTCACATCAAACCCCTCCATGCGCACGCGGCTGGGGAGGTTGTACTGCGTCGAAACCTCGAAGCGATCATACAGCACCGGATCGAGCGAGTAGAGGGCGAGGAACTCCGAGGTCGCGTCGAAGACCGTGGCGCCGAAGAAATTCTCGAAATCGCGCCGGAAGGCACTGACCGACAGCAACCCGACGCGCTCGAAGTAGTACTCGAGGCCGACCTTGGTGGTCTTCGCGCTCCACGACTTGATGCCGGCGTTGTTGACCGTGATGCGGTTGCTGGCGCTGGGCGGCGCCTCGACGTCGGGAAGGGTCACGCCGCCGGAATACTGGTTGAAGTTCGGGCGGCCGACCGAGGTGTACCACGCCGCGCGGGCGATCAGGTTCTCCCGGACATTGTAGCTCGCGTTGAGACTGGGAAACCACCGCAGGTACTCCTTTTCCACGCGGGCGCCGCGATCGACGAGTGTCAGCCGCGCAGTGCCGAGGGGATCGGTGGCGATCGGGAGGGGGCGTCCGTTGGCGCCCAGGAGGACGCGACCGCCCGCATCGCGCTGGTAGTTGCGGGTCGGATCATTGAGCGGGCCGCGGGCGTCGATGTTGGTCTGCTCGGCCCGCACCCCACCGGTGAGCCGGAGGCGGCGGTCGAGGAAGGCGGCATCGCCGCGCAAGTAGGCGGCGGTGAGAGTCTCCTCCGAAAGCTTCGAGTTGTTCACCTGCGATCGGTACACCGCGGCGTCGTCGCCGGTGAAATGGCCCGGCTTGGAGCGGAACAGGTCGAGGACCGCCTCGTTGCTCACCCACTGGACGCGCGGAATGCCGAAAAGGCCGGCGAGTTGCTGGAAGTAAGGATCGTAGACGGCGCCCGCTCCGTCGTCGGACCCGATCGGCGTCGTGCTGGCGCGCCCGTCGGCGCCGACGTAATTGTAGGACAGGCTGGTGGTCCGGTTGTCGGACCGCGACTGCCGCACATCGAGGCCCGCCTTGAGGGTGAGGGGCACGGGGCCGGTGAAGGCCCGGCGGAGGTTGGCGTAAGCGGTGCGCTGGACATTGCGCGAGGTCTGGGGACTCGCGCCCGCGGTGCTCAAGGCGTAGGTGGAAATGTCAAAGGGATTCACGACGGCGCCCGTCGTGCCGTCCGTGACGCTGATGACCCGCGGCCGGAGGTAGAAGTTGTCCTCGAAGGAGACCGTCACTCCGGTGCGCCGGGCGAGCGTCGACGCGAAGCGATCCTGGACGACATTGCGAAAGCGGTTCTGGGCGTGGGAGGAGCCAAGGCCGGCCTCGGCCTTCCAGATCGGGCCGTCATGGCGGAAGGCCAGCGTGGGCATGAAGGTGCGGCTGTACCGGTGATTGCCGCCGTTGGAGAGGCGCACCTCGCCGGCGCCGGCGAAACCGCGCGTGAAACGCGGGGAGAAGTTCCCCGGCAGCACGCGGTTCACGATGAAGGTCAACGAACGCTGGTTGTAGTTCGTGTGGAACGTCCCGTACTGAAAGGAGAATGACACGCGGCTGGCCGCGCCCACGCGGTAGTCGACCGTGGTGGCGAAGGAGGACCGGTCGGCGATCTTCGACTCGGTGCGAACGAGGAAGTCGCTGAGATAGGGATTCTCCGGCGTGGTGTCGGGGAGCGTGCCCCCATTGGTGGCGGCACCGGCGCCGCGCCAGGTGTTGGTCAGCAGCGGGCCCTCGGTGTAGAGCGTGGAGGCGCCGCCGGAGATCGTGAAGCCGAAGCGCCGGTTGACCGGCTTCACCCAGGAGAATTCGAACCCCGGCCGGACCTTGTGAGTGGGTTCGTGCTGCGGCCCGGTGGTGCGATGGAGCGCCCGGGTGCTGTCGCGCGCGGCGAGATAAGCGCTGAAGTTGAAGACCGGCCGGGCGCGCTCGAAGGCGCTGCGCGGAACCAGGTTCACCGAGCCGGCCAGGGCGGAGCCGGGCGACTCGGGCGTCGGCGAGTACACGGCCTCGATGCGCGAGAGGTTGTTGATCGAGACCGCGTTCAGTTCGACGTTGCGGCCCGTGCCGGACACCTCGGAGGTGGCGAGGCTGAAACCGCCGATCGTGACTGGCACATACGACGACGACACGCCGTTCATCGAGATCTCGCGCGGATCGCCGCCCCGGTAATCCATGGTGATCCCGGGAAGCATCTTCAGGAATTCGCCGATGTTGCCGTCGGGCACGATGCCGAATTCGTCGGCGGCGACGACGTTCACGAGGTTGGGGGCGAAACGCTGCTCGTTGATCGCGATCGCGGCGCCGTCCATCTCCCGCGAGGAAGAGACGACGAGCGACTCGAGCTTGATCACCTCTCCCAACGCGCGTCCGCGTCCGCCGCTGGTCAGCCGGATGTCGCGCTCGACGCGGTCCCGCCCGGTGAGATCGACCGTCACCGCCTGCGCATCCGTCCCGGTGTAGAAAACCTCGAGCGTCACCGGGCCGCGGGGCAGGCCGTCGATGCGGAAGGACCCGGACTCATCCGTGAAGGCCTCGATCCCGGTTCCGCGAACCGTGACCCGGGCGTTGTTCACGTACTGATCGCCGGCCGCATTCAACACCCGGCCCTCGAGGGTGGCGCCCGCGGCCGGCTCAGCGGCGACGGAGGGCGCGGAGCCAATCCCCAGGGTGAAGAGGATGGCGAACAGCCGGCCAGCGGCTTCGAAGCCAGGCGGAGCGCACCGGAATACGCCGAACGTTGGGAGGGAGAACAACGGCGGTAGGCGGAGGGGCATGGCGGGATCCTGGGGTGAGATCGGCGGGTGGGAGTGCGGAGTGCGGTGAACCCGCGCCAGAACGCAGCCTGCCCCGCTGCCCGTGCGTTGTGGAGCCTGAAAACACCCGGGTTGGCCGTGCCCCGTTATCTTCCTGGAATCGCGGCTCAAAGGCGGCGTCCCGTTCCCGACCCGGACCGTCTACGGCACCACGTAGATCTCCACCAGCGCGGTGCCGGTGCTGTTGCCGACGCCACCCACGCGCACGGTATACGCGCCGGCCCGCAGCGGCACGAGCAGGGCGGCGTCACGGCTGCCGGCCGGCAGGGCAAACGCCCCGGCCTGACGCGCGGCCGCCAGGATGTCTCCGGCGTTCGAGGCGCTGCCCCAGTTGTCATTCGACGCGACCGCGAGTGGCCCGTCGTAGAGAGTCAGTTCCGGATCCGCGAGGATTCCGGCCACGCCGAAACTGGCGAGGCCCGGTCCGATGGCGCGAATCAACAGCCGGGCCTGGCCGCTGCCCGCCACCACGAAGCCTGGAATCAGCACCGTGTCCCCGGATCCGACAAACGCCCGCGTGCTGGCGTTCACAAGGACCGCCGTCGAGGCGGCCGGCTGCGTGTCGTACACCTCGAGCAGGGCAAGTCCGCTGCCGCCCCCGGCACCGATGGGCGTCGTATAGGGACCCGCCGCGAGCGCCGCGACGACCGCGGCGTCGCGACTGCCGGACGGCAGCGCAAAGGCCCCCACACCCGCAAAGGTCGGCGCATCGGCGCCGCTCCAGGTGTCGTTGGCCGCCACCGTGGCCCCTCCGCTCGTCAGCACCGCCACGCTGGGATCGGCCAGCACGCCGGTGAGGCCGAACTGCGCCAATCCGGGCCCCACCGCCCGCACGAGCACCCGCTTGGCGCCGGTGCCGCCGACCACGAAGCCCGCGATGGGGGTGCCCGCTGCTCCGCCGACCAGGGCACGGGTGGCGAGGTTGACCAGACGCGCCGTCGCCGGCTCCGCCTGCAGCCGGGCCCGCCGGCGGGCGAGTTGATCCTGGTAGAGCGACAGCGGCCGCAGGGTGTCGCCTCGCCCCGCCCCCTCCGTGTGATCGACCGGTGCGGTCCGCGCGGCCGGCGCGCCGCTGGTGGTCGTCAGGCCGCTGGCGGCACCCCGCGTGCCGATGATGTAGCCGTAACGCGCCTGCTCGCTGCGCACGATAAAGGTCTTGCCCGGCTGGTAGGCCGTCCCGATCAGGTTCCAGAAGACCGTCTGCGTGCCGCCTTGGCCGTGCTGGGGCGGCGTGCCCGACGTGCCGCGATAGTGGGCCGTGAAGAAATCACGATCGAGTTGCACCCCGTCGATCAGGTTCGACTGGCTCAGGTGCATGTGGTGGTCGCTCCCCTCGCCGCTCGTCGAACCGGGCGCGGCCGCCTGCGTGCGGGTTACCTGCCCGATTCCCCCGAGGATCACGTTGCCGGAACAGGCCATGTGGGAATAAACGAAACCGTGCCGGCAGTAGCGCGCGGCACTGTCGCGCACCAGGCACTCGTTGCTCGCCTGCAGGCGGTACATGTAGCCATTGCCGCCCCCGCCGCCATAGAGGGGGCGCTGGAAATCGCAGCTTCGCACCGTGATGCCGCGGCAGTTCTGCAGCAGGATGCCGTTGGAAAGCAGGTGCGTGTTCAGGCCGTTGCCCGGCGGCCGGTAGGACGCGACCCCGGAGATCCAGGAGTTGCGCCCGCGGAGGAAGGCAATCGCGAACGACCCGTGCACGTCGTACGAGCCGTTGCCCGCGGTGTTGTAATCCTCCTCGCCCCAGCCGGTGCGGCTCGCCGCCTGCGGATGCTCGCGGTTGCCGATCGCGAAATCCTCCAGGCCGACTTCCTCGACATGCGGCACCGCGCGGTGCACGCGGGCGTTGTCGCGGGTCTTCAGGTAATACCGGGTCGGCACATCGATCATGATCCGCGAGGCCGTCGCGTCCACCGCCACAACCTGCCGGAGGAACATCACGCCGCCCAGGCTGCTGCCCTGGCCCGCCCAGAGGTCGGTCATGTTATGCTCCGCGACAAACGCATCTGTGGCGTCAGCGCGCAGCACCACCCAGTCGCCCACCGCAAAACCCGTCGTGGCGGCCACGGGAATCACCGTGGCCGGGCCGGGCAGATCCTCCGTGAGGCGCGGTTGCGGGCTCCCAGCCGGCACCGTGCTCCAGCTCGAGGTCGATCCTTCCACCCGGATGATGTACTTGCCCCGCATCGACGTCGCTTCGTTAAACAGGAAGGTCCGCTCGCGCCCCGCCCCTCGCAGCACGATGCCGCTGGTCGCGATGCGGAGGGCGTGGGTGTTGCTCCCCTGCGGCGACAGCTTGAACGTCCCCGCCGGCATCCACACCACTCCGCCGCCCGCCGCAGCCGCGGCGTCAATCGCCCGCTGGATGGCAGCCGTTGAATCCGCCTCACCCGTGGGATCCGCGCCGTGGGCCGTCACGTCGAACACCGGTCCGCGAATGTCGGGAATCTCCCCCTCGCCCCGCCGGTAGCCGGCGTATGACCAGTCCTGGATCAGCTTGTCCGTCTCGAAGCGCAGCGTGGTCGGCGGCGTCCAGTCCTCCGGATAAAGCGAACTGCGCCACTCGGTCTGGGCCAGGGCCGTGGAAAGCGTGGCGAGGGCGATCCCGATCCACCGCGGATGCGGCAGAGGCGGGAACGGCAGGGGCAACATCAGGCCCCGGTTGGCAACGGGCGACCGGTCACGCATGCAGCCGGGACCTTCGGGAGCCGGTATCACTGCCGCAAGCGTTTCCGGGCGCCCGGTGCGGCGCGCGCGGGAGTTGAGAGTCGCTCCAAACGGTCAGCCGCGGTCGGCTGCGAGTTTTCCCCTTGAAACCGCCGGAGCCGGACGCCTCGCTGCGATCCGGTCACTGCGCCCCGCCCCTCCCCGCCACCCCATGACCGCGCGCCCGCTTCTTCCCTCCCTGGTCCTTGCCCTGGCGCCCGCGGCGGCCCAGGTCCTGCCGCCGCCCCCCGCCCCCGCGGCGCCCGTGCAACTCTCCGTCTTCGAAGTCGCCGCCGACAAGGACGTCGGCTACCAGGGTGGCGATACGCTCTCGGGCAGCCGGCTCAACTCCAGCCTCAAGGACACCGCCGCCGCGGTGATGGTCTTCACCCCCGAATACATCGCGGACTTCGCCGCCAACGGGCTCGGCGACATCACCGCGTACTCCCCGAATCTCGCGGTCGACATGCTCGAGACCTCGTCGGACGCGAATCCGACCTTCGTCGGCGGCAGCGACCTGGTCGACACCCGCATCGTCGTGCGCGGCCTCTCCGCCAGCGTGAGCATGGATTTCTTCGAGGCCGGGATCTCGGTCGACAACTACAACACCGAGCGCGTGGAGCTGGCGAGCGGGCCGAACTCGATCCTCTTCGGCTTCGGTTCACCGGGCGGTTTGGTCAACGTCATGACGAAGCGCGCCCAACTCAACCGGAACCGCACGGCCCTCCGACTCCAGGGCGGCGAGTGGCACCTGCGCCGCGCTGAGCTCGATCACAACCAGATCCTCCTCCCGGGAAAGCTCGCCCTGCGCCTGAATGGCCTGGAGCAGCACAGCGCCGGCTGGCGCCGCTGGGACTGGAGCGAGGCGAGCCGCAGCGCCGTCGCGGTGCGCTATCAACCCTGGGCCCGGACCAGCTGGACCGCCAGCTACGAGACCGGCCAGATGACGGGCCACGTGCTCCTGCCGATGACGGCCTTCGACGCCAACACCCTCTGGCTCGCCGCGGGCCGCCGCACGGGCAACGACGCGACCTGGACCACCGCCGACCGCGGCTTCGGGGTCAACCGCAACACCGCCGTGCGCAACCTCGTCGTCACCGACTCGGCCGGCGCGCCGCCCTTTGTCCTCACCACCCGCAACGCGGTGAACTTCCGCCTGCTCGAAAGCACGGTCGAGGACGTCAACATTCCCGCCACCCAGCGCGCCGGCCTCACGCTCGTCCCGGCGGCGCAGATTCCCTACGACACGAGCGTTTTCGGCCCGGGGGCGACGCGCGACACGAACTTCGATCGCCTCGTGAGTGCGATCGAACACCGTTTCACGCCGGCCGTGACGCTCGAGCTCGCGTACCTGCACGAGCGCACGAAGCAGTGGGTGATCTCCCCCGTGAACAATCTCCTCGTCTACGGCGGCGACCCGAACCTCTCCCTGCCCAACCCCAACGGCAGCGGCACGCTGATCCCGAACGCCAACGCCGGCCGGCTTTACTTCGACGCCCAGTGGAAGAGCGACGACGGGCGCACGGGCAACGACGTCCTCCGCGCCGCCCTGGCGATGCGGCTCGACCGCGGGCGCCTCGGCCGGCACCACCTGGCCTTCATGGCCGAACACGGCCGGCAGTTCGCCTGGCGCTACCCGGGGCGCGAGATCTTCGTCGACGAGCAGGGCGTGCCGATCGGCGACGCGGCCAACCCCGAGGCCGCGGCGAACTTCATCACCCGCCGCCACTACCTCGTCCCCGGCCGCCTCGACACCTACTACGCGGGCCATCCCGACGACGCCGTCACCGTCGTCCGCAACGGTCGCACGTACCACCGGGCCTGGGTCAACCAGAGCGTCGCCGGCGGCAGCATCCGGCGCACGACCGACAGCGTGATGGGCGTCACGCAGAGCTCGTTCCTTGAGAACCGCGTGATCTTCACGGGCGGCGTGCGCTGGGATCGGATGGTCTTCGATGTCATGGGCAACACGCGCCTGGGCGCGGACCACCCGCTGGTCCGCTCCGGAGCGCGCGTGCTCAACTCGCTCCTGTTCACGCACGACGCGGTGGAGAGCCTCGGGTACGAGCCGGTCACCCGCACGCTGGGCGCGGTCTGGCATGTCGCCCGCTGGATTTCCGTCTTCTACAACGAAGGCGACAACAACGCGCAGCCCAAGCTGAACACCGTCCTGCTGCCCGACGAGCAGCTGCCGCCTCCCGCCGAGGGCCGCACGCGGGACTACGGTCTCGCACTCTCGCTGCTCGACGGGCGGATTTATGCCCGCGCCACCGTCTTCCAGACCTCGCAGCGCAAGACCGCCGGCGGGAATTTCAACATCAACATCCGCGGCGGCGCCTACGATCTCGCCACGCCGTCCTCGCGCATCCTGCAGACGTTGTTCGAGAATCGCCGCATCACCGCCGCCGAGCAGCTGGCGCACACCATCGGCGACGAGTCGAATCTCAGCGCCAGTTCCGACATTGTGAACCGCGGGTACGAACTCTCGGTGTGGTTCAACCCCACGCGCAGCCTCACCGGCTTGCTGAACTTCTCCCACACGGTGACCGACCGCTCGAATGTCTTCCCGGAGTTCGAGACGTGGTACAACCGGGAGCGCGCCTTCTGGTACGCGACCCCGGGCGCGGGGGCGCTGGTCAACGCCACCGCCAACACCTCGATCGACCAGGATGCCGCCGCCCTCCTGCAGCTGACGCGGCGGCTCCGTGACTTCTACAACTTCGGTTTCGGCGACCGGCCCTACAAGGCCAACGCGAGCGGCCGCTACACGTGGACCTCGGGACCGCTCAAGGGCGCCTTCATCGGCGGCGGGGTGCGCTGGCAGGACCGTTCGAAATTGGGTCGCGTGATCGAAAGCACGACCCCCGACGGCACCGACCTCTACGGGCGCACGCTCATCGGACCCGAGGATTTCAAGGCCGACGCCTTCGTGGGCTACCGGCGCCGCGTGGCGATCCGCGGGCGCAGCGCGGAGCTGACGGTCCAGGTGAACGTCACCAACCTGACCGGGGAGGACGAAGTCATGCCGCTGCGCTACAATTCCCGCCAATCCGGCTACCTGCGCGTCCTCCTCCAGGACCCGCGCCGCGTCCGCCTCACGACCAGTCTCACGTTTTGAGAACCAACGGCGGTTCCGCCGTCCCCGCCCTTCCCAGTTCCGATGATCCTCTCCCTACAATCGCCCCGCGCCGGTCTCCGGCGGCGGACCCGTTTGGTCGCCTTCGCCCTCGGCCTCCTGGCCGCCGCCACCGCTGCCGGCGCGGCTCCGGCCCGCCGCCCCAATTTCCTCTTCATCCTCGTCGACGACCAGTCGGCGTTCGACTTCAAGTGCTACAACCCGAAGTCCGAGCTTCATTCGCCGACACTCGACCGCCTCGCCGCCCAGGGCATGATCATCGATGGCGCGTACTACATGGGCGGATGGGTCGGTGGCGTCTGCACGCCCTCGCGCACGATGATGATGAGCGGCCGCACGCTCTGGCACATCCCGGACGCGAGCAACCGCGGCTACAACCCGCACAACGACAACCCGCGCCTGGTGCCGCCCGACCTGCCGGAGCAGACACTGCCCGCCGTCTTCAACCGGGCCGGCTATGCCACCATGCGCACCTGCAAGCCGGGCAACAGTTATCAGGCCGCCAACCGGCTCTTCCAGGTCCGGCACGACGCCGACAAGCGCGGCGGCGACGACGCCACTGGCAGCGCGTGGCATGCCGAGCGGGTACTCGACTACCTCAAGGAGCGGGAGGCCCGCCGCGACGATCGACCGTTCCTGATCCACTTCGGTTTTTCACATCCGCACGACACGCGCGACGGCAAACCCGAGTACCTGGCGAAGTACGGCGCCACCAATCACACGGATCGCGACCGCCCGCCGCCCGCGCATCCGAAACAGCCCCGCCTGCCGGCCGCCTACCTGCCGGCCCATCCCTTCGACCAGGGCAACCCGCCCGGCCAGCGCGACGAGACCCAGGCGAGCGGGGTCTGGGAGCGGCGGGATGAGCGCACGATCCGCAACGAACTCGGGCGCGACTTCGCCTGCGTCGAGAACATCGATGCGCAGATCGATCGGGTCCTGCGCCGCCTCGAGGCCATGGGTGAGCTGGAACACACCTACGTCTTCTACACCGCCGACAACGGCATCGCCATCGGCCGCCACGGGCTCCAGGGCAAGCAGAACCTCTACGAACATTCCTGGCGCGTGCCCTTCTTTGCCCGGGGCCCGGGAATCAAGCCCGGCTCCCGCGCCCAGGGAAACCTCTACCTGCTCGACGTCCTCGCCACCCTTTGCGACCTGGCCGGCATTGCCGCTCCACCGACCAATGAGGGCCGGAGTTTCCGCGCGGTGCTGGAAGGCCGCCAGGCCACCGTGCGGGATACGCTCTACGGTGTGTACTGCGGCGGAACGCGGCCCGGCATCCGCGCCGTCCGTCAGGGCGACTGGAAGCTGATCCAGTACGACGTCCACGGCGGCCGGGTGCGGGAAACGCAGCTTTTCAACCTCCGCGAAAACCCGGAGGAACTCCTCCCTCAGCATCATGATCCGGCGATCGTGGCGCTCATCGGCTATCGCCCCACTCCCCGCCAGATCAACCTCGCCAGCGACCCGGCCCACGCCGGCAAGCTGCGGGAGATGCAGGCCTTGCTGCTCGCGGAGATGCGGCGGTTCGACGACCCCTTCCGCCTGTGGGATCAGCCCGACGACGGCCTTCCGGTTACACCCGAGCCGGCCGCGCCGCCGGCGACGCCGGGGAAGGCCAAAGGAAAAGGCAAAGCTCCGGCGGCGAAATAACCTGCCTTACGGGAGCCGACGGGGCCTGCCGATTGCCGATTGGCAGGTTTCTGGCCCCTGAAAAAAAAGAGAGCTGCCGTGGTGCAGGCAGCCCCCTTTTGAAAACCTCTCGGCCGCGAAGCCGGAGCCGGAACCTCAGCGCCGGTTCCGGCGCGCGCCCACGGCCAGGCCCGCCAAACCGGCGACGCAGAGGAACAGCGTCGAAGCCGAATCCGGCACGCCCGGCAGGGCGTTGGGATTCGTATCCAGATTGAAGTTATCGATGCTGATCGGGAAGTTGTTGTTGCCCGAGTTCACGATCTGGAACTGCACGTAAGCCGTGTTGGCGAAATTCAGCGTCACCGGTCCCAGCGTGGTCGCCGTGACCGAGTGGCCGTTGGAATCGCGAAAAATCACGCCGCCCGGGCCGCTGGGATTCGAGGACAGATGCACCAGGGTCACGCTCAGCGCCGTGAACAGGCCGCCGGAGCCGTCCGCCCGATCCAGCGTGAGGATGTTGGGCGGGTTGTTCGCGGATCCATCGTGCCAGCTGAAATAGCCGTCTCCCTGGTAGTTGTTCTCGAAATGATCTCCCGACTGGGCGCGGACCCGAAAGCCATCCTCATCGTAGGTCGTGGTGTTGTTTCCGGTCCCACTGGTGAAATCGATGGTCACCGGGACGGCGAAGGCCGAGGTGGCAGCGGCGAGACCGGCAGCCAGAATCAAAGGCTTCCGGAGCAGGGAGATCAGCGAGTGGAGCATGGTAATTCGATAAGAGGTGGGGCGCTCCCCCAAGCAATCCGGATGCCACTGATCGAAACGAGTCTTATTACCTACTTCCGGATAAAGGGTTGCGAAATCCAACCCGACAGAACCCTCTTCCGCGGCCCTGAAGAGTGTAAAACCCACCGACAATTCCCCGCTCATTGGCGGTCCTGCGCGCCGGACCCACCGAAGGCGGCGTCCTCGCGCCAGTCCACCCGTCACCAAGGTCAGTACCGCCCGGGTCCGTGGAACCCGTTCTCGGTTGCCGCGTCGCGCGCCAAGTCGTCGTGCATGGCGCGACTCGCCGCCCAGTACTTCTTCCATTCTATTGCCTGATCCCTTGGCGACAGCTGCGACCATTGCGCTTTGGAAGACCCGCCAGGGATGGCGCTGCAGCCGGCCAGGGAGATCGTCACCAAGGCGAGCGCATACAGGTACAGACGTGGGATGTGGGGCTTCACGGAGGGGCGGCTCTTCGCTACCACGTCGGCCCTTCAGGTCAACCTCGGGCGGGGACGGTCGCAACTTGCGCGTTACCTCAGCCCCCATCGATTACCCGGTTGCGTCGATTCGCCTCGTCCAGGGTACCTTGTGGGCGGGGTGTCCTCGCCCCGCGCGCGGCCGGCGCCGAAACCACGGGGCGGAGTGAGGTCGCCCCACCCACAACAAGGTAAATAGGCAAGCGATGTACCGATGGGGCGGCGCCCCAGTCAGTGCCCGAGCAGCATCGCACCCTCGCCGGCATCGAGCACCACGACACTCGAGACCGTGCGCAGTTTTTCGTGGTTCGCGTAAGTCCAGACCACGCGCTTGTCCGGGGTGATTTCGATCAGATGAGGGGCCTTGCCAAACTGGCCGTGGCCGAGCCAATTCGCGATCACGGTGTTGCCGTTGGGCAGTCGGTGAAAGCCGGCGATGAACTTCAGGCTGATGCCGGGCAAATCGTCGCCCTGCACCTGCCAGACCACGCGGCCGCTCGCGTCGACCTCAAAGACCCGCGCTCCCCCGGGTTTGTCGCCACAGGTGATCACCGTGTGCCCGTTGGGCAGGCGCGCCGCACTGTGGGGTCCGCCGGCCGCCGGGATCGTTGCCACGACGGCGCCGCGGGCGTCGTATTCGAGCACCACCTGGTCGCCGTAGTGGGTCACGAGGTAGTTTCCATTGGGGAGCTTGCGCGCGTTGCGCATGTAGAGGTGGCCGCCGTCCTTGCCCTCCGGAAGCAAACGGATCTCCTTCACGATCTTCCCGGCCGAATCCAGTTCCAGGAGACGTCCGGCGTTGCACTCGCCGACGAAGGTCCGGCCGTCAGCGAGACGCTGGCAGGCGTAGATTTCGCTCTTCGACTGGTAGTCGAAGACGACTTCCTTCGCGCGGTTCACTTCGCGCACGCCCTTCCCGGTGTTGAACAGCAGATGGCCGTTCGGCAGCACCCAGAGGTCGTTGCACTGCCGGGTCTGGTACTCCCACTCGATCGCGCCATCCGCACCGATGAGGTAGACCCGGCCCTGCGTGTAGTCGGTGCAGGCGACGCGGCGGCCGGCCTGCGCCGGCAGGGCGGCGAGCCCGAGCAACCCGCCAAGGATCCACCACCGCCAGCGGCCAACGGACAGGACTGATTTCATGAAAGGGGAAGAAGCGCAGCCACCGTCCGAAACCGTCCTCTAACGGACGCTCAGGGACTGGTTGCGCGGCGCGGGACGCTCCGCCAGCCAGGCGGTCGCGGCCCGCCGCAGCTGCCGCAGTTCTTCCTCCTGCTGGTCGCTGAAGTGCCCCTGCCGCTGGGCGTAGGTGTCGAGCCAGGTCAGCAGGCGCTCGCGGGCCTCGGCGTCGAGGGTCACGTCGTAGTGCTTCTTCGAACCGACCAGCAACGCCCACAGCGCGCTGCGCTGCGCGATGCCGTCGCCCGGCACCGAGTAACCGCGCCGATAGGCCTCCATCACCTGGTCCCGCAGACTGGGTTTTCCGTAGCCGACTAGGGCCGCATAGGCGGCGGCCGGCGTCAGGTTGAACTTCGCGGCCAGCGCATCCGTCGCCTGCGGGTGGTGGCAGCTGACGCATTGCCGGTCGAGCACGGGTTGGACCAGCTGATCGAACCGCAACGGCCAGGAGCCTTCCGGGCCGGCCGCCACCACGGACGGTTCGCGCCGGCTCGCCTGCGCCACGCGCACCGGCGGGGCATCCTCGCGCCGCTCGTGGCAGCCGATGCAACTCAACGTCTGGCCGGGTTGCACGTGGGTGGCGCCGCGCATCGTCTGCACCGCCACCCCGTCCGCATCGAGCGCCTGGAAGAACACGATCACCCCTGCCGGCACCCGGAAGTGCGCCGAGCCGTCCGCCTCCACCGGCACGGTGCCGAGGACGCATTTGCCCGGATCGTCCCGCGTGAGACCAATGCTGGGGAAGTTCATCGTCGGGTGCGTCTTTGCCGGCACCGCCACTACCCGCAGCGCGCGGATCGTGCCCCGCAGATTCTCCGGCAAGCCCTGATACACGTCGCTCACCAGGAAGCTGCCGGTCGATCCGGCATCGGCCACCAGCTGGCTGGCCAGGATCGGCGGACGCTCGCGCGCGCGCACCGGCAAGGGATCCCCGCAGGAAATATCGCGGTCGCTCCACAGGAGCTCGCGCGTCCGCGTCGCGGCATCGTAGAGATAAAGCGCCATGCCATTGCGCGGCCGCTGCACTTCGTGCCAGCGGCTCCAGCCGGGGCGTCCCTGCACCAGGTATCCCTCCGCGCCCCAGGCCACGAGGTGGAAGCGTTCGCTCAACGGCCAGGGGTTGGCGTACGACGTCGTCGGCCAGCCTTCGATCTCCGGAAACACCACCTCCGGCGTGAGGCGCGTGATCGGGTCGCCCCCCTCCTGGCCCGCGCTCGGATCGAACAACGCCAGGCTCCCCATCGTCTGCGCGTGGTGGGCACTGCCGGTGAAGATGATCTTGTGGGATCCCGGCACGGGCTTGGCCTCGAAGGTGCAGTGCGGGGACTTGGTGTAGTTCTTGTAGACCAGGCGGGCGTCAGTGCCGTCGGGCCGGATGGACCACAGGCCCATGTACGGCATGTTGTCGCGGTCGATGTAATCCCACCGCGAATAGAGGATGCTGCCGTCGCGGCCGACCTCGGGCGTCCACTCGAACATCTCAAACGGCGAGATCGCCATCATGTCCGAGCCGTCGGCCTTCATGGTGTGGAGCGTGTACACCGCCACCGGACGTTCCGGACCGCCGCCACATCGCACGTAGGAATCCGGGCAGTCCGGCTGGGCCATCGTGCGGGCCGCGCTCGCGCGCCCCACCTGCACGGCCTGGCCGCGCCGGGTGGAAAGGAACACGATCCGCCCGTCCGGCAGGTAGCGCCCGTCGAAGTCATCATACTTGCCGCGCGTCAACTGGCGCAGTCCGGTGCCGTCGACGGCCATCTCGAACAGGTGGTAGAAGGCATCCTCGGGCACCTTCGCCTTGTCCAACTTGTCCTTCTCCGCCGCGAGGTGGGGGTAGTGCCGGCACCAGGCGAACAGCACCTTCCGGCCATCATACGACAGGGTCGGGCGCATGAAGCTGCCCGGTTCGGGTACGGCCGTCGCGGTGATGCACTCCTCCCGGGGGGCGTCGGCGGCGAGGCCGCGCAGGAGGTAGATTCCCCCGCCCGGCTTCGACCACCAGCCATAGTGCTGATCCGACATGTGGTTGAAGCTCCCCGGCACCCGCTTGGTGAACAACAGGGTGTCGATCTCGCGCAGCAGCGGATTCCTCAACGCGATCCGGCGCTGCCATCGCCGGGCCTCCACGAAGAGCGCCTCCGCCGTCGCGCCAGCGGGCAGCGCGGCCAGTTGCCGTTCGAGTTTCGCGAGCGCCGCGGCAGTCGCGCCCACCTCTCCAGTCGGCGACCAACCTTCGCCGTTCAATCGCCGGCACACCGCCAGGGTCGCCTCCGCCCGCGCCCGCCAGTCAACCTCCCGCACCGGCACGTGCGCCACCGACCAGTTCGAAATGCTGCATTGGTCGGCCGGCTGGCGCAGCGCCAGATTCCGCGCGGGATCGTCCGGTCCGAAGACTTCGATCTCATCCAGGTGCAGGCGGTTCTTTCCCGGGACCATCACCCGGACAATCCGGCCGCGCTCCCCGCCCACCCCCACGACGAGGGGCTTTTGATCATAGGTGCCGCCGAAAACACCACCCGCATGCCGGTACACCGTGCGGAATGATCCATCCCCGTCCGACAACTGCACCTGCACCCGAGCCGCCTTGGCGGCGGCGCTCTGCCGATTCCAGATCATCACCCGTTCGATGGCCTGCACCCGCCCGAGATCCACCTGCCACCAGGGGTTCTCAGCCTCCCCAGTGTGGAAACCCCACTCGCCGGTCTTGACGCCGTCGCAACCGCCCGCGGCATCGCTGCGCGTGGTTACCGCTTCGGTCACCGCCCCTTGGGCCGCGACCTTCTCCGCCAACCGCCAGTCGGCCTCGAGTTGCTCCGCCCAGGCGCGCGCGTCCACCGATGCGGCCGACGACGACGACGCCAGTCCGCCCCCCGCCAAGGCGAGACCCACCGGTGCCACCCCCCACCACCTCTTGCCGCGTCCCGCAACACACGCTTGCCGCTTGCCACACAACGGGAGGAAAGATCCCAGGGGGTTCAGCCAGGTTTTCATAGCGAAAGCAGGAAGGCGCACAGGTCGTCGATCTGCGCCGGCGTGAGCTTCGTGGTTGCGCCATGCCGGTCCTCCCGGTTGGCGGTCGTCAACACGTCGCGCACGGTCGCGGCCGACCCGTCGTGGAGGTACGGGGCGGTGCGCCAAAGCTCGATCAGGGTCGGCGTGTCGAAGCGATCCGACGGCTTGTCCAGCCGGCCGGCCGTACCCACGTCGTAACTCTTGAGATCCGTGAACAGCGGGCCGGTGTGGCAATCGGCGCATCCGGTGGCCTGGCTGCGAAACACTTGCTCGCCGCGCTGCGCCGCCGGGGACAGACGGCCGGCCACGAGGTGCGGACTCGGCACGGGGCGCAAAGCGTGCAGGTAGGCATCGAGTGCCTCGGCCACCTCGGGAGGCTGGACCGTGAAGAGGATGTGGCGGATGCCGGCCCGGACCGCCGCCGCCGCACTTTCCCGCACCCCGATGCTCATCGCCGGCGGCGTCTGGAACACGTACAGGAGGCTCTTGTTGTTCTTCGGGTTTCCAATCCCGTCGTTGAGAAGATCCCAGTTCAGGGCGTCCACGCGCGCGTCGCCCGGATGGCAGCTCGCACAACTCTGCCAGCCCTGGAAACAGATCCGCGCGTCGTGAAAGTAGATCTCTCCCAACCGCGCCGCGCTCGCCGGCACCCGCGGGCCGAGCGGAAGGCTGGAGACGGAAGCCGGCGGCCCCCCCAGCGGGAGGAACGAAAGCGAGTCCGAATAGTAGTTCGCCACGACGACTGTGCGGCCGGTCACCACCACGGCCCGCGGTCCAAGTTCTCCCGGTGGCAGCGGTCGGCGCTCCCGACGACCGACCAGGAACGAGAGATCGTTCTTCACGTCCACCGCGCCCCGTGGGCCGGCCGCGGCATACGCACTGGGCTCCGGCGGCCCAGGCGCCGGCGCGGCCATCTTCGCCAGTTTCTCGAGCACCGACGGATAGTCGATCAGGCTCACCTCGTGCGTGCCCGCGTGCGCCACGGCGAGCGTCCGACCATCCGCACTCCATGCCGCCCCCCACGGGTTGGCCGCACCGCGATCGATGGAGTCGAGGAGGACAGTGTTGAGGACCCGCCGGGTTCCGAGGTCCAGGACAGTCAGGGCATTGGTGGTCATCCAGCCCCGCTCCACCTGCGTCGTCGGCAGCTGAAAGCGCGCCAGCAGGTGGGTGACCACCGCCGTGCGGCCATCCGGAGCCACGCGGAGGTCGTTGAGGGAGCCGCTGCCATTCGGGAGTGGAAGGTCGTCCACGACCTTCCCTTGGGCGACGCCGATCACGCTGATGACGGCCCCCACGTGTTCCGCGTCCGCCCGGCCCGCCGGCAGATGGTTGGCCACCAGCAGGTGACGTCCGTCCAGCGTGATCGCCGCGGCCACGGGCTCGCGGCGCACAGGGATCCGGCGGATTTCCTTCTGCGTCCGGAGATCAAAGACACTCACGTCGTCGTTGAACCGGTTGCAGACAAACAGCGTGCGCCCATCCGGCGCCAACACGGGAGCCGTGGCCGTGTGCCCGGCCACCAGCCGGCCGCGAATCCGCCCGCTCGGCAGTTCCACCCGGCACACCTCGCTTTGCGGAGCGGCGCAGGTGACAAACAGCTCCTTCGCATCCGCGGAAATTGCCAGCCCGCTGGGCGCCCCGGGGACAGCGATCGACCGCTGCACCCGCCGGGCGACCCCGTCGACTTCCAGTACCGTCGCCCCGGTCGCACCGGCGACGTAGAGCATCCGCCCGTCCCGGCTCGCCACGATCGCCGTCGGTGACAGCGGTCCCGCGGCCTGTGCCAGGCCGACCAGCCCCCAGACGGCGGCTGATGCCTTCAGGGCTCGGAGCCACGATCCCGGGGTAGGCTTCACAAGCTCCTCAGGCTGGGTCCGGGAGATCCGACTTCAAGCGCGCGCACCGGCTTCCCGGGAGAATTAGGACCGCCGCCCTGCCTTATTAGCCTGCATGCACCCCCACGCGACTCACGGTCGCCACCAACGGACGAGGTCATCCAGGATGCAGCCGGCCTCGCTGAGGCCGGCCTGGACCAAGAGATCGAGCACACCGACACCGGCCAGCGCATCGATCGTGGGAATTTGCGCTCGGCGCTTCCAACCCGCCATGGCAGGATCCCGCCGCCTCGTCGGGTGGCGGCCGCCTCCGCCTCGCCGGCGCGGGTCGCTCCTCCTCCCGATGCACTTCCGCTCCGCCTGTCTCCTGGCACTGGGCAGCCTCCTTCCGGCCCTGGCCGCCCGCGAACTCCACGTCTCGCCGGCGGGCAACGATTCCGCCCCAGGATCAGCTGCCGAGCCGTTGCGGACCATCTCCGCCGCCGCGAACCGCGCCCAAGCCGGTGACACCATCACCGTCCACGCCGGCACGTATCGCGAGCGGGTGACGCCGCCCCGCGGCGGCACCTCGGACTCCCAGCGGATCACCTACCAAGCTGCTCCGGGCGAGACCGTAATCCTCAAGGGCTCGGAAGTCGTGCGCGACTGGAAGCCCTTTCTCGGCAGCGTCTGGAAGGCGGTCGTTCCCAACGCGCTCTTTGGAAAATACCATCCGTACAAGGATCTCATCAACGGCGACTGGTTCACGGACAAGGGCCGCCCGCACCACACCGGCGAAGTCTACCTCAACGGCAAGTCCCTCTACGAATCCCACCTGCTCGAACGGGTGCTGAATCCGCAGCCCCATCCCGAGAGTCGCGACCCCGAGGGATCGCGCTGGACGTGGTTCTGCGAGGTCGACGCGCAGCACACCTACCTCTACGCCAACTTCCACGGCCGCGACCCGAACCGCGAACTCGTGGAGATCAATGTCCGCGACGCCTGCTTCTATCCGGCGAAACCCGGTTGTGATTACATCACCGTGCGCGGTTTCCGCATGGCCCACGCCGCCACCCAGTGGGCGGCGCCCACCGCGGAGCAAATCGGCCTGCTCGGCACGCATTGGAGCAAGGGATGGATCATCGAGCACAACATCATCTCCGACTCGAAATGCTCCGGCATCACCCTGGGCAAGGATCGCGCTACGGGCCACAACGTCTGGAACGCCGACCGCACCAAGGATGGCGCCCTCCACTACAACGAGGTGATCGATCGCGCCCTCGCCATCGGCTGGTCCCGCGCCCGGATCGGCGGCCACGTGGTGCGCCACAACGTCATCTCCCACTGCGAGCAGACGGGAATCTGCGGCAGCCTCGGGGCCGTGTTCAGCACCCTGACGGACAACCACCTTCACTCGATCTGGACGAAGCGGCAGTTCGCCGGTGCGGAGATCGCCGGCATCAAGTTGCACGCCGCCATCGACGTGGTCATCTCCCGCAACCGCATTCACAACGCCGGCCGCGGGCTGTGGATGGACTGGATGGCCCAGGGTACCCGGATCGAGCGCAATCTCTGCTACGACAACACCACCGACGATCTTTTCGTCGAGGTGAACCACGGTCCCTTCGTGGTCGACCACAACTTCTTTCTCTCCCCCACTTCGCTGCGCGACTGGTCTCAGGGCGGAGCCTATGCCCACAATCTGTTCACCGGGGTGATCGACGCCGCCCAGGAACTCCGACGTGTGACCCCCTATCATCCCGCGCACGACACCTCCGTCGTAGATCGCGTGAACATCCCGGGCGGAGACAATCGCTGGTACAACAACGTCTTTGTCGGCACCGCCCCGGAACGCGCCGCGCCAAAGAAGGACACCGCCGGTACCCGCACCCAGCGCCACATCGGCTTCGGCACCTGGGTCTACGACACACGCGAACACCCGTCGCCCGCCGCCGGCAACGTGTACCTGCGCAGCGCCCGCCCCTCCGCCCGCGAAACCGGCGCCGTAACGCGGCCCGACTTCGACCCCCAGGTCCGACTCGTCGAGGAAGGCGACCGCGTCTTCCTGGAGATCCAGTTTCCTCCGGAACTGGCGCAAGCCTCCACCCAGCCCGTGACGACCGCCCTGCTGGGCCGCGCCCGTGTGCCCAATGTTCCCTTCGAAAACCGCGACGGCACCGCGCTGGTGCTGTCCACCGACTACCTGGGCAAGGCCCGCCCGGCCATCCGGCCCACGTCGGGTCCGATCGAGGCCCCCGGCTCCGGCGTGCAGCGGATCAAACTCTGGTAGCTCCGCTTGATTTCAACGACACTCGCCGGCAGCCAGTCGCGCAACCAACCTCCTCCCCTGATTCCGATGGTGGACTCATTCCCGCATCCCTTGCCCTTCTCTCGACGCGAGCAGACCGCCGCACCCGCGCTTGCGCGGAGAGCCGGGCTTTCGACCCTGTTCGCTCTTCTGGGGCTGGTACTCTCGGACGCGTCTGCAGCGCCGGCACCCACCTTGCCCACGCTGCGGGTCAGCACCAACCAGCGTTTCCTGGTCACCGCGGAGGGGCGCCCTTTCTTCTGGCTGGCCGACACCGCGTGGGAAATCTTCCACCGCCTCGATCGCGCCGACGCCACGGCCTATCTGGAGACGCGCGCCCAGCAGGGTTACAACGTCATCCAGGCGGTGGCACTCGCGGAATTCGACGGCCTGACTCAGCCCAACCCCTACGGCGACCTGCCGTTGCTCGAAAACGACCCCACTCGCCCGGCAATCACTCCCGGTGACGACCCCGCGGGAGCCACCGCCTACGACTACTGGGATCACGTCGACTTTGTCGTCACCGAAGCCAACCGCCGCGGGATGTACGTCGGCCTCCTTCCCACCTGGGGCGACAAATGGAACAAGAAATGGGGCACCGGGCCGGAGGTCTTCACGCCCGCCAACGCCGCCGCGTACGGCGAGTGGATCGGCCGACGATACGCCGGCCGCGCCATTATTTGGATCCTGGGCGGCGATCGCCCCGTGGAAAACGATCGCCACCGCGAGATCACCCACGCCCTCGCGCAGGGCTTGCGCCGGGGAGATGCCGGGAGGCACCTGATCACCTTTCACCCCAGTGGCAGCCAGTCCTCTTCGCAGTGGTTCCACCACGAACCCTGGCTCGACTTCAACCTGCAGCAGACCGGCCACAGTCCGGTGCCCTCGGCGCCGGGCCAGAAGACCTCGTGGCAGAGGATCGCCGAGGACTATGGGCGCACCCCAGTCAAACCCGTGATCGACGGTGAACCGCTCTACGAGGATCACCCGATTGGTTTCCGGGCGGCGAAGGAACTCGGTTACTCCTTCGACGCCCATGTCCGCCAGCGCGCCTACTGGCACGTGTTCAGTGGCGCCTGCGGCCACACCTACGGGAACCACACCGTCTGGCAGATGGCCGCTCCGGGGCGGAAGCCCGTGAATGGGCCCCTCACCTACTGGCCGGAAGCCCTCCATCGCCCGGGCGGCACGCAGATGCGTTTCCTCCGCGCCTTGATCGAATCGCGCCCGATGCTTGAGCGGGTTCCCGACCAGTCCCTCGTGGTGGATCCCTTGCGCGGCCCGGACCACCTCGCCGCCACCCGCGGAAGAGACTATGCCTTCATTTACAGCGCGCAGGGACGCTCCTTCACCGTGAACCTCGGCAAGATCTCCGGCTCCGAGGTCACCGCCTGGTGGTTCAATCCCCGCAATGGCGCGGCGGAGAAGATCGGGACCTTCGCCAACACCGGCACCCGCGCGTTCACTCCGCACCCGCACGGCGGCTTTGGCACCGACCTGGTGCTGGCGCTCGACGACGCAGCGCGGAACTACCCACCCCCTGGCGTGGGCCTCGCGCCCTGAACCTTTGGTTCCAGATTCTGGACCTGTGCAGAGTAATCGGTGGCGATCGGCCGCCCAAACCACTACCGTCTGTCTGTCACCTCCCGTTCGTTTGTTACCGCCCCCTCCCTTCACCCCATGCCTCCGGTTCGCGTCTTCGTCCCTTTCCTTCTCATCCTCGGCACCGCCGCCGGGTTGACCGCCGCGGACAAGCGCGGCGGTTTCACGTATCCACCCCGGTTCGACGGAGCGCGGGTCGAGGTCTACAAGACCGTCGGCGACGTGAAGCTCACGTTGCACGTCTTCGAGCCCGCCACCGGCCCCAAAGCCGACCGTCCCGCCGTGGTCTTCTTCTTTGGCGGCGGCTGGACCAACGGTTCGCCGGCGCAGTTTGAGCGGCAGTGCCGGCACCTTGCGGCCCGGGGCATGGTCGCCATCACCGCCGATTACCGCGTCGGCTCCCGGCACGGCGTGAAACCGACGGCGTGCCTGGCCGACGCCAAGTCGGCGCTGCGGTGGGTGCGGGCTCACGCCGCCCGCCTGGGGATTGACCCGAAGCGCATCGCCGCGGGTGGGGGTTCCGCAGGCGGCCATCTCGCCGCCGCAACGGCCACCGTGCCCGGCTTTGACGATCCGGCCGACGACCGCTCCGTGAGTTGCCTGCCCAACGCCCTCGCGCTCTTCAATCCCGCCCTCGTCCTGGCGCCGTTGCCCGGCCTGGCCGCGCCGCTCAACTCCGAACGCGTTTCCGCCGAGCGTTTCGGCACCGCGCCGGAGTCGTTCTCGCCCGCGCACCACGTCAAGCGCGGAGCACCGCCAACCATCATCTTCCACGGCAAGGCCGACACCACCGTGCCCTACGCGACAGCGGAGGCGTTCGCCCGCGCCATGCAGGCCGCCGGCAATCGCTGCGAACTCGTCGGCTACGAGGGCCAGGCTCATGGCTTCTTCAACTACGGACGGGCCGGCGGCCGCTATGCCGAAACCCTCGCGGCCATGGACCAGTTCTTCGTCTCTCTCGGCTGGATCGCTGCGCCTTCAAGGTAACGACCGCTGCGCCAGCCTCGCCGTCGACCTCCCTCGGCGGATCACCGGGCACCGACCACCCACCGTTTCGCCTTCTGTCTCCAGACCGTCTTCCCTCCTCCATGCGCACCTCCATCCTGTTTCCAGTCCTTCGGCTTCACCTGATTGGCGCGGCCTGCGGGATTGCCGCCACCTGCGCCTTCGCCGCCGGGTCGGCCGCTGCCCGGCCCAATATCCTCTTCCTTTTCGCCGACGATCAGCGGGCCGACACCATCGCCGCCCACGGCAACCCCGGCATTCGCACGCCGCACCTCGATTCGCTCGTGCGCTCTGGCTTCAGCTTCCGCCAGCACTACACGTTTGGCAGCAACAGCGGCGCGGTCTGCGTGCCGAGCCGCGCCATGCTGATGACCGGCAAGACCTGGTTCCACATCAACACCAACACCCTCGCCGGGGAGAAACTGCTGCCGGAGTTTCTGGGTGAAAACGGCTACGTCACCTTCGGCACCGGCAAGTGGCACAATGGGCAGCCCTCGTGGCTGCGGGCCTTCCAACAGGGCGAAGCAGTGATGTTTGGCGGCATGTCCGACCACACCAAGGTGCCGATCCGCGATCTCGGCGCCGACGGCAAGCTGACCGAACCGCGCGCCGGCGAGAAGTTCTCCAGCGAGCTCTTTGCCGATGCCGCCATCCGCTTCCTGGAAAGGCACGACGGCAAGAAGCCGTTCTTCCTCTACACGGCCTTCACCGCGCCACACGACCCGCGTCAGCCGCCGCCCGGTTATCCCGCAAACTACACCCGCCGCCCGCCCTTGCCGCCGAACTTCCTGCCGCAGCTTCCCTTCGACAACGGCGCGATGAACGGCGGCCGCGACGAAAACCTGGCCGCGTGGCCGCGCACCGAGGCGGTGATCCGCGACCAGCTGGCGGAGTATTACGCCATGGTCGAACATCTCGACGCGCAGGTCGGCCGCATCCTGGCGGCCCTGCGGAAATCCGGCCAGTTCGAGAACACGCTGATCGTCTACGCAGCCGACAACGGCCTCGCGCTCGGCAGCCACGGCCTCCTCGGCAAGCAAAGCGCGTTTGAACACAGCATGCGCGTGCCCCTCATCCTCGCGGGCCGCGGCCTGCCGGCCGGACGATCCTCCTCGGCCTTTACCTATCACTTCGATCTCTATCCGACCCTGTGCGAGCTGGCGGGCCTGACTCCGCCCGCCGGGCTCTTCGGCGAAAGCCTGCGCCCAATCTGGGAGGGGCGGCGCGAGCGGATTCGCGATTCGGCCTTCCTGCCCTACATCCAGGTGCAGCGCGCCGTGCGGGATGAGCGCTGGAAGCTAATCTGCTATCCGAAAATCAACTACATCCAGCTTTTCGATCTGCAGAATGATCCCAACGAGACGAAGAGCGTCTATGACGACCCCGCCAACGCGGCCCACATCGCCCGCCTGACCGGTCTGCTGAAAGCCTGGCAGGCCCGGGTTGGCGACACGCTCGCCCTGCCCGCCGCCAGCACTCCGCCCCCACGCCTCGACCTCACCGGCAAGGAGCGCAAGCCCGACCAGTGGCAGCCGGAGTGGATCGTGAAGAAGTACTTCTGACCCGCCGCAGCCAAATTCGGACTGGGTCTACCGCTCCGCCCGGGCCCTATTTGCATCCACCCGGCGAACATCCCCCGCCACAAGACCACGTTCGATCCCCAGATCGGGCGTTGAGCGACTGGCATGGGGTGGCGAGAGTTCGCGCCGCCCACCTGCCCCAGGTCTGCCTCCGCTCCCGCTGCGGTCTTCCTCAGCTACGCCTCACAAGAGGCCGCGGTGGCGACGCCTGGCACAAGACGATCCGCACGCAGATCAGCGATCGCACCCTCTTCCCGTCGGTCATTTCTGTAATCCGGACGAGGTTTGCCGCTTACTTGTTTCGGCGTGATCAACGGCGTTAACCAGTAGCCGGAGGACCCTCCCCGACCGGTCCCGGTCCCTCTACCAGGCCGGCGTCGTCTCGTACGCAGGGGTGGTTCGGTCCACACCGAGACGCACCTCGGATCGCTCGGCGACGATCAACGGGAAATCAAACATCGGCAGGTTTGCCAGGACCAGCTCCTCGCCCACGCGTTCCGGTTGGGCGAGAGCGTGCACGGCACCGTCCAGCAGGTTCACCAATACCGGTTCGCGCAGGGTGAACCCGGCGGGCAGCCGCAGCGAAATCCTCGCCGCCTTCGGCGTGTATTCCTGCGGTTGCCATGGCAGCCAGTAGCCAATCAGCACCGCCCCGGCGTCCGTCCGATACGCGGCCGTCAGGGGAATCGAAGGATACGCGTCATCGTGTTCGCCCACACCGGCGAACTGCCCTTCCGCGAGCACGTGCACGGCCCGTCGGTTGTCCAGCTCGACCCGCCGGTAGCGACCATCAAACAGGGCCGTGAGGTTGCGATAGGCATGGTAGGCCGGCTTGGGAGTGAGGTCGGGATTGGCCAGGAGGCACTTCTCATTCACGCCCTTGCCCCGAACCCGCCGGCCGGTCGGTTCGGCAGGAAATCCCAGGACACGATCCACCGGCGCTAGCTCCGGGCGCTCCTGCCGGTCGGCGCGGCTGCCTCCGTCGAACAGCTTGAAATACACGGACACCTCGGCCCGCATGTGCCAGGTGTCGACCAACGCCTGCCGCAGGAGCCACTTGGCCTGGACGGTGAGTCCCCACGGACTGGTACCCCGGAAATCCTTCGTGCTGCTGTGCGACCCATAGCCGCACTCCCCCTGCCACAGCCGGAGCCGCGGGTTGTGGGCGCGGAGCACCGACCAGGTTTCGTCGGCGAAATAGATGCGCGCCTCCGGCAGCGCGGCGTAATTGTGGAAGGAGACGACGTCGATCTGCCGCGCCGTGTCCTCGCGCAGGAAGCCCTCGATGAACTTCGGATCGAGTCCCGCGAGGGCCCCGGCGAGGATCACCGCCCCGGGTTGGGCCGCGCGAATCCGGGCGGCGGTCAGCCGCACCAGGCGCCCGTAGGCCGCGGCGTCCGGCGCCACTCCCCAATAGGCATGATGATTGGGCTCGTTCCAGATTTCCCAATGGCTCACACGATCCTTGGCCCGCGCGACGACCGCGTCGACGTACCGCAACCACGCCGCGGTTGCCGCCTCGTCGAGGATCGGCGGGGCCGGTTTGACCCCGTAGATCAGGCGCCAGTTCGGATCGGGATGCGGAATCGGTTCCGAGTACAACCGATTGCCGCTGGAGAGACAGACGAACGGCGTGAGGCCATTCGCCCGGGCGGCGTTCACCGGACCGTCGATCGACGAAAAGTCGTAACGACCCTTCTCCCGCTCGATGGCCGGCCAGGCCGCGAGGAAACGGGTCCACTTCACTCCGAGTTCGCCGGCGCGGTCGAACAGCTGCACCCGCGCCTTGTCGCCCGACTGCACTCCCCAGGGGGAGGAGTCGACCTCGCGGGCGTGGCGGGGAACCAGGTAGCCCAACGGAGCCGCCGCGACGCCGGGGGCCAGTGCGGTGAGAGCGGCTGCGATCGCCCACCACCTCGTGTAGTTGGGGCCACGCATGGTCAGAAACGTGTGCCCAGCCCGAGACGCCAGCTCCGGCCGTCGCCCTTGCTTTGCAGGCCCTCCATGATCTTCCGGTCGGCGGCGTTGCGCACGGACAGGGAGACGGTGGCGTTGCGCCCCAGAATCCGGCCGGAATAGCCCGCGCCAAAGTCCAGCCGCGCATAGCCGGGGATGTAGTTGGTCACCTGTCCCGTCGTGCCGCTGATGCTGTCGGCCCGCTTGCCGTCGACCCAGACCACCGCGTTGGTGAGAGAGAAGCCCCGCAGGCGGTCCGACTGGAAGGTGTACTTGTGGAACCAGCTCCCGCTCGCGCGCGGCCGGCCGGTGATCGGCCCGCCATTGCGGATCGGGTTGTCCGGGGCGACGAGCCGCGTGCGGATTTGGGAGTACGTGACGGACGCCTGGTAGGCGGGCGAGGGCCGGGCGAGCACCTGCACCTCGAAGCCCTTCGATTCCTCGCCGTTGTCCTGCGTGCTCCGCGCCCCGCTGGGGAGGAAGCCGAGGATGGAGATGATCTCGGCGTCGCCCAACTGGCGGCGCGTGTTCTTGCGGTCGAGTTCGAAGGCGGCGGCCTCCACGGCGAGGCGACCGTTGAGGAACTGCGACTTGATGCCGGCTTCGATGCTCTCGCCGGACTCCGGCTTGTCGAGCAGCCGCCCATAAACGTCGATTCCCGTGGGCACACCCGAGAAGGAGTCGCTGGCCGAAACGTAAAACGACACCGGGCGCCACGGGCGCAGGAGCAGGCCGACGGTCTTGGAGGTGGCATTCTCGATCGGCAGCGCCTGGGGCGCGATCGTCGCAATCGTCGTGCCGGTGAGGGCGCGGTTCTCGCCATGGTCCCGCCGCGCCCCGGCCAGCAGGTGCCAGCGATCGTCGCGGGTGCTGATCACATTCGTGAACGACACCGCACCGCGGGTGAGTGTCTGGTCGACGTACGAGTTGGGGCTAGAGTAGCGTGCGACATCCGTCATCTCCTGCCAGGCCGGCTGAAACGCCCCCGCGGGCAGCGCACCGGACGCGGAGGTGGGAAACTTGTACCGCGTGAGGGCATTGGGGTTGGTCGAGGGCGCGGCCCCCAGCGCGGTGCTGGTGGAGTTTGGGGTATCCCAGCGATCGCGCCAGTTGCGCGACTCGATCCGCTCGAGGCCCAGGATCGCCTCGTGCTTGAGACCGGCGTAGGCAAACTGACCCCGCAGGTCGACCTGGTAGGTCCAGATGTCCCAGGTCTCGTCATCCTTGGTCGCCGCCCAGCGGATTTCATCGGCCACCACGTTGCCCGGCACGTTGCCGGCGGCCGGATTGAGGAAGCGGGCGATGATCGTGGTGGCGCTGCCGGAAAGCCGCAGATCGCGGCGGTCGCTGCGCGACCAGTGGGTGGCCGCCCGCGCGGAGAAGGTGTCGTTGAACTTGTGCTGCACGTCGCCACCCACGCGATACACCTCCTGGGTGCGGAGGTTGTTCGGCCCGAAGGGACTGAAATCCCACGGCACAATCTCCTCGGGCACATAGCCGAAGGCGTAGGCGCCGAAGGTCGGCGCCGCCGTCGCACTGGTGGTGGAGGCCGTGGTGGGAATCCGGATGCCCGGGACCGCGATCGCCACGTTGGCCTCGTAGCGGATGCTCTCGCCGCGGAGGTTGAAGATCGTCGCGGGCGTGAGCCGGTACACGGCCGCCACGTAGGCGACCTGGCGCTGGCTCCCCTCCCAATCGCGCCAGCTGTCGCTGTCCTGGTAGGCCACCGCCGCCCGCACCGCGAACTGCCGCGTCGGTGCCACCGAGGCGTCAATCTCCCCCCGGAAATAGTTCCAGGAGCCGCTCGTGAGCTTGACGCTGACCTCGTTGCGCGTCCGGGGACGCTTGCTGATCTGGTTGATCATGCCGCCCGGCTCGACCACGCCGGCGAGCAGCGAACTCGGCCCGCGCAGCGACTCGATGCGATCCACGGTGAGACTGTCGTTGATCATGCCGACAAACCCCTCCTTGACGCCGTCGCGGTAGTGCCGGTTCTGGCGCATGCCGCGCACGGTAAAGGTATTGTTGTCAAACACGGCGTCCTGCTTCCCCTGCGACGTCACCCCGGTGAGGAAGGCCGCCGCGTCCGACATCGTGTCGGCTCTGAGATCGGCGAGGAACTCGCTTGTCAGCACCTGCACCGAGCGCGCCAGGTTCTGGATCGGCACGTTGGTGCGTGTTCCCGACATCGAGCTGGCCGCCGCCCAGCTGTTGTCGGTCGAGGCCGAGACGGAGAATTCCGGCAGCGCGATCACCTCGTCGAGGGCGGGCGCCTTGGACACGGTCGCTACGCCTTGCGCCAGCAGGGTGGCCGGGAGGAGGACCGGCCACAGGCCGGCACGCAAACAGGCTTGGTGGATGTTCATGGAGGGGTTCCGGGATTAGGCCAGCGCCGCCCGGGACAGGACAACCATGCCGTCGTGCAAACCGTTGCATCGAACGGCAGGGACCGAGGCGGGCGGTTGCCGGATTGCCTGTCGCTCCCCCGGGCCCATGCTGCGATCTTCGATGGTCCACCGTCCCGTCACCATGCGCGAAGTCGCGCGCCGCGCCGGCGTTCACCCCGCCACCGTCTCCCGCGCCCTGCGCAATGACCCGCGCATCACGCCGGCCCAGCGCGCGCTGGTCCGCCGAGTCGCCGCCGAACTCGGCTACCGCGCCAATCCGCTCATCGCCGCCCTGATGAGCGCCCGCCGCGCGGGCCGCCCCCCGACCTACCAGGCCACCTTCGCCTTTGTCTCCAAATATCCGGCTCCGCAGGCCGCCAAGTTCCGGCGGGACTACGGCGACCTGCTGTCCGGCGCCCGCCAGCGTGCCCTTTCGCAGGGGTTCCGCCTGGAGGAGTTCAACCTTCACGACCCGAGCCTCACGGCGCGCCGCGCCACCACCATCCTCCAAAGCCGCGGCATCCAGGGCCTCATCCTCGCCCCCCTCCACTCGGTGCGCGACACCCTGGAACTCGACTGGTCGCAGTTCAGTTCGGTCGCCGTTGGGTATTCCGTGACCCAGGTCGGAATCAACCGCGTCGCGCACAATCACTTCTCCGGCCTGCTGCTCGCCGCCCGCCATTGCCGGGCCGCCGGCCGGCGCCGCCTCGGCCTCGTGCTGCAGCGCCGGGTCGACGAGAAGGTCGAGCGGCGCTGGACGGCCGCGATGCTCCTCGATCAGTCGCTCGCTCCGACGGGAGACGCCGTGCCGCCGCTCCTGCTCGAGGCGCCGGATTCCGCCACTCTTCAGCGCTGGTTCCGCCGCCATCGGCCGGACGCCATCCTCGGCCTCGACATCCCGCAGTTGCTCGAGTGGCTGCGCCACCTGGGTTGCGCCGTGCCTCACGACGTCGCCGTGGTCAGTCTCGATCGACGGCCGGGCGATCGCGGCATCGCCGGTATCCGCCAGGACTACGCCACGATCGGCGCCCACGCCGTCGACCTGCTGGTGGGGCTCATCCATCGCAATGAGATCGGCCTGCCGCGCACCCCGTCGACCCTGCTGACCGATGGCCAATGGCAACCCGGCCGCACCCTCGACGCCGCCCGCTGAGCCGCCCGCGCGCACCCCGCCCGTCTTTCCCGCTCATGTCCCGCGATCCCCTCCCCCTCCTGCCCGACGCTCCGCAGCCGGGCCTCTACCGCCACTACAAGGGCAATCCCTACCGCGTCCTCGGCTTGGCGCGGCACTCGGAGACACTCGAAGCTCTGGTGGTTTACCAGGCCCTCTACGGCGAGGCCGGCCTCTGGGTGCGCCCGGCGGCCATGTTCAACGAGACCGTCGTGCTGCCCGACGGGACGCACCAGCCACGTTTTGCCCGGGTCGGCGACTGAGCGGGAACTCCGCGGACTCTGCCGCGCCCGACGGTGCCCGACGATTCTGGCGTTGCGGCCACCGTGGCTCGTGCGCCATCCCAAGGTGCGATGCGCGTCCTCCTCGCCTTCGACAAGTTCAAGGACTCCCTGACCGCACCGGCGGCTTGCGCCGCCGCCAGCTCGGCCCTGCGCGCCCGACATCCGGACTGGACGATCGACGAATGTCCCCTCGCCGATGGCGGCGAGGGATTCTGCGACATCCTCACGCGCGCAGCCGGCGGGGTCTTTATTTCCGCCCTGGTAACGGGGCCTCGCGGCGCGCAGGTCGAAGGACGGATCGGTCTGGTGGCGGTGTCGCGGGTTCCAGAGCCCGCCCGGGCGCTCCTCCAGCTTCCAGCGCTTTCCTCCGGCACCGAAGTTTCCGCCGCCCGGATCGCCGTCATCGAAATGGCGTCCGCCTCCGGCCTCGCCCTGCTTTCCACCGCCGAGCGAGACCTGTGGCAAACCACCACGGCAGGCGCCGGCGAACTGATTCACCTCGCCGCCTCCCACGGCGCCGTGGCCCTCCTGCTGGGTGTCGGCGGAAGCGCCACCAACGACCTGGGACTCGGAGCCCTCGACGCGCTGGGTCTGCGGTGCCTGTCCGGCAGCGGACTGCCGGTTTCCCCTCCGGTGCCGGCACGGTGGCGCGAGATCGCCCGCATGACCGGCGGGGTTCCGCGCGGGCTTCCGCCCCTCCGCATTGCCTGCGACGTCACCAACCCTCTGCTCGGTTCGCGCGGCGCCGCCGCCGTCTACGGGCCGCAGAAGGGCCTGCGGACGGAGGACCTCGCCCGCCTGGATCACGAGTGTGCACGCCTGGGCCTGATGTTGTGTGCCCACTCCAGCCGGCCGGATTCCCTGATGGATGCGCCCGGTGCCGGCGCGGCCGGCGGCATTGCCTTCGGGCTCATGGCGGCGGCGGGAGCGCGGCTGCTCCCGGGCTTTGACCTGGTGTCCGCCTGGCTGGACCTCGACTCCCGCCTGGCCGCTGCCGACCTCGTCATCACCGGGGAAGGCCGCTTCGACGACAGTTCGCTGCAGGGCAAGGGCCCGGGCGCCGTCGCCTCACAGGCCCTGGCGCTCGGCAAGCCCGTGCAGGTCTTTGCCGGCCGCGCATCGGTCGCCCAGCCGCCGCCGCAGCTCCGCTTGCACTCGATCACCCCGCCGGACCTGCCACTCGCCGAGGCGCTGCCCCGGGCCGGCGAGCTTCTCGCGCACGCCGTTCGTGAGGCGATCTAGGCGCGCCCCGCACCCTCTCGCGAAACAGCTCGACCGCGCTGCGGCGCCCCGACCACTCTCGCCCCCATGCCCGGCCTGGCCCGTGTCCTGACTCTCCCCAACCTGCTTTCGTTCCTCGTCCTGTCCTTCGGGTTGTTGGGCTGCAGCTCGACCAAAGCCCCGAAGTCCGCCCCGTCGAAGCCGCTGTTTACGCCGCCGCCGGGACTGGCCTCCGATGCTTCTGCGTCGTCGACCCACCCGGTCATGCTCGGCATCGACGTCCTCGAAGCCGAGGGTTTTGCCTCCGTCCGCGGCAAACGCATCGGTCTGCTCACGCATCCCGCCGGCGTCAACCGCCAGGGCATCCCCACCATCGATGTGCTGCGCCGGGCCCCGGGCGTGAAGTTGGTCGCCCTGTTTGCCGCGGAGCACGGGATCACCGGCGACGCCCCGGCCTCCGCCAAGATCGCCAGCGGCACGGACAATCGCACCGGCCTGGCCGTCCATTCCCTCTTCCCACCGCGGCGCCCAACCAAGGCGATGCTCAAGGATGTCGACGCGCTCGTGATCGACCTCCAGGACATCGGCACCCGGAGCTACACCTTTGTCGCCGCGATGCGCTGGGCGATGGAGGGCTGCTTCGAGCACAACGTGGAGGTGATCGTGCTGGATCGCCCCAATCCGCTCGGCGGCCTGAAGGTCGGAGGACCGCTGCTCGACGCCCAGTGGTCGCGCCAGAACTACGTCGGCGCCTTCCGCGTTCCCTATGTGCACGGCCTGACCATCGGAGAACTCGCCCGCATGGCCAAGGAGGCGCCGGGCGTGCTCGAGGTCCCCGAGGCCGTGCGCGCCCGCGGTCGGCTCAAGGTGATCACGATGCGGGGCTGGCATCGCGCGATGCGCTGGCCCGAAACCGGACTGAAGTTTGTGCCGACGTCCGGCATGATGCGCGACTTCGAGGCGGTTCAGGGTTATCCGATGACCGGCCTTGGCTCCTACTTTGATTCGAATCCCAGGGTGAATTTCGACACGGGTTTCCGCACGGGCATCGGCCCCGCCCACCCCTTCCGCGGCTTGTCCCATAAGCGCGCTACCCTTGAGGTCCTGGAAAAGGAACTCGTCGCCCTGCAACCCAAACTGCCCGGCCTGCGCTTCCAGCGCGTCACGACCGCCAATTCCAAAACCGGAAAAAATGGCACCGGCCTCTATATCCAAATCGTCGACTACGACGCCTGGGAACCCTGCGACCTCAACTTCTGGATGATGAAGCTCACCTGCCGGCTGTCGGGGCAGAATCCCTTCGCCCCGGTTCGCGGGCGCGATCCCAGCGGCTTTCTCCGCCACATGGGCTCGCAGGCTTTCATGAACGACCTTGCCGCCAACGGCGCCAACGTCGACGTGGAGAAGTGGCTCCGTCAATGGCGCGAGCAGAGCCGCGTCTACCAGGAACAGAGCAAACGGTACTGGCTCTATCGCTGATCCTACTACGCGAGCTTGGAGAAAACTAAGCGTTGCGGCTCCGGCCCGGCCGCGGAAGATCCCCGGGCCGTGCCTCGCCCCCCGAAGAAAGTCTCCCAGACGCAGCTCGCCCAGGAACTCGGCATCTCGCAGGCCCTCGTCTCCCTCGTCCTCAACGGCCGCCGCCAGGGCATCAACGCCGACACCTACGACCGCATCTGGGCCCACGCCGTCAAGCGCGGCTATCACCCCAAGGGCATGCGTCTCGAGTCCTCGCCCGCCGCGCAGGCGCGCCAGGTCGGCATCATCCTCCGCGCCCCGCTGCGGCTCAACACCCCGACGATGTACTTCGGCCATGTGCAGCACGGCCTGCACACGGGAATCGAGGCCCGCGAATACACGACGGTGTTTCTCGGCGCCGAAGACCAAATCGACGCAGGCAAGCTCCAGCGCTTGTTCTCGGCCGGCCATTCTTTTCGCGGCATCGTCCTCGTCGGCGAGGTGGCCCGCAGTTTTCTCGACCGCCTGCGCCGCTTCGGCATCCCCATCGTCGCCGTCTCTGCGCGTTACCCCGGGCTCTGCCATTCGGTCCTCGGCAACGAACCGCAGGCGCTCGAGTCCCTGGTCGAGCATCTGCACGGGCAGGGGCACCGGCGCTTCGGCTGGCTCGGGGGCAACGTTGGCCTGGGCCGCCATGAGGCCCGCCTCCAGGCGCTCGAGGCCGCACTCGCCCGCCACGACCTGCGCCTGGATGCCCGCCACGTCGTCAAGCTCAAGGAAGGCGACCGCATCGACGGCGCCGACGCCGTGCGCACGCTGCTGCCGCTCGCCCGCCGCAAGGACTTTCCGACGGCCCTGGTCGCCTACAACACGCTCATGGCCGCCGGTGCCGTTCGCGAGCTCACTCACGCCGGCTGGCCGGTCCCCGGCCGCCTCAGCGTCGCCGCCGCCGACATCTCCCCCGTCGCCACCGACAGTTCTCCACGAATCACGGCCGCCGGCACCAATCCCGAGAAACTGGGCGAAGCCGCCGCCGCGCTCCTCCTCGAGCGGCCCGCCGCCCACGCCGAGGGCTGCACCGACCTGATGCTGCCGGCGCAGCTCTTCATCGGCGACACCACCGGACCCGCCGCCGGTTGAGGCCCGGCTGTCCTTTAGTCGATCGTGCCCCTGCCGCCAGTGGCCACCGCCCGCGCGAATCGGCCTGACCCCTTCCTTCGCCACGTGAAGCCCTTCCTCCTCCGCCCGCGGCCGCCCTCCGGTATCCTCATCATCGTCGCCCTCCTGGGGCTCGCCGTATCCGT
>JACRQG010000048.1 GCA_016222805.1 Verrucomicrobiota bacterium | reverse complement strand
GCGAACCCATCGGCGGCATGGACGGCCGGCGGCATGGTGAGGCGCGCGAGGGCATCGACCTCGGCGCGGAGGGCTGCGTGGTCTGCAGCGCTGAGCGGGAAGGCGGCCAGAGTGGCGAAGCAACAGACGAAGGCGGAGCGCATGGCGGCGGCATTCCTATCTTTCTCTTTCCTCTTTCTCTCAATCTTTCTCCCGGAAACCTTCGACTGCTGGGAGAGAAAGAGAACGATAAAGAGGAAAGAGAAAGTGGGTAGGGAGGGATCTATGGCGCGATTCACCGCCAGTCGATCCGCGCGGTCTTGGTGGCCAGGTCCACGCGGACCGAGGCGTGGGTGAATTCGCGGGTGGCGGCGAGGCCGTTCCACGTCGCCTCGCCTCGCGGCGGGCCGAGCGGGCGGGAAAACTCCGGGTAGCCGTCGAGCATGCCGTGATCGGACGTGTAGCCCCAGGAGTAGCAGAACCAGGTGCCGGGTTGCGCGGCGACGAGATAGCAGGCGAGGGGAAAGTTGATCCGTTCGCGGGCGAGGGCGAGGAGTTCGGCGTGCGGCCGCTTCATCATCGCCTGATCGAGCCAGTTGAAACCAGGCCACCCCTTGATCACGACGAACTTTCCCTTGGCGGCGGCGAGGGCGATGGTGTCGAGGTCGGCCTTGAGGTCGGCGGGCTGGTCGGTCTTGAAGCCGCCGAAGTGCTCGATCATCACGCCGTCGATTCCCTCCCAGTCGAGGATCTCGCGAAAGTCGGTGGTGCGCGTGCCGTTCACGAGAAGGATGCGATCCGGCCCGAGCTTGCGTTTCGTCAGGGCCAGCATTTCGCGCAGGCCGGCGACGACGGCGCGGGCCTTGTCCGGCCCGACCTGCCGGGAGAGGGCGGGCGAAAGGGCCTGCGGGAGGGCGTCGGCAAAGAGCCCGTCGAGCGGGGCGTCGCGGTGGGCGGCGGCGACGACCTCCGACCACCACTCGCGAAACGCCGCCTGCGAGGGATCCGGACGCGGCGTGCCGGAGGGATGCGTGACCACGGCACCCTTGAGGTCGCGCAGCGTCCACTCTTCCCGGTAGGTGCGATGCGCGGCGTAGCCGCCCCAGTTGATGAAGGCGTTGAAGTAAAAGAGCACCTTGATCCGCGGGTTGCGGCGCTTCAGCTCGCGGGCGGTGGCGGCGATGCCAGCCTCGGTGCTGCCGTGCACGGCGGCACCATGACTCTTTTCGAGGGCGACGAAGGGCGCGTGCTGCGCCAGAAAGTCGAGTTCGGCCGGCGTCATCTCCGCGCCGCGCTTGCCGAAGTGGGTGTAGACCGGCACGCGGTCCCAAGAGAAGCCGGTGAGCGCTGCGGAGGTCGGTTCAGCGGCCCGGATGGAAACGAGCAGGACGAGCAGCAGCAGGATCCAACACCATGGGCTGCGCCCGGAAGGAACATAGGGTCGGGCAAGGCTCCGCGACCCAATCTGCCGTAGCGCGTAATCGGAGGATCGGGTGAGCATGCAGGAACAACCGGTGAGGAAGATCCTGCCGTCAATGCAGGATCAGCGTGATGACCACGGACCAAAAGGGGTCAAACTTGGCCCCTTTGGGCCGCTCCGGCAGAAACTCGGTTTGTGACCGCCTTCGCGAGCTTCGCTGCCTTGCGTGAAAACAAGGCAGTCTCGCGCGAAGGCGCGAAGGACGCGAAGCAGGCGGAAGGGGCCTCGCCACGGGCCAAGAAGCTCAGGCCGTTGTTGGTTGTTTCCGAGTGAACGTCCGCCGGCACCGTTGGCGCCGGAGAGTGGCTGCGGTAGCTTGATCGAGGCGTTGGGAGAGCCAGGTCAGCGAACGGAACGCGCAGTGTGCGGACCAGAGGTGACAGGTTGGGAGGCGAGCTGCCCGTCAAAGCAACCAACAACGGCCTGACCCCGTGGGGCTGCCGGGTTAAACGAGGGTTGGATTCTTGGTGGCATTCATTGGGCGATGCCTTGTGCATCGCCCTCACGCCATCCAAGTGATCCGAGACTGCGTTCCTGGCCGTCATCACAGAATCATTTGATCTTGGGACGGCCGATATCCGCGAACTCAGCCCGCTCGGATGAAGCAGACCCAGCCGCGGTCAGGGCGGGTGAGAAGGCGTCGAAGAGCAGGATCAAAACGTGACCCGAGTGGCTCGGGCCCGTTCGGCTCGGCCTCCAACGACCTTCGCAACCCCCTCTCCGCATCCGCGCACCTCCGCCGTTTGACGACCCGCCGCGCCTCGCCAAACGTAGGCGCATGTCGTTGCTCACCGTTGTCCCGCCGATGCCCGACGCCGAACGCCGATTCCAGCCGTTCGTCGATTTCTTGCAGGCCGCCGGCTGGGAGACCGAATTTGTCCGTCTGGAATGGACCGGCTCACAACCGAACTTCGACTCGCACGCGCTCTTCCCTCAGGTCGACGCCCAGACCGCCGGCAAAGTCGTGCTGGGCTTCTCCCTGGGTGCGCTCTACTCGCATCTGGGCGCGGTGCGTGCGCGGCACCTCATTCTCGGCTCGATCTCGCCGTTCTTTCTTGAGGATGACGACGAGCCGCGTCGCTGGAGGATCTCCTATCGCGCGGGCAACGCGGACACCCCGGCCGACGTGCTGGTGGGCGCCAAGGAAGATGCGCAGATGCATCGCCGCGCGGCCGCCGTGCGCGATTTCTACTGTCACCGCACGTACACCGTGGTTCACGACGCCGAGCACGAACTCTGGCACCCAAATTACCTGCAGGCGATCAAGGCCGCCCTGGACCGTCTTCGTGCCCGGACCACCGCGCCGACTTAGAGGGTTCCGACGCGAATGGCGAACGAGGTGTCGCGTGCGAAACGGGACCGGGGAGATTCACCGTTTGCGTCAAGAACCCACCGGCCCCGTTGTGCCGCTGACGTTGGTTTTGGGAACAGCTCAAATTCGAGCGCTCGGCAGGAGAAACTGATCTGGAACCATCATCCTCCCGGCTCACTGAAAACTGGATCTTAAGGGAGTAATGTCAGGAGCCCAGGCCGACCCCTTAGGCTTACCTTTCGGGGGTTGAAATGTGATTGCCGACGCCCTCGGAAAGAGGCCGGTCTAGGCTGGGGTGGAGATTATTCCGCCGGAGGGTTTTTTTGCGCTTATGGCTTAGTTTCAGCAACGGAAGTTGGAGTGGGCTCCGAATTTCTCAATTCTCTGAGTTTCTTCTGCCATTCGGCGGCCTTTGTGGGCTGGTTCAAATCCCCGTAAAGCTGAACCACGTGTTAAGGCATTCCCTCATTCGCGGTTTGTCGTAGGCGGGCAGCAGGCTCGCGACTTCCTCAAGTCCCTTAGCGGCGGCGACCAGCAGAGGTTCCGCTTCGGCGAATTTTCCCTCGTTGACCAGCACGCGGCCGAGCAGGGTTTCGTAGCGGGTGATGGCCAATGCCGTCCGCCCGGCGTTTCGCTCTAGTTCGAGTACTTCGCGAGCCGCCGATTCGGCCTCCGCGTATTCGCCCGCTTCATCAGCGGCCGATGCGAGAGCCCACAGGCACGCAATCTGATTGTCGACGTCGGCGCGTGGGTGGCGCTGACGGATTGCGCGCACCTGTCGAAGGAGTGGAATGATTTCCCGATTCCTGCCTTGAGCGAAAAGCACGTCCGCAAATAGCGCAATTGAAGCCAGCGTCGCCGGGTGTTCGGGGCCAAGGATGCGCTGGCGCTTTTCCAGGTTTTCGCGGGTCAACGCCTCCGCGACCGCTAGATTGCCGTGTTTCAGATTCAGGCGCGCGAGTTGTTGCACCGTCCCAAGGGTGTGCGGGTGCTCGGCGCCGCGCACGCGTTTTTCAAGTTCGAGCGCACGAATTGGCGCGGACTCTGCCTCTGCTTTTCGACCGAGGGATTCGTATTTGTCTGCGGGCGAGCGCATCGCGAGGGACATCTCGTGGTCGTCGCACGAATCCGTCCGCTGCCAGACAGCAATCGATTGTTCGAGGAGGGTGGTTGCATCGACCACATTGCCGCGGCCCTTGTAGGCACTCGCGAGCAGGCGGGTCGCCCACCGCATATCGATACCTACGGCACCTCGTTCCCGCTGCTGGATCTTTACCGCGTCGCTGAGCCGTTCTTCTGCGTCTTCGGAGCGCCCGGATCCACTGTAACAAATGCCGAGCCGTATCTGGGCGGCCACAGTTTCCCGGTGTTCGGGACCGAGTTCCTTTTTTCCGATCTCACAAGATTCGCAAAACAACCGCTCTGCGCGATCGTGCTTTCCATGCTCCTGATACCAGGTAGCGACCTGAAAAAGGCGCCGAACTGCCTGCAGTGGCTGGGGGTTTGATGCGCGTCGGCTCAGTTTTAGGGCGCGTTCGCCCAGTATCTCGGCTTGGGCCCATTCACCGAGCGATTGGTAGGTTGCACCGAGTGTCAGCGTCACTGCCACAGCAACCTGGGGCTGGTCGTGGAAACGGCTTTTCAGTTTTTCTGCGGCGCGGTCCAGGACGGTGCGCAGCTTGATATCGCGGTCCGATTCCTGGTCGCGCGAGGCCTTTACGAGCAAATCTTCTTGAACAAAGCGATTTATTGCTGCGCTGACGGCGGCCTCTTCCCGCGCCCGGTTTCGTTCCGCTTCGGCAACGACCTCCGCGCGTTTGGCGCGCAGTGCCTGCCATGCGCTGACGGCCGCGCCGGCGACCAGCGCGATTGCGACTGCCGCTGTGGCAAATGCGGCAACGCGATGGCGCTGGACTAGTTTCTGAAATCGATAGGCGGCAGTTGGTGGGCGGGCGAGAACGGGATCGTTGATCAGGTGGCGGCCGATGTCGGCTGCAAGGGCAGATGGCGTTTCGTAGCGCCGGGTGCGGTCCTTTTCGAGGCATCGCATCACAATCCAATCGAGGTCGCCTCGGAGGATTGTGGAAAGATGTGCGGGGGCGGTGGCGCGTTGCTTGGCAATCGTGGATTGGTCGGCTTCGGCAAGCGTCGAGAGCCGCGTGGAGGGGCGGGGCGGGTCGACTTCGCGGATGATGCGGCGGATCTCGTCGAGGCCGGCGCTGAGTAGGGACTTGGGGTCGAAGGGGCGGGCGACCGGTGATCAGTTCATAGAGTAGGACGCCGAAGGAGTAGATGTCGGCGCGGGTGTCTATATCGAGGCCGCTCATCTCGGCCTGCTCTGGGCTCATGTAGGCGGGGGTGCCGATGAACTGCTCGAAGGCGGTGAAGAGCGTGGCGTTCGAAAGCTTGCCCTGCGTGGCCTTGGCGATGCCGAAGTCGATCACCTTGGGGAGCGGACGGCCGTCGTGTAGCGTGACGAGGATGTTCGAGGGCTTGAGGTCGCGATGGAAAACGCCCTTCTGGTGGGCGTGCTGCACGGCGTGGCAGACGGCCGTGGACAATTCGAGGCGGTCGCGTGTCGGGAGGTTTTGTTCGTCGCAGAACTTCGTGATGGGCACACCGCGGACCAACTCCCTCACGAAAACGGCCGGCCCGAATCGGTCGCGCCGCCGTCGAAGACGCGGGCGATGTTCGGGTGGTCCATGAGCGCAAGGGCCTGTCGCTCGGCTTCGAAGCGCGCGACCACTTCCTTGGTATCCATGCCGAGCTTGATGACTTTGAGGGCGACGCGGCGGATGACCGGGTCCTGCTGCTCGGCCATGTAGACAGTGCCGCAACCGCCCTCGCCCAGTTTCTGCAACAGTTTGTAGCGGCCGATCACGTCGCCGGACATCTCCAGCGGCACGCCCTGCATGCGCGTCTGGGCAAGAGGATTGAAGGTGGATGTGGCCATGAACCGGGCGGCTTCGTCGTGTGCGCGAAGCAGTGATTCGATGTGGGCGCGTAGCGCGGCGTTACCTGCGCATGCCACTTCGAGGTAACTGGCGCGTTCACCGGTGGGACGTTCAAGTGCAGCGGCAAAGATCGTTTCGCTGGAGGGGTGCGGTTTTTTCATTTCACGTGGCAGCCCATGCGCCCAATGCGAAGTGGGGAAGAGGAAGCAATCGGACAAAACGACTTTCGTTACCGAGTCCAAGAGGGAGTTCGGATGTTGCGGCCGGGCTTTCGACACTGGCCGACGGGGTCACGTTGGGCTTGACCCCGGCCGGCCGCGCCGCGTTCGAGCCAAATCGAAACCGCGAACGTTTCGGCAGAGGTGAGCCGCCGGGTTGAAACCGATGGCTTCGGCCAAGGGTGTTGGGCAAATTAAGAAACATCGGGCGCCGGGCGTTCAATGAATGGGGTTCTCCAACTCGGGCGGGTTGGAGCTAGCCGGTTGGTAGCTGGCGAGTTTCACCCAGCCGGAACGCGCGCGCGTCTCATCGCGATAGACGGTGATCGCCAACTGAGGAAAGGCGGCCTGGCTGGTTGCTACGAAAGCCTCGGCCAAGGCCGGTGAGAATCCGCCCGATACCTCGAGGCGTGGGCCAGGATGGAGGATGAATTCACCGTAGCTCGCTTGACCCCAAAGGCCGGTCCTGCCGGTTGCCGTGGGCGGCACCAATGGAAACAGTTTCCGGCGCACTTCCGCGTGGGGGTCGAAATGCTGCGCTAGTAGCTTCTTCAGGCCGCGCAGTGCGTAATACGGATCCATGATTCCAACGGGCGGCGTTTCGATGGTCTCGCCGGACGCCCCCGGGAGCCCATAGATGGTCAGGCCGATGGCATCCGCTCTTCGCCACGCGATCCGACGCGCGCCTTCCGCTAGCAGCCGCGCGGTCGGGGGCGTGATCTCGCCGGAGACGGTGATGCTGAGCCCGGGTACGTTGCTTCGACCCGCGCTCTCCGGCAAGGCGTCGCCATCGATGGAGAAACTGACGCGTGGAGGTCGCGGCTCGCCCGGCGGTTCCGTAGGCGCGCCGGTGGCGGCCGGAGCGAAGGCGGGCAGGAGGGAGCGCAGTTCTCGCTCGAGCGCGGCCACGTATAGGGTGTGGCGGCGTGTTTGGTCGGTGTCGCGGACCACTTCCGAAGTGACCATCAACGCGGAATAGACGGCGCCGACGGCCCCGACTGGTCCGAGGGCCACGCAACCGCTCAGACTAGCAGCAGCACAAACCGCGACGAGGCAAGTGATGGGACAGTGCTTTTTGGCGTAGTCGCGTACACGGAGCAAAAGGTTCATGGGTCACGGGTTCAGGCGCACCATGCGTAGTTGAGTCTCGGGATGGATCGCGAGAATCAGGCGACTGGGCCTGGGGCACTCCCGCTCAATGCACAGCGGTGATGGCCTGAGTTCCTTCCGCTTGGTGTGGTATTCCGCCCGATCGGGCGCGTCCCCAATCCCACGCCATTCGGAATATTGATACAAAAATGGTTTCGCGCCACAGCGGCCTCGATACCGCCCCACCGAGACCACTTTGCGCCAGATTAGTGCGGATTTCCTGTGCCAATACCCACCAATTTCTGCACGCAGCGAAGATCAGTGGATTGTGTGGCTTCGTTTCCCCCGCGCAGGGTCGATCCGGTCAAGCGAGGAGTGGATTGTTCCCAACACGTATGGTGTCGGGGACAACCGAACCAGATTCATCCCGGCTTCGGGACCAATCGATCTAAGCGGCGACGAGTGGCTTGACGTCGCGGTTGAGTTGCCGGCCTGACGCTTGCTCAAGCTTCCACAGATCGAACGCGACTTGCAGATTCAGCCAGTTGCGCGGATCAACCCGGAAATATCTGCCTAGGCGGGCTGCAGTGTCTGGGGTAATCGACCGGCGACCGGCGAGGATCTCGCTCAGACGACTTTGGGGAATGCCCGTGGCCTTGGCGGCAGCCAGTTGTGTGATCGCCATCGGCTCGAAGAACTCGGTGCGCAAGATGATGCCGGGGTGGATGCGAGAAGCTGTGGGATTCATGGGATAGGCTATGGACTTAGTGGTAATCGATGATTTCGACTTGCTCGGCGTCGGTACCGGCCCAACGGAAGCAGATGCGCCATTGGTCGTTGATTCGGATAGAGTGTTGGCCACGGCGATCCCCTTTCAGGGCCTCCAGTCGATTGCCGGGAGGTAGCTTAAGAAAGGTCAACTCGACTGCGGCATCAATCAGTTGCAGCTTGATCAGCGCACGTTGCCAGATGTCACCCGGAAGGTGGCGGGAGCGCCCGGTCAGCCAAAGCTTTTCAGTGTCGCGGTCAGCGAAACTCTTGATCACGACGAAAAGTTCGGCGCACTGTGCCTATTCGTCAAGCGGATACTATCCGCCTAACAGATAGATCAAGGGCGAAGAGGCAAGTCAGAACCGGGAATTTTCGCAGTCTGGCTGCGAAACCGGATCAGCCCACAGCATGGATCTCTTCTCGGTCGAGTTTAGCCAATACGCGGCAAACCGTGCTCGGCGGAGCATGGATCTCGCGGGCGATCGCCCGCACGTGGTGACCCAATCGAGCTGCTGAGTCGTGAATGAGTCGTACGATTGTCGGATCTAATGGTGGCCGTCCCAGCCTCTTGCCGCGCCGACGTGCAACTTCCAAGCCGGCGAGCGTCCTTGCCTTGATCAGCGCTCGTTCGAACCCGGCGACGGCCATCAGCACCCCGAGCTGAAGCTGACCAACCGGGTTCTGCTTGGAGGTGTCGATGCCTTGGCTCGTGCAGATCGACGCGACGTTTCGCATCTGGAGTTCCCCAACGATGATGGGGAGGTGCGTCAGGCGGCGGCCCAAGCGGTCGGGTTTGTAGGTCACGACCTGATGGACACCGCCGGCCCTGACTTGCGCCAGCATTTGCTCAAGCCCTGGGCGACTGGAAGACGCGCCGGATGCCGCGTCGCGGAATATCACTGGAGGCTGCCAGCCGCGAACACGGCAGTATTCCAGTACCTGATGCTCCTGCGAATCGGTCTCTTGCTCAGCGGTCGACACCCTGAGGTAAACGATGGTTGGATTTTTGGTGGCATTCATTGGGTGATGCGTTGTGCATCGCCCCACGCTACCCGAATCTGCAGAGCCTGCGCTCGGAGGCGTCATCCCAAAATCATTGGTTTTGGGAACAGGCCGAAAATTGAGCGTCGCGACCGATCAGCTGCTCGACGCGCTCTTTCTCACCGAGAGGCACGCCAGAAATCATGGTGCTTTGGTTGGCTTCGGGGGGGGGCGCCCAACAAGCGAAACACTTCGAGTGGGCCCAGCACCAACAGCTGCTGCCGCACGGTCAGGTTTTCAATGGCGAGGTTTCGACGGGTTTGAAGCCCGGCGACCAGGCTGCACAGGACGGCAACCGCGAGTTCAGACCGGCGTGATCAATAGTCCACACACGACACCTTTGGTTTGGGCCGTCAGCCGCTGACCTGTTTGACCGCCCGGTGCCAGTCCTGAAGGAACGCGGCGACAGTGGGCGGCGGCATCTGCGGGGTGTAGACCGCCTCGTCCTGTTGGAGGCGGGAAAGGTCAGCGATCGAGCCGAACTCGCCAGAGCCCAGCAGCCCGGCGAAAGTGGCGCCAAGGGGAGAACAATGCGCCATCTTGGGCACGCAGAGCCGGGCGCCGGCAAGGTTGGCAGTAATCTGCATCAACACGGCGCTGGCGCTCGGGCCGCCGTCGGCACGGATGTCCTGCAGGGCCACGCCGGCCTCCACGCGCAGGGCATCCAGGGCATCCCGAAGTTGAAACGCGATGGATTCGAGCGCGGCGCGGGCGACATGGCGACGATCACTGTGCGGTGTGAGCCCGCAGAGGGCCGCTCGCGCGGAGGAGTTCCAATAGGGCAGGCCCAGACCCGTGAAGGCAGGCACGAGGTAAACTCCGCCGTTGTCCCCGACCGATGCGGCCAAGGCATCGATTTCCGCCACGTTGGCGACGAAGCCCATTTGATCGCGGAGCCAGGTGAGCGTGGAGCCGGCGCTGATAACGATTCCCTCCAGTGCGTAGGTGGGTTGGCGGCCGAGTTGCCACGCCAGCGTGGTGGGAATCCGGGGAGACGGGAAGCGGGGAGTGTCGCCGATGTTGAGCAGAATGGACGAGCCGGTACCGAGAGTGACCTTGACGCTGCCGGGCGAAAAGCTCCGGTGCGCAAACAAGGCCGCCTGAGAATCGCCCATCACCCCGCGGATCTGCAGTGCCCGAGGCAGGAACCCTTCGAGCGTGGTGGTGCCAAAACTAGCGTCGCTCGCGCGCGGTTCCGGCAGGGCGCGGCGGGGAATCTCCCAGAGGTCGCAAAGGTCTTGGTCCCAATCAAGGCGGTTGAGATCGAACAGCAAGGTGCGACTGGCGTTGGTGGTGTCGCAGGCGAAGACTTCGCCAGCGGTGAGGCGATAGATAAGGTAGGCATCGATCGTGCCGATCAGCGCGGTGCCTTCGCGCAGGCGTTGCCGCAGTGCTGGCTCCTGGCGCAGAAGATGGCAGAGCTTGGAGGCGGAGAAATAGGGATCAAGCGGCAGCCCCGTGCGGGCATGTGCGCCGGGAGCATGTCCCTGCGCGGTGAACTCGGCGCACAGCGAGGTGCCGCGCCGGCATTGCCAAACCAGGGCTGGGTGCAAGGGGTGGCCGGAGGCGCGATCAAAGATGAGAACGGTTTCCCGCTGATTGGTGAGACTCAGGCACACGAGGTCGGTGAGTTTCTCCGGATGGCGCGCCACGACGGCCCGGAGGACGGAGAGCGCATTTTGCCAGATTTCCTCTGCGTCGTGCTCGACCCAGCCCGGCTGCGGATAAAATTGCCGGTGGTCGCGCGACTCGCGGTCAAGCGCGCGGCCCTCGCGATCGAAGAGCAGCGCCTTGGTCGCCGAGGTGCTTTGGTCGAGAGCTAGGACGTATGGCATGGCGGCGAGGGACTAATTCCGGTCCAGCAGGCCTTGGGCCGTCGCGCTCAGCCCTTCCATCGTGAGGCCATAGTGACGGAAGATCTCGGCCTGGCTGCCGGTTACGGTGTATTCGTCGGGGAGAGCGACAATTTTGAACCGCGTCGCGATTCCCGCCTGCGCAATGAGTCCGGCGACGGCTTCGCCCAGCCCGCCGTTGACCAGATGCTCCTCGACGGTGATGACGGCGCGGCACTCGCGCGCGGCGGCGAGCACCGCGGCATGGTCGAGCGGTTTTACAAAGGGAACGCTTACAACCCGACACTGCAGACCGGCGGTTTCCGCGAGATGGGTGGCGGCGAGCAGCGCGTGAATGACGGTTTCGCCGGAAGCAAGAAACGCCACGTCGTGGCCGGCGCGGAGCTCGCGGGCCTTGCCCAACGTGAACGGCGCGGTGTCGGCCGCGGGCAGCGTGTAGAGCGGTGCTTTCCCGAAGCGCAGATAGACGGGCTTGTCATGCCCGGCACAGACCCGGACCGCTTCGCGGGCCTCAAAGTTATCAGCGGGCGCGACGATCGTGATGTTGTTGATCGCGCGCAGCACGGCGAAGTCGTGCAGGGAGTGATGCGTCGTGCCAAGGGCACCGTAGCTGACACCCGCGCTGATGCCGACCAGTGTCACGGGATGATCGGAGTAGCAGAGGTCGTTCTTGATTTGCTCTAGCGAACGTGCGGTTAGGAAGCAGGCAGGCGAGACGGCGAAGACCTTCTTCCCGCAGGAGCCGAGGCCGGCGGCGATGCCAACGAGGTTTTGCTCGGCGATGCCCACCTCGACTATTTGCTTGGGCAACGCGTGCCCGAAGGGGCCGAGTTTGCCGGAGCCGCGTGAGTCGCTGGTGACGGCGAGGACGTTTCGGTTGGCCTGCGCGAGCGCGAGAAGCGTGTCGGCAAATTCCTCGAGGTTGGCGCGGCCCGTTTGCAGGCCAAGTTTCTCGGCGACCGCCTTGGCGGCCGGGGAATACATGGAAGGGGCGGGCGCGCTCATGCGGCACCTCCCACAAGCTGCGCGATGGCGGCGTCGAGCTCGGCGCTGGCCTTCGCGTGTTCAGCGTCGCTCGGCACGCCGTGGTGCCACTTGCCGACATCCTCCATGAAGCTGACGCCTTTGCCTTTGGTCGTGCGGGCGATGATACAGGAGGGTTTGCCCGCCTCCAGTGGTTGTTCGAGCGCGGCGGTGAGCGCGGCGAGGTCGTGGCCATCGACCGTGCGAACGGCCCAGCCGAAGGCGGACCATTTCTCGGAGAGTGGCTCGTGATTCATCACGTCGCGGGTGCGGCCGGTAATCTGGAGCGTGTTGCAGTCGATGATGGCGGTGAGGTTGTCCAATTGATAATGGGCGCCGGCCAGGGCGGCCTCCCAGTTGGAGCCTTCGGCGAGTTCTCCGTCGCCGACGAGCGTGAAGGCGCGGAAGCCGGCGTCGTCAAGTTTGCTGGCGAGCGCGGTGCCGACGGCGAGCGGCAGGCCGTGGCCGAGGGCGCCGGTGTTTTGCTCGATGCCGGCGACGTGGCGCGTGGGGTGGCCGACATAGTGGGATTGGTAGCCACACAGGGTGGCGAGGTCGGACTCCGGGAAGAAACCGCGATCAGCGAGAACGACGTAGAGGGCCTCGACGGAGTGGCCTTTGCTCTGGATGTAACGGTCGCGCCGCGGGTCGGAGAAGGTCGCGGGCGAGACGCGAAGAATCCGGTTGTAGAGGACATTCAAGATGTCGACGCACGACAGGCTGCCGCCCGTGTGGCCGGCGCCGGCGTGTTTGATCCAGCGCAGGAGGTTGCGGCGGTAGAGCAGGGATTTGAGCGCGAGCTCGTGGTCGGTGGGCATGTTAGTCCTGCGGGGCCTCGTGATGATAGACTTCCCAGCCAAGATAGCGGCCAAAGGCCTCGACGAGGATGCCGGCGGTGTGGGAGGCGTTCATCACGACGTGATGCTCGAAGCCCTCGCGACAGACGTGGTGCATGAGCTTTTGCAGCTTCGGCACGCGGACGACGGCGCGGTTCCCAAAGGTCTTGAGCTCGTCGTTGGTCAATTCGCCCTCGCCGACATAGGTACGAATGACGCCGGCGGTGTCGTCGGTCGTGATGCGGCCATAAGTGAGCGGTGCGGCGGGTGTGCGCCCGTCGAGGGCGCCCCAGGTGTTTTCGACGCCGAGCGTGGAGCCGAGGATGGGCGCGTTGAGGATCTTGATGTCCGGCAGGAAGGACTTGGCCCAGTTGCCGCAGTGGAAGAGCACACACTTGTCGGGGTCCGGGCCGTAGTTGTTATTCCAGTCGACGAGCGCGCTCGGGGAGTTCGCGGCGAGTTGCATCGCGTACATCGTGAGCACGCCGGTGACGTCGACTTCGCATGCGCTGGGCAGGAAATTCTCACTCATCATGCTCATTGAGGTGCAGACGTTGCAGCCGTGGTTGGCCTGCACGGAGGTCCAGCACTGGATGGCGGTGGCGTCGAGATGGTGCGCCGCGACAAAGTCGTCGAGCACGAGCCCGAGGCGGGCCATCTGCGCGAGCTTGACCGGCGGCACCGCGGTCGCGTTGGCGTACGCCTTAATCTCATCCTCCTTGGAGACGAGACGCTTGTCGTCGTCCGCGATCTTGCCGGCGGCGCCGAGGATTTCGGACAGGTCGACGGTCGTTACGCTGATGCCGTGGCGTTCGAGGATCTTCTCCGAGTAGCGTACGGTGTTGAACGCCCCCGGGCGGGCGCCCACCGCGCCAATCCGCGCCCCGCGCAGTCCCCGGACCACGCGGCAGACGGCCACAAAGCGCTGGAGGTCGGCGCGAAACGAGGCGTCGAGCGGATGCACCACATGCTTCGTCGTGAGCGTGTAGGCGATCCCCGCCTGGCGAAGGTTGTTGCAAACGGAAATCTTGCCGCAAAACGAGTCGCGGCGGCGGACCACATCGAGCCGGTCGAGATCGTCGGGATAACCCTGCACCAGCACGGGCACGCCCAGTCCCGCGAGCTTCAGGGTGTCAGCCACGCCCTTCTCGTCGCCGAAATTGGGCAGGCACACCAGCACGCCGCTGATCGCGTCGCGGTGCCGGCGGAAGAGGTCGGCGCACTTGCGGGCGTCCGCGTGCGTCTCGACCCCCCCGAGCTTGGTCTCCTCGGGCGTGAGCCAGATCGGGCTGAGGCCCAGTTCAGCGAAGATTCTCGTGAGGTCGGCGCGCGCCTCGCCGACGAGCTTGTCGGGAAAGAAATCGCGGTTGCCAAGGATGACACCGAGGTGAGTAGCGGTGGATTTCATGGAGAAAAAGGGCTCAGGGAACGACTGTGACAATGACGCGCCGATAGCGGGTGAGGCGCGGGGTGCCGTGGTCGGTCACGGCGAGGATGATGTGCATGTCGCCGGTGCCCGGGGCCATGACACGACTGGTGGGCACGGTGAACCAGGCCTTGGGCTGGTCGTAATTCCTAATCTCCAGCGGCTGCCCGGAGCGGGCGTTGGAAACCGGAAAGGTGCCGGCCTCGTGGTAGTAGAACCACTCGTAGGACAGCGCGTCGCCGTCGGGATCGGTGCTGTCGGCGGCGCTTAGGTCGACGCGCGCGCCGCGCGCAGCCGTGAGCCGGGCGGGATGCCCGAGCTTGGGCACCGGAGGATGGTTCGCCTCCTGGTACGGCTTGATCGTCCAGTCCATGCGCGCGGCGAAGTCGTTCTGGTAAGCGACGCGCCAGCGCCAGATGGTGGCGTGGTTGTTGTCGTGCCAGCGGCCGTCGACGCCCAGCACCTCGTCGTCGGCATCGCTCCAGAACGGCCGCGTCTCCGGCTGGAGGTGCCATCTCTGGGGGCGCGGCGTGTAGAGTTCATAGCGACCGCCCCATCCGCCCCAGTCGGGGTGCTCGGGGGCGTTGAGGCCATTGTTAATCAGCCCCAGGAAACTTGGGGTGTCGCCTTCCATCAGGTAATCCCACCGTGGATATTCGGCGCCGAGCGGGCCCTTCTTGCGGATGTTGCGATCGAGCCATTCGTTGCTCACGAGCGTGAAGTCCGCTCCGGCGCAGCGGGCATGGAAATAATCCCCGCTGATGCCGCTCCACGTGGCGTGGTGGTAGGCGCCGCCGGCGTTGAAGCCCGGGCTGGTGATGTAGAAGAGGCCGGGGAACTCCCGGCGTAGCCAGGGCCCGGAGTCGTCCTGGTCGGAAATTGTGTAGACGCGCAACTTCGCCACGGCCTTGGCCGCGGCCTCAGGCGAGCGCGTGGCGCGAATTTTCCAGAGTGCCTGCGCGAGCACGCTGGGACCTCCCCAGACCGGCACCCAGAGCGGGCGAGCGTCGTCGCGGTCGATCGAGCGGATGAGCAGGTCGGAGCCGGGCGAGTCCTTGCCTTCGCCCACCCCAGTCATCCCATAAACCGGCAGGCCTTCGCTCACGCGGGCAAGCAGATGCGCGCCGGTCGGGAAGCCCGGCTCATGCTTCTCCAAATTGTCGCGCACCTTGCCGTAGGCCTCGACGAGGCGGCGGATGGTCTGCGGCGCGACTTTGTTGCGCTGGTGGATGGAGGTCGTGGCGATGAGGCCCTCGATTTCGAAGTGGTTCGCGTAGGTCAGGAAACGCACCATCGACATGGCGTCGTCGGGTTCGTTCTCGATGTCGGTGAGGACAGAGACACGGGGTTTTTCCGCGGCGGAGAAACCCAGGGAGGCGGAGACGAGCAAGGCCAGCAGGAGGCTGACGCGGGGGATGAAAGTCGGGCGCGGTTGCATGAGGTTAGCGGAAAAGGGCTTGGCCGGGGGCGGGAAACTTCTGCGCGGCATCGTCGAGGACGAGGACCCAGTCGTTGCCGGGCGCGGGTTCGCCGGGAGGACTGAAGGTGACCGAGCCGCTGCCGGGATGAGTCCCGACCGGGGTGGCTTCGCCGCTGCGGGGATTGAACCACGAGGCCTTGAGCCGCGCGCCGGCGGCGCCGTTCAACTTCATCGTGAAGTTGCGCCCGGTGTGCGTGTAGGCGGCGATCCAGCCGTTGCCGCGGGTCACGAGAATGCGGTGGTACTTTTCGCCTTCGTCGCCGGCGACGAGCGACTGGTCGTTGACGCGTCCGGCGACAGGTCGCGAGAGGATGAAGTTCTTGAGGTGCTTCATCTGCGTGGCGCCCTCGGTCTCGAGGCGTTCGGTGAAGAAGCCTTTGGCACCACTCTCGCCCTTCCGGTCGGTCGGCAAATAGACCTGCCGAACGGAGTTCTCGCCGTAGACGTGGCCGGCCGCGCCCGCGAAGACCGACCACCAGGCGTAACGGCGCACATCCGCTGCCGTCCAGTAAGGCTGGTTCGGATCGTGCAGGCCCTGTGGGGTGTTCTCGTAGGAGGCTTCGCCGTCGAGCGTGGGCTTGCGCGGCGTGCGCGCAAGGTCCTCGAGCACGTAACGCCAGTTGTCCTCCCCGAAAGCCCGGCCCTCGGTGTCCTGATCGTAGCGGCGATGACCGGAGACGAACATGTTGAGGTCGAGCCAAGACTGGTCGTGAAACCAGGCAGAGGATTGGGTGCGGCCGAAGGGGTGAAACGTGACGAGGTGTTCCGGGGCGTGTCGCTTGTACGCGGCGCCGGCGGCGTTCCAGAACTCCAGGTCGTCGCCGCCGCGCGCCGAGCCGCCGTTGACCCAGATGATATTGGGGCGCCGGGCGTAGCGGGCCGCGATCTTGCCGGCGAACGCGGCGGCCTGCGCCGGCGTCGGCTTCTTGGGGTAGCGCCACATGGGCGCCAGGGCGACGTAGATGCCGTTGGCCGCGGCGGTCTCGATGATCGTGTCCACATGATCCCAGTAGTCGTATTGCGCGGGATCGGCCGGGTTGTTACCCGCGGTGAAATTCAGCCGCGTAAAGTCCTCATCGACGAGTGCCGGACTGCCGTTGAAACTCTTGTCCCGAAAGAACTGCACTAGGCAGCACTGGACCACGTTGAAACCCTTGGCGCGGCGATTCTCAAAGTAGGTCGCGATCTGCTCCCGGTTCAGCTTTTGCGGCATGAGCCAGACGGTGTCGCCAAGCCAGAAAAAGGGCGTGCCGTCGGCGTGCTGGAGCGCGCGGCCGTCGGGCGCGACGCGGAGCGGACCGGCGGCCCACGGCGGAGATGCGGCGGCAAAGAGCGTGGCTGGCAGCAGAAGGACCAGAAGGAATAGTGCTTTCACGGCATAGGACGATGTTGCGGAAGAGGGAGGGCCAGGCGGCGGCGCCATGCGGGGTAGTGGCGTTCGAGGAGTTCACGCGGCGCGGTGGTGTGGTAGCCGTAACCACTGCGGCGTTCGTAGCTGACGAGCGAGAAATCGTAGAGCGGCTTTGAATCGCGATCCATATAGAGGGGGCGATTGGTGCCGAGTTCGTAGAAACGAGCCCAGAGCGGCGGCGCGGCGGGGTCGGGCGTGACGATTCGCTCCCGGCGTCCGTCGGAGCGGCGGACCTCGTCGAGGCGCTGACCGGCGATGGGCACCGCGCGAAACCACGCGACGGCACCTTCGATGGCGGCGACAATTTCGGGCGAGGGATTTTCAACCGACATGAGAAACCGCACGATGCCGACGCTCTCGGCGCCAGACAGCGAGGGTGGCTCGTAGGCCCGAGCCCACGCGGGCGCGAGGGTGTGCTCGTCGTGCTGCGCGCACCAAGCCGTGAGCCGGCCGGCCTGCTTGACCTGAGTGCGCTGGATGCAGTCGATCCCGCGCGCGACGGCGGCGGCGGCGCGGCTGCGGTAGGTCGCGTCGATGAAGCTGAAGGGCGCACGCCTCTCGGCGACGTCGCGCAGCAACTCGAGGACGTTGACCATCGCGCCGTCGTTGAAGGTGATGCGGGCGTAGTAGCCTTTGCGGAGCGGGAAGAACTGCGGAAACCCGCCATTGGGATACTGGCTGGCGAGGAGGTAATCGAGACCGCGGAGGACGGCGTCCCGATAACGCGGCTCGCCGGTGGCTTCCACCAGGTGCCCCAGAAAACGGATCGGCGTGGTGGTGGCGCCGTTGTCGATGGTGTTGGCCTTGCCGTCCTTCTCCACCGCGGCAAGGACCTCGGGAGTGGCGGGCGCGATCAGGTTGGTGTTCTTCGGCCACCCGCCCTGGGTAGATTGGTAGCGAAGGACCGTGTCAGCGGCAGCCCGCGCCTCGGCGGAGGCGTACCAGTCCGGTTTGGCGTGAAGCAGGCGGTTGCTCCACGGTAGGGGCGGCACGGCGGCCTTGGCCGTGGATCGCGGGGCCGATATGTCCGCGAGGAGAGCGGCGGTACCGCCGAGCATGGCAGAGAGAAGAGGAAGAGGCCGGATCATCGGATGGGAACCGGGCTTCGGCAACGTTCCAGCCGCTGCGCAAAGTCGCGCAGGAACTGCTCGCGCCACTGGCTGATGGTGCGGGCGCCTTGATGGACGCCCTCGGCGACCGCGGGCGAAGGATCGTCGGTCCACCAGTTCGGTCGCGTCGGGTCCGGGGTGAGCGCGGCGTCGGGCGGGGGCAGAGTCGAGGTGATCTCGCCGGTGCGGCCGTCGAGCGCGGGCGCGTTGCTCCGAATCGTGTAGCGGTAGGTCTTGGCGTCCTTCGGGCAGAAACGGAAACGCATCGCGCCCCGGCTGTCGAAGTGACCGATCAGCGACTGATTCTCCACGACCAGGCGTGCCTCAGGGGCCGCCGGGGCGCCCGCGCCGAGCGGCAGCACAAGTTCGAGGATACCGCAAAACTCGATCCGATCCGTCGCGGTGGTGAGCCGGTCGAAGCGGGCATAGGGCCGGGCCCACGCCCGCACGTAGCGCCCGCCCCAGCCCGGTTGAAACGGCAGCGTCGGTTCCCCGCACAACAGCCAGCCCACCGTGGGTGAGTCGCCCATCTTGACGGCGGTGCGCGTGGCCCCTTCGAAACGGATGCCACCGGCGAAAAACTCCCCCAGGGCGCCGCGCCCCGCCGCGAACGTCGCGGCAAACGTGTCGACCGCGAGACCTCTGCTCTGCGTCCCGCCGGTGAACCAGCCACGGTAGGTAGAGTTCGATTCGATGATCCAGAGTCGCGGGTGCGCGATCGCGAGGTAGTGGTAGGCGTCGGGGCTCCATTTCTTGTTGGGTCCGCCGATGAAGTGGACGCGAAGCTTCGGCAGGATGTCCGGGGCGTCGTGGAGGGCCTGGGCGAGGTCCTCGATGCCGCCCCAGACCAGCACGTACAGTGGGCGGGGGTCAGCGCGTCGGGCGCAGCGAACGAGCCACTCGGAGCCCTCGGTGGAGCGGCGCACGCCGGCGTAGGGTGCGACCTCCGTCTCGCCCTGTTTGGCGATCGCCCGGAGCGCCTCCGCGGTGGGATAGCGATCCGAGTAGGTGCGCAGATTCGGATAATCGCGTTCGTAGTGCGCCAGCACCTGCAAGATGTGCTCCTTCCGCCCCGGTCCATACGGCGAGGAAATCAGGCCCTCAAGGTCAAGCACGTCGGCATAGACCAGCAGGTGCACGAGTGATTGGAAATCATCGAAGTCCGTGCCGCCGATATCGGTGGAGACGATGACGCGGGGCTTTTCCGCGGCGGAGAAGGCCAGGTTGGCGGTGAGGAGGATTGCCAGCAGGCAGACGTTGCAGAACCGGGATTTCATGCGTCGCGCGCGCGGGCGTTGAGTTTGTCGATGGCGACGGCGAGCAGAATCACGCCGCCCTTGATCACCTGCTGCCAGAAAGGCGACACGTTGAGCAGGAACAGGCCGTTGTTGAGCACGCCGATGATGAGGCAGCCGAGCACCGTGCCCCAGATCGAGCCGCGGCCGCCGGAAAGCGACGTGCCGCCAATGACAACCGCCGCAATCGAATCCAGTTCGTAGCCTAGGCCGGCGTTGGGCTGCGCAGAGTCGAGGCGCGCCGTCACGATAAGCCCGGCCACGCCGGCGAGTGCACCCGCGAGCGTGTAGACGGCGAGCTTGATGCGCGGGACGTTGAGCCCCGTAAGCCGCGCGGCGCGCTCGTTGCCACCGACAGCGTAGAGGTGTCGGCCAAAGCGCGTGCGCCGCGTGACGACGACAAAAACCGCCACCAGCGCCAGCATGATCCAGACCGGCATCGGCATGCCGAGAAATGCGCCGGTGCCGAGGAAGCCGAACGATGTACCGAGCGAGGTGATGGGAAATCCGCCCGTCCAGAGCATCGTGAGCCCGCGCGCGATCGAGAGCATGCCCAGCGTGGCCACGAACGGCGGCAGACTGAACCGCGTAATCGCGAAGCCGTTGAACCAGCCGGCGGCACCCCCGACCGCGATGCCGGCGACGATCGCGCCAGTGACGGTGAACTCCAGGCGCACACCGAGGGCGCCGAGTTCCACACCGCTCTTCAGCAGGCCCGCCGCGACTGCCCCGGCGAGTCCGAGAATCGCGCCGACCGAGAGATCGATGCCGCCGCTCAAAATGACGAGGGTCATGCCGATCGAGAGGCAGAGATTCACGGAAATCTGCCGCAGGATGTTCCAGCCGTTGTCCGGGGTGAGGAAGTTATCGGAGAGGAGCGAGAGCGCGACCACCATGAGCGCGAGCGCGAACAGCGACTGGAAGCGGCGCAGGGAGAAAGGCGGGGAGGATTCGCTCATGTCAGGCGGCGGTGGTGGCCGCGGCGGGAAAGGCCGCGGCCAGGATTCTCTCCGCGGTGGCGTCGGCGCGGGCGAACTCGGCGGTCTGGCGACCCTCGCACATCACGAGGATGTGGTCGGCAAGGGCGAGAATCTCGGGCAGTTCGGAGGAGACGACGATCAAGCCAAGACCGAGCCGCGCGAGTTCGTCGATGAAGGCGTAGATCTCGCGCTTGGCGTTCACGTCGATACCGCGCGTGGGTTCGTCGAGGAGCAGGAGCTTCGGGTTGGTCGCGAGCCACTTGGCGAGGATGACTTTCTGCTGGTTGCCGCCGGAGAGATTGACGATGAGCTGGTCGAGCGACGGAGTTTTCACCCGGAAACGTTCCACGTAGGGCGTGATGTAGGCGGCTTCGCGGGTGGGGCTGACGAAGCCGCCGCGCAGGGTGCGGTCGAGGCTCGCGAGGCTGGCGTTGGCCGCGACGCTCATTGGCAGGACGAGGCCGTCTCGCTTGCGATCTTCGGGCGCGAGCGCGAGACCGGCGGCGATGGCGGCAGCAGGAGAAGCGAGGTCCAAGGGCCGGCCCTCGAGCGTGACGCGGCCGGTCGCGCGACCGGCATGGAGGCCAAACAGAGTCTCGAGCAACTCAGTGCGCCCCGCGCCGACCAGCCCGAAGACCCCCAGCACCTCGCCACGGCACAGGGTGAAGGAAACGTTTTCGACCAGGTAGGGACGTCCGACGCCGGCCCCGGCACCGGGCAAGCTGACACCCTCGGCGCGCAGCAATTCGGCCCCCGCGGTCGCTGGCGACTTCTGAAAAGACTCCTTCGCCTCGCGGCCCGCCATTAGCCGCACGAGTGCCTCCCGGGAGAGATCAGTAAAGAGGGACTCGCCGACGACGCGGCCATCGCGCATGACAATGACGTCGTCGCAGATATGGGCGAGTTCCTCGAACTTGTGCGTGATGTAGATGAGCGCGACGCCGTGTTTCTTCAGCTCGGCGATCACCCCGAAAAGCACCTCAACCTCGTGCGCAGAGAGCGACGACGTGGGCTCGTCGAGAATGAGCACGCGGGCCTCCTCGGACACCGCGCGGGCAATCTCGACGAGCTGCTGCTGTCCGACGCGCAGGTCGGCGATGAGCGTGGTGGGTTCGACGGCGAGATCGAGGCGCTTGAGCACTGCGGCGGCGGCGGAATTGAGCTGGGGATAATCGATCAGGCCGAAGCGCGTGCGCGGCTCGCGGCCGAGGAAGATGTTCTCCGCGACGGAAAGATGGGGGATGAGATTGAGCTCCTGGAAAACGATGCCAATGCCGGCGGCGAGGGCGGCGCGCGGACCGGGGAATCTCACCTCACTTCCGTAGAGGCGCAGCGTGCCGGCGTCGGGCGGAAACACGCCGGCGAGAATGTTCATGAGCGTGGATTTGCCGGCGCCGTTTTCGCCGAGCAAGGCGAGCAGTCGGCCGCGACGCACGCGCAGCGTGACCTGGTCGAGCGCGCGCACGCCCGGAAAGGACTTGGTGATGCTGGCAGCCTCGAGGACGATGTCGGAGTCGGCGGGCATCAGCGGATCTCGGCTTGGACGGGAACGAGTGTGAACAAGGGCTCCCCGGCGTCGGGTGCGTTTTCCGGCGCTTCGGCACAGCCGACGAAGTGCACCGTGGCGCCGGCGATCGCCCGGTCGCGCAGCGCGGGGAGAACATTTTTCTCCACCAGCGCGTTGAGCTCGGCGGAGAGCGCGTTGAATTCCTGCAGGCCGGGAAAATTATTCACGTCGAGCAGGCCGGTGCCGTCGCGCACGGTGTTGCCGAAGACGGGGCCCAGACGGATGACGACGATCTCAGTCTCGGCGCCAGCGGGTGCGAGCCGAAGCACATTTTTCTCGCGAGCGACGACTTTGCCGCTGCCGTGGACAAAGAGGTAGGCGGTGCCCAGGCCGGCGGACCGGGCAAACTGGGTCCGGGCTTTTTCCGCATTGGCCCGGATGGCCGGAGCGACCTGCGCTAGATCGGCGGCGCGCGCATGGGCGGCCGGCAAATCAACCTGCCAGAACCTGGAGGCGGCGGCCACGGGATCGAAAGCCGCGGGCTCGGCGGGGTCGGTCGAGTTCGCGGCGGCTCCGGGCGGCTTGAGGGAGACGACGCGGAAGAGCGGAAGGAAGTACAGGAACGCGCCAGCGGCCGCCGCCGCCAGGGCCGGGACGGCCCACCTTGGGCGGACGCGGCCGGCCGCCTCCTTGCGCGGAGGCGGCGCACCGGGCGCAACGCTATCACTTCCGCCCATAGTCGCCGAATTTCTTTACGTTGGCCTTGGTCACAAGTTCGACCGCAACGGGTGTGCGCTGCGGAAACTTGCGTTCACCCTTGATGTACTTGTCGGCGTTCTCGGCGGCGGAGCGGGCCATCGTCTTCGGGAACTGCATCACCGTCGCGGTGATTTTTCCCTCCGCCACCGCCTTCACTACGTCGTCGGCGCCGTCGAAGCCAAAGACCTTCACCTTGCCCGCCTTGCCGGCGGCGAGGAGGGCCTGATAGGCGCCCATCGCCATGGCGTCATTGCCGCAGAATACGGCGTCGATGTCGGGGTTGCGCTGCAGCAGCGCCTCGAGGACCTCGAGCGCCTTGCTGCGATCGAATTCGGCGCTCTGCTGCGCAACCATCTTGAGTCCGGGGAAGCGGTCGACGACGGAATGAAAGCCCTTCGAGCGGTTCCAGGTGTTGGTGTCGGCGACGATGCCGAGCAGCTCGATGTACTTGCCGGTCTCGCCGACCTGCTCGACGAAATATTGGCCGAGGGCGACGCAACCCGAATAGTTGTCGGAGAGGATCTGCGAGGTTGCGGCGTCGTTGGCCTCGATCTCGCGGTCCATGCAGAAGACCGGAATGCCCGCGGCCTTCGCGCGGCGAACGTTGGCAATGGAGCCCTTGGCATCGGTGCAGTTGAAGAGTACGGCCCGATAGCCGGCAGAGATCAGGTTGTCGAAGTGCTGCGACTCCTTGGCGGGGTCGTTTTGGGAATCGAAGATCGTGGCCTCATAGCCCAGCTCCTTGGCGCGGTCGCGGGCGGTCTCAGCGAGGACGACGAACCAGGGGTTGTTCAACGTGGAGATAACGACGGCGACCTTGCGGCCGGCCGCAGCCGATTTGGACTCGGCGGCGGAGCCGACCGACGAGAGCGAGAGGGCGGCCAAGCAGGCGCAGGCGAACGGGCGGAGAAGACGGAGGTATTTCATCGGAGTTTGGGGAGGGCTCGGGACGGGCAGAGTTGGAACGGTAATCACTGCCGCACGCGAAAGAGGCGAGTTCGGCGTGGAGTTTGACACCGAGGGATCAAGGTCAGAAACGGGCCGCGAGGGTGAGGGTGAGCGCTGTGCCGCCGCCAGTACCGGTGCGCGTGGAGCGGCCGTCGAAGAAGTGCTGGCCCTCTTCGGCTTCCGTGACGTTGCGCCCGGCGAGTGAGAGCGTGTAACGGGGCGACAACGTGTAGCGGACCTCCGCGTCGTAGACGGTGCGGGAATCTTTGTATTCGCGGGTGACGATGTTGATGGGTGCGTCGTCGACGAAGTTGGCGAGCAGCTTGAGGTAAAGCTTCTGGTTCGGCGTGGTATAGGTAAAGCCGAGGTTCCAAAGCTTCGGCGCCAGGTTCGTCAGTTCTTTGTAGACGGTGCCGGCAGCACCCGCGTTGAAGTTGCCCTCGGTCTTGGTGAGCTTCGTGAAATTGCCGAACACTTCGAAACCGCGCAGCGCCCGCGGCAAGAACGCGAGCTGGTAGCGACCCCCGAGTTCTAAGCCGGTAACTTTGGCGCGACCCAAGTTGAACGACGAGATCAAATCGAGGCCGACGAGATCCTGGCCGATGTTGAGCTCAGGGATCGGCGCCGTGATCCGGGCGGTGTTGTTCACAATGTAGTCCTTAATGTCTTTGCTGAACCACGCGGCGGTGAACGAACTCGTGCGGCCGGGATACCACTCGAGACTGACGTCGAGGTTCTCCGAGCGCTGCGGGCGGAGCGCGGTGTTGGCGACGGTGACGGTCGTCGCGGTGATGCCGGAGATCCCGGGGATGATGCTACCGTAATTCGGCCGCCCGATTGACTCGGAGTAGCTGGCGCGGGCCTGGAGTTGCTTGTTGGCGCGCCAGGTGAGGTGAAGGTATTTGAACGGATCAGGTGTGTAGTGAGTGCTCGCGCTAGTGCGGCTGAGCCGCGCCTGGTGGTAGGCGAGTGAGTTGACCACGAGGCCCACGGCCGCGGCGTTGTTTTGCTTCGCGCCCTCGCCGTCGACATAGGTTTCCTCCACGCGTAGGCCGGCCAGCACGTCGAGCGAACCAAGCTTCAGGCTACCCGTGACGTAATAGCCCCAGATGATTTCCTCGATGCGCTGGTTGTTGCGGAAGGCGACATCGTAGCTGTTGGCGACGTCCTCCACGAAGGCGTTGGGGCTTTGGGCATAGAACTTCGCGAGTTGGAAGGGGCTGACCCATTGGTTGGGACCGCGTTCTCCGAAGTAGAGGCGCGGCGTGTATTCGAGCTCGGCGAAACGCTGCATGTTGGCCGCCGTCGTGTCGTCGGCGGTGCCAACGATACCGTCGGGTCCGGCGTAACTCCACCGCTTGCTCGGATTCTGGCGGACGCGCTCCTGCTTCTGCCAGGAAAGGCCGGACTCGAGCGAAAATGGCCGCTCACCGTTGAATTCACGGCGGACGCGCCCCTTGCCGCTCGTGACCTTGTCCACCGAAGAGCGATCCCCGACGTTGATCGAGTTGGCGAGCGGCGCGTAGGCGCCGTTGCCAAGTGTGTACGCGTCAGCACCGGCCGTCTGCGTCAAACGGCCGGCGGCGGCGCGCGCCGGATCCTTCTCAAGGATATAACCGACCCCGGAGGTGCGAAGGGTGACGGCGCTGAAATTCCTCGGCAGGTAGTCATAATGGTTGAACGCGCGCGAATACGCCGCGTCGTAGTCGACCGTCCAACCCGCCCAGCGGTGCTTTGCGCCGGCGTTGAGCGTCGTGGAACCGTTGTTCTTGTCGCCAAAACTCATGTTCTGCTCGGCGTTGCCATTGATCGTCTCGACCCGGGCGGGCGTGGCGACGCCGACGATGGTGCCGGTGTTGAACCGGAGGAATCGGTTGCGGAACATGTAGTAATGATCCGTGTACGTCGTCCGCAGGAAGACGGTGGTGGCCTCGCTGACCTTGTAGTCGAGGTTGAGCGAGCCGCCTTGGCGAATCGTGAAGTTCTGGTGGTCCTCGCGCTGATACTGGCTCACAAAGGTGCCGCTGGCATTCGTGGTGTAGGTGTTGTAGGCCGTGCCTCCAAAGCCATTGACGTAGAGTTTGCTGAAACTGGCGGCGACCCCAAGACGCCCGTTCAGGAAATTATCCGAGTAGCTGATCGAACCGCCCGGGCTCAGCTTGCGCGTCGCGTGATCGTCGGGACCAGAGGTCTTGGCGAGCGTCATCCAGTCGGTGTTGCCCGTGAGGTTGAGGGTGGCGTTCAGCCGGCGACCCTTCTGGAGAAAGGCGCTACGCGTGACCATGTTGACCGTTCCACCGATGGAGTTCGCCGGCATCCAGGGCACCGGCGCCTTGAAGACCTCGATGCTCTCGATGTTGTCGATCGTGATCTGGTCGAACTCGAAGGTTCGGCCGGTGGACGAGCTGTTCGCGGCCGCCGCCTGATTGCCGTTGATCATCACGAGATTCAGGTTCGGCTCCATGCCGCGCACCATGAGGCCACGGGGCTCTATGCCGGTATAGTCCATTTGAATACCGGGCATCAGCTTTAGGAACTCACCGGGATTCGCGTCGGAGATGACGCCAAAAGCATCGGCCGAAACCACGGTTCGCTGCGACTCGGCGTTTTTCTGCTGCTGGATCGCGTAGGCGTTGCCTTCGCGTTCGCCGGCGACGCGGAATTCGGTGAGTTGCAGCACCTCGCTTTTCAGCGCGATTTCGACGGTGGCCGTCACCCCCGGCGCGACTGAAACCGTGACCGTTTTGTCTTCGAGGCCGGCGTAACCAATTTGCACCGTCTGCACCCCGGCCGGCACGCCGACGAGTCGAAAGCTGCCGTCGGCGGCAGTGAGCGCCGCCAAGTTCGTGCCCACGACGGACACGGTGGCTCGTTCCAAAACCTTTTGCGTGGATCCGTTTGTCACCGAGCCAGTGATGGCTCCGGTTCCGGAGGTCTCTCCCAGCCCGGAAACGGGCAAGAGCGAAAGAAACACGGCGAGGGTGGCGATGGCGTAGGATCGAAGGAGCGCGGGGGCGTTCGCGCGAGCGCGAGAGTTACAGAGGATTGGGATAAGCATATGGGTTCGTGGGTTTTTGCAGACGGAAGAGGACGGCAACGAAGGGGCGACTGCGGGAGAGACCGTAACATATATTTTTGCTAGCGGTCTTCCGTCTTCCTGGCTTTTTCTAGCGGTATCCTAAGCAACGCTCCCATGAATCGAGCCGCCCGCGCGCTTTCGTTCGACCCATCCCGTCCGGACTTTGCCCCGTATGGGCTGACGTGCGTGCACTGGCGTCCATCGCCGATGCGGCGACCCGATCATCACAACGAGGTCGAACTCAACTTTCTCGAGTCCGGCTCGGTGACTTATCTGCTCGGGGGCACGAAGACCGTAGTTCAAGCGGGCAAACTGAGTGTTTTCTGGGCGGCGATTCCGCACCAGATTGTCGATTTTGCGACTGAGACCGCCTACTACGTTGCGACGATCCCTCTCCAATGCTTCTTGCAGTGGCGCCTGCCGGAGAAGTTGGTCCAGCCGCTGATGCAGGGCCGCCTCGTCAGCGAACTGACGACCGACCGCGCGGACTCAGACGCCCACTTCTTCGAGCACTGGGAAGACGACTTGGCGAAAAAGTCGTCGGAGTTGGAGCGGCCGGTCCTGTTGGAGATGCAGGCGCGTTTGATCCGCCTGGCGCTCGAGTTTCCTGCGCCCCCAAAGGCCCGCGCCGCGAGGGCTCGCCTCTTGACCATCACCGACACGGGGTTGAACAAGGTGGAGCAGATGGCGTGCTTCATCGCCCAGAATTACACACAGAAGCTGACGGTGCAGCAGATTGGCAGTTTCGTTAAACTGCACCCGAACTACGCGATGAACCTCTTCCAAAAGACCTTTGGCACGACGCTGATCGCCTATCTCACGCAGCATCGCGTGTCCCACGCCCAACGTCTGCTGGCCACGACGGACGAGTCGGTCACGGAGATCGCATTTCAATCGGGGTTCCTCTCGATCAGCCGTTTCAATGATGCCTTTCGGCGCGCCTGCGGCTGCTCGCCGCGGGAATACCGGCGCACCCATCTGTTGGACGCTCCCGCCCCCGCTCCGGGGCAGTAACGCCGCGGCGTCGTTCCCGCCGCACCGGGTGCGGGGACACTATTATCCGGGAAGAAAATCACGGCAGACGGGTAGAAATGCCCGGGCGCTTCTCGTATCGTAGGCGGCATCCCCGCCACTCAGACGCCGGCCGGGCTCCGCGGCGTCGCACGGCTCAGACTCAAACCCGACCACTCCATGAAACCCGCCTCCTCGTTCGCTGCCCCTCGTCCCCACCACCCGGCCGCCGAGTCCCGCGGGCGCGGCGCCTGCCTACGCACTCTCGTATGCCTTGCTGGCGCGGTCTGTCTGGGCGGCGTCGCCACCGGTTCCGCCGCCGAAATTCGCGGCACAGTGATCAACCGGAGCACCCAGCGTTTCCTCGAACGCGCCTCGGTCGCGGTGCAGGGCACGCAGTTCACGGCGCTCACCGCCGTGGACGGCAGCTTCCGCCTCGCCGGATTGCCCGCCGGCACCCATACGGTAGTTGCCACGTACACGGGCCTGGATCCGCAGACCAAGACCGTCACGCTCAGCGAGGGCCAGACGCTGACCGCGGACTTTGCGCTGGGCTCCGACATCTACCGACTGGATAAGTTTGTCGTGACATCGACCGTAGAGGGCACGGCCTACGCCGTAAACCAGCAGCGGCGGGCGGAGACGTACCGGAGCGTCACGTCCATCGATGCCTTCATCGATCAAACAACGGGCAACCCCGGCGAGTTCCTGAAGAGCGTGGAGGGAATCCAGATGGAATACTCCCAGAACGAGCCGCAGACGATCCGCGTACGGGGCTTCGATCCCAACCTCACGATGGTGACGATGGACGGCAACGAGATCGCCTCGGCGGCGTCGAGCGGGGCGAACCGCGCGGTGCAGATCGATCAGTTGTCGATCGCAAGCATCGAAAACGTCGAGGTGTTCAAGGCCCCGATTCCCTCCATGTCGGCCAACGCCATCGGCGGCGCCGTGAACTTCAACACGCGGAGTGCGTTCACCCAGAAGGGGCGGCGGGTTTTCGCCCAGGTGGGCGTGAACATGGACTCGAACGATTTCGGGTTCTCGAAGTCGCCCGGGCCCGGCCACGGCGAGTCGGCCGAACGGCGGATCTACCCGGTCGGGCGGGTCGAATACTCCAATTCGTTTTTGAACAACCGGCTCGGCATCGTCGTGTCGGCGGGTCACGACTACACCAATCAGCTCGCCTCCAGCGTGACGCACAACCTCAACGTCACGGCCCTGCCGGGCACCACTCTGCCGGCGCCGTCGACGCTCTACACGGCAGACAATGTGGAGATCCGGCGCGGCGCGATGTCGTTCGCCCCCAATCGACAGTTGCGCGTGCGCAGCGATGTGTCACTCAACACGGATTACCGGCTCACGGAGTCGGTCGTGCTTTTTCTCAAGTCGACGTTTTCGGATTACCTGAGCACGAACCGCAACCACGGTTTCACCCTCACGCCAGGCACGCTGGCCGCCGGGGCCACGGTCACCGACTACACCACCACCGCCGGCACGGCCGCGCAAGGGATCAGCGTCTTCGACAAGGCCACGAAGTCGTGGCAAATCAATCCCGGCCTGAAGTACCGGGCCGGCGACTGGCGGGTGGAACTGATCGGCGGTTTTTCGAAGTCGACGAACCATTACACGAACCCGAACACCTTCACGGGCCTCAGCACGACGCTGACCGGCCTGGGCTGGACCATGAGCGCGCCGGTGGACGACGACACGCCGACGGCGATCGTGCAAAACAGCGGCGCCGATTTCTACAACCTGAACAATTACGCGCCCAGCCAGGGCAACCTGGCGTCGACGGCGGGGCAGCACCGGGCAAACCACAACGGGCTCGTCTCGAACAACCACCGCGATTCGTGGGACGCCAAGTACTCGAACCGGCTCGACGTGCAGCGCGATTTCCCGGCAGCGCGTTTTCCGTTCTATCTCAAGGCGGGGGTCGCCTACAATGAGCAGATTCGCAGCAAGCGGCAGGAGCAGAAGCGCTGGTATTGGATGGGGCAGGATGGCATCGCGACGGCGGATGACATTACGGCGGCCGGTGCACAACTCGGGCGCTTCGCGGAGCCCGTGCCGGTGACCCAGAACATCCCGGGCTGGACGCTGCGCGAACCGACCTATTTCAGCTCCCACGAACTCTTCAAGTACTGGCAGGCCAATCCACAGGTGCTGCAGGAGAACACGGCGTACACCGCCCAGCAGAAAATTGCCGGCCGGCAAAAGGTGAACGAGCAGGTGCGCGCCGCCTACGCGATGGCGAACGGCACGTTCCACCGGCTTAACGTGCTGGCGGGCGTTCGCGTGGAAAAGACGGATATCCGGGCGGAAGGCTACCGGGTGCTGCCCATCACGGGGGCGGCCTCGGTGCTACCGGCGGGCGTGGACGCCAATTCGCTGGCGGGCATTCTGGCCTCCCACCGCACGTTCGCCAGCCGGGCGGGCTACACGCCAGATCCATTTCCGTACCTCCACTTACGATACGAGTGGCTGCCGGGGTTGCAGGCTCGCGCCAGTTACACCGAGGCCATCGGCCGGCCCAATCTCTCCGATGTGCTGCCCAACAACGTGTCCGAGAACCACACGACGCAGACGATTTCGACCAATCGGGCGGGGCTGCTGCCGCAACGCTCCCAGAACGTGGACTTCAGCCTCGAGTACTACACCCGCTCCGCCGGCCAATGGAGCGCCGGGTGGTTCAACCGCAACGTGCGCCAGTACATCTCCTCGACGACCGTGCCCATGACGCCGACGTTGCTGGCGGAGCTCAACCTGGGCTCCGAATACGCCGACTGGCAGGTGGCGACCAAGACCAACCTGGGCAGCGCCACGTGGAGCGGCTATGAACTCAGCTTCCGGCAGGGCCTGCGCGAGTGGGCCTTCGTGCCGCGGGCGTTGCACGGGGTGTCGGTCTGGGCCAACCACACGCGCATCAGCGAAATGGAGGGAGACTTCGGCACCCCCGGGGCCAAGATCACCCAACTGGCCAATGTCGTGCCCAAGCTCGTCAACGGCGGCGTCAGCTATCGCAGCCCGCGCGGCACCTTTTTCGTCCAACTCTCCGCCAATTACCAATCGGCGCGGGTCACCCAAAATCTGCCCGCCACTGCGGCCGCGGCACAGCGGATGCCGAGGCAGGAGGCGTATCGCTTCTGGAACATGGAGGCGAGCTATCGCCTGAGCCCGAAAATTCGGCTCACCTGCACGGGGCGCAACCTGTTCTCGGAGCGTCCGCGTTTCACGGAGATGGGGATCGTCCGGAACCAGCAGCAGGCCACCGGCATCGCCTGGCTGTTCGCGACCAAGCTCGATCTGTAACGCGGCCGGCGGACGCGACCACAGGGGCAACTCCAGGCATGTCTCGGAGCAGTTCTGCGCGGAGGCAGGTTCCCTCAGGTGTCGGGCGCATGCGGTTGGTCCAGGACCGGACCCTGATCCCGCCCTTGGCTACGTCTCGCTCTTGAAGGGGCGGAGTACTACCTCGAACTCAAGCCCCAGGGCAACACCTGGAGCGAATTCCGCCTGCGGCGCGTCCGCCTCGTGCCGGTGCCGTGAACTACCTATGCGAGGGAGTAGGGGGTGTTTAACGGCGTCCTGTGCGCCAAACTGGCGCGTCCCAAATGGGACCGTATCTGATACGGGCTCGGTGCCGGGCAGAGGGTGAAGGGGGATTTTCGGCCTCCGAGGGGGAGAATTTTGGGACAGCGGATCGGGAAACCAAAATGACCCTCCCCAGGAGGAGCGCTGCCGGCGTCGGTTCCCGGTGAGGAGAAAGCCGGCTCGTCACTCCGCCGGGGTGAGTCGGATCGCCGTCAGGCTGGCCTTGTCCTTGGGGCCCTCGACCAGGGAAACCGCGATGGTGTGGCGGCCGGGCGTCTTGAAGGGGAGCAGGCCGAAAGGATACGCGTGGTACACGGGCGTCGAGGTCTGCTGGTTCTGCAGTTTCACGCCTTCGTCCGTCTCGATGCGCCAGACGAGCCGGCCTTCGCCCTTGTAGGTGAGGTCGAGGCGGTAGTCGCCGGCCGCGGCCACATCGACGGTCCAGACGGCGCGGCCGCCGGCCTGCCAGTCGCTGACCTGGTTGGCGTGCTTCCACTCGCCAAACTTCTCCATCCAGCGGATCTCCTTCTTCGTGGCGCCCTGCACCTCGGCGAACTCGAGCAGCAGATCGGAAGCGGCGTTGGGAAACACGCCCAGCGTCTGGTCCACCTTGGGCGCGCCCTGCAGTTTCACCGCGACCACGCCGGCGGGGGCGTCGGTGGGCGCGGGTGGGAGCTGCAGCTCGGTCCAGGTGCCGCGCTTTTTCCAGGTAATCGGCTGGAGCTTTCCACCTGCGACCACGCCGGCGGCGGCGATGCCCGTCTGCAGACCGGGCAGGAGGAGGCGCCCGTGCGCGGGCCAGTCGAAGACGACGAGGTTGAGGGTGTGGCCGGTGGTGGTGACGTCGCCCCACGGCTGGGCGTGGCCCCAGGGGGAGGCGCCGGCGGAGTACACCACCTGCGGGTAACGCTGGATCCACTGGCCGGCCTGCCGGAGGTACTTCGCGGCGGGGGCGGGTACGCGGCCGGTGCCGTCGGGGCCGACGTTGAGGAGGTAGGTGCCGCCGCGACCGACGGTGGCGACGAGGCGGTGGAGAATCTCGCGCGAGTCCTTCCAGTTTTGGTCGTACCAGGCATAAGCCCAGGAGTCGTTGGTGGTGTCGCAGGTCTCCCAGAGTCCTTCCAGGTTGCGCGGTGGCACCTCCATGTCGCCCTTGCTGAGGTAGTCGCCGAGGCCGTGGCCGACGCGACTGCAGAGCAGCGCCTTGGGCTGCGTCTGGCGCACGAGCTCGGCGAGCTTCTCGACGTGGTCCTTCGGCATCTTCCCGGGCGTGTCGAACCACACGAAACTCAGCGGGCCGTAGCCGGTGCAGATTTCCTGCACCTGCGGGAAACACTTTTCGCGGAAGTACTGATCGAAGGAGGCCTCCGAACCGTCGGGATTCTTCGTCGGCCCGTTGTTGCCGCCGGGGGCGGTCCAGTCCTGGTTGTGGGAATAGTAGAAACCAAAGCCAAGGCCGGCGGCGCGGCAGGCGTCGGCGAGCTCCTTCATCGGGTCGCGGGCAAACGGCGAGGCGTCGACGATGTTGAAGGGGTGCTTTGACTTGAACATCGCGAAGCCGTCGTGGTGCTTCGAGGTGATGATGATCCACTTCATACCGGCGTCCTTGGCGAGCTGCACGATGGCGCGGGCGTCGAAGGCGGTCGGGTTGAAGTTCTTCGCCTCCGCCATGTAGTCGGTCTCGGAGATTTTCATCTGCCGTTTGATCCACTCGCCGATGCCGTAGAAAGTCTGGCCCTTCCACTGGCCGCCGAGGTGGGAATAGATGCCCCAGTGGATGAACATGCCGTAGTTGCCGTCGCGGAAGAGGGCGACGCGATCGGAGGACTCGAGGCCGACCTGCACCTTGGTGTCGCCCCACATCTGGTCCATGGAGAGCTCGGCGGCGGGGGCGGACGAGGCCGTGAGCAGCGTGAAGGCGAGGAGGGTGACGATCGCGGAGCGCGCGTTGGAGATCATGGAAGGAAAGGAAGAGACGGAGAAGGTGACGGAGACCGGAAAAGGCGTCATATTCGGGTGGCAAGGGTGCGGGACGAGGGCGTCCCGCCGACACGAAAGCGAGGCGTCATCTCAGAACCCGAACGTCGCCGTGAGGATGAAGTTCCGCGGGCGGCGCAGCTCCCAGCGGATCGGGACGAGGGTGTTGGCCGATCCGACGATGCCCTCGGTGTCGTAGTCGCGGGAGACGAGGCGGGCCCGGCTCCAGTCGAAGAGGTTCTCGACGTTGAGCTGCAGGCGCAGGGTGACGTCGCGCAGGATCTTTCGTTCGTGAGCGACCATCGCGCCGACATCCCACCAGTCGTCGCCCCGGAGCGGGCGCGAGGCGTCGATGATGCCGGTGGGCTGCCCGGCGACGAGTTGCCGCTCGTAGCCGAGGGTGTTGGCGCTGCGCCAGCGGAAATTGCCGCCGACGGACCAGCCCCGGAGGCGGCCGTCGCGCGCGAAGGTGTGGGTGGCGAGCCCGTTGAGGGCGTATTTGCCGTTGCGATGCGTCGCGGTTCCCTCGGTGGCGACCTCGTCCTGGTAGGTGCGCTCTGCGGCGGCGATCTGTTGTTCGAGGTAGAGGGCGTCGGCGCCGGCCTGGCTGCGGGCGGCGGGATCGGCGGGGTTGAGATCGAAGGCGGCGGACCGCTGGCCGGACTCGACGCGGCGGAGCTCGCTGGCGAAACGGCGCCAGGTCGCGAGGCCCTGGAACTCGGAGGTGGTGGCGAGGTAGCGGCCGAGGGAGGCGAGGTGGGAGCCGAGGGTGTTCTCGTTGGAGCTGCCGGTGACGGCGACGCGCCAGCGCGGCGACGGGTTGAAGGTGAGGTTCAGTTCGTAGCCCCGGGCTTCGAAGCTCCACGTGTCGCTGACATTCGTGGAATCGACCGGGTAGGCGCCGGTCTGGCCCATCGCGGCGAAGTGGGAGTCGCCGCGGTCCTTGTAGTTGGTGCGCAGGCGGGTGAGCACGTTCTTGATGCCGGTGGAGTAGGCATTGGCGTTGCGGGCCTGGTCGTCGGCGGAGTTGGTGAAGCGGTTGGCGGAGATCGACAGGCGGCCATCGAGGAGGGAAAGCCGCACGCCGTAGTCCGCGGTGCGGCCGATGGAATTGGGCGCGGCGACACCCTCGAAGTTCACCCAGGAGGCGTTGCCGACGGGGTTGAAGTTGTTCGAGCGGTTGTAGGTCAGCGACAGCCACGGCAGGGCGTGGTAGACGACACCGTAGGTGCGGGAGAGCCCGGTGGTCGCGACGCTCGGGGTCGGATTGAGCGGAACCTCGCGCGACGGGGAATAATAGCGTCGCAGCGGATCGGTGGCGGAGCTGGGGATCGCGGGATCGGCGAACTCGCGCACGGTCGGAACCCCGAAGCTCTCGGTGGCGTCGCGGCGGTAGCCCACGACGGTCACGAGACGATTGCCGAACCACCGGGCCTGCCAGCCGAGGGAGAGCGCGTTGTCGGTGAAGCGCGTCTTGGTGGAGTTGAGGAAATTCCGCAGGCCGAGATTGATCGGGGCGGCGTCGTTGGCGTTGGCGCCGACGAGGGTGCGGTAGCCGTTGAGCGTGGTGAGCTGTTTGGCGATCTGGAACTGGTCCGGCAGCGGGTACGGCACCTGGCCGTTCACGAAGTAGGCGCGCGTGCGCAGGATGTGCGGGGCGCCGAGGGCGTCGGCGGTCCAGCCGGCGCCGGTGCGGCCGACCGTGGCGAGGTTAAAGGTGCGCATCACATCCTGGTCGCTGTCGCTGCGGCTGGTCTGGGCGAGGCCGCTCAGGCTGTGTTTCCCGAGCCAGCGGTGCCGGCGGGTGAGGTTGGCCTCGTAGGAAAGCGTGGCGCGGGCCTCGCGCACGCGGCCGAGTTGGTCGCGGTACTGGCCCTGGGTTTCGGAGTACGGCACGAGGTAACCCGGGTTCAACGTGCCGTCGGGCAGGTAGCGGTCGACGTCGATCTTGATCAGGTTGAACGCATCGGGGGAAAACGAGCGGGCGTCGCGCGCGAGGTTGCCGGCGAGTTCGAGGTGCAGGCCCTCGGTGAGACGCTGCTCGACGAAGATCTGGGTCCAGCTTCCGTGGAGGCGCTGCTCCGGGTCGTCCCAGGTGCCGGCCTGGAGGTTGGCATCGCGCGGCAGGCCGGTGAGCGCCCAGGGGTCGATGCGCTGGTAGCCCGACTGGTTCTGCACGCCGCCAAACGTGTTGGGGCGCACCTGGGACTGAAAGCGCATGTTGACCATCGGATTGGTCAGCGGGAGGCCGACCACCCAGGTCGGCTGCTGGGCCGTGAACTGCGTGAGGGCGAGGCGCGGGTCGAAGGTGGCCTGCGGGCGCCCGGCGGCGGCCCAGGCGAGACCGTTGGCCGGGAAGGTCACGGTGGGGGCGCCTCGGGCCTGCCACTGCAGCACGCCGGCGTCGAAGCTCCAGACGAGCGGCGCGACGTTCCGGTTGATGCTGTACTGCTCGTGGTTGGCGGTGAGGGTCGTGTGCCGGAAGGGGCGGGCGGTGACACCGAAGGTCAGCCGATCCTGCACCCGTCCCTCGTAGAGGCGGAACTCGCGTTTCTGCTCGTGCAGGGCGTTGAGGCGTAAGGCGAGGCGGCCGGGCACGATGGGCTGGTTGTGATCGAGGGCGACGCGGCGCGAACTCCAGCGATCGTACTGGGCCTGCACCTGGGTTTTCGCCGCCGTGGCGAGCTGGGCGCGCTTGGTAGTGGTCACGGCCACACCCTGCGGGTTGCCCACGCCGATGAGCAGGGCGTTGGGGCCGCGGGCGAGGGTGAGGCGCTCGAGGTTGTAGGCGTCGTTGGGCGAGAGGGCCGAAAAGAAGTCGTTGGCGAGGCCCTGCTCCCCGCTGTTGGAAACAAAGCCGCGGATCGAGTACTGCTGCCCGGTGCCGAAGCGCAGGAACTGGCCGGCGGCGCGGGTGCCGTCGCTGTTCTCGCCTTCCACGGTGTCAACGCTCGGCGTGTAGAGCAGGGCTTTGTCGAGGGAGTTGGCCGCGAGGTCCTGCAGGAACTCGGGCGTGAGCACCGTCAGCGAGGCGCCGACGTCGCGGAGGTCGGTGCGCAGGCGCGTGCCGGCAAGCGTCTCCTGCGCGGCGTAGCCGGTGTCCTTGGACGTGTTGACGACGAAGGGCGTGAGTTCGACGACCTCGCCCGGGGCGCGGGCGAGCGGAACGGCGGCGGGCAGGAAGGGGATCCCGGCGAAGGTGAACAGGACCAGGCTCTGCGCGCGACGGTGGCGGGACGGCAGGACGGAGGCCAGGGACAGGGGGTTCATGGACCTTGGGGGTGGAGGGGGCGAACAGTGCGATTCACCGGCTGGTTCGCGCGGCGACTCAATCCCATTTCCATGCCAAAACGACGCCGGGGCATGGAGAATCTCGGCTGCCACCACCGAGGGCCTTCACAGGAAACACCCCGGAAGGGCTGGCTAAAACACGCCCTTGATCCCGAAGGTGTAGAACGTGCCGACCGACAGGTGCTGGGTCAGGTACATCGGGTCGATCTGGTAGCGGTATTCGGGGATGTTGAAGAGGTTTCGCACCTGGAGAAACACGCTGAAACGGTTCGTGAGCTGGTAGCTGCCGTTCAGATCGATCATCGTGCGGCGCAGGCGGTAGGTGGGCACGGCGGCGGTGTTCATCGGGGTGGTATCCGTCCACTTGCCGCTGGTGCTCAGGGCGAAGCGGCGGTACCGGTAGCTCAGCGTGCCGCCGATCATGTGCGGGGTCAGCGCGGCCTTGCGGACCGAGGCGTACGTGCGCGTGTAGTTGGCGGAGATGTTCAGGCCTTTCAGGGCCCCGGGCAGGAAGGAGAGCGCCTGGCTGTATTCGAGCGTGAGGCCGCGCACCCGCGTCGTGCCCTCGCGGTTGCCCACCGAGATGAAGCGATACGTGGAGTAGGTGGGATCGTCCTGGTAGCCGAAGTCCTCCGCGCCAAATTCCTCCGTCGTCACACTGTTGTAGACCTCGTTCTGGAACAGGGTCACCGCCGCGCTGCCCACGGGTTCGAAGTAGTAACCCACGCGGCCGGTGAGGTTCTTTGAGCGCTCCGGCTGCAGGTTGGGGTTGGGGACCGTGACCGTCTGGTTGTCCTCGTTGAAAACCCAGACACCGCCGAGATTGCTGAGCGCCGGGCGGGAGATGGTGGAGCTGTAACCGAGGTGGGCCTGGAGGTTTTCCGCCACGGTGTACTTGATACTGGCGGAGGGAAAGAAGTTGTCGTACTCGGAGCGCACGGTCGTCTTCGGCCGGCTCATGTATTGATAGGTGAGGCCAGGGATGGTGGTGGCCCGCCCGGTGCTCGTGCTCACGGGGAACCCGGCCGCCCGCACCTCCGCGGTGGAGAGGGCGTCGAATTCGCGGCTGGCGAAGTTGTTCTCCTCCCACCGCAGGCCCGCCTGCACCTGGAGCTGGCGGATGCGCGTGTTCACCATCGCATAGCTGGCCAGTCGGGTCTCGGTCACGTAGCTCGGGCTGTCGATGAAGGCGGTGTAGAAATTCGCGGCGGTGCCCAGGTTGGTGAAGTACTCGGGGCGTTCGCGGAAGAGATTGCTGATCGCCTTCCGGTTGGGAAACGTGGGGGGCACGCCCGAGAGCGAGCTGACGTTGGCCCCGTTGAAGACCTGCCAGGGATTCTCGGAGAAGGCGAACGGCGCAAAGCTGCCGGTCGTGCCGCCGCCCGGACCGTCGTAGCGCCAGGACAGGAACGCGTTGGGCGTGCGGTAGCGGCGGGCGTCCTCCGTGACCTTGGCGCCGAACTTGATCCACGTCGGCAGCTGCCAGCCCGGGGCCCAGCGGGCGTCCACCTGGCCCTGCCAGAGCTCGTTTTCCGCGAAGGTCGCGGTGTCGCCGAACCGCGGGTTGGTGAAATTCGCCAGGTCGGAGATGTCGCGCCCGCCGGTCTGCCGCACCTGCCAGTCGGGATCGCGCAGCGACGAGCGCTGCAGTTGCCAGCTCAGCCCGGTGAGGGCGTTGGTGGTCAGGGAGACCGGCCCGACGCGCGGCAGGGCCACGTACTGGTTGCTGGAGACGGTGTAGAGGAACGCCCCGTTGACCTGCCAGCTCCCGCGCCGGTATTCAAACTTGGGCGACACCGTGCGGGTCTGCACGAACTTGTGGCTGTGGTTGAGCGTGAGATTGAGCGAGCCGCCGCCGTTGATGACGCTGAAGCCGTTCAAGCCGTCGCCGGTGATCGCGCTCCGGCCGCCCGGGGTGGTGAAGACGAGCTGGCGCTGGTCGATGTAGGCGTCGAAGAGGTTGTACATCGCGGTGAGCGACAGCACGAGCGAGGGAGTGGCCCGGTAGTCGAGCGTCAGCGTGGGCGTGAAGCGCTCCGTCAACCGTGGATTGGCGAGGAAGGTCACCCCGGTGATCACGCGCGGCCGCGGATCGGCGGCGGTCGGGGTCGCGTTGTAGGTGTGGTCGACGCGCGTCATCGCGACGTACTGGCTCGACTCGCTGATGTTCAGCACCAGGCCGAGGCGGTTGCCGAGCAGGACGTCCGCGTACTCGAGGATGCCGCCCGGGCGGAACTTGTAGGCGTGGGTGTCGCCGGGGCCGTAGGTGCGGCGCGGGGTGAAGTCGGAGCCGTTGGCCATCACGTGGGCCTGCCAGGAGAGCCGCCGGCCCTTGCGCTCGAACGCGCGCTTCGTCTTCAGGTTGATCGTGCCGGCGGGGGCGTCGGCATTCTGGTCCGCGCTGGTGGTGTAGTTGACCTCGATGCGGTCGACGCTGTTGACCGAGACCTGGTCGAAGCTGAACGAGCGCGCCCCGCCGCCCGTGGCCTGCAGGCCGTCGGCGCTGGCGAAGTTCATGCCGTCCACGGTCACGCCGACGTACTGCGGATCGAGGCCGCGCAGGCGCGGCCCGCGGGCGTCGGGGCCGACGTAGTCGACATCGACCCCGGGAACGTTCTTGAGGAACTCGCCCACGCTGCCCTCGGCGACGTCGCCGAAGAAATCGGACGAAAGGCTGTTGGTGAGGTTCATCGAGCGCCGCTGCTCCATGATCGCCTTGGCGTTGCCCTCGCGCTCGGAGCGGATCACGAACGCATCGAGGCGGTGCACCGGGCCCGCGGCCGGATCCGTGGCGGCAGTCAGCTCCAAATCTCGGGTCGCCGTCTCACCGGCGCGGACCTCCACCGTCGCAGTGGCGGCCTTGAGGCCGGTGTAGGAGGCCCGCACGGTGTGGGCTCCGGGTGGCACCTGAGTGATCCGGTAGAAGCCGTCCGGCTCGGTGACCGTGAGGAGGTCCGTTCCGACCAGGCGCACCTCGGCGCTGGCGAGGTAGGCACCGGTCGCCGGGTTGAGCACGCGACCGGTGACGGTGCCGGTGGCCGCCGGGTCGGCGGCGACGGCGGACAGAACGGAGACGACGAGCCCGGCAAGAAACCGGGCGGCGACGGACGGGCGCAGGAAGGGCATGGGGTGACGGTTCGACGGCCGCTCGACCCTGACCCGGGTGACGCCGGCGAACAAGTCCCGATCCAATCCCCGCCGCGGCGCGCGGTCAGTTGTTCTCCGGCCGGCCCTCGACGTGGCCGATGTTCTTCACCGGGGCGAAGACCGCCTGCACATCGCGCAGCAGTTCCGCGTCGATGGGCTGGGCCAGCCACTTCGCCCATTGCCGGATATTTGCCGGGTTGGCGCTGCCAGCGACCGTGGTGGCGATGTCGGGATGGGCGCAGGAGAACTGGAGCGCGAGTTGCGCGATGTCGACGCCGCGGGCGGCGCAGAGGGCGGCGGCGGCGCGGGCGGCGGCCTTGACGCTTTCGGGCTCCTTCAGCCAGGCGGGCAGCGGCGCGTTGGTCAGGAGCCGCGCGGAGAACGGACCGGCGTTCATCACGCCGACGCCGCGGGCCTTCAGGTAGGGCACGAGTTCATCGACGAAGCGGGTGTTCTGCAGGGTGTACTGGTTGTAGCTCAGCACGCAGTCGACGTCCGTCTGGTCCAGGATGAAGCGGAAGATCTTCATCGGGTAGCCGCTGAATCCGATGAAGCGCACCTTGCCGGCGTCGCGGGCGCGGCGGATCGCCGGCAGGGTCTCGTCGACGATCTGCTGCATCGGCACGAACTCGATGTCGTGGCAGAGGAGGATGTCGAGGTGGTCCGTGCCCAGCCGGTGCAGGCTGACGTCGATGCTCTCGGCCACGCGGCGGGCGGAAAAATCGAAATGCGCCAGATCGTAGCGGCCGAGCTTGGTGCAGAGCGTGTAGGTGTCGCGCGGCACGCCCTTGAGCGCCAAGCCGAGCAGGACCTCGCTCATCCCCCGGCCGTAGAACGGGGAGGTGTCGATGAAGTTCATCCCGCAGTCGAGCGCCACGCGGACGCTCGTCAGCGCCTCATCGAGGGTCACGCTGCGGAATTCGGCCCCCAGGGACGAGGCGCCAAAGCTGAGGATGGGCAGGTGGAGGCCGGTGCGGCCGAGGGGGCGAGTTTGCATCGAAAGGGCCGGAGCCTAGCCGATCGGGCGGAATTTCGCCATGACTGCGTTTGGGAGGAACATGGCGATTCTTGGCGCCACCTGCCGCGGCCAAGAATCGTCATGGCCCGGACGATCCCGGGTATTCTGGCGCCTCCCGGAATCTGGTACGCTGGCCGGTGGATCCCTTTCGTATGAAGTCGATTTTCTCCTGGCCGGGACTGCTTTCCGGGTTGGCCGCCGGAAGTTGGGCGGGTTCGCTGCTGCTGGCCGCGACGCCGGCCGCCGACCTCTCCGTGGCGGCGGGGCCGTTTCAGGCGACCCCCGAGTCGCTGCGACGCTACTCCTGCCCGGAGTGGTTCCGCGACGCCAAGTTTGGCATCTGGTCGCACTGGGGGCCGCAGTGCGTGCCGGAGGATGGCGACTGGTATGCCCGGCGGCTGTACCTCAGCGCCAAGCCCAAGGATCGCATGGGAGTGCCGGAATTTCAGGCGGGGACCGATCCGGATCGCGGCCACAAGCTGCATCTCGAGCGCTACGGCCATCCGTCCAAGGTCGGCTACAAGGACATCATCCCGTTGTGGAAAGCCGAGCGGTGGAATCCGGAGAAGCTCATGGACCTCTACGTCCGGGCCGGGGCGAAGTACTTCGTGAGCATGGCGGTGCACCACGACAACTTCGACCTGTGGAACTCGAAGCATCAGCCGCGCTGGAACGCCGTGCAGACCGGCCCCAAACGGGATGTGGTCGGAGACTGGCAGAAGGCCGCGCAGAAGCGCGGACTGCCGTTCGGCGTGTCGGAGCACCTCGGGGCCAGCTTCACCTGGTTCCAGGTCAACAAGGGCGCCGATGTCTCCGGTCCCTACGCCGGCGTGCCCTACGACGGCAATGACCCGCGAAACCAGGATCTCTACCATCCCCCGACGGCGCCCGACGACCGCGAGTGGCTCACGAAGAATCCGCAGTTCCAGGCCACGTGGTTCCGCCGCATCCAGGATCTCGTCGATCGCTACCACCCGGATCTCCTGTATTCCGACAGCAAGTTTCCCTTTGGTGAGGTCGGCGCAAAGCTCGTCGCCCACTACTACAACAGCAACGCCGCCTTCCACCGCGGAGCGCCGACGGCCGTGTACACCTGCAAGGAGGATCCGCAGCCGACCGGTTGGGTGCGCGACATCGAGCGTGGAGTGATGACGGGAATCAGTCCGGAGCCGTGGCAGACCGACACCAGCATCGGCGACTGGTACTATCGGAAAGGTGAGACCTACAAGACCGCCACGCAGATCCTCCAGATGCTGGTCGATATCGTGAGCAAGAACGGCAACCTCTTGATCAACGTCGTGCAGAAGGCCGACGGCGAGATCACGCCCGAGGCGCGGGCGGCGCTGGAGCAGATGGCGGCGTGGATCGCGATCAACGGCGAGAGCCTTTTCGCCACCCGGCCGTGGTACGTCTACGGCGAGGGTCCCTCGGTGGAGGAGAAGCCCGAGGCCGGCCGGTTCGGGGGCGCCAAGGATGTGCGCAGCAAACCCTACGTCGCCCAGGACCTGCGCTTCACCCGGAGCAAGGACGGCCGGACGGTGTACGCCATCGCACTCGGGTGGCCGGCCGGGAAGCTCACGCTCAAGTCCCTGCGACCGGTGCGCACCGCGTCGGGCGCCACGGTCCGCCTGCTGGGCCACTCCGCGCCCCTGCGCTATCAGGTGAATAACGCCGGCGCGCTGGAGGTGGAGTTCCCGGCAACTGCACCCTGTGAGCACGCGTACGCGCTGAAGCTCACCGGTTTCGAGTTTGCCGCGCCCGCCGCCCCGTCGGGACGGTGATTCTTTCTCCCTGAGTGGGAGGCATCAGGAGGATCTGACGAAAGTGGAAAGAGAAAGACCGTGGATGCTGGCGAACCACGGGGACTTTTGTCCGCCCCACGGGGAGCGGCGCTCCCGGGCAATTACGTCTCGATGGAGGCGATGCTCAACCTGGCGCGGACCGGGTCGGCGCGGTGATCGGCAACGTGAAGCAGAAGGTCGCCCCGCGGCCTTCCTGCGGGTCGGCGGCCCACATCCTGCCGCCATGGTCCTCGGCGATGCGGCGGCAAATCGACAGGCCCAGCCCGGTACCGTGGGATTTGCCGTGGGTGGAGAAGGGCGTGAAAAGGGTCCCGGCGATCTCCGAGGCGATGCCCGGTCCGGTGTCCTCCACTTCGATGCGCATCATGCCCTCGGATGCGTCGAAGCGGAGGTGGATCTTCCCGCCTCGTGGCATGGCGTCGACGGCGTTGTTGAGCAGATTGTGAAAGAGGCGGGAGAGGCGGCGCGGGTTGATCTCGACGGTGACGTTGGGAGGCGTGCCGGCGACCAACTGCACCCGCTGTTCCGCCAGTTCACGGCGCATCTCGTCGATCAGCGGCAGCATGTAGCGGGGGAACACGACCGGCCGCAGGTTCGGTCCTTGCCCGCCGGGCTTGGTGAAGTCGATCAGCTCCTGCAGCATGTTGGTCATCCGCTCCACCTGCTGGGAGATCTTGCTCTGGGCCTCCTGCCGCAGGGGTGGGCTGGTGTCGCTGCTGCACGCGAGTTCGGCCGCGAGGCCGATGATCGCGAGCGGATTCTTGAAGTCGTGCACGATGGTCGACGCGAAGCGGCCGACCGCGGCGAGGCGTTCGGCCTGCACGACTTCCTCCAGATACTTGCGGTTGAGCGCCCGCATGCGGCGGCTGAGTTCCCGGATGAGGTCAAGGGCGAGGACGGGTTGTTTCTCGAGCAACTGGAGCAGTTCGTCCCGCGTGATGTGCTTGGCCTCGGTGGCCACCTCGGCCCGGGCGGTCGCTGATCGTGGCGCGTCGTCGATGACCGCCATCTCGCCGACGGTGTCACCGGGCCCCAGCACGGCGAGGACGCGCGGTTCGCCCCCGCCCACCGGCGCGGAGATCTGCACCCGGCCCACCTCAATCAGGTAAAAGCCGTCGCCGGGTTCACCGACCGAGAAGAGGATCTCGCCCGCCGCGAACCGCCGGGTGCGCCCGGTGCTGCCGGGTAGCTGCAAGGCGTTGCCCAGACGGGTGGCCGGTGGAGGGGACTCAGGGGCTGCCATCGGTGCGCAGCGTAACCGCACACCGCAGTTCGTAAAGGACCGAAGCAGTTTCGAGGCGCGGCCGGCTACTTGGCCGCCAGCCGGCCGGCGCCGTCGACCGGGTTGGCGCGGAGGGAAGCGACCACCGCGGCGGTCGCCAGGGAGAGGGAGGAGACGCGGCGATCGGCGCCAAAACGGACGACCAGCGTCCCCTCCGCGTCGCTGGCCTCGACCCGATGATGATGATACAGCCAGGTGCCATCGGCCAGGCGATCGTCCGGCCGCCCGAGTTTGGCGGCGACCTGGATTTGGAACGTGCCGGGCGCGACATGGGGCCCGGCGGCCACGAGCGGGAGGCTGCCGTGGCGGGCCAGGGCAGCGGCGGCGCGATCGGCGGGGGCGGCGCCAGCCGAGGCGGCGACGGCGCAGAGAACGAGGACGGCGGAGAGCCGGCGGAGGTGGGGGAGCGAGGTTTTCATCGGGTGGGTATTCGGACGTTTCGGGCGGCGGAACTGCCGCGGTCGGACGCACCGTGGAAGGGACGAAGTGCTCCGGCGAAACCTGCCGAGCGAACGGCTCGCCGCGCCAGCGACCCGCGCGGTCGCGGAAGTGAACGGCTCGGGCGCCGAGTGAACGGCTCGGGAACGGTCTCGACCCAGGCTTTTGCCGGACTTCACCATGATTGCATGCTGCGCCTGTTCCCCGTGCTCTGGCTGTGCTGCCTTGCCGCCGGGGGTGGGCTTGCGCTGGTCGGAGCCGCCGAGCGTCCCGCGGAAGGCGAGGAGGGGCGCAATGCCGACGTGACGGCGGGCGCCTGGAGCCGGGGCGGCGCGAGCCTGAGCTGGTGGAACTTCGCCAACTACCGCTTCCGGCGCGGCGACGACCCCCGCTGGGCGGCCCCGGATTTCCCGGATGGCGACTGGGCCGAGATCATCCCCTTTGCGCTGCCATCGCGGGACGGAGTCTATTGGGTGCGCTGGCGCGTGCGCGTGCGTCCGGGAGACGCGGGAACGCGGCGCGACGGGCTCCTGTTCAAGGTGGTGGCGAGCTACGATCTTTATTGGGACGGGCGCCTCATCGGGCGGAACGGCCGGGTGGGGACGAGCGCGGCGGAGGAGAGGCCGGGCACGGTGGATGCCTTGTTCCAACTGCCCCGGGAGCTGCTGACGCCGGGCGAGCACGTGGTCGCGCTTCGGATGTCGAGTTTTCACACCGGCTTTCCCGGCCCGACGTACGGGCTGACCTTCTTGTGGGGCAACTTCCGCACGCTGCTGGTCGAGCGCATCCGCACGGCGGTGTTCTCGCTGATGGCCGTCGGGGCGGCGCTGGTCGTGGCGGTCGTGTTCGGGTTGATCTGGCTGCTCGCCGGCCGGCGCCGCGACCTGCTGTTGTTCAGCGCCCTGTTCCTCTGCGTGGGCGTGATGCAGGCGCTGCAGGCGTGGCGCTGGCTCTACGACTACCCCTACGACTGGCATTATCCCCGGCTGGTCACGATTACTTCGCTGGCGACGGCGGTCGCCGTGCTGTTGCCGGCCTTCGTGATGCAGCACTTCGATCTGCCGCGGCGCGGGTGGACGTTTGGTGGGTTGGCGCTCCTCCTGATCTGGGCCTGGCAGAGCAGCCCGATCTACAACCGGATCGGCGCGCTGGCCCTCGGCATCGGTTTTGGCGGCGCGATGCTGCAGTTGGCGGTGGCGGTGGTCCGGCGCCGGCGCGGTGCCGTGATGGCGGCCGCGGGCCTGGCGGGCAGCGGAATCTCCCTGTGGCTGGCTCCCCGTGACTTTCTGGATCAGGCGTTCTTCATCAGCGTCGGGCCCGCCGTGCTGGGGTTGTTGGTCGCGCTGACGCTGCAACTGCGGGACGAGCGGCGGGAGGCGCGCCAGGCCATCCTCACCGCGGCGCGACTGGAAATCGAGCTGCTGAAGAAGAACCTCCAGCCGCACTTCCTCCTGAACACCCTCGCCACGATCCAGGAGGTGATCGAACAGGACTCCCGCAGCGCGGTGGCCCTGATCGACGCGCTGGCGGCGGAGTTCCGCATCCTGTCGCGGGTTTCCGGAGAGAAACTCATCCCCCTCGCCGAGGAGCTGGAGCTCTGCCGGGCCCACCTGCGGGTGATGAGCCTGCGCAAGGGGGCGCACTGCACGCTGCAGGTGGAAGGGGTCGACGAGCGCGACCTCGTGCCGCCGGCGCTGTTCCATACCCTGGTCGAGAACGGCCTGACGCACCTGTTGCCGATCGACGGCCAGCAGCGATTCACCCTGGTGGGATCCGTGAACGGCAGCCGCGTCCGCTATGTCTTCACGGCGTGGGGCCGGCGCGCGGCCGGGTCCACCGAGGCGTCCGGAACCGGCACCGGGCTCCGCTACCTCCGGGCCCGGCTCGAGGAGAGTTTCCCCGGGGCGTGGAGCCTCGACGCCACGCCTCTCCCGGAAGGCTGGGAAACACGGCTGGAATTCCGGCGGGCGACCCTGGCGCGATGACGACCCTCGGCCGAGTTTTCCGGTCCGGGCTCTCCCTCGGGTTGCTGGCGATCGCGATTCGGGCGGCGGAGGGCCCGGCGAGGCCGGAGCGGGACTGGCGCCATCCCCTGGACTGGACCCAGGGAACGGTGCGGGCTTCGGTCCAGCGCTGGTTCGCCGAATTACCCCCGCAGCTGCGCTACTCGGAAGCGCGCTGGCGGCCGGGCGACGACGGCCGGTGGGCCGGCCCGGAATTCGCCGACCAGGATTGGCCGGTGACCGGCTACTGGAACCTGCCGGCCCGGGCCGGCGTTTTCTGGGTGCGGTTCCGCGTGCGCATGGAACCAGAGGGCGCCCGGCTGCCGGGTGGGCTGCTGATCTCGACGGTCATGGCGTATGAGATATTCTGGGACGGCGTGCGTCTGGGCGAGTCCGGGGTTCCCGGCAACGACCGGGCGGCGGAGGTGCCCGGTCGCGTGGATCGCTGGTTTTCACTGCCCGACCAGCTCCGCCAGCCGGGCGAACACGTGGTGGCGCTGCGCCTGTCGAGCCACCGCTGCGGGTTCCCCGCGGCGCAGACGGGCCTGCGGCTGCTGATCGACGAGCCGGAGCGCCTGCAGCGGGTCGCAGTGCGCGAGGCGCTGGTTCCAACCCTCGCCGCCGGGGCCGCCGTAATGGCGGGCCTGGCCGGTTTCATCATGTGGCTGGTTGCGGCCCGCCGGCCGACCCTCCTGCTCCTGACGGGCATGTGTCTGAGCGCGGCGGCGATGCAGGCCCTGCACGCCCACCGCTGGTTCTTCCAGTATCCGGCCGACTGGCACTATCCTGTCCTGCTGGTGATGGCGTTCCTGGTCGGCCTGCAGGGGATCTGTCTCGTGGCCTTCCTGCTCGTGCATTTCGCCGTGCCCGGTGCGAGATGGCTGCCGGCGGCCCTGGTGGCCGTGTATGTCGTGGTGTCATGGTGGAGCCCCGCGCGCCTGAATCTGGAGGGGGTGCACATGCTTGGCATCGGCATGGCTGTGGCGCTGGCTTGCGCCGGCTGGGCCGCGTGGCGGAGACGGCAGGGGGCGTGGCCGGCGCTGATTGGCGTATGGATCAGCGGGGCGGCGCTGTCCTTCGAGCCCTCTGACTACCGCACGAATTTCTTCGTGAAGTTTCTTCCGGCGATGCTCGGGCTCACGGCGGCCCTGGCGGTGCGCTTGCGGGACGAACGCCTCCAGGCGCGGTCGGCGCAGCTGACGGCGGCCCGCCTGGAACTCGAGCTCTTGAAGAAGAACATCCAGCCGCACTTCCTCCTCAACACCCTCGCCACCGTCCTGGAGACCATCGAACAGGAACCGCGGGTGGCCGCGGCGCTGGTCGAGGCGCTGGCCGGGGAGTTTCGCGTGCTGTCGCGCGTGGCGGGAGAGAAGCTGATTCCGCTCAGCCAGGAGTTGGAGTTGTGCCGCGCCCATCTGCGGGTGATGAGTCTGCGGAAGGAAGCCCCCTGCACCCTCGACACCACCGGAGTCGATGAAACCACCCCGGTGCCGCCGGCGCTCTTTCACACCCTGATCGAGAACGGCCTGACGCACCTCAGGCCACGCGACGGCCGCTACGAGTTCATCCTGCGGCAGGAGCGGACACCGGCGGAGACGCGGTACCGCCTCGTGGCGCGGGGTGTGCGTGGGCCGGAGGCGGCGGAGCCGGGGCGCGAGGGCACTGGACTGCGCTACCTCAAAGCGCGATTGGAAGAAAGCTGCACGGGCCGCTGGACGCTGGCGGGCGGGCCGGTGCCCGAAGGTTGGGAAACGTGCATTGGGATCCGAAGCGCCGGCGGAGAGGGATTGACGCCGGCCGCGGCCGGAGGCGGTCTGGGCGAGGCCGCACCGCCATGAGAATCCTGATCGTCGAAGATGAACCCCTGCTGGCGCGGCGCCTGGAGCGCTTTTGCCACGAGATCCTCGGGGATCAGCTGGAGGCGATCCGCACCGCGACGCTTTTCTCGGAAGCCAGCGCCCGCCTGGATGAGTCGCCCATCGATCTATTGCTGCTCGATCTCAACCTGAACGGCCGGGACGGCATGGAGCTGCTGACGCGCAGCGTCGCAGGTTCCTTCCACACCATCATCGTTTCGGCGAACACCGACCAGGCGTTGCGGGCGTTCGAATACGGGGTGATCGACTTTGTCGCGAAGCCGTTCTCCCGGGAACGCCTGGAACAGGCGCTCCGGCGCTTGACCGGGCGGGAGGGACGCGGCGCCGGTGGGGCGAGGTTTCTCGCAGTGCGCAAGCTCGGCCGGGTCGAACTGGTGCCGGTCGAGCGCGTGGTGTACGTCGAAGGGGCGGGCGCCTACGCGGAACTCGTGCTCGACGACGGGCGGCGCGAACTCCACGACAAGACACTCGAGAAACTCCATGCCGTGCTGCCGCCGGACTTCGAGCGCATCCACAAGAGCTTCATCGTGCGCTGGAGCCTGGTGAAGGCCCTGCACGCCCAGGAGGGCAGTCACTACGAGGCGGAGCTCCGCAACGGGATCCGCCTGCCGATCGGTCGCCAGCGTTACAAGGAGCTGCGCGAGAAGCTGGGCTAGGCTGGGACGTTGGCCGGAGGGGGCTGCTACTTGGCGGCGCCGTCCGCCGGCGGGTTCTTGCAGGACTGCCAGGCGAGGAAACGCCAGCGGCCGTTTTCCTCGCGCCAGACGGCGAGGAAGTTGAGGTCGTTCACGAGCTTGGCACCGGTGGCCTTGGCGCGGAGATGCATCAGCATGCGGCCCTTCATCAGGACGACCCCGGGGCCGGCGGGGAGAAAGGTACGTTCGCGGTAGTCGATGCTCAGGCAGGTGTTCGGCCCGTTGACGATGCCCTCGATCTGCGAGGCCTTGGTGTCGATTCTGCCGTTGGAATGCGCGTAGTGGAGAGCGTCCGAGTAGACGGCGAGGAGGCGGGCACGGTCGGCGGCGCAGGTGGCGGCGACGCGCTCGTCATCGGCGGCGCGTACAGCGGCGAAGTCGGGGGATTCCGCTCCATGGAGCAGCGCGGACAGGAACAGGACGACGGGAAGGAAACGGGCGGACGGGCGCATGGGGTGGGAGGTACTTGCGGGTCAGCCAAGGCGAGGAGCCGGGAAGGGGCAAGCGGGATGACGATTCCGCGGTCGCGGCGCGCCGGCCCTACTTTCGATCGTAGCGCAGGAGCGATCGGGAATTCTCGGAGGCGACGAAGATCTGCCGGCCGTCGGGTGAGAAGCAGACGGCCTCGGCCTGGGACAGCCGGTGTGGAGGCAGCCGCAGCGGCTCGCGCCCGAGCGCGGTGCCCCAGGTTTCACCCTGGCGGCGGGGAAAGATCAGGACCTCGGTGTAGGTGAGGACGACCGCGGCCGTGCCGTCGGCCGCGAAGTCCATCGCGCAGGGCCATGCTGCCCGGCGCGCGGATTGACCGCGGCTGGAGCGTTTTCCCGACCCCGGAGGTGCGAGGTGGGAAACGTCCCCCACCCACCGGGCGGTGAGCTCGGCGTGGGCGAGGGGTCGGGGCAGCGCCACCCGGTAGAGTCGCGGCACGGCGTCGCGTTTGGAAAGGAGGTAGAGCGCCCCTTCGGTGGAATCGACGGCCAGCGACTCGCAGTCGCGGGGACCATCTTCGAAACGAATCCGCAGGGTGGCTGCCGGACGCTCCGCGAGCATGCCGGCCACCGCGAGGCGATCCGCCGCCGGTTCCGGCACGAAATGAACCCGGAACTCCCGCCGCTTGGCGTCGTTGTCGCCGATGTCGCCGATGACCAGCCACGCCTGGCGGTCGATTTCGGCGGCGGCGAGATCCTCCCAGTCGTCGTTCTTCACCCCCGCGCCGATCTGCAGCAGGCCGCGGAACCGGCCGTTGGTATCCACGGCATACAACGCCGCCTCCCCGCCACTGTCGTCATGCACCCAGAGAAGCCCGGGGGTGCGGCGCGACGCGGCCAGGCCGCTGGCTTCGTTCTTGGGCGGCGCGGCGAGATCGCCTGCGACCGTGGGACCGGAGAAGGTGGGAAGGGAAGGGAATTCCGCCCCAGCTCCCGCCACCCCGACGGGTACCGCGCCCAGCACGCCGGACAACAGCAGCAGGGCCCGGCGAAGAAACGAACTAGGTGGCAGCAGGCGGGTGGGCGGCATGTTCTTCCCGGAGACGTTGCCCGGACGATGGAAGTTCCCTTCCGATCCGGCGGAGCGCCTCTGGAAGGCGTCGCTTACGGCTTCCGTGCCGGATAGAGGAGGGCGGGTTGGCGCCGGGTCTCGAACTGCGCGAGACCGGCGGCCCAGCGGGCCTTGATTCGTGGCAGGGACTCGCCGGCCTTGATCGCCTGGAGCGTTGCGTCATCGCCGAGCAGGCGTCCCATGTCCTCGACCTTGAACTTGTCCGGATAAAGGCGGCGAAGCACGAGCGCCAGTTCGATGCCGATGTCGACCACGGGGCAACGGGTCCGATCGGTGAGAATCGCGCGGACGCCACCGCATTCCTGATCCTTGTACTTCAGGGACGCGGCCGGGCCGGGATAGAAAGGCATGCTCGGGGTGAACCTGACGGGTTCGAAGCGGACTCCGGTGATGCCGCGGGCGTTCAATTCCGCCGCGAGTTTGACTCCGTCGATGTAGGGAGCGCCGACCTGCTCGAACGGCTTGCTGGTGCCGCGACCCATCGAGACCGAGGTGCTCTCGAGGAGGCAGAAACCCGGGTACAGCGTCGCCGCCGTGAGGCTGCGCATCGAGGGCGACGGGTTGGTCCACGGCAGGCCGGTGTCGTCGTACCAACTGTCGCGGGTCCAGTTTTCACAGCGCACGACCTCGAGCCTGGCGCCGAAGTTGCGCTCGGTGTTGAAGAGGATCGCGAGCTCGCCGAGGGTCATCCCATGGCGGACGGGCAGGGGGTGAAACCCGATGAAACTCGGCGCGCGCGTCTGGATCGGGCCTTCATATCGTGTGCCGGCGATCGGGTTCACCCGATCGAGCACGATCAGGCGTTTCTGCGCCCGGGCGGCGGCTTCGAGGGCCGCGCCCAACGTGGCCGAGTAGGTGTAGAAGCGGGCCCCGATATCCTGGATGTCAAAAACGAGGGCATCGAGATCCCGCAGTTGGTCGGGTTTCGGGGCGCGCGCGCGAATCACCGCCAGATCGTAGTCGGCCTGGGACATGCCGTTGGTGCGCCGCGGGGTGTCTCCATAGAGGCTGTACACCGGGAGGCCGGTCTTTTCGTCGACCGTGTCGCCGACCTTCTCGTCGGCGGTGCCGCGGATGCCATGCTCCGGGGCAAACAGGGCGACGAGCTTCACGTCCTTGGCCGCGTGCAGGAGGTCGATGGTGAGCCGGCCCTGCCGGTCGCGACCGCTGTGGTTGGTGATGAGACCGACGCGCAACCCGCGGAGGCGGGCGAAATCCTCGCGCACGAGCACGTCGATGCCGTTCAGCACCGCGTCGCGGTCGCGCCCCATCGCCTCCGCCGCCAGGGTGGCGATCTCGCGCCGGATGGGCGTCGCGTCGCCCTTGCCGTCGGGATGGACGCGGTTGCTGAAGAAGATGACAAATGTCTTGGCCGCCGGGTCGATCCACACGCTCGTCCCGGTCCAGCCGGTGTGGCCGAACGTGCGGCCGGCCGGAAACCAGCGCCCGCGCGGGCCGGAGTAGCTGGTGTCGATATCCCAGCCGAGACCGCGGCGGCTCGAACCGTCATTCTGGATGCGCGTCATCTCGGCGATGCTCGCGGCACTCAGGATCCGGACGCCGTCGAGCTGTCCGCCGTGGATCAGCATCCGGCAGAAACGCGCCAGATCCGCCGTGGTGAGAAAAAGCCCGGCATGGCCGGCGACGCCACCCATGCGCCGCGAGGTGGGGTCGTGGACGACCCCGTGGATCATGCGTCCGTCGACCCGCTCGGTCGGGGCAATCCGCGGCAACTTCTCCGCCGGAGGCAGGAACCCGGCGTCCGCCATCTTCAGCGGGCGGAAGATCTCCTCCTGGGTGTAGACATCCAGCGGCCGGCCGCTGACGAAGCGCACGATTTCGCCCAGGACGATGAAGTTGATGTCGCTGTAGACGAACTTGGCGTCGGGGACGTCCTGCGGTTTTTCCGCGCAGGCCCGGTCGAGCGCGGCGGCGGTGCCGGCCCAGGGCGGGGTGGCGCCCAGGCCCGGGCGCAGGCCGGACATGTGGGTCATCAGGTGGCGAACGGTGATCCGTTCCTTGCCGTTCTGCGCGAAGGCGGGCAGGTAGCGCGCGACCGGGGCGTCGAGGTCGAGCTTCCCCCGCTCGACCAGCTGCATCAGCGCCGTGGTCGTCGCGATGACCTTGGTGAGGGAGGCGGCGTCGTAGATGGTGTCCTCGGTGGCGGCCTCGGGCGCCGGCACCAGCGCGCGGTGGCCGTAGACCTTCCGATAGGTCTGCCCCTCGCGTTCGATCCAAAGGACACCGCCGGGGATCTTCTTGTCGGCGATGGCGCGGGCGATCGCCTCATCGATGGCGGTGAGTTTCTCCGGGAGGAAAGTCGGCGTCGCGGAGGCGGTGGCGGAGGCAGGGCGGGTGGCCTCGGTGGTGGTGCCGCAGCCGGCCAGGGCCAGGAGGAGACCGAGTGCCGCCGTCGGCAGCAGGACGCGGGGGGCGGGGATCCCGAGATTCCAGGACCAACGCGGGCGGGGCGGGGCGGAGGGGCGGCGGACAGTCGATGGACAGGACATGGCGGCTGGGTTCAGAGGCTGGCGAGCGCCTGCTCGAGGAAGAGGCGGTTGGCGCGGGCGTGGGCCATGGTCGCGGCGGGGGTGTCCCCGATCTGGCAGCTTTCGACCATGATGGGCCCCTGGAAGCCGGCGGCCTTGAGTTTCCGGAACACCCCGACGAAGTCGACCTTGCCCTGCCCGAACTGGATCATCACTTCGCTCTTCGGGCCGGCGCAGTCCTTGGCGCAGAAGCCCGTGACATGCTCCGCGATGGGGGCGAGTTCGGCGACGGGATCCTTGCCGGTATAATAGATGATGTTGCCGGCGTCGTACCAGATCTTGAAGTTGGGGTGGCTGACCGCCTTGAGGGCCTGGAGGATCTCGGCCGAGGCGCCGCTTCCGCCGCCGTGGGGTTTCATCACGAGCTTGATCCCGCGCTCCTGCGCGTACGCGGCGGCATCGGACATCACCTTGAAGTACTGTTCGTAGTGCTGGGGGCGATCGACGCCGAAGGTGAGGGCGAACTCCAGCCCGAGGGTGTGGGCGTTGGCGAGTTGCCGGCGCGTGTCGGCGATGGCCTCGGCCAGGGGAACGCCGTTCTTGATGCGCAGGGCGCCCAGGTTGGCCTTGAGCCCGCGGGCGGCGACCTTCTGTTTCAGCGCCGCCAGGTACTCCGGCGTGGCCGCCGCCCCGATGAGGTGCTCGCCCTTGGCCGCGACGGGCGTGAGCAATCCGGTCAACGGATACCCGGCCTCCTTGATGGCATCGAGGGCCTCGTCGATCGACCATTTGGTCCAGGGCCGGTTGAAGCAACCGATCGGCCAGCGGGTCGGTGTGGCGGTCGCGGCTGGAAGGAGAGCAGTGCCGAGGGCGGCGGTGGCGGAGGCGAGGAAGTGGCGGCGGGAGAGCGGCGGGGTTTGCACGGGCAGGGAGCGGTGGGCTACCTCAAGCCGGGCGCGACGGGCGGGCAACCTTGAAACGGGCGGGGGCGCCGCCCGCGGGAAGTGAAACCGCGACCCGTTCGGCAGGGTGGGCGGCGAGGGATTCGCCGAGTGGAGAATCCTGTTGCCCTCCGCGGCGCGGTTCTCCTTCCTTCCGCGCCGTCTTTGCCGCTTACCCACTCCCCCTCCTCAACCTCCCTATGAAGATCCGTGCCCTGATTCTCACCCTCGCCTGCGCTCTCGTCACCGGAAGCGCGGCTTTTGCCTCCGACGCCGAGACTGAACTCGGCGCTAAGATGGAAAAGATGGGCGGTGCCTTCCGCACCATCCGCCGCCAGGTGGCGGACGCCTCGAAGAACGCCGACACCCTCGCCAAGGTCGCGACCTTGAAGGAAAACGCCGAGGCTTCGCTGAAGTTCGAGCCGGCGCTCAAGAAGGAAAAACCGGCGGCAGACCAGAAGAAGTTCGTCGAGAACTACCGCGCCGAGATGAAGAAGTTCGTCGAGCTTTGCTCCAAGCTCGAGGCGGCCCTCAAGGCCAACGACAACGCCCTGGCGACGAAGATCTGCGGCCAGATGGGCGATGCGCAGAAGGCCGGGCACAAGGAGTACAAGAAGGAAGACAAGAAGAAGAAATAGCGCCGCGCCAATCCGGTGGATCGCCTCCGCCGGAATCCGCGAGTTTTGGCCGCCGGTTCGCCGGCGGCTTTTCTTTTGGGCGAGGGAGCCGGGGCACTGCCGCGTTGACACTCCGACAGGGGACCGGCACCCACAGTCCGTGCCTTCACACCCCGCCGCCGCCCCGGGCGCCCAGGTCCCCTCGCGCGCCCGTCACGTCGTCCTCTGGTTTGTCATCGCGCTGGCGATCATCACCTACGTCGATCGGGTGTGCATTTCCCAGACGGCGGGAGACATCCGGCGTGATCTCGGCCTGAACGAGCAGCAGATGGGGCTGGTCTTCGGTGCCTTCGGCCTGGCGTATGCGTTGTTCGAGATCCCCGGCGGATGGATGGGGGATCGGTACGGTCCGCGCAGCGTGCTGATGAAGGTGGTGGTGATGTGGTCGTTTTTCACCGCGGCGACGGGGGCCGCGTGGAATTTCGTGTCGATGCTGGTGTGCCGGTTTCTCTTTGGCGCCGGCGAGGCGGGGTGTTTTCCCAACGTCACCAAGATCTTCACGATCTGGCTGCCCTCGGATGAGCGGGTGCGGGCGCAGGGGGTGCTCTGGCTGAGCGCGCGGTGGGGCGGGGCCTTCACGCCGCTGCTCGTCGTGGCGGTGCTGGCCCTGATGCACTGGCGCTGGGCGTTCGCGTTCTTCGGCTTGATTGGCGTGGTGTGGGCGGTGGCCTTCTACGCCTGGTTCCGGGATCGCCCGAAGGATCATCCGTCGGTCAACGCCGCGGAACTCGCCCTGATGGACGGCGCGGAGAAGAACGCTCCCAGCCATGCCCGCGTGCCGTGGGGCCGGCTGTGCTCGAACCGGACTGTCTGGCTGCTGTGGGTGCAGTATTTCGCCATGTCGTATGGCTGGTACTTTTACGTGACCTGGCTGCCCACCTACCTTCGGGAGGCCCGGGGCGTTTCGCTGGAAAAGAGCGCGATCCTGGCCGGCCTGCCCCTGTTCTTCGGCGGGATCGGCTGCTTCGTGGGCGGCTGGGCGGCGCGCGTGCTGGCGGAGCGGTGGCGCAATGTGGCGCGCGCCCGGCGCGTGGTGGCCACGACGGGACTGTTCGCGGCCGGCGCGCTCCTCGTGGTGGCGACGCGGATCAACGACCCCGTGTTTGCGATGATCGCGCTCGGGCTGGCGAGTTTTTCCAACGACCTCGCGATGGCGCCCGACTGGGGCGCGTGCATGGATGTGGGCGGCCGCCTGGCCGGTTCGCTCTCGGGGAGCATGAACATGATGGGCAACTTCGGCGGCATGCTCGGACCCCTGGTGGTCGGCTTCATCCTGTCGGCGCACAAACCCGCCCCGGACGCGCCTCCGACCATGCAGGGCTGGACGATGGCGTTCCTGGTGGCGGCGGCCGTGTATTTTGTCGGGGCCATCGCCTGGCTCTTCATCGATCCCGTGACTCCGCTCGAGGAAGAGACCTCCCCACAGGCTGCAGCGTAGGGGCGGACTCCAGGGCGCCGCCGACCGGCGCACCCTTACGCAGACCTGCGTAACGACAGGTCCGGCCCGGGCACGTATCCTGGGAGGTCATGATGTGCCGACACCTGCCTCTCCTCCGCTTGACCCTTCTTGGCGCTTTCGCGCTCGCCGCCTCGGCCCAATCGCTTCCCACGTGGCGGGAAACCACCCCGACCGCGCTCCTGGGCGGCGCGAGCATCGCCGGGCTCGCCCACGGCAACGGCGTCTTCGTGGTCACGGCCTCCTCGAACAATCCCGTCACTGACTTCGTGCTGTCCTCCCCGGACGGCTCCACGTGGACCCGCCGGGACCTGCCTGCCGGCATCTCCGGCGTCCGCCAGGTGCGCTTCGTCAACGGCAAGTTCTGGACCGTGGCCGGCAACGGTTCGGGATCCTCCACCGTGTACAACTCCACGGATGGAGCCACCTGGAGCGCCGTTCAGACGGTGGCGGTGGGCGGCATCGCCACCGGTGGGGGCTTGATCGATCTGGCCTACGGCAACGGCCGCTATGTCGCTCCCCTCGAACTCGGCTGGATCACCTCCGCCGATGGCGTGACCTGGACCGCCCGACCGGCACCGACTCCGGTCGGGGCGACGCTGACCGGCGCGACCGGGGTGGCCTTTGCGAATGACATTTGGGTCGCCTCCTTCGGCAGTGTTTCCACGACCACGTCGATGTTCCGCAGCACCGACGGCCTCACGTGGACCCCGATTCCCAGCCTCACTGCGTTTGGCGGGTACACCCGCGTCTTCGTCTTTAACAACCAGTTCGTGGTCTACGAGCGGAGCAACACCAACGTCTCCACCTTCGGGCAGGCACTGGTGAGCACGGACGGGCTGACGTGGACGCGGGCCGGTGCGACCAACAACGCGACGGCTTCCTCGGGCGTGACGGGCATCGGCCCGGGCTACCGGGTTTCGCCGGCGGGAGTGTCCGGCCTGGGCACGTTTCGGATTGCGACCACGACCAACAACGCGGCCTTCACCGAGATCGGCGTGATGCCGTTCAACCGGAACGTCGATCGGGGTTTTGCCGTCGGTGAATCCGCCATCGTCGGATGGACCAGCACGAGCCAGCTCGTGGTGGGCGACGCGCCGGCGGCCGCACCGGTGGCGCCGACGATTGCGACCCAGCCGGCCGGCCAGTCGGTGCCGGCCGGAGGGAGCGTCACCTTCACCGTGGCCGCCAACGGGGGCGGGCTCACCTACCAGTGGCTCTTCAACGGCAGCGCGATCCCGGGAGCGACGGCAGCGTCGCACGTGATCCCCGTGGTCTCTTCCACCCACGCCGGGTCGTACTCGGTGCGGATCGTCAATTCCGCCGGGACGATTACGAGTACGGTGGCGGCGCTGACCGTGACCGCGGCGGTTCCCTCGACCGCGTACCTCACCAACCTCTCCATCCGCTCCACGGCCGGTTCGGGCGCGGAGACCCTGATCGTCGGCGTGAGCATCGGCGGTGCGGCCACCTCGGGGACGAAGAACCTGTTGATTCGCGGCGTCGGTCCCACGCTGACCGGATTTGGCGTGAGTGGGGCGCTGGCGGACCCGAGGCTCGATCTCTATGCCGGCGCGTCCGTTCTTTCCGGAAACGACAATTGGGATCCGGCCACCACGCCGGTCGCCACGCAGTCGGCCGTCGGGGCCTTCGCGCTGGGTGCGGGCTCGCGCGATGCCGCCCTGGTGCGCAATGGCCTGGCGTCGGGCAGTTACACGGTGCAGATCACCGGCGTGGGCGGTGCCACCGGCATCGTGCTGGCGGAGCTGTACGATCTCACGCCGGCCGGGACCGTCACGGCTGCCACACCGCGCCTCGTCAACATCTCTGCGCGCACCGCGGTCGGCACCGGGGGAGACATCCTCATCGCCGGTTTCAATGTGGCCGGTACCGGCAGCCGCCGGCTGCTGATTCGGGCCGTCGGTCCGACCCTCGGTGGTTTTGGCGTGAGCGGCGTGCTCGCCGATCCCCGGCTCGAGATCTTCACGGGCCAGACCAGCGTGGCGGTCAACGACAACTGGGACCCGACTTCGACCCCCGCCGTCACCCAAACCTCGGTCGGGGCGTTTGCGCTCGCGACCGGCTCGCGGGACGCGGTGCTGATCGTCAATCTGACGCCCGGGAGCTACACCGCCCAGGTGAGCGGGGTCGGCGGCACGACTGGCGTGGCGCTCGTGGAAGTCTACGAGCTTCCCTGAACGGGCGCCGCGACACCGGATCGCGGCGCAGAGGTGAACCACGCGGTCACGGCGTTCCAGCGCGGCCGCGCCTGACGGGCCGTCGCCCTCCTCGGGGGCGACGCCGTTTGGGTGGCGCAAACGAGTGATGCCTGCCTCCTGAGGGGGCCTGCGCCGCGCCCCTTACGTAGACCTGCGTAACGACGAATCGGCGGGGGCGTGGTAGGTTCGTTCGTACCCATGAAGCACCTCCTCGCTTTTGTTGCCGGTGTGGCGATCGCCGCCTCGGTGTCCGCCCAGGGACTCACCTGGACCCAACGCACCACCGGAGTCACCGCCGGACTCCAGTTCACCGCCGCAGGGTACGGTGGTGGAAAATATGCCGCTGTCGCCTATGGATCGGGCACGACCGCGGGGACCTTCCAGTCGCAGGTTACCACCAGCGCCGACGGGGTCACCTGGACGGTCGTGACGCTGCCGACGGCGCCTGTCGTGCGCGACATCACCTACGGCGGCGGCCTGTGGGTGGTGCCGGCCGAGCGCAATGGCGCCGATTCGGGCAACACCCAGAACATCCTCACCAGTCCGGACGGTGCGACGTGGACCGCACGCACGACCGGCGCCGGCTCGCTCTGGAAGGTGGCCCACACCACGGTCGGCGGCAGCAGCCTGTTCGTTGCCGGCGGCCTCCCGGGCTCTGGCCAGAATTCTGCCTTCAGCGCCGACGCCATTACCTGGACGAGAGTCAACATTGGCGCCGCCTCCGAGCGCATCAGCCAACTCGCGGCCGGCGGCGGGGTGGTCGTTGCCGCCGGGCAGACCGGCGGCCAGGTGTACCGCAGCACCAACGGGTCTTCGTGGACGACCGTGACCCTCAGCGGGCTCGGCGCCGCCAACCTTGTCTCGGGCCTGACCTTTGCCGGCGGGGAATTTGTGGCAGGCGTGTCAGTGGGAGGTTCCCTGCGGATCTACACCAGCGCGGATGGCACGACCTGGACCGCAGGGGCGACGATTTCCGGCGCTCCGGCCGGATTTACCGCCAGCGGGCTGGGGGCTTCGGGGGCGGTGACGAGCGGGGCGTCCCGCGTGGTCGTTGCCGGAGGTAGCATGGACTTCAATACGTTTGCCAGCGTGCCGTACATCGTGACGGCCACGGGGGCGCTCGGGACCTGGACGACCCAACAATTCGGTGGCGGGGATTTCGCGACCCACAACTTTGCGTTCTTCGCCAACAACCTCTGGATCGTGGCGAACAACAAGACGCAGCTTTTCACGGCGAGCGACACCGCGGGCGGCGGCTCGGCTGGTGGAGGAGGCTCCGGCGGCGGTTCCACGGGCGGTGGCGGAGGTGGTGGAACCGGGGGCGGTGGATCCGCGGGAGGTGGCGCGGGCACGGCCGTGGCCTATCTCGGGAATCTGAGCGTGCGGGCGCGGGCGGGCAGCGGCAGCGAAACTCTGATTGTCGGCGTCACTGTCGGCGGCAATGCGACGACTCCGAAGTCCGTGCTGGTGCGCGGCGTGGGGCCGACGCTCGGGGCGTTCGGGGTCGGCGGAGTGCTGGCGGATCCGGTGCTCACCATCCTGAGCGGCACGGCGACGGTCGCTACGAACGACGACTGGGGAACCGACACCAATGTGGCGGCCACCACTGCCGCCGTCGGGGCCTTTGCGCTGCCCGCCGGTTCGCGCGACGCGGCCTTGTTCGGTTCGGGCATCGCGTCGGGCGGCTATACGATCCAACTGACGGGCAAGGGCGGCGCGACGGGCAACGCGCTCATCGAACTCTACGACACCGCATCGGCGGCAAGCATGACGGCCACGGCGTCGCGGTTTACCAATCTCTCCGCCCGCACGTTTGGCGGCACGGGCAACGACACGCTCATCGTCGGGTTCAACGTCGCCGGCACCGGCTCGCGCCGCCTTCTGATTCGCGCCGTGGGCCCCGGGCTTGCCGCCTTTGGGGTGGGGGGGACGATGGCGGACCCGAAGCTGGAACTCTACCAGGGCCAGGCGAAGATCGGCGAGAACGACAATTGGGAGGCGGCGACCCTGGCGACGCAGCAGGCGGTCGGTGCCTTCGGCCTCCCGGCGGGTTCCCGCGACGCCGTGCTGGTCGCGACGCTCCAGCCCGCCAGCTACACCGTGCAGGTCACGGGCGGCACGACCGGCGTGGTGCTGGTCGAGGTGTACGAGGCGCCATAACCGCCGCGCCAACGGGGCGCGGCGGCGGTCCGGCCATTGACGTGCGCGCGGTGGACGTTTTCGTTGGCCGCCATGTTCTTCATCATCGGAGGCGACGGCCGGGAATATGGCCCGGCCACGGCGGAGCAGGTACGCGGTTGGATCCAAGCCGGTCGGGCGAACCTGGAGACGAAGGCCAAGGCGCTGGGGTCGGAGGAGTGGCGACGGTTGGGCGACTACGCGGAGTTCGGGGCGCCGGATTCTCCGCCGCCGCTGCCCGGCGTCTCCGCGTCCGCGCCCTCGGTCGGCACCTTCACGACGCCGGTGGCCGTCCCGGCGGAACTGGCCGGGGTCGGTGCGAGGACCGGGGCGGCGCTTTTCAACGCCTTCATCTATTTCCTCAGCCTCATGCCGGGATCAATGGCGATGGCCCGGGGGCTCCTGGAGAAGAACCCGCAACTGGCCAAGGGCGGCATTCCGCACATGGAGGACCTCGACCTCACGGGCTTTGCCGAAGGCGTGGTGTGGGTCTGGGCGGGGCTGGGTTTGGCGCTGCTGCTGCAGGCCCTCCTCATCGGCGTCCGCGGACAGAACCTCGGCAAGCTGCTCGTCGGGGCGCGGGTGGTGCGGGTCGACACGGGAGCGCCGGCGGGCTTCCTGCGCGGGGCGGTGCTGCGCTTTGCGCTGCCGGTGTCGATTGTGTTCCTGCTGAACCTCGCCTTCCCGCTGGGCTTTGTCTTCCTGGTCGTCGACTATTGCTTCATCTTCCGCCAGGACCGGCGTTGCCTGCACGACCTCATCGCCGGTACCCGCGTGGTTCGCACCTGAGGGTTTCGGGCTCGCTCCGCTCCGCGCCGGGTTTCACCCCGCGCCGCGGGGCGGGGTGAAGAGGATTACCGTTTGCCGGCCGGGAGAAGGGCCTGCCGGATGCCGGAGCGCAACGCGGGCGGTGAGCGCCCGCTCACACCACGCGGTCGATCATCGGCTCCCCGCGGGTGAAGGCGGCCAGATTGTCGAGGAAGTGCCGCACGATCGCCTCATCCTGATCGTGCCGGCCGCCGGCGGTGTGGGGAGTGAGGTAGCAGTTCGGGGTGTCCCAGAACGGGTGGTTCGGCGGCAGGGGCTCCGTGGCAAAGACATCGAGGTACGCCTCACCGACCCGCCCGGACCGCAGGGCGTCGAGCAACGCCGTCTCGTCGACGGTGGAGCCGCGGCCGACGTTGTAGAAGCGAGCCCCGGGCTTGAAACAGGCGAGGCGGCGCGCGTTCACGTAGTTCCGCGTGGAGGCATTGTCCGGGAGAAGGTTGACGACGTGATCGGCCTGGCCGAGCGCGCTGCTGAGATGCTCCTCGGGGATGACCCGCACGCCGCGCTCGCTCCGCACCTGCCGCCGGACGGCCAGGATCTTCATCTCAAACGGCGCGAGCAGGCTCGCGAGCCGGCGACCGATGGCGCCGAAGCCCAGCAGCAGCACGGTCTGGCCGGTCAGCAGCCGCGACTCGTAGCGACGTTCGTCGTAGTGCCAGGAACGATCGCCGAGTTGTTCGCGATGGGAGGGCAGCAGCCGCCGTCCAAAGGCGAGCATCATCGCCAGCACGTGTTGCGCGCAGGAGTCGGCGAACACCGTGGAGGCGTTGGTGAAGGCGGCGCCGCGGGCGCGGAAGCCCTCGAGAAACTCCGGGGTGTCGTAGCGGGTGTAGCCGGCGGTGGTCACCTCGACCCAGCGCAGGCGGGGCAGGGCGAGACATTGGGCGGCGTCGGGTTGCCCAAAGGCCACGTCCGCCTCGGCGAGGAGAGGGTCCGGCCGGCCCGCAGCGAGCACGGCCGCAGACGCTGCCGGCGAATATACCAGCCGGTGGGGCTTCACTCCTTCGGTGAGGAGGCGGGTGTCCGACTCCTTGAAGAGCATGTTGGTCCAGAGGGTGAGCTGCATGGGGGAAGGAAAGGACGGTGCGGTTCGGATCTACCACCAGGCGCGGACAGCGGCGGTGCGCAAGGCGTCCTCGAGCGGGGGAAGGTACGGATGCCACTTGCGCTCCCATTCGAGGCAGAGGTGGCCCTGGTAGCCGTCGGCGGCGAGGGCCGCCCGCAGCGCAGCGATCGGGAATTCGCCGTCACCCGGGAGCGAATAAGAGAACGGGTGGCGCGCGCTCGGAATTCCTGTGCCATCCTTGATGTGGATATGCACGACCCGGTGGCGGATGGCGCGCCACGTCACCACGGGATCCTCGCCGCCCTTGCGCCAGGTGTGATGGGAATCCCACAGGAGGGCGGCCTCCGGCACCGCCGCCAGCAGGCGGCCCAGGGCGGCCGCGGTGAGGAGTGAGTCGTGCGTTTCCACCATCAGGTCGACCCGCCAGCCGCGGGCCGCGCGTTCCCCGCGCCACCAGTGCAGGGTGGAGGCTCCCTCGGCGATTTCGGCGGCATCGGCGGCCTTGCCGCCGTCGAACACCCTTAGCCAGGGTACCCCCAGGGCCTCCGCCCACGGGGCCAGGTCCAGTAGTTCGGCGCGGGCGGCTTCGGTGGCACCCACGAGTTTCATCCCCGCGTCGAACGCCACGATCCGCACCGGCCAGGCCGCCTCCCGCAGACGGGCGGCAAGGAGGGCCGGGTTGCCATACGTCTGCGCGAGGTACGGCGGAAGTTCAATCGAACCGCCAAGCGCGCGCACTTCGATCGCCGGAATCCCGTGGCGGACGGCGAGCGCCAGGAGTTGATCGAGGGTCGCTTCCGGCCAGCCGAGACTCGAAAAGCAGCGCTGCATTTCGGGGCATTAAGAAGGGCGATCGGGCGGCGACAAACACGGATTTTTTCTCGCGCCCGCGCGGAGTTCGTTTATTCCCTAAGTTCTTCACTCCTCCAATCATGCCCCGTCCAGTCACCCTGTTCACCGGCCAATGGGCCGACCTCCCCCTCGAGAAGCTTGCTCCGCTCGTCAAGAAGATGGGCTACGATGGTGTCGAACTTGCCTGCTGGGGCGATCACTTCGACGTCGATGCCGCCGCCACCAGCAAGAAGTACGTGCACGACAAGTGGGCGCAGCTCAAGGATCACGGCCTGACCTGCTACGCGATCTCCAGCCACCTCGTCGGCCAGGCGGTGTGCGACAACATCGATGCGCGGCACCAGTCCATCCTGCCGGCGGATGTCTGGGGTGATGGTGATCCCGAGGGCGTGCGCAAGCGGGCGGCGCGCAAGCTGGCACTGACGGCCAAGGCGGCGCGGGCGTTCTTCGACGCCAAGCCGGGCCGCGCGTCCAAGGACGACTTCCCCGCGGTGGTCAACGGCTTCACCGGCTCGTCGATCTGGCATTCGATCTACGCGTTTCCGCCGACGTCGCAGGCGTACTGGGATGCCGGTTACGCGGATTTCGCCAAGCGTTTCGGCCCGATCCTCGAGGCCTTCGAGAAGGCCAATGTCAACTTCGCCCTCGAGGTGCATCCGACCGAAATCGCGTTCGACATCGCCAGCGCCCAGCGGGCGGTGGCGGCGGTGGGCGGGCACAAGCGCTTTGGCTTCAACTACGACCCGTCGCACCTGGGCTACCAGGGGGTCGACTACGTCAAGTTCATCCGCACGTTCGGCGATCGCATCTATCACGTGCACATGAAGGACGTGTGGTGGGGCCATGGCGACGGCAGCGTGGGCGTGTTCGGCGGACATGTGTCCTTCGGTGACGCGCGCCGGTTCTGGGACTTCCGCTCGCTGGGCCACGGCGACATCAAGTTCGAGGACATCATCGTCGCCCTGAACGACGTCGGCTACCGCGGCCCGCTCTCCGTGGAGTGGGAGGACAGCCGCATGGATCGTTTCCACGGCGCCGCCGAGGCCGCCGCGTTCGTGCGCAAGGTCGACTTCCCCTCGAGCGCGATTGCGTTCGACGCCCAGTTCGACCGGTGACCCGGGAATGAGGGAGTGAGGGAGGCGGGGCCGAAGGAATCCGCCTTCCGGCCCGCCGCCTTCGCTCCCGCGCGTTCCCGTTCCTGCCACGGCAGGTTTGCCCTCTGTCACAGCCGACCTTTCCCTCCCGGCCGTTTCCGCTCTCTCCCTTAGTTCCCACTCCCTCACTCCCTCTTCTCATGAGTACCAAAATTGCCATCATCGGTGCAGGCGGCATGGCCGCGTATCACGCCAGGGGCTTCCGTGAAGCCGGCGCGGACATCGTCGCGCTGGCCGACGTCAACGGGGCGGCGGCGGAAAAGGCCGCGGCCAAACACGGAATCGGCCGGCACTTCAGCGACGTGGCGGAGATGCTGCGCGCTCTGCCGGAACTCGACGCGGTCTCGATCATCGTGCCGAACAAGTTCCATGCGCCGCTGGCGCTGCAGGCCCTCAAAGCCGGCAAGCACGTGTTCTGCGAGAAGCCGCCGGCGCTCAACGCCCGCGAAATGACGCAGATGAAGGCCACGGCCGAGAAGGCGAAGCGCACGTTGATGTTCAACTTCAACAACCGCGCGCGGCCCGAGAGCTACGCGATGATGGAGTACATCAAGCAGGGGGTCGTCGGCACGATCAACAGCTGCCAGGCCAAGTGGATTCGCCGGACCGGCATCCCCGGTTTCGGAGGCTGGTTCACCACCAAGGCGCTGTCCGGCGGCGGTCCGTTGATTGATCTGCTGCACATGATCGACCTCGGCCTGTACTTCATGGGTTATCCCGAGCCCGCGCACGTGCTGGCGCGCACCTATGCGGATCTGATCACCGACAAGTCCTTCAAGGGCCCGTGGGGTATCCCGGACGTGGCCAAGGGAGTGACCGACGTCGAGGCGGCGGCGCATGGCTTCGTGACCTTCCAGACCGGCCAGTCGATGTCCTTCAGCGTCTCCTGGGCGGAGATGAACAAGCGCGAGGAGGTCTCGGTGGTCTTCCAGGGCACCAAGGCCGGCGGGATGGTGCGGCGTCTCTTCGGCGTCGATGGCCTCGACAACACGGCGGAAGACGCGTGCGAACTCTATGCGCACGAGAACGGCCGCCCGGTGAACCGCAGCATCATCGTGTCGCCCGACGAGACGATGGGCCGCGTGCGTTCGGCGGCGAACTTCGTCCGGGTGCTCGAGGGCGCGGAAAAGCCGCTCAACACGCCCGATCAGGCCCTGGCGTTGATGAAGATCATCGACGGCGCCTACAAGTCGGCGACGACCGGCCGGCCGGTTTCGCTGTAACCCGCCGGCGCCTCCCTTCCTGCGCCGCGCCGTTCCCGGCGCGGCGCGCTTCCCTTCACCCCACGACTCCACACGTATTATGAAACTCAATCGCAAGCTTCGCATGGGCATGGTCGGCGGCGGCCGCGGTGCCTTCATCGGTGCCGTCCACCGCATGGCGGCGCGACTCGACGGCGAGATTGATCTCGTCGCCGGCTGTTTCTCGGCCGATCCGGAGAAATCCAAGGCCTCCGGCGCCGATCTCTTCCTCGATCCCGCCCGCGTCTACGGCACCTACCAGGAGATGGCGCAGAAGGAGGCGGCGCTGCCGCCGGATCAGCGCATCGACTTCGTCTCCATCGTCACGCGCAACAACACGCACGCCGCCGTGGCGAAGACCTTCATGGAGGCCGGATTTCACGTGGTGTGCGACAAGCCGCTCTGCTTCTCGCTCAAGGAAGGCCTCAAGCTCCGCGAGGTGGTCCGCCGGACCGGCAAGGTCTTCGCCCTCACGCACAACTACACCGGATACCCGATGGTGAAGGAGGCGCGGGAGTGGGTGCGAAGCGGTAAGCTCGGCAAGCTCACGAAGATCGTCGTCGAGTACCCGCAGGGTTACGCCATCACCGCCTTGGAGGCGGGCACGATCAGCAAGATCGCCAACTGGCGCATGGACCCGAACATCTCCGGGGTGTCCAACTGCATGGGCGACATCGGCACGCACGCCCACAACCTGGCGCGCTACATCACCGGCCTCGAGGTCGAGGAGATCTGCGCCGAGCTTTCGACCTTCATCCCCGGGCGCCTGCTCGACGACGATGGCAACTGCCTCGTGCGCTGGTCCCAAGGGGTGAAGGGCATCCTCTACGCCTCCCAGATCTCCAGCGGCGAGGAAAACAACCTCAACATCCGGGTCTTCGGCACCAAGGGCTCGCTCCAGTGGTTCCAGGAGAACCCCAACGAGCTGATCTTCAAGAAGGCGGACGCCCCGCAGGAAGTCCACCGCCGGGGCAACGGGTATCATACTGACCAGGCCAAGGGAGCCATCCGCACCCCCTTCGCGCACCCGGAGGGTTTCATCGAGGCCTTCGCGAATGTCTATCGGAGTGCCGCGGTGGCGATCGCCGATGCCATCGAGGGCCGCAAGGCGCCCAAGGGAGGCTACGACTTCCCAACCGTCGACGACGGTCTCGCCGGCATGGCCTTCGTTGAAACCACCGTGAAGAGCGGCAAGGCCGGGGCGAAGTGGATGAAGTTCCCGAAGTACTGACCCGCTTTTCGGGTCGGGAGTGAGCCCATGGCGGGGCGTTCATCCGCTCCGCCGTGGGTTGCGACGCTAGTCGAACCACTCGTCCGCAGGGTCAAACGCGGGGATCGCGACATTGACGATGCGAAAACGCCCGACGAGCCGGTGGCGGCAGCCCGGCTTGATCATGACCGACAGCATCGGTCGGGCAGGAAGCCGGTTGCCGTCGAGTTCGATGAAGCCCTCGCCCTCCAGCACGAGATAGATTTCAGTCATCTTCTTGTGGTAGTGGGTCTTGGCGTCGATGGAGATGTCGACGAGGTGAAGGGTCGCGAGCGGGTTGTCCGGGGTGGCGAAACCGCGTCGCGAGAGCCCGCACGGGCACGGGACCGCCGGCACCGTGTCCAGCTGGGTGACCAGGTAGTTTCGGGCCGCCGGGCGGGCCGGGACGGGGTCGGAAGAGGGTGAGGCAGGGGGCGACATGAGCGGGGAGTCAGGAGGCGGGACAGGTTGGGGGCGTGTATCCACCCGTTGGGTAGTAGTCGTGGCGGCAGTACGTACATTCCGGCCGGATTTCGCCTTGCCCGGGTTGGACGAAATGCCATTTGTTCACACCACTGCTCACTCTTGAGCGAATATAATACATCAAACGGTTAGTTGCTGGAAGTATCCCATGAACAAGAGTCAATCCGCCCGCAAGGGCTTCACGTTGGTGGAAATCATGATCGTCGTCGTCATCATCGGCCTCCTGGCCGCCATGGCGATTCCGGCGTTCCAGAAGGTGCGCGTGGCTTCCCAAGACAAAGCGGTGCTCAACAATGCCCGCCAGATGGCCGCCGCTGCTGATCAATACTACCTTGAGAATGGCGCCACGTTCGCGGCGTCGAGCTCGCTGATTGGGCCGACGAGCTATGTGAAGGCGCTCAACACCGTGGCGAGCGAGTCCTATCCGGGCTTCTACACCCAGGGCATCACGATCACGATCTCGGGCATCGCCAACGCCCGCACGATCACCTACGCCCCGTAACGGCGTATCTGCAGGTTGAATCTTCTCCAGCCGCCCGTCCGACCGTCGGGCGGCTTTTTTCTTCTCTGCTGCCGGCCTGAGGGCGCACCTCTGCGGGCCGGCAGGTTCTCTCACCCCATTTTTTCGCTTCGCCCCGGTTGCGACCGGCGGAACGGGCAGCCGATCCGTGCGGGGCAGCCCGGCGAAGACCCAGTCCAACTGTTGCCATGAAGACTCCGCGCCGATCGTTGCGGGGGTTCACCCTCGTCGAGATCATGATTGTGGTCGTGATTATCGGCCTGCTCGCGGCCCTCGCGATTCCCGCGTTCCAAAAGGTCCGGACCGCGTCCCAGGACAAGGCCGTGCTCAACAACGCGCGGCAGATGGCGGCGGCCGCCGATTCCTACTTCCTGGAGAGCGGGGCGACCTTCGCTGCCTCGACTTCCCTGGTTGGGGCCACCAACTACGTCCGCAGCCTCAACACGGTGGCGCTCGAAACCTACCCCGATTTCTACACCCAAGGCATCACGATCACGATTTCCGGGATCGGCAGTGCCCGGACGATGACCTACGCACCGTGACGGGGTGGCGCCGGCGCCGCCCGGGATTAAGGGTGGGGGCGTTGGAGCCACGCGCCCTGGCGGGTCCGCCCTCGCGGGAGACTCCCTCCCGCCTGAAGGAGGGGCGCCGGGCGACGTCTGGCGTTGTCGAGAGCCCGCAGATCCCTCAGGAATGCCGGGTAACCGTCGAAGGCGTCTGACCCCGTTGCCCTGGGACGGCCGGCCCGGGCTTCCGGCCGGTGCCTGAGGGGGCGGACGCCGAGCGCGGGGTGCAGTCGTGCCGAAATCCATGGTCTCTCCGAATCTCTCCGAGTTTCTCCGCGATCGTCGCCTTTGGTGGCTGCTGGCCACGGGACTGCTGGCCGTGGTGCTGGCCTTTGTCGCCATCCCGGATCGGCAGGCGATCACGCTGGTGTCCCATGCCGGATACTGGTGTGTGCTGGCGGCGTTCGTCCTGTGGGGATGGAGCCTGTGGCAGAGTTTCTCGGCGGAACCCTGGTTGCGGGCTTGGCGCCAGTGGGATTGGGCCTCGGTGGCCGTGGTGATCCTGGGCGGCTGCGTGCTGCTGGCGCACGAGAAGTTCGGATTCAAGATCATCATGGACGAGATCATGCTCCTCGGGACGGCGATGAGCATGCATCTCGACAAGACGGTGCTCACGCCGCTGCGCGGCAACGACATCCAGGGGGCCTTCATGATCGTGGAGGGCATCGTCGACAAGCGGCCGTTGTTCTTCCCGTTCCTTGTCTCGCTCCTGCACGACGTGACGGGCTATCGCCCCGAGAATGCCTTCGTCCTCAATGCGGTGCTGACCTTCCTCCTCCTCGGACTCGTCTGCCAGCTCGCCCGGCGCATCGCCGGGAGGCCGGCCGGCTGGATCGCGGTGGCCCTGCTGGCGGGGCTGCCGCTGCTCGGCCACAATGCCACGGGTGGCGGATTTGAACTGCTGAACCTGGTGATGATCGCCGCGACGCTGCTGCTGGGGGCGCGGTACATCGAGAAACGGGACGGCCCGGCCCTGGCCGCGCTGGCGTTTTCCGGGCTGCTGCTGGCGCAGGTGCGGTACGAATCCGTCATCTACGTGCTGCCCGTCGTGCTGACCGTGCTGTGGGTCTGGTGGCAGGACGGGCGGGCGCAGATTTCCTGGCCCGTGATCCTCGCCCCGTTGCTGATGGTGCCCTATCCCCTGCAGCACCGCATCTTCGATCTGCGGGCATCAGCCTGGGAGATGTTCAGCAAGCCCGGCTACACGGAGCCGTTCTCGGTGGCGTACATCCCGGAGAATCTGGGCCACGCCCTGCATTTCTTCTTCGGCAAGGCCTCCGACCAGCCCAACTCCCTGGTGCTGTCGATCCTGGGCTGCCTGGCCGCGCCGTTCTTTTTCCTGCTCGTCGCCAAGCGTCTGCGCGACCTCGGGCGGGAGACGCCGGTCAATGCGGCGGTGGCGATCTTCAGCCTGGGCTTTGCCGTGCAGTTCGGACTCCTCATGTGTTATTTCTGGGGCAAGTTCGACGACCCGGTGATCCGCCGTCTCAGCCTGCCGACGCACCTCGGCCTGGTGGTGGCCATCGTCGCCGTGCTTCCGTCCTTCCCGCGTCCGGCGGTGGCGCGCGCCCTGCTCGCGATGGCGGGCCTTGGGCTGATTGCCCGCAGTGTACCGGCCATGGCCGCCCACGCCTACAGCCAGGAGTACATTCCCGGCCGCGAGACAGCCTGGCGAAGGGAGTTCATGGCCGCGCAGGTACGCCCGGACTACCTGATGATCGACAACGACGCCACCCTCTGGATCACGCACCTGGTTTCGGCGACCCCGACCGTGGTGGCCGTGAAGCGCCGGGAGGACATCGCCTTTCACCTGCGCAACCGGACCTTTTCCGACGTCTTCGTCTTTCAGCGGTACAATATCGATCCCGACTCCGGGAAGATGACCCTGCGGGACGGCGACGATCTGGGGCCGGCCTTCGTGCTCGAACCCGTCGCCGAACGCCGCCTGCAGTTGCTGACGCTCTCCCGCATCAGCCGGGTGAAGGCGATCCGCTCCGGGGAAACCGTCATCTCGGCGCCGGACCCGGTGACGGCAAAGGTGCCGAAATCGCGGGCGGAGATCGATCGGGCGCGGCAGCAGTTCCTCGAGAGCTACATGAAGCAGTTGCCGTGAAGCGGGGCCCGTTGTTGCCGTGAGGACTGTTCTTCCCTCCTTCCTCGCGCTGCTGACGGCGGCGCCCGCGCGTGCGCGGCTGGCGCTCTTCGCGGCGAGCGGCGTCGCGGCGGTGGCCGTGGGGTTTCTCCTGGTGTCGCCGGCGCGGGCCGAGAAGCTGATCGTGGCGGGGGGCTACTATTACATCGCCGCGGTGTTTGCGGCGTTTCTGTTCTGGGGCTGCCGGGTCGCGGCCGCCCGGCGCGACGTGTGGCAGGCGTGGCTGCGCCGGCCCGGGTGGGTCGCGGTGGCGGTGCTGGCGGCAACGGCGTTTGCGGTGTGGTCGGACAGCTTCCGCCACAAGGTGCTCTTCGACGAGTACGTGCTGCAGGGCACCGCGTGGCATCTGCACGCCACCAAGGAAGTCGGCACGCCGATCCGGGCTTTCGACTTCGCCGGCACGTGGCTGGCGATCGACGCGTTCCTCGACAAGCGGCCGTACTTTTTCACGTTCCTGGTCTCCCTGCTCCATGACCTGACGGGCTACCGCCTGGAGAACGCCTTCGCCCTGAACGTGGGGTGCGCCCTCGTCTGCCTCGGCCTGATGTCCTGGGTGGTGCGGACGCTGACTGGCCGGCGGGGCCCCGCATTGCTGGCGGTTGCGCTTCTCGGCACCCTGCCGCTCTTCGGCCAGAACGCCACCGGCGCGAGCATGGAACTGCACAACCTGACGATGATCGTCGTGGTGCTCGTGGCGGGGATCCTCTACCTGCGCGCGCCGGATGACGATCGGCTGGCGCTGCTGGTGCTGGCCACGGTGCTGCTCGCCCAGAGTCGCTACGAATCCGTGCTGTTCGTGGGCCCGATCGCGGTCGTGATTCTCCTGGGGTGGCGGAAGTGCGGCCGGGTGCTGCTGCCGTGGCCGGCGGTGGTGGCGCCGCTGCTGCTCGTGCCTTACGCCTGGCACAGCCGGATCGTCGACACCAAGCCGGTGCTCTGGCAGTTGCGCGAGGGCGACACCGCGCGCTTTGGTCTGCAGTATCTCGCGGGCAACCTCGAAGGGGCGCGGAATTTCTTCTTCGCGGTTTCACCCGGTCAGCCGAACTCGATTTACCTTACGCTGCTCGGACTCGCCGGGTTGATCGGAGCCGCGGTGGCCGGGGTGCGATGGTGGCGCCGGCCAGCGGCCGATCGGCCCGGGATCCCGCCCGCCGTGCCGGTGCTAGTCCTGATCGGCCTGGGCATCACCGCCAACCTCGCGATGCTGATGTTCTATTACTGGAGCCGCTTCGATGAGCCGATCACGGCGCGCTTCGCCCTGCCCTTCTGCCTGCTCCTCGTCGTGGGGGCGGCTTGGCTGGTGCGGCAACTGGAGTCGGCGCGCTTCCCGGCGACGCGTTTCGCCGCCCTGGGGCTGGCCGGATGGATGCTGGTTCTGGGAGCGCCGGCCTTCGCGCGATCGCTGTATACCTCGCAGAATCTCGTGATGCGCGAAATCGAGTGGGAGCTGGACGAGGTGCGGCAGCGACCGGGGCCGGTGCTGGTCATCACCTCCAAGGCCACGATGCCCTACCTGCTGCATCGAATCTCCGCGATCAACACCCCCGTGGCCCGCGCGCGCGGACCGCAGATCGCCTGGCACATGCGGCAGGGCACTTTCCGGGAGGTGCTGGTGGCGCAGGTGGTGCGACCGACCTCGGCCCAGGGCGACGCCGGCGTCGATCCCGAGGACGAGTTGCCGCCGGAGTTCCGGCTCGAACCCCTCGACCGAAAACGCTTCGGGATGCGCTGGATTCGCCTGAGCCGTCTCGTGGCCGTGGAGACACCGCCGGCGGCGGACTGATCGGCTCCGCGGCCCCTGGCCGGCCGGGCCGGATGCTCAGGTTCCGCCCTGGCTCAGGCGCTTCTTGGGCTGATCGTTCAGGAGGGCGTGCGCCTCGCGCAGGAGAGCGGGGATTTGGTCGGCAAACGGTGAAGCGGCGCACGCTGCGGCGATGGCGCGGTCGTCGAAGTCCTGCGCCTTCTCGCCGGGAAACCAGTGACCGCCGGCGCCGCCGAGGAGGTTGTAGCGCATCTTGCCCCACTCGACGAGACCGAGGCCGCGGGCGTAGGTGAAGAGGCGGAGGATTTCCTGGACGTTGATCCCTCCCGGCACGTCGACGTACCGGGGCAGACCGATGTGCCAGCGGGCGCACCAGTCGGCGCCGAGAACCGCAACCATCTCCTGGCGCAAGCGGCCCTCGATGGCCCGGAGGGACTCGGGCTGGCCCGCGAATCGGTTCAGGCCGTCGACATGCTCGGTGAAGTCGTCCGGACGGCTGGCCCCGATCGAGAGCGTGTGCACTTCCGGCCGGGAGAGACACCACAGGCCGTTCCACTGCATCGGCGTGAACGGCGCGGTGAGTTCGCGCAGCCGCGGAGGAGGGGAGTAGAGCTTTCCGCCCTTGTCGTTGGGCGAGATGATGAAGACCCCCATGTCCCGCGCCGTGGCGGCCTCGACTGCCGGCCAGTTGAGCTCGTTGACGAAGTACCAGTGCAGGTTCACGTAGTCGAAGCCGTCGCTGGCGATCGCCTGCAGGATGATGTCGGTGGTGGCGTGCGTGCTGAAACCCACGTGGCGGCATCGTCCCTCGCGCTGCAACCGGCGGGCCTCCTCCAGGCACCCGCCCGGGCGCAGCGACCACTCGAGGAGCTGGGCGTTGTTGATGCCGTGGAGGGAGAGCAGATCGACGTGCGCGAGCTGCAGATAGGCCATCGACTTCTCGAAGGTCGCGCGGAAATCGCGCGCGGAGGCGCAGGGTGCGACCTTGGTCTGGACGATCATCCGATCGCGCGGCAGGCGCGGCAGGATTCGGCCGAGCTGCATTTCACTGCTGCCGTACCCGCGGGCCGTCTCGATGTGCGTGATGCCGAGCTCGAGGGCGCGGTGAACGGTGGCTTCGAGGTTGCGCTGGCCCGCCTCCTCGACGGCGGCGGGATCCAGGTCGTCCCACGACTGCTGGTACCGCATGCCGCCGCAGGTGAGAACGGGCATGGCCAGGTTGGTGCGACCGAAGCGACGGGTTTGCATGGCGACGAGGATTCCGGTGCGGGTCGATCGAGGCAACGGCGGTTTTCCGGTGGCGCGAATCTCCGGGGAAATGCCGCGTCCTGCCCCGGCGCGGCCGGCGGACCGTGGACACCGTTGGAGCGAGTCTGCCGCCTACTTGGGCGCCACGACCCCTTCGATGGCGGCTCGCCAGTCGGCGGCGGATCCGGCGGTCGTGCGACGAATCTCCTCGGCGGTGAGGCGGAAGATCAGAATTGAGTGTCCCACGTTCGCATCGGGGCCGCGGACGCGCAGGTAGTGACAGAGGCGCGCGAATCGCAGCGCCTCGTACCGCTTCCAGGTCGCGGGCCAGTCGGCGTCGGGGGTGTCGCGTTGCAGCCGGGCGCGCACCGCGGGATCGCGCTGCGAGGCAATCAGCGTGGCCTCCAGCGGGCGCAGTTGCTGGAACTCGCGCTCGTGCGCGAGCGTCCATTCGCCGCGGATTTCGCTGTAGACATGCTGCAGCATCGTGGCGCCGATGGCATAGACTCCGGGCTCCAGGGCGTGCCAGCGGCGGGGCGGCCCGAAGTCGGGCAGGGTCGGCAGGGCGGTGGCCACGATACCTTCATAACGCGGATCCCCCGTGCCGAAGTAGGAGAGGAACACCTTCTGCCCGCGGGCTTCCCGATCGAGCCACACCTTAAGTCCGGGCAGGTCCTGTCCCCAGTCGAGCGAGCTGTCGACGAGGTGTCGCCACCCGTTTTCGGAGCCGCCCACCAGGGGGTTGAAGTAGGCGAGGTAGTGCGGCCGGGCGCGCAGGGACTCGCCGGCGTGCCACACGAGCAGCAGCGTCAGCACCCCGGCGGCCAGTGGGCGGCGGCGATCCCACCCATGGCCGAGCCAGCCGGCGGCGATGAAGAGGACCGGGTAGACGGGCAGGATGTGCCGATGACCGATGTTGAGGGCGGAGGTGAGCGACGTCGCCCAGTAGACGCCAAACAGCACTGTCAGCGGGGTCAGCGGCCACAGCCGCGCACCGAGGTCGGGAGTCGCGAGCTGGACGGTGCGCCGGACCGCCGCGAGGAGTCCCATCCCGAGCAGCAACAGGAAGGGCACGGGGGTTTTGATGAGGAAGGCCCAGGGGAAAAACGTGACCCAGCCGGTGACGCTGTACTCGCCACTCATGAAGGCGCCGCGCGCCCGCGAGAACTGCAGGACAAACGTCAGGCCGTGCAGCCAGGCCTCGGGCAGGAGCCGCCACTCCTTCAGCCACCAGATGACCTTGGCCGGAGCGCCGATGCCGGTGAGCAGCCAGCCCCAGCCATGGTTGAAGGAGGCGCCGTCCGCGTCGGCCGGGGCAAATGCGCTGAACCGAAACCCATAGAAGAGCCAGAGGAGGCCCCAGGTCGCCAACGCATGCCCTGCGGTGGTGCGAACCAGGCGCAGCAGCGGCGCCCGCCATCCGTGATCCCGGGCCGCGCGGGCGGCCCAGATCAGCCCGAGCACGGCGAGCATCGGAGGCAGCAGGACCGCGGAGAACTTGGCCACGAACGCAAGTCCGAGGACGACGGCACTGAGCGCCGCCCGTCCCGGGCCCGGCTGCTCCAGGTGCCGCCACCAGGCTCCCACCGACGCGAGGAAGAAGAAGGCCATCGTCACGTCCGAGGTGGCGAGGGCGCCATGCGCGAGAAATGTGGGGCAGAACATCCAGAGCAGCAGCGACACGAAGGCGCCTCTCCAGCCGAAGAGTGACCGCGACCAGAAAAATACGAGCAGGCCGGTCGCCGCACTCACGAGCGCGATCATGGCCCGGCCCTGAAACAGGCGTTCGCCGACGGAGAGCGAGCCTTCGAAGAAGAAGCGGTGGCCGTACTTCCAGACGTCGGCGGTCCGCCAGCTGTCGAGGTTCGTTGGCGGCAGGGGATCGCCCGCGATCAGCAGGGGAAGCGCCGCGAGGCGCTGGGGGAGGTTGCCGTTCTCCGGCTGCAGGCGGTAGTCGCCGCGGGTGTTGTAGGCATGTCCGGCGGTGAGGTGAGCGATCTCGTCGGCGGTCAGGCCCTTCCCGGCCGTGGCGGTCACGGCGAGGATCGCGTGCGCCAGGGCGGCGAGGCAGGCCAGGGCGACCAGAAAGGCCGGGGAAGGCGGGAGCGTGGGACGGACCACGGCGTTCACGTTGGCGAAGTCAGCGGGACGAAACAACGGGAACCTCGCTCCCGGACGGCGACGAAGGGGGTCACGGTTTCCCTGCCGCCGCGCGTTCGATTGCCTGCTGCCATTCCGCCAGCGAACCTGCCGTGGCCGCCGCGACTTCGGCGGCGGTCAGGCGGTAAATCAACACCGAGTGCCCCACGTGATCCTCCGGGTGGCGCACCCGCAGGTAATGGCACAGGCGCGCGAAGCGCAGCAGGTCGAAGCGCGTCCACGAGCGGCGCCACTGGTCGGCGGGCGCATCGCGCTCCAGCTCGGCCCGCCGCCGGGGATTGGTCGCATACTCGGCAAAGAGCGGTTCGAGGCTCCGCAGTTGCTGGTATTCCTTCTCCCATTCCAGGGTCCAGGGGCCGCGCACGACGCTGTAGACCTGCACCAGCGTGGTGGCGCTGATGCAGTAGGTGCCGGCTTCGAGCGGCACGTAGGAGGTGGCGAGCTTGAAGCCGTTGACGAAAGGCAGCCGCCGGACCTTCAGCCCGTAGTAGGCGGGTTCCCCGGAACCGAAGTAGGAGAGGTAAACCGGCGCCGAGCCGGGCTGGCCGGACTGGCGTTCGAGCCAGATCTTGAGGCCCCGCAGGTCCTGCCCCCAGTCGAGCGAACTGTCGACGAGGAGCCGCCAGGCGCGATCCGACCCACCGGCCGTCACATTGAAGTACGCGAGAAAGTGCGGGCAGCAGGTGAGTGCCGACACCGCCTGCGCGGCCAGCCCCAAGCCCGTGCCCAGCCAGGCCGGGCGCCGGCTCCACGCAGCCAGGCGGCTGACCGCGACGCCGGCCAGGATGAAGAGCGCCGGATACAGCGGAAGCAGATGCCGGTGACCGATGTTGAGGCGACTGGTCAGGGCGACTCCGCCGTACACGGCGACGAGCAGCAGTAGCGGCGAAAGGCGCACGATCCAGGCGGCCAGCCGGTGCCGCCGGAGCACGGCTGCGGCCATGATGGCGAGCACGCTGGAGAGCTCGGCCGGAGTCGACTTCCAGAGGAACGCCAGGGGGAAAAAGGAACGCCAGCCGGTGTTGCTGAATTCACCGGCCAGATACGCCCCGCGCTCCAGCGAGCCCAGGTAGGTATGGGTGTAACCCCACAGGAAGGCTTCCGGGAGCAGGCGGGCGGCGGCGATGGCGCGCAACACGCTGCCCTGCCAACCGGCTCGATCGAGCATCCAAGCCCAGCTGGTGGTGAAGTGCTCGCTGGTCGGAAGATCCGGCGCCAGCGCGCGGTAGCGGAAACCGAAGCAAGCCCAGATGATCGCGACCGCCGCGGCGCCATGGGCGACCAGGCCGAGTAGAATCCGCCGTGGCTGCCAGGCCGAGCGCGGCGTGGTCAGCGCGTGAATCACCGTCAGTCCTCCAAAGATCGGAAGCAGCAGCACCGCCGAATACTTCGTCACGCAGGCCACGCCAAAGACCGCCGCGCTGACGGCCAGCCGCCCGCCCCCGTCGTTCCGCAGCCAGGACCAAAACGCGCCCGCACTCGCCGTGAGCAACAGTGCCGCGGCCACATCGGTGGTCGCCAGCGGGCCGTGGGCCAACAAGGTGGGCGAAAGGGCCCCGAGGCCCAGGGCCGTGAAGCCCGCCGCCGCTCCAGCGAGGCGCCGGGCCCAGGCGAAGACGAGGAGCAGCACCGCGACGCCGAAGAGCGAGTTCATCGCGCGCGCCCCAAGCAGCAGTGGCCAGTGGTCGTGCCCGCTTTCGTAGAAAAACTGGTAGCTGAGCACGTAGGAGTCCGCGGCCTGCCAGTAGGGGTTCCCTTCCAGCCGGGGCGGTTGCGCGCCCATCAGCACGGCGGGCAGGGCATGGAGGCGCTGGGGCAACACGCCGTTGTCCGGATGCACGCGGAAGTCGCCCAGCGCGTTGAAGCAGTAGCCGCCGGTGAGGTGGAAGATCTCGTCAACCGTGACGCTTTTCTGCACCACCGCCCCTAGTCCGAGGGCGAGGTGCAGGAGCAGCAGGAATGCGACGGCCGCGCGCTGGAGCGGGGAGAGCGGCTCGTTCATCGCTTTTCCGCCGGCAGCCAGAGCGTCCAGTCGCCGACGACGAGCTGGCGCGGATCGGGCGGAAGCAGGCTGCGGGCGACGCCCCAGTTGCTCCACGCATTGTGAAAGGCCAGCACCTGCACGGCGGGCGGAAGGTGCTCGGCGAGCTGCCGTGCGCCCGTGTCGATCCCCGACAGCCTCCGCACGTGCAGGCCATCCTCGTCGTGGTAGTAGCGATGTTCGCTGTAGAGGGTGACGAGGGGGTGGAAGGGAAACCAGATCCGCCCGCGGAAGCGGTCGGCAAATTCCGTGGCGGCGACATAACCGGACGTGGCGGGCAACACCTGGAACTGCGGAGCCTGCGCGAGCCGGAAGCCGCCGATCAGCGCGGCCGCCGTCGCTGCACCGATTGGAAACCAGGTGCGGGCCGGGCGATCCGGGGTGCGTGTCAGCAGCCAGGTGAGGACGGGCGGGAGCCAGAGGGCGAGGCTGTAGAGCGAGTTCAGCCAGCCTCCGGTCTTGAGGAGGGCCAGGATCCCGAACGGCAGCGTGCAGGCCCAGGCGAGGGCGGGCAGCAGCAGGTCAGGTCGGGCAAAGCGGCGGCGCGCAGCGAGCATCACGACGGCGGGAAGGGCGATCTGCCACAGCGCCTCGGGGATCATCGGCTGCAGCCGGGCGGCGAGCACGGCCCAGGGAAAGCTGGCCGGAAGTTCCAACAGCACGTGGCGCAGGCCGGCGGCGCCGAAGAGACCGATGGACAGGCCGGCGAGCACGAGGCCGGCGAGTCCCAGGCGGCAGGTGTGTTTCAACGCCTCGCGTCCCCCCGCGGTGAGGCCGAGCCACAGCACCTGGGCCAGCGGCACTCCGACGGCGATTTGCTTGCAGCCCACGGCGGCACAGGCGGCGGCGGCGGCAAGCCAGCGACCGGCGGCACTCGGCGAGCGGAGGAGCAGCAGGTTGCCGATAAGTCCGCAGGCGATGCCGAGATTGTCGGCGAAGATCACCTCGTAGTGGCGCGGCGGCCAGAGCGCGAGGCAGAGGAGCAGCGCTGCCCAGCGTCCGGGACGCGCCCGCTTTGCCACGTCGTCCTCCGCCGGCCAGCCGAAGCAGACCAGGGCGATTGGGCCGAGGGTGAGCAGCAGGTTGAGCGCCGCCGCGATCATCAGGGCGCCGCTGGCGCTGGTCGCCAGCGACGCGGGCCAATAGTACAAGGGCGGCAGCGGGCCGTAGGTCCAGGTATTGATCGTGCCGGACGAGGCGGTGGGGAAGATCGGCCAGCCTTGCGCGAGGGCGATCGTGGGGGCGAGCCGCACGTCGTTCCAGACAATGGAGGGAAACCGGCAGAACGAGTGCCAGAGCCAGGCGGCGAGGAGGGCGCCGGCCAGCCCGAAAAGCGCGAGCGTGATCGGGCGCGGCGCCAGGGAAGAGGCGGCGCGGGGAGGTTTCATGGGCGCCCCGCCGGGCGGGGCTCCCGGCGCCACTGCCACCAGAACGAGAACAGGCCGGTGAGCGTGCGCCACATCACGCGGAGCCGCGACGCCGAAGGCACGCCCCCGAGACGGGCCTTCATCGTCACCTCGACCTCGGCAAAACGCGCGCCCTGATCCCGCAGTCGCACCAACGCCTCGGCGAGCATCGGAATGCCGCGCTGCGTGAGCCGGATCCGGAGGAACGACTCCCGGCGATAGGCGTGGATCCAGTTCACATCCCGCACCCGCAGGCCAAACAACGTCGCGACCAGCTTGGGATAGAGCCAGGCGTTGAAGAGCATCAGCGGATTGTAGCCTTCCCGCCGCCGCCGGCAGCCCACGATCACATCGGCCCGACCAAACTCCGCCACGTAGGGCGCGAGATCTTCGGCCGCGGCCGGCATGTCGGCCGGCCAGAGGATCAGGTAATCCCCGGTGGCGCGGGCCGCGCCGGTGCGAAAGGCGCCCCCGATGCCCTGGTTGGCCTGGTGGGCGACCACGAGGCCCGGCAACTCCCGCGCGAGGGCATCGGCGATCTCCGGGGTGCGGTCGCGGCTACCGTCGTTGACCAGGAGGATCTCGGCCGGGAGGCGAAGCTCCGCGAGTGCGCCGTGCAACCGCCGGATGGCGTCGGCCAGCAGCGCCTCCTCGTTGTAGGCGGGGACGATGACACTCAGGGCCGGCGCCGCGCTCATTGCCGGGGTGCCAGGATCCGGGCCGGCACGCCGGCGACCGTCGTCGCGGCGGCGACATCCCGGGTCACCACCGCCCCGGCGCCGATCACTGCTCCGGCACCGATGTTCACGCCACCGAGGATGAGCGCACCGGACCCCAGGGAGGCGCCGCGGCCGATGGTGATCCGCTCGAGTTGCCACGTGCGCGCCAGGGTGGCGGCCACGGAGGGGTGCCGGTCGTTGATGAACATCACCCCGTGCCCGACAAAGACATCGTCCTCGAGGGTGACACCGGAGCAGATGAAGGTGTGGCTCTGGATCCGGCAGCGGGATCCGACGATGACGTCGCGCTGGATCTCGACGAACGTCCCGATCATGCAGTCGTCACCGAGGGTGCAGCCGTAGAGGTTGACGAAGGCGTTGAGGCGGACGTTGCGGCCGAGCACGACGTCGGGAGCGATGCACTGGCAGGGCGGACTCCCGGCGGAACTCATGCGGGCGGGAGCTTCACCGCACGGCCGCCCTGGGCGAGGGACTCACGGGCCGCCTCGAGCACGCGGACCACCTCCAGTCCAAACCTCGCATCGGCCGCTGGCGGGCGGCGGCTGCGGATGCAGTCGACGAAATCCTGATCCTGTTTCATCAGCGGCTCGGCCAGCCGGACCTTGGGGATGGTGATCGCGCCATCGCGCAGGATCATCTGGAACTCGCCGAAGGAGGAATAGTGGTCGGCCGTCACGCCCTTGTCGTAATAGCGGATGGGCTCGAGATTGTTCATGTCGTCCCACACCGCCATCTTGTGATCGCCGACGATCGTGAGCTGCCGGACCTTGCGGGGATTCAGCCAGGAGGTGTGCACGTGGCAGATGACCCCCCGCGGGTAGGTGAGCGTCAGGAACCCGATGTCCTCGATCTTCTCCTGGAGGAAGAATCCCCCGGCGGCCGACACCTCCACCGGCGCGGACTCGAGGAGGTGGTTGAAGATCGAGACGTCGTGGCTGGCGAGGTCGTGAATCGCGCCGACGTCGCGGCGCACCGGACCGAGGTTGGTGCGCGTGGCGTCCATGTAATAGACGCGACCCAGTTCGCCGCGGTCCAGGTCCACCTTCAGGTGCTGGACGGCGGGATTGTAGAGGAACACGTGCCCGACCATCAGGATCCGGCCGTGGGTGGCGGCGAGATCGGCGAGGGCGCGGCATTCCGCCACGGTGGCGGCCAGCGGTTTCTCACACAGCACATCCTTGCCGGCCTCCAACGCCTGTTGGGCGAGGGCGACGTGGCTCTGGACGGGCGTGGCGATGACGACCGCGTCGACGTCGGTGGCGCGCGTGACGGCCGCGGGATCGGTGGTGGTCTCGACATCGCGAAACTGCTTGCGGGCGAGGGCGAGGCGTCCGGCGGAGGCGTCGCACACGCGGGCGACGTCGCAACCGTCGATCGCGCGGAAGTTGCGCACGTGGTTGGGTCCCCACTGGCCAAAGCCGATCACGCCGACGCGGACGGTCGAGGAGGCAGCGTTCATCCACCTGCAAACTCACGGCGCCCGCCGGAAACTGTCGAGTGTGAACATCGGCCGCGGGAGGAGTTTACGGGGCTTTCAACGGCGGTGGTCGCGGCGGATGGTAGAGGGTGAAGAACGGAGTCTCGCCGGCCGGCTGGCAGTTTTGGCGGACCCAATTCTGCACAAAGTAGTAGGCGGAATCCGGGGGGATGGGCGCAAAGCGCCAGGTGCCATCGGCGATCAGGTAACGTTGCGTCACGATGCGCGCTTCCGGCGGAAGCTCGCGGAGGGCGCGAAAGACCCGGCCGAACAGCTCGCGGTCGAAACCCAGCTCGGTCTCTTGCGGCCACTCGCAGGGCAGCGGGTTGCGGCGGGGATTGCGGATCCAGACGGCGGCGCAGTCGGTCAGGACGACATAGGGTCGGCCGGTGGCATCAAGGTTTCGGAGGATTCCCGTGAGGTCGGCCAGGGTGGCGTGGGTGACCGCGTTGGTGCGCAGGCCGGCCGCGCCGGCGAGGGCCGTGCCCGCGTCGTGGGTGAGTTCCCTGACGGGGCGATCCATGTAGGGGTGGAGCGGCCGGGCGAAGGCCAGCGCGGCGACCGCGAGCCCCGCGGTGGCCGGGAGGAGGAGCCGGGGTTGCCCGGAGGTGTCCGCCGTTTCCGCGGGCACCCGGAGCAGGCGCCACGTTGCCAGCCAGAGCAGGCCACTGGCCAAGGCTGGGGTATTGTAGCCAAGGGAAATGGCGGAGGTCCACGCCAGCCCGAGGGCGCCGATGGCCGTGAGCCGGTCGGTGGAGGCGAGGTGCCGGAGCCGGATCAGCGTCACGCCGGCCACGAGGCCGTGAAACAGAAACGCCGTCTCGGCGAACCACCACGGCCCGCGACTGAGCGAATAGGCCAGGGCGGAGCCAATCACGAGCAACACGGGCCAGCGCAGGGCGGCCGAGCTCGAACGGTGATGAACCCATCCCAGTCCGGTCCCCGCGACCAGGGCGACCAGATACCCGGGGTCTCCGAGAAACCGCTGAATCCCCACGTGGAAGAGCAACCCGCCGCCGGTCGCGGCGACCTGATGCAGGAAATCCGCTCCGGCGCCGGCCGCGGCCATCACCGTAAAATAGGCGGCGACCGGAACGAGCGACCACCCGGCGGCAGCCAACCAGTCCCGTGGCCGGCCTCCGACCGCCAGCAGCAACCAGGGCGCAAAGAGACCGAAGTTCTGGCGGCACAGCGCGGCGGTTCCCACGAGAAGGAAGCCCACCCGGCGCCCTCCGGGGGTGCCACGCCCCGCCGCGGCGACGGCCAGGGATCCAAACAACAGGCCATCGATGGTGTGCCACGCCATCACCGGGAAGGTGTGGGCACCAAAGGCGAAGGCGGCGAGGTAGAGGGCGTACCGCGTCGCGGGGGATTCGTCGGAGGCGACCCGCCAGCTCCAGATCCAGGCGATCGCCGCGAGGGTGAGCCAGCCCCAGAGACGCGAGAGCGCCATCACGTGATCACCGGCCCACCAGACCAGAGGCACCTGGAGGATCGCGGACAGGGCCGGTCGCACAAAGATGAAGTCGCGGTGCGGCACCTCGCCGTCGGCGATCCGCCGCGCGACCGCCGGCAGCCAGCCATCGTCGGTCGGGCAGAAGCCGATCCAGGAGAACGCGAGGTGGGCGACAAGGGGAGCCAGCAGCCAGGCACCGGCGCGAAGGGCCCGGGGGAGGAAGGCAGGGGACGAGGGCTGTCGGCTCACAAGATCCGCGCGCGGCGGCCGCAATCGAGATCGCCCCCGATCCGCGTGGCCAGAAAAAACGGGCCGCGAGTGCGGAAAGGGGCGGAAAGAGTCCTCCCGGCGATCTGCTAACAAGAGCGAACGCCGCAAGTCACAGTCCACCCGGTGGGCGGGGCGCCCTCGCCCTGCGATTTCCCGTCGAGCACGCGTCCGCCGGCGCGGCGGAGTCATCGGGCCCCCAGTGACGCCGGGGGCAGACGCCCCGGCGCCTTCGATTCCGGTCTTCGGTTTCGACGAGGCCGGCTAAAGCCGGCGGGGTTTTTCGTTTCCAACCCAGGGAATTTCGTTTGGTTCCCGTGGTGCTGCTTTCCGCCAACCCCGGCGGAGCAGCCGATCCCACCTCCGAACCATGGCCCCCGCCGTCCTTCGTGCCAGCCGTTGCGTTTTTCGCGGCATGTGGCTGCTCATGGCAGTGGGTGGATGGGCCGGGCGGGCCGCGCCCGCGGTGGACTTTGGCCGCGACATCCTGCCGATCCTCTCCAATCACTGCCTGCACTGTCACGGCCCGGACGAGAAGGAGCGCAAGGGCGGATTGCGGCTGGATACGGCGGAGGGGCTTCGCACGCCCGGGAAAAGCGGGGCGGTCGCCCTGGTGCCGGGCCGGAGCGCGGAGAGCGAGTTGTACCTCCGGATCCGTTCGCCCCACGAAGACGAGGTGATGCCGCCGCCCAAGGCGAAGAAAGCCCTCTCCGCGGAGCAGGTGGCGGTGATCCAGCGGTGGATCGATGAGGGCGCGGTCTGGAGCCGGCATTGGTCGTTGGAGGTTCCGCGCCGGCCCGTCGTGCCGGATCCCGTGGGTGGCGGGACGGCGCTCGCCCATCCGGTCGATCGTTTCCTTCGGGCCCGCCTGGAGCGGGAGGGCATCCCTCCTTCGCCCGAGGCGGATCGGCGCACGCTCGTCCGGCGCCTGTACCTGGATCTGATCGGCCTGCCGCCGGAGCCGACGACCGTGCGGGCATTTGTCGACGATGCGCGACCGGATGCCTACGAGCGGCTGGTCGATGCGCTCCTGGCATCGCCGCACTTCGGGGAACGCTGGGGTCGGCACTGGCTCGACCTGGCCCGCTACGCAGACAGCGCCGGTTATCTGAACGACACGCTGCGGCCCTACGCCTACCTTTATCGCGACTGGGTGATCGACTCGGTCAACCGCGACCAGCCCTTCGACCAGTTCACAATCGAGCAATTGGCCGGCGATCTCCTGCCCGGCGCCACGCTGGAACAGAAGATCGCCACGGGGTTCCACCGCAACTCCCTGAAGAACGACGAGGCCGGCGCGGATCTGGAACTGGACCGCGTGAAGGCCGGGGTCGACCGCGTCGCCACCACGGGTGCCGTCTGGCTCGGCCTCACGCTCGGCTGCGCCGAATGCCACAGCCACAAGTACGATCCCATTTCCCTGCGGGAGTTCTACCAGCTCTACGCCTTCTTCAACGCCACGGCCGAGCGGGACGTGCCCGCGCCGCGCCCCGCGGAGCTCGCCGAGTTCAACCGCCGGCAGGCGGTGTGGGAAAAGGAGCGCGATCGCCTCGAGGCGCCGATCGCGCAGCATGCCACCACCCTCGTCGAGACGGGCGTGCCCGCGTGGGAACGGGAACTCTCGTTGCCGAAGACTCGCTGGGTCGTGCTCGCCCCTGAGGAGGTCACGCACATCACCGAGGACGAGGAGCACACCCTTCCGGTGAATGAGGATCATTCGATCACCACCGGCGTGAAGGACCCGGTGCGCTCGCGGTACGTCGTCAAGGTGCCGATCGCGCAGCCGGGCGTCACCGGGTTTCGCCTCGAGGCGCTGGCGGATCTCGGTGCCAAGGTCGGGCGCAGCAAGGGCGGCGATTTCGCGCTGGCGGAGTTTTCCGTCATGCTGAAGACCCCGGCTGGCGCGCAGGAGAAACTCCCGCTGGCGACGGCCCGGGCCGACTTCGCGGCAAAGTCCGGACCCGTGGAAAACGTCCTCGATGGCGACAACACCACCAGTTGGACCATCGCCCCGCAGACGGAGGCAACGCACGTGCTGGTCGTCGAGTTGCAGGCGCCGCGGGACTTCCCCGCGGGGTCCACGTTGTACTTCGAACTCGAGCATCGCCTGACCGGCGTGCTGACGCGATTCCGTCTGTCCGCGACCTCCGCGGCGCTGCCGCTCGAGGCCAGCACGCTGCCGGATGCCGTGCTCGCGATCCTTGACACCCCGGCCGGGCAGCGGTCGCCCGCGCAGCAACTCGCGCTGGCGCGGCATGTCGCGCGCTTCGTCGACGCAAAGGGCCGGGAGCTCCACCGGCCGCTGGCGGCTCACTACGGGAAGCAGCCCGATTTTCCCAAGACCGCCGCTCCGGTGCTGGTGACTCACCCCCGCAAGACCCGCGTCCATCATCGTGGGGACTACCGGCAGCCCGGCGAGGAAGTGGAGCCGGGCACGCCGGCGGCGCTGCCTCCATTGCAGGCTCGGGGACCGCGGGCGGACCGGCTCGACCTGGCCCGCTGGCTCGTCGACCCGGCCAACCCGCTCACGGCCCGGGTGACCGTCAATCATGTCTGGCAGCAGCTTTTCGGGCGCGGGCTGGTCGCGACGCCCGACAACTTCGGCGCCCTTGGCGAACGTCCGTCGCATCCGGAGCTCCTCGACTGGCTCGCCACGGAGTTCATCCGGCTGGGCTGGAGCCGCAAGCAGCTCATTCGCCTGCTGGTGACCTCCGCCACGTATCGGCAGACGTCGGTGGGCCGCCCTGATTTGGCGGAACGCGATCCCCTCAATCGACTGCTGGCGCGGCAGAGCCGGCACCGCCTCGAGGCGGAAATTGTGCGCGATGTGGCCCTCGCGAGCAGCGGCCTGCTCAACCGGACGATCGGTGGTCCCAGCATTCACCCGCCACTGCCGGCCTTTGTCATGGCCTTTGGCCGCAATCGCACCTGGCCGGAGACAAAGGGCCCGGACGCTTTTCGCCGCGGCATGTACATCCACCTTCGGCGCAATGTGCCGTATCCGATGTTGACCACCTTTGATGCCTCCGATGCCAGCGTCGCCTGCACGCGCCGCGAGCGCTCCAACTCTCCCTTGCAGGCCCTCACGCTGCTCAACGATCCCGTGTTTTTCGCCTGCAGCGAGAAGCTCGGCGCGGAACTCGCGGGCCAGCCCGGGGACCTGGAGGCGCGCTTGCGCCTGGGCTTCGAACGCTGTCTCGGGCGGGCGCCGCGGGCCGCCGAACTGCAGGCCCTTCACGCCCACCACGCGGATCAACTCGCCTTGGCGGACGGGGATGAACGGCTGGCGTACCTCGCGACCGCCCGGTTGCTGCTCAACCTCGATGAGTTCATCACCCGCGAGTAGCGGGCGACACCGCTTTCCCTGAAAATGCCTTCGCACCTTCCCCTGTTCAGCCGACGGAGTTTCCTTACCCAGGCCTGCGGCGGCATCGGCGGCTTGGCGTTGTCCCATCTTCTCAGTGGCGAGGGCCGCCTGCTGGGAGCGACCCTGCCGGGACCGGGGCAGGTGGGAACCCACCATGCGCCGCGGGCCAAGAACTGCATCTATATCTACCTGGAGGGCGGCCCCAGCCAGATGGATCTCTATGATCCCAAGCCGAAGCTGAACGAACTCGATGGGCAGCCCCTGCCGGAGTCGATGTGGAAGAACATGCGCTTCGCCTTCCTCGCCAAGGAATCGGCGCGGATCATGGGGACGCCGCGCACGTTCCGGAAGCATGGGCAGTGCGGCATGGAGTTGTCGGATCTGCTGCCGCACATCGGCTCCATCGCGGACGACATCTGCCTGATCCGTTCGATGCACACGGACCAGTTCAATCACGTGCCCGGCCAATTGCTGATGAACACCGGCTCGGCCATCGCCGGGCGGCCCAGCCTGGGCTCCTGGCTGTCGTATGGACTGGGCAGCGAAAACCGGAACCTGCCGGAGTTCGTGGTGCTCATCTGCGTGGGGCGGGGCGTGCCCGGCGGATCCGCGAGCTGGGCGAGCGGTTTCCTGCCCTCGAAGTACTCCGGCGTGATGTTTCGCAACGAGGGCACCCCCGTGCTCAACCTCGACAACCCCGCCGCGATCTCCTCTGCGATGCAGCGGCGCACCATCGAGGGGGTCTCTCGGCTGAATGCCCTCCACCATGCCGAGGTGCACGATCCGGAAATCGAAAGCCGCATCGCGGCCTATGAGCTCGCGTTCCGGATGCAGGCTGCCGCGCCCGAACTGATGGACCTGTCCGGCGAATCCCAGGCCACGCTGGACCTGTATGGGGTCGATCGCACGGAGCCGAAGATCGAGGGCGGCAATCAGCTCGGCGGCACCGGGCTGTTTGGCACCTTTGCCCGCAACTGCCTGATGGCGCGCCGGCTGGTCGAGCGCGGCGTCCGGGTCGTGCAGGTCATCCACGCCTCGTGGGACCACCACAGCCGGATCAACACCGACCTCCCGCACAACTGCCTGATGGCCGATCAGCCCATCGCCGCGCTGGTGAAGGATCTCAAGCAACGCGGCCTGCTCGACGACACCCTGGTGATTTGCGGTTCGGAATTTGGGCGCACCGCCCTGGGGGAAAACCGCCCGGGCTCGCGGTCGGTCACCGGCCGCGATCATCACCCCAACGCCTTCAGCCTCTGGCTCGCCGGCGGGGGCATCAAGGGCGGACAGGTGATCGGCGAGACCGACGACCTGGCCTGGAATGTCGCGAAGGATCCGGTGCACGTGCACGACCTGCATGCCACAATCCTGCACCTCTTCGGCTACGATCACACGCGGCTCACCTATCGCTTCCAGGGCCGCGACTACCGCCTGACCGACGTGCACGGGCAGCTCGTGCCGCGGCTGTTTACCTGAGGACCGGGCCGGCAGTCCGGGGGCGCCCGCACTCCGCCGCGGGTTGCGCGAATCAACCTTGGCCGCGGAAGGGAAGTCCGCGAAACTGGCGGGCGTCCGCATGACCTCCAAGGAACGCATCCTCGCCACGCTGAACCGCCAGCCGACCGACCGCACCCCGGTGGATCTCTGGCACACGCCGGAGGTGGCCGCGCAGCTGCGCCGCCACTGCGGCGTCGGGGACGATCTCGCGATGTGGAAGGCGCTCGGCCTCGACAAGATCGTCTGGGACTTCATCGAATACCGCGCTGAGTCGGGCGAGGCGGCCGGGGCCCAGTCCGGAGCCGGAGCCGAAAGTGCCGGGGGACGCACGATGTGGGGCGTCCCGCTCCGCAACATCCAGGCGGGTGAGGCGCAGTATGCGGAGTTCGGCGCAGCGCCGCTCGCCGGTTACGAGACGGCGGCTTCCCTCGACCGCTATCCCTGGTGGCCGAAGGTCGAACGTTTCGACTACGACGGCGCGGCGGCGCGGGCTGAGGTCGCGGCGCGCGACTTCGCGGTGATCGGTCCGTGGGTGTCCCTCTTTGAGATCTACTGCCAAATGCGTGGCCTGGAGCAGGCGATGATGGACCTGATCGAAAGTCCCGAGCTGGTGGAGGCGATCCTCGATCGCATCGAGTCAATCCAGACGGAGATGATGCGCCGGATGTTCGCGCGCACCGGCCGCTGGCTGGATCTGGTCTTCATCAGCGACGATATCGCCGGACAGGAGTCGCTCCTGCTCTCGCCGGCGATGTGGGAGCGCCACCTGCAGCCGCGGCTGCGGCGTTGGTGCGACCTGGTGCATGCCCATGGACTGCGGGTGTTCTACCACACGGACGGCGCCGCCCGGCGCCTGCTGCGGCCGATCCTCGACTGCGGGGTCGACGTGCTGAATCCGATCCAGCACGCCTGCCCCGGAATGGAGCTGCCGGACCTCAAGCGCGAATTCGGCGATCGGGTGATCTTCCACGGCGGCGTGGACAACCAGAGTGTGCTGCCGCGGGGCACGGTCGCCGAGGTCAGGGCGGAAACTCGCCGGTGCCTGGAGACCCTGGGCGCGGGCGGGCGCGGCTTCATCTGTTGTTCGTGCCACAACGTCCAGCCCGGCACGCCGCTCGAGAACATCCTCGCGATGATCGAGACCGTGCGGCGGGGTTGAACGGGAAGCAGGCCGGCTCCGTGCGGGGACCGGCGATGCTCCGCCCCTGTCGCCGGGGTCGCTGCCCCCGGCCACCGGTTACCGCTGCGCCAGCACGTCGCGCTCGTAGGCCTTGATCTCGTCCATGCAGGCGAGCCCGGCCGGCACATCCTGGCGGCGGCAGAATTCGTCCCACACGGCGCCGAGCGGCAGCGTGCGCGCTTCCTCGAACAGGGCGAGGCGCAGGGTGTTGTCCCCGGCCTGCTCCGCCTGGCGCAGGGCCTTGGCCGGTTCGAGCAGCGCCGCCAGCAGCGCCTTCTGCGCGGCGCGGGTGCCGATCACCCAGGCGGCGACGCGGTTGATGCTGGCGTCGAAGTAGTCGAGGCCGATGTAGATGCGGTCCATCTGGCCGCTCCGCACGACTTCCTCGAAGATCGCGCGGGTCTGATCGTCGAGGATCACCACGTGGTCGCTGTCCCAGCGGACCCCGCGGCTCACGTGCAGCAGCACGCCGGGGACGAATTGCAGGAGCGAGGAGAGTTTGTCGGCGACCGACTCGGTCGGGTGGAAATGCCCGGCGTCGAGACAGTACACCTTCTGGTGCTGCACGGCGTAGCCGAGGTAGAACTCATGCGAACCGACGGTGTAGGATTCGGCACCGATGCCGAAGAGCTTGCTCTCAATCGCGTCGAGGTTGTGCCGCGGGTTGAGTTTCTGGGCGAACACGGCGTCCAGCGCCTCGGCGAGGCGCGCGCGCGGGCCGGCGCGGTCGAACGGGGTGTCCTTGGAGGCGTCGGGAATCCAGACGTTGGTCACGCAGGTCTTGCCCAGCTTGCGGCCGATGGCGGCGCCAATCCGGCGGGTGGCGATGCAGTGATCGATCCAGAACTGGCGGACCTTCTTGTCGGGGTGGGAGAGGGTGAAGCCGTCCGCCGCCAAGGGATGCGAGAAACAGGTGGGGTTGAAGTCGAGGCCGAGCCCTTGGTCCGCGCACCAGTCGATCCACGACTGGAAATGCCGCACCTCGATGGCGTCGCGGTCCACCAGCTTGCCGCCGAAGTCGCCGTAGATGGCGTGAAGGTTTAGGCGGTGTTGGCCCGGAAGCAGCGAGTAGACCTTCTCGAGATCCTGCCGCAGCTGCGCCAGGGTGCGCGCCTTGCCGGGGTAGTTGCCGGTGGCCTGGATGCCGCCGCCGGAGAGGGTGGCGTCGGGTTTCTCGAAGCCGCCGACATCATCGCCCTGCCAGCAGTGGAGGGAGATGGGAATGCGGGCGAGCCGGCGCAGGGCGCTCTCGGTGTCGACGCCGAGGGCGGCGTAGGTGTCACGGGCGAAGGTGTACGCGTTGGTGGCCATGGGAGGACGGGGGACGAACGGGAAGTGACGGTGCGGGATGGTTCAGTTGGCGCCCTTGATATAGGTGCCGTAGCCGATGATGATGGTGGAAAGGATCAGGCTGGCGATGCCGAGGCCGATCAGCGTGTGGGCCTTCTTGCTCGAGCCCTTCCATTCGTGGAAGATCCAGCCCCACATCGTGGAGAAGATGATGATGCTGGCCATGTGCAGCGTCCACGAGGCGAACCCGTACTGGCCCATCTGGGTTTCGCCCATCGTGTAGAAGAAGAACTGGAAGTACCAGGTCGTGCCGGCGAGGGCGGAGAAGAAGTAGTTGCCGAGCCGGGGCACGCGCAGATCCGCGCTGGCCGCCGCCGCGGCCGCGCCGCCGCCGTGTTCCCCGCCGTCGGCGGTCAGCGAGGCGTGCTCGGGACGGACGTGGCTCGCGAGGTACTGGTAGCCGGTGCCGTTGCGGAAGTTCAGGATCACGCACCAGATGAAGTTGGTGGTGAAGCCGCCCAGCAGCACCACCACGAGCTTGGGCAGGCCGGTCCAGATGGCGTCGGTGCCGGCCTTGGCCGAAGCCTCGCCGATGGGATTGCCGGCGGTGAGGGCGAACGCAAAGCACGCGCTCATGATGCCGGAGAACGTCGCGACGATCAGGCCCTTCTTGAAGCTAAACTCCGCGATCGCCTTCTTCTTTTCGGCCTCGGGCATCTCCCGCTCCTTGGTCAGGCCGGCCAGGGCCGCGATGCCGATGCCCAGCAGGCACACCGCCACCCCCGCCAGCGTGATCTGGCCCGGCTTGGTCGCGGCGATCTGCCCGAGGGTCTCCGCCACCGGGATCGACGGCACGAATGACTTGAAGATCGGCGGCAGCAGCGTGCCGAACGCCGCGCAGTAGCCCAGCGCCACGCCCATGCCGAGCGACATGCCGAGGTAGCGCATCGTCAGCCCGAAGGTCAGTCCGCCGAAGCCCCACATCGCGCCGAAGAAGTACGTCCACCACAGCGTCGAGGCCGACTGCTGCTGGATCACCCCGAACAGGCCTTTGGTCAGGATGCTCGCCAGCAGCGTGGGGCAGATGATCCACGAGAACACCCCGCCCACGAGCCAGTAGGTCTCCCAGGACCATTTCTTCACCCCCTTGTAGGGAACATAGAAGCTGCCGGACGCGAGCCCGCCGAGCCAGTGAAAGAAGACGCCGAGGAAGGGGTTCGGAGACATGCGCCCGCGAGCGTGGACGAATTGATCCGGACTGCAAAGAGCGATATCATCCGACGGTCAAATGGCGGGGCACATCATTGCCTGGGGAGCCGCGGGGTGCTCCGGACCGCAGGAGTGGCGGTTTCCCAACCGTCAGGGCGGCCGGGCGGCGCCGGGGAGTGCACCCACGCCAAGAAAAGCGGAGAGAATGCCAGAGGGCGCGAATCCCTGCGCCCCTCCGATCCGATAGGATCGCCCCCTGCCGCCGACCCGATGGCCGGGTTTCGCGCCACCCCTCCGCCTCATGAACGCTCCCGTTGTCCGCCTGGCCGCTTCTCTCTGGTTCCTGCTCGCCGCCGGCACCGCCTCCGCCGCCTCGGCGTCCACGCTCGAAGACGTTTGGACCAACCCCCCATCGAGCGCCCGGTTGCGGGCCTATTGGTGGTGGCTCAACAGCAATGTCACCAAGGAGGCCATCACCCGCGATCTGGAGCAGATGAAGGCCAAGGGCTTCGGCGGCGCCCTGATCTGCGATGCCGGCGGCGCCGAGCAGCGCAACAACGCCCAGGTGCCCCGCGGGCCGACCTTCTTCTCGGCGGGCTGGCGCGAACTCTACCGGCACGCCCTGCGCGAGGCGGATCGGCTGGGCCTGGAGATGAGCCTCAACATCCAGAGCGGTTGGAACCTCGGCGGCCCCATTGTGACCCCCGATGATGCGCCCAAGAAACTCACCTGGTCCGAGGTCCGCGTGCTGGGTCCGGCCAAGGTCGTCGTTCCGATCGCGGCGCCGAAGTCCCGCGACAATTACTACCGCGATCTGTTCGTGATCGCGTGGCGCGTGCGGCCGGACCTTCCGGCGAAACGCGCGCCGTTGCAAAACCAGCTTGAGAAGGCGTTGCTCAAACCCCTGCGTCCGTTCTCGGCCCCGGATACGACGCCGTTGTTCCAGGAGGTCGCCGCCACTCCGGGGGAACAGGACCTGCAGACCGGCGACGTGCTGGACCTCACCGGCAAGCTCGATGCGACCGGCCAGCTGACGTGGGACGCGCCGGCCGGCGAATGGCAGGTGCTGCGCCTCGGCTGCACCTTGAACGATCACTGCAAGGTCTCGACCTGCAGCCAGGGCTGGGAGGGTTACGCGCTCGATCCTTTCGATGACGGGGCCTTTCGCCGGTACTGGGACGCGGTCGTCGCGCCGCTGATCGCCGACGCCGGGCCGCTCGCGGGCAAGGCGCTGAAATACCTGCACACCGACAGCTGGGAGGTGGAGGTCGCGAACTGGACGCCGACCCTGCGGGAGGAATTCAAGGCGCGGCGGGGCTACGATCTGCTGCCCTGGCTGCCGGTGATCGCCGGGCGCATCGTCAACAGCCGCAACGAGAGCAACCGCTTCCTCGCCGACTTCCGCCGCACCATGGGCGACCTGGCCATCGCCAACCACTACCGGCTCTTCCGCGAGGGCGCGCACCGCCATGGGCTGCTCATCCACCCGGAGTCGGGTGGCCCGCACGCCGTGCCGATCGATGCCCAACAGTGCCTCGGCTACAACGACGCGCCGATGAGCGAATTCTGGGCCACATCGTGGAAGCACCGCATCGGCGACGAGAACCGGTTCTTCCTCAAGCAGCCCGCGTCGGCCGCGCACACCTACGGGCGCAAGCTGGTGCTGGCGGAAGGCTTCACCACGATTGGCCCGCACTGGCAGGAGACGTTGTGGGACAACCTCAAGCCGTCCTTCGACAAGGCGATTTGCGAGGGCCTCAACCTGCTCGTGTGGCATGCCTTCGTGTGCTCTCCGAAGGAGATGGGCCTGCCCGGCCAGCAGTACTTCGCCGGCACCCACCTCAATCCCAACGTCACGTGGTGGGAGAAGTCCGCGCCGTTCTTCGCCTATCTCAACCGCTGTCAGGCCTTGATGCAGCAGGGCCTCTTCGTGGCCGATGTCGCCTACTATTACGGCGACCACGTGCCGAACTTTGCGCAGCTCAAGAAATCGGACCCGGCCAAGATCCTCCCGGGTTACGACTACGACGTGCTTACCGAGGAGGTGTTGCTCACCCGGGCTGCCGCGCGGGGCGGCCGCCTCGTGCTGCCCGACGGCATGAGCTACCGGGTGCTGGTGTTGCCCAACCGGCCGATCGTCTCGCTCCCGGTCTTGCGGAAGATCCGCGATCTGGTCGCCGCGGGTGCGACCGTGATTGGCCCGCGGCCCACCGAGGCCAGCGGGCTCCACGACCGCGTCGCGCGCGATGCCGAAGTGCAGCGGCTGGCGGCGGAACTTTGGGAAACCGGCAAGGTGATCGCCGGCCGGCCCGTGCGCGAGGTCCTGCAGGCGGCAGGCGTGCCGCCGGATTGTGAGTTCAGCGGCGCGCCGGCGGATGCGAACCTCGACTACGTCCACCGGCGCACGGAGGAGGCGGACATCTATTTTGTCGCCAACCGCCACAACCGCGCCGGGCGGGTGACGGCGACCTTCCGCGTCTCGGGCCGCGTCCCGGAGCTGTGGAACGCGGTGACGGGCGAGCGTCGGCCCGCGAGCGCCTATGAGGTGCGCGAGGGCCGCACGGCGGTGCCCCTGGAGTTTGACCCCTGCGGTTCGTGGTTCGTGATCTTCCGGCCGGCAACGGGAACCCGGCCGGCGGCGGGCCGCGGAAACTTCCCCCGATTCGCCGCCGAGGCGGAGCTCACCGGGGCCTGGCAGGTGCGCTTTGATCCGCGTTGGGGTGGTCCCGCCACGGCGGAGTTTCCGTCACTCGTGAGCTGGCCCACGCGGACCGAGCCCGGCATCAAGTACTATTCGGGCACGGCGGTGTACGAAAAGCGCTTCGACCTGCCGGCCAGCCTGCGTGCGAAGCTTCCCTCCACGCGCGTGTGGCTCGACCTGGGCCAGGTGCGCGAACTCGCGGAAGTGAAGGTCAACGGCCGCTCCTGTGGCATCGTCTGGGCGCCGCCCTTCCGGGTCGACGTGACCGACGCGCTCCGGCCGACAGGCAACGTGCTCGAGGTGGAAGTCGTCAACTTCTGGCCCAACCGCGTGATCGGCGACGCCGCGTTGCCGGAAGCCCAGCGCCTGACCAAGACCAACGTCCTCGAACTCACCGCCAAGACCCCGCTCATCGACTCCGGCCTGCTCGGCCCCGTGCGGCTCGAGACCCGCCGCGACGGCGAATAGGCGGCGGCTGGCAAGCCGCGGCACCGGGAGGCATCCGTCCGGTCCGGCCTCGCCGAGGCCGGCGACACTCCGGCGTGGCACCGCTTTTCTGCGGTCGCTGGTCTTGCCTCCGGCGTCGCATGCATCGAGGGGCGCAGTACGGCGCGGAGCGCAACCGCCATTGCCTTTCCCGCGCCGCCCGCTCGACTGACGCTGTGTCCCTGCGCCAACTCAAGATCGGCTACTTCGTCATCGAGGCCCTGAACAGCATCGCGGCGACGTTTTACCTCTACTACCTGTTCTTCCTCGCGCGCGACGAGTTCGGTTTCGGCAACCGGGGTAACCTCTTCCTCACCGCGCTGCATGGCGGCGTCTATCTCGTGGCGTCGTGGCTGGGCGGGAAATTCGCGCAGCGCCACGGCTACTTCACCGCGCTGCGGCTTGGATTCTCCGGCATGCTGGTCGCCCTGGTGGTCGGCTGGCTGTTTCCGGGAGTGGTCGGGCAGGTGCTGGCCCTGGCGTTGTTGACCGCTCCGATCTGTCTCACGTGGCCGACGCTCGAGGCGCTGGTGGCCGAGGGGGAGGACTTTCGCGGCACCGCCCGCATGGTTGGCATCTACAACGTGGTCTGGGCCGGCAGCGCGGCGGTGGCCTATTCGCTGGGCGGATGGTGGTGGGAGCGCCTGGGACGCGCCGGGCTGTACGGCATCCCTTTCGCCATCGTGCTCGCACAACTCGGCCTCACCCTGTGGCTCGAGCGTGCGGCGGCACGGCTGCCGAAGGCCGCGCCGCACGCGCCGCCGTCGCACCAGCCGGAGGACGCCGCGCGCCGGCAGTCCGTGCCACCGCAGCGCTTCCTCCAGATGGCGTGGATCGCCAATCCCTTCGCGTACGTGGCCATCAACACCGTGGGCGCCATCATTCCGCAGCTGGCGGAGCGGTTCCAACTCAGCGCCACGCAGAGCGGGGTCTTCTGCTCGCTGTGGTTCTACGTGCGGCTCGTGGCGTTCATCGTGCTCTGGCAGTGGACCGGCTGGCACTACCGCTTCCGCTGGCTGCTGGCGGCTTTCCTCGGGCTGATCGCCGGCTTCGCCACGCTCGTGCTGGCGTCGCACCTCTGGATGGTCATCACCGCCCAGGTGATCTTCGGCGTCGCCACCGGGCTGATCTATTACTCCTCGCTCTTCTACTCGATGGACGTGGGCGACACCAAGGGGGAGCACGGCGGCCTGCACGAGGCGGCCATCGGGGCTGGCGTGTGCGGCGGGCCGCTCCTCGGTGCCGTCGCGTTGAGCCTGGTGCCGGCGGTGCCGCAGGCCGGAGCCTACGCCGTCACGGGCTTGCTCGCCATCGGCCTGGCCGGCCTGCTCCGCGTGCGCTTCCGCCGAGCGGACTGAACCGCCGGGCGACGGGGAAAGACAAAGTAACCTATTGGGTTACACTCTCACCGCGACGGATCGCGGCCCGCGCGGGTCTCGGCCAGCCAGTGGAGCATCCGCAACGTGAGCTCGGCGTCGGGCAGGCGACTGTGGCCGGTCAGGAAGTCGTTCAAGCGCTGGCGTGGCACGCCGAGATAGCGGGCGAGTCGCGCCTTGGTCCCGTACGGGCGGCAGGCCTCACGGAGCAGGATCGCGCAGGCATTCCACATCGGCGACTCGGCGCCGGGCCGGCGGGTGCGGTAGCTGGCCCTCCGGCGGGAACGCAGCGCGGACTTGATTTCGGAAAAGCCCGCGACCGCAGCATCAGCCAGCGCGCCGCTGAGATTGAGCCAGATCTGCAGGTGGGGATGAACGGGGAGCGACATGGAGAAAGTGTAACCTAATAGGTTACACTGACGAGAGGGTTGTGGCGGAGAAAGTCGGGGGCGCGTGGTGCCGCGGGCGGGCGGTGTGCGGAGGTGGCGTCAGGGGGGCGGGGAGCGGCCTTGCGCGGTGACCAGATTGCCGCAAGAGGAGAGGCGGCATCCGGGGGCGCCATTCCTGCCGAACGGCGCTCCACCCTTCCTTTGCTTTTCATGCGTACCATGTTCCGTTTCGCCAGACGTGGTTTCTCGGTGGCCGTCCTTCTCGCCTCCGCCGGCTCCGCCCCGGGGGCCGTGCCGCCGGCGCCCGCTGCGGAGGAGGCGATCACCCTCTCGCCCTTCGAGGTTTCGGTCGATCGCGATGCGGGCTACGTGGCGACGAGTTCACTCGCGGGCAGCCGGCTCAACACGGAGCTGCGCGACACCCCGGCGGCAATCTCCGTGTTCACCAAGGAACTGCTCGATGACCTCGGCGTGCTCAGCACGATGGCGGCGATGGAGTTCGCGCTGAACGCCTCGCGCGAATTCACCGACTACACGGGGCTCTCCTCCGTCCAGCAGGGCGACGGCAACATCCAGGTGCGCGGCTTCACCGGCGCCTCGCTCGGGCGTGACTACTTCACGTGGCGGGTCTCGAGTGACGTGTTCAACACCGAGCGCCTCGATTTCTCCCGCGGCCCCAATGCCATCCTCTTCGGCGTCGGCGGCCCGGGCGGGATCGTCAACACCACCACCAAGCGCGCCCACCTGGCCGGGAAATCCACCGATCAGGTCCAGGTGCGGGTCGGCAGCTGGGACGACTACCGTGCGACGGTGGACGTGAACCGCCGGATCGGCCGGCAGGTGGCTGTTCGCGCCAACGCGCTCTGGCAGGATCGGAAGAGCTGGCGGGAATTTGAGTACCTGAAGACAGCCTCCGGCGCACTCGCCGCCGCGTACCGTCCGTTCCGCGGCACGGAGCTGCGCGTGCAGGGCGAATACGCGGATCGGCAGCAGCTCAACGCCATGCCGTGGCCCACGTCGGACTACACCAGTGAGTGGATCGCCGCCGGGCGTCCGATTGCCGCGAACAACACGCAGGCGATCGCCGGGACGATTCAGAACGGCAACCGCTTCGTCGTCTTCGATCCCCTGGGCACGACCCCGCTGGTCTCGTGGACGGGCACGCGGCAGACCACGCGCGCGCCGGGAGCTCCTTCGCTGGCCGGCAACTCCCGGGCGCTGACCGATTTTTCCCTCATCCCGAGGTCCGCGTACCTCGGCGGCCCGGGCACCAGTTCCGACAACCGCTACCATACCTACGCGGCGTTTCTCGAGCAGCGCTGGGGTGGACTCGTGCTGGAGCTGGCCTACAATCGCCAGCGGGACGTGCGGCGGGCGGACTTCGGCGTGGCCTGGAACAGCATGGGCGCGTTCGCCGACGTCAACGCCCTGATCCCGAGCACGCCGTTGCCCAACGGCGCGCTGCCGGCCAACGCCGGCCAGCCCAACCCCAACGTCGGCCGCCTCTACGTGCAGAGCCAGCCCGGCTACCGCGACATCGACAACGACACGCAGACCTGGCGCCTCACCGTGGCGTACGATCTCGATCTGCAGCAGCGGCGGCTGGGACGCCACCGCCTCGCCGCCCTGGCCTCCTCGGAGAAGTACGACTCCTTCACCGAGGCCCTCAATGAAGTGAACCTCACGCCACCGGGCTCCGCGACCTATCCGCTCGATGTGACGGTCGCGGCCAACCAGATCTGGCGGCGCACGTACCTGGACTTCAGCTCGGCGGATCCGCGCCGGCGCGGCGCGCTCGATCCGCGTGAGCATCCCCTGGCCCTCGCCGGCATGACCTCCGGCTACCGCCGCACCGGCGACGCCAGCAACTACCAGACAACCACCACCGATTCGCTCATGCTGGCCGGGCAGAGTACGGCGCCGGGCGATCGGTTCATCGCCACCTGGGGTTTCCGGCGCGACTCCCAGGATTTCTGGACGGGAGGCAACGCCGCGCGCGATCCCGTGACCCGCGAGTTCAGCCGGAAGCTGCCGCGCCAGTCGAACAGCGACTTCGCCGGCAACACCCGCACCTACGGCCTCGTGTTCCGGGCGCTGCCATGGCTCAGCCTGGTCTACAACAACGCCGACAATTTCGTGCCGCAGACGCCGATCGACATCAACGAGCGCCCGATGGGCCCGCGGCTCGGCCGGGGCACCGATGTCGGGTTGAAGGTGGCGACCGGGGACGGCCGGCTGGCGCTGTCCCTGTCGCGCTACCGGGTCGAGGAAACCAACCGGACGGCCGCGGACGCCGCGGTGACCGCCAGCCTCGTGCCGGCGATCAACGAAATCTGGGAGGCGCTGGGACGCCTGGAACGGCAGATCGCCAATCCGCGCGACAGCGTGGACAACACGGGTCGCGGTTGGGAGCTCGAGATCACGACCAACCCGACGCGGCAGTTCCGCCTCGCGCTCAATGCCAGCCAGACCGAGGTGGTGCAGTCCAACACCCTGCCGCGCCTGCGCAGCTACCTCGCCGACAACGCCGCGCTCTGGCAGCAGAACGCCACCCGTCCCTTGGTGGCGCCGTACACGGGCATCGACACAAACGTGAACCCCACGGTCGCGGATGCGATCCGCAGCGCGCAGACCTGGCTGGCGGTGATCAGCCGCGCGGACGGGCGATCGCCCCGGCAGGCGGTGAAGCACCGGGTGAACTTGTTTGGCAATTACACCTTTCGCGCGGCGGGGGCCTGGTACGACGGCGTCAGTCTCGGCGGCGGGGCCAACTACCGTTCGCGACCTGTCACTGGTTTCGACACGACCCGCGATTACGCCGAGGTCTACGGCGCCGAGGTCCTGCTCTTGAATGCGATGATCGGCAAGGAATGGCGCACGCGCCTCGGCCCGTGGCGGACCCAGCTCAACGTCGACAACCTGCTCGATCACGATGACCTCATCATCACCGACAAGGACAACACCGGCACCTGGCGGTACCTGTTCCAACAGCCGCGCCGCTGGAGCGTGACGGTGAGCAGGGCGTTTTAGCTTCTCTCGGTTTTCCTGTAGGCGGGGCGACCCCGCCCCGCGTCGTGCGGCGCGCCTTCCGCCTCGCTGCTTCGGTCTCGCGGGGCGCGGTCGCCCTGCCTACAGGGAGTGCCGGAGACAACGACCGAGAATCGCCGATCTGCTTCCGTTCTCATGAAGATCATTCCCTCTCTCGCCGCGCGGAAAAACCCGGGTCGTACTGTCGGCGCCGGGCGGTGGATCATGTTGGTCTCGCTTGCCGTCATCGCCCTCGCGGTTGAGGCGCGGGCTGCGTCCACCGCGCCAGCCGGGGGGCGACCCAATGTTCTGCTCATCATCAGCGACGACCAGGGCTACAGTGACTTCGGCTTCACGGGTAATCCGCTCGTCTCGACTCCCGTCCTCGATCGGCTGGCGGCGCAGTCGGCGGTCTTCCGCAACTTCGTCGTGGCTGCGGCGTGTTCGCCCTCGCGGGCGGCCTTCTACACCGGCCGCGATCATCTGCTCACGGGCGTCTGGGGCGTCCCGCCGCGGGCCAATCTCCGAAAAGACGAGGTCCTGCTCCCGGCCTACTTTCGCGCGGCGGGGTACCGTACCTTCTACGCCGGCAAGGCGGATACCGCGCGTCTGCCCGAGTCGTCGCCGTGGGAGCGCGGTTGGGACCAGGGGTACTTTGTCAGCGGCTACCAGCATCGGGATCCGACGCTGCCCAATCGCGGGGCCACGCTTCAGCCGAAAGGGTGGACCGCCGACATCCTCACCGATCTGATCCTGGACTTCATCCGGGAAAAGCGGCCGGAGCCCTGGCTGGCCACGGCTGCCTACATCATCCCGCACCTGCCGTGGGTGTGCGATGACCGGTACCAGCAACCCTTCCTCGCGCGAGGCCTGTCGGCGGATCTGGCACGGTGCTATGGCAGCATCGCGCAACTCGACGCCGCGATCGGGCGCCTGCTGGCCGGCCTGCGCGAGACCGGGCAGGAGGAAAACACGCTGGTGGTGTTCGTCAGCGACAACGGCATGAGCCACAAGGCGGAGGCGGATCGTGAACTCACGGAGGCGGACTGGGCGAAGCGCAACCCCCATGCCCTGCGCGGGCACAAGGCGACGGTCTGGGAGAACGGCATCCGGGTGCCGTTCTTGGTGCGCTGGCCGGGGAAGATTGCGCCGGGGGATCGCCGGCAGTTCGGTGGCGCGGAGGACCTGGTTCCGACCTTGCTCGATCTCGCAGGTGTGCTTGGGGACGCGGTCGCGCACCTGCCCTGGACCGGCGTGAGCCTGCGGCCGGCGCTGATGGACGCCACCGCCTTCGTGGAGCGAACGCCGTTGTTCCGGCTGGCGATTTCCGGTCCCGGTTCGCCCCGGGACGGCATCGCGGATGCGCGCCAGCGGGCCTTCACCGCGCATCATGTCGTGCTGCGCGGCCCGCGCTTCAAATACCACGCTTTGCCCGGAGGGCAGTCGGCCCTGTTCGACCTCGATGCGGATCCGGGAGAAACCACCGACGTGCAGGCACGGTTTCCCCAGGAAGCCGCCCGGCTCGCAGCGGAGTGCCGACAGCGCTGGGACGAGATCGTCAACAGTGGCCGTTCGTTTCAGCCAGCCGCGGAAGGCGCCTCCCGCGAGCGCCCGGCGAAGGCCAAACGGAAGTGACGCCGCCGCGGCTGCCTTCCGGCAGGCGCGGTTGAGGTACACCGCGGACACCTGCGGCGCTCGCTCACTTCCTCGCGCCGAGCCGGCGGCGCCAGGCGGCCGGTGACACGCCGCAGGCCCGCTTGAACGCGGCGGAGAGGTGGAAGGCCGAGCTGAAGCCGAGGCGGCCGGCGACTTCATCAAGTGTGGCATCGCTCGCGGCGAGCTGACGACGGGCCTGCGCGAGGCGCAGGTGCACCACGTACTGCCATGGGGCATATCCTGTATGAGCCTTGAAGGCCGCCCGGAAATGCGAGTAGGCGACGCCGAGCTGCCGGGCGAGGAGCGCGATGTTCACGGGCTCGGCGAGATGTTCCGCGAAGTGCCGCTCCGCCGCTGCCACGGCGCGGGCCAGCCTCGTCTTGCGCTGCCGGACCAGGCCGGCCTGCTTCCAGGCGGCGAGCACGGCCAACCCCTGGACGGCGAGTTCCGCATCGAAACCGGGGAGCGGTTCCCGCGCCCGCGCGTGCACCGCCTCGAGGCGGGCGTCCAGTCCGGCGTCGACGGCGCCGCGGAGCACTGGGGTACCCGGGGAGAGGATCTTCTTCTGGCACAGCCGGTCCACCGCATCCCCTGCAAGTTCGACCCAGCTTTCATCCCAGCCAGTCGCCGGATCGGGGCGGTAGCGGTGCCAGAATCCGGGAAAGAGCATGAAGGCGTCTCCCGCCTCGACGCGCTGCGGCCGGGAACCTCGCTGCTCGAACTCCCCGCGTCCCGCGGTGATCAGGACCACCTGCAGCGCCTCCAGCACCCGTCCCCGGCTCCATTCGAAGTGATGGCCTTTCGGATGGCGGCCGGGAGGGTAGGGGGTGTGCGGCCGGATGTGGGTGTAGCCCACCGCCGTCACCGCCACACCCCAGGACACTGCTTCCCGGGAGTGGGGAAAGTAGCGGAAATAGTCCGGAGGCGCCGCGGGCATTTTATGTATGAGTTTCAGCAGAATTCGAATTCCGCCCCGGGTGTCGATGCGGTAGTCTGGGCGACCGGGCCGACCAGTGGGCCGGCGTATCCCGCCGTCCCGGCACCGTCGTTCTCCGTGTGCTCCCCCGTTCCCGTTGCCGATTCCGAAACCCCGCGCATGAACACCTCTCCACTCTGTCCGCGATTTCTGGGCCGCGCCTGGGTCGGCGTCCTGACCGCCGCCGTCCTGCCGGTGGTGCTGGCGGCCGCCGCTTCATCGGATCCGCTGGAGTCCTCCTTCCGGACCCCGCCGGCCTCGGCGCGGCCGTGGGTGTATTGGTTTCCCCTCAACGGCAACCTGACCCGGGCGGGCATCACGGCCGATCTGGAGGCGATGGCACGCGTGGGCATCGGGGGCGTGCTCTACATGGAGGTCGATCAGGGTGCGCCGGTGGGGCCGGCGGATTTCGCCGGGCCCAAGTGGCTGGAACTGATCGGCCACGCCCTGCAGGAGGCGAAGCGCCTTGGGCTCGAGGTCAATTTCAACAACGACGCGGGCTGGAACGGCAGCGGTGGCCCGTGGATCACGCCGGAGCTCTCGATGCAGAAGGTGGTCTGGAGCGAGACTGTGGTGGAGGGAGCGTCGTCTGCGCCGGTGATCCTGCCGCAACCCAAGGCGGAAAGGGGTTACTACCGCGACATCGCCGTGCTGGCGGTGCCGGCTCCGCGGAGTGACTTCCGCCTCCCCAAGATCGGCCTCAAGGCGCTGTTCCAACTCACGCCCGGGCCGGACAAGGAGAACCCCGTCACCGGGGCGGAATTCCCGCCGGCGCCGGAAGGTGCGGCCCTTCCCCGCGAGCGGGTGATCGATCTCACCGCGCGGATGGATCGCGAGGGCCGGTTGAGTTGGACCCCGCCCCCCGGCCAGTGGCTCGTGTTTCGTTTCGGGCACACCACGACCGGGGTGGAGAACAAGCCGGCGCCGGCCACCGGCAAGGGCCTCGAGTGCGACAAACTCAACCCCGACGCGGCCACGCGGCATTTCGACGCCCTGATGGGCCGAATCCTGCAGCAGAACCGCGCGCTGGCGGGCCAGGATCGCGCGCTGGTCGGGGTGCACATCGACAGCTGGGAGAACGGGGCGCAGAACTGGACCCCGCGGATGCGGGCGGAGTTTCAGTCCGGCCGGGGCTACGACTTGCTGCCGTTCCTGCCGGCGTTGTCCGGCCGTGTCGTCGACAGCACCGAGGTCACCGAGCGCTTCCTGTGGGACTTCCGCCGCACGATCTCGGAGATGGTGGTGGAAAACTACGCGGGTACCTTCCGCCGGCTCGCGCACCAACACGGACTCCGGCTCACGATCGAGGCCTACGACGGACCCTGCGGCAACCTGCCGTTTGCCGGTCAGGCCGACGAGCCGATGGGCGAGTTCTGGGCGTGGCCGCGGTTCCAGCGTGCCCACAACTGCACCGAGATGGCCTCGGCGGGGCACGTCTACGGCCGACGCATCATCGGAGCGGAGGTCTTCACCTCCAACCGGCTGGAGCGCTGGCAGGGTCACCCGGGCAACCTCAAGGATCTCGGTGACTGGGCCCTCTGCGAAGGCATCAACCGCTTTGTGTTTCACCGCTACGCCGCGCAGCCGTGGGTCAAGGCCGCGCCCGGCATGAGCATGGGGCCGTGGGGACTCCACTATGAGCGCACCCAGACGTGGTGGGAACAGTCGCGCGCCTGGCACGAGTACCTGGCGCGGTGCCAGAGCCTCCTCCAACAGGGGCGGTTCGTGGCCGATATCGCCTACCTGACCCCGGAGGACGCGCCCCACGCCTTTGTCGCCCCGCCGGAGGCCGAGTCCGCCCCGCATATCCGGAGCGGTTACGGCTTCGACGGCTGCTCCCCGGACGTCGTCCTCACTCGCCTGAGCGTCCGCGACGGGCAGATCGTGCTGCCGGACGGCATGACCTACCGCGCGCTGGTCTTGCCGGAAACGGAGACGATGACACCCGCCCTGCTGGCGAAGATCGAACAACTGGCCGCCTCCGGGGCCATGATTGTCGGCCCGGCCCGACCGCCGCGCCAGTCGCCGAGCCTCGCCGACCGGGGAGCCGGGGACGCCACCGTGCGGAAAAACGCCGCGGCGCTGTGGGCATCCGGAAAGATCCTCACCGGCCGGACCGCCCAGCAGATCCTGGCGGAGCGCGGCGTGCCGCCGGATTTCACCGCGTCTCCGTTGCTGCGCTACCTCCATCGGCGCATCGGGGAGGCAGACGTGTATTTCGTCGCCAACCCGCAGCCCTACGAAGTCGCGGCCATGGCGGAGTTTCGCGTCCGCGGCCGGCAGCCGGAGTTCTGGTGGCCGGACAGCGGGCGCACGGAGCCCGCGGCATTCTATCATCCCCGGGGCGAGGTGACACGGGTCGGCCTTCGGCTGGAACCGAGCGGCTCGGTCTTCGTGGTGTTTCGCCGTCCGCTGGGGGAAACGGATTCAGCCGTGGCGTTGCGGCAGCAGGACGGTCCGGCGTGGTCCCTGCGCGATCCGATGCCGGTGCCGCCGGCCTTCGGATTGAAGGTGCTCAAGGCCGTCTATGGCGTGCCCGGGGATCCGCGGCGGACCCGCGATGTCACCCGGAAGGTGCAGCGGCTGGCGGAGAGCGGCACCCTCCAGTTTGGAGTGGCCGAGATGGCCCGCGGGGACGACCCGGCCTTCGGCGTGGTGAAGACCCTCGTCGTGGACTACGTGGTCGAAGACAAGACACTCATCGCCACCGGCCGCGACCGCGAGACCCTCGCGTTGCAGGGGCCCAGCCGCCGGTCGCCGTTGATCGTCGCCCCACCGGCGGAATTGCGGGCCGCTCCGGGCCGGGGCCTTGTGCTGGCGGCCCGGGAAGCCGGGCGCTACGAGGTGCAGACCGCGCGCGGCGGGTCCCGGACGTTGGAGGTTGCGCGGCTGCCGGCGACGGCGGAAATCAACGGTCCCTGGCAGGTGCACTTTGCGCCTGCCGTCGGCGGTCCCGGTGAGGTGAGCTTTGCCCGCCTGGAGGACTGGTCGCAGCGGGCTGAGCCGGGCATCAAGTTCTACTCCGGGGCGGCGGTGTATCGCACGACTTTCGGTGCCCCGCGGCTGGCCGCCGACACGGCCTGGCGGCTCGACCTGGGCCGGGTGGAGGTGATGGCGGAGGTGACTTTGAATGGCCGCCACCTCGGCGTCCTCTGGAAACCTCCCTTCCAACTCGATGTGACGGCCGCCCTGCGGCCCGGCGAGAACCACCTGGAGGTGAAGGTGGTGAACCTCTGGATCAATCGCCTGATCGGCGACGAGCACCTGCCGGAGGACAGCGAGCGCAATCCCACCGGCACGCTCAAGGTGTGGCCGGAGTGGGTGCAGCAGGAGCGGCCGAGCCCGACCGGGCGCACGAGTTTCACGAGCTGGCGCCTGTGGAAGAAAGATGAACCGCTGGTGCCGTCTGGACTGCTCGGCCCGGTGCGGCTGCTGCCGATTGTCCAGGTGCCCGTGCCCTGAGTTGCCGCCCCCAGAACTTCCCTCCTCCCCCATGAACTCATCTCTCAAAGTCGGACTCTTCGGAATTGGCCTCGATGCCTACTGGCCGCAATTCGCGGGCCTGAAGGAACGCCTCGAAGGGTATGTCGCCCGCGTCGCGCAGCGGCTGGCGCGCCCCGGGGTCGAGGTCGTCAACCTCGGTTTGGTGGACAACCCGGAGCGGGCGTATGCGGCCGGGCGCGAGTTCCGCCAGGCCGATGTCGACGTGATCTTCCTCCACGTCACGACCTACGCGCTGTCGTCGACGGTGCTGCCGGTGGTGCTGCGGGCGAAGGTGCCCGTGATCATCCTGAACCTGCAGCCTGTCGCCGCCATCGACTACGCGAGCTTCAACCGCCTCGGGGATCGCACGCGGATGACCGGCGAATGGCTGGCCCACTGCAACGCCTGCCCCGTGCCGGAAATTGCCAACGTGTTCCAGCGGGCCGGCGTCCGCTTCCATCAGATCACCGGCGTGCTGGACGACGACCCCGCGTGCTGGCGCGAGGTCGACGCCTGGATCGAGGCCGCGCGCGTCGCCGCCGGCATGTATGGCAACCGCCTCGGCCTCATGGGCCATACCTACGGCGGCATGCTCGATATCCAGTCGGACGCCACGCTGCAGGGCGTGACCTTTGGTACACACATCGAGCATCTCGAAGTGGATGAACTCACAGCACGGCGGCGCGAAGTGACGAAAGCCGCGGTGCGGGCGCGGCTGGCGGAGTTTCAAAAGGTCTTCGACATCCAGCGCGATTGCCCGGCGGAGGATCTGGCCGAAGCTGCGCGCACTTCGGTGGCGCTGGATCGACTGGTGGCCGACTACCGGCTCGGCTCGCTCGCCTATTTCTACAAGGGCACGGGCGTGCCGGAAAACGAGGCCACGATTGCCTCGATCATCCTCGGCACCTCGTTGCTCACGGGGCGCGGCGTGCCGGTGGCCGGCGAGTACGAGGTGAAGAACGTGCAGGCGATGAAGATCATGGATCTTTTCGGCGCCGGCGGATCCTTCACCGAGTACTACGCGATGGATTTCCAGGACGACGTGGTGCTGATGGGCCACGACGGACCGGGGCACATCGCCATCGCGCAGGGCAAGACCAAGGTGCGGCCGCTGAAGGTTTACCACGGCAAGGTCGGCCGCGGCGTCTCGGTCGAGATGGCGGTAAAGCACGGACCGGTGACGCTGCTCTCCGTCATCGAGGCTCCCGGGGGAAAGCTGGCATTGCTCTGCGCCGAAGCGGAGTCGGTGCCCGGGCCCATCCTGGAAATCGGCAACACCAACAGCCGCTACCGCTTCGCCTGCGGCGCCCGCGACTTCGTCAACCGCTGGAACTCGCACGGCCCCGCGCACCACTGCGCGGTCGGCGTCGGGCATGTTTCCGCGAAGATCGACAAGCTGGGCGCGCTCCTCGGCCTTGAGGTCGTGCGCGTGTGCTAGCCTCACCCTGTCACCCACCGTAGCGTGGCGTCTCACTGGACAATCGCCTTTGGGGCGGGCCGCGCTTACCCTGCACCCTTCGCTTCGCCGCCCATGGCCCGCGGGGTGAAAACACCCCGCCCACAAGAAATCCCCTTTCCAAAACCCCACCCACCGATGATTACCCCGCCCCGCCTTTCCCTTGGTCGCCTTCCGCTTCTCGCCGCTCTGGCGACGGGATTGTCCCTGCTGTCGGCGGCACTTCCCGCGGCCACGCTCGTCGGCAACATCAGCAACGTCGCGACCGGCAACCTGCTCGAGGGCGCGCGGGTTGACGTGCCCGCCCTCGGCCTCAGCGCCCTCTCGGATCGCACCGGCCAGTACACCCTGGGGCCGCTGTCGCCCGGAACCCACGAGGTGTGGGTCTCCTACACCGGCTTGAACACCGTGCGGGAGCAGGTGGTGGTCACCGCCGCGTCGATCACGACGCGGCATTTCGATCTGACGACCGACATCTACAAGCTCGACGCCTTCAAGGTCGTCGGCGAACGCGAGGGCGGCGCGGCGGCAATCACCAGCCAGCGCAACGCCGACAACGTGAAGAACGTCGTCGCCACCGATTCGTTCGGGAATCTCCCCAACCTGAACGCCGCCGAGGTCGCCATCCGCCTCACCGGAGTCGCGGGCAACCCCGACGACGGCGGCACCTACACCGGCTTCACCATCCGCGGCATGGGCGCGGGGCTCAACACCATCACGCTCGATGGGGGGCAGCTCACGGGCCAGGGTGGCATGGCGCGCAATACGATGATCAACAATCTCAGCGGCGCGATGTTCGATCAGTTGGAACTGATCAAGGGCCACACCCCCGACAAGGGCGCTGACTCGCTGGGCGGCACGATCAACCTCAAGAGCCGCTCGCCGCTCAACCTGAGGGAAAAGCGCCGCACCACCTACAGTTTTGGCGCCCGCTGGGCCCCGCCGTTCACCGAGCAGATTCCGATCCGGGAGGCGCACCGACTTCATCCCGTGCTCAACGTTGCGCATCAGGAGGTCTTCGACGTCTTCGGCGGCACCCGCAACCTCGGGGTGTCGCTCAACCTGTTTTACAGCGAGAATGTCGTGCCTTTCTTCAGCACGACCCGCGATTTCGAGAACACCACCCAGCCTGCGGCCTACCTTTGGGACTACCGCACCTCGGATTTCTACGCCAACCGCAAGCAGGCCAGCATCAATCTCAAGTCCGAATACCGCCTTTCGAACGCGACGAAGCTCCTCTTCAACGCGATCTACAACGACACCAATGTCACCGATCGCCGCACCCGGGATTTTCGCGCCTTTGCCGCCCAGTCCGTGGGCACGACCGGCAACGCCGGCATCTTGCCGGGCTACACCAGCCGCGTGACCGAAGTCCGGCAGGCCACGGGATCGACCATCGAGATCACCGAAGGCATGGTCACGACCTGGAACCGGCTCCGCTTCTTCAGCGTCGGCGCCGAGCAGGCGTTCGGACCGCTTCGGCTGGAATACGGCGCGCGCTACAACTCGACCCATATCAATTCCGGCAACGGCGGTGAGTCGGCCAGTCTCACCCATCGCCTCACCAACGTCGGCTGGCGGCTGGATCGAACTGAGTCCGACCTCTATCCGCGCCTGATCCAGACCGCCGGATCCGACCTCACCAACCCGGCGAGCTACCGCGTCATCGCGAACGGCCTGACCAATACCAACGTCGGCAACGACATCGGCGTGGGCGAGGCGTACGGCGACGCCCGGTACGGCTTCGCCACCCGTTTCCCGCTCTCCCTCAAGCTCGGCTTCAAACTGCGGGACCAGAACGCCGATGATGCCGCGACCTCGCGGCGGTGGAGCTACCTCGGCACCACGGGCCTGCCCGCGGACCCATCGATCCAGACTTTTGCCGCGCGCAAGACCGGGCTCGCCGTTCCCCGCTGGGAGGCGGCGGCCCTTCTTCGGGAGCGCGCTCCGATTACGCCCGCGCTGTGGAACGAAGACCTCTATTATCGCGAATCAGTCCAATATACCGGCACCCAGGGCGTCGGGGAATTCGTGACCGCCGGTTACGTAATGGCCCAGGGCCGCATCGGTCGCACGGGCTTTCTCGGCGGCGTCCGCACCGAGAAGACCGAGACCGAAAGTTGGGGCTGGGTCCGCGCCCGCATCGGCAGCACCGCGGCGCAACAGGCCGCGGATCCCGTCGGCTCCGCCCGCCGCGACTACGCGGGCACGCGGCGCGAACTTACCGGCGGCTACACCAAGTCCTTTCCCAGCCTCCACCTCACCCACGACGTCACGCCTGACCTGAAGGCCCGCCTGAGTTGGTCTACCAGCTTTGGCCGGCCGGCGCTGACCAACCTGCTGCCGAATGAGGTGATCGATGAAAACAACCGCACGCTGACGATCAACAACCCGAGTTTGCGGCCGCGGACCTCGACGAATTGGGATGCTTCGCTCGAATACTACTTCGAACCGGTGGGCAGCCTTTCGGTCGGCTGGTTTCACAAGGCCATCAAGGACTACATCGTCAACGGGATTGACGGCGGCACGATTCCCGGCGGGCCCGACAACGGTTTCAACGGCGAGTACGCCGGTTTCACCCGGCTTACCTCGGCCAACGCCGGCGAGGCCTTTGTGCAGGGCTGGGAGTTCAGCTACCAGCAACAGCTCACCTTCCTGCCCGGCCTGCTGCGCGGCCTGTCCCTCCTGGCCAACTACACCTGGCTGGATACTCACGGCCGATTTGGCGGGACAGCCTATCTCACGAGCGGGCAAGTCGCCGGCTTCATTCCTCGCACGGCGAATCTCAGCCTTTCCTGGCGCTACCGCGGCCTGAGTGCCCGCTACCTCGTCAATTACACCGGGCCCTACCTGCAGACGTATTCCGCCGCCAGTCCGGCCCGCAACCTGTTCCGCTTCGAACGCACCCTCTCGACGCTCGGCTTCGGCTATCAGCTTCGTCCGTGGCTCACGGTCACGTGCGACATCGACAATGTCTTCAACGAACCACTTCGCCGCTACCGCGGGGTACCCGACCAACTCCAGTTCCACAGCATGATCGGCACCACCGTCACCTTTGGGGTGAACGGCAGGTTCTGATCGTCCACGTCACCCTGCTGCCGCTAGACAGCCAATCTCCTCATGCCCTGTCATCTGCACCGACCGTCAGGCCCGCGGCCAGGTTTCGCCCACATTTCGTTGGACGGGGTGCCTCCACGCCGTGGCCACGGGATCCACCGCCGCCGGACTCTTGGCAGGCCGCCGGGAAGCGCGGGTTTCGCGGACGCCCCTGACGGCTTGCCCTAGCGACGCGGGGCGAGGGCTCCCCGCCCACCTTTTCAACCAGACTGACGTCATGAAACCTCACCTCCGCTTGGTCGCCTTCGTGTTCAGCCTGCTGGTGGCCCCGCTTTCCGCGGGGGATGCTGCAACGCTCGCCGGGGGTTTCGCGGCCCCTCCCGCCTCGGCCCGGCCCTGGGTGTTCTGGTTCTGGATCAACGGCAACATCACCAAGGCGGGCATCACCGCCGACCTGGAGGCGATGCAGCGGGTGGGCATCGGCGGTGTGCTCTGGATGGAGGTGAGTGGGCCGTGGTGGGCGCCGGAGGGTCCGATGGTGGCGCTCAGCCCGCAGTGGCACGACGCCATGCAATGGGCGATTCGCGAGTGCGACCGCCTCGGCCTGGAATTCGATCTCTCCGTGGACTTCGGCTACGGGAGCGGCGGGCCCCACATCACGCCCGAACTCTCGATGCAGAAGCTCTACTGGAGCGAAACCGAAGTCGACGGCGGGCGCCCGGTAAGCCTCGTCGTGCCCCGGCCGGTCGTACCGAAGAACCTCTCGGCCTGGCTGCGGCCGGGGGCGGCCCTGCCGGAAAGGGTGCGGCAGCAGGTGGAGACGATCGACTCGTACCGCGACGTGGCGGTGCTCGCGATTCCCGCTCCGGCGGCCGCCGCGGCCCGGGCCTATCGTCTCCCGGAGCTCAATCTCAAGGACGGTGCCGACTGGCGGTTGCCGCGCGGGGTGAAGACCCTGCCGCCGGCCGGGGCGGTGGTGCCGCTCGAGCAGGTGATCGATCTGACCGGCCGGCTGGACGCGGACGGGCGCCTCGCCTGGGACGCGCCGCCCGGACGCTGGCTCATCCTGCGCTGCGGGCACGCCTCCAACTACAAGATGACGCGACCAAGCCCGGGCGCCGCGGTGGGCCTGGAGTGTGATCGTCTCGCGACCGCCGGCATCGACGCGCACTTCGATGCGTTCTTGAAGCCGATCTTCACCGCCGCCGGCGCGGCGGCGGGCCGGACCCTGAAGTACGTGCACGTGGACAGTTGGGAGGCGGGAGGACAGAACTGGACCGCCACCTTTCCGGCGGAATTCCGGGCGCGCCGCGGGTACGACCTGCGGCGGTGGCTCCCGGTGTTGGCCGGGCGCGTCGTGGGCAACCCGGAGTTGTCGGAGCGATTTCTCTGGGACGTGCGGGCCACGGTGAGCGAGCTGCACCTCGCGCATTATGCCGGACGCTTGCGCGACCGGGCGCGGCCCTTTGGGATCAAGTTCTCCACCGAAGCCTACGGCCACCTCTGCATCGACAACCTCGCTTACGCCGGGGTCGGCGACTTCCCGATCAGCGAGTTTTGGGCCACCGGCGACGAACGCTTCCCGAGGTTGAAACCCGGATACGAGCGCTCGACGAAGGTCATGGCGTCGGCGGCGCACACCTACGGGCGGTCAATCATCGGGGCCGAGGCGTTCACGTCTGATCGCGGCTGGCGCGACCACCCGTTCCTCCTGAAGGCAATGGGCGATCAGAAGTTTTGCGAGGGGCTCAACCGCGTGATCTTCCACCTCTCGGCGCACCAGGCCTACGACGCGATGGTGCCGGGTCTCACGCACCGCAAATGGGGCGAACACCTCCAACGACACAATACCTGGTGGAGCTACAGCGGGCCGTGGATGGACTACCTCGCGCGCTGCCAGCACCTGCTGCAGCAGGGTGAACCGGTTGCCGACGTCTGCGTGTGGTTCGGCGAGGGCGCACCGCTCAATGTGAACGACATGACCTTCGCGCTCCCTTCCGGGTACGATTTCGACCTGTGCGCGGCGGAGTTGGTGGCGAAGATGACGGTGAAGGACGGGCGGGTGGTGCTGCCGTCGGGCATGAGTTACCGCTACCTGCGCCTGCCCGACGCGGAGCGGATGACGCTGCCCTTGGCCCGCCGGATCCGCGACCTGGTCGCCGCGGGAGCGCGGGTCGTGGGCGGCCCGCGACCGCGCGGCACGCCGGGCCTGACCGACCATCCGCGCGCCGACGCCGAGCTGGAGAAGATCGCAGCCGAGCTGTGGGATGGCGGTCGCGTGATCTCCGGGCGGACCATGGCCGAGGTCTTCACGCAGGACGGGCTCGCGCCGGACTTCGAGGGGGAGGGCCTTTCCTATGTGCACCGCCGCGTCGGGGGCACCGAGGTCTACTTCGTTTCCCACCCGGAGAATCGCGGGCGCGACGTCGTCTGCACGTTTCGGGTTAGCGGAAAGCGTCCGGAGCTCTGGGATCCGGAAACGGGGGCGAGGCGCGAGCTCCCGGCGTTCGAAGTACGCGCGGGCCGGACCGCGGTGCCGCTGCGTTTTGCGCCCATGCAGAGTTGGTTCGTGGTGTTTCGCGCGGGGGACGTGGGCCCGGCAGCGGTGGCCGCGGGGCGAAACTGGCCGGAGTATCGGGCGCTGCAGGCGCTGGAAGGACCCTGGGCCGTGAGGTTCGATCCGCGCTGGGGCGGGCCGAAGGAGACGGTGTCCTTCGCGCGACTTGCCGACTGGAGCCAGCACGCGGAGCCCGGCATCCGGTTCTTCAGCGGCACGGCGACGTACTCCCGGGAGTTCGAGCTCGCGGACCTGTCGCCGGGGACCTTCCTCGACCTCGGGACGGTCGAGGTCATGGCGCGCGTGCGTGTCAATGGGCGGGACTGTGGCGTCGCATGGAAACCGCCGTACCGCGTCGACATCACCGCGGCGGCCCGGCGCGGGCGAAACCAACTCGAGATCGACGTGGTGAACCTTTGGGTCAACCGCCTGATCGGCGACGAACACCTGCCGCTCGATGGCAAGTGGAAGGACTTCGAAACCCTGCTCGAATGGCCGGAGTGGTTCCGGCAGGGCGGCCCGCGGCCCTCCGGCCGCTACACCTTCACCACGGCCCGGCATTACCAGAAGGACTCGCCGCTGGCCTCCTCCGGCTTGCTTGGGCCGGTGACGATCCAACTGGCCGCTCCTTGACATGAAAACCCGCGCGACTCGACTCGAGATCGGGGACGAAACCCCGGCAACCGTTGTACCCGAACTTCGGAAAAGCACGGAGGGAGGTGGCCGCAGAGGCAGCTGCCTGCGTCGGCACTCCCTGCGGTTCCTGGTCGGCCCGCTCCTGGGCGGGCTGATGGCCTCGCTGGCGGTCGCCGCCCCGGCTGCGACGGAGTTGGCCGATGGCTTCGCCACTCCCCCCGATTCCGCGCGACCGTGGGTCTATTGGTACTTCATGGACGGCAATCTCACGCGCGAGGGCCTCACCGCCGACCTGGAGGCGATGCGCGCGGCCGGCATCGGCGGGGCGATCTTCCTCGAAGTGAACATCGGCATCCCGCGCGGGCCCGTGGAGTTCATGAGCCCGGCCTGGCGTGAACTCTTCGGGCATGCCGTGCGCGAGGCGGACCGACTCGGGATTGAAATCGCCCTCGGCACCGGGCCGGGTTGGTGCGGCACCGGCGGTCCCTGGGTGAAACCGGAGCAGTCGATGCAGCACCTGGTGGCGAGCGAGACGACAGTCACCGGACCGCAGCGGTTCGCGGGTCCATTGCCGCGTCCGGCGCCGCGGACACCCTTCTTCGGGGAGCGCACGCTCACGCCGGAACTCGCGCGGCTCTGGAAGGAGTACTACCGCGACGTCGCCGTGCTGGCGTTTCGGAAGCCATTGGGCGGCCACCGCCTCGCCGACGTCGACGAAAAGGCGCTGTATCTGCGCGCGCCGTATTCGTCGCAGCCGCGGGTGAAGCCCTTCCTGCCAGCGCCCGCGCGGCATGAGGAGGTTCCGTCCGGAGAGGTCATTGCCCGCGACGGCATCGTCGACCTCACGGCGCGGCTCAGCGCTGACGGACGTCTCGAATGGGAGGTGCCGGCGGGGGAGTGGACAATCCTGCGGTTCGGGCGCACTGCGACGGGGCAGACCACACGGCCCGCGCCGAACCCCGGCCTCGGCTTCGAGAGCGACAAGTTTGAGCCGGCCGCGCTCGATGCGCACCTCGAGCAGTTCGCGGGGAAGTTGATCCAGGAGATCGGCCCGTCCCGCCGGCCCGGTCGCGGGCTGACCACGCTGCATTTCGACAGCTGGGAGATGAGCGCGCAAAACTGGTCCGAGAACTTTCGATCGGAGTTCCAGCGGCGCCGTGGGTACGATCCCCTGCCGTGGTTGCCCGCGATGACCGGACGGATCGTGGGCGGTGTCGAGACGTCGGAACGGTTCCTCTGGGATCTCCGCCAGACCGCGCAGGAGCTGGTGCTGGCGCACCACGTCGGACGGCTGCGAGATTTCGCCCATCGGCACGGGCTCAAGTTCTCGAGCGAACCCTACGACATGAATCCTGGCGCCGATCTGAGCCTGGGGGCGGTGGCGGACGTGCCGATGTGCGAGTTCTGGTGGAAGGGATTCGACACGGCTTACAGCGTGATCGAGGCGGCCTCGATCGCGCACACCCTCGGACGCGAGGTGGTGGCCGCGGAGGCGTTCACCTCCAACCCGGGAGAGGACTGGCGTGCCTTCCCCGGCAACATGAAGACCCTCGGCGACTGGGCGTTTGCCGCCGGGGTGAACCGCATCGCGTTCCACCGATTCCAACACCAGCCCTGGCCCGGACGTCGTCCCGGCATGACGATGGGATCGTACGGGGTGCATTGGGAGCACACGCAAACCTGGTGGCCGTTCGTGCCGGCGTACCACCGCTACCTCGCGCGCTGCCAGTGGCTCCTGCGGCAGGGGCGGCCGGTGGCGGACATTCTCTACCTCGCCGCGGAGGGCGCGCCGCTGATCTTCCGACCACCCCCGTCGGCGACGCGCGGCGTGTGGCCCGATCGCCTTGGCTACAACTTCGACGGCTGTGCCCCGGAAACCCTGCTCGAGCAGGCCCAGGTGCGCGACGGCCGCCTCCTGCTCGCCGGAGGCATGAGTTACCGGGTGTTGGTGCTGCCGGAGCGAGACACCATGACCCCGGCCCTGTTGCGCAAGGTCGGGGAACTGGTGCGCGCAGGCGCGACGGTGATTGGGCCGCGGCCGGCCAAGTCTCCGGGGTTGCAGGGTTACCCGCAGTGTGACGCGGAGGTGCAGCGCCTGGCCGAGGAGATCTGGGGGCCGTGCGATGGGGGGAACGTGAAGGCGCGCGAACTCGGCCGCGGGCGGATCGTGTGGGATGCCACGGTGCCGGTGGAGCGGGGTCGGGAGCCCGTGCAGTACGGCGACTACGCGATCGCGGCCGCGGAGCTGGCACGCCAGGGCGTGGTGCCGGACTTCGAGTCCAATGGTCCGCTGCGCTACACCCATCGGCAGGTGGGGGAGACGGAGGTCTATTTCGTGGCAAATCGCGAAGCGAGGGTCGTGGACGTCCACGCGGTGTTCCGGGTCGCCGGGCGGGCGCCGGAACTGTGGGATCCGGACACGGGCGCGCGGCGGCCGCTGCCCGTGTTTTCCGAGAAGGGCGGGCGCACGACGGTGCCGCTGCGTTTCGAACCGGAGCAGTCCTGCTTCGTGGTGTTCGCCCCGCCGGAGCCCGGCCGCACCGTCCCCGCTGGGGAAGGCAACTTCGCTGCTTTTCAGGAGCGGCAGACGCTGCCCGGACCCTGGCAGGTGCAGTTCGAGGTGCAGGCCGGCGGCCCGGATCAGCCCCTGGCGTGGACCCGTTTGGAAGACTGGAGTCGCCTCGAGGATCCGCGCGTGCGGCACTACTCCGGCCTGGCGACGTACCGCACCCGCTTTGAGGTCGCGGATGGCGCGGCGGCGCTCTGGCTGGACCTCGGCCGGGTCGAGGTGATGGCGCGGGTGCAACTCAACGGCCGCGATCTCGGGGTCCGGTGGTGCGCGCCCTGGCGGGTCGATCTTTCCCCGGCGCTGCGACCAGGCGCCAACGAGCTCGAGATCACGGTGGCAAACCTCTGGCCCAATCGCCTGATCGGCGATGTCGCGCTGCCGGTGGAGCAGCGCCGCTCCTGGACGACCCGCAATCCCTTCAAGGCCGACACGCCGCTGCTGCCCTCGGGCCTGCTGGGGCCGGTGCGGCTGATGATCGCGAGCCCGGCCACTCCCTGACCCGGTCCGCCCCGCCGCCCGTCGTCGCGAGGGACGCAGAAGCGGAGGTGTAACCCAATAGGTTACACGGGTTGGAGGTCACGACGCGGGCGTCGCGGACGGTGCGGCCAGAAATCACGTCGCTGCCGCCTTCCTCCCGCGCGGGCGCCGCGAAAGGGCAAAGTAACCCAATAGGTTGCTTTCTCCTGGCGGGAACCGGGGTGGCGGAGTGGCTTGCCCGGGGGCGGCGGACCGTGTGAGGCTGGGGGGATGCGTACCCCTGCTTGCGTGATTGCCCTGTGGATGGCGGTCGTGGCGCCGCTGGTTGCGGCCGAGGACTTCGGTTCCGCGCCGCCGTTTCGTTCCGGTGACGTGGTCTGCTTCGTCGGCGACAGCATCACCCACGGGGGCACGTACCACGCGATCGTCACGCTGTACTACGCCACACGTTTCCCCGATCGCCCGCTGACAACGTTCAATTGCGGCATCGGAGGCGATCGCGCGAGCGGCATCATGTCCGACGAGAAGTACCGCCTGAACGTCGACATTCTCGCCCACCGGCCGACGGCGGCGACCATCATGCTCGGGATGAACGATGTCGGGCACGGAGACTACCGTGGCGTGACCCTCACCCCGGAGGTGGAGGCGCGGCGGCAGGCTTCGCTCACCAAGTACGAAGAGAGCATGCGGCAGCTGATCGGTCGCCTGCAGGCCGCGGGGGCGCGGCTGACGTTGATCACCCCGTCGATTTACGACGAGACCACGAAGCTGGCGACGGCGAGCACGACGGTCAGCGTCGGCGGCAACGCGGCCCTTGGTCGTTTCGCGGACAAGGTCCGCGGTTGGGCGAAGGAGTACGGCACCGGGCTGGTGGACTTCGATCGTGTGATGAACGCGATCAACACGCGGGAGCAGACGAAGGATTCGTCCTTCACGGTCGTGGGGCCGGACCGCGTGCACCCGGGACCGGTCGGACATTTCGTGATGGGCTATGTCTTCCTGCGGGCGCAGGGAATGCCGAAGGTGGTGGCGACAATTGGGGTCGACGCACGGGCGGGGAAGGCCAGCGGGGCGGCGAACTGCGCGATCAGCGAAGTCCGGACCGGGCCGGCCGGGGTGAATTTTGTCTGCACGGAGCAGGCGCTGCCCCTGGTGGTGCCCGCCGAGGCGAAGCCGGCGCTCGCGCTGGTGCCGTTCATGCGGGAACTGAACCAGGAACGGCTGCTCGTGACCGGGCTGGCGGCGGGCAATTACGAGCTGCGCATCGACGACGAGCCGGTGGGCGAGTTTTCCGCCGCGGCGCTGGCGGCCGGAGTGGATCTGGCGGAGAACGAGCGGACTCCGCAGTACCGGCAGTCGGCGGCGGCCACGCGCATCAGCGGCCAGCGGACCAGTGTGGGCCAGCAGTTGCGCGGCCTCGCGTCGCAGTTGTACGGGCTGTCGAAGGCGAAGATCGACGTGAGCGATGCCGCCGCAGTCGAGAAGGCGCTGTCCGCACGGCTCGCCGCGTCGACCAAGGACGGCAAGGCGCCCGATGCCCGGATCAAGACGGCGCTGGAGACCTTTGCCCGGCGCAGTGAATTGGAGCGCGAGTACGTCGCCCTGGCCGCGAAGCTCCGCGACGCCTGCCAGCCGCAGCCGCACCGGTATGCGCTGGTGCGGAAGTGAGCGTTCCGGCGGGTGCCTGTGCTGATGGGCGGTTGTAGCCGGCCGCGGCGAGGCCGGCCCCGGGGCGGTCGTCCCTGGACACCAGCAGCCCGCCGGGAGCAGCGTTACCGGCGGTTGGGTGATCGGGAACACATTTGACGTTCCGCGGGGCAGGGGAGTAGGTCACGGCACGTGATTCCTCGCGCCGTATCTTTCCGGCGGCTGCTGCTGCCAGCGTTGTGCTACCTCGCGGGTAGCCTGCCCGCCGCGCCCACGGTGGATTTCCTCCACCTCACCGACACGCACGTGACCGATCTTCGCGAGGTGGCCGAGCCGATTGCGAAGGCACGGGTGCACTTCAAGGACACCGGACCGGCGTTGGAGAAGTTCCTGGGCGGAGAGGTCCGCGCCCTGGGGGTGGACCTTGTGCTGATCACCGGGGATTTGATCGACGGCTTCAGCTTCGTGGCGGGCGATGGCCGGCGGGTCCACGGGCAGATCGACGCCTTTCTGCGTGCGACGCGGCCTTGTCCGGTGCCGCTCTTCGCCCTGCTGGGGAATCATGATCTTTCGCACTACGGTGTGAGTGCGGCGGGCAAGCCGGCGGCGGATCAATCGGTGGCGGGCGAGGCGCGAGCCGCGTGGGGGGCGGCGGTGCCGAGTCTGCGGCAGGGCACGTACACGGCGTTCACGCAGCAGGCGGGCGAGACGAAGTACCACTTCGTCCTGCTGGACAACGGCTACTCGGCGGCGGGCAGCGATGACAAGGGCGGCTTCCGGATGGCGCACGAGCAGTTGTTCTGGTTGCGCCGTCAAATGGAGACTTCCGGCAAGGCGGTGAAGATCGTAGCGCTCCATGTGCCGCTGGGCGCCGATGCGAACTCCCAGGCGATCAAGGCGGAGTTGGCGCGGGCGCCGCAGGTGGCCCTGGTGCTGGCCGGTCACGTCCACAAGGATGGCATCGACGATCTGGCGCTCGGCGAATCGAAGCGCACGGTGCAGGTGCGCACCCACGCGTTTGGCTATGGCGTGAACCACTGGCGCCGGGTGCGGTTGCACGCCGACCGGATCGAGGTGTTTGCGACCGGAAGTCGTGACCGGGTGGAAAGGACGATCGCCTCGGGGCGTTGAGTCGAGCCCCGTGGCCTGGCGCCAGCCCACTCAGCCGTTCGGAATGTCGGGCTCGACGAGGCGGGCGAGCTGTTCGAGGGATTCCTGCCAGCCGAGGTAACACATTTCCGCCGGGATCACCGCGGGCACCCCGGCCTGCTCGATGTTCACCTCGGTGCCGCAGACGACCGGCCGCAGTGTCACCGTCACCTGCATTTCCCCGGGGAGGTTCGGATCGTCGAACTTGTCCGTGTAGCGAAGGCGCTCGTGGGGCACGAGTTCCACGTAGGAACCGCCGAAGGCGTGCGAGGCGCCGGTGGTGAAATTCGTGAACGACATCCGGAAGGTCCCTCCCACCCGGGCGTCGGCATGGTGGACCTTGGCGGTGAAGCCGTACGGTGGCAGCCATTTCGCCATCGCGTCCGGTTCGAGGAAGGCGCGGTAGACTTTTTCCGGTTTGGTCCGGAGGACGCGGTGGAGACGGATGGTGTGGGTGGACATGAGAGGGGACGGAGAGGAGTTGCGGCCCGGGGGTCGAATGGGTTGGGCCGCAAGGGGAGGCGAAATTAGGGCGGAGAGGCGTTCGTGCAAGAGGAGCGTGCCGAATTCCGTCGCCGCGACCGGGAAGGAGGCCGCGTGACCAGCCGGCTACCGCCTCCTCAAGCTGCGGCGCAGCACCCAGGCGAGCGCGAGCAGATCCATCAGCGGGTGCAGGGCCATGACGCGCAAGCCGTACTTCGATTCGCCGGCGCGCCGCGGGCGATGGTCCACGGGTGTCTCGATGACCTTCCATCCGCCGGCCACGGCGAAGGCCGGCAGGAAGGAATAGAGGGTGCGGATCGGCAGGAACGATTCGGCAACCTCGCGCCGGAAGAGCTTCAGCGAGCAGCCGGTGTCGCGGACGCCGTCGCGCAGCAGGGCGCGCCGGGTGGCGTTGGCGATCCGCGACATCACGCGGCGCAGCCGGGAGTCCCGCCGCTGCGCCCGGATGCCACAGATCAGGTCGGCTTCGGCGCGGCGGGTCCAGAGGCGGGCGAGTTCCGCCGGGGGATTCTGGCCGTCGCCATCGAGGGTGGCGATCCACGCGCCGCGCGCGTGCCGGAAGCCCCACCAAAGCGCCGCGGCCTGCCCGCGGTTGACCGGGAAATGCTCGACGCGAATCGCGCTCCAGCGGGCCGCCGCGGCGTCGAGTTCGACCGCGGTGCCGTCGCTGCTGCCGTCATCAACCAGCAGGACTTCAACGGCCAACGCTGGTCCCGCGGGCGGGCAAAATGGGGCGGTGGTCAGCACCGTGCGCAGCTCCTCCAACAGCGGCGCCACATTGGGAGCCTCGTTGTAGAAGGGGATGAGGACGGTCAGTTGCGGGGGCTCGGCGGTCATGGCAGGGCGCAGGCTTTGAGCCAGTCGGCGAGATTGTCGGGGTTGAGGCCCTGGGCCACCAGTGCGGCGAGCTTGTCCCCGTAAATCTGCAGCTCGGCCCGCGAGAGCCGTCGATGGTGGACCCGCCCCGCGGGATCGACGTAGACAGCCGCGGCGCTGTTGGCCGCGCGCACGGTCTCGACGGGGCGGCGATCCGGCAGCCAGCGGTCCGACCGCACGTAGTTCACCACCCGCTCCAGGATCCGCTCGGTCGGCACCGGGTGGCGCAGGAACGGCGCCCCGAGGGCCTGCGGGCTCGACCACGCCCACAACAGCACCGGCCCGAAGGTCTCCGGCACCGAGACCAGCGCGACGGTTGTCGGGTCGCCGCCCGCAAGATCGGCATCGAGCGCGGCGAGCACCTCGGTGGAGATGCGGCCGGCGGTCCGCCACGGCTGCAGCGCGGCGACGTGCGCCGCCGTGCACCAGAGCAGCACGAGCGCGGCGAGGCCGTGGCGGACCCGGCCGCCGGCCAGGGCCAGCCCGAGGCCGAGGGCGATCCCGGCCGTCGGCAGGTAGAGGTGCCGCGGCGAGAAGTAGACCGCGACGAAGAGCCCCAGCGTGGTGGCGAACCACCAGAGGCCGCCAAAGAAGATCGCGTTGCCCCAGGCCGCCCGGCGCACGGCGGCGAACCCCAGCGCCCCGGTGACCACCGCGGCCACGAGGATCCAGAGCCCACGCAGGACGCCCATCGGCGGTGTCGCGGTCCAGGTGGCCCCGGTGGTGAAGGGCAGAATGGGGGCGAGCCAGCCCCAATAGCCGGCCTGACGCTGCCAGGCCGGGGCATCGTTCCAGCCGAAGAACCCGGTGGTGGGGTCCGACCCAAACGCCAGGCGCCGGGCGACGGCGTAGATTGCGACAACCACGATGGCTCCGAGCAGGAGGGCGCCGCGCCGCCGCCAGGCCGCCGCCCCCGCGTGCCGATCGAGCAGGATCCAGCGCAAGGCGAGGAGCAGCGGAATCGTCAGGCAGAATTCCTTGGTGAACACGCCGACGAAGAACGCGCCGAGTGCGAGCAGGCCGGACCCACGGCCGCCTTCGGAAGAGAACCGCTCGCCGGTGAGGACAAACGCCAGGGCGGCGATGCTGCCGAGCAGGTCCGGTCGGCCGGTGATCCAGGTCACCGCCTCGACGTGGGCGGGGTGCAGGGCGAAAACGAGTCCGGCGATGACCGCCGCCGCCGCGCGTCGACCCGCGTAGGTCCAGGCGAGCTGGACGACCAGCGCCACGGCGGCCAGATGCAGCGTGAGGTTGACCAGCCGGTAACCGATGACGTGCCCGCCCCAGAGTCGGCCATCAATCATCAGCGACAGGGCGGCGAACGGACGGAGTTCCTTGAGCGTCGAGCCCCAGACGCCGTCGGACCAGTCGTGGAAGAACAAGCGGGGCCACGCCGCCCAGGGCAATTCCCGGAAGCGGGCAATGTACACGAAGTCGTCCGCCAGGAAGCCGACCCGCAGCACCGGCAGGAACACCGCGGCCCCGATCCCCAGCACCAACGCCCACACCCAGCGCGGCGGGGCGGCTGGCGGAGAGGGCTGGGTGGTAACGGACATCGGGATACGGACTCAGAACGCGCGGGTTCGGGCAAGGTTGGTTTGGCTGCTACCAGAGGGAAAGACCGCGGGCGACAAACGGGGCATGCACGAGGACAAGCGCGCCCCACCAGAGCAGCAGCGTCCGGGTTGCCGCCGGGGGCAGCGGGGCGAAGAAGAGGCCAAACACCAGGCCGGGGATGAAGTAGCGCGGCTCCACGAGCGAGCTGATCAGCGCCGGGACGAACCCGGCCGCGCCGGTGAGGGCCAGCGCGCGCCCGTGGGGATGCCGACGCACGATCGCCACGAGGCAGGCGGCCAGCGCGGCGAGGAGCAGGCCGCTCCCGCAACGCAGGACGGGGAATCGATCGACCCAGACGAGCGGCCAGTTGCGCAGGAGCGTGAAGGAGCAACCTTCCCAGAAGAGATCGCGGTTCCACGGATGCGGATTGGCATAGGTGGTGGCGAGCCCGACGGCGGCGCCGAGAAACAGAGCCGTTCCTCCCACGGTCCAACCGGTTCGGGTGCGGAGCCGGTCGGCATACCAGCGCGGAAGGTTGGTGGCGGCGCGGAGCCAGAGCGGAAGGCCGAGTAGCAGGAGAAGCCAGCCGGCGAAGTGAATCTGGGCGGGATTGAACGTCGCCGGGTTGCCGTGGCCCGTGCCAACGGTCAGGCGGCCGGCCGTCAGGACCGTGACCGCCGCCGCCACGCCAAGCAGTGCCAGCCAGCGGAGCCGCGGCCAGGCCGCCGCGAGGTGTCGCGGCGTGAAGATCTCGCGAAGGGAAACCCCGCGGGACAAGTCCCAGAGCACCACGAAACCCGCCCAGATCAGGCTGGTTTGCCGAAGGCAGGTGGCGGCGGCGAAGATCACCGCGGCGACGGCATACCTTCCCGCGAGGTGCGCCATCCACGCGGCGAGCACGAACGCCACGGCCGGCGCATCCGTGTAGGCCAGGCCCGTGAAAGGCTGCAACACCGGCAGGAGGGCGAGGAGCAGCGTAGGCGGGCCGGCGGGCGTGCCGTGATAGCGACGCCACGCGAGGGCAAAGGACGCCAGGCCCAGGAGGGCGCAAACGGTGGAGACCAGGCGCGCCAGCGTGAGCAGCTTGAGGGGAGGGTGCAGCTGCCAGAGTCCAGCAACGAGGAAGTGGTAGCCCGGCAGCATGGGCATGGCCTCGGGCCACCCCGCCTTGCCCTCGAGGAAGTGGTAAATGTTGCCGAGATGCCCGGGTTCATCGACGAGGTAGTCGGGGCGGAGGGGATTGAAGACGAGGAGCCAACCCACCGTGATCACCCCGGCGGCAGCCAGCCACCAGCGGTCATGCGCAGGAGAGCCGGGAGTGGCAGTCGGTGAACCCATCCCGCCAAGCCACGCAGGTCGGCGACGAACGGGCAAGGTTGTGTCGCCCGCCCTCCAGTCCTCATGGGAAACAGCTCGCAGTGTAGGCGGGGCGACCCCGCCCCGCGACCAAGCGATGGCCGCGACTTGTCCCGCACGGCGAGGTCGCCGCGCCTGGAAATCGCACGGAACGCCAACGCCCGGCATGTCTTTGCAGTCCGAACGATAGTGCTTTCGGTCCTGCAGTAGCCCCGCCCGAGCCGAAGGGGAAAGCGTGGCCGCTGCAGGACCACGTTGTCGCTTGTCTGCCTCCGGCGCGCCTTCCGCTCACCGGCGGGTTGCCTGCGGGAAGTCCAGGATCAGGCGCCGCCGGCCGGCGGAAATCGTCACGAGGCCGGAACCGTAATCGGAGGATAGGTGCGGGCTGTCGAAGGTCCGGGCGGGGAAGTAGTCGATGGGCTGGCCGTCGAGCCGCGGGATCTCCGTGTTGGCGGCATTGAAGGTATAGGTGTGCCCTCCGCTCACGTAGGTGAGCACGTAGTGGCCGGGCACGACGATCTTGGTCAGCGTGAGCCGATTGCCGAGGAGGCGCTGCTTGAAGGCGGCCAGGGTGCCCTCATCCACCCGGCGGCCCGCCTCGAAGATGATGGGCGCATGGCGGTCCTTGAGTCGCACCAGGGTGCGGTCGGGACTCCACTCATAGGGCATCGGGTCGAGCGGCTCTTCGAGGGTCGCCGCACCTTCGTAGTCGACCCAGTCCTTGTTGCCGCTCCCGGCGTCCACCGAAACCTGATACCGGCCGCTCACCGGACGGACCCCAAGGAAGGCGTCGCCCGCCTCGACGAAGATCCAGCCCTGCTCCTCCTCGAGGCGATCATGCCCGGTGCCGAGGTAGACGCCAAAGGGCTTCGAGTCCTGCACCGCGCGGGGAAACCAGTCGGGATTGATCACGGTCACTCCGCCGCGGCTCTGCTGGGTGATCAGGACCGGGCCGGATTGGAAGCTGCGGGTGGTCCCCTCGGCCTCCATCCGCCACGTCCCGTTCTTGGTCACCTCGATGGCCCGCGGGAAGATCATCGCCCGGGTGGAGGTCGGGAAAATGATGCCCTCCCAGCAACTGCCGGAGCTGAGGTGGGAGTGCACCGCGAGCGGGTGGTCCATGCGCGTGCCGAGGATGAACTCGGGCGTGACCCAGCTGTAGCGCTTGAGGCGGGAGTCCGGGTTGCAGAGCAGGGTGCGTTCCATGCCGGGAGGTCGCGGCAGTTCGGGACGCTCCTCGCCCGGGGCGTGCGAGATGTAGGCGTAGGCTCCGGCGGCGGTCCGGTTCAGCGCCAGTTCCCAGATGATGTCCGGTGGGCGGTAGTCGGAAAGCAGGTAGCTGGTAAGGGACGGGTGGGCGGGCGCCGGTCCGCCGAAGAGAAGGGTGGCCATCCCGTACATCGCATCCTGCTGGAAATCGAGCACGCCGCCCTCGCGGGTCTTGGCGCCGCCGCGCATGCCGCGGATCTGATCCTGCGCCCACTCGGCCCAGAGGAGGTCGAGGAACATGCCGGTCAGCGTGCGCAGTTCGGAATCCTCGGCGAAGTCGTACAGATCCTGAAGGAACGAGGTCGTGTACTTCATGTAGCCCGGCGAGCTCTTTTCGAGGAAGAAGCCGCGCCGGGCCCGTTCGCGGAGGTATTCCTTCATGAAGGCCGTCCAGGCCTGGTAATGATCCGCCGCGCGCAAGGCGCCCGTGAGCGTCGGCTGGGCGCGACCCTCGGGGCCATGATAGCGGCCCGTGTCGGTGGTCTTGTGAAACCAGTAACCGGAGCCCGGCCCGGTGCCGCGGTTGGGCAGCACGCGGCTGGCGTAGTCCGGCTCGTGGCGAAAGATCTGGGAGACCAGCACGTTTCCGACCTTGGCGTTGAGATCGTGGTTCTCGCTGCCGGTGAGGTTCCAGGTGCTCTGGTGCGCGGCGTGCAGATCGTTCTTCAGTTCGGTCCGTTCCCACAGCAGGCGGAGGATGGCCTGCTCGACCTCCGGACTGAGGCGTCCGGGCGCCCGCCGGCCCTGCCGGCCAAAGTGGAAATAGAACCGGGTGAGCATCGGCGTGGCGGCGAGATGCCAAGTGTATTCGAGCCCGTAGTCCGCCCGTACCTTGGGATCGGTGGAGGTGTAGATCGCCAGCAACTCGCGGTTCGTCGCCGCCACGTCGCGATCCAGCCACAGGTTGGCGAAGAGCCGCGACAGGTTGGTCCCCGGCTGGGAGGAGATCTTCGAGGTGAACAACTCACGGATCCGTGCCATCCGTGTGTCGGCCTCGCGGGCGATGCGATCAGCCGTGCGCAGATCGGTGAGAGCGATCTCGGCGTCTCCCGCCGCGGCGACAAAGCGCACGTCATCGAGCCACACCGTGGCGGGGGCCGGCCGAAAGACCAGGCGGGCGCGGACGATCCGCGCGAAGTCGAAACCCGCGGGCGCAGAGAGCTCGGCGAGGGCGAACTCGACGTGCCGCCACGGGGTGGCGGCGGCGAGACCGAGCGGGCGAGATTCCGCCTGGCGCCCGCCCGCGTCGATCAGGACGAGGGCACAGGTGGCGCCGGCCGGGAGATCGGACGCCGCGAGTTCGAAGCGCAGGCGCCAGTCGCGACCCATGGTCCAGGCTTCACGGTAGGCCGGCACGAGCTCGACCGCCGGGCGGCCCTCCAGGGGACAGCGGACGCTGGAATCTCCCTGCACCTTCCGGACGTAGTCGGGCTGCACCGCGGCGGCGGGTCGGCCGCGTGCGGGGCGTGGGGGCGTTCCTTCGAGGCGAAACGAGAGTTCGGCATCGAACCAGGCATCGCCCCGGGTGGTCTCCACGGGCTGTGCCTCCGCGACGGCGAGGGCAGCAGCGAAGAGTGCGGCGACCGTGCGGGTGAAGGGAGGAGAAGGCGGTTTCACGTCCTAGAACTTCGCCCGTACGGAGGCGCGATAGGAGAGCGGGAGGCCGGCGCGGTTGCCGTTGAGGGCGGCGACATTCGCCCAATAGTACTCGTCGAAGAGGTTGTTCACGGCGACGTTGAACGAGTAGCGACGCCACGCGTAGTTCACCTGGGCGTTGACCACGGTGTAGCCCGGGAAGGTCAGCGTCGTGTTGGTGGCGCCCGGGCGATCATCGACCCAACGCACGCCGGCACCGCAGCCCAGCCCCTGGAGCGGGCCGCTGCGCACGCGGTATTTGGCGAAGGCGTTGAAACTGTGCTTGGGCGTGCCCTGGAGGCGACGCCCGATCAGCGTCCGGTTGCTGTCGCTCACAATCTTTCCGTCGGTGTAGGCGTAGCCGCCGAAAAACGTCAGCCCGGGCAGGGGATCGGTGTGGAACGACGCGGAATACCCCCGCGAGCGCTCCTTGCCGGATTGCAGCACGAATCCCGTATGATCGGGGTCGGCCACCACGATGCCTTCCCGCGTGAGTTCGAAGAGGTCGACTTCGAAGGCCAGCCGGCCGTCGAAGAACCGCGACTTGCCGCCGATCTCGTGCAGCACGCCGGTGGTGGGATCGAGCTTCGCCGTCGTGCCGAAGATCGGGCGACCCGAGACGTCCGGCCGGAACGACTCCCCGTACGTCGCGTAGAGCATGGTGTCTTTCGTGGGGTGGAACAGCAGCGCATAGCGGGGGGTGATCACGTTGGGCGGAGTGTAGGACGTGCGCCGCGGCTGCGTGAGGGTGAGGGTGTCCTGCGACAAACCGTCCAGGCGCGCCCCGACAACCAATTGAAGTTTCTCCTGCCAGACCGACGCCTGGTTCTGGACATAGGCCCCGTACGATTCGGAGAAGGCGACGTTGTGAATATTGGTGATGACCGCCCCGTTGAGCGCGTAGGTGTAGCTGGGGTTGTCGACGTTCACCGTCGCGGGGGTGATGTTCTGGAAGTAGGTGGCGAGGTCATTCTGTTGTTTGCGCACGTCGAAGCCGATCAGTGTGCGGTGGGCGAAGGGACCGGTGACGAACCGCCCGAGGACGTCGCCCTGGAGCACCTGGGTGCCGGTGGTGATGTACTGGCGGTTGATCCGGCGGGGCTGCGTCCGCGTCGTGGCGCTGGCCTGGCCCGTGAGCTGGCCCGACATCTTGTCGGCGATGATGGTGGAGTAGGCGTACCCCAGGCGGAGGGACCAGTGGGCGTTGAGCCGGTGATCGAAGAATACCCGCGTGGCGCGTTTGATGATGTCGTAGTCCTGGTCGGGCAGGCCGAGGAAGCGCTCGCGCGGCAGACGCACCTGGGTGTCGCCGGTGAAGATCGGCAGGAAAGGATCCGCTGTCTGGCGCGAATGGAGGTACTCGTGGGAGACCGTGATCTTCGCCCCCGAGGCGAACGCGTAGGAAAGCGCCGGCAACGCGGTCCACCGGTCGGAGTTCACCCGGTCGCGGTAGCTGCCGCTCTCCTCGTAGGCCAGCACGAGGCGGTACAGCAGCGATCGGTTCTGGGCGAGGGGACCCGTGAGATCGATCGTCTCGCGCCGCAGGTCGTAGCTGCCGAACTGCAGGGCGAATTCGTAGGCGGGCTTCGCCTTCGGACGCTTGGTGATCGAGTTGACCACACCCCCGGGCCAGGAGCTGCCGTAGAGCGACGACGACGAACCCTTGATGAACTCGACCCGTTCGATCAGGGCGGGATCGGGGCGCACGTTGGTGTTCAGGTCGGGCATGTTGTCGAGCAGGGTTTCGGGAATCGCCTGCCCGCGGGTCTGGATGGTGTCGGCCCCGCCGGTGCCCGGATCGCCGGGCGTCACGCCTGGAATGAACTCCAGCGCCTCCGTGACCGAAAGCGCCTCGATGTCGCGCAGGAACGCCTCGGTCAGCACCGTGATGGATTGGGGGGTCTCGAAGAGGGGAGTATTCGCGCGGTTGGACGACACGGCGCTGGCGGCCCGGTAGGTCGTGTCGCGCTGCGTCGACACCTCGAACTCGGACAGCCGGACGATGGTGTCCTCGGGATCGGGCCGGGCGGGGGGAGACACCTGCGCCGGCAGGGCGGCGAAGGCGCAGGCGAGCCACGGCACGAGGCTGCGATGGAGCGGGACAGCGGTGGGCGCGACAGGGAGGGTGGGGAGCGCTTTCATGGGGTGGGGTGAGTCTTCACCGGGGGCCGGAACGGGACCTGGCGCCCGGCGAATTCGGGAGCGCGGGAATTATCGAGGCCGCACGGAGCGAGGCAATCCTGCGGTGGAGGCAGGTGGTCGAGAAGACCGACTCAAAGCCCACCGCAAACAACGTGGTCCGCGAGCGGCCACGCTTTCGCCTTCGGCTCAGGCGAGGCTACAGAACGATTGAAGGTGCTTTTCCCGCGCCGCTACTGGCTGAAGTCGAGCGGGTGTTCGCGAGCGCCCTTGCGCAGGAGCACCTTTACGCCGTCGCCGACGGACTGCACGAAGGGGCTGTCGTAGATGCGGGGCGGGGCCAGATCGACGGGGCGCCCGTTGATAAGCGGCAGGCGGCTGCCATCGGTGAGAAGCGTCAGCTTCTCGCCGCCGAGCCCCTGGTAGGTGAACGCGGCGTCCGCCCACGCGACGGGAAGCGCCTGGACGGCGCGCCGGAACGCGGCTTCGTCGGGGAACGTCGCGCGCGGGGCGACCTCGAGGATTACCGGCGTGGTGGCGTCGGCGCAGCGCAGCCAGCGGCCGAACTTCTCGCGCGGTTCCGTGACGAAGGCGAACTCGCCGCGGGCGATGTGCACCGCGACGTAGGCTCCGGGTGCGGTCGTGAAGACCCAGCGACCTTCGCGTTGCGGCTCGGTGAGGCCGGCGCGCGAGAAGTACACGCGCCACTCGTCGCCTCGTCGGCCCGTCGCCAGCGCCTGCGCGATCAGCGAGCCGCGCGATTGCACCGACCAGAATGCGTTGTACACCGATTCACCCGCGGAATTGACCGCCGCGGGGTACACCCGGGCGTCGGCGTCGCCGCGGAAAATCGCACCGCACCAGCGGTTCTGCCCACTGATGGCCGCCCAGTCTGCTTCCGGGCGCGCCTCATGCAGGAAGGACCCGACGATGAAGTCGGGGGTGACGTAACCGTAGCGCAGCAGGCCGGGGACGTCGGGCCGCATCCGGTAGTGGTGCGGCTGGCTGAAACCCGGTTCGGCCAGCCCGACGCGCCGCTGGCGAATTTCGTAGGAGCCGCGGCCGGCCTGGTCGTGGGCGAGGTCGAAGAGCAGGTCGGGCAGGGCAAGTTCCGCGTCGAGAAGTGGCAGCATCGAAGCGTGCACGAAACGGGGTTCGCCGAGGCCAAGGGTGTACCAGGCGGCGCGCCGCAGGAAGTCGGTGCCGCGCCGGGCGGAGTCCGGGTAGCAGCGGGTCTTGGCCCCGCCGCCCACACCGTCGATCTGGTGTTCGGCCCAAAGGGCCCAGAAGAGCGCGACATAGTCGGCGGCCAGCCGGCGCAGTCTGGGATCCTCCGTCATCCCGTGGATGCGATAGGCGGCGCTGAGGGTGGTGATGGCGTAGGAGGGGGAGTCGATTTCGATCGTCATGCCGTGGCGGCCGCGCTCGCCGAGGTAGTCGATCAGATATGCCGTCCAGGCGGTGGCATGCTCCACGGCGGTGTGGCCGTCTTCGTAGGGCTGGGAGCGGTATTCGGGCAACTGGGCGAGCAGGAGCGAGATCGCCCAGCAGGAGGTGAAGTGGTTGGCATGGTGGTTTTCCGAGTCGGTGATCCACCAGGTGCGCGACTGCTCGCGTTCCGCTTCGGCCAGCTTGGAGCGCGCGCGGACCCAGGTCCACATCGTGCGGAGAATCAGGTCGTGGGTGGCCGGTTCGAGCCGGCCGGCGGTGCGCTGGCCCGCGGGCCCGTAGTCGCGGCAGAACTGCGGCAGCACGCTGAGGGTCCAGGGAAAACTGTGGATCTCCAGCAGCGTCTGCGGGCGATCGAGGTGATACTGGCACATCTCGCGCAGGGCGCGGTTGGCTTCGGGCAACTGCTCACCGAGGCGGAAGGCCCGGGCGGCGAAGAGGACGACGGACTGGTTGTAGTGGCGCGTGAAGTCGCCGCGGTTGTTCCAGTCCTTCTGGATCGCGGCGGGCCGGAACGGCTGGCCGGCTTCGGCGCGGAAGAAGGCCTCGCGCCGGGTGGCGGTTTCACGGCGCAGATCGCGAATCGCTTCGTCGGATAGGGGAGCGGCGACGGAAGACAGGAGGGCGGAGCCGGTGAGCGCGGCGAGAGCGGCGCGTCGGACGGGAAGGGGCAAACGGGCCATGGTGCGGGGCAGGGAAGGCATGACGGTTGGCCCGGGGCGGCTCCAAAGCGAGGTGGTAGTGGTTTCCCCGGATGCACCGCGCGTGGATCGCCCAGCCGGTGTTGGGGCAGGCTTCGTGCAGACCGCGCAGAAAGTCATGCTCCGCCCCGGCGCTTGCGAAGACGAGTTGATGGTAATGGCCGCGACGGAGGACCGGGGAGAAAGCGCCGACGCCTTCCCGTCCAGGAATGGGGTCCCCGGCGGTGACTCCGGCCCAGGCCAACCGCGGGGGCTAGCCGCCCTTTACTCCGGACCTTGGGCGAAGCAAAGCACCTCCCCAGGCCCCAAAGCCAGACACCTTTCCGGGGTCGGGAAACTGGAACGGGTCCTCCGATTTCGAGATACCCGATGTTCGAGGCCCGATTCGAGATCACTGAAGTCGTCGCGAGGCGGAGCGAAAGGGATCGATAGCAGCCCGGCGCGGGGGCGGGCCAGGTCGAGATCGGCGGGCTAGCGGACCGCTCCGAGCAGATGGCGCAATTCGGCGTCGGTCTCGGCGGGATCCGCCACGGTTTGTGCAACTTCCTCGCGCAGGCGATCGGTCAATCGGCGGCGCAGGCGTTGCAGCGCGACGGTAAACGCATGGGTGTTCATTCCGAGCCGCATGGCCAAGATCGCGTGGGTCGCCTCTCCTTCGTCGCCCCAGACGAGCGGACGCAACGCCGCGAACAGCGGCCCGCGCCCGCTCTTTTCGTACTCGGCGCCGAGGGCAGTGACCACGGAGTCGAGCACGCTGTAAGCCCACGCGCGGTCGAAGGCCTGCTCGGGGGTGAGGCCCGGGTCAACCGGTTCGCCGGCGAAGCGCTCCGCGGCATCCGGCGGCAAGTCGAGCGACACTTGCGGCGCGCCGCCCCCTCGTTTCGCCGCCTGGGCACGGTGCCATTCGTTGATAAGGAAGTTACCCAGCGAGGTGAGCAGGAAGGTGCGAAACCGGCCGCGCTCGGGCCGCGCCCGCAACAGTCCATCCGAAGCGAGCAGGCGCGCCAGGAACTCCTGGGTGCAGTCCTGCGCCTCGTGATGCGACCGGCCCGTCCGCCGCACATAGGAATATAGTGGATACCAGTAGCGTCGGCAGAGGGCTTCGAGCGCGGCGCCGGCCAGGGTCGGCGAATCTGCCCCGGCGTTGATCACCAGCGACCAGCGGGTGCTGGGAAAATTCCCCGGGGGCAGGGGAGAGTCATCCATGAAACCCGAATTCATGGCTTCGCGTCGCGCGTGACGGCGGCGGGTGCTTCCCGCGGCGCAAGTTCGGCGGCGAGTATGTCCGCTTCGGCGGGAGTGATCGTGAAGCCCGGGGCGATGGAGCGGGTGGCCGGATCCTCCAGGAACCAGCGGCCCCATTCGGCGTAGGGCTCCCCGGGTGGCAGGGCGGCGACGGAGCGGCGGACTTTCTCGATCCCCTCCAGCAACGGGGGCACCGGCCTGACCTTCCCATCGGTGTCGATCCTCTTGCCGGCACACAGCGTGGCCAGATCCAGCAACCACTCGGGCGTACTCTTGCCTGCGGGCAGCGGTGGCGGGATCGACCAGACATCGAAGAAGCCGACCTGCCCCGGCGCGTCCGGCAGATCGCGGAAAGTCTCCACGGCGACAAACCTCCCATCCGAGCTGAAGTTCGCGTCGACCGCGAGAACACCAGGGTGAACCATGAGATCCGTCACTGGCAGCAGGGTGCCGATATCCCAGACCCGAATCGGGCCGCTGCGGCTTGTCCGCACCAGCCGTGTGCTGTCAGCGCTCCAGTCGATGCCCCGCACTCCTTCGGTTTCCTCGATCTGCCCGTGCAGGACGCCGGAGTGCCCATCCCAGAGAGAGATCGTCCGACCACAGGTGGTCGCCAGCCACTTTCCGTCGGGAGAGAACGCTCCCCTCGGCCGTTCGGAGTGGGCCAGGCGCGGACTCGTCGCTTCGCCAGAGACCGCGTCGAAGAGCTGTGCATCCCCTGCCCAGTTGGCGACGAGGATCCGCGTGCCGTCGGGATTGAAAGCCACCACCGATACGGTGGACTCGCGCATGACCGGCAAGCGCAGGGTCTCCTTCCCGCTGGCAATTTCGAAGATCCGCGCCTCTCCGCGCTGGCCGCCCACGGCAATTCGCCGCCCGTCCGGGCTGAACGCATTTGCCCCGTAGTCCACACCGTAAAAGACCTGCCCAGGGAACTGGATGGTCGGTCCCGCCGGCAGACCGGTGTGGGTGTTCCACACGCGGAGGCTCGAACCCCACACGAAGGCGACCTGCTCGCCATCCGGGCGGAAGAAGTACCGTTGCGGCTGCGAGGGAACTTCCCGGAGCGGGTTGATCCGCGCCACGCCAGTCGGCGTGAGTTCCCACACTTCCCAAAGCTCCGTTTCCCCATCAAATCGCTGCCCCAGCGCCCACCGCTGGCGGCGCGAAATATCGGGGTTGTTTGCCAGGGGCCGCAGCTTCTCCGGTTGCGGGTAGGCAAAGCCACCGCCCGAGGGCAGGCCCGTCGCGAGATCAAACACGGTGGCGCGATCATGGCGGAAGGAGAGGACCCGTGCCGGCGGCTCCTCCAGAAACGGAGAGGGCCGCCGTTGGCCAGCCCAGGGCAGACTCAACGGTTGGATCGCACGGCCAATCCGGAGTTGCAGCAACTCGCCCGCCTCGGTGCCAACCACGATGGTGCTGCCATCGGGCGAGAGATCGCACGCTGGTGCCGCCAGTTGCAGTGACGGCAGTTCGGCGATGAGCCGGGTGCTCTCCAAATCCCAAACGCGAGCCAGGCCGTCCCGGGACGCGACGAGCGCGAGGCGCGAGTCGCCGCTGATCCTGACGTATTGGATGCCACCTTCCTGCGTCGGCAGCTGGCTCTTCTGGCGAAAGTCGGTCAGGTCCCAGATCGTAATCGTGCCGCGCGTCCAGGTGAGCAGGGAGCGAAGGTCTGGCGTAAAGGTCCAGTCGCTGAAAGACGCCGGAACGTGGGGCACCGGCGGCGCCAACAGCCTTCCGGTGACCCCATCGCGCATCTCGAGCGTTCTCCTGCCCCAGAGAACCAGAAACCGGCCGTCAGGGGAGAAGAAGACACTGGGCACTTCGGTACTGGCTTTCTCCTGCAAGGTGGAGGGGTCAGAGATCGGTCGTCCGTCCGAGACGGACCAAATCTGCAGCTGCAGCTCCCCCGTCGGGGCCTTCGCCTGCAGGCTCGCGAGCCGCCGGCTGTCCGCGCTGATCACCGCGGTCTTAAACGCTCCGTCGGAGACCGCCAGAGTCGCCTGTGCCTCGCCACTCCCTGCATCGCAGATCTTGATTTCCCTCCAGGGGAGCGGACAGGTGATCAACCTCCGGCCGTCGGGACTGAGTAACCACCACGTGCGGTCGTCGAGGGCAAGCGACCGTGACCAACCGGTGGAGGCATCACAGAGGTGCAACTCCTGGTTCTCGAGCCGCACGGCGAAGGTCGCAGTCTCGGCCCGAAGGAAGCTCTTGCTGATCGCCTTCTGCCCGAACCGGAATTCGTGCACAATCTGCCTGACTTGGGTGTCAACGACCCGGACGGCGTTGTCGCGGCAAAGCACCGCAAACCGTTGTCCACTTTGACCCAGACGGCCGTCGCTTGCCACCGGCGAAGGCAGTCTGATGACGCTGAATTCGCCCGTCGCCGCCTCCAGAAGACCGAGGGTTCCGTCGGCGCAGACCACGCCGATCTTCCGGCCTTGCTCCAAATGCGCGATGGAAACCGCCGGCGCCGGCAGGTGCAAGGGCAGGCGATGCGGGGTGAGAAAGCTGCGAGTGGTCAGGAGGGAGGCGAGCCGCGGGGCAATCGTGGGATTGGCCGGGTCCTTGCGGGCGGCGTAAACGAGTTGGGCGAGACCGCTGGCGGTTTCGCCGCGATCGAGCAACTCCCCGGCCAACGCCAGGGCGGTCCGGGCGACGCGCCTCGTCTCGAGCTGGCGGGCCGACTCGGTCTGCTGGCGCAACCTGGTTTCGGACGCCTCTGCCGCCGCGGCCCGCCGGTGGGCGACCCGCTCGCGCATCCAGAGTGTCGAGGCGGTGACCAGCCCGGCGACGAGCAGGACGATGATCGTCGCCGCAGTTGCCACGCCCAACCGGTGCCGGCGGACGAACTTCATGACCCGGTAGATCTCGCTGGGGGGCCGCGCCAGGATTGGTTCGTGGCGGAGGTGATGCTGGATGTCGGCAGCCAGCGCGGCCGCGGTGTCGTACCGGCGGGTGCGGTCCTTCTCCAGGCAGCGCATCACGATCCAGTCGACGTCGCCGCGCAGGAGCAGCGCAAGTTTGGCGGCATCCGTGCCACGCTGCTGGGCGACGGAGGTGCGATCCGTCTCGGTCAGCGTGCCGAGGCGATGCGAGGGCCGGGGCGGATCCACTTCGCGGATGGTGCGCCGCATGGCATCGAGTCCGGCTTTGACGAGCGCCTCCGGATCGAAGGGCGGCCGGCCGGCGAGCAGTTCGTAGAGGAGGACTCCGAGGCTGTAGATGTCACTCCGGGTGTCGACGTCGAGTCCGCTCATCTCCATCTGCTCGGGGCTGGTGTAGACCGGCGTGCCCACGAAGGCGTGGAACTGCGTGACGAGGGTCTTTTCCGTGAGCTGCTTGTCGGTGGCCTTGGCGATGCCGAAGTCGATGATCTTGGGCACCGGCGCGCCGTCGTGCAGGGTCACGAGGATGTTCGACGGCTTGAGGTCGCGATGGATGATGCCCTTCTGGTGGGCATGCTGCACGGCCGAGCAAACGGCGAGGAAGAGCTGCAGCCGGGCGCCGGCGGTCAGGCGGTTTTCATCGCAGTAACGGGTGATGGGCACGCCGCGCACCAACTCCATGACAAAGTAGGGCCGGCCGCTGGCGGTGGCGCCGGCGTCGACCACGCGGGCGATATTCGGATGATCCATCAGCGCCAGCGCCTGCCGCTCGACCTCGAAGCGGGCGATGACTTCATCGGTATCGAGTCCGGCCCGGATGACCTTCAGGGCCACGCGGCGGCGCAGGGGTTCGTGTTGATCCGCCATCCAGACCGTGCCGAAGCCGCCTTCGCCGATCTTCTGGATCAACTTGTATGCGCCAATCTGGGTGCCGACCATCTCGCGATCGCCGGGAGTGAGCGCCGCTTCGAAGGCGCGCACCGCCGCTGGCGGGGGGAACGGTGAGGTCGGGCGGGCCGGGGCGGCGCCAGCGTCGAGCTGACGCGTGACTTCGGGGAACGCGTCGCGAAGGGCTGGCCGATCGGTACAGAGGCGCTGCCAGTAGGCGGCCCGTTCAGCGGCGGGAAGTTCGAACAACCGCGCGACGAGCGCGTCATCTGAGTCGGAGCGATTCACGGAAGGCTCGCTACCAGGAAAGGGGATCTTGCCAGGCCGAAGTCAGGCGACAAGAGGGTTCTCGCAGAGCGGCTGACACGGGCCGCGGCTCTGAGCCATCGGCTCGAGGGTCGGGGTGTGGCCGGTAGCCTCGGGTGGCGCGGCGAGGGCGTGACCTCTGGCGTGCGAGCTCCGCATCGAGGGCAACCGACAAGTCGAACGAGCGCCTCGCCTCCTTCACTTCGCCGCCACGAGTTCCCGCGCGCCGGGCTTGGTCTGGAGGCGGGCGGCGATCACCACCTCGGCCCGGGAGTTGACGAGCAGGAGGTCGGCCACCCTGCCAGAGTGAAACTGGATGACCAGAGTACGGCGGTCGTCTTCCACCGGCGGTTCCGGCCAGGCGCGGAAACGCTCATAAACCCAGGTGTTCGCATCGAGTTTGCGGGCGGGCTCACCGAGGATGTGGCGGACGGTGAACTCGGACGCACCCGGCTCGATGGTTGGGCTGTTCAAAGTCTCGATGGCGTTGACGCGATAGGCCCGGGCGCGAGGTTCGGAGGCTGGCAGAACGGGCAGGGCGAGAAGCGTGCAGCCTACGGCGAGAAGGGCGGTGATGGTGGTTTTCATGTTCGGAGAGGAATCGAAGGGTTGAGCGGTAAACAGGTGGCGGAAGCCGCCCGTCACCTTCCTGCTACAGGGATTTCCCGCCGACATCACCGAAGGGCCTCGTTTTTCTGCCACTTCCTCCGGTGGGCTTGCGGGTTCGGCCGAATCTCAAGCCAGGAAACGAATTGTCGCGCGGTTGCTGGGGACCGCGGCAGTGGCCGAAGGTCGATGGGGACAGGCGGGAGCAGGCATCGCTGCCAGACCGCCGGTCCCTTCCTGGAATTCCGACGCCCAAGGCCTGTCTGGTTCGGAGATTCCGGTGTGCTCGCGCCAAGCGCCTCGACGCCGGCGTATTCGCCGCCACGATGCGAGATCATGAAAGGACTGCTCCTGCTCGGGCTCCTGCCATTCGCCGCCGGTGCGCTGGCGCAGCCCATCGACCAACCGCAACCCTATCGGCCAGCGCGCGCTTCGAGTGCCCGGACGGATTTCGCGAACGCCGATGCAGTGAAGGTGGCCCCCCATTCGAACCACGTGGTGGCCGAGCTCTCCGGCGCCGGGCGGATTGTGCACTGGTGGTTCACCTTTGCCACCGCGGAGGAGAACTACCTGCGCACCACGTGGCTCAAGGTCTACTGGGACGGCGCCGCCGAGCCGGCGGTGGAGGCGCCGATCGGCCATTTCCACGCCCTGAGCCACGGCACGGTGCGGCCGGTCAACTCGGCCTTCATCACGGTCGAGGCCCGCCCGCAGCTGACCCACAACCTCAAGAACCCAAACGTGGCCGGCTTCAACTGCTCCTTCCCGATGCCGTTCGCTCGCGGCGCGAAGATCGTGATCGAGAACCGCTCACCGACACCGATCACGGCGCTCTACTACCAGATCGACTGGCAGCAGTGGTCGGCAGCGCCGAGTCCGCTGCGCTTCCATGCCCGCCATCACGAAACGGCGCCCGAACCGTACCCCGGCGATGCCCCGGGTCGGGCCGATGCGCGCAACACCCGGCTCGCAGACAACCATCTGATTCTCGCAACCGAGGGCGAGGGGCACTTTGTCGGCGTGGTGCTCGGGGTGGATGCGGCCGGCCGCGGCTGGTGGGAGGGTGATGAGATGATCTGGATCGATGGGGAGAAGGCGCCATCGATTCTTGGCACGGGCACGGAAGACTATTTCGGCGGGGCCTGGGGCTTCCGGCAGGAATACAACACACCGTACCACGGCGTGTCGTACCTGGAAAAGGTGCCCGAACGATCCGACTGGCAGGCCGGGCGGTTCACGGCGTACCGCTTCCACGAAAAGGACCCCGTTCCCTTCCGGCGTTCATTCCGCATGTCGATCGAGCGCGGCCACAACAACCACCGTCGCGACAGCACCTACAGCAGCGTGGCATTCTGGTACCAGCGGTAGCGGAGATCGCGCCCCTCGGTCGGATTCTCCTGCCATCCTTCGGCCGCGCCCTCGGCTCACTCCGGCGAGCCGATCGCGCCGGCGGGTGGGGCGAACGTCGTGCCGTCGGATCGCGTGCCGCGCACCTGAAAATGGAAGGCGGTTGGCCCCGCGGGCACGGGCACGGAGAATTCATACGGGTAGTCGCTGGTGCGCACCTCACCGGAGAGGTTGCCGGCCCGCCATTCGAGCACGAGTTCGCGCAGCGCGCCCGCCGCGGCGCTCGACCAGACGTAGGCCTGCCATGGCCCGGGCTCGGCGCGCAGGGCCACGGCGGTGACGGTGTGGCGGGCGTCGATCGGGATCGCCACCTGATCGGGGTGCGCGGATTCGCCCGGCGGCGGGAGGCGGCGGTGCGTGGGCACATCGAGAGCCAGGCCGGCGAGTTCCAGCACCGTGAGGCCCCGCGCGGCGACGGTCACCTGTGCCTGGCGTGCGGGGGAAAGGGCGCGTTCTCCGCTCCCGCCGGCAAGGAAGCGGAGTGGGCCGTAGGGTAGCGCGCGGTCGGCGGTGGGCAGATGCTCCGGGCGGAAGGTCACGTTCACCGTTTCCGGCCGGTCGTTCTCGTTCATCAGGATGAGCAGCAGGCGGTCGCGGGTGTGGGCGGTGAGGTAGTTGATCTGGGGATTGTCGAGATCCACCAGTCCGCGCCGCAGCCACAGCCAGGCTTCCGGCACGCCGCACACAGTGCCAGGCGCGTGGCCATAGACGAGGTAGTCGAAGTCGGCGTAGCCGAACTGGCGCAGGGAGGGGAAGGTGATGGCGCCGTTGGAACGCAGGAGCGCTTCGCTCACCAGGTAGTCGAGCACCCAGGACAGATGCACCGCGATGTGGTGGTAGTAGATGAAGCCGACATCGGGCCCCACGTAGGGGTAGCGCGGATCCTGCATCAGATCAGTGAAGGTGGTGTAGTAGTAGCCCGGGTAGTTGCCGCCGCGGGCGAGGGCGGCGTTGCGGGCGTAGGTTTCGAACTGGCGGTCGCCGGAGTAGAGCGCCAGACGCAGGAAGGCAGGAGTCCAGGGCGCCTGCAGGATCATGCGGCCGCCGTTGTCGCGGATCGTGTAGGTCGAGGGCTGCTCAAAGCCCAGGCCCACCGGCGAGACCAGCCAACCGGGCGTGGTGTGCTCGGGCGTGTCGCCCGGGCGACGCGGCCAGCCGAGGCGGAAGGGGCTCGGTCCCTTGTGAAACTTGCGGTCCATCAGGTCGCCGTGCACATCGCCGCCCGGATGAATCGTGATCGGCTCCGGGGTGGGCGTGGGTTGGGTCCACATGCCAGTCATGACCAGCCGGGCGCCCTGCACGGCGGCGGCGAGGAAGCGCGGCTCGCGCGTCACTTCGTAGAGGCGGAGCAGACCCTCCCAGGCCGGGGTGAAGGAAATGAGGAAGAAGGGCGGCAGGCCCAGCTCGCGCGTGGGGGCGGGCGTGAGCACGCGGGCAATGTAGGCGTCGGCCTCGCGGATGGCGCGGGCGAGCGCCTCCGGTTCGCCGGTGAGGAGATGGCGGCCCAGCCATTCGTCGAAGGATTGGAGATGGGCGTCGGGACCGCTGGCCGCGGGCGAGAGGCGCACCTGTTCGTCGGGCAGGGCCAGGCGGCGCAGCGCGGGGGTGCGGCGGTTCATCAGCTCCCAGGCGCCGCCCAGCACGGTGGTACCGTACTGGCGGATCGGACCCTGCATCGCGCCCGCGGGGTAACGGCCGGTGTCGTGCGGGAGCGGGGAGAAGTGGGGCCCGTCGCGCGAGAGGAGAAACTCGAGGGTGGGCAGGGTGCGGCGGCGGTAGAGTTCGCGATCGCCGGTCAGCCGGTAGAGGGACAATGCGGTGAGCGGGGTCGACTGGGTGGAGCCGTTCTTCGACTCGATCTGGTGGGGCGCCCGGGCACGCTCCCACCAGCCGCCGTATTCGTCATCCATATACAGGTCGAGCTGGTGGAGCGCGGCTTCGGTGAGCGAGACGGAACCGTTTCTCCGGTAGTCGCGCCAGCCGTAGATTTCGTCGGCGGCGGTGCGGTAGGCGGCGTACCAGTCCCCCGGCTGCAGCAGCAGGCGGAGGGCGAAACGGATCTCCTGCCCCGCGCCGACGCGGGATCCGGGCTGGCCGATCAGCGGGCCGTAGATCGAGGGCTGGACGAGGCCCCGCGGGCTGCGCACGTGCAGGCCGAAGCGGGAACGGGCGGGTGTGGGAAACTCGTGGGCGATCTCGCCCGGATCTCCGGCGACGCCGGCGGTGAACGCGGCGCCGGGTGCGGCCGTCACCTGCGCGAGCGATACCGGCGTGGGGCAGGCGGCGTGGAGCAGGGTGTAATCCGTGGTGGGAAAGCGTTTCCGCTGGACGAGCATGGGCATGAGCAGCTCCTCCACGTCGGCGAGGCGGCGGTGCAGCGGAAACAGGTAGCCGAGGGTGTACTGGCCGTCGGCCGCCGGGGTGAAGACGAGGACCACGCGCACGCTCCGCGCTCCGGGGGCCAGTTCCCAGCGGGCGCGGAGCGTGCCGGCCTCGGTGGGATGGAAATCAAGGGCGACGGCGCCAGGACCGGCGGGGGTGACGGCGCGCACGATGTGCTCGTGATTGCGGCCCGCTCCCCAGATCACATTTCGGCCCGACGCCCGCGCCCGGGTCTCCACCTTCACGCCGCCCGCCGTGATCGTGACCGGCGCCCGATCGCGCGGACCGTTCCACTGGGGATGGAATCCCTTCATCTCAAACTTCACGCCGGGCTCGGCGGAGACGACCTGATAGGACTCGGCCGAGGGATCGAGCGGGGCCCGGAGCCAGCCGGTCGGGGTGCGATATTCAATCTCCGGGAAGAAACTCGGCCGACCGTTGCGCAGGGTGGCCCGGAAGCGCACCCGCAGGTGTTCGTTGGCCAGAGAGGCCGCGGCGATCGCGCCGCCTCCGGGTGTCATTTCCACCGGCGAAATCGGCACGGCAGGCGCGGCTGACTCGCCCGCAAGGTCCACCGGCGCCGGCGCAGTGGTGCGCTCCTCCGGCAAGCGGCTGCGCGGCACATAGGCGGGGTCGTCCGACAGGATGAGCGCGTCGGCCCGCCCGAAATGGGAACCGCCCTGATCGTGCAAGGTGATCAGCAGCGGACCCGTCGGCAGTTCGAACACGTCGCCCGCTTCCCAGGTCCAGCCCGAGCGACCGGTGCGGCCAAAGGGACTGGTGTTGGCGCGTCCGCCGAGTGCGACGCGAAACAGGCGCGTGCCCGGGCGATCGGAAGGAAAATCCGTGGTGCGCACCCAGAGCCGGTAGCGCCCCGCCCGCGGAACCGTGATCGCGGTGGCGGCGGGCAGGTCGGCGCCTTGCAGCGCGGCGAGGATCGCGCCGCCGGAAGTGCCGGGCTCACCCGTGGTGACGGTCCAGCCGCCGGGAAACTGGAACTGCTCGAATTCCAGGCCGAGCCGGAGGGCCGCGCGGGCAGAGACGGGCGCCGGTTCCGAGGGAGGTGACGCTGCGGTTGCCGCGGCTACGAAGACTGCGGCGAGCGCAAAGGCAGCCGATCTCGTGCTCCATGTGCTCCACGTCATGGAACCGCCCGCGTGCCGGCTTCCCGCGGCATTTCCGTTCCTGGTCTCTCCGGTCTTCACGGCGTTCCATTCTTCCCGCGCAGCTCGATTAGCTGGGCGGCAAAGCGCCGGCCGATCTCGTTCTGCGCCGCGGTGTCGAAGTGGACGCTGTCGCCGATGTGCGTCTTCAAGTCGCGGGCATCAACGCAGGCCGTGCCGGCGCGTCGGGAGGGCAGGGCGAGGAGGATGCGGTTCATGGCGGCCTGGTCGGCGAGTTTCGCGGTGTCTCCCATTTCGCCGATGGTGCAGGCGAGGAAGGGCAGATCTGGTTGGGCAAGATCGGCGCGAAGGTCATCCACGAGCTGGAGCAGCCTGGTTTCGTGCACCGCGAGGCCGGCGGCGTTCGCGTTCGCCTCGCCCTGCAGCCAGAGCACACCCCGGATCCGGCCTTGCACCGGCTCGGTGGCTTGCAAGGCGAGCCGGGCGCGGCGCAGGGCTTCGTCGTACAGCCGGGCGCCTCTTTGCCACTGGTTGATGGGCGAGCCGCCGACCGCACACGGGATCAGTCCCACGGCGACATTGGGGCGCTGGTCGACGAGCGCAGCGGCGAATGCGAGACCGGGGCCGACGCCGGCGTTGTCATGTCCGGCGAAGGTCTTCGCGTCGCCGACCAAGTGCAACGGGTGACGCGCCAGATACCACGCGTCGTCTTTCAGATGCATCATCACGATGCGCGGGTCGTGCCTGGGCTCCGCGGGCATGACGCCCCGGCCCTTCATGTTCGACTGTCCCATCAGCAGGTACAGGTCGAGCTGCGCGGTGCCCGTGGGCAGTTGCGTGAGGTCCACGGGCCGCAACGGCGGATGAGTAGGGGCGGGCGTTGCCACCCGTTCGCCCTTGCGCTTGGGAGCGGCGCCCCGGGGAGGTTCCTGCGCCCCCAGGAGGGTGGCGAGGGAGAGGAAGATGAGGAGGAGAGCTGGCATGGAAGATCAGGGGACGGCTGGCACATCGCCCGGCGGCAGGCCGTCGCGATGGACTCTGACGTCGTCGAGCATCTCTTTGAAGAAGTTTTCTCGTGCGTCGTTCGGGCCATCATCGGCGCGCCTGCCGACGACGCGAATCGTCGGCAGCGAGCGACCTGTCGGCCCGGCATGGGCCGGCCGCCCCCGCGTGAACGGGCGACGGTTGCCCCGGTTCCGCGAACGGACGCGCCGGCCGGTGTGATCCGTGCAGCGCTCGCGGAGATTGCCCTGTCCATTTCCCCGGCAATGATCGGACTGCGCTTCGAACCCCTTCGCTCCATGAACCTGTCCCGCTTCCCCGCCCCTTGCAGGCTGCTTCTGGCTTCCTCCGTCCTGTTTGCCGGACTGGGGGCGGCGCCCGGAGCTGAGGGCAGGTCCGGCGTGGTGCTGGAGGGGGCGGCAGCGGCGGCGACGCGCGCGGTGCCGGGTCCGCGGCCCGGCATCGAGGGGATCGCTGCGCCGGCGGGTGGGGCGCCGCTCGTGGTGTCGTCTCCGCTGGCCTCGCCGCTGCGCGACCGGGGCTCGCTGCTCTTCTGGCTGCGCACGGACCGCGCCTACCGGAGCGAGGCGCGCGCGGAGAAATTCACGGAGAAGATCGTCGAGGTGGCCGGCACCGTGACGGTCTCGTTTGTCGCCGAGCGCAACGCCCTCACGCTGCTGGCCCAGTGGGAAGGCCGGCGGGAGGACGTGTTCGAGCGGCACATCCGTGTCATTCTTCCCGAGTTTCCCGGACCGGCGTGGCATCATGTGGCGGTGAGCTGGGATGGCCCGGCGGGGCGGCTGAACGCCTTCCTCGATGGCACGCCCTACAACCTGCCCGATGGGCCGCGGGAACCCCCGCTCGCGGTCGGCACGGCGACCGCCCTCACGCTGCACCTCGGGCGCTTCGCCCTGGCCGATGTGCGCGTGGAGGCGGCCCCGGTGTCCGACAAGGCCCTGCGCGAAATCGTCGGGAAGGAGGCGTGGGGCGCGCTCGACACGCTGCTCGGCGTGAAGGACTACGGGCCGGCGCCGGCGGAGCGCGAGCGCGGCCGCCTGCTCTATGCGGCCCCGCTCGGTTCGGCGGCCGACACGCGCGGCTGGCGGCTGGAGGGACCGGGGGTGGTGGAGTACCGCGACGGCTGGATGGGCATGAAATCGCAGCGACCGGACGGGCCCGAGGGGCACATCGTCCACTGGTGTCCGGAGGAGTTCCCGGCGCGGTTCTGGGCGGAATGGGAGTTTGAACTCCTGAGCGAGCAGGGCCTGTGCATCGTGTTCTTTGCGGCCCGGGGACAGGGTGGCCGCGACGTCTTCGATCCCTCGCTCGCGCCGCGGAACGGCGTCTTCAAGCAATACCACAGCGGCGACATCGACTGTTACCACATCTCCTACTTCGCCAACACGCCCGGCTCGGCGCGGCGCGTGGCGAACCTGCGCAAGAACGCCGGGTTCTACCTGGTAGCCAACGGCCCCGTGGGCGTGGCCGCGGCGAAGCCGGGGGAGGTGCACCGTGCGGTGCTGGTCAAGGACGGGGCGCGCCTCCGCCTGGCGGTCGACGGCCGCACCATCATCGACCACACCGACGATGGGCAGCGGGCCGGGCCGGTCTGGGCGGGCGGCAAGATCGGTTTCCGCCAGATGCAGTGGACGGTCGGGCGGTACCGGAACTTCCGGGTACACGCGTTGGCGGCACCGTAACCGGCCGGCAACGGATCGCGCTCCTGCGGGGCTACCACTCGCCCCGGTTGCGGAAGTGTTTCTGGACGTTGCGACGGAACTCCGCGGCGGCGTTTTCGAAGTCCCGGCAAACCTGGCGCGCGGATTGTCCGGCGGAGCCCCGGGCGGCGGGGATCACGGTGCGGCACTCGTTGCTGTCCATGAACCGGGCGGCCTCAAGCAGGTGGCGCTCGTCGCCGAAGGGCACTGCCAGGAACCCGTGCTTGTCGGCGTGGATCAGTTGGCCCGGCTGGATCTTCCGGCCGAAGACCTCGACCTCGACGCCCCACCGCACCGGAAACGAGTGGGCGTGACCGACGACGAGTCGCCGCGCGAGGGCCTTGAAGCCGGCGTTGGTCATCTCGTCGAGATCGCGGATGGCGCCGTCGCAGATCGTCCCGACGCAGCCGAGCGCGCGGTGGACGTTGCTGTTCACCTCGCCCCAGAACGCGCCGAAGGTGGCGGGTTTGTCGAGGTCCTGCACCACGACGATCTTCGGGCCCGGCTGGGACGCGACGTAGCGGCGGTATTCGGTCCACGCCTTGGGGCGGCGCCGCGGGTGCGCGGGATTGCCGGGTTCGCAGACCACGGTGAGGGCGTAGCCGACCATCGGTCCCATCTGCGGCATGAAGTCGCGCGTTTCCTCGAGGTTGAACGCGTCGCGGGCGGCGTTGTGACGGGTGACCTGCTCCCAGCCGTTGTAGATCGTGGGGGTGTTCCAGCGCTTGAGCTCGAGCAGGGTGGCGTGCGGCAGGGGTCGGGCAGGCGACTTCATGGCAGGAAGGAGGATCTCCCTGCGGGGCGCTGTCGAGGGCGGCCGGCCGGTCCCTTCCCGGTACCAGGCCGGGGCGGGCCGCTGCGTCAGGCCGGCGGGGGGCCAATCGACTCGCCGCGGACGAATTCCGGCATGAGGCTGGTGGCGCGGGTCATCACGTGGCCGCCTTCGACCGCCTCGAGCACGGGTCGCAACAGCTTGCGGGCGAAGGCATGGGGGGCCATCCGGTAACGGGCCGGCGGAGGCACCACGAAGGAAAGGAACGAATCGTCGTCGCGGCAAAGGACGGACATGCCGCGCGGCACCGGCCGGCCGAGTTGGGCGAGGCGGCTGGTGAGTGTGAGGTAGTGGAAGGGATTGGCGACGAAGAGCGCCGTCGGCGGCCGGGGACTGTCGAGGAGCCGGCGGAGGGTCGAGCACACGCTGTCGACCGTGGGATCGTGGGCGATGACCAGGGCGCGGGCATCAGGGTGCCCGGAGGTGCGGACGCCATCGAGGAAGCCCTGTTCACTGGCGACATCGCCGGGGCGACGGGTGTGTTCGAGGAGGAAGGCGAGCCGGCGATGGCCCAGCCCCAGCAGCACCCCGGCCGCGTGCCGGCAGAGCGCGCGGTGGTCGAGATCAACGAAGGGCAGGTCAACCCCGGGCATCACCGAACCGGCAATCACGCAGGGCACGCCGCTCCGGTCGAACCACGCCTGGGTGCCCCCCCGGGAACGGATGACGATCCAGCAGCCGGGCTGGTGCTGCTGGACGAGACGCTGCAGGGCGGCGCCCGGGCGGGCGCGGAAGAACTGCTGGCCGTGGAGCACCTGCAGCCGGCAGCCGTGTTCGATCAGGAGCGCGCGCAGTTCATCGATCCAAAGCACGTGGGTTGGGCGCAGGGTTTCGAGCGGTTCCGGCGTGAGCAGGCAGACCGTGCTCGATCGGCGCGAGCCGGAGGCTTCTTCGGGCGGATGGACAATCCGGCTCCCGAGCCCGTGCTCCGGCCGGATGACCCCGTCCCGGCCCAGCTGACGCAGGGCGGTGCGCAAGGTATTGCGGCTGACCTGCAGCTGATCGCACAGCTGCCGTTCCCCCGGCAGCCAGCGGGTCCACTGACCGCGGGCGATTTCCGCCTTCAGGTAGGCGACGGTCTGGGAAACGAGGGAGAGTCGTTGCGGAATGCCCGACATGGCGGCCAGCGTTCGTTGCGCCTGGGCGGCGGGATGTCGAGAACGGTTCGCGCCGGCCGGCGCAAACGGGGGCATCCGCGGGGTCGCCTCGCCCGTAGGAGTCGGAAGCACCCTCTTGATGAACTCCTGTCTTTACGAATGCCAGGTGATGCACGCGCGCCTGTCCCCGCGCGCGCACCGGTTCGTTTACAGGCTGTTCCTGTTTGCCATCGACCTCGAGGAACTCCCCCGCCTCTCGCGCCGGCTGCTGGGTTTTTCCCACCAACGGCCGAACCTCTATGCGTTTCGGGAGCGGGATTTCCTGCCGGTGGACGAGCCGGCCCATCCCCCGGGATCGGCGGAAATGGGGCCGGCTGGCGCGGCAGCCGCAGCCTCCCTGCGCGGCCGGGTCGCGGCCTTCGCTGCCCGGCATGGCGTGGATCTTTCCGGGGGTCGGGTGGTGGTGGTGGCCCTGCCGCGCGTGCTGGGCTACCAGTTCAATCCGGTCACCTTCTATTTCTGCTTCGATGCGGCCGGCCGGCCGGCCGCGGCCATCGCGGAGGTGACCAACACCTTTCGCGAGGTGAAACCCTACTTTCTTCCCGCGGCACCGGGCTCTCCTCCGGGCGAGTTCCGGCTGCGGGTGCCGAAGCATTTCTACGTGTCGCCCTTTTCCGACGAGGAGGTGGCTTTCGATTTTTGCCTGCGGGTGCCCGCGGACCGGCTGGCGATCCAGATCGACGACTACGCCGGCACGACCCGCACCCTGACGAGTTCCCTGACCGGAGCGCGGCGGGAGCTGACCTCCGCACGCCTGCTTTGGTACACCGTCAAGTACCCCCTGCTCTCAGTGCGGGTGATGGCCCTGATCCACTGGCAAGCGTTCCGGTTGTGGCTGAAGCGCGTGCCCTGGTACGCCAAGGCCGCCCGGGCCGCCGAGCAACGCGGCCTGTTCCGTCCGCATGCGTCCCTTACTGCTGCGAGGACTCCCCGGGAGATCGCGGCTTCACCTTCGCTTCCCGCATGAGTGCTCCGTCCAGCGTCCGAACCTCCTCTCTTTCCGAGACCCTTCCCACAAGCCGCCCCTCCGTCTTCCGTCGGTGGGTACTCGGAGCCCTCGCCGGCATGACCCGCGGGGCGTTGCGCCTGGAATTGCCGGACGGCTCCGCGCAGGTCCTCGGCGACCCGGCTTCCGGCGAACCCGTCGCCCGGATCCGGGTGCACCGCGAGGCCTTTTTTGCGCGGTGTTTCTGGTCGGGGGACATCGGTTTCGCCGAGTCGTACCTGGACGGAGAATGGGATTCGCCCGACCTGACCGCGGTGATCGCCTTCTTCGTGCGCAACGTGGAGTCCGCCCCGACCCTGTCGGGGTCGCGTCGCGCCGCCCCGGCCGCGCTCAACCTCCTCCGCTTCGCCAACCGGATCGGCCACCTGCTTCGGCCCAACACGCGGGTGATGGCCCGGCGCAACATCCGCGAGCACTATGATCTCTCGAACGAGTTCTTCGCATTGTGGCTCGACCCCTCGATGATGTACTCGTCGGCGCGCTGGCCGGCGCATGGACAGCACTGGTCCCTGGAGGAGGCGCAGCGGGAGAAGAACGACGCCTTGTGCCGCCACCTCCGGCTCCGGCCGGACGATCACGTGCTCGAAATCGGCACCGGGTGGGGCGGCTGGGCCCTGCATGCCGCCAGCACCTACGGCTGCCGGGTGACCACGATCACGATCTCCCGCGAGCAGCATGACCTCGCCCGCCGGCGGGTGGCCGAGGCGGGCCTGGCGGAGCGGGTGGAGGTGCAACTGCGCGATTTCCGGGATCTGTCCGGCCGGTACGACAAGGTGGTCTCGATCGAGATGCTGGAGGCCCTCGGGCACCGCTATCAGGCGACGTTTGCCGAAGTGGTCGCGCGGGTGCTGAAGCCGGACGGCCTGCTGGCGATGCAGTTCATCACGTGTCCGGACGCCCGTTACGGCGAGTTCCGCCGCGGGGTGGATTTCATCCAGAAGCACGTGTTTCCCGGCTCCCTGCTCCTGTCGCTCAACCGGATGAACGATCTGCTGAGCCGCTCCGGAGGGTTCGTGGTGCACGCGGTGGAGGATTTCGGTCCGGACTACGCGCGCACGCTGCGCCTGTGGCGCGAGAAGTTCCACGCCCGTCTCGGGGAGGTGCGTCAGCTGGGTTTCGACGAGCGGTTTCTCCGCAAGTGGCATTACTACCTGTGCTACTGCGAAGCCGCGTTCGCGCTGCGCAACATCTCGGTGGTGCACACGCTGCACACACGGGCGAACAACCCCGCGCTCGGATGATCCTCTTTCTCCGCGGCCTGTTCGTGGTCGTGCTGGTGTCGATGCTCGCGGTGACGACCTGGGCGAGCCTGCACACGCCCTTGTTCGAGTTGCCGCGGGCGGTCGGCACGCATCCGTGGTTCCTCGCCACCCTGCTCGACGCCTATTGGGCCTTTCTCGCCTTCTATGTCTGGGTGGCGTGGAAGGAACAATCCGTGGCGGCGCGGGGGCTGTGGTTCATTGCCACGATGGCCCTCGGCAACATCGCGATGGCGTCGTACTTCCTGCGGGAGCTCTTCCGGGTGCCGGCCGACGGGGCGCTGGATCCGGTCTTCACCCGGCGCAATCCGGGGACGGTGCTTCTGCCGGGCGGGCTCGCGCTGGGCGGGCTCGCCGTGTACCTGCTGGCATGAAATCCGCCGGGGCGGCCGCAACCGGATCCTGGTGGCGGCGCGTGGTCGATCCGATCGGCCGCCAGCTCACCCTCGGAGTCACGCCGGATCGGCTGGCGTTCACGCTGGGCGTGGGCACGGCCTGTTCGCTGCTGCCGTTCGTCGGCTTCACCACGCTGTTGAACCTCGCGGTCGGATTCGTCTTCCGGCTGAACCAGCCGGTGCTGCAGGTCCTCAACCAGGTGCTGGGGCCGCTGCAGCTGCTCCTGATCCTGCCGTATGTCCGCCTGGGAGAAGTGCTGTGGGGCGCTTCGGGAGAGCGGTTCGCGGTGGAAGAGATGCTGCGGTTCTTTCGCGAGGCGTCATGGGGTGCCTTCCTCGAGCGGTTCGGATGGGCCGGAATCCACGCCCTGACTGCCTGGACGCTGACCGCTCCGGCCCTGGTGGCCGTGGTCTTCTGGCCGGTGCGGCCGGGGTTGCGACGGCTCGCGGCCAGCCTGTCTCCGGCATCCGGAGCCGGCGTCCGCACGTAATGCAAGGGCACCCATGTCCGCCTTGTCCCTGTTGATCCTCGCCACCGCCGCCCTGTGCGTGGGTTTTGGCGTGCTCTACCTGGTGGCGCGGCGCCTCGACAATTACGGGATCGTGGACGTCGCCTGGGCCCTCGCCTTCTCGCTCTTGGCCGGCTTCTACGCGATGGGTGGGACGGGCTGGTTGGAGCGACGCTGGCTGGTGGCGGCGCTGGCGGCCGGATGGAGCCTGCGCCTCGGGATGCACCTGCTGCTCCGCGTGGCGAGTCATCACCCCGTGGAGGATCGGCGCTATGTTCAGCTGCGCCGCGACTGGGCGGGGGTGTTTGCCCCCAAGATGGCGGGCTTCTTCCAACTGCAGGCGCTGTCGGTGGTTTTCCTCGGGATCGTGTTCCTCGTGCCGGTGCAGAACCCGGTGCCGGGCTGGCACGGGCTGGAAATCGCCGGGGTGGTCCTGTGGCTCGTCGCGGTGGGGGGCGAGGCGGTGGCGGACGCACAGTTGGCCGCCTTCAAGCGGGATCCCGCCAACCGCGGGCAGGTGTGCACGGTCGGACTCTGGCGGTACAGCCGGCACCCGAACTATTTCTTTGAATGGCTCGTCTGGGTGGCGTTCTGCCTCGTGGCCCTCGGTTCGCCGTGGGGCTGGGTGACCCTCGCGGCCCCCGCGACCCTGCTGTATCTCCTCCTGCGCGTCACCGGGATTCCCCTGACGGAGGAACAGGCGGTGCGCAGCAAGGGCGACGCGTACCGGCGCTACCAGCAGACGACGAGCACGTTCTTCCCGTGGCGACCCGCGAAGCTGCCGCGCCCCTCCCTTTCCCCATGATTGATACCTTGCTTGAAAAGGACCTGTTGCCGGATCCCCTGCTCCGCGTCGGCATCCGCCGCCTGCTCGCCCAGCGCCTCCGCGACGAAACGGCGATCTACGACCGTTCGGCGTATCTCGCCGATCTGAAGGCCCGGCCCATCGCGGAGGAGACGCGGGCCGCCAACGATCAACATTACGAGGTCCCGACGGAGTTCTACCAGCTCTGCCTGGGCCGGCGGCTGAAGTACTCGTGCTGCCTGTACCCCACCGGCCGTGAAACCCTCGATGAAGCCGAGGAACACATGCTCGCCCTTTACGTCGAGCGCGCCCGGATCGCGGACGGGCAGGAGATCCTGGAACTCGGTTGTGGCTGGGGTTCGCTGTCCCTCTACCTCGCCGAACGTTTTCCCCGCAGCCGCATCACCGGCGTTTCGAATTCCCGCACGCAGCGGGAGTACATCGAGGCCGAGGCTTCGCGGCGCGGGTTGTCCAACCTCCGGATCCGCACCTGCGACATGAACACCTTCGAGGCGGAGGCGGCGCGGTATGATCGCGTCGTGTCGGTCGAGATGTTCGAACACATGAAGAACTACCGGCGCCTCCTGGCGAACATCGCCCGGTGGCTGCGACCCGGGGGGCTGTTGTTCGTGCACATCTTCACGCATGCGCGGCTGTCCTACCACTTCGTGGCCCGCGACGAGACGGACTGGATGTCCCGGTACTTTTTCACCGGCGGCCAGATGCCGGCGCATGATCTCCTCGCGGGCTTCCAGGACGATTTGCGGCTGGGGGAGGACTGGATCGTCCCCGGCACGCACTACCAGCGGACGGCCGAGCACTGGTTGCGCAACATGGACGCGCATCGCGAGGAGATCCTGCCGATCCTGGCCGACACCTATGGGGCCGGGCACGAGTTGAAGTGGTGGTCCTATTGGCGGATCTTCTACCTCGCCTGTGCCGAGCTGTGGGGCTACCGCGGAGGCCGGGAGTGGCAGGTGAGCCACTACCTTTTCCACCGGTAAAACGAAAAGGGTGCCGCCCCCGCTCCGCGTCGCGGCGGCCCGCTGCCGCGGCTACGAGGTCTCGAGCACGGCGCGAATCGTCCGCGCGAAGTCGGCCATGCGGTACGGCTTCGGGATGCTCCCGAGGAATCCATGAGCGCGGAAGTTCGCCATCACCGGATCGCTGGAGTAGCCGCTCGAGACGATCCCCTTCGCCTCCGGGTGGATCTTCAGGATTTCGCGCATGGCCTCCGCTCCTCCCATCCCGCCGGCGACGGTCAGGTCGAACACCACCAGATCGAACGGCCGGCCCGACAGGCGGGCGATGGCATATTCCCGCACGGCCTCGCCCCCGTCCGCCGTGACGACCACCTCGAGGCCGATCCGCTCCAGGAGTTCGCGGGTCATCACCCGCAGCGGTTCCTCGTCGTCCATGAACAACACCCGTCCCCGGAGTTGGTCGGGGGCCGTCGGGGGCACGACCGGGGCCACATCCGGAACGGCGCGTGCCGCCGGCAGCCAGAGGCGGAAGGTCGTACCCCGGCCCGGAGCGGATTCGACCGTGATGTGCCCGCCATGCCGCTGGATGACGGAATAGACCGTGGCGAGGCCGAGGCCGGTGCCGTGTTCCTTCGTGGTGAAGAAAGGCTCGAAGATCCTCGCCAGGTGTTCCGGAGAGATGCCCGTGCCGGTGTCGGCGATCTCCAGGCGGAGGTAGTCGCCGGGGGCCAGGCGCGCCACGGCGCCGGCGGCGACGGCCTCGTTGTGCAGCCGCACGCGCAACGTGCCCCCGCCCGGCATCGCCTGCACCGCGTTGATCACGAGATTCTGCACCACCTGGCCAATCTGGCCCCGGTCGGCGTCCGCCGGCCGCAGGTCTTCCGCCAGGTCGAACTCGCATCGCACCGACGACCCGTGCAGCGCAAATTCCGCCGCTTCCCGGACGACTCCGGCCAGGCGAATCGCGGAGCGGACCGGTTCGCCCCCGCGGGCGAACGTGAGCAGTTGCTGGGTCAACTCCTTTGCCCGGAGGGTTCCGCGTTCGGCCTCGCGGAGCCAGCGGCCGCCGGTGGCCATCACGCGTTCGTCCAGCATCGCGAGGGTGAGATTGCCCATCACGATCGAGAGAAGGTTGTTGAAGTCGTGCGCGATGCCGCCCGCGAGGACGCCGATCGACTCCATCTTGGAGGCGCGCAGCAGGTCGGCTTCGAGCCGGGTCCGCTGCGTCACATCGCGAATCACCAGGACGGCGCCGGCGACGCGGCCGTCGGGCCCGTGGACGGGCGCGATACTGCCCTCGACCTGGCGGACGCCGTCCGTGCGGGCGTGCAGGTACGAGTTGGGGGGCAATTCCGCCGGTTCGTCCCGCGCGATCGCGGCCGCCACCGGGGTCGGTATCGGGACGGGGTTGGCGCCGGAGCTCAGCACGCACACTTCGGTGAGCTGCCGTCCCATGGCTTCGGCGGCCGACCAACCGGTGAAGGTCGCGGCCGCCTCGTTCAGAAACAGGATGGTCTCGGCGGCATCGACCGTGACCACTGCCTCCGACATCGCGCGGAGGGTGACCTGCAACCGTTCGCGTTCGGCGGCGAGGGCGGCGTCCGCGGTGCGCTTGTCGGTCAGATCGACCAGGGCCAGCTGGGTGCGCTCGTAGATGGGAGTGCCCCGATCGATCGGAACCCACCAGCGCTGGAAAGTGTGGCGTGTGGTCCCGTCGAGGGAGTTCAGCGAAGTTTCGCCCTCGATCACATGCTGGCCCTGCCAGAGCTCGATCAGTGCCCGGCGGCGCAGTTCAACCGCGGCGGGCGTGAGGATGCGGGCGAGGTTGGCCCGGATCTCGGCAGCGGACTTTGCCCCGAGCAGTTGCAGGGCCGCAGTGTTGGCTTCGACGATCGGGACCGTCTGGATGAGGCTGGTCACCGCCGGTGACGGCGTGGCCAGCCACGCCGAGAGGTCGGTGACCCCGGTCGCGCGCAGATGGCGGAGGGTCGCCAGGGTTTCGCGGGTGTCGATTTCCAGGATGGCCACCGGCGAGTGCAGGAAGAGCTCCCGGTAGCGGCGCTCGCTGGCGCGCAGGGCGCGGGTGCGTTTCCGGCAGACCAGGACCCACCAGACCGCGGCGCTGCCCAGCACCGCCGTCAGGACGGCGGCCCCGACGAAACCGCCCGGAAACGTGGCGGCCAGGGAAGGGTGGCACGGGAAAGGCACGAGGAAGGGCGAGGTGGGTCGATGGCGGAAGAAAGCCGGCGGGCTCGTTTTGTCGAGGGCGACTCGCCAGACGAGAGCGGAGCAAAAAGGAATCGCACCGGCGGGGGGCACGGCCATGGTCCCGGCCATGGACCTCCGGCTGCGCAGCGCCACGAAAGACGATGTCGCCCTGATTCTGGATTTCATCCGGGGCCTGGCGGAATACGAGCGGCTGTCGGACCAGGTCGAAGCGACCGAGGAGAAACTGGCGGCCACGCTGTTCCCCTGCGAAGGTCGTCCCGCGGCAGAGTGTCTCCTGGCCTTCCTGGGCAACGAGCCGGCCGGCTTCGCGCTTTTCTTCACCAACTACTCCACGTTCCTCGCGAAGCCCGGATTGTACCTCGAGGATCTGTTTGTGCGACCCGAGGTTCGGGGCCGCGGGGTGGGCAAGGCCCTGCTGCTCCACCTGGCCCGGCTTGCCAACGCCCGGGGTTGCGGGCGGATGGAGTGGTCCGTCCTCGACTGGAACGCCCCGGCGATCGCGTTCTATGAATCGCTCGGGGCCCGCCGCCTCCGCGAGTGGCAGATCTGCCGGCTCACCGGGCCCGCGCTGGCCCGGTACGGCACGCCGACCGCTCCCGGGGCGGCAGCGGGTTGATCGCCGCGGCAGGGCGGGGTTCTTCGCCCGGCCAGGGAGGGTTGTCCGCAGGGAAAGCGTGCGTTTTTTGTTTTGCGCCGGGCCCCCGATTGGTCCGCTTTGGGGTGGCATGCCGACCCCTCCCCCCAACGAGACTCTCGCTGAACTGGCGGAAGTGCTGGGGGTGGACAATGTCCGCACCCTCGCCCGCACGTTCCTGCGGGATTTTCCGATCTCGATTCGGGATTTGGCGGCGGGCGACCGCAAGAACCAGCACCGCTACGCCCACAGCATGAAGAGCAACGCGCGGCTCATGGGGGCGCACGACCTGTCGCGGCGGATGGCGGAAATCGAACTGCGCCTGATGGACGACAAGGGGGCCGCGTGCAGCCAGGCGGAAATCGCGGCCATCGCGGAGGAATACGAGCGCGTCGCGGCGCCCCTGCGCAAGTTTGTCGGCGACTGACCGCCGTCCGCGCGTCAGCTGTCGATCAGGCCCGCCTGGATGCACCAGCGGGTGAGGCTCGCGACCTCGCGGACTCCCACCTTCTCCATGATGTTGGCACGGTGCTTTTCCACCGTGCGGACGCTGAGATTGAGCTTGGCCGCGATCTCCTTCGACATCTGACCGGCGGCGACGAGTTTCGCGATCTCCTGCTCGCGTTCGGTGAGCGGCACCGCCAGCGGCGGCCGACTCGGCAGCAACGCGCCCGCTCCGCCCTTGCCGCGCACCCGGCTGGCGAAGAACATCCCGCCGGCGCGCACGGTCTCGACCGCGCTCAGGACGTATTCGATCGGCTCGGTCTTGTCGACATACCCGCTGACGCCGAGCATCATCAATTCGGCCGGCAGCCGTTCGCTCGGATGGGCCGTGATCACCAGAATCCGCGTCTCCGGCACGGCTTTCCTGACCTCCCGCGCGATCTCAATCCCGTTGATGTCGGGCAGCATCAAATCCACGACCAGCAAGTCCGGCTTCTCCCGCAGGCAGTATTCCAACCCCGGTTTGCCCAAGCCGAACTCCCCGACCACCTGCAGATCCTTCACCTTGCCGAGCGTGAGCAGGATTAGCTGCCGAAACATGGTCTCGTCTTCGATGAGGACGGCGCGTAGTTTTCGCATGCGGGTGGGGAAGGCGACGGACGGTAAGCGTTATTGCTTGGACTCCAATCGCACAACTACGGATGTATAGTCAAAGCACGATTGTTATCATCGATCGTCTGCCAATCCCCATGCCGGAACTCAAGCACACATTGCAGCCTCACTCCCCGGTGCGCGGAGTGGCGGGACGTCGCGGCCCGGCCGGGCTTCGCCAATGATGAACTCCGGCCAAATGGAAGGCGGGCCGGCGCGGATCCTCGTGGTCGAGGATTCGTCGGTGTTCCGGGAGATGCAGGGGCTGCTGCTGGGGCAGGCGGGGTATGTCGTCTCCACGCACGCCGAACCCCAGTCAGCGTTGGAACAGGCGGCCAAGGTGCGCTTCGATCTCGTCGTCATCGACTACGAATTGCCCCAGATGAACGGGCAGGAGTTCATGTTCGCCCTGAGGAAGATCCAACCGGAGATCGCGGTCATCTTCGTTTCGGGTTCCCTGACCTTGGAACTGGCCATTCAACTCAGCGGGCAGGGGGTCGCCGGCATTTTCAACAAGCCCGCCAACCCGAAGACGCTGCTCGAGAAGGTCAACGAGACGCTGGCCAGGAATGCCGCCCGCGACACGGAGGCCCGGGTTGGTTCCAACAGCCCGCTCGGCGGCCGGACGAGCCCCAATTCGCCCCTGTACACGGCTTCGTCGACCGAGCCTGCGGACGACCAGCTGGCGTTCACCCCGCGGTTCCTGCCCGGGGCATCGGAGGTCTTCCGCGAATTCACGCACCGCATGTGGAAGGTCCGCGACTTCCGCGCCGTGCTCCTGCTCCAAGGTGAGCCCGGCAGTCCGTTCGAGGCGATTGCCCGCGACCTGGCGGGAATCTCGATCTTCCGGGAAGGGCCCGTGATGGTCTGTCCCGCGGCGGCTTTCGAGGAGCGGAAGTTGATCGAGGTCCTGGCCCCGTCGCTGCTCTCCCATGACGCCGGCACGCTGATCGTCACTGGAGTCGAGGGCTTCACCGCGCCGCAGCAGGTCATCCTGAACAACCTGATTTCGGGGCGGGATATCTTCCTGCCGTTCGCCCGGCGGTTCCGTGTCGTGCTGGCGGCCACGGCGCGGTTGAGCGAGCGGGTCGACGCCGGTGACTTTGACGAGACGCTCTTTTACAAGATCAGCTCCCTTTCGCTGGCGGTGCCGAGCCTCCGGGAAATGCGGGACGACATCGCGCCCCTGTCCTACCATCTCCTGGGGGCGCTCGGGCAGGATCGGGAAAGCGGGGTGGTGCCCGAACTTTCCCCGGAAGCCGTCGCGTGGTTGCAGGAGCAGGAGTGGCCGGGCAACTACGACCAGCTTTGCCACACCCTTCTCGGGGCGGCGCGGCTGGCGGGCGGGCGGGCCATTTCCGCGACCACACTCGCCGCCGTCCGGCAGGGTTCGACCGCGGAGTCCCGTCCGGCGACGGTGCCGCGGGTGGCGCCCAAGGCCGGCGATGCTGGGGCGACGGTGCGTCCGCCGTTCCCGCTGGCGAGCGACCTGGCCCGGGACGGCGCGACCGCCGCGACGCCGCCGCCAGTGGAGACGGCTCCGGTGCGCGCGCCGGTAGCCGCGGCGGCAGGCGCGGAGCGTGCTCCCGCAGCCACGGCGATTGCCCGGGCCCCGGCCAGTCGCCTGTTCGCCAAGGCGGCGCCTGCCGCCAGCCGCCCCGCGGCGGCCCCAAGCCGCTTCCGTCCGGCCTCTGCCTCCTACGATTTCCTCCAGCGCCTGGAGGCCAGCCTGGCGACCGCCGACGAAGGCGCGGGCATCTGAACCGGTTTCCCGGAAGGCCTCGGTCGCAGCGCCGAGGCCGGCCTCACCGCGGCAGGCTACCACTGCCAACCGGGAGACATTTCCCCGGGGGCCGGGCGGTGACGGCAGCGCTTGACCCCACGCGGGTCGCCGGGCATCGCAGACAGCGGCGCGCGACGCCTTTTCTCCTCCTTTTTGTGTCCACTTCCCTGCGTCAGGCTCAACTCCTCCCCGAACCAGCCGAGGGCTCGCTCCGGCGGGCCGGGGGGGCGCGCCTGGCCGTGGTCCCGGCGGACTTTCTGCTGTCGTTGCACCTGCATTTGTTCGAGCGGTTCGCGGACAACAGCCAGGACCTGCTTTATCGCGCCGGATTCGACCAGGGCCTGCAGGACATGACGCGCCTCGTGGGGGAGCTGGGGGAGAAGTTTGGGCGGGGTACCTTTGACCTATGGCAGGCGGACGCAAAGTTCATCCTCGGCACCGGGCGGGAGTCATTGCAGCAGGCCGGGTGGGGGCGGTGTGAGTTCGATTGCGGGGCGCTCACCCGGGGCGTCACGTTGGTCACGTTGGAAAACAGTCCGATTGCCGCGGCGCTGGGACGGGCGGAGCACCCGATCTGCCACTTCCTTGCCGGGCTTTTCGCCGGAGTGATGAGTTTCTATGAGCGGGCGGAGCGGCACGCGACCGAGCTTGAGTGTCGATCCTGCGGGGCCGGTGCCTGCCGCTTCCTGATCGCGGCTGGCGGCGAGGTCGATGCCGCCGAAGGCTGGCGCCAGCAGGGCGTGCCGGCCGCGGAGATCCTCCGCCGCCTCCGCTGAGGCCCAGCGAGACCACGACTGCCTGCCATGCCTTCGGACGACCTCCTGAAATCTCTCGGCCTCGACCCGTTGCTGGCCGGAGAGCCGTTCCGGCGCGACGCGACCGGCCAGTTCTGCGACCCGGCCGGCAATCCGGTCGTGCTGGTGGGTGCGGAAAGCAGCCGGGGCCTCCACCGGGTGCTCGAGGCTGAACAGGCCGGGGCCTGGAACGAGGCGATGCGCCACTGCGGCCAGCGGAGCGGTGAGCGCCTGGCCCAGGGGATTGACGCCGCGCTGGCGAAACTTGGACAGCCGGCGCTCCCCGCCCTGCCGCTCGAGGCCTGCCTGGCCCTGCTCTCGCACAGCTTCGCGGTGTACGGTTGGGGACGGATTCGCTTCGAACTCGAGGACGCCGCGGAACACGGTTTCGTCGTCGCGCGCCTGGAAAACGGCTTCACCACCGCCGTGCTGGAGGGGGTGGACGGTTTCGTCGATGGCATGATCGCCGGCGTCCTCACGGCGTTCTTCACGCACATCACGGGCCAGGTCGTCGGCTGCGAGGAGATCGCCTGCGTGCGCGGCGGCGCCCCGCACTGCGTCTTCGTGATCGCGGCGCCCGATCGGATCACGGTGATCCAGCCGCACCTCGGCCGCGAGGCCGCCGACGCGATCCTGAACCGGCTCCGGCGCTGAGCCGGGGCTGGGCCTCAGCGCCGTGCCGCCGCGTGCAGCCACCGGCGGAGCGCGCGAAAATCCTCCGGCAGAAACAGGGCGGAGTGCTGCTCCCAGTCCCGCCGGTCGCCGATCCAGGATTGGCCGAGCAGGTCCGCGTGGGCCGGGGCCTCGAGCGCCACCCAGTGGGGACAGTCGATGCAATGGGCCCCGCTGATCCGGCTGCGCACCCGCTCCACTTGCTGGCGGCGACAGAGGCCATCGCGTCCCGGCTCCCGGTAGGAATCGCGGCAGATCCGGAACTCCGGTTGGAAACAAGCCTTCACCAACTGGCGCGCGGCTTCGGCCACGAGGGGGCTCGCCGCGGAACCGGCGACACGCGCGGCCAACGGGGCGCACTCCGGTTCGGGCAGGCCGCCGGGCTCTCCCGGTTCCTCGGGGCCCAGGGCCCGCGGCAGCCCGCGCTCGGTGACGATGTCCCGCAGGCGTCCGGCCAGGGCGAGGAGTTCCGCCTCGCCCGGCGCCGGATGGTCGTTCTGCGCCAGGAAGCGCCGCACGATCGCGGTCACCAGCAGGGGAAAGTCGCGCTCCGGGGAGTCCATCCCCCGCAGCCGGGGCCAGGCCGTTCCTGATGTCAACGCCCAGGCCGCGACGACCGCGCCGGGCCGGGCGGGGCGGGACACCGGTGCCACCGGTGGGTGGCGAGGGGCTGGAGAAATTGTCATGGTCACACTTTCACCTTTTCCACAACTGTACTGGTCACAAAGTCCCGGTGCTACTCCTGCCGGCGCCGGTCCTTTCCGATTAACGTCCCGGCCCGTTTTTCACCATGATCCAGACCCTCACTCCGCCCGCGCCCGCTCCGCTCTATGTGGAGCTGGCCCGTTCCCTCGAACATCTGATCGAGCAGGGAACCCTGCGGCCGGGTCACCGGCTGCCGTCGGTCCGGCGCATGGCGCTCCAGCGCGACGTCAGCATCTCGACCGTTCTCCAGGCCTACACCCTGCTGGAGAACCGCGGCTGGATCGAGGCGCGTCCACAGTCCGGATACTACGTGCGCCCGCGGCTGCCGGTGAATGCGCCGGAGCCGCGCATGGCCCGGCCGATGGCCCGGCCGAGCTACGTCGGCATCAACGACCTCACCGCGGAGGTGCTGTCGCTGGCGGTGGATCCGGCGTACGTGCCGCTGGGGGCGGCGTGCCCGGACCCGGCGCTGTTTCCGACCCGGAAGCTGGCGCGCATCCTCGGGGCGGTCGGGCGCAACGATCCCGCGCTGCTCGGCCGGTATGCGATGAACTGGGTCTACGATCCGCTGGCGCGCGAAATCGCCCGGCGGTACCTCCAGGCCGGCTGCCCGCTCGGGCACGACGAGCTGGTGATCACGGTCGGCTGCACCGAGGCCATCAACCTCGCCTTGCGGGCGGTCACGCGCCCGGGCGACACCGTGGCGGTTGAGACCCCCGCGTACTTCGGTTTCCTCGAGACGATTCAGAGCCTCGGGCTGAAGGCCCTGGAGATCCCGACCGGCGCGCGGGAGGGCATCTGCCTCGATGCCACGCGCGACGCCCTGGCGCACAACGATGTCAAGGCCGTGCTGGTCATGCCCAGCTATTCGAATCCGCTCGGGTCGTGCATGCCGGATGAGAAGAAGGCGGCGTTCTACCAGCTGATCGCGGAGCGCGACATCGCCGCGATCGAGGATGACATCTACGGTGACCTGCACTTCGGCGAACGCCGTCCGAAGCCACTCAAGGCCTGGGATCAGGACGGCCGCGTCATCCTCTGCAGTTCCTTCGGCAAGACCCTGGCGCCTTCGCTGCGCGTCGGCTGGTGCGCGCCCGGCCGCTACCTCGAGCGGGTGCGGCGTCTCAAGTTCACCAACACGCTGGGCACTCCGGTCGTCCTCCAGAAGACGGTGTCCGACTTCCTGCGCAACGGGGGGTACGATCACCACCTGCGCTCCATTCGCCGGGCCTACCACCACCAGCTGCACCTGTTTTCGCAGGCGATTCTCCGGCATTTTCCGGCCGGAACCCGGCTCAGCCGGCCCGAAGGCGGTTTCGTGCTCTGGGTGGAGATGCCGCCGAAGGTGGATGCCCTGCGGCTGCACCGTGAAGCGGTGAAGCACCGGATCAGCACCGCGCCCGGTCCCTTGTTTTCCGTCAAGGACCGGTACCGGAACTGCCTCCGGATGAACTGCGGCCTGCCGTGGACCGAGGCGACCGAAGCCGCGGTGCGAACCCTCGGCGAACTGGCGGGGCGCCAACTCCCATGAACCCGGCGCGCGACACGACGGTCCCTCGCGGCGGGCTGCCGGCCGGAAAGGCATCGGTGGCGGCCGCCGGAACTTCGGGGGTGCAGGCGCCCGCGCCCTCACGCACGGCGCTGGTGGTGGCGTTTGCCGCCATCTACCTGATCTGGGGAAGTACCTATCTCGGCATCCGCATTGCGGTGGAGACGATGCCGCCGTTCCTCATGGCCGGCGCGCGGTTCCTCACCGCCGGTTCGCTGCTCTTCGCCTTCCTGCGCTGGCGCGGCGCCGCCTGGCCGACGGCACACCAATGGAGGGCCAACGCGATCATCGGAACCTTCCTGCTTTTCGGCGGGAACGGCGCCGTCGTCTGGGCGGAACAGTTCGTGCCGTCGGGCATCACCGCGCTCGTGATCGGCATCGGGCCGCTCTTCATCGTCCTGACGGAATGGGCCTGGCCCGGCGGCACCCGCCCGACCGCGGTCACGCTCGCGGCCCTGGTGCTCGGTTTCGCCGGGGTCACGTGGCTCGCGGCGCCGTGGTCGTCGACGGCCGGGGGCGGCCTCCACCTCGGCGGCATTGGCGCGATCCTGCTCGGTTGCGCCTCGTGGGGCATCGGCGCGATTTACTCCCGGCACGCGAAGCACGGGGCGGATCCGTTCATGGCTTCGGCCCTGCAGATGCTCGGTGGTAGCGCAGTCCTCCTCGTGGCCGCGCTGGCGCATGGCGACTTTGGCCGTTGCGATCTGGAGGCGATCACTCCCCGCGCCTGGGGGGCCTTCGCCTATCTCATCGGCGCGGGTTCATTGGTGGGGTTCTCCACCTTCGTCTGGTTGATGAAGCACAGCACGCCCGCGCGCGTGGCCACCTATGCCTACGTCAATCCCGTGGTCGCGGTCTTCCTCGGCTGGCTGATTCTCGCCGAACCGATCACGCCGCGGACGATCGTGGGATCCATCATCATCGTCGCGGCGGTAGCCATCATCACGACCGAGAAGTCGCGCCGCGCACCGGCGCCGGAGCGGAAGTGATCGTTTCCCCGCGGGCGCCGGCCGACGGACGGCTCAGGCGCCCGGCGGAAGCGGCGGCGGGGGTGGTGGGGTGGCCGGCGTTACCTGCGGATCCGTTGGGCGGCTGGCGAGCGCGCGCAGCGCGGTGAAACCCGTCCAGGCCAGCAGCGAGACGACGACGCAGCCGAGCAGGGCGGAGGTCCAAGCGTGCGGATGATGTCGCGGAGCGGCCCCGGCCAACGCCCCGGCGATGGCGACCACGCCGGTGGCGAGGGGCAGCACGGTGAGATCCTGGCGCAGGGCCAGCACGTACAACGCGACCAGGCCTGCCCCAACCAAGGCGGCGGACCCGCACCAGGCTGCGATACCCGGGGCCTCTCCGCCCAGGAAAAGCAGTGCGGCCGCCCCGCCGAGGGCGGCGCCGGCCACCCCGCGGCGCAACGACCACCCGGCGCTCCAGCGGTCGACCGCGCCGAACACCAGGACGGCCACGACCGTCTGGGCGACGTAGCCGGAGACGATGAACGGGGCCGCGCCCAATGGCGGAAGCCAGGCTTCCGCACCGGCGAACGAGGGCCAGTCCGGGGCGGGGACCTCGGCCAGCGCCGCGCCGAGCGCAAGCAGGCCGACCCCGATCACGCCGGCGACAAGGCCCAGCCCCGTGGCGGCGCGCCGGTCGGGCAACGGGGGTCTCAGCCAGCGGGCGGCGGTGCCCGCAATCAGGGCGAGGGCGGAGGCCGCGAGGAGGGCTCCGACGGTGGGACCGGCGGCGCCGATCAGCCGTTGTAGGTCGTAGGGCCGGGTGGTGCTGAAGCCGGCCACGATGGAAGGCCAGGAGTTGACGAGGCCGATCAGGCGGGCGCCGACCACCACCGCGGCAACCCCGAGGGCCAGATCGACGGCGATCCTTCGTCGCGTCACGGCCAGCACCGCGACCACCAGGCCGGCGACCAACAGCAGACCCAGCGCGGTTGCGCGGATCGTGCCACCGATCCGGTACACGGTGCTGGCCCGGCGTTGTTCGCGCTCCCATTCCTCCGGCACGAAGATGCTGCGGTAGGCTTCGATTGCCTCCTCGCCGGCGACCTCGACGGTGGCCCGGGCTTCGCCGGGCTTGAGCTGCGGGTACCGGGGATCGCGGTAAAGGAAGGTCCAATCGGTGCGTTTGGGCCGCTGGCGCGAGGTGGCCGAGACTTTTTCCCATTGTGTCGGATCGATCCCAAATCTCTCCCGCAAGGTCCGCTCCGCGATGGCCCGGGCCGCGCTCTCATCCAGGTTCGCACCCGCGCGGGCCTCCGGCAGCGTGTGGCGGAGCCGCTGGACCTTGCCGTCGCCCGAGACGAAGCACCACCACTCCTCCGCCCGCTCCGCGACATCGCCGTCGAAGCGGGCAAACCTCACGAGCCAGCGGGCCACGGGCACGTGAGTGCCCAGCAACGCCTCGTATCCGGAGGAGCCCACTTTCTGCCAGACATAGCGATCGACGCTGCCCGGCCGGGGTGTCACCGAAATCAGGGCCCGGGCTGCCGGGGGCACTTGCACGCCACGCTCCTGCCACGCGGCCCGCGCGATTCGCTCGGCCGCGGCGCGGTCGATTGTCAGTGGCGGCCCGAGGTGTCGCCAGGGAGTGCTTTGGAGCCAGAAGGCCAGTCCGGCGGCGGCCAGCAACAGCAGGGTCCATCCCGTGCGCCGCGAGATCCGGCCGGGGCTGGCGGCCCACGGCGGCCGGGAGGATTCCACGGGAAGTGCCGGCGGCGGCTCCCAGGTTCCGTTGCGGGGCAGGGCGTCCGCCCCGGCGGGCCCGTGGCGCCAGCGCCGGCCGAGCACGATCCAGAGCGGGAGCAGCGTGACGCCGATGAGCGCCAGGCGATCCAGCCAGATCCCGGGGGCGGTGGCGGCGAAGAGCGGCAGCGCCATGAGGATGACGTCGTAGACAAAGTGCGAGAGGATCGCCGGCAGCAGGCCGAAGCGGAGAAACACCGCCCCGAAAACCAGCGAAGGGACGATGAGCTCAATCACCCGGGAGTAGGAGGGTTGTCCGGGGTAGTTCGCGTGGGCGGCCGCAAAGACCAGCGCCTGCAGGCACAGGGCCCCAACAATCCACCGGCGACGCTGCCCAAAGCGCTCGCCCAGCAGCGCGGCGGCGGAGAGGGGCACGGCCCGGAAGAGCATCTCTTCCCAGATCCCGGCCTGGGCTGCGCGCACCAGGGGAGTGACCCACGGCCGCACGTGCGCCAGCATGTCGGGATCGACCAGCGCCTCGGTGGGTGTCCACCATCCGAACCAGCGCAACGCCACCCAGTAGAAGGCGAGGACGTAGAGGAGGTGCAGGGGCGCCAGCAGGATTCCCCCGGCGGTCCGCCCCAGGGCACCGGGGGAGGCCGCGGCGGGAGCCGACCACAGCCGCCACAACTGCGGCTGGGCCGGGAACGCCCGGCGGGAAAGACCCTCGGCGGCCGCGAAGGTCAGAAAGAAGACCAGGCCCATCCCGAGGGCCCCGGCAATGAGGGCGACCTGGCGTTCGGCGATGAACCCGGCCGCGCTGAGCGCGGTATCGTATCCCATCCAGGCGAGCGGCGAGGCGTTGAGGCTGCCGAGCAGTTGCAGGCCGGCGAGGATCCCCGCGGCGGCGAGCGCCGGTCGCCAGAGCAGGGAACGCCCCTGGATGAGGAAGAAGATCCCCAAGCCGCATCCTCCCACGCCGTAAAGCAGGAGCATCGCGCCGGAGGCGGCCGAGGCGATGGCGTTGTTGGCCGAGCGCATCTCCGCGTACCGGCGGGTGAAGGCCTCCGGGACATGGACGTAGCGGGTCAGCTCGGTCAATCGGTCGCCACCGACGGTGAGGCGCAGGCGCAGCCGCCCTTCGCCGAGCCGGCGTTCCGACTGTTCGTAGACAAACGTGTGATCCACGCGCCCGCCCGGCCGGGTCACTTGCGAGGTCTCCAGGCGGACGAGCGGGCCAAAGTCGAGGTGCCAGGGTTCGGCCCGGGCGGCGGCCTCCGCGATGTCCCGCGCGGCGTCCGCCGCAAGGGCGGGGCCGGGCGCGTCCTGCTTCAGGGTTTCGACAAACCCGTTGGGCGCGCCGTCGGGCAGGAAGAACACCAGGGTGCGGTGCGCCTCCCCCTCCCGAAAGCGCCGCACCCGCCAGCGGTACGGCGAGTACCAGCCCTCGTGAATCAGCGATGCGAATACGGCCTTGCCGCCCCCTTCCAGTTCGAGGAAGGCCTGCGCCTCGCCGTCGACCCCGAACGAGGCGACGTCGCGCGCGGTCCCGGCGGGACCCCAGCTCAAGGCGCCGGCCAGCCGGGCGGCCTCCCGCAAGGCCGCCGCGCGGTCCATCCGGATGTCGAGCGACGCGACCGGGAACGCCACCGGGAAGAGCCGCCAGGACGCGATGGACGCGGCGACGGCCACGGCGCCATACAGGAACCAGCACCATGTTTGGCGGAAGAACGGCGGGCGGGCGGCGATGGTCTTCACGAGCGGGGGGCAGTCGGGGCAGGAAGGCCGGGACCGCGGGGGACCGGCCCCGCAAGGTGGCCGGGAAACGCGCGAAAGGTCAATCGGTCGCGCATCTCCCCAGCGGTCCTCCGCCACTGTACGGGTGGGGAGGGGAGAGCAGTGCCTGAAGCGACCGGCGGTTTGGCGTGCGTCCGGCGGCAATCCGGCCAGTGTCGGCCGGTTTCCACCCCGCCCTTCCTTCCATGATTCGCCTCGCAGAAACCGATCCGGATATCGCCCTTTGTTTTGGTGTCATGCACCAGCTCCGGCCCCACCTCCGGGCCGGCGATTTCGTCGCCCAGGTCCGGCGTATGCAGGCGGAGGGTTTCCGGCTCGCCCTGCTCGAGGACGAGGGAACCGTGCGCGCCGTCGCGGGCTACCGGTACTACGAGAAACTCTTTTCGGGCCGGAATCTGTATGTGGACGACCTGGTCACCGACGGCGCGGCGCGCTCGCGGGGGCACGGTCGCGCGCTGCTGGGGTGGCTGGTGGAGCAGGCGCGCACCCACGGTTGCGATCAACTGGAACTGGATTCCGGCGTGCAGCGCGCCGAAGCCCATCGCTTCTACTTTCGCGAGCGGATGCATGTGTCCGCCTACCATTTTGTCCTGCCGCTGCGGCGCTGAAGACCGGCGTCGCGGGGTCGCTGCATCCGCGGGGCGGCTTCAAACGAAGGAAGGGGATGGTCTACCAACTTCGGCGGCAGCAGTTCGTGGCGGGCGACCCGGGACAGGTTTGGGACTTCTTTGCCACGCCCGCGAACCTCGACCGCCTGACTTCACCACACCTCCGCTTCCAGATGGTGGGGGACGTCGCGCCACGGATGTACGCGGGGCAGATGATTGAGTACCGCGTGGGCATCGTGCCCGGCTGGACGGCGCGCTGGGTAACCGAGATCACCCACGTGCGGGAAGGGGAGTACTTCGTCGACGAGCAGCGGATCGGTCCCTACCGCCTGTGGCACCACGAGCATCACTTCGCGCCGGCGGCGGGCGGGGTGACGATGATCGACCGTGTCACCTACGATCCCGGCTGGGGCTGGCTCGGAGCGGGCGCCCACGCCGTCTGGATCGAGCGAAAACTGGCGGAGATCTTCGATTTTCGCGGGGCACAGATTGCCCGGCTGTTCCCGTCGCCCGGCCCGTGAAGTCCGCCCGGGCGGGGCAGGGAGGTCACCGCGGCATCACCACGCGGCCCACGATGACCTCGCGGCTGCGGCGGAGGATCGAGAAAAGGTGATCCGGCTGCGCGGGATCCCACGCGAACGCCTGCCCCTCGGAGGGGAAGGGGATCGTCGCGATCCAGCGCAGCACCGAACCGGCGGCGGGAAAGTCCAGCACGTACAGCTCGGGGTTGTCGTGGCCGGTCAGATACAGGTGGCCGCCCGGGCCGAACGCCCCGCCGGAGGCGCTGTAACCGCGTGCGCCAAACCGGGCGAGCAGAGCGGGCGGCAGCGCCCACCCCGCGGTGCGGCGCCAGGCATCGTCGAAGGCCAGGATCTGCGTCCAGAGATTGGTGCGTCCGGGTTCCGCGCCCTTGCCGTCGTAGTGGACGAAGCAGGCGATCCAGCGATCCCCGCGCCGATCCAGCCAGGTGAACGAGCCATCCATGCGCCCGAAGCTGTGCGAGCCCTGGTGGCGAAGCGTGGCGGGATCGAAGATCTCCAACGAGCTCAGCATCGGCACCCCCGGGTAGTTCGAATGCACCGCATAGAGGCGATCCCCGACGATGAGGCCCGCGTTGAGGTGGATGATCTCGCCGCGGGCGCCTCCTTCCCAGAGGCCGACCCGGGCGCCCGAATCCTTCCGGTACCGGGCAATGGTATGGTTGTTGATCGCGTAAAAGAACTCGCGGTCGACGGCCACGCCCTGTCCCGCTTCCGGGGCGGCGTAGCGGCGGACTTCCTCATAACGCCAGCCCGGCGTCGTGAGCTGGCCGACGGGTGGAAGGGGTGCCGGTTCGGCGCCGAGGGCCCAGGCCGGCAGCAGCGCCAGGAGGAGGGGGAGGTGTTTCATGGAACGCCGGTGTCCGCTGCCCTCGTCTTTTCCCCTACGGAGCGAGCCGCCCGATGCTCCAGGCTCCGGACGCCGCGCGCGTGTAGAGGATGCGGTCGTGCAGACGATTCGGGCCGCCCTGCCAGAACTCGATTTCCTCCGGCGCGACGCGGAAGCCGCCCCAGAAATCGGGCAGCGGGACCTCGCCAGCGGAGAACTTGCGCTTCAGCGCCTGCCACTCGAGTTCGAGCACCTTGCGGGAGGACAGCGGCGAACTCTGTTTCGAGGCCCAGGCGGCGATCTGGCTGTCGCGCGGGCGGGTGACAAAGTACTTCAGGGTCTCGGCGGCCGATAGGCGCTCGACCGGCCCGGAAATCACCACCTGCCTTTCCAGCAGCAGCCAGGGAAAGAGGAGCGACGCGTGCGGGTTGTCGCGGAGTTGCCGGGCCTTGCGGCTTTCGAGGTTGGTGTAGAACACGAAGCCGCGGGCGTCGTAATTCTTCAGCAGCACCGTTCGCACGAGCGGGCGGCCTCGGGCATCGGCAGTGGCGAGGCTCATGGCATTGGCCTCGAGGACCCCGGCGGCGATGGCGTCGCGAAACCACGCCGTGAACTGCTCGATCGGATCGGCGAGCATCGCCTCCTCGCGCAGGGCGCCGAGGTTGTACTGCCGGCGCATCGCGGCAACGTCGGGAGGAGTGGAAGGTGTGGCGAGCATGGCAGGGCCGAGAAAGGAACAGTGCGAGATTAGCTCCACCTACCAAGGCGGAATCCTCGCCTTTTGCCCATCCGGAACCGCAGCGCCCCGAGGCGCACGGATCAGCAGCGGTTTTGCACAAGTTCCGCGGAGGAGCCTTCGTCTACGGTGCGCCGGCGCGGATCTCCACCCAGACGATTTGCTGGGACGGACCGCCGTCCACCTGGCGGAGCCTCACTTCGTTGACACCGGCGCGCACGGTCGCAGCTGGGCAGGGAAAGATCAGGGCCCGCACGGTGCCGGCCAGCCCGCGCAAGTCCTCCAGCGGGGACGGGAGGGAGAGCGGTTGCCCGTTGAGCTGTGCCTCGAAGCGCGCGCTGGCCACCCCCGTGCGTTCGCCGAGGCCCACCACGAGGTGGGTCGGGCCGGTGGCGCCCGGGCCGAGATGCAGGCGGACGGACCCGCCGGCCGAACCTTCCAATGGCAACTGGGCGCCATTTGGGAAGCCCGGAGGCACGGTGTCGCGGTAGGTCGCAGGGTGCCGCCGCAGGGCGTGCCGCGCGGTCGCTTCGGACAGACCTTCCTTGAGCAACCGGGCATAGTCGTCCGCGCCGACCGGGCGGGTCTGGCTGTCCATCCAGTTGAAGAGGTAGAGCCCGTCGGCGCCGCGATGCCGGGCGGAGGCCGCGAATCCCCGCGCGCTGCCCAGGTCGTTCGCGACCGACTTGCCGGTCGGCCAGGCGCGAGCGTTGTGCTCGATCCCGGGCGCAAGCGTCACCCGTGCCGCCGCCGCGCCGAGGCGCTCGCGCCAGAGTTCCACCGGGATGTCGAAATCCGTGGTGGACCAGAAGGGGCACGGCACAAGGAGATCGACGAGACCTTCGCGCGCCCAGGTGACGGCGTCCAGGCCGAGTCCGGTGGCGGCATCGGGATGGGCCGGCACGCGAACCCCGAGGTGAAGGGGGTGACCGCGCCGCCGCCCCCATTCCCGGGTGAGGTCGCGGACCTCGCGCACGAATTCCGTCAGCAGCGGCCCCTCCGCCTTTTCGCGGCCAGGGGTGAGATGATGGCCGAAGCGCATCCAGTCGAGTTCGAGCCCGTCCGGGTCGTACCGCTCGAGGAGTTCGCGGATGAAATCCATCTGGTGGGCACGCACGGCGGCGTGGGCGAAGTTCAGCGCGTGGTTCACCCACGGTTGCACCGGACCACCCGGGACGCGCCGCAGTTCCGGGTGCGTGCGCCAGAACGTGGAGTGCATGAAACTGCCGGGATCGTCGACGGAGTGCACGTCGTTCATCCGCATGCTGAGCCACGGCGAGAGCCCGCGGTCGCGCGCGCGTTGGATCCAGACCGCGTAGGGATCGAGGCCCGCGAGGTGCAGGCGCCGGGCGTTCTGCGGCCAGAGGCCGTCAGGAACCCGTCCGTCGACAGGATCCCAGATGGCGTCGCGCGTGCGACTGCGGAAGCTGGCCCGCATCGCGTTCGGACAGAGAAACAGGTGGGTGACTGTGGTGCCGGCGTACTGATCGACCCAGGCGTGCAGGCCCACGAGGGTCATTTGCTCTGGGGGGCGCGAGCCGAAGAAGTGGCTGTTGTCCTCGTTGAGGGCGAAGATCTCCCGGAGGGCGGGCCCACCCGCGGCAGCGGTCGGCAGAGGCGTGAGGGCCAACACGGCCAGGAGCGCCGGACGGAGCAAGGGTGGACGGGGGCGGGGCATGCGCGTGCAAGGGCCAGCAAGAGCGACGACCGCCCGGGAGGCGAGGCTCCCGTCGGCTGAAAAGCGAGTCGACGGCGGTGCCCCGCTGCGGCTGAACTGCCGGTGCCATGCCCGCCATCGTGCTCGCCACCCTCAACGCGAGGTTCATCCACGCGTCGTTCGGCCTGCGCTGCCTCCGGGCCAACCTCGGTGAACTGCGGGACCAGTCGGTGATCGCGGAATTCACGATCCACGAGCGGCCCGTGGACATCGCGGAGCGCCTGCTCGCGCTGGAGCCGCGAATCGTGGGCCTGGGTGTCTACATCTGGAACGTGGCGCCGACGACCGAACTGGTCGCCGTGTTGAAGCGATTGCGACCGGAGCTGATCGTGGTGCTCGGAGGCCCGGAGGTGAGCCACGAGACCGCCGATCAGGCCATCGTGCGACTGGCCGACTACACGATCACGGGCGAAGGGGACCTCGCCTTTGCCGGGCTCTGCCGCGGACTGCTGGCTGGCCGGCCGCCGGCCGAGAGGATCCTCGCCGCGCCGTTGCCGCCCCTGGCTGAAGTGGTGCTGCCGTATGAGGAATACACCGAGGCGGACATCGCCCACCGCCTGATCTATGTGGAGGCGTCGCGGGGCTGTCCCTTCGAGTGCGAGTTCTGCCTCTCGTCGCTCGACCTGCCCGTCCGCCAGTTTCCGCTCGAGCCCTTCCTGGCGGCACTGGAGCGCTTGCGGGCGCGCGGCGTGCGGCACTTCAAGTTCGTCGACCGAACCTTCAACCTCAACCTGGCCGTCAGCCGGAGCATCCTGGAGTTCTTCCTCGCGCGCCTGGATCCCGGCCTGTTCCTCCATTTCGAGATGATCCCCGACCGGCTGCCGCCCGCCCTGCGGGATCTCATCCGGCGGTTCCCGCCTGGCGTGCTGCAGTTCGAGGTGGGGATCCAGACCTTTGATCCCGCGGTGGCGGCGCGGATCAGCCGGCGCCAGGACTACGCCCGACTGGAGGACAACTTCCGGTTCCTGCGCGAAGAGACCGGGGTGCACGTGCACGCGGATTTGATCGCCGGGCTGCCCGGGGAGTCGCTCACGGGATTCGGGGCCGGCTTCGATCGGCTGATCGCCCTGCGCCCGCAGGAGATTCAGGTCGGCATCCTGAAGCGTCTGCGAGGTACGCCGATCGGGCGACACGATTCCGAGTGGGGCATGGTCTACTCGCCGCTGCCACCCTACGAGTTGCTGGAGAACCGCCGGCTGGATTTCGCCACGATGCAGCGGGTGCGAAGGTTCGCGCGTTATTGGGATCTCGTGGGCAACAGCGGCAACTTCGCCACCGCGCTCCCGCTGTTCTGGCGGGGGGCGACGTCGCCGTTTGCGGAGTTCCTGCGGTTCAGCGACTGGCTGCACGCGCGGGAGGGCCGGCAGCATGGCATCGCGCTGGCGCGCCTGGTGCAGTTGGTTTTCGAATACCTGGTGCGCGAGCGCGGTCTGGGGGAAGCGGAGGTCGCTGCCGCCCTCGCGGACGACGTTCGACGGACGGGGCGCCGTGAGTTGCCTTCGGCCCTGCGGGCTGGCGGGGCCACGGCCGCACCGGCCGCGAGGTCGGACGCGCCGGCGCCCAACACCGGCCGGCAGGCGCGACACCGCGCCGGACCGGGGTAGGGGGTTGCTTCGTGCGAAGGCGGAGCCCGCGCTTGCCTGCGGCGCGGGATTGATGGTTGGCTGGCGGCCCGGTCGGTTCCGGCGGTCGCGTTTTCCCATGAAAAGGTTGCTCGTGATTCTCGGCCTCTGCGGCGTACTCGGTGGATTTGGCGGTCGTGCCGCCGAAGCTTCCGGCCTGGTGCTCGTCGAAGCGGAGGGTTTCGCTCAACGCGGCGGCTGGGTCGTGGACCCGCAGTTCATGGACCTGATGGGGTCGCCCTACCTGCTGGCGCACGGGCTGGGCCGACCGGTGGCGGATGCCACCACGACGGTCAACATTGCCGTGGCCGGCCGTTACCGGGTGTGGGTGCGCACCAAGGACTGGGTTGCGCAGTGGCAGGCACCCGGCGCGCCGGGCCGGTTCCAGATCCTGGTCAACGGTCGCGCGCTGGCGACGACCTTTGGCACGGTCGGCGCCCAGTGGCACTGGCAGGACGGAGGCCTGGTCGAACTCCCGGCCGGTGGTGTGGCGCTGGCGCTGCACGACCTGACGGGTTTCGAAGGCCGCTGCGACGCGATCCTGTTTGCGCGGGATCCCGGGTTCGTGCCGCCGAACGAGGATCCGGCGATGGCCCGCTGGCGGCGGGTCTGCCTGAAACAGGCCGAGCAGCCGGAGCCGGGCGGGGAGTTTGATTTTGTGGTCACGGGTGGGGGCATCGCGGGCACCTGCGCGGCCCTGGCGGCGGCGCGGCTGGGCCTCAAGGTGGCGCTGGTGCAGGATCGGCCGGTGCTCGGGGGCAACAACAGTTCCGAGGTGCGGGTCTGGCTGCAGGGGGCGCGCAACGAGGAGCCGTGGCCGCATGTCGGCGACGTGGTGGCGGAACTCGAGCAGGATCGCCGCGCGCACTATGGCCCGGCCAACACCGCGGACCTCTACGAGGATGCCAAGAAACTCGCGATCGTCCGGGCGGAGCCGAACCTCACCTTGCTCCTGGAGCACCGGGTGAATGCCGTGGAGGTGACCGGGGGCCGGCTGCGCGCGGTGATCGCGCAGTCGACCACGAGCGGCCGGCGACTGCGGCTGGCCGGCCGGTGGTTCGCCGACTGCACGGGCGATGCGGGCGTCGGGGCGCTGGCCGGCGCCGATTTCGAGATCGAGGCCAAGGGCCACATGGGCCCCTGCAACCTGTGGAACGTCTGCGAGTGCCCCGACGACAAGGCGCTCGAGACCGGCACCGTGGCGGCGGCCGGGCCGGTGGCCTTTCCGCGCTGTCCCTGGGCGCTCGACCTTTCGGACAAGCCCTTCCCGGGTCGCAGCCGGACGGCGCCGGATCCCAACAAGCTGGGCGGTTGGTATTGGGAGAGTGGATTCGATCGCGATCCCATCCGGGAGATGGAGTACATCCGCGACTGGAATTT
>JACRQG010000047.1 GCA_016222805.1 Verrucomicrobiota bacterium | reverse complement strand
TAGGAGCGCCTCGCCGGAGGTGCGGATGGTATTGACGAAGTCGCGCTGCTCCGGCGTGAGCGTGGTCTCCATCAGGAGGCTCGTCATGCCGATGACCCCGTTCATCGGGGTGCGGATTTCGTGCGACATCGACGCGAGGAACTCGCTCTTGGCGCGGGAGGCCTCGTCCGCTTCGAGCTTGGCCCGGCGAAGCTGCTGCTCGGTCTCGACGCGGGCGGTGATGTCCGTCTGGACCGCGATGAAGTTTTCGAGTTCGCCGTTGGTGCCGCGGACTGGCTGCACCTCGATGTGAAACTGGTACTTCCGCCCGGTCTTGGAGTAGTTCACCACGTCGGTGCTGATGCCCTGGCCGCGCGCCATCGCGGCCCGGATGCGCGAGACCGTACGATGGTTGGTGTCCGGGCCGACCATGAAGTGGGCGGGATTCTTTCCGACCACTTCCTCGAGCGAGTATTCCATCACCCGGCAGAAGGCCTCGTTGGCCCATTCGATCCGGCCGTCCGGGGATCCGATCAGCACCGGGTTGTCCGTCTTCGCGGCGACCAGGGAGAGTTTGCGGGCCTCCGCCTGGCTTTCGCGCAACGCCTGTTCGGCTTCCCGGCGGGCGGTGATGTCCTGCACCGTGCCGATGATCCGCGTCGGACGTCCCTGGGAGTCGGACGCGACCGACTTGGAACGCGTGTAGACCCAGCGCCAATCCCCGCTGCGGGCACGGACGCGGTACTCGGGGTCGATGAACGAAACCAGTCCGTTGAGCTGGGCGTCGGTGCGGCGGCGGAACAGCGGCAGGTCATCGGGATGAACCAGCGACTGCCACGTATCCACGGTGGAGGGCATGCGGCCGTGTTCGTAGCCGAGCATCGCCCACAGGCCGGGGCTGTAGTAGACGTGGCCGGCGGGGACGCTCCACTCCATGATGCCAATCTGCGTGGAATCCAGCGCGAGGCGCAGGCGCTCGTCGGACACCTTGAGGCGCGCCTCGATCCGGCGGCGCTCCTCGTTCTCGGCGAAGAGCTTTCGGTTGGAGTGCTCCGCGGCCCGCTGCCCGGCGCGCGCGCTGCGGGCGAGGTGGACACTCAGGCCGAACAGGGCGGTGATGCCGAAGCCGGCGAGCAGGGCGAGTTCGGGCAGGAACCGCCGGGTCTGCCGGAGGGCTGCGTCGGTCGGGGTCAGGCTGAGCCGGATGCGCCGGGCGGCAATCGGGTAGGTCTTCTCCAGCGTATGCTCGCTGTCGAGCGCGGGATCGGGTGCGGACAGCTTGAAGACGGTCTCGCCCCCGATGGCTACGGCGATGTCGTAGTTTTCATGCAGCTGCGGCACGCGCGAGGCGGCGATTTGATGGAAGAAGCGCCGGTACTCGAACTCCGCCGCGGCGAATCCCACGATGGACCCGGCCCGGATCACCGGCGAGTAGATCACGACTCCCTTGACCGTGTCCGCTCCGCCGGCGAGGAGGGTCGTGGTGGTGGAGATCGCCGGCCCCCGGGTCGATTCCGCGAGGTCCAGGGCGGCGCGTCGTTCAGGGGACTGGGCATGCAGGACTCCGCGCGAGGCCTGCAGGCTGGACTCGGGATAGGCCCAGACGGTGCGGCGTCCGAGGTCCACGAAGGCAAGCGTCAGGCAGCCAAGGTCGCCGGAACCGAGCTCAAACAACTGGCGCGAGTCCGCCTCCCACGCGGCGAAGGCATTCGGCGGCCCGTCGCCCCACGCGCGCGCGATCCGCTCAATCTGGCTGGCTTGCTTGTCGAAGACGTCTTTGATCTGCGCGCCAAACTGATCCATCTGCGACGCCGTCGTGCCGCTGACGAAGGCCTGCTCGCGGGCGCGAAGCCCGACCCAAAGGATCACCGTGAGGGTGAGACACCCGACCACCGCCGGCATCGGAGCCCAGGAGGGGGCTTCCCCTTCGGAGCGGGCGCTTTCCCGCCACGCGATGCTGAGCAGCGAGGCTCCAAGCAGGCAGAGGGCGATGGCGCCGACGGGCGGCGTCGCGGTGTCGGTTCCCCAGGTGTAGACAATCGGCAACCCGGCACCGTAGCCGAGGAGCGTGGAGAGTCCCGCCGAGGCGAGGACCGACCCACCGACGGCCTCCGCGAGCAGTCGCGGTCGGGAACCCCGGCCCGTGGCATACCACACCAGCACCAGGCAGCCCAACGCGAGGCTCGCCGCGAGCATCGCGGGCATCCGCCCGGCGTGCTGGGTCGCCGTCAGCAGGTGGTCGCGGACAAAGAGCTGGTCGATATGAAAATCGGCCCCGATCAGGTCTTGGAGAAGCGAGAGGCCTGCCAGGAGTCCGCCGGGGAGCGCGACCCACGCAAGGCGGGCCCGGCCGAACTCGAAACCCAGCAGGGCGACGCCCAGGAGGAGGAACACCAGGGCGCCGTTCAGCTTGAGGACCGCGTGACCGGAGAACGGCTGCACCAGTGAGGGATGGCCGAACCACCACCCCGCTGCGGTCAGCCCGCCAATGGCCGTCAGCCCGATTGCCAGCCCCAGCGACGTGCGCTCCAGCCAGGTGCGTTGGGGCAATGTGGGAAGCGACGGCATTAAGGTGTTTACCCTACCAAAACGATCGGCCGGCGACGGGGCAATGCGTTTTCCATGCCACCGCCGAGCGCGCGGCGCCGCGCGAGTGAATCGCGGTCGCCTTTTCCCCGAGGGGACGCTAGGCGGTCCCAATTCATTCCGACATGATCCAGATAGCGCTTCTCGGCACCGGGGCGATCTCCGACAGCCACCTCCTCGCGTATCGCAAGTTTGGCGACCAGGCCCGTGTCGTCGCCCTGGTCGATCTCTTTCCCGACAAGGCGCGGGAAAAGGCTGCGAAACACGGCCTGGACGTGCCGGTCTTTCGCACCCCGGAGGAACTGCTCCGCGGCTGCTCCTTCGATGCCGCGTCCATCTGCCTGCCGCCATTCGAACACGCGCCGGCGGCCGTCGCGCTGCTCCGCGCCGGCAAGCATGTGCTGACCGAGAAACCCATGGCGACGTGCCTCGCGGAATGTGATGCGATGCTGGCAGCGGCCCGGGAGACCGGGAGCCTGCTGGGCGTCGTCGCGCAGAATCGCTTCAAGACCCCGGCGATGAAGGTCAAGAGGATGCTCGACGCCGGCTTGATCGGCCGCGTCCTCCACGCACAGGTGGACTCCCTCTGGTGGCGCGGGGCCAGCTACTACGACCTCTGGTGGCGCGGCACCTGGGACAAGGAAGGGGGCGGTTGCACCATCAACCACGCGGTGCACCAGATCGATCTGTTCCTGTGGATGATGGGGCAGCCCGCCACCGTGCAGGCCTTTTCCGCCAACCTGGCGCACGACAACTCCGAAACGGAGGACTTCTCCACGAGCGTGGTGACGTTTGCGGATGGGCGCGTCGGGCAAATCACCGCCTCGCTCGTCCACCATGGCGAGGAGCAACAGCTGGTGTTCCAGGGCGAACGCGCGAAAATCGCGATTCCGTGGGCGTTGAAGGCCGGGGTGTCGAAGCCCAACGGCTTTCCGGAGGACAATCCCGCGCTCGTCGCCGAGCTGCAGGCGTATTACGACGGGTTGCCCGCGGTGGAGCACGAGGGCCACGACGGCCAGATCGCCAACTTCCTGGCGGCCATCCAAGGTCGGGAAGCGTTGCTGGTCGACGGCGAACAGGGACGCCGAACGGTGGAGTTGATTTCGGCGATCTACGAGTCCAGCCACCTGGACCAGCGGGTGAACCTTCCCCTGGCACCGGCGGCTCCCTTCTACACGCGGGAAGGCATCCTCAAGCACGCGCGCCGCTTCCATCAGAAGACACGCTCGGTGGAAAACTTCGCCCAGAACGAAATCACACTCGGCCGCAACGTGGGACGCTGACCGCCGGGACGAAGCCGGGGGAGCGCCCGGGCTCGGCCGATTGAGGCGGCGGTTCCCGCACCGCCGTCTTGGCCCGGCGGCGCTCGGGAAGACGTCGGTCGCCGCTCCCGGCGTGCAGGAAGATGAGATCAGCCCGTCTTCGGCAACCCTCGGAGAGTAGGCTCGCCCTGCGGCCGGATTCGTGTCATTGCTTGGGACGGAGTCCACATGTCTTTCCCGTGATCTCATCTCCGCGATCCGGCGATCGTGGGGCCCTGCCTGCGGCCGGCGGTGTCGTGGTGACCTTTCCCTTCAGGAGTCCCCTATGAACAGCAGAAAATCACCCATGGTGTCGCGTCGGAGTTTCATCGCCCGCGGTTCGGCGGCGGTGCTGGCAACGGGGGCGGCGACACCGCGCCTGGCGGCGGTCGGGGAGGCGAAGCTGGCCCTCCTCGGCGGGGAGAAAGCGGTGAAGAAGGCGCCCGTGGCTGCCAAGCGCTGGGGGGATCTCGAACGCGAGCGCCTCAACGCCATGCTCGAGCAGGACACGCTGTTCTACTGGAAGGGACCGCAGACCACGCTGGCACTCGAACGCTTCCGGAAGCACTGCCCCCTGAAGTACGCCCACACCTGCTCCTCCGGAACGGCGGCGCTGCACATCGCGACGATTGCCGCCGGGATCGGGCCGGGCGACGAGGTCATCACGTCGCCCATCACGGACATCGGGACGGTGATTGGCGTGATCTACCAGCAGGGTGTGCCCGTCTTTGCGGACTTGGGGGCGAGCACCTACAACCTCGATCCGGCCGACGTGGAGCGGCGGATCACGCCGCGGACCAAGGCGATCATCGCCGTGCACCTCTGCGGCAATCCCTGCGACCTGCGGCCGCTGCGGGCGCTCGCGGACAAGCACAAGCTCGTCCTGATCGAGGACGCCTGCCAGGCGTGGGGGGCGCGGTATCGCGGCCAGCCGATTGGTACCATCGGGCACATCGCGTGTTTTTCCCTGCAGCAAACCAAACACATCACGACGGGCGACGGTGGCGTGGTGGCGTCGAACGACGAGCGCTTCGGTCCGCTGCTGCAGCGGGCGGGTGACAAGGGGGCCGACCGGGTCAAGGGCGGCGGTTTCCAGATGTTTGCGACCAACTATCGCATGGCCGAACCGCAGGCCGCCGTGCTGGCAGCGCAACTGGAGCGCCTCGAAGGGGTCGCGGCCAAACGCGCCCGGCTGGGAAATCTCCTGACCGAGAAGATCAAGGACGTGCCCGGCATCCTGCCACACCAGGTGCATCCCGAGGATCGCTGCGTGTACTGGTTCTACTTCATGCGCTTCAATCCGAAGAAGCTGAAGTGCGACCGGGCGGCGTTCGTGAAGGCGCTGGCGGCCGAAGGGGTGCAATGCAGCGCGGGCTACATCGCCGTGCCGCTGCACCGGGAGCCGGTGTTCCAGAAACACGGGTTTTTCGCCGGACGCTGGCCGGTGCGCGAGCTGGGCCTGACCAAGATGGACTACACAAAGCACCAGACGCCGGAGGTGGAGGCGATTCTCCAGAACGGCATCCGCTTCGTCATCCACGAGGGCATGACCGAGGACTACATCGTCGGCGCCGCGGAGGCCGTGCGCAAGGTGGCGGGCCACTACGCGGTCTGATCGGACCACGGACGGCGAGGAACCGACCGGACGCGGCGCGACCGTTCACCGCGCCGCGAACATTTTGCTGACAGCGCGAGACTCGCGCGCTGGAGTGGCGCGCCCGCGGAATGGCGATTTTCGCGATCCCGGGGCCTTTCGCTGCATGCCACACACGACGCGTCGGGATTTTCTCACGAAAACTGCAATTGCGGGACTGGGCCTTGGGCTCAGCCGGTCCACCCGCGGAGCCACCACCGCACGTCCCCAGGGTGCCAACGACGCGGTGCGGCTGGCCGTCATCGGCATGGGGGCCACCGAGGCGGTCGGCGGGGTGGGCGGGCGGGGACATCAGTTGCTGGGCAAGCTGCGCGAGGTCCCCGGCGCCCGCGTTGTCGCGCTGTGCGATGTCGATCCGACTTTCCTGGAGCGCGAAGCGAAGGCTTTCCGCGACCGCGGGGAGACGGTCGCCCTGCATCAGGACCTGCGGCGGGTCTGCGAGGATCCCACCATCGACGCCGTGGTGATCGCCCTGCCGAACCACTGGCACGCGCTGGCCACGATCTGGGCCTGCCAGGCCGGCAAGGATGTGTATGTCGAAAAGCCCTTCTCCCACGACCTGTGGGAGGGGCGGCAGATGGTGGCGGCGGCCCGCAAGTTCGGCCGCGTTGTGCAGGTGGGCACCCAGAATCGTTCGAGCCTCCTGCTGCGCCGCGTCTTCGCGGAGCTGCGGGGCGGCGCGCTGGGCCGAATTCGTTTCGCCCACGCAATCATGTATCGGCCCCGGGAGGCAATTGGGCGGGTCACCGCGCCTCAACCGCCGCCGGCGGGAATCGACTACGATCTGTGGTGCGGTCCGGCGCCGAAGGCTCCGTTGCGACGGAAGCAGCTGCACTACGAGTGGCACTGGTTCTGGGACACCGGAAACGGGGAACTCGGCAACAACGGCGTCCACATGATGGATCTTTGCCGGTGGGCTGTGGGGCGGAGTGACCTTCCAAAGCGGGCGCTGAGCATCGGGGGCCGCTTCGCCTTCGACGACGCGGCGGAGACGGCGAACACCCAGATCGCCTACCTCGACTTCCCGGAGGTGCCGCTGATCTGCGAGATTCGCAACGTCCGGCGCAACCGCGACGCGGCGGCCCTGGGGAGCCTCCGCGGCCGGAGCCGCGGCCTGATCATCGATTGCGAGGGAGGCTATTTCGCCGGCGACGCCAACGGCGGGGCGCTGTTCGATCCGAAGGGGAAGAAGATCCGCGACCTTCCGGATGACGGCAGCGCCCGGCAGATGGAAGTGATGCATCTCTCGAACTTCGTCGCTGCGATGCGCAGCCGAAAGATTGGGGAACTGGCCGCCGAGGCCCAGGAGGGGCACCTCTCCGCCGCCGGGTGTCACCTGGCCAACCTCTCGCATCGCCTCGGGCGGCAGGTCCGGCCGGAGGCAATCCGCGAAGCAGTCCGCAGCCAGCCCGAGTTGGCGGATGCCTTCGAGCGTTGCCACGAGCACCTGCGCGCCAACGGCGTCGACCTCGGCGCCACCCCGGCGACCTTCGGTCCGTGGGTGACCTACGATGCTGCGCGGCACCAGTGCGTGGGCGAGTTCGCCGAGGCGGCGAATCGGATGCTGCACCGCGTCGATCGGGCGCCGTTTGTGGTGCCGACCATCGAGTAAGGCTGGCGGAGCCGAGGTTCCCGAGAGCGCGGCGACGGTCGGCCGCGGAGGCCGGACACGGATGGTAGCCGCTGGGGGATGCCGTTGAACTACGGCACGAACTGCCGCAGCCAGGCGAGGTGCCGATCTTTCAGATCGGTGTAGATGGCGGGAAACTCGGCGGCCCGGTCGTGCTTCTCCGCGAGATCCGTCTCCAGGTCGTAGAGGGCGAAGCGCGTTTGCTCCGCCTCGCGGGCGGCCTGGTCGAACCGACCATGGTGATTCCCGATCACGCCGACGAGTTTCCAGCGGCCGTGCAGGGCGCCACATTGTCCGTAAAGGTCCCAGAACTGGTAACGGTCGGGCAGGGGAGTCCTCCCCGCGGAACGGACATGGGCCAGCAAGCTTACGCCCCGGACCGGGAAGCGTCCATTGCGCTCCGGCACCGGCAGGCCCGCGGCCTCGAGCACGGTCGCAAAGACATCGTAATGGGCCGCATCGGCGGTGGAGACGGTGCCCGCCGGAATCACACCAGGCCACCGCATGAAGGCGGGCACGCGGATACCCCCCTCGTACGTTTGGCCCTTGCCGCCACGGAGCGGACCGTTGTTGGACGGATAGGTGTGCAGGATCCCGCCGTTGTCGGAATGACAGATCACCAGGGTTCGGTCAGCCAGGCCCAACTCGGAGAGGGTCGCCAACACGTCGCCAATCCGCTCATCGGCGTGGGACATCACGGCGTTGTAATCGCGCCGCAGCGGAGGAACTCCGCGTCTTTCGTAGTGTGCGAGCCAGTCCGGCTTCCCGGAGTCGGCCGCGCGATCTGCCGAGCGCATGGGCCCGTGGACCGCATTGAACGGCAGGTAGCAAAAGAACGGGCGGGCGCGGTTGGCGCGGATGAAGGCAATGGCGCGATCGGCGAAGACGTCCGTGGTGTGTCCCTCGATGACCAGCGGCTTGCCGTTCTCCAGGAGTCGGGAATTGGCCCGCAGCCAATACGGGTGAGCGCCGCCGAGGAAGCCCACGAATTCGTCGAAGCCCCGGGCGTTGGGTTGATTCCTGGCCTCATAACCGAGGTGCCATTTCCCGAAGGCGCCCGTGGCGTAGCCGGCGCGTTGCAGGAATTGCGGCAGCAGGATCAGGTCGTCGTGCAGTCGCCGCACCGTGCCGGCCTCCGCGGCGTCGTCAGGGTCCTCGTCCGGGGTCACCTTGCCGCGCTTCTTGGCCTTGGCCGCCGCGCGGGCCGGCTCCGAGGGCCCGCGCCACATGCCGGTGGCCAGCGAATCGAGCCCGGTGAGCAGGGAGGCGCGCGTCGGGGCGCAGAGTGGATTGACCCGGAACTGCGTGAAGCGAACGCCCTCGCGCCCGAGGCGATCCAGGTTCGGTGTCTGCAGGTCGGTGGAACCGTAGCTGCTCGCATCGCCATAACCCTGGTCGTCGGTGACGATGAGCACGACATTCGGTCGCGACGTCTCCGGAGGCTGCGCCGCGGCAAGCGTCGCGACTACGATTACTGCCGCCGCAAAACTGATTCGAAGGATTGGGTCCGTCCTGCGGAACTGCGCGGGCATCCGGCACCGGGAGGGACACGGAGAGAAGGGGACCATGGCGGCGGGCGCGGGAAAGGGGGACGGGGTTGGAATAAGAGGTTGCCGGGCGAACGCCACGTCGGAATCGTGAGCCGCCGTCTTCCCGCCCCGGGCACGGACGGCGTCCTCCGATGGAAATCCCTTGGATTCGACGGTTGCACCTCGCGGTCGCCCTCGCGCTCGGCGCGGGTGGGGCGCTCGGCGCCGCGGAGCGGCCCAATTTCCTGTTCATCCTGTCGGATGATCAAGGCTTCCAGGATCTCGCCGTGCAGGGAAGTAGCGAAATTCCGACGCCCCACATCGACTCGCTGGCCCGCCAGGGTGTCCGTTGCACGCAGGCCTATGTTTCCGCTCCGATGTGCTCGCCGAGCCGGGCCGGATTGCTGACCGGCCGCTCGCAGTCGCGCTTCGGCCACGAAATCAACTGGGAGGGACGGGATTCCACCGGCCGCAAGGGGCTGCCGATCGCAGAGCGGACCATCGCCGAATATCTGCGCGCCGCCGGCTACCGCACCGGTTGCGTGGGGAAGTGGCATCTGGGCGACGCGCCGCAGTTCCACCCGCGCCGCCGTGGGTTTGAGCAGTACTTCGGCCATCTCGGCGGCAGCCATGACTACTTCCGGGCGAAAGGGGATCGCGGGGCGAGTTACGCCCTGGAAGGCTGGGACGGGAAACCCTTCGAATTCGAAGATGGCTACCTGACGGAGATCAACGCGCAGGCCGCGACCGAGTTCATCCATCGGCACCGAGCGGAACCGTGGTTCCTCTATTTGGCGTTCAACGCGCCCCACACACCGACCCAGGCGACCCGCAAGTACCTGGAGCGGTTTGCGCACGTGAAGGAGGAGCCGCGCCGCACCTATTGTGCGATGGTCAGCGCGCTCGACGATGCCGTGGGCCGGCTTTTGGCGCAATTGCGGGCCGACGGGCTGGAGGAGAAGACGTTCATCTGCCTCCTGAGCGACAACGGCGGCCCGCTCGAACGCAACGGCTCGAGCAATACCCCGTTGACCGGCGAAAAGGGCCATCTCTACGAGGGGGGCATCCGCGTGCCGTTCTTGGTGCAGTGGAAGGCGGCGCTGCCGGCAGGGCGGAGGTACGACCGGCCCGTGAGCAGCCTGGATCTCAGCGCGACGGCCCTCGCCCTGGCAGGTGTCGCGCCGGATCCGGCGCGTCCGCTCGACGGGGTCAATCTCCTTCCTTTCCTGCGCGGCGAGCAAGGATCGGACCCCCACGACGTCCTCTTCTGGCGGATGAAGGCCCGGCGGATCTGGGCCGTGCGCAAGGGGGACTGGAAGCTCCTCTCCGCCCATGGCTGGCACGACGTGCCGTCGAGCGTCGCCACGCCTCGGCTGATCCAGCTCGCGAACGATCCCGCGGAGCGGCAGGACGTCAGCGCCCAGTTTCCTGAAAAGCTGGCGGAATTGCGCGCGGCGTACGTGGTCTGGGAGGCCGGTCTGCCGGAGCCCCTCTGGGGGCCCGACGACAGCCCGGAAGCGGCCGAGAACCGCCAGAATCGAACCCAGCGGCGCGCCGAAAAGGCGCGGAAATAAGGTCCTCGCAACCGCCGGGCGGATCAAAACGTCGAGACTTCACCAGCGCTTTCCCTTCACTCCCTGCTCCCATGGCCACCCCCCGTCGCCTCGCCCTGCTTGTCTCGCCCTTGTTGACCGTCCTCGTCGCCCATGCCGACGTGAGACTGCCCGCCGTCTTCTCCGACCATCTCGTGTTGCAGCAAGGCAAGACGGTTCCCGTCTGGGGCTGGGCCGAACCGGGCGAGGGAGTGACGGTGCGTTTCGCCGGTCAGACGAAGACGACCACGGCGGGATCCGACGGTCGCTGGCAGGTCGCGCTTCAGGATCTCAAACCGGGCGAACCCGCGAAACTGACGATCGCCGGTCGCAACACGATCACGATCGAGGACGTCCTCGTCGGCGAGGTCTGGCTGGGGTCGGGCCAGTCCAACATGGCGATGACCGTCAACCGGGCAAAGGACTTCGAGCAGGAAATGGCCGCGGCGAAGTTTCCCCGGATCCGGATGTTTCGCGAGGAATCCGGGCCGGCGGCCACGGCGCAGCACGAGGGGAAGGGTCGCTGGGTGGCCTGCGCGCCGGACACCGTCGGGGGCTTCTCTGCCACGCTGTATTTCTTCGGGCGGGAAGTGCACCGTACGCTCGGGGTCCCGGTGGGCCTGATCAACTCCTCGGTGGGCGGCACGCCAATCGAATCGTGGATCGCCCCCGAGGTCCAGCGGGCCGCCCCGGAATTGCGCGCCTTCTTCGACGGCGCGGCGACCACGGCCCCGACTGTTGCGCCCGAGGAGACCCGGAAGAAGTACGAGGCGGATCTCGCCCGCTGGGAGGCCGCGGCCAAGGCCGCGAAGGCGAAGAAGGCCAAGGCTCCGCGGAAGCCGCAGGACCCGGCCGTCACGACGGCGCGCAAGGGCAACGTCGGCGGGCTGTTCAACGGGAAGATCGCACCGCTGATTCCCTATGCCATCCGTGGCGCCCTCTGGTACCAGGGGGAAGCCAACAGCACTCCGCCGAAGGCGCCGTTCTATGAGGCCCAGTTACGGCTGCTGGTGACCGACTGGCGGGCGCGCTGGGGCGAGGAACTTCCGTTTGCCTGGGTGCAATTGCCGAACTTCGGCGGGCCGGGCCGCGACTGGCCCACGGTGCGGGAGGCGATGCTCCGGGCGACGAGCCTGCCGAAGACCGGCATGGCGATCACCATCGACATCGGGGAGGAGAAGGACATCCACCCGAAGAACAAACAGGAAGTGGGCCGGCGCCTCTCGCTGTGGGCGCTGGGCACCGTGTACGGACGCGTGGTGCCGGCGACTTCGGGCCCGCTGACGGCTGGCCATCACGTGAGTGGAAGGGAAATCATCGTGCGCTTCACGCACACCCATGGCGGATTGGTGGCGCGCGGCGGTCCCCTCCAGGGCTTTGTGCTCGCCGGGAGCGACGGCCAATGGCGTCCCGCGCAGGCACGGATCGAGGGCGACAAGGTCATCGTCTCGAGCCCCGAAGTGATTCAACCGGTCGCGGTCCGTTATGCCTGGGAGAACTTCCCCACCTGCAACCTCTTCAATGGAGCGGGGCTCCCGGCCTCGCCCTTCCGCACCGACGCACCGGCGCTGCCGGCCCGGTAGTTTTCCCGCCCGCCGCCGCTCCAAGATCCCTCTCTGACCTTACCCGATGAACTCCTCCCCGTCCCATCCTGCCCCGTTCTTCATCAACCGCCGCCGTTTCCTCCAAACCTCGGCGGCCGGCCTGGCGGCCTCCGCCCTCGGCGCGTACGGCGTCGACCTCGTGAACCGGAAGCCGCGGCGCGTCGGCTTGATTGGTGCGGGCTGGTACGGCAAGAGCGACCTGTGGCGGCTCGTGCAGGTGGCCCCGGTGGAAATCGTGGCGCTGTGCGATCCGGATTCGCAGATGCTGGCGGGCGCGGTGGAGATTGCCCGTCAGCGGCAGGCCTCGAAGCGGGCGCCGCGGACGTTTCGCGACTACCGGGAGATGCTGAAGCAGGAGCAGTTTGATCTCATCGTGATCGGCTCGCCCGATCACTGGCATGCGCTGCATGCGATTGCGGCGATCGAGGCCGGGGCGGACGTGTACCTGCAGAAACCCATCAGCGTCGACGTCCTCGAGGGCGAGGCGATCCTCGCGGCCGCCCGGAAGCACAAGCGGGTCGTACAGATCGGAACGCAGCGCAAAAGCACGCCGCACCTGATCGAGGCCAAGCAGCGCGTCGTCGATGCCGGCCTGCTCGGCAAAATCGCGCAGGTCGATCTCTGCTGCTATTACCACATGCGCGCCAACGGCAACCCGGCGGTCCAGCCCGTGCCCGACCACCTCGACTACGACCTGTGGACCGGACCCGCGCCGCTGCGCCCGTACGACGGGTTGCCGCACAAGCGCTGGTGGCGCACCTTCATGGAATACGGCAACGGCATCGTCGGCGACATGTGCGTGCACATGCTCGACACCGCCCACTGGATGCTCGGCCTGGGATGGCCGAAACAGGTGACCTCCTCGGGCGGGATCTTCGTCCAGAAGGAGGGCAAGTCCAACATCAGCGACACCCAGACGGCGGTGTTCGAATACGAGGGCCTGAACGCCACCTGGCAGCACCGCACCTGGGGGCTGCCGCCGGATGCCGATTATCCGTGGGCTCTCTTTCTGCACGGCGAGAAGGGTGTGTTGAAGGCGAGCACGCGCCGCGCGGATTTCATCCCGCACGACAAGAACGCCAAGCCGATCACGTTCGACTGCGTCTTCGAACGCGAGAAGTACACCGAGGACGTGACGGAGAAGGACATCGAGTTGAACGCGGCCCCGGCCACGCGCCGGCACATGCTGGATTTCCTCGCGGCGGTCGATCAGCGCAGTCGCCCGGTGGCGGACGTCGAGTACGGCCACATTTCCACCGCCAGCTGCATCCTGGCCAACGTCGCGATGAAGCTCGGCCGTCCGCTGCGTTACGATCCGAAACGGCGGCAAGTCACCGGCGATCCGGAGGCGACCCGGTTGCTCGCGCGGGCTTATCGGGCCCCGTGGCAGCGGCCGGTCGTCGGTTGACCGGCGGGCGCGGCCGGCTCAGGCGAAACTCTCGACGCGGATCATTACGGGCGGCGCCTTCACGACCGGGAGTTTTCCGATCTTCGCCAGCGCCCGCTGCATGGCGGCGTTGGGCGCATCGTGAATCATGAGGATGAGCGGCACGCTTTCGCCCTCGTGGCCCTCGGGCTGGATAATGGAGGCGATGCCGATCTTCGCCGCGCCGAGGATTGCGGTCACCTTGGCCATCACACCGGGGCGATCGACGACGCTGAGCCGCACGTAATAGCGGGAGACCACCTCCCCGAGTGGAGCAACGCGGCCTTTGCCGTCGTGCGGCACGAAGGGAGGGATCCGGGTGGTCTGGTGCGCCAGATCGAGGGCCGCATCCGCGATGTCACTGAGGACGGCGCTGGCCGTGGCGTCCTTGCCCGCGCCGCGGCCGTAAAAGAGCGTGTCGCCCACGGCGTCGCCGCGCACGAAGACGGCGTTGAAGACTCCGTTCACGCTGGCGAGCACGTGGGAATTCGGCAGCAGGGCAGGGTAGACGGAGACCTGGATGCGCTTGGCGGAAGCGCGGCGCCCGTCGGCGGCGAGCGTCTTCACGATGCCCAGCAGCTTGATGGTGTACCCCAGTTGCTGGGCGAACTGCATGTCGAGCTTGGAGACGTGACGGATGCCCTCGACGTGGATGGACTCCGGGTTCACCCAGAAGCCGTGGGCGAGGGAGGCGAGAATCCCGGTCTTGTGCTCGGCATCCCAGCCGTCGACATCGAGGTCCGGCGGCGTCTCGGCGTAACCGAGCCGCTGCGCGTCGGCGAGCACGGCGGCGAAGTCCGCGCCCTCCTGCTTCATGCGCGTGAGGATGTAATTGCAGGTGCCGTTGACGATGCCGTACAGGTGCGTGATCCGGTTGCCGACCAGGGCCTCGCGGATCGTCTTGATGATCGGGATGCCGCCGGCGACGCTGGCCTCGTAGTAGAGGTTGACCCGGTTGGCCTTGGCGGCGGCGAAAAGCTCTTCGCCGTGTTTAAAGATCAGCGCCTTGTTGGCGGTGATGACCGGCTTGCCCAGGCGCAGCGCGGTGAGGATCACTTCGCGGGCCAGGCCAGTGCCGCCGATGAGTTCGATCACGACCTGCACCGCGGGGTCGTGCACGACCGCCTTCCAATCGGTGCACATGACCTCCGTGGGGATCGGATAAGGCCGGGGTTCGTCGATCGCCTTCACGGCCACGCGAGGGATCGCGATCTTCACGCCGAGCCGGGAGGCCATGAGGGCGCCGTTTTGCTGCCAGTGGTGGTACACACCACTGCCGACCGTGCCGCCCCCGATCATTCCGATGTTCACCTGTTGCATGGGGCGCGAAGCCTGCGGAGAAGCCGCTTCGCGAACAAGCGGTTTCTGCGCTACAGCTCCGCCGGGGGCGCATCTGGCGGTTGGCGGTTGTAGCTGGCCGCGGTGAGACCGGCCGCCGGGGTCACCGCCCCCGGCTACACCAGACAGATGACCGCCAACCAGGAGATGCGACCCCTCCGCCGTGGCGAATCACCGGCGGCTGCCGGTCCGACCAAGGGTATAGGTGAAGAAGATCGAGCGCTTCTCCCCGAGGAGGCGGTTGGCGCGCACGTAGTCGAGGTCGAAGAGGTTGTTCACGTTGATCGCCAGGGTGTGATCAAGACGCGTGCTCCGTGCCGGAAGCCGGTAGCGCAGGCCCAGATTCCACAAAGTGTAGGAAGGAACCCGCAGCCGCCACTGGTACGTGGTCCGCTGCAGCGCGCGTTGCCCCGTGGGGGTCGTGGTGTAGGTGTCGCCGGCGTTGGGAGCTTCCGTCGGCGTGGAGGCCACATGGGTGAACCCGAGGTTGCCGGAGAGCCCCTTGGCCCAACCCGAGGCCGGCGCCCACTTGAGGTAGGCCCCGCCATTCTGCGGCGAGATTCCCTGCACCCGCCGGCCCACCGCGAGCGGAAAGGCCGCGCCGAAATCCGTGTAGATGGAATAGATGTGCCCCCAACTGCCACCGACCGACACCGTGTCGGTGGCGCGCCAGTTCACGTCGAGTTCGAAGCCGCGCACGAGTTGATTGCCGTCGCGGCGGGAGACCGTGAGGTAGTTCCCGGAGCCCGGAGGCGTTTCCTCCAACTCGGTCACCAGCACGTTTTCCCGGGTCGCGTAGAAGCCCGAGACGGTGAAGTTCAGGCGGTCGTTCAGGTAGGAACCCTTGAACCCGTAGTCGTAACCGCTCGCCACCTCGGAGCGATAGTCGGCCTCCGCAACCGTCGCGGTGGCCTCGGACTGCGGCACGAAGTAGCTCTCGCTGTAGTTGGCGAAGACCCGGAGATGGGAGGTCAGCTTGTAGTTGACGCCGAAGTTGGGCTTCAGCGCGGACATGCGGCGGTCGAGCATCTGGCCGGGAGCATAGCCCGCGGGCGGAGCCGTGAAGTCGCGATGGCGGAAACGGACCGTGTCGTTGCGGGCTCCGGCGTAGGCGAGCAGGCGACCGTCGAAGAGCGCGGCTTGGTGCCGCAACAGGCCGCCAAGCACCGTCACCCGCTGCTTGCGGATGCGCGTGGCGACCTCCTGGCCCCATTGGAACCACTTCGGGAAGTAGGCGACCGCCCCCAGTGGCTCGAGCGTGGCGGGATTGAGTCGAACCGTGCGGACCGCGTTCCAGGCCACGATGTCAGGATTGGTGGCACCGGCGAACTGCCGGGTCGGGTCCCAGCGGTAGTAGTCGTTGATGTCGAGGGTCGCCAGGGTGCGGTGCTCGATTCGGCGGTTGTTGGTCCAGTAATGGGCGAGAACATCGCCCTGAAAGCCGCCGCCATCCTCGAAGATCAGCCCCTTCTGCGGGTTCGCTCCACGGGCGCTCTGCACGGCGGCGGTGGCGCTGGACGGGTTGATCGTGATCCCGCCCCATCCGGTGTTCTGGTTGTAGTCCCAGCGGCGCACGAGGTAATAGTTGCCGGAGGCCCGTACGCTCCAGACTTCGTTCAGGCGTTTGTCGTAGTTGGCCGTCATGCCCGAGTAGCCGCGGTTGAGTTCGCTGTTCGGCCCGAACGGATTGTAGTTGGCCAGGCCCCAGGCGTAACCGACGGCCTCGTCGTCGAGATTGGAGGCGGTGCCCTTCTGGTCCGTGACCAGCGGCGCGGCGTTGAGCGGGGCGTGGCGCATCTGCAGGAGGTACTCCGCCGCCACCAGGAGGTTGGAGGCGTCGGGAAACGTGTGCTTGATCGCGGCGTAGTACTCGTAATTGCGGTTCCGCGCGAACTCCTGCCCGAAGTCCCGCTGGTAGTGGCTCGCGGTGACGATGTAGCTGGTCTTGCCCAGCGAGGAGGAGAGGAGCGGCCCGGTGGCCTCGAGGGTCACGCGCTCCGTGCCGTAGTCACCGTAGTTGAAGGTGACCTTCTGGCTTTCCCGGGTTTTCGGCGCCTTGGACACCATGTTGACCATGCCGCCCGGGGAGGAACGTCCGTAGATCGCGGCATTGGAGCCCTTGATAATCTCCATCCGATCGATGTTGCTCGAACCGTAGCGACCAAGGCGGAAGAAACCGTCGCGAAGCTGGAAACTGGAACTGAAGCCGCGAAGGTTGAAGTTTCCGCCGATGTCGAGACCCGTGAAGCTGCCGATGTGGACGATGTTGTCGGCGAGTTCGAAGATGCCGAAGTCCTCGAAGAACTCGGCCGTGAGGACATTCACGGTGTACGGCAGGTCGATGATCTTCGTGGCCACCCGCGTACCGGTGAGCGTTTCCGATGGAGCATAACCGCGATCCGAATCGGCGGAGACGTTGAACTCCGAGAGCCGGACGACGTCTTCGGTTGAGGGCGAGGCAGGCGGCGAACCGCCGGGGCGGGTCTGGGCCGACAAGAGGGCCGGAAGCAGCAGGACTGGGACGAAACGCAGCAGGGTAGACATGGGTGGGTGTCAGGGAGGCGTGCAGGGGACCGGGAAACTTCCCGGGGGGATGGGTTTGGGGCGCTATCATCTGCTTTGTCCTTGGCGACAGAAGTCCAAAGTTGCTTTCATCGTTAACCGATGAGCGCCGGCGTCACGATGAAGACGATTGCCGAGCAGGCAGGGGTCACCCAGGCCACGGTCTCGCTCGCCCTCTCCAACCATCCCCGCATCCCGCTGACGACGCGCGAGCGCATCCAGGGAATCGCCCGCCGGCTGGGCTACCAGCGCAACCCGTACCTCTCGACCCTGATGCGCCTCCGCCGGCAGGGGCGGCCCCTGAAGGAGAAGCCGGTCCTCGGCCTCGTCTGCGCCCAGCGGACCGCCCAGGGGTGGCGCGAGCACCCCGCGCCGACGATACGGCAGATGCGGGAAGGGGCGTGGGAGCGCGCCATCCTGCGGGGGTACCGCCCGCTGGAATTCTGGCTGCACCGCGACGGCGTGTCGGCGGAACGTTTTTCGGAGATGCTTCATGCCCGGGGTGTGCAGGCGCTGCTGCTCAGTCCGCTGGCCGAGGGCGACCCGACGCCGGCGTTGCGCTGGGACTATTTTGCGTCGGTGTGCCTGAGCGTGCCGCTGCCGTCGCTCACGGTCACCACCGTCTGCAACGACCACTACTTCTCCAGCCTGCAGGTCGTGCGCGAGTGCCACCGCCGCGGCTATCGCCGGCCCGGCCTCGTCCTCCGGCGGGAGCACCGTTGGCGCTTCCAGGGCCGGTGGGAGGCGGGCTTCCTGGTGGCCGCCGGCCTGCTGCCCGACGTGCGGCTGGCCACTCCGTTGTACGTCGAGGACTGGCCGGAGGCGCGCGAGATGCTCCGGTGGTTGCGGCGGGAGGAACCGGACGTGATCATCACCCCCACCGGCTCGGCCCTGCTCGAGCCCTTGCAACGCGCCGGTGTGCGGGTGCCCGAGGATGTCGGGCTCGCGGTGCTCGCCTGCCCGCGCCTCGGCGACATCTGCAGCGGCGTGTTTCAGAATGGGAAGCTGATCGGCGCCAGCGCCGTGGACATGCTCGTCAGCATGGTCGAGCGGCACGAACGAGGCCTGCCCGCGCAGGCGACCACGCTGATGGTCGAAGGGCAGTGGAACGAAGGCCGGACGCTGCGGACGGTGCCGGCCTAGGTTCACCTTGCCGCCACGGTGGGTGCGGGGCGAGGTTGCCCCGCCGACCGGGAATCGGAGACAAGGCAGGGTTACGTCACTTGGTCGGACTAGCCGGCGCTCCCGCCGCTGCGCTGCCGCTTCCAGCGATCGAACAGGACCGCCGCGAGGAGAATCAGGCCGCGCGCCACGTATTGGTAGAACGTCGGCACGTTGAGCAGGTTCATCGCGTTCTGGACAATCCCCATGATCAGCACCCCGGCGATCACGAACGCCATGCTGCCGACGCCGCCGGTCAGCGACACGCCGCCAAGCACGCACGCGGAGATGACCTCGAGTTCGAACCCCAGTGACGTGTTGGGCTGGCCGCTCGTCACGCGGGAGGCGAGGACGATGCCGGCGAAGGCCGCCATCGCTCCCTGGGCGGTGAAGATGATAATCTTCACGCGGGCGACCGCGATCCCGGCAAGGTGCGCCGCCTCGGGGTTGCCGCCCACGGCCAGGGTGTCGCGTCCAAAGACGGTGCGGTTCAGGATGAACCCGAACACGGCAAAGCACGCCGCCGTGATCCACACCGGCGTCGGCAGGCCGAGAAAACTCGAGTTGCCCAGCCCGAAGAAACCGTCGAGCCCGATGCCGACCGCCGAGCCGCCGGAGACGATGAAGCCGAAACCCCGCACGATCTGCATCGTGGCGAGGGTGGTGATCAGCGCGTTGATGTGCAGGCGCGCGACGATGAAGCCGTTGGCGAGCCCGACGAGGGCCCCGAAGGCGAGCGCGGTGCTGACCCCTGCGGCGATGCTCCCGGTCCGGTTCATCACCACCGCCGCGATGACCCCCGCGCAGGCCACCACGGAACCGATCGAAAGATCGAAATCACCCGAGGCTAGGCAGAACAACATGGTGCAGGCGACCATGCCCGTCATCGACACGGCGAGCGCGAGGCCGCGCATGTTGGCGAGGGAGAAGAAATTTTCGACCAGGAGCGAGCAGCCGAGAAACAGCACGGCGAGGACCACCAGCATGCCGGCCCGATCAAAGAAGGCGGCCAGGGCCGAGCCGGGCGGAGCCGCGGGGGCAGGAGAGGGTTCGGGCGTGGTCATGAGAGCCATCGGGAGATTCGCGCCCGCGTCAGGCGTCGCGCCGCGCCTCCTCGGGTAGCGCCAGGTGCAGCAAGCCGGCCTCCGTGGCTTCGGCGCGGGGGACCAGCGCGGCCAGCCGGCCCTGCCGCATCACGGCGATCCGATCCGAGATGCCGAGCACCTCCGGGAGTTCGCTCGACACCATCACGACGACAACGCCGTCCCGGGCGAGCTGCTGCATGATGCCGTAGATCTCGCTCTTGGCTCCAACGTCGATCCCGCGCGTCGGTTCGTCCAGCAGGAGCACCTTGACGGTCTCCGACAGCCAGCGCCCCAGGATGACCTTTTGCTGGTTGCCGCCCGAGAGATTGCGGATGAGCTGCCGGGCCGAGGGCGTGCGGATGCGGAGCTGCTCGATGCGCTCGCCGGCATTGCGCCGCTCCCAGCTCTCGTCGACCCAGACGCCGAACCGCGCGGTCCGGCGCCGGGCGCTCAGGTTGAGGTTTTCGAGCACGGACCGCACCGGGACGATTCCCTCCTTCTTGCGATCCTCCGGGCAAAGGACCACGCCGGCGGCGATGGCCGACTGCGGCGAACGCGTGTCGACCTCCTTCCCGCCAATGGCAACGCGTCCCGCGGTGCGGGGGGTGGCGCCACAGATCAGCCGGAGGAGTTCGGTCCGGCCGGCACCCACGAGGCCGAAGATGCCGAGGATTTCCCCCGCGGCGACCTCGAGGCGGACAGGCTCCGCCAATCCGGGACCGGCGAGACCTTCGACCACGAGCCCGGGGGCCCGGTGCGCCCGCGGCTGGTAGTTGTAGATGTTGGCCAGTTCCCGGCCGACCATCCGCTGGACGACCCCGCCCCGCGTGAGCTGCGCGAGCTCCGCGGTTTCCACCAGGCGCCCGTCGCGCAAGATCGTGATCCGGTCGCACACCTCGAAGATCTCCTCCATGCGGTGGGACACGTACAGCACCGCACAGCCCCGGGCCCGCAGATCGCGGATAATGTCAAACAGCCTTCGTACCTCCCGATCCGACAGACTGCTGGTGGGTTCGTCGAACGCGATGATGCGCGCTCCGCGGGTCAGGGCCTTGGCGATCTCCACCATCTGGCGCTGGGCGAGCGGCAGCCGCCCGAGCCTGGCTTCCGGGTCGATCGCCTCGCCGATGAGATCGAGCTGCCGGCGGGCTGCGGCGGCGAGGGCGCGGCGGTCCACCAGGCCGAACTTCCGCGGCAGATGCCCGAGGTAGAGGTTCTCCGCCACCGTCATCTCGGGCACGAGGTGCAGTTCCTGGTAGATGACCGCGACGCCCGCGGCGAGCGCGTCGGCGGTGCCGAGAAAGGTCCGCGGCGCGCCGTCGATCCGCAGGCTGCCGGAGGTTGGCCGGTGGGCACCGCTCAGGATCTTGAGCAGCGTCGACTTGCCTGCGCCGTTTTCCCCCATCAGGGCGTGGACGCTGCCGGCCCGGACGTCGAACGAGACGTCGGCCAGCGCCTTCACCCCGGGGAACTCCATCGACACCCGGTCAAAGGCCAGTGCGGGAGGTGCGGCGGGGGTTGGGTTCAAGGAGAGAGGGCGGGGGGACGCGGCAATGCCGATGGATCACGCGGCCACCGCCTTCGGGCGTCCCGGCCCGGCGAGACCGGAGAGCTCCCTGCGCGAGGGAGGTTCGAAAGATGGGTGCCAGCCGGCCGCGTTCACTGTTCGCGGATTCCCTGCTCCTTCAGCACCTGCCGGAAGTTGTCGCGCGTGATGAGCACACCGACCGTCCGCGTATCCAGCGGGGGAGGCACACCCTCCTTGATCCACTTGTACATCATCTCGCACGTCTGGTACCCGTGGGCTTTCGCAGACAGGAGCATCGAACCGTGGAAGGCCGTCGGCTTCGCCTTCTCGAGTTCCACGATGCAATCGGTGCCGTTGATGCCCACCGCGATGGCGCGGTCCGCGCCGAAACCGCGCCCCTCCAGCGCCCGGACGGCGCCGAGCACCGCGCTGTCATTGAAGCCGCACACGAGCCACTGCTTCACCTCCGAACGCTGGGTCAAAAGCGCCATCGTGGCATCGAAAGAGCCCGGGATGTCCGGGGTGCGCATGGGGGCGCGGTAGATGCGGCTGGCCGGGAATCCCGCGGCGAGCAGGCGTCGCGTGGCCCCGTCGGTGCGTTCCCGGGCGGTCGCGAGTTCGTCGAAAGTGGAGACGCAGACACCGGTCTCGTCGACCTTCCAGCCCCGTTTCTTCATCTCGGCGGCCAGGGTGTCGCCCACGGCCTCGCCGATCTTCGCCGCGGAAATGCCGAGGTAATGCACGTCCTTCATCGGTTGCTTGTCGGCGCCGATGAACTGGTCGTCGACGGCGATCAGTTTCAGGTTGCTGGCCTTCGCCTTGGCGACGATGGCCGGGCCCAGCAGCGTGTCCGGCGTGCAGATTACGAAACCCTGCGCGCCGGCCGCCGCGAGGTTGTCGATCGCGGCGAGGACCTTCTCGCCGTCGGTCGCGCCGATCTTCACGAGAGTGAAACCGAGGTCGCGGGCCGCCTGCTCCGCGAACCGCCACTCGAGCTGGAACCACGGCTCCTCGGGTTGTTTGACCAGGAAGCCGATCTTGATCGCCGCGGGCTTGCCCGTGGCATTGGCGGAGGTCTCCGGGGCCCGGCCGCACGAGGCCAGAAACGAGGCGAGGCCGACGGCGGCGAGCGCCAGAGTGGTGGCACGGAAACGTTCGAAGAGGCGGCGCAGGGAAGAAGGCATGGAGAAGCAGCACGCTGCAGCAGCGAAAAAGCGATGGCCCCCCGGGGGTGGCAACAGTGAAAAAAACCATCCCGACGTCCGACGAAAGAACCTGGGTCGTGGGCGACCCCGCCCGGCGCGAGACCAACTCCCGAAACGATTGGCGCGGGGCGAAGTCGCCCCGCCGACAGGAAACTGGCCAGCGATCCTAAGCCCGGGCCGGCGGATCGGTGCGGCCGGCACCCGGCGTCTTGCGGGCGAGGTGAGTCGAGTAATCGGGAACGGTGCGGGCGTAGGCCGTGCTGAGCAGCGGGGAAGAGATGAGGAAATCGGCGGTCGCGCGATTGCAGGCGACGGGCACGTTCCAGACCACGGCGAGGCGGAGCAGCGCCTTCACGTCGGGGTCGTGGGGCTGCGGCGCGAGGGGATCCCAAAAGAAGATCAGAAAGTCGACCTTGCCCTCGACGATCAGGGCTCCGACCTGCTGGTCGCCACCGAGCGGGCCGCTCTGGAGCCGTTCGACTGGCAGGCCGAGTTCCTCGTGGATCATGCGCCCGGTGGTGCCCGTGGCGTACAACGTGTGCTGGGAAAGGGTGCCGCGGTTGTAGGCCGCCCATTCCAGGAGATCCGCCTTCTTGTTGTCGTGGGCCACCAGCGCGATCTGGCGGACGGGTCGGGTGGGGGAGGACTTGGCTTTCATGGTTCAGCAGCGGAAGATCTCCTCGGTCTCGACCACGATGGGTCGTCCCGGCGCACAATCCGCCTTGAGGGCGACAAACCCGTCGCGATGGCGGTCGTAGATGGGCCACAGCGCGTTGCGGTCGGTGTCCGGGATGGGCAGGGCATCGATGGCTTCCCGGCTGAAGAACGCGAACCGGCCCTCCTTGATATCGGGCGGAAGGGCGGGGAGAGGGACGCGACAGCGAAACAGGAACATGAGCCAATGGGACTGCCCCTCGTATGCCTTCTCCGCGATGATCGCGAACAGGTGCAGATCGGCGGCGCTAACCCGGTGACCGGTTTCCTCCCAGGTCTCGCGGACGGCGCATTCATAGGGCGACTCCCCGTGCGCCGTCTCGAGCTTTCCGCCGATCGGGCTCCAAACGCCGAGGTTGGGTGGCTTGGCGCGCAGCATCAGGAGCAACTCGCCGGCGGTGTTCTCCAGAAACACCAGGACGGCGATCTTGTAGGCAAGAGCGGGTGTCGGCATCGAAAGAAAAGGCGCGTCCTCCGACGCACGCGAGTACCCGCCGGCGGAAGCGCGTTTTTGAGCGTGACCCGCCCGAAGGGTCGCACAACGTTTTTCCCCGTGCGTCTCCTGACATCCCCCCTCTCCGTGGCCGTCCTCCTGTGGTGTGCCTGCGCGGTGCCGGGGAGCGGGCAGACGGTGGAGGTGACGACGGTGCGTTTCACGAATGTCCGGGCGCCGACGGGTTCGAACGGCACCTGGCTGGAGGGGACGCTGGGCCTCACAGCCAAGCCGGGTCCGGGGGCGCCGGGGCAGATGGTGCCGCGGGTCAAGGTGTCGTTGCTGCTGGCATTTGAACTTCCGGCCACTGCCGGTGCGGAACGCCGGCTCGACTACTACCGGGCGGAGGCGGAATGTGTGGCCCTGGAGTCCGGGCGCTCGGACGTCCGCTTCTACCTGCCTCCGGAGATTGTGAAGCGTGATCAGTTGCATGCGGACCCCAAGTATTGGGGCGTGGAACTGGCGATCGACGGCAAGCCTGTGCCGGCTGCCCGTGCGGCCTACAGCGGCTCGCTCCCGGGGAACGAGCAACGGAAGAACTTTCAGAAGCGTGGCAGCGCCTCCGCCGCCACCAACGACGGCGTCCTGCTGCCCCAGTACCTGACGCCGTTCGCAAACGAGTATCCGCGTGCCACGCCGTCGTTTGTGCGAAGGGAGAACCGGTAGGCCGGAGGGATCTTCGACGTAACCATAATACACTTGCCGCGTCTCGCCCCTTTTGAAATCGCGTCCAACAGCCTCTTAGACACCGTGCCTCATTCCCCTGAAGTCCGCGGCGGAAATTCAACTCGCGCCCTTGTGGGCGATCCCGTCGCCCCCGGTGCCCGCTGACCAGGAGCCCTTTCCGCACCCTCCTTATCATGCGAGCCCCCCGCGTTCTTGCCGTTGACATCGGTGCCGGCCATGTCGCCTGTGGCGTCTTTGGGGTGGGAGCTTCCGGGCGCCTGGTGCTGCAGCAGTTTGCCCTGGAGCCCCACAGCTCCGATCCGACCCACGAAAACCGCTGGGCGGTCGAGATTGCGCAATCGCTCGGAGCCATCGTCACGCGTCGCAAGCTCGCAGGCTCCGCCGCCATCGCGGTTCCCGGGCACCTCGCCCTGACCAAGTTCATCAAGACGCCATCGGTGGCAAAAGAGAAGCGCGTCAAGATCGTGGCCTTCGAGGCGGCGGAGAATATCCCGTACCCCTTGGAGGAGGTCGTCTGGGATCACCTGGTGGTGGCGGACGACGGCTTCGACCTGGAGGTGATGCTGACCGCCGTGAAGTTCGACGCCATGCAGGCGCTCTGCGGCGCCGCCGACGCCGCCGGGTTCCCAGTCGAACGGGCGCTGCCCGCCGGCCTGGCCCTGTGCCACGCCTTCCGGTACAACTACCCGAAGGTCATCGAGCCGGTCATCGTGGTGAATGTGGGCGCCCGCACGACCAATCTGCTCTTTGTCGAGGGCGACCGGTTCTACATCCGCACCCTGGCGCTGGCCGGAAACGCGATGACCCAGGCCATCTCCGAGGAACTCCGCATCGATTTTGCGGCGGCCGAGACCCTCAAGATCCAGGTCCTGTCCGGGCAGAGCGATCTGCCGATCGGGTCTCCGTCGCGCGCGGCGGTCCAGCGCGCCGCCTCCAGTTTCTGCTCCCGCCTCCAGCTCGAGATCACACGCTCGGCCGTCAATCACCGCCGGCATTCGGGGGGTGGGGCGGCCGTGGCGCTGTATCTCACCGGAGGCGGCTCCCTGATCGAAGAGTTGCCGGGAACCCTGGCGGAGAAGCTCCGGATTCCGGTTGAGCGCTACGAGGCGCTCAAGAACGTCGACGTGGCGGCCGACGCCCGCGCCGCCGGTGCCGAGGGAGCCGCACAGGTTCTCGCTGACCTCGTGGGCCTGGCCACCCGGCTGGTCGTGCCGACAGAGACGGAGGCGAGCCTGCTCCCGCCGGCGCTCACCGCCGCCCTGGCGTTCCGCAAGAAGCAACCGCTGTTGCTCGCCGCCGCCGCCCTGGCCACCCTCGCCCTGGCTCCGCCCGCCTACTACCTGCACCGGCTGGCAACCGCGACGGAGGAACGGGTGTCCCAGTACGATGGGCAGTTGATGCCGTTGCGGTCCGTGCAGAATCGCAACGAGGAAAACCTGCGCCAGATCGTGGAGGCGCGGAAACAGATCAATGCGTTGACCGGTGCCTACGAGACGAAGGCGAACTGGGTGAACTTCTTCACCGATCTTCAACAACGGCTGGTGGCGGTGGAGGATGTCTGGCTTGACCGCCTACAGGTGCTGCGCCCGGCAGCTCCGGAACCCGATGCGGCCCCTCCGGAGCCTCCGCCGACGGAGCCCGTCCCGGCCGACGGCCAGCCTGCCGCGGCGCCTGCGGCTGACCCGGTGCCGCCGCCGAAGAAAGGCCCCACGATCCGGCTCGCCCTGAGTGGCCGCCTGCTCGACGTGCGGAACCCGCAGTCCAAGGTAAGCCCCGAGTCGCTCCAGCGCGTCAAGGAACTGCTCGCCGGCTTCACGGACTCGAAGTTCATCACCGCCGTCGAGAACGAGCGCTTCGACACGAACCAGAACGGGCTGCTGCATTTCGACTTCACCCTGGTGATCAACCCGAAACAGACCCTCTGAGCGCCGATGAACTGGTACCGAAAGTATCCCTTGTTCGCCTTTGGGCTCACCGTCTGTGGAGTGGTGGCCGTCGGTGAGCTGGCACTCGCGTACGAGCGTTACGCGGCGTTGCGTGATGCCGAGAAGCGACTCGCCCAGCGCAAGGTGGAGCTCGAGGGCATGGCGCAGCTCGCTCCGCCCCCGACCCGCGAGGTGGCCGCCGCCATCGAAGCCGATCTGGCCAAGGCACAGAAGTCGCTCGCGGCCATGCAGGGTGAGTTGACGGGCAAGGGGCCGGCGCTCGAGCGCCTGGGCACCGCCAAGGTGCCGGCGTCGCGGACCGACTCGTACTTCGATCTGGCGACATTTGTCGAACGCACCCGCGAGGTCGCCGAGAAACATGGGGTGGAGTTGCGGCCGGAGGCGGCCCGGTTCGGGTTCTCGAAGTACGCCAACGAAGGACCGGAGACGGACCGCATCGCCCCGATCTTCCGTCAGCGACAGATTGCGGAGTACCTGATCACCGCCCTTCTCGAGGCGAAGCCCCGGGCGGTGATTTCGATCAAGCGCGAACGCACGCTCACCAAGGCGGAACGGGAGGCCCGCGCCGCCGCCGAAGCGAATGGGGAGACGCCCGACGAAACAGCCGTGGACGCGGGTTCCGATTCGCCCGACTACTTTGTCATTGATCCTCGCGTCAGTGCGCGGGTGAAGGGGTACCTCGACACAACCCCCTTCCGGTTCGTCTTCACCGGCCAGACTGCGACCCTCCGCGCCTTCCTCAGCCGGCTGGCGTCCTTTGAACTCCCCGTGCTCGTCCGCGAGGTCGAAGTGGAGCCCGCGACGGCCGAGGAATCGGCGTCCGCGGCCAGTGACAACGTGCCGGCGGCCTCATCCGAGACCCCGACTTCCCCGTCTGTTGTCCTCACGACCGACGCCGCCCCGAAAGGAACGGCCAGCAAGGAGGCCGCCACGAAGACCCAGGCTCCCGCCAGCGCCGCCCGCGCCACGACGACACCGATCGTGTCCAAGTCGCTGTCGAAGTTCACGGTCACCGTGGAATTCATCGACCTCCTGCCGGCGAACACCGCGCCCGCCGAGGAGCAACCTGCGCCGTCCACCTCCTGACGCTCCGGAATTTCCGTCCCCTCCGCCCGCATGCCCGCACTTTCCAGCGATAAAGTCCTGTTCGGCGCCGCCGTGCTGCTCGCCTTGGGGTCGGCCGCCGGATTCGGGATGCTGGCGATCCGTCGCGACGCCAGTCCCAACGCTCCGGTGCCCCAGGTGCAACTGACCGAGGCACCGTACGCGCCCACCGCGCCGGAGGCCCCGCCGATCAAGACGGAGCAGTGGCCCGCGCCGCCGGCCCAGACCCGCGGCCGGGACTGGGTGTACGACGCCTTCACGCCGCCGGAAATCTACTACAATCCACGATCGAAGGGGTTTACGGTTCGCCCGCCATCGAGCCTGCTCGACGAGGAGACTACGGAGGCCTTCGGCATCGAACTGGTCGCCGTGCGCCCGGAACCGTTTCGCCTCCAGTTGATCGGTTACGTCGGACAACCCGGCTCCTGGCGCGGAGTCTTCCAGAACGCCATGTCCGGCGAGGTGTTCCTGGCCTCCGCCGGGCATCGTCTGCCGAACCTGGCGCTGTCCATCAAGCGGCTCGACGTCGATCCGCAGCCAATCGCCCTCCCGGAGAGCATGACCACCCGTCAGCGGGTGGCGACCGCCGTCATCCGGGACGAAAAGGCCAATCGGGACATCACCCTGACGCATCGCGAGCGCACGTACACCGGTACGGTCTTTGCCTTTGTCGCGGAGACCGGCCAGACGGCGGCCCGCGAGGTACGGACCGGCGATTCCTTCAAGATCGGGGAAGCCACCTTCCGCGTGGATCGCATCGAAACCACGCCGCCGACCATCGAGATCACCAAAGAGTCCCCGAGTCTGCTCCAGCCCGATCGCCGTGTGCTCACTCCCCGCGAAACCGAGGGGCCGGACGAGACCGAACCGACCGCCACCACTCCCTGATTCACCTCCCCATCCTCCCTTTCTGCAATGAATACTCGACCCCTTCCTGCGTCACTGCTTGTCGCGCTGGTCGCCGCCCTCCTGGCCGTGGCGGTGCCGCTCCGCGAGGCGTTCGCGCAAAACCCCACGGACACCAAGATTCGCCTCATGGCCGAGGCGCTCCGGGCCCGTGACGCCGGCGACCTGGCCGGCGCGCAAAAAGCGCTCGCGCAGCTGACCGCCCTTACACCGGACGACCGGGCCGTGCAGCGCCTGAAGGCGGAGATCGAGGCCCAGGCGACCGCCCAGCAGGCGGCCCTGGCGCAGCAGGCCGCCGCCGAGAAGGCTGCCCAGGAGGCCGCCCGCCGCGCCCCGGCTCCCGCCGAAGCCCCCCGCCCGGTGGCGGTCGCTCAGGCCACGCCGGCCAAGGCGGCGCCGGCGATGATCGATGTCCGCATTCCCGAACCCGGCCAGGCGGCCGCAGCCCCTGCCACCCCGACGCCGGAGCAGGAAGCCGAAGCGCTCGCCCGCGCCGAGGCCGCCCGGCTCGATCAGTTGGTGATGGAAGGCCAGGCCCGCCTCGCGGCGGCCCGCAGTCAACTCCGCAACAACAAGCCGGACGACGCTATCGCCACGGTTGATGCCGTGCTGGCGACCTTGCCGGAGAATCCCGCAACGCAGAAGCTCAGCGCCGATCTTAAGAAAGAGAAGGCCGCCGCCCTCCTCGAGCGCGCCCAGATCCTGATCAAGAAGGGCGACAATGACGGCGCCCGCGCCGCGCTCGCCGCCCACGGACGGCTCGCCCCGGCCGACACGCGCTCCGCCGCCCTCGAGCGCCAGCTCGTCCGCGCCGAAACCAAGCCCGCTGCCGTCGCCGCGGATCCTGGTTACGTGGCGGAGCGCGCCAACACCGCCCAATTGGTCGCCAAAGGCCGCGCCCAGTATGTTGCCGGCGACCTCGACGGGGCGCAGGAGACGTTCCGCGCCATCGAGGCACAGGAGCCCGACAACACCGTCGCCAAGGGCTTCCTCCTCCGCATCGCCGAGGAAAAAACCGAAATGGGAGCGCTCAACCGTGAGAAGACGCGCGCCCAACTGCTCGAGGAGGTCTCCAAGAGCTGGCAGCGCCCGGGCATCTACCAGGAGCGTCCCCGCGAGGTTGACCAGGCCGCGGCCATCGCGCCCCTGGCCAAGAAGCTGTCGGAAATCACGCTCCCGTCGGTCAGCTGGACCCGGGCCACCATCGGCGATGTCGTGGCGGCGCTCAGCGCCATTTCGGAGGAGTTCGACCGCACCTCTTCGGGCGGCGTCAAGGGCGTCAATGTCGTCCTGATCGATCCGAGCAACAAGAACCCGCAGGTCACCCTGACGCTCCGGAACGCCACCCTCAAGCGGGTGCTCGACTTCGTCACGGAGGCCATCGGCTACCAGTACGAAGTCCAGGCCGACGCGGTGGTGGTTCGCCCCGGCGGTGAGACCACCACGCTCGAGACGCAGTTCTTCCCGGTGACTCGCGCGACCGTCCTGCGCATGACGGGCATGGCGGGCAGCACCAGCGCTTCCGCGAACCGCGACCCGTTTGCCTCTCCGGAGGGTAACACTAGCGAAGCCACTCCCGCGCCGGCGGGGGGCGAGGCCGCGGCCATGAAGGCCTTCCTGCAGCAGGCGGGTGTGAGCTTCACCGTCGAGGGCAGCTCGCTCGCTTACGACGGCTCCGCCATCATCGTCACCCAGACGGCCCGGAACAACGAGCGCATCCGCAACATCCTCGCTCGCTACAACGACGTCCGGCAGGTGGAGATCGAGGCGAAGTTCATGGAGGTGCAGGAAGGCGCCCTGGAAGAACTGGGCGTCAATTGGAACCTCAGCCGCCGCGGCATCGCGCGGGTGAATCCCACCACCGGTGCGCCGGTGCTCGACGCCAACGGTCGCCAGATCTTCGATCCGCAGGAAACGTACTCCACCGACAAGGTCACCCGGCCGCTGTTCAACGCTTTCCCCAGCACCTCGAACCAGAACGCCCTGACCATCTCGGAAGTCGCCAACTCGGCCAACACCATCTCGGTGCCGGTCTCCCCGGCACAGATTCCCGGCAGCGTCCAGCTTGGCGCCGTGGCCACGGCGTTGGGCAGCATCACCGGATTCGTGGGCGAGTTCGACGTGACCGCCGCCGTGCGGGCGTTGTCCCAGAAGCAGGGCACGGACCTCCTCAGCTCGCCGCGCCTCACGGTCCTCTCCGGCAATCCGGCGAACATCACCGTCGCCCAGGAACTGCGCTATCCGCAGAGCTACGGCGAAATTCAAAGCCAGGTCGGTAGCGGCACGGGCGGCACCGGTCTCAGCTCGGCCGGCGTGACCATCACTGCCGGCACCCCGCAGGAATTCACCTCCCGCAATGTCGGCGTCGAGCTCAAGGTCACGCCGACCGTAGAAGAGGACGACTACAGCATCAGCCTCGATCTCAACCCGCGGGTCACCGAGTTCGAGGGGTTTGTCGAATACGGCGGCCCCAGCGTCGCCATCTCCTCGGGTGTGACCGTCACCGTGCCGCCCGGTTTCTACCAGCCCATCTTCTCCGTCCGCGACATCTCCACCAAGGTGACCATCTGGGATGGCGCCACTCTCGTGATGGGCGGCCTCACCCGGGAGGAGGTCAAGAAGGTCAACGACAAGGTGCCGTTCTTCGGCGACATTCCGCTGCTCGGCCGCCTGTTCCGCTCCAAGGGCGAAAGTGCCCAGAAGCGGAACCTGCTCATCTTCGTGACCGCCAACCTCGTCAGTCCCGGCGGTTCGCCGAAGAAGCAGAACCTGAAGAGCACTCCGGCCAATTCGCTCTTCCAAAACCCGACCATCGTGACTCCGGCCAGCGCCGAACCGCGCACCCGCAGCGGAGCGAAATAACCCGCCACGACGTCCGTCATGAACCTACTTGCACGACGAATCCCGTCGGTCGCCGCGCTCGCCGCGGGCCTGCTGTTCGCCCAGTCGGCCCAGGCGACCGTTCCGACCAGTGTCGCCATCACCGCTCCGGCGGCCGGCGCCCTCGGTGTCCTTTCCTCCCCGGGCAATTCGGTCACGATCAGCGCCACGGCGACTCCCAGTGCGGGCGGTGCCATCTCGCAGGTGGACTTTCGCGTCAACGGCGTCTCCGTGGGGGTCGCCACCACTGCTCCCTACTCGGTCAACTGGACCCCCGCGGCCCCGGGCACCTACAACCTCTCGGCCATCGCAACCGACAACACCGCGAGTCCCAACACGCTCACTTCCGCGGCGGTCACGGTTACGGTGTCGGCGGTGCGGACCGTGAGCGTGAGTGCCCCGGCCACCAACGCCGTGATCGCCCAGAACTCCCAGGTGCCGGTGAGGGCCACTGCCGTCATGTCGGATGGCGTGGTCGGCAGTGTCAGCTTCACCTTCAACGGCGCCGCGATCGGCGCACCGATCACGACGGCTCCGTATTTCCTCAACCACACGTTCACCGACGCTCCGGGAACGTATAACCTCGTGGCCACGGCGACCGCCAGCGACGGGATCACCACCTGGTCTTCCACCGCCACCTACCCGATCACCATCGCCGCCCAACAGGGAGCTGCGCCGACGGTCGCGTTCGTCGCCCCTCTCGTCACCGATGTCATCGCCGTGGGCAACGCCGTCACCGTGACCGCCACCGCGAGCGACACCGACGGCTTCATCCCAAGCACGGCCCCCGGCGGGGTGTCGTTCTACGCGGATGGAGAACTCATCGGAACCGATTTGACGGCACCTTACTCCGTGACCTGGACGCCCAACGTCGCCAAGACCGTCACGCTGCTGGCGACCGCCACGGATGACAAGGGCAACAGCCGCAGCGACTCCCGCTCGGTCACCGTGCTCTCGGTTGCTCCCACGGTGTCGATTACGTCGCCGTCCAACAACTCCAGCGCCACCGCCGGAACGGCCGTCACGGTCAATGCCAACGCCACGGCAGGAACCGGCACGACGGTCACGAGCGTCCAGTTCCTCGCGGACGGCGTGCCGATCGCGACCGACAACTCCGCTCCTTATTCTGTTTCGTGGACCCCGGCGGCTTCCGGCACCGTGGCGCTCACCGCGCGGGTGACCGATTCGAATGGCACCATCGTCACTTCCTCCACCGTGACCGTCAACGTGGCGGCGGCGGCCGGGGCCCTGACCGCCTCTTTGACCGCGCCGGCGAACGGCGCCAGCGTGCCGCTCGGCACGACCTCGACCTTGACGGCAACCGCCACGGCTGCCGGTAGCGCCACCGTCACCCGGGTCGATTTCCTCGCTGGATCGACGGTCGTGGGTACGGCACTCACCGCACCATACTCGGTCTCCTGGACTCCCTCAGCCAGCGGGGTGGTCGCTTTGACGGCGCGGGCGACCGACTCCACCGGCGCGACCGCGACCTCGGCGACGGTGAACGTCAATGTCACCGCACCCAGCGTCGCGCTGACCGCGCCCGCCAGCGGCTCCGCCGTGACCGTTGGTTCGACCGTTGCGTTGACGGCTTCCGCTACGGCCGTCGCTCCGGCGGGTGTCTCCCGGGTGGAGTTTCTTGCCGGCACGACCCTGGTGGGCACGGCCCTCGTCGCCCCCTATACCGTGAATTGGGTGCCGACCGCCACCGGTGCCGTCTCCCTGACGGCGCGAGTTATCGATTCAAACAACGCCACCGTGACTTCCGCCGCGGTCGGCGTCACGGTCGCCAGTTCGGTGCCGACGGTCTCCCTCACGGCGCCCGCGAACGGTGCCACGCTCGCGCTCGGCGCGTCGGCCACGCTCACCGCCACGGCCAGCGCGTCCGGAGGCGCTTCGGTCAGCCGCGTGGATTTCCTTGCCGGCTCCACAGTGGTCGCGACCGCCCTGACGGCGCCTTACACCACCACGTGGGTCCCAACTACCGCCGGTATCACCGCGCTCACGGCCCGCGTCACTGATTCGAACGGCACCTCCGTGACGTCCACCGCGGTCAATGTCACCGTGACCGGCCCGACGGTGGCGCTGACGAGTCCGACTCCAGCCGCTGTCGTGACCACCAACTCGGCCGTCACCTTGACGGCGTCGGCTTCGGCCATTGCCCCGGCCAATGTGAGCCGGGTGGATTTCTTCGCGGGCACCACCCTGGTGGGCAGTGCGGCCACCGCGCCTTACACCATCACCTGGACGGCCACTCCTGCCGGTTCGGTTGCCCTGACCGCTCGCGTGGTCGATTCCAACGGCATCACTGTGACCTCAACGGCGGTCAACGTCACCGTGACCTCTTTCCCGCCGACGGTGGCGCTGACCAGTCCCAACGCGGGTGACACGCTGCCCATGGGCGCCGCAGCCACGCTGACCGCCACCGCCAGTGCAACCGGCGGAGCGACGGTTGCGCGCGTCGATTTCCTGGCGGGTACGACCGTCGTTGGCACCGCCCTGACGGCGCCGTACACTGTTGCCTGGACGCCGACGACCTCAGGCATCACCGCCTTGACCGCGCGCGTGACCGATTCCAACGGCACCGCCGTGACGTCCGCAGCGATTAATGTGAACGTGGTCGGTCCGACCGTGGCCCTGACCGCTCCGACCAACGGGGCGATTGTCGGGGTGAACTCGCCCGTGGCCCTGACGGCCACCGCGTCCGCCGTGGCCCCGGCGACCGTCAGCCGCGTGGACTTCTTCGCCGGCACCACCCTCGTGGGAAGTGCCGCCATCGCCCCTTATACCGCCACCTGGACCCCGTCGTCCGCGGGCACCTTCTCGCTTACGGCGCGCGTCGTCGATTCCAACAACACCACGGTCACTTCCACCGGGGTGAGCGTGACCGTCAGCGCCTTCCCGCCGACCGTGTCCATCACGAGCCCGACCGCGGGTGACAACATCGCCCTCGGCTCGACGACGACCCTCACGGCGACCGCCTCCGCGGCGGCCGGCGCCACGGTCACGCGCGTCGACTTCCTCGCGGGCACGACGGTGGTTGGCACCTCGCTGACTGCTCCCTATTCGGTCGCGTGGACGCCCACTGCTGCCGGCATTACCTCCCTGACCGCACGGGTCACGGATTCCAATGGCACGGTCGTCACGACGACCGCCATCAACGTCAATGTGGTCGGGCCGACCGTGGTGCTCACGGCTCCGACCAATGCCTCGGTCGTCGGCGTGAATTCGTCGGTCACCCTGACCGCGGTGCCCACCGCGTTCGGCGCCGCCACCGTCAGCCGGGTGGATTTCTTTGCCGGTTCGACCCTGATCGGATCCGCCAACAGTGCGCCCTATTCCATCACCTGGGTCGCATCGCCGGCCGGCACCGTCTCCCTGACGGCGCGGGTCGTGGACTCCAACGGCGTGAGTGTCACCTCGAGTGCCGTCAGCGTGACGGTGGCCGCCTCGGTCCCCACGGTGGCACTGACTTCTCCAACCAACGGAACGAACCTCGGCCTCGCCGCTCCAGCCACGTTGACCGCGACGGCCAGCGCCAGTGGCGGGTTGGCAGTCGCCCGGGTCGACTTCCTGGCCGGTTCGACCATCGTCGGCACGGCGTTGGCGGCGCCGTACACGGTCACGTGGACCCCAACCACGGCCGGCATCGTCGCCCTGACCGCCCGCGTGACTGATACTGCGGGTACGGTGGTCAATTCTCCGGTGGTCAACGTGAACATCACCGCTCCCACCGTTGCCATCACCAGTCCGGCACCGGGGACGGCGGCCAGCTTTGCCACGCCCCTGACCATTTCCGCCACGGCAGCCGCCGTGGCGCCGGCGACGGTCTCCAAGGTGGACTTCTATGTCGGCTCGACCTTCATCGGCTCGGCCAACACCGCCCCTTATGCCGTCACCTGGACCCCGGCCTCGACCGGCACCCAGTCGCTGACGGCCCGCGTCACCGACTCCAACGGCGCGGTCGTCACGTCGACTGCGGTCAGTGTGATCGTCGCGACGGTCGCGCCGACCGTGTCGCTCACCAGCCCCACCACCGGTACGGCCCTCGTGGTGGGAACGCCGGTCGCCCTCACCGCTGCGGCCACCGCCGGTGGCGGAGCCACAGTCACCCGCGTGGATTTCCTCGCGGGTTCCACCATCGTCGGAACCGCGCTGGTCCCGGCCAATGGCGTTTACACCTTCAATTGGACGCCGACATCCGCGGCGACCACCCTGAACCTCACTGCGCGTGTCACCGACTCGAACAACTCGGTCGATACCTCCAACGTCGTCACCGTCAGTGTGTCTTCCGCCACGGTACTGGGGGTAAACCTTACGGTCTCCGGAGGGAGTACGACGATTCCAATCGGGGCCTCGCGATACCTTACCGCCTCCGTCTCCGGCCTCACCGCCATCGCCCAGGTGGAATTCTACATGGACGGTCAGCTCATCGGGACCGACAGCGGTGCGCCCTTCAACATCCTCTTCACTGCGCCGGCCAGTGCGGGTGCGCATACGCTGACCGCCCGCGCCATCGATGGAAGCAACGGCGTCGCCACCTCGCCCAACGTCCCGATCGTCATCACCGGGGCGGTGGGCACACCGCCGGCCGTCGGCATCCTCACGCCCATCGCGGGTTCCTTTGTCGCGGTAAACACCACCGTCGCCGTCACCGGCACGGTCACCGACCCAGACGCCAACATCAGCTCGGTGCAGGTTTTCGCCAACGGTGTCTCGGTCGGCAATGCCACGATTTCCGGTACCAACTGGAGCCTCAACTGGTTCCCGAACAGCCTGGGCACCGTTTCGCTGACCGCGATCGCCACCGACGCCACCGGCAATGCCGTCACGACCCCTGGGGTCGGAGTGACGGTCTCGGATAGCTTCTCGCCGTCGGTATCGCTTTCGCTCTCGCCCCGCACCGCCGCCGCCGGCGCCAGCACAACCTTGCCTAGTGGCGCGGTGCGCAACCTCGTCGCTGACTCCACCGCCTCGTCCGGTCGAGCGGTCGTGCGGGTGGAGTTCTTCGTCGACGGCACCAAAGTGGGGGAGGACACCACCGTGCCGTACACCTACCGCTACACCGCTCCGGCGCTGGCTGACGGTGAGCAGACCCGGGCCTTTGTCCTTTCCGCCCGCGCCACGGACAACGCCGGCGCAGCCCGCGACGCCCAGCTGTCCGTCCTGGTGGTTTCCCCGGTGGGTTCTCCGCCGAACATCAGCCTGCTCACGCCGGCCAACAACACAAACACCGTTCCCGGCACCGCCGTCACGCTGGCCGCCACCGCAACCTCGCTCTTCAGCACAGTCTCGTCCGTCCAGTTCTACGTGAATGGCAGCCCCGCCAGCGTGAACGGCGGGAACGGCCTCACCTCCGCTCCCTATACGACGACCTTCACCCCGACGACGCCTGGTCGTTACGTCATCGACGCCATCGCGACCGACATCAACGGCAACACCGCTGTCTCGAACTCCGCCACGGTCACCGCGGCCTTCACCGTCCCGACGATTGCCATCACGGCTCCAAACCCGAACGCCACGGCCCGCGCCACCCCCAACGTGCCGTTGACGCTCACCGCGACTGCGACCGTCCAGGTGGGCGCCGGTGCCTCCGTGCTCCTGGTGGAGTTCCTGCTGGATGGGGTCCAGATCGCCGCGCGCACCACTCCTACCAATGCCGCGCTCGGTACCTATTCCACCACGTGGATTCCAACCACGGCGCAGCTCGGCAATCATCAGCTCACTGCGCGCGTGACGGACACCAACTCCCAGACCACCACCTCGAATCCGGTGAACGTCCTGGTGGCCAACGCCGTCGGGACGCCTCCCACGGTCACGATCTCCACGACGCCGATCCCGGGCACTGGCCTGCAGACCCTTTCGCAGGTGAACTTCCTCGCCAACGCGTTCGCCAACGGCGTCAACACCACGATCACCAACGTGGAGTTCTTCCTGAACGACGTCAGCATCGGCCTGGCGTCGCGCGAACAAGCGACCAACCTTTACCGCCTCGCCTACGACTTCAGCCGCATCGATTTTGCGAGCGCCCCGGTCAATCCCAACAATCCGTCACAGTACATCCTGCCGTTGTATGCCATCGCCCGCGACAGCAACAACAACCAAACCGTCTCGGCGATCTCCAACCTGACGATCAACGCGGCGACCAGCGCGGTCCCGACCATCAGCCTCAGCGCGCTCACCCCGACGACCGTGACGCAGGGCACCCAGCTCTTCCTCCTGCCGACCTTCAGTGACTCGGACGGCAACGTCACGATCATCCAGCTCTACGCCAACGGCGTGAACGTGCAGAGCCTCGGCAGCCCGGTCTCCGGCCAGACCATCTTCACCTACAACGCGACCACGCCCGGCCGGTACAATCTGTTCGCCGTGGCCACCGATGACACCGGCAACACCGCCATCGCGTCGCCCGCCATCGTCGTGCAGGTCAATGCCGTCAACGCCCCGGAGACCACCCTGACGCGACCCGCCACGGCGAGCACCGCCACCACCGTGAATGCGCCGGTGTTCCTCGAGGGCACTGCCCGTGCGACCGGTACCACCGCCGTCCCGACCCTGGCCTTCATCGCGACCGGCAGTTCCGGCTCGCGCACCCAAATCAACGGCACGCGGATCGGCACGACGACCACCTACCGCGCCATCTGGACGCCGACGACCGCCGACACTTACACGCTGGTGACCCAGGCGACGGTGGCAGGCGTGCAGAACACGAGCTCCGTCTCGCGCACGGTGGTCGTCAACGAACTCAACGGACTGGCCCCGACCGTCAGCGTCAGTGTGCCGGGGTCCGTCACCACGGCGTCCACCTTCAACTTCACCGCGACCGCCGCCGATTCCGACGGCTCCGTGGTCGGCGTGGAGTTCTTCGTCAACCGCAACAGCGTCGGCCAGGCCGTCCGCGATCAACTCGCCAACACCTGGCGCCTCACCGCCAATGCCACGGGCCTTACTCCCGGCTCAGTCGAAGTGGTGGCGCTCGCCACCGACAGCGCGGGCAACGTCGCCGCTTCCGGCACCTCCTTCATGTCGGTGGTGGCCGCGTCCAGCATCGCCCCGCTTATCGACGTGCTCCCGTCGACCACCAGCGCCGCCTTCAGCCGGCAGGTGCAGCTGCGGGCCAATGCCCGCGATAACGACGGCACCGTGGCCAGCGTGCAGTACTTCGCCAACGGCACCAGCCTCGGCACCTCCACCAATGCCGGCACCAGCTATCAGGTGAACTGGACGCCCACCGCCTCCGGCACCTTCAACCTCTACGCCATCGCGACGGACAACACCAACAACACGACGTTGTCGACGCCGATCCAGATTATCGTCCGGCGCAACAACCCGATTCTCGAGGACGCGGCCTTCATCCTCCAGACCTACCAGGACATCGCGAACACCACGTCGATCAACCCGCTGCTCTTCGATGATCTCGACGCCCGTCTCGCCGCGGGCTCGATGACCCGCGCGGATCTCGTGGCCAATCTTGTCGCCGACACCGGCTTCACGGCGCCGGTCAACCTCCTGGCGCTCTACTACGTGCTCATGGGGCAGTGGCCGACTCCGCAGAACTACACGCCGCTGCTGGCCACCGCGCGCGGCAGCCTGACCAACGCGGCCGGCTCAATCATCGCCTCGAACGAGTTTCTGCTGAAGTACGGCCTGACCTCCACGCTCAGCACCGCGCTCCTCAACAATCCGGTCGGCGCCATGCCGGCGCAGACCTTCCTCGATCGGCTCTGGAGCAACGCCGGCGCCCGCCCGGCGGTGAATCGGGAGCTCGATCTCATCCGCTTCCAGAACAACAACACCGCTTACCTCACGCCGACCCCGCCGTACGGCCGCGGCTACAATAGCGCCGGCCTCAGCACTGCGCTTGCCGAGTTCGTGACCTTCACCAACGCCAACAACACGGCGCTCTTCAAGCGCGCGCGGGCGGCGGCCATCTTCTACCAACTCGCGCGGCCGTCGGTCGCCATCACGGTGGAAGACATCACCGCCAAGGTCGACGCCCTGGCGACGCTGCCGGATGACAAGTCCATTGCCGATGCGGTGCTGAAGGACACCCTCTACACCTACCGCTATGTCACGATCACGAAGCATCCGGAATCGCTGACGGTGGCCCCGCGTTCCGGGGCGCTCTTCTCGGTCGAGGCCACCGGGGCGCCTCCGCTGACGTACCAGTGGCTGCTCAACGGTTCGCCGATTCCTGGAGCCACGAATCCGCTGCTGAGCCTGACCAACGTCAACGCGGGCAATGCGGGAACCTACACGGTGGCCATCACCAGCAGCGTGGCCACGGCGACGAGCGACGCCGCCACCCTCACGCTGTCGAGCGTGCCGACCCGCCTCGCCAACATCTCGACGCGCGGCGTGACCAGCGCGGGTTCCAACGTGCTGATCGGCGGCTTCATCGTCACCGGCACCGCCGCGCAGACCCGGCAGATGTTGATCCGCGTGATTGGGCCGACGTTGGGCGGCGCTCCCTTCAACGTCGCGAACGCCCTCCCGAATCCGACGCTCGAACTTTACGCCGGCAACAACCGCAATCCCGTGCTGACCAACGACGACTGGGGTACCCAGGCCGCCGGACCGGCGCAGGTCGCTGCCATCCAGCAGGCCGCCACCCGCGCGGGTGCCTTTGCGCTGCCCGGCAATTCCCGTGACGCCGCCATCCTCGCGACGCTTCCCCCGGGGCCCTACACCGTCCAGGCCGTCGTGCCGGCCGCGACCCCGAACGCGACGGGTGTCGTCTTGATTGAGGTCTACGACGTCACGCAGGGCGGGCCCGCCGGGCCGAAGGCGGCCAATGTCTCCACCCGCGGCTTCGTCGGCACGGGCGCCAGTCAGCTCATCGCCGGCTTTGTCGTGAACGGTGAGGTCTCCCGCCGGATGCTCATCCGCGGTGCCGGTCCGACCCTGGCCAGCTTTGGCGTCCCCGGCGTCCTCGCCGATCCGCAGCTGACGCTCGTGGCGCAATCCACCGGCCGGGTGATCCGCAGCAACGACAATTGGGCCTCCGGAGCTGACGCCGCGATCATCGCGACGGCCGCCTCCACCGCAGGGGCGTTCCCCTTCGCCAGCAACAGCCGCGACGCTGCGATGCTCGTGATGCTACCGCCCGGTGCCTACACCGTGCAACTGAACGGTGTCAGCAATTCCACGGGCGTCGGCATCGTCGAAGTCTACGACGTCGATCCGTAGCCTGCATTCCCCAGCGTCCGACACAAAACTGTAGCCGGGCTCGTTGAGCCCGGCCGTATCGGACCGGGTTTCACCAGGTCCCGTGCCGGGGTCACCGCCCCCGGCTACACCAGGTTCGCCATGGACCCGCGTGGCCGAAGGCCTCGCGAGCCTGGGTGGTGGTGCTGCCCGGGCCTCCGCCGCTACTCCAGGACCGTGAGGGGTCGCCGGTGGACGGCGCCACTCAACCGGCCGGGGAGGACGTGCTTCTCCCAGAGTGGCAGCACGGCCTCCCGCCGCCGGAAGCGATTCTCATCCGCGGCGCGCGCGATCCGCTCGATGCTCCCCGGCACTTCCGGAGTGGCCACGGTCTGATCGCTGAACAGCGAGGTCTTCTGCACCACGGCCAGGCAAAGGCCATCGGTGGGCCGATCGTCCCGCAAGGCCTCCAGATAGGCACCGAAGCTGCGCAGTTCGGCGGCCGCCACCACCCGGGGCCGCCCGGTCAATTCGTCCAGCACCCGGCCAGGGGCGAGGATTACCTCGAGTTGGCGACCCGCCCAGGCCGCGTCGATCGGCAGGTCGATGATCTCGCGATGAGCCGCCCCCTGCCAGTCCCGCCACGCGAGCGTGGCCTGCACGACGCCGCCCGCCGGAACCTGGCTGCGGGAAAGCTGAAACTGGTCCAGGGTGACCGCCGGGTTCGCTTCGAGGGGCTCGATGGAAAACTCCACCTGCTCCGGAAAGGTGCGGGCGTACGGGTTCTGAAGGTTGGCCGCCAGGCTCTGGATAAACTCGTTCAGGCCCTGCGCGAATCCCTGCGGACCCGAGTACAACGTCTGGAACGCCAGGGCGGCCGCGGCGGGGAAGCTGACGTTGCTGCGAAGCCGGAACCCGCTGGCAAAGCCCCCGTCGTTCGAACCCAGAATCGCCTGGGTCACCCCGGCCGCCACCACCACCGGCGTGAGCTGCTGCTGCCGCGCCACCTGGAAGCGCAGGGTTCGCGCCGCGCCACGAATCGGTTTCACCGTCACCTCCACCCGGGTCATGTCGGGGCCCGCTCCCAGAACTCCTGAAACCGCGGACAACCGATCCTGGAGAATCGTGCCAATCACGCGGCCCGTGTTGGCCACCTTGACCGACTGCATCTGCGACGGGAGGATCGCCACGACCTCGGCCGCGCACATCGGCAGCGCCACGTCGCCGAGCGACATCATCGGATGTCCGAACGCCGTGACCTGGCGTTCCTGCACCCGCGACACCGTGCCGGTGCCCGCCAGGGTGATGTCGCCGGTGGCAAGCGCCACGGACACCGCCGCCCCAGGCAGGAGCGCCGGAGCCTCGCGGTCCGCCGCCGTTCCGTCCGCGCCCGGGGAAGGGGAGCTTCCTCCGAGGGCCAGCGTGTTGATTCCCAGGGCCGCCAGCCGGGGAGCGAAGAGTTCGGCCACCTGCGGACTCAGGCCTCCCAGGGTGAAGACCGGCCGCAGGGGTTGGTAGGTGCCGCCAACGTCGCCGGACGGCGCCGGGACGACGTCGCTCACGGTCGTCGCGCCCCGCGCCGCCTTGCGTTTTACCTCATCGAGGTCGTTCACCGGGGTGAACCCGGCGTGTCGCACCGTCTCGAACCGCTGAATCTGGTAGCTCAGGGCCCCCGCGAGGCGACCCTCAATGTAGAGCGGGCTTCCGCTCATGCCTGCCACCGCGCCCATGTTCTGCACGCGCGGGTCGGTGAGCTGGCAGATGATCAGGGCCTTGCCCGGGCCGAGGGCGTTGCGCACCACCCCGGTGACTTCGACCGCAAAGGGCTCGGGGCGGGTGCCGCGAAACACCGTCCAGACTTCGCCCCGCTGCCCGGCTTTCAGTTCCTCCAGGGGAAACGCCGCGGCGTCCGTCGGCGGGCTGTCCGGGACCGCGCCCGCCGCGATCCCAGCCGCCAGGGGAAGGAGGAGAAAGGGAAGAAGCTTCATTTCCTGGAACGGTTGCGGGCCGCCGCCCAAAGGGTGCCTGGGTTGGAACGGAGTGAAAGGAAGGCCGGGAATGAAACTACGTTGTCACGTTGCTCCAACGCGGCTGCCGGGTGCGGGAATTCGTCGCCCGGTGGGGCCGACCCCGTCCGAAGGAGGCAAACGAATCTCTCGCTGAGTCGAATCTTCATGGGGCGGGTGTTATCAAGTCACGTACCTGTAGGCGGGGCGACCCCGCCCCGCGCCACCGATTCGGAATTGCCCCGCGCGGGGCGAGGTCGCCCCGCCCACAGGGTCTCGCGGAGGAAGTGAATCGAAAGGACATGGCACTGCAAGCGAAGCACCGCCTCAGGCCTTATCAACCAACGATGAAGGCGAAGGGGAGGCGAAGAGGGCGAAAAGCGGTCGCGCCTGACTGAGCAACGTGTGAGGCATCCGGGCTAGAGCGCGGCGATCGCCCCGGAGAGAACCTCGCAGGCCCTCGTAAGGGCGACACCGTCGTGTGCGGTGCTGAGGAAGCCCGCTTCGTAGGCACTGGGGGCGAGGTAGACTCCCTCGGCGAGGCACGCATGAAAGAAGCGGCCGAACAGTTTCGCGTCGCCGCGCAGGGCCGTGGCGTAGTCACGCACCGGCGCATCGGTGAAGAAGATGCTGAACATCGAGCCGCATTGCGGCACCTGCACCGGGAGTCCTTTCGCCCGGCAGGCACCCAGGACGGCCTCGCGCAATTGGCGACCCAGGAAATCGAGTCGCTGGTAGGGATTCTCCTCCTCGAGCAGGCGGAGCCCAGCAATTCCGGCCGCCATCGCCAGCGGGTTGCCGCTCAGGGTGCCGGCCTGATAGACCGGTCCGAGCGGCGCGAGCAGGTCCATGATTTCCGCCCGCCCGCCAAACGCCCCCACCGGCAGGCCGCCGCCGATGATCTTCCCCAGGCAGGTGAGGTCCGGCACGATCGCCTCCCGTTCCTGCACGCCACCGCGGGCGATGCGGAATCCCGTCATCACTTCGTCGAAGATCAACACCACGCCGTGCTTGGCGGTGATCGCGCGGAGGAAGGCCAGGTACCCGGGATCCGGCATGATGAAGCCGACGTTGCCGCAGTAGGGCTCAAGGATGACACCCGCCACCTGGCCGGGGTTCGCGGTCAGCGCCGCCTCCACCGCCGCCCGATCGTTGTAGGGCAGCACGATTGTCTCCCGGGCGAACGACGCGGGCACCCCGGCACTGTCGGGATGCCCGTGGGTGAGGGCGCCCGACCCGGCTTTGATCAACAGCGAGTCCGAGTGGCCGTGATAACACCCGGCAAACTTGATGATCTTGTCGCGCTTGGTGAATCCGCGGGCGAGGCGGATCGTCGACATCGTGGCCTCGGTACCGCTGTTGCACATCCGCACCTTCTGAATCGAAGGAACAAAGCGGGTGATCAACTCCGCCATCTCGACCTCGAGGGGGTTGGGCGTCCCGAACGAGGTGCCGTTCTCAAGCGCCGCTCCAATGGCCGCGCGGATGCGGGGATGGTTGTGGCCGTGGATCGCCGGACCCCAGGTGCAGACGAAGTCGATGAGCTCGCGATCATCGGCGGTCACCAGCGTGGCGCCCCGCGCCGCCTTCACGAAGAAAGGGGCCCCGCCCACGGAGCGGAAGGCGCGGACCGGGGAGTTGACCCCGCCAGGGATCAGGCGCTTGGCGCGTTCGAAGAGGGAGTCGGAGGAGGACATGGAGAAAAGTCGCGTCGGATCAGAAGGGGATCGGGAAATCGTGGAGTCTTGGCCGGATCGATTCAGCCGGATTTCACCACGAAAGACACCAAACACACGAAAGCCTCTGGTGGCGGCACCAACACTTCGCGGGGGTTAGCCACGGAAGAGTGAGCGTGGCTGTCGTCTGACCGGTCGCGGATCGCATTCCTTTTCGTGTATTGGGTGTGTTTCGTGGTGGCTCTGGTTGGCGTGGTTACGCCTCAGCTCACGTACTTCTGCACAATCGGGATGCGTCGCCCGACGCCGAAGGCGAGGGGAGTGATCTTGAGTCCCGGCGCCGCCTGTTTGCGCTTGTATTCGTTGAGGTCGACCTTGCGCACGACGTCGTTGACCACGGCCTCCGCAAAGCCCCGCTCCGTCAGGTCGCGCCGCGAGAGTCCTTCCTCGACGTAACCCTTGAGGATCGCGTCGAGCAGGTCGTAGGGCGGCAGGCTGTCCTGGTCGGTCTGATTCGGGCGCAGCTCGGCGCTGGGCGGCTTGTCGATGGAGGACCGCGGAATGATCTCCCGTTCCCGATTGATCCAGCGGGAAAGGGCGTAGACCTGGGTCTTGAAGACGTCGCTGATCACCGCCAGCCCGCCGCACATGTCCCCGTAAAGCGTGCAGTAACCCACCGCCATCTCGCTCTTGTTGCCAGTGGTGAGCAGGAGCGCGCCAAACTTGTTCGACAGCGCCATCATGAGCACGCCGCGCACCCGGGCCTGGATGTTCTCCTCCGTCACGTCCCGCGCCCGTCCGGCAAAGAGCGGAGCCAGCGATCCCTCGCAGGCGGTGACCGCGTCGGCGATGGCGATCGTCTCGAAGCGAATTCCGAGGTTGGCCGCCAGTACGCGGGCGTCGTCCCGCGAGTGCTGGGAGGAAATCGCGGACGGAAGCGAAACCCCGATGACGTTCTCGGGACCGAAGGCGGCGGCGGCGATGACGCCGACCACGGCCGAGTCGATGCCGCCGGAAAGGGCGACCAGGGCGCGCCGGAACCCGCTCTTGTGCGCGTAGTCACGCAAGCCGAGAACCAGGGCGTCGAACATGTCCTGCATCTCGGGCTGGGCAAAGGCGGGGTGCACCGAGGGAGTCCGGCCCTCCGCCCGGCTGCCGGGACCCGGCAGATCGACGACCCGCAGTTCCTCGGCAAAGGCGGCCAGTCCCGCCAGCAATCCGCCCTGCGAGTCGCAGGCGAGGCTGCGGCCATCGAAGATGAGTTCGTCGTTCCCGCCGATGGCGTTCACATAGACGACGGGGCAACCGAGCGCGCGGGCGGAATCCGCGACCACGAGGTTCTGGCGCACCCCCTCCTTGCTGCTGTACCACGGGCTGGCGCTGAGGTTGATCATGTAGTCGCACTTCTGCTCGGCCAGATGCTCCAGCGGCATGCGTCCGTTGTAGAGCCGGCGCGTACTGAGCATGGGATGGGTCCAGATGTCCTCGCAAATCGTGATCCCGATGCGATGGCCGGCATGCTCGATCACCGTGGGGGTGGCCGCCGGTTCGAAGTACCGATCCTCGTCGAAGACGTCGTAGGTCGGCAGCAGGCACTTCCGCGCGACGGCGGCGACCTTGCCCCGGTAGCAGAAGGCTGCGGAGTTGAAGAAGGGCCGCCCCCGGCCGGACGGGTTGGCCTCGACCGTCCCGACCACCGCCGGCACCGAACCGACCGCGGCGGCAATGGCCGCCAGCGATTCGGCGACGTCGGGGACGAAGCGGCGCTTGAAGAGCAGGTCGCGCGGCGGGTACCCGCACACCACCAACTCCGGAAAGGCGACCAACTCCGCTCCCTGGGCCACGAGGGCGAGGTAGGCGTCGATGATCTTCCGGCGGTTGCCGGCGAGGTCGCCGACGGTGGTGTTCAACTGGGCGAGACCGATGCGCATGCGAGGAGGGGGGAAGGTGAGGGGCTTTCCCGGCTCTGACAACTCGCAACCCCGGGCTTGCAGAGACCGCGCCCGGCACGATTTGCTCACGGTCCTCCGTATGCTCCCAGCCAATCGCCTCGGATTTCTCGCGTGGGTCGCCCTGGCCGGTTCCCTGTCGGCGGCCGACACGGTGGCTTCCCTGACGCTGGAACAGGCCCTGGCTTCCGTGGAGCGCCTCAGTCTCACGGTCCTGCTCAGCCGGGAAACCGCCGCCCAGGCGATCGAGGCGGTCGGCCAGCAGCGATCCGGTATCCTGCCCAACCTGACCCTGTCGGCGCAGCAACGCCGGTCTCAAGGGGTCAGCATCGCCACGGTGGTCGTTTCCTCCGGCCGACCTGCCAACCGGTTCGACGCGCTCGTCACCGGCAACTACGCCCTCCTCAAGCCCGACTCCATGGTCGCCGTCGACGCGGCCAAGGTCGGCGTGCAGGTGGCGGAGGCGAACTATGCCGCGGCCGTCCAGGGAGTGCTGGCTGATGTCGCCACCAGCTACTTCACCCACCTGCGCAACCTGCGGCGGCTGGACGTCCTCGACGCCAATATCGCCCGCGCTCGCTCCCTGCTGGAACTCGCCCGCAACCAGCTCGCCGCCGGGGTGGCCACGCAGATCGATGTGACCCGCGCCGAAGCGCAGCTTTCGCAGGCCGAACAGGCCCGGCTCCAACAGGTCACAAGCGTGTACCAGAGCGAGTTGGTGCTCAAGCGGCTCCTCGATATCGAGACCTCGCGGGAACTGCGGCTGGAGAATTTCCAGGTCCGGCGCGCCAACCCGGCCCTGTACACGTTTTCCGAGGAAAAGTCGGCCTTCGAGCGGCGGGCCGAATACCTCGCCGCCCAGCGTTCCGTCGACCAGGCGCGCCTCAACGTGCGCTCCGCCGGCTACGAGCGCCTGCCCTCGCTTTCCCTCTCCGGCACCTTCGGCTATGCGGCGCCGAAGTTCGACGACGAGAAGCAGGACCAGTGGTCCTTCGGGGTCGGGATGAGCGTGCCGATCTTCGATGGCCTGCGTACCTCCGCCAACCGCCGGATCGCCTTGTCGCGCCAGCGGGCCCAGGAGGCGCGGTTGCACCATCTCGAACTGCAAATCTCCGCCGAACTGCGCCTGGCCATCCAGGATGCCTCATCCCGCAACGCGCAGGTCTCCGTCGCCGAGAAGAGCCTGCGGCTCGCGCAGGAGGAACTGCGCCTGGCCCAGCAACGTTATCAGCAGGGGGTCGCCGACAACCGCGAGGTGGTCGAGGCCCAGAACCGGCTCGCCGTTGCGGACGACAACCTGGTGGAGGCGATCTACCAATACCACGTCAGCCGGGTGGTCCTGGCCCGGGCCAAGGGCGAAGTCCGCGCCGTGCTGGCTGAACGCAATCCCTGAGTGGACCCTGTGGCGAACGTCCATCCGCCCCAGGTTTCGCCCCTGGCGCCGGCCGTGCCCGGGGCCCGTCGCCGGCTCATCCTGGCCTCCGCCTCTCCGCGCCGGCGAGAACTCCTCGCCCAACTGGGAGTCGCATTCGAGGTGGTGGTCGCCGGGGTCACGGAGCATGAGGAGCCCGGCACCGACCCGCGGGTGATGGTCGCACACAACGCCGCGCTCAAGGCCGAGTGGGTGGCCCAGCGTCACCCGGAGGCCACGGTCCTCGGCGCGGACACCACGGTTTTCATCGACGGATGTTCCTTGAACAAGCCGCGCGACCTCACCGAAGCCCGGGCCATGCTGCGGCTCTTGAGCGGCCGCGCCCACACCGTCTTTACCGGGATCGCCGTCCGCCGCCTCCAGGACGGTCTCCGGCTCGACCAGGGGACGAGCAGCGAAGTGAGGTTCAAGGTTCTCGATGAGGCGACGATTGAGGCCTACCTCCGCGCGGTCCAGACCCTCGACAAGGCCGGGGGATACGCCATCCAGGAAAGACCGGACCTCATCATCGACGGCTATTCCGGCTCGCTGACCAATATCATCGGCCTCCCGATGGAGACGACGAAACAAATTTTGACGCAATGCGGTCACTGGCCATGACTTTTCCTGACCACTTGCGTCCCTGAGTCCGTCCCATGTCCGAAACCATCGTCTCTCCTCCGCTCACCACGTCGCTGCGACGCTGGTGGGTGCGCACGTGGGACGACCCAGACACACGCTCGACGTTGATCGGCATCGCCGGTGTCCTGCTCATCCACCTCCTGCTCTGGGCCACGGCCCCTGCCATGATGCGGATGGAAGCCATTCCGGTCGGAAAGCGTCCGGAATCCAAGTCGCGGGATTTCAACATCGAGTTGGCCGACGACATCTTCCGGAAAGCGCCGCCGCAGCCGAAGCAGCCGCCCAAGTTCGTCGAAACCAACCCGGAGGCGCCCGAAAACGTCCCGGACAAGACCAACAATTTCGCCGCCCAGAACCAGCAGGTGGCCCAGGAAAAGCCCACCCCCGACGGCAAGAGCGACCGTCCCGCCACGGAGGGGAAAAAGGACTTCGAATCCACCCAGATTGTCAGCGGACAACTGAGCCGACCCATTGAGCACATCGAGGCCGCTCCGCCGCCCATCCAGGCCCCACCCGCCGACCAGGTGGAGGCCAAGCCGCGCGCCGAGCAGAACCCCTTGTCGGGAACCGAGAAGGTGGAGGGCGAGAACAAGGAGGGCTTCGGCAGCAGCCTGGCCAAGCGACTGGAAAACGCGCGCGCCGTCCCGGAACGGGTGGAGGGGGTCAAGGACGCGAAGGAGTTTGAGGGTCCGATTTCCGCCCGGCCGGCAATCGACCCGCGCCGCCCGCAGCCCCGGCCCCAGTTGGTCAAGACGGTGCAGGCGCGTCCGGCCATCCTGGCGGAGAACCGCTTTGGCACCGCCAACATCGGTCCCACGGCCGTCGACGCCCGTTGGAGCAACTACGGCGCCTACCTCCAGCGCATGATTGACACGGTGCAGATCCAGTGGGAGCGGATCATCCTTGAGCAGAAGGCCAATCCGGTGAGCGGCAGCGCCGTCACGGTGAAGTTCGTGATGAACGACGAGGGACGCATCGTTGATATCGGGGTGGAGCAATCCACGGCCAACGAGACCGCGACCCGCGCCTGCGTGAGCGCCATCACCGACCGGATGCCCTACGGACCGTGGACCGACGACATGCGTGCGGTGCTCGGCGACCGCCAGGAGATGACCTTCACCTTCTACTATCAGTGAGCGAACCCGCGCCTTCCCGCGAGCGCCCCCTGCCGCTGGGCCGCGGGGTCATGGAACTCCGCCGGGACGCCAACGGGCTCCTGGCATTGCACAAGCCGGCCGGTGTCATGTCGCACCCCAACACTCCGGCCGACCAGCCGCGGGCCCTGTTGACGGCGAACTACCAACTCGACGGGGAGTTCTTCGAATGGCCCGAGGATGAAGCCGGCGGCCGCGGTCGGCTGTGGCTCCTCAATCGGCTCGATTCGGCGACCTCCGGCGTGATCCTGGCCGCGACGAGCGAGGCGCTGGCAATGGAGGTGCGCGCCCAGTTCAAGCGCAAGCAGGTCCGGAAAATCTATGGCGCCGTGGTCTTCGGCATCCCGAAGCGTCCCCTGGAGCTGTGGCGCGATCTCCTCTCCATCGAGAAACGCGCAGGGCAGATCCGCACTGCGGCGGGGAGGGGGCAGGTCCTGGCCGAAAGCCAGATGTCGCTGGTGCGGGCGGGTCGCCGGGAGCCTCGTTTGGCCCTGCTTCGCCTGGAGCCCCGCACGGGGCGCAGCCACCAATTGCGGGTCCAATGCGCCCGTCGCGGCCTGCCCATCGTGGGCGACCAGACCTACGGGGACTTCGCCCGCAACCGCGAGTTTGCCCGGCAGGCGGGCACCAAGCGGCTGTTCCTGCATTCGATGGAAACGTCCTTCGAATACGAGTTCGGTGGGCGCCGCCACGCCTTCAGCGCAAAATCGCCCCTACCCGAGGAGTTCGAGAGCGTCCTGTAGCCTGTAGGCGGGGCGACCCCGCCCCGCGCCAGACAGGCTAAGAAGCCAAGGGTGCCGGGCGGGCCACTCGTCTGCACGAACGCCCTCGAACGGGCAAAATTCCTGTTTGTAGTTCGCCGCGGGACTTCGGCAAAGTGGCGCGTCCATGATTCTGCCGAAGACCAACCGCCTGACCAACGAACAACTCGCCGAGGTGACCCAGATCGTCACCGAGTTCGGCTGCAAGATTCAGCCCATCATTGGAGCGGTCCGGACGATCTACGCCATCGTCGGCGATGAGCGGGATGAACTGATGATCAACCGGCTGGAGGGTCTGGACTACGTCGATCGGATCGACCGCATTCAGTCGCCGTTCAAGCTGATGGATCGGCGCTCGGATCTGGCCAGCCATCGCATCGCCGTCGGCGGGGTGACGCTCGGGGAGGAACTCTTTGTCATCGCGGGTCCGTGCACGATCGACCCGAAGAATCCCGGGTACTTCTATGAGACGGCCGCCGCGGTCAAGGAGGCCGGCGCCCACATGATTCGCGGCGGCGTCTGGAAGCCGCGGACCAATCCCTACACCTTCCAGGGCGACACCAAGTCGCTCGACATCCTGATGGAGGGCTCCCGGCGCACCGGCCTGCCGGTCGACACCGAGGTGATGGAAGAGGCCCACGTGCGGCTCGCGCTCGACGCCGGCGTCACCTGCCTGCAGGTCGGGGCGCGCAACGCCCTGAACTACTCGCTGCTCCGCACCATCGGACGCGAGGTCGCGAGCCGCGACAATGTGGTGCTGCTCAAGCGCAGCATCCACATGGGGCCGATCAACGAGTTTATCTCCGCGGCCGAGTACATCGCGGCCTTTGGCAACCCGAACGTGATCCTCTGTCCGCGCGGCACCACCCCGGCCCCGGACGGGTATCGGAATCACCCCGACGAGAGCATCACGCCGCTCCTGAAGGAGAAGACCTGGGCCCCCGTCGTGGTGGACCCTTCCCATTCGGTCGGAAAGGCCGCCTACGTTCCCGGGGCGGCGTTGGCCGCGGTGGCGTACGGCGCGGATGGTCTCTGCATCGAGAGCCATGTCAGTCCCAACCATGGCATCGGCGACGATCCCAAGCAGGCGCTCACCCCGGAGACCCTTGCCCTGACCATTCGCCAGGCGAAGCAGCTGTGGGCGCTGCGGCGCACTTCGGCCAAGGCAACGCGGTAGCTGGGAGATTCTCCAGCGCCGCTAACCAAAGGGACCGTGCCTGCTGCAGCCGGCCTCGCTGGGGCCGGC
>JACRQG010000032.1:348731-360559 GCA_016222805.1 Verrucomicrobiota bacterium | reverse complement strand
GGCTCTTCATCAAAGAATGGGGACATGCCGCTGAGAACCAGACAGCATGTCCCCTGCGATGTTAGAGCTAACGATGAAGGGGTATCGGACCTTAGGGGTGGTACTCAAGCCTGAGGTCGTGATCGAAGTGGAGCCGGTGGAGCAGCCAGACACCTGCCTTTGCTGTGGAGCCAGCAGGCTCCACAGCAAAGGCAGGTACGAGCGTCAGGTGCGGCACCTCGACCTGTGTGGTCGCCCGACGCATCTACGAATACGGTGCCGGCGTTTTGCATGCTGTGCGTGCCGCCGCAGCTTCGTGCAGCCTCTGCCCGGGATCCGGCCGGGACGGCATAGCTCAGAGCCCTTGCGGGAGTATGTCTACCAGCAGCACCACGACGGGATCTGTGCGGCGACGCTGGCGCACCGCCGCGAGCTCGGGCAGGCAACGATTGGCCGCATCTACGCCCAGTTCACTGAGAGGAAGGCAAAGGAGCGGCTCAGTCTGGACTGCCCGACGGTGCTCGGCATTGACGAGCACTCGCTGCACCGGCGGCAGCGCTTCGCGACGACGTTTTGCGATCTGAAGAACCGACGCGTCTTCGATATCACCCCGGGCAAGAGCGATGCCGATCTGCAATGGTTCCTTCGCGGCTTGCGCGGCCGGGAGCGGGTGCGCGTCGTCTGCATCGATCTGTCGAGCTCGTACCGCGCCCTCATCCAGCGGTGGTTCCCGCGCGCGATGATCGTGGCCGACCGCTTCCACGTCGTCCGTGTCGTCATGCGTCACCTGCTCGGCATTGCTCGCCTGGTTTACCCCCAGCTCGCCTGGAAGCTGTCCTGGCTAAACCTGCTGCGTACCCGCGGCAATCGCCTCACCCCAGAGCAACGCCACCGGCTGCAGGAGGTCTTTCGCCAACAGCCCGCACTGGCACCGATCTACGAATTGAAGGAGCGGCTCTGCGCCTTGCTGTGCCTCCGCCAACATCGCACGCATGTGGCGCTTCACCCGCAACAACGGCATCACCGAAGGCTTCCATCGTAAGATGAAACTAATCCAACGCCGCGCCTACGGCTTCAGAAACTTTAACAACTACCGCCTCCGCGTCATCGCTCAGTGCGGCTAGCTTAACCCAACAACCAACCATCAAAAATCGGCTGCCCCCAAACTTTGGTGTAGATCCGGTCTTTCCTGGCGTCCCCACGGGGATTCGAACCGTGAAAACGTCGATAACACAACTGGTTCGTTAACCGAGTATTTGTGTTGTTATGAGTGAGTTAGAACAGGGAGAAAGATGCAACGAGACGTAACGAAATCAAACCAGAAATAAGGTTTCGTCCCAATCTTGTCCCAATTTTTTCCGCTAGCACCCCCCGGGGACTAGAGATCCCGGAAACAGTTTTGCCGTCGCCGTCGCCTTGGTTTTTCAACGTTGAGAAATGAGCTACGGGAAGGCACAGATTACTGACTGGCAGCACGCACACGTTCGCCCCTCCCGTCTCCCTACATGCGCATACTTTCTACGACCGCCGAGATTCAGAGCGCAGTCGTTAGGCTGATGCAGCCGGGAGTCCGACGCGTGGCAATTACCGCGTTCGTCGGAGCAGGTGCCTCTGCTTATATCCCCAAGCCGGAGGGCGTCACAGTCGTTTGCTGGCCAAAGGCAGGCGGGACCAATCCTGACGCCGTGCGGGATCTACTCGCGCGGGGGGCTAACGTGCTTTTCGCCGACCGGCTTCACATGAAGCTTTATTGGGCCGAAGGCCGGGGAGCGATTATCGGTTCAGCAAACATGAGCACGAACGCCCTAGGATCGGGCGGACTGAAGGAGCTGGCCGTTCTCCTCCCAGCAAGGAGCGTCGACATCACTCAAGTGCTGCGTTCCGTGTCTTGCCGAAAAGTATCGAACAAGGAGCTGGACCGACTCGAATTGGAGCACCGAAAACTCGGGCGAAAAATTACCGGTTCAGGAATCAGCATCTCGTTCCGCGACTGGTTTGAGATGAAAGCCCGCAGTCGCTGGAAACTCGGGTGGTGGGACAGTGAGGTCAATTACTCGACTCAAGCGCGAAACACCGCCAAAGCGGACTATGGCAGAAATCCCGTGAATTCTATCTGGGGGCGAGCGAGGGAGCACGTAGCCGGGGACTGGGTGCTTTCGTTTTGTGTGACTAAAAGGCGCGTGTATCCGGCCAAATGGTTATTTGTTAATTTCGTGGTTCGGGCCGGTCGTAAGAATGAGACCTTTCCGTTTGAAGCCGTCCAAGTCTGGACCGGTCGTGAGTGCACGCCGCCACCGTTCGCTATCAACAAAGCGTTCAATCGCGCTCTCTCGAAAGCGTGCCATGAATTCGGCATCGAGCAACTGAAGGACTTGGAGACGGTAAAGCCCTCCGAAAAGTTGCTGCGCGCAATTTACGGCGAAATGCCCGCCTAGCTAGAGCGGACTGTGCCAATAGGACGGCCAGTATCCTGGCGCTTTTCTTTGACGAGTTGCGTGCGATCTTGCGCAAGGGTAAGGTCGAGTTGGATCAGTCTTGAGCGCCCGGCACTGACTCGTCCGCTTTAGCGCTGGGACCAGTGTCGCTTCCAATAGCCAGAACGCGGCTGCTCCACCGCAGGTGCAGCGATCGATGGCAGCGGTGAATGGTAGGTGCTGAACGGGTCGCGCCGCGGTTTCGATATGCCGTTCAGGACCCTTCTCACCGCAGGCGTGCGCGTAAGTTCCTGTAGTTGCTCCGGGGTTACCGCGTCGTATTGGTGGAGGAGATCGAGGAGCCGGATGACGATTTTGCTTTCACCGTCAGCCAAATCGCGACGGAGCCCTTTCAATTGGCGTTCGTCGAGAGCCCATTTTGCCCCCGCCTTCAGCATCAATTCCAGCGCTTCAATCCCACGCTCGCCTTCCTCGGCAGTAGGTCGCGAATGCCGCCAAAGTAACGACGTGATAAATCCGTGCAGCACCGGGTAGCCCTCCTCGCCCATCGCATTTGGGTTGGCTCCCTCAGTTAACAAACGGCGGGTGAGGTCAGGGCGAGCGCGATAGGAAACTCGGAAAAGCAACGGTTCGATCCGCTCCTTCGGTATGGGCCCCTTGAGAAACTGCGTAAGAATTTCCGGTTTGCGTGCCCACAGCGAACTTTCGAATGCCGTATCCCCGATCGTGTTTCCCCGATCGTCCTCCTCCGCAGTCGCGGGCACCTCGGCATGAGGATTGCCGCCGAGCCAAAGCATAAGCGCGATGCGCCGCGGATTTTCCGCCTCGGTGGCGACCCGAAGCGCGATGTCGACTTGTCGCTGAAACCCGGGAAAGCGATCACGGTATTGCCTTACGAAGCCGAGTATTGGCCGGCCTCGGTAACCCAACGCCCGAGCTACGGCGTTTCCTCGGCAAGGATCGATACCAGCTTCGATGAAACGATCCATCAGCGCCCGGTCGCAAGTTTCCAGCACGGCGCAAAAGTCCAAGCATTGCGGGTCTGCCCCAAATCTGAGGAGGAGATCAACCATCTCGCGGTCCTTCGCCTGAACCGCAGGCGTCAAACATTCGTAGTAGTCACCGTTGGGATCGTAGCCGTTCGCGAGAAGTAGCGCCGCGAGGCTGTGAAAGCGTCGCTCCACTGCGATCTGCAGTGCCGTTGAGCGGCGCTGCAGTTTGCGATCACTGGGCGGAGGAAATTGCAGGGGACGACCGTCGGCAATCCAACGTTCAACTTCGTAAAGCTTACCGCTCAGGCACAGCGCCAGCAGGGGCTCGACAGCGGCAAACTCTCCTAATGGCCGATAGACAATCGGAAAATCAGCCCCGGTTAGATCGAACGGACGTCGTAGCATACCCGCGAATAGCCAGCGTTCTATGGTTGGCGTAGAGCAAATTTGGCACGGCCCTCGCGCTCGATTTCAAGATCACCGCTACCGGGGTCATGGGCGTGCAGCCCAATTGTCTTATCCTTCAGTTCGTATTCGTAGCAGGATGCACCGACAAGCACAGGCGGCAGATATAACAGCTTCTGATCGGGTTCGGATGCTTTTCTGCCGCACACCACTTGCCAGACGCTGCCACCGCCTACCAATCCGTAGCTCACGGAAACGAGCGGGTGCTCCTTGATTCCGATTGCAATGTCCAGGTATCCGATTGGCGGAGCTTTACACACGGCTCATTGAACTGGCTTACACCCTGTCATCATCACGCTTTCCCTCAATCACGCGAAAAGTCGGAGGAGGTTCATCCAGGTCGATACCGTGCTGTCTCGTGACCTTCGTAAGCTCGTCGCTCGCCCGTTGCAGGTCCGCCATTGCTCCACCGAGGCGGAATGATTCGCGCAGTGCGTCAGCACGGGCTTTTTCTAGTTTCTTGTTCACGGTAAAATCAGTCGCTGGTTAAGATCAGGCGGAGTTTGAGGGACGCCCCCACGGAGGCAGCAAGAAAACATGGCACGTCCGCAATGGGAGCTGACGTGTTTGTAGTTGTTGGCGCACACGGACGAATTTCCAACAAAAAGCGGCGGGCGCAGAAGCACCCGCCGCCAGGAAGAAACCGCGCGGTCAGACGCGAACGCCGTTGGGCCGCACCGTCTGATTCAGCGCCTCGGTTTTCGCCGCGTTGATAAACGCCCGTTCGCGGTTGGCTTCGGGAACGTTCCGGAGGCGTTCCTCGATTTTCGATTTGATCTCGGGGTGCTCCGCCACCCAGGCCCGGAGTTCCTCGTTTCGGCCGTTCGAGTATTCGGCCTTCTGCATTTTGCCGAGCATCAGCTTCCGGATCAGATCATCCTTGCTGAGGCCGTTGTAATACTCGGCGAGCTTCGGATTCTCCCCGATGAACTTATCCAACTTGGCGTCGATCTCCGGATTCCTCCGTAGTGCGTTTTCCTGGGCCTTTTTCTCGGCGACGGCTTGTTTTAGCGATGGCATGATGCCTCCTGTTTTTCCCCAGCCATTTGTCGAGCAAGGCGGCTGGTCGCCAGTGGCATTTGACCTTGTTTAGGCGAGAATCGCCCAAAGTTAGAGACAGTCTTCATCGAATTCTCCGCTCGCCGGCGGATTGAGGGTTTTGCGTCGGATATCCAGGACGGCCCGTTCGAATTCGCGCTGGATCTCACGCGAGGTGCCGCACGCCACCCAAAGCCGCACCAAGCCGGCCACACCGGGGCTGCTGCCGTAAGACTCCAGGAGCTGACGGTCGGCTTTCTCGAAATTCGCCGTCAAGTGCGCCGGCAACACCAGCGGCATGCCCTCGACTGGCGGAGCCTCAATCGTCGTCGCTGCGTTGGAAATTTCGGTGCTCATTTTCGATGGCACCATTCTACACTTCTGGGCCCGCCAAGACCATAGACGGAACCGTCCATTATTGGGATGAATCCGGTCTTCACCGGCCACACTCCCCCTTTTCTCGCCAGCGTGCGAGGGGATGAGGTCTAATTGTCGCCGGGTGCCAGTAGGGCGGCCTTGAGCACGGCAATGGGCGAACAGCCAAAGACATTCCGAAAGCAACGGTTCAGATGGCTTGGATCGTCAAATCCGACCTCCTGGCCCGCCTGCGTCACGTTGTAGTTTCCCGAGCTCAGCAGCTCACGCACCTTTTCCATCCGGCGCCGGAGCATAAACTGCTTCGGGCTCATCTTGACGCTAATTTTTAGCCGGCGGGCAAAATGATCCGGACTCAATCCGAATTTCCGGGCGAGGTCCTTGACCGGGATCACGTCGCTCAGGTGATCATCAACATAGCTGGTGACTTGGTCGACGGTGGCGGGAGGTAAACCTGACCGAGACTTTTGATCCGACTCCTTGCGAGTGAAGCACAGCTGTAGTGTCCGGGAGGCCAACGCCATTCCGATGCCTTCGACGAATTCAGGCTCAGGACGGTCCGCTAGACGGTGCAGCCCAAGAAACATCTGCGCAAGCTGGGCAAGGTATGGGTCGTTCCGCGCCAGCGGCCGAAAGTCTCTGACAATGAGATCGGGCTGAAAGCCCTCGCACTCGCCGAGTCCATTTGATTCGACGTAGAGAATGATGACCTCGGCCCGATTCAGCCAATCAAGAGTCGTTTCCAGACCCGGGGGTATGATGAAAACGTGATGCGGAGCCAGGAACGCCGATGGAATCCGGCAACAATCGCCCCGCGTGGTTTCGATCAGGCCCTGCGCATGATTGAAGGTGAAAATAAGCCGCACCAGATCGTGGGTATGCTCATACCAATAGCTTGTCCCCAACCGACCACAACTGACGCTCACTTTTTCGCCACGGAAAAAGGGCAGGCCATACGGCTGCTCCCACGGATCGCCGGGAAGCGAATCCCAGCCGGTGGGTTCAGGGTGATGGCGTGACAACATACCTGCAAGATAGGCTGAGATGGGGAGATTTTCAATACCACGCTGGCGCTCTTCCATCCGAACCAACGGGAGACAGTTTCATCTTCTTGAAAGCACCTTCACAATGCTGCACGACCGCTGTGAATTTGGTCAATTTTCTGAACTCGTGCGGTTCGACAAAATACTTGTCCTCCGCGGTCCACGAAGAGGTGCGCCGCCCACCGGAGTAGCCGACGGTGCGTCTCTTCCCTTCGTGTTTTCCGAGCGTATCGGCGGCGATCTTCGCCGAGTCTTCGTCCGCCGCGCAAAAGGTGATCCGGTTCGCGAGATTCGCGATCAGCACTTTGGTCTTCTGCTCGTCCCCCATGGGCGGGATGAGTGAAGTGTAGGATTGGGTCGCCGCCACGACCGTGGCGCGAGCCTCGCGAATCACGTCCACCACGTTGTGGTCACTCATGCCTTCACTACTGGCGGTGACAACTCGCTGCGCTTCATCGGCCCAAAAGATGATCAGATTATCGCCAGCGCGCTGCCGTTCGGATTTATCGAAACGTCGCTGGGCGTGGGAATAGAACGAGAGCTTCAGGAGCGTGTTGATGTAGCGGCGCTCGACCTGATAGCGCTGCGGAATTGAGACGCAAATGACCTTGCCGCGGTCAATGTCGCTGAAGGCAAAGCTCGATTTCTCGGGGCAGAAAACGGCAGCGATGTCGGGGTCGGTGAAATATTTCAGGTAGTTCGCAATTGTCGTCTTCACCCCGCCCAGTTGCTCGGCCGGCTGCGCGAGCAAATTGCTTTTGAAGTGATCCGTCAGCAACTGCGCCTCCCGCGTGGCTCTCTTTGCCACGAGCTCCATGACCTCACGCAGCAGCGTTTCGGACGACAGAAATTCATACGTGTTCGCGAGCGTCACCGGAAACTCGGCGCACCGGAGCGCCTTGAACGCGAATTCGATCTGAATCTGCGCCTGAGTTTTGAAAAAGCTCTGTTCCGAACGCTGGCCGAGCGACGAAGCCACGTCACAGACGATCGTCGCCTTTGCGGAATCGGGCAGGCAGGAATCGTCGAGGAAATTAAAGGTGTGGTTCGGCTTCCAGCCCGGTCCCGCGCCCTCGGGCCTGACCTGCAGCAGAATCAGATCCTTCTCCCGTTCGAGATGACGAAACATCGACGACAGCGTTTCCCAGTAGAGCCCCTTGTCGTCCGCACACACGCCACCCCAGGTTGGGCAGTTCTTGGAAACCTGCCAGAGCATCCGGTTGATGGCCGCGGTTGTTTTCCCCGTTCCGGGCCGACCCGTGATCAGCCAGCCTCGGCAGAAGTCGTCCATGCTCCATTTGAGTCCGCCGATTTCGAGGATGATCGGCGGACCGCGCCATCGGCCAGGCAGCACGCGAAACAACGGCCACAAGCAAAGCAGGCCAAGTCCCCAGAGCGGCGTATACCCGGCGTCGGGATCGAACAGCCAGAGCACCGACAAGGCACCCGCACAAGCTGCGATCACGCAAACATGCTTCACCAATTCCATTGGTGGAAATCATACCCGATTCGACGGCGCCCGTCGTTGGACGAAACCGGCTTTTTTTAGTCTGAAGACGCGATCCCCGTGGAGGGCGGCGGCGTCATTGGCCTGACCGCCAGGTGCACAATGAAGGGCTCGGCTCCGGTGCTCTGAGGTTCATATTTTGCCGGAAGGCTGCGGAGCGAGTTGAGATGGAACTGGGCAATCGCCGGCATGAGCGTCGTGAGGCGCTTACCCCGTATTTCCACTTCGTGATTGGCGAAGAAGAGCACCATTCGCTCATTCTCCCCATCACCCAGATGGCGAGCACACACGAAATGCGACCACGGCAAAACCCACTGTTCGCCATCCGTGGCGAAAACCAACAAGGCCGGAACCGTGGCCTCCGCAGAATGGCACCCACTCTCTGCCCGGTGTTCTCCGGTGCGACGGTGATGGAGCGTTTCTTGCAGCGTGCTCATCAGGTAATCTTTTGCCGGATCAGATTGGGACTGTTGGGTTTCACGACGGATTCGTGCAGCCTCACGCGTTCCGCCACAGCCAGCGCGCGGCGGGTCCAATCCGAGAGGCGTTCGCGCAATACCGGTCGGCGGCACCGCTCCTCCGCCCCGAGATTCATTTCCAGAGCGAGGCCACGGTCGCCGCTTTGCCCGATGCTCGCACGAAGCCCGGCTTTGTCATCCGTGAAAACGATGACCCGCTTCCGCCCGCGCGAGATAGCGACATACCACTGATTCCGATTCGTCGCGGCGCGGCAGCCCGCATCCGCCACCAGCACGGTGTCAACGGTCTTGCCCTGTGAAGCATAGGAAGTGACGGCATAGCCACGATTGAACAGCCGTTGTTGCGGCGAAAGCGTCTTCACCGCGTGGCGGTCGTCTTCAATCGTGATGGAACCATCGGTGGCGACGCGGCGCACGGTGACGAGTTCGCCGTTGGCGATGGGAAGTCCCTCCTTGGACTTTCCGTTGAACTTCAGTTGCAGCCGGTCGCCGGGGGCGACTTTGGTTTCCCGCTCAACTGCGACGGCCAGCCGATGGGCATGACGGTAGCTCATCGTTGAACGCCGGCCATCCTTGATGAGCACCAGGCCGCGTTCGTTCGTCCCGGCGATGGGGCAGAGATCGCCTTTCGCAAATCGGCCATAGCGCTTGATGACGTAGGCAAATTGGCCGGGTTGATAAAACCGGGCATCCCGTTTCTCAGCTTCGTTGAAATCTACGGCCTGGTAGGTCTTCAACGCGACCCCGGTGCCGATCCGTCCGCTTGCTTGAAGTTCTGCCCGGATGGCTTCGTTCATGCCGTTCACCTCTTCCCACGTTTGGCCCACAACGAGGGTGCGTTCGTGGCGATCAGTGCTGGCGAGATACTCGCGAGCGACTGTAGCACGGCGAGCATCGGCCGCGATTTCGCGAATGCATCCCAACCGATCCAGGCCCTCGAACGATTCGGCGATGTGCCCGGATGCCGCCGCTTTGACCGACCGGCGGTAGGCCGCGACGAACGTGCGTTCTGCCGTCGATTTGGCGCGCGCCGGGTCTTGCCGGCGAATCTCCCGTAATACCGCCGCCTTCAAACCGCTGAACTCCTCGATCGCTCGCAGCGCATCCGAAGCCGGCACGGCGCCATGCTGGCGGGTGTCGCCCGAAAGGATCAATCGGCCGCCATGCGTCTTTACCAAAGCCAGCAGTTCGCCCAATTGCCTCCCTCCAATCTGGCCGGACTCATCCACCAGCACCACCGCACGCGGCGGCAAGGTTTTGAGTTCGAGACGGCGCGAGAGGGTTTCGGCCGGGAGGCCGTCGGTGCAGAGATCGGCGACTTGCTGGCGTTGCGGAGCCAGCACGACCACGGGATGGCCGGCGGCACGAAGTCCCTGCGTCACTTCGCGCAAAGTAAAACTTTTGCCCGTGCCCGCGCTGCCGCGAAACAGCGTGATAAAATCCCGGCTGGCCAGAATCTGCTTCACGGCCGCCGCCTGCTCCGCGGACAAATCAGCAGCCAGCGGGAAACTGGCGTTCATGGGAAGGTGTCGCCCACGACCATCGCGCGCGGCCATCACGATTCCGAGTTCGCAGCGTAGCACCTCCCGTGAGGTGATCTTCGACGTTCCGACTTCGCGCACGTAGCCACGTTGCTCAATCGCACGGCGCAACTCGGCCAGATCGAAGTTCTCCCCGCGACCGCGGGCCAGGGCCGCCGACATCAATTCGTAGTCGTTTACCACCGAGCGCCGCTCAAAAAGGTGCTCATCCGCCCACGCGGCGATTCCCACCACGTTGGCCGGTTTCGCCGGCCTGGGTTGGATTGCTCGCAGTGCGCCGAGCGCCCTGATTTCGTCGGCAGTCATCTGCATTTCCCACGCCGGCCTCAACTGGTCCGCCGTCGCGTCCTTGAGTTTTCTCCGCCGGTTCCCGTGGGCGATGCGCTTCCGCAACTCCCCGACATTCGAGACGGGTGATCCCATTTCCAATCGCTGCCGGGTCTCTTCGTTGATCTGCCGGTTTCGTTTCGAGAATCGCGCGATGACGGAAGCGGGAACGCCTCTAATTTCAAAGCCACGGGCCTTGTTCTCGATCTCGTATCCGAGCGCGCGGAGGCCCTTGCAGAGTTCGTGTCGGTAGACATTCGTGGCGAATTCCTTCGCGCGATACATCCGCGCTGGTTGCAGCGCCTTCCACCGGCTTTCGGTCGCGTCGTAGGTGGCGTTGAATACGACGCAATGCGTGTGAAGATGCGGGTCGAGTTCCCGGCTGGTGTCGTGCCGAAAACAGGCGGTCACGAGATTGGCGGTGATGCGTTCAGTATCCCCCCTGGCTTTGCGCACCCGAGTTTCCGCGAACTTTTCCAGTTCGACCATTGTCTTTTGGACCGCCTCGTTGTGCATGGCGACAATACGATCATCCTGATAAAGGGCGACGACCGACACGCTCTTCGGCGGTGCGACCGCGAAGTCATAATAGATACGTCGATTGGCGACCTTGTCCCGACCTGCAGTTGTGCGAACCGTGTTCATCCGTTGGCCTAGCTTTTGGCCGGTCTCTGGATTCTTACCCTCACACAATGCGACAAATGTCGCCTCATCTACCGTGCCTTGCAGTCCCAGTTTTTTCGCCCCTTCGCCAAGCCATTCACCGGCGACCCTGGCTCCCTGCGAATAGTAATCGCCTGCACTCAAATGCGCGCTGAAATACTGCCTCGCATTCGCGAGACTGAACTGGATGCGTGGTTGAATCATCGTGGTGAATTCCGACTTGGCGGTTTTGATTTGTGTAACGTAGCCACGTTACTTTTTGCCTGAGACACAGGACCCCTTAACGCTGCGCGTAAGGTTTCGATTTCCGTAATCGCGACACGGCTCGTGTCGCACAACGCGAGAAGTCAACCGGCGCGACTTGTGCCCGAGAAAATGGTGGCAGTCGCCACCCCGGGACTTGCACGTATTTCCGACCGACACGAAGGCACGCCGCGCGCAGCGCTGTTTCGGCGTGCCATCGTAGAGACCGCGGAATGCACGGCACGCGCGCGGAGACATGGGGAAGCGCCTCGCTTCCCAAGACTCCGCGCTGGCCGGCAGTGGTGGCGAATCCACGCCACCTGCGAAATGGGATCACCGAGCGAGCACCCGCTCTCCAAGCGATCGAGGTCGCAATGTCCGACGCAGCATCAACGCCCCGATGCCGAGCCGTGCCACGTGGCAAATACGGGCATTAGCCGCCCCGGCAGCTGCCCCTATTTCCGACCGCCACGAAAACGCGCCGCGCTACGCTGTTTCGGCGCGCCCTCGTGGACGTCGCGGGCCATCCGGCACATGCGCGGCGACTTGGGCCCGCTCTTCGCTTCGCCGACCGTTCGCCTTCGCTTGCCGCCATCCGGCGAGCACGCTGCGGCTCCCGGCTCGGCTGCGCTCCTCGCGTCCCCAAGACGCCGCGCTTGCCGATGCCGAACCTCGCAAGCTGCGGAGCCCAAATTCAGTCGATCAGCCAGTAGCGGACTTTCGTTGACCGAATGCCATTTC
>JACRQG010000032.1:0-348681 GCA_016222805.1 Verrucomicrobiota bacterium | reverse complement strand
CCATTTCGTTTTTGCCCATGAAAAACGCACTGTTTTATGAGCGGTTCCGAGGACAAATGGAGTCTAGTGCTTACTTGCAATGATAAGCGATATCTGGCAGATCGGGAGCATGTCGCGAACTGCTTCTCGCATTACGTGTGGTGAGGACGATCGGAAAATCTTGGAGCAACGGGCAACCAGTCGAACCGAGCCGAGGCAAGTTGTGGAAAGAGCGCGTATCATCCTTGGCTGTGCGGATGGTGAGCGGGTGAAGGAAATCGCGCGGCGCTGTCACACCCGGCCCAACACCGTGATTAAGTGGCGGCAACGTTTCGCCACGGATGGGTTGAAGGGACTGGAAGATGCCCCGCGACCGGGGGCCAAGCCGATTTACGACGAAGGGTTTCGCAACCGGGTATTGGCGACCTTGGAACTGCCGCCGCCGTCGGGCCAGGCGGCGTGGGATGGCCCGGCGGTGGCAGCGGCGGTGGGTGGCTCGCCCCATGCGGTTTGGCGGGTGTTGCGCAAGGAGGGAGTCTGCCTGCAGCGCCAGCGCTCGTGGTGCGTCAGCACCGACAAGCAGTTCGCGGCAAAGGCGGCCGATATTATCGGACTGTATCTGAATCCGCCGGAGAAGGCCCTGGTGATCAGCGTCGACGAAAAGCCTAGCATTCAGGCCTTGGAGCGCGCCACTGGCTACGTGGAAACTGACAGCGGCAAGATCGTGCGCGGCTTCAAGAGCACCTATAAGCGACATGGCACGCTGAACTTGTTCGCCGCCCTGCAGGTGGCCACCGGCGAGATTAAGACGAGCAAGACTACCCTCAAGCGACGGGAGGAGTTCCTGCAGTTCATGGACCAAATCGTGGCGGACGCTCCGCCGGATCGTGAATTGCACGTGATTCTCGACAACTACTGCACCCACAAGAAATGCGATGCTTGGCTCGCGAAAAATCCGAACGTACATTTCCACTTCACCCCGACCTCGGCCAGTTGGCTCAACCAAGTCGAAATCTGGTTCGGCATCATGTCCAGAAAGGCCCTGCGAGGCGCGAGCTTCAAGAACGTCGAAGAATTGGGTCAGGCCATCGACGCCTTCATCGCGGCCTACAATCCAACCGCCAAGCCATTCAAATGGCGAAAACGTGAGGTCAAAGGCGCTCAACTTCGGAATACTATCGTTAATCTGTGCAACTAAGCACTAGTTCGCCCCATTACTTCCTTGCAGTAACACCAATACTGCGTTTATTCTGAAATTCAGCCCTTGCTATTTTCGCGTAGAGCACTACTGAATTCGTGAGTTCGGAAGAATAGGCCACTCGGTTGCCCGGGTGGCCTTCAACACTTCGATCAGCCTTTCAGCCGCCAACCGGGTGCCGTCAAGAAGCCCTAAGAAAGCGGAGAGGGGGATCGAAGCAAACTCAAAAGACAATCGGCGGCAGGCAACGGCCGCCAAACATCAAGCACCATGAGTTCGCTCATCATCGTCTCGGCCAAACCCAATCCGTTGGGTAAAGACCGCACCACAACTGGCCCTATCGCCCGACAGCTTCTCGGCGAATGGGTCGATATTCGCAATGGCAGCCCTGCTGCCATCTCGCTTGCCGACAAGGGCCTCGCCCACGTCACTTACGACCAGCACGGTCGCCCGGCTACCCAGCCGGTGATTTATTGGTCGGGAGACCCCCTCGTTTCCCTTCAACCTGGGCAGACCGTTCGGATTCATACCGGCAAACGCGCGGATGCTTGGCAGACAGACCCGGTGGACGCTGCCGGCGCGAGTTTCCACAGCTACGCCGAAGAGCCGAACTTCGTTCTGAATAACGTCTACGGGGATACTATTTCCCTATGGAAGAAGGATGCCGCAGGTAAGTGGACGGCTCCTCTCATCGATTCCGCAAGTTATGCGGCCAACCCTCCGGAAGGCCGCGTGCTGCAACGCCGTCCAGGTAGCAACAACCTAGTTTAACGTCGCCCATCGGTGGCGACGCCTTTCGGGACGTCGCCACCGATTCCCTTTTCCCCTCCATGTCACACCCGCTTGCCGAAATAGTCCAAATTGAGGCTGGCTGTGTGTTTCGCACCCGCTTGGAGCCTTCTTTGCATGACGATGCGATTCCCGTTCTTCAGTTGAAGGACGTGGGCGCAAACGCCCGGATTGAGGGTTCAGATCTTATGCGGATCGATACATCCACCAACGTGGACCGCTATCGCGTCCGCACGGGTGACGTCATTCTTGCCTGTCGTGGCGCCCGGTTTCCCGCCGCCGAGATCATGCCTTCTGCCGAGGGCGCGGTGGCGATTTCTCTGTTCCACATTCTGCGCGTCAAACCCGGCTCGTCAGTTCATCCGTCCTATGTCGCGTGGTATCTCAACCTGCCTGAGACGCAGGACTACCTCCACCAGCATGCCGCGGGGAGTGGAATTCCGTTCCTGAATCGCGAAACCGTAGGCCAAATTTCAATACCCGTGCCTCCGCTGGATTGGCAGCTTCGCTTTATCGAATACTACCACCTGCTGCTGCAAGAGCGTGCACTCAGCGAACAACTCGCGGTAGCACGCCGCCGCCAGATGCTCGCCCTCGCCCGCCGCCTAACCCTTTCCCACCTCCGCTAAGCCACCCGCACCATGCCCGACCATCCCCATATCGACCAAGCCGAAATTAACCGCCTCGTCTGGCGTGCCTGTGACACTTTCCGAGGCTCCATCGAATCGAGTGAATACAAAGATTACATCCTCATCTTCCTCTTCCTTAAATACCTCTCCGATGTCCACGCCGACCGCGTCGCCGAGCTGAAGTTGAAATACAAAGGCGATTCCGAACGCATCAACCGCCAGCTCGCCCGCGAGCGCTTCGTTGTTCCGCCGGGTTGCGATTTTGCCGCACTCTACGCCCTGCGCAACGACACCAACATCGGCGGTGAGATCGACATGGCCCTCGCCGCCATCGAAAACGCCAATAAGCAGAAGCTCGATGGCGTCTTCCGTAACATCTCCTTCAACTCCGACAAGCTCGGCGAGACCCGCGAGCGCAACGCTCTCCTCAAGCACCTGCTCGAAGATTTCAACTCGACGCTCCTCGATTTGCGCCCTTCCCGCATCGGCGGGCAGGACGTCATCGGTAACTGCTACGAATACCTCATCGCCAATTTTGCCGCAGGCGCTGGCAAGAAGGGCGGCGAATTCTACACCCCGCGCGAGGTCGCTTCGCTGCTGGCCCGCCTAGTCGGTGCCAAGTCCGGCGACCGCATTTGCGACCCCACTTGCGGCTCCGGTTCGCTCCTGCTCCGCGCCGCCGCCGAGGTGCCGGACGGCAATTGCGCTCTCTACGGGCAGGAAAAGAACGGCGCCACGTGGGCGCTGTGCAAAATGAACATGTTCCTGCACGGACAAGATGGCGCGCGCATCGAGCGCGGCGATACCTTGCGCAACCCCAAGCTCCTCGAAAACGACGGGCTGATGCGTTTCGATGTCGTCGTGGCCAATCCTCCTTTCTCCCTCGATAAGTGGGGGGCCGAGGAGGCCGCCGCCGACCGCCACCAGCGCTTCCACCGTGGCGTGCCCCCAAAGAGCAAAGGCGACTGGGCCTTCATCTCTCACATGGTCGAAACCGCCCACGCAAACGGTGGCCGCGTCGGCGTGGTGATTCCACACGGCGTGCTTTTCCGCGGCGGTGCGGAGGGCCGAATCCGCCGCGCGCTCATTGAGGAAAACGTCCTGGATGCGGTCATTGGCCTGCCGGAAAATCTCTTCTTCGGCACGGGCATTCCGGCAGCTCTCCTCATTTTCAAGCGCGGGCGTAAGGACACCGACGTGCTCTTCATCGACGCCTCCCGCGAGTTCGAGAGCGAGACCAAGAGCAATCGCCTGCGCCCCGCGGATATCGACCGCATTGTCTCGACGTATGAGAAGCGCAAGTGCGTCGCCAAATACTCAGCCCGCGTTACACCTGAGCAGCTCGCCGATCACGACCACAACCTCAATATCCCGCGATACGTCGATACCTTTGAACCCGAGCCCGAAATTGATGTGGGCGCGGTGCAGGCCGAGATCGACGACCTAGAACACCAACTGGCCAACGTTCGCAAACGCATGAGCGGCTACCTGAAGGAACTCGGGCTATGAGCGGGCTACTTACGAATACCCCGTCTGACTTCGGTCTTCGGCAATCGCTACACCTTTCGCAACAGCTGCGTGTTTCTTGGTCAAGGGAGGAGACGCAGTGAAGGCAGAACCCTGGAGATTTGAGCGTTTGGATACCCTTGCCCAGAGAGGCACTGGCCATACTCCAACTAAGCGTGAACCCGCATATTGGGGCGGACGCATCAATTGGGTGTCATTGGCAGATACTGAGAGCTTGGATAAAGGAGCAATCGATAAAACGGTATATCGTATAACCAAAGCCGGTATTGAGAATTCGTCGGCAGTTATACATTCCAAGGGGACGGTTATTCTTTTGCGTGGTTCTAGTGTAGGTAAGTCAGCAATCCTCGATCGCAAGATGGCGGTTAGCCAGGACTATGTCACATGGACGTGTGGCCCGGAGCTGTTGAATCTATTCCTCTACGAGTGGTTGCAATGGAAGAAGCCCGAGTTTGATCGCATATCCAACGGCTCCACCGTTCACACGATCGGGCTTCCTTATTTTGAGAAGCTCTCGATTTCACTGCCTAGTTATCCTGAGCAGCAAAGAATTGCCGAAATTCTGAGTACTTGGGTCGTAGCTTTGCATACGCTCGAGAGTTTGATCGGCGCCAAGGAGCGCCGACGACGTGGGCTTACGCAGCGGTTATTCGGAGAAAGAAATCACAAGATATGGCAGCATGCTCGCTTGGACTTTGTTTTTGACGAAGTCACAAGGCCGCCTCAGTCAAATACCCGCTATGCTCTAAGCATCACAGCTGGAAGAGGCTTCGTTGATCGGCGTGAAAAATACAGCAACACCAAAGCTGGGCGTGTGCTGGACCATTACATACTGCTGCGGCGGGGAGAGTTCGCTTACAATAAAGGGAATTCAACTCGTTTTCCCTATGGCTGCATTTACCGCTTAGAGGAATTCAACGAAGGAGCAGTGCCTGGGGTGTGGATATGTTTTAGTATAAAGGATTCGGGGTTTGATCCGCTTTTCTACAAGTATTTCTTTCTCGCCCGTGGTCTTGATCAGCAACTCCAGCGCCGAATCAACTATGGCGTCCGTAACGATGGATTGCTCAACCTTGCACCTGCGGATTTCTGGTCGATTCAAATACCGGTGCCAACATTGGCCGAACAGAAGCAAATAGGCGAACTGCTGGAGCAAGCGGATGCCGAACTTCGCCTGCTCCGCAAACAGTACGTCGCCATCGCCACCCAAAAACGTGGGCTCATGCAGCTACTGCTTACCGGTAAGAAACGCGTCCGCGTCTGACCCTTTCAATTTTATGAGCTTCACGCCGCCGTCCTACCTTGAAGACCACGCCTCGCAGGTGCCGGCGGCGCGATTGCTCGTGCAGCTCGGTTATACCTATCTACGTCCGGTGGAACTCCACACCGCACGAGGCAACCGGCCCGACGGCGTGTTGCTCGACTCCATCCTGCTGGCCCAGCTTCGCCGGCTAAACACGATCAGTTTCAAGGGACAGACCAAACCCTTCTCCGAGGACAACCTGCGCGCCGCCGTAGATGTCCTCGCACCTACGCTCGACGACGGCCTGTTGCGGGCCAACGACAGAATCCTCGACCTGCTCATGTTGGGCAAAAGCTTCGAGGAGGAGATCGCCGGTGACCGGAAGAGTTTTACCCTGCGCTACATCGATTGGGAGCAGCCGGCGCGCAACGTGTGGCACCTCGCAGCAGAGGTGGAGATCGCACCCAAGGACGGGGGCAAACCCTGTCGGCTCGACCTCGTGCTCTTCGTCAACGGCATCCCGCTAGCGGTGATCGAGTGCAAGCGCCCTGGCGGCAAGGACTGGCCGGGCGACGCCATCCACCAGCTGCTCGGCTACCAGCAACCCAACAAGCTGGCACCGCTCTTCGCCTACGCCCAACTCCTGCTCATCCTCAACGACCACGATGCGCGTTTTGGCACCATCGGCACCAAGGAGAAGTTTTGGTCAAAGTGGAGCGAGCGGGAGCCACAGGACGAGTTGCTGGGCGCACTGCTCAACCGGCCGCTCACCGAAGGTCAGAAGGATGCACTCTTCGCCGACCGCTTCGCTTACCTGCGTCCCTACTTCGACGAACTGGAACTGGACGGTGGATTCGGATTAAGCGCCCAGGCGAAGTTATTACACAGTCTCTGCCGTCCCGAGCGTTTGCTCGAACTGGTGCGCAAGTTCACGCTGTTCGACGCGGGTGAAAAGAAGATCGCACGCCACCAACAGTATTTCGTCGTCAAGAATACGCTTGATCGTGTGCGCCATCTCGACGCTGAGGGGAGGCGTGAAGGTGGCGTCATCTGGCACACGCAGGGTTCAGGCAAGTCGCTCACCATGGTCATGCTGGCGAAGGCCCTGGCGATGGAGCCAGACATCCCCAATCCACAGATCGTGCTGGTGACCGACCGTATCGACCTCGACCGACAGATCGAACGCACCTTTCACCAATGCGGATTGATTCCCACCCGCGCCCGCACCGGCAAGCACCTCAAGGAGTTGTTGGCCGACAATCGCCGCGCTGTCGTCACGACGGTTCTCAAGAAATTCTCCAGCGTCGTGCGGACGTCCCGCGATGTGAGTAGCAATCCCAACCTCTTCGTGTTGGTGGACGAGGGGCACCGCAGCCACTACGCGGCCATGCACGCCGAGATGAAACTCGCGTTACCCCGCGCCTGTTATCTGAGCTTCACTGGCACGCCGTTGATGAACGCCGAGAAGAATACCGCGCAGAAATTCGGCGGGTTCATCGAGCCGACTTACACCATCAACGATGCCCTGAATGACGCGGCCATCGTGCCGCTCCTCTACGAGGGGCGGCATATCCTACAGAGCGTGGATGCCGCGGGTATTGATAAATGGTTCGGCGTGGTCAGCGAGCCCCTGTCCGAGCCGCAGAAGGTGGCGCTCAAGCGCAAGCTTGGCACAAAAACGCAGCTCAACGAGGTGGAGAGCAAACTGCAGCTCGTGGCGCTCGACATCAGCGAACACTTCAGCCGGTTTTTGCAGGGCACGGGGGCTCGCGGTATGGTAGCGGTGGCCAACAAGGCCGTGGCGCTCAAAATGAAAGCGTTCCTCGACGAATTAGGGAAAGTGACTTCGGAGGTCGTGATTTCCGCGCCAGATCGACCCGAGGACAACGATGACGATGTCGGCTACGATGGGTTGTCCGGTGCCGCCAAGGCAGAGGTTCAGCGTTTCTGGAATGGCATGATGCAGCGCTATGGATCGGAGGAGGCCTACCTGGAGAAAGTTACGGGCGGCTTCAAACACGGCGAGGAACCGGAGCTGTTGATCGTCGTGGGCAAATTGCTCGTCGGCTTTGATGCCCCGCGCACGACCGTGCTTTACCTCTGTCGCCGATTGGAAGGCCACGCGCTGCTTCAGGCGATTGCGCGTGTGAATCGTTTGTTTCCGGGCAAGGAGTATGGACTCATCATCGACTACTTCGGCGTGATCCGGGAACTCGGTGCGGCACTCGATCTCTACGGATCTCTGCCAGAGTTCGACGAGTCGGACCTGGCGCAGGCGTTGCGAAATGTCGCCGACGAGGTCGAAAACCTGCGGCAGCATCACTCGGCCTTGCTGGCCGTTTTCAAGTCGCTGGGCGCCCGTGCTGACAACGAAAGCTGCGAGCGGCTGCTCTATGACAACGAGGAGCTGCGTCAGGATTTCTACGAGCGGCTTTCTCGGTTTTCCCGCACACTAGGGTTGGCGTTGTCGAGCGAAGGCTGGGTCGAGCGAACCCCTGCCGAAACAGTGGAACTCTACAAGCGTGACCTGGTGCGTTTCCAGGCCATGCGCGTGTCGCTGAAGCAACGCTGCGCAGAAGACATCGATCACGCGGAATACGAAGCCCGCGTGCGAAAGCTGCTGCACACCCACGTGAAGTCGGACGAAGTCCTGCAAATCACGCAGCTGACGAATATCCACGAGCGGGAGAAATTTCAGGCGGAGATCGATCGACTGCACTCCGACCGAGCCAGGGCTGACACCATCGCCAGCCGGCTGAAGCGCACCTTCACCGAGCGCATTGCGGAAGATCCATTCTTCTACCGCAAACTTTCACGGATCATCGAAGATGTCATTGCCGAGCATCGCGCCGAGCGACTTACCGATGCCGAGTATCTGGCCCAGATGCAGGACGCTTACCGCCAAGTCACCGACCGCGAGCGCATCGACACTCCCCATGCGCTCGACAGTCAGCCTGCGGCACGGGCATTTTTTGGCGTTTTAGAAGAAACGTGGATCCGTCGCGGGCTTAATACCGAGGCTCAACGTCAGATGGCGGTCGAAGCGGCCATCAAAATCGACACTATCGTAAAGGCGGAGCGCCGGCGTGACTGGACGCGAAACGCCGATGTGCAAAACGCGATGAGAGCGAGAATCGACGACTATCTGCATGATTTTAAGGACCAGCACGGGCTCGATTTGGATTTCGATTCCATCGATCTTATCATCGAGGGTGTGCTGGGAATTGCACGTGCCCGCTACGCATGACAGCGATGGCCTTGGACTATGCGATTCGCCGCTCGTCCCGCCGGCGCACCATCGCGATTCAGGTTCATCCTGACCTCGCCATCGAGGTTCTCGCCCCAAATGAAAGCGGAGATGGTGAGATTGCTGCGGCGGTGGAGCGACGTCGCCGGTGGATCGAGAAACAGCGCGCTTTCTTTCGCTCCTACCATCCGCTGCCGTCCGCGCCTCGTTTCGTAGCGGGCGAAACCCACTATTTGCTGGGGCGACAATACCAGCTGCGAATTGCTGAACGTATGCCGAGCACCATGGTCGGCGTGGTCGGCGAGTATATCGAAGTCCTGCTGCGCAGCGCCAATTCGCCCGAAGCCGTGCAACGTGCGCTCAGATCCTGGTATCTCGGCGAGGCAAAGCGCGTGCTATCAAGAGAACTCGACGTCGCCTCGAAGGTGATGCGCAAGCATGGCGTGAAGCGACCCGAGTTCAAATTACGCGAAATGGGAGGAAGGTGGGGCAGTTGCACACCGTCGGGGTTTCTGATGCTCAACCCCATTCTGGTTCGAGTCCCTGTTCATTGCGTTCGCTACGTGCTACTCCATGAGCTTTGCCATCTCCGCCATCACGACCACGGTCCGGAGTTCTACCGACTTTTGGACCGCGCACTTCCCGAGTGGGTTTCTACCAAAAAAACCTTGGAGCGTTGGGCGGAGGTCTTGCCCATAAGCGAACATAACTCCTTGCCGAGAGATGGCTAATTCGTTGCCGTAACCAGAGCTTCGGCAAAGCGATTCCACCTCCATGGCCAGCTCCAACGAAAAAGGTAACGCCCTCGAATACGCGGTGCACTGCATTGAGGAGGTCATGCATCGCAACGTTCCCGGACTGCCCGCCTGCGTCGAACTTCTCATTCGCGGAGACTAGAAACTGGGCCGCACAACATCGATTGCCGCATGAATCCCGCGCCCAATTTTCCTTGGCTTCGTTACTGGTCCCTCCGCGGCGAGAGGCCGACCCTCGCGGATGACTACCTCGTTCCGCCCGAGGCGAAGCCCAACTGGTTTTCTGCTGGCCAACGGGCCGACCTCAAAACGCTGCGGGAGTTGTCCGAGATTCGCTGTCTCGTCCTGTTGGGCGACCCGGGAACCGGCAAATCGAACGAGATCGCGATGGACGCTATCCGGCTCGCCACGCCGCCGCGCGAGGGTTTCGTGGTCAAGCGGCTCGACCTTAAGCTCCGCACCGAGTCGCTAATCGAAAAACAGGCTTTCCAAAGCGAGGAATTTTTCGGCTGGATCGAGGGTCGTCATGCGCTCGCACTGTTTTTCGACAGCTTGGACGAATGTTGGCGCCGCGTGCCGGAGTTGGGCCCGGTGATCATCGCTGGTATTGAGCCTCACCTCCGAAAAGAGCTTCCTTCGCTTTATCTGCGCTTGGGCTGTCGCACGGCGGAGTGGCGCGAGGAAATTGAAAGCGACCTCCGGAGCGCCTTTGGCGAGGAGAAGAAGGGTGAAAGGGTTCAAATCTGGGAGCTGACGCCCTTGACCGAACAAGATGTTCGGATCGCGGCTGCGGCGAGCGGATTGGATGCGGCGAAGTTCCTGGGGGAAGTAAAGGAGCGCGAAGTGAACGTTTTCGCCGCGCATCCAATCACTCTGAGAATGCTCCTGGCGACAGCGCAGGAAGGCGGACCGCTGGGCCGCGACCGAGCCGAAATCTATCAGAAAGGCTGCACGCTGCTCTGCCGTGACCACCACCAAGACGAAAAAGGGCGCCCGCGTTTGACCAGCACCCTGCAGGAGCGTCTGGCTTGCGCTTCCTATCTCGCGGCCCTTTGCGTGCTATCCAACCGTTACCTGATTTGGGGTTCGACGGAGCGGCGACCTGATGAGGATGTCGGCGCCATCGCCGGCCAGGATGTGCTCGGACAAAAGACCCTCCTGCCGGATGCGACCATCACCTTTACGCGCGAGATTCTGGCGGAAACCTTGCAGACTGGGCTCTTCGACGCCCAGTCCGGCGATCTGTTTTCGTGGCGCCATCAGTCCTATGCGGAATACCTCGCCGCGCGCTACCTGCAGCTCCGCGGCATTCCGCCAACTGAAATTGTCCAGTCGCTCTGCGACACGAGCAGCGGCCGCCCGCGCCTCTGGCCGCAGGTGGAGGAAACGGCGTGCTGGCTCGCCTCTTTGGTCCCCGAGGTTTTCAAACTGCTCGTCGAGGAAAACGCCGAGGTTTTCATCCGTTGCGATCCGATCCGATTGGGACTGGACCAGCGGGCGCGTATCGCGAGCGGCTATCTAGACCAAGTGCGCGGTCATCAGGCGCAGGTGGCGGATGGGCGCGAGGTGAATCGCTTGAGCCGCTTGGCACATCCGGGTCTCGTGAAGCAGCTCGCGCCGATTCTCGCCGACCGAACGCAGGACATGTTCCTCCGTGACCTTGCCCTGGACATGGTGCGCGCTTGCGAACTCCGAGAACTGGTCGACCAGCTGATCGTGATGATGTTCACGCCGGGAGAGCCGGGTCGGCTGCGTCATTCCGCAGCCATCACCTTGCGGCACTGGGCCGACGCCGACATCCGGACCAAGGTTCGTGCGCACCTCAAACCGGACCTACTCGACAACGACGATGTGCGCGGGTGCGTTCTTGGGATTCTCTGGCCGGCGACTCTCACCGACGACGAACTGGTGACCTTTCTCACCCGACCCGCCAAAGACAACTACGTCGGCTCGTATCAACTTTTCCTGGGCCAGCATTTCTCCAACGGATTGGCGAAAGCCAATTTGGTACCACTGGTTCGGTGGGCGCGGCGCATCTGCGAGGATGACAATGACCATGATCACCGCCCTTTCGATGGCGCCGGCGCCGCGGTGCTGCTCGCGGCTTTCCGGTCCATCGAAAAACCGGAGGTCCGTGTCGAATTCATGGCCGCGGTGAAGGAATATACGGATCGGCATTGCGCGCTCTTCAAACGGGAGGGCCGAAACCTTGCCGAGGAACAACCGTGGCGGAAGATCTTCTGGCGGGAGCTGATCGCCAGCGAACTCGCGATCCGCACCACCATCATTACCGCGTCCCTGCGTGAAGCAGGTTTGGTGGCTGAAGAAGACTTCGATTGGGTCATCGCCGAAGCAACCGCCGCCAACCCGCAGGAGCTTCAGCGCTGGCTCGAACTCGCTTTCTGGATCTTTCGTCCCACACAAAATCTGGATCAGATTGCCCTGATGGAGCCTTTCGCCGCCGCCGATAAGGCCATAGCCGATCGTCTGCGACACTACACGACTTCTCAATTGGTCGACGAATCCGGCGAACGAAACTGGCAGAAGGAGCAGTATTATCGCGACGAGAAGAACAAGGCGGCACGTGCCAAACGAAAGCCGTTCCGCCAATGGGTCGACGAAACCCTCAGCGGTTACGAGACGAGTCAAAAGCCGAATTTTATCTGGGGACTGGTTAAACACCTGCGCAACCCCGTGAAGGATTTTGACGAGCCCGGCGGCCACAACATGAGTGATGTCGGTTGGAAGAATCTCACCGATGGGCAACGCGAACGCATCCTCGCCTTGGCTCCGGGTTTTATTCCCACCGTCACCGTCAAACCGGATGAAGTCTACGAGAAGGACCAGACTTATTGGAACTATGTTGCGGGCGTTTCCTTCCTGCTCGAGTTGCTGCAAGCCGGCTCGACGTGGCCCGCCGCACAGTCCGACGCGTTCTGGGATTCGTGGACTCCGGCCATCATCCAATATCAGGAAAATATCTACCATGTGGAAGACGAGGCCTGGCAGCCTCTGTTTAAGCTCACGTTTGAGCGCGCCAAGCCCGCTTTCCTCACGGCCATTGCGCGTTGGCTCTTCGAGCGCGGCGACCTCTCGTTTCCGACGAAACGCTTCGAACTCCTGCCGATCGGCAGCGATCCGGAACTGGAGGCTGTCTTCCTCAAGCACGCGCTACAGAACACGTGGAAGGGTTCGAGCGAGTTCGATTTCCTTGGGTTTCTCCTTCGCCGTAAGTCAGAGCGGACCGAAGAAATGTTGCGGTCTTGGCTCCCGAACCAAGGCGCACCGGCCCATGAAAAGGGCCCGCTCGCCGATGCTCTCCTGATGTGCGGCCGGCCGGCGTTATACGCGCACGCCACGATCGATAGGATGCTGCAAGATCCTGCGTGGGGGCGAAACGCCTTCTTTCACTTGGCCAGCATGGGCGGCGTCCGGTCGGACTGGGTTGACGTGGTAGATGCCGAACGCCTCGCCAGGGTGTGGGAGTTTCTCGACCGCGAATTTCCTGGCGACCCGCATGAGGACGGCGGCGGAACCGTCACCGCCGTCCACGAACTCGCAATCTTCCGCAGCCATCTCGTGACCTACATCCAGAAACGCGGAACCGCAGAGGCGATTGAAGCTTTCCGCGGCTTGCTGCGTCGCCATCCCGACTACAACTGGCTTGGTCAAGTGCTGGCCCGGACGCGGGAAATCGCGCGCCGCGAATCGTGGAAGCCGCCGTTGGCTTCCGCGACGATTGCCTATCTCGCGCAGACCGGCACCCCGCCGCTTTGCAATACGGCCGACTTGGCAGACGCGGTGAAGGCTTCGCTCGGCCGTTATCAGGCGCTCTTGAAAGGCCCCAATCCGCCGACCGAATTGTGGAATGAATCCGCAGGCCCGGTGAAAGTCTGGACGCCGAAGGATGAGGAAAATGTCTCGGACTGTCTTGCGAGGCATCTTGAGCGCGACCTCAAGTCCCATCAAGTTCATGTCGCGCGCGAATCCGAACTACGCCAAGGCACCCCCGCTGCAAAAGGAGACGAGCCCGACCTTGTCGTCACCGCACCAAGTGCTTCCGGCGACGGGCAAAAACTCTCGGTGGTGGTCGAGGTGAAGTGCTCCTGGAATAAGGAAACTGTTACGGGAATGGAGCAGCAGCTGCTCAGCCGCTACCTGCGCGGCCTTCCGTGTGGAATTTATGTCGTCGCCCACTTCAACTGCGCATCGTGGTCTGACACCGACTATCGGAAAAAACAGATGCTCAGCGGCAACTCCTTGGACGAGGTGAGCGGTATCCTCGAAACCGAGCGCCAACGCCTCGCAGCTACAACTCCCCTCCGCCTCGACGTGGTGATTCTCGATGCCTCGGTCTGAGCTTCCGCTATTTTTTTGGTCGCTATTGCGATGCTGAACCGCGGATTGTCCCAAGGGCTGATGGCAGCATGGAAATCTTCGGCTTTCAGAATCTGCACGCACTATCCTTTGGTGACTCGGAGTCGCTGCCCTTATTGCGAGCACCGGATTATCTTCTCGCGGGTTGCACGGGATTTGCGCGTCTCGCCGCGGCTGGTGAACCGGTGCCGGACGATTTCCGGGAATTGGCCGCACATGGACTTTCGCGGATGATGCACGCAGCCTTGAACCGTAAAGCTTCCGCGCGCGATGCCGGACAGACCGGGGAAATCATGGCTTCGGATGCATGGATTCACCGCGTCGCCCAGGCATTCCACGGAGCGGACCCGGGCAAACAACAGAGCCGCTGACTCACGCTCTATTTGCGCGGTCCGGCGTAGACAACTCGGCTAGCTGCCGCCATCCTGACCCGATCCCCCATGTCTTGGTATAGCAACGACCCCCACATCGATTTCAATGAGTTGGTGCCGGTTTTCGCGCGCATCAACCGCTGTCGCAATATTGAGGATTTGAACCTACGATTGGACGCCCAATTTGAGTGCCGGTACTCTCATCCGGCAGCCAAGCTACCGTTGCTCGAGTTAAGTCAGAATCTTCACCACGTCGATCTCTTCAAGAAAGAGAATCTGAATATCACAGTGATTTGTGGGATCAACGGAGTCGGAAAAACGACCATTCTTAAGCTTCTTTCGGGACGGCTCCCCAATGGGAAGGTCGAAAACGACTTTCTGATCGTTTTCGGAGACGGAAAGAACAACTACCTGGCGAACAGGCGAATGATGGTGAACCGGGATGGATCTGTTGCGGTCAAATTGGATCAATCGCCGCCGTGGTGGGATCTTTCGCTAAACGGATTCTGCGCGAACCGAGTATTGGACGGGGATGAAGACTTTAGCATCTGGCGAAACATCACTGCGCATTATGCGCTCAATCCTAGGTTGTACGACGATGGCGAGACCAAACTCTTCACTCATCTGTCAGTGGAGTTCTGGAACTTCGAAGATCAGGCCTCCGATCTAGCGCGAGACTTGAACGACAAGCTAGGCTGGAACGTCTCCGGCATGGATATCGAGAAGTTTTTAAAAGAACATCCGGCCTTTGCCGCTTTTCTTTATATCTCAGGGGACAACTCGTTTGACCGTCTCTTCTCAGGCATCAAACGCACGGGCAAAACCAAGGACATCGCAGCGCTTCATTCTCTGCTAGGGGGATTCGATCCGAACGGGAATATCGAGAAGCAGATCAAAAAGCTGATCGGTCTCCCTAATCCCTCTCCACGACGGGCCAAGTCCTCCCAGGCCGTTTTGAAGCGGATACTCGCTGACGCGCAACCGAAGGCGTATCCAATAGCCGACTGCTTCAAAATCCGCGACACATTGGATCGGCTGACCGATCAACTCGACAATGCGATAAAGCGGTTCCTTCGCCGTGCTGGGCGAAAAATGCCCCAGCGCGGCTTTCATATCCATGATGGCGGATTGCGACGGATTCTCTTCCTTCGAGCGTTCAAAAAGACACGCGACGGTCGGCGTTATCTCGACCACCTAAGTTCGGGCGAGTTCATGGACGTTAAAAACAAATACGTGCTTCACCCTTGCATGATGCAGCGCGACTCTTGCTGGATATACCAAGACGAACCCGATCTATCGCTTCACCCGGAGTGGAAGCGGCAATACATCGCGCGACTCGTTCATTCTGCGGAAGTGACCCGAAAGTTTCTCATCCGGGCGGACAAGAAGTACAAAAACAAGACCTACAGCATTGTCCTCACCACGCACTCGCCATTTTTGCTGTCCGACGTCACGGCCGATCAAGCAATCCTGCTAGCCCTAGACAGCCGCCGGAAAACAATCCGGCGGCCCAGTCCGACCGGGACGTTTGCCGGCAACATCGGGGCGATGTTTTACGATCAGTTCTTCATGACGGAAACCATCGGTATGCATGCTGAAGCTACCTTGAATGCGGCGGTCAAGCGTATCGAACGATCATCACCCTTGACCGGCAACGAGCGCGCGCACTTCACGAAATTGTTCTCGGCAGTCGGCGATCAATTGCTGCGAAAACTCCTCCTCAAGAAACTAGAGGAGACGCGCTCGTGAAGAGAATTCTTACCGACCAAGAAACTGCGTCCGAGTTAACTGACCTGCTGAGCAAGTTTCGGCGTTTCAAGACGTTTAGCGCTAACCGAAAAGCGGCGTTCAAGTTCGTCGAACTGCTTGGGATTCGCATCTGTCCGTATTGCAACATCAATTACACCTACACGGTAATCCCGAGAAAAGGAAAACTGGTGCTGCGCTGCGACATTGATCATTTCGAAGCGCAAATTCATGCAAAACGGAAGTCCCTCCTTTTCGAGAATCTCGTACCGTCGTGCCAGCAGTGCAATTCGCGCCTGAAATTGGCGAAGAGATTTTCAGAGGCGACCCACGTCAATCCGCACAGAGAATCGTTCGACGATTTCAAGCGCATCGATTTATCTCTCAATCACGTCGGGTATCTCAAACCGACAGCCTTCGAGATCGTCTTTCGGCGCCGCAATCTGGTGAAGAAGAAAGACGACCGCCGAGCAGATGCGAACGTGCGGGCCTTTAAGCTAAAGGAGAGATATGCGATGCATAAACCGGAAGTGCTCGATCTCCTCAGACAATTAAAATTCTACCATTCGGTCCGGCTCGAAGAAATAAGGCGGCTTGCCCATATTGGGGGAGCACTCGACCTCGCGCTGTTCGGTCCGCCAATTGAGGACGTCGACAGTGTTTCATTGGGCAAATTGCAGAGAGATTTGCTGGCAACGTATCGCTGAGAAGGACCGACAGGGTCTGACCGTCGCGGATGCCGACTTTGCCCATGTCTCGATCCGGCACATGGACGTTTCTACCGACGCCTTCGCCAAGGCGGCGCAATCCGTGGCCGAGAACACGCCCCGCGCGCTGGAGGCGGTGACCAAATGGCAGGGTGTGCAGCTCCCGCAGGCCACCCGGGTGGAGTTCGCCCGACGTGCGGCGGGCCTCCGTTGGGATGCCGAGCAGCCGGTCATGAAGCTCCTCAGCCCTGAGACGCTGTTGACGCCGGTGCGCTACGGCGATGCCGCCACGGACCTCTGGACCACCTTCAACGTGGTTCAGGAGCACCTGATTCGAGGCGGCGACCGCTACATGGGCTACATGGACATCCTCCGCAACCGGACGCGCCCGGCAGGCGGCCTGAGCGAAGGCCAGAAGCTCAACAAGGCGCTCTGGAGTCTCGCGAGCTAGTTCGCGAACAACTGAGTCACACACGGGGAGCGGCCTGCAGGCCGCTCCCTTTCTTTCGGGAGGCCTGATCCCCCGTTTCCGGTAGGCGCGCTCGCGTGCCAGGCGCTCGTGAGCCGCTTCAATCAGCGGCGCCGGTCAGCACACTGCTGACCGGCGCATTCACAATCAACGTTTACAGTCACTCGCTGCTTTTCATTTTTTAGCAGGATACCAGCCAACCGCTGGTGTCCAAAGTTCACAAAAATCCGTCGCGGTTGCCGCCGCCGCCATCGCCGGCCACGCGAAGGTGCGGATTGCGCCCAGCGTTGCGGCCAGTTCAACGGGAGCGAGGGCATTCCGGCGAATGAATGCCGTCCACGTGGCGACCTTCAATTCGGCGAAGTCCGGGTTCAGTGCGACGGGCACAATCGGAGGCAAAGGCATTTCTCGTCGAACAAATGTCCGGGTTATTGCGTCCTTCAGCAGCTCCCCGTCGAAGGAAAAATTCCGGCTGAGAAACCAAAGATCGAAAAAATCCTTCATCCGCGTATTCGACTCACCCAAGCGCACGCACGCTTCGAGCTTTTCGGCCACGACGGTATAGATCGGATACGCCCGCATGTGCGGTGCGGGAAAGTCCAACAACGCCGGGAAGATAATTTCGTCCGGTGCAGGCGTGACGACATCACCGAATCCAATGTCCACTTGAACCGAAATCCGGGCGTTCTCCAACCGCGCTTCCAGCGTGATTCGCGTGCCGGGATATGCGGCTTCCTCGCGAATTGCCGCAGCCGCCACACTCTCTGGCAGGAAGGCGAGGCCGTCCGGCTCGGTTTCGAGGCGACACAGCTCCGTGAAGATCATTTTCAACGTCTCATCGTCGTGCGGGCCGGAGCCGAGAAGGTCCACGTCACGGGTAGGCCGATGGGTTCCGTCTGACCAGATCGCGAAGAGCATCGCGCCTTTGAGCAGGAATTTTTCCCCGTGGGGCGAACGACTTAGGCGGTAGAGCAGTCGCTCGATGCCGTAGCGCACGAGCACGAGGTCAAAGGGTTCCTTGCGGCTATGGCTCAATGTGAGCAGCCGTTGCCGAACAGAGGCGGGCAGATTCCGTTTTGGTTCGGGTTTCATGTCAGGCTTTCAAAATAGGGACGCATCACCTTGGCCACGCGGTTAACCCGTGCGTAGTGCTCCAGGTCGTTCATCGTGGCCCGGCGTTCCCGCCAAATTTCGCGCAGGGCTTCGAGCGCCACGTCGAGGCCGATCTTGTGCCGGAATTTGAAGCAGTCCGCCACGGTCTTGGCAGGGTTGTAAACCCGCAGGGACACGCCCTCGACGGTGTGGGTTTCGATCCCCTCATACAGGGCCGGGCCGGAGAGGCGGACGATCCGCAGACCAACGTGATGCCCGCGAGGACTCCAGCTCTTATGGCCGAGGGCCAGCCAGACCTCGTGCGGATTCTGCGTGGTCAGGCGATGGAAGCTGAGGGCGGAAAGCAGGCAGATGATGCCGTTGGGCACCTGTTTGCCGACTTCGGCCAGGGTGTGCTTTTCGGTGATGTCCGCACCGGGCGGCCGATATAGCCCACGACCCGCGCGTTCGAGCAAGCCGGCCTGCACCGCTTGCCGCAGGTGGACACGGTTGAACCCTTGCGCAGTCAGATCGCGTGAGCGCAGGAGGGTGGTGCCGCGAAAGGCATCTTTGAGGCGTTTCTGGGTGCTAACGGTCATAACAGAACCTCGGCATTTATTCATATTATCCGAGGTATTGTAAATATGATTCGTCCTTCCCTTCGCTTTACCACCAAACTTGGCCGGAAGATTGGCGTCGTATCTGGCTTATATTAGCTCAGTTCCAATGTGTGGCCGAGAACCCGTTCCATGTTCTTCGGAATTGCTGGTGAAGGGGCTGTTTTGCAACGTGGGCTGGGCTTGGCGGGTGTCGCCGGAGCTCCGCGCATCGATCCTTGCGATGCTTTGCCACGGCGCGCGCGGCCCCGAATGCCGCCAGCGCCTATCTGGGTCGAGTCCGGCCCCAGCCCCCGTTTAGCCGGCAGCTCGCGCGGCGGTGTGGATGCGAGGACGGCCCGCACGTTCGTCGCGGCGAATGCCGTGGCGTTTGCAGAAACGCCGGAAGTCGAGCGAGCTGATTCGCAGGCGCAGCGTTTCGAGATGCGCCCGCACTTCGCGCGTGCGATAGGCTTCGCGGGGATGCCGCAGCATGTAAACAAGCGCGTGCAGTTTCCACCAGTCCGCGTAACCGAAGGCCGTGCGCAGGCGGCGCGGATCGAGGCCGGCAAGTAGCTCGACAGCATGGCCGAGATCGGCGAGCGCGCGCGTTTCACCAGAGCGGATCGCCGTATCCAACAGATCCGCCCCGGCTTGAAGAAGCCGAGGCGACGCCTTGGCGGCCTCGCCGGCCTTGCGCCAGTCGCGGGCGAGAAGAAAGACATTCAGGCCGATCGTGCGCGCCTCATAGCGGCGCACCAGCGCTTCCATTTCTTCCCAAGTGAGCCCACCAAACGGGCGCGCCGCTTGCTCGGGCAACTGAGCTTTCATCCGGCGTTTCTCCTCACGCCACCCGTCGAGTTCGCCCGCCAGTTCGGCGAAGCCGTTGGACGCCGGCTCGCCGGTGAGATCGCCACCCTCCACAAGGGCGAGAAAGTTCGCGCGGGTCGCCGCATCTTGCCCGAAGTCCTCCAGCAGCCAGGTCCGCAGGTCGGGAAACTGCCGGCACATGTTCGCCAATAGCCGCAGGAAGGCGCGGCTCCGGCGTTCCGAAGCGCGACCCGATGAAGCTGAAGCGGCGGCAGTCATACCCGGTGAGAAAGCTGCGGCGCGAAAATGTTCGATGGCGATGATAATGCGGTCGGAGATTCGAACCACGGACGGAGCTTTTCGTAGAGAACCCGAAGGTCGCGCCGATAAGCTTCACCCTGTTCCTCGTCGGACTGGCCGGGTCGGCGCTTCAGCGTGCGGACGAGCCGGTTGGCGAGGACGACGTGCTCCGGCAGCGTATGCCGCAGCCGTCGCTTGCCGGGTGTTTTCGGCTCCGTTGCGATCCCAAGCCGGGCATACGCCTGCCGCAGACTCATGCCCTGTAAAACCGAAATATCGGAAACGCTGTGGGCAAGGCGCATGTAACGTTGGGCCGTTCGGGCGGTGCCACGGAAGTTGGCTTTCAGCCAGAGCAGCCAGGCACCCGGCCCCATCGAGTGAAACACCCGTTTTCTTTCCTCAACGAGCAGCTGCCCTGCGCGCCAGGCGGCGACCAATGCCGCTTGCAACGCTTGGCGTGAGGCACAGGCGCACCGCTTGGCCTCTTCGTGGAGACGGTTGATTTCCGCCGCGGTGGTGACGGTCGTGGCGGTCATGACGCGAGTCCCGTCGTTTCACGGAAGCTATTCGCCATGTGATGCACCGCCTGTTTTGAGCGGCCGGCCACGTGGCCAATTTCCTCGAGTGTGGCTTCGGTGATGAGATCGGGCCGCACGCAGTAGAGCGCGACCGTCGCGCGCACGCCGCGCTCTTCGAGCGACGCGGCTTCGGACATCCAGATCAAGAGCCGGCAAACCACTTCCGAGGCGAGAAAGCGCGCCTCCTGCGTGGGATCGACCGGCTCCGAGAAAAACGAGTCATGGTTGGTTTTCATAGGGAGATTTAGGTTCGTCCCTACCATACCGCCCCAAGCCAAATCCTAATAGACACAGCATGCGAGGTGTCGGCTGATCCGATTTTCGCACTGCTTCAAACGGCGTGCGACAGGGGGCGTGTCGTTTCGCCTAAAAAAGAAAACACCGCGCGGGAAACAACCCGCGCGGTGCGAGACTCTCGGTCGCACACGAACTTAGCCGCGCGCCGGCACCTTGAGCCGGGTGCGGATGTGCGCCGCGACTTCGGAGGCGTCGTAGTAGACGAAATGGCCGACGCGATGATGCGGGATGCGCCGCAGCTTGGTCCAATTGCGCAGGGTGGCGATGGACGGCTCTTTGTCTTTGGGAAAAATCCCGCTGCTGCGCAGGCCGACGATGTCCGTGAGTTGGTTTTCGATGGAGGGAGAGAGTTGGGTTTCCATGCCATTCGGCGCCCGTCAACCGCCTCCCTCATGGCGGGGTTGCCGTCTCCGATCGCCCTCACGTGCTGAATTTTCTCCACCCCAAGGGCCAAAACGTGATTATTGTGCCATGATAGGCTCCACACCCAATCCGTCCCGAAGGTTCACGCTCGGGGCAAGGCTTGCCCTGGAGGAAACGCGCACCCTGGAACTGAAGGAGGTCAAAGGCACCGGTCCCGTGGGAGCGATCGCCAACTCCGCGGACGAATATGCGGTCGCTTTCCTGAATAGCGAAGGCGGCACGATTATCTGGGGCGTGCGCGATTTCGACCGCGTTGTCGTCGGCGTGGCGATCCCGCTCAACCAGCGTGACCGGCTTCGTGTAAACGTCTTTGGAAAGCTTCACTTGATTCAGCCGGAAATCGACCCAACACGGTTTCGCTTTGACCTTCATGCTGTGGAAGGCGCTCCTCCGGAGAGCCATCTTGTCGTCGTGGAATTAAGCGTTCCGGCAGGAGCAAGCGCCGATCCGTTTTACACGTCCGGTCATGAAGTTTACGTTCGCGTCGACGGCCTGAACAAGCGGTTAAGCGGACCGCAGCTGACCGACTGGATTAAACAGCGGAATGGTGGGGCCGCGGTACCTTCGGATGATGTGGCTGATCCGAAGCTGGCTGGGATGATTAAGCGCATCCGCCGAATTTTTTCCGCACACGGCTTGGAGCCGACCCATTGGCCGCGTTTCTTCCGGATCCGGAAGGCTCCGTTTACCATCGCCCTGACCGACATACAAACCGACCGCGCCCTGCTAGCGTGGCTGGACGAGGACAAGATCGCTTGGCTCGCCGAGACGTTCCTACTCCGGCGGGCGTGGATCGACGGAGAAAGCAGCGAGATTCACGGGCGATTCGATTTTCACAAGCAGCCGGAGAATTTTCTTCAGACCGTCAGCCAGCACGTCGATGCGCTGATTTGGGAAGATACCTTGGACTTGCCATCGGCGTATTTCATTCGGTGGGGCCGCGAGGGGGAGTGGGCCACAATAGGCCAGCATCGCGTCTTCGTCGTTGTCCGCGTGCCCATGGCGAAGCTCAGCGACCAACGGTATGTCTATAAATACCTCTCTGACTTGCAGCCGTATCCCTGGGATCAGCTTAGAACAAATATCCAGCTTCGTGCCTGGGCTCGGCTCTTATTCGTCAATAAGTCCGTGGCGTGCTTCGGGTGCGATATCAGTTTCGAGGACGGAAACCGTCTCTTTAACGACGACGTTTTCCTCCATGAGGCCATCGAGTCCCGAGCGACGGTTCGTCACCATATTTGGCATCCCGAAGACCACGCCCTCTACCCGAGCGAAAGCGTGCAGGCAAAGGATACCGATTCACTGCCCGCGGTGATTGCTTTCCTTCGCGATCACCGCTTGCCCTTTGAAGAAACAAATCTGGGGCGGCGCAATGACGACCAACCCTAATAACCCTCGTGACGGTTTGGCTGGGTCGTGGTTCTGATGCGATTCTATGCTGCGAACGCGGCGTCCGGAAGCGGCGGTTTGGTAACTCTCGCCATGGGAGCGACCAGCGCCGGGTTCGCCGGCCGGCCAACGTGTTTTGGCATGATGCCGAAAAACTCATCTGCCTCCTTGGTCGTTTTTAAGTCGAGGTAGTGCTTGCGGATGATGCTCTCCGAATTGCCCGCCTGAATCGCCGCCTCGCCGATGGAGCGAAATTTCGCGACGAACATCGAAATGAACGTATGCCGCAACACGTCGTGCGTGAGGTTGAATTTTTTGGCGAAGCGGTCGCGGCGCTTCTTGAAATTTCCGAGGATGATCGGAAATTTCTCCAGCGGGTAAGCGCGGAGCCACGCAGCGAGATTCGGCTGAATCGTCACCTTGCGCGGCTCACGCACTTTCGAGACCTCGGCGGAGACATGAATCACGCCATCGTCGAGATTCACCGCGTCCGGCTTGAGTTTCGTGATTTCACCATATGGCACGCCGGGGCGAATGCCGGCAAAGAGGCACAGCGCGAAATACGGCACCCAGCGGCCGCCATCGTAAGTTTCCATGTGCTCCATGAGCGCCGCGGCCTGCTCAGCGGTGAAGGTCTGCGCCACCCCGCGCTTCCGACGGATGCGGAAGTGCGGCACTTTCAGGATCGGATTCTCCGCGATCCAACCGCGTTGGAATGAGTATTTGAAGAACGTGGAGAGGATGCCGCGCCGGTTGTTGTGCGTCTTCATCCCGGGCCGGTCTTTTTCCAGAAATTCCGTCAGCGCCGTCGCGGTAAGCTCAGCGACCGATTTGCCAGGAAACCGCGTGACCAAGCGTTTCAGGTCTTCCCGAATCCGATTCATCTGCGGCGGCGAAAGCTGGTCTTGCGCGAATTCGTGCTCCTTGGCCGTGACGTATTCCGCCACCGCTTCGGTCAGCGGCTTTTGCTTTTCCGGCTCGCGGTAATTCGTGAGCGCGAAATCCAAATAGAACGACAGCGGGCGCGGCAGTCCGGCGATCCGGCGAAAGACCGCCTCGGCTTCGTGAAGTTGATCCTCGTTTAGCCGAGTGACGGCCGCCCGCGTGCCGGTGTCACGCTGGAGCCAACTTACTTCTTGAACCTGACGCTCTGCTTCAGCTTCCGTGCGCGTCGGGAAATTCTTGCGGAAACGTTGACCGTCGATGCGAGCGTAGAGCTGGAAAACGATTTTCCCGGATGGATTCGTGAACTCTGAGATTACGAATGGTGTGACTTGCTTCATGACCGATTTGGCCGGTCAACGGCCAAATCGGTTATCGAAAATTGTAACTCATTATTGCTAAGGAGTTAAATTGGCGTCCCCACGGGGATTCGAACCCCGGTTCTCACCGTGAAAGGGTGGTGTCCTAGACCGGGCTAGACGATGGGGACTAACCGCGGAGCCGGGCAACCTACGGCGCACCCCTCGCCGCGCAACCCTAAACTTCGCCCGCCTTTCCCTCCGCGCCCGGCCCGGTTTTGCTCGCCCTCACCGCGCCCAGCCGCACACAAGAGGACCGACGTCATGAACTACTCCGCCATCGCCGCCGCCCTGCCCCGCCAGGCCGTCACCAGCATCGACGGACTGCCCCACCCACGCATCGCCTCCGGCAAGGTCCGCGAGATCTTCGACCTCGGCGACGCCCTGCTCCTCACCGCCACCGACCGCCTCTCCGCCTTCGACGTCGTCCTGCCCGACGGCATCCCGGGCAAGGGCGCCATCCTCACCCAGATGAGCCACTGGTGGTTCAGCCAGACCAGCCATCTCATCCCCAACCACCTGCTGCCCGACCAGGCCGGGGAATTCGCCCGCCGGGGGATCACCAGCCCCGACCTCCAGCTCCGCAGCATGATCGTGCGGAAACTGAAGCCCCTCACCATCGAGTGCGTCGCGCGCGGCTACCTCATCGGCAGCGGCTGGAGCGCGTATCAGAAGACCGGATCGGTCTGCGGCATCCGCCTGCCCTCCGGCCTGCGCCAGGCCGACAAGCTCCCCCAGCCCATCTTCACCCCCACCACCAAGGCTCCCAAGGGCCAGCACGACGAGCCGATCGACGACGCCCAAGGCGCGGCCATGATCGGCACCGCCCTCTACGAGCGCGTCAAGGCCACCAGCCTGGGGCTCTACCAGTTCGGCCACGACCGCGCCCGGCAGGCCGGCATGATCCTCGCCGACACCAAGTTCGAGTTCGGCACCGACGCCGCCGGCAACCTTTTCCTCATCGACGAGGTGCTCACGCCCGACTCGTCGCGTTACTGGCCCGCCGACAGCTACGCGCCCGGCATGTCGCCACCGAGCTACGACAAACAGTTCGTCCGCGACCACCTCGTGGCGATCAAGTGGGACCAGAAGCCGCCGGGGCCGCGCCTGCCGTCCGAGGTCATCGCCCGCACGCAGGAAAAGTACCTCGCCGCCCTTCGGAACCTTTTGGGCGGTTGAATCTCCCGCCTGTTAGAGGTAGGGCGGCGAGTCCCTTCGCCGCCGTTTGTTCCGTACCGAATTCCGACCGATTTCCGCGGCGCGGAGCGGAGTCCGCGCCCTACCTGTGCCGAATCACGTTATTGGTAGGGCGGCGAGTCCCTTCACCGCCGCTTTTCCGTACCAACTTCCAATCGATCCCGCGGCGCGGAGCGGAGTCCGCGCCCTCCCTTGGGTCGCAACCGGCGGTGGCAGTACCCTAGCCAGCAGGGGTCGCCACCGAGTCCGATGGACGCCAGCAAAAGCGCCACTCTCCCGCGTAAGTGCACAGACCCTTCCGCACCGGGTTCTGCAAGATATAGGTGGCTTTTTCGTCCAAGCTCTCGCCACCGCGCAGGCGATGGTCGAAATAGTCGCGTTGCCACCGCACCCCCGTCCGCCGGGAAATAAAGTGCTTCCACGAGGCCACAACCCGACTTCCGCGCTCCGTTGACGGGAAACTCACCAAGGCGTGCACATGGTCGGGCATTGCCAGCAGTAAACGCACCTTCCAACGGCCCAGGTCGTGATACTGCCGGGCCGCCTCCCTCACGACGTTCCACACCGCGTCGCTCGCCAATTGATTCCTCTCCCTTTCGCCGCAACAGAGAGTCAGGAAGTACACGGCTCCGCTTCTCACAAAAGACGGCGGCACATGCGGGATTTGCCGTCTGCGGGGGTAGGGCATGTCGACGACACGAGAATACTCCAACCGCGACAGCGAGGTCGAAGTTCGCCGAACGCCGCATCCGAATGACCAGCGTGGAGCGGCGTCCGCGCCCTGCCCTTGCCGAACCTCTCACCGGGTAGGGCGGCGAGTCCCTTCGCCGCCGTTTGTTTCGTACCGACTTCCGAACGTTTTCCACGGCGCGGAGCGGAGTCCGCGCCCTACCGTTGACAGAGGTCGCGCAAGGTTGGGCCGTCCTTCCCCACCCGCATCCGCATCGGCCCGGCCTCAGCGCATCACGTTGGACCGCCGCTGGGTCGTGACGCCGCCCTGCTCGGCGCGCAGCAGCTCGCGGCGCAGCCAGTCGAGGGCCGCGTTGACCGCCCGCACCTTCACGGTCGACCGCGGTCCGGGGTAGCTCAGCTTCTTGGCCCACACGCCCGCCGGAGAGAACAGCCCGATGTACATCGTGCCGACCGGATTTCCGGTCTGACCGGTCGCTGCGGCGCCGGCAAAACCCGTCACCGCCAGAGCATAGTCAGCCCCGAGGGTCTCGGCCGCGCCCGTGGCCATCGCCACCGCCGCCTCCTCGCTCACGGCGCCGTGCTGGAGGAGCAGGCACTCGGGCACGTCGAGCAGCAGCATCTTGGCGTCGTTGGTGCAGCAGACCACACCGCCGGCGAAGAACTTGCAGGCGCCGCACACCTCGGTGAACGCGTTGGCCAGCAGACCGCCGGTCGCGGTTTCCACCACGGAGAGGCGCTTCTCCTGCTTGCGCAGCAATTCGGCGCAGACCCGTGCGAGCGAATCGTGCCCGTAGCAGACGAAGTCGTCGCCCAGGAGCTGGGCGCATTCCGAGGCCACTTGCTCGAGCGCGGACTCGGTCAGGCCCCCGTTGGGCGAACTCACCCGGCAATCCACCGCGCCCTGATGCGCACAGAACGCCACACTCAGACTGGCCCCGTGGCGGTCGAAAATCGGCTGCAACTTGGTCTCGAGCGCGGACTCACCCACCCCGGCCGTGCGCAACTGCACATAGGCCTCCTTCTGCCGCAGCAGTCCGCGCGCCGCCAGCCGCGGCACGACCTGGTCGATGAACATCGGCTGCAACTCGTTCGGCGGACCGGGCAGCATCACCAGCACCTTGCCGTCCTGCTCCGCCCACAGGCCCGGTGCGGTGCCGTTCGCGTTGGGCAGGACCTCGCCGCGTTCGAAGACGTACGCCTGCTTCAGGTTGTTGGCGGTCATCTTGCGCCCGAATCGCGCAAACCGCTCCTCGATCGCCCGCTCGATTGCCGGATCAAACACCAGCTTCTGCCCGAGCACCTCCGCCACCACCTCGCGCGTGCGGTCGTCGCAGGTCGGTCCCAGGCCTCCGGTGGTGATCACCACATCGGCCCGCGCCCAGCTCTCGCGGAATTGCGCGGCGATGGCGTCCGCCTCGTCGGTGATGGTCACGTTGCGCTGCAGGAGCGCCCCATGGCGCCCGAGTTGGGCGCCGATGAATGTCAGGTGACCGTTGGCGGTCAGCCCGAGCAGGAGTTCGTCGCCCAAAGTCAGGAGTTCGTAGCGGACCGAGGCGACGTTGGGGCGCGGCGCATCGCCAGCGGTGTTGTGAGCTGAAACCATACTTGCGGGGGCGGAAATTAGACGGATTCTGGCAAATTGCCAGCAACCATCCCTCAAGACGCGCCCCGCATGCGGCTTTCCCCCCCAGTCTCCCCCTCTCCCCGGCCCTCTGGCCAGCCGGGCCGCTAGGCCGGATTCGCCCCCATGCCGGTCAACCTGAAGGAAAAGGTCCGCGCGCTGCCCGACCGCCCCGGCGTCTACCTGATGAAGGACCGCCTCGGGCGGATCATCTACGTCGGCAAGGCGCGGAGCCTGAAGAAGCGGGTGTCGTCCTATTTCCAGCGCGGCCGGGCACGCTCCATCGCCCAGCCCAAGATCCGCGCCCTGATCGAGCTCATCGCCGACTTCGACATCATCGAGGTGAAGTCCGAACCCGAGGCGCTGCTGCTGGAGGGGCGCCTGATCAAGCAGTGGCGCCCGCGCTACAACACCGATTTCACCGACGACAAGCGCTTCCTGCTCGTGCGCGTCGACCTGGGCGAGGAACTGCCGCGTTTCCGGCTCACGCGCCTGCGCAAGGAGGATCGCTCGCGCTACTTCGGCCCCTTCGCCCACAGCGGGCTCCTGCGGAAGACCCTCGCGCAGATGCGGCGCCAGTTCGGCATCCTGCTCGCGGACGCCTCGCCCCAACGCCAGGCCGACGGCACCTGGCGCCTCTACGACGACGTGCGTGAGGAACTCTACGGCACGGAAAATGCCGTGACCGCCGAGGCCTACCGCCAGCGCGTCGACGCCGCCTGCGCCTTCCTTGAGGGCAAGTCGCGCGAGTGGCTCGAAACCCTCCGGACCGAGATGGCGACCGCCGCCGGCCGGCAGGAGTTCGAAAAGGCGGCGGAGCTGCGCGATGTGGTGTTTGCGCTCGAGGAGACCCTGCGGAAGACGCGACACTTCGAACGCGCGGATCCGACGCGGCCGGCGGGCGACGCCGAGGCCCTCGCCTCGCTCCAGGAGGCGCTGCACCTCAGCGGCCCGCCGCGCACGATGGAGTGCTTCGACATCTCGCACATCTCGGGGACGTTTGTCGTCGCCTCGATGGTGCACTTTGCCGACGGCAGGCCCGACAAGAACAACTACCGCCGTTTCCAGATCCGCAGCTTCATCGGCAACGACGATTTTCGCGCGATGGAGGAGGTGGTGGGTCGCCGCTACGGCCGGCTGGCGCGGGAGCGGAAGCCGTTTCCCGACCTCGTGGTGATCGACGGCGGGCGCGGGCAGATTGGCGCCGCCTTGAAGGCCTTCGTCGGCCTCGACGCCATGCCGCCGCCCCTCATCGGCCTGGCGAAGCAGCACGAGACGATCATTTTCCCCGACGAACGCGCCCCGCTGAACCTGCCGCTCAACCATCCCGGCCTCAATCTGCTGCAGCGCCTGCGCGACGAGGCCCACCGCTTCGCCAATACCTACAACGCCGATCTGCGATCGAAGAAGATTCGCGAGAGCATCCTCGATGACTTCGCCGGTCTCGGTCCCGTGCGGCGCGCCGCGTTGCTGGAGCGGTTCGGCGACATCGATCGCCTGCGGGCCGCCTCCGCCGCGGAGATCGCCGAGGTCGAGGGCTTTGGCGGCAAACTCGCCGCCGAGCTGCACGCGTTCCTGCACCCGCCGGCTTGAGGGCCGAAACGGACACACCCCGGCGCTACGCGCCACCCCTCTCGAGCCGGAACGATGCAGTCGTAGTCGACGTGCACCGCAGCAATGTAGCCGCGACGACCTCGTCGCGGAGCGGGGCGCGGTCGCCCCGCCCACAGGTCACCGTTTCGTCAGTGGACTCCCGCAGGTGCGTCAGCCCGACTGCATGGTTCCGGCTCGAGAGGGGAACTGGGGCGAGCACCCCGTTCCAATGCTACCCCTTTGCGCCCTTCGTGGCTTAGCGTGATCCAAGATTGGCTGTAGGCCGGGCGACCCGCCCCGCGTATGTCGGTTGCGTCGCTCATCCCCGCGGGACGGGGTCGTCCCGCCTACAGGGACCGGGACTTCGCCGGACCAGGCACACCCCGGCGCCGCGCGCCCCTCCTCTCGAAAGGGGATCAACCTGCAAAAATCCCCTCCTGGGAGGGGTGCCCGTCAGGGCGGGGTGGGCGGAGAGCTTGGGTCGATCAAGCGGATGATAAATGACGTCAGCGCCCACGGCGCCGCGAGGTCCTCTCCGCATTACAGGTTTGCTTTCGCGGTGCGCCGTTGTCCCCCTGCGCCCTGCCGATGAAACCCTGGAGTTTCCTCCTGTTGTCCGTCGCCAGCTGCGCCTTCGCCGCCTCGTCACCCGCGCCCGTCTGGACCCCGGCGGAGGCGCGCTGGCCCGCTCCGGTGCGACCGCCGTCCGGCGCGCCCAACATCCTGCTGGTGCTGTGGGACGATGTCGGTTTCGGGCAGTTCGGGTGTTATGGCGCACCGCTGGCGACCCCGACGGTCGATCGCCTCGCGGCCGGCGGCCTCCGTTACACCCACTTCCACGTCAACTCCGTCTGCTCCCCCACGCGCGCCTCCCTGCTCACCGGACGCAACTCCCACGCGGTCGGCGTCGGCCACATCGGGGAGTACGCCAACGGCGCCCGCAACAACCTCGGCGGGCCGCACCTCGAGGCCGGGACGGTCGCCGACTACCTGCGCGCGGGCGGCTACGCGACCGCGGCCTTCGGCAAGTGGCACCTTGCCCCAATGAGCGAGCTGAACCAGGCGGCGAGCTCCGCCTACTGGCCGACCGGGCGGGGCTTCGATCGCTTCTATGGCTTCATGGGCGGGGACATGAACCAATTCGCCCCGGAGATCTTCTCCGGCCGCGAGCGCGTGAAACCCCGCGCGACCCGGCTCGGAGGCGCGGAGCCGTACTTCATGGATACGGATCTCTGCGAGCGGACGATTGCCTACCTGGCCGAGCATCGCGCCACTGCACCGGAGCAGCCTTTCTTCGTTTACCTCTCGCTCGGAGCCGGTCATGCGCCCCACCACGCCTCGCCTGAATTGCTCGCAAAGTGGCGCGGCCGGTTCGACGACGGCTGGGACGCGTACCGCGAAAGAACCCTTGCGCGCCAGATCGAGCTGGGGATCGTGCCCATGGGCACGAAGCTGCCACCCGCCAATCCGGGGGTGAAACCGTGGGCCGCGCTCACCGCCGAGGAGCGCCGCGTGTTTGCCCGGTACTACGAGTGTTTCGCCGCCTGCATGGAGGCCGCCGATCGCGAACTCGGGCGCGTCGTCGACTGGCTGGAGCAACAGGGGCTCCTGCGCGACACGCTGATCCTGCTGCTGTCCGACAACGGCGCGAGCCCGGAGGGCGGGCCCGAGGGAATCTGGAACGAGCTGCGGCTCTTCGCCGCCAACCGGCCCGGTGAGTTTGCTGGCGGCGCCGGGCGGCTGGAGCAACTCGGTGGGCCCCTCACCTATCCCACCTACCCGATCGGCTGGACGCAGGCCGGCAACACCCCCTTCCGGCGGACCAAGGGCTCGGTTCACGAGGGCGGCGTCCGGGTGCCGCTCATCGCGCACTGGCCGGCGCGCATCACCGATGCCGGCGGCCGGCGCGGGCAGTTTCACCACGTGGTCGATCTGCTGCCGACGCTGCTAGAGGTTTCCAGGCTCCCTGCGCCCGCGGAGCTTGGCGGCCGGCGGCAACTTCCCCTCGCCGGCGCAAGTCTCGCCTACACCTGGCCATCCGACCAAGCCATGGCCCCCTCGCGTCGCACGACGCAGTACTTCGAAATCCACGGCCACCGCGCGATCTATGAGGGAGGATGGAAGGCCGTTACCTTCCACGAGTCCGGCCGGCCCTACGCGGAGGACCGCTGGGAACTCTACCACCTCGAGACGGACCCGACCGAGAGCCGCGATCTCGCGGCCGAGCAGCCGGAGCGGCTCGCCGCCCTTTTACGGACGTGGGAGCGCGAGGCCCGGCAGCACGATGTCTATCCGCTCGACGATCGCCGCGCCGGACCGCGCGACATGATCCGCCCGCCGTGGAACGGCGATCGTCGGACGGTCACCTACGTGCCGCCGGTGAGCGGACTGCACAAGTACACCGCGCTCGAGCGCCGCGACCGCTCCATGACGATCACTGCGCGGCTCACTGCCGGCGGGGACGGCGTGATCCTGGCCCACGGCGGCCGCTTCGCGGGCTATGCCCTGTACGTGCTGGGGAGCGTGCCGGTGTTTCACTACAACTACGCCGGCGAGCAGCGGACGACGGTGCGCGCCGTGGAACAACTGCCGGCCGGCGCGAGTACCGTCGTGGTGGACTTCCGGCTGCGGGAGGACGGCGGGGCCGACGTCGTGCTGCGGCTCGACGGCCGCGAAGTGGGCCGGGGGCGGGTGCCGATGGCGATGAGTGGCAACATCAGCCACGAGACCCTGGATCTCGCGTGCGATCTCTACACGCCCGTCAGCGAGGACTACGCGCCGCCCTTCGCGTTCCAGGGTACGCTCCGCGACGTGACCGTGACGGCCGACCCGCGGTAGAAAATCGCGGTGGGAGATGCCCACAGTCCATCGTCTTCCCTGATCCCTGTAGGCGGGACGACCCCGTCCCGCGGGGATGGGCGACGAAACCAGTGCGCACGCGGGGCGAGTCGCCCCGCCTACATTCAGGAACGTCAAACGACGCGCCAACCACCGTTTTTCATCCACCCGCCCGCGGCAAATTGCATTGAACGGCTCCCGTCGCGCCTTGTGATGGAAGAGGCGTGAACAACCCTCCCGCTTCGAACCGTCACCCTGTCGCCAGCACCTCTCCTGCCACTGCGGGAAACACCCTGGCCCGGACCGTTCGCTTGGGCGCAGACAAGATTCTCGGCTCGCAAGCCCACTCCGTTTCCGCAGCGGGTTCGTCCCGCAAAGCGACCCTGGTTGTCCTCGCCGCCGGCAAAGGCACCCGCTTTGGCGTCCAGCCGAAGTGCATCCAACCAGTCCTGGGCAAACCTCTTGCCCGTCATTCGATCGAGTCCTTTGGCGCCGCGCTGACCACGACTAACGGCAGCGCCGAGTCGCCGTCTGTCGCAACGACCGCAATCTGCGTGGTTGGCTACCGACACGAGGAGGTGGCCGGCGCCCTGGGTACAGGCAACACCTACGTTCTTTCCGACAATCCCACGGGAGGCACGGCCTACGCTGTCTTTGAGGTGTTCTCGGTCCCCGACCTCATCGAGACCGACCCCCTGCTGGTCATCACTATGGGGGACCGCGTCGTTCCCGCCGCGACGTTTCGGCGACTCCTCGAGACCCATACCAGTGGCGCGCGCGAAGCCGACCTGACGCTGCTTACAGCGCGTTACGAACCTCCTCGCCATCTCGGCAAGGGCCGTGTGCTCCGCAACGAAGCCGGCCGCGTCACGCGCATCATCGAGGAGAAGGACATCGCCGCCGAGCCGGAGGCGATCACCCGCCAGGCCCTCCTCAATCTCACCGAGGGGAACTGTCCGCTCTATGCCATTCGCGCACGCGCCTTGCACGGCCTCCTCGCCCCGCTCACCAATGAGAACGCCCAGGGTCAGTTCTACCTGACCGACATCATCGAGCATCTTGCCGCGGCCGGCGGCGACATCCGCACGATCACCACCCAGCCAAGCGACGCCGAATACGACCTTCTGTGCGCCGATGTCACCCGTCCGGCGGATCTGGCCCTGTTGGAGGGTGTCTTGCGCCGGCAACGTGCCACCGCGCCCGCCGCCGGCGAAATCGACGCCGCCGTCCAGGCCATCGTCGCGGATCGCCCGCCCGCCCAGGTGGCCTCCATCGCCCGCCAGTTGCAGGAGATCCTCGACACCGCGCAACGCGAGAAACTCGGTTGCCAGCCGGACGAGCCGATCGCCATCGGGATTTCCGGCGGGCGCCTGCGCGTCGCCTTCATGCATCCCGACATGAGCCGGTTCTTCGGGCCGGCCTGGCAGATGCCCATCGGGGCCGGATCGGCCGAGGCGGGCGAGCAGATTGTCGTCCTCGCCCAACCGACCAACGACCGCCGGCTGCATTTATACCCGCTCGACGCCAAGTACCGCGAGAGCATCAACACGGTGCCGGCCGACGACGAGGTCATGTACCCCGGCGCCGAGATCGGCGACTGGCACTCTTACGAGCACTTCGGCACGCGGATGAGCGAGAACCTCCTGCTCTCGCTGGGCTATTTCACCGACGAAGAGATCGAGGCCCGGCGCCAGAAGGGCCTCCCGTTGCCACCGCCGGCGCTCCGCGTCGCCAGCAACATGCGGCGCCCGTTTGCCCTCGTGGCCAACACCCTCGCCTCCCTGCGCACCCTCCGCGACGGTCACCTTGGGGCCCGCGTGCAGCGCTGCCTGGACCGCAGCCATTTCACCGGCCTGCGCATCCTCTGCACGGGCAATATCCCACAGGGCGGGTTTTCCAGCTCCTCCGCCCTCACGGTCGCGACCAAGAACGCGCTCAACGCGCTCTTCGATCTCTCCATCCCGCCCGACGTGCTCGTCCACCTCGCCTGCCAGGCCGAGTACGGCACGGGCGTGCGGGCAGGTTCACTGGATCAGGCCACGGAGCAGAAAGGGCGCGCCGGCCAGGGAACCCTCATCTCGTCCAACCCTGCCGACAACTACCGGATTCTGGACACCTATCCGGTGCCGGCGGATCGCTTCAAAGTCATCTTCCCCTACAGCGTCGAACGCGACCGCACCGCCTGGCGCTGGTCCTGGGGCATGTACGGAGAAACAGTGGCGACCGCAACCTCCCCCGACGATGCCGGCGCCCAGCCCGCCGTGCTCACCGCCGGCGAATGGCGCAAACTCACCGGCAAGGCCGCGGAAATCGCCGCCATCCTCACGCGCCTGCCGCTCGACCTCGATTTTTTCAAACAGATCGAAGGCGACCTTCTCGAAGACGGCCAGCTCAGTGTGGAAAACCGCCGTTGGATTGCCTCGGTCCTACGCCAACTGCCGCTCTGCATTCGGCGGCGGGAACTCTGGAACCGCCTCTCCGCTGAACGCGCCTGGTACGTCGCCGAACAGCAGCGCGTGCATCATCTCGATGCCCGCACCGCCGCCACCAAGGCCGATTCCACACTGGCCGGGCTCTTCGCTGGCTGGCGGGACCCGCTCTTTCCGCGTCCGACCCACACTGCACAAGGGTCGGAAGCTGCCGCGATTTCCCCGGGCGTGCCGCTCCGCGCCATCGTGGCCTACCTCTTCAGCGAAGTCGCCAAGAACTTCCACCTCATCCATCATCCGGAAGAGTGGATTGGCTGCGTGACGCGGTCCCAGATGGGTGATCGCAGCGTGGCCATCGATCCGGGCCGACTGCCGGACGCGGCACAAATGGTCGATGATCTGCCTTGGGAAAACGGGCTGAAGGGTCCCGAGAAACTCTCCGCCTGGCTGGAGCGCCACGGCGCCGCCGGCTACGACTTCAACCGCGATCTCGGGGACGCCTTGCTGGAAGCGGGCGATCCGCCGGAGTTTCATTGCTGGGCGGGTGGGAGCTTCTTCCGCGGACTCGCGTTGATCGACCTCGCCGAGGCGATGTTGAAGCGCGCATTTGGAAAGGAGGCGGTGGCCGTGCGGGTTAATGCCGCTGGCCAGGGCGACTACTTCCAAGTCCACATCGATGCCGAGCGGGCAGACCCCGGGCGGGTGAAGGACTTCCTTCGCCACGCCTTCTACCGCCGCTTCGGGCTCAAGGCCGACCCGGAGTTCGTGGAAACCACTCCCGGCGGCGGCGCGGTGGGCCTGCGTCTGACGCGCTACGACGCCGTGCCGGAGTTGGTGCGGCGACTGCGCACCGGGCTCGCGGGCAATACAGCGGCGGCACCTGTCCATCCGCCTGGATGAGGGGCCACGGACGCCACGGGCCACCTGGAAGGACAATCCTACCCCAACTTTCGCAGACGGCAGCGGGCCGAGGAGCTCAGGCTGCGATCTGGTCGACGACGTGCTCGGCGATTGCCAGAGAGGCGGTGGCGGCCGGGCTCGGGGCGTTCAGGACGTGCAGCGCCCGCTCCCTCTTCACCAGGTGGAAGTCCTGCAGCAGATCACCGGAGGAGTTCATCGCCTGCGCTCGTACTCCGGCGGTGCCGCGAATCAAGTCGCTGGTCGTCACCTCGGGCACCAAACGCTGCAGCGAGCGGCAAAACCGCTCCTGGCTGAACGAGCGCACCAACTCCGAAACGGCCATCTGCGGGTAGCGGCGGAGGAACCTCCAAAGGCCCGGATATACCAGCACCTCGGCGAGATCCCGCGCGTTGACGTTGCTGGCGCGATAGCCTTCGCGAGCAAAGGCAAGAACCGCGTTCGGCCCGCATTCCACACCACCCTTGATCATCCGCGTAAAGTGCACGCCAAGGAAGGGAAAGGCCGGGTCTGGCACCGGATAAATCAGGTGCCGCACCAATCCGGCTGCCGCCGGGCGCAGCTCGTAATACTCGCCCCGAAACGGCACGATGCGCACGTCCTCATTCTCTCCCGCCAGCCGGCTGACTCGATCGCAGTGCAGCCCGGCGCAGTTCACAATGAACTTCGCTTCGTACTCGCCCGCCTCACTTGCGACCCGCCAATTTCCCGCCAGGCGCATCCCGGTCACCCGCGCCCGGGTGAGCACCTTGCCGTCCCGCGCCCCAATGAGGCGCTCCATTGCCCGGATCACCGCGGCGTAGTCCACGATGCCCTCCTGCGGTACGTGGGCCGCAGCGATGCCGGCCGCGTGCGGCTCGATGGCGCGCAAGCCCGCGACATCGAGGCGGCGCAGGCCAGTCAGACCGTTGGCCTGGCCCCGGCGCAGCAACTCTTCCAGGCGGGGGATTTCCGATTCCTCGGTAGCGACGACCACTTTGCCGCAAATCTCGTGGGGCACCTCGTGCTGCCGACAGAACTCAACCATCTGCTGGATACCTCGCACCGCCAGACGGGCCTTTAGCGAACCCGGCTTGTAATACAACCCGCAGTGCAGGACGCCACTGTTGTGCGTGCTTTGGTGGATGCCAGCCACTTCCTCCTTTTCGAGGACCACAACCCGGGCGCCACGGAACTTCTCCTGGAGTCGAAGCGCCGTAGCCAAGCCCACCAAGCCACCGCCCACCACCAGATAGTCGAATGTCATCGGGAAGAAGACTGTCGCTGTGACTCCTATTCGCGAGTCAGCCCGGGTGGACTCGCGGGGCCTCGTCACCGCCCCAAACTCGCGGCCAAGCCTGGGCTCAGGTGTTGCCGTCCTCGGACGGGCCGACCCCCTCCATGATCCGCCGCTCCCAGCCGCCATCCTTGCCGAGAAACTGGATCTTTTCCTGGTTGAGAAATTTCACGTTGCTGTACTTGGCGAGGGTGTAGTCCTGCACGACACCCTCCTTGATGGCATTGATGACCTGCGCGATCCCTTCCTCGAGCTTCCATTTTGGCGTGAAGCCGAGCATCCGCCGAGCCTTGCCAAAATCCACCCGATAATTCCGGCGATCGGAGTTGGCTCCCAAGTCGAGAAGTTCGGAATTGGGCACCATGCGGTTGATCACCTCTCCTACCTGCTGGAGCGTGTAGTTGAGATTGTCGCCGCCGATGTTGAAAATCTCGCCATCCACGCGGTTGATGGGCGCCTGAAGGACGGCGAGAACAGCCCGTGCGGCATCATCGACGTGAACAAAAGGCCTCCACTGATCGCCGCCGTATAAAGTGATCTTGCCGTCGAACACCGCCTTCGCCGTGAGCAGATTCACCACCAGATCAAAGCGCGTCCTGCCAGACAGCCCGAAGATGGTGCCGAACCGGAGGATCGCCGGCGAAAAGCCGTCGTCGCGCATCTCCAGGAGCACTTTCTCGGACGCGATCTTGCTGCGGGCATAAAGCGAAACGGGGTTGAGGCGGGAATTCTCGTCCAACACCCCATCACTCGCCCCGTACACGGAGCAGGTGCTGGCAAAGATGAACCTCCGAATGCCGTCACCCTTGGCGACCTCCGCGATGACTCGCGTCGCCACGAGGTTGATTTCCAGAGTCAATTGTTCGTCAACAGCACACGCCGGATCGCCGACAAGGCCGCCCAGGTGAATCACCGAACCGACATCCCGCATCGCCGACACGACCTTCTCCACCTGCCGGAAATCACCATCGACCAATTCCAGGTTGGGATGATTGAGGGAGGCGCCAAGGGTTTCCTTGCCATAGAGGAACACGTCCAGGAGGCGCACCTTATTGCCGGCCTCCAGGAGCTTCGGCACCAAGGCCGATCCAATGTAGCCGGCACCCCCAATCAGGAGGACCTTGCGTTCATCCCTGATCGGGGTCTTGGCCGTCCCGGATTCCTGCACGACCAGTCGACGCCAAATCAGGGCCCACATCCGGCCAAACAGCGTCGCAAACCAGGTGAAGCCCCAAGCCAGAAACAGCACCGAACGCGGAACGGTGAATACCGCTGGAAGCAAGAAGAGCGTCAACGGGACGAGAAGATACGGTACTGCCACGGCTTTCGAAATGGCGATAGCCTTGGCCTGCCATTGGTAGGAACGCGTCCGGCTGTACAGGCCGAAGAAAGCAAAAGAACCCAGCGTCAGTGGCACGATTAGCGACGCGCAAATCGCGAAGTTATTCAGGTAGAGACTAAGCAGCACGCGCCCGGAGCCAACCGGCCCTTCGAACACCATGTGATAGGTGAAGCGGAGGAGGAAGGCCGCCAGCAAACATGCCGTTAGTCCTATTGCGTCCACTACAAGGCGCAGCACTGCCCCCTGACTGAATCGTTCCTTCATGCTTGTTTCTGTGGTTGGGTAGATTGGGAAGACGGAACGATTGGTGGTTGGTGCCCAACCGTCGAGACTGATGTTACCTGCCGTTCATGGGAGCGCGAATCTCTCCGCACGACAGTTACAGCCGGGTACGAAATCAACGCCCCCGACTCACTGCCACGCGGATGCCAACTCGAAGAAGCGTCTGGTCTGAGACCACCGCGTTACCGCCCAGCCTGGCGCAGCACGTGGGCAATCCGCTCGCAACACGCCGCGACATCCCCGTCTCCCAAGGTGGGGTGCACCAGGAACATCAGCGAAGTCTCGCCCAACTCGCGGGCAACCGGAAGGCGTTCCGGCGGCCGGAAGCCCGGCCGGTCGAACGCCTTCTCAAGATAGACCTCGCTGCAGGAGCCGGAGAAGCAGGGGACGCCAAGGGCGTTGATTTCCGCCATCACGCGATCACGGGACCATCCGTCCCTGAGTTGCCCCGCTTCTACGTAACAATAGTACTTGTAGCGCGCATGTTCCATGTGCGCGGGAACTTCGGGAACGCGGATACAAGGAAACTCCTGCAAGCAGCGGGACAAGGCAGCAGAGTGTCGCTGGCGAATTCGCGTCCACTCCGGCAACTTTTTCAGGGCCTCCCGTCCAATTGCCGCCTGCATCTCCGTCATGCGGTAGTTCGTCCCAAAGGACTCATGCAGCCAGCGAAACCCCGGAGGCCACTGGCGCCGGAAGCAGGCATCGAAGCTCTTTCCGTGGTCCTTCAGAGACCAGAGTTTCTCCCACAACGCACTGTCATTGGTTGCCAGCAGGCCACCCTCCCCACCTGTCGTGATGATTTTGTCCTGACAGAACGAGAAGGAATTCACGTGACCGATCGATCCGATCGCCCGGCCCCGATACGTTGCGCCATGGGCTTGGGCGCAATCCTCGATCACCGCGATCCGGCGATCGGCCGCCAACTGCATCAGGGCGTCCATCTCGCACGGCCAGCCGCCGAGATGGACTGGAATCACCGCCTTGGTTTTCGGGGTGAGTGCTCTGGCCACCGTCTCGGCCGAGAGGTTGCCACTCTCGCGCTCGATATCCGCAAACACCGGCCTGGCGCCCACCGTGACGACACAACTGATCGACGCCATGAACGTCCGGGGAGTCACCACAACTTCGTCTCCCGGGCCGATACCAAGGGCCAGCAACGCCATCTCTAATGTCACCGTCCCATTGGCGGCGGAGATGGTGTGCTTCACCCCGAGGTTCGCGGCGTACTGCGCCTCGAATTCCTTGCAGATACCACCGGTCCAATAGTTGACCTTTCCGGAACGCAGGACCGCAACGGTGGCACTAATCTCCTCTTCACCGAATTGTGGCCAGCCGGGAAGCGGCCTGCTCTTGGTAATTGAATCCATGGTCGATGGTGTTGGTGGAAAAGTCTGGATTAGATTGAAAAAGACCCGGGGAGGTTTCTGCGATCTGGAAAACGACGGCTACTCCACTCTCTGAAGCACCGTATTCCCGCGTGCAACCTCACCACCCCGTGGCAACGACCGGAGGGGTCAATGCGACGCGCCGTCGTTCAGGACGGCAGAACCACGCCCCCCCACCGGACCAACTACAGGTGACTGCCCTCGCGGGCCCAAAAACTCCGGCATCGTCGCCTCGCCCGGAGCCGAAATCCCATCACGCCGAACAACCTTCTGCAGAGTCAGGAGGAGGATTTTGAGGTCGAGTGCCAAGGTTCGATGGTCGACGTACCACACATCCAAGGCGAAACGCTCATCCCAACCCAGAGCGTTGCGTCCGTTGATCTGGGCCCAACCCGTGAGCCCAGGCCTGACCTCGTGACGGCGGCGCTGCTCCACCGAGTACCGCGGGAGGTACTTCGCGAGGAGGGGGCGCGGCCCCACGAGACTCATATCTCCTTTGAGGATGTTCCAAAGCTCCGGCAGTTCATCGAGGGAAGTGGCCCGCAACCAACGGCCAAAGGCGGTGAGGCGCTGATCGTCGGGCAGTAGCTTGCCTTCGGAGTCGCGCTCGTCGGTCATGGTCCGGAACTTCACCACCCGGAAACAGCGGCCCTTCCATCCGGCCCGTTCCTGGGTGAAGAAAACCGGAGCACCGAGGCGGACGCGAACCACGGCGGCCAACGCCAACAACACCGGCACCCACGCCGGCGCCGACAACAGCACCAGGGTAAGATCTATGGCGCGTTTCAATGGACCTCCCCGTCTGGCCGATCGGGGCCGGCTTGCTCATGAGATGTCCGAGGAAGGTTCACTTTCCCGACCATTCTCCCTTCCACAGGCCGAGGTTGGCCACGCTTTCCAGCAATTCCTGCACCCCAGGATCCGGCCACAGTTCCTCCAACGGTAGATCGGATGCCACGCGCACGAACAGCTGTTCCCGGGAACCAGACGCCGCCTGGGCCACGACGTCCTTCCACCACAACCATGGGTGCGGAATGGCATTAAACCGCTCCCCGTAGTCATAGAGTTTCCCTTCGACCGTGTGCCAGTAGACCACGTAGGTGCGGCGGGTGTTACGCTGTGATGGGTGCTCGCTGGTGGAGTTGCGTCCGTCGCCCGCCGGCGCGGTCCCCCCGGGTACGAAGACCCGATACTCCGCCGGCAGGAGCGGCCGCCCCTTCACTTCATAGGTCTGTTTGAAACGCAGGTCGACGCAGCGCATCCCGTTTTCAGTCCAACAACGGTCTGGGGTGTGCGACGCCACCAAGCGCGTTGGCATCTTTCCCGGTGCCCAGTAGGCCGCATAGACCGTAAAGGTCCGGCCTCCGTTGCGATAGAGACGGAAGACGTAATCGTCGAGATTGAGCGTTTTCAGGGCAGCTTCGCTTACGACCTCTGTCGCCCCCAAGGGCTCATCCTGCCCGACCCACTCCCCTGCCCGAAGGGGAAGGGATGCGCTAATGCGAGGCCGGCCGGCAACCTGGGGCTGTTCACGCAGCTGGTAAGCAAACTGAAAGCCGACAGCTACAGCCAACAGGACGGACGCCCCCATCAGCAAGACCCTGCCCCCGCCAAATCCCCAGTGCTGTTGGGTCATAATGAGGCTCGTTTCCGCCTGCTCACCTGGTTGGTTGGGATTCATTGTGGCTGGCAACTTGATCCTCCCATGTGAATCTCCATTCCAACACCGCTTCCCCTATTCCTTCCGACGGGCGGGCACCCCAAAGACCTTGGCCCCCGGCGGCACGTCGCGGAGCACCACGGCGCCCGCACCGACATAGGCGCCATCGCCCACCCGGACCCCGGGGATGATCGCCACGCTGCTGCCGAGGAACACTTCTTTGCCAATCTCCACCCCCGCGGTCAGATCACAGTGGCAGTTGACCTGGGACCAATCATCGACGTTGGCGTCGTGGTCCACACTGGCGTGGAGGTTGAGGACCACGCCCCGTCCCAGCCGGTTGTTTGCGGACGCGACGGAGAAAGGACACATCACGACGCCCGCACCCAGTTCGACGTTGTCGCCGAGCACAGCGGTTTGGTGAATCACCTGCGTGAACCGCGCCCCCCGGGTGAGCAGCAACTCGGTGCACTTGCGTTTGATCGCCGGGACGCCCAGCGCACAAATGAAAACCTCATCTTCCTTCGGCTCATGGTCCCGGACGGAGCCCAGCAGCGGCAAAGCGCAGTTCTTGCCGATCAGGGCGTTGGGATTGTCGTCGATCAGTCCCTTCAGTACCCAGTCACGCCTGAATTGCACGCTTTGCCGGGCCCACGCCACCATTTCCCGGCCAAAGCCGCCGGCACCAATGATCACCAATCCAGGCAGTTTGCTCATTTTCAGGAAAGTCCAGCGTCCACCACAATCTCCTGTCCGGTGATCGCCGACGACTCGTCTCCGAGGAGAAATCCAACCGTGGCGGCCACCGATTCGACGTCCGTTTCGCGCCGGAGGGCGGCCTGCCGACGGATCCGGGTCCGTTGGTCGGCCGTGAGGCCGGCGGTCATTTCCGTCTCCATGTAGCCGGGCACGACGCAATTTGAACGAATCCCCCGCGGACCCCATTCCTGAGCGATACCCCGGGAGAACGCCTCCATCGCCCCCTTGCTCGCGGCGTACATCGCCAGGCCGCGCGCTCCGGATCGCACGCTGACCGACGAGATATGGATGATCGAACCGCGTACCTCGTGGCACAGCATGTTGCGGATGACCGCGCGGGTGATCATCATCGGAGCGACTACGTTCACCGCGAGCATCGCCTCGAGCCTGGCGAGAGAGACGTTTGTCGCCAGATCGTCGTACGCCACGGCGGCGTTGTTCACCAACGCGTGGACTGGCCGAGTCAGCGGTAGGAATTCCTGCACCCCGGCCTCGATCCGCTCCGTCCGCTCCAAATCCCAGCTTCGCCACTCGGTCATCCCGGCATGGGCGCGCGCCAGCGCCGACCATTCCGCCGACTCGGATCGGCTGACTCCGCAGACGCGCCAGCCGCCCTCGAGCAGCCGACGGGCGCAGGCCAGTCCGAGCCCCCGCGAAACCCCGGTGATGAGAACGGTCTTATGCATCGCGTTTCACTTTTCCGCTTGCCGTCAGGGTGAGTCGATTCACTGCCTGGAAGATCCGAGGAACCCGCTCCGGCGGCAACCGCGATTGCAGGAAAGCCCTTACTTCCTCCTCCGGCCTGGGTCGATCCTTCCACACGACCTCTGCCTCAAGCAGCATCCCCGTGACGGAGTTCCGGCGCCCGGCCACCCGGGCCCCGACAATGCCCGGGAAGGACAGCAGGATACTCTCGACTTCCTCTGGATTCACCTTGGAGCCGCCAACATTGATGACCGAGCCGGCCCGACCCTGCACTCGGAAGCGGAGAGGGGTCCGGCTGGTCACTTCGACCAGGTCCCCGGTATCGAACCAGTCTCCGGCACGCCGGTCCTCCGCCACCAGGGTGTGCCTCAGCCAGAGGCGCCCTTCCTGGATTCTCACGTGGTCCTGCAGTTCATCCGGGATGGAAAACTCCTCCCCTTCCGAGCGCAGAACCGTTCCCGCCTCCGTCAGGGCGTAGACGTTGTGGACCCGGGCGCCGGGAAAGGCCTCCCGTACTCGCTGTAGCAAGGCAGTATCGGCCACTTCACCTCCGAGTGTGCAGGACCGCAGGCCAGGCAGCGGATCTCGGATCGGCAACAGCAGCCGGAAGAAGGTCGGCGTCGCGGATAGGCGGTTCACCCCCCATTCACCACACCGCCGCAACACCTCTTCCCCTTGCACGCCGAGGAGATCGACGATGCCATTGCCATTGCACCAAGCCTGCAGGCAGACCTGGAACCCAGCGATCGAGGTCGGCGGATACGCCAGGCCCCAGACATCCCCGCGGTGATGCTCTCCTGTGACGACGGCGTGCTGCAGCCGTTCCAGCGTGTGCGTGGAGCGCTTGGGCGGGCCAGAGGTACCGGAAGTCTGGAACGTGACGCGCGACGAGCGATTCGCGCGGAGGCTGGCGGCAATCATCGCCGCCGGCGACGACGGAAAGTCGGAGGGGCCGGGCCAGCGGCGTTCCTGGCCGGTTGGCGCCGTGCCCGCAATCGCCACCACCCCATCCCCACACGCGAGATCCTCCCCGTGCACCAAGGCGCGCACCAGAGTGACCAAGGTCGCGCGCAAGCCCTGCGGAGAACCTGCCACCGGCGCTGGAGGCGCAATCTCCTCGAGCAGGTGGGCGTACGTCACCGCTGGTTCCCGGCCTCCGGCGGCGAACCAAAGATCACGCTCCCCGTGCGGTGCTCCGATCATGCTGCTCCACGCGCGCCACCACTTCTCCCCAGGTGTGCACAACGCCGGCAGCGAAGACATCCACGCCACACCTCTGTTCAATCCGCACCGTGAACTCCGCGAGATCCAACGAATCGAAGCCGAGGTCCTCCCGCAGGCGGGTGCCCGGCACAAAGCGATCAAACTCCCCGACGCCCTTGTGCTTCCGCACCCGGTTGGCAAGCTCTCGAAGACGATCGTCCGCGCTCATAGGGGCAGCCTAATGGTTCCACGGGAACTTCCACTCAATCTCGCGTATGTTGAACTCATGGATTGCCTTCCGGACCAGGATCCTTCCCGGCGACGTCACAGCGCCTGCCACCGTTACCCCCCGCCGGACGGGCAATAAACACGCTTCGACTTTCACGGTCGCTGATAGCTGATGAGCACAGCCCGGAAGGGTCCCTTGAACACGAACATGCTCCCCGCAGCGGCTCCGACGGTGCCTACTCTCTCGATTAGCGCCCGCATATGGGCGACCTCCCCCGCGCCCCCGAGGAAAGTCAGCGGAATGTTGATACGCGACGCTGCTGCCTGCGCAAAATCCAAATCATAGCCGTTCATCACCCCTTCGCGGTCAATCGAATTGAACACGATCTCTCCCGCACCCTGGGCGACAAGCTCCGCGCAAAGTTCGAAAACTTCCCACGGCGACCTCACCTGCCCGTTCTCCGTGAAAACCGCATGGGTTCGGGTCTTCGCGTCGTACCTGACGTCCAGTGTGATGACCACACTCTGACTACCCACCGCATCGGCGAACTCCCGCACCAGACGCGGCTCGCGCACGGCCGCGGAGCTCACCGAGACTTTTTCGAATCCCATGTTCACTATTCTGCAAACCTGCTCCACGCGGCAGACGCCGCCTCCATAACACAACGGCATCCTTGACTCGACCGCGATCTTCTCCAGCAAGCGGAAATTCGGCCGCTCCTTTGCCGGCCGGCCAATATCCAGGAGGATGAGTTCATCGACCTCCTTTTCGTTGAAGATCTTCACCGCGTTAAGAGGATCGCCAACGTACTTCGGATTCCCGAACTGCCGGGTCTTGTACAGCCCCCCATCTCTCATGAGTAGGCAAGGTATTATTCTCGGACGCAACATGATTACAAAGCCGCGAAATTTCGGAAGACTGTCATCCCGTTGTGGTGACTCTTTTCCGGGTGGAACTGGACCCCGACTATGTTCTTTCCATTCGACACCGCACAGGCAAACACCGATCCGTAGTTCACTTCCGCCCCGATGGCCGTGACCGCATCCGCCTGAAAGTAGTAGCTATGCAGAAAATAGAAACCGCGCTCTGTCTCCACCCCCCGGAAGACACCAAGCGGATCATTGCGAACCACCACGGAATTCCAACCCATGTGGGGAAGTCGGACCCCCGCGGCCCGCTGCTCAATCCGCAAGACTCGCCCGGGAATCCACCCCAGGCCGGCCCCTCGGCCTTCTTCACTCGAATTCGCGAGAATCTGCATACCAACACAGATTCCCAAAAGGGGCCGCCCGCGTGCCAACACATTCTCCTCCAGGGCATCCTGCAGCCCCGATCTTCTCATATACTCCATCGTCGTGTCAAAATGCCCGACCCCGGGCAGGATATACTTACCAGCTGTCTTTAGTTCCTCGGCTTTCGACGCAATGAAATGAGGCACCTTTAGCTGTTTGTAGATATTAGCGATCGCCCCGACGTTGCCGGAGCCATAGTTGATTATCGCAATCATCGCTTAATCGCTCGCTCCAAGCCCATCAATTTCATCACGCGCGCCCCGAGATCAAAAAGCCACTCCTGATTCTTGTAGTCGCGAAACCACTTCAGCGGCATTTGGTGGTAGTGCTGCAACTCCTCCACCCCGATCCCCAACTTCGTTGCGATGTACTCAAACTCCTCGTCAATCACCGCTGGGTCGTAGGGAGGACTTTCAAGCCTCTTCAGCGCCTCCGCTCGGGTCATTTGCTCGGTCACGATCAAACTCGAGTACTGCACCCGTCGAGTGTCATAGCCAAACCGCGTTGGCAGCCAGTACCCCTCGTAGAATTTCGTAAAGCGCGATTCAAAGTGCTTCTGGGGATACGACTTCCAGCCATACTTCTCTGACAGCGTCTGGATGGCGGTTGCCTTGGTGTAAGGAAGGTAGTTCAGGGGACGAACCACCCGGATGCCCTTTACATAGCGAAGAAACACCTTGTGATAAAGAATCCCGCTAAAGGGATACCCCTCCATATCGGTGGTGCAGAACCGCGCCCTGATATCATTAATCATGGGCATATCGGTGCCATAGTATAGCCAGTCCTTCGGATTTCGAATGCACTCCGTGGAAAAATTGCCTCCATTAAGGATGCACTTCACGCCGTACTTGTTCGCGAAGTGGAACATCGTCCCAAAGAACGCATGGTCTTGGGGAATGTCCAAGTGCGGCGTTCCGGATTTGAAGAACGCGAGTTGAAAGTCCCGCATCGCTGGCCAGCTAATCACCTCGGTGAAGAGTTCCAGGCCGAGTTTTTCCACCAACATCTGGATGTTATTCACGGCGATGTCGGTATTCCAGCCGCCATCGACGTGAAAGACCAATGGGCGCAAGCCGAATTCCGCCACCGCGAGATGCAGCAGATATGAACTGTCAAGCCCCCCGCTCATTCCCATGATGCAATCATAAGGCTTCCCTCTTGCCTGTTTCTTTATTGCCGCGACTTCGCGCCTAAACATCTCTTTGCCGCGCTCGTTTGGGTGCCAATTCGGCAGCACGTCTCGATAGAATCCACGGCAATGGTCACACACTCCTCTTTCATCAAAGACAATTCGTGGGTCGGACGTGTCCATGACGCAGTTGCTGCAAATTCGGTAAGGCGTCACCGTCCGCATCTGGGAGCATGTTCTCGGCGCGATATGCATTGTGTAAGGATGAGTTCTAGTTTATCGACCAGCACTGCTGGATCAAATTCGCTGCGGGCGAGTCCAAGGGCCGCCTTCTGTGCTTCCTTCAGACGCCGTGAATCCTGGATCAGCCCATTCAGCATCTGCGCTGCCCGGACCGTGTCATCCGGTGGCAGAACCAGACCGGCCCCGGTCCGGGTAAGCAGGTCCGCCAACCAGCCGCCGTGATTGATGGCAATCGGCCGCCCGGCCGCCAGCCCGTCGAAGATCTTGTTGGCCGAGTTTGCCCAAAGGACCGGTTCCGGCAGCACGAAAGACGTGGCGATTTCGGCGGTCGCGAGAATGCGCTTCATGTCGCGTTTTGGAACTGGCGGCAACATGAAGAAGTTGCCGTTTAACACCCCGCTTTTCAGCGCAGCGCTCCGGATCTGCTGCGCTTCTCTCCCGTCGCCTACCACTACATACGCCAGGGGGTGTCCCAGATCCCTCGACGCTTGCGCCAATCGCAGCATATAGCCGATATTGTTCACCAGGCCGATCGTCCCCGCATAGAGGATGACTGGGCGCCGGCTTTCTCCCACCACCGCCCTGACCGGTCCGGACCACTCGGATGGCAGATGATTGATATCGTGACAGAAGTTGGGTATTACAGTGACCCCGGCTTGGGGAAAGACCCGCCTGACGCCGGCAGCCATGTCGGGAGAGAGGGCAATCACGTGGTCGGCGTTGCGGTAGGCGGCGCGCTCCAACGCCTGTGCCATCCAGATGGCAACGCGATTTTTCAAGGCACCCAGCTTGATGGGCACTTCTGGCCATAGGTCTCGCACTTCGAACACCATTGGTATCCGCTTTCGCCGTGCGCAGTAGATTCCGGGAATTGCCACCGTCAGAGGCGTGCTGGTGGCGTATACAACGTTACTGTGGAGACCGGCTGCCTTTTCACCTGCCCCAAGAGCAAACCGCCCAAATGCCCTCAGGCGCGCTCCGTATCCCATGTGGTTTGAATAGGGAACCCGCAGCCAGTGGATTTCGACGCCGTCCTGAGACGTATGGGTCCAGCCCGGTGCGGGAGTTTGTTCCCGCCAAGTGGTGACAACGGCAACCTGGTGCCCTCGACGCGCCAGCCCGGTGGCGATTTCATACGACCGCGTACTACCCGACATCTCCGGCGTATTGAAGTACTGGTGAATATACGCTATCTTCACGGCGGATCTAGCTTCCGTGTTCGACCACTTTGCCTGGCGCATTTCCCCATGGCGGTGCTTCCGGATGCTGGAAGGAGCAGCTACACGCTCGCATCGAGGAGCTCGGCAATCTTCTTTGCTGCGCGACCGTCGCCATAGGGATTTTGCAGCGATGAGCGTCGCGCGTATTCATCTCCGTCGTTCAAAAGCAGAGACGCTTCGAGCAAGATTCGGGAAGGATCGGTTCCGACCAGCCGACAAGTCCCGGCGGTGACTCCTTCCGGCCGTTCTGTGGTGTCGCGAAGAACAAGCACCGGCTTGCCGAGACTTGGAGCCTCTTCCTGAACGCCACCAGAATCACTCAATGCAAAATGGCATCGATCCAGCAACCAGATGAAGTCCTCGTACCTCGCCGGTAGAGTTAGCGCTACGCGCGGGTTCGACCCAAGCAATCGTCGGACGGGTTCCTGCACCTGTGGATTAAGATGAACAGGATAGAGGACGCCGACATCATGCATCGCCGTAAGTTTGTTGATAGCTGCGCAAACGCGTTCGATACCGACCCCAAACGACTCGCGACGGTGGGCTGTCACCAGGATCCACCGCGCCGCGCGGCGCGCGAGGAAATGCTCCGTGAAGGCCGTCGTCACACCGAGCCGAGCCGCGACCTCCGGCGCCGCGATGTTGGTGCGCCGAAGGCGATCCCGGACATAATAGAGCGCATCAATGACGGTGTTACCGGTCACAAAGCACCGTTCCGGCTTGATGCTCTCCCGCCGCAAGTTCGCAAGCGAGAGTTCGGTTGGACAGAAATTCCACCGCGCAAGCGGAGACGTTAGGCAGCGATTCATCTCCTCCGGAAAGGGCGCATACAAATCACCGGTCCGGAGCCCTGCCTCAACATGGCCGATTAGTACGCGTTGATAAAACGCCGCCACGGCTGCCGCAAAGACCGTCGTGGTATCCCCCTGCAGCAGCACCGCGGCCGGTTGTAGATCCGTAAAAGCTGCGCTTAGACGGGTAATCGCGCGCGCCGTCAGTTCCGGAAGCGATTGGCCGGGTGTCATTAGTCCTAGCTCAACGTCGGGGCAGATCCCAAACACAGAAAACGCCTGATCGAGCATCTCGCGATGCTGTCCAGACGACACGAAAACCGGCTCCAGGCGTTCAGATTCCTTGAGCGCGAAGAAAACCGGCGCCAGCTTAATCACTTCCGGACGCGTCCCAGCAACCAAGACGACGCGCTTCCGCCCTTTCGGATTTTCCTTTGATACGTTCTTCATGCTTTCTTTCCCCCGCAGGAGTCTTCATGCGCAATCGGCATAATCGAGTCGGCGAGAGCCCGCTCATATGCGGAAAAGAAGTACTCCGCACTGGTAGCATCGAGCTGCACCACCGCGCGATCATACCAGTCACCCACAGTGGCGACACGACGTAGCAAGGAAATCAAACCCTCCACATCGCCGGACTCTACAGCCGTGCCGATACCCAGCCGCTGCACCTCGGCGGCAACATACGTCCGGCTCGCGACCACGATTGGAATCTTTGCTATAATCGCCTCATAGAATTTATTCGGCATTGCGATCTGGCAATTTTGGTCGGCGTTGTCGTAGACTGAGTAGATAAGATCGACGGTGGAATAGAGACGCTTGATGTCACGCGTGTATTCGTATGGGCCGCAGAATCTGACGATCGACGGAGCGCTGCGGAGGAGTTCGAGATCCTCCGGCAAGCCGCCGCCGGCGAACATGATATCAATGGCCATCCCCTCACCAGCCAGACGCTCGACGGCTTCGATGAGTTGCCTGAGCGACTGCTTATATCGCACGATTCCAACGAAGCCAATACGAAATGGCCGACCCTCTCGTGGTTCTTTTCTGAATCCGAGCCAAGTGGAACGCGCAGGCGTGTTCTCTAACAGCACGACGCGCTTTGAGAAGAATCTCACGTAGTAGTGCTCAAAGAACCCCGGAGCAGATACGATCAGCATTTCGGCACGCCGCAGCATCAGCTTCTCTAGCGCCGCCAGCACCCGTGACTTGGCACTTCGCCCAAGTTGCAGTCGGTGGAGATCACGAACCTGATGTCGCAGGCGAAACTTGCGACCGACGCAAAGTAGCCGGGCGATCGCCAGCAGATCGTACGAGGCGGAGAAGATCACGCCATCTCTCGCCAGACCATCGCGAACGATACGGTTAATCTGCCAGTATACGGCCGGAAATGACAACAACCGCCGGAGGCTCACCGTGGTGTAATCGACGGGAATCGTGATCACCTCGAACTTCACCAACGCCTGGTCGATCAACACATCGTTTACCCCGCGGTCCAAGATAATGACCAAGGTCCGCAGACCGTTCATCTGCGCATATCGCGCCATGTCCAGCATCGCAGGAACGGGCCTTCCGCTGAACAGGAATACGCTATCCCATTTGTCTTTGCCACCTAGTATCGGTTGTTCCATAGATCCGCAGCGGTCGATTAAGAGAGATGTGAAGGCCCCAGCGGGCGTCGCCCGCGGCGTCACGCCGGTTCCGGTCGAGCTGCGCGACGCACCGGGCCGAGATCTGGTAAGGGCTGGGCGATTCCGGGGCAGCAGGCCGTGTGCTGACGATCTGTTGTCCGACGGAGTTTCCAGCATCCCGCCGCCGTCTGGCGCCGCCGGTGTCTTTCCAAGGGCCGCCAGTCGCCAAAGTTCGTTCGGTCTCTTCCATCCAGGGAGGACCGTCCACAAAGGACGCCTGGTTACCTCGATGGCAGCCTTCCCTCGAGACCCCTCGGCCCACCGCCGACGCTCGCTGTGCCTGCCTCGGAAAGGACTTGCTCATGCGGGACGCCGCAAGAAGCGATCGGTCCATCGATTGATCACTTTTTGCCCCTGAACTTCCACTATGTAAGCAAGGAGGCAAAGCACAAAGAGCAGAAGAGCCAGATTGAACGCCGGATTTTTCAAGGCACTGAACGTGTATTTCACAACAACTGGATAGTGCAATACGTAGATAGCATACGAGATTGGCGCTATCGCCGCAAACGGAAGCAACGTCCGGTTGAAGAACCGCCACCCCATCCGTCGCCAGATCAATCCACAAACTAACAGCAAATAGCAATACACATAATGGCGCAGCTCAATCACTGGATGCTCGCCAACCGAGGACCACCCCTTCACGAGGACGCGAACTGACAGCAGGGCAATCATTGCGAGTAGGCAGTATTGAATATGCCTGAGGCGATACAACCCCAGGGGCTCACCCTTGAGCCAGACCTTCGCTATCTCAACTCCTGTCCACCAGCAGAGAAAATACTCGAGAATAATCGAAACTTGATTAGGGAAGACTTCGTACGAAAATAGACCGAACAACGATATTCCAACCGCTACCGCTCGCTGCCGATCCTCCGGTACATATCGATAGAGTGGATAGAATAGCATATAAAACCACCACTCGTACGATATAGACCACAGCGGGGTATTACCGTAGTAACCCTCAAACCAGCACCCCGGATGACGGTCGAGGTCCTGCAAGTTGGTTAGGTTCAGAACAAGGCTGCCGAGATTCAAGGGCATCCATCTTCTTGCATCAATACATGCCGCGAGATAGGACACCAGCAAGGCTGCTAGGAAGACCCCGTAGATGCGACGGAAACGTTTGATGAAATACGCCCGAAAACTCAGCTTCGCTGTTTTCACACACGAGTAGAAAATGACAAATCCACTAAGAATGAAAAAGAGTATCACCGCCACCTGCCCCTGCATCGTGAAGTAGGCGGTGGCCGTACCTTCACCTACGCGAAAATGGTGAAACAACACATATACTGCAGCAAACCCTCTCAGGGCTTCGAGTTTAACAATCTTGTTGTTCATGATCGGCGAGTGCACCCCGCGGCCTGAAAGCCCGAGTCAAGGGCCCACCGCTTTGCGGCACCCGTCCCCTTTTCGCACATGAAACCCGGAACCGCATTTCCTCTCGACAACAAGCCGGAGTTCGGTCGATTTGAGCTCCCATCGGCTCGCCTAATCATCCCTCTTGATTGTATATTTGACTTGCTGGAGCCCCAAGGTAGCGCGGCGTCGATGGTTTGAGGACGACTCTAACTTGGCGCCGCTTTTGAAGTCCGCCCGCGTGCCAGGAGAGAAACGAGGAGAGTCCATCGAAGCTGGTATCCCCCACCAAGGAAGGTGACGACGTAGAGCGACGAAGCCGCGAAGGATCGGATTGGCTGTGAATCGAGGCCTGAAGTCAGGCCGACGGACCCAAGGAGACAGGCTACCCCAAGCAAGCACAGACGGGTATCACTGATGAGTGCACTCATGCCTCCATTCGCAGTCTTGGTGATCTTATGTAACAGCAACATGAAAATCAGTTGCCCCAACAGCACACCGTAGGCCGCCCCGACCACACCCAGCATCTTCACCCCAGCAGCGACCGCGACTGCCGTCCCCACAGTGGTGACGATTCGCGCCGACAATCGCGCACGGATCGCGCGAATCGCCTCTGCCAGCATGTAGTAGGGGTAATTTGCAAAGAGGATAAGTCCGCCTGCACACAGTACCATCAGAACTTCGCTCGCGTGTTGGTATTCATCACTGAAGAAGGAACTGATGATCACCTTGGCATTGAGCGCCAGCAGTCCGAACGCAATCGTTCCAATTTCCGTAAGAGCACGACGCATGACGCGGAATTTCAGCGTCAACGACCCAAGATCCGAAGCCGCACGGTGAAACTCCGGTAGTTCGACTATATTGACTGAGGCTGGGATGAGTTGCAGCATGCTGACGATTTTTTGCCCGATGGAATATACCCCCAATGCACGCGAACCACACAACGCCTGAACAAGAAATATATCCAGCCGAGCGAAGATGAAGTCGCATGCCTGTGACGCGGCAAAGATAATGCCGCTCCTGAACGATTTCCAGAACGTCTGCGGTTCGAGCCGGATGGTTGTCCTTTTACGTATGTCGAAGGCAAAAAGTGTCAATGTCGCGAGGTGCGCACCGGCGAATGCAATCGCCACTGTCAATAGGGTGATTCCTTTCCCCATCGCCACCACCAAGACAAGGAGGATCATCGTTCCGGTCAGCAGGTATATCCACGGACGTACATAGTTGGAGGTAATGCGGTACACCGCCATCAACAGGGGGTTGGAGATGGCCGCCACAATCGAGCCAAACCAGATGCAGAACCACGCCCCTGGGTCGTCGAAATCCCACCCGAGTACCACCAATACGCCAGCGCCTATTAGGGCGAGACTCACCGGTGCCCTGACCGCGAGTGCGTTTCCAAGTTGGACTGGAAGTAGCGACTCACTGCGACTGGCTTCCATGATCAATACATGTTCGGTGCCAAGACCAGCAAACAGCGGCACGATCGCGCAGGTAGTCGTTATGAAAACATATTTCCCGAAGGTAGCGGCATCTAGCACCACGGCTAGGTACAGCATAACCGCCGCGCTAACTACGGCCTGGGCGATCTGGCATGCGATCACCGCCAACGACTTCCCGACAACAGGCATTACTTCGGAGGCGCCGGGAGCGGTATACCCGGAAGGTGTGAACTGTCTCGCGAGTTTCCTCCCTGTGGCCAAAGGCGGGAAGCCAGTACCGCGAGCAGTGCTGATGCGAGGAGTCCCTTGCCCGTCCAGAACATCGCCGTCATGATCATTGGGGTCGTCCCCACCAAGACGATCACAACCGTCCCGAACGCACTCTTTTCAAGGAGGGCTCTCCGAGGCCTCCAGAGTTTAATCAGCGGACGGACGAATACGCCCGCATAGAGTAGAATGCCTAGCACGCCAAACTTGAACAGAAAGTGAATCGTAAAATCATGCACCCGGTAGAACTGGCCGGCATTCAACGATTCCAAATCGAATGCGTGCAGGGTAAGCGGCGGAAAGGCATAGAAGCGGTCGTCATACCAGCCCCCATAACCAACGCCGGTAAGGAATGCGTATTTCTCGCTCAGGGTTCCAAGGGCATTGTAGATCGAAGCAACTCGACATGCATCTAGGGCTTCAAGTCCGGCGGTCGAGAGATCCACCGTGCCTTCTGACAATCGAAATCTGAGACTCATCACTTCCCAAGCGGTTGGACTCCACCTCACGACCACTGGAATCGCCACCATTAGGAAGACGGCCGTCGTTAAGACGCTTGGAAGGGCCCGGAGTCCTGTGTAGATCATTGTGAGGACCGCCCCTGCCAGTAGCGTGACAAGGAGCCAGCGCGTCTGGTAGGACACCAGCAAGTGCAGGCTCAGCAAGATGATCACCAAGTTGAAGAGGATGTTTCTTCGTCGGTAGATCTGGGCGATTGCGGCGAATATCAAGACGCAGACGAAACCCTTTCCAGAGTCTAGACTCACATTACCGAAGCCCGATGTGTCGTCGACAAACCGCTGTGTTAGTAGATAAAAATAGTCCAAGGCAAAATGGCCCGCCACCATCGCGAGTAACACCTGACAGGTTGACAGGAGTTGCTGCGGGTACCTGCGATAATAGCTGGAGAAGATTAGGTACCCGACAATGAAGAACAAGGGGACTTTGGCGTCACCAAATATCCGCATTGGTCGTTCATGCAGCAAGAAGCCATACGCCATCGAAACCACCGGCATGAGCACAAGAAAATACAGGACCAGCCATCTGATGCGGCCCATCGCACCTTGTGTCATGGAAAATAGACCGCGGACGAGAAGCACTGAAAAGACTATCATTGCGGGGGAAACACCAAATGCCGCTAACTGCCAGAGCGATGCGCGCAGGCCAACACCGCCGTACATCGCAACCTCGGTCGTGGTGGTATGATCGAGCATGTTGACGATCACCACAAATACCGGATAGACTACGTACTTTTCCGGCAATACCAAGATCGACAAGAGTGTGGCGAATGCCATCCCAGCTGCGACGCCAAACACCGGACTCGATTGACTCAGGCCAAACAGCGCACTCAGACCAGCACTGGCAATTGCAATCGCCACCAAGCGTGCGGAAGGGTGTTCCGGCACCTCGAGGCGAGGTCTATTTCGAGTTGGACCTGAGACTACTGGCGGAGATTTTGTAGCCAAGAGCATGGGTTCAAAACTCGCGAACGAACTCCTCGATGATTCTCTCTCCGCGATGATCCGCCCGAATGTACTCCATGGCCCTCTGAAAGCGGGCGTACTCGGATTCGTTCCCAACCGTGTTCAGGAACTTGTCCGGCCACCTTGCATCCAAAGTGAAATCGAATACGTGGCCGATCGAGCCATATTTCCGGCAGAACTCACCAATTGGTTCGACGTTATCCGAGATTACTGGAGTTCCACACGCTACCGCATCGCAGAGGATCCCGCTGAGTTTGCCCGCGAACAACTGGTTGTGCGGCAGAAAGACGTAACCAGCACTTGCGATTGACTCCAGATACTTCTGCTGTGTCTGGTAACCGGAAACGAACTCCACTAAACTACTCGGCTCCAGCGTGTTGCGTATCTCGGTCGCCACCTGAGGTTGAAGGTTATAGAATCGGTATAGAAACTGGTTTCGGGTATCGCGCTGGATCAGGTTTGCGATCGGCTTCCATGGCTTGGACTCCATCGCCGGACCGTAGAAAGCGATGCTCTTCGGATTCCGGTCTACCTCGAAAGGAGGGTGGCTGCAGCCAAGGAGATGGTATTTTAGTTTGGAGCACTTCTCCAGCAGCTGACGGTCGTCCGTAATGTGTCGCCGGATCAACTCTAGTTCGTGATCGGAATGATAAAATATTCGATCACTCCAGCGGAAGATTGTACGCAATAGACCCGCCAGTACCCACCCGCTTCTGTCGAAGCGCTCTTTCGAGATGTTGTTGGTGAGCACGAGTCCCACTCGATTGCGAGCGCGTTTCGCCTTCACCAGAAACGGTAAGATCGCGACTTCGTCGAAACCCTGAAGGATAATGTTGCTGTCACTGATCGTACCGCCCTGGAACATCCGGGCCAGCAGTTGGAGGCGGGGCGAGATACGCTCTAAAGCCGCTAGATCGCGCCAAGCCTGTATGGCACCACTGCCACCTACCCCATAACTGGCCAAATTAGACAAAGACTGTGACGAGGTTAGAATCCGAGTTCGTGAGTCAATTGCCAATAGGTTCTTAAACCAAAATTCATCGTCGAGAAGCAGGTGACCACGATCCTGAGCCAATGGACTTACGATAACGAATGGCCTCCGCATCGGACCAGGCAATCTGTAGGACGCCATCCGCTATCGCGTGGAAATTCTCAACCCTGGACTACCTCAACATTGGGCAATGGGAAGATGAACCTCCCACCGCGCTTTAGGAAGGCGAGCTCGCGTCGGATAATACCCTCGCGGAAATGCCACGGCAGCACCAGATAATAGTCCGGAGCACGGGCGTTTGCTTCCGCTTCCGAAATGATCGGTATTCCCGTGCCGGGTGTGAAGCATCCGAACTTATCCTCGTTGACCTCCGCAATAAAGGGAATCTCCCGGGGACCAAGGCTGCAGAACTGCAGCAGGACATTTCCTTTCGTCGAGGCCCCGTAGCCGGCGACGACCTTTCCTTCCTTTTGTAGCCTAGAGAGGAGCCCGTGAAGTTCATCCCGGCTTCTCTGGATTCGGGTCCGGAAATCCGAGAATGGCTCGGCGGAGTCCAACCCGGTCTCCATTTCCAGTGTTCGAAGTTCCTCGATGGCGGGCTGATTGGCGCTGATCTTCCCCGCGGTTTTGGCCAAGGTAACCGCAAAGCTGCCGCCATTTACCCCATTGCGCTCAACATCGATGACCCTCAATCCCGCGCGACTTGCGATCCATTCGATTTGCCGCAGCGCGTAATACTCCAGGTGTTCATGGCAAGCGGTATCATAGGAGTTGGTCTCCAACATGGCAGGAAGGTAGCTCTGCTCCAGATGCCAGATGCCATCGTCGGCAAGAATCGCCGCCACATCATCGGCAAATCCTTGTGGATCCTCGAGATCATAAAACATGGCGATTGATGTGATAATCCGCGCTTTCCTGTCTCCATAAATACGTCGGAACGCAGCTGCGCTGAAGAAGTCGATGTGCAGTTCGATGTCCGAACGGTAGTAGTGGCGAAACTTGCGGGCGCTCGGATCGAATCCAACGAGCCTCGGTCCACGCGATGGGTAGCGACTGAGGCTTGTTCCATCGTTACTTCCGATATCAAGCACCAGATCGTCTGATCCGAGCCGCACCCGGTTCATCAACTGGTCCGCCTTGCGATGTAAATGATCCACCATGCCCCGGTTTAGTCCCGAGCGATAACCATACGTCTCCCCGTACATCTCACTGGCGGAAAAGGAATGCTTCATCTGAACCAACCCACAATGAAGGTCCCGATTGCTTCCGCTGCACTTTACTAGTTGCACCGGTCCGCAACTCAACGTCGTTTCTTTGCTGCGGGGAAAGACGCCCGTGAGATATTGAGTTCCGAGATTCAACACCTCTACCAGGTGCTGATTTCCGCAGATCCTACATTGGGTGATTTCGCGATACATCAGTTCAATTTCCTTCCAAGGGTTAGGTATCCGATCATATAGCCATCCGAGTCCGAGGAGAGAGTGTAGCCCATGGACCGATATAGTTCCTGGGCTTGCCGATTTGTTTCCCGGACACGAAGGCGCACGCGCGGGGCGCCGCGCAACCGCGCCACAGCATGCAAGTACTCCATCATTAATCGTCCCAAACCCAGCCCTCGGTATCCCTCATCAATCGCTACTCCCAGGCTTGGAACTTCATATCCCTCATCCCATCCCCGCAAGAGTCCATACCCGAGCACTCGGTGGTCTCCGACCAACACGGCATAGAAGTCTTTACCCTGGTAGTCGGCCCGCTCTTGCGCAGCGGCGGCGCAGAGAGTGTGCGGATGGAAGAACTCCACGGCTGGGCTGGCGGCGAATCTCTCGAAGAAGGTTGCCAACGCATCTCGGTGTTCCGGACCGACAGGAAGTAATTTGACCGCGTCTGGTGCTGCCATAGTGCTTATTTTCGAATCCCATGGATACACTCGGCGACTCGCTCCACTTCCGCATCCGTCATAGTCGTGAAGGTGGGCAGGTTGACACCGTGGGCACACAGCCGCTCGGTGACCGGCAACTGGAGATTTCGCATCCGAGCCCCGTCTCGATAAACCGGAAGAGTATGAACGGGAATGAAGAATGGACGAGAGTCAATCCGGTGGGTAGCCAGGTGAGCCATGAGCCGATCCCGCGTGCAACCAAACTGCGCTTGGTCCACGATCAATGAGAACATCCACGGTGAGGTGACGGCCCACGGTGCGACCGGCCGAAACTCCAGACCCGGTACGCCTCGCAAAAGCTGTTCGTATAGGCTGATAATCGCTCGACGGCGATCCAAGAACACATTTCGCCGTTCCAGCTGAGCGCACAACAGCCCTGCCGCGATATTCGTGAGTCGGTAGTTGTATCCAACGACAGGAAAGAAGAACCGGCGCCTCGGGTCCATCCCGTGGCTGCAAATCATCCGGATATACCCCTCCACTTTTGGATCGTTCAGTGTCAGCGCCCCGCCTTCACCCGAGGTGAAGACCTTGTTCACGTGAAACGAGAATGACCCGACGGTTGAAAGTCCACCGACCGGCCGCCCCTTGTAGGTGGCCAAAGCTGCCTCAGCGGCATCCTCGACGACCCAAAGCCCATAAAGACTGGCAAGGTGGTTGATCGGATCCATGTCGGCCGGGTGACCAAAGAGGTGTACCACTAGGATGCCCTTGGTTCGGCTGGTGATCGCCGCTTCGATCCGCGTCGGGTCCAAACACCAAGTGGCCTCGTCCACATCAACAAACACCGGCTCCGCCCCGCAGTATCGAATCGCATTTGCCGACGCCACATAGGTAAAGGACGGCACAATCACCTCATCCCCCAGGCCTACCTTTAAGGCCACCAATGCGAGGTGCAGGGCTACGGTGCCATTCGCACACGCAATGGCCGCACGGGTGCCACACATCTCAGCATACTCGCGTTCGAAACGGGCAATAAAGTCTCCATGACCGATCCAACCAGAACGTAGCGCTTCGAGCGCATACGACTCTTCGTTACCGGATAGATCGGGACGGGCGAGGGGAATATCGAACTTCATATACACTAGGGCTGCATGTATCTCTAATTGGGTTGCTCGTCCTCGCGACCAGTACGGCGGTAGAACTCGGCCAACTCCGCCTCTCTTTCGGCGAGCTTGAGGTCATGCTCAATCATCAGCTTGACGAGTTCCTTGAACCGCACCTTGGGTTCCCAGCCCAAGATTCGCTTGGCCTTGGCGGGATTTCCCAGCAGGAGGTCCACCTCGGCAGGGCGCTCATATCTTTCGTCGTACCGGACAAACTCTTTCCAGTCCAGGCCCAGCAAGCCAAACGCCTCGGCACAAAAGTCGCGGACGCTGTTGCTTTCGTTGGTCGCCACCACGAAGTCGTCTGGCTGTTCTTGCTGTAACATCAGCCACATGACTTCCACATACTCCTTTGCATATCCCCAATCTCTGCGGGCATCCAGGTTACCGAGAAGGAGTTCCGACTGGAGGCCACACTTTATCCTCGTTGCGGCGCGAGTGATCTTCCTCGTCACGAAAGTTTCACCCCGTCGTGGCGATTCGTGGTTGAAGAGTATTCCGTTGCTCGCATGCATACCATAGCTTTCGCGGTAGTTCACCGTTGCCCAATAGGCAAAGGCCTTGGCGCAGGCGTAGGGTGAACGTGGCCAAAACTTGGTCATCTCGGTCTGCGGAACCTCCTGGACCTTGCCGTACATCTCAGAGGAGGAAGCTTGATAGTATCGACATTTCTTTGTCAGCCCCGCCGCACGAATCGCCTCCAAGACTCGCAGTGTTCCGGTCGCCGCAATATCGCAGCTGTACTCCGGAACGTCGAAAGAGATTCGCACATGGGACTGCGCCCCCAAATTATACACTTCGTCCGGACGGATTTCAGCGATCAACTGCATGATGAGCCCGGAGTTCGCAAGGTCACCGTAGTGCAGAAACACCTGGCGCCGGCCGCCGGGATGGAAGGGCAGGAGGTGTTCTATTCGCGTCCGTTCCGTCGTACTACTCCGCCGCACGATGCCATGCACCTCGTAGTTCTTTGCCACCAGAAGTTCCGCCAGATAGGAACCGTCCTGGCCGGTAATACCTGTGATCAGCGCTTTCCTCATTTCTTGGAGTTATTGATTAGTGGATACAGTGCAACCCGGCCCATAGCACCACGGGAAAGGAAGTTTGTTTCGTTGGTTCGCCGCCGATGGCTAGCAGCCTACGGCACGACGGGGCTCCCTTTGTCAAATCCCGTTGGCACCGGGCCGCGCGCGACCTGCAACCACGCGGCGACCTGCGTGTTGGTACGGATTCTCCCGTCCAGCAACTCATCAATCAATCCTGCCAGCACGGTTGTGCAGTTGGCTGTGTCCACCACGGCTGGCGGACCTGATTCGGCAGCCCGGATAACCAGGGGAACGCGGAAACTCGGTTGGGTGGACATCCAGGGAGCCTTTCGCCACCAGTGATCCGAGGTCAGAATCAGGGTGGTATTGACCCGTGCCCCGGCTGCCAGCAATTCGCCGATTACCCGATCGACCAGAGCAAGGTTCGAGAGGTAACCATCGTGCTCTGACACTACCGCGGAAGAGAGCTTTCCATCCGGTACCGAGTAGATTCCCGGAGTGTGGGGCACGCCATAGTGGGCGAAAATCAAGTGGTATTGTCCACTCGCCACCGCTGCCCGTACCGCTGAATCGACCTCGGAGAATATTTCGATCACCACATGGCGGCGATGAGCCGGCGAGGTGATAAACTGAAGTTGCTCCGCCACCGAACTCACAAAGTTGCCGTCTTCATCGGGTCGAAAGGTCGAGAAACCAAAGCCCTTTGCCAGCAGATTCGGGTGTTCGGAAAAGAGACGCCCGTAGGGGTGGTACCAACCAAAGATCGCGGCACGCCTGCCGTGCTGGAGAGTCCGGGTGACAATATTGTCGGTCTGTCGGAAACGCTTCCATTTTTCAGTCCCAACCGCTTGGACTAACAATTCTGAAGCGCCTTCGGTCTTGGCTTGAGCGATGAGCTGCCCGGTGAACAACGCAGGAATCGAGATCATGGTCCGGCCCGCAGGTGGGACGGCTGCGGTTACGACCACACTCTCTTTCAAGAGGGCATCGAGGTTTGGAAGGGCCAGGTTCTTGGGGCGCTGTTCGAAGAGTGCCACGTGATCCCATTCATCGAAGACCACCCACAGCACCCGGTTTTCAGCCTTCTTCGCGACAGTGGTCCCCTGAGTTGGTGGGTCACGACGTACTTCCAAAGCCGCAAGGGCCCGACCCGCCGCCGAGGCGAGATTGAATCCCGCGTAGGGTGAAACGAGCGCCAGAAGCCAAAGAACTACCGCGAAGAACCACTGGCGAAAGATCAGGGCAAGCGCCGGGACCAACAGCGCTAATGCGGCAAGTCCCATCATCTCCACCCACCCGGCGTTTGCTCCCGAATTCCAGCCAAGGACACCCCGCAGGAAATCGAGCGGCACCGCAAAGAGAACGAGCATTCCTCCCATGGCGGCCGCCCGGCGCCACCGAACCAACGAGTACCACATCACTGCGATCAGAAAGTAGGCCACCACACTCACCAGTCCCACACTCGCAATCGAGGCCAGGTGGTCGGTGGTCCGCAGGGTCGAAACCGCCAGGTATCCATCGTATGGATCGTGCAGTATGGCGTCCCACGCTCGAATGCAAAACAGGTTGCCGATTGACAGCGCCGCCAACCCGCGCACCCAGCGGGATCTTGCCGGCGGTTTTCGCTCGATGTGTAGAAACTCGGAGAGACTGAACGGCATCAGGGGTCTGGCGTGCGCTCAGCGCACACTCAACGCGTAAAGAACCCTGCCGGAACCTGGCACAGCTACGCGACCTGACTCGAAGAACCAGGGCGAAAACGCCTGTTCAAATTCCGGTTGGCCAAGGAGGGGAATGAGGTGTTCCTTGTTTCGGACGATTCGCTGGAACTGCGGGTCGTCTGGCGGCACGTACTCAGCAACCGCACCTTTCGTGACCATCCTGGAGAGGAGGCGAAAGACGGCGGCGAGCGGCACCCCGTCGGTGACGGTGAGGTGGTGGATCACCGCGAGTAGCAGTGCAGCGTCAAATGCACCAGTCGCGCGATCCAAGAAAGAAGTGGTTTCCGCGCAGTTCCATCCCATCGCCGGACTCGGCCAGGCGAGGTTCACCACCAAAGGAAGAATGCTGTTCGCATTGCCCGAAGTTCCCCGGAAGACCGCGTTTACAACCTCCGGATCATAATCAAGCGCCACCACCGCAGCCCCGGCTGCCGCCGCAATCATGGAATAATGGCCCGTATTGCAGCCCACATCCAACACCGAGTGCGGTTGCCACCCCGCCAACGCATCGCGAACGAACTGCTCTTTGACCCGGGTGGCATCCCGAGCATACGTGCTCGTGGACGTGTAATCTGACCAGGCGGTCTGCCGTTGCACCGGCCGCAAGGACCGCAAACTCTGACGCAACCCTTCAATCAACATTGGTGCCAGCTCTTTCGCCCGCTCCTCCGGCTCCAACCTGACTCGCGACGGGGCACTCCCCTGCGCGGCTTTCGTCGAGCCCAGCCAAGTTGGCAGACTAACATACCTTAACGAAGCGGGGAGAAATCGCTCTGTCCACGAGAGGCAATCGTATGCGTCTTCCGGCTCCAAGCCGTCGCGATGACACAAGAACACCTCATGAACTCCGCCTCCACGTCTTCGATGCAGGAGCAGCGGGAGCAGAAAGGTACGCACAAACTGGGCGTACGCTGGCCACACCACCATGCCCAAAGGCCGTCGCACCAATGACAGCACGTCGACAAAAACGGGTTCGTTTCCTCGAAAGAGGATATTGCTTGGTGTGGCATCCTTGAGCATCAAGCCCTCGGCCAGTGCCGACAATTGCAGTTCCAGCGTCCGCTCTGCTGCGGAATACAGCATTTCCGGACACCATTCATGGGCATAGGAAACGAAGGGAATCCTCTCTTGTTCCAAGACCAGCGCCGGCACCCCCTCCCATGCTATCTCCGATAAGTCGATCCCGGTCTCCTTCAAATCAACTTCCCATGTCCTCACCACCCAACCGTTACTTACCCACCGTTGGAAATGCGGTGAGCCAATAAGATTCCGCACTGCTGTCGCTGCATGGGCTCTGACAAAACGGAACACGCGCCTTCGCCACAAGAAGCACACCCCGTCGGGGTCGCGAAAACTCGCCGCCCCTTCAATCATGCCAGCCATCCAATGGCATCCAGTTCCTCCAAGGCCGCCAGTTGCAGACCATTGATGTGTTAGTCTTGCTTATCCTGCTTCTTTCCAAAAAGACCTTTTATCCAAGTACGCACCTTTCGAAGCGAGAGCGCCACCCCACAAACGGCCGCGGTAATGATCTGAACAAGCATCAAACCTGAGCCTGGATCGATGTAAGCCAATACCTGCATGAGAGGAGAATCGAAAGAGTCTGCTGTCTGGAGAGTCAATTCCTGGATCAACAGGATATTTTCCTGACGCATGTGTCAGGCAGTGCCGAAACCGTGTTGCCTTGTTTAGACGACTGAGGTCTTCCAAATGTAACTGAGTTTCGCACTTGGAGGTCTGGGAAGTGAAGTGGGGCCAGATTGAGCGGTCTCCCATTCCTAAATCCGCAATCCTGCAAGAGACCCGGGTGACTCCGGCTAGCGAACATCATAAACTTCGACGAGCACGATACCCGGTTGGCTGTTCTTGCTCTCGCATCTGACTGTATACCCCCCAGGTGCAAGTGTCAGCAGACACGATGAATCTCGCATTCCAACCGCCAAAGGAAACGCCCCCACCCGAGCAACTTCCGCCGTCACCGAGAGCGATTCGTCATTGTCAGCCCAATCGTCATTGACCGCCAGCACTCGACGCCCCTCATCGAACACCGTCAAGACCGGGTCCTCCACATAATCGCGAATCCCGAAGCCACCCAAGGCCGGGCCAATCCCGCGAACGAGCACCGTGCGGGCGGCGCCTCCCGTGATCGTAAAACCCACCGTTACCGCCCCTTCTCCAGTGGCAACTCGCGCGCGGACCGAGAAGTTCTTCAGGGTGTCGGCAAACCTGTGGCTGCCAGATGCGGGAAGGGAGAACACCTCTACCAAAGAAATCCCCTCACCACCTTCACCGCTGGTGCAATGAGCGGTAAGTACACTTGGAGGCGAAGAGAGAAGCACCGCGGCGTCGAGACTGCCGGGAGAAAAAGCAAACGCGCCAACCTGCGTGGAAATGTCCGCGACTCGCCCGGGGCCCAACGGTTGGTCCCAATTGTCGTTGGAGGCGACAAGTCGACCATCCCGCGAATAAACCTCCAATCGCGGGTTACCCAAGGCCCCGGATACCCCGAACGACTGAAGCGAAGGCCCTGCCGCGCGAATCAGCAACCCACTCGGTCCGGAAGTTTCCGTTTCCCTTGAAACCACACCGAACACCAACGTGCCCTCCTGTGCAGCGACCCGGGCCCGCACCGACGCATTGGTAACTCCCAACGCCCCGTCCCCCGCGACGAGCTTCGCTGTCCAAGTGGCGGTGGTGCCATTGTGGGTGACAGCGTGTAACGTGTACGTCTCAGCCCGGTGCAAATCTAGAGGTGGAGTCCGTAGCACTGGAGATGACGCGCCAGGAAGAATGACCCCTTCTCTCCGCCATTCAAAACTGCGCACACTGCTCCGGTTCAAAATCGCCGGTGCCAAGACCGCACTCGAGCCTGCGGCGACAGGAAGCACCTGATTGGGAGAGAATGCCACTTGCCGCGTTCGCGCCAGTGGTCCGGGATCGAGACGGAAACGAAAATTGCTTTGGTGTCCCAAGAGATATCGGCCAAGAGCAGGCGAATAGTCCCGCACTCGAACGGAACTCTGGTCTGGGCCGACCTCGAGAACTCGCAAGTAGCCCCCCCCTCCCTGCGGTCGGATCTGGAAGTTAACCAGCATCTGACTGACTGCGTTCCCACTGTTTCCCGTGCTCGTCAGAAAACCCAAACCGTCTCCCAAGACATGGCCGTTCGCGACGAGGGCGATATTCGGGTGCCGGCTGACCAACTTCTGCCAGAGCAACTCCCCATCGTTCCACCCGTCAGCATCACGTGCAGTAGCATACGTGGCGGGAGACCAATCCTGATCCCTTCGCCGAGACCAATCGTATCGGGTGTCGTCGTAATAGAGGTAGGCGTGGGTGATCAGAATAACCCGATGGTTCGGGTGAGCGGCGATAACCTCATTGGCCCACGCCACCGTCCGATCTCGAGGCGACCATTCGAGTGCGACTACCAGCCAATTTTCTCCCCCCGCTTCGAAAAAATGAAAGCTGTTATCCAGTTTCTCGGGCTCCATTACTCCACCGAAACCTTGGATCGAACGATAGCTTTCCGGCCGGAAGTAGTTTGACAAGAAGGTACTCCGATCGCCCGAAAGACCGTTTGGGCCGACGTCATGATTTCCGAGTACCACGGAATAAGGGACCCGCCCATCGAGTCTACCCATGATTTCCCGGGCCAGTTCCCATTCGGGTATGCTGTTGTTGTTTGTAATATCCCCCAAGTGCATCACGAACCTGATATCCAACTGCACTTGATTACGGACAATCCAGTCGGTCTGCGCGCGGAAGAAAGACGCATACGTAGCCGGCGGATACACATAATACTGGGTGTCTGGCAGTAAGACCATCGACCAAGATCCGGGGGTCGTGGTTTCAACGGGGCGAGTCACCACGACTGAAGGGGCCGAACCGGTTCGAACCGCTTCGACGTACCGCAACAAGTTGCGGAAAAAGCGGGAGCTGAATTCCAGGTACTCTCCTGCGCCAATCGGAAGCTCCGCTCGGTAGACCTTGTCCAGCGCGAGTGACGTGAAAAGAAACCGGCCTCGCCCGTGAGGACCCTCCACCAACACCGGCCCAGTGCCGATGCTATCCGAACAAAGAAGAACGCCAAACCCATTCTGCCGCTCTAGAGTTTCCCAACTCGGCGCACGTTCATGGTGGGCGGGAAGGCGCAGTCTGAAATCGCTGCCCGACAATCCTGCTCCTTCCAACAGAAGGTGGTTGGGTTGAAGGGCGAAAATCTCCTCAAGATCTTCGTCCGCTCGCCCAATTCTCAAGTGGGCAGGCAGAAACTGCGCTTCAGGTTCTGTTTGGTCTGCCGCAGTCAGTTGAAGGAAGACTGTGCCGGCCGCGACCGCATCCTGAAGGAGGGTGCGATTGCGACGTACAAACTCGATGTACCCCGGCTTCTCGCTGAGAAAGGACCCGAAAACTACCAAGTCCGCTCCACGCAGGTCCATTGTGCCAAAATCGCCCGCTTCCCTCACCTGAAATCCGGCTTCACGAAGTCTACGTGCCGCGCCGACTGCATTTGTGTAACCGTCGACAAACTCATAAACTACAGCGACTGGTGCGGCCACAGCCGGAGAGACCAGCGCCAGCCCGACCAGCAGGCGTAAGAGTCCTCCATTCCACTCCCGTTGGGCGATCTTGTTCAGGCAGAGCGAGGTTCCCTGGTTGCCAGCTATTGTCGACCAGGATCGACCTGTGCACGCTTCTTTACCAAGGAGAAAATGCACAGACCGGATGACCCAATTCCAAATTCGTCCGGCCATCGTTGGGACGTGAAGCACGCATCACCATCAAGCAGACACTGTCGTGCCTGTTTTCACTCTCGGGGTCCCAGTCCCACTCGCTCACCCCAGCTTCAACGCCCCCTTGACCAGCGGCATCAGCGCCCGGGACTTGGTGTGCCAGCCTTCGAGGGACTTGATCCGGACGGCGAGCGTGCGGGCGGCGGCGGAATCACCCCGCGGGATGCCCGCCCGGATGTCGCGCAGGCGCTTCTTCCCGCCGTCGAGCTGCTTCTCCACCCGCATCTCCAGATAGTGCACGATCAGCTTCCGCAGCTCGATGTCCGGCTCGAAACGCTCCGCCCGATCCGTCGGCCCGGAGACCTCCTTCAACGCCCCCACCCCGCGCAGGACCCGCAGCCCCTGGCTGATCGAGCCCACGCTGATATCCAGCCGGCTCTTGATCTCCGCAAAGCTCAACGGCTCCGCGCTGGCGAAACAGATGCCGTAAATCGCCGCGACCGACTTCGGCACCGCCAGCAAGTCCGCCGCCTCCACGAAGAAACCCACCACCGCCTGCTCGAAGGCCACCACGTCGGGCGCCCGATCCCCCGCGTTCACCAGGGTCGAGGGCGGCGGGGCGGTCAGGACGGGAGTTGAGGATTCGACGGACAAGGGGAGGCGGTAATCAGTGGTCAGTAATCAGTGGGCAGCGGTCGGTGGTTGGAGATCGGTGAAAAGGGGGGCCGGGCTTAACGCGCCCGAGTACCTCGCCCTCGCGCCACGGCTTCGCCCCGTCGCTTCCGGTACCAGCCGGGCGAATCGAAAGCCAGATGCAGCCGATTTTCGACTTCCTGTTCAACTCAAATTGAAGTGAAGCGCCTGCGGGAAATCCCTCTTTCGTGACGAACGGCGGGAAATCACCGGCGAACGGCGGAGCTGGGGGTGTTCTGCCGGGGGAAGCGAACACCGCGGCGGGCGCGAACGGGGGTCAGGCGGAGCGTCATTCCGGTCCGGCCGGCCTCGGTTTCCTCAGTTAGCTCCTGTTCCAGATTGGCCTGAACAGGAGGTAACGGAGGGAACAGAGAGTGGGCGGCGGGTTGGGCGGTCACCACGAAATACACCAAACCCACAAAAGCCGGACTGGGGTCTTGGGCTGCGGGTGAACGGACGACTCGGGCGGGGCCACCACAAAATACTCGCAAGCCAAGAAAAGGGGGCGGGGCGAAGGGGAACGGGCCCACGGAATACGCGGAAAACACGGAAAGATTGAGAGGTAGCGCCCTGAGGCAATCCAACGGGTCCGCGATCTTCACCTCCGTTTCCTCAGCTGGCTCCTGTTCCAGATTGGCCTGAACAGGAGGCAACGGAGGGAACAGAGAGGTGGGCGGCGAGGGGTATTCCTATCCGGGCTGACAGGTACTTCTTCCGCTTACACGCAGCGGCGCTTGGGAAAGCGCCGCTCCCCTCACTTCGCGTGCAAGCACACGGAAGGCGCCCCACGCTTCCGCCTCCCGAAAAACCGCCTTGCGGTTTTGCCTTCGGCGCTCTCCTTCGAAGTGGCGTCCACGTTTCCGCGTTACGTTGCGGGTTCCCACACGTCTTGCCCGGCCTCCTTTCCGGCCGCCGGACGGGTCTTCCGCCCGCGCCGCCCGGATTCCCCCCTCTTTCCACTCCCACCCATGAGATTCGTGTCTCGACTTGTTCCGCTCGTCCTTGCGCTGGCTGCCGTGCCGTCCACCAGCGTGCTCCAGGCGGCGTCCGGCTGGCTGAACTGGCGCGGCCCCGACCAGAACGGCGTCTCCAAGTCCACGGCCAAGCTGCCCGACAAGCTCGAGATCGGTGGTCCCAACCATCGGTGGTCAGTCAAGGTGCGCGGCGCCGGCACCCCGGTGATCGCCGACGGCCGCGTTTACGCCTTCGGCTTCTACGGCGAGACGACCGATGTCGAGGAGACGCTGCTCTGCCTCGATGTGAAGACCGGACAGAAGCTCTGGGAGCACCGCTTCCGCGACTACCTCTCCGACACGACCTACAACCGCTACGCCATCGGTGCCCCGGTCGTCGACGCCGAGACCGGCAACGTCTACCTCGAATCAACCTGGGGTCACCTCATGGCCTTCAGCCGCGACGGCAAACTGCTCTGGGAGCACTCGATGATGGAGGAGTACGGCCGCCTCACCTTCCCCAACGGTCGCACCGGCTCCCTCGCGATCGACGGCCCGCTGGTGATCACCGACGGCATCACCGCCAACTGGGGCGCGGACGGCCCCGCCCGCAACCGTTTCTACGCCTTCGACAAACGCACCGGCGAACTCGCCTGGTTTTCCACCCCGGGCATCGAGCCCCTCGACAGCACCTTTGCCACGCCGGTCTTCGGCAATCTCGGTAACCAGCGCGTGATGTACGCCGGCACCGGCTGCGGCAACATCGTGTGCGTCAATGTCCGCACCGGCGAGCCCGTCTGGCGTTTCCGCCTCTCGCAGTCCGGCGTCAACGCCGACATCCTCCTCGACGGCCCGGGCAAGCTGATCGGCATCCACGGGAAAGAGAACGTCGACGCGACGCACCACGGCCGCCTGGTCGCGCTGAAGATTCCCACCGAATACCCGACCGGGCCGAAGCCGCTCGTGCTCGGCAAGGAAGCCGAGATCTGGCGCAACGACGAGTTTGTCGCCTTCAGCAGTTCCCCGCTCCTCGTCAACGGCCGCGTGTACTCCACCATCGCCACCGGCAGCCTCCTGTGCGCCGACGCCGCCACCGGCAAGCTGCTCTGGAGCGAAAAACTCGCCCCCGATCAGCTCCACGCCTCGCCCGCCTACGCCGACGGCAAGTTCTACGTGCCGATGCACAACGGCTCCGTCCACATCCTCAAGGACGCCGGCGACAAGGCCCAAATCCTCTCGGTCAACCAGATGGATTCCCTCTGCCTCGGCGCGCCGTCGTTCTACGGCGACTCGGTGTTCATCTTCACCAAGGAATCGCTGCACTGCTTCGGGCCGAAGACCACGCCGCCGGTGATTCCCGCCTCCGTCGCGGTGGCGCCCGAGGCTCCCTCCACCGCGCCGATCACCCAGCTCCAGGTGCTGCCGGCGGAGTTCGTGCTCTCACCCGGCATGCAGCAGAAGTTCACCGTCTGGGGTCTCGACGCCAGCGGGCGGCGCGTCCGCCCGGTCACCAGCGAGGTGACCTGGGCCAAGTTCATCCCGCCCACCGCCCTCGTGAAGTCCGAAGTCGATGGCGAACTCACCGGCGACACCCTCCGGACCAAGCCGACCTCCCGGATGTCCGCTGGCCAGTTCCAGGCCAAGTGGAACAACCTCTCCGCCGTGACCCGCGGGCGCATTGTCGCCGGTCCCGGCTACAAGGAGAACTTCGACGCGATCGCGCTCACGCAAAAGAACAAGGACGGCGAAACCGTCGAGTTCCCGCCCCTCGCGTGGCTTGGCGCCCGCGTGAAATGGCACGTCCTCGAGCGGGATGGCAGCAAGGTGGTCACCAACCGGCTCGACAACATCCTGTTCCAGCGGACGATGAACTTCATCGGACGATCCGACCTCAAGAGCTACACCCTCGAGGCCGACGTCATGACCGACGGCACGCGCCGCGTGATGTCTTCAGTCGGGCTCGTCAACCAGCGCTACCTGATCGCCCTGGTCGCCAACAGCCGCATCCTCGAGGTCTCCAGCAATCACGAGCGGGTAAAGGAATCCGTGCCCTTCGACGCCCAGCCCAACACCTGGTACCACCTGAAGACCCGGGTGGACAGCGACGGCAAGGGCGGCGGCTGGGTGCGGGCCAAGCTCTGGGAGCGGGCGAAACCGGAACCCGACAAATGGACCATCGAGGTCCGCCAGGAGAAGCTCCATGCGCAAGGCGCGCCCGGGGTGTTCGCCTTTTCGCCGCAGGCGCTCAAGCGCGTGTACATCGACAACCTCTCCCTCGCCACCCATGAATAGCCACCTGCCGTCCCTCCCGGGCCGCCCGTCCTTCCGCCTTTCGTCCGCCCACGCCGCTGCCCGGGCCCTGTGGGCGCGGCGACCCCGCCGCGCGCTCTCGTGCGGAGCCGACGGCACGGCGCGGGGCGAGGTCGCCCCGCCTACATGGGCGGCAACCACCACGGAGGTCTGGTGTAGCCGGCCTCGCCGAGGCCGCGCCGGGATCAGCGCCCCCGGCTACAAGTGGGGCGCGCTCGCCCTGACCCTCGGCCTGCTGGCCCCCGCGCTGTCCGCCGCGGACTGGCCGATGTGGGGCGGCGGTCCCACCCGCAACATGGTGCAGAAGGCCACGGGCATCCCGGATGACATCGTCAGCGGCAAGTTCCTGCCCAAGAGCGAGACGATCGACCCGAAGACGACGAAGAACATCCGCTGGGTCGCCAAGCTCGGATCCCAGTCCTACGGCACGCCGGTGGTGGCGGGCGGGAGGGTGTATTCAGGGACCAACAACGAGTCGCCCCGCGATCCCGCCCAGACGGGCGACCGCGGCATCCTGATGTGCTTCGACGAGAAGACCGGCGAGTTCCTCTGGCAGCTGATCATCCCGAAGGTCGGCGCGGGCAAGGTCAGCGACTGGGAGTTCGTCGGCCTCTGTTCCTCGGTCGCCATCGACGGCGATCGCGGGTACGTGGTGACGAACCGCGGCGAACTCGTGTGCTTCGACGTCAAGGGTCTCGCCGACGGCAACGCCGGCCCCTTCACCGACGAGGCAAAATTCTCCTCGGTCGACGGCAAGCCGGTCAACCTGACCGACAAGCACGCCGACATCCTCTGGGTCTCCGACATCCGCAACGAGCTCGGCATCTTCCCGCACAACGTCTCGAGCTGCTCGCCCCTCGTGATCGGCGATAAGATCGTGATGGCGACCTCCAACGGCGTGGACTGGTCGCACCTCAACATCCCGGCCCCGATGGCCCCGGCGCTGATCCTCGTCGACAAGCACACCGGCAAGGTTCTCGCCGAGGAGGCCTCCGGGGTCTCCAAGCGCGCCCTGCACGCCAGTTGGAGCTCCGCTTCATACACGCTGGTCCAGAACAAGCCGATGATCGTCTGGGGCGGTGGCGATGGTTTTTGCTACGGCTTCGATCTTGAGCCCTACCAGCACCCGGAGGGTTTTCCCGCGCTGAAGGAGCTCTTCCGCTACGACGCCAACCCGCCCGAGTACCGCACGAAGAACGGCCAGCCGCTCAAGTACGCGACGCACGACGGACCGAGCGAGATCATCGCCACCGTGATCGTCGACGGCGACCGCGCCTTCATGTCGATCGGACAGGATCCCGAGCACGGCGACGGCGTCGGAATGCTGAGCTGCCTCGATCTGAACGGACGGGGGGATCTCACCGGCAAGGCCATCTGGACCAACAAGACGCTTGGTCGCTCCATCTCCACCCCCAGCCTCCACGAGGGGCTGCTCTATCAGGCCGAATACAACGGCAACATCCACTGTGTCGACGCGAAGACCGGCAAGATCCTCTGGACCTACGCCACCAACAGCCGCATCTGGTCCTCCACGCTGGTGGCCGACGGCAAGGTCTACTGCGGCAACGAGGACGGCGAGATGGTCATCCTCAAGACCGGCCGGGAGATGAAGCTCGTCGGCAAGCCGGAGTTCTACACGCCGATCTATTGCAGCCCCGTCGCCGCGAACAACACGCTCTTCGTCTCCCCGCCCCGCGCGTCTTGATTCGAAGCCTTCTTCCCGCGGGGCGAGGTCGCCCCGCCTACAGGAACTCAACCACGGATGAACACTGATTAACCCGGATGGCGGCGGAAAGGCCTACGCCGCCGCCCCGTTTCTACTTTCCCCAGTCTCCCTCTTTTCCCTGCCTTCTCGGTCTTCCCAGGTTTCCTCTTCCTCGTTTCCCCCGTCTTCCTCTCTTCCCCCGTTTTCCTCTCTTCCCCCGTTTTCCGCGTCTTCCTCTCATCCTCCCCTCTCTTCCTTCATGAGCAGCACTCTCACGATTCCCCAGGCCCAGGCCGCCCTCGATGCCTGGACACGCGAAATGGTCGCGTGGCATTTCTCGCCCGCGACCGGTTGCGACTATTGGTTGAAATGGGCGGAGCAGGCCGGCTGGAACCCACTGAAGGAGATCACGTGCTTCGCCGACCTCACGAAGTTCTCCCACTTCGACGACGAGGTGCTGCGCAAGGAGCAGCCGGAGCGATTCGTGCCCAAGGCCTATGCCGGCCGGCCGTACAACGTCTTCGAGACCGGCGGCACCACCGGCATGCCGAAGCAGCGCATCGGGTGGGACGACTACAAGGTCGATTACGAGGAGTTCAGCGACCACTACGGCCCGGACTTCTTCCCCAAGGGCGGCAACTGGCTGATGGTCGGCCCTACCGGCCCGCGCCGGCTGCGCCTCGCCGTCGAGCACCTCGCGAACTACCGCGGCAGTTCCTGTTACTTCGTCGATCTCGATCCGCGCTGGGTGAAGCGGCTCATCGCCATGGGGGAGTTTGCGATGGCGCGCAAGTACCAGGAACACGTGATCGACCAGGCCGTGACCATCATCCGCCACCGGAAGATCACGAGCATGTTCACCACCCCGCGCCTGCTTGAAAGCCTGGCCGAGCGCATCTCCCTCGTGCAGGCCGGCCTCAAGGGCGTGTTTGCGGGTGGCACCACGATGACGCCGCAATACGTTCGCTTCGTGGTTGAGGAAGTCCTCGAGGGCAAAATCAACTTCGCCCCGACCTACGGCAACACGCTCATGGGCCTCGCCATCAGCCGCAAACTGAAGCCCGAGGACAACTACAGCCTCACCTACTATGCGCCGCAGCCGCGGGCCATCCTGCGGGTCGTCAATCCCGACCGGCCCGAGGAGACCGTGCCCTACGGCGAGTACGGCCGCGTGGAGCTGACCACGATGACGCGCGAGTTCTTCATGCCGCGCTTCCTCGAGCGCGACGAGGCCATCCGCCGGCCGGCCTGCGATGAATTCCCGTGGGATGGCGTCGGTGACGTGCGTCCCTTCCAGTCGCTGACCAAGACCATCATCGAAGGCGTCTATTGAGTCGGGCCCAGACACCAAGGGTCACCACCAAAGACACGAAACACACGAAAGGCTGGCCTGCGGTTCTTTCCAAATGGTCATCGCCTCGCAGCACTCCGCCGGCATCTCGATTCAGACCATCCCGCCCCCATGCTTCTCTGCTTTTGTGTGTTTGGTGTATTCCGTGGTTAATCCGACCCGAATCGAAACGCCCGTAAGCCGTCCCGCTTTCCAGCACTCGCCACTTCCTTCCGTGTTCTCCGTGTGTTCCGTGGGCCTCCTCCCCGCATGATCTCTCCGCTTCACATTCCCATCCTTCGCCTCGGTCGCCCCTACCAAAGCCTGGACAAGATCGAGTTCACCGCTGCCGGACGCCGGGTCGAGGTCAGCATGGCCAACTCCGGGCTGATCCGCCGGGATCTCCAGGGCCTCGAGCGCGCCGGCGCCGCCCTCCAGGCGATCCCCTGCGCCACACTCGCCAGCTATTGCGAAAAGGCCGCCGAGCTCTTCCTCCACGGTGAACTCCCCTGGGGCCTGGGCGACGAGCGGCAGAGCCCGGAGGACTACGTGGTCGCGCTCTCGCAGTTGACGGGACTACCCCACAGCCTCGGGCGGGCCAACATGGGCAAGGTCCACGCCGCGATGGCCAACATCCGCGCCGTGCTGGCCGGCCTCACCCGGGGTCTGCCACTGGAGATGTTCGATCGCGGCTACATCCGGCAGGGCGGGATCGATGTGAACTTCTTCCCGCAGACAGAGAGCCTCGGCGTGCTCCTGCCGAGCAACTCCCCCGGCGTGAACTCCCTCTGGCTGCCCGCGCTCGTGATGAAGATCCCGGTGGTGCTGAAGCCCGGCCGCGAGGATCCGCTCACGCCGTTCCGTCTGGTGCAGGCCATGATCGCCGCCGGATTTCCCCGCGAGGCCTTCGGATTCTACCCGACCTCCCACGATGGCGGCGACGCCCTGCTCTTTGGCACCGGTCGCGCCATCGCCTTCGGCAGCGACGCCACCGTGAAGAAGTACGCGCCGTACCGTCACATCCAGGTGCACGGTTCCGGTCGCAGCAAGGTGCTGATCGGCGACGATTACGCCGACCAGTGGGAGCAGCACCTCGACGTGGTCGTGCAGTCGATCGCCTCCAACGGCGGCCGCAGCTGCATCAACGCCTCCGCCGTCCTGATTTCGCGCCATCGCGATGCCCTGGCCGACGCCCTGGCCCGGAAGCTCGCCGCCATCGTGCCGCGGGCCCGCGACGATCGCGACGCGCTCCTGTGCGGCTTCGCCAATCCCTCGATGGCGAAAGGCATCAACGAGCGGATCGACGAACTTCTCCAGACGCCGGGCGCCGAGGACGTGACCGCGCGCTACCGCCAGGGTCCGCGCCTCATCGAGGCGCACGGGCAGACCTTCCTGCAGCCCACCTTGATCTCGTGCCGCGATCCGGAGCACCCGCTCGCCAACACAGAGTTCATGTTCCCCTTTGCCAGCATCCTTGAGGTGCCGCAGGCGCGCATGCTGGACGTCATCGGCGAATCGCTGGTGGTTTCGGCCTTCACGCGCGATCGCGCGTGGACCGTCGACCTGATGACGAGCACCAACATCGAGCGGCTCAACATCGGCCCGTACCCGACCAACCGCGTGCAGTGGGAGCAACCGCACGAGGGCAACCTGTTCGAATTCCTCTACCGCCGCCGCGCCCTGCAAGGGGATCTTGTGGCCGTGTGATTCCGACGTTACGGGATCTGCTCTTCGCGTGATGACCCGATCGCCTGGAGTGGAAGCAAACGGGAAGAATGTAGCCGGCCGCGTCGAGGCCGGCCCGGGACGGGTGTTCGATGGTTCCTCGGCCGGGGTCAGCGACCCCGGCTACCACTTCACCTGTAGGCGGGGCGACCTCGCCCCGCGGCCGGGGAGCGGCCCGATGCGCGAGGCGAATAGCCCAACCTGCGGGGCGGGGTCGCCCCGCCTACACCAGCGAGGGCAGGAGCCCGGGACGGGGTCTTCAGCACCCGGATTGGCTGCACTCCTGTTCGCCGCGGCCCTCGCGCTCACCGGCTGCGGCGAGCGCGCCGCCGCCCCCGCCCCGAAGTCCGCCCCGCCCCCGGTCACTGCCTGGCCGATGACCCGCGGCGGCCCCGCCCTCACCGGGAGTGTGCCGGCGCCCCTCCCCCGCGCACCCCAGACGGCGTGGACCTTCACGGCCCATGGTCCCGTCAATGCCGAGGCCGCCATCGCCCGCGGCCGGATTTACGTCGGCACCGACAAGGGACGCCTCCACTGCCTCGCCGCCGAATCCGGGCGCGAACTGTGGCACTTCGACGCCAAGGATACGATTGGCGCCGCGCCGGCCGTCAGCGGCGACCGCGTCTATCTCACTTCCAACGACGGCAACCTGTATGCCCTCGACGCCACCACAGGCAAAGAGGCGTGGAAGTTCTCCACGGACGAAAAGATCAGCTCCGGCGCCAACGTGATCGCCAGCCCGACGGGCGAAGGCGAATGGGTGCTGATCAACGGCTACGACGGCACCACGCGCGTCCTGAGCGCCGCCGACGGCAAGGTCGTCTGGACCTACAAGACCAACGACTACATCAACGGCGCCCCCGCCATCGTCGACCGGCGCTTCGTGGTCTTCGGCGGCTGCGACGCCAAGCTCCACGTGGTCAACCTGCGCGACGGCACGCCGGTGCATTCCATCGAGGCGGAGGCGTACATCCCTTCGTCGATCGGCACCTACGGGACGATGGCCTTCTGCGGCAATTACGCGAACCAGGCGGTCGCCTTCGACGTGCCCGCCGGCAAGGTCGCCTGGACCTACCAGGATCGGCAGATGCCCTTCTTCAGCTCGCCGGCGGTCACCGAGTCCCTCGTCCTCATCGGCTCGCGCGACAAACACCTCCACGCCATCCAGCGCACCACGGGCGCAGGCGCCTGGAAGTTCAAGACGAGCGGGCGGGTCGAGGGTTCGCCCATCGCCTTCACCGATGGTGTGGTCTTCGGTTCCGCCGACGGCCGACTCTACGCGGCCAGCCTGGATACCGGCGCGGAGATCTGGCGCCTCGAACTCGGCGAAGCGATCGTGGCCAGCCCGGCCTTTGGCGAAAACCTGATCCTGGTCGGCGGCGAAAAAGGCACCGTCTTCGCGATCCGCGGAACTCCGGGAAAGTAAGTACCGTACTTCTGGCGCGGAACGGAGCCGCCAGTCCGCGCCCCGCCCTTTCGCGAATCCCGTACCTGCTTGGACGGCGAGTCCCTGCGCCACCACCAGGTCTTCATCCGCCACGTCCCCACTTCCATCGACCTTCGTTGCGATCTGGCCGCATCCCCCTCCACTCTCTCGACGTCTTTCTCCTGCCCCCTCATGTCCTCCGCGTCCCCGACTTCGTCACCTGCCCGGAATTCCACGGTCGCGGGAAACTACTTCATCTCCAACTACCCGCCGTTCTCCTTCTGGTCGGAAAACCAGCGGGGAGAAGTCGATGCCGCCCTCGGTTCCACCCCGGCCCCCGAGACCAAACTCGGCCTCTATCACCACATCCCGTTCTGCCGGAAACGCTGTCATTTTTGTTATTTTCGCGTCTACACCGACAAGAACGCCCGCGAGATCCAGACCTACCTCGACGCCACCGTCGCCGAATTGCGGGCCATGGCGGCTCGGCCGCTGATCCGCGGACGCCGGCCGCACTTCGTCTATTTCGGCGGTGGCACTCCCTCGTATCTTTCGGCCAAGCAGCTCGAGGACCTCACCCGCGAATTGCAGGCGATCCTGCCGTGGGACGCCGCCGAGGAAATCGCCTTTGAATGCGAACCCGGGACGCTTAATCCCGGCAAGCTGGCCGCCATTCGCGGTCTCGGGGTCACGCGGCTGAGCCTCGGGATCGAGAACTTCGACGACCACATCCTGGAGATCAACGGCCGCGCCCATCGCTCGGGCGAGGTCTATGGCGCCTACGAGAGAGCGCGCGCCGAGGGGTTTCCCCAGATCAACATCGACCTCATCGCCGGCATGGTCGAGGAGACCGAGGCCAACTGGCAGCGCAACATCGAGCGCACGATCGCGCTCCAGCCCGACAGCGTGACGATCTACCAGATGGAGGTCCCGTACAACACCACCATCTACAAGGAGATGAAGGCCAGCGGCAGACTGGTCGCCCCGGTGGCCGACTGGCAGACCAAGCGCCGCTGGGTGAAGGAGGCTTTCGCCGCGCTGGAGAGCGCCGGCTACACCGTCGCCAGCGGCTACACCGCCGTCCTCAATCCCCAGCGCACGAAGTTCATCTATCGCGACGCGTTGTGGAGCGGCGCCGATCTCATCGGCCTCGGGGTCGCCTCGTTCTCCCACGCCGCCGGCGTCCATTTCCAGAACCTGACGGAAATGGAACCCTACCTCGCCGCCATCCAGGCCGGCGAACTGCCGCTGAAGCGAGCCTTCCGCACCTCGCCCGAGGAGCGGATGATCCGCGAGTTCATCCTGCAAATGAAGCTGGGGCGCGTCGCCTTCGGCTATTTCCAGGAAAAGTTCGGCACCAACCTCCGGGAGCGCTTCGCGCGCCAGCTGGAGCACTTGGTCGCCGAGGGGCTGGCCACCCTTTCTGCCGGGGAGGTGCGACTCGCGCGCGACGGACTGCTCTGCGTCGACACCCTGCTGCACGAGTTCTTCCTGCCGCAGCATCAGACCACGAAGATCGTCTGATCCGCCGCGCTGCCATGCCTGCCGCCGATTCCGCCTCCGTCCTCGGCGTGCCCGTCGCCCTCTGGGACTTCCTGCGCGAATCGTGCCGGCTGCCCGCGCACGCGCTGCACCGGCTTCCCCCCGACGAACTGCCACCGCCTGCCGCCCGGCTGCTCGCCCACGATCGGGACATGACTTCCACCCTGGCCCAGTTCCACGGCAGCCCGCTGCGGGTCGAAATCCTCCAGCAGGTGCGGCAGGACGAGATCTACCTCCGCGAGGTGTTTCTCCGCACCGAGGATCGGGATCAGGTCGTGGAGTACGGCGTGATTGCCGTGGTCTGGGAGCATTTCACCGCTTCGCAACGGGAGGCCATCCTCGGCGGCCACGGGCCCCTCGGGGGCCTGTTGCACCAGTTTCAGATCCGCTTCACCAGCGCGCCCACGTGCTTCTTTGCGGTGGACGCCGCCCTGCTCACGCGGTTGCCGTTTCGCACCGCCGCGGGCGTGAGCTGCTACGGACGTTTCAACCAGCTCGCGAAACCCTCCGGCGAGGCCATCGCGTGGGCGATGGAGATCCTGCCTCCCGCGCCGGTGCCGCGCCTCCTTTTCCCCCCCCCCCCCCCCCCCCCGGTGCCGCGCCTCCTTTCCCACCCACCAACCCATGCCCACCCCCACTGATCCCTACGACGCGATCGTCATCGGTGCTGGTCCGGCCGGAACCACCGCCGGCGCTCTCCTGGCGGAAAAAGGCCGGCGCGTGCTCGTCCTCGAGAAGGAGAAATTTCCCCGCTACCACATCGGCGAGTCCCTGATGCCGTACTGCTACTTCACGTTCGAGCGGCTCGGGGTCCTCGAGAAGATCGCGGCGATGGCGTTCGTCGAGAAGTACAGCGTGCAGTTTGTCGGTCGCGACGGCCGGGTCTCGACGCCCTTCTATTTCTTCCAGCACTTCGATCACCCGGCGGCCAAGACCTGGCAGGTGCCGCGCGCGGACTTCGACCAGATGCTCCTCGACAACGCCCGCGCCAAGGGAACCGAGGTCCGCGAGGAGACCGAGGTGACCCGACTCCTGGCCGACGCCTCCGGCGCCATCACCGGCGTGCAGGCGCGGGGCCGCGACGGCACCGTCCGGGAGCATGCGGCGCGCGTGGTCATCGACGCGACCGGCCGCGATGCGCTTCATCTCCGCAAGACCGGCACCCGAAAGCGCGATCCCCAGCTCAACAAGGTCGCGATCTGGACCTACTACCGCGGCGCCAAGCGGGACCCCGGCCTGGACGAGGGTTCAACCACCGTCGCCTACCTCGAGGGCAAGGGCTGGTTCTGGCACATCCCGCTGCGCAACGACATCGTAAGCTCCGGCATCGTGGCGGAGCGCAACTACCTCTTCCGCGACACCCAGGACCCCCGCACGATCTTCGAACGCGAGATCAAGAACAACCGCTGGATCGAGGACCACCTTTCCTGCGGCCAGCAGTTCGGCGAGTACTGGGTGACCGGAGAGTACTCGTACCGGGGCGAGTATTGCGCGGCCGACGGACTCGTGCTGGTCGGCGACGCCTTTGCCTTCCTCGATCCGGTGTTCTCCTCGGGCGTGTTCCTCGCCCTGAAGAGCGGGGAACTGGCCGCCGATGCGGTGGACGCCGCCCTGGATCGGCCCGGACCCATCACCGCCGATGCCTTCGGGGCCTACGGTGAGCGCGTCTGCCAGGCGGTGGAGACCATGCGCAAGATCGTCTACGCCTTCTACGATCCGAAGTTCAGCTTCGCGGATCTGATCCGGGCGCACAAAGACCAGCGCGGACCGCTCACCGACTGCCTGATCGGCAACATCGACGGGCGGGACTACGCGCCGCTCTTCGAGGCGATGCGGCAGTTCGCGACCCTGCCCGCCCCGCTGGCGCACGGCCGCGCGCCCGTCGCCGGCCGGAGCTGATCTGCACCTCCTTCTTGCGCCGCCCAGCGCGACCACCCAGGAAGATTGTCCGTGAAGATCGTATTCCTCACCCCGGGGACGGGAAGCTACTACTGCGGCGCCTGCATGCGCGACAACGCACTCGCACGTGAGCTCCACCAGGCGGGGGACGAGGTGACGATCGCGCCGATGTACCTGCCGCACGTCCTCGACGAGGCGGAGGCCGGCGGGGGCCGCGAGGTTCCGGTGTTCTTCGGCGGCATCAACGTCTACCTGCAACAGAAGATCCCGCTGTTCCGCCGCACGCCGGCCTTCGTGGATCGCCTCCTCAACTCGGCCGCCCTCCTGCGCTGGGCCGCCCGCCACAGCCACATGACCACCGCTCGCGAGCAGGGCGAGATGTCGCTGCAGATGCTCGAGGTGGAGTCGAGTCCGCTCGGGAAGGAACTGGAAAAGCTCCTGTCCTGGCTCGAACAGATCGAGAAGCCCGATCTCGTCTGCCTCTCGACCGCACTGCTCGCGGGGTTCGGACCGGGCTTGAAACGCCGCCTCGGCGTGCCGGTCGTGACGTTCTTCCAGGGCGAGGACAGTTTCCTCGACGGCCTGCCCGAGCCCTTCCGCAGCCGTTGCTGGACGGCCCTGGCGGCCCGCCTCCGCGACTCCGACCTCGTGCTTTCCCCCAGTCGCTTCTACGCGGACTTCATGGCGCGGCGCCTGGGGGCCATCGGCACTCCGGTGGAGATTGTTCCCAACGGCATCCACCTCGAGGGTTACGCGCCCGCCGCGCCGACGACGCCACCGGCGATCGGCTACCTCGCCCGGATGAATCGCGACAAGGGACTGGAGGTCCTGGTCGACGCCTTCCTCGTGCTGGCGCGCGACCTCGGCGATACCACCACCCGCCTGCGCATCGCCGGCGCCGCCACGGCCGGGGACCAGCCCCTGATCACCTCGCTGCAAAAGAAGATTTCCGCCGCGGGCCTCGGTGACCGCGTCGAGTGGTCACCCAATCTCACCCGGGAGCAGAAGGTCGCGTTTCTGCGGGGCCTGACGGTGTTTTCCGTCCCTGCCATCTACGAGGAGGCCTTTGGCCTCTACGTCATCGAAGCGATGGCCTGCGCGCTGCCCGTGGTGCAGCCGGCGTCGGCGGCCTTTCCTGAATTGCTCGCCGCCGCTGGCAGCGGAGTGACGGTGCCGCCCCGGGATCCGTCCGCGCTGGCGCGCGCCTGGCGCGACCTGCTGGCGGATCCCGCCCGTAGGCAGGCGCTGGGCGATTCCGCCCGGGCCGGCGTGCAACGCCACTTCAGCGCCGCGGCGATGGCCGCGAGTTTCCGCCGGGTGGTAAGCGATCGGGTGCCGCGTCGTCCAACCAGCCGGCCGGGATCACCTGACCCGGCCCCCTGAACCCGGCGCGGAAGAGGGTTTGCCCCACGACCGGGAACGTCGGTCCTCCCCTTGCTCCCTGACGGATCTTCCCGCAACGTCAGCCCCGCCACCGACCCGCTCCCGCATGGACGTTCCCTCCCGGTTTCATTTCACCCACCACCGCCTGGTCGAATTTGCCGACACCGACCTCGCCGGCATCATGCATTTCGCGAACTTCTTCCGCTTCGTGGAATCCGCCGAGCACGCCTTCTTCCGCTCCCTCGGCTTCCGGGTCCACACCGCCGACGGCCATGAACACCAGGGCTGGCCGCGCCTCGAGGTAACCTGCCAGTACCTCAAGCCTGCCCGCTTCGAGGAAACCCTGGAGATTGGCCTTCGCGTCTCCGAACTGCGCAACAGCAGCCTCACCTACGGATTCTGGGTCTTTGGTCCCGGCGAAGGCCGGTCCCTGGTCGCCAAGGGAAGTTGCTCGATCATCCATGTCGCTCTCGACACCAAGGCTCACCAACTCCGCAAGGCGCCGATTCCCGCCGCCCTCCGCCACGCCTTGGAGAATATGATGGCCGGCTGAGATCGCGTTGTGCTTCCTGGCCAGCCGGCTTTCCCCGGCCGGAGGCGGGACGAGGTCGTCCCGCCTCCATCTACTGTCCCTCTCTCTCGTTCTACCCTAACCCACCACCCACCATGCAATGGCTGTTCTACGTCCTCCTCACCGTCGCCACCTGGGGCCTCTACGGGGTCTTCCTGCACAGCGGCCAGATCGCGATGAAGGATCCGGTCTTTGGGCGCTACAAGGCGTTCCTCTTCGTCGGCGTCGCCTACTTCATCTTCGCGGTGATCGCGCCTCTCGCCCTGCTCAAGCTGCAGGGCTCGAGCTTCAGCTTTCCCAGCAGGGGCATTTGGCTGTCGCTGTTCGCCGGCGCCCTCGGCGCGATCGGGGCGTTTGGCATCCTGCTCGCCTTTGGCGCCAAGGGCACGCCGCAGGTGGTCATGTCGATCGTGTTTGCCGGTGCTCCCGTGGTGAACGCCGTCGTCGCCACCTGGATGCACCCGCCCAAGGATGGCCTCGCCGGCGTGCCGTGGCAGTTCTACATGGGCATGGTGATGGCGGCCGCGGGAGGCTGCATCGTCAGCCTCTATCGGCCGGCCCCCGCACCCGCGAAGGCCACCGCACGTGCCATTGCCCCCGCGAGCCCGGCCCCGCCGGCCTCCGGCGCGCAATGATGATTCCGCAGGCCTGCCTGGTATCCGCTGGGTTTCAGGTTGAACCGGCGTTTAACCGTGCCCCCGCCCCCTGCCACACGGACCACCTTAGAGGAGGGCGCCGGGCACATTTTCCGGTTGGCGGTGTTTGATTCCAATGTAGCCGGGGGCGGCGACCCCGGGGCCGGCCTCCTCGCGGCCGGCTACAACCGCCAACCGGGAGATCCGACCCCGCGCGCTTGCGCCCCAAACCCGGGCCCTCGACACTTATGGCCATGACTGCGCTCGAGACCCGGCAACTGGCCGCGCTCAACCGCCTCGTCGCCGAAATCGCGCCGCTGAACCGGTTCTACCGGCCCAAGCTGGCCGCGGCCGAGGGGCTGGGGGGATTCTCCTCCCTGGAGGCGTTTCGCACGCGCATGCCGTTTACGACCAAGGAGGAGCTGGCCAGGGACCAGATTGCCCATCCGCCCTACGGTTCGACCCTGACGTACCCGCGGGCCACCTACACCCGCTTTCACCAGACCAGCGGCACGGGCGGCCGCCCAATCGTCTGGCTCGACGATCCCGCCAGCTGGCAGTGGGTCGTGGACAACTGGAAGGTCGTCTGGCAAAAGGCCGACGCCGTCCCAGGCGACACTGCCTTCTTTGCCTTTTCCTTCGGGCCGTTCCTCGGCTTCTGGGCCGCGTTTGATTCCGCGATCCAGTGCGGGCTGCGCGCCATCCCTTCCGGCGGGATGAGCAGCGCGGAACGCCTCCGCTTCCTGCTCGCCCAGCGCCCGCGCTTCCTTTGTTGCACGCCGACCTACGCCCTTCGCCTCGCCGAAGTCGCCCGCCAGGAATCCCTCAGCCTCTTCGGATCCGGCGTGCAGCGCATCCTCGTCGCCGGCGAGCCGGGCGGCAGCCTGCCCATCATCCGCTCCCGGATCGAGAAGGCCTGGCCCGGCGCCCGCGTGATCGACCACCACGGCATGACCGAAGTCGGGCCCGTGTCCTACAGCGTCGCGGAACACCCCTCCCATCTCTGCCTCCTGCATGAGTCGTACCTCTGCGAGGTCGTCCAGCCAGGGACCAACACCCCGGTGCCCCCCGGCTCCGGCCGCGGCGAACTCGTCCTCACCACCCTGGGCCGCGCCGCCTGCCCGCTCCTGCGCTATCGCACCGGGGACCTGGTCCAGCCGGTCGCGCTGCCGCACGAGCCGCCGGAGGCGTTCGCGCTCGCCGGCGGCATCCTCGGTCGCGTGGACGACATGGTGATCGTGCGCGGCGTCAACCTCTACCCGAGTGCGGTCGATGCGGCGGTGCGCGCCATTCCGGGCATTCGTGAATATCGCGTGGAAATCGACAACCGCGGGACGCTGGCGCAGGTGGCGCTCTTCTTCGAGGCCGAGGATCCTGCCCAGGATCCCGCGTCCGCGCTCGCCAAGCATCTGCACGCCATCTTCCAGTTGCGTTTCGACGTCCAGAAGGTGCCCGACGGCACGTTGCCCGCCTTCGAGATGAAAGCCCGGCGCTGGAAAATCCTCTCATGATCGAAGCCACCCGCGTCTCCAAGTCCTACGACACCGCTGCCGGCCCGGTCTCGGTGCTGAAAGATCTCGATCTGCGTGTCGGCGCCGGGGAGTCGATCGCCGTCGTCGGTCCCTCCGGCTCCGGCAAGACCACCCTGCTCAACCTGCTCGGCGCCCTCGACCGTCCCTCCTCCGGCTCGATTCGTGTCGCCGGAGAGGAACTCTCGGCCCTCGACGCCCCCGCCGCCGCCCGCTTTCGCAACCGCACGATCGGTTTCGTCTTCCAGCTGCATTACCTGCTGCCGCAGTGCACCGTGCTCGAGAACGTCCTCGTGCCCCGGCTGGCCGGCGGCTGGGACGAGGACTCCCGCACCACCCGCGCCCGCGCCGAGGCCCTGCTGGAACAGGTCGGTCTTCAGGATCGCCGCGACCACCGCCCGTACCAGCTCTCGGGCGGTGAACAGCTCCGCACCGCCATCGCCCGTTCGTTGATCAACCAACCCCGGATCATCCTCGCGGATGAGCCGACCGGCTCGCTCGACCCCTCCACCGGGGAGCGCATCGCCGAGCTGTTTCTCCAAACCAACGCGCTGGCCCGCGTCGCCCTCGTGGTCGTGACGCACAACCCCGGGCTCGCCCAGCGCCTGCACCGGACCTACCGCCTCGCCGATGGCCGGCTGGTGGACTGAAGCCGCCATGTCCGGCGTTCTCCTCCGGCTAAGCTTCCCTCGCCCTGTGGGCGGGGCGACCCCGCCCCGCGTCTCGCGATGACCGCCACGCGCTACCTGCTGAGCAGCCTCCTCCATCACCGGTACGCCTACCTTGGCGTGCTGGCTGGCTCGGTGCTCGGCGCCACCGTGCTGCTCGGCGCACTGTTCTCCGGTGATTCGGTCCGGGCCACCTTGCAGCAAATCGCCGCGCAGCGCACGGGTCGCGCCACGCAGGTGCTGACCTCCGGGGACCGGTTCTTTCGTGCCGCCCTCGCCACGGATCTGGCTGGCGTCGTTCCGGCCCGGACCGCGCCCGTGCTGCTCACGCGCGGCACGGCCGCCCACGCCTCCACCCAGGCCCGCGTAAACCACGTCCAACTCCTCGGCGTCACCGACGCCTTCTGGGCCTTCGCCCCGCGTCCCCCCGCCGCGCCGTTGACCCCTGCCGGCCCGGCCGTCGCGATCAATCACGCCCTCGCCCGCCAGCTCAACCTGGCGACTGGCGACACCCTCATCCTCCGGTTTCAGAAACCCGGAATCCTCACCGGCAACGCCCCGATCGCGGGCGGCGAAAGCACCCTGCAGACGCTGCGCGGCACCGTCGCTGCCGTGATCGACGACCACTCCCTCGGACGCTTCAGCCTGGAAGCGACGCAGGTGCCGCCGGCCTCCGTCTTCCTGCCCATCGCCCGCCTGCAGGAGGCGCTGGATCAGCCCGGCCGGGCCAACCTGATGCTGCTCGAAACCGAGGCTCCGCGCGAGACCCTCGCGGCCGCCCTGCGGCGGGCGGTCCGCCTGGCCGACTATGGGCTTTCGCTGCGCTGGATTGAGGCGGCCGGAGCGTTTGAGGTCGGAGCCGACCGCATCTTCCTCGACCCCGAGATCGACGCCGCGATCGTGCGCGCGCTCCCCGCCGCGCAGCCGGTCACCTCCTACCTCGTGAACGAATTCCGCGTGCGCACGCTCACCACGCCGTACTCCATCGTCACGGCCACCACGCACGCGGCCGCTCCCTTCCTCCCCGCCGACCTCGGGCCGCGGGACATCGTCCTGAACGACTGGCTCGCGCGCGATCTGCAGGCCGCCGTGGGCGATGAGGTGCGGCTCACCTATTTTCAATCCTCGGCGGGCAGCGCCCTGCAGGAGCAGGCGGCTTCGTTTCGCGTCCGCGCCATCATCCCTCTGCAGAGACTGGCCGCGGATCGGGCCTGGATGCCGGAGTTTCCCGGCATCACCAACACCGGAAGCCCGCGCGACTGGAACCCCGGCCTGCCGCTCGACCTGAAGCGCATCCGGGACCAGGACGAACGCTACTGGGACGAACACCGCGGGGCGCCGAAGGCATTCCTGCCCGCTGAAGCCGGACAGGAGTTGTGGTCCAGCCGCTGGGGTGCCCGCACCGCCCGGCGAATCGCCGCGCCGCGGGAAAACGAGGCCGAGATCACGCAGACCCTCCTGGGCGCCCTCAGGCCCGAGCTGAACCAACTCCTGGTCCGCGATTTTCGCGGTGCCGCCGCCGACTCCGCCGCCCCGGCGGTGGACTTCGCCGGGCTCTTCCTCGGGATGAGCTTCTTTCTCATCCTCGCGGCCCTCGGTCTCGTCGCGATGCTCTTTCAGTTCTGCCTCCTGCAGCGCAATCGGGAAGACGCCCTCCTCGCCGCCGTCGGCATCCCTCCGGAACGTCTTCGGCGCTGGCGCCTCGCCGAGGCGGTGGTGCTGCTCACGCTCGGCAGCGCGGCGGGCGTGCCCCTGGCGGCGCTCTACACCCGCGGGATCCTGCGGTTCCTCGAGACCATCTGGGCGGGCCAGGGGGCGGCGCGGTTCGATTTCGCCGCCACGCCGGCGAGCCTGGCCGGCGGCGCCGGCGGCTTCCTGATCCTCTCGCTCCTGGTGCTCTGGCTCTCCCTGCGCCGCCAGGCACGACGGGCGCTTTCGATCCGACTCGCCGCCCACGCAGAGGAGTCTGCCGCCACTCCGCGCCTGCGGCGCACGTCGGTGCGGATCGCGATCGTCGCCGGTCTCGTCGCCGCGATCGCCCTCGCGGTCGCCGGGCGCGGCCTGCCGCCACAGGGAGCGTTTTTCCTCGCGGGTTTCGCGTTGCTCGTGGCCGGCCTGGCGACGTGCCGCACCTGGCTGGCCGGTTCGACCGGACTGGATCCGGCCGCTCCGTTCGAGCCCTCGCGCCTGGGAGTGCTCAACCTGAAGACCCGGCGCTCCCGCAGCCTGACGGTCATCGGACTCATCGCCACCGCCGTCTTCATGGTGCTGTCCGTCGCTTCCTTCCGCAAACAGGTGGGCAGCGACTGGCTCGACCGCACCAGCGGCACCGGAGGGTTTGCCTTCTTTGTCGAAACCACGGCCGCCCAGAACCCCGCCCGCGACCGCCTGGTGGGACGTTTCGAGATCTTTGAATCCCACGCGTCGGAACTCGGCCTCATCGTGCCGCTCCGCGCCGGGGCGGGCGACAACATCAACTGTTTCAACCTCAACACCACGGCGCAGCCCCGGCTCCTCGCCGTCGACGCGGCCGTCCTCGCTGCCCGCGGAGCATTTCCCATCACCGGGACGGGACCGGCCGGCGCCAACGGCTGGAACCTGCTCCGGCCGACTCCGGCTGACCCGGCGCTGCCGGCGCTGATCGACGAGACCACGCTCCTCTGGGCGCTGAAACGCAAGGTCGGCGACCTCCTCAGCTACACCGATGAAAACGGCCGCACCTTTCCGGTGCGGATTGCCGGCACCCTGAAGGATTCCGTGTTTCAGGGCTACCTACTCGTCGACGAGGCGGCATTCCTGGCGCGGTATCCTTCCCATCCCGGCTACTCGATTTTCCTCGTCGATGCCGCGCGCCCCGGGGGGATCGCGGCCCTCCAGCCGCGTCTGGCCGCGGCGGTCGGCGACGTCGGCGGTCGGGTCGACACCACCCGCGAGGTGCTCACCGCCTTCCACCAGATCGAAAACACCTACATCGCGATCTTCAACGTCCTCGGCGCCCTCGGGGTCGTACTCGGCAGCCTCGGTCTCGCGATCGTGATCGCGCGCAACCTGCGGGAGCGACGCGGTGAGTTTGCGGTGATGGCCGCGATTGGCCTGCCGCCGCCGGTCCTGGCCCGCCTGGTGGTCGCCGAGTTTGGCCGGCTGGTCCTCTGGGGCATCGGCATTGGTCTCGGCGCCGCGATCGTCGCCGTCTGGCCCGGTCTCGGCACCCTGCCCGCGGCTCCGACGCTCGCCCTGGTGGGCGGACTGCTCGCGGGAATCCTGCTGCTCAACCTCGCCAGCGGCTGGTTGGTTTTCCGTTGGTCGCTGCGGGATCTCCGCCCGAGCACCGTCCTGGGCGGCGATTAGGGAGACGCGACCCGGCTTGCGCCGGCCCGGAAGGCGGATTGCATCCGCGCATGCCCACCCCTTCCCACCTGACGGCGTTTTGGATGCTGGCGGCGACGGCGCTGGCGGCCGCGCCCTGGCCGCAATACCGAGGACCCTCCGCCAGCGGCCTCGACTCGTCAGTGTCCCTGCCCACGACCTGGAACGCGGAAACCGGCACGAACATCCGCTGGCAAGCGCCGATTCCCGGCCTCGCGCATGCCTCGCCGATCCTCTGGGACGATCGGATCTACGTCGCGACCGCGGTGGAGGCCGGCAAGGCCGACTTGAAGGTGGGGCTCTACGGCAACATCGACTCGGTGCCGGAAAGCGGACCGGTGCAATGGCGGTTGCTCGCGCTGGACCGGGCAACCGGGCGCATTCTCTGGAACGTGCTCGCGCTCGAAGCGGTGCCGCGGGTCAAGCGCCACACCAAGGCCACGCACTGCAATTCCACCCCGGCCACCGACGGGAAGCGCATCGTCGCCCTCTTCGGCTCGGAAGGCCTGTTCTGTTTCGATCGCGAGGGAAAGCTCCTGTGGAAAAAGGACCTCGGCCCGATGGACTCCGGGTACTTCCAGGTGCCGACGGCCCAGTGGGGTTTCGCCAGTTCCCCGGTGATTCACGACGGCAAGGTGGTCGTGCAATGCGATGTGCAAAAGGACTCCTTCCTCGCGGTGTTCGATCTCGCGGACGGCCGCGAGCTCTGGCGGACGGCGCGAAAGGACGTGCCGACCTGGGGCACTCCCGCGGTGGTTGTGCAGGGCGGGCGCACGCAAATCGCCGTCAACGGCTGGCACCACTCCGGCGGCTATGACTTCGCGACCGGCCGGGAGCTTTGGAAACTGGATGGCGGCGGCGATATTCCCGTGCCGACGCCGGTTTTTGCCCACGGCCTGATCTACTTCACGAGCGCGCACGGACGGCTGCGGCCGATTCGCGCCATCCGGGCGGATGCGTCCGGCGACATCACGCCGGCGGAGTCCGGGCCGGCCAATCCGGCCAGCGCGGCGATCGTCTGGAACCACGACAAGAAGGGGAACTATATGCAGACCCCGATCGTGATCGGGGAACACGTTTACGCCTGCAACGACCTCGGGGTACTGTCGTGTTTCGACGCGCGCACGGGGGAGGTGCGGTACAGTGAACGCGTGTCCAAGGTGAGCGAAGGCTACACCGCTTCGCCGGTCTCGGACGGCCGCCACCTGTTCATCACCAGCGAACTCGGCAATGTGGTCGTCGTGCCCGTGGGCGCGGCCTTCTCGGTGGTGGCGACGAATCCGCTGGGCGAAACCTGCCTCGCCACCCCGGCGATCACGGACGGGACGCTGTTCTTCCGCACGCGGGGAAAACTGATCGCGGTGGCCGGGCGTTGACGCGACACGACACCGCATGAGCGCGACTCCCGCCAACCCGGGTGCCAAGGCACGGTACATCATGATCGGCGGCTTCCTGGGCGCAGGCAAGACGACCGCGGTCGGCCGGCTGGCCCGGCACCTGGCGGCACAGGGCCTGCGCGTCGGACTCATCACCAACGATCAAGGCCGCAACCTCGTCGATACCGCGATGCTGCGGTCGCAGGGGTTCGCGACGGAGGAGATCCCCGGCGGGTGTTTCTGCTGCCGCTTCAATTCGCTCGTCGACGCGGCGCAGAAGCTCACGAGTGAGACCCGGCCCGAGGTGTTTGTGGCGGAGCCCGTGGGCAGTTGCACGGACCTGGCCGCGACCGTCACCTACCCACTGCGGCGGCTCTATGGCGACCAGTTCACCGTGGCGCCGGTGAGTGTGCTGCTCGACCCGGTGCGGGCGTTGCGCGTGCTGGGGGTGGAGCCGGGCGGCAACTTCTCCCCCAAGGTCCTGTACATTTACCGGAAGCAGATCGAAGAGGCGGACTTGGTCGTCATCAGCAAGTCCGACCTGGTGGACGAACGCCGGCAGGCCGCACTGCGTCAGGTGCTGGCCCGGGAGTTCCCGGGCAAGGAAGTGCTGGCCGTGTCCGCGCGGGAGGGAACCAACCTGGAGGCGTGGTTCCAGCGCCTGACCAGCCACGAACAGGTGGCGCGGATCGCGATGGACATCGACTATCAGACCTATGCCGAGGGAGAGGCGTTGCTGGGGTGGCTGAACGCCACCGTACAGGTAAGCGCGGCGACAGCCTTCTCCGCCGATGACTTCTTGCGGCAGGTGGCCACCGAGGTGCAGCAACGCTTGCGGACGGCAGAGGCGGAGGTGGCACACCTCAAGATGACGCTCAGCCCCGACGAGAGCCTGGCGGGGGAGATCGCCGCCGTGAACCTCGTGCGCAACGACTTCGTGCCGGAGCTTTCGTACCACCTCGAGCAGCCGGTCCGGAGCGGGCAGTTGATCCTGAACCTTCGCGCCGAGGCAGCGCCCGAAGTGCTGGCCACCGCCGTGCGAGAAGGCCTCACTGCGGCGGCGGGATCGTTTCCAGGCCTGCGGGCCACCCTGGACCATCTGGAACATTTTCGGCCCGGCAAGCCGACCCCTACGCATCGGTTGGACGGCTTGCCGGCCTGACGCGCCGAGAACCGTGCGCGGGCTTCAGTCGTTGGCGCCAGGTTTCGCCGCCGGCGCCGGGAGGGCGGGGTCCGTCGACGCGGCGTCCAGCAGGCGGTTCAGCGCGGCGGTCACGAAGATCATCGGGTACAGCCGCTCGAAGTACCAGAGCTTGGCAAAGTAGAAACCGATGGGCGCAGGCTCCCTCCACTTTCCTGACTCCACGGCGTGGAGGAGCCAGCCCGCGCCGCGGTGAAGAGCCGCACGGACCGTGGGAAGAGAGGAGGGATCCACCGCGCCGGCCGTCCAGGCTGCGGCCAGAGCCTCGACCGCCACGGCTGTTTCCTCGGAGGAGGCAGGTCCTTCCGGAGCAGAACCCCAGCCGCCATCCGGGTGCTGATGATTTGCCAGCCACCGTGTGGCCGAACTCAACAGGGCTCCTGAACCGGCGCCTCCCCGGTGCAGGTCAACCAACGCCAGGATGACGCGGGCGGTGCCGTAAACCGGGTTCTCCTCGTTCGGCGCGTCCTGGTGGCCGAACCACAGCGGTATCCAGGCTCCATCCGGTCGCTGGGTGCGGCGCAGAAAATCAACCGCCTTCGCCACCCCGCGATCCACCCTTTCCAGCGACGCAGACGGAAGGTCGCCCCGCCAGGCCAGCCAGGCTCGAATGGCATGGGCCGTCAGGTCGGGGCTGCTTCGGTCAAAAGGCAACCGCCCCCACCCGCGGCAGAAGGTCGGGATGCCTCCATCGCGGTTTTGGAGGTTCAAGAGCCACTCCACGCCATCCCGAGCGGCGGCCTTGTTCTCCTCATCCACCGGTCGCAGTTCCCGCAGCGCCAGCAACGCCCCCGGCGTGTCGTCGGCATCGGGCACACCCCCGGGAAGGTTGGTCCAAGCCCATCCCCCCGGCGCCGCCAGCGTGTAGGGGTGCTCCTCCCGATACTGCTGCGCCAGGTACCAGCGACGGAGCTCGGGGTGGGAGATGCCTTGCTTTCCGGGGAGGTTGAGGCTCCCAGCTTGCAATGTTAAACTTGTCAGCCACGTCGTCAGGTTGGTGTCGATCGGCCAACTCCCATCAGCTCGGACCGAGGCGACAAGGAAAGAGACTCCCTTTTGTACCACGGGGTGACGGGTTAGGCCCAAATCCGCCAGGCTCATGGTGACGAAGCTCGTCAAGGGCGTGGCTTCCAGGAACCCCCCGTTGGAAGGCTGGAGAGAGGTCAGTTTCCTTAACGTCTTCTCTTTGCACCAGTTTCTTAATGCCCGCGACAGGGGATTCCGACTCGGCTGCCGTCCGTGCCTGACCTGTCCCATCGCAATCAAGGCAGGCAATGCATAACTTACCACCGGCAGTTGCAAGGCACCGAACCATCGCTGCGGCAGCACGGCCACCTCGAACGGGAGCTGGCGAACGCGTTTCCAGCCGTCGGGACCCAGGCGGCCGCACAACGCCGCCATGGTCAGGATGGGGATCGAGAAGGTCCGGTCCTTGCCGTAACGCCGTTCGATCGCCGCGACCAGCACCTCGGGCTGCCTCCCACCCGCAGCCCGCTCCAGCCACGCCTCGGCGGCACCGACGGCCCGGGCGACCCCCGGTTGTCCGGCAGGCGCCAAAGCCAGGGCCGACCAGACCAGCGTCGTGGTGCTGATGTTGCTCTTGCTCCGGACCGTGTCTCCCCAGCCGCCATCCGGATTCTGGTGGGCGATGAGCCAGGCAAAACCCCGGCCGATCAACTCCCCCGTCCCTTCCCCCTCTCCCGGTCCGCCCCGGGCGACTACACTCAGCGCGGTGACCGCGGTGGCGGTGGACAACGCACTCGACGACAACTCACCCACCCACGCGCCGTCGGGCGCGCGCTCCGCCAGCAGGGCGGCGACCGCCACGTCTCGCGCCTGCTGCAGGCGGTCCAGGGTCAGGTTACCCCCTTCGATTGCAGGATCGCTCGGATGAAAGAGGCTCATGGGGCGGCCACCGGCACGTCTCAGGCCGCGGCGGTGGCATGGATCCGCTCCATTGCCTGCCGAAGGCCGGTCCACTCCTCCGCGATCGTGTTCCAACCGGCGCTGACGCGCAGCGCCCGGGACGCCTCCTCCGCCGTGAGGCCCATGGCGGTCAATACCGGGGAGGGTGCCTCGGTCCCGCTCGCGCAGGCCGATCCGGTGGAAACGGCAAAGCCCGCCTTGTCGAGTTTCACCACCCAGCGGTGCCGACAGTCGGCGGCAGGCAGGCGGAGGCTGCTGGTGTTCCACAGCCGGTCCACATTAGCACCGTGGACGACGGTTCCCGGCAGGGCCCGGACAAGCTCCGCTTCGAACTGGTCCCGCCACCCGGCCCGGCTCGCCGTGGCACCTGCGGCAATCTGCTCCTCGCACCAATCCAGCGCAGCCATCATCGCCAGCACCCCGGCGACGTTTTCCGTCCCGGCCCGCCGGCCTTCGAGTTGCTTGCCGCCGTGCAGCAGCGGCCGCAGCGCCGTTCCCGCCGGCACCAGCAGGAAGCCCACGCCCCGCGGCCCGCCAAACTTGTGGGCGCTGCCCGCGACAAAGCCCCCCACCCCCAGGTCCCGGATCGGTTGCCGGCCGCACCACTGGGTGGCATCGCAGAAGGAAGGTACGCCCGCCTCGGCGCACGCGGCGCGGGTCTCGGCCCAGGGTTGCAGCACGCCCGTCTCGTTATTCGCCGCCATCAGCGCGACGAGCGCCGGCCGGCGATCCCGGAGGTGCTCCTTCAACCATCCCAGGTCCGCAACTCCGCTTCGATCCACGGGAATCTCCCGGACTCGGCCGCCAAAATAATGCCGGGCGCTGGCGCCCACGGCCGGGTGCTCGATGGCGCTCACCCAGACCTCCGCCGCCGCAGGCGCGACCGCGGCGGCATGGTGCAGCACGGTGTTACAGGCCTCCGTGGCGCCACTCGTCCAGACCAGGTCGGGCGCCGTGCAACCCAGCCTCGCAGCCAGGCGTTGCCGGGCCTCCTCCAAGGCCGCCTCCGCCCGGGCCCCCACCCGGTGGGGGCTCGAGGGATTGCCGGGAAACCTCTCCACCGCGTCCAGCCAGGCGGTTCGCGCCACCGGCAGCAGGGGCGAACTGGCGTTGTGGTCGAGGTAGGTCACGCGTCCAGCCTGCGGGCGTTCCCGGTGCGGACCAAGACGAATTCCGCGACTGGCTCCTTGCCATCCGTGATGAATGGGGGACAGTCCCCCGCCCGCATGGACGAAGCACCGCCCCAGACGATTTTCTTCAAGCGATCGCACTTCGCCACCCATCTTCCCGCCGATGCCTTCTACTCGCCTTCGCACTTCTGGCTGGCCCGGGAACCGGACGGGCTTTGGCGCGTGGGGTTCACGAAGTTCGCCGTCCGCATGCTGGGGGATCTGGTGGACCTGTCGTTCGAATTACCGCCCGGTGCGCCCGTCAAGCCCGGCACCATCCTCGGCGCCATCGAGGGCTTCAAGGCGATCAGTGACATCTATTGCGTCATCGACGGGGTGTTTCGCGGCGGGAACCCGGAACTGGCCGGCAACCTCGACCGGATTCATGAAGCGCCCTACGGCGCGGGCTGGCTCTACCGGGCGGAGGGCGAACCGGACCGCAACTGCATGCCGGCCCTCGAATACACGGACCTCCTCAACGCCACGATTGACCGGATGATGGAACAGCAAAAGGGTGACAACCCCGGAAGCCCATGAACCCCGAACCGGCCGGTCTCCTGTACTGCAACTGCACCTACGCCCAGATCATCGATCCGGCCGTGAAGGCCGGCGTGCTCCGGCGCCTGTGTGATTCCGGCCGCTCCTTTGAGGCGGTCGCCGATCTCTGCGAGATGTCGGCCCGCCGCGATCCGGCGCTCCAGCGGCTTGCCCGCCAACCCGGCGTCAAGATCGCCGCCTGTTATCCCCGGGCGGTGAAATGGCTCTTTGCCTCTGCGGGCACGCCCCTCGACCCCGCCCAGACCGAGGTCGTCAACCTGCGCGAACTCACCGAGCCGGCGGCGCTGGAGCGCCTGCTGGCCGCCGACCTGCAGCCCAATCTCCCCGCCGACAAGTCACCGGCGTCCGCAACCTCCGCGCCCTCGTCTTCGTCGTAGCCGGGCCGCCTACCCCATCTCCCTTTCTTCGAACCATGTCGCTGCGCGATCAGACCCACCTGCGAGTCGTCCTCTACGAAGGGCGCGATTCCCAACCTCTCGAGGGCGGACAGCGTTTCGAGATCCTGTCGCGCCTGCTGGGGCAGGGGTTTGCCGTCACCCGCGTGGGGGAATCCGGCCAGACCGCCCCGGCGGACGACGGACCGGCCCTGGTCCTGGGCCATTTTCGCGCGGGCGCGGCCGAACAGTTGTCGGCGGCGGCGCCGGAGCGCATGCGCGTGGCCGAGGTGTCCGGGCTCTCCGGAGAACAGGTGGCCGCGGTGGTCGAGACCACCCGGACCGAACGCCAGGCGGTCCAGCCCGGTGCCTGGAAACCGTGGTTTCCGGTCATCGACTACGACCGCTGCACGAACTGCATGCAGTGCCTGAGCTTTTGCCTCTTCGGCGTGTACGGGGCCGACTCCGGGGGCAAGATCCAGGTCCAGAGCCACGACAACTGCAAAACCAACTGTCCCGCTTGCTCGCGTGTGTGCCCCGAGGCGGCGATCATGTTTCCCAAGTACAAGGCCGGCCCGATCAACGGGGCGGCGGTGCGCGACGAGGATCTGCAGCGCGAGAAGATGAAGGTCGACATCTCGGCCCTTCTCGGTGGCGACATCTACTCGATGTTGCGGATGCGCAGCGAGCGGGCGCAGTCGCGGTTTTCCAAGGAGCGCGATTCCGACAAGGCGCTGCAGGAGCGCCAGAAATGCCTCACCAAGCTGGCGCAGGCGGGCGACATTCCCGCCGAGGTGTTGATGAGCCTGCCCAGCCCCGAGGAAATCCTCCGGCGTGCCGGGGAAGCGCGGGCCAAGGCCCAGGCGGCGCTCGCCGCGCAACAGCGATAGGCCGCCATGCTGCCCACCCTCGTCTACCGCTCGATCCGCGGCGCGGACCCGAAGTGCCTCTGGAAGTTCGCCTGGAACTTCGGCTTCAAGGGCATGCTCTCGGTCGAGAAGTTCAAGCGCCGCCTGAAGCGCGGGGAGTACTTCCCTCCCTTTCTCCATCTCTCGATCATCAACACCTGCAACCTCCGCTGCCAGGGCTGTTGGGTCGACGTCGAGGCGAAGGATGCGGTGGATCTCTCCGCCCTCAATCGCCTGGTCGCCGACGCCAAGCGCCACGGCAATGTCTTCTTCGGCATCCTTGGCGGCGAACCCTTCCTGCACCCGCAGCTCTTCGACCTGCTCGAGGCGCATCCCGACTGCTACTTCCAGATCTTCACCAACGGCCAGCCGATCACGGAGAAAATCGCCGAACGCCTGCGCCGGCTGGGCAACGCCACCCCGCTCATTTCGATCGAGGGCCGCGAAATCACCAGCGACCAGCGCCGGGGCAACAAGGATGTCTACGCCCGCACGCTGCGCGGCCTGGATAACTGCGTGCGCGCCGGCCTGCTCACCGGAGTCGCGACCAGCCTCTGCCGCACCAACATCGACGAATTGCTCACCGAGGAGTGGCTGCGCGAGCTGATCCGTCGGGGCGTGCACTACGCGTGGTACCACGGTTACCGCACGGTCGGCCCCAAGCCCAACTTCGACCTCGCGCGCACTCCCGAGCAGCTCGTGCGCATCCGGCGCTTCGTGACCGAGGCCCGCGCCCGCCTGCCCATCGCCATCGTCGACGCCTATTACGATCATCAGGGCCAGGCCCTCTGCCCGATGGCAACCGGGGTCAGCCATCACATCAGCCCGCGCGGCGACATCGAGCCATGTCCGATCCTGCAGTTTGCGGTCGAGGACATCCACGATCCGCGCGGGATCTACGAGACGATGCGCCAGAGCGCCTTCCTGAAGGACTTTCGCGAAATCACCGCCCGGCACACCCGCGGTTGTGTCGTCCTGGAGCGGCCCGACCTGGTAAAGGAGATCGTGCGCAAGCACGGCGCCCGCGACACCACGGTCCGCGGCACGGCGATGGCGGAACTCGATGCCATCACGCCGCGGTTCAGCCAGTGGCTGCCCGGCGAGGAGGTGCCGGAGAAACACTGGATGTACCGGATCGCGAAGAAATACTGGTTTCACGACTTCGGGGCCTACCGGAACGTCGCCCACGATGCCGCCGGCAAGGCCCGCCAGCTCCGCGACTCCCTGGAACGCCCGCCGACGGCCGCGGCTTCCGCCGCCGCCGATCACGCCCGATGCCATTGAGAAGGACACTCCCACCGCGTCCGACCGCTGTCGGCGGGGCGACCCCGCCCCGCGCTGCCTCGCGTCCCCACCCTTTCCGGTTCGCCACTCCCCGAAAAGAAACTGTCGCGCGCCATACCTGAAACTGGCCAACTTTCCCCGATCATGAACGCCGCCCCCACTGCGTCGAAACCCGCCGACCTCACCACCCCCATGATCGTGCCGCGCCACGCGGTGCAGCAGCGATTCCGCGCCCCCAAGGCCAACATCCCGCCCGCCCCGTTCGAGCGCACGCGCATCCTGCATGCGGTGCGCAATTACGTGGCCGAGTTCAACCCGGTGCCGCCGCTGCCCATGGCGGAGCTCAAGGAGCACGCCGATCGCGTGGTGCAGCTGCTTGGCTGCGATCCCGTCTATCGCGACTACCTTGGCGTCCTGCTCAGCAACGAGATGTGGCGCGAATCGCTCGCCGCGGTGCCGTACGAGCGCCGGCTGCTGCTCCTGCCCAAGTGCATGCGCGTCGAGAGCAAGTGCCCGGCGCCGTTCGACGAATTCGGCCTGCTGTGCAAGCAATGCGGCCTTTGCACCATCCAGGATCTCACCGCCGAAGCCGAAAAGCTGGGTTACGCGGTGTTGGTGGCCGAAGGCAGCGCCGTGGTCATGTCGATCATCCAGACCGGCAAGATCGACGCCATCGTGGGCGTGAGCTGCCTCAGCGTGCTGGAGCAGGCTTTCCCCTACATGGAGGCCGCGGCGATTCCGGGCGTGGCGATTCCGCTGCTCCAGGACGACTGCATCGACACCACCGTCGACCTCGACTGGGTGTGGGAGTACATCCACCTCTCCAGCCAGGACCGCACGCGCCGGCTCGATCTCGGCGCGCTGCACGAGGAGGTCGACCTCTGGTTCACCCCGGCCTCCCTCGAGCTGACCATGGGCACCGCCGAGGGCGAGACCGAACGCCTCGCCCGCGAATGGCTGGCCCGCGCCGGCAAGCGCTGGCGGCCGTTTCTCGCCGTCGCCGCCTACCAGGCCCTGCGCGGTGACGCCGGCGGGCCGCTGCCCGACGATCTGCGCAAGGCCGCCATCGCCGTGGAGTGCTTCCACAAGGCCTCGCTGATCCACGACGACATCGAGGACAACGACTCCCTTCGTTACGGGGAAAAGACCCTGCACGAGTCCCATGGCGTGCCCGTCGCCCTCAATGTCGGCGACCTGCTCATCGGCGAGGGATACCGCCTGCTCGCGGCCTGCCGCATTTCCGCGGAGCAGCGCGTGCGCCTGCTCCAGGTCGCGGCCGAGGGGCAGCGCCAACTCTGTCGCGGCCAGGGAGCGGAACTCTGCTGGGCCCGGCAGCCCGGGCCACTGCGCTCGACCGAGGTGCTGGACATCTTCCGCCGCAAGACCGCTCCGGCTTTCGAAGTGGCCCTGCGCGTCGGCGCGCTCTTCGCCGGGATCGAGCGGCACGACGAGGTGTCCGCCGTGCTCGGCAAGTACAGCGAGGCGCTGGGCGTGGCGTATCAGATTCGCGACGACCTGAGCGATCTCGGCCTCTCTGGCGAGACCAACGACATCGCCGGCCTGCGGCCCAGCCTGCTGCTGGCGGTCGCCCATGAAAAGGCGAAGGGAGCCCAGAAGGAGCAGTTGGCCGCACTCTGGCGGCGCACCTGGCCGGAGGGACTGACGCCGGCGGCGATCGAGGCCCTGTACGCGGAGGTGGGCGCCACGGACCGGGCGGAGGTGCTGCTGGGGACGTTCAAGGAAGAGGCGATCCGGTCCCTGCACGACCTCGAGAACCACAACCTCAAGGGCCTGCTCCGCCGCGTGCTCGGCAAGATTTTCAACGACGTCGAGATCAAGGGTTGGTGCAAGGAGCAGGAAAAGATTAACCGCGCCCGCGTGCCGGTGCTGTCCGAGGCCGCCTCGGCTTGAGTCTCCGCCTGCAACTGCTCCAGGTCGCCCGGCTCGCCCCGCGCCTGCTGGGCGAGTCCTCCGATCTCGTCCGGGCCTACCTGCAGCGGCAGATGTCTCCGGAGGGTGGTGGCTGCGATCGCGCCGGCCGCCCGGATCTCTACTACACGATCTTCAACCTCGCCGCGCTGCAGGTGCTCGACGTGGCACCGCCGCTCGATCGCGTCGAGGCCTACCTGCGCACGTTCGGCAATGGTGCGACGCTGGATTTTGTTCACGCCTCCGCCCTCGCCCGGTGCTGGTGCATCGTCGGTCGCGAACGGATGCCGGCCGGATGCGCCGATGCGCTCCTCGCGCGGATCGAGACCTTCCGCAAGCCGGACGGCGGCTACGAAGGCAATGCCTCCCTCGCCCATGGAACGGCCTACGGCGCCTTCGTCGCCCTCGGGGCCTACGAGGATCTCGGCCGGCTGCCCGCCAAGCCGTTGCGGCTGATCCAGGCCTTAAGTCGCCTGCAGGCGGCGGACGGAGCCTGGAGCAATCTGCCCGGGGCGAAGTTCGGCGCCCTCAACGCCACCGCGGGCGCCGCGATCCTCATCCGCCATCTCGGTCTGCCGGTGCGCGACGCCATCGGGGACTGGATTCTCGCCCAGGCTCACCCGCAGGGTGGCTTTCTCGCCGTGCCGGGCGCTCCGATGCCTGACCTGTTGTCCACCGCCACGGCACTGCACGCGCTCTCGGCCCTCGATCGTCCGCTGCCGGCATCGCTGAAGGAACGGACGCTCGATTTCGTCGACTCCCTCTGGGACGCCACGGGCGGGTTTCACGGGCACTGGGCCGACGACTTCGTCGATTCCGAGTACACCTTTTACGGCCTGCTGGCCCTGGGCCACCTGGCGGTGTGAGGCGAACGGGATCACCGGGCTCGCCGAGCCCGGCTACCTCCCGATCCGGAGGAGGACGGCCTTCTGTGACGCCGCTCTGCCTCCCCGCCGCGCGACGGCACTGGTGTAGCCGGGGGCGCCGACCCCGGCGACAAGGGAAACCCCGGTCGCGAACACGACCTCCCGCTGGGAGGCTACTTCTTCGCAAACTTCGGCGCCAGCTCAAGGCCGAAGTAGTCGCGGGCGTTGGCGAAGCAGATGTTCTTCACCATGCCGCCCACGGCCTTGAGGTCGTTCGGGATCAGGCCGGCGGCCATGTCGGCGCCGAGGAGGTTGCAGAGCGTGCGCCGGAAATACTCGTGCCGCGGGTAGCTGACGAAGCTGCGCGAATCGGTGATCATGCCGACGAAGCGCGACAGCAGACCGAGGTTGGAGAGCGCGTTCATCTGCCACTCCATCCCTTCCTTCTGGTCGAGGAACCACCAGCCGCTGCCGAACTGCACCTTGCCGGGAATGGAGCCGTCCTGGAAGTTGCCGATCATCGTCCCGAGGACGTAATTGTCCGTCGGGTTGTTGTTGTAGAGGATGGTCCGCGGCAGCTGGTCGGTGGAGTCGAGGGTGTTGAGGTAGCGCGAAAGCGCCGCCGCCTGCGGGAAGTCGCCGATCGAGTCGAAGCCGGTGTCGGGGCCGAGCTTGCCGAGGAGGCGGGCGTTGTTGTTGCGCAGGGCGCCGAGGTGGAGCTGCTTCACCCAGCCGCGGGCGGCGTCCCAGCGGCCAAACTCCAGCATGAGGTACGAACCATAGCGCGCGGCTTCCTCGGGCGTGGCGGCGCGGCCCCCGCGCACGGCGTCGAAGATCATCCGCGCCTGGGCGTGGGTGCAGGGTTCGGCCAGCGCGCTCTCCAACCCGTGATCCGACACGCGGGCGCCGGCGGCGTGGAAGTCATCGTGGCGCTTCTTCAGGGCGGAGAGGAGATCGTCGAAGGTCTTGATGCCGTTCGCGACGCCCGCCGCTCCGGCCAGACGCTCCAACCAGGCGTTGAAGGCGGCGGGATTGCCGACGGCCAGGGCCTTGTCGGGCCGGAAGGCGGGATACACGCGCGCCTGGAGCGCCCCGGGGCTGCGGCGGATCGCCTCGTGGTGTTCGAGGGAATCGGCCGGATCATCGGTGGTGCAGACAACGGCGACGTTTGACAGGTTGATCAGATCGTGGACCCGGACCTTGGCGAGCTTCGCGTTGGCCTTCTTCCAGATCCGCTCCGCCGACTTGCCGTCGAGCAGTTCGTCGACGCCGAAGTAGCGCTTGAGCTCGAGCGCGCTCCAGTGGTGGAGCGGGTTGCGCAGGGTGTGCGGCACCGTCTCGGCCCAGGCCTGGAACTTCTCGCGCGGCGACCGCGGGCCGGTGATGAACTCCTCCTTCACACCGTTGGTGCGCATGGCGCGCCACTTGTAGTGGTCCCCGCCGAGCCAGAGCTCCGCGAGATCCGCGAACTGGTGGTTCTTGGCGATGAGATCCGGCGGCAGGTGGCAGTGGTAGTCGTAGATCGGCTCGCTCTTGGCGTACCGATGATAGAGCTCGCGCGCCTGCTTGGTGCCGAGGAGGAAGTCTTCGTGGATGAAGGGCCGGGAGGGCATGGGGTGGAAGGGTGACAGGCGGGAGTTCGCGGGACGGAAGGGAGAGGAAGCGGAGCGGAGCGGCGCTCAGTGCGAGATATCGGCCAGCATCGCGTCGAGGGTGGTGTAGCGACCAAGCAGGGTGCGGGCGGCGGCGCAGGTGGCGGCCGGTGCGAGGCCGGTGTTCTCCGCAAGGAAGATGAGGTAGCTCGCGATGTTCTTCGCGAAATTCAGGCGGCCCTCGGCACTGATGCTGTAGAACCGCGCCCGCTGCCGGTAGCCTTCGGGCGTGTGATCACCCAGGGCGGCCTTGGTGGCGCGGCCGCCGCCGGCGAGCACGTAGAGGAAGTTGTACTCGAACCAAAACATGTGCTCGGGGCTCGCGGGCAGCGATTCCAGGGCGGCGCGGGTCACGGTCGGGTTGGCGAACACCTCGGTGCCGCGGCCGGCCTTGGCGAGGGCATCGGTGACGAAGATCCGCGCCATCTTCTGCTCGGTGGCATCGCTGCTGTAGCAGCCGGCCAGCGCCAGCTCGAGGGTGAAGCGGTACCAGTCGCGCCAGAGCGCCTGATCGCCGGCATCCTTGGAGGCGAAGAGCGCACGCCCCATCTCGTAGGTGTAGCGGCCGCTCGTCTTGATCTCGAGCCGGGCGCCGGTCACCGCGCCCATCACCTGGTAGTTCTCGGCGGACTTGCCCGAGCCGGAGTGGAAGCCGATGCTCGCACCGAACTGCCGGCAGACGGCCCACTGTTTCTCGATCAGGCCCTTCAGCGCCGCGTTGTCGGGGTACGGCATGTTCTTCTGGAAGCCAAAGGCCGGGGCGACGAAGTGGATCTTCATGCCCAGCGCCTCGCAGAGCGCGAGCATGATGGCCGTGGTCTCGGGCGTGGTCAGCCCGGGCAGCTCGTCGATGGAGAGCTCGCGCAGGTAGCCGCGCCCGACCGCGGTCGTGAACAGGCGGGCCCGGGCGGCGGCGTACTTTTCATCGCGCCGCTTCATCTTCTCCATCGCCGGCCAGACATAGGCCAGCAGCTTGGCGAAATCGGCCTCGTTGAGCGTCAGGCCCGCGGCGGCGACGCGGGCCTTCACCGCGGTGACGATGGCGGCGGGCACCTGGGCAGCCACCCAGCCGGCGGCGTCCTCGGGGACCTTCGTCTGCGCGAGTTCCGGGGAGAGATCGAAGGTGATGTAGCTCGCCAGCACGCAGCCGGCGACCAGCGCATCCTCGCGGTGGTCGAACTTCCCGCCGATCGGCTGGTGGTCGGCATTGAAGCTCCACGCCACCCCGCGCCGGTGGAAGCCGGTTTTCAGCTTCGCCAGCACGCAGCCGTGGCTCATGCCCTCCACGCTCTGGCCCTGGTGACCCTCGGGTACGTTGGTGCCGATGAACGGAAACGGCACGGAGTCGAGCTTGCCGGCGAGCATCACGTCGACGTCGTAGACCAGCTCGCGCGGGATGGAGTTCTGGTTGGCCGTCACGCCCAGGCTCAGGGCGCTCATTGCCCAGTCGACGGCCGGCCAGTGCAGGGTCGTGAAGCGCGCCCCGACGCCAAGCGTGCTCTGGCCCAGCTTCTCGGCGGCCGTGGGAAAGAGGGTCGACGCCGGATCGTGCTCCTGCACGAGATTCTTCACCCGGAGCAGATTGGCGAAGGTGGCCGGAAAGGCCTGCGCGCCTCCCGGGAGATCGATGCCGTCGAGCAGCGCCCCGGTCCGGCCCTCCAGCCGCCAGGCGCAGTCGCCCTGGTCGTTTTCCACCAGGCTGAGCGTCCCGGCCTTGGTCTCAACCCGGCTCTTGGGAAAAGTCCGAAGAGCGGCCCCGGTCTGCAGCTGCTGGCGCAAGGTCGGCCAGTCGAGGCAGAAATCCGGGCTCACACACGGGTTGGTGGCGATGCGCAGGTTGTTTTCGAGGAGGAAGCGATTGATGGCGGACATGGTCAAACGCGGACGCGCGCTCCCGAGTGGCTCACAATGTGCCCGGCGAGACAAGGCTGGGATGGGAGGACGGCGACCGGACAGTCCTGCAGCCGGGTCGGCGCCGGGGTGGGCAGCGCCCCCTCACTTCTTCGGCGTGGCGTCCTCGACCAATTGCTGGAGGATCGGGAAACGAACCTGCCCATAGTTGAGGGCGTAGCGCTGGCGTCCGTTCTGGAAGACCCACGTCGTCGGGATCCACCCCACGCGCATATCCATGAACGATGTCATCTCGTCCTCCTTGCGGCGGGAGGCGTTGGGGTGCTGGAGGTGGCGGAAGTTCTTTTGCGATCCCAGGCCATGCTTCGCGAGTTCGGCGGCGCCCGGCTTCTCGTCGCGCACGGTGATGAAGAGAAACTCCACCTCTGGGTTGGCCTCGATGAACTGCTTCCAGCCTTCGCCCACCAACTCGGCTCGGCAGTTCGGGCACCAGGAGGCCCAGAAATGCACCACGGTCACGCGGGGCGACTCCGTGGCCTTGGCCACCTCCTGTTCAATCGGCAGCCACTCCGCGGCACGCAGAGGGGAGGCGATCAGGACGGCGAGGACAGGAACCAGGCGGAGCAAGGTCATGGACGCACCGTAGCGGCGTTTGCCTGGCGCGCAATCGCACGACTGGCCGGCCGCCGCCCGCTACCGGTCACCCGCACAAACTCAAGTCCGGGAAATCGCGCGTCGCAGATTTTCCGCTTTGCGCGGCCCGCGCCCGGCGCTGTTCTCGGCGCTCCTTCGCTCCATGTCTGTCGCCACGCCGGCCACGCCCTCCCAACCCAACGCGGACCACGTCCTGCGGCTCGCCACCGAGCTCAAGATCAAGGTCTTCCAGGTCGCCGCCACGGCACAGCTCCTGGCGGAAGGCGCCACGGTTCCGTTCATCGCGCGCTACCGCAAGGAGGCGACAGGCGAACTCGACGAGGTGCAGGTGACCGCCGTCCGCGATCGCCTGGAACAACTCCGGGCCATCGACGAACGCCGCGACGCCATCCTCGCCTCCTTGAAGGAACGCAATCTCCTCACCCCGGCCCTGGAAAAAGCGATCCTGGCCGCGGACACCCTGACGGCCCTGGAGGACATTTACCTGCCGTTCCGCCCGAAGAAGCGCACGCGCGCCACCATCGCCAAGGAGAAGGGGCTCGAACCCCTGGCCGACCTCATTTTTGCCCAGGATCCCGCCACGGACCTGACCGCCGCCGCCACCGCCTATGTGGGGCGGGAGTATGTGGCCGACGATGGCAAGAACCAGACTTCCAAGATCGCCTCCATCGAGGAAGCCCTGGCCGGCGCCCGCGACATCATCGCCGAGCGCGTAAGCGACGACAAGGACGCCCGCGCCCGCCTGCGCGCCGTGTTTCAGAAGGACGCCGTGATTTCCACCAAGGTGGTGCCGGGCAAGGACACCGATCCGGAAGCGGCGAAGTTCAAGGACTACTTCGAGTGGAGCGAGCCGCTCGCCAAGGCTCCCTCGCACCGCATCCTCGCGATGCGCCGCGGCGAGAAGGAGCTCTTCCTCATGCTGCGGGTGCAGCTGCCGGAGGAAGGTGCGGCGTTCGCCGCCGTCCAGGCGCTCTTCGTCAAGGGCGCCGCCCCTACCCCTGTAGGCGGGGCGACCCCGCCCCGCGGACCCGGCGCGTCGGCAGGAGGGACTCCCCCGCCCCGCGTTGCTTCGACCAGTGCAGCCGCCACCACCTGCACGGAGCAGGTCGTGCTCGCCGTCCAGGACGCCTGCAAGCGCCTGCTCGCTCCCGCGATGGAGACGGAGATGCGCCTCGACTCCAAGAAGCGGGCGGACGAGGCGGCGATCAAGGTCTTCACCGACAACCTGCGCGAGCTGTTGCTCGCCGCGCCACTCGGCCAGAAAGCGGTTTTGGCCATCGACCCGGGCTTTCGCACCGGCTGCAAGACCGTGCTGCTCGATCGCCAGGGCAAGCTCCTGCACAACGACGTCATCTTCCCCGATCGCGACCCGCTTGAGGCGAAGGAGAAGCTGCTGGGCTTCGTGAAGTTCTTCCAGGTGGAGGCGGTCGCAATCGGCAACGGCACCGCCGGCCGGGAGACCGAGTCCTTCGTGCGCGCCCTCGGCCTGCCGGCGACAATTCCCATTGTGATGGTCAACGAATCCGGCGCGTCGATCTACTCCGCCAGCGAGGTCGCGCGGGAGGAGTTTCCGGATCAGGACCTCACCGTGCGCGGAGCGGTGTCGATCGGCCGCCGGCTGATGGATCCCCTGGCCGAGCTGGTGAAGCTCGATCCCAAGTCGATCGGCGTCGGGCAATACCAGCATGATGTCGATCAGAGCGCGCTGAAGCGGTCGCTCGACGACACCGTGACCAGCGCGGTCAACGGCGTCGGGGTGGAACTGAACACGGCATCGAAGCAGCTGCTCAGCTACGTCTCCGGGCTCAATGCCGCCACCGCGGCGGCCATCGTGACGCGACGCAACGAAAAGGGCGCCTTCAAGTCGCGTGCCGACCTGAAGGAGGTGCCGCGCCTGGGTCCGAAGGCCTTCGAACAAGCCGCCGGCTTCCTGCGCATCCGCGACGGGGCCCACCCGCTCGATGCCAGCGCCGTGCATCCCGAGCGTTATGCGCTGGTCGAGAAGATGGCCGCGGACCTCGGCGCGACCGTGGCGGACCTGGTGCGCGATGCGAAATTGCGCGCGCGGATCAAACTCGAGGCGTATGTCACCGCCGAGGTCGGCCTGCCGACGCTGAATGACATCATGGCGGAACTCGCCAAACCCGGCCGGGATCCGCGCCAGAAGTTCGAGGCCTTCAGCTTCACCGAGGGCGTGAACAAGCCCGAGGACCTCAAGCCCGGGATGAAGCTGCCGGGCATCGTGACCAACGTGACCGCCTTCGGGGCTTTTGTGGACATCGGCGTCCACCAGGACGGGCTCGTACACGTGAGCCAGCTGGCCGACTCCTTCGTCAAGGATCCCGCCGCGGTGGTGCGGCCCCAGCAGAAGGTGATGGTGACCGTCACCGAAGTGGATCTCGCGCGGCAGCGCATCGCCCTGTCGATGCGCAGCAACCCGCAGATCGGACCCAAGTCAGCCGGAGGCAGTGGCGCGGCGGGACCACGACCGGCGCGGCCCGGCGGCGGCCCGGCGCCCAGGCCCGGCGCGCCCGCGTCCCCGCGGCCTCCGCAGTCGCTGACCGGCGACTGGTTCAGCGCCGCGCTGAACAAGAAGCGGTAGGCTGTCGCGCCGCCCGCGGCGACATTCCCACTTCCATCCTGTTCGCGAGCGTAGCGCGGACGCACCCCGCCCTGCGGGCTCCCCTCTTCAGCCGTATCCGTGCCCTTGAACCACGAATAGACCCGAACAAACACCCATGGAAATACCCTGCGGAAGAGGAAGTCTTGCCACCCACCCAAAGGTGAAGGCGGCTCGCGGGCCGGTGCTTCGTGTCGATTCGTGTCCCTTCGTTGACGCACCTGCGGGAGTCCACTGACGAAACGGTGACCTGTGGGCGGGGCGACCGCGCCCCGCTCCGCGACGAGGTCGTCGCGGCTACATTGCTGCGGTGCACGTCGACTTCGACTGCATCGTTCCGGCGGGAGAGGGGTGCCCGCAGGGCGGGGTGTGTAGGGAGGGATGTCCGCAAGCGTGGTTACGGAATCGTCGAAAGCGCGCAAGCGCGGGCCGGCTTTGACTCGGGGCGGAACCCCGTCAACGTCGCGCGCTCATGAAACTGCTCACCCCACTCCTCGCCTTTCTGCTGGCGGCGACCGCGCTCCTTGCCGCGGACAAACGCCTGCTTACCCCCCAGGATCTTTGGGCCATGAAACGGCTCGGCGCCCCCGCCCTTTCGCCGGATGGCAGCAAGGTGGTCCTCGCGGTGCAGGAGTGGTCGATCGAAAAGAACAAGAGCACGTCCAATCTGTGGCTGGTCGACGTCGCCTCGGGCGATCTCCGCCAGCTCACGACAGCTCCCGTTTCGGATGGCTCGCCGGCCTGGAGCCCCGACGGCAAGCGGATCGCGTTCACTTCCAAACGGGGCGAGGACGAAAACGCCGCCCTCTACGTCATGCGGGTCGACGGCGGCGAGCCCGAGAAAATTCTCGAGCTGCCCTACGCCGTCACCGCCCCGAAGTGGCTGCCCGACGGCAAGGCCCTCGTCGTCGCCACCCGGGTCATTCCGGAACTTGCCGGCCGCCTCGCCAAGGAGGACCTCGCGGCGATGCGCAAGGAGGTCAAGCGCCGCAAGGACTCCAAGATTAGCGCGCGGGTGAGCGAGGATCGCGCCTTCCGCTACTGGGATGCGTGGCTGACCGACAACCTCGCGCATCGCCTCGTGCGCGTCGAACTCGCCACCAAGGCCGTGCGGGACCTCACGCCGGGCTTTGCGTATCCCTTCGCCATCAGCGGCGAGTTCACCTTCGACGTTTCGCCCGACGGCCGGACCATCGCCGTGGCGATCAACTCCACCCCGCCACCCTACAAGGACTATCTCAACAACGACATCTACCTCGTCCCCACCGACGGCTCGGGAACCCTGAAGAACATCACGCCGGAGAACAAAGGGGACGACAGCAACCCGCAGTTCGCGCCGGATGGCCGCACGCTGGTCTTCAAGCGGCTGAAGACGCCGTACTACAACGGTGAATTCCAGAAACTCTGGCGGCATGACCTGGCCACCGGACAGAACTCGCCGATCACGGAGCAACTTGACTACACCGTCGGCGACGTGGCGTTCTCCGCGGACGGCCGCACGCTCTGGCTCACGGCCGAGGACAAGGGCGTGGTGCCAATCTTCCGGATCAACGCCGACGGCACGGGCCTCACCGCGGTGCACCGGCCGGGCTCCGCCGGCAACCTGGAGGTGCAGGGTGCCACGATTGTCTTCCTGCACAACACGAGCAGCCGGCCGGACGAACTGTTCGCGCTCGACCCGACGACCGGAGCCGCGCGGCCGTTGACGAAGTTCAATGCCGAGCTGCTGGCGAAGATCGATTTCGGCCGGATGGAGGAGTACTGGTTCGAGGGAGCGGCCGGCGACCAGGTCCACGGCTGGCTTTATTTCCCGCCGGGTTTTGATCCGGCGAAGCGCTACCCGCTGCTGCAACTGATGCACGGCGGGCCGCACACGATGAACCGCGATGCCTGGAGTTACCGCTGGAACGCGCACGTGATGGCCGCGCCGGGCTACGTCGTCACCTGGGTCAACCGCCACGGCTCCACCGGTTTTGGCCAGAAATACTGCCAGAGCATCCACAACGAATGGGGCGACAAGCCGCTGGAGGATATCCTCAAGAGCACGGATTACCTGCTGAAGAAGCACCCGAACCTCGATCCGAAGCGGATGGCGGCGGCGGGCGGCAGCTACGGCGGCTACATGGCGGCCTGGGTGGCCGGGCACACGGATCGCTTCGCCTGTCTGATCAACCACGCCGGCGTGAACGACTTCATCACCCAGTTTGGCGCGGATGTGACGAGCTTTGGTTTCACCAAGGTGCTGGGCGGCACGCCCTGGGAAAACGTCGCGGGCATGCAGCGCAACAACCCGACGACGTACGCGAAGAACTTCAAGACCCCGATGCTCATCATCCATGGCGAGAAGGACTATCGCGTGCCGTATGTGAACGGCACCGCCCTCTACGGCATCTACCAGGCTATGGGACTGCCATCCCGCCTGGTGGTCTTCCCGGACGAGAACCACTGGATCCTCACGCCCCAGAACTCGATTTACTGGAACTGGGAATTCCAGAGCTGGCTGGCGCGCTGGATCGGCGGCAAGCCGACGCTGGAAAAGCCGGTCTTCGGAAGCGCGGACGGAAAGTAACCTTCCGCCCTTTCCGGAAGACGACTCTCGCTGGGCTCGGTGAGCCCGGCGAGAGGTGAGGTGGCACGTCTTTTCGCCGCCGGCGACGGCAGGCTACTTCTTTGCCTCGGCGGGCGCCGCCGCGGCCGGAGCCGGCGCCGGTTGCCAGAAGTAGTGACCGGTCTGGACGCGCTTCCAGCGGATGAAGATCGCCGCTGCGGCCAGCAGGACGATCACCACCAGGAAGGTGAGGCGGCGCTGGCGGCGCGCGGACTCCTTGTCCTCGTAGGGATCCTCCAGGGAACGTTTCGATCCCGTCGGCAGGACCGCGACATCGGTCAGGGCGGTGCCAAAGGGGATGTTGATCTTCACGCGGCCGTTCACGGCCCAGCCGTTACCCTCGAGCAGCGGCCCGAGCGTGCGCTGCCGCAGCTTGAGCCAGGCGATGATCATCGAGGGTCCGGAGATCACCAGGAGGATGCCGACGACACCCAGCGGCATCCACATGCCGAGATTGACGAAGTTGCTGAAGATCGCCGCGAGGAAACCACCGATGGATCCGAGGGCGACGCCGATACCGGTCACGACCGCGAGGTCGAACTTCTTCGGCGGTTCGGCGGGCTTCGCCTTGTCGGCATGGGCGGTCTTTTCCGCGGCGGCCGCGAGTTTGCCGCTGGATTCCGCCTCGGCGGCGGCGGCGCGCTTGGCGATCTGCTCCTCGATCAGTCGGACGAACTTCTTGTAGGGAGCCCAGAAGGCCTGGCGCACGCTGATGGGGTTGTCGACGATGCTGGTGATCACCGCCTCCCAGTCGCGCCCCTTGCGGTCATAGAAGACGCCGTGCCGGCCCACGAAGAGGAAATCACTGTCTCCCTGGGTGAAGCAGGCCGCGATGGTCATCGGCGCCTGGCCCGGCCGCGTGCAGGTGCAATAGGCGATGTAGGTCTTGCTCATCGCAGCCAGCGGATTGGGGCCGTCGACCCGGATGCACAACTCGGTGGAGCGGCTGTCGAGGTAGAGCGTGCCGGACTGGAACACCGCCCACTTGTCGCGCGAGTAAAAGTCCGCGAAGTTGACAAAATTGTGGAGCAGGGCGCGCAGGTCGCGATGGAAGCGCGCGAGTTTCTCGACCGCGGCAATCGCCGCAAAACCCGGGGCGAGAGCCAGGTCCTGCGTGACGAGGGCCTCGACGGCGGCGCGACCGTTGCCGGCCAGAATCTCGGCGGCGCGGGCGGCACCGAGTTTCTCCACGGAGGCACCGGCCTTGGCACCCAACCAAGCCTCGTAGGCGGCGAGTTTGGCCTTGAGCGACGCCCAGTCCGCCTCGGTGAGCGCGGCTTTGGCGGCTCCGAAAACCGGGACAACGGCATCGGCGTGCAACTTGGCCAGCGCCCCGGCCCAGGCCGGGTTGGCACCGTCAAGCAGGGGTAAGGCCCGCCCCGCTTCGATCCGCGACAGCGGGAAACCAGCGACCTCCTCGCTGGTGATCTTCATGTCCTTGGCCGCAATCGCCAGGTACTCGGTCTCGGAGCGGTTCAGGGCGGCCAGCGCCCGGGTGTCGAAAGCCGCCAGGCGGCAGCGGGCAAAATAGTCATCCACCTTGGCCCGCACCGCATTGACGGCGGCCAGGGCGGTGGCGGTGCCGGCTCCCAGGGGGCTCGTCGCGCCATCGGAGGCCTTGGCTGCCCAGGCGGAGAAGGCGGCGAGATCCGCGAAGAACGCGGTGATCTGCTCCGCCGTGACCCCGACCGAGCCCGTGCGATCCGCCTTCCCGCCGGTGCAGGCGACGATGTCCTTGATCAGCTGCTGCACCGTCGCATCCGTGGAGGCTTCGGGCGGAATGACGCCGTCGCCGTTCAGCGGACTGGCGGCAAAGATTTTCGCCGTGTCGGCGACGTCGGCCACGGTGATGACACTGGCGTCCTTGCGGCCGAGATTGGCCAGGATCTGGCGAGCGCAGGTCAAGGCCGACTGCCCCTCCGGCGAGGAGGAATTGAGAACGCTCAGCGGCAGGCCGTCGGTGCCGGCGAGCAGCACGCCGGCGTCGTTCAGGTAGGGGGCGGCCCACTTGATCGCCCCAATCACTTCGGGCACGCGAATCCGTCCATCCCCGTCAGTGTCGACCAGGGCCAGGGTCTTGTCGTCCAGTTCCAGGCCTTTGACCGGACAGGATAACGCCACCCAGAGTTTTTGATCGAGTTGGTCGAGGGCCAGCAGGTCGGCGCCGGTCGTCAGGGCGACCTGATCTAGGCCGCCGGTGCGGAAGAAGGTCCAGGAATGGGTGGAGGCAGCAGGGGTTGACATGGCTGGAGAGGTTGGGACTTCTCCCGTTGTGTCGGGCAAGTGGTCAAAGACCACACCTAAGTGTTCCTACGCGGTGAGACCTGGGCACGCAGACAGGGTCAGGCTTTGGGGCGGGCCCAGGGTTCCGATTGAACTCCCCAAGCCAGTCTCGCGCGCCTCTGCTCGGCCGCCATGGTCGCGTGTGGCCGGAGCGCGAGTTTGAGCCGGCGCGAGGCTTGTGACCGGCCGCGGCGGTCGTCTACGCTGGCGGCGCCGTGAAGCCGCTTCGCCTGTTTCCTTCCTCCGGCCACCGCTGGACCGGATTGTGGTTGTTATCGGTCGGGCTCGTTGCGTCGAGCCCGGCCGCCGAGGACCTGTGGGAACTCGGCCGGCGCACCCGCGACGTTCACGAGTTCAACACGCTCTTCACCGCCCAGAACGTGCGGGACCATCTCGCCACCGAGGCGGGCATCGCACAGGCGATCAACTGGTGCCGGGCGACCGCGGTGACGAAGGTGTTCCTCGAGACGTACCGTGGGCACTTCCAGGTTGACCGCACCGTAATCGCGCAGGCCCGGGACCGGTTCCGCGCCGCCGGCCTCGACGTCTCGGGGTGCATCACCACCACGCGCGTCGGCAAGGCATCGACGGGCTGGAAGGACCAGATTTCCTGTTTCACCGACGAGGCCACGCAACGGAACCTCAAGGCGGCGTTCGAGTTTTGCGCCGGGCTGTTCGACGAGATCATGATCGACGACTTCTGGTTCACCGACTGCACGTGTGCCGAGTGCGCGGCTGCCCGGCAGGCGCGAAAGGTGACGATCGGCGGGCGCGAATTCCCCGTCGCCGGCGATACCTGGGACGACTACCGCGGGGAGTTGATGGGCCAGTTGTCGCGGCAGTATGTGATCGCGGCGGCGCGGGCCGTAAACCCGCGCGTGAAGCTGATCATCAAGTACCCACAGTGGTACGATCGCTTTCACGAGCGTGGTTACGATGTGCGGCGGCAGACCGACGACTTCGACCTGATCTGGGTCGGCACGGAGACGCGGGACTTCGGCGACGCCCGCTGGGGCGGGTGGCCGCCAACGGCGGCCTCGTTCATCATGCGCTGGCTGGGTGGCATCGGCGGGGCAAAGTGCGGCGGAGGATGGTACGACTGGCTGGGTACGACCGAGCACACCTACCTGGAACAGGCGCGCCAGACGATCCTCGGCGGGGCACGGGCCTCGACGCTCTTTGCCTTCGGCGGACTCCAGCGCGACACCGGGCCGCGCAACCTCGAGGTGCTGCGCCAGCACATTCCCGAGCTGCAACAGGTGGCCGCGGAGGTGCGGCGACGCACCATCGCCGGGGTCGCCGCCTACAAGCCCATCGCGAGTTCGGCGGAAAAGGAGGCCTACGTGGGCAATTTCCTCGGGATGCTCGGCGTGCCGGTCGTGCCCTGCCACGAGTTTCCGGCCGACGCCCCGGCGGCATTCTTCACCTTGACGGCGCTGAAGGACCCGCAATTCGCCGCCCGCCTGCGGGTCTTCATCAGCACGGGTCGACCGGTGCTGCTCACGGACGGGCTGCGCGAACGGCTGGCCGGCCAGGTACCCGTCGACGCTCCCAACATCGGCGTCCTGCCCGTGCGCGGAAATCCCAAGGCGCTGATGGCGCTGACCGACGCGGAGGCGGCGGCGATTCGCGGCCCGCTCCTGCGCCCGCTGGGGGTGAAATTCACGGCACCACACCGTGTCGGCCTCGTGTGGTTCACGGACGGCAGCTGGGTGGTGGAGAACTTCAAGGATGAACCGGTCACCGTGGAGATCGCCGGCGAGACCCGGACTCTCCTGGCGCGCAGCTGGGCGTACCGGTGGCGCTGAACCACCACCTCTCCGCAGCTTAACATGAACCGATTTGTCCTCCTTGCCGTGATTTCAGCGGTTAGTGCCGGCACGGCAGTCGGCGGCGCCGCGCCGGCCGTCCGCCCGAACTTCCTCTTCGTCATCGCCGACGATCTCTACGTCGACATGCTGAATTACACCGCTCCGGGGCGGGGACGGAATCTCACTCCCCACCTCGATCGCCTTGCCGCGGAGGGCACGGTGATGACCGAGCAGCACATCGTGTCGCCGGTATGCACGCCAAGCCGGTACAACTGCCTCACCGGGCGCTACGCGAGCCGCGCGACCAATTCGATGTTCACGCGCCAGAGCGAGCGAGCCGGGACGACGATCGTGGCCTGGAACTCGAAGATCACGCCGCAGGACCGTACCCTGCCCAAGCTCCTGCAGGCGGCCGGATATGTGACCGGCATCGCGGGCAAGCAGCATGTCGTCGATGTGCCGGAGCGGCGACGGCCTCCGGCTGACGCGGATCCGCGGGCACCGGAAATCCGGGCAATGCTCGCGCACAACGAGCGCGTCGAACGGGCCGCCCTCCAGGCGGCGGGCTTTGACGAAGCCGGTGGAATCTACCACGGCAACGCCGAGGAACTCTCCCCGGCGGAGCTGCGGGTGCACAACATGGACTGGGTGGCGCAGGCCGGCGTCGAATTTCTCGGCCGGCACGCGGGCAAGGGGCGTCCGTTTTTCCTCTATTTCGCGCCGACGCTCGCCCACTCGCCGTATCCGCCGGCGCGTTCCTGGGACGCCGACCCGCGCCTGACGCCCTATGGGTTACTCGAGGCGCCGCCCGACGTTCTGCCCCCGCGCGCGGACCGGGCCCGCCGGCTCCAGGAGCACCCGTCGCGCGGTCGCCACCGGGAGAACCTGCTCTGGCTCGACGACGCCATCGGGGCCCTGTGGCGGAAGCTGGAGGAGACCGGGGAACTCGATCGCACCGTGATCTTCTTTTTCAACGACAACGGCCAGGATGGCAAAGGGTCCATCTACCAGTCGGGGGCGTGGTCGCCGAGCGTGGTCTGGCGCCAAGGCGGATTCCCAGCCGGGCGCAGTTGCGCCACACGGGTGACGAACCTCGATTTCGCGCCGACGATCCTCGATCTCGCAGGCGTGCCCGCCCCAGCGGATCACTTCGATGGCCGCAGCTTCCGCGCCGTTCTCGAAGGGCGCGGAGAACTGCTGCATGAGTCCCTGTTCTTCGAGTTGGGGTTCACCCGCGGAGTGCGGGTGGGCGATTGGAAGTACGTGGCCCTCCGGTATCCTTCCGCACCCGAGCGCTTCGCCCTGGTGAACCATCCACCGCACCTGAAGGACGTCGTGCTGCCGTCGGGACAGCCCGCCTTTGGCCACATCGGTGGCAACAACAACGAAGCGGCGGCGCTGCGGACGCAGCCGGCCTATTTCGATCGCGACCAACTCTATGACCTGGCGGCCGACCCGCGCGAGCAACGGAACCTCGCCGGTGATTCGCGCCACGCGGCGAAGCTGGCCGAACTGCAACGCGCCCTGCAGCGCCACCTGGCGCGTCTGCCAGGTGGCTTCGGAGAACTGAAGCCAGCGCCGTGAAGCGCCGGACCGCTGCGAGGGAAACGCGGACCGGTCGCAAACACCCTCAGCGCACCCTGAAGATCGGGTCGGGCTCCCGCCACGCGACGATCACGCCATCAATTCCCGCACCACGCGCCCGTGCACGTCGGTCAGTCGGAAGTCACGGCCCTGGTAGCGGAAGGTCAGCTTCTCGTGGTCGAGTCCCAGCAGGTGCAGGATGGTCGCGTTCAGGTCGTGCACGTGCACCGGGTTTTCGACAATCGAATAGCCCAGGTCGTCGGTCCGGCCGTGCGTGATGCCGCGCCGCACGCCGCCGCCCGCGAGCCACATCGTGAACGCATCCTTGTGGTGATCCCGGCCCGGCTTGGTCGCCACGCCGGCGCCGGAGTCGGTCTGCACCATCGGCGTGCGGCCGAACTCCCCACCCCAGATGACCAGCGTGTCGTCGAGCAGACCCCGGCGCCGCAGGTCGGTCAGCAGCGCCGCCGTGCCCTGATCGACGTCGCGGCACTTGCGTGGCAGGCGCGTGGCGAGGTCCGCGTGGTGGTCCCAGTCGGCGTCGTAGAGTTGCACCATGCGCACACCGCGCTCGATCAGTCGCCGCGCCAGCAGGCAGTTGTTCGCAAACGACGCCTTTCCCGGTTCGGCCCCGTAAAGCGCCAGCGTTTCCGGCGATTCCCGGGAGATGTCCATCAGCTCCGGCACGGAGGTCTGCATCCGAAACGCCATTTCGTACTGGCTGATGCGGGTGGAGATCTCCGGGTCGCCGACATCCGCCAGCTGGACCTCGTTGAGCCGGCGCACGGTATCCAGCACCTGGCGGCGATCCTGGGCCGAGTGACCTTCCGGATTCCGCAAGAACAGCACCGGCTCTCCGCTGGAGTGGAACTGCACCCCCTGATGCACGCTCGGGAGGAATCCCGGACCCCACAGGCTGGTGCCCGCGCCCGCCAGCGGGCCCGACAGCAGCACGATGTACGCCGGCAGGTCCGCGTTCTCCGAGCCAAGGCCGTACGTGAGCCAAGAACCGAAACTCGGCCGGCCGAGCCTCCCGAAGCCGGTGTGCAGGAAGAGCTGCGCCGGCGCATGGTTGAACTCGTCGGTGTGCAGCGATTTCACGATCGCCAGTTCGTCCGCGACCTTCGCCAGATGCGGCAGCAGCTCCGAGATTTCCGCCCCGCTCTGCCCATGGCGGGCAAACGCATAGCGCGACGCCCCGATCGTCGGATGCCCGCGCAGGAAGGCAAAACGCTTGCCGCGAATCAGCTCCTCTGGACACGGCTGCCCGTCGTACTGCGCCAGCGCGGGCTTGTGCTCAAACAGATCGAGCTGCGACGGCGCCCCCACCATGTGCAGGTAGATGACCCGCCGTGCCCGCGGAGCGAAATGCGGCGGACGCACCCCCGGCCGCCCGCCGTCGCCACCGGCTGCCTCGAGACTCCGGGCCAGCAGGTTTCCAAGCGCCATCGCCCCCAGGCCCACGCCCGAACCTCTCAGGAACGCGCGGCGCGTGACCTCGTGCGCCAGGGCGACGGGATCGAAGGCGGATGAGGAGGGAGAGGACGGGTTCATGGCGGCGAGGGGCGCGTCATCCCTTCGTGATCATCTCGTCGAGATTGAGCAGCGCCGTCGCCACCGCCGTCCAGCCGGCGACTTCCTCCCCGTGCGCGGCGCGTTGTTGTTCAAACAGCGCCAACAACGCCGCCACCTCGACCGGCGCGGGCGATCGCGCGAGGCAGAGGCGGAACGCGTGGCGCACCCGCTCCTCCGCCGAACCCGTGGGCTCCTCTCTGACCACCCGCTTGGCCAGCGCTTGCGCTGCCTCCACGTACACCTGGTCGTTGAGCAACGTCAGCGCCTGCAACGGCGTGTTGGAGCGCGAGCGCTGCACCGTACAGGCGGTGCGCCCGGGAGCGTCGAAGTTCATGAAGCTCGGATACGGCGAGGAACGCTTCCACACGGTGTAGAGGCCACGACGCCACGCGTCCTCGCCCTCGCTCACGGTGTAGGTCACGCGATCACCGCCGACCTTGCTCTCCCACAGCCCCGGCGGCTGGTAGGGTCGCACCGGCGGGCCTTCCATCCTGAGGCTGAGCAGGCCGGCGGCAGCCAGCGCGTTGTCGCGAATGGACTCCGCGTCGAGCCGCAGGCGCGGACCGCGGGCCAGGAGCCGGTTCTGGTCATCCTGTGCCAGCATGGCGGACGAAACCCGCGAGCTTTGCCGGTACGTCGCCGAGAGCGCGATGAGCCGGAGGATGTGCTTCATGCTCCAGCCGTGCTCCATGAACTCCACCGCGAGCCAGTCGAGGAGTTCCGGGTGCGTCGGCGGTTCGCCCTTCACCCCAAAATCCTCCGGGGTCGCCACCAGACCGCGCCCGAAGATCTCCGCCCACCAGCGGTTCACGGTCACCCGCGCCACGAGCGGGTTTTCGGGATCCACCAGCCACCGCGCCAGATCGAGACGGTTCCGCACCTCGCCACCGCGGGCGGGATGCAGTGCCTCCGGGAGGCCCGGGGTTACCGGTTCGCCACGGTCGAGAAAGCTGCCGCGCTTCAGTATCGCGGTCGGACGCGGCTCCGGCAGTTCCTGCATGACCAGGGTGCGCGGGGCGGGCGGCACGGCCGGCTTGGCGGCGGCCTTGGCCACCGCACGGCCTTTCGCGGGGCGCCCAGCCTTGGCCGGTGCATCCGGGGCGCGTGCCGGAACCGGCGCTTTTCCCTCGGGTGCCGGCAGGGTCAGGTACGGTCCGACGAACTTGAGCGCCGCCATTGCCTTGGGCGTCGTGAACTCGGTCTCGATCGCCGTGCTGTTGAAAAACGCGAACAGCCGGTAGTAGTCGCGCATCGAGAACGGGTCGTACTTGTGGTCGTGACACTGGGCGCACTCCATCGTCGTGCCCAGCCACACCGCCGCGGTGGTGTTCACCCGATCGAACACCTGGTTGACGCGGCCCTCCTCCTGGTCGGTACCGGCCTCGACATTGGTCGGCGCGGCGCGGTGGAAGCCGGTGGCGATGAGCGGGTCGAGACTGCCCTGGCGTTCTGCCTCCGGCAGCAAATCGCCCGCCAGCTGCCAAACGGTGAAGCGATCGAACGGCAGGTCGGCGTTGAGCGCGCGGATCACCCAATCGCGATACGGCCAAAGGTCGCGGAGATCGTCGCGCTGGAAGCCGTGCGAATCCGCATAGCGCGCGAGATCGAGCCAGGGCCGCGCCCAGCGTTCCCCGAACTGCGGCGAGGCCAACAGGCGATCGACCACGCGCTCGAAGGCCCGCTCGTCCTGGTCGGCTTCGAACGCCGCCACCTCCGCCGGCGTCGGCGGAAGTCCAATCAGATCGAGGGACACGCGCCGCAGCCATCGGGCCCGATCGGCGGACGGAGCGGGAGCGAGCCCGGCCTGTTCCAGCCGGGCGAAGACGAAGTGATCGATGGGATTGCGCGCCGCGTCCGCCGTGTGCCGCAAGCGGGGCGTCGGCGGGCGGACGGGCTTCACGTAGGCCCAGTGCCGGAGATTGTCGGGCCACACCGCCCCGGCGTCGATCCAGCGCCGGAGGAGATCGATCTCCGCGGACGTCAGCCGTGCGCCCTTCTGGGGCATCACGTCGTCTTCATCGTGGGTGGTGACGCGCTGAAGCAACAGGCTGCGGGCACTCTGGCCGGGCACAAGGGAAGGCTCGCCGGACTCTCCGCCCTGCAAGGCCGCCGACCGGGAGATGAGTCGCAGACCGCCCTTGGCCTTTTCCTTTCCGTGGCACTCGTAACACTTGCCCGCGAGGAGCGGCTGGATCTCGCGGGCGAAGTCGACCGGCGCAAGTGTGACAGGTGCCGCGCCCCACGCGCCGATGGGACAGGCGAAAATCCAGCCAAGAAGCAGGCGGGGAAAGTGGGGTGACTTTCGCAGCATCGGGGAAGCGCGGGGACGTTGCCGCAATCTCCCTCCCGCTGCCAAGCCTCAACCCCGGCGGCGATCGGCCGAGTAGTGCCGGGATTCGCCCGACTCGCGTGAAGTCGCCCAACCGGGGCCGGCGGAAGGAGGATGGTTCGACGAACGCGTGGGCAGCCGGAAGGGGTCAGGCGTTGGGGTATTGGGGCTCAGGGTTTCGGTGCCGCGGCGAGTTCGTGGAACTTCGGATCCTCTCGCAGCTTCTCGAAGGCGGGCTCGTTCGCGAGGCGGGCGGCATCGTTGAACGCCAGCTCCTCCTGCGCGAGGGGCGCCGGTAGCCATTCATGGCCGCCGTTGAAGATGACGATCCGATGGGGGGTGCGGCGCTCGTCCAGCGCCGCCTCGAGCCGGCGGAGTTCGTTGTGATTGAAGTCCTCGAGGCCCGCCGTGCCGAAGACGGGGAAGGCGACCTTGCCCGGCACGTCGCTGCCGGGGAAACCGGCACTGCGCTCGATGACCCCCTGGATGAGCTTGTTCATCATCGCGAGCTGGCACGCCACGCACGCGCCGCCGGATAGGCCGGCGGCGTAGATTCGGCGGGGATCAACCGCCAGGCACGCGGCGACGTCTTTCACCATGGCATTGATCGCGACGGCATTGGCGTCCCACGGACCATTGCGCGAGTTGAGCGAGCCCGCCACAATCCAGCCGAGTCTCTCCGCCGCGGCAGCAAACCGCTCCACGGCACGCCGGCCGTTGGCACCCGGATCCAGGCACAACAGCAGCGGCCACTTCCGCGCGGGATCATAGTTCGGGGGTAGGAAGATCGCATAGGCTTGCGCCGGCGCCTGCGCACAGGTGACCCGCTCGAGCACGCGGCCGCGGGGCAGCTCATCGGCGGCCCGCGCCAGCAGCGCGCTAACGAGCAAGACGACAATCTTCAGGGGTAATCGAACAAACCTTTCGGAGACGACACTCTCAATCAGGCGAAAGGAAAACGGGTCCTGGAACGGTTGGGATCCCGTTTGAGCCATGGCGCGTGGCGCGCTGAGGCCAACTGAGTGGGGGCCCTCCTAGGCGCCAGCCCGGTGCAGGGTCAGGACGCACTCCAGGTGCCGCGTCTGAGGAAAGAGATCGAAGGGCTGCGCGGCGGCCAGGGAATATCCGGCTGCCAGGAAATGCCGGAGGTCGCGCATCTGCGTCGCCGGGTCACAGGAGACATACACGACCGTGCGCGGACCAAAGGAAAAGAGCTGTTGGAGGAACGACTCGTCGCAGCCGCGACGCGGGGGATCGATGACCACGGCGGTCTCCGTCGGCCGGAAGGCGGGGTCCAGTCCGGCAAAGATGGCTGCGGCATCGCCGGCGGAGAAGACCGTGTTGGTCAGGCCGTTGGCCGCGGCGTTCTCCCGGGCGAAACGGACACTGCTTTCGCTGATCTCGATGCCCGCCACCCGCTCGAAGGCCGGCGCGGCCGCAAGCGCGAACAAGCCGCTGCCACAATAGGCGTCGACGAGGAAGCGCGCCCCGCTGGCCGCCGCCTGTTCCCGCACGTAGCGGACGAAGGCCGGCAGGATGAAGGGGTTGTTCTGGAAGAAATCCCGCGCGAGGAAATGCAGCTTGAGCCCCCCGACGTCCTCCGTGACCACAGCCTCGTAGTTGGTCGTGACCTCGCCGCCGGCATCCCGCAGCAGGAGCGTGGCGCCCCGGCGGAGCGATTCCTGGCGGGCGTGCACCTCAGCCCGCACCGTGGCGAGGCGGGCGTTGATGGCCGCCGTGGCGATCGGACATTCCGGTACGTCGACGACGTCGAACCGCGTCCCCTGCCGCAGGAACCCGATCGGGATCGGCGCAGCGTCACGGGGCGGATTGAAGTGCGGCGTGATCTTGGAGCGGTAATGGAACTCCCGCGGCGACCCGATCACGGGTGCGACCGGAAACCCGGCGATGCCGGCGAGATGTTGCAGGAGCTCGGCGACCTGCCGGCGCTTCCACTCGAGCTGCGCCGGATAGGCCAGATGCTGGTACTGACAGCCGCCGCAACGGCCGAACAGCGAACAGCGCGGCGCCACGCGATCGGGCGACGGCGTCAGGACCTCGATTAGGTCGGCCTCGGAGAAGTTCTTGTGGTTGCGGAACACCCGCGCCCGCACGCGCTCCCCGGGCAGGGTGAAGGGCACCATCACGACCCAGCGAACGTCGGCGGGCTGCCCCGGCAACGGCACGCGGCCGAGCCCGGAGCCGAGATTGGTGAGCGTGCTGATTTCGAGTTCGAGCTCGGTGTGATACGCGAACGGCTGGTCGTTGAACTTCTTTTTGCCCACGGAAGACACGGAATACACGGAAATGCGGCCGGCGAGGAAAAGGATTTTGTCTTTTGCCCCGATTCCGTGTGTTCCGTGTATTCCGTGGGCCCCGTCGAGAAGATCTCCAGTCTCCAGAATCCGCGCGTGAAGCAGTTGGTGAAACTGCGGGATAGGCGTCCGCGCGACGAAGCCGGTGTGTTCCTCGTCGAGGGTTACCGCGAAATCCGGCGCGCATTGAAAAAGCAGGTGCGCCTGCAGGAACTCTACTTTGCCCCCGAGTGGTTTCTCGGGGAGAACGAACCTGAACTCCTCCGGCAGGCGGAGGCCGCCGGGGCGAGGCTGTTCGAGCTGACGAAGGACGCCTTTGCCAAGGTCGCCTACCGGGAGCGGCCGGATGGACTGCTCGCGGTCGCGCCGCAGTGGCGGCGGGAACTTGCCGACCTGTCGCTTCCGGCCGCGCCCTTCCTCCTCGTGGTCGAGGCGATCGAAAAACCCGGCAATCTCGGCACCATCCTGCGCAGCGCCGACGCCGCGGGCTGCCATGCCGTGATCGTGTGCGACCCGGTGACCGACATCTTCAATCCCAATGTCGTGCGGGCCTCCACCGGTGTGCTCTTCTCGGTGCCGCTGGTCGTCGCGGAAAGCGGCCCGGTGCGGGCCTGGCTGAAGGCACGCGGCATCCGCGCCGTGGCCACCACCCCGGCCGCGCCGACTCTCTACACCGAGGCCGATCTGCGCGGCCCGCTCGCCGTCGTGATGGGGAGCGAGCAGTATGGCCTGAGCGATTTCTGGCTGCGCGAGGCCGACCAACCGGTCCGCATCCCGATGGCGGGCCAGGCCGACTCGCTCAACGTCGCCATGGCCACCATCATCACGCTGTTTGAGGCGGTGCGGCAACGGGGCCGCTGAGAGATTCGGCCGGCGCGCCGGTCCGCGCCGGACCAGGCGGCGGGATCAGGGAGTACATCACCGGGGTGACCAGCCGGGAGAGCAGCAGCGAACTGATCAACCCTCCGATGATCACGACCGCGAGCGGGGAGAAGAGCCCGGAGCCTTCGATTGCGACCGGCACCAGGGCACCGAGCGCCGTCAGGGTCGTGAGCACGACGGGCAGGAAGCGGATTTCACCGGCGCGCTCGATCGCGTCGCGCAGGGGCAGACCCTGCTCCCGCAGCTGGTTGGTGAAATCGACCAGCAGGATGCTGTTCTTGATCTCGATGCCGATGAGCGCGATGAAGCCAATGGTCGCAACAAACGAGAGCGTGTAGCCCGTGAGGAAGAGCGCGAACAACCCGCCGATAAAGCCGAGCGGAATCACCGACGCCACCACCAGCGTGCCGCGAAAGCTCCGGAATTCCAGCACCAGCACCGCCAGCACGCCGAAGATCGACACGATGATGGCGGAGCCGATGCCGGAGAAACTCTCCTTGCTGCTTTCCACCTCACCGCCGAACTCGAAGCGGAACTCCGGCGGCAGCCGGATGGCGCCGAGCCGGCGGCCGACCTCGGCCGTGAGCCGGCCGGTGTTGTAGCCGGGCAGCACCCGGGCGGTCACCCGCGTGTAGCGCTGGCGATCAAAGCGGGAAATCGTGTTGGGCGAGCGGGCGAACTCGAGCAGGGCGACCTGCGCGAGGGGAATGCTGGCCCCGCTGGCGCCGGTGACATGCAGGCGGTGCCAGTGCGACAAGTCGCCGCGTTCCCCGCGCGGCACCATTACGCGGATGCCGTACCCATCGCCATCGGCCTCGATGTAGCGGGAGGCGGTTAGACCGGCGACCCCGAGGCGCGCCACGCGATCGATCTCCGCCAGCGGAATGCCCAGCAGCGCCGCCTTGGGACGATCGATGATCAACTGGAGATCCGTGCGGGCAATCCGCACGGGATTCTGGAGGGAAGTCGTGCCCGGCAGCGCGCGCAGGAGCGCCTCGACCTCGGCGGCGACGCGGGTGAGCTCGGCGAGATCCTCGCCGAAGATCCTGACCTCGATCGGTGCGGCGATGGGCGGACCATTCTCGAATTCCCGGACTGTGATCGTGGCGCCGGCCACGTCGGCCAGTTTCGTGCGGACCAGTTCGAGGTCCCGCGGGCTCTGGCGCGCGTCGTACCGCCGCAAGGTCGCCAGGATCTCCCCGTAGTTGGAGCGCTGGCTCTCCTGCGGGGTGTTGTAGTATACCTGTGGGTTGCCGCGGCCGACGTTGGCCTGCACGTGGTCGATGAACGGCAGCGGCGCGAGGCGGGCCTCGATCTCGCGCACGATGGCGTCGGTGGCGGCGAAGCCGGTGCCCTCCGGGGTCTCGATCTGCACCAGAAACTGCGGGATGCCCGCGGTGGGGAAGAGCGAGAAGCCAACGATTGGGATGAGCCCGAGGCTCGCGGCGAACAAGGCCCCGGCAGCCAGCAGGGTCTTTCCCCGGTGCAACATGCACCAATGCAGCAGCGGGCGGTAGGTGCGATGGATGACGGACTGCAGCCCGCGGAGCAGCCGGTTGCCCTCCGGTTCCTCATGGCCGGTCAGCACCCGGCTGGCGAGGAAGGGCATGATCGTCAGCGCCACCAGCAGCGAAGCGAGGACGGTGTAGACCACGGCGAGCGGCAGCGAGCGAATGTACAGCCCGGGTCCGCCGGGCAGGGCGAGCAGAGGCAGGAAGGCGAAGATCAGCGTGAACGTCGTCCCCAGCACCGCGACCGCGATCTGGCGCGTGGCGCGGATGGCGGCACCGACCGGCGGGTGGCCCTCCCGGCGGAAGCGCGCGATGTTCTCGATCACGACAATCGAGTCATCCACGAGCAGGCCCAGCGCAATCACGAGCCCCACGATGCTGAGCTGGTTCAGCGTGTAGCCCGTGAAATGCAGGAGCGAGAGTCCCATCGCGAGCGACAGCGGGATCGAGAGCATCACCAGCAGCGACGCGCGCAGGCCCAGCGGCAGCACCGTGATGAGCACAAGGGCCAGGGCGATCAGGAAGTCCCGCAGCAGGCCGCCCAGCCGGTGGGTAACGTTGACCGCCTGATCGAAGCCCAGCTCCAGTCGCACGTCTCCCGGCAGATTCCGCCGGAACTCCTCCGCGGCGGCGAGAAGTCCGGAACGGACGGCGAAGATGTTCTGCCCTTCCTTCATCGTCGCGGTCACCCAGACCGCGGGCTCGCGGTTGAAGCGGGCAAGGTACTCGGTGTCCTCGTAATCCCAGCGCACGTCGGCCACATCGCCGAGGTGGACGGTGGCCCGGCCGGAGCCGGTCAGGACGGTGGCGCGGACCTCCTCGAGGGAGGCGTAATAGCCGCTGGTCTTCAGGTTGTAGCGCCGCGGACCGAGTTCCACCGCCCCGCCGGGGAGATTCAGGTTGTCCCCGGCGATGGCATCGAGGACGCGACTGATCGGAAGCCGCAGTTCGGCGAGTTTCTCCAGATCGAGGGAGACCCGCACCTGCTTCTCGGGAAAGCCCCACTTCCGCGCATGCCGCACCCCCGGCACCCGCTCGAACCGGCGGCGCAGGGTCTCGGCCAAATCAGCCAGGCGCGCCGAACTGGCCTCCCGGGACACCAGGGCGACCTGGACGAGGGTGACGTTGGTCGTGCGGAAGCGCCGGACGTCGATTTCGCGCACTTCGGGCGGGAGCTGACCCCGCACACTGTTCACCTGGCGCAGCAGCTCGTCGTACTTCTTGTCGGCATCCGTGCCGTATTCGAAGTCCACATTCAGCACCGCGACGCCATCCTGGATCATCGTGGTGAGCTTGGCGACGCGCTCGAGCTCCTTGATCGCATCCTCGAGCGGCCGCGCCACCTGTTGTTCGAGGTCGCTCTGGTTCGCGCCCGGCAGCAGCACGGTCACGCTGCCGCCGGGAAATTGCGGATCGGGATCCTCCGCCCGGGGGATCGACCAGAAGGCCAGCACCCCGACTGCACTGAGGGCCAGGAACGCCAGGACGGTGAACTGCGGGTTGCGGACGGAAAACTCGGTGATCTTCATGGTGGGACGTTCACGGGGCGACCTCGACGACCTCGCCGTCGCGCAGGTACTCGGCTCCGGCGACGACGATGCGGGTGCCGGGGGCGAGCGGGGTGGCCAGGAGCGCGGCCTCCGTCAGCAGGGTGGCGACCTCGACCGGCCGGCGGCGCACCTTCCGGCCATCGCCCTCGAGGGTGAAGAGAAAAGCGGTGCTCCCCTGCCCCTCCAGCAACGCGGCCAGCGGCACGCGGGGACGCGCCACGGCGGCGGGCTTGGCCAGGGTGAGCGTTCCCACCGCGCCCGAACGCAGGCCACCGGCGTCGCCCGCCACCGACAGCTCGAGTTCAAACGTGCGGGTCTGCGGATCCGCCGCCTCGGCGATCTGCGCCACGGTGGCTTCGAGCCGGACCTCGGGGGATCCGCGGAAGATCAAGGTGGCTGGATCGGCCACCGCAACCCGACGCACGTCACACTCCGCGACTCCGGCGCGGAAAATCCATCCGCCGGCGTCGGCACCGAAGGCGAGAATGGGTTGCCCCGCCGCCACGAGTTCGTCGGGTTCGGCCTGGCGCCGGAGGATGCGCCCGTCGGCCGGAGCAGTGATCACGGCGAAGCGCCGGTTGAATTCGGCGAGGCGAAGCTGCGCCTCGGCCACGTCGAGGCCGGTGCGGGCGTTCTGCACCTGTTCCAGGGTGGCCACGCGTTCGGACTGCAGCCGTTCGGCCCGCGCTAGATCGCGCCGGGCCTTGTCGACGGCGCTGACCGCCTGCGCCACCTGGGCGTCGATTTCCGCCGGGTTGAGGCGCGCCAGCACCTGCCCGCGCTGCACCGACTCGCCGGCGCGCACGGTGATGGCGGCGACGACCCCGCCGATCTTGAAGGCCAGAGTCGGCTCCGACTTGCGCAGGAGGATCCCCGGCGCCTGGATCGGCGGCAACTCGGTCGACAGCACCACCGGAGCGACCTTCACGTGCCGGGGGGAGGAAGCCGGGGCGGACGGCGGTTCGCCCGAGCGCGTGCAGCCGGCGGCGAGGACGGCCGCCAGCGCCATCGGGAGCAGGAGGAAGATGGGACGGAAGTTCATGGCAGAGCGAAAGCGGGTTCAGGGCAGCGGCGAGAGCACGAGCGCACGATCCAGCTCGGCATGGGCGATGAAGAGCGCACTGCGGGTCGCGGCCTCGTTCAGTTCGGCGGAGGTGAGTTCGTGCCGCGCGTCGAGGTAGCCGAGTTGGTTGACGAGTCCCTCGCGGTTGCGCCGCGACACAAACTGGAACACCCGTCGGGCGGCCGTCTGCCGGCTGCGGGCCGCGTCCAGGGAGGCGACCGCCACGACAAACCGGCGCCAGGCATCGTCGGCCTGCAGGGAGAGTTGCCGCTGTACCTCGCTGCGGCGCGCATCGACCTTGGCCTGCTCATTCCGGGCCTGTCGCTCCCGGCTGCCGGACCGCCGGCCGTCGAAGAGATTCCATTCGGCGACGAGCGACGCCTGGGTGAAGCCGGCCCCCGGACTGTGCCGGTACGAACTGCCCTGGATCCCGGATTCGACGGCCAGGGACAAGGTGGGCCGCTGGGCGGAGCGTGCCGCCCTGGCCGCGTGGTCCGCGGCCTGGCCGGCGCGTTCGAGGGCGGCGAGTTCCTCGCGTTCTCCCCCGGCCCGAGGCCGGGAGGCGGCGAGCGGGCGAAGGGCGGCGAGGAGGCGTTCGAGCTCCGCCGGATCCGTGGCGTCGATCACGGCGTCCGCCGGTCGATCCAGGATCACGTTGAAATAGGCTTGGGCCAGGGCCAGGTCGGCTTCGGCCGCCAGGTGCTGCTGCCGGATCCCCTGGACCTCCGCTTCGACGCGCAATACGGCATCCTCCGTGGCGGCATCCGCCGCCACGAGCGCCCGGTTGACCCGCAGCGCCTCGTGGGTGAGGTCGGTAGCCGAAGCCAGAATGTCGACGGCCGCCCGCGCCTGCTGCCAGCGGAAGTACCCCCTAACCACCGCGAGGCGCAGTTCGCGTTTGAAGGCGGCCACCGAAAGACTGGCGGCGGCGGTCTCCGCCCGCGCCGCCTCGTGTCCCCGGCTCAGTTCGGGCCGATACAACGGCTGGATCAGGCGGAGTTTCGTTTCCTGTTCCTCGCGGCGCAGGAAGGCAATCGACTGGTTTTCCAAGGTCGGAAACCGCGAGGTCCCGGAGAGCGCATCGACCGAGCGGTACACCGGGTTCAGGAGGTCACCGACCGGGAACTCGATCGTCCGCCCGCCCCGCGACGCCGTGTAACGGGCGGCCAGGTCGACCCGTGGAAGCAGGGCGCCTCGGGCGGCGTCCAGCCGCGCCTGGGCGGAATCGGCATCCCGCTGTTCGCGCTGCAGGGCAAGATTGGCCCGCAGGGCGGTTTCGAGGTATCCCGCGAGCACCGGCGGCAACGGCACGACGGGGAGCGGCTCAGCCGCGCACGCCAGCGGCGCGACGAGGACGAGGAACAACGCGAATCGGCTCATGTGGCTGACATAGCGTCAGCCACTGACACTTTGTCAACCAATCATTATTTCTGCTGCAGGGCGGCGCGCATCAGCGTGAACCCCTGCTCGACCAGTTCGGCCGGAGCGACCCCATGTTCGCGGCGCAGGTGCTCCTCGGCGGACGCGCACATCTGCAGCATGCCGTGGGTGAAGGCGTGGAGGCACAGGGCGACCTTCAGGGGATCGCCCAGGTCGCGCCGAATCGTGCCCTCCTTGCGCCCGCGGGTGATGACCGAGACGATCAACTCGATCATGGCCTGGCCGTGAAAGCGAATCTGCTCGTGGCGGGGACTCGCTGCCGGCCGGTTTCCGGCGGCGGCCTCGAAGCAGGACAGGAGGGTAAACTCGCGGCGGTTTTCCGCGAAGAAGCGCTCGTAGGCGCGGCCGATGGCGGCGGCCTGGCCGATCGGGTCGGTCTGCTGCGCGACGGCGGCCACGAAGTTGGTGTGCAGCATCTGGTGCGCGCGCAGCACGGTCTCGAGAAACAACTCCTCCCGGTCCTTGAAGTGGAAGTAGATCAGCGGCCGGCTGATGCCGGCCGCCCGCGCGATGTCGCCCAAGGCCACGGCTTCCAGCCCGCGCTCGGCAAAGAGCCGCGTGGCCGCTTCGACGATCAGTTCCCGGCTGCGCGCCTTGTCCGACTCCCGTCGCGAAGGGGTTGCTTTGGGCATGGCGTGAACAGAGCGAACGGCCTGACACTATGTCAAATCCAAGCTATGCCCCACCCCGGCCCGCCCGCAGGTGCGCCACCAGTTCGCTGGTGCCCTGGGCCATCGAGACGCGGGGTGCGTAGCCCAGATCGCGGCGCGCCGCGGAGAGGTCGAACCAATGATCCTTGGCGAGTTCGGCGGCCACAAAGCGCGTCAGCGGAGGCTCGGCCGGCAGCGGCAGCACGCGCCACAGCAGTTCGCAGACGCCACCGACCGCCGTTGCCACGGGCAGCGACAGGCGCCGCTCCACCGGCGGCTCTCCCAGCGCCCGCAACAGGGCGTTGATCCACTCCCACAAGACCACCGGCTCCCCGTTGGTGATGAAATACGCGCGTCCTGCCGCCGGTCCGGTCGCGGCCCCCGGGCTGCCGGGTTGGGGACGAGGATCGAGGGCCTGTTCAGCGAGGAGATGGGCGTCGACGGCGTTTTCCACGTGGACCATGTCGACGCGGTTGCGGCCCGAGCCCACGATACGCAGCCGCCCGGCGCGCGCCCGCGCGAGGACGCGGGGCACGAGGTGGGGATCACCGATGCCCCAGACGAGGTGCGGACGCAGGGCGGTGGTGCGCAGCGAGGGCCCGTTGGCGGCGAGCACCTCGCGCTCGGCCATGGCCTTGGTCAGCGGATACGGGCTGGGACAGGAGGTGGTGAGCGGCAGGGATTCGTCCGCGCCGGCGAGATCCTGGCCATTGTAGACCACACTGGGAGTGCTGGTGTACACCAGCCGGCCCACTCCATGCTGGCGGCAGCCGGCGAGCACCGCGCGGGTACCCAGCACATTGGTCCGAAAAAAATCCGCCCGGTCTCCCCAGACTCCGACCTTGGCCGCGACATGAAACACCGTGTCGATGCCGGCGCACGCAGCTGCCACGGCCGGGGCGTCGTCGAGACTCGCGCGGACAAAGCGGACGCCGCGCCCCACGAGATCAGGGGCTGGCGTGCGACCCACCACCGTCACCTGCCGGCCCTGGCCCAGCAGCCGCTCGACCAGGCGCCGGCCGAGGAAGCCCGTCCCACCCGTCACGAGCACGGAAGGGCGACCAGAGGGATCGGGCGGGAGGGAGGAAGTCACGGGCGAAATCTGCGGGCGGTGGCGAGGGCATTTCCCTCCCACACCCGGGAGGCTCATTCAACGTTTCGGATCACTTTCGAAGCCGGTGGCGGTCATCGCCCAGCGCGCAAGGGTCAGGCGGTGGATCTTGGCATTGTGGCGGACATCCACCGGAAACCCCGGATGGAAATAGAAGAGCTTGATGGTCGAGGTGTGGGCGTGTTGGAGGGCCAGCTGACGCAGTTCCCTGGCGACGGCCCGCGCGGTCGCCGAGTCTTTTGGGGAAGCCTCGACCACCAAGGCCGCACGCTGCCGCGGCCGCTCGCCCAACCCGATCAAGGCGCACCGAGCAACCTGGGGGTGCGCGCGGAAGACCTGCTCGCACGGTTCGGTATGCAGCACCCCCGCCGCCGTCTCGACGCGTTCGGCCTTTCGCCCGCAGAACCACAGCCGGCCCTCGCCGTCGAGGTACCCGCAGTCACCCATCCGATGCCAGACGGAGGCTCCATCGGGGATCTTGGCCAGGGCCGTCGCCTCCGGAAGGGCGTCGTAGGCCCGGGTCACGACCGGGCCACGAACGACGATCTCGCCAATCTCCCCGGGCGGAAGGAATCCGCCAGGTGGCAGAGCGGCGAGGGGCGCTTCGGAAACGGGGAGGATGCGGACCTCGAGACCGCAGACCGGGCGCCCGACACACGCGCCGCGGACGGAGGCCGGCTCGATTTCATCGCTGCTGATGGAGGCAACGGGCAAGGCCTCGGTGGCGCCGTAGGGACTGTGCAGCCGGCCATGGGGCAGAAGTTGGCGGGAATCCCGCCACAGGTCATCAGGAACCGCCGCGCCAGCACAAAGCACCCGCCGCAGGGACGGCAGGGAGATCCGGTGGGTCCGACAGTGGGCGGCGACCTTGCGCCACAGGGTCGGCGATCCGAAGGAATTCGTCACCTGCTCCTGTTGGATGGCCTGGACGATCTTTCGGGGATCGACCGCCGCGGGCCGCCGCGGATCGATTTCCGGCACGACCGTGGTCATGCCCAAGGCCGGATTGAACAGGGCGAAGATGGGCAGCATCGGCAGATCGATCTCGCCGGGCTCGATCCGGTAGGTCTCGCGGATGATCTGCACCTGCGCCTCGAACATCCCGTGTTCGTAACACACTCCCTTGGGCGCTCCCGTGGAGCCGGAGGTAAAAAGGACCGCGGCCAGATCGTCGGGGTGGCTTGCCACGGCGGAAGGGGCGGGCGTCAGGGCGGCACCCCGCCTGGGTGAGCCCAGTCTGGCCACCAACGAGGAACTGGCCCCCACGCGAACCCGCACCGAACGGAAGGCCCGGCGGCACACGCGGCTGACCACGCGGGCGAGAGGTATGCCGACCAAAGCCGTGGGCCGGGCACTCGCGACGCAGGAGAGGAAGCTCCTCAGCCCCATCCCCGGGTCGATCACCACGGGGACGGCCCCGCGGTTGAACAAGGCGAAGACTGCCGCAATCAGCGGCAGGCCGGGCGGGACCATCACCAAGGTCCGGTCACCTGGCTTGATGCCAGCGTCGCCAAGGCGCGCGCACCAGGCTCCGACTTCAGCATCCAGTTCGCGAAACGAAAGGGAAAGGTAGTCGATGGTCCCGTCACGCGACCGACCCCGGGGCACCTTCAGGGCCGGAACGTCGGGCCGGGCTGCGGCCACAATGCCGAGGTGGCGGGCGATGTTGGCGCCCGACTGATCGGCCGACGCTCCTGCGCGTTCTGACGTCATGCAGGCTCACTTTCGGCGCGACCAGGGAAGGGCCGCAACAAAAACGCCGCGGAGGGCAGTCCGCGGCGTTGGAAAAGCACGTGAAGGGGATGCCGCCTCAATAGTCGTGGAGCGTCAGGAGGCCCCAGAACAGCGAGACCTTCTTCCCCGAGGGGCCGTTCTTTCCGACAATCTTCGAGGTGTCGGCATTGACGGTGGCCGGATTGACGGGCTGGAAGGAATCGCTGGTGACCGTGACCGCACCACCCAGAACGGAGGTCTCCCGCCCGCCGCTGGACGTGTTTCGCGTGGCGCAACCGTTGGAGAGGAGCAGGACGGCAGCGGCGGCAAGGGGCAGGAGCTTCTTCATGGCGGGGGGGTACGACGCTGGGTGGCGGGGGGAAGTTTCGCAAGCGTGGGGTTTTGCCAGGCTTGAGCGGAGGAGGCGCCGAAAAGGAGAGGTTTCCCTAGGGCGCGGACTTCAGCGAAGGCTCGTGCCGCAGGAGTTCGGCCTGCCAGGGAAGGAGGCAGTCGCCCAACTTCCGCGGGTTTCGGGCAATCTGGCTGAGCTGGGCGCGATTGGCGATGAGCGTCGCTTCAATCGCGAGCTTGCCGGCGACGCGATCGCGATCCGCACGGATGCGGTCCTGCAACTCGACCTGGGCCTGGGTGAGCGAGATGTGGTTGGGGTCGCGCCCCGGGCGACGGGGAAGGGACTTGGGATCCCGGGCAAGGCCGGCGCGAATGGCCGCGGAAAGGGACGGGAACAACCGCTCATGGCGCTTCCCAAGGTGGATTTCCGCCAGGATCGAGGCCTCGGAGGCTCCGCCCTCCGCCGCCTCGGCAATCTTCAGGAGCAAGGCATTGCCACAGACCTTGAACGGCGGCGTATCAAGCCGCTGGGCCTGCGATTCCCGCCAGTGCCAGATCGCATGCAGCACCGACAAACCAGCCCCGCGCAGGCGCTCGCTGCGCCCAATGCGCCAGTCGTTGTCGGTTGCCGGGGCAAACCCCTCCGCTCCGGACGCGATCTGCGCCTGACACTGCTGTTCCAGCCACGACAGGCGTCCGAGTTTCTTCAGCTCCCGGGTGAGGATGTCGCGCAGAGCGGGCAGGTGCCAGACATCCAAAGCGGCGTAGTTCAGTAATTTCGAAGTGATGGGACGCTTCGACCAATTTGCCTTCTGCCCGTCCTTGTCGAGGGCGACGCCAAAGTGATCCTCCAGGAGCGAGGCGAGCCCGATGCGTTTCCGGCCCAGCAGCTGGGCGGCGAGCATCGTGTCAAAGAGGCTATGGGGCTGGAAGCGGCAAAGATCGTGCAGGAGCCGGAGGTCGAAGTCGCTCCCGTGCATGATGAGGTGTTTGCGGGACAGGGCCTTCCACAGGGAATCCAGTTTCAGCCCCGGCGCGAGGACATCGACGAGAAAGACCTCCCGCCCGACCAGGAACTGCAGCAGGCAGACCCGCGTCCGGTAGTGGTACATGTTGTCGGCCTCGGTATCGAGGGCGACCTCATGGACTCGTTCGAGCGCGGTCAGCAGTGGAGCGAGGGATCCCGGCTGATCGAGAAGAAGATAGGAAGGCGGGCGAGTGCTCACTTTCACGCCGAGAAAACGGCGGAGTGGCGACGGGAGGAAGCGCGAAATCATGCAACGAACTACGGAGTCTTATTCCACGCCGACAGAAAGGCATCAATCAACAAAGGCAGGTCGTCGTGGTAACCGCCCTCGAGAATGGCCGCGGCAGGCCGCCCGGTTTCCCGCAGCCAGGTACCGAGCATCGCGAAGTCCTCGGCCTCGAGAGTCATGGACGTGATGGGATCGCGGGCGTAGGCATCGAAACCGGCGGAGACGAGGATGAGATCCGGGGTGAAGGCGACGACGGCATCCAACGAGGCCCGCAAGGCCTTCATGTGTTCCGGGCGCGGCGAGCGGGGAGCGACCGGCCAGTTGCGCACGTTGGGGCGAAGGTCGCGCGTCCCGGTCCCCGGATAGCCGGGGTACTGGTGCACCGAGGCGAAGAAGAAGTCCTCGCGCCCATGGAGGATGGCCTCGGTCCCATTGCCGTGGTGGGCATCGAAGTCCCAGACGGCGACCCGGCGCGCACCGAACTTTCGCTGGGCGGCGATCGCCGCGACGGCGACCTGGTTGAGGTAACAGAACCCCATGGCCTGCGAGATGGTCGCGTGGTGACCCGGCGGACGCATCAAGGAAAAGACAGGTTCGCCGGTGCGGGTGGCGAGGGCGTGCTCCGCCGCCTCGACCGCCGCGGCGACCGAACGCCGGGCATGGTCGGCGATGGCCGGAAAGTAGGGTGTGTCGCCGTCGAGATCCCGGGGCACCTCCAGACGGTGGAGCAGCGAGGCGGAGTGCACGAGCAGGAGGAGATCGTCGTTCACCGCCCCGGTGGCCGGAAGCCGCCACGTCCAATCCGGGTGGGCCTGCCGGAGGTGGGCGGCGGTGCGGATGACCCGGGCAGGTTGCTCGGGTCGCATCGACGAGCCGTATTCGGCACAGCGCGGATCGTGGAGGATTACCATCGGAAGCGGAACGACGGTAAGCAGCATGGGCGGGAAAAGCCAAGTCGCCGGAACAAGGAACTGCCGCCGCTTTGGGCTTGAGCGGGGCGGGGCTTTCGCGGCCATGCTCCGGCCATGAAAGTGATCGTGTTGTGCTCGGGCGGCATGGACTCGGTGACCGCGCTCTACTGGGCGCACCGGGAACATGCCGTGGAGGCGGTGTTGAGCTTCGACTACGGTTCGAAGCACAACGCCTGTGAACTTCCGTTCGCCGCCGAACACGCGCGGGCGCTCGGCTGCCGCCACGAGATTATCCGCCTCGACTTCGTGGACCGCCTGTTTGCGTCGGCGCTGCTGCAGGGGGGCGGGGAGATTCCGGAAGGGCACTACCAGGCGGACAACATGCGCCAGACTGTGGTCCCGTTTCGCAATGCGATTCTCCTCTCGATTGCCACCGGCGTGGCGGAAAGCCAGGGGGCCGCCGGCCTGGTGATTGCGGCCCATGACGGGGACCACGCCATCTACCCGGATTGCCGCGAAGGCTTCATGCGGGCGATGGGTGAGACCATGCGGCTGGGCACCTACGCGGGGGTGCAGCTCCTGCGGCCGTTCATTGCCCTCCACAAGGGCGAAATTGCGGCGCTCGGGGTCCGCCTGGGGGTGGATTTTGCGCGCACTTGGTCGTGCTACAAGGGACGGGCCCGGCACTGCGGGAAGTGCGGCACCTGCGTGGAACGCCGCGAGGCCTTCCAACAGGCCGGCGTGCCGGACCCGACAGACTACGAGGCAATCGCGCCACTGCCGGGGAAGCCCGAGGGGCCTCGCGACGCCATCCGATGATCCGTTGCGCGCGAACGCTCCGCCGTTATCTTTCCACCAGGCCGCCGCATGTTGATTTCGGAGATCTTCTATTCCCTGCAGGGCGAAGGTGAGCTGACGGGCGTGCCGTCGGTCTTCGTCCGCACCAGCGGCTGCAACCTGCGCTGCCGCTGGTGCGACACGCCCTACGCTTCGTGGAACCCCGAAGGGACGCCGCGGACGCCGGAGCAGATCTTGACTGCCATCGAGGATCATCCGGTTGCGCGGCACGTCGTGCTCACCGGCGGCGAACCGATGATCGCCAAGGACGTGACGGTGCTGGCGGAGCGCGTGGCGGCCTCGGGCCGGCACCTGACGATCGAGACCGCCGGCACCGTGGCCCCGGCGGGCATCGCGTGTGACCTCGCGTCGCTGTCGCCGAAGCTGCTGAACTCCGCGCCCGATCCGGTGGAGCATGCCGCGTGGCGGAAGAAACACGAGGCCACGCGCTGGCAGCCGGAAGTGGTGCGCGCCTGGGTCGATCGGTACCCGTACCAGTTCAAGTTCGTGATCGCGCGACCGGAGGACATCGAGGAGATGGAGCACATGCTCGCGGCCCTGCAACGCGCGATCCCGCGGCACAAGGTGCTGTTGATGCCGGAGGCAACCTCCCTGGAGCGGATGCGGGAACGCGCGGGCTGGCTGGCGGAGGTGTGCAAGACCCACGGATACCGCTACACCCACCGGCTCCACCTCGAGTTGTACGGCAACCGGCGCGGCACCTGAAGGGTGCGGACCCACTCCCCTCCGCCGTGAGGCCCGTCGACTCCACCGCTCCCGATCCGCTCCGCCGGCTTTCGGCCGAATTGCACGGACTGGCGGAGACGTTTCGCGAGCGGTCGGTGACGCTGCGCGAAGTGATGGAGGTGCTCGGGGATCGGGCCACGGGGCTTCTCATCGTGATCCTCGGGCTGCCCTTCTGCGCCCCGGTGACGATCCCGGGGCTGTCGGTGCCGTTTGGCGCGGTGATCCTGGTGCTGGCGGCCTGCCAGGTGATCGGCGTGCCCCCCTGGCTGCCGCAGCGGCTGCTGGCGGTGCAACTGCCGCCGCGATTCTTTCGCGCCATCCTGGAAGGCGCCAGCAGGCTGATCGGCTGGATCGAGCGCCGGCTGCGCCCCCGCTGGCCCTGGATGACCGCGCACGCCGGGCTGATCCGGCTGCATGCCGTCGTGATCTGCCTTGGGGCGACCCTCCTCCTGCTGCCGCTGGGCGGCATCCCCTTCACCAACACCCTGCCGGCTCTGGTGGTCGTGGTGGGCGCATTGGGCTTGCTCGAACGCGATGGGGCCGCAGTCCTGGCGGCCCACGGGTTGTTCGTCGTCACCCTGGCCTACTTCGCCGCATTCGCCGGTGTCATCGTGGAGTTGTTCGATCGGATCACGCGTTGGTGGACGGGCTGACGGCGGCCCTGGGCGGCAGCAACCAGGAAACCGCAACCGAGAGGCCCAGGATTCCGCCGATGATCCCGAGCGACCAGGTGATCGGGAACTTGCCGCCAAAAAGGTCGTTCAGCCAGGCCATCTTGAGGCCGACAAACACGAGCACCAGGCCGAGGCCGTACTTGAGGAACCGGAACTTGTGCACGACCCCGGCAAGCAGGAAGAACATCGAACGTAGTCCCAGGATGGCAAAGATGTTCGAGGTGAAGACAATCAGGGGTTCCTTGGTGATGGCGAAGATGGCCGGCACCGAGTCCACGGCGAAGATGATGTCGGTGAATTCGATGGCGGCGAGGGCGACCAGGAGCGGCGTGCCATGGCGGACACCCCGCTCGATGACAAAGAACTTCTGGCCGTCGAAGCGCGGGGTGATCGGCACCAGGCGGCGGAGCAAACGCAGCAGCGGGTTCTTCTCCGGATCCATCGGCTTCTCGGGGGCGAAGAGGATCTTGAAGCCCGTGAGGATGAGAAACCCGCCGAAGACCCAGATCACCCAGTGGAACTTCATCAGGACGGCGCCGAGCGAGATGAAGAGGATGCGGAAGAAGAGCGCCCCGAGGATGCCGAAGAAGAGCACGCGGTGCTGGTACTGCGCCGGAATGCCGAAGTACGTGAACACCACGATGAAGACGAAGATGTTGTCGACCGAGAGCGAGAGCTCGACCACATAGCCGGTGAGGAACTCCAGGGCGCTCTGACGGGCGAGGTCGACCGCGGCGGCCGGCGCCAGGCCGGCAGCGAGGAGGCGCGGGTCCTGGGGTAGTTTCCACTCCGCATAGCGCCACAGGCCGAAGCAGAACGCGAGGGCGAGGACACACCAGACGATCGACCAACCCAGCGCCTCGCGGAAAGAGACCGTGTGGGCCTCGCGGTGGAAGATCCCGAGGTCGAGCGCGAGCAGACCGCAGACCCCGATGGAGAAGAGGGCGTAAAACCACCAGTAGTCGGCGAACGGAAAAAGCGTCAGGGATGTCATGCGAAAGGCCGAGACGCTGGGAGGAGGTGGCCCGCCCACAATGCGAACTGGTGTGGAAAACCGGACAAAGGTTCCACACCGGAGGCGGCCGCCGCGGCCGAAAACGCCGACGGGGTCAGCGCCGCAACTTTTCCGTCGGGCAGGCGGCGCACCCGTCCGCACATGACTTCCGCCGGCCCCGCAGACGCCGGCGGAAGACCAGCCCTAGCACCGCCAGGGCGACGATGGCCAGCGCGGCGATCTGCTGCATGTCGGCGTTCATCGCGGAGTCAGAATCCCAAGGCCCGGCCCGCCTGGTAGGCGGCAAAGCACACCAGCCACGCCGTGCCCGTCATGTAGGCGATCTGGAAGAGGGGCCAACGCCAGGAGTTGGTTTCCCGCTTCACAATCGCGATGGTGCTCATGCACTGCATCGCGAAAACGTAGTAGACCATCAGCACGAGGCAAACGAGCGGGGTGAAGAGCGGCGCCCCGTCCGGCCAGACGGCCGCACGCATGGCGTCGCGAATCGGCGCCGTGTTGTCGTCGCCCGCCTGCACGCCGAAGATCACGCCCATCGAACTGACAAAGACCTCCCGCGCGGCAAACGAGGTGATCAGTCCGATGCCGATGCGCCAGTCGAAGCCCAGGGGCTTGATCAGGGGTTCGATCACCTTTCCGGCCTGCCCCGCGAAACTGTGGGCGATCTGCACATCCGGGGAGGCGGCGGGATCGGGGTGCTTGGGGTAGGTGGTGAGGAACCACAGGACGATCGAAATCGCCAGGATGATGGTGCCGGCGTTCTTCAGGAAGAGCCACGCGCGTTCGACCATGTGGCGCAGAATGTCCTTGAATCGGGGTGGCTGATACGGCGGCAGCTCCAGGATCATCAGGGGCGGTGAACTCCGGAGCAGCGTGCGCTTGAACAGCCACGCGAACCCGAACGCCCCGGCCGTGCCGAGGAAGTACATCAGCAGCATGATGCCCGCCTTGGTTCCCGCCGGCAGGGCGTCGCCGGGCAGCAGCGTGGCGATCATCAGCAGGTAGACCGGCAGGCGCGCCGAGCAACTCATCAGCGGGGCCACCAGGATGGTGACGAGCCGATCCTTGGCATCCTCGATCGTGCGGGTGGCCATGATCCCCGGGATAGCGCAGGCGTACGAGCCCAGCAGCGGGATGAAGGACTTGCCATGCAAGCCCACGCGACTCATCGGGCGGTCCATCAGGAAGGCCGCCCGCGCCATGTAGCCGGTGCTTTCCAGCAGTCCGACGAAGAAGAAGAGAATCAGGATCTGCGGCAGGAAGACGACGATTCCACCGACCCCGGCGATGACGCCATCGGTGAAGAGATCCCGCAGATCCCCGGCGGACATCGTGGACTTCACCCAATCCCCCAGGGCCGCCACCTGGGAGTCGATCCAGTTCATCGGGTACTCCGCGAGCGTGAAGATCGAGAAGAAGAGGAGCGCCATGATCGTGGCGAACACCAGCCAGCCCCAGACGGAGTGGATCAGGATCGCGTCCACGCGATCGGAGAGCGAGGGCCCCTGGGTGCGGGTGCGGCGCGTGACATCGTGGCAAAGGCGGTGGATCGAGTCGTACCGGCTTTTGATTAGAGTTCCGGACCAGTCGGTGCCCTGCCCTGCCCACCGCTGCCGCCAGGCGTCCAGGATCCCCGTGGTTCGCGCGCTGAGCGGGGTCGATCCGGCCACGCGGACGGTGTCGAAATCGGTGAGGAGAAGCAGGGCCTCGGCCCGGGCCACCAGCGGGGGCCGGCCGTCGCCTTCCGACAGGGAGGCCTGGAGTTCCGCGACGGCGGGCGCGATCGGCGCCGGCACATCCCAGCGATGCCGCGGAAGGGGTAGTTCCGCCCGGCTCATGGCGAGGCGCAATTCCACCACGCCGCGGCCGTGGACGGCTTCGCCCGCGATCACCGGGACACCCAGTCGGGCCTCGAGTTCGCGCGCATCGATCTCGATTCCCGCCCGCTGGGCGAGGTCCATCATGTTCAACACGACGATGACCGGCCGGCCGAGATCGAAGATCTGATGAACGAAGTAGAGGCTGCGCTCGAGATTCGTGGCATCGAGCACGCAGATAACGCGATCGGGTTGGGGCGTATCGGCCCGACGCCCCAGCAGGACATCCCGGGTCACGGCCTCGTCGGGTGAGCGCGCCGCCAGGGAATAGGCCCCGGGAAGATCGATGATCTTCATCGGCCGGCCGTGTTGCGAGTAGGCCTCGCCGATCTTCTTCTCCACCGTCACGCCCGGATAGTTCCCGACCTTCTGGCGCAAGCCGGTGAGCGCGTTGAAGAGCGTCGTCTTGCCGCAGTTCGGGTTGCCCACCATCGCGTAGACGGGCGTGCGTTCGGAGGCAGGGGAGGCGCGGCGCGGGAGGGAGGCCGCCGCGATGTGCGGGGGCAAATCACCCCGGCCGTCGGCGCCTGGGTCAGGCGGGCGTACGTTCGCGGCCATGGCGCGCGGCGGTCCTCAGCGCGCCGCGGCGGGCAGGTGTTCCACCAGGATGCTCATGGCCGCACCGTGGTTGAGGGCGATGCGCATGCCATTAACGAGGCACAAGCTGGTGGAGCTACCGGAGATCTTGGTGACGAGAGCCGCCTCGCCGAAACCCATTTCACGGATGCGTTGGCAGAAGCCTTCGTCGCCCGTCAGCCGCGTCACCCGTCCCGTGCGTCCCGCAGGGAGCTGGCACAGGGGTGAAAGCGGGATGGGCGCGGACGACATAGGAGTGAGACTCGGTATCAGTCGATGGCGAAGAAAAGGGGCCGTCGGGATTTTGCGAGCGGGAAGTGGCGAAGTTCGGCGAAAAATCGCCCTTAGCCAACCAGGCAAGCTATCGCTTGCGTCGCTTTACGGCGAGTTGGACTCCGGAATAGCGGACCAAGTCGAGGAGCTTCTCGTATTGCTGCGGATCCAGGTTCTTGGCCTCGGCCAGTTGCTCCTGGGCCCGTCGAAGGGCTTCTTCCACCGCCTTTTCGTCGATCTTGTCTTCGCTGATCGCGTGCTCGGCCAGCACCCGAACGCAATCTCCCTCAACCTCGGCAAAACCGCCGCTGACGGCGAGAAGTTCGGTCGCCCCCGCCTTCGTGACGCGCAGTTCCCCGTCCTCGACCTGGGTGAGCAGCGGAATGTGTCCCGGCAGGATGCCGACCTCGCCCTCGACCGTGGGAATGACGACGGTATCAATCGTGTCCGAGTAGACCTTGGCCTCCGGCGTGACGATTTCGAGCGTGAGCGGCATGGCGGGGATCAGGCTTTCTTCGAGGCGGCGATGACCTCGTCGATGCCGCCCTTCATGTAGAAGTCACCTTCCGCGACGTCGTCGAGCTGGCCGTCGAGGATCATCTTGAAGCCGCGGACGGTATCCTTGACGGACACGTACTTGCCCGCGGTGCCGGTGAACACTTCGGCGACGTGGAACGGCTGCGAGAGGAAGCGCTGGATCTTGCGGGCGCGGTAAACCGTCAGCTTGTCCTCGGGGGACAGTTCGTCGAGGCCGAGGATGGCGATGATGTCCTGGAGATCCTTGTAACGCTGCAGGACCCGCTGCACCTCGCGGGCGACGAAGTAGTGTTCCTCACCGACGACATCGGGGGCGAGGGCCTTGGACGTCGATGCGAGGGGGTCCACCGCCGGGTAGATGCCCAGCTCCGCGATGGAACGCTCGAGCACGATGGTGGAATCGAGGTGGGCGAAGGTGTTGGCCGGCGCCGGGTCGGTCAGGTCGTCGGCGGGAACGTAGACGGCCTGGAACGACGTGATCGATCCCTTCTTCGTGGAGGTGATGCGCTCCTGCAGGTTGCCCATCTCGTTGGCCAGGGTCGGCTGGTAACCGACGGCCGAAGGGGAACGGCCGAGGAGCGCCGACACCTCGGAGCCCGCCTGCGAGAAACGGAAGATATTGTCGACGAAGAGCAGCACGTCCTGGTTCTTCTCGTCGCGGAAGTACTCGGTCATCGCCAGCGCGGAGAGGCCGACGCGCATGCGCGCGCCCGGGGGCTCGTTCATCTGGCCGTACACGAGCGCGACCTTCGAGCCGTCCTTGAGCACCGGGCGGCCGTCCGGATAGCGCTTGGTGTGTCCCTTCTCGTCCTTCTCGGTCGCGATGACATTGGACTCGATCATTTCCCAATAGAGGTCGTTGCCCTCGCGGGAACGCTCCCCCACCCCGGCAAACACGGAGAAGCCGCCGTGCGCCTTGGCGATGTTGTTGATCAGTTCCATGATCACGACGGTCTTGCCGACGCCGGCGCCGCCGAACGCGCCGACCTTGCCGCCCTTCACGAACGGGCAGATCAGATCGATGACCTTGATGCCGGTCTCGAGAATCTGCGCCTTGGTATCCTGGTCGACCAGGGCGGGCGCCGCGCGGTGAATGGGGTACTTCTTCTCGAACTTCACCTCGCCCTGCCCGTCGACGATCTTGCCGGTGACTTCGAAGATGCGGCCGAGCACGCCCTCGCCCACCGGCACAGAAATGGGGGCGCCGGAGTCGACCACCGACATGCCGCGCACGAGACCCTCGGAGGACGACATCGCAATCGCCCGCGCCACCCCGCCGCCGAGGTGCTGCTGGATCTCGAGCGTGAGATGCTGCTTCACGCCCGCGGCGGTGAAGTCAACGGTGAGCGCCTGGAGAATCGGCGGGATGGAGTTCTCGGCGAACTGCACGTCGACGACGGGGCCGATGACCTGGACGATTTTGCCGGTGTTCATTGCGGATGGGAAAGGAGAGATACGCGGTAGTTAAAGGGTGGTGACATCAGGCGGCGGCGAACTGCGCGGCGGCGATCTCGAGGATTTCCTGCGTGATCGCGGCCTGCCGGGCCTTGTTGTACTCGAGCGTGAGGTCCGCCAGGAGCTTGGTGGCGTTGTCCTTGGCCGTCTTCATCGCGACCATGCGGGCGCTGTGCTCGGAGGCCTTGGCATCGAGCACCTGCTGATGGATTTCGCGGTTGACGTAGAGCGGAAGCAAGGCGGCCAACACGGTCTCCGGATCCGGTTCGAACAGCATCTGCTGTTCGGTCGCCTGGGCGGTACGCGCGCCGGCGCCGGCATCGGAGCGAAGATCGGCGATCACGTCCTTGACGCTCGTGAGCGGCAGGAGCGGCAGCAGGGTCGGCACCTGCACCAGGGTGTTGCGGAACCGCGGCCAGATGATCTCCACGGTGTCGACGACGCCCTCGAGGTACTGCTGCACCATGAACTCGGCGACCACCTTGACCTCGGCAAATGCGACCCGGTCACTGACGGTGAAGTCGGCGAGCAGATCGCGGCGGGTCCGGGCGATGAACTGGGCGCCCTTGCGGCCGATCACCGCGTACTTGGCGGGAGTGCGAATCTCGGTGACGAGCTTGAAGAGATTGGCATTCAGCGGACCGGCCAGGCCCTTGTCGGTCGTGACGAGGATGATTCCGCGGGTCTTCACCTCGCGGCGCACCAGGAACGGATGCTGCGCCTCCTCCACGCGGTCGGCGAGCGCGGCCAGCATGCGCGCCATGAGTTCGGCGTAGGGCCGGCCCGCCAGGGCGGCCTGCTGGGCCTTCTTCATCTTCGAAGCGGCCACGAGCTCCATCGCCTTGGTGATCTGGCGGGTGTTCTTGACCGACTTGATGCGTCGGCGGATGTCGCGGGTGGAGGCCATGGGACGACGGAGGTCGCGAAATCAGGCGGAGAGCGGAAACGCGGGTCAGGAGCTGTACGAGCCCTTCCACTCGTCGCAGGCCGCCTGGAGCTTGGCTTCGAGATCCTTGTCGAGGGCGGCCTTGGTGCGCACTTCACTCAGGAGCGCGTCCTTCCGGGTGAGGAAGAACTCCTTCATCGAGGTGGCGGCGGCCACGATCTTCTTCACGTCGATCGGGTCGAAGTAGCCCTTCTGCATCGCGAAGAGCACCGCGACCTGCAGCTCGATCGGCAGCGGGTTGAACTGCGGCTGCTTGAAGAGTTCGACGATGCGGGAACCGCGGTCGAGCTGCGCCTTGGTCTTGGCGTCGAGATCCGAACCGAACTGGGCGAAGGCGGCTAGTTCGCGGAACTGCGCGAGTTCGCCCTTCAGTTTGCCGCCGACCTGCTTGGTCGCCTTGATCTGCGCGGCGGAACCCACGCGGGAGACCGAAAGACCGACCGAAACGGCGGGACGGATGCCCTGATTGAAGAGATCGGTCTCGAGGAAGATCTGGCCGTCGGTGATCGAAATGACGTTGGTCGGGATGTAGGCCGAGACGTCGCCCGCGAGGGTTTCGATGATCGGCAGCGCCGTGAGCGAGCCCTTGCCTTCCAGGCGCGCCGAGCGCTCCAGCAGGCGGGAGTGCAAATAGAAGACGTCGCCCGGATACGCTTCGCGGCCGGACGGGCGCTTGAGGATGAGCGAAATCTGGCGGTAAGCGACGGCGTGCTTGGACAGATCGTCGTACACGATCAGCGCATCCATGCCGTTTTCCATGAACCACTCGCCCATGGCGGCGCCGGAGTACGGCGCGAGATACTGGTTGGCGGGGTTGTCCGCCGCGGGCGCGGCGACGATGATCGTGTATTCGAGCGCCCCGGCGGACTCGAGCGCGCCGATGGTGCGGACGATGTTGGAATTCTTCTGCCCAACCGCGACGTAGATGGAGTAAACGGGGCGGAACTTCGGGTCGCCGCTGGCGAGGCCGACCTTGTTGATCTTCGCCTGGTTGATGATCGTATCGATTGCGATCGTGGTCTTGCCGGTGCCGCGGTCGCCGATGATCAGCTCGCGCTGACCGCGGCCGATCGGGATCATCGAATCGATCGCCATGATGCCGGTGAGGAGCGGCTGGGAGACCGACTTCCGGACGATGATGCCCGGGGCGATCTTTTCCACGGGGTAGTATTCCTTGGAGGCGATCGGACCCTTGCCGTCGATGGGATTGCCGAGGGCGTCGACCGTCCGGCCGAGCAGGGACTTGCCGACGGGCACGGACAGCAGGCGCCCGGTGGTCTGCACCTCGTCGCCTTCCTTCAGCTTCGAGATGTCGCCGAGCACGACGCAGCCGACCTCATCCTCTTCGAGGTTGAGGGCAATCCCGATGGCACCGCCCGGGAACTGCACCATCTCGTTGTACATCACGTCCGAGAGGCCTTCGATCTTGGCCACGCCGTCAGCAACCGTGCGGATGTTGCCGGTGTTCTTCTTGACGGCCTTGCTGGAGAGTTTGGCGATCTGTTGTTCGATTTGTTCGAGAACGGAGCTCATCGGAAAGGGGGAAGGAAGTCGGGAGGCGGGTTAGGAAACTCAGACGGCACGCGCGAGCTGGTCGAGCTGGCCGGCCACGGAAGACTCAAGGACGTCGTCGCCAACGCGCACGCGCAGGCCGGCGAGCAGGGCATCGTTGCGGCGCGCCACGCCCCGGATCGGACGCTGGTAGCGGGCGGTCATGGCGGCGGCGATGGCCGTGAGCGCGGCCGCCTGGAGCGGACCGGCATGCTCGACCACCGCCTGACGGCGGGCGACTTCCGCGGCGATCAGGCGCTGGTAGGCCTTGAGCACCGCGAGACTGTGCGCCGGCGGGTGTTTTTCGAGGTACGCCAGCACCCCGGCGACGCGGTCGGCGGTAGGCTCTCCGTCGACCAGGCTCAGTTGGAAAAACTGGCGGGCGAGTTGCTGGATTTGCTTTTTGCCGGAGGCCATCGCAGCGCAGGGGGAAAAAGAGAGGAGGAAGCGGACGGGATCAGACGCTCGTCAGTTCGCGGGCGGCGGCCTCGTTGTAGGAGGCGCGGTCGGCGTCGGTGAGCTTCTTCGCGAGCACGCGCTCGGTGGTCGTCACCACCAGGCGGGCGATCTCGGTGCGGGCGTCGGCGAGCATCTTCTTGTGCTCGAGCTCGATTGCCTGCTGGGCCTTGACGAGAAGGTCGCTGGCCTTGGCGGTCGCCTCCTGGGTCTGCTTGTCGAGGTAATCCTTGGCCATTTTGCGGGCGTCCTCGACGATCCGCGTGGCTTCGGTGTTGGCCTTCTTGACGATGGCGGCGCTCTCCTGCTGGGCCGCGGCCAGCTTGGCCTGCATTTCCTCGGCGTGCTTGATGCCTTCGGCGATCTTGCGGTTGCGCTCCTCCATCGTCGCCGTGACGGGCTTGATGCCGAACTTGTACAGCACGCCCAGGACGATCAGGAAGCTGATCACCTGCATGATGATGTACTTCGTCTCGAGCCCGAACTTCTCGGCAATGCCGGGCTGGGCGGCGTGATCGACGGCGGCGGCGAGGAGGAGTGGCAGCGTCATGGCGGGCGGGAAAAGGGACATGGCAGCGCGCGCGGGGCGCGCTGCCGGAAACCAGGAAGATTACTTGGCGAGGAAGAGCGCGAGGATGCCGAGACCTTCGGCGAGCGCCATTCCGATGATGGCCTGAACGAGGACCTTGCCCTAGGCGCCGGGGTTGCGGCCGACAGCTTCGGCGGCCTTGAGGCCGATGAGACCGACGCCGATGGCGGCGCCGAGGAGACCGAACGCGCTGGCGATGTTGCCCTGCAGTTCAGCGATGGTGGTGATCATGGATGTGTGACTTTCGGTTGGGTGGTTGGAGGACCGCCGTGCGCACGCAGGGCACGCTCCCGGCGGAAAATTCCTAGTGGTGGGCGCCGGCGCCCTCGCCGGAGTGGTCGTCGTGTCCGTGGTCGCCGCCCTCGTGGTTGCAGAGGAGCCCGATATACACGGAGGTCAGCAGCGTGAAGACCAGCGCCTGGATCACGCCGACGAGCAGTTCCATGAAGTAGAAGACGAAGAGGAAGCCGGTGCCGTGGAGCAGGTTCTCGCCGCCAAAGATATTGCCGAACAACCGCACGGAGAGGGTGAACGGGCGTATCGCAATCGAGAATACCTCGATGCAGCCCACGATGAGGAACACGAGCGAAAGGATCGGGTAGAGCCAGCCGGGCGTCTCCTTCTTGTCGGCCTTGTTGCCGAACAGATCCCAGAGAATCATCTTCGGGCCCGCGAACTTGAAGACGATGATCGCCCAGGCCCCGAAGGAGATCAGCGCGAGTGCGATGGTGCCATTGAAGTCCGCGTTGTGCGGGCGGATCCACGGGATGAACTCGTGATGCCCGTCCGCCGTGACCCGCTCCCAGCCGATCGTGCCGACACCGGGAATCAGCCCCATCCAGTTATGGAACAGGATGAAGATGAAAAACGTGATCAGCAGCGGAAAGGCGGCGGGAAAGGCGTGTTTGCCGACGATGGGTTCGAAGATTCCCCGCAGGCCCTCGATCAGGGATTCCATGACGGCCTGACCCTTGGAGGGGATGATGGAGGGCTTGCCCACCAGCCAGAGCACCAGGCCGACCAACAGGCCGGAAATCGCCCAGCCGGTCGCCATCGAGTTGGTAATCGCCCAGCCGCCGCCGAAATCGATCAGTTTGGCGGCACTGGGAGCGACGCCCTCGGCACTTAGCTGCGTGCTTCCGGCGAGGAATGCGAGAAGAAGCCAGGCTGGGTGGTTGACTCGGGACATGCGCGCGCGATGCAGGTGGAAGAAGGGAAACGCCGAGCAAAGGCGACCACCCTCGGGTCCGTCAACCTTCGAAATCAACACCCCAAGGACGTTTCCTCGCCGCCGCTGAGGAAGCCCCGCCGATTGGTACGGACAGGCCTCAAGCGCGCCGGGGAATGGCGACCAGCGACTGGTATGACGACGCGCGCTGCTGAAACACGGTTTCGTACTCGAAAGGCCAGGTTTCGTCGGTCAGCACCCAGGAGGGGTGAGCGAGGATGATGGCACGGGAGCTCGCAAAGTACTCCTCGTGATCGGTCCGAAAATACAGGCGGCAATCCGGGGTGGCCGCCGCCGCGGTCTGCCGCAGGAAATCGGGCTGGATCAGACGATGCTTGTGGTGGCGAAGTTTGGGCCAGGGATCCGGAAAGAGAGCGTAAAGCGCGGTCAGTCGCGCCGCCGGGGGCAGGACCTCGAGGAAGAGCCGGGCCTCACCCTGCAAAAAGTGCAGGTTGGAAAGCCGCGCCCGATCGCGCTTGCGACAGGCGCGCTGGATTCGGTCCTCCACCAGGTCGAGACCGATGCACACGCGGTCGGGGTGGGCTCCCGCATAGGCCGTGAGAAAATGCCCGTGTCCGCAGCCGATTTCCAAAACGAACCGGCTGCTGTCGGCGAGGATTGGTTCGAGTTGGGTGCGAAGCGTGCGGCGACGGTCCTCGATCAACGCGGTGTAGGCTTCCTGCGTCATGACATCAGGAACGTTTGAGGTCCTCGGGGGGAATCTCTCCCCCACCCTGGCCGCGCCTCGCCTCCAGCCAGACCATCAGAATACTGAGGTCAGCCGGATTGACCCCGCTGATGCGGCCAGCCTGTCCCAAGGTCATCGGTCGGAGAGCGGCAAGTTTCTGCGCACTCTCTTTTCTTAAACCATTTATAGATATATAGTTAATATCATCCGGCAGCCGGAGGCGCTCGGTCCGTGCCAGTTTCTCAATCTGCCGACCTTCTCTTTCCAAATATCCTTGATAAGCAATTTGATACACAACATTCTCCCGAACAGAACGCTCCTCCGCGAGCAACTCCGGGGGCAACGGAGCCTCGTGGCGCTGTCGGCGGATCTCCTCCGCCCAAGTGCCGGTGGCGCCGGGCGGGCGCTCCTTTTGCAACCGCCCCACCCATCGGGCGATCCGCTCGCGCTTGTTTTCAATGCGGCGCAGGCGCTCGGCGGACAGCAAGCCATGTTCAGCGGCATGGTGCACCAGGCGCAGTTCCGCGCTGCCATGGTTGAACAGGAGCCGGTGTTCGGCACGGCTGGTGAACATGCGGTAGGGTTCACTCGTGCCTTTCGTCACCAGATCATCGATGAGCACACCGAGGTACCCCTCATGGCGACCGATCAGCAAGGGCCCCCTCCCCTGCACCTTGTTGGCGGCATTGACGCCGGCGACGAGCCCCTGCCCGGCCGCTTCCTCGTAGCCGGAAGTCCCGTTGATCTGACCCGCGAAGAACAGGCCCTCGACGCGCTTGGATTCAAGCGAAGCAAACAACTGCGTCGGCGGGGCGAAGTCATATTCCACGGCGTAAGCGGGGCGCAAGATGACCGCCCGCTCCAACCCGGGAATGCTGTGGACCATCTCGACCTGAACGTCGAACGGCAGACTTGTTGACAAGCCATTCACATAAAACTCGTTCGTCCCCCGCCCTTCCGGTTCGAGAAAAAGCAGGTGCCGAGGCTTGTCTGCAAACCGCACAAACTTGTCCTCGATACTTGGGCAATACCTTGGCCCAACGCCCTCTATCTCTCCACTGTACATGGCGGAGAGGTGGAGGTTGCGCCGGACGATCTCGGCGGTCTGCGGGCTGGTGTAGGTCATCCAGCACGAAACTTGTTCACAACCGGGATTCCAGCCCGCACGCGTTTCGCCGGTATGTTCCACGTGGAACAAATCCCCGGGGTCCCGCGTGTCGTGAAAGGCAAAGAGCGTCGGCTCCGCATCGCCCTTCTGCTCCTGCATCACGGAGAAATCCAGGCTGCGTCCCAGGAGTCGCGGCGGTGTCCCCGTCTTCAACCGCTGCAACTCAATCCCTGCCTGGGCCAGGCTCGCCGAAAGGGTCTTTGCGCTGAAGTCCCCCAGCCTCCCGCCTTCATTCTTGTTCTGCCCGATATGCATCAGCCCGCGCAGAAAGGTCCCGGTCGTGACCACCACCGTCCGACCCGCGAACTCCACGCCAAGGTTGGTCCGACATCCGGTGACCCGGCCGTCTTGGAAGATCAACTCGGTGACGGTAGCCTGAAAAACCTGCAGGTTCGGCTGAAGCTCCAAGGTGTGCTTCATCCGAAACTGGTAGGCTTTCTTGTCACATTGGGCCCGCGGCGACTGGACCGCCGGCCCCTTCGACTCGTTCAGCAAACGGAATTGGATGCCGGTGCAGTCCGTGTTGATGGCCATCTCGCCACCGAGCGCATCGATCTCCCGCACCATCTGACCCTTGGCCTGGCCTCCGATCGCCGGATTACAGCTCATCTGGGCAATCGTATCGATATTGCCGGTGAGCAACAGCGTCGACGCCCCCTTGCGGGAGGCCGCCAACGCGGCTTCGACGCCCGCATGTCCGGCGCCGCAGACAATCACATCAAAGGGTCGACCGTGGTTGAACATGGAGTGCGTCTGAAGGGACCCCATTCGTTGCCGGGCCCGTGCCCGGGGCAAGCCTGCTATTTTCCGATGCAGAATGAGCGGAAGAGCTGGTCGAGCATCCGCTCGTTATCGATCCGCCCGGTGATTTCCCCAAACGCCGCCATTACGCCGCGCAGATCGCTGGCCACCAACTCCAGCGGCTCGCCACTCTCCAGTTTCTGCAGGGAAGAGGTCAGGCAGGTGTGTGCTTCCGTCAGCGCGTTGGCGTGCCGCGCATTGATCGTCACGACGTTTTCGACATCGACCGAGGATTGGTCCACCAGCGCCACCAAGCCCGCGCGAAGGGCCTCGACCCCTTCACCCGTAAGCGCCGACACTCGGAGGGGTGGTGGGGTCGGAAACCCGACCGAAACCGCCACGGCCGGAGAAAGGTCACTCTTATTGATCACCACCAAGGTCGGCGTCACTCCCAGGCGAGCGATCAACTCGGCCGGAAAGCAGGGGAGGGTGGGGTGCGTGGCGTCGACCACCACGAGCAGGATATCGGCCTCCAAAGCGCATTCGACCGTCTTCGCAATCCCCTGGGCCTCGATGGATCCCGGGGTCGGATTGAATCCCGCCGTGTCAATCAGTCGGAAACAATGCGGGCCAAAGAGAACCCTCTCCTCGATGAAGTCACGCGTTGTGCCTGGCTCCGGACTGACCAAGGCGCGATCCCGACCCACCAACCGATTGAGCAAGCTGCTCTTGCCCGCGTTGGGTGCCCCCAGAATCACCACCCGAACTCCGTCCCTCAAGAGCTGGCTGTAATGGGAGTTAGCCAATAAACTATTGGTCATCAATTGAATATGTGAAACACTTCTTCGAATATCATTCCGATCCTCCGGCGGCAGATCCTCCTCCGGGAAGTCAATCTGGGCTTCAATCTGAGCCAGCGTGTGCAGGAGTTCGTCGACCAGGGTCTGCATCCGCCGCCCCAGCGCCCCGCGCAGTTGACGGTGGGCCGCCGCCAACGCCCGATCGCTCCGCGCGTGGATGACCTCCATCACCGCCTCCGCCTGGCTCAGGTCCATCCGGCCGTTGAGAAACGCCCGCAACGTGAACTCCCCCGGTTCGGCCGGGCGGCAGCCGCGCCGGAACAGATCCTCGACAATCTTCTGCGCAATCAGCGGGTTGCCATGGCAGCTCAGTTCCGCCGCATCCTCCCCGGTGTAGGAGCCGGGCCCGGCATAGCGGACACAGACGACGTCGTCGATCAGCACCCCGTCGGTTCCACGATACTCGGCATGCCGCGCGCGGCGCACCGGCGGCAGGCCGCCCGCGAGCCCGCCCAGCGCCGCCTCCGTATTTGAGCCACTGATACGAATCAGCGCCAGGGCGGAGGTGCCCGCCGGCGTGGCAAGGGCGGCGATGGTGTCGGCGGGACGCGGCATGCGGAAACCACGTTCCGCGGCGGCACGCGGCAAGTCAACCGGCCCGGGGCCCGGTGGCGGCGGGGAGGGCGGGGCCCCGAACCATCCTCCCATCACCCCTGCACCAGTCGGGGTTTACCCGACGGCTATTCGCGGACCCGGCACTTCGTCGAAAGTCGTGCTCCGGGCAATCCACGCAGCTTCCCTGGTCCGGAGGCCCGCGAAGCTCCGCCGGCGAGCCCGGCTAGCGCGCACCGACTTCCAGCGGCGCCACGCGGGCGCCGGGCGCGACCTTGTCGCCCGGGTAAACCACCACCTGATCACCCTCCCGCAGCCCCCCCGTGATTTCCGTCTGCACGCCATTGCTGCGCCCCACCTGCACCTCGCGCAGCTGCGCGCGCCCCGCCTCCAGCACGAAGGCTCGCCATCCCCCGCCGCGCTGGAAGAGCGCCCCCGCCGGGGCATGCAGGGCGTCCGGTTTTTCCCACACAACGATCCGGGCCTCGACCCGATAGCTGTCGCCCAGGGTCGGACGCCGGTCGATCGGGTCGACAAAATCGGCGATGACGTAGACGCGCTGCTCCTCGACGCCGAGGGCGGAAATCTTCGTGAACGCGGAGGGTTCGACCAGCCGCACGCGGGCGGCGAGGGGTTCGCTGCCGCCCCATTGTTCGAGCAGGACACGGGCGCCTGGCCGGATCGCCACGCCGTCGCGGGACAAGACCTCGATCCTCACCTCGAGATCGGAGGGATCGCCGACCTCCAGCAACGGAAACCCGGCCGGCACGATCCGCGCGCTTTCCTGCATGACCCGGAGGATTCGTCCGCTCACCGGCGAGGTGATGACGAGCGGTTCGACCTTGGCGGCGCCCGGCTGCCCGCGGGTCAGCAACGCCTGCGCCTGTTGCAGTTCATGCTCCGCCACCTGGAGGGAAAACTCCGCCGCCCGTCGCTCCTGCGCCGCGGTTTCCGCGCGCAATTGCACGACATCAAACTCCTGGAGCGACACCACCTTCTCCTCCCGCAGCCGGCGAACCCGCTCCAGGTCGGTCGCGAACGTCCTGGCCGCCGCCTCGGCGCGAGCCTTCTGCGCGCGTGCCGCCTCGCGGGCGGCCTCGGCCGCGCGCACGCGCGCCTCGGCCTGGGCCTGCAGCCGCGCGTCGAGGAAATCGGCTCCGCCCGTTTCCAGCACGGCCAGCACCGTGCGGCCCGCTTCGACCGGTGCGCCGGCCTTCCAGTCGATCCGACGCAGCTGGCCCGCCACGGGAGCAGTGATGACATAACGGTGCTGCACCCGCGTCATTCCCTCCTCGTCCACCGTCACAATCAGAGGTCCGCGAGCCACCCGGGAAACCTCAACCGCCGCGGGCCGCGGCCAGAGGCCAACCACGATCAGCGCCACCAGGATTCCACCACCGACCCAGGGCAGCCTCCGCCGCCAGGCGGGAGTGCCGGGTTTCTTGATTCTCTGAGCAGGAGCGGGCGCGGAATTCATCGCAGGAACAGCCGGGACCAGGGCGGCGAAGGAGGGAGCATGGGCGTCAAGAGGGGAGAGGGCGAGTTTCGGATGGGCGGCGCGAGATCGCGGGTGGCGTCGGTTCAGTCGATTGCCTTCAGGGCACTGACGAGATCGATGTCGGCCAGCTTGCGGGCGGCAAACAGCGCCGAGAAGGTCGAAGCCACCGCGACCACCAGCACCGCGTACGCGTAATTGGCCGCCGTCAACACGAGGGGCAGGCGAACCGTCTCGGTGTTAACGGTCGTAAGGATGCCCTTGGCAAAGGCGGAGCCAAGGACGAGCCCGAAGGGCAGGGCGGCCAGGGTGAGCAGCACCAGTTCACCCACGAGCACCGCGCCCACTTCACCGCGAGTGAAGCCCAGCACGCGCAGGGTGGCCAGCTCCCGCGCGCGCTCCGACAGGGAGATGCGGGCGCTGTTGTAGATGATGCCAAAGGCGACGATGGTTGCGAACAGCATGTAGATCTTCTGCAGCAGACCGATGCTCTCCGCCGTGGTCTTGCGGAAGCCGTCGCGCAGGGAGTCCTTGATCACGCATCCCGCGAGGCGCGGGGTCTCCTTCACCGCGGCCAGGAATTCAGCCCAGCGTCCCTTGTCGACGACGACATGGGCACCGTTGAGGCGATCTCCCTCCAGGAGCAACCGGTTCAAGGCGTGAATCTCCATGTAAGCCGCCGTGCCGGCAAAGTCCTCCGCCAATCCCACCACGGGAACCGTGAGTTCGCGCTCCCGACCCTCCAGCACCCGCGCCACGACTTCGTCCCCGGGCCGCAGTTGCAGCACCTCGGCGAGCTTGGCCGACATGATGATGCCGCGGTCCGGCAGAGTGTACTGGCGGGGCTCGCCGTCGATGACGCGGCTCAGGGTGCCCCGGGACGGCAGCCCCTGCAGCATCAGCCGGCGCGTGATGGGACCGGCACGCAGTTCCACGGGCACGAAGCGAAACGGCTCGGCCCAGACCACCCCCGGAAGGTGGCGGAAGTCGGCGATGGCCCGAGACGCCTCCGGCTCGACCAGCGACAGCGTGACCGTCTGGCGCTGGACGATGTCCCACTGGAAATCGATCACGTAGGCGACGCCGTCACGAAAGGAATTCGGCACGATCAGGATTCCGGTGGCGAGGGCGAGCGCCACGCAGGTGAGCCCGCTGCGCACCGGACGGCGCTGGATGTTGCGCAGGGCCATGCGCAGCGACGGGCTGAACCACCGCGCGACGCCGAGGCGCTCCACCAGGGCGGGCCGGAAGCTGGCCGGCGCCTCCGGACGCATCGCCTCGGCCGGCGGCAGTCGCACCGCCCTCCGCACCGCCCCGATCACTCCGGCAAAGGCGGCCAGCGCGCTCACGACCGCGGCAACCACCAGCACACGCGTATCGAGCAGGAACTCCAGCGAGGGAAACCGGAAGAACAGATGGTACATGCCCACCAAACGGTGACCCAGCACCACTCCTCCAACCGACCCCAGGCCGATTCCGGCCACGACGATCGCGAGCGAGAACTTGAAATAGTGCAGCCCGACCTGCCGGTTGCTGAAGCCGCAGGCCTTCAACATGGCGATCTGTTCGCGCTGCAGCGCAATCTGGCGGCTCATCACGGAATTGGTCATGAACGCCGCGACACTCAGGAACACGAGGGGGAACGCCACCGCCAGCCCCTCGAGGATCCGAATCTCGTCATCCACCCGCCGGTGCGAGGGATGATCGATCCGCCCGTAGGCGCCGCGGCCCCCATAGGGCGCCAGCACCCGGTTGACCGCCGCGATCACCGCCCGCTCTGATGCCCCCGGCGCAAGCGTCAGACACACGGAGTTGAAGGCGCCGTAGAGTTGGAAGGCGGTCGCCAGTTCCTTGTATGGCATCCAGAAGACTCCGTAGGTCTTGTTGTCGGGCAGGGCCGAGCCTGGCGGCGCCTCGAAGACAAACTCCGGCGACAACACGATGCCGGAGAGCCGGAAGGTTTCCTTGGCGCCGTTGAGCACCGCCGCGATCGTGTCGCCCGGCTTCAGGCCGTGCGCCTCGGCGAACGACTCGCCCACAGCGAGTTCCCCGATGGCGGTGCGGCCCTGCGGCAGCCGGCCGGTCCGGAGGTACAGCCGGTTCAACGCCAGCTCCCCGCGCTCGGGCAGCGAATTGAGCAAGCCGACGGCGGGTTCCGGCAGGCCGGGAACGTCGAGGGTCACCTGGATGGCGATGCCCGTCTGCACCGTCGCCACGCCGGGAATCGCGGCCAGTTCCCCGCGCACGGAGTTCGGGGCACGTTTGAGTCGCGCGAAGACTTCCGCGAAGCGGTGTTCCTCGTAGTATGCATCTCGCGTCGAGGCCAGCGACAGGATCAACGAACGCGTCATGATCATCATCGCCAGTCCGCAGGCCATCACCAGGGCCACGGCCAGCGCCTGCGACTTGAGGGCGCGGAGATCCCGCAGCAGCTTGCGATCGAGCAGGCTCATCGGCACACGGCCCCGCGTCCACCGGAGGGCGGTGTCTGGTGATCCCGACGCGGCCTGGGCTGCGGGTGCGGTGCGGCCATCGGAGGAGTCACCACGCGAGCGTGCGCACGGCGGCGCGTTGTGCATTTTCGCGCACGTGCGTGATCCGGCCGTCGGACAGGGTGAAGACGCGGTCCGCCATATCAGCCAGGATGGCGTTGTGGGTGATGATCACCGCGAGCGTGCCCAGCTCACGGTTGATGCGCTCGATCGCCTCCAACACCGTGATGCCGGTGCGAACGTCGAGGGCGCCGGTGGGTTCGTCGCAGAGCAGGACCTCGGGCCGCTTCGCGATGGCGCGGGCGATGGCGACCCGCTGCTGCTCGCCGCCGGAAAGCTGGGCGGGAAAGTGATCCAGGCGGTCGGCCAGATCCACGAGGTGCAGCGCCTCCTCGGGCGCCATGGGGTCGCGGCAGATTTCCGTGATCAGCGCGACATTCTCGCGCGCCGTCAGGCTGGGGATGAGATTGTAGGCCTGGAAGACAAAGCCCACGGCGTCGCGACGAAACTGCGTGAGGAGGGTCTCATCGGCCGCGGCCAGGTCCAGTTCCCGATAACGCAGCGAGCCGTGCGTCGGCGAATCCAGGCCGCCCAGCTGATTGAGCAGGGTGGACTTGCCGCTGCCGGAGGCTCCGAGCAGCACGATGAGTTCGCCGGCGTAGAGATCGAAGTCCACTCCCGCCAGGGCATGCACTTCCGCCTCGCCCTCGCCGTACACGCGCGCCATGCCGCGCACGTGGTAGATCGGGGCCCCCGTCCGCACGGGCGAAGAGGGCGGAGAGGACGAGGTGCTCGCGGACATGAGTGAAACCGGCCCGTCTCTTAAGCGCGGTGAACAACGAACTCTGGATCTGCGCCCGCGGATGTGCGGCGGTCCCGAAACGGCAGAAGGTCGGGATTCCGCCTGGATGGGTGGAGTTGTCTATGCACAGTTTCCTACTGAGACGGCCACGCACCAATCCGCAAGCTCCGGTACCGGGAGATCCAACAACCCACGTAAGCGTCACGCGACGCAAGTGCCATCAACCCTGCCGCCGCCGCCGGATTCCCCACAGCAATCCACCTGCGGCCAGCATGGCCCAGGTCGCCGGTTCCGGCACCGCATTGGTCTGAACCGCAACTCCACTGACGGATCCCGTGACTCCAATCGACGACAGCTGCGTCGAGGTCAGGAAGGTCGAGGTGCTCCCCGTGGTGCTGTTCATCAGGGTCAGCGAATTCTCGTACTTGGCGACGAGGAAGCTGCCATTGAAGTAGTCGACGTCTTCGGGCGAGATGCCGCCGGTCTGGGAACTGGAAAGCAGTTGGAGCCCAGGTGTGCCGTTCGGGTTCATGATCGCGGCACCATTGCTGCCGTTGATGGTGAAGAGTTCGCCCGTGCCCGGTATGAGCCCGAGATTGTGCAGATGCGATGGATACGCCAAGGTGGCGGTGCTGAGCAGCGTGCCGGTCTTGCTGTACGCCACGAGTTTCTGGGTGCCTTCGTTGATGGCGTAGACCACGTCGTTCAACACCGCGCCACCCTGCAGTTGCACCCCGGGCGTCGAGAACAGCACCGTCGTGACGCCGGTGAGGGCATTCATCGAGTAAACCTTGTTGGCACTGCGATCGAACAACAGCACGCTGTTGGTGGTGGGATCGTACGCGAGACCGATGACCTGCATCGCGGCAAAACCGCTGGCCGCAAGGGTTCCGAGTTGAGATCCCGTATTCGTGGTCGTGTCCCACCGACCGACGCGACCCTGTTCATCCGTCACGAAGAACACCGACGCCTGCGCCTGCAGGTCGGTGCAAAACCGGCTCAACACCAACAGACCGGCCAGCCACCAGACCAAGCATCTGCAACGGCGCGGACTCATGGCAAACACCTATATTCCCAGTCGCCCTCGCGCAACCCGATAGTGGGAAGGGCACACATGGTCGCATCCTCCGTTGCCCCTCGCGGACAGGCCCGGCTTGCCGCTGCCCTCGCCACCCCTCCGCGGGACCCCTCCCGCCGCAGCGGCCCGGATCCTCGGATGGCGATCCCAAGCCTGCGCGGGAAATCTGCAGGTCAGGGTCGCCTCGTCGGCAGGGTCGGCAGGACAGGCCGGAGCGGATCGTATCGGGTGTCCAAGGGAGCTGGCGGAGGCAGGAAATCGGTGACCTTCCGGTCCTTGAATTCCGCCGCGATCTCGACGGCGCGTTTTTCCCCGGTCGCGATCCAAGTCGGGCGGGACCGAATCTGTTCGCGAAGGGCCCGTTCGGCGCCGGCGTCGGCGCCGCGTTGACGGGCGACCATCAACCAGCCAAGGGCTTCCGCGTAATCTCGTTTCACCCCCCGGGCGCTGGCGTAGGCCGCCCCAATGTTGAAGAACGCCTCCGCCTCTCCGCCCGCGGCCGCGGCACGGAAGTAGGCAAGGGCACGTTCCGGATCCTCTGCCACCCCGGCCTGCCCCCGGGAGAGCAGCATGCCGAGGCGAAAGGCTGCTCCACCGTGTCCGGACCGCGCCGCGGCCTCCAACAGCCGGACGGCCTCCTGGTCGTCGCGCGGCACTCCATCGCCGCGGAGCAACATCTCTCCCAGCTGCGCCTGAGCCCGGGGATTTCCACGGGCGACCGCAGCCCGCAATTCCGGCAGGTCGGCCCAGGATTCTCCTCCACCACCGGTTCGGGAAAGGAGCTGCGGTGCCGCGGTCTCGGGCGCAGGGCTGGCGGCCCATGATGGCCGGGGCCACAGGAGCGAAGCCAAGACCAGACCGGTGAAAGCGCGAAGGGGAAGAAACGTCATCGGGACAGGGAGAGTAACACCCGTCTTTGGCACACCGGCGCTGCAGGGACCAACGCCAATCCGCGGACGGACCGTTCTTCGACCGCAGACGGGAACGAAGGTTCGAAGCCAAGTCGCCCGGCGAAGTTCTGGCTCACTTCTTCACCGTCGGCGGAAGTTCCCGCCGTTCCGGGGTACCGATGGACTCCACGCGTTGCACCCGCCAGGAACCTTCGGACTTCACCCACGTGTGCCGATCCCGATACCGCAGCCACAGGCGCACCGGATCGCCGCTGCTGGCGGGGATGAGACCGGAACCCGTGGCCGGTGCAAACGCGATTCCAACGTCGACCTCGACCGGGCCGCTGCGGCGCCGGGATAGGGGAAGCGTCCGCCGCCCCTTACTCGGTGGCTTCTCCGGTGACGGTGGCGCCGCCGGTGATGTTCACCTTCTCCAGGATCGCCTTTTGGATCTTCTCCGCGATTTCCGGCTTCTCCTTCAGCGCCAGCTTGGCGGCGTCGCGCCCCTGGCCGACCAGGTTGCCCTCATAGGCGATCCAGGCTCCCTTCTTTTCCAGGATGCGATGCTCGAGACCGAGATCGAGGAGCGAACCCATCTTCGAGATGCCCTCGTCGTACATGATGTCGAATTCGCACTCGGTGAAGGGAGGGGCGACCTTGTTCTTCACCACCTTGATCTTGGTGCGGTTGCCGACGACCTTTCCTTCCGGGGTCTTGATCTGATCCTTGCGCCGGATGTCGATGCGGATCGAGGCGAAGAACTTCAGCGCCCGGCCGCCGGAGGTGGTCTCGGGGTTGCCGAACATCACGCCGATCTTCTCGCGAATCTGATTGGTGAAAATGCAGATGCAGTTGGTCTTGCTGACGACCGCCGTGAGGCGGCGCATCGCCTGGCTCATGAGGCGCGCCTGGGCCCCCACCGTGGCGTCGCCCATCTGGCCGTCGAGTTCGGCCTTCGTGGTCAGGGCGGCAACCGAGTCGAGCACGATCACGTCGATCGAGTTGGAGCGGATCAACGTCTCCATGATGTTGAGCGCGTCCTCGCCGGAATCGGGCTGCGAAACCAGGAGGTCGTCGAGGTTGACGCCCACCACGCGGGCGTACTTCGGGTCGAGCGCATGTTCGACGTCGATGAAGGCGGCGAGTCCCCCGCGCTTCTGGGCTTCGGCGATGACGCTCAAACAGAACGTGGTTTTGCCGGATGATTCCGGGCCGTAGATCTCGATGATGCGGCCCTTCGGGAGCCCGCCAACCCCGAGGGCGAGATCGACCGCGAGCGAACCGGTGGTGAGCGTCTCCACCTTCATCTTGTGCGAGTCGCCCAGGCGCATGATGGAGCCCTCGCCAAACTGCTTGGTGATCGAGGAGACGGCCAGTTCGATGTTCTTGTCGCGGGCGGCGTTGGCGGTGGCGACGGCGACGCTGGCGGCGGACTTGGCGGGAGCGGGAGCGGCTTTGGACATGGAAAAAGGAGGTGTCGGCGGGAGGAGGCTGCGGCGAAGTGGTGAGACAGGGCCCGGGCGGGGGCAAGCCCGCGCTAACCCTGGAATTGGGGGCAACGCACGCTTGACCGGCCGGTAGCGTGGACGTGTTCAAGTGAACACGTCAAGGCGGGAATTGGCCGCGGACGCCACATCTGTCGGTTGGCGGTTGTAGCCGGCCGCGGTGAGGCCGGCCGCCGGGGTCACCGCCCCCGGCTACACCAGACAAATGCCCGCCAACCGGCAGATGCGCCCGCCGCGGGCGGCCCTTCACCGGCTCAGCCAGAAGACGCCGAGGCAGAGGGTGAGGAGGGCGATGGGGGTGCCGGCCTTGAGGTACTCGACGAAGGAGAGGTGGATCCCGCGCCGCCGGGCGATTTCCGCGACAATCAGGTTGGCCACGGATCCCAGCAGGGTGAGGTTTCCCGCGAGCGTGGTTGCCATCGCCAGCGTGAGCCAGGCGACCGTCGGTTCCGCGAGCGTGGGCACCACCGGTCGAAACAGCATCACCGCGGGGACGTTGGACACGAGGTTGCTCAGCACCAGCGAAACCAGGGTCAGCTTCGCGGGCCCGCCGTCGGCCCACGGCCGCAGCCACGCAAACAGGCCCTGGCCGAGGCCACTCGTCTCGATCGCCCCGGTCACGACAAACAACGACGCGAAGAACACCAGCAGGCCCCAGTCGATTTCCTCGAACACATGTTCGGGGTCGCGGCGCCGGCTGATCAACAGGAGCGCGGCCGCGACCAAGGCGGCCAGGGGAATCGGGGCCCCCGCCACCAGGGCCACGAGCATCAGCGCCGTGGCGATCATCGATTTTCGCAGCAAGGGCCGGTATTCCTGGGGCGGGAGCGCCGCCGCGCCTTCGAGCCGGCCGGGGGCGAACTCCGCGCGATAGACCACGATCATCACCAGCCAGATCACCACGAGGCCGGCCAACGCCACCGGTGCAAGGGCGGCGGTGAACTGCACGAACGAGATGCCGGAGGAGATGCCCACGAGCATGTTTTGCGGGTTCCCGGTGATGGCGGCGACCGAACCGACGTTGGCGGCGGTCACGAGGGCAATCAGGTAGGGCAGGGGATTGCGCCGCAGGGCGAGGGCGAGATCGAGCACGAACGGCGTCATCATCAACGCGATGGTGTCGTTGAGGAAGATCGCCGAGAGCACGCCGGAAACGAGGATGACGAGGGCGAGCAGCCGCCGGGGTGTGCGCGCCAGCTGCACGACGTGGGAGGTCACCAAGTGGAAGAACCCCGCGATCCGCAGGTTGACGTTGAGCACCATCATCGCGAAGAGCAGCACGATGGTGTTCCAGTCGATCGCGCGATAGGCCTGCTCGAGCGGAATCACCCCAAGGACAATCAGGGCGGTGGCGCCGACCAGCGCGATGGTCGCCCGGTTCATCCGCAGCCACGGCCAGCGTCCCAGCGCCACCCCCACCAGGGTGACGGTCACGAGGACGGTTGTGGCCATCTGCAACGCGGTCATGGCTGCACCGTGCGGCGTTTTGCCGGGCGCGTCACCGCGAAAAGGACCGACCGATCCGGGCCGACCGGATTCTCCGCCGGCGGTTCGCGGCGCACGGCGAATCCCGGAGGCGGCGGACGGCAGCGATTGCCGGACCCTCCTCCGCAGACCGGAAAAGGGAACTCGCTCCCGGTGGTGCGCGCTGGCAGTCTCCCGCACTCTCCTGCGTGAAGCTACTTCCGGAGCGATACCTGGCGACGAAACCGCGAACCTCCGCTCGGAGGACAGGGCAGGGTTCCGACGGTTGGCTGGGCAGGGTGATCGGAGCACTGTTCCTGGCGATTTCTCCTCTTCCGTCTGTCGCTCAAACCCATTCGGGGAATGCTTCGGCGGACGGCAGGGCGGGATCCCTCACCGTGTCTTCTGTGTCCGGTGAGGTGTCGGCGGCAACGGGAGGAAGGGGTGTAGCGCGGGCGCTCCGGTCCGGGGACTCGGTGGTTCTCCCGGCGGAGATCCAGACCGGCGTGAACCAGGCGTCCGCAATGCTGCTGCACTCTCCCTCGCAGACCGCGATCAGTCTGGGCGCGGGTTCGGTGTTGGGAATTGAAGCCGCGGCGGTTTCGATCGCTGCGACTGGCAGTGCGGCCGGGCCGGTGCTATCTCCGGCCCTGCAACTGCACCAGGGCGAAGTGATCGTCCGGACAGGGGCGGCGGTCCCATTGGGGGAGCGTTGCACGCTGGTGACTCCAGTGGGAGCGATCGAATTTCGCGGTGAGATCAGGGTGTTGTTACGCCCGACCCCGACGGGTGCGGTGATTTTTACGTTAAGTTGTGCCCGCGGGCAGGCGCAGCTGCTTCCGCCGGGAGGATCCCGACAGCCCGTGCTGGTGCCCGCGGGGCAGGAACTGACGTTTCACGTCGACGTGCAGGCACGCGAACTGAGTCAGACCGGGACGGGCGGCACCGGGGCGATCAGCCCTCAGTTAGGGTTGCGGGCGGTGATCCATCCCGGGGCGAACCGCGCCGCGAACATGTTGCCCGCCGCTCCCGCGCGGGCCGCCGCGCTGCCCACGGGCCCGCTGACCGAGCAACAGGCCCTGGACTGGTTTCGGCGTTTTGGCGGTCACGCGGTGTGGCACGAGGATCGGACCGAATTCGCGATCCACTCCACGTCTGCGCACGGACCCCAGCGGCAGTTCTTCGAGGTGACGCGGACCGAGTGGGACTTCCGGCTGCGGGAAATCGCGGTCCTCACCCGGCCGCTTATCGACCACGGCGTGCTCCATGATTCTCCGCTGCAGTTCACCGAGACCGCGGAGATGCGAGCCGAGTTCTACTCGCGCCACCCGCACCTCACCCCCGGAGCAACCTTCGTCCCGCCCGGCGGACCCAGGCCGTTGCCGGAACTTCCCCCGCAACGGGCGTCGCCCCGGACCGGCACTCCTGTCGTGATCCCGATCCACGGCGCCAATTTCACCGGCACGGTCACCATTACACCAGCGGGGAACCCCCCGCCGCCGCCCGTCAGACCGTCGCGGTGACGGGCGCGGGCGGAGTGTCTCCGATCTGGTAATACGCCCGGAACCACTCGACAAAGTGCCGCAGGCCCACCTCCAGGGGCACCTTGGGCACAAAACCGATCTCCTGCTGGATGCGCGTGAGATCGGCGCAGGTTTCCGCCATGTCGCCGGGCTGGGCGGGCAGCAGTTCGACATCCGCCTTGCGGCCCAGCAGTTCCTCGAGCATGCGGACGAACAGCAGGGTCTCCACGGGACGATGGTGTCCGAGGTTGTAAATCCGCAGGGGAGGGGAGGGGCGCACCGCCGGTGGATACAGCAGCACCTTCACGACGCCATCGACGATGTCGTCGATGTAGGTGTAGTCGCGGAGATTCCGGCCGGCATTGAACAAGGGCAGCTTCCGCCCTTCGCCGATGGCGCGCGCGAAGAGGGTGGGGGCCATGTCGGGCCGGCCCCAGGGGCCGTAGACCGTGAAGAAGCGCAGGCCCGTCAGGTTGAGGCCGTAGTTGTGCGCGTAGCTGTGCGCCATCAACTCGTTGGCCTTCTTGGTCGCGCCATAATAGGACACCGGCCGGTCGGTGCTGGCATCCTCCCGGAAGGGCGCCTGCGCGCTGGCCCCGTACACACTGCTGCTCGAGGCGAAGACGATGTGCTTCGGCGGGGTGGCCCGGCACGCCTCGAGCACCACGGCGAAACCCTCGAGGTTGTTGCGCGTGTACGCCGCGGGGTGCTCCATGCTGTACCGCACTCCGGGCTGGGCTCCGAGATGGACGAGGTAGTCGGGTTTGAAGTGCGCCAGCAGCGCGGGAAACTTCCCGCTGTCGGCAAAGTCCGCCTGCAGAAACCGGAAGGTGTCGAAGGCCTTTCCCCCGCCTTTCGGTTCCACCCGCTCGGAGATCTTCCCGAGTTCCGCCAGCCGCGCCCGCTTGAGGCCCACATCGTAATAGTCGCTGAGGATGTCGACGCCCAGCACTTCGCAGCGCTGCGTGAGGGCGAGGCGCCGCGCCACATGGTAGCCGATGAAACCGGCGGCGCCCGTGACGAGAACTTTCATCCGGCGGGTGATAGGCGACCGCACGGGGCGCGGCTAGCCCGAATATTCGCCGCTTCAGGATCGGCCATCCCCCTCCGGCGACCGGTCGGCTTGCCGGAAAACGCGCGCCAGCCGGTCGGACCGATCCTTGCCGGAGCGAAGATCGCCCGCCATCGTCGCACCGTGCATTCCTCCAACCCGTCGCCGGGCGCCGAACCGCTACCTTTGTCCGGGTCCTTCGTCCGGCACCGCCGATGACCCCCACTGATCCAGCCGCGGCCGTGCGCGCAACCGATCATTTGTTTCGCTCGGTCTGGGAACATTCGCGCGACGCCATGCGCCTCACCGACCGGGAAGGAACCGTGGTCCTGGTCAACCAGGCTTATTGCGATCTGGTGGAACGCGGCCGCGCGGAAATCGAGGGTCACTCCCTGGCCGAGATCTACGCCCCTCACCAGCAGGACCATGTCCTCGAGAGCTACCGGGCTCGCTTCGCAGATCGGAATTTCGAGGCCTACAGCGAAAGAACGCTGGCGCTCTGGAACGGACGAGAAATCTGGCTGGGCGTGACGACCGCCTTGCTGGATACCGGGAACGGCACCCCCCTCGTGTTGACCGTCTTCCGGGACATCACGGAGCGAAAGCGGGCCGACCAGGCCGTGGCGTCACACCTCCGGGAGTTGCAGCGGTGGCATGATGCGACGCTGGGCCGCGAAGGTCGCATCCTGCAGCTCAAGCGTGAAGTGAACGCGTTACTGCAACAGGCGGGCCAGCCTCCCCGGTATGCCAGTGTCGTCGCCCCGGTCGATCCGCCGGGTGAGCAGAACCGTCCCTCCGCCGTGGATCCATGAACCAGGCCGCGCTCCTGTCCCTGTTTCAGAATGCGGCGCTGCTGCTGGCGCTGGTGGTGCTGTTTGACATCGCAACGAGCCGCCAGCGGTTGCCGCGGAAACGCCTCCGGCAGGCGCTGGTCGGTATCGCCGTCGGACTCCTGGGCGTGGGGCTGATCCTGAGCGCCTACCGGCTCCGGCCGGGGATCATCTTCGACACCCGCTCCGTTCTTCTCGCGGTTTGCGGTCTCTTCCTTGGTCCCGTGCCGACCATGGTGGCGGTGCTGATCACCGGAGCCTTCCGCCTCTGGCAGGGAGGGATCGCTGCCGGCCCCGGGTTGGCCGTGATTGTGTCGAGCGGTTTGCTGGGAGTGGTCTGGCGCCACTACCGGGGGAAGCGACTCGGGGAGATGTCCGTCGGCGAGTTCTATTTGTTCGGGGTGATCGTGCACCTGGTCATGCTCGCCCTGATGCTGCTGCTTCCGCGGGAGGACTCCCGGGCCGTGCTCGCCACGGTCGGGGTGCCGGTGCTGCTCATCTATCCCGCGGTGACGACCGCCCTCTCCCTTCTGCTCGTCAACCGCCTCGCGCAGGAGAAGGCCGCCCAGACCCTGGCGGAAAGCGAAACCGGCCTGCGGGCCGCCCTGGCCGAGGCCGAGATCATGCGGACCCGGCTGTCCGCCACCGTGCAGGAACTGGAGCGCACCTCGGGGGTGCTGCGTGCGTCCGAGCAGCAGTACCGCGCGCTCTTCCAGGCGAACCCCCATCCGATGTGGATTTCCGATCGGGAAAGCCGGCGCTTCCTGGCCGTGAATGGGGCGGCGGTGGCCCAATACGGCTTCTCGTCGGAGGAGTTCGCTGGCATGACGGTACGCGACCTCCGCCCCGAAGAGGAATCCACGCCACAATCGAAGGACCTTCTGGACGGAGGTGACGAGATCGAGGACGCCGGAGTCCGGCGGCACCGGACGAAGGGCGGCCGGGTCGTCCGGATACAGGTCGCCTCCCATGAGTTGGTGTGGGAAGACCGGGGCGCCCGCCTGGTGCTCGCCCTGGACGTCACGGCACAGGAGGAAACCCGCCACCGGCTCGAGTCGACCCGGCAGGCGCTGCTCAGCGTGATCGAGGATCACAAACAGGCAGAAGCCGCGCTCCGGACGAGCGAGGAGCGCTACCGCAGCCTAGTGGAGACATCGTTCGACTGGATCTGGGAAATCGACACCCGGTTTCGCTACACCTACGCGAGCCCCCGCGTGCGCGAACTCCTGGGCTACGCGCCGGACGAGGTGGTGGGGCGCATGCCCTTTGACTTCATGCCGGCCGCGGAGGCCCAGCGCGTGCGCGCCGCGTTCGAGCAGATCGTCGCCACTAGGGAGCCGTTCGCCTCCATCGAAAACGTCAACCGTCACCGCGACGGTCACCTGGTCGTGCTGGAAACCAGCGGCGTCCCGGTGTTCGCGGCCGATGGCACGTGGCTGGGCTACCGCGGCATGGATCGCGACATCACCGCGCGCCGGACGGCGGAGAAGACCCTGCGGCTGCGGGGCGCGGCCCTGGAGGCGGCGGCCAACGCAATTGTCATCACGGACCGATCCGGCGTGATCGAGTGGGCCAACCCGGCCTTCGTCGAACTCAGCGGTTGGTCCCTGGCTGAGGCCATCGGTCGCAACCCCCGCGATCTCATCAAGTCCGGCGAGCATGACCCGGCCTTCTATCGGGGGATGTGGGAGACCATCATGGCCGGACGTGTCTGGCGCGGCGAAGTGGTGAATCGCCGCAGGGATGGCACGTGCTGGACCGAGGACATGACGATTGCGCCGGTGCGCAACGAGGCGGGGGAGATTTCTCATTTCATCGCCGTCAAGCAGGACATCACCCGGCAGAAGGCACTCGAGGCGCAGGTGATCCAGTCGCAACGCATGGAGGCCATCGGCACGCTGGCCAGCGGGATCGCCCATGATCTCAACAACATCCTCGCGCCCATTCTCCTCGTGACCGATGTCGTGCGCGGGAGGTTGGTGGAGGAGGCGGACCGGGAATTGCTGTCCATGACCCAGGCCAGCGCGCGCCGTGGCGCGGACATCGTGCGGCAGTTGCTGACCTTCAGCCGCGGCCAGGCCGGGGAACGCTCCGCGGTTCAGCCGCGCCATCTGCTCAAGGAGATGGTGGCGATCATGCGCGAGACCTTTCCCCGCAGCATCGCCCTGCGCCTCGAGTCCCCGGTGGATCTCTGGACCGTCGAGGCCGACCCGACCCAGCTGCACCAAGTCGTGCTCAACCTCTGCGTCAACGCCCGCGACGCGATGCCGGAGGGAGGAATCCTGGTCGTGTCCGCGTCCAACGCCATCCTGGATTCGAACGACCCGTCGCTGCCTCCCGGCCTGAAGGCTGGCGCCTACGTGGTGTTGTCCGTGCGGGACAGCGGGACGGGCATTCCCCCGGAAATCCGGCAGCGAATCTTCGATCCTTTTTTCACCACCAAGCCGCGCGGCCAGGGAACCGGCCTGGGACTGGCCACCGTCCTGGGCATCGTCCGTGGGCACGGCGGTGCCGTCACCGTGGATTCCACCCTCGGGAAGGGGACGACGTTCCGGGTGTTGCTTCCGGCCATGACCGGGGAGGGCGCGGCGCGCGCAGAAGACTCCCGCGTCGAGGAGCAGGCGGCCCCCGCGCGGGATCTCATCCTCGTCGTCGACGACGAAATCGCCGTCCGCCTGGCGACGAGGGCGGCCCTGGAGCAACACGGCCATCGCGTGATCCTCGCGGAGAACGGGGAGGACGCCCTGAAGCAGTACCTGGTCCAGCGCGGGGAAATCCACCTGATCCTGACGGACCTGATGATGCCGGTGATGGGTGGCGTCGCGCTGATCCGGGCACTCCGCGCCATCGATCCGCGCACGCGTGTGATCGCGATCAGCGGCCTGATCGAAGATCGCACGCGCCGCGAGCTGGAGGAGCTCGGCGTGAGGGAAATCGTGGCGAAACCCACCGAGGTCGCGGAGCTCCTCGCCGCCGTGGATCGCGCGCTGCGCCCGACCTGACTGGCAGGAAACTTTTTCAAAACGGCGCTTGATCGCGGAAAATCCAGCCCTTTACCTTGCGCCGATTTTGCCCACGCCCACGTTCACCGAATGAAGATCAAAGCCTACTTGAAGCCTCATTGTGGCTGGTCCAACGGTGTCCGCGCGATCCTGCGGAAACACAATCTGCCGTTCGACGACATCGACATCATCAACAACCGCGACAACTACGCGGAGATGGTGCGCAAGTCCGGCCAGCCCCTTTCCCCCTGCGTCGAGATCGACGGGGTCATGCTCGCCGATGTCTCCGGCGAGGAAGTGGAAAACTACCTGCTGAGCAACGACCTGGTCAAACCGGTGGACGTCCCCGTGGACGTCCCGACGAATGCGGGTTGCTCGGACGACGAGCACGCCAAAATGGCCACCAAAACGATCCGCTTCTTCTAACCAGTCGCTGAGAGAGCTCTCCGCCAAACTACTTTCCACGGGCCGCTCTCGCAGATGACGAGAACGGCCTTTTTTGTGCTTACCTCCCACGCTTCGCTCCCACCTCCGCCTCCGCCGACCCTCCCTTTCCCGACGACATGAATCAGTCCTCTCGCAGTGCCTCCGCCCCCTCCGCCGCTTCTGGTCGCGCCTTGCCGCGCCGTTCCCCAGGTTTGCCGGCCAAACAGGGCCTCTACGATCCGTTCTTTGAGCACGATGCCTGCGGCGTAGGCTTCATCGTCGATATGCACGGCCGCAAGTCGCACAAGATCATCGCCGACGGCCTCCAGATCCTGCGCAACCTCGATCACCGCGGAGCGAGCGGCGCGGAGGTCAACACCGGCGATGGCGCCGGCATCCTCATCCAGATGCCGCATAAGTTCCTCCTGGAGGTGTGCAAGACGGCGCGCGTCACGTTGCCCGACCCCGGCCAGTACGGCTGCGGCCTCTGTTACATGCCGCGCAACCCTGCGATGCGCCGCAAGATCGAGGAGCGCTTCGAGCAGGTCGTGCAATCCGAAGGCCTCCACTTCCTCGGCTGGCGCACCGTCAAGACCATCAACTCGATGCTCGGTGACACCGCCAAGTCCGTGGAACCCTTCATGCGCCAGGCCTTCATCGGTCGGCCGGCCGAGCTGAAGGACGATATGGCGTTCGAGCGCAAGCTATACGTTGTCCGCAAGCGCGGCTACGCGGAGATCCGCACGTCGACCCTCCCGGGCGCCGAATACTGGTACGTCGCCAGCCTTTCGCAAAAGACCCTGGTTTACAAGGGTATGCTGACGACGGAGCAGGTCGACCAGTACTTCCCCGACCTCAAGCACCCCGCGATGGAGTCGGCCTTGGCCCTGGTCCACTCGCGGTTCTCGACCAATACCTTCCCGAGTTGGGAGCGCGCCCATCCGTACCGCTACCTCGCCCACAACGGCGAGATCAACACCCTCCGCGGCAACATGAACTGGATGCACGCGCGGCAGGCCCTGTTTGCCAGCGAGCTCTTCGGCGACGACATCAAGAAGATCCTCCCGATCATCAACCCCAACGGCTCCGACTCGTCGATGTTCGACAACACGCTCGAACTCCTCGTCCTTGCCGGCCGTCCGCTCGCCCACGCGATGATGATGATGATCCCCGAACCGTGGTCCAACCACGAGTCGATGGACGACGATCGCCGCGCTTTCTACCAGTACCACTCCTGCCTGATGGAGCCGTGGGACGGCCCCGCCTCCATCGCGTTCACCGACGGCCGCCAAATCGGCGCCGTCTTGGACCGCAACGGCCTGCGCCCCTCGCGATACTACGTGACGAAGGACGGGCTCGTCGTCATGGCCTCCGAAGCCGGCGTGCTCGACTTTCCCGCCGACCAGATTGTGCAGAAGGGACGCCTGCAGCCCGGCCGCATGTTCCTCGTCGACACCGAACAGGGCCGGATCATCGAGGACGAGGAGATCAAGCGCGCCATCTCCACCGCCCAGCCCTACCGCGAGTGGCTCAACCAGCACCTGGTCCATCTCAGTGACCTGCCCGAGGCGCCCAAGATCGAACCGCCGGACCACGAGACCCTGCTTCAGCGCCAGATCGCCTTCGGCTACACCTTCGAGGACGAACGTGTCATCCTCACGCCGATGGCCCGCGATGGCGTCGAGGCGGTCGGCTCGATGGGCAACGACGCCGCCCTGGCGGTGCTCTCCAACAAGCCGCGCCTGCTCTACGAGTACTTCAAGCAGCTCTTCGCCCAGGTCACCAACCCGCCGATCGACTCGATCCGCGAGGAAATCGTCACCTCGGCCGAGACCCGCCTCGGCTCCGAGGGCAACCTGCTCAATCCCGAGCCGACCGCCTGCCGCCGCGTCGAGCTGAAGTGGCCCGTCCTCACCAACGAGGAATTCGCCAAGATCCGGCGCACCAACCTGCCCGGCCTCAGAACCGGCGTGCTGCCGATCCTCTTCCGCGTGACGCGCGGCGAGAAGGGCCTCGCCAAGTCCATGGAGGAACTCTCGATGATGGCCCGCCGCATGATCGAGGAGGAGGAGGTCAACGTGATCATCCTCAGCGATCGTGGGGTCACGCGTGACTTCGCCCCCATCCCGTCGCTCCTCGCCGTGGCCGGGCTGCACCACTACCTCATCCGCGAGGGTCTGCGCACCCGCGTTTCGCTCGTGCTCGAGACCGGCGACGCCCGTGAGGTGCACCACTTCGCCCTGCTCATCGGCTACGGCTGCAGCGCCGTAAACCCCTACGTGGCCTTCGAGACGATCGACGACATGATCCGCGAGGGCATGCTCACCGGCATCGACCACAAGAAGGCCTGTGCCAACTTCGTGAAGGCCGCGTCGAAGGGCGTCGTGAAGGTCATGTCCAAGATGGGCATCTCCGCCATCCAGAGCTATCGCGGCGCCCAGGTCTTCGAGGCGCTGGGCCTGCGACAGGATGTCATCGACCACTACTTCACCTGGACGCCCTCGCGGGTGGGCGGCATCGGGCTCGATGTCATCGCCCAGGAGGTCCTCCTCCGCCACCGCGCCGCGTTCCCAGAACGGCCCGTCAACGGCCACGTGCTCCCGGTCGGCGGTCTCTACCAATGGCGGTCCGCCGGCGAAGCCCACCTCTTCACCCCGGAATCCGTCCACGCCCTGCAGAAGGCGGTGCGCACGAACAGCAAGGCCGTCTTCCAGCAATACTCGAAGCTGATCAACGATCAGTCGAAAAACCTCTGTACCCTGCGCAGCCTGCTCGACTTCAAGGACGGCGGCAGCCCCATCCCGCTCTCCGAGGTTGAACCGGCCGAGAGCATCATGAAGCGCTTCAAGACCGGCGCCATGTCGTACGGCTCCATTTCCAAGGAGGCGCACGAGACCCTCGCCATCGCGATGAACCGCATCGGCGGCAAGTCCAACACCGGCGAGGGCGGCGAAGATCCCGAGCGCTTCACCTGGACCAACGAAAAGGGTGATTCGAAGAACTCCGCCATCAAGCAGGTCGCGTCCGGCCGCTTCGGCGTCACCAGCGAGTACCTTGTCAACGCCAAGGAACTCCAGATCAAGATGGCGCAGGGCGCCAAGCCCGGTGAGGGCGGCCAGCTGCCCGGCACCAAGGTCTATCCCTGGGTGGCCAAGACCCGCGGCACCACCGCCGGCGTCGGCCTGATCTCGCCGCCGCCCCACCACGACATCTACTCCATCGAGGATCTCGCGGAGCTGATCCACGACCTCAAGAACGCCAACCGCCACGCGCGCGTGAGCGTCAAGCTCGTCTCCGAGGTCGGTGTCGGCACGGTCGCCGCCGGCGTCGCCAAGGCGCACGCCGACGTCGTCCTCATCTCCGGCTACGACGGCGGCACCGGCGCCTCGCCGCAGACCTCGCTCCAGCACGCCGGCCTGCCGTGGGAACTCGGTCTCGCCGAGACCCACCAGACCCTGGTGCTGAACAACCTCCGCTCCCGCATCGCCGTCGAGACCGACGGCCAGCTCAAGACCGGGCGCGACGTCGCCATCGCCGCGCTGCTCGGCGCCGAGGAGTTCGGTTTTGCCACCGCCCCCCTCGTCTCCTCGGGCTGCATCATCATGCGGGTCTGCCACCTCAACACCTGCCCGGCGGGTGTCGCCACGCAAGATCCCCAGCTGCGCGCCAAGTTCACCGGCAAGCCGGAGTACGTGGTCAACTTCATGCGCTTCGTCGCCGAGGAACTGCGCGAAATCATGGCGCAGCTCGGCTTCCGCACCATCGACGAGATGATCGGCCGCACTGACCGCCTCGAGCCTCGCCGCGCCGTCGACCATTGGAAGGCCAAGGGACTCGACTTCTCCAACATCCTCTACCAGCCCGACGTCGGCCCCGAGATCGGCCGTTACTGCCAGATCAAGCAGGACCACGGCATCGAGCAGTCGCTCGACATGACCCGCCTGCTGGACCTCTGCCGCCCTGCCATCGAGCGCGGCGAGAAGGTCATCGCCGAGCTGCCCATCCGCAACGTCAACCGCGTGGTTGGCACCGTCACCAGCGGTGAGATCACCCGGAAGTACGGCGCCAAGGGCCTGCCCGAGGATACGATCAAGCTGAAGTTCACCGGCTCGGCCGGCCAGAGCTTCGGCGCCTTCGTCACCCGCGGCATGACGCTCGCGATCGAGGGCGACGCCAACGACTACTTCGGCAAGGGCCTCTCCGGCGGCAAGCTCATCATCTACCCGCCGGCCGGATCCAACTTCAAGGCCGAGGACAACATGATCGTGGGCAACGTCGCCCTCTACGGCGCCTCCGCCGGCGAGGTCTACATCCGCGGCATGGGTGGCGAGCGCTGCGCCGTCCGCAATTCCGGTGTGACCGCCGTGGTCGAGGCCATCGGCGACAACGGCTGCGAGTACATGACCGGCGGCAACGTGGTCGTGCTCGGCCGCGCCGGGCGCAACTTCGGCGCCGGCATGTCCGGCGGCATCGCCTACGTGCTCGACGAGACCGGCGATTTCCCGCAGCGCGTGAACCAGCAGATGGTCGGCGTCGAGAAGCTCGAGGATCCCCGCGAAATCGCCGCCGTGCGCGCGATGATCCAGAAGCACCTCGACTACACCAAGAGCCACCGCGCCCTCGATGTCCTGGCCGACTGGGACAAGTTCGTGCCGAAGTTCGTCAAGGTGATGCCCAAGGACTACAAGCGCATGCTCGCCTGCCTCGAGCGCGCCCGGGCCCAGGGTCTCACCGGCGACGAGGCCGTCATGGCCGCCTTCGAGGAAAACGCCCGCGACCTCTCGCGCATCGGCGGCAACTGATGCGGAGCGCGCCGCCACTTCCTCCCTCCCGCCCCCTCCCTCTCCCTCACACCCTTCTTCCCTTCCCATGGGCAAACCAACTGGCTTCATCGAGTACCTGCGCGAACTTCCCGTCGATCGCACGCCCACCGAGCGCATCAAGGACTGGAAGGAATTTCACCCCCACCTGGAAGAGAAGAAGCTCCGCCAGCAGGGGGCTCGCTGCATGGATTGCGGCATCCCGTTCTGCCACACCGGCCGGCTGATCGGCGGCATGGCGAGCGGCTGCCCGATCAATAATCTCATCCCGGAGTGGAACGACCTCGTCTACCGCGGCCTCTGGAAGGAGGCCCTGGAACGGCTCCACAAGACGAACAACTTCCCCGAGTTCACCGGCCGCGTCTGCCCCGCCCCGTGCGAAGGCTCCTGCACCCTCGGCATCATCAACCCGCCGGTCACGATCAAGAACATCGAGGCCACCATCATCGACAAGGGCTGGGAGGAGGGCTGGGTGCTGCCCGAGACGCCCCGGGCCCGCACCGGCAAACGCGTCGCGATCATCGGTTCCGGCCCCGCCGGGCTCGCCGCCGCCGCCCAGCTCAACCGGGCCGGTCACAGCGTGACCGTCTTCGAGCGTGCCGACCGCCCGGGCGGCCTGCTGATGTACGGCATCCCTAACATGAAGCTCGACAAGCAGGAGGTCGTCCTCCGCCGCATCAAGCTGCTCGAGCAGGAGGGCATCAAGTTCATCTGCAACGCCAGCGTCGGCTCCGGCGAGCACGACAACGTGGAGCCGCAGATCTTCCTCAAGGAGTACGACGCCACCGTCATCTGCACCGGCGCCACCCAGCCTCGCGACCTCCCCATCGAGGGCCGCCAGCTGAAGGGCGTGCACTTCGCGATGGAATTTCTCACCGCCAACACGCGGGCCCTCCTCGGCGCCGGCACTGACCAGTCCCCGATCCACGCGCGCGGCAAGGACGTCGTGGTCATCGGCGGCGGCGACACCGGCACCGATTGCGTCGGCACCTCCCTCCGGCACGGCTGCAAGAGCGTCGCCCAAATCGAGATTCTGCCCAAGCCTCCCCTTGAGCGGCAGCCCGACAATCCCTGGCCGGAATGGCCCAAGACCCTCAAGGTCGATTACGGTCAGGAGGAGGCGGCCGCCAAGTATGGCGCGGATCCGCGCACCTATCTCACCACGGTGAAGAAGTTCGTCGGCGACGCCCAGGGCCAGGTGAAGGAACTCGTGACCGTCGAGGTGAAGTGGGAGAAGAACGACAAGGGCCAGTTCATCCCCAAGGAAGTCCCCGGCACCGAGAAGACGCGCCCCGCGCAGCTCGTGCTGCTCGCCATGGGGTTCCTCGGGCCCGAACAGACGCTGCTCAAGGACATCGGCCTCGAGACCGATGCCCGCTCCAACATCAGGGCCGAGCACGAGAAGTACACGACCAACCTGAAGGGCGTGTTCGCCGCCGGCGACTGCCGCCGCGGCCAGAGCCTCGTCGTCTGGGCGATCAACGAGGGTCGCGGCGCGGCCCGCGAGTGCGATCGCTACCTGATGGGCTATACCGATCTGCCGTAACGAGCGTCCCTGCGGGTGGGGTGACCCCGCCCCGCGCCCTGCCTCCGCGCCCGCCGGGTCCGCCCGCCGATCAGCGCTGCCACACCCGCACGTAATCGATCCGGTATTCCACCGGGAAGATCGTCTCGTCGATGCCCTTCTGCCCGCCCCAGTCGCCGCCGATGGCGAGGTTCAGCAACAGGTAGAAGGGCTGATCAAACGGCCAGTGGTCGGGTCCCTGCCCGTCGTTGTGAAACTCGTGCACCTTTCGGCCATCGCAGAAGAACTCGATCCGCTCCGCCGTCCAAATCAATCCGTAGACGTGAAAGTTCTCGTAAGGGCGGGGGAGCGTGATCGCGCGGCCTACGCCGGTGTGCTTCGTATGGTTGAAGGCCTGCGTGTGCACGGTGAAGTGCACGCGGTCGGGATCGTAGCCGACATTCTCCATGAGGTCGATTTCCCCGCAACGCGGCCAACCGGCGGTCCGGTGATTGGTGCCGAGCAACCAGAGGGCTGGCCAGGTGCCGCGCCCGGTGGGGATCCGGGCGCGAATCTCCAGCTTGCCGTACTGGAATGAGAACTTCCCTTCCGAGACCACGCTGGCCGAGGTGATCGCCGCGCCCTGCCACGGTTCGCGGCGGGCGGTGAGGATAAGATGGCCGCCCTCGACCCGCGCATTCTCCCGGCGATCCCGCGTGTAGAACTGCGCCTCGCGATTCCGCACCCGACCGTGCTCGTAGCCCCACTTCGCCGAGTCCGGTGCGCCGGGACGATCAAACTCATCGCTCCAGATCAACCGCCAGTCGGCGGCGGTGTAGCGCGCGGCTGCCGCGGCTTCGTCGGTGATCGGCGGCCGCGCCGGGGCTTTCGCCGGCGGCACCTGGGCGTCGATTAAGACCGGGAGGATCAACCCGAGCAGGACGGCCGCGCTGCGGGGGCAGGAAAGCGGGGGCATGGCGGCAGCATGCCCGCGTCAGTCCTCCGGGCAACGTCCGTTCTCGTGGTCGCCGGCGTCAACTGGCCGAACGGCGCGAAAAAGGTCGAGAAGGTCGGAGGGTGCCGTTTGAGGAGAGGCGTCTGCCCGAGATCCCCTCCGGCAGAGGGCTGGCGCGCCGCGCCGGGGTGTGTTTCAGAACGTGCGGTCCAACTTACGACACTCCGAAACCTCCGGCTCCCTGTAGGCGCGGCGACCCCGCCGCGCGCAGCGGAAGATGTGGCTCACGCAAAGCCGCCAAGACCGCGAAGGGCCGGTCAACTAGCCGAAAGGAGCGAAAAAAGGCGAAAAGTCGGAGGGTGACGTTTGTGGAGCGTCGTCTGCCCGAGATCCCCTCTGGCAGAGGGGTGGCGCGCCAGCGCCGGGGTGTGTTCCGGAACGTGCGGTCCAACTTACGACACTCAGGAACCTCGAGTTGCTGTGGGCGCGGCGAGGTCGTCGCGGCAGCATTGCAGCGCTTCGTAGCGCCTGGCTCTCAAACGGAAGGATCACGCAAAGCCGCGAAGAGCGCAAAGAAGACCGGGTCAGACTTCGGCGGATCCGGATTTCCTGCCTGAACCTTGGCGTGAGCCAAAACGAGCAGAAGAATCCTCGTGCGAGCGGGAAGCCACGAGGTTTCTGCCTGGATTCCGCAGTACAACTACAGACCAGGACCCTTTAACCACGGATGGACACCGCTACACACGGATTCACCGGTGCCGGGACCTTCCTCTGGCAGGTGAGTTGGGGAGCCTTCGGAAGTCCGGCCTTATCCGTGTCCAACCGCGTTCATCCGTGGTTCAACTGCCTTTCTTCGGTTCAGGGATCCAGACACACTCACGCCAATCCGGGCAGGCGAATCCTCGTGCGAGCGGGAGGCGTACGTCGGGCGGCCGTGGCCGTGCAAGCTGTCCTTCCACTGCTGTGGCTTACTTTCCTTTCTTGGCTTACCAAGCGAAGCACGTATGCCATTTGACCATGACTACCACACCGGCGGCCGAAACCGTCCAGTTCACCACTAAGGGCCAGGTGGTGATCCCGGCGCGACTGCGCCGGGAATTCCAGATTGAAAAGGGCACCAGAGCCTCGGTTTCGATCACGCCGGAGGGCATCCTGATCCGCCCCATCACGCGCGCGTACCTCCGGAGCCTGCGCGGCTCGTTGAAGGGCCGCGGAGTGATGAAGGCGATGCTGCAGGATCGCAAACAGGAGAGGGCCGTCTGATGGCAGGCAAGGTGCTGGATAGCTGGGCACTGCTGGCCTTCTTCGAGGACGAGCCGGCGGCGGCGGCGGTCGAGGAAATCCTCCACCAGGCGAGCCGCGACCGGTACCGGCTTTACCTGACATCGATCAACTGGGCCGAGATCTACTACAGCACGATGCGCGAGGTTTCCCAGGAGGCGGCCGAGGAGCACGCCCGCGTCATCGCCTCCCTGCCCATCGACATCGTCGGCATCGGTGACGACCTGAAGCTCGCCCGTCAGGCGGCGGTGTTCAAAGCCCGCCACCGCCTGAGCCTGGCCGATGCGCTGGCGGCAGCGTTGGCGAAGGAGAAGAAGGCCGACCTGGTCACGGGCGATCCGGAATTCAAGGTGCTAGAGACGGAGATTCAGATTACTTGGTTGAAACCCCTGTAGGCGCGGCGACCCCGCCGCGCGCAGCGAGAGAAACAACCCGCGCCGAGCCGCCAAGGGCGTGAAGGGATAGGTAACCGACAGAATACTCCGAATGATGTCAGACCTTGGGGATCGGGCTCACACGGCCCGCGCCTCTTCAAATAACGCAGCGGGGATTGGGTGGGCTAGTTCCCACACGATTGAGATAGGGCGGTTTCCATCTGCAGGAAGATAAACGGAGCTGGTGCGTCCTCAATTCTCTTCTCCAGCCGTGCAAAGAAGAGGATGGTGTAACCGCGCTCCTTAAACTGCAGGAGATTCTGTCCGGTGGGGCTGTCTTGCGTGGTAGTGGACTGGCTTTCCCAGTGCAGCTGCGTGCGACTGATTGGGTAGTCGCGATACTGGGTCGTGGGCGAAAAATCCTGCTCCGATTTCCGAAATGTCACTAAATGCACGTAGCATTTGTGGCTTTCAGCGTGAAACACTCCGACGCCGGTCGGACCCGGTTTTTCCAGAGTGCAAAGACCGAGTGCGGCTTTGATCTCGGAGGTTCAGTAGGCGGCATGAAGGTGAAACCGACAGGGGAAGGGAAACTGAAGCAATGGGGTTGGATAGGCGTGCTGCCGTTGAACGTGCTCAACGATCTCGCCGAGATCGCGTAGGGCGGTTGGGTTGCGGCGCCATTTCGCCAGTGATTCACCGACGGTGGTCACGCCGATATCACCGCCTTTCTTGCCCCACAGAAGATAGTGCAAGCGGATATCTTCAGCTTCGCCAGAATGGCCGTCGGTGGCGCCTGCGGCACTTTCGCTACTCGCGAAAGCAGAGAGTTGCGCGAGCGCGGTCGGGTCGGTGCGCAGAAGGATGCGGCGGTGGGCTTGGCGGCAGGCCTTGAGGTCAGGGTCGGTGGGAAGGATGCCATGGCGAGCGAGGGCCTTCCATTCGGACCAGGTCTTGTTCTTCAGAAGCGTAAGCGGCGATATGCCGGTGGCGCGAACGAAGTTGGCGAAGGTCGGTGCGCAGCCGTGATCTTGTTCGAAGGTCGCGATGCTTTCAGTGACAAGCGTGCCGATGTTCTTGAGATTTTCGCGAATGTTGCCGAGGACGTGTTCACGGGCGATTCGTTCGAGTTGGATGTTGCAGCCGGGCGGTAGGTGAGGGAAATCGTTCTCGACTTCCTGATCCATGCGCTGTCGGTCGCGAGTCAGCAGGGCGGCAAATTTGCGATCGATGCGGTACCGACGGTGGCTCTGGCCGATAAAATCAAGGACGGTGAGACAATCTTTGCCGCGATGGTGACGGAGGCCGCGTCCGAGTTGTTGGAGAAAGACGGTGAGGCTCTCGGTCGGGCGGAGGAACATCACGAGGTTGATCTCGGGAACGTCCACGCCCTCGCTGAAAACATCGACGGTGAAAACAAAGGGCAGGCGACCGGCGCGAAAATCACGGACACGTTCAGCGCGGACGTCGGGAACCGTTTCACCGACGATGACTTCGGCCTGCAGGCCCTGCTCTTTAAAGGCGGCCGCCATGAAATTGGCGTGGTCCACACTGGCGCAAAAGCCAACGGCACGGACTTGGCGAAGGTCAGGTTGGTAGCGGCGAAGGCTGGAGAGGATGACGTCGAGGCGCTGGCGAGCGCGAATGTCGTCGCCGGTGTAAGCGGTGGTAAGCGCACCGACGTCGTATTTGCCGGCTTTCCAGAAGTGTTCGTCAGCAAGAGAAACGGGATCGGTGATGCCGAAATAATGGAAAGGGCAGAGCAGCTTTTCTTCGAGGGCCTCAGGGAGCCTGATTTCGGCGGTAAACTCACCGCCAAAGTCGGGTAGGATCGAGGTGCCGTCCATGCGCTCCGGCGTAGCAGTGAGACCGAGCAAGATGGCCGGTTGGTAATGCTCAAAAATCGGTCGGTAGCTGTCGGCCGAACTGTGGTGAGCCTCGTCGATTACGATAAAAGGGTAGTGAGTGGCACCGTGGTGATGCCAGGGCTCGGCGGATCGAAGGCTCTGTACCGAGGCGAAGAGATAGCGCCAGTCTTGCGGACGTTCGCCGCCGATGAGGAGTTCGCCGAAATTGGGGTCGCGCAGAAGGGTCCGGAAGCAGTCGCGCGCCTGCTCGAGGATTTCTTTGCGGTGAGCGACAAAAAGGAGTGCGGGCGCGGCGGCACCGGGAGAAGTGGCGGTAGCTTGGGCAACGAAGCGGACGTAATCGAACCCGGCGACAACGGTCTTGCCTGTGCCAGTAGCGGCGATGACTAGGTTTCGGAATTGGCCCGCAGCGCGCGCGGCGGCAAGCGCTTCGAGGATGCGTTCTTGGAACGGATGCGGACGCAAGTCAGCAAAGAAGCGGCATTTGTTCGGGTCGTTGCCGGTCTTGGCATGGTGGATGGCGGTGGAGAGGCGGGTGGCTTGGCTGGTGTCGTAGGTTTCGAAGTCAGGGCTGGCCCAGTAGGTGGAAAACTCGGCGGTAAAGCGTTGGAGGATGTGGGGCAGGTCCTGCTCGGTGACTTTGATGGTCCACTCGAGGCCGCTGGTCATGGCCGCCTGCGACATGTTCGCCGATCCGATGTAGCCGGTGGAAAATCCGCTGCGACGATGGAAGTGGTACGCTTTGGCGTGTAGACGCGTGCGCTCCGTGTCGTATGAAACTTTTACTGAGAAACCGGGGCGGGCGGCGAGCCAAGCGATGGCGTTGGGATCGGAAGCACCCATGTAGGACGTGGTGACGATCCGCACTGGCACACCGCGACCGGCGAGGACTTCAAACGCAGGTTGAAGCAAACGCAGGCCAGTCCACTTGATGAAAGCGACAAGGATATCAACCCGGTCGGCAGTAGCCATTTCTTGCCGCAGCTCGTGTTCAAGTTGAGGATCGTGGCGGGAACCGGTGAGGAGACTGCTGGCGGTGAGCGGTGTCTGCGGTCGGCCGAGCGCGACGGTTTGGCCAGAGGCGACGCACTGAAGGGAGAGGAGAAGGGGTTCAGTTGTGGCGAGGAGGGTTCTACGCTGGAGGTAATCGAGCCCGTCGGTGGCGGAAATGAGTGTGATGAGTCGATTGACGAGCGGGAGACGTTCCTCCGGTTTGCGCGTGCGCAGCGCGTGTGCGAGAAGCTGGGAGACGAACTGCGTGTAGGCGTGGGGAGCATCTTCGTCGTCGAGCTTGCCGAAAAACGCCTTGAGTTCTGGCTGGGCGTCGAGCGCCTCTGCGAGTTCGGAGTCGATCAGTTGCTCGTAAAGTCCCGGGACTAAATTGCGGGCGACCCCCATGATCTAAGAGATCAACCACGACGTGGCTTCCAAGCAAGGCGTGATCGTTTTCAGCACGGCACCCCAGGTTGCCTCAGGCCCGGCAACCGCCAGGGGACTTCTTCTCATGACGAATCTGTGTTCATCCGCATCCGTCCGTAGAAACTGGATGATGCCAGATTCTTGGGTTTCGGGAATTACCGCCATCCCTTGGTCCGACCCAAGAAACAAAAACCTGACACCATATGGCCGGCCCTTTTGGGGTGTCCCTTTCTGTATCCGCGGCTCCGATGCTCCGCAGGAACTCTACCTTGGCTGGAGCAGCGGCTGGATCGAATGACAACTGAGCGACCCAGACCGGCCGGACTTCCTTTTTCCCCGCGCGAAACTCGCCGTCTTCGTCGACGGCTGTTTCTGGCACGGCTGCCCGCTCCACGCCACCTGGCCGAAGCAGAACGCCGCCTTCTGGCGGAAGAAGCTCCTCGCCAACCGCCGCCGCGACCGGGAGGTCAACCGCCTCCTCCGCCGCGCCGGCTGGCGGGTGTTGCGCATCTGGGAGCACGCTCTGACCAAGGCCCACGCCGCCGCCCGCCTGCGGCGGCTGCGGGTCACCGGTTGAGCAGTCATCGGGACCCGACTCGGCGCTTGGAATCCTCGCCCGACGCGTTACCTTCCCGCCATGTCCGACCGCATCACGATTCAACCCGACGTCTGCAATGGGCGTCCCATCGTGCGGGGTACCCGGATTACCGTTCAAACCGTGCTGGAGTTCCTGGCCGCCGGTGACTCGGTCGAGGATCTGCTGGAGGAGTATCCGGCGCTAACCCGCGCGGATGTGCAAGCCTGCCTCGATTATGCGTCCCGCTTGATGGCCAACCATTATTCCGTCGTGAAGGTGGCATGAGGGGCTGGCTGCTCGACCAGAATGTTCCGGCGCGGCTGACGTGCGCTCCGCAGTTGCCCGTGATCGCGGCAACCAGCGTCGGCCCCAGTCCAACCGACAGTTAAATCTGGGCCTTCGCGCTGGAGTACGAGCTGGCAATCGTCACCAAGGATGCCGACTTCTCCGACCGGATCATCGTGCGTCGGCCACCGCCCTGGGTGGTGCACCTTTGCTTCGGAAATCTCGGGCGCCGCGAATACCATGCCACGCTCGCCCGCTGGTGGCCCGAAATCGAACGGCAGCTTCCTCAGGCAAAACTGATCCGCGTCTTTTCCGATCGGGTGGAGGTGGTCGCCTGATACCGCGGAGCCCGGAGGGCGGTACCAACGAGTGAAGTTATTTCCTGCCCCCTCAGTGAGGGCACCCGCGGTTGAATCCACCAAAGGCGAACGGCATGAAGAAGGAGGGAAAAGGACCCCACGGCCGGTCTCGTCCTGGCAAACCCGGCAAACTTGCATCCGCCCGCCTGACGCCCAGCGATGTCTTCTCGAAGGCGAAACGCTCCGCCGTCATGGCCCGCATCCGCGGCGCGGGCAACCGGGACACCGAATTGCGCCTGATCGCGCTGCTGCGGGCCCATGGTCTCACCGGCTGGCGGCGCGGATCGACCCTGCCAGGCCGGCCCGACTTCGTCTTTTCCCGCGCGAAACTCGCCGTGTTTGTCGACGGTTGTTTCTGGCACGGCTGCCCGCTCCACGCCACCTGGCCAAAGAAGAACGCCGCCTTCTGGCGGAAGAAGCTCCTCGCCAACCGCCGCCGCGATCGGGAGGTGAATCGTCTCCTGCACCGCGCCGGCTGGCGCGTGTTGCGGATCTGGGAGCATGCCCTGACCCGCGCTCGCGCCGCCCGCACGCTGGCCCGGCTGCGCCGGACGTTGGGCGGAAACTGAGGTGGCTGGGAAAAACGGTGGTTCTCGCCTGATTCGCCCCGCCCTGGCCGGAACACACCCCGGCGCTGCGCGCCACCCCTCTGCCAGAGGGGATCGCCTCTCCCTCACACGTCTTCCGTCCCGCTCTCTTCATCACTTCCCGCTTGCTCCTTCGCGCTCTTCGCGGCTTCGCGTGAGCCTCCGGTTTGAGCACCAGGCGCTACGAATCCGACAAGATCCCCGCCGCCAAACCCCTGGTGCACGCGGCGCGAAGACACCAAGTGAAGCAGACAAACCGGCGCCCAATTCCTGCTCCGCGCGGCGGGGTCGCCGCGCCTACAGGAGGGCGGGAATCTCGGTGGAGACGGACTCTTCTCACCTGATCGGCTCCACCCCGGCCGCCGGCAGGCACAACGACGAAGCCTTTTTCGCCGGCCACCCGTGAAGGCGGTGACGCCGGAAGACTGCGTGCGACTCGCCGCCAGGGCTTGAGTCAGCGGCTTCCGCGTCCAAGACGGACCTTTTCAACCGTCGTTCCGGCCCCTTTTCGCCTTCTTTCGCCCTTTTCGGCCCATCAAGCGGACCCGCTCCGCAGGCCCTCCTACTTGCCCGGCGGCTTGGCCGGGGCGGACGCCTCCGCGTGGTTTCTCAGCGGCGAGTGCGCCGTGATCTGCGCCACCCCGTACCAGATGACCGCGCCCAGCACGGCGATGATCGCAAAGGCGATCGGCATCGGCACGCGTTTGCTGCGCGGCTCCATTCCCAGTTCCTGTGTGTAGTCTCGACTGACCATGATAAGAAAGTGGTGCGCCCCCACCACCGCCGCTTCACTCCCGCGAAGCGGTTATGTGGTCCACCAGCCGGCTTTCGCCGACCGGCCAAGTGCGCTGAGTTGGTCACTTTGCCAGAAAGGGCGACCTTACGCTCCGCAGCCGTTGCCCACTCGTGCGCGATCGTTGGCGAAATTCGGCTTCGGACCGCCCCGGCTCAGACCAAACCCCGCACCACCAGCCACACGCCCACCCCGAGCACCGCCAGGAGGGCCGCGCCAATGACAAGACCTGTCACGGTCGCTGTCGCTTCGGCGCTGCGAGGGATGCGGCGGCTGGAGGACGAATGGCTGAGGCTTCGCGACATGACGCCGATCAGATTAACGCGCCGACAGTCTGCCGTCTCCGCACCCCTTGGGTCATCCTGCGCCGATCTTGTCACTCCTGACAAACGACCGCTCTCCCCGCGGTTTTTTTGGTTTCCCTTCCAGTGGGTTCTGCTTGGTTCCGTCCTCCCCCCGGCCGCCCCCCACGGCTGTTTTCTCCTTCCGCCCACCGGCGCAAGACCCCATGAACCCACCCGCCCCAACTGTTGCTGTCGTTCGCCTTCGCACCGGTCTCACCGCCCTCGTGGTGACCGTTTGTCTACACCTCACCTCGCTCCTGCCCGCCCAGACCTCGACCGGCACGATCTCCGGCCGGGTGCAAAACGAGGTCACCGGCCAGTACCTCAACAACGTCCGGATCACCGTGGCCGGCACCGCGCTGACCGTTTTCACCGATGAGACCGGTTTCTTCCTGCTGGCCAACGTCCCGGCCGGCCAGGTCGTGCTCGACGCCCTCTACTCGGGACTCGACCCGTCGCGAATTCCGGTTCAGGTGCCCGCCGGCGGCACCGTGCAGCGCGACTTTTCCCTCACCAACCGCGCGCTGTACGGCGACCAGGGCAAGGCCGTGAAGTTGGATCCGTTCGTGCTCACGACCTCGAAGCTGACCGAAGGCGAGGCCCTCGCCACCAACGAGCAGCGGTTCGCCGCCAACATCAAGAACGTCGTCGCGACCGACGCCTACGGCGACGTGATCGAGGGCAACGTGGCCGAGTTCATGAAGTCCCTTCCGGGCATCACCGTGGAGTATTCCGACGTCATGCCGCTCGCCGTCTCCGTCCGCGGCTTCGACCCCAACATGACCAACGTGACCAGCGATGGCGCCACCCTCGCCAACGCCTCGCGCAATGCCACCTCGCGGCAGTTCGACTTCATGCAGGTCTCGATCAACAACATCTCCCGGATCGAGGTGACCAAGGTGCCGACCCCGGCCAACCCGGCGAGCGGCATCTCCGGCTCGGTGAACATGGTCAGCAAGAGCGCCTTCGAGCGCAGCCGCGCGCAGCTCAACTACCGCGTCTTCCTCTCCGCCAGCAGCGATGGCCTGATGATCAACAAACAGCCCTTCCCGTACGACACCTGGGAGCGCCGCGTGAATCCCGGGTTCGACTTCGACTACACGCTGCCGATCACGAAGGACTTCGGCATCGTCCTCACCGCGCTGCACTCCAAGGCCTGGAACGAGCAGAATTACACGGTCACGACCTGGAACGGCACCGCCGCCGGCACCGGGGCGACACCGGCGAAGCCGTATCTCGCGTCGCACCAGGTCATCGATGCGCCCAAGTGGTACGAACGGAATTCGATCGGCCTCAAGGCCGACTGGCGCGTCACGCCCCACTCGGTGCTCAGCTTCGGTCTCCAGGCCACCTACTACATCGACACCAACGGCAACGTGAACCGCACCACCAGCGTCGGCACCAACGCCACCTCGACGCTCGCCGGCGGAGTGCCGCTCACCTTTGGCGAGACGTTCTCTCATTCCGCGACCGGCCGCGGCACCTCGGTCTTCGCCAGCAATCTCCTGCACATCGACGCCCGGACGCTCGGCAGCAACCTGCGCTGGCGCTGGCAGAATGCCGGCTGGGTCGTCGATACCAGCGGCTTCGCCTCGAATTCGAAAACCTGGATGCGCCACGTGAGCAAGGGCCACTTCAACACCTTCGCCTCGGCCCTCGCGACCACCACCGGCGTGCGGGTGAACTTCGACGACATCACGCCCGAAGGCCCGAAATCGATCACCGCCTTTGACCAGAACAACCGCCCGCTGGATCTGAACGATCTCCGCAACTACGTGCTCAACACCGCCACCGACGGGGTCCTCCGGGATCACCGCGACGACACCATGGGCCTCGACGCCAGTGTGAAGCGCTCCTTCAGCGTGCGGGGCGTCCCGACCGCAGTGCAGGCCGGCACCCAGCTCAAGTCCCAGGACCGCCAGCACCGCCGCCAGTCGCGCGTCTACACCTACAATGGCGTCGGCACCGACCGCACGCTCGCACCTTATGCGATGACGGTCTACACCCCGCGGCGGACGTACTTCGACTACGACTACATTCCCTGGCCGTCGCCGAACCGCATGGTCGAGGCCTGGGGCAAGAACCCCGGTCTCTTCACACAGACCCTGGCCAATCAGATCACCACCGAGACCAACCGGATCAACGGCACCGAGAACTTCAAGGAAATCACCTCGGCCTTCTACGCCCAGGGCGAGGCCCGCCTCTTCCACAACAAGCTACTGGTCCTCACCGGCGTCCGCTACGAGAAGATCCACGACAAGGCCGCCGGCCCGCTCTCCGATCCCGACGCGGCCTTCGTGCGCAACGCCAACGGTACCTTTGCTCGCGACGCCGCCGGCGCGCGGATCCGCAAGGCGGAGGCGGGCACGGCCGGCTCTCTCGAGGAGTTGAGGCTCATCCGCAAGGAACTCGGACGCACGATGAACACCGCCACCGACGGTTACTACCCAAGCCTCCATCTCACGTACAACCTCACCTCGAACTTCCTGCTCCGCGCCGCCTACGCCCGCACCTACGGTCGCGCCGACTTCGCCAACATCATCCCCAACGCCACCATCGACGAAAACGAGACCTACAACTCCGCCAACCCGACGCCGGGCAGCTATCCCGGCGTCCTGATCGTGGGCAACCCGGACCTCAAGCCCTGGCTTGCGCGCAACTACGACCTGTCCGCCGAGTATTACACCGACAGCGGCGGGCTCTTCAGCCTCGGCGCGTACCGGAAACAGATCAGCAATTTCCACGACAACATCACCGGGGTCACCGCCACCCCGGCGCTGCTGGAGCAACTCAGCCTCGATCCCAACTACGTCGGCTGGGAGGTGCGCACGACCGTCAACGGCGGCAATGCCCGCGTCGACGGCGTCGAGGCCAGCATCCGGCAGTCGCTCGCCCCCCTCGGGGGTTGGGGCCGCCACTTCTCGGTCTTCGCCAACGGCACCAAGCTCAAACTCTACGGCAGCCGCAACGCGTCCTTCACACGGTTCATCCCCGAGAGCTTCAACTATGGTTTCACCCTCACGCGGAATCCTGTGACCTTCATGCTCAAGTGGAACGGCCGCGGCGAGCAGCGGCAGGCCGCCTCCGCCGCCCAGGGGCCCGATGCCAGCCTCTACGAGGAGAAACGCACGACCACCGATCTGAACTTCACCTGGCAGTTCAAGCGGCAGATCTCCCTCTTCGCCAACGGCCGCAACATCTTCAACGTGCACTACACCAATCTCCGCTACGGCTCGCAGACGCCCGCCTACGCGAAGATCAGCACGACCCGCTCCTACGGAGTCCAGTGGGCCTTCGGCATCAAAGGCACCTTCTGAGGCCCGCGGCCCGCGGGCGTCCGGTCGGCGGGACGACCTCGTCCCGCTGGCCAACGATGCTCGTCCGGCGGCAGTTCCTCGCGTCCGTCGTGGCGGCCTTCACGGTCTCCGCGGCTGAAGCGGACCAGGGATGGACCTCGTATCTCGGCGACGAAGGTCGCACCCATTATTCCACGCTGGCGCAAATCACGCCGGCCAATGTCCACACGCTCGTTCCGGCCTGGACCTATCGGGCCGGCGAAGTGAAGCCCGGCCAGACCACCGAATTGCAGTGCAACCCGCTCGTCGTGGGCCGGGTGATGTACGTCACGCTGCCGGGCGCGAAGCTGATCGCGCTGGAGGCGGCGTCCGGCCGCGAAGTGTGGCGCTTCGATCCGGTCGCCGATGCCGCCGCCCGCGGGGAGGCGCGGCCGCGGGCCGAACTCGTCACGAATCGCAGCCGCGGCGTGACCTTCTGGTCGCAGCACGAGGAACGCCGCGTGCTGCACACCGCCGGACATTTCCTCTTCGCCCTGGATCCGAGCACCGGGCGGCCGATCCCGTCGTTCGGCGATGGTGGCCGCGTCGATTTCAACCTCGGGCTCGACCGCGATCCGACGAAGATGGCGCTGCATTCCTCGACCACGCCCGGCGCCCTGTTCGAGAACCTCTACTTCCTCTCGATCCGCACCAACGAAGGCCCCGGCCCGTCCGCCCCCGGGCATATCCGGGCCTTCGACGTGCGCACCGGCAAGGTGGTCTGGACCTTCCGCACCATCCCGTGGCCGGGCGAGTTCGGCCACGACACCTGGCCTCCGGAAGCCTGGCGGTATGCGGGCGGCGCAAACTGCTGGGCCGGCATGGCGGTCGACCCTGTCCGCGGCCTGCTGTTCGTGCCCACGGGTTCACCCACCTATGACTATTGGGGCGGCAACCGCGCCGGTCAGAATCTCTTCGGCAACACCCTCCTGTGCCTCGATGCCCGCACCGGCCGGCGCCGGTGGCATTTTCAGATCACGCACCACGACATCTGGGACCGCGATCTGCCCGCGCCGCCGACACTGCTCACGCTCCGGCGCGACGGCCGCGAGATTCCCGCCGTCGCCCAAGTCACGAAATCCGGCCACGTCTTTGTCTTTCACCGCGAGACGGGGGAGGCGCTCTTTCCGATCGAGGAAGCCGCGGTCCCCTCCTCGGATCTCCCGGGCGAGCAAGCCTGGCCAACGCAGCCGCTTCCGCTGAAACCCGCCCCGTTCGCCCGCCAGACCATCACGGCGGCGGATCTCACCACGCGCACGCCAGCGGCCCACCGGGCCGCCCTCGATCAATTCGCGCGCCTGCGCCCATCCGTGCCTTACCTGCCGCCCAGCCGGGAGGGAACGCTGCTGGTTCCCGGTCTCGACGGCGGCGCGGAGTGGGGCGGGGCCGCCGCCGATCCGGAGGGCGTCCTCTACGTCAACGCCAGCGACATGGCCTGGATCCTGCCGATGATCGAGGCGACCGCCCGCGGTTCGGCGTACGACTTCGGCCGCAACACCTACACCCTCTACTGCGCTGGTTGCCATGGCCTCGACCGCACGGGAAACGTACCACAGGGCATTCCGTCGCTCGTGGAACTCGCGGCCCGGATGCCGCGGGCGGAGGTCCTCGGCCGCCTACAGGAAGGCAAGGGATCCATGCCGGCTTTTTCTTTTCTTGCGAAGGCGCAGCGGGAGGAGGTCGCGGACTTTCTCCTGGGGCTCAGCCGCCCCCGCAACGCGAAGTCCGCGCCACCTTCGGGGGCCAGCGGTGCACCGGCCGGTTATTTCGAAGTGCCCTATGTGCGGGCCGGGGGCGGGCGCTGGCTCGACGACGAGGGCTACCCGAACGTGAAGCCCCCCTGGGGCACCCTCAATGCGATCGACCTCAACACGGGCGAGTATCGCTGGCGCGTGCCGCTCGGCGAATACCCGGAACTCTCGGCCCAAGGTGTGCCTATCACCGGCTCCGACAACTACGGCGGCCCGGTGGTGACGGCGAGCGGCCTGGTCTTCATCGCCGCCACGCGCGACGAGAAGCTCCGCGCCTTTGACGCCCGGACCGGTCGCCCGTTGTGGCAGGCCTCGCTGCCGGCCGCCGGCTTCGCGACCCCCTCCACCTACAGCGTTGATGGCCGCCAATTCCTCGTGATCGCCTGCGGCGGAGGAAAACTCGGCGCCAGGAGTGACGATGCGTTGGTGGCTTTTGCTCTGCCGATCCCTCCGGGAGCAGCCGAAGGCAAGCCTCCCACGTCTCCTTGATCGAGCGCGCCCGGGACGTCTGCTCCGGGGATAAGTTACCCGGCGGAGCGTAATATTCTCCGGAATACTCCTCCGTGCCGGCGCATCCCTCCGCCGGCCCGGCCGTCGATCGGTTGAGTCCATTCACGATCATGAAATTCACGTCCCTGCGCCCGTCGCTCCTCGCTCCCGCACTTCCGGTCACTCTTGCCCTCGTCCTCTCCACCCTGTGCAGCGTGCCGGCCGCCGAACCCAAGACCGGCGGCGAATCCCGCCGCGGCCGCGCCGATCGTGACCGCTCCACTGAATCCGTGCGCTCCGGCACCACCACCGCGCCCGATGGCCAGGTCGCCATCACCTCGAGCGACCGCAAGTGGGACGAAAAGACCGGCACCGGCACTCTCAACGAAGCCGCCGCCACGCCCGACGGTCGAGTCTCCTCGCGCGAGGCCAACCTCACCCGCAACCCCGACGGCTCCATCACCGCCCGCGGGACCTTCACTGATTTCGACGGGCGATCCTACAACTACACGGAGATTGCAACCGGCCCGTCCGCAGGCGCGGTGGTGCGGGGGAAGATGATCGACGAGGACGGCGCCGTTTCGACCTACGAGACCACCACCAACCGCGCACCCGACCGCCAGACCAAACGGACCACGGTGATCACGCGGGCGGATGGCTCCAAGGAGACGCGCGTTGAAGTGCTCGATCGCCCGAAGGTCGTCGCCGGCATCTGAGCGGGCCGCCTCCGTTCTCCCGTCACTCTTCCGCGTCCTCGATCTCCGGCGGCTTGATCACGGAGAGCAGCCGATCGATCTCGGTCTTCGTCGGGTTGCGGATGGCGCGCACCGTGAGGCGTGATTCCCCGGCCGGGAGCCGCACCTGCGCGGATGCTCCGGCCGCGAGGCCGAGGATGGCGCCCGCCAGCGGAGAGTTGTGCGGCAGGCATTCGAGTCCCGACTCGGGATCGACCGCCGTCTCGCCATAAGTGGTCACGAGAAACAGGAAGCGGTGCCTCCGGCCGGTCGCGAGATCCTCCTTCTCCAGCGAGACCACATGGCCAAGCTGCAGGGTGTCGGTCGGCTTGGTGAGCCACGTCGCCGGATCGACTTCGATGAAGGTGTTGCGGGCGACGAAGCGATCGAGCGCGGTCATCTTGCGGTCGACGGCGCGAATCGCCTCCTTGGCGGCCTTGAAGCCGAAGTTCTCGCGCAGGTCGCCCTGGCTGTGCGCCTCGATCTTGTCCAGCACGAGGGCGGCCCGCTTGACCTTGAGCGCCTCGAATTCCTCGGCGAGCACGCGATTGTAGCCTGGCCGCACGTAGATCGTCGTCGGCGCGGGTGGCGCGAGGCGGAAGATCTTCTTGCGATGGAGCGGCATGGTGCGGGGCTCAAAAAGCCACGCCCGCCTCGAAAGGCAATCCGTGGTTCCGGCGCACCTGATGACCTGCAACCTCGTGGCCAAGCCGTATCCATGCCATTGAACCACGAGTATACCCGAACAAACACGAACGGAAAATCCCTGCGAAGACGGAGGGTTTGCCGCCCATCGAAAGGTGACCGCGGTGCGCCGGAGGACCTTCGTGTTGATTCGTGTCCCTTCGTGGTTTTCCACTGAATTGCTCCGGCTAAGGGCGTCATCTTGCCGGCTCCGTTTGGAGTGAAGTCAGTGATTCGGTCCCCCGGTGGCGTGTGATCAGGATCCACGCCCCCGCCATCAACCCGGTCGCCACCGCAAACGTGATCCGCAGACCGCTACCCAGCGCTTCCGGGCCTGCCTCAGCGATCGCTGGCACTCGCGAAGCAAAGGCGAACACGGCGCTCATCACCGACGCTCCGGTGATGAGACCCAGATTGCGCGACAGATTCAGCATTCCCGACACCACCCCGCGTTGATCACTCGGAAGATCCCGCAGCACCGCGGTGGTATTGGCGGTCTGGAACAGCGCATAGCCGACGGTGATCATCACCAGCGGTGCGAGGTAGCCCGCGACGCCGGTCGGAGCAGGAAGTGCGGCAAAAACCACCGAACCGCCCCCAACGCCCAGCAAACCGAACCGCATCACCCGCTCGGTCCCCCATTGGTCCACGGCCCGTCCTGCCGGCACTCCGGTCAAAGCCGCCATGAGCGGCCCGATCGACAGGACAATTCCGACCGACGTGGCGCTCAACCCCAGCACCAGTGACAAATAGTACGGGCCAACCACGAGGGTCGTCATGATCACCGTGGCGACGAGCGCGCTGGTCAGCAAACCCACGCTGACGGTGCGATTCCGCAGCAACCCCAGCCGGAGCAGGGGAGTCTCCGTCGTTGCCTCAACGAAAACAAAGATCCCAGCCAGACCGGCGGCCGCGCCCCACAAAACCACGTTGAGCGGACCGAAATGCCCCCGGCCGATCGTCATCCCAAGGGAGTACGCGGCCAGCGAGAGTGCCAACAACAGCGTGCCAAGGCGATCGAACCGCTTCCACGGCTGCCGCGAACCTCCACGGTCCTCCGGCAGGAACCGGCGGACCAGCAGGAAAGACCCAAGGCCAAGGGGGACCTGCAGGAGGAAGATCGCCCGCCAACCAAACCCGGAGAGAAGGAGTCCGCCCAGGGAGGGGCCGAGGGCCGTGCCGATGGCCGACGTTGTCCCCAGCAGTCCCATCGCGCGTCCGGTCCGATCCTTCGGGACCGTCTCGCCCACGAATACCGTGGCAAGCGCCATCATTGCCGCCGCCCCGATCCCCTGGACGGCCCGGGCCGCAATCAGCCACCCCAGCGTGGTGGCCGCACCGCCCAGGGCTGAGGCGAGCGTGAAAGCGACGATCCCGAAGAGGAGCAGTCGCCGGCGGCCCAGGATGTCACCCAGTCGCCCCACGCTGACGATCAGGGACGTCACCGCCAGGAGGTAGGCGATCACAATCCACTGCACCTCCTGAAACGTGGCGCCGAAAGCCTCGACCAACGCCGGCAGGGCGACGTTGGCGATGCTGGTGCCGAGCGATGCCAGCAGCATCGACAGGGAAAGGCCGGCGAGCGCCCAGCGAGGAGAGCGTTCCACGGGATCCCGGCCGAGGCTGGTGGCCGCCGCAGGGGTGAGGTTGGTCTTCATCGTCCCAGTCTAGCCTGCCATTTGACAGGGCGGAAGACGCACGCCATGCACTGTATTCGTGCACCAGACGCCATGTCACCCCTGACCCCGCGCGAAGCATGACGAGACCCGACCTCAATCTGCTGGTCACTTTGGATGTGCTCCTCGCGGAGGGGAGCGTGGCGCGGGCCGCGCAACGCCTGCGGCTCAGCCCTTCGGCGATGAGCCGGGCGTTGGCACGCCTGCGGGCCGCGACGGGAGATCCGTTGCTGGTAAGGGCCGGCCGCGGACTCGTGCCCACCCCCAGGGCCCTGGAGGTTCGCGGGCGGGTCGGTCAACTCGTCCAGGACGGAGAGGCGATGCTGCGTCCGGTCGGAAAGCTGGCGATTCAGCAGCTGGCCCGGACGTTCACGCTGCGCACCAGCGAGGGCTTCGTGGAGAATTTCGGTCCGGGCCTGCTCGCCCGCGTGAGTGCGGAAGCCCCCGGCGTACAATTGCGCTTTCTGCAGAAGCCGACCAAGGACAGCACGCTGCTGCGGGAAGGAACCGTGGATCTGGAAACGGGCGTTGTGGAGCCAACCACCAGCCCGGAACTCCGGACGCAGGCGCTCTTTCGGGATCGTTACCTCGGCGTCGTGCGCAAGGGTCACGCGCTTACTAGGGGACGGATCACCGCGGCGCGGTACGCCGGGGGCCGGCACATCGGGGTGGCGCGCGACCCCAGCCGTGATCCCATCGACGACGCCCTTGCGGCCCTCGATTTGAAACGGAAGATCGTCGTTTCGCTCGTCGCCGGTTTCTCGACCGCCTTGGCGCTCGCCCGATCATCCGACCTTATTGCCACGGTGCCCGAGCGCCACACGGGCAACCTGCGCGCGGGTCTGCACAGCTTCCCGCTGCCCTTCGCCACGCCGGAGTTCACCGTCTCGCTGCTGTGGCATCCGCGCTTCGAGGCCGATCCCGGACATCGCTGGTTGCGGAACCTCGTCCGCGAGGTGTGTGCGGCGGTTTGATTTCCCAGAGCGCCTGCCCGCCGCCGGCAGGCTGCGCTCCCAAGCAGCGACGCGGGACGAAACGTCGATAACCAACCGGAATTCTCGCCGCCCTTCCACGTGACACCTCGATTGCCGGAGTTACACTCCCGTGATCGAGGCGCCACGATGGAGTGGCGACGGACAGGCGCGGGGCCTTACTTGATCTCGAGCTGCGGGCGGCCGGCTTCCGGCCAGTCGATGTGGTAGAACTGGCCGCGGGGCTTGTCGGTGCGCTCGTAGGTGTGCGCGCCGAAGAAGTCGCGCTGGCCCTGGAGCAGGTTGGCCGGCAGGCGGGCCGAGCGGTAGCCGTCGTAGTAGGCGAGGGCGGAGCTGAAGGTCGGGACCGGCACGCCGCACTCGACCGCGAGGGCGATGACCTTGCGCCAGTTCTCCTGCGCCTTCTTCACCGTCTTGTTGAAGTACGGATCGAGGAGGAGGTTCGCCAGCTCCGGGTTGCGCGCGTAGGCCTCGGTGATCTTCTGCAGGAAGACCGCGCGGATGATGCAGCCGCCCCGCCAGATCTGCGCAATCTCGCCGAAGTTCAGCTTCCACTTGTACTCCTTCTGCGCCTCGCGCATCAGCTGGAAGCCCTGCGCGTACGAGCAGATCTTGGAGCAGTAGAGGGCGTCGTGGATCGCCGCGATCAGCGCCTTCTTCGAGCCCTTGTACTTCTTCTTCGGGCCCTTGAGGATCTTCGAGGCCGCGACGCGCTCTTCCTTGATCGCGCTGAGGAAGCGGGCGAAGACCGACTCGGCGATCGTCGGGGCGGGCACGCCCATGTCGAGCGCGTTGACCGAGGTCCACTTGCCCGTGCCCTTCTGGCCGGCGGTGTCGAGGATCACGTCGACGATCGGCTTCTTCGTCATCGGATCCTTCTGCTTCAGGATGTCGGCGGTGATTTCGATCAGGAAGCTGCCGAGCATGCCCTGATTCCATTCCGAGAAGACCGCGCCCATCTCCGGCGCCTTCATGCCGAGAAGGCCCTTCATCACGGCGTAGGCCTCACAGATCATCTGCATGTCGCCGTACTCGATCCCGTTGTGGATCATCTTCACGTAGTGACCGGCGCCATTTTCGCCGATGTACGTGGCGCAGGGCACGCCGCCGACCACGGGCTTGCCCGGGGCGGCGCCGGTGAGCGGCCGGCCGGTGGTGGCGTCGACCTTGGCGGCGACGGCGTTCCAGACGGGCTCGAGTTCCTTGTAGGCGTTGATGTCGCCGCCGGGCATGAGAGCGGGGCCGAAACGGGCGCCTTCCTCACCGCCGGACACGCCGGAGCCGATGAAACGGAGGCCCTTTTCGCGCAGCGTCTTTTCGCGACGGATGGTGTCGGTCCAGAGGGCGTTGCCGCCGTCGATCACGATGTCGTTCTGCTCCAGCAGCGGCACGAGGCTGTCGATCACGGCGTCGGTGCCCTTGCCGGCCTGGACGAGGATGATGATCTTGCGCGGCTTGGCGAGGGACTGGACGAATTCCTCGAGGGTCTTGGTGCCGACCACCCCGCCGGGGGTGTTGGGGTTCTCCGCCACGAACTTCTCGGTCTTCTCGGTCGTCCGGTTGTACACCGAGATTTGGAAGCCGTGGTCGGCGATGTTGAGCGCGAGGTTCTGACCCATCACGGCGAGCCCGATGAGTCCGATGTCGGAATGCGTTTTGGCCATGGCGAAAGAAGGGAAGCACGAGGACTACGGGAATACCCCGGAAAACCAACCCCATTCTCAGCCGGAAGGACCGGCATGACCCCGGCCAAAGACCCCGCGCCCGCGAGCTAATAACCTCGCCGGCCAGACACCCGGCTCAAACCCGGCCCTTGCTCGGAAAGAAACCCGCCAGGATTCGCACCACCGGCGTCGCCCACGTGGGCTCATTGCGCTCGTAAATCCAATTGAAGCCCACGGCGGTCGTCGCGATGAAGAGGGCCACGCCAAGCAACAAGTGGTTCATCTGAGCTATCTTGCGTATGATGGTCACCACCGCGATGACGGCGGCCACGACGGCGAGCAGTTTCCACCAGACTTCGCCCGGCACCTCCCGCAGACGTTCTCCGGCGGCGAGTTGGGCTTGGGTGGCAACGGCAAACAGGTACGGCATGGGGCGGCGAACAAGGGACGACGCTCGGCGCGACGCCAGCGCCAAAGCACACCGGGGCCGGATTGACGGGATTTTCGCGCGATTGTCGCCGCCAGTGGTGTGCTCCCGACCCGCCGGGATCACAGACCCTTCTCTCAGATTGACTTAAACCGGACCTGGCCCACCGCCTGAGCCCCCAAACTCGCCTTTGGTGGCGCAGTTGAGCCAAGCGGTCGATCCGGACTGGTAGTGCTCCTTCTTCCAGATGGGCACCCGGGCCTTGGTTTCGTCGATGATGTAACGACAGGCCTCGAAGGCCGCGTCCCGGTGCGCGGCGGAAACCCCCACCCAGACGGCCAGTTCTCCCAGTTGCAGGTGACCCACGCGATGCGTGGCAACACATCCGATTAGCCCGAACTTTTCCCGGGCCTCGGCGAGAATGCGCGTCCCCTCCGCCTCCGCCAGCGGCACAAAGGCCTCGTACTCCAGCGAACGGACCTCTTGACCCTCGTTGCGGGAGCGCACCCAGCCCTCAAAGGTCACGCAGGCGCCCGCGTGGGTGTCGGCGAGGGTGGCCTGCAGCGAGGCCGGATCCAAGGGCTGAGCTGTGAGGGAGAAATTCATAGACCTGACGCTAGCCCGGACACTTCCCCACGCGGCCGGAGGCCGCAACCAAAGAGGAATCGCATCGGGCGGGCGGCCACTCCGCTGGCCGCCGCGGCGCGGAACGAAGTCCGCGCCCTCTCCCGACCAGTCGGGGCGAGCCTCGAATCGTGGAATATCCGGGCCAGCGCTCCCGCCAAGCTGTCACGGTACTTCGTAGGCTTCGACCAGCACGACCCCCGGATTCCCACTGCCACTGGTGATCAGCGCACTGTAAGCCCCGGGTTCAAGATCGAGGACCAGCGCGACGTCACTACCGCCGCGCGGCAGGGCAAATGCCCCCACCGCCGTGGCTGCGTCCGCCACCAGCACTTCCTGCGCGGCGGACCGGGTGGACGATTCCCACACCCGCTGGGCCCCGCGGAACAACTCCAGCTTTGGCTGTGCGAGCGTTCCTTCCACCCCGAATCCTGCCAGCCCCGGCCCGACCACCCGAAGCAACAGTCGCTTCGGCCAGACGCCGTCCACCACCAGACCCATCGTCAGTGGGTTGCCAGCGGGGGATACACTCGAACGGACCGACAGGTTGACCAGCCGACTGCCCGCCTCCGTCCCCACATCGGAGTCATAAACTTCAACCAAGGTCACCCCGCGCGAAGTGCCTTTCCCGGACACATGCACGGTGTAGCTACCCGGAACCACCCCGCCGAAATAGGCCGCATCGGTACTCCCGGGGGCAAAGGCAAATGCCCCGTGACGCACCGCGGCAGCCGCAATCGCCCCGCCCACCGTCGCGACCGAATCCCAATCGTCATTCTCGTGGAGCAGCGCCCCACCGCGAAAAATCTGCAGGCGAGGGTCCGCCAGCGCACCCGTCACGCCAAAGCTCGCCAGCGCCGGCCCGGCGGCACGCACCATTACGTTCTTCGTCTCCCGTCCCCCCACGACGAAACCCGCAACCAAGGGCTGCTCTCCGATGCCTGCATCCGCACGAATCGAGACATTGGCGAGACGCTCGCGGCCCGTCGGGGGGCCCACACCCGCCAGCGTCACACGTCGGCCGCCGTCGGGTGGCGTATGCGTTCCCGTCAGCATGTCGCGCCCGGTGCGGCTCACCACTCCCGTGTAGAGGTGGCCTGCCTGCACCAACGAAAATTCCCCAGCAGCCGAAATCGCCCCGCGCCCGCCCCGCACACCCTGCTCGTCGGCCGCCACCAGTACGGCCGCTCCGCTTGGCGCTGTCACCAAGTGAACCTCGCCGAGCCCGGCCGCCACCTGCACGGCCGGAAAATACCCGCCGCCACCCGCGGCTCCCGTAGCGCCTAATTCCAGATTGCCCAGGAACGACACCCCCTCCTCCGGCAGGGATCCCGACACCCGTGCAGTGGTGGAGTTAATCGCCCCGACCACCGCGGCCGCCTGGAACCGCGCCCCCAGCACGCTCTGCCCGACTCCCTCGCGCCGCTCCCCGCGAAACGCAAAGGTTCCGTCCGCCGCCACCTTGAAGCCGCGCCCGAGCAGCAGGGCTCCCCGCCAACTCAGGAGGCCCACAAGAGTCCCCGTGCCATCCGCGGCCACCTGCATTCCCCAGACGTCACCCCGGTCGAACGTGCCCAGGTAGGTACCGGCGTAACGCGACCCTGTCACCACCAGCGTGGCCGGCGACGATTCCACGCTGCCCTGTGTGTTGCGCACCACCAGCGTGTACGAACCGGCGTCCGCATGGGTCACCGCCGCCAACTCGAACGTTGCGGCCGTCGCGCCGGGAATGACGACGCCGTTCCTGTACCATTGATACGTCACTGGCGTCGCGCTGCGCACCTCGGTCTCGAGCCGGAAGGGCGCGCCCGCCTCGATCGTCTGGGCCCCCGCGGGCTGCTGTCGGAAATAGGGTAGCGGACGCGGGTTGACGGTCAGCAAGAACGAGAGTCCCCGGTTTGGCACGACCGCCCTCCCGTTGGTCAACGACGTTTCCACGGAGTAGATCCCTCCGTCGGCCGGCTGCACGTTGCGCAGGGCGAGCGTGCCGGTGGTGGCGCCGGGAATCGCCACCCCGTCCTTTTTCCACTGGAAAAGGAGGTCGAATACGCTCTGCGCGTTCAGCGACACCGCGACATCCACGAATTGCGTCACGGTGCGGTTGGAGGGCACCGTCCAGGACAACAAGGTGCCCATCCGCAGTTCGGTCTCGTACGTGACTGAACCCAGGGGATTGGTCACCACAGCCCGGTAGAATCCCGCGTGGGTGGCCTGCATGTTCTGCAGCAACAGGCTCGCCTGCGTGGCGCCGGGAATGAGGCTTCCGTCCTTGTACCACTGATACGAGAGGGGGGCGGCGCCGCTGGCAAACGTCACCACCATCAGCGTGCCGCCCTGGGAGAATGAATTGAGGCCGTAGGCGGAGCCGACGAGGTAGGGGGCCTGCGCCCAGAGCGCACCTGCCGGGACCGACACCGAGAGGAACAGGGCGCACAGCCAGCGGGGGATGAGCATGGGGCGAAGGTCGGGCCCGGGGTACGGGGACGCAGCAGTGCGGTTACCCGCCCGCCACCGGCGGGATGAAGACGAGGCGATCGCCCTCCCGCAAGGGGGCGTCGTTGGCCACAAAGCTCTCGTTGACCGCCGCGCGCACCCGGTCCGCCGGCAGGGTGAAGCCGTGGCGCGCCCGCAGTTCCTCATACAACGCCGCCGGTGTCGTGGCGGTCGTCTCGATCGACTCCTCGCTGCAGCCGCGTTGGTCGCGCAGGAGGGCGAAATACTGGAGGTGCACCCGGATCATGGCAGCGCCGCCCGATAGTCGCTCTTGCCGCCCGTTTTTTCCAGCAGTCGCACTTCCTTGATCACCACCCCATGGGTCACCGCCTTCGCCATGTCGTAGATCGTCAGCGCCGCGATGGTGGCCCCGGTCAGGGCTTCCATTTCCACTCCGGTCCGCGCGTGGGTCTGGACCCGGCAATGCAGGGCGATTTCGCCGCGGGCGGCGTCGGGCTGGATCTCCACCTGGCAGTCGTCGAGCGCCAGGGGGTGGCACAGCGGAATGAGTTCGCTGGTCTTCTTGGCCCCCATCACCCCCGCCAGGATCGCGGTCTGGAAGATCGGGCCCTTCTTCGTCGCAATCTCCCCGTCGCGCAGCAAGGCCGCCAGCGGACCCGGGAGGGTAACCACCGCCATGGCATGGGCCGTCCGCCGGGTCACCGGCTTTTCGCCCACGTTGACCATGGACGGACGGTCTTGCGCATCGAGGTGGGAAAACACCGGACAGAAATCGGGCATCCGCCGCCAACTCTCAATTCCAATCCGGTCGCCCCACTTCGCGACGAGTCGGTGGTAGCCGGCGTGGGTGACCCCGGCCGCCACCTGCGACCTTGTGGTGGAGACCGGCCTCGGCGCGGCCGTCTCCACCCCGCGAGGTTGCTTCTTTGGCCGCGGTCATCCCACCCAGGGGAAGAACGGCGCCACCGTTCCCGCTGGAAAGGTCTCCTGCTCCGCCGGCAGCTCCACGAAACCATCCGTCCCAACGAGGCCGGCGAAGTCGCCGGAGGTGTTGCCCGGATGCGGGGTGGCCCGGAGCTCTCCGGCCGGCCCGCTCGCCAGGCTGACCGGCAACAGCAATGCGAGCCGCGGCCGAAACGTGATCGGGGATTCGAGCGCCACCTGCAACCGACGCGGCGCCCGGGCCCCGCTGGCGTGGGCGAGCGCCGGCAGGACGTAACGGTGCAGGCAGGTGTAGGCGGAAACCGGATTCCCTGGCAGCGCAAAGACCGGGTTGTACCGCGGGCTGAGACCAAACCAGAAGGGCTTGCCGGGGCGCTGCGCGACTCCCCACAAGGCCTTGCGCACGCCCTGCCGATCGAGCTCCTCCGGCAGGAAATCGAACTTCCCCTTCGAGACGCCGCCCGTGATCACGATCACGTCGTATTCCGCGAGGATGTGCCAGAGCAGGTGCTCAATCTCCGCCCGCACATCGCGCAGGTGAAACCGCTCCACGCGCGTATAGCCAGCCAACTGCAACGCCGCCCGCAGGGCGTGATCGTTGCTCCGCCGCAGCTGGTGCGCCGCGACCGGTGACTCGACCTCCACCAGTTCATCTCCCGTGGCCACCACCGCGATTTTCGGCGTCTGGCTCACGGTAAGGACGCCGTAACCACACGCGGCGGCGACGGCGATTTCGCGGCCGGTCATCACCGTGCCGGCGGGGACAATCTCCTCTCCGACCCGGTGATCACTTCCGCGCGCGTGCACCGCGTACCCGGCCCCGAGGGCCGCGGCTCCTTCCGTCACCGTCACGGTGCGGCCGTCGCGCCGGGTTTCCTCGTACGGGATCACGGTGTCCGCCCCCTGCGGGAGCACGGCTCCGGTCATCACCTCGATGCAGACGTCCGGTCCGTTACCGAGCTTGAAGGCCCGCATGCCGGCCGCCTGCGTGTGTTCGACACGAAACACCCGCTGCCCGGCCGCCAGGGCGGCGACCCGCAGCGCGTAGCCGTCCATCGTGACACGATCAAACGGCGGCAGGTCCCGATCCGCGCGCACGGCCTCGCGCAGCACCCGGCCGGCCGCATGGGTGAGCGGGCAGTCCTCCCGATGGAAGGGACTCACGTTTTCGAGGATGATCCTCTCGGCCTCGGCGGGGGTGAGCATGAAGAAATCGGTAGCGGCGACTTTACGCCACCGGGTTTCGAGTTTCATCTCGCTCCCGGGCGGCGCCAGGCCGCCCACCATGGGTCCACCCACCGACCAATTCAACCGCTCGTTGCACGATCTCCGGATTTCCGTGACCGATCGCTGCAATTTCCGCTGCCCCTACTGCATGCCGGCGGAGGTCTTCGGGCCGGGCCACGCCTTCCTGCGCGATCCCCAGCTGATGACCCTGCCGGAACTCACGCGCATCGTGCGGGCGTTCCGCAGCCTCGGGGTGCAGAAGGTGCGGCTGACCGGCGGCGAACCGCTCCTGCGCGCCGATGTGCCCGCCTTGATCCGCATCCTGAAGCAGGAGATCGGGGTGCCGGATGTCGCGTTGACCACCAACGGCTGGCTGCTGGAGAAGCTGGCGCCGGACCTGCGGGCGGCGGGGCTTGACCGTCTCAATGTCTCGGTCGATTCCCTCGACGATGCGACCGCCGGCCGCCTCAACGGCCTTGGCTTCAAGGTCGGCCGCGTCCTGCGCGGCATCGACGCAGCGGCGGCACAGGGGCTGCCCGTGAAGATCAATTGCGTGGTGCAGCGGGGCATCAACGAGGGCGAGATTCCGGACGTGTGCGCGTACTTCCGCGCCCGCGGCCATCCCGTGCGCTTCATCGAGTTCATGGATGTCGGGAATTCCAACCACTGGTCCTCGGACCGCGTCGTGCCGGCCCGCGAAATCCTCGCCCGGATCAGCGCTCACTGGCCGCTGGAGCCCATCGGGCCGACCTACCGCGGAGAGGTCGCCACGCGTTACCGCTATCGCGACGGAGCCGGCGAGATCGGGCTGATCGGTTCCGTGACCGAGCCCTTCTGCCGGGATTGCCACCGCGCGCGGTTGTCGGCGGATGGCCGGCTGTATACCTGCCTCTTCACCTCGCTCGGCTGGGACGTACTGGGCGCCGTCCGGGCGCCGGGCGTCACAGAGGCCGCGCTGGCGCAGTTTCTGCGCCGCATCTGGGAAGGCCGGCTCGATCGTTATAGCGATGAACGCGCCGAGATTCTCGCGGCGGGCGAGACGCATTCGAAGGTCGAGATGAGCTACATCGGCGGCTGAGGGCCGCGATGGCCGACCGGGCTATTCGTAACGCGCGGAGCGCCCGAGGTAGTTGAGCATCCAGATCTCCTTCCAGACGCGATAGCGGCCCTCGGTGGTGAACTTGCCGTGATCCTCGCGTTCGGCGTGGGGATGGAGGAAACCGAGCTCCGTGTTAAGGCGATCCAGCTCCTGCTGGACGGCGTTCAGATCACTCAGCGGTTCGTTGGTAAAGGGCACGACTTCCGCCGCCGCGCGGCCCAGGCGGGCGCGATGATGCTCGATGAGCTTTGGCAGCGAGCGCCGCCACGGCGCCCGATCCACAAACCAATTCTCCGGATAGAAACCGCCGAAGGGGATGAAGAGATTGTCGGTCAGGTAACGGCTGCCGTCCGCCGTGATCGAGGAAATCGCGTAACACACCGTGACCGCCCCCGACGCCTGCGGCAGGAAGCTCACCTGCACGCGCAGTGTGGCCTGGGCATCCTGATAGATGGAGGTGCGGAGATAGATCCCCCCGCCGATCTCGGCCTTCAGGGCCTGCACCTGCCGGAATCCCTGGCCGCGCAGCCATTCGCGCATCCGAAGGAGGCGCGGTTGCACCGGCCACTCGTCGCCGGAGGCATTGACCGAATACCGCGGAAACAACGGCAGCGGACTCAGGCTGTGGGCCGTGATCGCCGCCCAGTCATAGAGCGTGATCAGCAGGAACCAGATCAGGAAGAAGGCGATCGCCAGCACCCAGAAGGGACGGTCGATGAGCTGGTACTCGGTGCAAATCTGTGCCGAGCCGAAGGCAAAGAGAAACCAGCGCAGCCAGCGATCCACGATCAGCACGATTGGCGATGCCATCTGCTGATTAACCCGCATCAGCAGGATGGACACCAGCATCGCGGCCAGAATGGCCGCCAGGATGAAATGGGGGCTCGGCACGGTGGACGGAGGACCGCCGGCGGATTCAGGAAGTCAGGAAATCAGGGGGAAGTGAGACCGGGGAGACGCCCGAAGCTTCAGCTCAGGCGCACCGGCATGATGACACAGACGAAATTCTCCAGCGTCTTGAACACACCCGGGCTGACCTCGTCCTTCACTTCGAAGAACACCTCGTCCTTGGCGAGCGCCTTCAGGGGATCCATCAGGAACGCCGGGTTGAACGCCACCTGCAGTTCCGGCCCGCTGTAGCCGATCGCCATCGACTCGTGCGCCTCGCCGAAATCGGGACTTTGGGCCGTGAGTTCGAGGAGGTTGCTCGAGAGCTTGATCTTCACCGAATTGGCCTTCTCCGAACACACGAGCGCCGCGCGATGCACGCACTGGAGGAAAAGCTCGCGCTCCAGCTTGATGCGCTGGTGGGTCTCCTTCGGGATGACCTGCTGGTAGTTCGGGTAATTCCCTTCCACGACCTTCGAGTAGAGATAGACGCTCTCCACCAGGCCGCTGGTGTCCTTGTCCGTCGCAATCTGGAACGCCGCCCGCCGATCGTTGAAGCTGATCTTCACCTTCTCGCCCTTGTCGAGCAGGCGCGTGAGTTCGCCAACGGTCTTGGCCGGGAGGATGATCGCCCCGGCGCTTTCCGCGGGCACTTCCATCTCCCGTGAAACCAGCGCCAGCCGCCGGCCATCGGTCGCCACGAGCGCCAGCTTGCCGTCGCGGAAACTGAAGTACACGCCGTTGAGGATGTAACGCGTCTCATCGGTGGACTGGGCGTACGCCACGCTTCGCAGCATCGTGACGAGCTCGCCCTGTTCCAGGCTGTAGGCCTTTTCGTCACCGAACTCCGGCAGTGGCGGAAACTCCTCCTTGCCGATGCCCATGATGCGGAAGGTGGAACCGCCCGACGTCAGCTTCACCTGATGATTCGGGGAGGCGTCCAGCGTGACGTCCATGTTCGGCAACTCCCGCACGATGCCCGCCAGGCGCTTGACCGGAAGCGTGACCGCGCCCGTTTCCTTCACCTCCGCCTTGATCTTGCAGCGAATCCCGAGGTCGAGGTTGGTGGTGGTCAGCGAAATCTGGTCTTTTTCCGCTTCGATCAGCACGTTGCTCAGGATGGGCATCGTGGCCTTGGAGCCGACCACGTTGAGGACCTGGGCCAGTCCGTTGGCAAAATGATCGCGGTTGATTTTGAATTTCATCGGGGCGACTTGAGTCAGTCTGCTGAAGAAGCTAACAAAGGCTAAAAGAATACCGGTTCAATAAGGAATTCTATCCGTATTCATAGAGGCTGCGAAGAAGACCAACAAGCGGCTCCGTTCGCTCGGCAAAGCCGGCTTTCGGCGCAGTGAAGAACTCCGAATAAGCTGCGAAAAACTCCCGGGTTGTTCGCACGTGGCGGGTTGTTGGGAAAGCACCCGCAGGTTCCTCACACACTGTTGGCGGGGGGGCGGGGGCCTTCGGCGTGCTCGATCCCGGGGCGGCCTCGCCGCACATATCGGAGCAGGCCGAAGAAGACGTAGCTGAGGCAGATGCCCAGGGCGGCGTACTCCTTGTAAAGAACCACCAGGCCGATGACCACCAGGAAGCCCACGAACGGCCGCAGGCGCGTCTGGGTGAGCATGCTGACATTCTTGCCGCTCGGGTAGCGCACGGTGCTCATCATCAGGAAGGAGACGAGCAGCATCAAGGGAGGGAGGGCCAGCGCCCAGGACTTCAACCCGCGATCGGCCTCCCCGAGCTTGAGAAGGAAGAGGACGGTCGCGGCGACGGTGGAGGCGGCGGCGGGCACCGGCAGGCCGACGAAGTCCTTGTTGGAGTCCTTCACTCCCGGGCGGACATAAGGATTGGTGATGACATTGAACCGCGCGAGGCGCATCGCGGCACACAGCAGGTAGATGAAACCCACGAACCAGCCGATGTTGCGGAACCACTCGTAATCCTGCGCCTGTGTCGGCGAGATGATCAGGTACAGCATTAGCAGCGCCGGTGCCATGCCGAAGGAGATGACATCCGCCAGGGAATCGAACTCCGCGCCGAACAGCGATTCCCGCCCGCCCATCCGCGCGAGCCGACCGTCGAGGGTGTCGAAGGCGGCGGCGCCAAAGATGAACCAGACGGCGTACCGATAATGCTCGGCGCTGGTCGAGCCGCCGTACTGGCCGGTGACGGAAGTCTCCGCGAGGCGGGCCTGGATGCACTGCAGGATCGCCATGAAGCCGCAGAAGAGATTCCCCGCGGTCATCAAGTTGGGCAGGAAATAGATCCGGCTCGCCTTGGTGACAGAGTAAGGGTCGTCCGGATTCGGGGGCGCCGCCGGCGGTCGCTTCATCATTTCGTCAGACTCTCCAGGTACTTCCAGAACTTCGAATGCTGCTCGACGAGTTGCTGCTCGGTCACGGGCAGCTTGTTGCGGAGGAGGAAATCCTCGAGCGAGTTCCGGTGCAGGATGTAAAGGACGTGGAGGTTATCTCCGGAGACCTCGAAGTAGAACCGAAAGTCACCGGAGCGAAGCCGGTAGAGCGAGCGCTGGCCGCGGCGAAACTGGCCCAAAGGCTCGCGCGGGTTCGCCAGATCCGTCGCCTTCAGCGCGCTGATCGGCTCGATGGCATCGAGCTGCGCCAACTTGTCGAGGCGGTTGAGCTCCCGCATCGCCTGCTCCGAAAAGGTCACCTGGTACATGGGTTCCCTCCGACCGGAAAACGCCGCGAAAGTCGCGTCGGCATGGACGGCGGCGCGACCTGGGTGGCGGGCTTCGTGGGCAATCGCTCCATCACGGCCCGGTCTAACCCGGCAACCTCCTGCGGCAACGCTATTCCGGCGCGCCAGCGACGCGGGTGTCGCCAGCCGGGGAGCGCCTTGGTGGCGATCCGTGGCAGGCACAATTTGTTTCTCGTCGCTCACCAGACCGGTTAGAATTTCCTCATGTCGCTTTCACTTGCCGAGATCCGTGCAGCCGAGCGTCGCATTGCCGGTGGCGTCATTGTCACGCCTTGTCCGGTCTCGATTCCGCTCTCGGAAATCACCGGGGCCCGCCTGGTCTGCAAGCTGGAGAACTTCCAGCGCACCGGCTCCTTTAAGGAACGCGGGGCCCGCAACGCCCTGCTCCGGCTCCCGTTGATTCGTCGCCGGCGGGGGGTGATTGCCGCCAGCGCGGGCAACCACGCCCTCGGCCTGGCTTACCACGGCAAGATGCTGGGAATCCCGGTCACCGTGGTGATGCCGGACTACGCGCCGTTGATCAAAATCACCACCTGCGAGAAACTCGGCGCCCGCGTCAAAATCCACGGCCAGGACTTCGCCGAGGCCCGCGCCGAAGCCGATCGGCTCGTGGCAGCCGAGGGGCTCAGCTATATCCATGGTTTCGATGACCCCGACATCATCGCGGGTCAGGGCACGATCGGACTGGAGCTGCTCCAGCAGGTGCCGGACCTCGAGGCGGTGGTGTGTCCCGTGGGCGGTGGGGGCTTGCTGGCGGGAGTGGCGCTGGCGATCAAGTCGCTGCGTCCCCGGATCCGCGTGATCGGGGTGGAAAGCACCGCAACCCGGAACCTCACCGCCGCCCTGCAGGCCGGCCGGCCCGTGCGAAGCCCCCGCCGCGCGACGCTCGCGGACGGCCTCGCCACACTCACGGTGGGGGCGAATGCCTTTGCCATCCTGCAAGCCCGCGTCGACGAGGTGGTGACCGTGGGGGAGGATGCCATCGCCCTCGCGATCCTGCGCATGCTGGAACTGGAAAAGACCGTGGTCGAGGGGGCGGCGGCGGCGCCGCTGGCGGCGATGATGGCTGGCAAGCTGCCGCGGCTCGCCGGCCGGCGCACGGCGTTGATCGTGGGCGGCGGCAACATCGACCCGGCGATCCTCAGCCGCGTGATCGAGAAGGGGCTCGTCCACGACGGACGGCTGACGCGGTTCACCGCGGTGATCAGCGATCGTCCCGGCGGGCTCGCCGAACTGTGCCGCGTGATTGCCGCCGCCGGTGCCAGCATCAAGGACATCACGCACGACCGCGCCTTCAGCGGTCCGGACGTCAGTGCGGTCAATGCCGTGTGCACGGTCGAGACCCGCGACGCCTCCCACGTGGCCGCCTTGCGCCGGGCCCTGCGCCAGCACGGTTTTCCGCTGCGGGACACGCGACGCCGGTAACCACGCGCCTCCAGAGTAGCCGCGCCTGAACGGAGTGAAAAGGTGGCCGCCCTACGCGGGCTTCGCCACCGGAGCGCTGTTACCCTGGTCGATCCCGAAGACCCGCATCGGCAGCAGCCACCACACGAGCAGGACGGAGAGGGGATGCATCAGGCCCGCGCAGATGAAGAGCGGCAGGTAGCTGAAGTGGGTGACGATCCAGCCGGTGGCGAGGTTGGCCAGGGCGCCGCCGATCGCACCGCCCATGCCGGAAAAGCCCGTCGCGGTGCCGACTTCGTTGGCCCGGAAGATGTCGGTCGGTAGGGTGAGGAGGTTGGCGATCCAGATCGCGTGTCCCATCACCGCCGAACACGTGGCGGCGATCGCCAGGGCGGCGTTGGGCGCCAGCGGGGCGAGGATCGCCACCGGAAGGAACGCGGCGCCGATCGCCAGGGAGACCTTGCGGGCCTTCGGCAGGCTCCAGCCGCGCCGCATCATCCAACCCGAGATCCACCCGCCCGTGATGTAGCCGATGTCGCCGAAGACGAACGGCACCCAGGCATATTTGCCGATCATCGCGAGATCGAAGCCCCGCTCCTTCTGCAGGTACGCCGGAAACCAGACGATCACGAAGTAGATGACGGGGTCGGTGAGGAAACGCACCAGGATGAGCGTCAGGCATGGCCGGCTGCGCAACACCCCCCACCAGTCGGTCTTCAGGGCCGGGCCCTCGTCGGGCGCCGTCGCGGCCAGCACGCCGCTGTTCCGCATCTCCGCGGCTTCCCGGGCGCCCAGCCAGCGATTGCGGGCGGGGGAATCGTAGAACAACCACCACGCCGCGAGCCAGACGAAGCCGATGGCGCCGGTGAAGAAGAACGCCGCGCGCCAGCCGTAGTTGAGGGCGAGGAAAGCGGCGACGGGAGACGCCACGGCGGCGCCCAGCGAGGAACCGGCGTTGAAGATGCCCGTGCCCAGCGCCCGTTGATCGGCGGGAAACCATTCGCGCACGGCCCGGGCAGCGGCGGGAAACGAACCCGGTTCGGTCAGGCCCAGCCCGAAGCGACACGCCGCCAGCGACCACTTGCCCGTGGCCAGGCCATGCAACATCTGGGCGACCGACCAGGCGCCGACAAACACCGCCATGCCGAGCTTCGTGCCCAACCGATCCACCACGTAGCCGGAACCGGCGTACATGATCGCATAGGCGAGGAAGAACAGGCTGACGATGTGCCCGTAGTCCTCGCTCGACAGCTGCAAATCCCGCCCGACCTCGCCGATCAGCACCGACAGGGTCATGCGATCCGTGTAGTTGATCAGCGTCACGACCAGCAGCAGGCCGGCGATGATCCAGCGGAGGCGGGGCAGGGTGGGGTGCGGTCGCATCGGGAAGGGGGGCGCTACCACTGCGTTTCGATTCCCGGCTGAAGCAGGTCCGCCAGGGCGCGGCCGGTCAGGCCGGTCACACAGTCATAGCCGATCACCGCCTGCTGATCCTTCGGATCCGGCACGGCGCCGGCCGAAAGCAGCCCGAAGGTCCGGGCTCGGGCCGGGTCGGCGAGAAAGTCGGCGAACTTCCGGGTTGCGGCCGGCACGCGCGGATCGGCTTCCACGTGGCGGTGATACCAGAGCAGGAAATTGATGATGCCCGGGCTCCGCTTCTGGTCCCAGTTGCCCGGCGGCGCCCAGGTGCCGTCGGGATTCTGCGTGCGCAGCACCCAGTCGATGTGCGGTTTGATTTTGCCCCGGAACTCCTGCTGCCAGTCGCTCCGGCCGCAGTGGAGATCGAAGGACAGCAGCCCTTCGCCGACGTAGGCGGAGTTGAGGTACGCGGAGTTGACCCACAGCATGTGGTCGTTCTTCGGATTGCCCTGGATGCGCAGGTCCGACTTGCCGCCGGGATGGTTGTAGGGAATCACCCCATCCTCCCGCATGGTTGAGAGGATCCAGCGCTGGCTGCGATACGCGATCTCGCGGTACTTCTCCTGCCGCGTGGCATGGTACATCCAGGTGAAGATTTCGCCGCCGGTCAGACACGACGAGGTGGTGTAGTCCTGGTCGTACGGAACCGTGGCTGCGCCACCAGGATCGTTGCGCAGGCCCACGTCGAGGGCGCCGGACGGCCGGATCAGCCGATCACGCTCGATCGCGTCGACGTACCGCCGCATCGCCGCGAGGTAGTTCCGCTGGCGGGCGGCATCTACGTGCGGGTGCAACACGATGAACAAGCCGAGCGCGCTGCCGGTGTCGGCCAGGTAAATCCGCCCGGCGTATCCGGTCTGCCAGTAGCCCCGGTCCGATTGGCGTTCCAGCAGCCAGTCGCCGTAGGCCACGGCGACGTCGAGATAGCGGCGGTCGCCGAAGATCTGCGACGCCGCCACGAGATTTCGCATGTAGTAGCCGCCGGTGAAGATCACCGCGACCTGGGCCCTTTCCCGGACGGTGAAGTCGCACAGGTCGCGGAACTGGGCGCGGGTCTGCGCCTCGTCCGCCAGGTAGGGATGGGCGGCGCGACCGCTGGTGATGAGACTGCCGATCGCAAGCAGGAGGAGCAGGTGTTTCATGGCGTCAGGATCCGCGCAGGCGCTCGACGGCGAGGATGGCGGCGCGGGGCAGGTGAAAGGGATCCTTCACGGGCAGGGCGACCACGGTCGTGATTGGCTGCCCGGCGCGATCCAGCCGCTGGCGCCATTCGCCCGTCGACGGCATCCCGAAGTGGGCAAAGGACCACTCGTGCACGCGGTCGTACCAATTCGCGCACCACGCTTCGCCGGTGAGGTCGTGGGCCAGCAATAACGCGTACAGGGCCTCCGTGTGGGGCCACCAGATCTTGGTGTCCGCGTGCGGCAGGAAGGGTGGATAACCCGCCACGTCGAGCCCGAGGCGGATCCCGCCGTACTCCGGATCCCAGCCGAGTTCGAGGTGCCAGCGCAGCACCTCGGCGGCCGTGCGCATCGTCGCCCCGTCGCCGCGATCCCGCGCGCGGTGCAGCGTGAACCACATCGATTCGATCGCGTGGCCCGGCATGACGTAGGTGCCCTCTGGCCCGGGGATCTCGCGATAGTCGCGATCGAGGAATTCAAGGAGACACCGGCGCTCCGGCCGCACGAAATGCCGCAGCACGCGGCGCGAGTACTCGTCCGCCAACCGCGCCACGTCTGGATCGCGCAGCGTGCGCGCCAGCTCTCCCGCCACCTCGGTGAGGATCATCGGCACGCCGTGGTTGCGCCGATTGGGCGGCAGCGGATACGGGGCGGTTTCGGCGAAATCGGGCTCCTCGATCCGCCGGACGATCCGGTCGAAGGTGTCCCGGGCAACCCGGAGCAGCTCTGGATCGGGATCGGCGCGACAATACTCGCTCAGCCCGTACACGACAAAGCAGTCCGCGTAGATGCTGATCGCTCCCTCGACCACCTCGCCGGTGCGTGTGGTGCGGTAAACCCAGCGGCCGCTGGCATCGCGGCCGTGGCGCAGGAGGAAGCTGATCGTGTCCCGCGCCCAGCGCAGGAACTCCGGCCGCCGCTCGACGCGATTGTAGAGGGCTGAGCAGGTCCAGACCCAGCGGGCCTGTGACCAGAGGTACTTGTCGGTCCCACGGCGCTCCCCTTCTTCCGAGAGGCAGGACAGAACCCCACCATGCTCCTCGTCGATCCCGTGGCGGGCCCAGAACGGCACGATGCCGTCGAGCAGGAGTTCGCGGTAGAGGCGGAGGAGCTGCGGCCGGTTCACGACGGAGGTTTCCTGACATTTCCGACCAAAACTCGTGCGCAGACGAGCCCGTTGTTGATCTGCCCACCCCGGTCTCCTAGGAAGCCCCGCGTGAGCCAGGTAACCGAATGGTTATTCGGGGTGGACCGGGGGCGTCGTCGCGCCGGCGGTGGGTTCGCCGCGGCCCTGTGGATCGCGGCCTGGGTGCCCATCGCGCATGCCGACGACTTCGTCCCACCTTCGCTGGGACCGGCGGCGGCGCGGGACGCCTACGACGTCGTGGTGGCGGGCGCCGGCACCGGAGGCATCGGGGCGGCGATTCAGGCAGCCCGCCTCGGAGCCTCGGTGCTCCTGCTCGAGGAGAGCGACTGGATTGGCGGACAGATGCTGGCGGCCGCGGTCACGGCGATCGACGAGGGTGGGGCGGGCAACCTTGTCCGTGGGCGCGGACTGTACCGGGAGCTGGTGGAACGCGTGGCGGCGTACTACGCGACGCGCGGGCTCAATCCGTTTACCATCGGGCGGTACACCAACGTGCGTTTCGAGCCCCGGGTGGGCCGGCGGTTGGTGCACGCGATGTTGCAGGAAGCGGGTCGTGCGGCCCGCTTGGACGTGGCGTTGCAGGCCCGCGTCCGGCGCGTGCACCGCGAGGGAGCGCGGGTGGTCGGCATTGACGTGGAGTTTGCGGCGGAAACCGGCCCCGTGGTCCGCCGGATTTCCAGCGAGGTCCTGATCGACGCGACCGAGTGGGGTGATGTGCTGCCGCTCGCCGGGGTGTCCTACCGCGCCGGCAATCGCACGAACGACGCGATCGACCCCTCGCGGCTGATCCAGGAAAACACGTGGACGGCCGTCGTGCGGCGTTATCCCCGCGGGGTGCCGCCGGAGTTGCGGCTGCCGGCACCGCCACCCGGCTACGAGAAGAGCCGTGCGCATTTCGCCGCCCGCATCGTGCCGGGAGACGCCGACTTCCGGCGCGGGCAACCGATGAGCTGGAAGGCGTTCATCGAGTATCGCGGCATGCCCGACAGCGGCGATTCCACCCGGCCGGGCGAAGTGACCCGCACCCACCTCAACTTCTCCAACGATTACCCCTGCTCGGTCGCCTACCTCGAGGATCCGGCACAGCGGCGGGCGACGGACCGCGCGATGCGGCTGCGCACCCTCCAGCTGTTGTACTTCCTCCAGCGGGATCTGGGGATGGCGGACTGGTCGGTGGCCGATGACGAAGGCTTCGACTCGCCTTGGAACCGGGCGCAAATCGATGCCTGGCTGCGGGAGGAGCCGGACTTGGAGCCATTCCGTCGGGTGCTGGATCATTTCTCGGTCCTGCCCTACGTGCGCGAGAGCCGGCGTCTCGTGGGCCGGCACACGCTGCTGGCGCGCGAAATCTCCCGCGGTCCCGGCCGCCGGCCGATCCCGTTCCCCACCACCATCGCCTTGGGGGACTACCGGCTGGACCTGCATGGCGGTCGCGCCCCGCGGGACCTGGAACTCGATCTCGATCGGATCGAGGATCTCGAGGATGCCGTGCCCGGCCGGGCGGGACCGTTTGCGATCCCGCTTGAGTGCCTGCTGCCCCCTGCCGTCGACGGCTTCCTTGCCGCGGAGAAGAACTACTCCCAGTCCCGCCTCGTCAACGGTGCCACCCGCATGCAGCCCCACACGCTGCACGTCGGGCAGGCGGCTGGGGCGCTGGCCGCGCTGGCGGTGCGCCACCGCGTTGCGCCGCGGGCCATCGATCCTCTCCTGGTCCAGCGGGTCCTGCTCGCCGCGGGCAGCACCCTCTTCGTCACTCCCTTGCAGGATTTGCCCTCCTCGGCTCCGGATTGGCCGGCGCTCCAGCTGGCGGCCGTCCGTGGCTGGCTCACCGTGGAAGAAGGACAATGCCTGCCGGACCAGCCGGTGACGGCGGCCGATTGGGCGGCGATTCGTACGGCGCTCGGCGGCCAGGAGCTGGGATCGGGAATGGAATCGTTGGCCCGGGCCGATTTGGCCCGCGCGCTCGTCGCCGCCGGAGGGGGCGAGGTCAGGGTGTCGTTTCGCGCCGGTCCCGCCGAGGCGGTGCTGGTCCCCACGCGCTCCGAGGCGGCGCAGGTACTGGCGGAGTTTTTCGAGTTGCGGGCGCTGGCCCGGTTGCGGGGGGAATCCCTTGAACTGGCGTGGCACACCCTGCGGCCGGCCTCTCCAAAATCGGTCGCGGAAGGGACGGAAATCGTGCGGCTGCGCCGATTACAGGCCGCCGGCCTCATCACCGGAGTCGATTACTGGGCCGCCGAGGCCCGGCCGGACCGGGACTGTGACGGCGCCCGGGTGGCCGACCTGTTGCTCCAGGCGGCGCGGATCTTCGATCCGGCGACCACCGCCGAGCGTGCCATCGATGTGCTGATCCAGGCACAGGTGGTGTCGTCGCGCGATTACTGGGCCAAGAACGCCGTACCCGGCGGCCGCTGTGCCGGGCGCAACGTCGCGATCCTCCTGCGCAACCTCTCCCGCCATGAGAGTGTCATTCGAAGACTCCCTCCGTGAGCTGAGCCCGCGTTCGTCCCCTCGCGCCGACATCCGTTTTCCCCGCACCATGAAGAACACCCTCCGCCCCTCGTTTGCCTGTGGCCTGCTCACCCTGCTGGTCCTCGCCCCGACCGCGGCGCGCACCCAGAGCCTCGCGCCCGCCACTCCCGCAGCCCGGGGATCGGCCGCCGAAGAGACCGTCAGCCTTTCGCCGTTTGTCGTGTCGACCGACAAGGACAACGGCTACATCGCCGCCGACACACTCAACGCGGGCCGGTTGAGCACCAACCTGCTGATGACGCCCGGCACAATGGAGGTGTTCACCCGCGATCTGCTCGACGATCTCGGGATCTTCAACACCGACGAGGCCTCGGCCTGGCTGACGAGTTCGCATCCGCTCGAGACCAACGGGATCAACGGCAACAGCATGAACCCCGCGAGCCTCGCCTTCCATGATGCCGGCAGCAACGTGAACCTCCGCGGCCTGGCGACGCAGCCGAGCACGCGGAACTACTTCCCGAGCGCGACCACGCCGATGGAATACAACGTGCAGCGCGTCGAGGCCGGTCGCGGGCCCAACGCCATCCTTTACGGCGAGGGCGGCCCCGGCGGCGGCGTCAACTACATCACCAAGCAGGCCGAGCGCCGGCCCTTCGGCAGCATCCGCCTCCGCACCGACACGCTCGGGTCGTTCGGGATGGCGATCGATCTCAACCGGCCGGTGACCGACCGGTTCGATGTGCGCTACAACGCCGGCGTGATGGAACAGCGCACCTTCATCGATCGCTCCCTGACCAGGAGCTTTGGCAATGCGCTGAGCGCGGCTTATCGGCCGTGGGAGCGGACCCGGGTGAATCTCGACGCCGACTTCACGCGCGTCCAGCGGCCCGGCTTCGTCATGTCGAGCTACACGGACCAGAGCTCGGATTGGAACAAGGTTCCCGTCACCGGCACGCTCACCGCGGCGCAGGCGACGGCGGCCGGCCTCACGTTGCGGGGTTCGACCGGCTTCCTCACCTACGTCGAGGGGCTCGGCATGGTCGATCTGCGGAACACCGCCTTCACGAGCGGTTCCGGCATTCCGCTCCTGAGTTCGTACCCCGCGGGTCTGACGGACATCCGGCCGCCCGACAAGAGCTTCAATGTCAACCCCACGGAGGTAAACGTCCGCTCCACCACGGTGGATCTGCAGGGCAGCGTGGATCACCGCTTCGCCAGCGGGCTCTCCGTGCAACTCGCCGCCCAGTACGCGAAGTATCGGGCGGAGGGCGGCAACAACCCGTTCACCGGCGCGCTCACCGATCCCAACGTGACCCTGCCTGGCGGCGCCCCGAATCCGAACTTCGGCAAGATCTACAGCGCCTCCTACCTCGGGCGGAACATCGACGGCACCTTTCGCGACGCCCGCACCCTGCGACTCGTCGCGGCCTATCCGATCAGGGGATTCGGCGGGACCACCAGCCTGAGCGCCTTCGGCCACCTCCAGGAGGCGAACTCCCGCGTCGTCTATTGGGACATGAAAAACGCGGACCCGCGCCTCACCACCGCGATCACCGACAACAACCGCCGAATCAACCTCTACCGGTACTGGGACAACCTCCCGCCGAGCCTCCCGGACTTTTCCAAGCTTTACGACCTCCGGGCGGTCCCATCCGCGGACGGTTATACGGAAAAGCGCAACGATGCCTTCGAGGTGGCGGCTTCCGGCAGCTATCTGCGCGGACGCCTGACCTACGTGGCCGGCTTCCGCCGCGACAAGTCGGAGTTGGTCAGTCGCAACGGCGACACGGCCTCGCGCGACCGCGTCACGGGTGCGTTCGGAACCTACACCGTCGAGGAGCGCGTCGCGTTCAACAACACCCGCACGTTTGGCGTCGTTTATTTCCCCTGGGAGGTCGTCGGCGCCTATGCCGACTACTCCGAGGGATTCACGATCCAGACCAACGCCTACCCGAAGCTCGATGGCACCTTTGCCGGCGCCAACATCGTGCCCTCCAAGGCGGAATCGGCCGGGCTGCGCTTCCGCATCGCGAAAACCGATCAGTTTACTCTCGTCGGATCCGCCGGCTTCTACCAGGCGGAGCAGAACGACAGCGCGATCAGCATCAACGTCGGCGCGATCAACACCCTCTGGTCGAACCATCGCCTGCCGGAGCGGTACATCGAGACCTTCAGCGCCTCCCCGACCGTGACCGCCGCGCTCAACTCGATCCAGAGCACGCGCAGCTTCTCCGGCAAGGGCTACGAGGGCAGCCTGACCGCGAATGTCGCCAACACCCTCCGGCTCGTGCTCAATGCCGCCTGGCCGCAGACACGGCAGTTCGACACCGCGGCCGACTACCGCGCCTATGTGGCGAAGAACCTGCCGCAGTGGGAGCAGTGGGCCAACGATTCGGCGAACCCGACGCGCGTCAGCGACGCCAACCAGGTCCGGACGATTCAGAATGGAATCAACGGCTTCCAGGATGAGCGGGTCCAGAACGGCACCTACAAGTACCGGTACAACCTCACCGGGGTGTACACGCTCCGCAGCGGGATCGTGAAGGGACTGCGGGTGGGGGCCGGGGCGCAGATCTACGGTCCGCGGGTCATCGGCAACCAGATCGATCGACCCTACGACTACGTCTACTCCCGCTCCTATTACCTGGTCTCCGGTTCGCTCGGTTACCAGGTGAAGCTGAGCCGGGCCCGCCTCGACCTCCAGATGAACGTCGACAACCTGCTCAACCACGATGATCCGATGGTCAACGGGATGTTCGTGGTCGGCACGCGCCTCGTCCCCTATGGCTTCCGGCGCATGAACCCCCCGGAGGCCCGTCTCACCAGCACGCTGCGCTTCTGAGTGGACCCGCGCGGTCCTGATCGCTGGTCCCCGCCGCTACGCCTTCGCCAGCTGGCTGCGCACCACATCGCGGTGCACGCGGTTGCTCAGTCCGGCCAGGTGCAGCCGCATCGCCTCGACGACGCCGTTGGTATCCCGCGCGGCGATCAGCTTTCCGATCTGCCGGTGGGCCTCGACCACCCCGTGCACTAGTGTGGCGAGCAGGGGGTTCTCGCGGCTCTTGGCGGGGATCATCGTGTCGGGCAGCCGGTAGAACACGTAGTTGCACTCGATCATCAGCAGATCGAAATCATTGATGAACCTCTCGTTGCCGCTGGCCTCGACGATGGTCTGGTGAAATTGCCAGTCGAGCTCGAGCCAGCGGGCGGACGGGGCGTTGGGGGCCTCGCGCTCCATGGCGTCGCAGATGAGATCCAGTTGGACGAGGTCGGTGGCCGATCGGTTGTGGCAGGCGGCCCGCGCCGCGGCGAGTTCGATGGCTTCGCGGTACTCGTGCAGGTGCGTGACCTCCGCCGGGCTGTAGTCGCGCAGCCGGAGGCCGCGGTTCACGTCATCCTTCAGCAGGATGCCCTTCGAGACCAGCTTCTGCAGGCCCTCCCGGACCGGAATACGGCTGAGATCGAGTTTTGCGGCCAGGTCGCGCTCTACCAGGCGATCCCCCGGCAGGTACTCCTCCGAGAAGATCAGCCGGACCAAACGCTGCAGGTTGGGCGGGGTGCGGTCGATCTTGGGTTCGAAGAACCGGCGGCGTTTCGGCATACGGTGCCGCAGTGAAGCGCAGCCCGGGCAGCCTGGAAAGACCGGAGTTGGTCCCCCGCGTGGTTTTTGGTATGCCAACAAGGGCCGCGCCGCGCGTGGTCCCGGCGTTGTCGCGAGCCTGGCCGGCCGGAGCGCCGGTTTCCCTCCCGCCGGATTGGCCCCGCGGCCCCGGGGAAGGCGCCGCTCGGTTTTCCGGGCGTGTGGGAAACCGGAGCCGGTCCGCCGGACGACCGCGGCGCCGGGCAAATCGATTTGACAACCGCCGTCCTTCGGAATTTTGGTATACCTAAATACCTGGTCCGATTTTCCGCGCCTCGCGGCCCGCCCGCCGCCGGTGTCCCTCCCCCATCCCCACCATGACCACCCGTCGCCCGTTCGTGTCGGCCCGCCACCGGGCCGCTCTCTTCGCGAGTTGTCTGCTCGCCGCTCCGGTCTTCCTTCGCGCCCAGGCCGTCTCCCCGCCGTCCGCTTCCGGCAGCGGCCCGGGGGAGGTGGTGCAACTCTCGGCCTTCGAGGTCAGCACCGCGAAGGACAAGGGCTACTCCAGTTCGCATGCCATCGGCGCGACGCGCACCGACACCCCGCTCAACGAGCTCCCGCAGGCGATCTCGGTCATCAACCAGCAGTACATCCGCGACTGGTTGCCCGATGACGTGATCGAGGCCGGGAAGTTCGTGGCGGGAGTCACCGATGCACCGACCCAGATGATCCGTGGCTTCAGTGTTTCCGGGGCGATCGACGGCCTGAACAGCGCCGGCGTCTTCGACATGTCGCTGTTCGATCGCGTGGAGTTCCTCAAGGGTCCTTCGTCGATCATCTATGGCGACGGCAACAAGTCGGGCGTGATCAGCCGGGCCTCGAAGAAGCCGCGCTTCGACCGCGCCGCCGGCGTCATCGATTTCGACATCGGCTCCTGGGAGTACTTCCGTCTCACGCTCGACACGACCCAGCCGTTCGGATCGAACCGGCAGTTTTCCTATCGGTTCATCGGATCGGTCCTCGACCGCAAGGGCGACCGGGTGGAGGATTATGGTCGCCGGCGCTCCCTGGCCCCGATGTTCGGCTGGCGCATCACGCCGCGCACGTCGGTGATCCTCCAGGTAAGCGACCTGTACGACAAGAAGTTCAAAGGCTGGGGCAACAGCTGGGTGCTGCCGCCCTACAACGCCGGTCGCGCGTCGGTCCTGGCCAACGACATCGGCATCCCGCGCACGTTCTCCCCGACCGAGCCGTATTCGTACAACCAGGAGCAGACCCGCCGTTACACGCTGATCATCGACCAACGCTTCACCGACTGGTGGTCGGCCCGGCTCACCGCTTCGGATCTCGACTACCTGAACACGGAGTTCACGGCCATCCCCCGGGACATGATCAATGCGCGGCAGATGCAGCGCAGCTGGCGAAATGCGTTCAACCCAAACAAGTCGAGGAACGTGTCGATCGACTCGGTGTGGAACTTCCCGCTCGGCCCGACCCGGCACAAGCTGCTCGCCTACGGCAGATACGCGGAAGGCGAAAGCGGGGCCACCCAATACCTCGGCCGCAGCACGACCGGCAACACGACCAACGTGCTGCCGCTCCTCGACATCTTCAATCCCGTCTACGGCGGGCAGCCGGCGTCGATCTTCCTCAGTTCCTCGACCACCAGCGAGAGCAAGAGCCTGTCGCTCTCGCTCCAGGAGCAGGCGTACTTTTTCCGGGATCGGCTCATTCTGCAGGCGGGCATCCGCTACGACGAGAGCGGCCCGAACACCGGTTTGAACCGGGTGACCGGCGTCAGGACGACCAGCAACAAGACGAACAACCGGAGCGATCCGGAATCGGTGCTCGGCGGTGTGTTCAAGGTGGCGAAGGGAATCTCCGCCTACGTCAGCCGCTCCGAGATCTTCACGCCCAACAGCGGCGTGCAGCCGGACGGATCCCTCTTTGCCCCGAACGTCTCCCGCAGCGAGGAGGTCGGTCTCAAGCTGGATCTCCTGGACGGCAAGATCTCCTCCCTGGCCAACGTGTATCGCCGGCGCGAACTCAACCGGATCATCCTGCATACCGATCCCGCGCTCGCGAGCCTCGGCTGGCGGCAGCAGGTTCCGGGCGATGAAATCACCGGCTACGAACTCGAAACCGGCATCGCGCCCGCCGCCGGGCTGCATCTGAGCCTGAGCTACACCTACATGAACGTGAACAACCTCGGCAGCATCTACACGCGCAGCCTGCCGGACGTCCAGTACAGCGTGCTGACGCGCTATGAGTTCATGCGGGGACGGCTCAAGAACCTGGCGCTCGGGCTGGCGTACCTCTATTACGACGAGCGCCCGGGCGACACCGCCAACAGCTTCTTTCTGGAGGCCTACCACACGATGGACGCCTTCGTCTCCTATCGCCGCGGGCAGTACACCTTCCAACTGAACGTCTACAACCTCGCGAACGCCGACGACGAGTACACCTCCGTCAACCGGAACATCGTGAGCACGCTGCCCCAGCGCAACTTCCGGTTCCGAATCTCGCGTTCCTTCTGATGCGCGCGCCCCTGTCCTCCGCCCGCCGGTTCTTCCCGGCCGGCCCGCTCCGGGCGCTGCTCGGGCTCGCCGGCCCGCTGGTGGCGGCGGCCGGTTCGGTTCCCGCCGTGGTCCCCGGCGCCGAACACATCGTCGTTTATCGGCAGGCCGGCCAGTACTCCGCCTTTCCGGTGTTCTACCAGCTGCCGGATGCCGCCCCCACCTTGTACGTGCACTTTGGTGCGGGCGTCACCTCGAGCCACCTCGAGCCGCGCCGCGAGACGATGCGTTTCACCTCGACGGACGGCGGCCGCACCTGGCAGCGCACCACGCGCGAAGTGCCCAACCCGGCCTGGGCCACCGGCTCGACGCGCCCCGGCCGGTACGTGAATCCCGGCGCGCACGCCTGGCGATATGTCGAGGCCGCACGGCGCGGGGAGTTCGAGGCGCGCGGCATCGAGGTGCGCAACTCGCCCGACGGGCGCGTCACCTACGCCTACGGCTGCTACGTGCGCACCAGCGAGGACGGCGGCGCCACATGGCAGCACACCGAGATTCCGGTGCCACCGAAGGCGTTGATCATGGGATTTCTCGATCCCGCCACCGACCTGCGCCTCGATGCCCGCACCCTGCTGTGCGCGGTCTACGGCCGGCCCACGGCCAACGTTCGTTTCTATGAGGCGTGGCTCCTCCGCAGCGAGGATGACGGCGCCACCTGGGATTTCCTCACGCTGGCCGCCGATCCGGAGAAGAAGCGCAGCTTCGGGGAAACCGCCCTGGTCGAGGCGGCCAATGGAGACGTCATCGCGATGATGCGCACGGAGCCCGCGCTGGGCACGAAGATGTGGACCACCCGCTCCTCCGACCGCGGCCGCACCTGGTCGCGCGCCGAGGAGACTCCGCTGCACGGACACCCTCCGCACCTCCTGCGCCTGCGCGATGGCACGCTCCTCTGCACCTATGGCTTTCGCGACCCGCCGATCGGCATTCGCGCGGCGCTGAGCCGGGATCATGGCCGCACCTGGCGGGAGCAGGACATCGTTTCCCTGCGCGCCGACGGCGGTGGCCGGCCCGGCGACAACGGCTATCCGCTCACGACCGAGTTGCCCGATGGCACACTCGTGACCGCCTACTACCTCACGCGCGAGGGAATCACCGGCGTGGAAGTCACCCGCTGGCGGAACCCCTGGAAATGATCGCGCCCCCCAGCCGAAGCTTGCGCCGCGACACCCGTACCGCCCTGGCGGCAGCCGGCCGCGGGGAGGCCGGCACCCGGGGTCTTCGCGCCCGGCGACACGGCCCGACAACTCGGGTAATCCGATCGACTCCCTTTCCGCCATGAATCCGACCAAGCATCCCTTCCGTACCCTGCTCCCCCTGGTGGCGCTCGCCCTCGCGCTGCTGCTGAATCCCCACCTCACTGCGCAAGTGACGGCCGCTGGCACGATCGTCGGTCGCGTGATTCATGCCGCCGCCGGCAACAACCTGAAGCAGGTGCGCGTCGTCGTCGACGGCACGGCCCTCGAGACCTTCACGGATGAGGCCGGTGAGTTTCGTCTGGCCGGCGTGCCCGCGGGTGAAGTCACCGTCCGGGCTTCGGTCGCCGGCCTCGGCCAGCAATCCGCCCGCGTGCGCGTCGCCGCTGGCCAGACCGCCCGCCAGGACTTCGACCTCGGTGCCCGCGAAGCCCTCGCGCCCTCGACCGCCGGCGTCCCGCGCGACCAGGCCATCGTGCTCGACACCTTCACGGTGGCCGAACGCGAGCTCAGCGCGCAGTCCGCCGCCCTGCAGGAGCAGCGCATTGCTCCCAACATCAAGAACGTCGTCGCCTTTGAGGAATTCGGCGACCTTGGCGACGGCAACCCCGGGGAGTTCCTGAAGTTCGTGCCCGGAATCCAGGTTTCGATGAGCCCCGCGATTCCCGGCGAAGCCACGATCCGCGGCATGCCCGGCAGCGGCACCATCCTCACCGTGGATGGCGTCGAGCTTTCGACCGACTCGCCCTCGACCCGCGGCGCCGTGTTCTCCGCCTCCAACGTCGCCAACATGGATCGGATCGAGGTGACCAAGGTGCCGACGCCCGACATGCCGGCCAACGCGGTGGGCGGGATGATCAACGTGGTCGGCAAGAGCGGCTTTGCCCGGCGCGATCCGCAACTCAACTACAGCCTGTTCGGCCTGCTCACCACCATCGAGCCCATCACGTCGCTCGGACGCGAGCTGTTCAAGGTGGGCGGCGCCGACAAGGGCACCGACGGGCCGCACTTCCGCCCCGGCTACGATCTCACCTACACGCGGCCGATCAGCAGCAAACTCGCGCTCACCTTCAGCCTCGGCCAGAACGCACGCTGGGAGGACAAGGACAACCTCGTGCCGACGTGGAACCGCGTCACGCTCGTCCAGACGCAGAGCGCCATCGCTGCCCAGATTGCGGTGCGCGATCGCGACGTCGCCTCGGTGCGCGCCGACTGGCGTCCGCTGCCCGGGCACTCGTTCTTCGCCAATTTCCAGTACACCACGGACGTGGTGCACACGCGCATCGGCACATTCACGCAGGCCTACGGGGCTGGCGCTACGGGCGGCGAGAACTTCACCCAGGGGGCTCCCGCCAACGCCGCCGGGGTGGGCGCGGGAACGACGACCCTGGCGAACACCTACCGGGAGCAGATCAAGTCCACGCGCCACGGCGCCCTCGGACACCGGGGTGACTTCAATGGGTGGAAGACCGAGGCCACCGTGGCCCATTCCCATTCGCGCCGCGAAACCCTGAGCGCGCAACCCGGCGCCGACTTCTTCGGGACCGTCAGTGCCAACCTCACCGGCCTTGTGCTGCGCGCGGACAACTTCGGTCAGCAACGCCTCGGCACGCCTCCCGTGGTTCGCGCCACCCGCGCCGGCCAGCCGATTGATATCACCGACGGACAGCTCTACACCCTCAACAGCGTCACCTCTCCGCAGGAGCCGATCATGAAGAGCGACCTCACGACGCTGAAGCTGAATGCGAGCCGACCGCTGGGCCTGAGCCTGCCGGTGCTCCTGAAGGCCGGCTTCGACTATTCGAAAGCCGAGCGGGATATCCGCGTCGAAACCCGCTCTTGGAGCTTCCGGCCCACCTTTGCCGCCACTGCGCCCGAGCGCCTCGTCGGCAACTACGATCTCATCAACTGGTCCTATTCCGGCGTCCGAACCTTCCGCAACGGCGACCGCGTGAAGTGGATCGATCCACGCAAGGTCTATGCGCTGTACGAGGCCAACCCCTCTTACTTCGTCCTGAACGAGGCGTCCTACCACACCTCGCGCGTCAACGGCTCGCAGGAACTGAAGGAGACAATTTCGGCGGGGTATCTCCGCGCCGATGCCAAGCTCTTCGACAACCGCCTCTGGCTCGTCGCCGGCGCCCGCTATGAACGCACGGACGACGAGGGCGCCGGCGGCCTCAACGACATTCGCGCCACCTACCAGCAGGACGCCCAAGGTAACCTGATCCGCGACGCCGCCGGCCGGCCGATCCGCGTGACGACCGACACGCTGGCCCTCGCGAAGCTCCAGTACAAGGAGCGCGCGGCCTTCGCGAAGAAACACTACGCCGACGTGTATCCCAGCGTGAACGCCAGCTATTCGTTCAGTGAGAACTTCGTCGCCCGCGCCGCCTACGCCGCCACGATTGGCCGGCCGGACCTCAACTTCATCATCCCGTCGCGCTCCATCACCGATCCCGGCGCCGTCGAGGCCAACCGCACCATCACCACCACCAACGCCGGCCTCGAGCCCTGGACGGCCGACAACTTCGACCTCAGCTTCGAATCCTACAGCGTGAAGGGCGCGACCATCGCGGTGAGCCTGTTCCGCAAGGATATTACCGGCTTCTTCACGTCGCGCCGTTCCGACGCCACGCCGGCGCTGCTCGCCGAAATGGGGCTGTCGGACGACTACCTCGACTACGACGTGATCACGACGGAGAATTCCAACAATTCCGTCCGGACCAACGGCCTCGAGTGGAGCTGGCGCCAGTCCCTCAAGCCTTTCACCGCCCTGCCGAAGTGGACCCGTGGCGTCCAATTCTGGCTGAACGGCACCCACCTGCGCCTCACCGGATCGGGCGTGGATGAATTCTCCGGCTACTCGCCGCGCGTCCTGAATTGGGGCGCCAGTTTCGCCTCCAGCCGTTTCCTCGTGCGCTACAATGTCTCTCGCATCGCCCGCCAGCGCGCCGCGCTCACCAACGTCAGCGCGTCCGTGCCGCCCGGCACCTACGACGCCCAGGACACGCGCATGGTGCAGGACGCCAACATCGAGTACCGCTTCCACAAGCGGTTCGCGCTCTACGCCTCGGTGCGCAACCTCGCCAACGAGCCGCGGCCGCTGGTCACCATCTCCGCCAACGCTCCCGCCTACACCCGCCCGCGCACCTACACCTACTACGGCGCCCTCTGGACCATGGGCGTGAAAGGCACGTTCTAGCCTGCATTCATCGCACTTTTCGATGCCACATTCGAGTGCATCTGCGAAGCAACACACCCCGCCCTGCCGGAACGATGCAGTCGAAGTCGACGTGCACCGCAGCAATGTAGCCGCGACGACCTCGTCGCGGAGCGGGGCGCGGTCGCCCCGCCCACAGGTCACCGTTTCGTCAGTGGACTCCCGCAGGTGCGTCAGCCCGACTGCATCGTTCCGGCTCGAGAGGGGTGTCGCGCCAGCGACGGGGTGTGTCCAAGCTGCATTCGAGGGAGTGACTTATCCGGGCTAGGCAGGCAACGCCGCGGACCTTCCTTAACCACGAATGAACACGAATGGACCAGATGGTGTCAGCTTCATGGGTGCTCCTTGGTGTCCATCCGTAGTTCCCTGGTTTGGGAAACGAAACGTGTGCACCGCGAGTGTCGGGATCCAAGGACTCCGGGCATGAGGGAATCGAACCCATGCTCCCGCGCCCTTCGCGCCTTCGCGCCTTGGCGTGAGACCTGCCTTGGCCTGGTCGGCGCAGTCTCCCTGGCTTTCGCCTCACTCCCGCTCCCCGCGGCCGAGACCGTTTTCCGCCACTCCGGCTTTGCCGAGCTTTCCCGGGGGGAATTGGGCAACGCCGGCCAGAACCTCTTTGTTTCCGCCCGCGGCGAGCTGAAGCTCATCAACTGGTTCGATCTCGATCGCGACGGCCTGGCCGATCTCGTGATCAACAACGATCACAGCCCCTACGAGAACTCCGACAGCCTGATCTACTACCAACACCCAGTCGACGGCTTCCGTTCCCTGCTCCCCACCGCCTCCACCGAGGCCGGTGCCTTTGAGAAGATCGCCTGGTTGCGGGCGGCCCAGGGCCGCGTCGACTTCCTCCCGTCCATGGGCGGCGGGCGCAGCCTGATCGCGGATCTGGACGGTGATGGCCGCCCGGAGATCCTGTTTGCCAACTTCATCCACGGCTCCACCCACGATCACTTCCCGGTGTTCGTCTACTGGGGCACCGACCAGGGGTACTCCGCGACGCGGCGTTCCGACTTTCCCACCGAGTCCGCCACCGGCCTCGCCGTGGCCGACCTCGACGGCAATGGCCGGCCCGACCTCGTGATCGCCAACATGGGGAAGGAGGACGACACCGTGTTTGCCTCGGCCGGACCGCGGGCCGCCGCAGCGCCGCCCCTCGTCTCCGGCGCCACCGCGCGCTCGCGCATTTATTGGCAGCACGAGGACGGATTCGCCCTCGAGCGGGTGACGGATCTCCCGACCCGGCATGCCGTCGACGTGAAAATTGCCGACCTGGACGGCGACGGACGCCTGGACGTGGTCTTCCTGCAGGGTGGCGACTGGCCTTCCGTGCGCGTCTACTTCCGTGACGTCCGGGGGTATTCCACCGAGCGCGTGCAGGAGATCTCGGTCACAGGCCGCGGCTTCGTCGACGGCATTGCCGGTGAACTCGCCGTGGCCGACCTCGATGGCGATGGACGCCTCGATCTCGCAGTGGCGGCCGGCGGGGAAGCACTCGAACTGCTCCTCAACCGCGGCCGCGACTTCGCCGCCTGGGAGCGTCGCACCTTGCCGGCCCAGGGGCCGCTCTCGGTTGTGGCCGTCGATCTGAATCGGGACGGACGGGTGGATCTCGCCGTCACGGGCTTTGCCGCCCACCGGCGGGACCAGACCGAGGCGGCGGCACGCGTTTACTGGAACTCGGCCGGGGGATTTGCGGCCGACCGCCGCGCCGAGCTGCCGGTGCTGAACGCCACGGCGGTGCGAGCAGGCGATCTGAACGGAGACGGTTTCATCGATCTCGCTTTCGCAAACAGTCAGGATCACGCCACCTTCGATGTGCCCAGCTACCTCTACTGGGGAGGCGCGGACGGTTTCGCCGTCGCGCGGCGCACGGAGCTGACGAGTTTCGGTGCGGTGTCGGTTGCCATCGGGGATCTGAACCGCGACCGCGTGCCGGATCTGTTTATCGCCAACCGTAACAGCGGCCGATCCTACCGCGGCGGCCCCATCGACTCGTTCGTGCACTGGGGCAACCCGCACCGGAGTTTTCACAGCGGCACGCTGACCCGCATCCCGCTCACCACCGGGTTCAGTTCGAGCGCGGGTGATCTCTTCGACGAGGGGCAGGCCGCCATCGCCTTCACCGAGTTTGGCGGAGTAGCCGTGGCACGACTCGGGCGCGATCGGCAACTGCGCGACGTCCGCCGCTGGCCGCTGCCGTCTCGCGGCTACACCACCACGCTGGCGGACCTGAATCGCGACGGCCGCCTCGACCTGATCGTCGGGTTGATCGACGGCGAAGGCCGCAACCTCGCGATTTTGCGGGGCACGCCGGACGGGTTGGCCGCGGCCGAATTCTACAAACCCGGCCTGCCCATCCTCGCTTCGGCAGTGGCGGATCTCGACGGCGACGGGAAACTCGATCTCGTCCTGGGCGGGCGCGGCGGCTGGTTGTCTTGTCCGGTGGATGGAGCCGGACGGCCGGACCTCGGGCGGGCGCAGCGGGTGGCCTCCGATTTCCAAATTCAGCGACTGACCGTGGCGGACCTGGACAACGACGGCCGGCCCGAGGTTGTCGCCACGCACTACCGGGAAATGACCGGCCGGCGCAATGCGATCGACTCGGCGATCTACTGGAACCGGGGCGGCAAGTTCCGGCTCGAGGATCGCACGGCCCTTCCAACTTTCGGCGGCCACTGGGTGGCGGTGGCCGACACCCGCGCCCGCGGCCAACTCGACGTGCTGTTCAGCAACTACCACGGCGAAACCACGCGCACCGTGGGGCTGTTTGTTTATTCCCCCGATGAACGCGGGGCCTATGCGCCGGAACGGCGGCTGGTCCTGCCGTCGCTTTCCGGTTCGGCGAACTACGTGGCCGACCTCGATGGGGATGGTTTTCCCGACATCGTGGCCGTGAACCATACGGGGCCCAACCTCACGCTGGGCCTGCAACCAAAGAGCGGCGTGCACGGGGTCGGTTCGTTTGTCTACTGGGGGTCCGCCGGTGGATTCGATCCGGAGCGGCGCACGACGGTCGCGTCGCACGGCCCACACAAGATCGTCAACGCCGAGCCGGGGGACATCCTGCGGCGCCGGCCGTTCGAAACCTACACTTCGCCGTGGGTCGACGCAACGCTCGCGGCCGGGGGCTATCGCCTCGCAGTGACCGGGAATTTTGCGGGGCGCAGCGGGTGCCGGGTCCGGGTGCAGGTCGGGGCCGAAGCAGCCTGGGTGGAACTCAAGGAGATCGCGGGTGGCGCAGCCGAACGGGCGTTCGAGTTCACTCTTCCTACCCCGGCGTCGCGCCTGCGCTACCGCCTGGAACTGCACACTGGCGGGGCCGGCACGGGCCCAATCGTCACGGCCGTCGAAATGCGGCGGGCCCCATGATCCGTCCCGCTCTTTCCCTCTCATCATGATCGCCTCCACCGTCCGTCGAAAACTCAACTGCGGCGAAGAAGTCCTGACCGCCAAGTCCTGCTACGCCGACCCGGAACTGGTCGAGCTGATAGCCTCGTCGGGTTTCGACGCGCTTTGGATTTGTCTCGAACATAAGCGCCTCGATCCGGCCCTGGTCTACTCGCTCATCCAGGCCTGCCGGCTGGGTGGCGCCGATGCCTTGATCCGCGTCAAGCCGGCCAATCATGCGGATCTCCTCTGGCTCCTCGAGGCCGGAGCGCGCGGACTCATGATCCCGCGGGTGCGGCATCCCGAGGAGGTGGCCACCGTCCTCGCGGCGATGAAGTTTCACCCGCAGGGGAATCGCGGCAGCGATGTCGTCCATGCCGACGCCGACTTCGGCCGGCTCCCGCTGGCCGACTATCTCGCGGCTTCGAATCGCGAGACCTTCCTTGTGGTGCAGATCGAGGAACCCGACGTCGTGCCGCACATCGACACCATCGCGGCGATGCCGGGAGTCGATGTGCTCTTCGTTGGCCCGGGCGACCTCTCGCTGGGTTACGGTCAGCCGGGCGCCCATGCCGGCCCGGAGGTGATGAAGGTCATCGAAACCGTCGCGGCCGCGTGCCGGCGCCATGGCAAACGCGCGGGCCTCCCTTGCGCGGCCGATCAGGTCGCGAAATACCGGGCACTCGGATTCTCGTTCTTCAATGTCATCAGCGACTACCGGTGCGTGATGCAGGGAGCAAAGTCGGCGCTGGCGACGGCGAAGGGGTGAACGAGTCCGCCGTGTTGGAGAAGGCCGCGCCCGCTCAGAAGGTCCCTTTCACGCCAAAGGTGAGCAGCGCGCCGTAGTAATCGTAGCGGATGGCGCGGGCCCACGGCGGGGTGTCGGGCCCGGCGCGGAACTGCTTGCGGGGGTTCTGGAAGAGGTTTCGCGCGGAGCCATAAAGGGCGACGCGCTTGTGCAGCCGGTATTCGAAGGCGACGTCCGTAATGATGCGGATCGGAATGTACTGGTAGGTGCCGGCGGGAGTGGTGGCGTTGGGTGAGACCAGGGCGGTGCGCTGGGCGCCTTGCTGCGCGACGTTCACTCGCACCAGGGCCTTGCGGTGCGTGTAGCTCACGCCCCAGTTGAAGAGGCGCGGGCGGAAGGGAAGGAAGCTGTCCTTGCCGCTGCCGGAGATGTTCAGGCGCGTGGTGTTGGCGTACACCTGCAGGCCCTTCGCCCATTCCGGCACCAACGCGAACGGCCGGAGCGACTGCCGCCAGCTGATCTCCACTCCGCCGATCCGGGCCTGTTCGGCGGAGTTCGCCGTCGTCACGAGATCGTAGCCGAGATACTCCGGCCCGAGGCCGTAGCGATCGAGGTCTGCCTGCGCCACGGGCCGCTGGGTGGAGGTGAAGAAATCCGTCACGTCCTTCCGGAAGAGGCTCACCGCAATGGTGGCGCCGCGAAGGTTGTAGGACTCGAGGCTGAGATCCCAGTTGTCGGCGTGCCACGGCTGGAGACCGGTGTTGACCTCGTTGATCACGGGGTCGGCGCTGTTGCTGGCGATGTCCGTGATGGTGACACCCGGCACGATGGCGGTGATGTCGGGCCGGCCGATGGTGCGGGCGTAGGCGGCGCGCACGAGGAGGTCGGGCAGGATCGTGTAGGAGCTGTTGAGACTGGGGTAGAAGCCGCTGTAGTTGGACTTCCCGTACGAGCCGCGCTCGCGGTACTGGAGCTGCGCCAGCTGCAGCGCGGTGCCCGGCAACGCCACTGGGCGGCCGTTGGCACCGCGGACCAGGGAGCCATCCGGGTTCTTCTGGTAGATGGCATTGGGGTCATTGAGCGGGCCCCGGCCCTCATCGTCGGTGCGTTCGAACCGCCCGCCGCCGGCGAGCCAGAGGCGGTTGTCGAGGAACTTCACGTCGGCGCGCGCATAGGCCGCGGAGATGGCTTCCTCGAGGAGCTTCGAGCCGGTGACCCCGGAGGTGTAGGCAGTTGCCTCGTTGAGCTGAAAGTACTCCGGGTGCTCGCGGAAGAGCCGGAAAGCCTTGCGCCCCTCGATCCACTGCACCCTCGAGCCGTCCTTGAAGGTCCACCGGGAGCTGAAGTCGGTATCGACGAGGTCGTGGTTGCCCACCAGGCGGCCGCCGGCGGCCGTGGGCGGGTTGATCGTCCAGGTCCAGGTCTGGTTGCGGATGTCGCGCTCGGCACGGTCGTAGGCGAGGCCCGTCTTGATCGTGACCGGCACCGCCAGCCGCAGGTCGCGCGTGAAATCGAGTTTCAGGGCCTGCTGGTTCGACTTGAGCGGGATCGTGCCGCCGGTGGCGGTGGTAAGGGAGTAGAGGTTGATGTTGGCGGGGTCGACGGGGACGCCGGCGGCCGTGCGCGCCGTGATCGTGGGTGGCACCTGCTCGTGCATCCCGCGGACGTTGTCCGCCCGGATGACCAGGCCGGTGAGGGTGGCCTGCAGGGTGCGGAAGATGCCGTCCTCGAGCGTGCGGGTGTTGTACTGCGCCCGCGAGAGGCCGATGTTCAGCTGCGCGCGCCAGGCGTCGCCGCTGTACTGATACCCGAACTTTCCGCTGAGGGTCTGCCGAATCTGGTTATAGTGCTGGACGTTCTGGGTGATGCTCCCGTTGGCGGCGGTGGATCCCTGGGAGAAGTCGGGTCCGAAGCTGGCGAGCGTGCCATAGGAGGTGGAGAAGGTCGGCAGCTGCGCGAACGCCTTGTCGTCGGTGTACTGGGCGCGCACCGAGAAGCGGTGCCGGGCGCCGAGACGGTAGTCCGCCGTGGCGGAGAGCAGGCGCCGTTCGCGGGGGACGATGATGGGGTTCTTCTGGGAGGCGGTCTGGGCGTTGGTGACGAGGTTCCAGGTCGAATTCAGGAAGTCGCGGATCTCGACCCGATCGCTGAAGCCGGCGCTGAACGAGAGCGCCAGCGACCGGCTGATCGGGTGCATGTAGGTGAGGTCGAAGCCGGGCTGCGTCAGGCTGCGACCTTCGTCCATGTAGGCCGTGCCGCGCCCGCGCCCGAGTTGCGACGGCAGCCGGCGGACGGTGTCGATGGTGGTGTGGGTGCCGAAGACATTGTAGGTCAGCGACCGGCGGGTGAAGCTGAGGTTGCTCTTGGGGATGACGTTGATCGTGCCACCCACCGCGTTGGCAGGCAGATCGGGGGTGGGGACCTTCGTCACCTCGATCCGATCGATGTTGCCGACATTGGCACCGACGAGATCTGCGCCGCGGGCGTCCGCGGCCGTGCCGGCGTACTGCACGCCATCCATCAGCATCAGGGTGCCCGAGCCGGGCATGCCGCGGATTGAGGCGTTGCCGGGGACCACGGGGTTCAGGCCGATTTCGATTCCGGGCACGAACTTCAGGAATTCGCCCGGGTTGCCTTCGCCGAGATCGCCGAATTCCTCGAAGGTCACGACGTTCTTGATGTTGGCGGCGGTCTTCTGCTCCTGCAGGGCCGAGGCCTCGGCGCTCATCGCCCGCTCGGAGACGGAAAACGCATCGAGCAGGATGGGCGTCCCTGGCGCGGCAGCGGCGGCGGAGGAGGGTGCCGCCCGTTGCAGCGAAAAATCGTGCTGCACGCTGCGGCCGGCCGGCACCGCGACCGTCGCCGTCTCCGTCCGCATGGCGGCATAGGAGACCCGCAGCGTGACGTTGCCTGCCGGCAACCCGGTCAGGCGGTATTCGCCGATGTCATTGGTGAACGCCTCGAAGGTGGTCCCCTCCACCTGCACGCGGGCCTGGCTGAGGTAAGTGCCCGCGGCGAGGTCGAGCACCCGACCTTCGATCACGCCGGAAGCCGCCGACTGGGCTGCGGCGGGTGGAACCAACGAAGCGCCCGCCAGCCAGAGGAAGAAAATGGTGACACGGACAAGAGCATGGGCCGACAGGTGGGTGGAGGGCATGGGGAACAGGTGTGCGTTGGGGAGTGGAGACCCGAGCCATGGCCGCGGGCCGCAGCTAGCGGCATTGGCGCGAAATCGTGGCACGGAATTAAGCGGCGGATGAGATACTGTCTATACAATTAGGTACAATTTCAGTCAAGCAGGCAGGTCGGTATTTCGCTTTAATGTACCATTGACACGGCACATAATCCGCGGCAAATTTGTTGAGACAAATGACCGAAAGGACTCGAAATACCCCAGCAGCGGTTGCCGGCGTCCCCAAACACGAGCGACTGAGGCAGTACCTCTTGGGGGAACTCACCGCTGGTCGGCTGAAGCCGGGCGACGCGTTGCCCACGGAGCAGCAGCTCACCGTGTCGGAGAAGATGTCGCGCAACACCGTGCGCCAGGCACTGGCGGAGCTGGAGCGGAGCGGTCTCATCCGGCGGGTGCCGGGACGCGGCACCTTCGTGCACGAGTCCGCCACGGCTCGGCTGCGGTCCGGACTGGACGCGTTCGCCCTGGTGATTCCGGACACCCGCACCGGCTTTTATCCCTCGCTGCAGCGCGGCTTCCACCAGGCCTCGGAGCAGCTCAACAACCAGGTCATCGTCTGCGACACCAACAACGATCCGAACCGGCAGGCCGCCGCGCTGTTGCAGTTGATCGACCAGGAGGTGGCGGGCGTGGCCATCGTCCCCACGACGGTGGACGAAACGCCGCGCTACCAAATCCGGCCCCTGCACCTGCGCGGCATCCCGGTGGTGTTCTGCCATCGCCGGGTGGAGGGAATCACGGCGCCCTTGGTGACGTTTTCCGCCACGGAAGTCGGCCGGATGGGAGCGACGGCCTTGCTGCAGCGGGGACATCAACGGCTGGCGTTCTTCAGCCCGACCCGCGGGGGCATGACTCCGGGATATCAAGAGGGATTCCAGAGGGCGGTGCGTGAAGCGGGCCGGAAGTTGCCGGAACCGGTGTTCTGTGTGGATGATGCCGCGACCTACTCCTCCGACCATGTCGCGGTCGTGCGTCGCAGCCTGCAGCAGGTGATGGCGGGGAGCGATCGGCCGACCGGCCTCTTCTGCACCTTCGATACCGAGGCGGAGATCGTCTACTTCGAACTCGCGGCCATGGGAATCCGGGTGCCCGACGAGGTTTCGCTGGTGGGCTTCGGCGGTCGCTGGCGCGAAGGCGCGATGGCGCGCCGGTTGGTCTCCGTGACCGTGGACGAAGAGGAGTTGGCGCGAAAGTCCGTGCGGCTGCTCGATGAAATGCGACGGCGCGTGCGTCCGCTGGATGACGGGGAGCGACTCGAACTCCCGCTCGAACTCAGCGCTGGCGAAACCCTCGCCGAGATCCACGCCCGGTAGCCGGAACCCGTTTGCTCCAACCAGATCCCGCCCCGTGAAAAACGCCTCCTTCTCCCTCCGCCGGTGGTGCTGGCCGTGCCTGGCCGCGGCCACCGCGTGCGCTGCGCCCGCGCCGGTCGACTACACGGTGCAGCTCGACGTCATCCGCCAGGGCTACGACGGCGTGCACTGCTGGGTGCACCCGCGCGCCGGCATCGTGCCGCAGCCGGCCGGAACCCCCCCTGCGGTCGTCCTCACCCTGCAGACCCTCTGGCTCAAGGGCAGCGACGTCTTCGGACCGCTCAACGAGCTGCGCACCGATGATCTCGGCCGGAGCTGGAGCGGCCCACGCGAACATGCCGAGACCCTCGGCCAGCGGCCGGAACCCAACGGCGTCACCGTGGGTGCCTGCGACTTCTGGCCGAAATGGCACGCCCCCTCCGGTAAGCTGCTCGGCATCGGCCACACCGTGCGTTACCGAAACAACGCCGTCATCCCCGACCGCGCGCGGGAGACCTGCTTCTCCGTCTACGATCCGACCGCGCGCACCTGGGCGCCCTGGCGCCCGCTGGCGATGCCGGCCGAGGCGCGTTTTTTCAACTCCGGCGCCGGCTGCGTGCAACGGGTGGATTTGCCCAACGGCGAGATCCTCCTGCCCTTCTACTTCAAGGCGGCCAAGGAGCCGGACTACCGTGTCGCCGTGGCGCGCTGCACCTTCGACGGCACCACCCTGGCCGTGCGGGAAATCGGCGGGGAACTCGTGGTGAAGGGCGGGCGCGGTCTCTATGAGCCGTCCCTGGCCACGGTCGGCGGGCGCTACTTCCTGACGATGCGCAATGACACCAGCGCCTACGTGGCCACGAGCCGCGACGGCTTGCACTTCGATGCACCGCGCCGCTGGACCTGGGACGACGGCACCGATCTCGGCTCGTACAACACGCAGGCCCACTGGGTGACGCACCGCGAGGCACTCTTCCTTGTCTACACGCGGCGGGGCGCCGGCAACGATCACGTCTTCCGCCATCGCGCCCCGCTCTTCCTCGCGCAGGTGGATCCGGAGCGGCCCGTCGTGTTGCGCGCCACCGAGCGCCTCCTCGTGCCGGAGCACGGCGCGCGGCTCGGCAACTTCGGCGTGACGGAGGTGTCGCCGACCGAGACCTGGGTGACCGTGGCGGAGTGGATGCAGGCGCCGGCGCCGCTGCGCATCATTCCTCCGGACAACCCCTGGGGCGCCAACAACCGTGTCTATGCCGCGCGAATCCACTTCGATCGGCCTTCCCCCACGCGTGAAGCCGCGCGGGCGGCGGCGCTGGCCCGGTCGCGCCGGCTCCTGTTCAACGACGATGGCGGCGAAACCCGCGTGCCACCCCGGCCGCTGCCGCAACCGCGCGACTTCCTGCCCTACCGCATCGCCCCGCTCGCCGGTACGCAGGTCGATACCGTCGTCTTCGACACCACCAGCGGCACCTTCAACCGCTTCGCGCACCGCACCGCGGTAGCGGAGCCCTTCCTCGTCCGCGAAGGTCGCTACCAGCATAACATCCTCCCGGATCTGCTGCCGCTCGGCACCGACTCGCTGCGCGTCGTCAGCGAACACTGCCGGACCACCGGCCAGGAGGTGTTCTGGACGATGCGGATGAACGACACCCACGACGCCTCGAACCCGCTCCTCATCCCGAAGCTGAAGGTCGAACACCCCGACTGGCTCATGGGCACCAAGGAACGCCCGCCGAAGCGCGGCACCTGGAGCGCGGTCGACTACGCGCGCCCCGAGATACGGAACCTCGCGCGACGGACCATCGCCGAGACGGCGGCCAATTACGACCTCGACGGCGTGAGCCTCGATTTCTGGCGCCACCCGGTCTACTTCCGGAAAACCGCGGCCGAGCAACCCGTCGGCGACGAGGAACGCGCCCTGATGACGGCCCTGTTGCGCGACATCCGCCGCGATCTCGATGCCGCCGGCCGCCGCCGGGGCAAGTACCTCCTGCTTGCGGTCAAAGTGCCCGATTCCGCCGGCTATTGCCGCGAGATCGGGCTCGACCTCGAGCGCTGGCTGGCCGACGGCCTGGTCGATTTCCTCGTGCCCGGGGGCTACTTCCAGCTCAACCACTGGAGCGAAACCGTCGCCCTGGCGCGTCGCCATGGCGTGAAGTTCTACGCCTGCCTGCCGGAGAGCCGTGTGCGCCAGGAGGAAGCCAAGGCCGCGCGGACGTCGCTGCCTTCGCTCCGCGCGCGGGCGCTGCAGGCCTGGGCTGCGGGCGTGGATGGTATCGAGATGTTCAATCACTTCGATCCGAAGTCACCGCTCTGGCGGGAACTTGGCGATCCGGCGCTCCTGCGCACACTGCCCAAGGTCTACTTCGCGAGCGTCCAGGGTTCGGGCCAGGGTCGGAGCTATTATCCGGCGGGGGCGCACTTCAAGCTGCCCACCCTCACGCCTGATGCGCCGGAGAAGTTCACGGCCGGCCAGAGCCGCACCTACGAACTGCACGTGGGCGACGACCTTCGGACGTCGACGAAACTCGCGGCGCGGCTGGAGTTGCGCGTGGAGCGAACGGGCCGCGTGCCACCGGAGGTGCGCTGGAACGAACAACCGCTCGCATTGACCGCTCGGGGAGACCAGGCCTGGTCGGCGGCGGTGCCGCGCGATCAAGTTGCTCCGGCGATCCATCGCATCACCGTGCGGGCCGGCGAAACCCTGCGCCTCGACGACCTTCGCCTCCACGTGGAGTGAGGGGAGGCTCGGGTGTAGGCGGGGCGACCCCGCCCCGCGCCAAGCGGATCGAATGATTCCTGCCGCGGGGCGAGGTCGCCCCGCCCACACCCCGCCTACGGCAGGACTTCGATCAGCCCGACATCGATGACGGCGCGGCGTTTGTTGGTACCTGCGGCCGCCTTCACCGCCAGCACGTTGGTGCCGGGTTTCAGCGCGCGTCGCGCTTCGGGCGAAAGCGGATGATCGTCGTAGCCGCGCTCGGCGCCGCCGCGCTGCAACGCGAGTTGGCCGTTCAGGTAGATCTCGCAGGGGCCCGAGTGGACCAGGCGGAGACGCACCACCTCGGCCTTCACGTCCTTCAACTCAAAGGTGTGCCGCAGCCAGAGGTCGGCGGAGTTCCAGGTGGTCTTCACCTGCGGGGCAGGGGCGGCGCCGGTGCCGGGATTGAAGCCGAACCCGGCCGGACCCTTGGCCCAGTCCGCGTCATCGTACGCCGCGGCCCGCCACTCTCCGGTCGGTGCGGTCTCGCGATAGCGCCACACCGCGGGAGTGCCGACGGCGGTGGAAACGAGAACGCGGCTCTTGGCGTCGGAGGGAAGCGGGGCCCAGTTGGCGGCCTTGGTGCGATCCCGTCCGGCCCACTTCTTCCACACCGTCCCATCGTAAAGGAGCTGGGCGAAGACGCCGCCGACCACCGGCCGCGCCGTGAACCCGCGTTTCTTCGCCGTGTCGGCAAAGTACCAGTCGGTCATCGGCGAGCGATCCGGGGTTTCGTGGAGGAAGCGATGCACCGGGGCGACCAGCGCATCGAAGTCGGCGCGTTCCTGCGTCAGCGTCGCAGTCCAGAGGATCCAATCGAGCTTCGTGTAGGTCTGGCGGTTGTCGAGCGGCAGGCCGAAGGGGAGCTGGATGCGGCGATAATAGTCCAACTCCTGCCGGGCGACCGAGGCCGGAAAGAGGTTCAGTCCGAGGAGGCGGTCCCAGATCAGGTTGTACTTCTGGCTCCAGGTGCCCGGCTTGTCGAAGGCAAGGCGCGTGTGATCGCCGTCGGCGGCCTCCTTCACCCAGCGCTGCGCGAATTCGCGCGCGAGCCGCAGGTAGGATTCGGCCCCCGCGGAATCGCCGCGCAGGGCGCAGAGCTGCGAAAAGGCGCCGAGGGCGCAGATGGCCTTGGCGCTGAGGTTGACGTTGTGCGCGAGGTGGCCGGCGAAGTCGTCGGTGCAGAGCTGGTTCTCCGGATCGAAGCCCTTTTCCTTGAGGTAGGCCGCCCACTGCGCGAGTTGCGGCCAGTAGCGGGCGGCAAACTCGGCATGGCCCTCCATCTTCGCGATCGCCGCAAAGAGGATCAGCACGTTGCCGCACTCCTCCACCGGCATCTGGTTGTTCTCGCCGAACTCGCCGTCGCCGTACACCTGGCCGTTGGCCTTCGGGTAGGTGCCGAGATCGTGCGGCGCGAAGGGGAACTTCCAGCGCGGGCTCGCCGCGTAGTTCATGAAGGGCACGAGGAACGACTTGGCCAGCGACGGCCCGAAGAGCAGGAACTGCGGCGCCATCGGATAAAAGACATCGGAGGTGCTGATGCAGCCGTTGGAGTGATTCTCCTTCGAGAACTGGAGAGGCTGGCCATTGGCATCCGCGGCGAACTTGCCGGCGGCGAAACATTGCCGATAGGCCAGGGCGCCGATGTCGGCGTAGGCCTGGCCACCGGCCCGCCGGAGGTCCGCCAGCAATTCCTCGTCAAACGACGCGCACCGCTGACGCAGCGTGATGTAGTCGCGGGCCGAGGCGCGCAGCAGGTCCGCCGCCTGCCAGCCGTGCCGGCGCCAGTAGGGGCGGAGGTTCACGCCCATGTGTTGAATCGAGAAGATGTCGTCGTAGGCCAGCACGAGCCAGCGGCTCACCGGACTGGTGCCGACCGCGCCGAAGGAAAGTTCGGCCCCGAGGACGATGCCCTCCGCGGCGCCATTGCCCGGGGCCAGGGTGTCCGGCGTCCGCCCCGTGGCGAATTCCACCAGGAGCGACGACCGGGCGGGCGCGACCTTGGCATGCGCCGCCGGGGCGGCCAGGTACAGGTAACCCCAGTCGATGCGGATGTCGTCGCCTTTCTTGTCGAGCACGGCCTGCCGGGCCGCGCCGAGCCGCGCCGAGCGCAGCGTGTCGATCGCGACCGGAGTCTCCCACGCCACGGTCTCGGCCGGGGTGTTCACCGCGAGTTCGCCGGAGGCGGTGAAAAGGGCCGACACCTGGTGGTTTTTCCCATCGGTTGCCTTGGCCTCCCACGTCACATAGGTGACCGGCCGCGAGAGCAGATCGATGTCCTCCGGCAGGGCGGGGGTCGTGAAGGTCAGGGTCAATTCGAGGCCGGCGCCGGCGAAGGTGCAGATCGTGCGCGTGGGCAGCACCCGGACCCCCGTTTGCGGCAGCGCAGGGACGTCGGCGGGTTGCGCGCCCAGCACGCGAAACGCCTGCCCGTCGATGCGCACCAGGCCGGTCAGGCGATGCGGTTTTCCGGTCCAATGGGTGGTGCCGGCATCCGTCAGCCGATCGGCCTGCGACCAGACGCTGAAGTAGGGATCGCAGGCGACCAGCGGCACCGCCGGGGGACGAAACGCCGCCGGCGCGGAGGCGGAGAACAGGGCCGCGGCGGGCAGGAGGGCAGCGGACAGCAGGCGGAGGAGGCGCAGAGGGGAAGAAAGGACGGCGGACATGCCTGCGATTGCATCAGGTTGCACCGCCACCGGCAATCCCGGTCGCGATTTTCGTCGCGTTGCCGGCGGTGTGCGGCGATGCACGGAGAGGCCCTTTCGTTCCATGATCTCACCCCGGTGCGTCGCCTTGGGATTGGTTCTGTCCGCGAGTGGATGGAGTGCCGCGCCGCCGAATTACGACGAGAGCAAGGTGGGCAACCTGCCCCTGCCGGATCCGTTGCGCGGAGAGGAGGGCACGCCGATTCGGGATGCCCTTGGCTGGCGGGAACGACGCCGGCCGGAATTGCTCGAGCTGTTTGCCCGCGAAGTCTACGGCCGCACCCCGGCCGGCCGACCGCCGGCCATGCACGCGCAGGTGACCTCCATCGATCGCGCCGCCCTGGGCGGCACCGCGACCCGCAAGGAAATCACGGTGTGGTTCACGGCGGGATCCGAGGGGCCGAGGATGCACCTGCTCGTTTACCAGCCCAATGGGTCGGGCGCCCCCTGGCCGGTGTTTCTCGGCCTGAATTACTTTGGCAACCACTGCGTGCACCAGGATCCGGGCATCACTCGGTCGACCGCCTGGATGCGGACGAGTCCGGAGCAACACGTGGTGAACAACCGGGCCACGGAGGCCAGCCGCGGCGGACATGCCTCCCGCTGGAATATCGAGAAGGTGATCGCCCGCGGCTACGCGACCGCCACGGTGTACTATGGCGACCTTTGTCCCGACCGGGATGACGGCATGGAGGAGGCCGTCGGAGCGCTGTTTACCTCGGGCAGCGTGAACCGGCGTCCGCCGGACGGCTGGGGCTCAATCGGGATTTGGGCCTGGGGTCTCAGCCGGGCGCTCGACTGGATCGAGTCGGATCCCCAACTCGATGCGAAGCGGGTGGCGGTGCACGGCCACTCGCGGCTCGGGAAGACCGCGCTCTGGGCAGCGGCGCAGGACGAGCGCTTCGCCCTCGTGATTTCCAACAACTCCGGCGCAGGTGGCGCGGCGCTGGCCAAGCGGATCTATGGCGAGACGATCGCGATCTCCAACAGCCGCCACAGCACGCCGTGGTACGCCCTCAACTACCGGAAGTATAACGACCGTGAGGACGCCCTGCCGGTGGACCAGCATGAGTTGCTGGCCCTGATCGCCCCGCGCCCGCTCTATGTCGCCAGTGCGATCGAGGATCGGGGGGCGGATCCCAAGGGGGAGTTTCTGAGTCTCTGGCACGCGCAACCGGTGTACCGGCTCTACGGCGAGCGCGGTCTTGGCGCGGCGGAATTACCCCCGGTCGATCGACCGCTGCGCGGGGATCTGCTCGGCTACCACGTGCGTTCCGGCCAACACGACATCACCCCAGCCGACTGGGAGCAGTTCCTGGAATTCGCCGACCGGCACCTGCGGAAGGGCCGATAGCGGCCGCGAAAGGCCGGCCTCGCCGCGGCCGATTACCGTTTTTGCAACGGGCGCGTCGCCGCGACGTAGCTGGCGGCGTCATCCGGGTTCCCGCTGCCACTGTATTTGGCGTACTGCGGATATGGGAACACGGGCCGCTTGCGCAGCAGTTTGCCGGCGGCGTCGCGTTTTTCCGCGAGGATCTGATCCGGAGCCTTGCCTTCCTCGACCCAGGCCGCCAGCGCCGTGAACCACTGGCCGGGCGAGGGCGCCACACCGTTGCCGCGAAAGCCGTGATCGACGCCGGGCACGAGGAAGAGACGGGCGAACTCCGCCGTCTTGGCGGCGCCGCCCATCCGCTGCTGCAGGCGTTCGTAGTACTGGATCGACCCTTCCGGCGGGATCAACTGATCCGCCAGACCGTGCGTGATCAGGATCTTTCCACCGCGATCGCGGAAGCGCGTGAGGTCGGTGTTGTCGGCGCTGTAGACGGGGCGGTAGAGCTCGACCGACTGGTTCCAGAGCAGTTCGAAGTCGGCACGCGTGATCGTCGTCCAGTCCCAGGTGTGGCTCTGCACGAGGAAGTACTTCACCCAATCGAGCGCGATCTGGAAGGGTTTGCCGGTGAGCGGCGTGCCCTCGGTGGCGGAGAGGGCGACGAGATTGGATCCGCGCGGCATCCCCCACCAGAGGAAGCGGCCTTTGTGGCCGCGCGGGCCGTCCCAGATCTGCCGCACCACGTCGGCGTCCGCCGCGGTGAATTCCTCCTCGCCCACCTTGGTGCCGACGAAGGCCTTTGGATCCCATTTGCAGGTCAGGGAATCGTCGATCACGCCGTCGGACACACCGTCGGCCGCGTCGTTCGCGGCGATGACGGCGGCGGTGACGGCGTCGAGTTTGGCCTTGGAGACGAAGTTCCTGGCCTCGAGCATTACCACCTGGGGCCAGAGGTCCGTCGGTACGAAGCTGGCCCAGTTGACCGCCGGGCAACCGGAGTAGATCCCATCGTAGTCCTGCGGATACCGCTGGGCCTCCATCAAGGCCTGCCGGCCGCCGGTGGAACTGCCGTAAAAGTACGAGTACTTGGGCGGCTTCCCGTAGAAGGCCTGCGTGAGCGCCTTGCCGACCACGGTCATCTCGTGGATGCCGAGGTAGGCGTTGTCGCGGATCTCCTGCCAGTTGAGCCGGCCGGTGGCGCTGAGGGCGAAGCTGCCACTGCCACCCTCGTGCCCGGTATCGGTCGCGGCCGTGGCGAAACCCTGCGCCACCGGGCCCCGCAGGCTCTCCGCGCTGCCGCCGACGAAGCCGCCGCCGCCGTTGCCACGGAAACGGCCGTTCCAGCCTTTGATCGGCAGCGCCACCCAGACCTTCACGCGATCGTTGGCCGGCGGGTGGGTGACGATGGCCGTCACCCGCACCGCGCCATCCTTGGGATCAATGGTCACGGCCTCGATCGTGGTATTGGGGATCGCAACCTTCCGCAGGTCCTCCGGGGCGCAAACCGGAGTGGTATCGGGATAGAGCGGCGGCAGCGACTGCGCCCGCGCGACCAGGGCGAGCAGGACGGCAAGAAGGAAACACGGCAGGCGGAGGTAGGCAGGCATGGGCAAGGGCAGGGGGTTATGACTGGATTGGGGAAAGGTGGGCGGGGCGACTTCACCCCGCCTCATTTGGTTGGGAGTCCGTCTCGCGCGGGGCGGGGTCGCCCCGCCTACAGGGAAATCCGGCGGGGAAGAACACCCTCACACGTTTTCGGGGACGACGTAGGGTTTGCGATAGACGCGGGTGAGCAGCGTGTCGGCTTCCGGATCGTGGGCGAACCTCTCGTACTCGCCCATGAACCGCAGCGCCCGGCCGGTGCGGTAGGAGATGTTGGCCAGGTGGCAGAGCGAGGTGGACAGGTGGCCGTCGTGGATGTCGGCGTGGAGGGCGTCGTCGCGGCCGGCGCGCACCGCCTCGAGGAAGTTGGCCCAGTGGTTGCCCTCGCGTTCGCCGTCCTTCGAGCCGGCGACCGGCTCGCGACCGCGCTGGCGGAAGGCCTTCCACGTATTGCCGCTGATTTCGAGCCAGCCGTCGGAACCGTAGAAAAGATTGCCGACCTCCTGGCCCTTGCTGCCCTCGTGGTTCGTATAACGGCCGCGCGTCTCCATCTCGAGCATCGTGCCGTCGGCGTACTTGAAGACGGCGGTCTGCGTGTTGGGCGTCTCCTGGCTGGTGCGGTCGCGGCCGTACGTCTCGACGCCGCCGTAGACGCGGGTGCCTTTCGTTCGCTTTTCCGGCGGGGCGTCCTCGCGGCTGAAGCCATAGAGACCGCCGGCAGAATACACCGACACCGGGTGCTCGTTCTTGGCGAGGCCCCAGCGCGCGAGGTCGAGTTGGTGCGGCCCGGTGTTGCCGGTGTCGCCGTTGCCCGTGTCCCAATACCAGTGCCAGTTGTAGTGGCCGCGCTTTTCGTTGTAAGGGCGCCAGGGTGCGGGCCCGAGCCACAGATCATAGTGCAGCCCGTCCGGCGGCGTGCCGTCCTTGGCGAGGCCGTAGGAGTCGCGGGCCTTGAAGCAGAGCGAGCGGGCCAGGTACACCTCGCCGATGCCACCACTGTGCAGGAAGGCCATCGCCTCGCGCACGTTTCGGTTCGAGCGGTTGTTCAACCCGACGCCGACGCGCACGCCGTACTTCCGCGCGGCCTCGATCATCTTGCGACCTTCCCAGAGATTGTGGGAGGCCGGTTTCTCGACGTAGACATGCTTGCCCGCCTGGCAGGCCCAGACGGTGGCGAGCGCGTGCCAGTGGTTGGGGGTAACGATGGAGACCACGTCGATCTCCTTGTCGGCGAAGACGCGCCGCAGGTCCCACTCGGTGGCGGGCTTCACCCCGGTCTTCTTCTCCACCAGCTGCACCGCGGGCGCGAAGAGCGCCTCGTCGGTGTCGCAGACGGTGCGGACCTGCGCGTTGTGGCTGTCTTTCAGGCCGCACCAGCTGTTGAGGTGGACGGTGCCCTGGTTGCGGATGCCGATCACGGCGATGTTGATCCGTTCATTGGCACCGCGAATCGCCGCGTAGGACTTGGCGCTGAAACCGAGGCCGCCGATGGTGAGCCCGGCGGTGCCGAGTGTGCCGCGACGGAGGAAGTCCCTTCGGGAGGTGTTTTTCATGGGGAGCAAGGGGAGGCCGTTTGGCGAACCGGGTGAAGCGACCCGGATGAACTTCTGTAGGCGGGGAGCCGCCGCCCCGCAAGCGCTCGCGCGGAGGGATCATTTCAGTTTCCTGCCGGCGGCGCGTGTCCGGCCGCCCGGCCGGAGCGGCGGTTTCCCAACCGCCGGAAGGGCGTGGCGGCGCTTGGGCAAGCGCCGCTCCCTCGTCCCTCGCCACGCGGCCTACGGCGCGACCGGCTTGAGCGTGAGGGCGCGCAGGCGCAGGAGTTCGCCCTTGGCGATCTTGACGGGCTTGAGCGCGACCGTCGTCGTGCCGGCCTGGGTCACCGTGATGGTGCCGACCTTCACGGGCTGGTAGTCCTTGCCGGCGGTGGAAACCGTGGTCGCCTCGAGGCGCTCGCTGCCGATGGTCACGGCATACGTGCTGCCCGCGATGTTGGCGGGCACGGCGGCCACCAGGAGCACGTCGTACTTGCCGGGCCGGGTGAACTTCACCTGCCATGAGGCGTAGTCATCCAAGCCGCGCCACGCTCCGAGATTGAGGTTGGTGTTGCCCTCGATGCGCACGTGCTTGCCGAACAGATCGGCGGCGTCGCAGGGGAGTTGGACGGAACCATCGGCCTCGGCCGCGATTGGCGGCGGCGGAAGGGCGACGACCTTGCCCACGCCTTCCAGCACGAGCGTGGAGGAGATCGCGTCGGGTGCGACGGCGGGCACGCTCACGCGCAGGCCGGTGGGCGAGGCGGAGAACTTGAGCGGCTGGCCGGGGGCGCCAAGGAGGTAGGCCTTCTTTGCACCGCTGCTCATCGGCACCACCAGGTTGCCGTCGGCCGGCCAGTTGAAAACGTGCAGGTAGAGCTTGTCGGGTTTCTGGGTGGCGCGGCCCCAGCCCAGGCGCAGGAACGGACTCGCCATCGTGCCATAGATCGCCTCCCCGTTCCGCTGCATCCAGGCGCCGACCGCCTTCAGCCGCTCCACGCTGGGCGCCGGAATCTCTCCCTCGGCGGTCGGACCGACGTTGAGCAGGTAGTTGCCGCCCTTGCTGGCGATGTCGACGAGGTTGCGGATCAACGTCTGCGCGGACTTCCAGTTGTGATCATACGACTTGAAGCCCCAGGTGTCGTTCATCGTCATGCAGGCTTCCCAGTCGCGGGGATAGCCCGTGGCGGGGATGCGGTTCTCCGGGGTTTCGGTGTCGCCGAGGTAGCCGCCGCCAAGGCGGTTGTTCAGCACGAGACCCGGCTGCAGCTTCACGAGCGGCGCGAGCATGTCGGCGCGCTCGCGGTTCATGTTGGTCGGGGTGTCCCACCAGAGGATCGCGATGGGACCATAGTTGGTGAGGATTTCGCGCACCTGCGGGACGGCGATCTGGCGGATGTACTCATCCATGTCGCCGGCCTGCGCGGCGGGATCCCAGTGGCCGCCGCTGGCGGCGCCGCCGCGGTGATGCCAGTCCTGAGCCTGCGAGTAATAGAAGCCGAGTTTGATGCCGTGTTTCTGACAGGCGGCGGCGAGTTCCTTGAGGGCGTCGCGCTTGAAGGGGGTCGCGTCGACGAGGTTGTACGGACTGGCGGCCGACTTGAAGAGGGCGAAGCCGTCGTGATGTTTCGAGGTGATGACGATGTACTTCATCCCGGCCTCCTTCGCGAGGCGCACCCAGGTGTCGGCGTTGTACTTCACCGGGTTGAATTGCTCGGCGAACTTGGCGTAGTCGGCGACGGGGATCTTGCCGCGGTTCATGATCCACTCGCCGATGCCGGGGATCTGCTTCCCCTGCCAGGTGCCGGCGGGCACGGCGTAGAGCCCCCAGTGGATGAACATGCCGAAGCGCGCCTCGCGCCACCATTTCAGGCGGGCATCCTTCTGGGCGGCGGTTTCACCCGGGTAAAACGAGGGATTGTCGCCGGCCGGTGTTTCCGCCGCCGAAGCGAGGGAGGGGCCGCCGGAAAGCACGGTGGAGATCAGGAGGATCGCAGGGAGGAGGGGAGTTTTCATGTCAGGCCGCAGCAATGGGAGGAATCGCTCCGGGCAGGGACGCCAGCCGCGAAGTGCGATTCCAGGGGCGCGCAGGATCGCAAGCCCGGCCAGGTTTGGCTATGCGGATTCGGGCGTTTGCCGGTCGTTTCTTGCGGGCGGAATCGTGCGCGCGAAATCAGGTGGGCGGGACGACCCCGTCCCGCGCGGCGACGCATTCCCGCGAGACGAGGTCGTCCCGCCTACAGGGAAGGCGCAAGATGAGGCCGCGCGGCCGCCAGAGGCGCTTACGCCACCAGCAGCTTGAGGATGGCCGGTTTGGGGTCGGCGTAGGTGGAGGCAATCCAGGTCATCGCCTCCTCGCGACTGGCCTTGTTCCGAATGCTCCGTCCGTTGCCGGCGGCGTAGCGGTAGCAGTGCAGCGCGATCTTCAGGTGGATGTCCGGACCGTGATGGGCGACCCAGTTGTCACTGGCCGCGGGAGGAGGTGGTGGCAGGAAGCGGCCCGGATCCTCCAGCAGGGCCTCGGCGGTGTCCGCGATGACTTGCCGCTGGATGAACAGGATCTCGTTTCCGCTCTCGACGTTTTCGTCGAGAATCGCCTCGTCCTCGGAGTAGCGGACGATCCAGTCGCCGTTGACACCCTCGCCGGTGATGGCGGTGCGGAGCTGCGGCACATTGGCGAAGTGCGCGAAGGTCATGCTGAGATCGACGGGCGTGAGTTCGCCGATCGTGCACCAGGCGTGCTTCGGCTCGCGCTCCAGCGTGGTCAGCGGCGGCATCAGGCGCGACAGGAGGGCATAGTCGCCGGTGCACAGGCTCGCACGGGACCCGAACATGCGCGCCACGAAGTAGGTGTGCCACGCGTGTTCATGAGGCCGCCACCCGCAATCCCAGCCCACGGGCGTCTCGACCGGCGGGATGGTGAAGAGGAAGTTGAGTTCCGGGGCGAGTCGCTGCTGCAGGGTCTTGAGGACGCTCATGCTGGGGCAACCGTGCCAAAACCGTCCGGCACGCCAAGGCGGAATTCCGGCGGTCTTGCGCTTTGGGGCCGGCTGGCTTCCAACCTACACCATGCACCCGTCACCCCGCCTCCTCATCCGGTCTGTCCTGCGCCTTACCTTTGTCCTGGCGGCGGCGAGCATGGCACCGGCTTCCGCGGCGGCGGCCGCGCCCGGGACGGCCGAGACCCGCATCCTCGAGGTCCGCAAGATCTGGGACGCCGGCCACCACAACGCCTTCACCGATCTCGTCCACTGGCGGGGCCGCTGGTGGTGCACGTTTCGCGAATCCACCGCACACGTCGGCGGGGACGGCGGCATCCGCGTGATCGAATCCGCCGACGGCGGCACCTGGACTTCGGCGGCGTACCTCACGGAGAAGGACATCGATCTGCGCGATCCGAAGTTCTCCGTGACGCCCGACGGCCGCCTGATGCTGGTCTGCGGCGGCTCCGTCTACCTGGGCACAAAACAACTCAAGGGTCGGCAGCCGCGCGTGCTCTTTTCCACCGATGGCCGCACCTGGACGCCACCGGCGCAGGTGTTGCGCGAAGGCGACTGGCTGTGGCGCGTGACCTGGCACGATGGGGTCGCGTACGGGGTTTCCTATGGCAATGGGGTGAAGAAACCGGGTGATGCCGACGCGACCGAATGGACGCTCGCCCTGTATTCGTCCCGCGATGGATTGAAGTGGGATCTCGTCGCCCCCCTCGAAGTGACCGGGCGTCCCAACGAAACCACGGTGCGCTTTACGCCCACCGGCGAGATGATCGCGATGGTCCGGCGCGAGGCCGGCAACACGATGGGCGTGATCGGCCGCGCCGCGCCGCCCTACCGGAACTGGACGTGGAGGCAAAGCAACCACCGCCTGGGCGGGCCCAACTTCATCCTCCAGCCCGGCGCCGGCTGGATCGTCACCACGCGGGACTACGTGACACCCCCGGCCGGCGCGACCAAGGGCGTGACCACGATGGTCGCGCGTCTCGGCGAGGATGGCCGGCTGAGCCGCCTGGTCACGCTGCCGAGCGGCGGCGACACCAGCTATGCCGGCATGGTCTGGCACACCGACGGCCGGTTGTGGCTGAGCTACTACTCCAGCCACGAAGGCAAGTCGGCGATCTACCTGGCCAAGCTGGCGGTGCCGTAGTCCTGGGCGCGCGCGAGATCGCGCCCGATCCAGAAGCGATAGGCGGCGAGCAGCGCGAGGCCGGCGATGACAAAGAGGAGCGAGATGCCGGCGAAGACGGCGTTGAGCCCGAAGGAGCTTTTGAGGATCCCGGCGATCAACACGCCGACGCCGCCCGCGGCGGTGGCGCAGGTGTTCATGATGCCAATCGCGGTCGAGCGGAATTGCACGGGGATCACCTCGGTCAGGGTGGGGTTCTCGTTCGCCTGGCCCAGGCCGCGGAGAAGGGAAAAGGACGACACCGCGACGGTCACGGCGACAAAACCCGGGTGGGTGAGGAACAGCAGCAGGAAGGGCGCCGCGGCGAGGTAGCTGAGTCCCTGGACGAGCATGCGCTGCCGGGCGCCGCGGGCGGCGGCGCGATCGGAGACCCAGCCGCCGAGGGCGATGCCGAGCACGGTGGAAATCTGCAGCATGAAGGTCCCGGCGAAACCGGCTGCGCCGAGGGTGAGGTTGAAGGCCTCGCGGAAATAGAGGGGCAGCCAGTTGAGGAAGACCCAGACGCCCACCCCGGCGAGCATCGCCTTGGCCAGCAGCACGTGGTAGGACGGCACGCGGCAGAGGTAGACGAAGGCCTCGGCGAACGAACTGGGCGGGCGCCCCCCGCTGCCGGCGCCGGCGGACGCGGAAGGTGCGGACCCCGATTCCCGGACGGGCGCGGACAGAAACGACCCGGCGACCAGCGCGAGCACGAGGCCGCCGCCACCCAGCACCCAGAAGCCCGAGCGCCAGCCGAAATGCTCCGCGAGATAGCCGGCGAACGCGCCGCCCAGGACGACGCCGAAGTTCAGCCCGACCGAATGCACGCTCATCGCGCGCCCGCGGGTGGACGTGTCGTGATGATCCGCGAGCAGCGCCGTGGCGGCGGGCAGGTAGAGGCACTCCGCCAGCCCGAGGGCGATGCGCAGGCCGAGGAGGGCAAGGAAGCCGTTGGCGACGCCCAGCAGGGCGGTGACGGCGCTCCACAGCACAAGGCTGGCCACCACCTGTCGGCGGCGCGACCAGCGGTCGGCGAGGACCCCGGCGAACGGCGAACCCAGCGCGTAGGCCCAGAGAAACACCGAGCCCAGCAGCCCGAGTTGCACATCCGAAAGCGCGAATTCGCTGCGCAACGCCGGCAGCACGGACGAAAGGGCGGCGCGATCCGCGTAGTTCAGGGCCGCGGCGAACGCCAGGAAGACGGCCACCCGCCAGCGTGGTTCGGTGAGTCGGAACGGCAGGTGCATCGGGTGGGGGTCCGGCGGTACACCAAACCGATCTCTGGTATACCAAAGCAAGGTTTCTTTTTCATGGACGGGGTCCGGCGGCACCGGCGGGCGCGGCCGGCAAGGCGGCGTCGGCGGCGGGTGGGTGGGTGACAGCGACGGTCCCCCGAAAAGGCCGGGGGGCGGTTTTCCGGATTTGACTTCTGGTATACCAAAGAGACCGTTGATTTTCCCCACCATGGATTTTCACCTGGTTCTGTTATGGCGGCGCCTGGCCGCCGGCGCGGCCCTCCTGCTGTGCTCCCTGCCGTTGCCCGGCGCCGAATCCGGCCTGCGGACCGCGCCGCGCCTCGCCACCCACACCCTCCTCGCCGCCGCCAGCCAGCCGGCCGAATACCGGTATGCCGCGTTTCCGACGCTCCTGCGCACCGGCGCCGACGAGGTCTGGATCGCCTGCAAGACGGGGCGCAGCCACGCCACCGACGCCGGCGCGGCGATGGAAGTGATGCGCCACACCCTGTCCACCGGCGCCACCACGCTGATCCAGCGGATGCCGGCGCCGCCCCCGCGCCTCTACCAGATGGGCGAGCTGGTCCAGCTGCCGGATGGCACCCGGGCCCTCTACATCGACGTGCAGGCGGTGGGGTGGGACGGTCGGCATTACCGCAGCGGGGCGGAGGTGATTCGCTGGGACGCGACCCGCGGCGCCTTTGGACCGGCCGAGGTGCTGAAGCCAATCGACGGCGTGTTGTACGGCTACCCCTTCGAATTCATCTCCGAGGGGCGCACGACGTGGCAGTTGCTCATGGCCTTCGGATACCATCAACCCGGTGGCCGCTGGAGCGTCGACGTGGTGCGATCCGAGGACTCGGGACGTTCCTGGCGGTTCGTGCGCAACCTCGCCGAAGAATTTGGAGGCGCGAAGATCAACGAGAGTGGTTTCACCCGGCATGGCGACGGTTTCCTCGTCACCACCCGTGGGTACGACCGCATCGCGCGCCTGCATCGCACCGACGGGGAGTTCCGGGTGCGGCGGCAGGTGGACCTGTCGGGAAAACACCCGCACATCCACGACATCATCGGGCGCCCGCGCGTCTTCGTGCGCGACGGCCAGGGCTACTTGCTGGGCCGCAACTGGACCCAGCCGCCGCGCGGAGCAAGCGCGACGCCGATGCAGCTCTGCCTCATCCGCTTCGACCCGGAGACGCTGGTGGTGAGCGCGGTGGTGGTCCTCGACAATGCCGAAAACCAGCGCGTGACCGATGGCTACTATGCGGTGACCACCTTCACGGGTGCGGGGCCGGCGGAGATCCTGCACGTGTTCACGTACAAGGCGCTCGAGGGGCGCCCGCCGGACATCGTGCGCTACGACTATCGTTGGGCGGACGTGAAATGAGCGGAAGCCGGGGGTTGTTTCCGCGGTGGCGCGCCGTCTTCGTCGCCCTCGCGCTGGCGGCGGGCCCGACGGCGGCCGCCGAACGCGTTTCCTTCGCTGAAATCGAGAGCGCGGCGCTGGGCCGGCGGTTGCCGCTCGCGGTCGTCGCCCCGGAGCCGACTCGGGTTGGCGGCCGCGGGGCAGTGCTGTTCTTCCTGCACGGCCGGGGGCGGAATCACCGCTCCCTGCTGGAGTCGCCGGCCGCACGGGCCGCGCTGTTGGCCGCGCCTTTCTTTGTCGTGCTGCCGCAGGGCGAGGATGGTTGGTACATCGACTCTCCCGCGCGGCCCGCGGATCGCTACGCCGCCTATCTCGAGGAAATCGTACGGTGGGCGGAGCGAAACCTGCCGGCGGGCGGGGAGGCGGCGCGCCGCGGCATCGTGGGCTGGTCGATGGGCGGTTACGGCGCGGTGCGGTTTGCCCAGGCGTATCCCGGGCGGTTCGGGTTCGTCGGCAGCATCATCGGCCTGCTCGATTTTCCGCGTGCCGAGGATCTGCCGGAAGGTCAGAACTATCGCGTGCCGACCGCCCGATTCACCGCTGATCCCGCCGTCTGGGAAACCCTCAATCCCCTGTCCGCGGTCACGGCGCTGGCCGGCAGCCGCCTGACGCTGGTGCTCGCCACCCGCGGCTTCGAGCGGACGATGAACGAGCACTTCGTATCCAAACTCGGGGCCAGCGGGCTGTCGGCGCGGGTGCACTGGCTGGACGGCGGGCATGAGTTTCCGCTCGTGGAGCGGGCGGTGCCGATCGTGCTGGCGGATGCGGCGGAGTTCTTTGCGGAGGCGCCATGAGTGTGGTTACCGAGCGAACTCTGCACGGTGATCTGCTGGTGGCCGGGGGCGGCATGGCGGGCGTGTGCTGCGCGCTGGCGGCGGCGCGGCTCGGCGCGAAGGTGGTGCTGGTGCAGGATCGACCGGTGCTGGGGGGCAACGCTTCGAGCGAGATCCGCATGCACATCGTCGGTGCGACGGGGCTGCATGCGGGCATCCCGCTGCAGCTCGAGCCGCGCGAAGGCGGCCTGATCGAGGAGATTCGCCTCGAGGCGGCGGTGCGCAACCCGCAGCGATCGCCCGCGATGGCCGACCTGTTGCTCTACGAACTCTGCCGCGCGGAGCCGAACCTCACCCTCCTCCTCAACACCACCGTGGTCGCCGCGCGCGTGCACGAGGGGAGGATCACCGACGTGACCGCCGAGCGGCCGTCGACCGAGGATCGCTTCCTCATCACGGCGGATCAGTTTGCCGACTGCACGGGCGACGGCCGGCTGGGGGTGGAGGCCGGGGCCCCGTTCATGCGGGGGCGCGAAGGCCGGGAGACCTTCGGCGAGACGCTCGCGCCGGAGGCCGGCGATGCGAAGACGCTGGGTTCGACGATCCTCTTCCAGGCGCGCCGGCACGGGCGGCCGATGCCGTATGTCGCGCCGCCGTGGGTGCGGAAGTTCCGTCCGGAGGATTTCCGCCTGCGGCCGTTCGGGAAGGCCGGCTCGTCCGACCTCGGACTGGAATACGGCTACTGGTGGATCGAATGGGGCGGGTGCCTCGACACGCTGAAGGACAACGAGCGCATCCGCGACGAACTGCTGGCGATCACCCTCGGGGTCTGGAACCACATCAAGAATGAGTCCGGCCTCGACGTGGCCCACTGGGCGCTGGAGTGGGTGGGTTTCGTCCCGGGCAAGCGGGAGACGCGGCGGTTCGTGGGGCAGCACGTGCTGACGGAGGGCGACGTGATCGCGTCGCGGAGGTTTCCGGATGCGATTGCCTTTGGCGGCTGGCCCATCGACACGCACCCGCCGGAAGGGGTGGATGCGCCTGCGGAGGCTCCGTGCACCCAGCATCATCTGCCCTGGTTGTACGACATTCCGCTCCGCTGCTGCGTGGCCGCGACGCTGCGCAACCTCTTCTTCGCGGGCCGGAACCTCAGCGCCAGCCACCTGGCGTTTGCCTCCACCCGCGTGATGGCGACCTGCGCGGCCGTCGGCCAGGGCGTGGGCACCGCCGCGGCGCTGGCGCATCGGGCCGGGATCGAGCCCGCGGCCATCGCCGGGAATCCGGATCTGATGGCGCGGATCCAGCAGCAGCTGCTGCGCGACGATGCCTTCTTGCTCGGGGTGACCAACGAGGATCGGGCCGACGTGGCGCGAAACGCCACGGTCCGGGCCTCGAGTGAACAGCATGGCGGCGAGGCCGGCCTGGTGCTTTCCGGCCAGACGCGCGCCGTGCAGGGGCCGCGCGCGCCGGCGACGATTGGGACTTCCGCCGGCAACCAATGGGAGAATGTCCTGCGGGAGCTGGAGACCGGAAAAGGGGAGGCGCTGTACACCTCGGCCCCGCCGGATCGGGCCCGCCCGGGCTCGCACCGCTGGATGAGCGATCCGGCCCAGGGTCTGCCCGCGTGGCTCGAACTGCGCTGGCCCGAACCGGTGACCGTGCGCGAGGTGCAGCTGGTGTTCGACACCGGCCAGCACCGGTTCCTCACCCTGTCGCAGGCCGACGGCTACACCAAGCGCATGCTCTGGGGGATGCCCCAGCCCGAGACCGTGCGGGACTACCGCCTCGAAGTGGACGACGGGGACGGTGTCTGGCGCGAGGTGCACGTCGAGCGCGGCAACTACCAGCGCCGGCGCGTCCTCCGTCTGGAGGGCCGGGCGGCTTCCGCACGGGCCTTGCGGGTCGTCGTCGAGTCGACCAACGGCCTGGATCACGCCCGGCTGCTCGAGGTCCGGGTGTACGGATAGCCGTGGCCTTAGCTTCCGGCCGGGTCGTCGGCCGGTTCCTCTTCGTCTTCCTCCTCCGGCTCGGCCGCGGCGGCTTCCCGCAGGATGCGCTGCGCCTCCTCGGCCTGCTCGTCGGCGACCTGCAGGCGAATCGCGCCGCCAAAGGCATCGTCGAGCACAAACGCCTCAATCCCATTCTCCACGAGCAGCGAATGCAGCAACTCGGCCTCGGCCAGGTTTGAACACGTGGTGGCGGTGATCATGGCGGAGGAAACATGGCACACCCGGCGCCCGTTGGCGAGCCGGGGCACGTAGGGCCCGGTCGGCGGGCGTGCCGCCTGGTTTACGTTATAGCAGACGGGAACTGGTCTGCGCCGGCGGCGCGGGCTCTATTGGCTCACCGGCCCGGGCGCGGTGTCCGCCGCTCTTCCCGCGCGGCATCCCCCGGCCCGCCGTCTCCACCCCTCATCGATGATCTCCCGTTCCCGCCACCTGGTCATTCCCCGCCTCCGGCCGCTGGCCTTCTCCCTGGCCACCGGAATCGTCGCCGGCTCGCTCCAGGCCGCCACTCCCGCCCCGGGCGGCAGCCGGCCGGATGAAACCGTCGTCCTGACGCCGTTCACCGTGGACGCCCGGCGCGACGTCGGCTTTGTCGCGGCCAGTGCGCTGGCGGGCGGCCGCCTCGCCACCGACCTCAAGGACACACCGGTGGCGTACTCCGTCCTCACCCGCGAGTTCATCGACGCCCTGGGCGTCTCGGACGTGACCGAGGCGGCGGCATGGACCACCAACGCGAGCTTCGCCAAGGACGATGGCCGGTCGACGCAGTTCGGCCGCGTTGGCTTCAACGACCTCGTGACCTTCCGCGGCGTCCCTTCGAACCGCGCCAACATCAACTTCTTTCCGGTCCATTTCGACTACGACAGCTACAACCTCGAGCGTTTTGACTTCGCGCGCGGTCCGAACTCGATCCTCTTCGGCACCGGTTCGGTGGGAGGTTCGGCCAACGGGCTCTACAAGGAGGCGCGCACCGACAAACCCATCCGCGAAGTGGCCACGCGCGTGGGGTCCTGGGAGTATTACCGCGCGACCCTGGACGTGAACCAGCCGGTCACGCGGCAGTTTGCCCTGCGGGCCAACGTGCTCTGGCAGGACAACGGCACCTGGCGGGATCGCGAGTGGCAGAAACGGGAGGCCGGATCCGTGCACCTCGTGTTCCGGCCGTGGGAACACACGAAGTTCGTGGCGGTGGGGGACCAGGGCAAGGTGCGCCGCAGCTACGGCACCACCACCTTCGGCGACCGCCTGTCGACGTGGGACGGCGTGACTGTCTACAACGGGCCCCTCGCCGCCGCGCCGGCCGTGACGACCGGCACCCAGCGGATCGGCAATCCACCCGGAGTGTCCTATCTCTTCGTTCCCGGCGGGAGTGTGATCGGCGGCAGTGTCGTCAACTGGGCCGCGATGGGCATGACGGCCACGTCGCACCAGACGGGGTCGCTCTACGGGCCGGGTCGCAGCGCGGTGGTCGGCGGGACGAACCCCGGCTTCCTCACCGAGGCCCTCCACCACCGCGTCAACGTTCCGGCCAACCTGCTCGGCGCGGCGGAATCCACCGGGTTCCGCCTGCCCGGCCGGGAATTTTCCGGCGCCATCGACGACACCGGCTATCTCAACGACTACCATAACGTGGTCGCCACCCTCGAACAGCAGGTCGGACGGTTTCTCTTCCTGCACGCCTCGGCCAACCAGTCCCAGGGCCTCCGCGGCAGCAACTACGCCACGGCCCGCGGCCTCAAGGACGGCATCCAGATCGACATCAACCGCAGCCTGCCCACCGGCGCGGCCAATCCGTATTTCCTCCAGCCCTACCTGCAATCGACGAACGACTTCGACCAGGTGAACACGCGGTCGAAACAGTGGCGCGGCAGTGCCGCCCTCGTCTTTGACCGCACCCGCTTCGGCGACTTTCGCCTCAATGCCGAGGCCGGCCGGGAGAAGCTGATCAATTCGCGGGAAAAATACCGCTATGCCGTCTCCGATCCGACGGTCGATGCCCGGCTCTGGGCCTCAAATACCCTGATCTCCTGGCGCTACTATTACCTCGCCGAAGGTGCCCGGCCGATGCGCGGACTCGGCAGCATCAGCGTCATCGACCCGGTCGCGGGCACCACGCGCACCCTGCCCACCGCCTACACCCTCGATACGGCGCGTCCGACGGAGACCATCCACACCGTCCAGAAGTTCGACTACGCCCAGGCCACGCTCAACGCCCGCTTCTTCCAGGGCCGGCTCAACCTGATTGGCGCCGTCCGCGAGGACAAGTACTCGACCGACAGCAAGTCCCTGAAGGCGCGCATGGAACTGCCGGCGAACTGGAACGGGGTCGACGTGGTCTATCGCCCGCCGGCGCCGGCCAATTACCGCCAGCTGACGTACGTGCCCAAAGCCGCCAACGGCACCGCGACCGGCGCCCGCCAGGAGGCCACGACGCGTCCCCGCGATGGCGCGGGCGTGGGGCTGGCCCAGTATGCCAGCGATGTCTTCCAGGATGATTTCTCCCCGCCCGGCGTGAGCGGACGGACCACCACCTATTCCTACGGGGGCGTCTATCACCTGCAGCCGTGGTTGAGCGCCTTCGCCAACTACGCCGAGACCTGGTCGCCGCCGACCAGCAACCTCACCATCACCGGGCAGGTCTTCGGACCCGACGTGTCCGAAGGCTGGGATGCCGGCCTGCGCGTCTCCCTTCTCCAGGGCAGAGTCAATCTCTCCGCCCTGCGCTATCAGGGCCGGCAGACCAACCTCACCGTTTCCACCGGGAGCAACGGGCAAAATATCAACAACATCGCGGCCGCGAACGTCCTGAACGACCTTTCGCCCGGAGGAATCAACGCGCGGGGCCTGCAGGACGTGCCCCGGACCTACAACGACACCGTCGCGCGCAAGACCGAGGGCTACGAGTTCGAGGCGGTCGCCAACCTCGGGCGGGGCTGGCGCCTCCTCGCCAACGTGGCCTCGGCCAACGCCCGGCAGGGCGACTCCCTGGCGGGCACGCGCGCCTGGTTTGCCCAGAACCAGGCTCTCCTGAAACAGATCCTCGCGGATGCGGGCGTGAGTGTCGGCGCGGACAACGTGGCGGTCATCAACGCCGGTGTGACCCCGGCGAACTCCCCGGATTCGGCCAGCGCCCGGGATTCCTGGAACTCGCTCACCCAGACGCTCCAAAACACGACGGTCGGCTACCAGAAGGTCTCCCGGCTGACCGAGGCGACGGGCAACCTCTTCACCGATTACACATTTCCCGAGGGGCGCCTCAAGAACCTCCGGCTCGGCGTCGGACTGAACTACCGCGGGCGCGAGGTGATCGGCTTCCGTGGCGCGGACACGATCCGGAGCACCGCCAATGCCGCCGCCGCGATCGACGACCCGGCGGTGGACGCCTATACGCCGGTGTATCGCCCGTCCTACTCCACGACGACGCTTCTGTTCGGCTACAGCCGCCGGCTGTTCCACGCTCCCGTGCGGTTTGATCTGCGGATCGAGAACGTCCTCGGTGAGGACATGCCGCTGTACTACAACACGGTGCAGCGTCCGCCCGGCGGCGACGTGTCGAATCCGGCCCGCGTGGCGACCCCGGACCTGTTTTCCTATCTCACCCCGCGCAACTTCATGTTCACCGTGTCGGTGGCCTTCTGATCTTCGCGACGCGTGCGCGCGATCGTCGTCACCGGCCGCATGGCGCGAGCAAATGGGAATCGACTCCCCTCGCCGCAGGTGGTTTTGAGCCGACCATGCGCCGATGCCTCCTCCTCTTGTTCGCCGGTCTGCTCCCGCTCGGAACGGTGCTCGCGGCCAACCGCGATCGCCATGTGGTGCTGATCAGCATCGACGGATTCCCCGCCTACCTCTGGCGGGATGAGTCGATTCCGCTGCCCCACCTGCGGCGGCTGGCGCGGGAAGGGGTGCAGGCGGAGGCGATGACGATCTCGAATCCCGCGATCACCTGGCCCAACCACACCACGCTCGTCACGGGGGTGACCCCGCGGCGGCATGGCGTCCTCTACAACGGCCTGGTCGTGCGCGGCGGGCCCGGCCGCCCCAACACGATCGAGCCCTGGGTGCCGCGCGAGCGGCTGGTGCGGGCGCCGACCGTCTACGATGCGGCGTTTGCCGCCGGCCTGACCACGGCGGAGATCGACTGGGTGGCCATCACCCAGCCGCCCTCGATCACCTGGAGCTTTGCCGAGCTGCCCGACCCCAAGTCCACCCTGCCGCAGGAGATGATCGCCGCCGGTGCCGCCACGGCGGAGGAGATCGAGGCGGCCCGCAGCGGCCGGAGGAACATCGTCTGGCGCGACCATCTCTGGACCCGCGCGGCGTGTTTCGTCTTCGCGCGCCACCAGCCCAACCTCCTCCTGTACCACACGCTGAACACCGACTCGACGCACCATCGGTTCGGGCCGGGTTCGCCGGCGAGCATCTCCGCGCTGGCGCTGGCGGATCAACTCGTCGGGGAGTTGCTGCGCACGATCGAGGCCAGTGGCCGGCGGGAGCAGACCACCCTCATCGTCACCACCGACCACGGGTTCAAGAAGGTCGACAAATATCTCTACGCCAACGTCGTCCTCAAGCGCGCCGGGCTGCTCCGGGCCGCCGGGCCAACCATCGCCCACTGCGACGCCTTCGCCGGCACGCAGGGTGGCGTCGCCTTCGTCTACGTGACCGATCCGGCCCGCCGTGCCGAGCTGCTGCCGCGCCTGCGCGAGCTTTTTGCCGGCACCGAAGGGATCGCCGCGGTGATCGACGCCGCCACGGGCGCCCCCGCACTGGGGATGCCGACCCCGGCCGAAAACCCCGGGATGGGGGAACTCATCCTCTATCCGAAGCCAGGGTACGCTTTCTCGGCCACCGCCACGGGCGAGGAGATCGTCGGACCGTCGATCAATTACGGCGGCACCCACGGCTACCGGTCGGACGACCCCGAACTCGACGGCATCTTCCTCGCCAGCGGCGCCGGCATCCGCCAGGGCGCCCGGATCGGGCGAATCCGGAACCTCGATGTCGCCCCGACGATCGCCCGGCTGCTCGACGTTCCGCTGCCGCAGGTCGAGGGGAGGGTGCTCGAGGAGGTCCTGGCGAACCGGCCGTAGCCCGCGCTACCGCCCGGCGGCGCGGAAGGAGGCCGCTGGACCTCCGCGGCGCCGCCGGCCGCGCGGCCGCGTGACCAGCATGCCCTCGATCGAGGTGAGCCGCGGATGCGCGGGAATGCCCGTCTCGTGGTAGTACATCATCCCGCCGAGGAGATCGATCACGGCGGACCCGACCAAATCGGCGCACTCGTCGAGGTAGTCATGGCCTCCGAAAGTGTGTGCGCCGAGGCCGACGAGGTGGAGATCGAGCCGGGGCCAGAGTTTCTGGAGGTGGGGCAGGGCGGTGGCGACCGCGGCGCTCTGCGCGAAGATCGCGTCCGGACGATGACGGGCCAGCCAGTCGACCACCATGGCGGGGCCTTCTTCCGCTCGCGCCTGGGGAATCACCAGCATGTGGGATGCGTGCCCGTGCCACTGCACCGCGGCCGCAAACGCCTGGCCGGTCCGCTCGTGAAACAGCTCGTCGAAGACGGTGCAGATTCGCCGCCGGCCTGCCGCGTGCAGCGCCGCAAGGAGCCGCATCATGTTGCCGAAGTGATCCGGCACGACGCAGTGGAAGCGCGGCGCCAGGATCGACTTGGAGACCGCCACCACCGAAAGCCCCTCCCAGTTTTCGCCCAGATCGAGTTCCAGCGGCACGACCGAGGGCATCAACAGCGCACCCTCGATGCCGCGGGCGCGGATCACGCGGAGAAGATGGCGCAGGTTGTGGCGATAGTCGGCGGCGTGGAAGGACGTCAGACTGAACCCGACCTGGGCGGCACGCCGGGAGGCGCCCAGGCGGACGCTGCGGTTGTAGGCATTCTCGGGGTGATCGGCGGTGGGCAGAAAATCGATCACCGCCACGCCTGTCCGGCCGCGGGCGGTCCGCGACGTCCGCAGGTGGTTCATCAGCCGGGAAAGCTCCGGGTCCGGATGGTAGCCGAGTTCGCCCGCGATGCGCTTGATTCGGCTGCGGGTGGGTTCCGGGATGCGCGGATTGTCGCGCAGGGCCAGCGACACCGTCATCACGCAAACCCGGGCGGCGGCGGCGACCTGCCGCAGACCGATCCGGGGGGAGGGAGGGGAGCCCGGGCGGGCCGTCACGGCAGCCGGAGGGGGCATCTCAACGCACCTTCGCGTACACGCAGCAGTCGCGGAGTTCCGGGCCGAGGGTGGGGCAAACCTGCCAGCGGCGGAGGATGCCTTCCCGGGTCATGCCGGCCTTCTCCATCACCCGCATCGACGCGGTGTTCTCGACATCGCAAAACGCCCAGGCCCGGAAGATCGCCGGCTGGGCCAGGGCCCAGTCCACCACGTGGGTGAGAGCCTCGGCGGCGAAGCCATGGCCCCAGTACTTCCGGCCCAGCGCGTAGCCGAACAGGGCCCGGCCGCGCGGGCTGACCGTCACGCCCAGGGTGCCAATGGGGGCGTCGGTGCCCTTGAGGCACAGCAGCCAGGCCAGGTGCCCTTCGCCCTTCTCCCAGGCCGCGATGCAGTCGCGGAGAAACGCCGTGAGCGGTTCAACCCGTTCGTAGGCCGGCCAAACCAGATAGCGGGTCACCTCCGGGTCGTTCGCATAGGCGGCAAAGACCGCGGGCCCGTCGTCCTCGCGCGGCGGGCGGGCGGAAAGTCGGGCCGTGCCGAACGTGGCTGGCGGGCGCGGCAGAAGCAGCCGGGGAGCGGACATCGCAGGAAGACGAGGCTATTCCTCGGGAGCGACCTTGTCCCGCACCTTCTCCAGCCAGTCGTTGATCTGTTTGATCTGCGCCTCGGTGTAGACGGCATCCCGGTGGGTGAGGGTGTAGGATTTCAGGGGCATGTCGCGGCGCGCGATCACATCGATCATCTCCTCGATCCTCCCGGCCTGGCGCTTGCGGGAGAGTTCGCCGAACGAGGAGAGGTTGAGCTCCCGTTTGCCGTCGCGCACATGCTGAGCCAGCCACCAGCCAATCGGCTGAATCTCCGCGTACCAAGGGTACCGCGTGTGATCGGAGTGGCAGTCATAACAGCCCACCTGCAACAGGTGTTTCACCTCGGCGGAGGGGGGATGCAGGGTGAGGAAGTCGGTCTTGGGGACCGTGGAGGAGAGGTTCTTTTCCGGGCGGACCAACTGGATGGCCACGAGGAGGAAGACGAGGATCAGGGCGACTTTCTTGACCATGGGCAGGAGGGGAAGGGCTGCGGTGAGCATGGGCAGCCGTGGGTCGGCGACAAGTCCCGGCCGATGCCTCCGCAGCGGGAATCCGCTGGGAACCGGCGGCGGGATCGCCAGACTGGGCCGCGTGAACACCACCACTCTCGACCAACTGGTCCCGATCCTGCAACTCGCAGTCGGCCCGGTCATCCTGATTTCCGGCGTGGGCTTGCTCCTCCTGACCTTGACCAACCGCTTCGGCCGCATGGTCGACCGCTCGCGGGTGCTGGTGCGGGAACTGGCGGCCGCCCCCGACGGGGCCTGGGCGCAGAATCTCCGGGATCAGGTCGCGATCCTCAGCCGCCGCGCCGCCATCCTGCGCCTGTCGATCACGCTCGGGGCGATCACGGTGCTGCTGGTCGGCGTCCTGATTCTCGTCCTGTTCCTCGGGGCGCTGCTGCAGCTCAAGGTCGCGCTGCTGGTGATCCTGCTCTTCTCGGTGGCCGTGATTTCGCTGATTGGCAGCATGCTGACCTTCATCCGCGACATGAACCTCGCCCTGGCCGCGGCGCGGCTGGATTTGCAGCTCTCACCGGCGCCGAAACGCTGAGGGAGCGTTGGCCACGGGAGGGGTTGATCTAGGTGGGGCGACCGCGCCCGGCCCACACGGTTCGTCCAGGGTGGTTTTGGGGGAGAAACCCGAGCCGCGGCTCAGGTGCCGCCGCCTACGGCGTCGCGCACCAGGGCGGCGATCGCCGGCGGCAGGGCCAGGCCGAGCGCCGCCTGCTGGGCCGCAGGGCTCATCTTCTTCCAGGTCTTGCGCAGGATCTCCACGAACTTCTCCCGGGGGTAATCCGCATGCTGCGCCGCAAACGCGCCGATCTCGTTCTCCAGAAACACGAGGCAGGCGGCGTCCTCGAGGGCCTGCGTGCCGGCATTGATCTTCAGGCCGGTCTTGGAAACCCAGGTGGCGACTTCCGCGGCCTCCGCCTCCGGCACGCCGGCCTCCAGCAGGAGCGCCCGGGCCCGCTCGGCCTGCTTGGTGTAGAGCGAGCGGCGCCACGCGAGATAGCCGGCCTTGCCCTCGGGAAACGTCGCGCGCGGCACCAGCCAGCGCTCCAGGTGCTGCGCCCGGGCCGCCAGCCGCAGGGCCGGCGGGGCGTCGGGCACCAGCCGGACCACCCAGGCCTCCATCCGCTCGGCATAGACGAGCTCCGCCGGACGGCCGTCCGTGGCGCGGGCCGGATCCGCGGCATGGGCGGCATCGATCAAGGCGCGGGCGCGGTCGTACGAGGTCATGTCCGTGCATTCGAACCCGCCCTGGAGCCGTCGGCAAGCGGGCAGAACAGCGGATCCGGCCACTCTCGCCCTTGCCTCGGTTTCAACTCCGCGATTAGCTGTGGCTGCCGTGCGTCGCACGGCACCTGACACCTGCTCAACCCCTTCCTTCCATGTCCATTTCATCTCGCGATGTCCTGGTCCGCCGCTGCGCCGTCCTCACCCTGTGCCTGTCGGCCGCAACCGCGGGCCTCGCCCAGGTGGTGACTCCGCCGGCCGCAAAGCCGCCGGCGACCGACAGCACCGTGGTCGAGTTGTCTCCCTTCGAGGTCGTGTCCGACAAGGACGTCGGCTACCAGGCGGCCAACACCACCAGCGGCAGCCGGCTCAACTCGCGGCTGCGCGACACGCCGGCGGCCGTCGCCGCCTTCACGCCCGAGTTTCTCGCCGACATTGCCGCCACCAACCTCGAGGAGATGCTGGGACACGCCACCAACATCGAACTCGACGTCGAGGATGCCAACGCCGGCTTCAACAACCCCCAGGGCCGCGGGGCCGACGGCAACGACTACCAGTTTCGCATGCGCGGTTCCCCGGCCGGCGCCTCGCGCGACTTCGTCGAATCGAGCATCCCCGTCGATCTCTACAACGTGGAGCGCGCCGAGGTGGCGAGCGGGCCCAACTCCATCCTCTTCGGCCTCGGCCAGGCCGGCGGGCTGGTGTCCCTCTCCGGCAAGAAGGCCAACCTCCAGCGCACCCGCACGACCGTGAAGTCGATGTTCGGCTCCTGGGCCTACGAGCGTTACGAGGGCGACCACAACCAGATCCTGCTCCCCCGCAAGCTCTCGCTCCGCCTCGTCGGCATGTACCAGAACAGCGAAGGCTGGCAGCACTGGAACTTCAACGACTCCGCCCGCTGGACCGCGGCGGTGGCGTATCAACCGTTCAAGAACACCACGGTCCATGTCTCCTACGAGCGCGGACACATGGACAACAGCCTCACCTTCGGCTGGAACGGCCAGGACCAGATCACCGCCTGGTGGGATGGCGGGAAGCGCGTCTTTGATGCCACCGCGGTGCCGGCCGGCTCCGGCACGTCCCGCTTCAACGCGACCAACCAGAACTTCGTCTTCAACCAGCAGGATCGGACCGTCTACAACTACCGGGGGGAGTTCCAGAGCATCAACCGGTACGAGGTGGAGACCCTCCTGCCCGGCTCCGTCTCGCCCTACGCCTACAGCCTCACCGGCCCCGGCGGCGTGCGCCACCAGACCTTCAACTCCCGCCAGGTCACGGTCCAGCAGCGCCTGCCCCGCAATTTCAACCTGGAACTCGCCTACTTCCGCAACCGCACCGACGTCGAGGCCAACGGCCTGGCCATCGCCGGCGCCAACCTGCGCGCCGATCCCAACCTCACCCTGCCCCGGCCCGACGGCGCCGCCGGCACCATCCCCAACCCCTACGCCGGCCGCCTCTACTTCGAGTCGAACTGGTTCAAGGACTGGATCGTCACCGACAACGAAATCTACCGCGTGAGCGCCGCCTGGGAGGGTGGGCGCTCCAACCGCTGGTTCGGCCGCCACCGCATCGCCGGCCTGGCGGAGAACTCCGTGCAGGACCGGCTGCGCCGCTGGCGCAACGAGATCCTCGTCGACGAGAACAACGTGCCGATCGTCAACGCCGCCAACGCCGAGGGCGCGCAGAACCAGCTCACCCGTCGCAACTACATCGTCGAGGGCGACTACACCACCTACTACGGCTCCGATCCCTCCATCCCGGTCCCGCCCTTCCTCTACAACGGCCGCACCTACACCGCGACCTACGCCTCCCGCGCCCGGGCCAACACCCAGACGATCAAGGATATCGATTCCTTCATGTTCGCCAGCCAGAGCTTCTGGTGGAAGGACCGTCTCGTCACGACGCTCGGCGCGCGCCGCGACGCCATCAAGTTCCGGAACGCCCAGGAGGAGCGGGTCCTCGACGCCAACGATCCGCGGGTGAAGTCGAAGCTCATCGCCTCCGGCGAATGGTACTTCAACGGCCAGTACGTGAAGCACGAATACAGCCCGACCACCTTCACCGCCGGCGCGGTCCTCCACGCCAACCGCCGCCTCTCCGCCTTCGCCAACTTCTCCCGCAACAACGGTCAGCCGCGCTTCGACCGCACCGTCCTGCCGACTGGCGACGTCCCCGAGCCCACCGAGGGCCGCGGGCGCGACCTCGGCTTCATGCTCGATGTCTTCGGCGACGACCGCCTCTTCATCCGCACCACCTGGTACCAGACGGAGCAGCTCAACGACTCGCCCATCCTGCCGGGCAGCAACGCGCTCGGCGTCGACAACCTCACGGCGATGCTCAACTCCCTCCTCAGCGCGGGCCGGATCACCCAGGCCGACTACGACCGCCAGGCGATCACCTGGACCTCCGCCACCATCGACATCCTCACCAAGGGGGTCGAGGTCGAGGTGGTGGCCAACCCGACGCGGAACCTCACCCTCCGCGCCAGCTACGCCCACTCGGAGCGCAAGCGGCAGAACTTCTTCACCGAGGTGTTCGAGTTCTTCGACACCCGCGTGCCCCAGTGGCGCCAGCTGCTTGCGAACCACCCGGCCGAGCTCGCGACCTTCGAGACCGCGGTGCGCGACCTCTACAGCGAGCTCGACTTCCAGGTCGACCGGCAGAACTCGCCCTTCGGCTCCCGACCCCACAAGGCCAACGGCACCGCCCGCTACCGCTTCAGCGAGGGCCGCCTCCGCGGTCTCTTTGTCGGCGGCTCCGTGCGATACAACGGCAAGAACTTCATGAGCTGGGACAAGGCCACCGGTTACGTCTACTGGGGCAACGAGTCCCTGCTCGGCGACGCCTTCGCCGGTTACCGCTTCAAGGTGCCGCGGACGAAGATCAACGCCACCGTGCAGCTCGACGTCCGCAACGTCACCAACTCCTACCTGGTCAACATCGGCCGCTACAACGACAACTACACCGGCGTCCGCCGCGTCTACTTCAACGAACCCCGGAGCTGGCGCCTGACCACCACGCTCGAGTTCTGAGTCTCCCTTCCTCGGAACCTCGCCCGCGGTTGTCCGCCCCGCGAAGCGCCGGCCCGCGCGGCGCGGTCGCCGCGCCCACAGGATCCACGGGCGGCTGACGCAGGATTGGACCACACTCGTCGTCACTCGCCGCCGGCCCGCCGTGGATCGGGATGCACGCGAGCTCTGGCTTTGGATTGCCGTCCGCGTCCCGCCTCCCCATGGTGGCGGGGCGGTTCGCCCGCCCCCATGCCGTCCAAACGCAAATCGTCGCGCCCGGCTGCCCCGACTGCGGCCGAGGTCGACGCTGACGCCGACACCCTCGATCAGCTGGCCGGTGACCCCAACCTCATCGCTGGCATCTACAATTACTGCGATCGCTGGTGCGAGCGGTGCGCCTTCACCTCCCGCTGCCTCTCCTTCAAGATGGACTGCGCCACCCGGGCCCACCGCCCCGGGGCGGGCGAGGGCGCGGCCCAGTCCTTCTGGGATGACATCGCCCGCAGCTTTGCGCTGGCGCGACGCCTGATCGAGCGCGAGGCCCGCCGGCAGGGAATCGATCTCGACGACGTCGACGCGCTCGTGGAGGCCGAGCGCGAGGAGCGGCAGCGCCGGCGCGCGGCGGCGCGGGCCGGCAGCGCGCTGCACCAGGCGGCCACCGGTTACTGGAAGGCGGCCAAGGCCCTGCTGGAGGCGATGCGTCCGGATCTCTCGGCCGCCGCCGACGAACTGCGCGCCCAGGCCCGCCTGGGCGCCGGACATCCCGAGGAGGTCGCCGCCGACATCAGCGACGCCCTCGAGGTTGTGCAGTGGTACCTGTTCTTTATCGACGTGAAGCTCCAGCGCGCCGTGGCCTCGCGGGTCGACCGCACCCGCGATGGCGACGACGGCTTTCCCAGCGATGCGGACGGTTCCGCCAAGATCGCGCTGGTGGCGATCGATCGCTCCATCGGGGCGTGGGCGCGGCTGCGCGGCCATTTTCCGGCCGAAGCCGATGAGGTGCTGGATCTGCTGGTGCAGCTGGAGCGCCTTCGCCGCGCGGTGGAGCGCGAATTTCCCGAGGCGCGCACCTTCCGCCGCCCCGGTTTCGACTGAGCCTCCGACCGGACCCGGACGGGACGCACCGGCGAAGCGTCAGCGCGCCGGCAGGTCGAACCAGAAGACACTGCCACCCGTGGCGGGAAACTCCGCACCCACGTGGCCGCCCTGGGTCGCCACCAGGTGCTTCACGATCGCCAGGCCCAGGCCGTGGCTTTCCTCACCGCCAGTCGGACGCGGGGACAGGCGGGCATGCTCGACGAACAGCTGCGCCCGCTCCGCCGGGGGTACGCCAGGCCCGGTGTCGCGCACCTCCACCCGCACCCGGCCGTCCGCAGCGCGGGTCAGCACCTCGACCGCCCCACCCCTGGGCGTGAATTTCAGGGCGTTGCTCGTGAGGTTCGTCACCGCCTGATAGGCCAGCCCGGCTTCACACCGGGCGAGCGGGAGGTCGTCGCCAGGCACGGCCCGCAGGTCGATGTCCTTGCGCTGCGCGACGGCCGCGTACTGGCGCACAATCGCCGCGCACAGCAGGTTGAGATCGACCCGTCCGCGTGCCCCGGTGCGCTCGGCGTTCCTCCCGACCGGGCGGATCTCCAGAAAAGTGTCGATGATCCGCCGCATCTGCTGCGCCGACTCCGCGATGCTGTCGAGGTGCCGGGCAACCTCGCCGGGCAGCGGCTCCGCCTCCGCGCGCCGCGCCAGCTCTCCCGCCATCAGGATCAGGCAGAGCGGATTGCGCAGGTCGTGCCCGGCGATCCGCATGAACCGATCCTTCAGCTGCAGCTGCTCCTCCAGTTCCCGCCGCAGCCGGCGCAGCGCGAGGTGCGTGCGCACCCGGGCCAGGGCTTCCTCGTGCTCGATGGGTTTTGTGATGTAATCGACACCGCCGGCGGCAAACGCTCGTACCTTGTCGGCCGTTTCATTCAAGGCCGTCATGAACAGCACCGGAACATCGCGCGTGGCCGGCTGCGCCTTGAGCCGCCGGCAGGTTTCGAAGCCGTCGAGGCCCGGCATCATCACATCCAGGAGAATCAGGTCCGGGCGCGTCTGCGCGGTCTGCGCCAGCGCTTCCTCGCCATCTTCGGCCACCATCAACTGGTAGCCTGCGTCGCCGAGTGTCTCGACCAGGACACCGAGGTTGGCGGGGGTGTCGTCGACGATGAGGATCGTTTCGGGCATGGGGAAGAAAGGTGCGGAAAACGTGGAAATCTTGGGAAACGAGGAAGACCTGGAAGACGAGGAAAACGGGGGAGACGGGGAAAAGAGGAAGACTTGGAAGACGAGGAAGACGGGGAAGACGCGGGGGGTCAGGAGGTGTAGCGGGCGACGAACTGGCGGATGGCCTTCATCTTGAACCGGCCGGCGAGGTCCAGGACCCGCTGCGCAAAGGGGGCGTACTTCGGATCGAGGGCGAGCAGGGCCTGCGCCCGCGCGCGGATGCCGACGACGTCGCCCTTGGCGGCGAGTTCGTAGATGGCGGTGGCTTCGGCGGCCGGCGGGGCGTCGATCTCCAGCGCGAAGGGGGAGCGCGTCTCCTCCGTCTCGGCCGTCTGCCAGGTGAGTTCGAGGAGCCGGCCGATCAGGCCCCACAGTTCCTCCTCGCGGAACGGCTTGGCGAGAAACGCATCGCAGCCCGCCGCAAAGCACTCGCTGCGGTCCAGATCGTAGGCGCTGGCGGACACGGCGATGATGCGCAGGAGGTGGCCTCCCTCCCGGCGCCGCAGCCGGCGCGTGGCTTCGAGGCCGTCGATGCCGCCCGGCAGGCGGAGGTCCATCAGCACCAGTTCGGGCCGGGTACGCTCGGCCTCGGCCAGCGCGGTCTCGCCGTCGGCGGTTTCCGTCACCTCGAACCCGAGCGGGGAGAGCATGTCGACCATCACCGCCCGGTTGGCCGTGTTGTCGTCGACGACGAGCACGCGCCGCCGCGGCCCCTCGTAACCGACGATCCGGTGGGCCGTGGCCGGCTGGACGGAAGGAAGCCCGAGGGCTGGCGCCAGGGGCAGGTCGAACCAGAATCGGCTGCCCCAGCCGGGCTTGCTCTCGACGACGAGCCGGCCGCCCATCCGCTCGACCAGCGAACGACTGATTGCCAGACCCAGGCCGGTGCCGCTGGCCGGCGCGCCCGCCGCCTGACCCACCTGTGTGAAGGGCTCGAACAGCCTCTGCAGGTCGGCCTCGGAAATTCCCGGCCCGGTGTCGCTCACCGAGAATCGCACCAACCCGCCGGCCCCGGCCTGGACCGAAAAGACGACCCCGCCGGTCTTGGTGAACTTCACCGCGTTGGAGAGAAGGTTGAACACCACCTGTCGCAGCCGCTGCTCGTCGGCCCGGACCCACCGGGGCAGATCCGGCGCCAGGGCGGTTTCGAACAGGATGCTCTTCTCCCGCGCCCGGGGCGTGAACACATTTTCCACGCCCGCCGCGAAAGCCGGCAGATCGAAGTCGACCGGGTGCAGTTCGATTCGCCCGGCCTCGATCTTCGACAGATCCAGCACGTCGTTGATCAGCGCGAGCAGGTGATCCGCGGATTCGTGGATGACATTCACGCCGTCGCGCTGCCGCGGCGTCAGCGTGCCGTCGCGCCGGAGGATCTGCGTGTAGCCGAGGATCCCGTTGAGCGGGGTCCGCAGCTCGTGGCTGACGCTCGCGAGGAAGTAGCTCTTCGCCCGGCTGGCGGCGTCGGCGGCCTCCTTCGCCGCCTGGAGGGCGCGCGCCGCTTCGCGCTTGGCGGTGATGTCGGTCGCGACGCCCTCGAAATGGTCGATCGCGCCCTGGGCCGTGCGCACGAGGCTGACCGATTCGGAAATCCACAGCCGGGAGCCATCCCGGCGAAACACCTCGGATTCGAAGTCGGCGAGCTGCCCCAGGCGCTGGATCTGCGCGAAGAACTCCGCGCGCCGCGTCGGATCGACATAGAACTGCCGGGTGATGTCGTTCACCGCGGCGAGCAACTCGGCCGGGGAGTCGTAGCCGAGCATGCGGGCCATCGCCGGGTTGGCGCTGACGAAGCGGCCCTCGGGTGTCGACACGTAGAGGCCCTCGACCGCGTTCTCGAAGATGCTGCGGTAGCGGCGCTCCGCCCGGGCGAGGGCGGCCTCGGCCTGGTGGCGCTGGACCGCCACTGCCGCCTGCTCTGCGACGAAGTTGAGGAGCCGCAGGTCCTCCTCGCCGTAGGCGTCGGCGCGGTCGTAGTCCTGCAGCGCGATCACGCCGAGGGTGCGGCCGGCGGCAATCAGCGGCGCGCCAAGACGCTGCCGGGCGGGCTGTTCGAGCGCCTGGTAGGCCCCCCGCTGCTGGAGCAGGGTCTCCAGCTCCACGGCGGTGACGATCCGCGGCCGGCCGGTCTGCAGCACGTATTCGGTGAACCCGTTGCCCAGCGGTCGCGCCGGCGGGTTGGCCACGCGCTCGTCGACGAAATAGGGGAAGGACAGTTCGCGCCCGTCGGCGCTGACCAGGGCGACGTAGAAGTTCCGGGCCGGCATCAACTCGGCGACAATCTGGTGCACGTCGGCGAACAGCGCCTCCAGGCTGCCGCCGGCGAGAACGGTGCGGGAGATCTGGAACGTCGCGGCCTGCACCTGCTCCCGTCGCCGCCGCTCGGTGACATCGATCGCCACGGTCAGCACGCACGGTTCACCGCCGAGCTCGATGCGATCGGCATTGAGCAGCAGCGTGTGCCCCCGGCCGCTGCGGTCCCGGAAGCCGGCCTGCTGGTCGCGCACCATGCCGATCGCGGCGATCCGCTCTTCGAACTCCGCCCGCTGGACCGGATCGGCCCAGAGCCCGAGTTCCGCCAGGGTGCGGCCGATGACCTCCTCGCGCGGATGGCCGAAGCACCGGGTGAAGGCCGGGTTGACCTCGATCACGCGCCGGTCGCTCCAGCGACTCAGCGCCATGATCGCCGGGTTGGCGTGGAAGCTCTTCTCGAAGTAGGCCCGCGACTCCCGTTGCGCCGCCTCGACCTGCTGGCGCTGCACCGCCGCCGCCGACTGATCGGCGACGAACTTCAGGAGCTGCAGGTCCGCGTCCGAATAGGCGTCGGGATTGTGGTAATCCTGCACGACGATGACACCGATGCTCCGGCCTTCAATCACGAGGGGCGCGCCCAGCCAGACGGCCGAGGGCTGGCCGGTCGGCCGGTACGATTCGCCGGCATGACGGAGATCCACCCGGCCGTCGCCCGGGGCCCGCAGCGGCCGGCCGGTGTGCAGGACATATTCGGTCAACCCATGGCCGGGTTTCCGCGCCGGCGGCGTGGTCGTGGCCTCGTCGGCGAAGTAGGGGAAGGAGAGCAGCGCCCCGTCGGCGCTGAGCAGGGCGACGTAGAAGTTCTTCGCCGAGATCAGCCCGGCGACGATCCGATGGAGATCGGAGAACAACGCGGCCAGATCCCCGCCGGCCGTCGCCGCCTGCGAGATGGCATAGGTCGCCGCCTGCACGCGTTCGCGTCGCCGGCGATCGGTGATGTCGATTCCGACCGTGAGCAACGACGGGGTGCCGCCGAGTTCGAGCAGATCGGCATGGACGAGGAAGGTCGTGATGACGCCGGACTTCGCGCGGAAATCGCTCTCGAAATCCCGAATCGCCCCGGATTCCCGCACACGACGGAAAAATTCCGCCCGTTGTTCGGGGTGCACCCACAGGTCGAGTTCGTCCGCGGTGCGCCCGATCACCTCGTCGCGGGCAAAGCCGCAGGCGCGCAGGAAGGCGGGGTTGGCCTCCGTGATGCGGCGGTCCACCACCCGGGAGATGACCATCAGCGCCGGGCTCGTCTGGAAGCTCTTTTCGAAATAGGCCTGCGATTCCCGGTGCGCGCCCTCGACCCGCTGCCGGTGGATCGCGGCGGCCGTCTGATCCGCGACAAAGGTGAGCAGGTGCAGATCCTCGGCCGTGTACGCCTGCGGGTTGTGGTAGTCCTGCAGGGCGATCACCCCGATGCTGCTTCCGCCCACCTTGAGCGGCGCTCCCATCCATTGCGCGCTGGGACGCCCTTGCGGCACGTAGCCACCGCGCGCCGCCAGAAGGGAGGGCACCTCCTGATCGCCGGCCAGCAGGGGCTCGCCGGTATCGATCACGAACTCCGTGATCCCGTTGCGGCGCGGCCGCGGCGCGGGCCACGGCATCGTCTCGTCGTCAAAGTACGGAAACTCGATCTGCGTGTCGCCGGCGGCGAGCAGGGCGACGTAGAAATTCCGGGCCGACATCAGCTCGCCGATGATGCGGTGCACCTCGGCGAACAGCGCCGGCAGATCGCCCCCGGCCAGGATGACCTGGGAGATCTTGTAGGTGGCGGCCTGCAACCGCTCCTGGCGCCGGCGATCGGTGATGTCGATCGCCACCGTCAGCATGCACGGGTGGCCGCCCAGCTCGATCAGGTCGGCGTTGAGCAGGAGAAAGCGAATCCGGCCGGCCTTGGAGCGGAAGTCCGCCTCCATGTCGCGCACGCTGCCCTCGGCGCGGATGCGGCGGAGAAACTCCTCCCGTTGCTCGCGATGCACCCAGAGCCCCAGCTCGAGCGTGGTGCGGCCGATCATCTGCTCGCGGGTGAGGCCCGCGCCGCGGGCAAACGCCGGGTTCACCTCGATCAGGCGGCCGTCGACCGCGCTCGCGATCGACATCAGCGCCGGGCTCGAGTGGAAGCTCTTCTCGAAATACGAGCGCGACTGGCGCGCGGCATCGATAATGCCGCCCGCCTGGCCGAAGGGATGCTCGGAAAAGTCGGGAAAAGTGCTCGCGGACGACATGAGACGTTCGGGGGTACCCGGCGAGGAAAGAGAACCCGCCGGGCAGCGCAACCGTGCGGTGCGACGGAGAACGGATCCGGACCGATCGTGCCCTAATACGTTCGTGTCGGCGGGGCGACCCCGCCCCGCCCCGAACGATTCGGAGCCCGTGGCATCGGCGGGGCGAGGTCACCCCGCCGACACGGCCTCCGGGTCAATGAACGAAGCGACGCAACCGGGCAGGATCACGGGAGCGACTTGAGGTACGCCACCACGGCGGTTGCATCGGCCTCGGAGAAGCGGAACTCCGGCATCGGCGGCAGCGGCCGCGAGCCGTCGGCCCGCACACCGGTCTGCAGGAAGGCGACTGCCTGTTCCGTGGTCATCGACGGGAGCCCCGCGATCGCGGGCGCCGCGGGCGACCATGGCATCGGAACCATGGGCTGGAACGGAAGCGGCGAGCCCTTGAGCCACTGGCTCATGATCAGCTGGCCCTTTTCATTGCGCGGGCCGTGGCAGTCGGCGCACATGCCGACACGTTCGACCAGGTAGCGGCCGCGGTTGATGAGTTCCGGGGCTGGCGCGACCGCGGACGGCGATGTCGTGGCTTCGTTGGGCGAACCGGCCTGGGCCGGGGCGGCGAAGGCGATCCAGCAGGCGCCGATGGCGGCGAGGGTGAGACGGGATTTGGTGGACATGGTGGGTGTGGGTTGAGGGAGGGAGGTGGGACGGAGGCGGGCCGGCACGATCCGGCAGGCGGAGGTGCGGGCGCGTTTGGGTTTCTGCAGGTTTGAGATCATCGGTAAGGAGCGTTGGGCGGCGACTTCACCACCCCATGAGCAGCGGTTGCAGCCAGCGGCCGACAGCGGGTGAAGCCGGCGCCCAACGCGAAAGGGACGAGGAAACGTGTCGGGGTTTGGGCCGGGAACGGGTGCGGCCAGGCCGCCGCCCTTACCCCGGCGCACTCAGGCCGCGCGGCGCAGGCTGCGCTGGCCTTCGATCATGGTGTTGGCGAGGAGGACGTAGGCGCTGGTCCAGGCATCGCGCACCGCGGGCGTGAAGTTGGGGCCGAGGCCCTTCTCCAGGGTCCAAAGGAGTGCGACGCCGACGGTGGCATAGTGCTCCTCGGAGGTTCCGTAGCCGGCGTGCCGGACGCCCAACTGGCGGACCATCGGCAGGAGCGTGTCGATCTGCTCCAGCGACTTTACCGTGGTGGCCAGGACCGTCATGAGCTTGCGCCCCTGTTCCACCATGTCGCCGTGGAACAGGGCGCGCAGCGAGGGATCGAGTTCGAAGAGCCGGGCGTAGAAGAGGGCGGCGGCCTGATCCGCGAGCGGCAGGATCTGCCGGAAGGAGTCTTTGACGAGGTTGATTTCAGCGGGGGTCATGGGCGGAAGGGGGCAGGGGTGAAGGTTCAGGCCGCGAGCCGGTGCGGTTCGGTGGCCCGCACCTGGCGCCGGCGCGCCGGCCGGCGCTGGGTGATGTTCAAGGGCAGCTGACTGGGCCGCGCGTAGTCCGCAGCCAGGAGGGCGAGGACACCGCCGGCAAACGCGAGGGTCGCGACCACCTCGAGGGCGAAGGGAAGGATCGTGCCGGCGACGAGGGCGGCCGCGGTGGCGAGGAAAGGAAGCGTTTTCATGGGAATCGAAACGTGGGTGGGTGGTTGACGCGCCCATTCTGCCAATATTCGCCGGTTCCCGGTATGGGCCGGTTGGGGGTGGGCCGATCGGCCCACCCCGGCTGGTACCGAGGCAACACCTCCCGCCCTTTCCCCTCCGCCGAGGCTACGGCGGACAAGACGGGCACCCCTGTCGAGCCGGAACGATGCAGTTGAAGTCGACGTGCACCGCATCAATGTAGCCGCGACGACCTCGTCGCGGAGCGGGGCGCGGTCGCCCCGCCCACAGGTCACCGTTTCGTCAGTGGACTCCCGCAGGTGCGTCAGCCCGACTGCATCGTTCCGGCTCCAGAGGGGACTCAATCCGGATTCCGTTCCGGGGAATCTCCGCTGGAGCCGGAGCAATTCAGTGGAAAACCACGAAGGGACCCGAATCGACACGAAGCATCGGCCGGCGTGCCGCGATCGCCCTTGGGTGGGCGGCAAGACCTCCGTCTTCGCCGGGTCGTTTCATTCGGTTCGTTCGTGTCCCTTCGTGATTCTATTGCTTCGCGATGGCTTGCGAGGGGTGTCGCGCGAGCGACGGGGTGTGTTCACCCGACTCTTGAATGCGGGCGGGAGCGGCGCGCCACGGGCCGCGGCTTTACTTCGCTCCCGAAATGCGCAGCTTCCCCCGCGGTGAAACGAATCCTGGTCATCGAGGACGACGCCCGTTTGCGGCAGCACTTTGCCGAGATCCTGCGACTCGACGGCCACGAGGTGATCGAGACCCGCAACGGGCGCGAGGGCGTGGAGCGCGCCCGGCGCGACCCGCCGGATCTCGTGCTCTGCGACATCACGATGCCGGAGATGAACGGCCACCGCGTGCTCGAGACCTTGCGCGGCGAGCCGCGCACCGCGCACCTGCCGTTCATCTTCCTCACCGGTTGGAACGAGCAGGAGGATGTGCGGACCGGCATGAACCTCGGCGCCGACGACTACCTCACCAAGCCCGTCGCCCCGGATGAACTGATCGCGGCGGTGCGGGCGCGGCTCCGGCGCGCCGAGCTGGCGGGAGCCTCGCCGGCGCGTCGCCCGGCCGGGGCGGCGGAACCGGGCCGACTGGAACAGCTCGGCCTGACCCCGCGCGAAGCCGAGGTGCTGTTCTGGGTGGCGAGGGGCAAGACCAACGACGAAATCGCCACCGTGCTCGGCATCGGCCTCACCACGGTGAAGAAGCACCTCGAAAGCACCTTTGCGAAACTCGGGGTGGAAAACCGCACCAGCGCCGCGGCCATGGCGCTGGAGAAGCTGGGCGGGTAGGGCCGGATCCCCGGGGCCTGTAGGCCTTGTCCGGCGCTGTGGGCGGGGCGACCGCGCCCCGCTCTTCGGCCGGCTGAATTAGCCGCTCGCGGGGCGGGGTCGCCCCGCCTACAGGAGACAGCACGGGGCAGTCGGGCATCGCCACCGGATCCTTCTGGCCCAACGAAAAAAAGCCGCGGGCGTGTGCCCGCGGCCGGTTTGCTGGGAGGGGAGGAGACGAAAGAGGCACCCTCAGGGCAGGCGGCCGATCACGGCTTCCGTCGTGCCTTGCAGCTTCAGGCGGCTGTGCAGACCGTTCAGCCAGCCCGTCAGCTGCGTGGCGTAGTCGGAATTCGGCAGGCTCCAGGTGGTGCCGACGATCTCGAAGCTGGCGTTGACCAGCACGCCGATGGTGCCGGTGCCGACTCCGGGAATCTGCGTGTCGACCCCGTTGACCGGGACGAGGCGCGAATCGCGGGAATGCACGCCGCTGGAGCTGTCGAGGACCTCGACCTCGTAGTACGTGGTGCCGGCCAGGGCGGGATTGGCGTTGGCGTGTTCGCTGGGATAGGCCTTGCCGCTGGCGAGGTCCACGTTGACGACGATCATCGCGTGGTCGTTTTCATCGCTGCCGACGTTCCACCACAACAGCACGTCGCCGGGCAGGACCTGGTCGAGGCGGGTGATCCGGGAGGCGAAGCCTTTGCCTTCCTTGAGCAGGGCGATGTACTGGTACGGGTACGGGCTGGCGGTGGACTTGGTGACCTTGAGGATCGGGTCGTAGAACGAGTAGGCGCTCCAGTTCCAGGCGTAGCAGGACTTCAGGAGGTGCGTGATGAACGGGGCGCACTTCGTGTTGTTGGACGGGAGCACCGCCGGCAGGGCGGCGAAGCGGATGTAGGAGGGGTTGGTCGCGCTGTTCCAGCTGCCGCCATAACGGTTGAGCGGTACGTTGTTCGCATCCACCAGCACGCCGGCGGCCTGCGCGCCGGAAATTTCGTCGACCAACTGGAGGCCCTTGGTGAGGTGGGCGGGCTCGGCGAAGACTGCGACGGTGCCGCCGACAACGGCGGCGCTGAGGACCAGGGTGCCGAGGAAGCGGCTCCAGGTGGGACGGACCAGGGTGGGAGTGGAAACCAGATGCATGGGAGGGTGGGTGGTTGAAGGTTCGGGTTGTGGGCGAAACGGAGCGTCTCGCGATGGGCCCAGTTTGCCCAAAAACCCCGCGCGGCGGTATTGGCCGAGGGGAGTGGGCCGAAAGGCGAAGGGTGGACCCGCCTCACGCGCTCCGTCGTCGCGCTTGAACCGAAGGCGAATGCGACGCCCCCAGCCGGCCTGACCCCGGGCGTTAACTGCCGGACGGGGCCCCGAGCAGCCAGTCACAGACTGCGATCAGCCGGGCCCGGAGGGGTTCACCGCGGGTGGAGAAGTCGCGCTGGCAGGCCTCGTATTCCGACCGGCCGGCCGCTGTCTCGACGGGAATCGGGGCGAATCCGAGGGCGCTCACGTCGTAGGGGCTGGCCCGCATGTCGATCTCGCGGATCGCACAGGCGAGTTCGAACGCATCCGCCACGAGCTCGCCCGGCGTGAACGGGGCAAGTTTGAACGCCCACTTGTAGAGATCCATGTTGGCGTGGAGACAGCCGCGCTGCTCCAGGTCCGGCATGTCGGAGCGCGTCGGCTGCAGCCGGTTGAGCGGGCGGGCCGGCGGCGTGAAGAAGCGGAACGCGTCGAAGTGCGAGCAGGTGATGGCGGCGGCCTCGACGATGCGGGCGATCTCCTCCGGCGGATACCGCAGCGGCCAGGCGTGGTGTCGCACCTCCGCCGGGTTCAGGCGGTAGACCATCGCCCACTCGTGCAGGCCGAAGCAACCGAAGAAGGCGGGTCGTTCCTGCATCGCGGCGAGGAGGCCGCGCAACCAGGCGACAAACTCGCGGCGGTGCGCCGGCAGGGCCCGGGGATTGACGCTCACCACGGGATCTCCCGCCGGTCCGGTGGTTTCCCGGTACTCGGGCCAGCGGAGAAACTCACGGGCGCCCGGTCCGGCGAGCGCCACGTCCGGTCCGGGGTGCCAGCGGCGCAGCCAGGCCGGCCGGAAGGCGTAGTAGTGAAAGATGAAGTCGTAGACCGGGTGCTTTTCGCCGCGCCCCGCCCGGGCCTGGTGCGGGTCCGTCCACCGCCGCACCCGCCGTTCGTGGGCCGCCTGGCATTCGCGCCATTCCGCTTCGGGGAGGATTCGCCCGGGGTGCAGGCTGGGTTCAACCTCCGCGCGCGAGGGCGGCCCGTCCGAAGAAGACGTGGAGGAAGCGGACGACACGGCGGTGCTACCGCTTCGGCGCCGGCGTGAAGCCGTAGTGCTCGCGCAGGAACTCGAGCAGGGCCTCGCCCACGATGCGGGCGAAGCGGGCCCGGTTCTCCTCGGTGTCGCGAATCCCGGGCCGCGGGCACTCGATCTGCACGCCATCGACCTTGGGGGTTGCGGGGCCGCCGGCATGAAGGCGCGTGATATGGCCGCCGGAGAAGAAGGGATTTGGCCCGGGGCCGGGCTCTGCCGGACTGGGCACCGCTCGAATCCCCCGCTCCACAATCAAGGCACCCAGACTCCGCGGGCCGCGCAGCAGGGTCGCTCCGCTGCCACCCCGGGTCCGGTGCAGATCGTTTACGGTCGAGAGCTCGATCAATCCGGCGGTGTCGAAATCGGCATCCGTCTGGTTCAGGTGGCCGGCGCCGAGGTTGTAACCCAGCTCGAGGCGGGCGATGGGGTGGGCGTGGCCGTGGAGGTCGATGAGGAAGGCAAAACCATGCCGGGCCACCGCGGCCTTCAGCGCTCCTTCGATCGCCGCATGAAACTCGCGCCAGGCCTGTTCGGCGCCGGGATCGCCGCCGGCGGCCTCCTTGATCTCGCGGTTGGGATCCAGTCGCGACCGGTGCAGCAGGCTGAACACCACGTGCGCATGGCCGCCGGTCCGCTGGTGGAGTTCCCCGGCGAGGGCGCGGGCGAGCTCCTGCGTGTTGGTGTCCATGTCCATGACCCCCTTCTTCCGTTTCGGGAGCGCGTCCGGGGTCAGCCGTCCGCCGTGGGGGACGGTGATGACGAGGGGCAGATCGCCGGCCAGGTACTCGAGGTAGCGGGTGGTGCTGAAATAGGACTGGCCCGGGATTTTCTCGGCGGCGGTTGCCAGTCCGGTCGCGATCAGGGTCGCGGCCAGCGCGAAGAGCAGTCGGGGTTTCATGGGGCGCGGTGCAGCAGTCGCCGCACTCCTTCGATGGGCGTGCCTTCGACCGGGCTGAGGGCGAGGGGACCCTGCGCCGCGAGCGCACCCGCCACGGCGGGATGGGTCAGGATCGGCCCGCTCAAGCCGGCGGGCAGCGTGTCGAGGGCGGTGTCGGGAAACAGCTTGGCCGCCACGCGGAGGGCCAGGGCGAGGAGCTCGCCGGTGGATTCCGCGACCAATTGCTGCACGACGGTGTCACCTTCGGCCGCCAGCCGCAGCAGCGCCGGGGCGAGGCCGGCGATCTGCCGGTTGGGATCGGCATGCTGGTAGAAGAAACGGGTGACGAGGGCCGCATCGGCGTCCGGGCCAATCTGCGTGTGGTCGCGCACCGTCTGGCCGAGGCGGGTCGGTGGCGACCAACCCTGGAGTTCCAGGAGGGCCCGCCCGATCGCCCGTCGGCCCAGGTCGTAACCGCTGCCCGGATCCCCGAAGCGCCAGCCAATCCCGCCCGCATAGTGCACCCGGCCGTCCGGGGCCCGGGCGGCGACGAACGACCCCGTGCCCCCGTGCAGCACGAGCCCGGGCCGGCCGTGGGTGGCGAGTTCCAGCACCGGATGCGAGTCGTCGGCCGTGAAGGTGTGCCCGAAGTCGACGAGCGCGTTCGCGGTCTCGCGCCAGAAGACCCGGTTGCCGGCCGAGTAGAGATGGGTGTGGGTAATCCGCGCCGCCGGGTCGCGGGCCCGGGCCTCCTCGCGCAAGGCGCAGATCGCGTCGGTGACGATCAGCCGCGCCTGCTCCGGGCCGACCACGTTCGGGTTGCACCCGGGTGCGAGCCGGCGACCGACGATCTCCCCGCGGTCATCGATGAGAATACACTCGGTCTTGGTGCCTCCGCCGTCGACGCCGATGCGAAATGTTGTGCCCACGGGACAGACGCAATACACGGAAGGCCGGCGAGCGGAATTCCATTCTTTGCGCGGCGGCGTGGTGCGCCCTGGGTCTTGGTCTGCCCGATCGCGAGGCAGACGCGCTCCCACGGCGGAGCCGGTCCTTTCGCTCGATCTCCTCTGGAGCCGGATCCATGCGATGGAACCACGAACGAACACGAACAAACCGAATGGAAAGAGCCTGCGGAAGAGGAGGTCTTGCCACTCACCCAAAGGTGACGCGGCGCGCCGGCCGATGCTTCGTGTCGATTCGTGTCCCTTCGTGGTTTTCCGCTGAATTCCTCCGCCTGGAGAGAGGTGGCGCGCCGCGCCGGGGTGTGTCCGGTCCCGCGACCGGAGGGCCGGTGGCGGCGTCCGTTCAGGCGAGCTGCTTGCTCAGGCGGTGCTTGTACTTTTCGCCGACGGCGCGGTTGCGCTCGATCGAACCCGGCACGTTCTGGCTCCGCAGCACCGGCAGATCGTGGCCGTGATCCTTCAGCCATTCCATGGTCGAAACCATCAGCCAGTTGAGCAGCGAGCAGCCGATGAAGGTGCTCGTCGGGCCCGTCGACACCGTGTCGGTCACCGGCATGATCGCGTCGCCGGGCACGCCGCCGTTGTCGAGGACGTAGTCGGCGATGGCGTGGAGGTTCCGGCCGTCGGGATGCACCGTCTTCGCCGTGGTGGACATCGTAACCGAGCAGAGGCCGATGACGACGCAGCCCTTTTTCTTGGCGTGCAGGGCGACCTCGAGGGGCGAGGCGTTCTTGCCGGAGTTGGAAATCACAATCACCACCTCGCCCGCGCGCAGTTCGTACTGGCGGTCGTACCTCTCCACCAGCTTGGTGCCGTAGCCGACCAGGTTCTCGATGAAACCGGCGGTCGGATCCGGGATGGCGGTGATGCAGACGAGGCCGCCGGCGCGGCCCACGATTTCGCGGGAGATGATCTCGCTGTGGCCGGAGCCAAACGTGTGGATCATGTCGCCGCGGGCGACGCAGGCGCCGAGGATCGGGGCGAGTTTCGCGATGGTCGCGGCGTTCTTCTCGCGGGCGACCGCGAGCATCTCGAGAGAGCGTTGGTAGTAGGCTTCGGCGAGGGGAGACATGGTGGCGAAGGTGAAAAGGAAAGAGACGCGAAGAGGGGGAGAGAGGGGGAGATGGGGAGACAAGGCAACGTCGAGATAGGGCGTGGAAACCGCCCTCGCCGGGTCGTGGATCGGCGGGCGGGGCCACCCCTCCGGTTCCGGCTCGCGGCTCCCGTCGGTCCACTCCAGATTGGCCGGCCATGATCCAGGGCATCGATCACCTGAACCTCGTCGTGAGCGACCTCGCGCGCTCGGTGCGCTTCTACACCGAGGTGCTGGGCTTCCGGAAGACCGCCGATGTCACGATGGAGGGCGCCTGGATCGAGACGATCATCGGCCTGCGCGGGGTGAAGGGACTGGTGGCGTTCGTCGAACCCCCGGGCGGCGGCACCCGGATCGAATTGCTGCAGTACGTGACTCCGGCGGGAGCGGCGCTGCCGGACAACTCCCGCGCCAATACCCTCGGACTGCGCCATTTCGCTTTGCGCGTGGACGACATCGCGGCGATGGCCGCCCGTCTGCGCGCCGCCGGCGTGACCCTGTTTAGCGATCCCGTGAAGGTGCCCCGCGGCGTGGTCCGGTTCGCGGCGGGCGACAAGACGCTCCTCTATTTCCTCGACCCCGACGGGGTGATCGTGGAACTGGCGGAGTACCGCTAGCCCGTAGATTCACCGGTCGACGGAGCCCGCGGCATTTTCGTCTGGCGGCGCCGCCCCCTGCTGCCATGCCTTCCCCCGTGCCCGACAGCTCCCCACCGGCTGCCGTCTTCCTCAGCTATGCCTCCCAGGACGCGGAGGCCGCACGACGTATTTGTGAGGCGCTGCGCGCGGCCGGAGTCGAGGTGTGGTTTGATCAGAGCGAATTGCGGGGTGGCGACTCCTGGGATCAGAAGATCCGCCGCCAGATTCGGGAGTGCACGCTCTTCCTGCCGGTCGTGTCGGTGAACACCCAGGCGCGCCGGGAAGGCTATTTTCGTCTCGAATGGAAACTCGCCGAGGATCGCACCCACCTCATGGCGAAGGGGACCCCTTTCCTCGTCCCGGTGTGCATCGACGAAACGAAGGATTGGGATGCGCTGGTGCCCGATTCGTTCATGAGCGTCCAGTGGACCCGCCTGCCGGCGGGCGAGACGCCCCCGGCCTTCTGCGAGCGGGTGCGGCACCTTCTGGCGGGCGGCACCACGCCCCCGATGTCGGCGCCGCGGGCGCAGGCCCGGCCGGCAGAAGGTCCGGCGCCTGGTGCGCCACCAGCGCGGCGGAGGCTTGCCCCCTTCGCGTGGATTGCCGGTGGCGTGGTGGCAGGTGTCATGATCGTGGCCCTGATCCTGGGCCGGCGCCAGAGTCCTCCCGACGTCAGCGGTCCTGCGAAAACTCCGGCGCCGCCGGTCGCGCCGGCCACCGCAACCGCAGCCGGCTTTCCCCGGGATCCAGAACTCCGGCGCGCCCGCCAGCTGCTGCTCTCGCTCGACGCCATTGCGGAGGATCACGCCCTGGCGGACGACATCGTGAAACCGCTCCTCGCCGCGCGGCCGAATGATCCGGAAGTCGTCACCGTCGCGGCGGAGGTTTCCCAGGAGACGCTTGTCCGGGGGTTCGACCTGACCCCGTCGCGGCGCGCACAAGCCCAGCGACTGACGGAGCGCGCCGTGCAACTCGCGCCCGACGCCCCCGAGGCGCTCGCCGCCCTGGGCCGCTACCTGCTGTTCACCAACACGCAACTCAGCCGCGCCGAGGAGCTGCTGCGCCGGGCCATCCAGCTCAAGCCGGCCGAGCCGCGATTCCACCGCGCCCTGTACTACATCCTCGCCATCTCCGGACGCGACGCCGAGGCGGAAGCCTATGGCGAGAAGATGGTGGCGCAGTTTCCCACCGACCCCCTGGTCGCCTACGACATCGCGCGCCGCTACAAGGACGTGAACAACCTCGTCGAGATGGAGCGCTGGTTCGACCGGACGATTGCCCTCTCGCCGGTGGCGTTCGCGCTGGTCTGGAAGGCGTGGATCATGCTCGAAGTGCACGGCGACGTGGCCGCGATGAAACAGTGGCTGGCCCGCGTCCCCGAGCGGCAACGCCTCAACTCGCGCACGGCCTACGCGCACTACGTCCACGGGATGATCACGGGCGAGGTGGCGCCGGCGCTGGCGATCCTGAATGCCCTGCCGGATGCCTGGATGACCGACTTCGATTTCACCGGACCCCGGGCGCTCCTGATCGGCGATCTCCTGCGGCGCGACGGGCGCGAGGACCTCGCTCGGCTGCAATACGAGGCGGCACTGGTCGAAATGCAGCGGACGACCGCGAAGGACCCGACCGACCTGCGCCCCCGGCGCGCCCTCACGCTGGTCCTGGAGGCTCTCGGTCGCCACGACGAAGCCCGCGCCAACCTGCGGCTCATCGCCCAGTCACTGCCTCGGCCATATCGCTGGACGATCAACCAGTCGTGGTGGAACGGGGTCATCCGGGCCAGCCTCCTCCTCGGCGAGCGCGAACAGGCGATCGGCCTGCTCCGCGACGCGGTGGCCGCGCCGGCGAGCCGCGTCGTCCTCCGCAACCACTTCCAACTCGATCCTCGCATGGCGCCCTTGCGGGACGACCGCGAAATTGCCGCGCTGCTCGGCGCCCCGGAGGAGAAACGGCCCCCCGAGACGGCGGGCGGCGACGTGGCGTCGCTGGTCGCCCGGAGCAAGCTCATGTATACCCGGATCAACTACACCCGGGAGGATCTGGCGACGGCGGAGGAGCTGGCGCGGCGCGCCACCGAGATCGGGCCCGATTCCGCGGCCGCCTGGGGGGTGCGGGCGGGTGTCCACGCCACGGTCCTCTACCGCAACTGGGACGTCAGCGAGAAGCGGAAGCAGAATGTCCAGACCTTTGCCAGCCGGGCACTGGGCCTGAATCCGGCCGAGCCGGAGGCGCTGTGGGCCCTGGGACATCTGCTGCGCCGGCAGGGCGCGGGCGACCAGGCACTGCCCTATTTCCGCCGCGCCTATGCGGCCGACCCCACCAACAATCGGTTCGCCCGGGCCCTGGGCACGGCCCTGAGCTTTGACGGCAAGGAGGAGGAAGGCCGGGCCATCCTTCGGGACGCGGTGCGGCGCGATCCGCGGGATCCCATCCTGCGCTACGATCTCGCCCTGACCTACGACATCTACGCCGCCGGAAGCGAAAAAGCCCCTTCCGACGTGGCCAGCGCGCTTGAACACCTCGAGGCCGGGCTGGCCGTGCAGCCCCTGGCCGCCCTGCTGAACGCCAAGGCGGTGGTACAGGGCGGCTGGCGCGGCGACCTGCCGGCCCTGCGCTCCACGCTGGTGGAACTCGAGAAACTCCCCATCGCCGAGCGCGCCGAGGATCGGGCGGTCTTCATCGCGATGTGGGGAGCCTTGCTCGATCGCGACCCGGCCCGGGTGGCGGCCACCGCCGCCCTCACCGCCAAGAACTACTTCGAGGACACGGTCGTGCACCGCCGGCCCAAGCACTGGTCGCTGGCCCTCGCCCGCCTGGTGGAAGGGAAGGAGAACCTCGCCCGCCTCGAGTGGCAGCGGGCGGAGACGGTCCTGCGGGGCATGCTCCGGGAGGATCCCCACCACCAGTTCGGCACTCTCGAACTGGCCACCACCCTGGCCTGGCTCGGCCGGACGGAGGAGGCCGCTGGCCTGCTCCGTCCCATCGAGGCCGCCTGGCGCGAGGAACTCGTCGCCCAGCGCGCCCGGGGTCTCGCCCACTTCTACGCCGCGGCTGGCGACGCCCCGCGCACCATCGAGTACCTGCGACGTTCCCTCGACACCTCGGTGTTTGTCACCCGCAAGACCGTTCCGCTCGATCCGTGGTGGGACAAGGTGCGCGGGTCACCGGAGTTCGCCGCCCTGTTGCGGCCCTAGGCGAAACGTCGCTTTGTAGCCGGGCGCGGTGAGCCCGCGCTGAACCAGGGTTCCTAGGGAGCGAAAAGGCCCAAGCCATTGACCACGGATGGACACGGATCAACACGGATAGAAGCGGACAACCGGCCCCACGCCAGGCGCGAGGCGAACGCTTCCCGCCTCGGCTTGGTATCCATATCGATCCGTGTCCATCCGTGGTTCAAACCCCGTCTCCAACCTGGACGGTGCAGTTGTTTCTCGGTGCCCGCGGCCGGGGTCGCCGACCCCGGCTAAAGGCCGGCGTCCGGTTTCGCGTGTCCGAGCGGATCGACCCGACTCAGGTCGTCCAGCGACCGTAGATGCCGCAGGGAAGGACCTTGCTGTCGCGCTGGATGGGCAGGCCGACCTCCCCGGCCGCGATTGTGCCGCCGCGTTCCTCAAGCAACTCGGCCAGGAGATTGGCCACCACCGTCGGGGAAAGCCGCGCTGTGTAGGCGTTGATGAGGAAGAACAGCGGCTGGTCACTCAGCAGGGCGCGGCATTCCAGGAGGAGTTCCCACAGATGGTCCTCCAGGCGCCACAACTCGCCGGTGCTGCCCCGGCCATAGGTCGGCGGATCCATGATGATGGCGTCGTATTTTCGCCCGCGCCGCAGCTCCCGGCGGGCGAACTTCAGGCAGTCGTCGACGATGTAGCGGATCGGCGCCGTCGCGAGGCCGCTCAGCGCGGCGTTTTCGCGGCACCATTTCACCATGCCTTCGGCTGCGTCCACATGGCAGACCGCGGCGCCCGCCTTGGCCGCCGCCACCGTGGCCGCGCCCGTGTAGCCGAAGAGGTTCAGAACCGACACGGGCTGGCCCGCGCCGGCCCGCGCCTTGATCCGGGCGCTGCACCATTCCCAGTTGACCGCCTGCTCCGGAAAAAGGCCCGTATGTTTGAAGGAGGTGGGACGGATCTTGAAGGTGAGGTCCAACGGCTCGTACCGGAGCGTCCAGTGTTCGGGTAGGGGGCGGCGGAACTCCCATCGACCCCCGCCTTGATCGTTGCGGTGATAGAATCCGTCCCAGTCTTCCCAGCGCGCGCCCAGCGGCTTGCCGTGCCGGGGCCAGATGATCTGGGGATCGGGCCGCACCAGGGTGTGCTCCCCCCAGCGTTCCTGCTTCATGCCTTCGCCACAATCGACCAGGACATAATCGCGCCAGTGATCCGCCACAATCAGGGCGGGGCGTTGAAGGGCGTCGGGCTTCATGCGCAGGTTCGAGGGCAGGAGAGGGAATTCTCCCCCCGCCTTGGTGTCGAGCCGGGGCTTTTCTCCGCTCCGGCGGTGCTGGGCTTCCACCGGTGCGTCGCCGCAGGGCCACTCCGTTGGGTTCGATCCTCCGCAACGCGGGCGATAGGAACCTGTTTTTGGCTCTCCTTTTTAGGGTAAAAACACTAGAACATTGACGAGTGAACCGGCATGCTGCTGTCCTGATCGGTCACCCTGACTCCACATGAAGCACACCCAACTCCTCCGGGCCTTTGTCGCCCTTTGGGCCGCGATTCTCACCGCGGCGATTGCCTCCGCTGACGTCGTCGAAATCAAGGGCGGCGCCCGCATCGTCGGTAAGGTCACCAAGATCGACGGCGGCACGATCGTCGTCTCGACCGACTACGCCGGCAGTATCTCGATCAAACAAAGCGAAGTCGTGAGTATTGCCACGGATGCGCCGGTGGCGGTCCGGTTCGCCAATGGCACCCGCGTCGATGGCAAGGTGACCGGTTCCGGGGATGGCCGCGTGAAGGTCGCCAATGCCGAGGGCGAGTTCACCTCCGATATCTCCAAGGTCGCCGCCTCCTGGGCCGCCGGCGGCAAGGATCCCGCGCTCGCCGCCCTCGAACGTGGCTGGGCCTACGAGGCCGCGATGGACCTCAACGGCAAGGAGGGCAACAAGAGCCAGCTCGGCACGTCCGCGAGCGTGCGCGCCACGCTCAAGGGTGTCGCCGACACGCTCCAGTTCTACACCTCCTACGACCGCCAGGTGACCGACAACCAGAAATCGGCCGACCAGTTCAAGGCCGGGGTCGACTACACCAGCAACTTCGCCGGCAAGAACTCCTGGTACGTCCGCGAGGAGGGTGGCTTCGACCGCATCAAGGACATCGAACTCTACAACGTGGCCGCCGCCGGTATGGGCTACGACTTCATCAAGGCGCCCAAGCAGTCGCTCACCGGCCGACTCGGTCTCTCGTTCCGGTATGAGGGTTACAAGCGCCCCGCCACGCCGGACGTGAAGAGCGCCGGTCTCGACTTCGGGTTCGCGCACCGGCTCGAGTTCAAGGACTCCGTGCTGGTCAACCGCCTCACGGTCGTCCCGACCTTCGAGGACTTCGCCAACTACCGCGCGATGCACGAGAGTTTCTTCGAAATCCCGATGGCCAATCCCAACTGGAAGCTCCGCCTCGGCGTGGCCAACGACTACAACAGCGAGCCGCCGCGCGGCGTCGAGAAGATGGACACCTCGTACTTCACCCGCCTGGTGCTGAACTGGCGCTGAGCCACCTTCGGAAGCACTTTTCCTGAAAACAGGCCGCCGTCAGGCGGCCTTTTTCTTTGGGTGCCTCCGGCCGGGGCGCATGTGTCGGTTGGCGGTTGTAGCTGGCCGCGGTGAGGCCGGCCGCCGGGGTCACCGCCCCCGGCTACACCAGACAAATGACCGCCAACCGGCAGATGCGCCCCTCCGGCCGACCCCGGTGGAAAACCAGTTGCTCCCTTTCGCCGCTGTGTTCGTCTTGCAGGCGACATGAAGACACGCGCCCTGCCCCTTGTCGTGTTGGCTGCCCTGCTCGCCCCGGTCTCCGTGCTCCGGGCCGCGGCCAACGAGGTCAAACTCACCCGATCCCCCGATCGGGTCCGCGTCGAAATCGGCGGCAAGCTCTTTACCGAGTACTGCTTCAAGGACGTCCCCCGCCCGTTCCTGTATCCCGTGCTCGCCGCCGATGGCACGGAGATGACGCGAAACTACCCGATGAAGAAGGGCGTCCCCGGCGAGGTCGAGGACCACCCCCATCACCGCTCGCTCTGGTTCACCCACGGCGACGTCAACGGCATCGATTTCTGGGCGGAGGGCAGCGACAAGAAGGGGAAAATCGTCAGCGAGTCGGTCGACGCCTCCTCCCAGGGCGGCACCGGCGTCGTCAAGGCCCGCAACAAGTGGGTTGGTCCCGACGGCACCGTCCACCTCACCGACGAGACCACGATTCGCTTCCATGGCACCGCCGACGCGCGCTTCATCGACTATGAGGTCACGCTCAAGGCCCCGGCGGGCAAGCCCGTGATCTTCGGTGACACCAAGGAGGGCTCGATGGCCATCCGCCTGCCGCTCTGGATGACCCCGTCGCACAGCCAGGGCCGCGGCAAGAAACACGAGGGCAAGGGCACCATCATCAACGCCGAGGGCATCACCAACGACGCCACCTGGGGCAAGAAGTCCACCTGGGTGGATTACCATGCGCCGAAGGACGGCAAGGTCTACGGCGTCGCGATGTTCGACCACCCGAAGAACCCCCGCCATCCCACGTGGTGGCATGTGCGCACCTACGCGCTCTTCGCCGCGAATCCGTTCGGCAAACACGACTTCGAGAACCTCAAGAACGAGCCGAAGGCCGGCGAGATGACGCTGCCGGCCGGCGGCAGCCTGACTTTCCGCTGGCGCTTCTACTTCCACACCGGTGACGAGAAGGCCGCCAAGGTCGCCGCGCAGTACGCGGCCTATGCCGCGGGCAAGTAAGCCGCGGCGTTCTCCTCCGGTCTCCGGCTTCCCCGTTCCATCCCCCGTTGCCCCTCCTCTCCATGCTCTCCCGCCGCTCCTTCCTGAAATCTTCCGCCCTCGCCGCCGCCGGCGCCACGTTCTCCGCCCGCTCCTGGGCGCAGGTCGCCGGGGCCAACAGCGACATCCGCGTTGCCGTCGTCGGCCTCAACGGCCGCGGCCGCAACCACCTCCAGAGCCTCCAGCGCGTCAAGGGAACCCGCATCGTCGCCATCTGCGACGTCGACAGCGAGGTCCTCGCCCGCACCCAGAAGTTCCTCTCCGGCGAAGGCTCCGCGGTGAAGTCGTACGTGGATCTGCGCGAACTCCTCGCTTCGCGCGAAATCGACGCCGTCACCATCGCCTCCCCCAACCACCAGCACTCGCTGCAGGGCATCTGGGCCTGCCAGGCCGGCAAGGACGTCTACATCGAGAAACCCGTCTCCCACAACGTCTGGGAAGGCCGCCAGCTCGTCCACGCGGCCGCCCGGCACCAGCGTGTGGTGCAGTGCGGCACGCAGATCCGCTCCGGCACCGGCCTGCAGGAGGCCGTCGCCTGGGTGCGCGCCGGCAACCTGGGGAAGATCACCGCCGCCCGCGGGTTCTGCTACAAGCGCCGCGACAGCATCGGCCGCGCCGACGCGCCCCTGCAGATTCCGGCCAACATCAACTTCGATCTCTGGTGCGGTCCCGCCCCGCTCGTCCCACCCAAGCGCAAGCGCCTGCATTACGACTGGCACTGGGTCCACGTCACCGGCAATGGCGACGTCGGCAACCAGGGCATTCACCAGATGGACGTCGCCCGCTGGTTCCTCGGCGAGACCGGCCTGCCGCGCACCACGCTCAGTGTCGGCGGTCGACTCGGCTACGTCGACGACGGCGACACCCCCAACACCCAGGTGGTGATTCATGACTACGCCAGCGCCCCGCTCATCTTTGAGGTGCGCGGCCTGCCCGCCAAGGCGGGAGCCGCCGGCGGCGGCGACAAGGGCGGCCGGCGCGACGCCATGGACAACTACCGCGGCGTCGGCGTGGGCAACGTGATCGACTGCGAGGGCGGCAGCCTTGTCACGACCAACTACTTCACCGCGACCGCCTACGACAAGGCCGGCAAGACGCTGAAGGAATTCAAGGGCGTCGATCGCCACATGCAGAACTTCATCGACGTCGTGCGCAGCCGGAAGACGGCGGACCTCTACGGCCCGATCGAGGAAGGCCACGTGTCCAGCGCCCTCTGCCATCTCGGCAACATCTCGCATCTGCTCGGCCGCACCGCCGCGCCGGACGCGTTGCGCGAGCGGATCAAGGGCAACGCCGGCCTCGCCGAGGCTTGCGGCCGGATGTTCGAGCACCTCGCCGCCAACCAGGTCGACGTCAAGGCCACCCCGCTCACCCTCGGTGTGCTGCTCGCGGTCGACGCGAAGAACGAGCGCTTCACCGGCGAGTTCGCCGCCCAGGCCAATCCGCTCCTCACCCGCAACTACCGCGCGCCGTTCGTGGTGCCGGATCTGTCGCGGAAGGGGTAGATCGCCGCCCCTGTCACGCCGGCCGGTGATTCCGACGAACTACGTCGCGAGGCAGGAGACCGCCCGCGCCGGGGTGGGTCCGGTTTCGCTGCGACGTTGGGGCGCGCGTCCTCCACCGCGCACTGCGTCGCGACCACGTGGCACCTCCCCGGGCCGCGCTCTCACTTTGTTGAAGCGCGGTTGCGAGATCGGTCGGGGACTCCTCGCCCTCGCGGCGATCCTCGCGTCGCTCACGGACCCCGCCTCCGCCGCCGAGATCGGCGAGGACATCGCCGTCGCGCTCCCGCCTTTCCTCGTCGAGGAAGCCACCAAGGGTCCGCCGTGGCGCCATGGCGAGGTGCTGGGTTTCGAGATCCTGTCGCGCTCCCGCGATGCCACCACCCGGCGCGTGGTTGAGGTGCATCACCGGCTCCACGAATTGCTCGGCGAACTCCTGCCGCCCGAACTGCGCCTGCAGTTCACGGTCCCCCGCACGCTCATCCTCTACGACGAGGAACTGCAGCCGGCGTCCTCGCAGGAAGTCATCCGAAAGATGCTGCAGACGACCGAGCCCGACTCCGCCGGGGAGCCTCCGCCGGGGCCCGGCTCGCGGGGGTTCCGCCTCCCGACGCCGCAGCGCCGCTACAGCTTCCTGCCCAACCTCCGCCTCTGGGACCGGGATGCCATGGCCGTCTTCATGATCGTCCGGCGGGATGATTTCGACGCCGACCGGCTGAGCCTCACGCACGACTACATCAAGTACCTCCTGGTCGGCCGCGTGCCCGCCCTGCCGCTCTGGTTCGTCACCGGCTTCCTCGGCTTGTATCAGAAGGTCCATTATGACGGCGACCGGATTTCGCTCGAGGCGATGGAGTGGCCCGGCCCGGTGCCGGCGGATCCCGCGAAACTCCCGCCCGGCGTCGAGCCTCCGGTCGGTCCGCTGGCGCAGTTGTTCCAGCCTCCCGTGCTGCCGTCGGGACCGGCTCCGCTCGCGGAAGCCACGCGGAAATGGCAGGCCCACGCCGCGCTCCTCGTCCGCTGGGGACTCGATGCCGACAGGCAGGCCCACCGGGCCGCCCTCTGGCGCTTCGTGGAAAAGTGCGCCGCCGGGATGACCAGCGAAGCGACTTTTCTCGAGTGCTTCGGGTTCGATTACGCCGAGGCCCGCCGTCGCCTCAACGCCTACCTGCCCCAGGCCACGAACAAGGACGCCACCTTCCGGCTGCCCCGGGAGTTGAAGTTCCCGGCGTTTTCCCTCCTCAACGCCACCGAGGATCAAATCGCGCGCATCAAAGGGGACTGGGAACGGCTCGAGGTTCCCTACGTGCGGAACCTTTCGCCCGGTCTGGCTCCCAAGTACCTCGAGCTGGCCCGGCGCACCTTCCGACGCGCCTACGACCGCGATCATCGCGACCCGCGCCTCCTGGCCGTCATGGGTCTTTGCGAGGTCGATGCCGGTGACGAGGCCGCGGCGCGCGACCTGCTCGAGGCGGCCGCGCGCCTCGGCTCCCTCCGCCCCCGGGCCAACTACGAACTCGCCCGCCTGCGCTTTGCCGCCCTCCGCGCGTCCGCACCGCTCGACGCGACCCAGACCGCCACCGTGCTGCAGCCGCTTTTTGCCGCCCGGGAGGCCCTTCCCCCCCTCCCGGAGGTCTACGAACTCATCGCCGAGACCTGGCAGCAGTGCGCGGTGAAACCCACCCGCGGCCACCTCGCCGTACTCGACGAGGGCATCCGCCTGTTCCCGCGCCGGCCGCTGCTGGTCCGGCGCGCGGCCGAGTTGTTCCTGCAGCACGGCTTCCGCGAGGAGGCCGCCGCCTTGATCGAGTTGGGGCAACGCGTGGCCCCGGACGACGCCACCCGCGAGGTGTTTGCCGGCCTCCGGGCGGAACTCGAAAAGCCGCGCTGACCGCGGACTGTCTGGCGCGGAATAACACCGCCATGCCCCCCGGTTCCACCTATCCTCTCCCGTTCTTTTCGTCCTGTAGGCGGGACGACCCCGTCCCGCGTCTGTCGGCGTGGCCGCCCGATCCCCGCGGGGCGGGGTCGCCCCGCCTACAGGAAATTCGATCTTCCGTACGTTCGGAAACCTCCGGCCGTTCCCCGCCCTCCGCCTCATGACCTCGAAACTCCCCCTGATGCTTCTCTTGTCCGCCGCGTTGGCCGGCGCCGCCACCGCCGCCCCGGCGCGCCCGGTGTCGCTCACCCTCGACGCCACCAAGCCCGGACCGGTGATCAACAAGCACATCTACGGCCATTTCTCCGAGCATCTCGGCCGCTGCATCTACGAGGGGATCTGGGTCGGCGAGAATTCCCCCATCCCCAACACCAAGGGCTACCGCAACGATGTCCTCGCCGCCCTGCGCACGCTCAAGGTGCCGCAACTCCGCTGGCCGGGCGGTTGCTTCGCCGACGAATATCACTGGAAGGACGGCATCGGCCCCCGCGAGAAGCGCCCCTCCATGATCAACACCCACTGGGGCGGCGTCGTGGAGAACAACCACTTCGGGACGCATGAGTTTCTCGATTTCTGCGAGCTGCTCGGCATCGAACCCTACGTCTGCCTGAACGTCGGCAGCGGCTCCGTGCAGGAGGCGATGGAGTGGGTCGAGTACATGACCTCCGACGCCAGCTCCCCCATGGCCAACCTCCGCCGCGCCCACGGCCGCGACAAGCCCTGGAACGTCCGCTACCTCGCCATCGGCAACGAAAGCTGGGGCTGCGGCGGCAACATGACGCCCGCGTACTACGCCGACAATTACAAGCGCTATAACACCTTCGTGAAAAACTACCGCCGCGACCTGCGCATCCAGCGCATCGCCTGCGGACCCAACGAGGGCAACTACGAGTGGACCGAGGTCCTGATGAAGAACGTCGGCAACCGCATGCACGGCCTCGCCCTCCATTATTACACGCTGCCGACCGGCAACTGGCGCGGCAGCAAGGGCCACGCCACCCAGTTCGGCGAGGACATGTGGTTCGCCACCCTCCAGCGCACGCTCCACATGGAGGAACTCGTCACCAGGCACTCCGCGATCATGGACAAGTACGATCCCCAGAAGCGGATCGGCCTGGTCGTCGACGAGTGGGGCACCTGGTACGACGTCGAGGCCGGCACCAACCCCGGCTTCCTCTACCAGCAGAGCACGCTGCGCGACGCCCTCGTCGCCGCCCTCAACCTCCACATCTTCCACGCCCACGCCGACCGCGTGACCATGGCCAACATCGCCCAGATCATCAACGTGCTCCAGTCCGTCATCCTCACCGACAAGGAGAAGATGATCGTCACCCCGACGTACCATGTCTTCGAGATGTTCAACGTCCACCAGGACGCCACGGCGCTGCCGCTGGAGGTGCAGTCGCCCGACTACGAGTTCGGCGGAAAGAAGATCCCGGCGGTCAGTGTGTCGGCCTCCCGCGACAAGGCCGGGAAGATCCACCTGAGCTTCGCCAACTGCGACCCCAACACCGCCGCCACCGTTACCTGCACCCTCACCGGTGTGACGCCCAAGGCCGTCCGCGGCCGCGTGCTCACCGCCCCGGCGATCAACACGCACAACACCTTCGCCGCGCCCACGGCGATCCAGCCGGTACCCTTCACCGGTGCGACCCTCGCCGTGGGTTCATTGCAGGTGGACCTGCCTGCGAAGTCCGTGGTCATCCTCGCGCTGGAATGACGACCCTGATGGGCGCGCATCACTGCATCCTCCCTGTGGGCGGGGCGACCCCGCCCCGCTTCCGGGATCGCGGGACGAGGTCGTCCCGCCCACAGAATCTGAGGCTGGCGGGCTGCCTCCTCTTCGCGCTTGGATTGGCCTCCTTCGCGCTGGCCGCCGAATCCGGCCAGCCTGCCGCGAAGCCGCTCTACCGGGATCCCGTCTTCGACGGCGCGGCGGATCCGGTGGTGGTCTGGAATGCCGGGAAGAAGGCGTGGTGGATGTTCTACACCAACCGCCGCGCCAACGTGCCGGGCCTCTCCGGCGTCGCCTGGGTGCACGGCACGCGCATCGGCATCGCCGAGTCGACCGATGGCGGCGTCACCTGGTCCCGCGTCGGCGACGCCGACATCACGCTGCCCGAGAACGTCGGCGGCAAGGAGCCCACGCACTGGGCGCCCGACATCATCCGCGGTCCCGACGGCACGCACCACATGTACCTGACGGTGGTGCCCGGGATCTTCGAAAACTGGCAGCACCCGCGCGATCTCGTGCACCTCACGAGCACCGACCTGCGCAAGTGGGAATACGTCTCCACCCTGAAACTCTCCGCGGATCGCGTGATCGACGCCTGCGTCGCCGAGATGCCCGGCGGCGGCTGGCGGATGTGGTACAACAACGAGCGCGACGGCAAATCGATCTACTACGCCGACAGCCGCGACCTGAAGACCTGGACCGATCGCGGCAAGGTCGCCTCGATGCGCGCCCGCGGCGAGGGGCCCTTCATCTTCACCTGGCGCGGCTGGCACTGGATGCTGGTCGACACCTGGAAGGGCCTCGGCGTCTACCGCTCCCTCGACCTCGATCGCTGGGAACAGCAGCCCACGCTCCTCCTCGACCGGCCCGGCCGCGGCGCCGACGACGGCGTGAACGGGGGTCATCCCGGCGTCGTGGTCAGCGGCGGGCGGGTCTATTGCTTCTATTTCACGCATCCCGGCCGCGCCGGCACCATCACGCCCCAGGACAAGGATTCGCTCGAACTGCGCCGCAGTTCCATCCAGGTCGTCGAACTCTTCGAAAAGGACGGCTGGCTCACCTGCGACCGCGACGCCCCCACCTCGGTCGCGCTGATCCCGCCCGACGCCCCGCGACCACGCGAGCCCCAGTCGGCCCTGCCCCGCAGCCGCGCCGAGGAGGCGCAGCTGCGTGCACTGGGCAGTCGCGACATCCGCGCCCACGATCCTTCCACCCTGGTCGCGTGCGACGGCGAATTCTGGATCTTCCACACCGGGCGCGGCGTGCCGTCGTGGCGCTCGCGGGACTTGCTCCACTGGCAGGAGGGGCCGCGCGTGTTTGAACAACCGCCGGCCTGGGTCGCGGAGGCGGTCCCGGAAAATCGCAACGCCCAGTTCTGGGCACCGGATCTCATCCAGGCCGGCGATCGCTTCCTGCTGTACTACTCGGTCTCTTCCTTCGGCAAGAAGACCTCGGCGATTGCGCTGGCGTCCAACGCCACGCTCGACCCGGCCAGCCCGAAGTTCAAATGGGTCGACGAGGGCATCGTCGTCCGCTCCGGCCCCGCCACCAATTACAACGCCATCGATCCCGCCGTGCTGCGCACCCGCGACGGGCGGCTGTGGATGTCGTTTGGTTCATATTGGAGCGGCCTGAAGCTGATTGAACTCGATCCGCGCACCGGACGGGCGCTGGCGCCCGACGCCAAGCCGCACGCCCTCGCGCACGCGCGCTCGATCGAGGCGGTGTTCATTTATGAGCGCGAAGGGCAGTTCTACCTCTTCGGCAGCTACGGCTGGTGCTGCCGCGGCATCAACAGCACCTATCACATCCGCGTCGGGCGGAGCACCGCCATCACCGGCCCCTACCTGGACCGCGAGGGCCGCCCGATGCTCGAGGGCGGAGGCACGCTCGTGCTCGGCAGCGAGGGTCCCTTCATCGGGCCGGGCCACGCCAGTATCATGACCATCGGTGGCCGCGAGTGGTTTGGCTGCCACTTCTACGACGCCACCCAGCGCGGCCGGCCGGCCTACGCCCTGCGCCCGCTGGCGTGGGACGCCGGGGGCTGGCCCGTGATTGGCAAGGTCGAGGCCCCCTCCCAGGTTCCTTGATCGATCCCATGCCTCCCCTGCGAACCCTCCTCCTTGGCTGCGCCTTCTTCGGTTGGTGCCTCTCCGCCCGCGCCGCGGTCGCCGATCCCGCAACCTATCTCGCGCACGAGGTGAGCGAACTGGTCCGCGAATGGCCGCGCAACCGGACGATCAACATCGTCTGCCACGGCCACAGCGTGCCCGCGGGCTACTTCAAAACGCCGGTCGTCGATTCCTTCAACGCCTACCCCGCGCTGCTCCATCGCGCGCTGAAGGCGCGCTTCCCGCACGCGGTGATCAACGTCATCGTCACCGCCATCGGCGGAGAGGACGCCGCCGCCGGGGCCGCCCGCTTTGCGCGCGACGTGCTCTCGCACCGCCCCGACGTGGTCTGCCTCGATTACTCGCTCAACGATCGGCGCCTCGGCCTGGACATCGCGCGCCAGGCCTGGGTCACCATGATCGAGCAGGCCCGCACCGCCGGAGCCAAGGTGATCCTGCTCACGCCCACGCCCGACACGCGGGCCAAGCTCGATGACCCCGCCGATGTGCTCGTGCAACACGCCGCGCAGGTGCGACAGCTGGCGGTGGAGCACGGCACCGGTCTGGTGGACTCGCTGGCCCGGTTTCGGGCGGAGATTGCGCGGGGCACGCTGCTGGAGTCCCTGCTCTCCCAGATTAACCATCCCAATGCGGCCGGTCATGGCCTCGTGGCTGCGGCGCTGCAGGAGTGGTTTCCCACCCCGGCGCCCGGGGCCGTCGCGCTCCCCAACCCCCTCGTCCGCCAGCGCGCCGACCCGCACGTCACCTACCATCGCGACGGCTGGTATTACTTCACCGCCACCGTGCCGGAGTACGACCGCCTCGAACTCCGCCGCGCGCGGCACCTCGACCAACTTTCGGCCGTCGAGCCGAAGGTGATCTGGCGCAAGCACGCGAGCGGCCCGATGGGTTCGCACATCTGGGCGCCGGAACTCCACCACATCGATCGCAAGTGGTACCTCTATTTCGCCGCCGGCGGGGCGGAGAAGGACCAGGTCTGGAACATCCGCATCTACGTCCTCGAAAACGCCGCCGCCAACCCCCTGGAGGGCGAGTGGGTCGAGCGCGGCCAGTTGAAAACCAACTGGGAGTCCTTCGCCCTCGACGCCACGACTTTCGTGCATCGCGGCACCCGCTTTCTCTGCTGGGCGCAGAAGGACCCGAAGATTCGCGGCAACACCAACCTCTATCTCGCCAAGATGGACACGCCGGTCTCCATCACCGGCACGCAGGTGCTGCTCTCGCGCCCGGAGTTTCCGTGGGAGCAGATCCGTTACTGGGTCAACGAGGGCCCGGCGGTTCTCATCCGCCATGGCCGCGTCTTCCTCACCTATTCCGCCGCGGGGACCGGCGCGGAATACTGCCTCGGCCTGCTCACCGCGCCGGAGGACGCCAACCTGCTCGACCCCAAGTCGTGGACCAAGTCGCCCGAGCCCGTCTTCCGCACCGAGGAGGCGAGGGGGATCTTCGGGCCGGGCCACAACAGCTTTACCGTCACGCCCGACGGCCGGATGGATCTGCTGGTGTATCATGCCCGCAGTTACCGCGACATCCCGGGCGATCCCCTGCACGATCCTAACCGCCACACCCGCGTGCAGCCCGTCCACTGGCGCCCCGACGGCACGCCTGACTTCGGCCTGCCCGCGCCGGAAACGTCGCCGTAGGTCGATTCCTGCGCTGGAGCCACGGATGGTCCCATACCCGCCAGAATGAAAATCCGTGGTAACACCGCCCTCTTCCCGTCGCAGCGAACGTGGCTCCGTTTGTCGGGTGGTCCTTCGTGTGGATTCGGGTCCCATCGTGATGCTCCGCCAGGCCTCCACCACTAATCCGCTCCTGTAGGCGGGGCGACCCCGCCCCGCAAAGCTCCTTCTCCGCTCTCGCGCCGCCCCATTTTCTCCCGGCATGAACTCCCCGCTGACCTTTCTCCTGCCCGCCGGACTCCTCCTGCTCGGCGCGTGCAATTCCCCATCCTCGCTCCCCGGCCCGCGTCCTTCCGCGGGTGCGCCTGCCTCCGTAGCGCCACACGCCGGTCCGGTCGCACCGGAAAAGAGCCGCCCGCCGCTGGCCTTCGCGATCGGCGCGGATCTTTCGTTCCTCGCGCAGGCCGAGGCCGGCGGCACGGTTTTCCGCGACGGCGACTCTCCCAAGCCGGGCCTGCAGCTCTTCCGCGACCACGGTTACAACTGGATCCGCTTGCGCCTCTTTCACACGCCCTCGACGCAGTCCCGACCGCTGCCCAACGACCTCGCCTACACGCTGGCGCTGGCGAAGCGGGCCAAGGATCTCGGCTACAAGTTTCTCCTCAACTACCACTACTCCGACACCTGGGCCGATCCCGGCAAACAGACGCTGCCGAAGGCGTGGGAAAAACTCTCCGTGCCCGAGCTCCTCACCGCCGTGCGCGACTACACGCGCGACACGGTGGCGGCGCTCCGCGAGGGCGGCGCGATGCCCGACATGGTGCAGATCGGCAACGAGATCACTCCGGGCATGCTCTGGCCCCACGGCAAGCTACCGGAGCACTGGGACACCTTTGCCGCGCTCCTCCAGGCCGGCATCCGCGGCGTCGAGGCCGGTCGTGGCAACGCGCCGGCGCCGCGAATCATGATCCATGTCGACAAGGGCGGTGATCGGGCGCGCACGCGTTGGTTTTTCGATGAACTGCTCCGCCGCGGCGTGGCGTTTGATGTGATCGGGCAATCCTACTACCCCTGGTGGCACGGTTCATTGCTCGAACTGCGCGACAATCTCGCCTTCATGGCCGAAACCTACCGCAAGGACATCATTCTGGTGGAAGTCGCCTACAACTGGCGCCCAACCGAATACCGCAACCATCCGGCGCCCTTCCCGGAAACGCCGGAGGGGCAGCGGGAGTTTCTCGAGGAAGTGCAACGGGCGGTGCTCGCCACGCCCCACGGTCTCGGCAAGGGCGTGTTCTGGTGGGAGCCTGCGGTGGCTCCGGGCCGGCTGCGGTCGCGCGGCATGTTCGACGACGACGGCCGGGCCCTGCCGGTGATCGGCGTCTTCGAGAAATACACGCGCGGCAAAGTGCCGCGGCGCTGATCGGGAAGTGCGGCCGCCCGCCGCAGGCTGAGCGAAAGCGAAGACAAAGGGAAGGCGCGGCCGGGCGCGCGACCATGGTGTCGCTGCGCATCCGCCTTCGCTGAATTGACGGCGGACCAATCGCTCCCGCGGCGACTCCTGTCGTCCGGTCTCTGCGGCGACGCGCAAGGTCAACGCGCACCTGTACCCAAGATTGGGTATGCTGTCGGTTTCCCCTGGGGCCGCCGATGGGTCGAGCATGCCGCCAACACCCCGGATGAACCCGCCCGCCCCACGGTCCTTCGCGCCGGTCACGCCGGATCCCGCTCGTCTCCACCCTCCCCCGCGATGAAACGTCTGATCCCGATTGGTTTTCTCCTGAGCCTCGTGGCTTCGGCCTCGGCGCAGTCGTCCGACGCGGATCGCCAGTGGCAGGCGCTCCGGCAATCGGCGCACGCGAACCTCTCCTCCCGGCTGCCGCCGGGTCCCAAGAACCGTGCGCAACTGGCGCAGGCCCGGGCCAGCCGGGCGGATCTCGCATGGCAGACGGCCCAGTCCGCGCGGGACTTTCACACGCGGTTTCCCACCCACCCGGCCGCCGAGGAAGCCCGTCAGGTGGAGGCGATCGCATCGCTCCATGGGGCGGTCGACCACCCGCCGGCCCGGCAGAATGCCGCGGCGCAGGTCGCGCGGGCCTTTGCGGAGGATCGCAGGCACACCCCGCCCCGTCGCTTCGAAGTGGCGGTCTTGGCCGAGCGCTTTGACCTCGCCCGGCGCAAGCGGGTCGAGCTCTTCGCCGACGATCCGGAGGAGCTTGAGCGCATCGCCGAGAAACTGGCAGGTGAGTTCGGCCATCTCACCGAGTTCTACGACTTTTACGCCGCCATCGGCCGCGCTGCCGGCATGGAAACGGGCCGGCGAATCGCCCGGCGCATTCTCCAGGGTCCGGCATCACCCGCCGCGAAGGCCGAAGCCCAGGCAATCCAGCAGCGCCTCGCGCTCATCGGCCAGCCGCTGAACACGAAGATCATCTCCACCGAAGGTGAGGCCGTCGACCTCGCGCAGCCGCGCGGCGGCCCGACGCTAATCTGCGCCTGGGATGGCAGCCACGTGAACTTTGGCAGCCTGCGCCCCTGGCGACGCGCGCTGCAGGGGGTCACCATACTGTATTACGCGCCGCATTCCACGCGGGCAAACCTCGCCGCCGCCCGCACCTCCGCTCCGGTGCCCGGCAAGTTCTGCACCGATCCCCTGAATCTCCGGGGAAAGTTCGGTGAGACGCTTCGGGTTCGGTCGAACCCCCTGGTGTTCGTCCTGAACCGTCAGGGAGTCCTCCAGGGCTATGGGCGGCCGGCGGAGATCCCGGCGTTGCTCGCGCTCGCCCGAAACTGACCCACCCCATGAGGACCTTCGCCGCTCCTTCCCCGACGTCTCCAACTTGCCCCGCGGCGGGCGTCGGCGCCCGCCGCACCGGTCGACCCGCGCTCGCTCTGCGGGCCGGCTTGGTCGCGTGGTGGCTGGCTGGAACCGTCTCGCTCGTGCGTTCGGATTCTCCCAATAGCACGGCCGTCACCGGCCCGGCTTCCACCAACGTGAACCAGGCGGTGTCCTATGACTTCACGGCGACGGATCCCGATGGGGATCTCACCGAAATGGAGATCGCCTGGCGGACGCCCTCCGGGGCGGTGTGGGCGCCCCATCCGTGGTTCTCGATCGACGGTCCGCAGTGGATGGCGACGGTGACGCGCACCCTGATGTTCAACCAGGGTCCGGGCACGTACGAACTCTGGGCCAACGCTCGGGACGAGATGGGAGAGGTTCGCGATCCCTGGGCCCACAACCTCCCCGGCGAGCGCAAGACCGTGACCGTGGCCAACGCGGCGAACACCCCGCCGGTCTGCACCGGGATCTGGGCCAGCGCGTCCAACGTGAGCGTCGGCGGCTCCGTCGTCATCTACGTGAGCGGATCCGACGCCGACGGAAATCTCCGGTACATCAACGTGGACCAGACTTCGCCGTCCAACGGCTACTACGGTCCGGGCAACGCGTGGACCCAGGTGCCGCCCAACAACGGGGCCTGGGACATCGGATCAAACCAAAGCTACTTCACCCGCGCCCTCACCCTGACGTTCAATGCCGCGGGTACCTACGTGTTCCGGGGAGCCGTCAACGACGGATCCGGTTGGTCGTACAGTGCCGGGACAATCAGCGTCACCGTCGTCTCCGCCACCAACACGCCGCCGTCGGTCTCGCACGTGCCGGCTGGGGCCCAGACCCTCACGCTCGGCCAGTCGATCGTCTATTCGTCCTCCGCCTCGGATCCGAATGGCAACATGGACTACCACAATTTCGACTGGCGGGATCCCAATGGTCTCTGGGCGTGGGAGGGAGGCACCGGGATCACCTTGAGTGCGATGCGGGAGGCTTACCTCGGCAACTCCGCCTCCAGCACACGCTCGATTCAGGTCACCCCCACCCGCACCGGGACGTTTCGCATCCGCTGGGCGGCCCACGACTCCGCCGGGTGGGTGTGGACCACGGAATCCGATCTGATTGTCACCGGCGCGAATTCGCCGCCCGTCCCCACCATCAGCGCCAGCCCCGCCAGCCTCACGGCCGGTGGTACCGTGGTGCTCACGGCCGCCGCCAGCGACGTCGATGGAAATCTCCGCCTGCTCAACATCGATCAGGTGGCGCCTTACCCCGGATACTATGGCCCCGGGAGCACCGGTACCCAGACGCCTCCGAGCGGTGCCCATTACGACATCGGCACCAACGTCCCGAGTCACACGCGCACGCTCGCGCTGACACTCCAGAACCCCGGCACGTACCGGTTTCGCACCGCCGCCTACGATGGATCCGGTTGGTATTACAGCGCGGAGACGACCGTCACGGTGACCGCCGGCAGCCAGCCGCAGTGGCAGCGGATCTTCTCCGCTACCGACTCCATCTCCAGTTGGGAGAACACGGACGACGACGGCAACGGCACCGGCGAGTATTCGAGTTCCTCGAACTACCATTACTTCCAGGTCCCGGGCAGCGGCGCCCTCCGGGTCTACACGACCGGATGGACCAACACCGTCGGAGATCTCTACAACCAGAACTGGGCGTATCTCGCCAACGACTACGACAGTGGCGAGTATCCGAACTTCCTGATCACCATCCCGCAGGTCACCACCGGGCAGCACGTGATCATCGTCAGCGGCCAGCACGGCGACACGTCGGGAGACTATACCGTCTGCGTCGATTTCCTTCCGGGACAACCGCCGCCGCCCGCTCCTGTCGCCACGGCGGCGGGCGGCGTTGGCCCGAACGGATTCACCGCCAACTGGAGCGCGGTCAGCGGTGCGACCGCGTACCGGCTCGATGTTTCCACCAACAGCGGTTTCACCAGCTTCGTCTCCGGCTTTCAGGATCGGGAGATTGGCAATGTGACGTCCGCCACCGTGTCCGGCCTGGCCATGGGCACGGGGTACTTCTACCGCGTGCGGGCCGTCGGCGCCGGCGGATCCAGTGTCAGCTCCAACACGATTCAGGTTGCCACTTCGGCCACCGTGCCGGCGGCACCGATGGTCGGTTCAGCCACGGGAGTGACCGCGTCGTCTTTCCTCGCCAACTGGTCACCGGTCGCCGGTGCGGCTGGCTACCGCCTCGACGTGGCGACAACCCCGGCGTTCACGACCTTCTTGCCCTCCTGGCAGGACCGGGACGTCGGTGCCTCCACCTCGGTCGGCATCACGGGTCTCTCCGTCAACACCACCTACTACTACCGGGTCCGGGCGGTGAACAGCGCCGGCTCCAGCGGCAACTCCGGCACGGCCAGCGCCACCACGGTCGCCGCTCCCTCCCAGGGGACGGGTTCCGGACTGCTCGGGGAGTATTTTCATTCCGTTTCCTCCAGCCTCCAGTTCAGCCGCACCGAGAATATCGATTTCTCCTGGGGCAGAGGTGGCCCTGGCGCCGGCGACTTCTGGGAGGACACCGAGACCGGCGAGAGCGGCGAGGACAACTTCTCGGTCCGCTGGACCGGCCGGGTCATGCCGCGCTTCACCGGTGCCTACACATTCATCACCACGACCGACGATGGCGTGCGCCTCTGGGTGAACGATGAACTCGTGGTGGATCAGTGGCGTGATATGGGCGCGACGGACCACGCGTCGCCGCCAATCCTTCTGACCGCCGGGCAGCTCTACAACCTGCGGATGGATTACTACGAAAGCGGCGGTGACGCCGTCGCCAGCCTCTCCTGGCAGAGTCCGGCCCAGGCTCGCGAGGTCATCCCGGTCTCCCAGCTCTACGAGCCGGCATTGTATGCCCAACCGCCCGTTTCCAGCACGAACGCCACGGTGCCGATCGGCCAGGCTTGGTCTCCTGCGGTTTCCGGCGGATATCTCGGAGGAGCCGGAAGCGGCCAGTGGGAATTCCAGGTGGTGGGCCAGACCGGCTTCGGCACAGCCACATGGCTCCCGTCCGCGGCCGGCACCTACCAGTTCCGGGTCCTCAAGCGCGGCGACGTCACGTACCAGGAGGCAATCTCTCCAACGTACTCGCTCACGGTGATTCAGCCTCTCCTGGCTCCGATCGCCACCGCCGCCACCAACCTCACGCCGAGCGGATTCACCGCCAACTGGACGGCCGTCGGTGGTGCGACCGGTTACCGCCTGGATGTCTCGACCTCGGCCGGCTTCACGTCGTTCGTCACCGGATACTCGGATCGCGATGTCGGAACCTCGCTCACCCACGCCGTCAGCGGCTTGGCGGCCGCGACGAGCTACTCCTACCGCGTTCGCGCGATCGGTTCGGCCGCCAGTCCGAATTCCAATGTGATCACCGTGACCACCGGGACCGTCGCAGCCCCGGTGCTCGCGAATGTCACGCCGCAGAACGGCACGGTGGGATCGCCGTTCACCTATCAGATTGTGGCGTCCAACCAGCCCGTGAGTTTCGCCGCGACCGGTCTGCCACCGGGGCTCACGTTGCAGGCAACGTCGGGTGTCATTTCCGGGACGCCCACCACGACCGGGACGTTCGCGGTGACCCTCTCCGCCACGAATGCCGGTGGCACGGCTTCGGCCACCCTGACCGTCACCATCGGAGTCGCCGAACGAATCGAGTTGGTGATTCACCGACCGTAGCGCCGCCATCCCGCCCAGGATCTGCCTCCGGTTTGCCCTCGTACTTCCTCCTCCACCGGCGCGGCTCCTTCCCGGCATCGCTGCGCCTTCCTGGATCCGCTTTCCCAACCATGAAGACCCTCCTTGTCAGCCTTCTTGTTCTGTTGCTGGCGCCTTACGGGCATGCGGCCGCCGCGCCACCCGGGGATGCCCACCGTCAACTGCGCAACGAGGCCGCGGTCCTGCTGCGGCGCGGGGATCTTGCCGCCGCCCGGCAGAAGTTGGAGTCGCTCCCGGCGGTGCCGGGACGCGGCGCCACCTCGGCCGTCGATGCCGGGCAGCAATGGACGCTGCTGGCGTACTTCTTCCGTCGTTCGGGAGATCCGGCGCTCGCCCGCCAGGCGGCCCGGGAGGCGGTCGCGATTGCGCGCACCTTGCCTGCCTCGGCTGGCTCGGCTTCGGAACGGTCCTCGTTCCTGGCCAACGCCGGGCTGCTCAGTGAGCGGATCCTCTTTGACCTCCCGCAGGCGAAAGCCCTCTACGACGCCTCGGTCGCGGCCCATGCGGCCAACCACGCGGCCCGAAGGCGCCAGCAGGTGGCCGATTCCAGGATTAGCCAGCGCGCCCGCCCGGCACCCGGTAAGCCATGATCCCACGTGGCCTCCATTGGTTCATCCGCAGCCGGCGGCTCCTCGTTCTGCTCGGTTCGCTGCTCCCGTTCGCCAGCGGCGTCCCAGCCTGGGCGGATGGCGTGGTGGATCGGGGCGGAGTCGTGGTAAAGGTCCGTGGCTCCTACACCTCGACCCTTCCCAATCCGGCCCTTCGGCTCTCCCTGTTCACCGCGGGCACCGCCGCCGATGATTCGGCCGTGCCGGAGGTATCGCTCTCGGCCAGTACCGCCGGCGCCGGTGCAACGGAGGAACGGCACTTCGTCCTGCCCGTCGGCGTCGCGACCGAGTTTCACGTGGAGGCGACCAACCTCTCGAATTACCTCGTGACCTTTGCGGTGCCGAACGGTTATCGCGTGTTCGTCGACGGAGTGGAGCGGGAAGCGTACTTCCGGGAGATTCAGGGCAGCGGCCTCGACACGATCGAAGTGGTGTTGGCGCGGTCGGCCCGCAGCTATCAGGTGGCCACACGCAGTTCCGCCGGGGAACTGGGCGACGCCAGCCCCGTGTTCGTGGCCGCACCGAAATCCACGTTTGGCCAGCCCAGCGTGCCGGAGATCGAGTTCAATCTCGGTTACGCCTTCAACGGCGATCCGCTGCCCCCACTCAATCTCCTCCTCAACGACTCCCCGTATTGGGGACCCCAGGGGTGTTTCGAACGCTACGTCCATCCGGATGTGGATCTCGTCCAGGTCTCGGCGGAGAGCTTTCGGCTGGTCGCACCGCAGGTGTCGGTCGTGTTCGAGTGGACGGGCAACGCCACACCGATTTCCGCCCTGCCAGCCGATCCCAGACCGCTGCCACGCAACTTCCGGCTGCGTTTCTACGAGAACGCCCAGAGCACGACCGAGTTCCTCTCCTACGACATCACCTACACGGTCGAGCCGGTCGGCATCGCCTATTACTACAAGAGCGCCACCGTCACGAAAACCATCGGTGCGGCCCAGTTCATCACCAGGATCGAGTGTGCCACCGGTTCCGGCAACTCCTGGCAATCCGCGGACATCTTGGGTTCCTGGACCCTTAGCGACTGGCACCGGGGCGGCACGCCACCACAGCGGACCACCGTTACCCGCCAGCGGACTGCCATTACGTCGCTCGATTTCGATTACACCGATGTCCTCAATGTTCTCGACGCGGAGGGAGTGGTCGCTCGGACGCGGCGGATCACCTACCGGCGCGTGAAGCACGATTACACGGAGAACGGGACGCCCTACTCGCAGCGAACCCAAACCGCCGCGCTCTTCCGCGACGGGGATGCCTACGAGACGCAGATTCATCTCGATCCGCGCAACCGCCCCATCGGATCCGTCCAGCCCTCAGGCGCCACGGCCATCGGCGAGTACGCCGGCAGCGGGGCGACGCTGCGTCCGTTGAAGCTTCATCGCACCTGGCTCGATACCTCACCCCTCTACAGTCCGATCACCGGCACGATCTTTCCTGGGGGCAGCGAAACCACCGAGTACCTCTACGAGGAGGATTGGAACCGCGCTCCGGTGCTGCCAAAGTCGATCCGCCGCCGGCGGGCCGGTACCCTCGTTGGTGAGACCTCCATCGTCTATGCCAACGGCACCACCGGAATCACCAGTGCGGCGGGCACACGGGTCGAATACCCCGTTCTCTCCGCCTCCCGCTACGATTTCACCGCCGCCAGTGCCCTCGCCTACAGCGGCGTCCCCCGGGCCGCGGGCGACGGCCCGTCGTTGCGCACCGTGACGAAATGGTACCGCACGGATACCGCCAATCCCATCCTCGTGAACCGTCTGCACTCGGTGGAACACCCCGATTTCACCAAGACGAGCTACGCGTACGAGACCGGCACCTTCGTGCCCGGCGCCAACCCGGCCTCCTTCACCACGCCGGCGGGCACCGATCTGCGCGTGCTCGCCTTCCACGGCGTGGCGAGTGGTGGGGTTACGGTCACGTCCATCCCCTCCGGCGGATCGACGCTGGATCTCGATCCGGTCGGACTCGTGGCCAACCAGTCGACGCGAACCCTCACCGTCTTCCGCCGTGGCCTGCCGATCCGCCGCGAGACCTATGTCTACACCGGCGCCAGCGCGCTGCCCCAGTCCTCGGAGCTGATTGCCTGGGAGAACCTCGCCTACTCTCCGCAGGGCGAGCTGGTTTCGCGACAGTCCAGCACCAACGAAAGTTTTTCCGCCACCTGGGCACCCGACCGTTCCACGCAGACCCTCGCGGACGAGACCGGGCTGACCACCACGCTGACCTTCGATGCCGCCGGCCGCGTCGCGGGCGTCACCCGGGCGGCCAGCGCGCAAATTCCGAATGGCTTGGTGACGACCTTCGAATACGACGGCGATCACCGGGTGCGACGCATCAAGCAGGGCCCGGACGCGGCCAGTCCGGTCGTCACGGAGCGGCAGTACAACACCGCCGGCCTGCTTGAGTATGAGATCGCCCCGGGAGGCGTCACCACCCGCTACAGCTACCCGAACCAAGCCCGCGACCTCGCCATCACCTATCACTACGGCACCAGCGAGGCCGCCACCGCGACCATCACGCGGCATGCCGACGGGCGGACCCAGCGGATCGATGGTTCCGCGGTCGTCGAGGAGCGTTATACCTATGACTTCGATGCCTCGAACCGATTTCGCGTCACCCGCCGGCTGGGCCCCCTGGGCAAACGTCCCCAGGTGACGGTGTTCGACCTCGCCGGCCGGGTGGCGGAGGAGTCGAGCGACGGTTTTGTCGGTGCCGGGGTTTCCGGGACCGGCAAGCCCATGGTCACGTTTCACCAATACAACGACCGCGGCCTGCTCTCCAAGTCGTATGCTGTCGAGCAGGGGGCCACCTCCACCACGCCAATCAGCGGCGACTTCGTTCGGGAATACGACCAGTTCGGCCGGCTCACCGCCGCGGGCCTCAACCTCGACGGGGTGGCCGGCCTCCAACCGGGCGGCACCGATCGCTACGAAAGCTTTGCGTTCTCCTTTGAACGGGACGCCGCCGCGTCCGCGTGGTGGGCGCTGGAATCGCGGAGCGCCTACCACACGAACGGCAGCGCCGCTGCCCACGTGAGCACGCGACGCTCCCGCCTCGGGAACCTGGAGTCGGGAGTTCTCGCCCAAGCCAAGTCCGCCGACTTCCATGGCAACACTTCGTGGGAGACCCTCCGTTACGCTTCGGGCCACCGCCGTCTGCTCGCGCAGGCACCCAATGGCACGACCCTGGAGCGCACCTTTGTCCATGGACTCGTCACGGCCGAGAAGTGGTACGACGCCCTGAACCCGACCCTGACGAGCCCGGCCCTGAGCACCACGTACACCTACGACGCCCACGGACGCCTGGAAAAGGCGGTGGATGGTCGCAAGCAGGGGACGCCCGGCATCACCTACCATCCGGGCACGAATCGACCGCACCAGATCCGGGACGCCCGCGGCGTCATCGTGGCCACGCACACCTATGACCCTGCGGGGCGCCTGCAGACGACGGTCAGCCCGGCCGGGACAAACTCCTACAAATACGATCCCCGCTCGCAACTCGTGGAAACCTCCGGGCCGGGCATCGTCCCGACGCGGCGCACCTACACGGCGTTCGGGGAACTTGAGACGCTGAAGACCTACCGCGGCGGCCTGGCGGGGGCGGCCGACATCACGACCTGGAGCTACGACGACAACACCGGTTGGCTCTCCGCCAAAAGCGACCCTGCCACCCGGCTCGTGACGTACGACTATGCGTTTGAACCGGGCTATCGGAACGTCATCCGGACCTGGGCTCGGGCCGGTGGCACGGGTCACGTCGAAACCCGCTATCGCTATGCGGTGGCGACCAGCGACCTGATGGACGTCGACTACAATGACGACACTCCGGATGTCGCCTACACTTACACGCGCACCGGCCAGGTGAAGTCGGTCTCCGACGCCTCCGGCCTGCGCCAGTTTCACTACCAGCGCGAACAGGTTTCCGCCGAGTACCTGCCGCCGTACTTCAACAACCTCGTCCTGAGCCCCCACTACCAGGCCGGAACGACGACCAATGCCATCACCGGTCGCTACGCCGGTTTCCGCCTCGGATCCGACAACGACACCAACCCCGAGAACGGCATTGCCAACCTCGACCGCGAAATGGCGGTCACCTACGGCTACGACGCGCTGGGGCGCATCGAGACCGTCACGACCGCCTATGCCGCGCAGGGATCGCGTCCGGCGCTCAACGTGCCGGCCACCTACCGCTACCGGGGCGGCTCCGCCATGTGGGACCTTCTCACCCAGGGCGGGTACACGCTCGAACGCGATTTCGAAAACCAACGCGATCTACTGCTGAGCATCACTGCCGCCCACGCGGCTGTTGGACCGGCGGCACAGGCTCCTGTGACACGCTATGGCTACGGGACCGATGACGCCGGGCGGCGGACCTGGGCGACCCAGACGGGACTGGCCTTCGCCGACCTGATCGGCAGTGCCTCAGACGCGACCTACTATCGCTACCATTACGATTCGCTCGGCCAACTCGCCAACGACGAGATCAACGGACGCCTGGCGGCCCAGGCGTACCGCGGCACGAATCCGGAACAGACCTCGGTTCCCATTCCGGGCCGCGGTTTCGGCTACACCTACGACACGGCTGGCAACCGCAGCGGCGCGAGCCTGAGCGGTACGGCCGCGGCGTATCGCGGAGGCCCGGCAGCGAGTGATTCCGCGGGCGGCAACTCGCTGAACCAGGTTCGTAGTCGCGACACGCTCAAGACCCGGGTCTCGGGTACCTCAGCCCCCGGGGCAACGGTCACCGTGGGAGGTGTCACGGCAACCCGAACTAGCCCGGCCGGGCGGTTTTGGGACGTTGAACTGCCGCAGCGCCCGCAACACGCAGCACTGACGGTGTCGGCCTCGTTGAGTGGCCAGACGGAGACGGCGGAGGTTCGGGTGGTGACGCGACCCGCGCAGGAAGCGCTGGAGTACGACCTTGATGGCAATCTCATCGGCGACTCCCAATGGGTGTATCAATGGGACGCCGAGAATCGGCTGAAGCGGATGTACACGCAGCCGGCGAACGGTTGGGGCGCGCCCAACCGGGATCTGGTTTTCACCTACGACTACGTGGGGCGCCGGATTCGAAAGGAGTCGTGGGAGAACGGCGTCAAGAAGTCCGACCGGAAGTTCATCTACGAAGGCTGGAACCTGATTGCGGAACTCGACTCGGCCACGAACAAGGTGGTCCGCAGCTACGCCTGGGGTCTCGATGTCAGTAGCAGCCTGACGGCGACGGGCGGGGTGGGGGCGCTGGTGCTGGAAACGATGCACAGCGATACCACCCTGACCAGCTACCACGTGGCGTACGATGGTTCAGGGAACGTGGCCGCGTTGCTCCAGCGCAAGCCGGGCGATGTTGCCGACGGAAAAGTCGCCGCGAGTTACGAGTACGGGCCGTTCGGGGAAAATGTCCGCGCCTGGGTGGATCCTTCGTTGCCGTTGACGATTCGGGAGGCCCTGGCGAGCCGCCCCTTCCGCCACGCGACCAAGTTCACGGACGTGGAGAGCGGCCTCGTTTACTATGGGTTTCGATACTACGATCCGGGCCTCGGCCGATTCCTGAGCCGCGATCCCTTGGGCGAGGCGGGCGGCAGCAACCTCTATGGCTTCGTGGGCAACGACCCGATCAATCGCCTCGACGTCCTCGGTCTGTGTGCCACCCACCCCAGCGAAGATCCGCCCAAGCCCCGTGAACCGCCGCCGACGACCCTCGGGTCGAGCGGGGTGAACCTCCCCTTCATCTGGCGCCGTGGCATCACCGGCGAAGCCGCTGCTGCCGAGGCCCGGGACCTCCACGATCGCAGCCGCCGAGCCGGCATCGACGGGGTGGGGGAGGGGACCGCGCATGCGCGAATTCGGGATCAGGAGTTTCGGCGATTGGTGCTGAAGACGAGCGGAGTGACGTTCGGCACCGAAATTAACCCGCTAGATTACGTTGGATATTGGCCCGAGTGGGTCGCTGCCGACCTGTCTGCTTGGTGGGAGATTTCCTCCGCGATGGAGAAGGTCGAGTTGCTAATTCTACTAACAACGCGAGGGCGATCAAAAGCGGCTCTGGGTGAGCCATTGAACATCCGCATTGTACCAAGCGGTGACGGAAGAATCAGAATGGCATCACCGCAGGCAGGGTCATTGCTTCCGGGAGCCGCACGGCTACCGGATAGTGCAATTGTGGTACGAGGAGGAATAAACTCACCGCAGTCGATTGCCAATGGCGCCGGCGTCGTGGTTGGCGCTGACGGGAGAATCGTAGGCCTTTCGGTGCAGAGTGCACCGGGAGAGTCTCTGCAGGTTTTGGCCAATCGCGTTCATGTGCCTCACAACCAGATCGGTGTTACCACGGTCGGCGCAATCCGCGCAGCCGGAGGAGACGTAGTTGTCACGCCTGGCAGGGGGTTTCATGCCGAGGTACAAGGATTGACTCCGGAGAAGATGAGCCAGCTTCTTAGTATTCAGCCGAATCCAAATCCAAAGTCATCCGTTGGTCGCTAAAATGAAACTTCCGCGCATCTACGCAGACTTCAACAAACAGGATACTAAAGGTCGCCTCGTGCTGACGTGCGCAGGAACACGACGCGATTTGCAGCAGATTGGACTCACATTGAGCGAGGGGTTAAAGGTGCTGTTGTATTCTGACGACACGGACGAGAAGGGCAGACCTGATGACATTGAAGTTGAGGGTGTAGTGAAGTTTGACCCCGCAAATGGTCGATGGGTAGCCGAGTATCGGCCTGCCGAAATTCGACATATGTCAGAAAAGGCCGACCGAGTGAGCTAAACGCCTTGAGCTAAAGCGGCCTCCACCTAAGGGCCCAGGCCGTTGTTTGTTGATGGGTCCGACGCGGCACTCCGTTCGCGGCAACTTCGGCCGGCATGGCGCGCACACTTCGGACCCAGGTTCGCGGTGCGATCTACCGCGTGATCATCTGCGGTAACTACCGGCGCGATCTCTTCACCTTCCCTGGATAAGCCCAGGCGTTTCTGGCCACCTTTCGCAAGGCTCGGGCATAGACCCCTTTGATCGTGCCGTCTGCCGGCTTGTGCGGCAGCCGGAATTTCTGCCATTTACCTCGCCGCGCGGGCCTCCCTTGGCCGGCGCTACTCCCTGCCCATGAAACTACCCGGTCCTTCCCTGGCGGCCCTTTTCGTCGCCTTCACCGCCGCCGCCCCGGCCCAGATCGCCCCGGCTCCCGCCACCGCCCCCGCGCGTGACATCGTCGAGCTGCCGGCCTTCGAGGTCTCCGTGTCCGAGGACCGCGGCTACCAGGCCGTCAACTCCCTCGCCGGCGGTCGCACCAACACGCCGCTGCGCCTGATCCCCTCCGCCATCTCCGCCATCACCGCCGAGTTCATCGAGGATCTCGTGCTCACCAACATCCGCGACGCCTACTTCTGGACCGTCAACGCCGCCCCCGGAAACCTCCGCGCCCAGGAGACCATCTTCGGAGAATACGAGTACAACTTCCGCGGCGTCGGCTCGGGCAGCACCGTCCCCACGCGCAACTACTTCCACTTTTACGCCAACACCGACACCTACAACACCGAGCGCTTCGAATTCGCCCGCGGACCCAACTCCATCGTCTACGGCGACGCCCAACTCGGGGGCCAGCCAACCACCTGGACCAAGATGCCGCGCGTCGACCGGGACGCCCGCTCGTTGCGGATGCAGGCCGACAGCTACGGCGGCTGGCGCGGCACGATTGACGTCAACCAGCGGCTCGGCGCCCGCGCCGCCGTCCGGGTCAACGGCCTCTACCAGCGCGGGAAGGACTGGCGCGACGGCATCGACCTCGACAAGGAGGCGGTGCATCTCGCCGGCCGCTACCGGCTCTCCGAGAAGACCGAACTCCGCGGCGAAACCGAATGGAGCCACGAGGAGCGGCTCACCTATTCGATCAACCATGGGGACGGTTCCTCCTACTGGCGGGGCCGGACGGCTGACACCCCCGGGCCGAATTCCATTCCCGCCGCCGAACGGGCGGCCGCCGGCGTGGCCCTGCAGGCCACCCAGCCCTATTTCCTCGTCATTCCCGCCGCGCCGGGCGCCGGCTTCCAGAACTGGCAGAACCAGTACATCACCCAGGGCACCGGCGCCTCCCTGATGGACACGCCGCGCGCCGACATCCCGAACTCGCCGACCCTGCCGAGCCGGGGCTTCACGGTCCAGCCGCCGGATGGCACGGCGGCGGAGAAGTTCAACGCCACCACCCTCTGGCTCGATCACCGCTTCACCCGCGATTTCGAGGCCCAGCTGTCGTATTATTATTTCGATGACGATCGCATCGCCAGCACGACCGAGCTTTTCAGCACGCGTCGCGTCGACATCAACCGCCTCCTGCCCGACGGCCGCGCCAACCCCAAGTTTCTCCAGGCCTACTCGGACGCCGCCGTGGGCCGCCAGCCCCAGGCCCGCACCGTCAACGAACTCCGCGCCCTCGGTTCGTACCGCTTCGCCACCAACTGGCGCGGCCTCGATCTCCGGCAACGCTTCACCGTCGCCGGGGGGCGGCGCTGGTTCAACTACGACCTCGAGTCCTATTTCCAGCGCCGCGTCAACGGCCCGAACCCCGACCTGACGCTGGAGGAGAACATCGTGCGGTACCGGCTCTACTGGGATGAGCCGCGGCGCTACCCGGTGATGGGCCTCCCCAGCCTGCCCGGCGTCGACATCCAGTACCGAAAGGTCTTCTTCCAGACCCACACGGACGACGTGCTGGATTACGGCCAGCTCGTGTCGAACACGACCCTCTGGGGCGACCGCGTCTCGCTGCTCGGCGGCATCCGCTACGACACCTTCGACCGCAGCCAGCGCACCTCCGCGCAGACGCCGACGGGGGCGATCCTGCTGGCGCCGACCGAGCAGACCGGCCACGCCACGACGTACTCGGGTGGCGCCGTGGTGTACCCGCTGCCGCGGCAGCGCTGGTTTGGGATGTTCTGGAACTACTCGCAGAACTTCACGCCCGCGACTCCCGGCCTGCCGCGCTTCGATCGCACCCCGTTCGGCCCGACCAGCGGCTGGGGCCGCGACTGGGGCATCCGCCTCAGCGTGCCCGACGGCCGCTTTTACCTGACCGCGAGCCAGTATTACTCCAAGCAGGTCGATCGCATCACCGGCACCAATGCCGGCGCACTGCGCGGCATCTGGCGCGCGATGGGCTACACCACCGCGATCGACGAGGCGAAATACAACATCGACTTCCGCGACACCGAGTCGCTCGAGGCGGACGGCTACGAATTCGAGATCACCGCCAACCCCACGAAGAACCTCCGGTTCACCGCCGGCTACAGCCTGCCGGACACCGCGATCATCGATCGCCTGGCCGACACCAAGCGCTACAATGCCATGCACCGCGCCACCTGGGAAAACGCGATCGCCACCGCCCGCGGCGTCAACGGCGTCGCCCTCAGCCAGGCGGAGGTGAACTCCCTGCGCGCCAATCTCGACTCGCTCGACCAGACCCTGCTCACGACGGTGGCGGGGGCGCGGTTGAGCGGCACCCTGACCCACACCGCCAACGTCTATGGCACCTACCGGTTCACCGAGGGCCTGCTGAAGGAGCTGGCGGTGGGTGGCGGCGCGTATTTCCGCGGCCGGCAGAAGATCGGCAACCTGGACCCGCAGATCCTCTTCAACACCAGTGCGCCGACGCCGCAGCAGCGCGCCGATTCCGCCTTCGCCTACACGTATGCGCCGTCGTACTACAACGCCACCGCCCACGTCGCCTATGAGACGAAGATCCTGCGCTTCCGGACCAAGCTGCAGCTGAATGTCGACAATCTCTTCGACGACGACGACCCGCGCTTCTACTCGCTTGGCACCTACCGGCCGGGCGGCATCTCCACCAACCCGCTCACGCTGCTGCCCGGGTTCTTCAACTACCCGAGCCCGCGGAAGTTCACCTTCACGGCAACGGTCAGCTTCTAGGCGCGGGCGCGCGCCGATCTCCCGGTGCCGGCGGCGGGGCTATTCCCCGCCGGCGGCGACGGCGCCTTCGAGCCACCCGGCGGTGAAGCCGGCCAGCGCCAGGGCGCGCGTGAGGTACGGATTCCGGCGCATCACCTGCCAGATCAGGCCGCTGCGGTGGTTCTCGATCATCAGCAGGATTGGTCCCTGGTCGATCCCGAGCTGGCTGGCATCGAACCAGCCGTGCACGGGATGCACCACCCCCCGCTGCACCGGACCGAATTCGGCGCGGTAGGTGGGATTGAAGGCATCGAGAAAGCCGTACTCGTTGTACAAGAGCGCGCCATAGCGCGCCTGCATGGCCCGCAGCGCCGGAATGGCGATCTCCGGGGCGAACGGCACCGAGCCGCCCGCGGCGGTCGGGGTGAGGGTGCCGTCATCCCGCACGCCGCGCAGGCTCGCCCCCCGGGCGGCGTACGTGGAGAACCGCACGACCTGGGCGCCCACCTGGCGCTTGATGTTGGCCGGCCCGTCGCAGGCCGACAGGCCCCAGATGTCACCGCTGTAGTCGCGGAAGTTCCCCGGGTTGGCCAGGCAGTGGGTCCGGTTGGCGAGGGTGGCCCGGCGCGAGTTTTCAAAGTAGTCGATCCCCCGGGGACGCAGGGCGGCGTCCTGCAGCCCGCGGGGATCAATCCAGACGTGCGCATACTGGTAGCCGAACAGCGGCCCGAACTGCACGTAGTGCTGCCCATGAAAGGTGCCCCACTGGTACGTGCTGGTGAAGTTCTCCCACGCCGAGGGATCAATCGGGTGCGTGGGCGAACCGATCGCCAGGAGATAGAGGAACATCGCCTCATCCATCCCCTCGTAAGCGGCGCGGCTGAAGCCGGCTTCCGGGCGCCACGCCATCCGCATCAACTGGCGGCGGGACCAGAAGGAGCGCGTCGCCATCCAGTCCCACTCCACGCGACGGTACAGGTGGTCCGCCAGATTCCGGATCTCGGCCTCTTCGGCGACCGGCTGATCGAAATACTCCCGGCAGAACAGCACCCCCATCATCATCAGCGCCGTGTCGATGGACGAGAGCTCGTTGGTCCGGTAGCGGTGCCCCGCCTCCATCGTCAGGAAGTGGTAGAAGAAACCGCGGTGCCCGCTGACCCCGGCAGGCCGGTCCCCCATCGGAGCCTGCGCGAGGAACCGCAACGTGGTCCGCACGCGGGCCGCCGCCTCCGGGCGCGAGACCCAGCCGCGTTCGACCCCCACGCCGTAGGCCGTCAGGCCGAAACCCACCGCCGCGATGCTGGAAAACGGCGGGTGGGGAGCGCGGTCCGGCACCAGTCCGTTGGCGGCATTGGTCTGCTCCCAAAACCACCGGAAGGTGCGCTCCTGCACGTCGTCGAGAAAGCTTTCGTCAGCGACCGCCAGCGGTGCCGCCGCCAGCGGTCGAACTACGCCGCCGGCCAGGAGGGCCAGGCTGAAACAGAGCAGGGCGGGGGCACGCACGAACATCGGGGTCTGCCCCAAGACCACTCCCATCCTGCACCCGGCCGCAACTCCAAATCCACGGCTCCGTTCCGGCAAAAGCGCCGCTGTCGCCTTCGCAGCATTGCCCCCGACCGGCCGTTGCCTCACTGGTGGTGCGTCACCCCATGAAACTGCTCCGCGTGCTCTTGGTTTCCTTTCCCTGCGTCGCCGGCCTGCTGGTCCTGGCGGCCGAACCGAAGAAGGCCACCGGTCCGAAAGCCAAGGCTCCCAATCCCGTGCTGGCTCCGATCACCGATGTCGCCGGCCTGCCGCGCGTCCTCCTCGTCGGCGACTCGATCTCGATGGGCTACACCCTGCCGGTGCGGGCCCGGCTGGCGGGCCGGGCCAATGTGCACCGTCCGCCGGAGAATTGCGGTGACACCCAGCGCGGGGTGACCTCCCTCGACAAGTGGCTCGGTTCCGGGAAGTGGGACGTCATCCACTTCAATTTTGGCCTGCACGATCTCAAGTACCTCAATAGCGCCGGCCAGCTCGCTGCGCCGGACCAGGGTAAACAGGTCCACACCCTGGCCGAATACGAAGCCAACCTCCGCGCCATCGTGACGCGCCTGCAACAGACCGGCGCGAAACTCATCTTTGCCACCACCACGCCGGTGCCGCCGGGCACCGTGGGCCGCGTGGCCGACGACGCCGTGAAGTACAACGCCGTCGCCCTCCGCGTCATGCGGGAAATGGGGGTGGCGATCAACGACCTCCATGCCTTCGTTGTCCCGCGGATCACGGAACTCCAGCGCCCGGCCAACGTGCACTTCTCCGATGCCGGCAGCGCGCGGCTCGCCGAGGTCGTCGACGCCGCGATCTCGCGGGCCCTTGCCCCGGCCAGGGGCTAAACCCAGCCTCTTGTTCCACCACGCCGGGCGATGATGGTTCCCCACGCGGCGATTGCGCCTTCTTTTCCACCCACTCCGTTCCTCCCTCCCTGATCATGAAGCTGCGATTCCTCCTCCTCCCGTCCCTCCTGACTTTACCGGCCGCCCTCTCCGCTGCCGATGCACCCAAGCCCGCCGCCATCGACGCGGCATTGAGTTCCGCGGGACTCACCTCCGCCCAATTGCTCGAGGGTCTCAAGTCTGGCCTCGGCACGCTGGTCCAGGTCGCCGGGACAGAGCTCGCCAAACCCGGTGCCGTCCAGGTGGCGGCGCCATCGTCGGTGGCAAAGCTCGAATCGACGTTGCGCCGGCTGAACCAGTCGGGCGCGTTCGACACCTTCAAGGCCTCGCTCAACGCGGCGGCGGCCAGCGTCGCGCCGCAGACAACGGAGGTGCTCAAGGCCGCGGTGGGCCCGTTGACCCTCGCCGACGCCCAGTCGCTGGTGGGCGGCCCTCCGGATGCGGCGACGCGGTTGCTGCGCAAGTCGGCCGACGCGGCGCTGCGCACGAAGCTGATGCCGCTCGTGGCGCAGGCGATTGCCGCCAACGGCACCGCCGCCAAGGCCAAGGAGATGGCCGCCAAGGCGGGGCCGATGGCCGCGATGATGGGCGTGCCGAGCGCCGCCGATCTCGAGACCCATCTCTACAGCCAGGTGCTCGATGTCAGTTTCGGCTACCTGGCGAAGCAGGAGGCCGCCTTCCGCGCCAACCCGGCGCAGTTCAAGAACGCGCTCGCCGCGAAGGTGTTTTCGCTGGGAAAGAAGTAGCCCGCGCGTTTCACCGCGCGGCGCCGGGCCGCCCCCAACGGACGAGCCCTTGCCTGAGGTAGCCGGCCGCGCTGAGGCCGGCCTCGATCGGGAGACTGTCCCCGTTCCGGGCGGGGTCGGCGCCCTCGGCGACCGCAGAAGTCGTCGCCAAACGCTGCGAGGTGGATCCACGATCGCCGCGATCGGGGCGGGCGATTGATCGGTCGGTGCCGGCCTCAACGAGGCCGGCTACGACCGGTCGCAGCCGGTGACGGCGACCTTAGTCGTCGGCCCCGGTGTCGTGCATGTGGCCGCCGAGGTAGGAATCGTAGGCGGCGAGATCGAGCAGGCCGTTGCCGCTGAGCCCGATCACGATCACGCGCTTTTTTCCTTCTTCGCGGCACTTCACCGCCTCGTCGACCGCGGCGGCAATGGCGTGGGAGGATTCCGGAGCCGGCACGATGCCCTCGGCGCGGGCGAACTGCACCGCCGCGCCGAACACCTTCAACTGCGGCACGGCCATCGCCTCGATCAGCCCGAGCTTGAGGCAGTGGCTCACCATCGGCGCCATGCCGTGGTAGCGCAGGCCGCCGGCATGGATGCTCGGCGGCATGAAGTTGTGGCCGAGCGTGTGCATCATCATCAGCGGCGTGGTCTCGGCGGTGTCGCCGAAATCGTACCGCAGTTCGCCCTGCGTGAGCGACGGGCAGGACGCGGGTTCGACGGCGACGATCCGGGTCTTCTTCCCGGCGGAGAGCTTCCGTTGCACGAAGGGGAAGGCGAGTCCCGCGAAGTTGCTGCCGCCGCCCGCGCAGCCGAAGATCACGTCGGGCTCCTCCCCGGCGAGCTCCATCTGGCGGATGGCTTCCTGTCCGATGACCGACTGGTGCAGGCAGACGTGGTTCAGCACGCTGCCGAGCGAGTACTTCGTGCCGGGGTGCTTCACCGTGTCCTCAATCGCCTCGCTGATCGCGATCCCGAGGCTGCCGTTGCTGGAGGGATCCTCGGCGAGGACCTTGCGGCCGAAGTCGGTCAGGTTGCTCGGGCTGGCGTTCACCGTGGCACCGTAGGTCTGCATCAAAAGCTTCCGGTAGGGCTTCTGGTGGAAGCTGACCTTCACCATGTAGATGTTGCACTCCAGGCCGAAGACGCTGCACGCAAAGGCGAGCGAGGAGCCCCACTGGCCCGCGCCGGTCTCGGTCGCGAGGCGCTTGGTGCCGGCGACCTTGTTGTAATAGGCCTGGGGGATGGCGGTGTTGGGCTTGTGGCTGCCCGCCGGGCTCACGCCCTCGTACTTGTAGTAGATGTGCGCCGGGGTCTGCAGCGCCTTCTCCAGGCGCGCCGCCCGCAGCAGCGGCGTGGGCCGGTACAGGGCGTACACGTCGCGCACCTCGCGCGGGATCTCGATGTGCCGCTCCGGGCTCATCTCCTGCATCACGAGGTTCTCGGGGAAGATCGCCGTCATCAGATCCGGCGTCACGGGCTGCCGGGTGCCCGGATGCAGCGGGGGCGGCAGGGGTTCCGGGAAGTCGGCGAGCAGGTTGTACCAATGCGTGGGCATCTCCTCGGCCCGCAGCAGGAATTGAAGTGGCTGGCTCATGTGGTGGGGGGCAAAAAAGCGCGTGATGCTGTAGCCGGCCTCCCGCGGGGCGTCACGACCCGAGTTGCCGCAGGCACCGAAAAACTCTGCGCATTTCTTGCCGCCGGTGGGCTTGCCCGCCAACCGGCGGACGCAACACTGGCGGCGGTCCTTTCCTCATGCCTTCCCAACCCATTCCCGGCTCCAGCGGCGAGGTGCTGACCTGCCTGCCCTCCGCCTACGTCCCGCATCGCGCCACCGGGCTGCTGCACCTGCCCCGCTTCCTGGCCAAATGCCGCTACGTGAAGGAGCACGGGTCGCTGCCGCCGAGCTACGCGAAGAACTACAAGCGCGGCTGCGATCGGTTCCTTTGCCAGCACCTCGGCATCGATCCGGCGGACGTGGAGCGGATTGTGCTGGAATCGGTCGACGACGACGCGATCGAGACGCGCCTGCTCCGGCTGCTGCCGGCCGACGTGCGGGCGGCGCAGTGGAACCGCCGCTACGTCCAGATGGGCATGACCACGGCGGGCCGCGAATTCATCGCCGAGGCCCTGACGAAGATGGGCTGCGCCGACCGGATCGAGGAAATCAAGAGCGTGCCCGACCTGATGGAGTTCGACGAGCGACGGATCGAATAGGCACCGGCGGGGGGCGGATCTGTCGGTTGGCGGTTGTAGCTGGCCGCGGTGAGGCCGGCCGCCGGGGTCACCGCCCCCGGCTACACCAGACAAATGACCGCCAAGCGGCAGATGCGCCCGTCGGCGGGAACCACGCAAGACAGCAAACCCACCAAAAGAGGCCGACGCCGCGGGCCCCTTTGGGTGGGTTTTGTGGTGAACCGGTCCGAGCTCGAATCAGGTCAGCGCCCAGGGGGAGCGCATGGCGCGCCCGCGGAGGCGGTTGGCCATGTCGTCGCCGACAAACTCCTCCTTCACCGGGTCCCACTTGAGCTTGCGGCCGAGCACCATCGCGATCTGGCCGAGGTTGCAGACCGTCGTGGTGCGGTGGCCGATCTCGACATCGGCGATCGGCTTCTTCCGCGAACGCACGCAGGAGAAGAAGTTGTCGTGGTGGTTGTTGCTCAGCTCGAGCTGGATCTTCTTTCCCGGGGCCTGCATCTCGCGGAGTAGGTCGGGATTCGAGGCGCTCATCCGGCCGCGGGAGATGTCGAGCCAGCCCCGCTCGCCCACGAACCGCGAGGTTCCGCCGCCTTCATACCGCGTGCGGCAGAACATCGGAGTGCCGTTGGCGTAGCGGACGGTGAAATCGACGTTGGTGGCGTTGGTGAAGAGGCCGGAGCTCGGGAATTCGCCGTGCCCCTCGACTTCGACCGGGCCGCCGGCGTCGGCGTTCATCGCCCACTGGCCGATGTCGAGGTAATGCGCGCCCCAGTTGGTCACCTGGCCGTAGGCGAAATCGGAGATGAAGCGGAAGTTGTAGTGGCTGCCCAGCGACGAGTACGGGCGCCACGGCGCCGGACCGACCCACATGTCCCAATCGAGCCCCGCCGGCACGGGCTCGGGCTTCCAGGTGGCGCCGACGTGGCGGTTGTTCGGCGGGATGTAGCATTCGATGCGGTGGAGCTTCCCGAGGCCGTCATTGCGGATGAACTCCGCCACGTCGTGGAAACGCTTCATCGACCGGTGCTGCGTGCCGTGCTGGGCCACCCGGTTGTATTTGCGCGCCGCGGCAACCAGGGCCCGGCCCTCCTCAATCGTGAGGGTCATCGGTTTCTCGACGTAGACATCCTTGCCGTTGCGCAAGGCGTCGATCGCCACGAGGGCATGCCAGTGGTCCGGCGTGCAGACAAAGACGGTGTCGACATCGTCGCGGCGGTTGAGTTCGCGGAAGTCGGCGTAGGCTTTGCAGTCCTTGTTGCCGTAGGTCTTGTTCACCCGGGCTGCGCCTTCGTCGCGGCGCTCCCGATCGACATCGCACACGGCGATGATGCGGACGTTTTCCTTGTCACCGAGAAGCGCGCCGTAGTGGCTGTCGGCGATGTTGCCGGAGCCGACGATGCCGACGGTGATCTGTTTGCTCGGGGCCTTCTGGGCGCGCAACCCGGAGGGCAGGATCAGGGGGGCGGTCGCCGCGGCGGCGGCGAGCCCCGACTTTTGCAGGAACTGGCGGCGGCTGAGGGAAAGGGGAGAGTTCATGGCGCGTCAGGACTTCGCGGTGGTGAGGTGATCGAGGGCGCGGGCGGCGGCTTCGCGAACGATGGGCGTCTCGGAGGGATTTTCGCGGATGCCGGCGAGCACGGCGCGGGCCGTGGTGTCGCGGCGCTTGGCGATGCTGCCGATGAGGCCGGCCTTGGGGTTGCCGGAGAGGGAGCCGAGGGCGTCGCGCAGGGCGGCGTCGACCTCCGGTCCGGGAATCGCCTCGAGTGCGTACCGAGCGGCGTCGGCGGACTTGGGATCCTTCAGCAGGGGCGCGAGCGCGGCGACGCTCTTGGAGGTGCCGACCAGCGCCAGCATCTGGCAGAGGAAGGCGCGGCCGGCCTCGGTGCAGTCCTTGCGGCCGAGGGCCTTGAGCAGGCTTTGTTCGGCGCGGGCCTTTTCCTCCGGCAGGGCGCGGACGACCTGTTCGCGCACGGACCAGGCGAAGCTGCGATCTCCGCCGTATTCGAGGGTGGCGCAGGCCTCCCACGGATCGGGCGTGGGTCCGGCGTTGGATTTGCGATCGGCGTTGCGCGCGGCTTCGGCCGCCGGGTCCAGGGCAGGGCGTTTTTTCTCGCTCATGATAAAGGCAAGGGCAGGGCCCAGCGATGGCGCAATCGGCGCGGGGTCGCAAGCCCGCGCTCCGTTTAAGATCGGGAGCCGGCTTGGGCGGACGCGAGGGTGGCCGGCCGCGCCTGGGTCGGCACCGGGCGCGACGCTCTCGGTTACCGTGCAATCGCGCCCCGCCGGGCGGGGGGCGTGGCGGCCGGAGCGGCCCCGGAGAAATCTTCTTTTGCAGTCCGCGGTTGGTCCGCTACGGTCCTGGGCACATGGTCAAAGGCCAGAAAGTCGTCTGCATCAACGATACGTTTTCCCCGGCGGTTCGGGCGCTGTACAAGCAACTGCCGGTGAAGGACAACATCTACACGGTGCGCGAAGTGTTTCTGGGGCGGGAGAAGATCGTGAAGGGCGGCGACACCGCGACCGTGGGCCTGCTGCTGGAGGAGTTGGTCAACCCGCGCGACCCGTTTCACCAGGGCGAACAGGAACTCGGCTTCAGCTCGGAACGCTTCGCCCCGCTCAACGAACTGCCGGACGAGAAGGCCGAGGTGGAGGAAGTGGTGGGGGTCGGCGCGTGGGCGCCGGTCTGAGCTCGCGGCGGCGGCGTCACTCGATCGTCACCACAAGTTCGCGGTGATCGAGCGGAGCGGCGGCCTCGGCCCGGGCGGGTACGAGCACAAAACGCAGGCGCGTGGTTCCCTGGGTCAGGGCCACGAACGATACGACCGTGCCGCCACCGGGCGCCCGACCGGGCTGCAGATCCGCGTGCAGTTTCAGGAAGCGCGTGTCGTGCAACGCGATTTGCCAAACGGTCGCCGGTGCGGCCGGAGGCAGGGTGACGGTAACGACATTGGCGAGGCTGGCGCGAAGCGTCTGGCGCTGTTCGGTGGCGGCGAACGCCACCTCCGCGCTGCCCTCCGGTTTGAAGGTCTCAACGGGATGTTCGCAGCCGCCGAGCGCGAGAGCGCCGGCGGCGAGCCAGCCATTCAGCCGGGCGCGTCCGACCATGCCGCCAAGATAGCGATTCGGGCTCCCGGCAAAAGCGCGAAGATGACGCGCCGCCCGGAGCGGGCTCACGCCCCTTGATCGAAGTAAAGGCCCCGCATTCCGTCCTTCGGTGTCTCGAGCAGCCACTTGAACTGGGCTTCCCCCACGCTGGCGGCGGAGAACTCCTTGCCTTCGGTGTGTCCATCGCCGAAGCGATCGCGGTAATAGAGGATCGCGCGCTTGGCGCCGGCCTTGCCGAGTTCAGCAGCCAGTTCGGAGACGTCGGCAACTTCGACGTACTTCGTGGTGCTGCGGCCAAAACCCTTCGAGCTGACCAAACCAATGCGGTGTTTCATGGGGAGTGGGAAGAAATCGCTGGAGTGCGGGATTCCGACCGTGCAGGAAGCGGGCCACGGATCGACCAAATTCTGTGCGCGGACCCGGAGCCGGGCCTCCACCCGCTACTCCTGCGCCAGTTCCGGCACGACAGGCCGACCGATGTCGCGGCGGATCGATTCGAGGTTTTCCCGGATGAGGGCTCCCATCGACTCACAGCGCAGATAGTCGCTGCGGTGGTAGTGCTCCGCGAGGGATTCGCGCAACGAGTGCACCTTCTCCGTCGGGGCAATCGGATCGCGGGCCATGTCGTGCAGCAGGAGGCCAAGGCGCTCCGAAGCCAGGGTGGCCCGCTGGAGCAGCAGGGTCTGTTCCTCGCGCCGGTACTGGTTGGCCGTCTCCACCCGCAGGTGCTTGATGCAGTACTGCACGAGGGGAGTGTTGTCCTTGAAGAACTGCGGCAGGTAGAAGTTCTTCCGTCCATCGTAGCTCTGCTGGTCGAAATCCATCGCGCGGATGCGCAGCTGCGCCTCCTCGAAGTCCGGCGTCACGACGAAGACGAAATTGTAGGAGCGCATGTCGCCGAGGAGGCGCACGAAGCAGCGTTCGTTGAACTTCACGAGTTCCTTGGCCACGCGGATGGGCTTCATCTCGGCGCGGCGGCCCAGCCAGTCGCGGATGTAGATGTCTCCCGGGATCCCGGCCACGTGCTCCTCGACGAGGGTCTCGCCAAAGGTCAGGAAGTTGAGGCGGTTGGGGGATAGCAGGTGCTCCAGCTCCAGGCCGTAGACGCGCGAGGCGTCGGCCTTCTTCACGTAGAAATAGTCCTGATTGTCGTTGTAGGCGTTGACGATCCGGATGCGGAACGGGGTCGAGTTGCCGAAGGTGCAGAAATCGACGCGATCCACGTAGAGGTGGCTGACCACCGAAAGGTCGCCGTCGACCTTGAGCCACGCATAGACCTCCTTCAGGGCCTCGTTCAGATCCGCCATCTCGGTGGCGTCGTAGATCACGGTGTCCCAGAGCGTGGGCTTGCCGGTCTCGTCGGTCAGGGGGATGACTTCATGGAAGGCGCGCAGGCGCTCGTAGGTGACGGGCAGCTCGCGCTCGCGCCGGTAGCGCCGCAGGTAACCACGCAGCTCCGGCCGGATCGGAAAGCTCGGTTTCCGCTTGGTCGGTTGTGGCGTGAGATTGCCCGGGTCGGACATGGCAGGAGGGTGGGGCGCCGCCCCCGGCGACGCACGTCAGAATTCGATCACGCGGGCTTGGTGAGGACCCCGATGGACTGGCCGAACTCCACCGTGCCGGCGGCCTCGCGACCATCGCTGTAGCGGAAGCTCTGGACGAGATCGATCCAGCGTTCGTGGCCGTCGTGCAGGGCGAGCACCTGGAGATCGAGGTGGCGGGCCCAGGCCTGGAGGGCATCGCGGGAGACGAACATGTTGAGCACGCGATCCGGGTTGGGATCGGCGACGGTCAGCTCGAAGATCGTCCAGTGGGAGGGCACGGCAAAGTCGAGATAACTGAACACGATTTTCCCGCCCGGCCGCAGCACGCGTTTCGCCTCGCGGAGGTACTTGTAGATGTCCTCGTGCAGCAGGTGGGTGAAGACGCTGAAGAAGCAGACGAAGTCGGCGCAACCATCCGGCGCGGGGATGGAGAGACCGGAGGTGGTGTGGAATTCCCAATCCTCCCGGCGGGTGACCTTCCGGGCGTAGGCGGGCAGTTCGGCGAGGATGTCGGTGCCCCAGTACTTGCCCTGGAGAAAGGGGGCGAGCTTCACCGCCAGGCGGCCGCTGCCGCAGCCGACGTCGATCACGTGATGTTGCGGCTGCAGGCCCAGGGTGCGCAGGGTGCTGAACTCGAGCTGGCCGATCTGCTCCGACTGGCCGCCGACGATGAGATCCATCGCGATGTCCTCGCCGTGTTGCGCCACGAGGTGGGCGAGCGTCTGGCGGTAGGAGGCGAGGTAGTCGGGTCGATTCATGGGCGCGAAGCGTGGCGGGAAGCGTAGGAGAAACGGGGTTTTCGGGCGGATGGCGAGCCCGGGACGGCGGCGGGGCCGACCCACCCGCGGGATGCGCGCCCCCGCGCGCAGCGGGGGTTTGCCTTCGCCGCGGGAAGGGACCTCACTCGGCGACCGAACCCGATGCACCCGGCATGAACGCACCCTGGCCCCGCCTCCTTCGCTGGCGGCTGCCGGCGGCTGGCCTGGCGCTCGTCGCGTTCTGGGCGGTGCTCGCCGGGCGGTTCTGGCATCCGTACTACGGGTTCACGCGCTTCGTCCAACTCGACGAAGCCGATCACCGCAACGGCATCCGCGAGGTGCGGGAACACCCCGTTTTCGTGTACCGGGGTTTCAATGGCTACGATGGCGCCGCTTACCTGCAGCTGGCCTTTCACCCGCTGCTGGACTCGGCCGAGCTGAAGCCCGCCCTCGACAATCTCTCCTACCGGGCGCGGCGGATCCTGGGCAGCGCCCTGGCGTGGCTCCTTGCCGGGGGCCGGCCGGAGCACATTGCGCCGACCTATGCGGCGTTGAACCTCGGGGTCTGGTTGTGCCTGGCCGCGTTGCTGTGGCGGGCGCTGCCGGTGGTCGATGCACGGAGCTGGTGCGCCTGGGCCGGAGTGGTGCTTTCCGCCGGCGCGCTGCACTCGGTGCGGCTGGCGCTCACCGATCTGCTCGCCGTGACTTTGACCACCGCGGCGATCCACCTGCAGGAGAAGGGACGATCCCGCACCGCCCTGGTGGCGCTCGCCGTCGCCGGCCTGGCCCGGGAAACTGCGCTGGTGGCCGTGGTGGCGCTGTGGCGCGGGCCCGTGTCCTCGCCGCGGGCGTGGCTGGAAAACGGTCTCCGCGCCGCCCTCGCCGCGCTCCCACTGGTGGGTTGGATGACGTATGTCCGCGCGCGTGTCGGGCCCGCCGACCAAGGTCTCGGCAACCTCACCTGGCCCGTGGTCGGATGGCTGGAGAAGTGGGGAGACACCCTGGCCGACTTCGTGCGCCACCCGGATTTTCGCCTCCTGATTTTCACGACCCTGCTCGCGACGATCGCCCTCACGGGACAGGCGGCCTACGTGCTGCGGCGCGTCCGGTGGGCCGATCCCTGGTGGCGGCTGGGCGCGGCGGGCACCACGTTGATGGCGCTGTTGGGCACGGCCGTGTGGGAGGGGCACCCCGGAGCGGCCACGCGCGTGTTGCTGCCGCTGGCGGTCGCCTTCGCCGTGCTCGCGGCGCGGGAGCGGGCCGGCTGGCTGTGGCTCGCCGTGGGCGGCCTCTCGGTGGGCAGCGGCGTGATGGCGCTCGCGGAAGTGCCGCAGCAAACACGGGAGCTGGCGGCCGGGCGTGGAAACGGCGGGGCTTTCGTGGCCACCGTCGGGGAAGGCTGGTTCGGGATTGAACGCGGCCGGGGCGCCGCCTGGGTGTGGGCGGCGGAGCGGGGTGAGTTGGTGATCGCGGTCCAGCCCCGGGCAATGGCCGACGGCCGCGTGCGGCTGCGGGTCCGGGGAATCACGCCGCGGCCGCTCGAGGTGCGACAGGCGGGGTTGGTCATCTTCCGGGGAAATCTCACGACCGACTATGCCTGGATTGACCTGCCGCCACTCGCGACCGGTCCGAACGGGGAGCTCCGCCTGGAACTGGCTTCCCCGGCTCCGCCGGTCCGGGAGAACCCGACTCCGGGGGCGCGGGCGCTGGGCTTTGCCCTGCGCGGGGTGGAAATGCGATGACCGTGCCGCCGGCCGGGCTCAGGCCGGCGGGGCGCCGCGTTCCTCCCAGAGTTGGGCGAGATGCAGCAACATGGCGGTGGCGCGGGTCATGTCCTGCACCGTGACCCATTCACGCTGGCTGTGCACCTCGTGCATGCCGGTGAAGAGATTCGGCGTGGGCAGCCCGCGCGCCGTGAGGCGGGAACCATCGGTGCCGCCGCGCACCGCCTCGGTAAACGGCTTCACGCCGGCCCGGCGCACCGCCTCGAGGGCGAAGTCCACCGGTAGCAGGTCTTTTTCCAGCCAGTAGCGCATGTTCCGGTACTGCTCGCTGAAGGTGACGGTGACGCGTGCGCGGGGTTCGGCCGCCCGCAGTTCGGCCGCGACCCGCTCGACGATCGCGCGCTTCCCGGCGAGCCCGTCGAGTTCGAAATCGCGGAGGATCATCCGCACCGTCGCGCGTTCGCTGTTGCCGGTGATCTCCGTCGGATGCACGAAGCCGTCGCGTCCGGCGGTGGCCTCCGGCGAAACATCCGCGGGCAGCGCCGCGACGAAGCGCCCCGCGAGGCGAAGCGCATTGACCATGACGTCCTTCGCCCAGCCCGGATGCGCGGCCACCCCCCGGATCTCCACGACCGCGCCGTCGGCGGAAAAGGTCTCAAAGTCCACCTCGCCCCGGGTCCCGCTGTCCAGGGTGTAACCGACGTCCGCGCCGAGCTGGGCGAGATCGAGTTTGATCACGCCGCGGCCGATCTCCTCGTCGGGATTGAAGCAAAGCCGGATCTTCCCATGGGGGATTTCCGGGTGCCGCAGCAGGTGACGGGCGGCGGCCATCACGATGGCGACCCCGGCCTTGTCGTCGGCTCCCAGCAGCGTCGTGCCGCTGGCCGTGACGACATCCTCGCCGATGGCCTCCCGGAGATGCGGGGTGTTTTCGACCGTGAGCACCTGGCTCGGGTCGTCGGGCAGGACGATCGGCCGTCCGTCGTAGGCGCGGTGGACGATGGGCCGGGCGTCCCCTGGCAGTTCGGTGGCGGTGTCGGCGTGCGCGAACCAGGCGAGGGTGGGCACGCCGGCGCGGCGCGTGGTGGCGGGAATCGTCGCGAGCACATATCCGTGCTCGGTGATCGTCACGTCGCTGGCGCCGATGGCGCGCACTTCCTGTTCCAGCAGGCGCAGCAGGTTCCACTGGCCGGGCGTGCTCGGCGTGGTCGTCGAGTGCGGATCACTGCGGGTGTCGATCTGGACGTAGCGGCAGAAACGATCGAGCAGGTCGGACGAGTCGATGTGCATGGGTTCACGCAAGCACGCCACCGGTGGGTGGCCAACGCCAAACCGGCCGTCGGCGCCGTGGTCGGCCGGGTCTGGCTCCGTCGTTGGCGCGTGGTGGCGGAAACGAAAATGCGTTGCCCGCCTGCGGCGGGGGACAATCCTCCGGCTGTTGATGCCGCACCAGCACGTCATGGGATTCGGCGGGTTCCTGCGAACGTTCGCCCGCTACCTGCGTCCCCATCGCGGCAAGGCCTTCGTGCTTCTGCTGCTGCTCGGGGTGGATGTGGCGTTCAAGACGGCGTGGCCGCTGAGCTTCAAGTTCCTGATCGATCATGCGGTCGGCGAGCGCAACGGGCCGGTGCTGTTCGCCAGCCTGGGCGCGCTCCTCGTGGCGGTGGTCCTCGCGATGGCGTGCGCGGTGGTGCGGGACTACTTCTACGCGGATGTGGGCGCCCGGGTGATGCACGACGTGCGCGCGCGCGCTTTCGCGCACCTGCAGGGCCTCGCGGTGGGCTTCTTTGCGCGCACCCGCACCGGCGATATCATGGGGCGGTTCACCACGGATCTGGCGGCCCTGGAGAATTCGCTGAGCTGGGTGATGGCGAGCCTGGTGTTGAATGCGACGAATGTCGCGGTCAGCGCGGTCGTGCTTTTCACGCTCGAGTGGCGGCTCGCCCTGGCGACGCTCGTCGGCCTGGTGGTATGTGTGCTGGCGCCCCGCCGTTTTTCCGATCGGGCCGGCGAGGTGGGTTACGAGAAGAAGCGGGTCGAGGCGGACCTCGCGAGCGGATTGCAGGAGAACGTGACGGCGCAGCCGGCGGTAAAGGCATTTGGACTCGAAGGGCGCTCCATCGCGACGTTTGTCCGCGAGTCGCTCCGCTGGTCGACCGTGGCGCGGCAGTTCTACTTTCAGTCGAACCTCACCGAGCGCACCCCCAATGTCGTCATCCTGATCACCGAGGTGATCGTGATGGGGGGCGGCATCCTGCTCGTGTTCTACGGCGACCTCACGCTGGGCACCGTGGTGGCCTTTCATGCGTTGTTCCTGAACCTCAGTTCCTCGATCGAGGGCCTGACCACCGTGGTGCCGGCCCTGCTGCAGTCGATGGGAGGCGTGCAGCGCATCGAGGAGTTGCTCGCCGAACCCGCGGACGAGGCCCCGACACCAGAGCCAGCCGCCGGCGCGGGAACGGTTCCGGCGGGTGGCGGGGCCGTGACGTTCGACCGGGTCACCTTCAGCTACGACGGTGCGCGGCCCAGCCTCGAGGAAGTGAGCTTCGATGTGCCGGCGGGGGCGTATGTCGCCCTGGTGGGAGGCAGCGGATCGGGGAAAAGCACGGCGCTCAACCTGCTGCTGCGGTTCTACGAGATCCGCGAGGGCGCGGTCCACCTCGATGGGGTCGACATCCGCCAGATTCCACGCCCGACCCTGCGGGCGCGCCTGGGGGTCGTGTTCCAGGAGAACCTCCTGTTCAACGTGAGCATCCGCGAGAACATCCGCCTGGGTCGGCCGGAGGCGACCGACGCCGAGGTGGAGTCCGCGGCGCGGGCGGCGGAGATCCATGAGGCGATCACCGCCCTGCCGCAGGGCTACGACACGCCGGCCGGGGAACGTGGCTCCCACCTGTCGGGCGGCCAGCGCCAGCGGATCGCCATCGCCCGGGCCCTGCTGCGGAATCCCGCCATCCTGGTCCTCGACGAGGCGACGTCCGCCCTCGACCCGGCCACGGAGGAGTCGGTGAACGCCACCCTCCGCACCGTCGCCCACGGGCGCACCGTCCTGGCGGTGACGCACCGCCTGGCGGCCATCGTCCATGCGGATCGCATCCATGTCTTCGCGGGCGGCCGGGTGATCGAGAGCGGTCGCCACGCCGAACTCCTGGCGCGTCGTGGCCGCTATGCCGAACTCTGGCAGAAGCAAAGTGGCTTCTCGCTGAGCGATTCCGGCGACCAGGCGGAAATCCAGCCGGAACGCCTGCGCCGCTTTCCGATCCTGCAGGAACTCGACGACGCCATTCTCGCCGATCTGGCCGGCCTGCTGGTCACGGAGGTCTACGCCGCCGGGCGTGGAGTGGTGCAGGAGGGCGAACCCGGCGATCGCTTCTACATCATCGCGCGGGGCAAGGTGCGGGTGAGCCGGCGGCGCGCCGACGGCGGCGAGGAGACCGTGGCGATGCTGGATGACGGCGACTACTTCGGGGAGATCGCCTTGATCAGCGCGGTGCCGCGCACGGCCACCGTGACCACCGTGACGCCGGCGATCCTGCTCTCGCTGCGCCGGCGGCACTTCGACCGCCTCCTGCAGCGGGTGCCGCAGATCCGCGCCCGCCTGACGGCCCCGCGCGAATCCGGGCGAGACGCGGCGGGAGGTGGGGAATGAAGGTGGCCCTGACGCACAACCTGCGCCGCACGGCCGAGGAGGCCGAGGCGGAGTTCGACACGCCGGAGACGATCGCCGCGTTGTGCCGGGCGGTGGCCGAGGCGGGGCACGACGCCGTGCCGGTTGAGGTTTCGGGTTCAATTGAAACCTGGACGGCGCGCCTGTGGGAACTGCGGCCGGCCGTGGTGCTCAATTCCGCGGAAGGCCTCCGGGGCGAGGCCCGGACAGCGCTCGTGCCGGCGGTGCTGGAGGCCCTGGGCCTGCGTTTCACGGGATCGGGGGCCCGCGTGCAGGTGCTCACGCAGGACAAGCACCTCACCAAGCTGTGCGTGGCCGCCGCCGGCGTGCCGGTGATTCCGGGCGGCCTCGTCCGCGCCGGCCACGGTGACCCGGCCCTGCCTCCCGGTCCCTGGTTCGTGAAGCCGAACTTCGAGGGGAGTTCGAAGGGAATCTCCGAACAGTCGGTGGTCGCGGAACGCGTCGGCCTCGAGGCGGCCCTGGCCGCAGGGCTCGCCCTTTACCCCGAGGGGATCCTGGTCGAGCAGTTCGTCCCCGGCACGGATGTCACGATCGGATTCGTGGAAGGGCAGGATCCGGAGATTCTCACGCCGTGCAGCTACGAGATCGCGGCGGCCTGGATGAACCGGTATCGCATCTACGACTACCGGCTGAAGAACGTCGCCCCGGACGAGGTGGTGCAGCCGGTGTGCCCGGCCCGGGTGCCACCGGAAATCCGTCAGGTGGTGGCGCGGCACGCGCAGAGCGCGGTGAAGGCGCTGGGACTGCGCGGGCTCGCCCGGCTGGATTTCCGGGTGCGCGATGACGGGGAGGTGTTTTTCGTCGAAGCCAATGCCACGCCCTCCCTGGAGCCGGGCTCGTCGATCTTCGTCGCCGCGCGGGTCGCCGGCCGGAGCTATGGCGAGGTCATCGCCCACCTGATTTCCCATGCCGCCGCCTGAGCTACGGATCGAGGTGCGCGCCGCCGGGGCCCGGGGCCGGGGAGTGTTTGCCCGGGTGCCGCTGGCGAAAGGCGAGCGGATCGAAGCGGCCCCCGTGGTGCCGATTCCCGCCCACCAGTGCGAGCGGATCGCGGGGACCGTGCTCGGTGATCTTCCCTACAACTGGGGCGACGGAGGCGAGGCCCTCGTGATGGGCTACGGTTCGTTCTACAATCACTCGTACCAGCCGAATGCCGGTTACGTGCGAAGGTACGACCAGCTGACGATCGAGTATGTCGCCCTGCGCGACATCGCGGCGGGCGAGGAGATTACGGTTAACTACAACGGAACGCCCCACGATCGCACGCCGGTCTGGTTCCACGTCGATGGCGACGGGGTGTAGGGCCTTCAGCCCGCGGCCGCGAGGCGCGTGGGCGGGCGCACCCCGGTGCGGGCGAGGGCCTCGCGAAAGATCGCCTGGACCAATTGCGCATGGTCGAGCCCGGGACGCGCAAGGAGCACGAGATCGCCGCTCTCCGGGTTGAGGCCCGGCAGCGGGTTGCACTCGAGGAAGCGGGGTTCGCCGCGGGCATCGAGGCGGAAGTCCAGGCGCGCACAATCGCGGCAGCCCAGCAACCGGTGGGCGGTCAGCGCGAGCTCGTCCAGGCGCTGTCGGGTGGCTTCGGGCAGCCGGGGCGGCACGTGGTAGCGCACCCGCCGCCGCCAGTCGCGCTTCACTTCGAGGGTATAGGCGAACGTCTCGATCGGGCCCGCCACCGGCGCGATCTCCATCTGGCCGAGTACGCGGCTGGTGCGGCCGTGGCCGAGAACCCCCACCGTGACTTCGGCGCCGGGCAGGAACTCCTCGATCAGCACCGGACAGCGGTAGTCCTCGTGCAGGTGCCGGCAGATGGCGGCCAGGGCGGCCGGGTCATGGACCACCGGTTCGCCGCGGATGCCTTTGCTGGAGCCTTCATCGTTGGGTTTGACGATGACGGGGAAGTCCGGGAGCAACGCCGGTTCGGGCAGCGCGCCCTCCTCGAGGACGAGGCCGCGGGCCACGGGCACCTCGGGCGAAACCACTCGCTTGGCGACGGCCTTGTCCAGCGCCACCGCCAAGGTGAGTGGATCGGACCCGGTGTAGGGTAGATCCAGCAGTTCGCAGACGGCGGCGGGGACCGCTTCGCGACAGCGGCGTCCGCACCCCTCCGCGAGGTTGAAAGCGAAGTCGAACTTTCCCGCGGCCAGCCGGGCGGGCAAATCCCGGTCGGCCGGCACGGGGATGACCTCCGTAGCCAGCGGGGCCAGGGCGGCCTGGATGGCCTGCAAGGTCTCTGCGCAGTCGTACTCCTCGTACCAATCGTCGGGCCGTTGGCGCGTGCCCTCGGCCGGCCGCAGATTGTGCAGAAGGGCGACCTTCATGCGCGCCTGCTATCGCAGGACCCGCAGATAGGTATCGCCGAAGAGCACCAGCGTCGCTTGGTCCTTGACCTTGATCAGACTGCTTCGGCTGGTGAAGAGCGCCGGCTGGCCTTCGCTTTCGGCACCCTGGGCGGTGAACTCCCGACGCTCGGCGGCCAGGCGGTTGAGCCCGAATTTGATCCACACGATCTTGCCGTCGCGGGAGATCTCCAGGCGGCGGTCCCCGGCGGCATTGCCGGTTTCGTACTGGCCGGCCACGCTCTCCAGGAGGCGCTTGTCCGGACCCTCTTCCAGCAGGCGGAAAGGCGGCAGGAGTTTCCCCGGCGGCTTCCGGTAGTTCCAGATGGTGTAGAAATTGATCCCGACGAACGCGATCGCGAGGAGGATCCCCACGACCCAGCGCCAGGAACCACTGGAGCTGCCGGACGTGCCCGGACGGGAAGCCGGAGTGGCGGCGGCGGCCGGCGCCTTTTCCTCCGGCGTCTCCGCCCCGGTGATGATCTCGAAAATCTGATCCGCCGTGGGATTGCCGCCCCGGGACTTGGCGGAAGACCACGAGATGAAGTGCAGGCGCCCGTCCTTGAGTTGCACGACATACCGCCCGCTGGCGGCGGTGATGCGCAGCTCCGGGGTGAGCGGGTAGGTCACGCGCGGCGCCAGCGATCCGGCATTGCGCAGCAGGCTCCGAAGTTCCCGGCCGGAGACATCCGCCCGCTCCGTCTCTCCCAACTCCAGCCCCGCCGACTTGGCGTCGGGGCCGAGTTGTTTGAAGACGACAACGAAAGTCGGTTCCGGCTGGCTCATTGCAGAAGGATGTACAGCGGATCGTTGTTCACCCCGGTGCGGAAGAGCCCGGTGGAAAGGTTGCCGTCGTCAATGATGCGGTCGATGGCGCGCAGGAGATCCTCGTTCACCTCCAGCGGGGCTCCCTCGGCTTCGCTGATGGAGAGCGCAGCGCGGTAGCGGACGCCGCCGTGCATCTGGTTGTTCTCCCAGTTGTAACGGCCGCCCATCGGCGTGACCCGGCCCCAGCTGCTGGCCCCGAGCCGCTCTGTCATCTCGGGCGGCAACGCGCCGGCGTCGGTCTCGGCCGGCCAGGCCCCCTTCTCCTGCGAATAGCTCTCGAAGGCCGCGGCGAACGTGCGCAGGTCGGAGGCGACCACGGCGGCGCGGGAGTTCACCTGATACTTCTTCACCTGCGGAATCGCCGCAGCCACCAGCAGGCTGATGATCGTCAGCGCCACCATGATCTCGACAATCGAAAACCCTCGCCCGGAGGCGATTCCCCCGCGGGAGGGGATGCCACCGTCGGAGAGGCGGTGCAGGCGTCTGGGCATGGCGGGTGGGAGCTGGGAGCCGCGATCGGGGCCTGCGGAAGGCGGTCCCCGATGGGCGCGCAAAGTCATCACCAATTCTGCGAGGGCCGCAAGCGGGGAATCAGAACAGTTTGTCATGGGGAGGGCCGGTTTGCGCACGGGGCGTCGGGGGAGGGGGGCGCGGCCGTTCGATTCCCGGGTTGACGCCCCGCCGTCGCCGCCGCGAGCCTGCCATCGCCCTCCCTCCTCCGATCCATGATTCGCGTCTTTGTCTCCGGGTGCTACGACATCCTCCACGCGGGCCACGTGCAGTTCTTCACGGAGGCGCGGGCCCTGGGTGACCACCTGACCGTGTGTTTCGCCTCGGCGGAGGTCCTCTGGATCCACAAGCACCGGCGGAGTTCACTCCCGGATGAACACAAGCGCGCGCTGATCGCCGCCCTGCGGGTGGTGGACGACGTGGTGGTTGGCACGGGGCTGGAGGAGGGGATCGACTTCCGGGAGCACTTCCTGCGGCTGCGGCCGGACATCCTGGCGGTGACGGAAGACGACAAGTACGGCCCCTTGAAGCGGGCGCTGTGCGCGGAGGTGGGGGCGAAATACGTCGTGATGCCAAAGACCCCCCCGCAGTTTCCACCGGTGTCGACCACGCAGATCGTGCGCTTCATCCGCGCCCCGGAAGAGGCGCCTCTGAGGGTGGACTTTGGCGGCGGCTGGCTCGACGTCCCGCGGCTGGCCCGGGCCGGCGCGTACATCGTCAACTGCGCCATTTCCCCGACCGTGTCGCTGCGCGACTGGCCCTACGAGCGCAACGCCGGCCTGGGCGGCTCCGGCGCCTGGGCCCTGCTGAATGGCCGCGACGGGATTGGCTCCGAACTCGATCTCGGGGTGGGCTGGCAGGATCCGGCGGTCGTGGCCGAGACCGGGCTGTGTGCCTGGCGGAGCGGCCCGCGGCCGGTCCTCGAAGTGAAGTCGGACGGGCAACTCCTGCGCGGGCGCATGGCCCTGCTTTGGACGGGCGCGCCCCATGACACGCCGGCGATGGTCGACGGGGCCCGCGACTACGAGGCCATCGCGCGCGCCGGGCTGACCGCGCGCAACGCCGTCTGGAACAACGACGTTTCCGGTCTCGCGGACGCGGTGCGGCAGTCCTACGCCGTGCAGCGGGCGGAGGGAATGTGCCCACTCCCCGGGGACCCGGCTTCGGGAGAGACCATGGCCGGTGCCCTCGCCTGGAAATACTGCGGCGGGGGTTTCGGCGGTTACGCCGTGTACCTGTTCAACGACCCGGCCGCGCGGGACGCGGCCTGCCGTCTCCCCGGCTTCCGGCCGATCGAACCTTACGTGGCGGCGCGGTAGCCCGGGCGGAAGGGGATCCCCGGTCAGACGACCTCGGGAATCACAAAAGGCGGGCGTTGGGTTTCCTTGAGGAGGAAGCGGGCGTACTCGAGCGTACCCTCCTTCTGGGAGGAGACCGCCGTGATGCCATCGCCGATGGCATCGAGGGTGAGCCACGGACCGAGGCGGAAGGGCTGCTTGGCCAGATCGATGCCGTGGACCCCGAGGTGGGTTTGAAGTTCGCGGTGGATGCCGACCGCCGCAGGGAAGTTACCGATGGCCTCGTCGACCTTCGCCACGGACGAGGTCTCGCCGGCGCGGTACGAGATGTTCCCGAAGTGGCAGAGCGAGGCGGAGAGGTGCCCCGTCTCGACCGGCGCGGCGAGGTCCTGCTTGCGGCGCGAGCGCACCGCGTCGAAGAAGTTCTTCACGTGGGTCGCCCCGCCGTCGCCGGCGAACTTCTTGATCTGCTTGCCCGCCTTGTCGAACGCGGTCGCGCCGATCAGGCCGGCGACCGTGCCGCCCTCGCAGTAGGCGATGACACCGGTGCGGAGTCCGCCCACCTGGTCGAGGTAGGAGACTCCGGGTTTCGCGGGCAGGGCGCGGTGTTCGAAGATCAGCGGGATCGACGGATAGTCGTAGACCGCGAGATGGCTGTTGGGCGTCTCGGCGACGTCCTCGATCGCGTAGCGGCCGCCGCAGCTCATGATCCGGCGCGGCGGTCCGTTGTGCTTCGCGATGCGCAGGGCGATGTCGAGCACGTGGACGCCGTTGTTGCCGAGTTCGCCGTTGCCGGTGTCCCAGGCCCAGTGCCAGTCGTAATGCAGCTTGCCCCGGGTGAGCGGCACCATCGGGGTCGGTCCGCAGAAGAGATCGTAGTTCAGGCCCTCGGGGTACCACGGCAGCTTGCGGCCGATGGAAAGGCGCAGGTTGTAAACGATGGCGCGGATGTGGTGGACCTTTCCGAGCTCGCCCGAATGGAGGTACTTGATCGCCTCGGCGAGGCCGGTCTCGGAGCGGTAATGCGTGCCGACCTGGACGATGCGGTTGTACTTGGTCGCGGCCTCGATCATCTTGCGGCCCTCCCAGACGGTCCGGGACATCGGCTTCTCGACGTAGACGTCCTTGCCGGCCTGGCAGGCCCAGACGGTGAGGAGCGCATGCCAGTGGTTGCTGGTGACGATCATCACGGCGTCGATGTCCTTGCGGGCGATCAACTCCCGGGCGTCAGTCGTCTGGAAGGGCGCCGGCTGGCCCTGGGGCAGGTTCTTCGCCGTGCGCGCGAGCACCTCGGGATCCACATCGCACAGGCCGGCGATGCGGACGTCCTTCATCTTGACCAGGTTCTTGAGATGGGCGGAGCCCTTGCCGTTGAGGCCGATCACGCCGAGCCGGATCGCGTCGTTGGCACCGGTCGCGGCCGCCTGGGTCGAAGGTGTGAATCGGGCGGCCAAGGTGGCGCCCGTGGCGACGGTGGTTTTCTGGAGGAAGGAGCGGCGGGTGAGGCTGGACATGGCGTAAACAGGGGGCGTGGAGCGATTCGTTGCGGTTGAAGAACGTGGCGGTGTTCCGGGTGTGCGGCGAGCCGGGTCGGGAAAGTAACCAAATGGTGCATTGCGGCAAGCCGGGAGGCGGGAAGATCGCCGACCGGTCCGGTCCGGCCGGGATTGCCGCCGGTGCTTCATGCGTTCACGCTGAGGCCGACATGCGTTCCATCGTTCTCGTCTCGCTTGGAGTCGCCACTGGCACCGCCCTTTTCCTCGCAGGCTGCGGCACCTCGACCAGCCCTGGCCGCCGCACCACCGTGGCCATCAACGGCGAAAGCTTCCTGCTCAATGGACGTCCCACGTACGCCGGACGCGCGTGGGAGGGCGTCTCCATCGAGGGCCGGCTGATGAATTCCCGGATGGTGCAGGGCATCTTCGACGACCTCAACCCCGAGACCCGAGCCAGGTGGGCCTACCCCGACACCGGGAAATGGGATCCCGACCGCAACACCCGCGAGTTCATCGCCGCGATGCCCGAGTGGCGGCGCCACGGACTCCTCGCCTTCACCCTCAACCTCCAGGGCGGCAGCCCCGAGGGCTACTCGCGCCTCCAGCCGTGGCACAACAGCGCGATCAGCGCCGATGGCTCGCTCCGCCCCGACTACCTCGCCCGCGCCGCCCGCATCCTCGATCGCGCCAACGAGCTCGGGATGGTCGTCATCCTTGGCCTCTTCTACTTCGGCCAGGATGAACGGCTCACCGACGAGGCCGCGGTCATCCGCGCGGTCGATGCCGCGGTCGACTGGCTCGTCACCCGCGGCGACCGGCACGTGCTTGTCGAGGTAAACAACGAGTGCAATGTCCGCTACGACCACGCGATTCTGCAGCCCGGCCGCGTGCACGAACTTATCCTCCGGGTGCGCGAACGCAGCACCCGCGCCGGCCATCGCCTCCTCGTCGGCACGAGTTATGGCGGCGGAAAGGTGCCCGAGGACAACGTCGTCCGCGCCTCCGACTTCCTCCTCGTCCACGGCAACGGCGTGAAGGACCCCGCGCGCATCACGCAGATGGTGCAGCAAACCCGCGCCCTGCCGGCGTGGCGCCCGATGCCGATCGTGTTCAACGAGGACGACCACTTCGATTTCGAGAAACCGTCCAACAACTTCGTCGCCGCCGTCCGCGCGGGCGCGTCGTGGGGTTACTTTGATTTTCGGATGAAAGGCGAGGGGTTCACCGACGGCTACCAGAGCGTGCCGGTCGACTGGGGCATCGCTTCGCCGCGCAAGCAGGCCTTCTTCGCCAAGCTGCGGGAAATCACGGGCGGACTCGAGTAGCCGGAAGATCATCACCTACCGTCTGTCTTTTGTGGGCGGGGCGACCTCGCCCCGCGGGCACCGAGCGCTGGCGCGAAAGGTGCGGGGCGCGGTCGCCCCGCCCACCTGGTGTCGTCCGGACCCTGTGCGCCCTCTGGCCGCCCCCAGGGCCGGGGGGCTACTTCTTTTCCTTCGCGTACCGCTCGTAGGCGGCGGCGACCTGGCCGGTCTTCTCGTCGCCGCGGTGGAAATAGAACCGGTGCCGCAGGACGAGTTTCTCGCCTTTCTTCAAGGTGTGGGGGCCGTTCGGGTCCGCCTTGTCCAGGGTGCCGAAGCAATTCGCGGTCAGCAGCCCGTAGGTGCGCGCGTGCCAGCTCGTCGGATGACGGAAGCTCGACGGGTGGTTGAAGAGGGCCACGCCCAAGGTCTCGCCCTCGACCGGACCGGAGTAATCCGCCCAGGGGGCGCGCTTGCCCCAGGCGGCGGCATCAGTCGCGCCGTTGCTCAGCACGAGACGACCGCCTTTTTTGCTGTCCACCGCCATCGAGCTCGGCACGCGGATGTTCACCCCCGCGTCCTTGGCATCACCGAAGACCGCGTCGCCTTCCGTGGCGATGAACTCCTGGTCCCAGTCGATTAGACGGGCCCCGGCTTCGACCCGGAAGGTGAGGCGGCGGATTTCCGTCAGGTACTTCTTCCCCTTGGTATCGAGGTAGTCGTTTTCGCTGACAATCACGGCGCGGGAGGCATCGGCGGAGACCTCGCGGAAGGCGCGGTGCTTGATCGAGCCGAGGTGCAGCAGGGTCTTGGCCAGCGCCTTCTGCTGCTTCTCGTTCAACTTGTCGTCAGGTTGCCCGTTGGTGGCGGTGCCGCGCTCCGTCCAGGAATTGATGCCATTGATGCTCTCGTGGCCGAACCACACGCCGCGGTGGTGGTAGTGATCGAACTGCTCTCCCTCGACGCGTTGCATCGGATAGGCGCGGGTCATCGCCTTGCCCGTCGGGCCGAAAACCGGAAACAGGTACGGTTTGTTGGCCTCGTTGATGACATACTCGGCAAACTTCTGGCCGTCGTGCTTGATGGTGACACCGGCGGACGTCTTTTCCGCCGTGAACCCGGCGGCGGCGCGCGCGGGAACGGCGGCCAGGAGGGCGAGACCGAGGCTCGCGATCAGGGGACGAAGGAAGGAAGGCGGCAGGGAGGGCATGGGGAGGATGGATTCTCCATCGCCCGGCGGGGGCACGGGCGGTGGCTCATTCGGTTTGGCCCACGGCCTGGTGGCAGGCGAGGCAATATCGGCCGGCGCGCGGCGGGAGTCAGGCGCGGGACGGGTCGTCCCGCCCACCGCCCTGCGCGTTCACGGGGCCGGTTTCGGCCACATCAGGCGCACCAGGTAGAGCTTTCCACCGGTGCCACCGGGACCCATGCCGCCGCGAAGCCCGGCCTTGCCGGCCGCCCCGGGCATGAATCCACGGGCCCCGGCTTTGGTCCCGGTTCCGGCCGGAGGTACAAAGCCCCGCCCCGCTCCCCCCTCCATGGGGCCGCCACGACCGGCCCCGGCGCTGGCGCTCCGCCCCGGCATCCCGGGTCCGCCGCGTCCCATTGTTCCGCCGGCCCCGCCGAGCCCCGGGGTCATCATGTTCGGCGCATCCACCTCGGCGACGCGCCGGTAGTCGAGTTCCTCGGGCAAGGTGTTGTCCAGGGCTTCGAGCGAACGGGCATACAGAAAGACCGGCTGCTCGCCCGCCCAGGCCCGCAGGTCCTGCCAGACCCGGGTGCGCCGTTCGTCGGGCGCCAACCCCGCATAACGCTCCTGCTGGGCGCGGTTCTTGCCGCGCTGCATCGGGCTCGGATCGTCCTCTGCCAGTTCGCCACCGGGGCCACCCGGGAAACCGCCCCGCCCCGCGGGCCGCGCCATCCCGCTGCGGCCGCCGGGTCCCGCGAGACCGGGTCCGCCCAGGCCGTTGACCAGGCCCTCCTCGACCAATCGCCAGCGACCGGTCGCATCGAGACTTTCCGCGAGTTGCCGGTCGGCGATCAGGATGCTGCCGGCCGGAACCTCCTTCTCCGCCACTTTTCGCGCCCGGGCCGCCGCCGAGAGCGACACGCGGGCCGCCTCGAGTGTCTGGCCCGAGGAGACCAGGCCAACCAGGAGTTGCACTCCCGCCACGGCCACCACCGCGGCCCGTCCAGCCAGGCCGAGCTGCTCCGTGAGGCGCGACAGCACCCAGACGCCTGCGACCGCGAAGAACGGAAATGTTGGGATCAGGAAGCGGAGGTTCCCAATCGCCCCGCCGGGCCCGCCACCGCCGAAATAGTAGGCCATGTACAGCAACACGAGGGGCACGGTGAGTCCGGCGAAAAGGGCCCCCACCCAGCGTTGGCGCGGGTCCACGGCCAGTGCCGCCAGTCCGGCGAGGCCGAAGGCAAACATCAGCGCCGCCCCTTGCCCCCCGAGCGCCTGCAGGTAGGGGATGGCGTGGGCGGTGAAGTACTGGAGGCCGAAGCCGGTCTGTTCGTTGGTGAGCGCGTATCCGGTCCGCCAGAACGCGCCGTAGGCCGCGGTGTTGTGCACCCCGAGGGCGACGATGGGGATCAGCGCTCCAACCACCGCCGGCCACGCCCGCGTCGCCGGGCGCATCCGCCCCAGCAGCCAGATCGCGAGGGGGAGGCCGACAATCGCCTCCGGATAGCGCACGGTGGGGATGGCCCCGAGCGCCAGCCCCGCCAGGAGGCCGGTGCGCCACACCCCGGTATCGGCGAACCGCAGCAGCGCCAGCACCCCGCCGGTGAGGAGAAACGTCGCCGCCACATGCGCATCCGCGTCGAGGGCGTGCTGGTTTGTGACCGGCACCGTGGCCACCACCGCCGCCGCGAGCAGGGCGTAACCCGCGGGCACCAGTCGCCGGGCGAGCAGGAAGACGAGCAGCACCGTCGCGCTGGCCAGCAGGGGGTTGATCCACAAGGCGGCCCCCAGTCCACCCATCCGCCAGGCGGCGGCCATCAGCAAGGGGAGTCCGGCGGGATACCGGCTGTGAAACACGCCCTCGGCGGTCTCGAGCCAGTGCATCCCGACATACTGCAGGGGCGAGTTCGGCGAAAACCACGTGCGCCCCTCCTGCGCGATCAGGCGTGCCTGGACGACGTAGCCGTTGGCATCGGGGCTCATGATCGCCGGCGCCTGGTGCCACCCGAGCCAGGCGAGGTGGATCAGCGCCAGGCCGAGGGTGAGGCCCAGCCAGGCTGCCGGCGAGAGCGGGCGCCCAAACCGCCGGTCTTCAGCGGCTGTCGCCGCCCGGGCGTCGGAATTGGGGATAGGGGGGTTCACCGCGCGGACCAGACGCGGATTGGGACGACTTGTTGCGGGAAAGTAAACCCCTTGGGCTCACTAAACTGTGGGCGGGGCGACCACGCCCCGCGAGGCATCAGCGCCGAAGCGAAGCGTCACGGGGCAGGGTCGCCCCCAAAGGCGCCAACACAGTCCGCAACCGGCAACGATGAATCGGCCGGGCCGGCACCCCCCGGCGCTGACGCGCCACCCCTCTCCCGCCGGAACGATGCAGTCGGTCGACGTGCACCGCAGCAATGTAGCCGCGACGACCTCGTCGCGGAGCGGGGCGCGGTCGCCCCGCCCACAGGTCACCGTTTCGTCAGTGGACTCCCGCAGGTGCGTCAGCCCGACTGCATGGTTCCGGCTCCAGAGGGGGGCCCGTCTTGTCCGCCGGGGCCGGAGGCGGTTACTTCGACTCGTCGATGCCGAGGTAGATCTTGCTGCCGTTGCGGTAGATGCGGACGAGCACCTTCGGGCCCTTGATCTCCTCGCTCAGTTTGACCGCCTCCTCCGCATTGGTGCAGGGACGGCGGTCGAGCTCCATGATCACGTCGCCTTCGCGCAGCCCCTGCTTGGCGGCCGGGCTGTCGGGTTCGATGCTGGTGATGAGGGCGCCGCGAATCTGCGCCGGGATCCGCATCTGGGAGCGGACCTCCGGGGTGATGTCACCCACGCCCACGCCATTGAGAACGCCGTCGTCCTTGCCGGTCGCCTGGCCATCCTCCCGGGCCAGCGCCTCGTCGTCGCGCCGCGCGAGCTTTACCTGCAGCGTCCGGGCCTTGCCCTCGCGCATCAGCTCGACCGAAACCTCGGTGCCGGGCGGGAGCTGGCTCACCGTCAGGGTGAGGTGCCGACCGTCGCGGATCTCGGTGCTGTTCACCTTCGTGATCACGTCGCCGGACTTGATGCCGGCTTTCTCCGCCGGGCTGTTTTCCGTGATCTCGCTGATCAGGGCGCCCTTCTCGGTGCCGAATTGGGCGGTGAGTTCCTCGTCGAGTTCCTGCACGCGCACGCCGAGGAAGCCGCGCTCGACCTTGCCGTGGTTCACCAGCTGTTCGGCAATCGATCGCACCAGGTTGGCCGGGATGGCGAAGCCCACGCCGGCGAAGCCGCCGCTCCGGCTGAGAATCGCGCTGTTGATGCCGACGACGCGCCCGTCGGTGTCCATCAAGGCGCCGCCGGAATTGCCGGGGTTGATCGCAGCATCGGTCTGGATGAAATCCTCGAACGGCCCGAAACCCACGCCGCGACTGAGCGCGCTGACGATGCCGCGGCTCACCGACTGACCGACGCCGAAGGGGTTGCCGATCGCGAGCACCACGTCGCCGACCTGCAGCTGATCGCTGTCGCCAAAGGTGGCGGGGGAGAGGTTGGCGGCCTCGATCTTCAGGACGGCGAGGTCGCTGCCGGGGTCGCGGCCGACGATCTTGGCCACGTAGCGCTTGTTGGACTCGCCGATCGAGACGCGGACGTCATCGGCGCCGTCGACCACGTGGTTGTTGGTGAGGATGTAGCCGTCGGCGGTGATGACCACGCCGGAGCCCAGCCCCTGCTGCACCTGATCGTTCGGCCGGCGGCGCGGGGTGGCGCCCTCGCGATTGCGGTTGTTGCCGCGCGGGCTGCCGCGGCCCTCGTCCTCCTCGCCGCGCGGGATGATCTGGTCGAAGAAGCGACGGAACCGCGGGTCGTTGAAGAACTGCGACATGTCCGGGGCCCGCACGGTCTTGCTGGAGAAGACGTACACCACGCTGGCCGCCGTGCGCTTCACGATTGGCGCGTAGCTGATGCGGTCGGCGGCGTCGCGGTTGATGGGCTTGGTGTCGATCTGGAGCGAGAGGGGCGCGCGTTTCTCGTCGGACTTCTCGGCGGCCGCGGCCGGCTTTTCCGCCTTGGTGCCCGGGGACTTGCGTTCGGCCCTGGTGCCGCGCGACTCGGCGGCCCAAAGGGTGAGTCCGGACGTGGCGGCGAAGGCGACGAGGAAGGCCATTGCCGGGCCCATCGCGCGGGAGAGGAGGGAGGATTTCATGTCGGAACGAGGATCGTGGGAACGCCGCGGAGGCGGCGTGGGAGTTGACGTTGAAAAACTGGGGGAGTCTCGGGCAATCCGCAAATCGCGCGAGCGAAACCCCCGCCCTTGACCGCACCACCGCCACCCGGCTTACTCTCGCGCCTTATGTCCGCCGAACCCGCCGCTCCCGCCGTCTCCATGGATGCCATCGTCGCGCTCGCCAAGCGCCGGGGCTTCATCTTCCAGTCGTCCGAAATCTATGGCGGGCTCAACGGCTTCTTTGATTACGGCCCCCTCGGTTCGGAGCTGAAGAAGAACATCCGCGACTGCTGGTGGAACGACATGGTGCGCCGCCGCGAGGACATCGTGGGCGTCGAGACGTCGATCATCATGCACCCCAAGGTCTGGGAGGCGTCGGGCCACGTCGCCGGCTTCACCGACCCGCTCGTTGACTGCAAGGTGAGCAAGCAGCGCTACCGCGCCGACCAGCTCTACTTCGCCGCGGTGGTGGTGGACGGCAAGACCGTCGGCTACGTGAGCGCGCTCGAGAGCGAGAAGACCGCCGCCGACCTCCAGGCCGCCGCCGAGAACTTCAAGCGCAAGAAGGCCATCCAGGGCGCCCTCGCCCCGGTCGCGCCCAAGGACTTCACCGAGGCGACACCCGAGGAGGTTTCCCTGATCCCGTCGCCCGCCACCGGCGAGCCCGGCAGCCTGACGCCGCCGCGGGCGTTCAACATGATGTTCGAGACCTACGTCGGGGCGATGCGCGACGCCTCCGCCGTGGCCTACCTGCGTCCGGAAACGGCGCAGGGCATGTTCGTGGACTTCAAAAACGTGGTCGACACCGGCCGGGTGAAGCTGCCCTTCGGCATCGCGCAAATCGGCAAGTCCTTCCGCAACGAGATCACGCCGCGCAACTTCATCTTCCGCTCGCGCGAATTCGAGCAGATGGAGATGGAGTACTTCATCCACCCGGATGCCGACTGGCTGAAGTGCCACGAGGAGTGGCTGGCCTGGTGCCGCCAGTGGCTCATCTCGATCGGCCTGCCCGAGTCGCACCTTTCGCTCCACGAGCATCCCAAGGCCAAGCTCGCGTTCTACTCGCGCCGCACGGTCGACATCATGTTCCAGTACCCGTTCGGCGTACAGGAACTCTGGGGAATCGCCGCGCGCAGCGACTACGATCTCAAGCAGCACCAGCAGTTCTCGGGTGTGCCGCAGGTCTACTTCGACGAGGCGACGAAGCAGAAGGTGGTGCCGCACGTGATCGAGCCCGCCGTGGGCGTCGATCGCATCCTGCTCGCCGTCCTCTGTGCCGGTTATGCCGAGGAGGACGTGAAGGACGAGAAGGGCAACGTCGAGAAGCGCACCGTGCTCCGGCTCTCGCCCCGCATCGCGCCCGTCAAGGTCGCCGTGCTGCCGCTCCTGAAGAACAAGGAAGCCCTCGTCGCCCGCGCGAAGGAACTCCACGCGAAACTCAAGCGCAAGTACGCGGTGTTTTACGACGAGGGTGGCGCGATCGGCCGCCGGTACCGCCGCCAGGATGAAATCGGCACGCCCTGGTGCGTCACCATCGACTTCGACACGATCGAGAAGGATGGCACCTTCACCCTGCGCGAACGCGACTCGATGCAGCAGAAGCGCATCACCGAGGCCGAACTCTTCGCCCTGCTCGACGAGAAGGTGTACTGAACCGGCGAAGCGGTTCGCATCGGAGTCACCCGTTCCTTCGGCATCAGTGCGTGCCTGCCGGTTTGACCGCGCGGGTACTGCTCTGCTTCCGTAGCCGCGATGGGCCAGCCAAACCTCGACGCACCCGACTCGATCGGGACGCTGCTCCTCTACCTGGGCGAGGTCGAGGGTCACGCCCGCGATCGCGGGCGCGCCCACCAGTTCGGCGGACGGGTGCGCGATTTCCGCCGGGTCGATGAGTGCACCCTGGCTGGCCAGGTGCTAGCCAACCAGCGGGACTTCGATGTGCGCCTGACACGCACGTCCACCGGCTGGATCGGCGAATGTACGTGCGGATTGCCCGACGGCTGCGAACATTCCGCGGCCCTGGCGTTCGAGTGGATCGAGCGGCGGCGGCAGCAGCGCGGGGCCCCGCCGCGGCCGCCGGCGATCCACTCGCAGCGCGTGCGCCTCGAGGACGAACGCCTCGCCGGCGAATTTGCTCCCGCTGCGCCACCCAAGGTCACGTTTCGCCAGGAGTACCAGAAGATCCTGAAAGAGAAGCTCGGCCGGCCGCTGACGGCCGAGGAAGGGGCGTTCCTGGGTCGGCTGTCAGAGCTGTACCACAACTTCCGCCAAAACGGCCGAGTGTCGGCGCACGAGTTGGCACGCCTCGGTTTCAACACCCACGAAGCGCGCCTGGGTCATTGGGAGCACGCCTTCGCCGGTTGGTGGGAGAAACCACCCGCCAGCCCGCTCGAACTCTGGCAGTACCTCGCCTACGACCTCGAGTCTTCGGGTCAGCCGGTCCCCGAGTTCCTCCAACCGGTCACCGACACCACGTCGATCGCCAGGTGGCTGCGTGGGCGGCAGCGGCGCGAGGCAATACAACGCTGGACCCAGCGCTTCGACAGGATCGCCACCCAACCGCCGGCGCGTCTGCCGACCCCGCTCCCGGAGCCCGCCGCGGCCACGCCGCTGGATCTCCGGCTTCGCCTGACGGCCGAGAAGTGGATTTTCGAAACCAGGCCGTCGCCCGAACAGCCGTGGAAGGAGGCGCCTTCGCGCCTGGTGGACGCCTTTATCCTGGACGGTCCCGCCGCCTTCGCGGATCTGGTGGCGTCGCCGGAAGTGGTCGCCCTGCTCGCCCTCTGCGCTGATCACTACAAACGCCACTATTACCTCTCCTTCGATCCCGGCCATCCCGAGGCCCGGAGCTTCCTGTCCACACTGCTGGCCCATCCACGCGCCCGCGGCGCCATCGTGGATGCCGGAGGCGGACCGATTACCTTCTCCTCGAGTCCGATCACCTGGCGGCTCGTTCCCAGTCCCGACGGGTCGGGCGACTTCGAGCTCTCGCTGCAACTGCCCGACGGCACCCCGCTGCCGCCAGCGGCCCTCCGGCTCGGCGGCACACCCGAACTCTACTTGCACCGCAGTGTGGTCTATGCCGGTCCGCCGGCGCTGGATGGCAGTTCGCCGGCGGGGGCGGTCCTTCCGATCGAGGTGGTGACCAAGCCCGCGGTGCTGCGGACGCTGCGGCAATTCGGCACGCAATTGCCTCCGGAGATCATCGCGCGATTGATCCCGGTCCGCCTCCGCGCGCGCCTCGAGTGCTCCCTCCATCCGGCGGACGACGGCGGCGAGCACTTCGTGGCCCACCTCCACGCCTTTTCCGATCAACCCCCGGCGCAGCAGACATGGACCAGCGGCGGTTGGCGCGACGTTGGGCGACGCGGGCTGACCGAGTCCGCGCCCGGCGGGGAGACGTACGACTACTCCTTCAGTCTCCCCGCGGAGATCGCCGCGCGGCTGCCTGCCCTCAAACTCCGGTTCGATTCCTTCCAGGATGCCTGGACCCGCAAGGTCACCCGCGCCTTCGCGGAGGAGTTTCTCGCCTGGCGCGAGGCCCTGCCGGCGGAGGTGGAGGTGATTGCCTCGGGCGAACTCGCCTCGCTCCTGGGCGCACCGGTGCACGCCCGCGTGGATTTTTCCCTGGTGGAGAACCACGCCCACCGCGACTGGTTCGACCTCGCCCTCGCGCTCCGGCCGGAGGACTCGACCCTGACCGCGGAGGAGATCGCCCTCTTGCTCAAGGCCCGCGGCAGGCCCGTGCGGCTGCCGGGCAAGGGCTGGCGCCGGCTCGCGGTGCAACTTGACGAGGCGGCGGCCTCCGCGCTCGCCTCCGCAGGCTTCGATCCCGACTCGCTCGCGGAGGCTGCCTTCGCGGGCGAAAAGCACCGGCTGCATGCCCTGCAGCTCGCCCAGAGTGCGATCGCCGCGCATCTGCCCGAGCGCCACGCGGCCGCCCTGCGCGCCCGGGCCCGGGAACTCACCCGTCCCGAGCCGCCGCCGCTGCCAGCGGACCTGCGCGCCGAGTTGCGCCCTTACCAGCGCGAGGGCTTTCACTTCCTCTCCTTTCTGTCCGCCAATCGGCTCGGCGGCATCCTCGCCGACGACATGGGCCTCGGCAAAACCGTCCAGGCCCTCGCCTGGCTGCTCTGGCTCGCCGGGGAGGCGCCGCGCGATCAGGCGTTTCGCGCCCTCGTGGTCTGCCCCAAGACCGTGATGGGCAACTGGGTCGCCGAGACGGCACGCTTCGCACCCACGCTCGCCACCGTGCGCTACACGCCGGGACTCGCGCTGGAGACCGCGGACGCCCCGCCGCCGACCCTGGTCGTCGCGAACTACGCGCAGCTCCGCCTCAACGCCGAGTTCTTCACCGCGCAGCGCTGGCAGGCCGTGATCCTCGACGAAGGCCAGTTCATCAAGACCCCGTCGGCCCGGGTCGCGCAGGTGGCCCGGGACCTCCCGGGCGAGCACCGGCTCGTGCTCACGGGCACGCCAATCGAAAACCGCCTGCTCGACCTCTGGAGCCTGTTTGCCTTCGCCCTCCCCGGCCTGCTCGGCACCCAGACCGCCTTCAAGCGGCACTATGCCGACGACAACCCCCTGGCCCTGCCCCGGCTGCGGGCTCGCGTGCGTCACTTTCTCCTGCGTCGCACCAAGGCCCAGGTGGCGTCGGACCTGCCGGCCCGCACCGAGGAGGATGTGGTCGTCGATCTCGAGGGCGAACAGCGCAGGCTCTACGACGCCGAACTCAAGCGCGCCCGGGCGATGCTGCTGCAGGTTTCCACCCCGCGCGAATTCGACCAGGCGCGTTTCAACCTCCTGGCGAGCCTCCTGCGCCTCCGGCAGATCTGCTGCCACCCCGTCCTGATCGCCGCCGCCCACGAAGGCGCCCCCTCCGCCAAGCTCGACGAACTGATGGAGCGCCTCGAGGAGCTGCGCGACGAGGGCCACCAGGTCCTCGTCTTCAGCCAGTTCGTCTCGATGCTGGAGATTATCCGGAACCGCCTTGCGACCGCCGGTATCGAGCACCTGATGATCACCGGACAGACCGAGGATCGCGATCAGCTCGTGCAGCAGTTTCAGGCGGAGAAACGCCACACGGTCTTCCTGCTTTCCCTCAAGGCCGCGGGCTTTGGCCTCAACCTCACCGCCGCGAGCTATGTGATTCTCTACGACCCCTGGTGGAATCCCGCGGTCGAGGCCCAGGCGATCGATCGCACCCACCGCATCGGGCAGTCGCTTCCGGTCACGGCCTATCGCCTGATCGCCCGCGGGACCGTCGAGGAGAAGATCCGCACCCTCCAGCGGGAAAAGGCCGCCCTCGCTGGCGCCGTCGTCCAGGAGGAGTCGCTCGCCAGCGTGCTCGACCTCGAAAGCCTGCAGACGATCCTTGCCTAGCCGAGAGTATCCGCCGTGCCGATGGACAACGCCTGCCACTTTTCCCCGGATCGCCGGCACCGGTACTCGCTCATCCATCGCTGGAACCCGCTCTTCGGCGACCGGCTCATCCTCTGGATTGGGCTCAACCCAAGCACCGCCGACGAGGCGCAGCTCGACCCCACGCTCACGCGCATCGCCGCGTTCTCCAAACGCGAGGGTTTCGACGGCTTCTGGATGGCCAACCTCTTCGCGCTGCGCACGCCGTATCCGGAGGAGATGAGGTCCGCCGCCGATCCCGTCGGACCGGAGAACGACGCCGCGCTGCTCGCCGCCGCGGAGCGTTGCGAGCGCATCGTCGCCGCCTGGGGCGCCAGCGGAGTGTATCAGGCGCGGGCGGACGCCGTGGTGCGCCTCTTCGCCGGCCGTTCCCTCTGGTGCCTGGGCACGACGCAGGAGGGGCACCCGCGCCACCCGCTCTACGTCGCCGCCCGGCAGCCGCTCGTGCCCTGGACGCCGGCGGCGCCCCAAGCCCAGGGGCACGCGGACGCCACGCTGTAGCCGGGCGCGATGAGCCCGGCGGTGTAGGCGGGGCGACCCCGCCCCGCACACAGGCCATCTCCGGACGACGTGAATCGACGAGACCGGGCATGGTGTAGCCGGCCGCGATGAGGCCGGCCTCGATCAGGAGGTCAATCGTGCCGGCCGGGGTCACCGACCCCGGCGACAAGAGTGCCGTCGCGAAAGGAAGCGATGAGGACACGTTTGTTTTCCCCGGTTGGCATTTTGCCGCCACCGGCTGACAACCTTTCCCGATGAACTCCCTGTGTCGCCACTTCCGCCTGGGCTTCACCTTCACTTGCGCCGCCACCCTCGCCGGCGCCGCCACGTTGCGGGTCGCGAACCCCGCCGAGGCGACCGCGGCGGCCGCGCGCGCCATCGCCGGCGATGAAGTTGTCCTGGCCGACGGCGAATACCCGGACCTCACCCTCAAGCTCGCGGGCAAAGGCACCGCCGCCCAGCCGATCACGCTGCGGGCCGAGCGTCCGGGCGGCGCCGTGGTGACGGGCTCACCGGGTCTTGAGGTGACCGGGGAGCACATCGTCATCCAGGACCTGGCGTTCCGCGGTTGCACCTTCAAGCCGGGCACCCGGGGCGCGGTGAACTTCAACGGTGCCGCCCACAGCCGGGTGACCGGCTGCACCTTCGAACGTTCGACCCTCCCCGGCGGCGTGGCGGTCGTCTCCTTCCGCAATGGCGCCCGCGACAATCGCGTGGATCACTGCCGCTTCCTGCAGACCCGGTACCGCTGCGTCGTCGTGGTCGTCGATGACCAGGCGCTCAAGGCCGGGCCGCCGCGGCGCAACCGGATCGATCACAACCTCTTCCAGGACGTGCCGCCCCTGAAGGCCAACGGCGCCGAGACGATCCAGATTGGCCAGCGCGCCATTCCCCACAGCGACCTGCGCCCGGAAACGATCGTGGAGGACAACGAGTTCATCCGTTGCGACGGTGAGGCGGAGATCATCAGCGTGAAGACCTCTGGAAACACGATCCGCAACAATCGCTTTCGGGACTGCCAGGGTGAGTTGGTGATGCGCCACGGACACGAGAACACCCTCACCGGAAATCACTTCGAGGGTGGAAGTGGCGGCATCCGGATCTCGGGCCACGGTCACATTGTCACCGGCAACACCATGGTCCGCTGCCGCGGCACCGGCATCCGGCTCTATTTTGGCACGCCCGACCTCAAGCACCCCGCCTCGTACCTGCCGGTTTACGACTGCGTGATCGCGGAGAACACCGTCACCGACTGCGGCAAGGCCGGGATTCTGGTCGGCGATGCGAAGAACGCCCGGCACGTCGACCAGAAGTGGGCCGGCAAGCCGTGGTTCGCGAATGCGGTGATGGAGTGCACCGTCGCACCGTACCGCAACCGCATCACGAGGAACTCCATCACCGGGGTGAAGGACCGGTTGATCAAGGTCGACGCCGCGCCCGACAACACGATCGAGGGCAATACGCTGCTGGAGCGGCCGTAGCCCGGGCCTTCTGCAACCCAGCCGAAGGCTGCCCCCGAGCCAGTGTTGCCCACGGAACACTCGGAACAGCCGGAAGCTTTTTTTCCGCGTGTTCCGGGTATTCCGTGGGCGCAGTGGTTCTGGGGTTGCGTGGCTGCACGAGGACCACGTCGCGGGCGGGCTTCCGCGGCACTTTTTCGCTGCGCTCGCCGGGCCACCCGGTCAAGGTCGCGGCTTTCCCCGATGCACCGAACGCTCCGTCTCCTTCGCCCCGTCTTCGCTCTCTTTGCGCTGGTCTGGCTCGCTCCGCGCCTCGATTCGGCCCAGGCCCCGGCACCGCTCGCCGCGCTCGATCTCCAGGACGGCGACACGCTGGTTTTCCTCGGCGATTCGATCACGCACCAGTGCCTGTACACGCAGTACGTGGAGGATTTCTTCTACACGCGCTATCCCGAGCGGAGGATCCGGTTTCACAACGCGGGGGTGAGCGGCGACAAGGCCGCCGATGTGCTCGCCCGCTTCGATGACGACGTCGCCGCCTTCAAGCCGAAGTACGTGACCGTCCTGCTCGGCATGAACGACGGCCAGTACGAGGACTTCCGCGCCGAGGTGTTCGCGACCTATGCCGCGGAGCTCGGCAAGGTGCTCGACCGCATCAAGGCGATCGGCGCCACGCCGATTCTGCTTTCGCCGACGATGTTCGACTATCCCGTCGTCGAACGCCGCCGCACCGATCCCACCTTCCGTTTTCGCGAGCGCAGCTTCGCCCCGAATTACAACGCCGTCATGGCCTACTACGGCGCCTGGGGCCGGGATCAGGCGGCCCGCCGCGGCGTGCCGTTTGTCAATCTCTGGGGACCGCTCAACGACTTCACCACCGAGGAGCGCGTGCGTAAGCCGGAGTTCACCCTCGTGCCCGACGCGATCCATCCCGGACCCGGCGGCCAGTTCGTCATGGCCAGCGCAATTCTCGAGGACCAGCGGCCGGAACGCCGGGCGATCAGCGCCATCATGGTGACGCGGGCCGGCGAGCGCTGGACCACGCCGCCGCGCCAGCCAATCACCGAACTCGCCGGTGATGCCACGCGGGTGTCGTTTTCCTTCAAGGCGCCCGCCCTGCCGTGGGTCGTGCCCGCCGAGTCGACGGCCAAGACGTCCAAATGGGAATGGCACGAGGACGTGCGCACCGGCGTCGACCTCACCAAGGCCGGCCACCGCCTGAGCAACGAGATGCTGCGCGTCACCGGCCTGGCGCCGGGCAACTACGACGTGCGGATTGACGGTCAGTCGATCGGCCGCCCGGTGGGCCACGTGCAACTCGGCGCGAAGATCGAGCTGCAGTCCAACGAACAGACCCCGCAATACCGCCAGGCGCTGCAGGTTGCCCTGCTCAACCGGGAGCGGAATGACCTCGCCATCCGCCCGCTGCGCGACGTGTGGTCCGGCATCAAGGGAGCCCGGCGAAAATTCTCCGGCAATCCGGAGCAATTCGCCGAGTTCATGCGGAAGACCCAGCCGGAGCTCGAACGGCTGCAGAAACTGGCGCGCGACTACGAGGAGCGCATCTACGCCGCGGCGCAGCCCGTCGCGCGCCGTTACGAGATTGTCCGTGTCGAGACCCCGGCGCCCGCCCGCGGCAAGAAGAAGGAGTGAGGCGCGCCCGCAGCGACGCTGCGGAGGGGGGCCGGGCCATCGGCCCGTTTCGCTTCAGCCCGGCTTGGCGAAGACGAGGCTGTAGGTGTGAGTCGTCAGGAGGTTGTCCTCCAAGTAGAGTCTGGAGACGGGTGGTTTGCGTTGTAGCGATCGATGGGGGCGACGCCAGTTGTAACGCTGGAGCCAAGTGGGCAAGGCCGCGTGGCGTTCCGTGGAATGCTGA
>JACRQG010000026.1:21952-90246 GCA_016222805.1 Verrucomicrobiota bacterium | reverse complement strand
CGCCGGATGATGTGCGTCGGCTTGACCGAGCGTGGCGAGCGGCTGCTGACACAGATCATGCCCCGGCACTTTCGGCGCATGGCTTGGCTGATCGAGCCGCTGAGCGAATCAGAGCGCCGGTCCTTCGTCCGGCTCCTCGGCAAAGTCATGGTCCGGGCGGGTGAGGTGCCACGCACATCCGCCGAGGCAACTCCAGGCCGACGAGAGCTCCGCGAAGATTCGCGGAGTCGTCCCGCGCCGCCGGCCCGGCGGACCTCCGTACCGTCCCAACGTCTTTCACACACCACTCCATGCTAAAGAAGTTCCTCCTCGTCCTGGGCGGCGTCGTTGCCGTCGTAGTTACCCTGGGAGGCGTGAAGGCCGCCCAGATCAAGAAGATGGCGTCCGCGCCGCACGTGATGCCGCCGATCGCCGTGAGCACGGTCGAGGCGCGATCCGATACCTGGCGCGGTTCGCTCAGCGCCATCGGCACGCTGGCGCCGGTGCAGGGCGTGACGCTCGGAGCGGAGGTCGACGGCACCATCGTGCGAATCCCGGCGGAGAATGGCGCCGCGGTGCGCGCGGGTGATCTGCTGGTCGAGTTCGACACCTCCGTGGAGCAGGCGCAGCTGGCCGCCGCGGAGGCGCGGTCGGAGCTGGCCCGGGTCAACTTCGAGCGGACGCGCGAACTCTGGGGCCAGAAGGCGATCGCCAAGTCGGAGTACGACGCCGGGGCGGCCGCCGTGAAGCAGGCGGAGGCGGAGGTGGGGGCGCTGCGGGCCCTGATTGCCAAGAAGCAGGTGCGCGCGCCGTTCGACGGAAGGGTGGGCATCCGGCTCGTGAACCTCGGGCAATATGTCGGCCGCGGTGTGCCCCTGCTGCCGCTGCAGCGACTCAACCCGATCTACGCCAACTTCAGCATTCCGCAGCGCCACCTGCCGCAGCTGACCCTCGGACAAAAGGTGATGCTGACCGTGGATGCCTATGCCGGCGCGGGTTTCGAAGGGACGATCACCGCCATCAATCCGGAAGTCGATCCGGCCACGCGCAACGTTGCCGTGCAGGCGACGGTGGCCAATGCGCAGGAGCAGTTGCGTCCCGGCATGTTTGTGCGCGTCGAGGTGCAACTGCCGGCGACCGACCCCATCGTGGTCGTGCCGGCGACCGCGGTGTCGTACGCCTCGTACGGCAATTCGGTCTTCATCGTTGAAAAGATGAAGGCGGCGGATGGCGCCGAGTACCTCGGGGTGCGGCAGCAATTCGTGCGGCTCGGCGCGACGCGGGGCGACCTGGTTGCCGTCGTGGAAGGCGTGAAGGCGGGCGAGCAAGTGGTCTCGGCCGGCGTCTTCAAGCTGCGCAACGGGGCCTCTGTGCAGATCAACAACGCGGTGCAGCCGTCGGCCAACGCGGCGCCCAAACCCGCCAACTCCTGAGCCGCCGTCCCAAGTCTGCCTGTGGGCGGAGCCAGCCTCCGCCCCTCCCGCCATGATTTCACGCAGCTTCACCGATCTCTTCATCCGCCGGCCGGTCATCGCCCTGGTGGTCAACATCGTCATCCTCGTCGTAGGCGTCGTGTCCTACTTCAAGCTGAACACGCGCCAATATCCGCGGAGCGACAGCGCGGTGGTGAAGATCACCACCGTGTATTTCGGCGCCAGCGCGGAGACGGTCCGCGGCTACATCACAACGCAGCTCGAGCGAGTCGTGGCCAGCGCCGACGGCATCGACTACATCGAGTCGGAGAGCCGCGCGGGCTTCAGCACGATCAACGTGTTCCTGCGCCTCAACTACGACACCAACGCCGCGCTGGCGCAGATCAGCTCGAAGATCGACCAGGTGCGCGGCGAGCTGCCGCCGGAGGCGGAGGCACCGACGATCAACGTCGAGACGAGCGACAACCAGTTCGCCTCGATGTACCTGAGTTTCTACTCGGAGTCCCTCGATCAGAACCAGATCACGGACTACCTCAACCGCATGGTCCAGCCGCGCCTGTCGGCGATCAAGGGGGTGCAGCGGGCGGACGTGCTGGGCGGGCGCGTGTTCGCGATGCGGGTGTGGCTCAAGCCGGACCGGCTCGCGGCGCACGGGTTGAGCCCGGCGGAGGTGCGCCAGGCCCTGGCGACCAACAACGCGCTGGCGGCGGTTGGGGCGACCAAGGGGTCGATGCTGCAGGTGAGCCTCGTGGCCAACACCGACCTGCGCAACGTCGACGAATTCCGGCAGCTCGTGGTGGCGCACAAGAATGGCACCATCGTGCGGCTCGCCGACGTCGCCGACGTGGTGCTGGGGGCGGAAAGTTACGACGAGGAGGTGCGGTTCGGGGGGCAGACGGCGACTTTCATGGGCGTCTGGGTGCTACCGACCGAGAGCACGGTCGAGGTGATCAAGCGCGTGCGCGACGCGATGCCCGACATCGAACGCAGCCTGCCGGTGGGCCTGAACGCCAAGATCGCCTACGATGCCAGCAAGTACATCGACGACGCGCTGCGGGAAATCGTGAAGACGCTGGTGGAGACCCTGCTGATCGTGATGGTCGTGATCTTCCTGTTCATGGGTTCGATGCGCTCGGTGCTGATCCCGATCGTCGCGATGCCCTTGTCGCTCGTCGGCGCCCTGGCGATCATGCTCTCGTTCGGCTTCACGATCAACCTCCTCACGCTGCTGGCGATCGTGCTGGCGGTGGGCATCGTGGTCGACGACGCGATCGTGGTCGTCGAAAACGTCGAACGGCACGTTCGCGAAGGGAAATCCCCGCAGGAGGCGGCCCTGCTTGGGGCGCGCGAGCTGGTGGGGCCGGTGATTTCGATGACGATCACGCTGGCGGCGGTCTACGCGCCGATCGCCTTCCAGGGCGGCTTGACCGGGGCCCTGTTCCGGGAATTCGCGATGACCCTGGCCGGGGCGGTGGCGGTCTCGGGCTTCGTCGCGCTCACGCTCTCCCCGATGATGAGCGCGCACCTGCTGCAGGATCACGAGCACGAGGAAAGGGGGCTGACGGGCTGGACGAACCACCTTTTCGACCGGCTGCGGAACCGTTACGAGCAGGCGGTCGGCCGGATGATCGCGCCTCGCGAAGATCGCCGGATCGGCTGGAGCCTGCTGGCCTGGTCCCTGGTCGCGTGGCTGCCGCTCTGGCCCGTGGCGGCCGGTGTCGTCTGGGCCATCTTCGGGGCGGCCGGCGTCAAAGCGGCGGCGGGACCGCTCGCGATCGGTCTGGCGGTGGCCAGCGTGGGCGGGGCCGTGCTGACCATCGGCTTCGACCTCCTGCTCGGTCGCCGGTACCGGACGGTGCAATACGCGCTGACCGGCGCCACGATGCTGACCTTCCTGATCGCGCCGTTCTTCCTCTTCGCCCAGAGCGAACTGGCGCCGAAGGAGGACCAGGGCGTGGTGTTCAGCATCCTGCTGCCGGCGCCGACGGCCACGATTGACCACAACGTGCTTTTCGCGCGCGAAGTGCAGCAGATCTTCGAGAGCGTACCGGAATACGAGAATTCCTTCCAGCTGACGGCGGCCTCGTTCGGCTTCTCGGGCATCATCCTGAAGCCCTGGTCGGAACGGAAGCGCACCTCGCTGGAGATCGAGCAGGCGCTGCAGGCTCCAACGGCGCGGGTCGCCGGCATGAATGTGATCGTCAACACCCCGGAGCCGCTGCCGTCCGGCGGCCAGTTCCCGATCGAGTTGGTGCTCCGCTCGACGGCGGATCACAAGGAGATGCTCGAATTCGCCCAGCAGCTCGTGCTCTACGCCAACACCGAGGCCAATGCCGGTGGCGGCGCACCGACGTTCTACTTCGCGGACTCCGATCTGAAGTTCGATCTGCCGCAGGTGGAGATCGAGATCGACCGCGACAAGGTGGCCTCGATGGGCCTGAACCTCGTCGACGTGGCGCGGGACCTGGGCTCGATGCTGGGGGGCGGCTACGTGAACCGCTTCGTCAACGACGGCCGCAGCTATCGCGTGATTCCGCAGGTGGAGCGCGGGCAGCGGCTGAACGCCGACCAGTTGCTGAACTACCATGTGCGCGGGCCGCACGGGCAGCTGATCCCGTTGTCGACGATCGCGACCCTCAAGGAGACGGTGCAGCCACGCACGCTCAACCGCTTCCAGCAGCTGAACTCGGTGAAGATCACCGGGGTCGGGCCGAGCATCGACAACGCCCTGAAGAAGCTCGAGGCCAAGGCCGCGGAGATCCTGCCGGCGGGCTACTCGATCGACTACGGCGGCCAGTCGCGGCAGCTCCGGTACGAAGGCCAGGCGCTGTGGAAGGCCGCGGTGCTGGCGATGATCCTCATCTTCCTCGTGCTGGCGGCGCAGTTCAACAGCTTCCGGGACCCGTTCATCATCGTGCTCGGTTCGGTGCCGCTGGCGCTGGTCGCGGCGATGCTGCCGATCTTCCTCGGGGAAACCTCCCTGAACATCTATTCGCAGATCGGCTTGATCACGCTCGTCGGGCTGATTGCGAAGAAGGGCATCCTGATCGTGGAGTTCGCCAACGGGCTCCAGCAGCAGGGGGCGCCGAAGATCGAGGCCATCCGGCGCGCGGCGGCGACGCGGCTGCGACCGGTGCTGATGACCTCGGCCGCCACGGTGTTCGGCCACCTGATGTTGATCTTCGTGACCGGCCCCGGTGCCGCGGCGCGCAACAGCATCGGCTGGGTGCTCGTGGTCGGCATGGCGGTCGGCTCGCTTTTTACGCTGTTTGTCGTGCCCGCCTTCTACATGCTCATCGCCCGCGACCTGTCGGCCGTCCGCGTCCGCCAGGCTGCGGCCGTGCCGGAGTTCCCGGCTGCCACTGTCCCTGCGAAATAACCGCATGAAATCCCTCCGCCTCCTTCTTGTCCCGGCTGCGGCCGCGGCGGCGCTCCTGTCGTCGCCGGTCCGCGCGGCCGCGGCCTCACCGGTGGTCCCGGAAACGCTCGATCTTCCGACGGCCCTCCGGTTCGCCCTCGACCACAACTTCGCGATCCGCCAGGCCCGTGAGCGCATCCGGCAGCAGGAAGGCGTGGTGATCGAGGTGTCGGCGCGGGAGATCCCGCAGGTGGCCGCCAGCGCCGCCTACCAGCGCAACGACCCCGAGATTTCGAGCGGTTTCCCGGCCGCGAACCAGAGCTGGCAGATCAACCTGACGGCGTCGCAAGTGCTCTACGCAGGCGGCGGCGTCCGGTCGGCCGTGAAGGCGACGAAGCTCTCTCGCGAGGCCGCCCTGCTCGAACTCCAGGCGGTGATCAATGCCGCCCTGCTCGAAGTGCGCACCTCCTTCTATTCGGTGTTGCTCGCGCGGGAGCAGATCAAGGTGCAGGAGTCGAATCTGGAGCTCCTGCAGCAGCAACTGAAGACGGCGACGGATCGCTTTGATGCCGGCACCGTCTCGAGTTTCGAGAAACTGCGTGCCGAGGTCGCGGTCGCCAACGCCAAGGTGCCGCTGATCACCGCCCGCAACAACTACCGGCTGGCGATCGAGGCGCTGCGTCTGGCGGTGGGGTTCGTTTCCAGCCCGCTGGAGGCGGCCCGGGCGGAGCCCGCGTTCGTGGGGACCCTGGACTTTGCCGCCCAGCAATTCGATCGCGTGGCGGCGTTGCAGGCGGCGCGCGCGAACCGCCCGGACCTCCAGCGGCTGGCGAAACTCGCGGAAGCGCGCCAGGAAGGCATCACCTCCGCCCAGGCGGGATTCTATCCCAACCTCGCTGCGTTTGGCGGCTGGAACCTGCGCAAAGGGGCGACCAACGCCTTTGGCGACTCCAACAGCGGCTGGCTGATTGGCGTCCAGTCGCAATGGGACATCTTCGACGGGCGGGCGACCCAGGGCCGCGTGATGCAAGCGCGCTCGGCGTTGACCCAGACGCAACTGGCGCTGACCGAAGCGCAGCTGGCCATCGACGTGGAGGTCAGTCGCGCCCACTCGCAATGGCAGCAGGCGACCGAACTGGCGGAGGCGTCGGCTCGCGTGGTCGAGCAGGCCACCGAGGCGGTGCGGCTCGCCAACGCCCGGTACAACGCCGGCACCGGCACCCAACTCGATGTCCTCGCGGCCCAGGTGGAGCTGACGACGGCGCGAACGAACCAGATCCAGGCCTACTACAGCTACAACGTGGCGGTGGCTTCCCTACGCAAGGCGATGGGCCAGGGGGACGAGATTCTCGTGAAACCCTGATGAGAGCGCAGCGGGTGCGCGCCGGTCCAGCGATCGGGCCGCCTAGTCGGCGGTAGGCCTTTTGCAACTGGCGGGAAACCCTGCGGTGCAAACGATGTCCACCACGCGGTCCATGCGCAATTTCCGACCTCTTTGGTGGGTCGCCGCGGGCCTGATGGGACTTGGCGTCGCGGCCCTGTTGCTCGTCCGCAATTCCGGGGTTCAGACCTGGGCGGCGCAGCGATGGCTGGCTGCCCGACCCCACTGGGGAACCACCGTGGGAGCGGTTGCCGTCGGCTGGCAGAGTGCGAGGCTCCATGACGTGCGCATCAACGGAGCCGGCTTCCGGGTCGAGGCGCCCGAGGTGAACCTGGAGGGGTCCTGGTTCCGTCTGCTCACCCGGGGTGAACTTGCGGTCTCCCGCCTGGAAGGTCGCGGAGCAATCCTGCGCCTGCAGGAGGAGTCGGGGGCAACGTCAGTCGCCGGAGGAGCGCAGTCCCAGTTGGCGCGCGGTGCCGATGGGACAGCCAAGGGGCGGCCGACGGCCACCGGCGATCGGGGAGCTCCGGTCGAGCGGGGGCTGGCGACGTGGGTGCTCCCGTGGGACGCGGCGGTCGACGGGGTTCGCCTGGAAGGAGACGTCCTCCTGCCCGGGGACGCCGGACGCTTTCACGTGCGGGCACGCGGAGGAGGCTTTGCCGCCGGGCGGGAAGGACGGCTCGAAATCGAGGCGCAGGCGAACTTGAAGGATCTGCGCACCGAGGTGCTGGAGGTCCGGGGGGCCCTCGGCGCGGCGATGGACACCGGGACCACCTTCCGACAAGTGGGGTTGAAGTTCACGGCGACAGCGAGAGGCGGCGCGTTTCCCGCGGGCGTCACGCTCGGGGGTGGACTGGCGGCGACCCGGCAGGCGGCGGGCGAGAGCTACACGGCGACGATTGTCTCGGAGGAGCGCAGCTTGGTGCGGCTGACCGGGGAGCGGCTCACGGGTGCGACCCGAATCGCCGGCACCTGGAGTGTCAACTTGCAGGCGGCGGATGTCGCACCCTTCTGGCTGGCGCGGAAGCTGCCGGACTTCACGGCGGTGGGCGAAGGCGGATTCTCCGGTGATCTGGCGACCGCGGTGATCCAGGCGCGCGGAACCCTGCAGGCGACGGCCGCGGGCCTGGAGGTGGTCCGGCCGGAACTCGCGGTGCTGGGGCGGGTGAAGTTGGAGGCGGATTTCGACCTCGCGGAGCAGGACGGTGTCGTGTCGGTGGAACGACTGTCCGCGACGCTGCTCGCACCCCAACCGGTGGCGGCGGTGCGCGCCCTGCAGCCCTTCTCATTCAACCCGGCGTCGGCGGAGATCTCCACCAACGATCCCACGCGGGAGCTGGTGGGCATCTCGCTGCTGGCGGTGCCGGTGGCGTGGCTCCGGCCGTTGGTTCCGCGGCTCGAACTGGCGGGAGACTCCCTCCGCGGCGAACTCACGGGCGTGGCTCGCGGGGGCGGCATGGCGATCCGCGCGGTCTGGCCGCTATCGGTAAATGAACTGACGCTGGCGTGGGATCGCGAACCGTGGCTGAAGGAAGTGGCGGCGGCGTTTTCCCCGGCGATCGATGTGACGCCGCGGGGGTGGCAGGCGGAGATTGCGGGGTTGAAGTTGCGGCAGGGAGACGCGGTCTTCCTTACGTTTGACGGACGAGTCGGGCAACTCAGCGGACCGGGGCAGCCCGTCAAGGCGGCTGGGCGGATGACGGCGCAGTTGCCGGTTCTCCTCGCGCAGCCGGTGGCCGCGGGGACGGTGGACCTGCAGCAGGGCATCGCCGCCCTGGAACTTGCGGCCAGCCTGGGTGCCACTCGCGAAGTGCACGCCAAGGTGGAAGTGGGCAACCTCCTCGTGGCGCGGGAAGGCGAAAAGGTGCTGCTGCCGTCGGTGGCGGCGGACCTCAGGGTGGACATCGATGCAGATGGGAAGGTGGCGTTCGACAGCCCGCTCGTGGTCACGCAGGGCGATCGGAAATCGGATCTCGGAATCAACGGGACCTTTGTCCCCGCGAAAGGCACCGCGGGGAGGTTGGTCGTGTCAGTGGCGGGCAACCACGTGGAGGCAGCGGATCTTCGCGACCTGTGGCAGGTGATTTCAGCTTGGCGGGCCAAGGCGGGAGGCAGGACGGAGCCGGGGCCGGTTCCGGCGGTGATTCGCGGGTTGAGCGGCACCGGGCGGGTTGATCTGAAGCTGCGTCACGTACGGTGGTCCGATGGCAATCCGGTGAACGACGTGGCCGCGCAGGTGGAACTTGAACCGAACCGGGTGCGGTTCGAGAGCTTCGGCTTCGCGTGGGAAGAAGGGGGTGGGGGCGAAGGGAACGGCGAAGTGAGGTGGGCGGAGGGCGGCGGCGGCGAGTTGATCCTGGGCGGGAACCTGCACCTGAAGGACCTCGATCTTGGGCCGGCCTGGAGCGGGAAGAGCAGCCCGGCCGTGGTCGAAGGGAAGTTCGACGTGCGCGCGCAGGTGTCGAGTCGCGCGCCGACGTGGGAGGAACTCTGGAGGCGCGCTGGCGGGGAGTTCGTGCTGACGAGCCGGGGTGGGGTGTTTCGGGGCATTCCCGTGGCCCTGGCGGCGCCGGCGGCGGGTACAAGTCGAGTCGCGGGCTTGTTTGCGGCGGCGGGCAGCGCCCTCGGCGGACTCGCCGGGCGGCGGGAACCTTCTCCCGCGGTCACAAAGGCGCAGGCGGCGACGGAATTTGCGACGGCGGTGAGGGCGATCGCCTTCGATCAACTGAGCCTGACCCTTGCCCGGGATCCCGCGCTCAACGTGACCCTCCGGGACTTCGCCCTGATCGCTCCCGAATTGCGGCTGTCCGGTTCGGGGACAGTGCTGCACCAAGGCCAGCAGGTGATGCTCGACGATTCGTTGGTGATGGAGTTCCGGCTGCGGGCGCGGGGGCGCCAGGCGGACGGGCTGCGTCAACTGGGAGTCCTTGAGCCGGCGCCCGACGAACTGGGGTATTACAGCTGCACGATGCCGATCCGCATTGCCGGCAGCCTGGGCCAGCCGGACGCCAGCGACCTGAACGTGCGGCTCGCCGCGCTCCTGCTGGAGAAACCCGGCGTGACCGAACGTGCCGGCGAGTTCTTCAACCTCACCGCGGCCGGCTACAACCGCCAACCGAAAGACGCACACTGGGGACATGGGACGGTGAAAGCCCCGGTTGCCAACCCCGGGAGAGCCAGGCATGTTGCACCTGTGATTGCGTCCATTGCGTTCCGGAAGTTCAAGGCGCTGCGCCAGACGAGCGTGGAACTGAAGCCGTTCAACCTCGTGATCGGCCCCAACGGCAGCGGCAAGACCAGCCTGATCGAGGCGATGCTGCGTCTGCGCTCCCTGGCGTCGCTGCCGCTCGGAACGGGCCCCGCGGAGGTCGGCGCCGAGGGGCCGGAGATCGAGTTTCATTTTGCGGCGCCCCACGAAGCCATCACGGCGCGGCTGGGCTGCGAGTCCGATCTCGTGTGCAACGTCCTGCGCATCGAGCCGGAACAGGCGCCGGGTTGGCCGGAACTCCGGCGGGAGCTCGCGTCGATCCGCAGCTACGTGCTCGACCACGAGGCGATGACCACCGGATCGGCGCGGTCCGAAGGTCGGGAGCTGGCCCCCGATGGCTCCAATCTCGCCGCGGTCCTCGCCGAGCTGCGGGACGGGACACCGGAGGCCTTTCAGGCGCTGTCGGCGGAGATGTTGCGGATTCTACCCGAGTTTCAGGGACTCGAACTGGCGGCGCAGCCGGATGGCCGGGTGGGCTTCAGCCTTCGACTCGCGGAAGGGGAAGTGATCCCGGCGGAGGAACTCTCCCAGGGCACGCTGTACCTGATTGCCGTGTTGGCCCTGACGTTCAACCCGGAGCCGCCGCGGGTCCTGTGTATCGAAGAGGTGGATCGGGGCATTCATCCGCGGATGTTGCGGGAGATTCGCGACGCGCTGTACCGGCTGAGCCATCCCGGGGACGGGAAGGACGCGAGCGAAGGCGTGCAGATCGTGGCGACCACCCATTCGCCGTACTTCATCGATCTGTTTCGGGACCATCCCGAGGAGGTCGTGATTTCGCAGAAGGTCGGGCGGGCCGCCCGCTTCGAGCGTCTGTCTGATCGGCCGGATCTGCCCGAGTTGCTCCAGGAGGGTTCCCTCGGAGACATGTGGTTTAGCGGGATTCTCGGCGGGATTCCCGAGGACCGATGAAGGTGGCGCTCCTGAGCGAGTCGCCGGCCGACGAGACCGCGTTGCGCGTGCTGGTCGCGTCCGTCCTGCCGGCGCCGCCGCGATTTGTGTCCCCCGGGTTTCGGGCGCGTGGGTGGCCGAATGTGGCACAGGTGATGCCGGCGGTGATCCGGCATCTGCATTTCAACACCGACACCGATGCCTTGGTCGTGGTCGTCGATGCGGATGATTCGGTCGTGCACGTGGCCGAGCACGATCGGCCGGGGTATTTCCACCCGCAGTGCCGCCTCTGCCAGTTGCGCGCGGTGCACCGGCAGACGGCGCGAAAGCTGCCCCCGGCGCGGGGGCGATCCCAGGTGTTGAGGGCGATTGGCGTGGCAGTGCCGGCGATCGAGGCCTGGTACCTCTGCGGCCGGGACGCCGGGGTCTCCGAGGCGGCGTGGCTGGCCGGGGCGGCAGCGGGACGGCCGCCCTATTCGCGGGCGGAACTGAAGTTCCGCGTCTACGGCACGGCCCGGCCGAGCCTGCCCCACGAGATTCACCGCGCACTTGAGGAAGTGGAGCGCCACCGCCGCGATTCGCGGCGGCTCGAGCATGATTTCCCGGGTTTTGCCGCCATGGCGGCGGATCTGCGTGCCGCCGTCGGCCATCTCGCTCCTCCCGTGGTGCCGCTGACGGCCTCCTGAAGACGCGCGGAAGATCCCCCGCGCGAGGTGGCGAGTGGGCCCGGGATGGGCTCATCCCCGTCGCGCCGCGCCCGGTGAACCTCGCGGGTCTACCGGGGAGGCCGCCGGTCACGAGCGTTGTACTGCCACTCCGGCGGAAAAAAAGGCTTTGAAGGGCGCCGTCGTTTGCCCGAAAAAGAGGGAGCGCCCTCATGCCCCAATCACTCTTCCGCCGGCGGTCGTATTTGCCCTTTTACCTGGAGTTCATCGCGGGGGTGATTGCCCGCGTGCTGTACCGGGTGCGGACGAGCGGGGTTGAGAACCTCCCGGCCAGCGGTGGAGTGTTGCTGCTCAGCAATCACATCTCCTACGTGGATGTCGTGGTGCTGCAGCTCGTCTGCCCGCGGCCGATCCGGTTTGTCGGCTACAAAGGGCTGCGGCGAAATCCCTTCTTCAACTGGTGCTTCGAGAAATCCCGCTGCATCGGGATCTCCGCCCAGCAACCCCGCGAAGGGCTCCGGGAGGCTGTCGAGGCACTGCGTGCCGGCGAACTCGTGTGCCTCTGTCCGGAAGGGCACATTTCGCGCACGGGCCAGTTGATGCAGATCCAGCGTGGCTTCGAGGTGATCGCGCGGCAGGCGGGAGTTCCGGTCCTCGCGGCTTCGATCGACGGACTGTGGGGATCGATCTTCTCGTTCGCCGGCAACAAGTACCTGTGGAAATCCCCGCGCCTGATGCCGACGCACGTCTTCATTGCCTTTGGCCGCCCGGTGCGGCCCGAGGTCGCGACGACCGCCTGGGCGCGGCGCGAACTGCTGGATCTGGGCGAGCGGGCCTTCAACGAGCGCCCGGTGCTCCGCCGGCACCTGGGACGCGAGTGCATCCGCGCGATGACGAAACACCCGGGGCGCCTGGCCGTGGTGGACCGGACGGTCGGGCGGCGGGAAATGCGCGCCGGGCAGCTTTATGCGGCCGTGGCGATCCTCTCGCGTCGGATTCGCGCCACGGTGCCGGAAAAGCGCGTGGGCATCGTCCTGCCTCCGGGGGTCGGGGCGTTCATCGCCAACCTGGCCGTGATGGCGGCCGGCAAGGTGCCGGTGAACCTCAATTTCACGGCTGGCCGGGCGGCGTTGGAGACGAGCATGCGGATTGGCGGCGTCGCGACCGTGATCTCCGCGACGGCGATGCGGGAGAAAGTCCCGGGCTTTCCGTGGCCGGAGCGCACGCTGGATCTCAAGGATGAGATTGAAGCCGCCGGGGGCAAGCGGGCGATGCTGCCCTGGCTGGCGGCAGCCTGGCTACTGCCGAACCAATGGTGCGCGAGCCTGCTCGACCTGCCGACGGTCGGCGACCGGGCCGAGGCGGGCCTGCTATTCACCAGCGGCAGCTCCGGGGAGCCCAAGGGCGTGGCCCTGACGCACCGCAACATCCTCGCCAATTGCGCGCAGATCTCCTCGCTCTCGATCCTGCCGCAAACGTGCTCGCTGCTCGGCTGCCTGCCGATCTTCCACAGTTTCGGCTTCACCGTGACGCTGTGGTATCCGTTGCTGCGATCCTGCCGCGTGGTGACCTTGCCCAGTCCGCTGGAAACCCGGAAGATCGTCGATGCGATCGCGCAGGAGAAGGCGACGGTGATGATCGGCGCCCCGACCTTCATCCGGCCGCTCCTGAAGAAGGCGCGACCCGAGGAGTTGAAGACCCTGGACCTCGTCGTGACCGGAGCGGAGAAGCTGCCCGACGATCTCTACCGTGCCTTCCTGGAGACGTTTCACATTGAGATCCTGCAGGGGTACGGCCTGACGGAGACGACCCCCGCGTCGAACATCAACCAGCCCCATCCGCCGGTCGTCGTCTCGACCAACGAGCCGCAGCTCGGCAAGCGCACCGGCTCGGTCGGGCGCATGATGCCCGGGATGACCGCGCGGATCTACGATCCCGAAACGTGGCGGGAACTACCCATGCACGAGACCGGCGTGGTGCTCTTCCGGGGCGCCAACGTGTTCGAGGGCTATCTCGACGATCCCGGGAAGACCCGGGCGGCGTTTCACGACGGCTGGTTCATCACCGGCGACCTTGGCCGCTTTGACGACGATGGATTCCTGTTCATCGAGGGGCGGTTGTCGCGATTCTCGAAGATCGGCGGCGAAATGGTGCCGCACGGCACGATCGAGATGAAGATCATCGAGGCCTTCGGCTGGGACCAGGCCGAGAGCCCGTCGGTGTACGTCACCGGCATACCGGATGCGACCAAGGGCGAGGCGCTCGTGCTGCTGACCACGCAGCCGGTGGCGCCGGAGCTGCTCCGCGAGAAGCTCACCGCCCTTGGCGTGCCGAACCTCTGGGTACCGAAGGTCATTCACCACGTGGATCGCATCCCGATGCTCGGGACGGGGAAGACCGACTTGAAGCAGTGTCGTGAACTGGCGATGGAGGCGGCCCGGTAGACACCGGGCGCCGGGGCGGGCGGGTCGGCCCAGGCCGCGACATGAGAATCGACGGTCACGTGCATGTGGTCGGCAATGGTACCGGTGGCACGGGCTGCTGGTACCGGCCGCGGGGAGTCACGCGTTACGGTGCTCCACTGCTGCTGCGGACGGTGGGGCTGCCCCGCGCGGCGCTCACCGGGGATCTCGATCGCCTGTACGCCGCGCGCATGCGGGAGTTTGTCCGCGACTCGTCGCTGGAGGCGGCGGTCATCCTTGCCCAGGACAATGCCTACCGGCCGGACGGCGTGAGGATCGAGGGGGCGGGCTCGTTCTATGTGCCCAACGAGTTCGTGCTGGATCTGGCGGCGCGCCACCGCGAGTTCCTGCCGGCCGTCTCCATCCACCCGGCGCGGCCCGATGCCCGGGACGAACTTGAGCGCTGCCTGTTGGGCGGGGCCGTGATGTTGAAATGCCTCCCGAATTGCCAGCTGATCGATTGGAACGACCGGGGGTACACGGGATTCCTGGAGCGGATGGCGGAGTCCGGGCTCGTCCTGCTGGCCCACACAGGCAGCGAACGCACGCTGCCCGTGCTCGATGCCCGTCTCGCGGATCCACGTGTGCTCACACGCGCGCTGGAGATCGGGGTTACCTGCATCGCGGCCCACTGTGGCACCGGCCTCATGGCGCTGGATCCGGACTATTTCGATGTCTTCGTCGAAATGACCCGCCGCTTCCCGCGCCTGTACGGAGACAACAGCGCCCTCGCGAGCTGCAACTTCCGGACGCGACCATCGGCGCTCCGGCGGATGGTGGCGCCCGATCTGCAGTGCCGCATCGTGCATGGCAGCGACGTGCCGGTGCCGGTGACCGCGAGCCTGCTCTGGGCCATGGGCATTGTCTCGTGGCGCCAATGGCGGGAGACCGCGGCCATCGCCAACCCGATCGAGCGCGACGTCCGGATCAAGCGGGCGATGGGTTTCGGTGAGGAGACCTTCACGCGGCTGGCCGGTCTGCTTCGTCGGCGGGCGGCGCGATGACGGGTGAGGTGGGCGTTGCGGCCTACGCCGGCAGTTTGAACAGGCTGCGCCGGCGGCGGGCGCTCTCCCCTTGGGCTGGCCGGCGCTCCGCCGGAGGACGGTAGGGCCGGTGGCGGTAGCCGGCGCGCGCGGGATCCGCGGCGCAGCGGAGTTGGTAATCCTGCATGCGCTGGAAGATCCCCAGCAACTGATCGGGCAGCGGGTAGCGATCGAGTCCTTGCCGCTCCAATACGCGCAGAAGCTCGTGCACCGCTTCCAGCGTGGACAGGCAGCTGGGGTGGGGTTGCTGCTTGATCACATAGCGACTCGGCGACTCAGGGGTGAACATGATCCGCGGAAGGCGCTGCAGGCTGGGACTCAGCCGCAGCATCTTGCGCCCCAGGGCCCAGGTGGCATCGAGCAGGAAGACGGTGAGGACGCGCCGGGTGAGTTCGTCCCGCAGGGCGGAGAGCCGGGCGCTCGCGTCCGGATCCGCGGCCAGCGAGAGGTTGAGGGCCTCGCGTCCCGGGTAGAGCAGGACGGGGAGATTCGCCGGGTCGGCGATCAACGACTGGACGGTCTCATTCTCCTCAAAACCGATGCCGCAGACGATCTGGCTGTGCGCGAGGCAGAGGTGGGTGAGGCGTCCCGTGGCCGCCTTCTCCTGCTTGAATTCCTTCGGGTGCATCAGGAAGACGAAGCGCGTGCGTGTTTCCATCGGCGTGATGGATTCGCACCAGCAGAGCGTCTTCGGCCAGAAGCAGCGGTAGCAGGTGATTCGCGCCATGCCGGGAGCCGGGACCGCCGGGAATCAGCGCGAAGGGGGATTGCCGCCCTTGGCGATCTTCTGCAGGAACTGTTCCACCCAGCCGACCGCCTCGGGGGAACTGAACTCGGGCCCGCCATGCTTGGCGCCCGGCAGGACGTGCAGTTCCGAGGGCACGCCGACTTTGACCAGGGCGGCATGGAGCACCTCACTTTGATTGACCGGCACGGTGGGATCCGCGGAGCCATGCAGGATCAGAAAAGGGGCGTCATCGCGGGTGACATAGGTCACCGGGCTGGCGGCGGCGGCTTCGGCGGATTTTTCGGCGACCGTGCCGCCGATGAGCTTGGCTTCCGGAGATCCAGGGCGCCCGTGCGATTCGTAGCCCGGGGTGCGGACGAAGCGCGCGAGGTCCGAGGGGCCAAAGAAGTCGATGACCCCCTGGACGCGACTCGACACTCCGGGATGGGGACCGACGTCAAACGATGCCACGTCACCCGCGGTGCCCAGCATGGCCACGAGGTGACCGCCGGCCGAGCTGCCCCAGGCCACCAGGCGATTGGGATCCAGACCGTACTCGGAGGCGTGGGCGCGGAGCCAGCGGATGCCGGCCTTCACGTCCTGAATCTGGGCGGGAAAAGCAGCGGCGTCCGTCAAGCGGTAGCCCAGGCTGGCCACCGCATAGCCTTTGGCCAACAAGCCGTGGCGCACGGGGAGCGCGTTGGCCTTGCTGCCGTTCTGCCAGCCGCCGCCGTGAACCCACACGATGACCGGCAGGGGGCGTGGCGCGGTCTTGGGAAGGTAGAGGTCCAGGGCCTGGCGCTCATGGCCGTTCTCCACGTAGCGCAGGTCGCGATGCACGATGGCGTCGGGGGGCGGCCCCGGAGGCGGCTGTTTGCCCTTGGGCTGCGCGACGGCGGCCGAGGCAAGGGTGGCAGCTCCCAACAGAATGCGGACGGAGATGGGGATCATGGCGACGAAGGTACGGATACGCTCCTGCCAGAACGGGGCAAATGCAGAGTGAGCGACGGCAGCGCATTCGCATAATCGGAGGGAAAGGGGAGGGAGGGAGTCCGTCGCGGCGACGCCATCGCCTCCAGACCAGGCGCGGCTGCGAAATCGAGCGCGCCGACAGGGTCGGGGCGCATCGTCGTGGCGGGGCGGGGGAATTTTCCGCAGAAGATGCTTTTTCACGGTGAAAAATCCGGGCAAGGTTTGGCGCATGTCCAGCGTGCGCTTTGGGTGGATTCTGAAACTCTCGGTGTGGCCGGTCCTCGGGTCGGTGATGCTCGCGGCCGGGACCCCGGCCAGGCTGCCGGGCCTGCAGCCGGACGGAACGGTGCTCCTGCCGAACCAGTGGTCGCTGCGCCCGGTGGGCCGGCAAGTGCCGCTCGGTGACTTTCCTGTGCGGTTGGAACTGCACCCCGGCGGCACCTACGCGGCGATCCTGCACAGCGGCTGGGGGCAAAACGAGGTACGCATCATCGAGGCGAAGACCGGGAAGCCGATCTCGCAGGCGGCGATCGAGGAGTCGTTCTACGGGCTGGCTTGGTCGGCGGATGGGCGGACCCTGGTGGCAAGTGGCGCCGGATCCGAGGTGGTGCATGTCTTTGCCTTTGCTGACGGCTATCTGTCCGGTCGGCGCGAATTGCGGCTGCGACCGGCGACGGAGCGCGGGGTCCCGGCGGGTGTCGCGCTGGCCCGCGACGGACGGTCGTTGTGGGTGGCGGAGGTTTGGGGCCAGCGGGTGCAGCAGATCGCGACGGATGACGGCGCGGTGCGGTGGCAGCGCACGTTTGCGCCGCCGCAGGGTACGCGGGAGATGCTGCCGGATGAGAACCGGGTCCGAACCGATGCCGCGGCCGCCGCGCCGTTCCCCTATGCCTGCGTGGTGGATGAGGAGCGCGGGAGGCTCTATGTCAGCCTCTGGGCGCAGTCAGCGGTGCTCGTGCTCGATGCCCGCAGTGGTGTCGACGTGGCGCGCTGGCCGGTCGGATCCCATCCAAACGAGATGCTGCTGGCGCCCGATGGCCGACTCTACGTCGCGGAGGCGAACGAAAACACGGTGAGTGTGATCGATCCCGCCGAGGGACGGATCATCGAGCGGCTGACGGCCTCCCTCTACCCGAACTCCCCTCCGGGTTCGATGCCCAACAGCCTCGCGCTGAGCCCGGACGGCGAGCTGCTCTTCGTGGCCAACGCGACGAACAACACGGTGGCGGTTTTCGACGTGGCGAGGCGCGGGCGGGCCCGCTCGCTCGGGTTCATTCCCACCGGTTGGTTTCCCACCAGCGTACGGGTGACGGCCGACGGACGAACCCTGCTCGTGACCAACGGCAAGGGCGCGGCCTCTGCGGCCAATCCCCGCGGTCCTTTCCCAGGCACACCGGCGCCGCGTCACCTCCAGGAGTACATTGGCGGCCTGATGCAGGGCACGCTTTCGATTGTCGAGCTCCCGCCGCGGAACCGTCGCGAAGGGCAATTCGGTGCCTGGGCTCAGGTGGCGTATGCGTGCTCGCCGCTCGACGCGGCGGCGACTCCGCGCGGAGAACGGCCGCCCGGCAGCCCCATCCCGGCCAAGGTCGGCGATCCGTCGCCGATCCGGCACGTGCTGTACATCATCCGGGAGAATCGGACCTACGATCAGATCTTTGGCGATCTGGAAAAAGGGCGCGGAGATCCGCGGCTCTGTCTCTTTGGCGAGGAAGTGACGCCCAATGCGCACGCGCTCGCGCGGGAGTTCGTGCTGCTCGACAACCTCTACGCGGATGGCGAGGTGAGCGCGGATGGCCACGAGTGGACGATGGGGGCGTACGCGACCGATTTTGTGGAAAAGTCGTGGCCCCTCAGCTACGGACACAACAGCCGGAAAAAGTACGACTACCCGGCCGAGGGCAGCTACCCGATCGCGACGCCGAAGAACCAGTATCTCTGGAACCGGGCGGCGGAGGCTGGCGTGAGCTACCGCAGCTACGGGGAGTTCTGCTTCACCCCGAAGGAACCCGGCCCGGTGCAGTCGATCGCCTCCCTGCCGGTCCTCGTCGGACATATCGACGAGCATTATCGGGCCTGGGACATGGATTATCCGGATGTGAAGCGGGCCGAACGCTTCATCGCCGAGCTGCGGCGGTTCGAACGCGAGGGCAACATGCCGCGCCTCCAGGTCCTGCGCCTGGGCAACGACCACACCCAGGGCACGCGGCCGGGCAAGGCGACACCGACCGCGATGGTGGCGGACAATGACCTCGCCCTGGGCATGATCGTGGAAGCGATCAGCCGGTCGAAGTTCTGGAGCGATACCGCGATCTTCGTGCTCGAGGACGACGCCCAGAACGGTCCGGATCACATCGACGCCCACCGGATGCCGGGTTTCGTGCTCGGCGCCTGGGTGAAGCGTGGCGCGGTCGATTCGACGCTGTACTCGACGACGAGCATGCTGCGCACGATCGAACTGATCCTGGGCTTGCAGCCGATGTCGCAGTACGACGCGGCGGCGATGCCAATGTGGCAGGCCTTCGCCGATCGCCCGGATCCCACGCCGTACTCCACGCGACCCGCCCGGGTGAACCTGAAGGCGCTGACGGCGGCCGGGGCCTGGGGCAGTGCGGAGTAGCTGGCGATGGACTTCAGCGAACCGGACAAGGCGGACGACATTCGCCTGAACGAAATCGTCTGGCGCAGCGTCCGCGGGGCGGACTCCCCGATGCCGGCGCCGGTGCGCGCGGCCTTTTACCTGGCCCACGATCGCGATTGAGGGCGGCACCACCGCTCACGCGGCTCCGCGCAGATGTCCCGGGTCCGCGAGAGGGACTGTGGACGCTCGCTCAGTAACGCCAGCGCAACGTGAGCACCAGGTTGCGGCCGGCCTCGTTGAGGCCGGAGCCGTGGACGCGGTAGTCCTCGTCGGTGAGGTTTTCGATCGCGGCGGTGAAGAGGAGACGATCGTTCGGGCGCCACCCGGCGCGCAGTCCCAGCACCGTGTAGCCGGGTGTGCCGCCCGGCGGGATGCGTTCCGTGTCGACCCGATCCTGTGTGGCCAGGCGATCGGCGCGGGCCGCTAGTGTCGTGGTCGCGGCGAGCCAGTATCGGGAGGCATCCCAGCGCAGGGCCGCGTGGGAAGTAAGGGGCATGAGACGGGAAATGGGTTCCTCGACGAGGATGGGAGCGGAGGTCGGGTAGGTGCGCAGGGTCCCTTCCATCCAGGCGAGCCGCCAGCGCAGGGAGAGCCGCGGGGCGAGTCGCGCCTCGAGATCGAGTTCGGCGCCGTGCAGGTGGCCGCGGCCGGAATTGCGCTTGGTCACCTCCGCAAGGCCGCTGACCAGCGCGCCGGTGGGGGTGCGGATCACCAGATCGGAAATGGCGGTGCGGTAGAACGTGAGTTCGCCCGACACGAGCGCGGTGGCCGCCCGCAGGCCGGCCTCGGTCGTGACGAACCGCTCGGGCTCGAGGGCCGGGACCGGGGTTTCGATCTGGCCGGCTTCGGCGATGTCGAATCGCGTGAGATCGCTGAGATTGGGGGCCCGGATACCCTGCGACACCCCGCCAAACAGGCGCCAGCGACCGGCGCGATCGAGGGACTGCAGCAGCCGCAGGTTCCCGGCCATTGAGGACGTCCGATCCTGCAGGGAAAAGGCGGTTCCGGTTCCCGCCGCGGCGACCCGGCCGGCGTCGATCCGCGAAGCGTTGAGGCGCAGGCCGGCCGTGAGTTCCAGGTGCGGCCTGAGCCGGCGCCGGTGTTCCACAAAGGCGCCGAGCAGATCATAGGTGGCATCGTCCGCCACCGGCCCCTGCACCCTCACGGTGGCGAGCCGACCGTTGGCGTCATAGTCGCGGAAATAGGAGGCGACGAAATCGCGGCTGCCCTCGACGCCGGCGAGCCAGCGGCCGCCCGCGGCCTCCCAGAGCCCGTGGGCGAAGACGCTGAGCGAATCGACATCGAAGCCGGCGAGTTCGACGCGCCGGTTTGAGCGCTGGCGGTACTCGTCCTCGCTCTGGCGCTGGTAACCCGCTCCTCCGTGCACTTCCCGTAGCGCGCCGGGCAGGGAGACCAAGTCGAGTCGGGCGTAGGTGAGGCGTCGCCCCTGATCGAGCTGGCGGATCAGATTGCTGCCGGGTCGCGTGCCCTCCCAGTTCAGACCGTAGACGGTGGCATGCGTGCGCCAGACCTCGTCCTGTTCGACGGCCTGGCTGGCCACGGTCAGCGTGGTCGAGGCGCTGGGGCGGTGCTCAACCTTGAGATCAAAATCGCGTTCCGGGTAGCCCGTGTGTGACTGGCGCCCCGTGGGATGGCCGGCGCGAAGGTCGCCGAAGTCCTTGGCCGTGATGCCGGCCAGCCAGGCGGTACGCGGGCCGAGGCCACCGCCCGCCTCCAACCTGCCCACATGGGAGTCCTCGGCCGAAGAGAAGCGATAGGCGACCGAGGCATGGTGCACCGGGCGGTCGCCGGAGAAACGGGGGCGGGCCGTCCGGGCATGCACCGTGCCACCCACGGCATCGCTGCCGTACTGCGCGGAGGTCGGTCCCTTGACGAGTTCAAGGGAATCGAGGGACCAGGAATCGACTGTGTTCCAGTACTGGTTGGGGCCGTCGCGGAAGGCGGCGTTGTTGAGGCGGAAACCGTCGATCAACAGCACGGTGCGAAACCCGGTAAAACCGCGGATGAAGGGTGAGCCCTGGCCGAGGGCGGTCTTCTGCACCATCACCGAGTTCTCTTCGCGCAAGACCTCGGGCAGGGTTCGCGGGGCGGCCTCCTCGCGGGCAGTCCGGTCGATCACCGCCGTGGCGTACGGCAGATCCACCGCCGTGACCTCGAAGCGCGTCGCCGTGATGATGAGCTCCTGCAGGCGCATCGGGGCGACCTGGGCGAAGCCGGCCGGCAGTACGGCGAGCGCGGCGAGAACGGCGAGCAGGCCTCGCCAGTCACGCCGGAAAAAACGCGGGGCGGAGTCGCCCTGCCGACAGGAGAGGCGGGGGCCGGCAGGGACGGCCCGGCCCCGGAAGGAGATGAGTTTCACTGCGGGCTCAGCGCACCACGCGGGCGCCGCCGCCCTTGATCTGTTTCTCGACCTCCTTGCGGGTGGCCATCGACGTGTCGCCCGGCGTCGTGGAGGCCAGCGCGCCGTGGGCCGCGCCGTAGTCGACCGCCTTCTGCGGATCGTTGAACTCCATGAACCCGAACTGGAGGCCCGAGGCGAAGCTGTCGCCACCGCCCACGCGATCGAGAATCTCGAGTTCGGGGTACTGGCGGCTCGAGTAGAACTGCCCGTCGTGCCAGAGGATCGCGGACCAGTCGTTCTTGGTCGCGGTGATCACGCGGCGCAGCGTCGTGGCGGCGACCTTGAAGTTCGGAAACGCCTGCACGGCCGTCGCGATCATGTCTTTGAACGCGTCCAACTCGATCTTCGAGATATTGTGGTCGGCGCCCTTGACCTCGAAGCCGAGCGAGGCCGTGAAGTCCTCCTCGTTGCCGATCATCACGTCGACATACTTGGCGATTTCGCGGTTGACCTCCTGCGCCTTCTTCAGCCCGCCGATGGTTTTCCAGAGCGAAGGACGGTAGTTCAGATCATAGCTGACGATCGTGCCATGCTGCTTGGCGGCCTTCACCGCCTCGACGGCCAGGGCGGCGGTGGTTTCGGAGAGTGCGGCGAAGATGCCTCCGGTGTGGAACCAGCGGGCGCCCAGGGTGCCGAAGAGGTGATTCCAGTCGAAGTCGCCGGGCTTGAGCTGCGAGGCGGCGGTGTTGCCGCGGTCCGGGTTGCCAACCGCGCCGCGGATGCCGAAGCCGCGCTCGGTGAAGTTCAGGCCGTTGCGGACGGTGCGGCCGATGCCGTCGTCCTCGCGCCACTTGATGAAGTCCGTGGCGACGCCGCCCTGGAGGATGAAGTCCTCCACGAGATGGCCGATTTCGTTGTCGACGAAGGCGGTGCAGACGGCGGTTTTGTAGCCGAAGCACTTCCGGAGGCCACGCGAGGTGTTGTACTCGCCGCCGCCCTCCCAGACCTTGAACTCGCGGGCCGTGCGGATGCGGCCTTCACCGGGGTCGAGGCGGAGCATGACTTCGCCCAGCGAGATTTGATCGAACGCACAGGACTTGGCGGGTTTGATCGGTAGACTCATGAGGATGGCGCGATGCGAACGGACAGCCTTTTTGATCGCCCGAACGGGTCGAGCAAAGAATCACCGCACCGGCGGTTTCCAGCGCGGGGACACCACGGGCGGAGGCCGCGTTATAGGCTGAAGGTGACCGAGAGGATGAACTGCCGCGGGTCGACGATGCGGAACGCCCACGGCGTGCCGTCCGGGTTGACGGCGATCGGCTGGAGCCGTCCGTCCTCGAGCACATTGCGCACGTTCAGCTGCACCCGCGAGCGCACGCGGCCCTGGAAGAACCGGAGGTCGTAGCCGGCCATCAGGTCGAAGTAATACCGCGCCTTGTCGTAGACCGGACGGTTGGGATCGAGCTCGCGGAGGATGCCGTCCGCGTCCGGGGTGGCGCCGAAGTAGCCGATGGAAGCCTTGTCCTCCCAGCGCACCGCGCCGCCGACATCGAGTGGCTTGAGCCACTGGTGATCGGTGAGACCGGCCAGCTTGAAGTTCGTGACGAAATTGGCCTTCCACTCCCGCACCTGCGACTTCTTCTTGCCCTGGTTGGCGACGGCGAGCTTGGTCCCGGCGATCAGGTTCTGGAGGTACCAGGCCTGCGGCGTGAGATTGCCCACGCGGTAGTTGCCGTTCCAGTAGGAGGAACCGTCGAAGGGGCTCCGGATGGAGGTCCAGACGCTGTACCGCCGGTTGATGTACTCCTGGAGCTTCGGCGACATCGCGGCATTGAACGCCTGCGTCTGGGTGACGGACCCGCGGACGGTCCAGAAACGCGAGGGGTTGGCGGTGATTTCGATCTCCTTGCCGCGGGAGGCCTGATCGCTGCCGTCGCCGTGGGTGCGGTTCCGGTGGCTGTCGATGAAGTTGGGATCGACGCCCATCAGGCGCTGGACCTCGGCCTCGAGGGCGGTGCCGGTGAGACTCGGATTCGACTTGGCGAGCTCGGTGACGAGGAAGCTCTCGAGATCGGGATCGCCGCCGGAGCCGTTGCCGTCGGCGTCGAGCCGGATGGCGCGCTGGACAAGCGTGTTGATTTCGCTCGAGCCCCGGCCCGTGTCGAGGGTCTCGTACTGGGTGGCGCGGATCGTCAGACGGTTGTTGAACAGGTTCAGCTGGAATCCGTAGTCCTTGGTCTCCCCCTGGGGATCCGGGAGGGGCTGGCCGTAGACATCATAGGCGAGCGAGCCCGGGGTGAAGCTGTTGGCCTGGTTGTAGTGCACGCTGAGCCACGAGAGCGCCTTCACCACGATACCCTGGGTGTCGGTCTTGCCGCGCTGGGCCACCCAGTCGTACTGGCCGAAGGAGTACATCGGCGTCATGTCGTAGAAACCATTGGTGGTGGCGCTGGGAGCGCCGGCGCTGTTGCCGTCGCGGGTGCGGTTGAAGTCCTTGCGGTAGCCGGCGGTCGGGATGATCCGATCGTTCCAGAAGAAGCCCTGCCAGACCCCGCCCTGCGTGCTGAGGAGGCGGCGGTTGAGGCGGTTGGCATAGTAATACTCGCTGAAGGTGACCGGCTCGTTGATCCACTGCTGGGTGACCCCGTTGTAGTAGCGCAGGGTGTAGTCGCCGGTCGGGGCGCTCGTGCGGGTGGGGGCGTAGTCCACGTTCTGGCCCACGGCATCGCCGACGAAGTAGCGCGGGTAGACCCGGTAGGAGGCGCCGTTGCGGCTGAAGTTCGACGCGGTCGAGTTGATCCAGGCCTCGGTGGACGAAATCGTGTCCTTGTACCCGAGGCTGCCGCCGTAGATCTCGCGGTACTCGGCGTAACCGGCGAAGCGGTTGCGGCCGAGCCAGCGAAGCAGGCCGCCTTCGCGGGTGAGGTTCAGCTCATAGGCGAGGGTGCCCCGGTAGTTTTCGTTGTTGTTGCGCGCCTTCCGGAAGGCCGGTTCGGAGCCGCCGACGTAGGGACGAAGGAAGTACGGGTTGCGGGTGCCGTCGAGCAGGTACTCGTTGATGTCGATGAAGACCTGCATGCGCCCGCCGTCGGTCTGGCCGAGAAAGGAGCGGCTGTTGGTTCCGGTGCGCTCCTTGAGCCAGGCTGCCTGGAGGGCGAGCTTCTGGCGCGGGGTGTCCAGGAAGAACTGTTCCAACTCGACCGAGGCGGTTTCGCCCTTGATCCACGAGTAGTTCGGCGCGGCCATATTGACCGAGGTCCAGTCGTAGAGGGACTTGTCGGTGATGCCCTTGGTGAGAAACAGCGGGTAGGTGGCCGAGTAGCGGGTGTAGAACGTGCCGTTCTGGAGCAGGCGGAGGGTGCCGTCGATGTTCTGGGGCCCCGTGCCTGTGGAGCCCGGCATCCGGTTGATGGTGTAGAGCTGCACCTGGCCGCCGTCGATGTACCAACTCGGGCGGCCGGTGAAACCCGTGTCGGTGGCGGCGATGCCGTAGGGCAGGAGGGTGGCTTCGTTGGCGGTGGTGACCGGACCGATGGTGGTGCCGTCGGCGAGGCGGACCATCTGTGTCAGGGGATTCCAGGTGGGGCTGCCGCTGGCGCGCCAGTCCGACACCATGTCGCGCGGAGTGGTGGAGTTGGGTCGGCTGTTGAAATTCCGGTAGGATTCGAAGCTGGCGCGGAGCGTTGTGGAGCGGAAGGGCCGGAAGGTGAGCGCGGCCTGGAGCCGGCGGGTCTCGTCGGCGGACGGTTCCCGGACGAAACCCTTTTCCTCATAGAGGCCCATCAGCCGGAGGGCGAGGCGCTGGTCGAGGAGGTTGCGGTTGAGGTCGAGGCTGCCGCGGTAGCCGCCGTAGCTGTCGGCGCGGGTGGTGAAGGTGGTCGACTCGCGGCCGAGGATGGCCTTGGCGGCGATGATGTTGACGCCGCCGCCGGTGTTGCCGAGGCCGAAGATGCTCGAGTTCGGCCCGCGGGAGATCTCGACCGCGTCGACGTTGTACATGTCGATCGGCAGCGTGGTGCCGAAGCTGCCGACCGCGATGTTGGCGGAGGTGAGTCCGCGGATCCGGGTGGCGCCCTGGGGATTGGCGGAGACGTCGTCGCTCACGTTGCCGCGGTCCACCGTGAAGCTCGTCCATTGGTAGATGCCCTCGGTGTTGGACTCGTACATGAACACGTCGTTGATATCGACGGCCGCCGTATCGAGGAGCTGTTGCTTGGTGACGACGGAGATGGAGGCGGCGAGGTCCTCGATCTTGGAGTTGAGCCGCGTGCCGGACATCGTGGACGAGGCATGGTAGCCACGATCGGTGCTCGCGGTGACCTGGAAGGGAGAGAGCTGGACGATGTCATCGCGGTTCGTCGTTGTCGGGGCGGCGGGCGCGGTTTGGGCCGGCAGGGCGGGCAGCAGCGAGGCGACGAGGCCGATGGTCAGGACCGGCAGATGCCGGCGGCGGCAAGGAAGGCACGGGAGTGACATGGTGCGGTGTCGGGTTTCGGGTGACGAACCTGCGCTGGGACGCAGCGCAACCGCATAGGATGCGGACACGTGACCGCCGCGTCGACGCAGGGAATTTCGGTCCGTCAAATGGGAACGGGCCGGAAGCCGGCGGAGCCGCGGATCAGTTTAAGGCGATGTCGACTCGATACGCGTTCTGGCAAGGGGGCTCGAGCGAGCGAACCCCGGGGAATCCACCTTGATCCGGCCTGGTTCGGACGTCTGATGCACGAAAGAGAGGCGTCTGCCCCGGCATGTCCGGCGCGAGCTTTCTTCCAGACCTACCTATCCGATAATCGCGTCGTGGTAATTCTGCGATTGGCCCTGGGCGGACCCTGGCTCGCCTCAAGCTTACGAGGTACCTACGCCGGTGTCGGCGGAGTTTACATCTTTCGCCGCCACTGCGGAGGGGCCCTCATTGCCGCCGGCACCCGAGTCTGTGAAGTTGATGGTGGGTAACTACCTAGCGATGGGGGTAGTATTACGTAGATAGTTGGCGTGCGGACTGCTCGCCTGGAACCGAACCGGTTTCCGCCGTCTTCCATGCACTGCACACCCCCCTTCGGGCGGTGCTGGAGAGGGTGGCCGGTCCTTCCCTCCAAATCCCATGCAATTCCACGTTTGGCTCCGCACAGCCCTTCTTGCAACTGCCGTTGCCGCGTCCGGCACCGTCTCTCCGCTCATGGCGCAGGTCATTTTTGACGAACCTGGGCAGTCGGATATCGTCACCAACCTACCCGGGACATTTACCAGCGGCACCAATGTGAACACGTTGGTCGGCGCCAATCGGTTCTACAATGCCGGGTTCACGGGGCAAGGCACCATTACCGCCAACGTGGAAGCAGGGCACATCTGGAGCGGGCACTCCACGCTCGGCCACGTGACCAGCTTTGCCCAGGATGCCGCGGCTTGGGGCAGCACCGCAGGCGATCTGTTCGATCGCCATGCGACCTGGGTGGGGCAGATCATCGGAGGCCGGGCTACGTCACCGACGGCGGCCACCTATCAGCAGGGCATCGCCTACGGAACCGACCTGAGGTCCGGGGCGATTGCGACGAATTGGAACGGCAATGCCTGGTCGTCGAGCTTCTCGATCAATGTGAATTCACTCAATGGGGGCTACCAGCCGTACTTCGGCACCGCTGACGTGATCAACAGCAGCTGGGGCGGGACCGATCCAGCCGGAAGCAGTTCCTGGGCGGTGCGGATGGATGGGTATGCCGCCCAGTTCTCGCAGACGACTTTCGTGGTTACGGCGGGCAACTCCGGGCCGGGGGCAAACACGGTGGGTTTCCCCGGCTCCGGCTACAACGCCATCACCGTCGGTGCGCTCACCAACGGAGGTAACAACTCCTACAACGCGGTGGCTACCTTCAGCAGTCGTGGCCCAGAGGATTATTTCGACCCGTTGCACGGGACCATTTCCGGGGTGCGTGCCGCCGTCGACCTTGCAGCGCCGGGTGACCGCTTGACGGCCGCGTATTACGGCGGCCAGACCGGTGGAAACAATACGAGCCTTCCCGGTTCCGCCGCTTCGGGCGGTCCGACCTTCTATTCTACGAACATTCAAGGCACGAGCTTCTCCGCCCCGATCGTCGCCGGCGGCGTCGCGTTGGTGAAAAGCGCCAGCTACAACACCGCCGGTCTCGCGTCGAATGCCGCGTCGCGCGACACCCTGGTGGTCAAGTCGGTGCTGATGAACAGTGCCGATCGGATTACGGGATGGAGCAATGGCCAGGTGGCCAACGGCAACGGCCTCGGGGGAGTGGTGACCACCCAGGCGCTCGATTGGGCGAGCGGGGCTGGCAGGCTCAACCTGGATCGTGCCTTCGACCAGTACCTTCTCGCGGGCACCCGCGATGTGGCGGGGCTCGGCAGCGGAGATCTTGGCCTGGTCGGGAATGTCGGTTGGGATCTGGGCAATGTCGACCTGTCCGGCAGCAATATGTATCGCATTGGCGGTTACCTGGCGGCGAACTCCCGGTTTGACGTCTCGCTCAACTGGTTCCGCGACCGCATCTACAACCCGGCCAACGACGCCTATGCGGATTTGGGGCAGGCGGATCTTACCCTGCGCGTCGTCGACCTGGTCTCGAATACCGTGATCTCGGAGTCGGCCAGCTTGTACAATACGAGTGAACTGCTCTCGTTCGTGCTGCCGCGGACTTCGCAGTATGGTATCGAGGTGGTGTATGGGAGCAATACCTTCGGCTCGGATGCCGAGGTGAACTACGGGATCGCGTGGAGCGGGACCGCGTACCTCCCCGATGCCGGAGGTTCGCTGCTGCTGGTCCTGCTGGGAGTGGCCTGCATGTGGCTTTTCTTCATGGGCCGCGCTCGCTCGCGCTAGTCTGCCTTCCCCAAGAAGTGGGAAGGGGTGCCTTGCCGGGCTTTCGGTGAGGAACCGCTCCTGGCCGGCGAGCCAGTGTTGCCGGACGTCCGGCACTGGGCACCACACGACCCGGTAACGGTGCCAGTCATTCAATCACGACCACCTCGTGGTCCAGGATCTCAGGCACCTCGAACTCACACCAACCACCCGCCGCCTGCACGGCGAGGTCCTTTCTGGCCACGAGCAATCGGATTCGAGGCGGCTGGGAACGATCGGAGCGTTGCAGGCGGACCCGAAGCGGCCCAATGCGAATGAGCTCGTCCACGGGCGCGCGCCAGGTACCCGCGCTGGTGAGGTTCACTAGATGCAGGATCCGCCGTTCACCCTGGCGGTAGAGATGGCAGTCGACCAGTCCGGCTCCCTCGACGGAGAGAGGCAGGCGGTGGCGGGCCACCCAGCGGACGAGATTCGCCAGGAGGTCGCCGTGATCGGGCAGGTTGTCCTGGGCGAATCGCCGATCGAGATCGGCCGGCAGGTAGGCGACCCTGCCGCCGCCCGGAGGTTGGTGGACGACCAGACCGGGAAGGTCGGTGGTCGGCGTGCGCATCCAGGCTGTTTCGGGGGGATAGAGGGGAAAGGCTGGCACGAAGGTGGCCAGAACCTGCGCCGATGGTTCCACGCGCAGGGAGCCGAGCGTTCCGCCGAACGGCAGGAGGTCCGTCTCCTCGAAACCGCGGAGAATCTCGTGTCGCGGCTGCAAGGCCGGCGGTTCGTTGCCCGCGCGCGGGCCGTCGACCGCGGCGCGGCGTTCGGGCACCAGGCGGAGGTACGTGTGGGTAGTGTCTCCCGCGCGGGGCATCTTGCCCGCATGGGCCCCCAGCAGGTCGGCCAGTCCGAAGTCGGACCGTGGTTCCCCGCGTTCGCCGTAGCGAGAGGTTTCGCCGGTCGCCAGCAAACCGCCGCCGTTTGTGACGAACCGTCGCACCTCCGCCAACTGGGAGTCGGACATGGCGCCCACGTTGGGCAGGATCAGGGCGGACAATCCGGCGGCCTGGCGCGCAAGATCGTCGGCGTGAATGGGCAGGTAGGGAATCCGGGCCCGCAGGAGCGCCTGGGTGATTCCCCGCCACGGGGCCTCCACCAGGGATTCAGCGTCGTCGCGCCCGAAGAAATCGTGGTTGGCCTGCGACCAGACCACGCCGACGGTGGCAACGGGTTCCCGATTCACGAGGTACGCGGCGTGGGCTTCGTGCCAGCGGTAGATCGGCTCGGCGGTGCGGTACATCCGGCGATCCTCGTGATAGGCCCCGACGTGGTGCCACCACGGCTGCAACCCGCCCGCGATCCCGTCGAGCATCCATAGCCGGGCCTCCGCCGCCGGCTTGCTGGCCAGGCGGAAAGCGGGCCTGCCGGCCTGGTACATCGCCATGCTCTCGGGAATCAGCTTCTCCCAGCCGAGGACGCCGTGCAGACGCTTGGCGGCATCGCCGTTGTGCTGGAAGCCGCTGTCGTCCCGTCTCGCCTGGTGATCGAGCATCAGGATCTCGGCTCGGCGGGAGATCTCGCGCACATCGCGGAAGCTGGCCGCCGAGGCGCCGACCGAGCCGCTGATCATTCCGGACCAGATGCAGTCGGGGCCCCCGGCGGAGCGGGTGACGCGGTTGTTGAGGTCCCACAGCTCGAGGCGGCGATCATAGTTCCAGCGGATCCACTCCTGGTAGGCAACGTCGTCCCAGTTCTTCCGCGCCGGAAGATCACGTCCGCTGCGCTCGCGGAAACGCGGCCGGCAGTTTTCGCAGTGACAAATGGTGCCCCGTCCCAGGCCGCTCCAGCTGTTGTCGGTGAAGCCCTCGGGACGATAGCGCTCCGCAATCTCCCGGAGGATCGCGGGAATGTGCTGCTCGTAGTAGGGACCATTGACGCAGGTGACGAAGAGATCGCCGGCCTTGTGGGGTCGTCCCGCGGCGTCACACGCGAACCAGTCGGGGTGGGCGCGATAGAGGTCCTCGTGGGCCCGGTTGGAGTCCATGCGGGCGAACACCACGAGTCCCTCGTCGTGGGCGGCGCGGCAGAGTTCCCCGAACAGGTCGCGCTCGCCAAGTTGGCGCGCCGGGCGGTGGAACGTAATCCGCGTTGGGTAGTAGGAAAAGATGCCGCCGGCGTTGATGATCACGCCCTGGGTGCGGGTACGTTTCCAGTGCTGGCGCCACCACGCGATGTCGTAACGCGGCGGGTCGATTTCGGTGATGTTGGTCTGGCCCCACCGCAGCGTCCTTCGGTACCAGGGAACCGCGGCAGGCGAGGGCTCGCTCGTGGAACCGGGTGTGGCGGCGGAAGCGAGAACGGCGGCGGAGGAGGTCTGCTTTAGAAAGGTGCGGCGGGTGGTGGCAGCCATGGGGGTACAACGAAGGAAACGGAAGGGTGGTTGGGGCAGCCTGACAGGATTCGGGTGAACGGGACTCAAAGTCGTGCGGCCAGGCCGAAGATCCGGAGCAAGTGGGTGTCAGCTGTCGAAGGAAGGGCGCTGCCGGCGAAGCACGGCGCGTGGAGACGGCATGAGCATGGGCACGGATGCCTGGTACTGTCGATAAGCCGGGCCGAAGTCCGCGAGGAGGTCCCTTTCTTCCAGCTTCGTGCCGATGATGATCCACACGGTCCAGAGCACGTTGAACAGGAGTTGGTCGTAGGGCAGGCGCGGCGTCGACCAGATGAGCAGGAGCATGAACAGATAGAGCGGGTGCCGGACGTACCGATACGGGCCGCGCACCACGAAAACGGCCGGTGGCGCGCTCATGGCGCGGAGATCCGCCTGCAGTCGTTGGGTGCCAAACACGTCAAAACCGCGAAGGGAGTGCGCGCCCCAGACGAAGCCGGCAACAGCGAGGAGGGCGAGGGAGCCCGAGAGCCAGCGAGCCGGGGTTGGAAGGTGAAAGACAAAGCGGGTGGTGGGCTGCCAGGCGAGGACGAGGGCCAGGAGGCAGACGCCGGAGGCAAGCGAATAGAAAGCCGGGACGCGGGCTTCCGAGACTCGTTTCGCCAGGTAGTCCTTGGCGCCGCGTCGGATCATCGCGCTGTGTTGCGTGAAGAAGACGAGGCAGAGAAAGGCGTCAAAGGCCAGGCGCTTGGGATCGGAATCGGCGATCGCGAAGGGGAACGGTGGGCCGAAAAGCAGGAAGTAGCCGAAGAGAACGAGCGAGCCGCCGCCGAGGCCGACGCTCGCGATGGCCAGCGGGCGGGTGCCTGAAGTCTTCATCGTTGCCTCCTCACTGCCTCCGCGCACGCGGTCCATTTCTCCTCCACCGGCCCCCGCCGGCACCTCTGCCAGCCTCGAGGAGAGGCGGCAATCGGAGGATGAGGTGCAGCCGATTGCTTTCCGGCCGTATCGAGCGCGAGGGGTTGATCCTCACCTCGAGCCGTGCTGGCAGCGATTGAGGATGTCACCGAAGCCACTCCCCGGCGGCGTCGAGCGTGCCGGGCAACGGGAACAGGGTGCTGAAGGGTGATCTGCAACCGGATCGGGCGAAAAGGCCCGGTTCGGCTGATACCCGTTCACCGGAGGAGACGCAAGCGCGCGGAACGAGGCGACGGGCACGAGGGGTGCGCCGCCGCGCGCCGGCCCCGTGGCATTTTCTCGCCAGTCCCCAGGCGAGTCGGTTATCCAGGAGACAGCAATTCGCCTTACGCAACCCTTATGAGCACCGGAGTGCGTGTCTGCCTCTTTCTCACCCTCATTGGCGCCGTCCTGACCTTCGCGCCCTTCATCGCCGCCGATGTGCTCAAGGCGCTAGGAGACGCCGGCTTCGCGCTGGCCTTCGTCGGTGCGGTCATGGCGCTCACGGCGTTCATCTGCGCTTTCGTGTTTCACAGCCGCGATCGATTCCGCCGCGAGCTGGTGTCGGGGCGCGGCCTGCTCGCCCGGTGGAATTACACAGCGGGGGAGTGGAAGACCTTTTCCCAGGGCGAACGGAAGCGCCAGGCCGACATGCGCCGCCTCCTGCTCGGCATCACCGCCGCGCTGATGGCGCTTGCGACCGTCATTACCTACGCGATCGACCGCGGAGCCGGCGTCGCCACGGGGATCGTCCTGCTGGTGGTGTGGCTGCTGTGCTGGCTGGTCTCTTGGGCGACTTCGCGGGCCCGGGCGCGCCGTGATCGTGCCGGCCCGCCCGAAGTACGCATCAGTGCGAGCGCGCTTCTGATCGGCACGGAACTACACGTCTGGCGGGGCTGGGGCAACACCCTCGAAGAGTGCGAACTCTACGAGGGGCCGCCGAAGCAGCTGTCGATTACCTACTCCTCGCCGAACCGGCACAGCCGCACGAGCACCGACGTGGTGGTGCCGATCCCGTCTGGCAAGGAGGGGGAGGCCGTCGAAGTCTGCCGGCGGCTGCAGCCGGGAGGCCGGCGCCGTGACTGATCCTCGCCCGGCCGCACTTCGTTGCGCGGTTAATTCTCCATGACCTCACTTCGTCCGTTCGTACGGGCGGCGGGCAGAGCCGCCGCCGTCCTGATCGGTTTCGCGCAGGCCGGATTCGCGGCCGACGTCACGCCCCATCTGCAGCGGGGCAAGGACCTCGAAGCGCAAAAGAACTACGCGGAGGCGGCTGCGGCCTACTCGCGGGCCCTTGACCTCGAGCCCAACAACCCCACGGCGCTGGCGCTGCGGGGCGCCGCCCGCCACCGTGCGGGTGACCTCGCGGGCGCGCTCGCCGACTTCGACCGGTGCCTGGCCGTCGACCCGGCGTATGACGGGGCGCGCTACCAGCGGTCCCTCGTGCATGCCGCCCGCCGCGATTTCGAGGCGGCCGCCACCGACCTCACGGAATTGATGCGCCGGGCGCCCACCAACACCCGCTATCCGTACGACTTGGCGCGCGCCTATCAACGCCTCGGCCGCCACCCAGAGGCGATGCAGGCCGCCGAGACCATGCTCCGTCTCGCCCCGGACAACGTCAATTCCTGGGCCTTGCGCTCGATGCTCCGCGAAAGGACCGGCGATCTGGCCGGCGCGCTCGCCGATACCGAAAAGGCGCTCTCCCTCGCGAGGGACGACAAGTCCGTTGCGATGTACAGCAAGGACCGCGACCGCCTGCAGGCGGCTGTAAAGGCGGCGCATTCGGCCACCAGCACAACTCCCTCTTCGGTGCGCGTGCCGGCCGCGAAGAAACCGGAAGTGCCCCCGGCCGTGGCCACCACGCCAACTCCGGCCGCCGCAGCATCAAAGTTCGAGCCACTCGATCTGCGCCAGCTTTCGGCGATCCAATATAACGGTGCGGTTTCCGTCGCGATGGAGGGCTTGCGCGCCGTCTTCGCGCCCATGTCGGCGACCGCCACCGCGAGATTCGAGAAGCAATGGGCGCCGCTTTTCAGCAAACCTTCCGCCGCCGCCACCGCTTATCTGAACCAGCTCATCCCCCTGGTGCAGGAGTTCCTGGCCGTTCGCAGCCTGTGCGGCGAGTCGGCCGCGGCCTACGACAAGGCGATCGAGGAGGCCCATTTCGCCGCCGGCTATGGCCACGAGGCCGGGGTGGCCGTCGCGCTGGCGGAGGCCGGCCGCAGCAAGGCGGTAATCTCGGAAGGGCAAACGCGGCTGCGTGGCCTGGTGGCCCGGATCGAGGAACTCGGCGACCCGCCGTCGCCGGCCGTGGCGCAGCAGCGCCAGCGGCGGCGGCACACGGATGCCGTCCGCACCGCGCGTCGCGCGGCTGGGCTGACGGCGGACGTCTCCTGGCTGCGGCTGGAGTTTCCGGATCTGCCGGAAGGCTGGGTCGTGACCTTCCCGCGCTTTCGCGACGTCCGCGCCATGCGCGGACCCTCCTTGCGTGCCACGCCCGTGGCGAAGCAGGAACCCACCGCCGCGCTCTCCGACTTCCGCTTTCGTCCGCCCGCCGATGAACGCTTCGCGTTCCTCGAGTTCGGTGGCAGCTCGCTGCACTATTCGTACCTCGGAGCGGACCTGCTTTCGCTGGCGGAAATCCAGGTGAACGTCGATGCCGTCCAGCGTCCGCTCGCCAGCCTGGACGAGGCGATCAAGGCCAGCGTCTCCCGCGATTACTTCTTTCCGCCGGAAAAGCCATGGAATCCCGACTATGTGGCCCGGCTCGCCCAGTTGCCGAAACCGCGCGCGGTCGAGTCCAACTTCAACGGCGCGCCCGCCTTCCTGATCGAGTCGCATCACTTCGATTCCCCGATGTCCGGCGGGCACCGCGGAATGGTCCGGACCTATTTCGTGCGTCCGGATGACACCGAGCCCAACGCCTGGCTTCGGTTCGAGATCCGGGTCTCCTGCCCGTACGACCGGCATCTCGACTTGCCCGCCGAATCCGGCATGGAGGCGGACGTGTTGGCGCGCAAGGCCGCGTGTGCCGCCCGCATCGAGCGCCGACTGTCTGACCTGATTGCCAGCCAGTTCTACACGCTGGCGGAGGAAGTTCCCGTCGGCGAGGCCGCTCGCCAGCAAGGTCTCCTGGCTCATGCCCATTCCCACCACACGGCCTGGCCGGCTTTCACCGAATATCCCGAGGAGGCGCAGCCATGGAGCACGGGGCGCTGGAAGCGCTGGCCGGAACCGTTCTACCAGAGCACAGGTGGCTTGCCCAAGGAACAACGCGCGCCCCGCCCGCCGGGCCTGACGGATAACTCCGCCGAGGTGTCGCCCGACGACGGCCGGACCGTCTTCCTGCATTCCTGGACGCTCGTTCCGTCCGAAGTCGCCCCGGGTCCCCTGGCGCTCGAACTCACCAGCAGCAACACCCGCCGCGCCACCACGAAGGACGGCGACGTCATCAACTACACGTCCAAGGTGAACGTCCGGGCGTTCGAAGGCAGCGCGGAGACCGCGGTGGTTTTCTCGGATCCAAAGCGCGGGCCGCAAAAGACCACCGCCCGCCTGAGCACCGTCGTCAAATCCGCGAAGAAACCATTCGACACCGCTTCGCTCTACATCGAGGCGGACAACTCGCCGCGCGACACCGAGGTGGAACTCACCTACCAGTGGGTGTGGGAAGTGCCGGCCAACAATCCCGCGATTCCGGAGTTCTTCTACATCAACCGTGTCGCGGCGAAGGCTCCGCCGGCTCCGACGGCGGAGGATCTGAAGCGCGAGGAGGCGGCGAAGAAGGAAAAACAGGAACGCATCGCGGAGATCCGCCACAACATCGGCTACCTGGAAAAGTGCCTGGCGGCCGAGCGCGCCGAGCAGGCCCGCGCCGCCGATCCGGCTCGGCGCGCCGATTACCAATTCCGCATCCTCGGCCTGGAATCCGACATCCTGGCCGAGCAGGACCTCATCAAGACTCTCGAAACCGGCGAGATCGTGCACACGCGCACTCCGTTCGAACAGTACGCCGCCGCCACTTTCGAGCAGCAGTGCCAGGCGGAAGTCCGTGCCGCTTCGCTCGCCCACCGGGCGGTCGAGTCGGCCCACCGGCTGGCGGCGCTGTTGCCGGCCGAGGAAGCCGCGCAGGCCCGCGAGTTTGTCGCGCGGCAGCTCAATCCAAAGGTACTGGCCGAACACGACGTCGCGAAGATCCGTCAGGTGGTCGGTGCCGTCGCCACCAAGGTCCAGGGGCACTGGCAGGGCCAGGCGGCCCGGGCGGAGGCCGACGCCGCAGCGGCGGAGTTTGGCGTGGAAGCCGCCACCAACATCAGGACGGCGGCGGAATATTCGATGACCGCCTGCACCCTGTTCGGCGGAGGATCGATCAATCTCATCTACCAGGCCGGCACGGGATACGTCGAAGGCGGGATCAAACAGGCGGCCAGGAACGCGCTGACCACGTGGTCGGATGCGGCGGACTACGCCTTTACAGCCTACGACGCCTACAAGGAAGCGGGCGCGCGGGGTGCGGCCGGCGCGATGATGTGGAAGTACGCGCAGGGCAAGGCGACCCAGTACTTCGCCGGCAAGCTCATGGGCACTGCCGGAGCGGACGGCACCGTTGCGGCAGGCGAATCCACACCGCCGCGGCGCAAGCCGACGCTGCAGGAGCAGTTCGAGGCGGCGAAATTCCAACAGGAACGCGAATGGGGAGAGGCGCTGGTGAAGGACTTTCAACGCACGCAGGCCGACTTGCTCAAGGCCGGCGGCAGCGGCGCCGCGCCTGATCTTCTCCAGAAACTGCAATCGGCTGCCCGTGACAAGGCCGCCGCTGTTGCCTCGAGCCTGCACGCCAAGAACTACCTGAAGTATGTCGCCGATGCCGGCACGGGTCGCGCCTACGACACCCACATGCGGACCATCCACGCCGAAGCCGACGCCTTGCTGAAGCGGCAGATGAAAGCCGTCGGATGGAATGCCGACGAATGGGACCTGGTTGAATTCCGCAACGCCGCCAGCCTCGGCAAGCCGAACATGGACCGCGATGTCGGCCTGCGGGAGCGCAGTCTGTGGGTGCTCGACGACAGTGGCCTGCCCGCCAAAGGCGTCCGCAATCCCGAAGCCTGGACCGTCGGCCCCAACGGCCGGCCGATGCCAAAGCCGCAACTCACCAAGGGAGGCCGGCCGATGTCCCTCGACGAATGGCGCGACGAGGCGCAAAGGCTCTACAATCGTGCCTATCATCAAGCCTCCGGTGGCCGCAGCGCCGAGGTGGCGATGGAGGGCATCACCACCAGCACGCACCCCGAAGCCTACAAGGACCTGCTCTGGCTCGGGAACGACAAGACCATCGTCTCGTCAGCGTGGGCGGGGCAGGCCGGCGACGTCACCCGCTACAAGGCCAATCACCTGTTGAGCAAGGGCGACCCTTCGGTTTCCTATTTTACCAAGCTGCAGGAAGTGTCGCGGGGCACCGCCAAGGACATGGAGACAAAGGTGCTGCCGTTGCTCGCGAGCGCGAAGCCGTCGGCAGGATCGGTGGACTCGCTCAACCTCGCCCGCGGTCACTGGGCCGAGATTCATCGCACGCTCCAGGCCTTTGGTCGCAACGACCTCGATCCCCTCACCGCCACGCGCCGCATCCGCGAACTGACCGGCGGCCGCAGCATTCCCGAAGTGGTCGATGAGATGGCCACGCTGATGGAGAGCCTCGTCAAAGGTCGGAGATAGAGTCCGCGGGTCCGTGCGGCCAGTGGCCCGGCGCAGCTCTCCAAGCGCCTGGGGGGAGGGGTGGCGTGTGTGGGTCGCGCTCCGTCCTCACCACCGTTGCTTTCGGCTCCTTGCGGCGCGGATGCGGCCGGTGCATCGTGGCCTCGCGGATGGCTTCCGCCATCAGCTGGGCGGAATCGTGGTTTGTCAGAACAGGCCCAGTCCGCTACGGGAGCAGGCATGGTGTTCGCCTTTTCGTTGGCCCGCCGACGGTGGTGCGTACTGGTAGTTCTGGCTGCCGGTGCCTTGGCACACGCGGGAGCAGACGGGAAGCTGCCCGCACTGCGGGAACTGCCCAAAGAGGTGCCGTACGTCTTGCGGACGGTCTATCTCGAGGACCCTCGGCTGCCGACGTGGGACTTCGCACAGCGCAGTTTGCTGTATGCCCGATTGGAGGCGCTCTTGGCCCAGTGGTTTGGCTATACGGTCAAGATCACGGAAACGGGGCGCCACGACCTGGCGACCTATTTTGCCCGACACGGACCGGTGTTCCGCCGGCATGCGGAGATGATCGCCAAGGTGAGGATCGACATCGATCAGCCGGGCGGGATGGAGCGCACGCGACAGGCCATTTCCATGGATTTCCGCCGGCGAGAGCTGGCCCAGATCGACGGGTATCTGCGTTTGGGGGGAGCCAGAACGCACACGGAGGCCGTGGAGGCGGCCGCCGCGCAATTCGAGAGGAACTTTGCCGAGATTCGGCAAATTCGGGTGGGCGACGGCGACACGTTCTGGTCACCCGTCCGTCCCGAGCTCAATTCCTACCCACATTGGTGCGCGCTGCAGTATGACACGACGGAGGCGGATTTCATTCTGACCAATACCATGATTGTCGGTCCCGACGCCGAGATGCCGATCTACGTCATTTCGCGCGGAGGCATTACCCTGGGGAACACCAACAACAACCCGCATACGGCCTTTCAGGGCACGACGGTGGTCGGGTTATTCCCGTTCCTGTCCGATGCGCCGTATTTCCTGCGCGAACGCGGACGTATTCCCGAGGCGGAACGGATGGAAGCGGTGGCAATGCTTTGCCTGCACGAACTCGGCCATCTCTTGGTGCGCTGCGCAGAGTATTACGATCATCCCCATTGCGTGCACGTGGCGCCCGTGCGTCTGGAGGTCCTCTCCTGGTATCGCGCACTGAAGCAGCGCGGACCATGCCGGCTTCCGCACCAAAAAGTCTCCAGCTTCTCGTCTGCGGAGGCGAACCGGCCTCCGCGACAGTTGCTGGGGTCCGTCCTTTGTGCCCGCCCCTTTTGATCGGGGTAACGGGTGGGCGGGCGGGTTACGGGACTTCTTAGATCTCAAGGAGGGCGCTCCCGGAAGCGGGCCCGTTGCCTTCGAGTCGGAGGGTGTAGCTGCCGGGAAGGAGATTGACGACCAGCGCCGCATCCTTGCTCCCGGGGTTCAGCGCAAACGCGCCCGTCTCGAGCCTGGCGGATCGGACGCGGATGAGGGCGGCGTTGCCGCCGGCTGGCTGAATCAGGATCGTTGGCGCGCAGGGGGACCGAAAGCAATCGACGCCAGGGTGACTTGGGTGACGCCGCTGCTCTGGTCGAGCCGTGCGGAGGAAAAGACGTTTCCCCGCGGACTGCCGCCGGGATAGGAGGCCCGGTAGGAAAAACCAATCGGGCCAGGGAGCGAGGTTGCAGAAGCCCAGGTGAGCTTCCCGGAACTACCGGCGGAAGGTCGCGTGCAGGGTTCGTCGGAACCGCCGAGTGAGGTCCAGCCGGTAGGGAGTGTTACCTCCAAGTCGGTCGTCGCGGTGCCGTTAATGGCGAGCTCCAGGCGGAAGAGGACGATGCCACCGGCCGGAATCAGGGGGGGAATCCGGTGTGAGCGTGAGAGTTTGCGACACCGCGTGGATCGCAGGCAGCGCCATGGCCAGGAGACTCCGGAGGAGCCGGGACGGCATGGCGCGAGACAGCCGGGTGAATCGGGGGAGCGCAACTCCGGCGCGGAAACCTGGGGTCAACCCTCGGGATTGGGACGCGACTCGGCAAACGAGGCGCAAGATCACACCGGTTTTCACCGGTCGAACCGGATTCTGGTCGCATCCGATGCCCTGTTGGGCGCCGACGGCCGTCGGTTAGCCGCAGGATCATTGTCCGTTGCGGCAGACAACCTAGATTCAACTACCGCACGGAAAGCCGGTGCGCCTGGTGAGCCGGCGCGAGCCAGGCGCAGGGTCCTTCCGGCCAAATTACCATGGTCATGCCCAGCAGTTCGGTCCCGTTCCCGGCTTCGCACCTTCAGCGCACCATCGCGCTTCTTTCCCTGCCCCGCATCCTGGCGATCGGGCTGCTCGCACTGGGCGCCGTGGTGCCGATGCGGTCGTCCACCTCTTTCTTTTTGACCGATGGCGATCACCTTCTCTTCGGGCGAAACTACGACGTGTTCGCGGCGGATGGGCGCGTGATCGTGAACCGCCGCGGACTGCAGAAGAGCGCCTTTGATACGAGCTCGGGGCTGCGCTGGGTTTCGCGATTTGGCAGTGTCACCTTCAACCAGTTCGGCCACGAGTTTCCCAGCGGAGGAATGAACGAAGCCGGTCTCGTCGTGGAAGTCATGGCCTTCGAGGCTGGGCAGTACCCGGAGGATGCGCGACCGGGAATCACGGATTTCCAGTGGGTTCAGTACCAACTGGATTGCTCGGCCACGGTGGAGGAGGTGCTGGCCACCGATCAGCGAATCCGCATTCAGCGGGACGCCAGCCCGCTGCCGCTGCACTTCCTCATTTCGGACCGCACGGGTCGGAGTGCGGTGGTGGAGTTCATCGGCGGCCGGCTGGTTTGCCACACCGGGGGCTCCCTGGCGGTGGCGGCCCTGACCAATCACCCCTACGAGACCGCCCTGGCGTACGCGGCGGCGACTCCGGTGACGGCGGCCGATCACGTTTCCTCTCTCGGACGATTTGTCCATGCCGCGGCGGCGGTCCGGAGTTTTGCCCAGGCACACGGTGACGATCCGGTGGGCTACGCCTTTTCGAGCTTGGACGCCGTGCGCCAGCCCAGCTTCACGCAGTGGAGCATCGTTTACGACCTCCGCAATCTCACCGTTTCCTTCCGCACCTTGCCCGTGCCTTCGATCAAGCGGATCCGCTTTGCCGCGCTCGAGTTTGATTCCAGCGCGCCGATTCGGGTGATGGACATCAATGCCAATCTCTCGGGGGAGGTTGTTCCCGATGGGATCTATTCGCCAGCCGACAACCTGGCCGTGATGACGTCGGTGTGGCGCCAGACTCCCGTGCTGGCGTTCTATTCGCTGTCCTATCTGCAGGCGCGCGCGGCCTTCCCCGACACCGTCGCGCCGGCGCCTCGACCCGCAATCACCTCGCATCCCGTCAGCCAGACGGTGGCTCCGGGTGGGGCGGCGTCGTTCCGGATTGGCGTCTCCTCCGGAGGTGCAGCGCTGGGCTATCAGTGGAGAAAAGACGGTATCCTGCTCCCCGATGCCAGCAGCGCCACCCTCGCGTTGGCCAATCTCACGGCGGCGCATGCCGGCGACTACACCGTGGTGATCAGCACTGCCTCCGGTGGAAGTTCCGAGAGTCGGATCGCGCGTTTGGTGGTCGCGACGCCCGATCCAGGGCGGATCGTGAATCTCTCGGTGCGCTCGGCGGCACGGAGCCGCAGCCTGCCGCTCATCGTCGGCTTCGTGGTCAGCGGTGGTGGCAAGCCTCTGCTGGTTCGCGCCACCGGTCCGGCGCTCGCGGGCTTCGGGGTGGGAGGGACCCTGCCGGACCCGTGCCTTGACCTCCACGTGACCCTCAACGGCCAGAACGCCGTGGCGGCGAGCAACGACAACTGGGGCACCGGTCCCAGTGGCGCGTTGCGCAACGCCTTTGTCGCGGCTGGCGCGTTTGCGCTGGCCGACACCACCAGCCTCGATGCCGCGCTGCTCTCAACCGTGGACGGTTTGCGCACGGTTTCGGTCTACGACACCGCGGGCCGTAGTGGAGTCGCGCTGGTCGAAGTATACGACGTCGGAACCGGGAACTCCTCGCGACTGGTGAACGAGTCGGCGCGGAACTTCGTTGGCACCGGCGACGACGTGCTCGTGGCGGGATTTGTCGTGAGCGGAAACGTGCCGAGGAAGCTTCTCCTCCGCGGGATCGGTCCGCGCCTGGCAGATTTCGGTGTGACCGGGGTGCTGGCCGACCCGAAGCTGGACCTCTATCAAGCGCGGCCTGCCGGGAGGAGTGTACGGTTCGCGAGCAACGACAATTGGGGGGACGGTGACACGGCGGAGTTGCGCGCGGCGTTCGCCGCGGCGGGAGCCTTCGACCTGACGGATCCCGCAAGCAAGGATGCCGTGCTCCTGGTCACGCTCCCGGCGGGATCTTATACTGCGCAGGTTTCTGGCGTCGGCGCCACCACGGGAGAGGCGCTGGTCGAGATCTACGAGCTCCTGTAAACCGAACGATCTGCGATGTCCGGACGTCGGTGGCGGGACGGAGTTCCTGCCACCCCTCCCGTTCGCCGGTCGGGATATCGCCTCGCCAGTAAGAGTGAAGTGACGCGATGAGGGAGGCGCCGCGGCCATCGCGGGCCCGCGACCGCGATGAAGTCTTGGCGAAGGGCCGCGGTCGCTTCTGGGGCCGTGACCACCCTGTCGGGGTGGCGGGGCGGTCTTGCCAGAGCCGCGGCGATGCTCCCCACTACGACGCGCTTTCCCCAGCCACCCCACCTCCGCCATGAAGCTTCACTGCTTTCTCGCTGCTGCGATGATCTTGTGCCTTTCCAGTCGGTCGCGCGCACAGCCGGCGTCCGGGTCGCTGGCACCGAAGCCTGCGGAGACCGTGACGATGGAGGCGTTTACGGTCACCGGTTCCAACATCAAGCGAATCGATCAGGAGAAGCTGCTGCCGGTCACGATCTTTGGCACCGACGAACTGGAGGCCCGTGACGCCGCCACGCCGATGAACTTCTTCGAGAGCGTCGCGTATATCACCGACATCCCGGAAAATGAAACACCTACCAACGCGATCGCGGGCCGCGGTGACAACGCCAACATCGCGCTGCGCGGGCTTGGGGCCGGCAACACCCTCGTGCTCCTCAACGGCCGGCGCATGCCGTTCCATCCGTTCACGGCCGGCGCGGTTTCGCCCGTCAACGTCAACACGCTCCCGTCCGCAGTGCAGCAGGTCGAGATCCTGCGCGACGGCGCGTCGTCGATCTACGGTTCCGATGCGGTGGCCGGCGTGGTGAACTACATCGCGCGGCGACGTCCAGCGGGGGGCGAGGTGTCGCTCCGCTATTACACGACCGAACACGGAGGCGGCACGGACTACCAGGCCAAGGTCGGCTACGCGGCCCCGTTCGCCAAGGGGCGCGGCAATTACATGATTGGCGCGAGCGCCTATTTCCGGGATCCGATCTACCTCCGGCAGCGGGAGATTTCAACATCGGCCGACAAGACCCGCTACGCGCGCGATCCCTTCAACGCCGCCGGTGGCTCGCAGGACGATCGCACCCCGATCGGCATCTGGCCGCGTTTCGTGACCGCCACTTCCACGACCAACCGCTGGCTCTATCCCATCAACGGCGTGCCGACCCTCACGACCGCCACCATCCCGCGCTCCCAGTATGCCGATTACAACGTCTACATCATCGGCCAGCCCAAGAGCACCCGCTACTCGCTCAATAGCCGCGTGGAATACGACTTGCGGCCGCAGCTCCGGCTGTTCGGGGAGTTCACGGGCTACTACTCGACCTCGATGACCCAGCGGCAGCCGATCACGCTAGCGGACAGCGATCGCGTGATCACGCTTTCAGCGGGCAACCCCTACAACCCCTTCGGCTCCCGCTTCTACAGCCCGACGGGCGCCCCGAATGCCGACGGCACGCCGCGCCTCACCGGCAACCCGCAGACCATCTCGATCGGCGACATGATCCTCGCTGATGGTGGGCCGGAGACGATCGAGACGTCGAATCGCATGCACCGCTTCCTCGTCGGCCTGCAGGGCCGGGTGGGGCAGTCTACCTGGACCTGGGAAGTCGGGGCCATGACGGGCGGGGTGCGCGCCACCGACAGTGCAGTGAACTCCATCCGTGACTCGCTCCTCATCGCCGCCGCGCAGCGTACGGACGCGACGGCGTGGAACCCGTTTCCCTACACGTTCAAGGTCGCGGGCAACGCCGTCGTCGTCGACCAGCCGTACCAGAATCCGGCGAGCGTGCGCGCGGGCTACACGCAGCCGGCGACCCGCTACGGCAACACGCGGGTGGACAGTTTCGACGCTCGCGCCAGTGGCGACGTCTTGAATCACTGGGCCGGCGCCCTGGCGGCCTCGTTCGGGGTGGAGTGGCGGCGCGACTTCAAACTCGACCGGAAGCTGCCGTTCATCGGCAAGAACCCGGAGGACTCCGGGCTCGATCCCAACGATAACGACATCCTGGTGATGTCGCCGCGCGACGTCTTCCGGGCGGCACGCACCATCGCGAGCGCGTATGCGGAGACGGCGGTACCGCTCGTGGCGCCGAGGAACCGCGTGTTTCTCCTTCGGTCGCTGGACTTCAGCGCCTCTGCGCGGTTCGAGCACTACAGCGATTTCGGCAATACCACCAAGCCCAAGTACGGGCTTACGTGGCGGCCCGTGCCGCAGGTCCTGGTGCGGGCCTCGCGCAATGAGGGCTTTCTCGCGCCCGATCTGACGCGCGTCTACTCGCCGACGCAGTTCTCGCGCACCAGCCCGCCGGGCGAACTCGACACCGTGCGCAGCAACTTCTTCACCGGCGCCGGCCGCCCCGCCGACACGCGGGTGCTCACTATCAACTACAACGTCGCCAACCGCGACCTGCAGCCGGAAGTCTCCCGGGGCACGAGCGCCGGCTTCGGCTTCGAGGTGCCCGGCATCAAGGGGCTGACGATCACGATCGACTATTGGGAGATTGAGCAGAAGAGCCTGATCCTCTCCAGGGGGCGCGATGCGTCGCTCGACGATTCGCGCCTCCGGGCTTACACGCAGGCGCAACTCGCCGCCGGGGTGCCGATCCAGCAAATCGACGTCGGCTACCGGCTGGCTCCCGGTGACGAGTCCGGAAATTACAAGGGGGACCCGGCGACGCTTCGCGCGAAGGTGACGCCGGCTGATCTGGCGTTGTTTGCCTCCGCCAACGGCAGTCTTGCACCCTCGCGGCAGCTGGCGCCGCTGGGCACGCTGATCGGCGGCGTGAATTCGTTCCGCAACAGCACGGGCCGGAACTTCACCAACGGATTCGATTACTCGCTCCGCTACCAGATGCCCCAGACGCGCCTCGGCCGCCTCTCCCTTGCGGTCGAGTGGGCGCAGTTCCTGAACAAGTTCTCCAAGCTCACGCCCACCGACGAGAAGAACGACGCGGTGCACAACATGGATATCCCGCGGACCAAGGCCAGCAGCACACTGACCTGGCGGAAGGGCGGCTGGAGTGCGTCGGCCAGCTTTGTCTACCACACGCCGATTTGGACCGGGTCCAACGCCTCGCAGGCCAGCTACGATCGGCTCAAGGGCCAGGTCGACTACCTGCGCGCGATCTATAACAACGGAGCGCTCGCGTATCATGAGATCGGCAACAAGCAGACGCAGCTCAATCTCGGCCTGGGCTACCGTTGGGGGGCGCAGGCCGGGTGGTGGTGGCGGCGGGCCTCCGTGCGACTCGGGGTGAACAACGCCCAGGATCGCGAGCCGACGCACAGCCAGGCGCAGACGGGGTATGTCGGCAGCCTCGGTTCCAGCCAGTGGATCGGGCGGGCGTACTCGCTGACGTACGGGCGGGACTTCTGAGGAGGCCGTCGCAGCGTTTGGAGGGTGGTGATCGGCCTTCCGGACGGGTCCAAAAAAAGCAAAAGTCCCTCTTTTCAGAGGGACTTTTGAAAATGGAGCGGGCGACGCGACTCGAACGCGCGACGTCCACCTTGGCAAGGTGGTGCTCTACCAACTGAGCTACGCCCGCAATGCAGGGTGCAAGGAGTAGGGTCGGGCGTGGTGCCGTCAACAGCTATTTTCGGAGAATTCCGCAGCCCAAACCAGACGCCCTCCGCGGGTAAATCGGTGGGCCCGAAGGTGGTTCGGCAGAGCGGAACGAATCAACCGGACTGGCATGATCCGGTAGCCAACGCTGCTCGGGAGATCTTTAATGGTACGGTCAGCCGCGCCGGTGCGGTGGGGAGTCGGTCGCGTTCGGCGAGGGTAAGCCGAGTGCTGGGCCTCCGGCATCCGAGGGTTGCGCCGCCTCGCCATGGAATCAGAGTGGGGAGGCGCCACCGATGATCCGACCCGTTACTTCGTTTTTCCGAGCCGTCCGGACGGGGAGCTCGTTCGGCGGGTCACCTGAGAGTGCGGGACAATCCGCGGAGCGAATTGGGCTCGGTGATTCCCTCGAGGGAGTCTTGCTCGGTCACGCACCAGTCGGAAAGGGTGCTTCGGCCCATCGGACGGTGCAGCGGCTCGAACGGGCGCCTGGATCCGAGCTCGGCACCGCGATCTTACGACGATGAAACCACTGACCGCCGGGGAAATTCGAGGCAACTGGGCAACGTTGCTCCTGCCCATTCGCGACGACGATAGCATCGACTTCGGACTGCTGGCGGCGGAGGTGGATCACTTCATCGCGGCGCAGGTGAGCGGGGTCTACTCGAACGGCACGGCCGGGGAATTCCACACGCAGACCGAGGAGGAGTTCGATCGGATCAACCTGCTGCTGGCGGAGAAGTGCCAGCGGGCAGGCATGCCGTTCCAACTCGGAGCCAGCCAGCCGTGCGCGCAACTGGCCCGGGAGCGGGTGCGGCGGGCCAAGGCACTCGCTCCCTCGGCATTCCAGGTGACACTACCCGACTGGTTTCCACCGGGCTTGGAGGAGGTCCTGCGCTTCCTGGAGGTCATGGCGGCAGAGGCGGCGCCGGTGCCGCTGATCGTCTACAATCCGCCACATGCCAAGCGTCGACTTGGCCCCGAGGAGTGGAAGGTCGTGGCGGAGCGGGTCCCGGGCGTCATCGGCATGAAGGTTATGGGCGGGGACGACGCGTGGTACGACGCGATGCGTCCGTTGTTCGATCGCTTTTCGGTCTTCATCCCCGGACACGCGCTGGCCGAGGGCATCGCCCGCGGGGCGCACGGTGCGTATTCCAACGTGGCGTGTCTCAGTCCGGCTGGCGCGCGTTGGTGGCACGAGCTGTGCCGAAAGGACTTGCCCGCGGCGCGCGCGATTGGCGTTCGCATCCACGCCTTCTGGCTTTCCCAGGTTTCGCCGATCATCACGCGTGACGGGCTCACGCCGATGGCGGCGGACAAGGCCGCCGCCGTGACGGGAGGCTGGCTGCCGGGACTTACGACCCGCGTGCGCTGGCCCTATCGGGGCGTTCCGGCCGAGGTCGCCGCCGGCATCGGGCACGTTGCGCGCACCGAGTTGCCGGAGTTGTTTGATCCGGCAGTCATTCGGCCGGGACGCGGCGTGGCATGACGCAGGAGAATGGCAACCGTCGGTCCGGGTTCCGCCGCTGGGTGCTCGCGGTGTTGATGCTCTCGAGCCTCGCCCGAGCGGCGACGAACGAAAACTGGCGGTCGCTCTTTGACGGAAAGTCGCTGGGCGGGTGGGTGCCGACGGCCTTCGAGGGGGTCAACGGGGCCCGCGTTGAGCCCGCCTTTCGCGAGGGACGCGGTGCGATCGTCATCGCCAAGGGCACGACGTTGTCCGGAATCACCTGGACGCGCGGGGCGGAACTGGCACGGGTGAACTACGAGATCGCTCTCGAGGCGATGCGGGTCGAAGGGGCTGACTTCTTTTGCGGGCTGACGTTTCCCGTGGGGCCCGCGGCGTGCACCCTGATCGTCGGCGGCTGGGGAGGAGATGTCGTCGGTCTTTCCAGCGTGGATCGGCTGGACGCGTCGCAGAACGAGACCTCGCGGGAAATGGAATTCACCGACGGGCGCTGGTATCGGATTCGGGTGCGGGTGACGGATGGGCGGATCGAAGCGTGGATTGACGACACCAAGGTCGTCGATCTTACCACCTCCGGTCGGACGATCGGCCTGCGCCCGGGAGACATTCAAAAGTCCCTGCCGCTGGGGATTTCGACCTACATGACAAAGGCCGCGATTCGCGACCTCCGTGTGCGCCGCTGGTAAGCCCGGTGGCGGGCAGGCGACAACACGGTCCGCGAGCGGTCATGCTTTCGCCCTGCTGAAGGTGCGGCTACCTGCCGGCTCAGATCAGCCCCAGCTTCATCTTCCCTTCCTCGGAAATCATCGACTGGTTCCAAGGTGGTTCCCACGTGATGCGGACGTCGGCATCGGTGACACCGGGAACGAGCAGGACCTTGGATTTCGCGTCTTCAGCGATTGCGGGGCCCATGCCGCAGCCGGGGGCCGTCAGGGTCATGGCGACGTTCACCTTGTAACCGACCTCGGGTGTCGCGACCTTTTCCACGTCCATCGAGTAGACCAAGCCAAGGTCCACGATGTTGACCGGGATTTCCGGATCATAGACCTGGCGCAGTTGGGACCAGATGGCGTCGGGTTCGGGAGGTGCGCCGGCGGGCACACTCGAACCTACGGTCGCGGCGGCCACTTGTTCGCCCAGAGCGTCGCCATCGCGGCCGTCGATCCGGAACAGGCCGAAATCGGCCTGGACGGTGAAACTGCCGCCCAGGGTCTGATGCAGGAAGAGCCGGGTGCCCGCCGCCAGGGGGATCTTATCGCCGGAGGGAATCTGGGTGGCGATGACCTCGCGGGAGAGCGTGCGTTCGCGGTTTTGCATGGTAGAGTTCCACGGAACACCCGGAAGGGCCGGAAGACCAGCGCCGTTTTCCGCCCCGTCGGGTGCGCGGGCAGGGATCAGCGTTTGAACTTGGTCTGGATCAGATTGCGCAGCGCGACGTGGAGTTCGTCGCTGGAGAGCCGATTGAGCACATCTTCGAAGAACCCAAAGGTGAGGAGTTCGTCGGCAGCGGACTTGTCGATGCCCCGCGACTGGAGGTAGAACTCCTGCTCGGGATCGATGCGCGAAGTGGTGGCGCCATGGGTGCAGCGCACGTCGTTGGCCTGGATTTCGAGGCCGGGCAGCGAATTGGCCTCCGCGTCGTCGCTCAACATCAGGTTGCGGTTGCTCTGGTAGGCATCGGTCTTCTGGGCATCCGGATCGACGATGATCAGGCCCGAGAAGATCGTGCGGGAACGCTCCAGCAGGGCGTTCTTGTAGAGCAGGTCCGACTTGGTGTTGGGCGCCTGGTGGATTTGCAGCGTGCGCTGGTCGAACTCCTGGTCGTCGTGGGCGACGGTGAGGGCCAGCATCTCGGAGAAGGCCCCCGGGGCCTGGAGCTGCGAAAGCGACTCGTGGCGGGCCTGGCGCGCGCCGAGATGGAGGTTGAGGGACTGCACGCGCGCGTCGCGCCGGACCACGGTGGAGTTGGACTGAAAGGAGAGCGCCTGGTGGCTCCAGTCCTGTTTGCCCACGTAGGTCAGCTGGGCGCCGTGGCTGGCGTAGAGGTCGTTGGCCCCGACGGCCAGCTGGACCTCCTGTTCGTTGGTGGAACCGAAGTAGTCGACCACGGTGACACGGGAATTCTCCCCGGCGACGATCAGGGTGTGGGGAAAGACCGCCGCTCCGGTGCCGCTCGCATAGGTGAAGATGCCGATGGGCAACTCGACCTCGACCCCGCGGGGGACGTGGATGAAGGCGCCATCGACCAGGAAAGCCTCGTGCAGCGCGGAGAACTTGGCCGAGCCAAGACGCGACGGCTGCGCGAGGAGGTGCTCGCGCACGAGTTCGGGGTGGCGGAGCAGGGCCTGTTGCAGGGTGTCGACGATCACGCCGCGGGCCTCGAGGTGCGGATCGAGGATCTCGCGGGAGAAGAGCCGGCCATTGGCGAACACCAGGCGGGCGGATTTCCGGATGCCGATGGACGCCTGGGGCGTGGCGGTCACCGACGGCGGCGGGGCGAAGCCGTCGAGGGTGAGGCCTGAGAGGTTGCTGAAGCGCCAGGCTTCATCGGTCCGCACCGGCATGGGCGCAGACGCGAAGCGTTCGTAGGCTGCCCGCTTGCGCTCAATCCACCAGGCGGGCAGCCCGGCTGGCAGGCTGGCGAGATGGGCCTGGAAGGCTTCGGCGGTGAAGGCTCCGGCGGTGGCGGAGCGGGAGGAGGGGAGAGTGGACGCAGACATGGGCGAAGTTCTTTTCTTCTTTCTCTTAATCTTCCTCTTTTACCCTCCCGGTTTTCGCGTCTTCCCGATCGGGGAAGCAGACGACGGAAACGAGGAGGGTGAAAGACGGGGTGTCAGCCGACGCTGCCCTCCATCTCGAGGTCGATGAGCCGCTTCAGTTCGACGGAGTACTCCATCGGGAACTGCCGGGCGAGGTCGTTGATGAAGCCGTTCACGGCGAGGCTCATCGCCTGCCCTTCGGTGAGGCCGCGCTGCTGCATGTAGAAGATCATCTCCTCATTCACCTTCGAGACGCTGGCCTCGTGCTGTACGTAGTTGCGATCACCCCGGACGGTGATGGCGGGATAAGTGTCCGTGCGGCTGTTGGTGTTGATGAGCAGGGCGTCGCACTCCGTGTTGTTCTTGCAGCCCTTAAGGCGACGCGGGATGTGGATCTGGCCGCGGTAGGTGGCGCGTCCCTGGCCAACGCTGATCGACTTGGAGACGACGTTCGACGAAGTCTCGTCGGCGGCGTGGATCATCTTGGCGCCGGTGTCCTGGTGCTGGCCGTCATTGGCGAGGGCGATCGAGATCACTTCGCCGCGGGCCTTGCGGCCCTTCAGGACCACGCCCGGGTACTTCATCGTGAGGCGCGAGCCGATGTTGCAGTCGATCCACTTGATCTCGGCCTCCTCGTGCGCGAGGCCGCGCTTGGTCACGAGGTTGAAGACGTTGTTGGCCCAGTTCTGGACGGTGATGTACTGGATCTTTGCGCCCTTGAGGGCGACGAGTTCGACCACCGCGCTGTGCAGCGTCGACGTGGAGAACTTCGGCGCCGTGCAGCCCTCCATGTACGTCACCTCCGCGCCTTCATCGGCGATGATCAGCGTGCGTTCGAACTGACCGAAGTTCTCGGCGTTGATCCGGAAGTACGCCTGGAGCGGCTGGGCGACCTTGACGCCCTTGGGCACATAAATGAAGGAACCGCCCGAGAAAACGGCGCTGTTCAGCGCGGAGAACTTGTTGTCGCTCGTCGGAATGACCTTGCCGAACCACTTCCGGAAGATGTCCGGGTGTTCGCGCAGGGCCTCGGTGGAGTTCATGAAGATTACGCCCTGCTTCGCGACGATGTCCTTCACGTTGGAGTAGGCGGCCTCCGAGTCGAACTGCGCCTCCACCCCGGCGAGGTACTTGCGTTCCTGCTCGGGGATGCCGAGCCGCTCGAAGGTCTTCTTGATGTCATCCGGGACTTCCTCCCAGGTGCGCTTCGGCTTCTGCCCCTGGGCGAGGTAATAGCGGATCTTGTCGAAATCGATGTTCTCGAGGTCGCGCGTCGCCCAGTGGGTGGGCATCGGCTTGGCGCGAAACACCTTCAGGGCGTGGTGGCGGAAGTCGCGAATCCACGCGGCCTCCTTCTTCACGGAGCTGATATAGTCGACGGTGCGTTCGTTGAGGCCGGTGCCGGCGTCGAATTCGTAGGCGACGTCGTACTTGAAATCGCCCCTGGTCTGGTCGATGCCCGCCACCGGGTTGGCGGTGGGAACAGGCTCGTCGAGTTCCACCGCGGCGGGTGAATCGAGATCGGAAGTTTTTTTCATGGCGGGTCGAGGGTGGAGGCCGGAGGGGTTCAGGCGTTGGCCAGCGCGAGTTCCTTCTTCACCCAGTCATAGCCCTTGGCCTCGAGTTCGAGGGCCAGGGATTTGTCGCCGCTCTTCACGATGCGGCCGTCGTACATCACGTGCACGAAGTCCGGCACGATGTAGTTCAGCAGGCGCTGGTAGTGCGTGATGAGCAGCACGCCGAGGTTCGGTCCCCGCAGGGCGTTGACGCCTTCCGCCACGATCCGGAGCGCATCGATGTCGAGGCCGGAGTCGGTTTCGTCCATCAGGGCGAACTTCGGTTCGAGCATCGCCATCTGGAGGATCTCGCAGCGTTTTTTCTCGCCGCCAGAAAAACCCTCGTTCACCGCGCGCGACGTGAACTTCCGGTCGATCTTCAGCATGTCCATCTTCGCGTAGAGCCGCTTGTAGTAGGCGGTGGCGTCGATTTCCTCGCCCTCGGGAAGGCGGGCCTGGACGGCCGCGCGGAGGAAATTCGCGATTGAAACGCCGGGAATCTCACTCGGGTACTGAAAGGCGAGGAAGAGACCGGCACGGGCGCGCTCGTCGGCCTCCTTCTCCAGGATTGAAGCGCCGTCGAGGAGGATGTCCCCCTTGGTCACCGTGTAGTCGGGGTGGCCGGCGGCGACCTTGGCGAGCGTGGACTTGCCGGTGCCATTCGGGCCCATGATGGCGTGAACTTCGCCCGAGCGGATCGTCAGGCTGAGGCCCTTGACGATCTCTTTGTCGCCGATGGAGACGTGCAGATCTTGGATGACGAGGGAGGACATGGAGGAAAGGAAGCGGAAGGGAGTGAGGGAGGCGGGAGAGAGAGGGAGAGACGGCAGCAATCGGAGGAGGACGGGCGGCGGAGAGAGCGGCCGGCTCAGGAAGGCGAAGAACTGGCCTTGCCGCGGAAGGTGATCTCGACGGAGGAAGCGTCGAAGCCGTGCGGGAGGACGGTGTTGACCTGGTTCAGGACTTCGGGCGGCAGGTCGATATCGAAGGTCCGGCCCGTTTGCTCATCGTGAAAGTGGGCGTGCGGCTGGAGGTTCGGGCAGTAGCGCGTGGGGCTGCGCTCGAAATTGACGGCGCGCACCAGGTTGCACTGCACCAGCGTCTCAAGGCAGTTGTAGACGGTGGCGAGCGAGATGGTGGGGAGCTCTGTCTTGACGCGGGCGAAGACCTCGTCGGCCGTGGGGTGATCCCGCTTCTTGAGGAGGACGTTGTAGACGACCTCGCGCTGAGGGGTGGCGCGCAGCCCGCTGTCCGCGAGACGCTGCGAGAGGGAGTCGATGGCGTGGGTTTCCGACATGGTGGGAGCCGCAGCTAATTGGAATGGTTCTAAGTTTCAAGTAGGAATTAGAATAATTCCAAATTCTACGGGCGGCCCTTTGGTTCTCAGGGGTTTCCGTCTAAGCCATGTTGGAGTAAGCAACGAGTTTCCTAAGGGGGACTCGGGTACTCTGGCGCAGCGGAGGATGCAGGTCAGTGCCTCGTGGCTTGAACCCGCGAAGCTGAAAACAGAACCCAAGGAGGGCGCTTGGGGCTGCCCCCCGCTCAGTCGCTGCGCAGGGCTTCCAGCGGCGGAACCCGGGCGGCGCGCGTGGCGGGGATGAAACAGGCCGGCAGCGCGATCGCGACCAGCGCCAGCGCTGTACCCGCGAGGATGCCGGGATGAAACGGCCCGACGCCGAAGAGCAGCCCGCTCATGGCTTGGCCGCTGAACCAGGCTCCGGCCAGACCGAGCGCAGTGCCGAGCGCCACGAGACGGACACCGAGGGCGAGGAATTGCGTCCAGATCTGTTCCGGCAGCGCCCCAAGCGCCATGCGGACGCCGATTTCGCGGCGGCGCTGCGCCACCGCGTAGGCGAGCACGCCATACAAGCCCACGCTGGCCAGCAGGAGGGCGACGCCCGCAAAGAGCGCGGCCAGAAACATCGGCGACCGACGACCGGCCAGGCTGTCGTCGATGACGCGGACGAGTGGCTTTACCTTGGTGAGCGGGACATTCGGATCGATCTTGAGCACCGCGTTTCGCAGGGTGGAGGCAACCGACTCGGGCGGAAGGTGTGAACGGAGGGCCACGGTAATCTGGCTGGAGCTGAATTCACTGAAAGGTTCGTACACGGCACCGCCGGTTCCCGGATCGGCGAGGTCCTCCTGTTTCACGGCGCCGACAACTCCGACGACGGTAAAGGGCTTTTCCTTGCTGTCGGGCGTTCCGTTGACGAGTTGTCCGCCAATCGGGTCGCGATCTCCCCAGTAGCGCCGCGCCATGTGCTCGTCGATGACGCAGACGCGGGTGGAGCGCAGCGAGTCTTCGGTGGTGAGGAAGCGGCCCGCGCGCAGGGGAATCCCGAGGGCCGGGAAGAAGTCCCCGGTGACACCCGTCATGATGTGGGCCTGCACGGACTCGCCGGGCTTGGGGGTGTAACCGAGGACGGTGACGGCGTTGCGATCGGCCCGGCCGACAAACGGAACCTCCGTCCCGAAACCCACCGCGATGAGCCCGGGGAGGGAGTGGAGTTCCCGCGTCAGCCGGTCGAGAAACGCCACGCGGTCCTTGTTCTCCTTGTAGTTGGCGCGCGGCAGGGGAATGACGCCGGTGAGGACGTTGTCCGGTTGGAACCCCGGCTTGGTCGAAAGAACGCGGGAGAAACTGAGGGCGAGCAGGCTCGCGCCGGAGAGAAGCACGAAGGCGAGGGCAAACTGAGTGACGATGAGCCCGTACCGCACCCGGTGGGTGGCCCGCGAGGTGGTGCCGCCCCGTGATTCGACGGAGAGGGTGATGGCGAGGTTGCCGTGGCGGGCGTGCCAGATCGCGGGCAAAGCGAGCAGCAATCCAATCAGTATCGTCCCGGCGAAGGTGACCAGGACGACCGTGGCGTCGAGTTGGAGGGGGGCGGCCTGAGGCAGCAGATCGGTGCCCAAGCGATCCAGGACGCGCAATCCTGCCCACCCGACGGCGAGCCCCGGGAGGAAGCCGCCCAGCGTGAGCACCAGCGATTCGACGACGAGTTGGCGGGCGATGCGCCCGGCGCCGGCTCCCAACGCCTGGCGCACGGAGAACTCCTTGGTGCGCCCCGTGGCGCGCACGAGGGTCAGGTTGGCAAGGTTGACGACACCGATCAGGAGCAGGAGGAGGACGCCGGTCTGCAGGAGCAGGAGGGCGGGGCGGATATCCGCCACGAGGCGCGCGTGCTGGCCCTCCACCACCGTGTGAAACCCGGCGTCGCGGACGACTTTGCCAAACGGATCCGTCTCCAGCGTGCTCAGGTTGAGTGCATCGATTTGCGCCTGCGCCTCGGCCCGCGATACCCCGGGCTGAAGCCGCGCGATCATGTTCAGGTTGTTGCTATGGCGGTTCTCCGGCCGGCGCTGTTCGTCGTCGAAGGCGAGGGGCGTCCAGAGTTGCGCGGAGTGCCCGAGAAAGCGGAACCCGGGCGGAAGCACGCCGATGATCGTGCTCGTGGAGGCGCCGCCGAGCCGGAGCGACTGGCCGATCACCGCAGGATCGGCGCCGAATTTCTGCCGCCAGAGGCCGTCACTGAGCACGACGACAGCGGTCTTGCCGGGTGTGCCCTCCTCCTCGGTGAAGGTCCGCCCGAGGGCCGCCTTGACCTGCAGCACCTGAAAAAAGGACGGCGTGACGCGCAGGCCGTCCACCCGGTCCGGCGAACCGGGCTCGCCAATCGTTTCTCCTCCGCTGCGGTAGGCCGCGGCTTCGGCGAAGGCGGCGATCCGGGCGCGGCGCTCCAGGTAGTGCGGGGCGGAAACCCCGATGTTCTCGGTCACCCCGGCCTTGGGATAGGCGTTGCCGATCGTCACAAGTCGATCCGGCTGGGGAAAAGGCAAGGGGCGCAGCAGCACGGCATTGACCACGGCGAAGAGGGCCACGTTGGCCCCGAGACACAGGACAAGGGTGAGGAGGGCGGTGGCGGTAAAGCCGCGATCCCGCGCGAGTGCGCGCACGGCGTGGCGGAGGTCGCCGCCGAGGTTGGTCCAGGGCATCATGCCCTCTGGTAACACACCAGGTCCGCGGGAGTTTCAGGATCTTTGCGGGATTCCGGAACGAGGTCGCGACACGCGATTCACCGGATCGGCAAGTGGTGCCCGGCGTGCGGGCGGGAGGGCTGACGAAGCGAGGCGTGGGCCGAACGCCCGTTTCCTCAGTCTGGCGGGCAGAAAAGCCAGTGCCAGGGTTCGTAGGTGATGCCCCAGGCATTGCCGCGCGGATAGGAGAGATGGAAACCGAACCCTCCCGCGCGCGCCTGCAGCCAACGAAAGGCGTCCGTCTCGGCGAAATTCTCCTCGAGATCCAGGTAGCCGGGCGTCCCGATGTCGATCGCCCGCCCGGTGTGGTGCTCGCTAAACCCCGGTGCGGCGATGACCGTCAAAATGTCCGGCAGCGCCCGTCCGGCCTGCAGTTTGCTGCGGATGATCTCGGTCTGCCGGGCAACGGAGCGGAACCCCGACACCGCGACCAGTTCGACGCCGTCGTTCATCGCCGCTTGCCGAAGCCGGTGCCAGGCATCGGCAGCGGAGGGGACAAGTCTCACCGGCCGTCCGTCCGGGCTGGGCCCGACATCGACGAGCGTGGCTTCGTCGACTTCGCCGTGGAACGGCAGGCCGCGCGTCACCGCGTAATTGGACGGAATGCCGAGTTCCCGGTGCAGCGCTGCAAACCGCGGTGGCAGGCCACTCGCGGGACCGCCGTCGACGGTGGGTTCAGCCGCCATGTTCGGCCAGCCAGCGTTCCGCCTCGATCGCGGCGGCGCAGCCCATGCCGGCCGCCGTGATGGCCTGGCGATAGACGTGGTCGACGCAATCGCCCGCCACGTAGACGCCGGGGACGCTGGTCTGGACCTGGGAACCCGGCACGGTCTTGAAATATCCGGCGGCATCGACCTCCAGGGGAGGCGCGAACGGCCGCGTGTTGGGCACGTGCCCAATGGCGACAAACACACCTTTCACGGGCAGTACGGCTTCGGCGCCGGTCTTGACGTTCTTCACGCGCAGGCCGCTCACGGCCTGCTGCGCCACTCCTTCCACCGCCACGTCGCAGGTGGCGCAGGTGGTCACGCCCTTTCCGCCGTAGAGCTCCTTTTCCCCGGGCACCCCGGTCATGCGGGGCGAGGCGCCGGTCGCGATGATCAGGGTCTTCGCGAGAATGGTGCGGTCGCCGGCCACCACCTGGCGCGGTTGCGTGGAAAGATCGACGCGGTCGACCAGCAACTGCTCAAACCGGGCGCCGAAGCGGGTCGCCTGCTCGCGCATGTTCTGCGTGAGCTGAAATCCGTCCACGCCGTGAGGGAAACCGGGGAAGTTCTCGACCTCGCTCGTCGTCGTCAGTTGTCCGCCGGGCTGCGGCCCTTCCAGCACCAGAGGATTGAGGCTGGCCCGCGCCGTATAGATTGCGGCGGTGAGGCCGGCACAGCCGGTGCCGATGATGACGACATTCTCGATGGTGGGATTGGACATGGCGGATGGGGCGTCAACAGAGGCCAAGAACTGCGGCAGCGCAATCATGGAGACGCCGTGCGGCCGCCCGCGGCCCCGGGTCGCCTCAGGGGACCGAGGCCGGCAGCGGAACCTGATCCGTGGTTCGCAGGTAGGCGACGAGATCGAGCACTTCCTGGCTAGAGAGATGCTTGAGCAGCCCTTCGGGCATCATCGACACGTCGGATTTCTCGCGGCTGAGAATCTCCGCCTTCGGCACCACGGTCTCTTGGCCAACCAGCCGCAGGGTTACCTGCTCGGCGTCTTCCTGGGCGACGTTGCCTGCCAGAGTGCGGCCGTCGCGGGTGGTGAGGGTCACCAGATGATAACCCTCCTGGATGACCTCGCTGGGGCTGATGATCTCACCGAGAAGGTAATCGAGATTGGCGCGATTGGAGCCGGTCAGGTCCGGGCCGATTCGTCCACCGTTGCCATAGAGTTGGTGGCACGCGGCGCAGGTGCGTTCGAAGATCGCCCGGCCGCTGGGGGGATTGGCGCGGGCGAGCGCCTCCTCGGACAGGAGCCGACGGAAGTGGGAAAGATCCGCCTCCTTGTCGGCGGGGCGGGAGGTGACCGGTCCCCAGAAATCACTGAAGGCCGGCCCGAGCACCCGCTGCAATTGCCGCGCGGCGAACGCCGAAATGTCACGCCGCGGGACTCGCTCCTCCCGGAGTGCGCGCAGGAGCAGGCGGGCGCTTTCGGGGCGGGCGGCGAGGGTCATCACGGCATCCGCCTTTTCGGCGGGTGACCACGAAGCAAAGCGGGCCAGGAGGGCACCCGGCACCTGACGGTCGTCGAACTCGGCCAGCGCGCGGATCGCATCGCGGCGGAAGGCGGGTTCGTCGAGCAGGGCGAGAATGGGGCTGAGGGCGGGCACGTGCGCATCGCGCGCGAGGGTTTGCAGCGCCGCCAGGCGTTGCGGGGCCGGGGTGGCGGGATTCGCAAGCGCCGCCACCTGGGCGGCCGTGGCACGGGGATCGCCAAACTTCTGCCCGAGCTGATCCACGAGGTGGCGGAGGGCCGGTTCGGCCCCGATCCGTGGATTATTCGCAAGTTCTGCCCAGTTGGAAGGGGCGGCAATTTCGCGGCGGGCGAACGCCCCCAGGCCGTCGCGCAGGCCTTCCAGGAGGGACTGCTTCTGCGCCGACCCTTCGGCTCGCAGGACCGCGGCGACGACGGCCTCGATTTGCCGGGCCGCCGTCGCGCGCCTCGCGACAAACTGGGTCACGAGCGGGAGGCGGCTGGCGGTGGCCAGGGCGAGGGCGCGCGCCGGGTTTTCCCGCACGAGTGGTTCGAGGCCGAACCAGATCATCTTGGGGAGATTGTGGTCCGTGGCATCTTCCGCGTGGGTCACCAGGCCTTCCGCGACGGCCCAGCGCTCGGCGGGCGGCAGGCGTTGGAGCGCGGCGGCAAGGTACAACCGGACGACAGGAGAGGGGTCCTGCCGCGCCAGGACGGCCAACCTCCGCCGTGCCTCCTCCGCGGGGGGCCGATCCTCGTGGAGCAACTGGATCGCCCAGCCGCGCACGTAGGGCTCCGGGTGATTCAGAAGGGGCAGCAGCCGATCCGGCGGCAGCTGCCCCGTGACGTGGAGGGCCCAGAGGGCGCGGAGCTGCGACGCCGCGTCCGCTCCCTGGGCAAACATCTCCCACAAACGCGAGGGGACACGGGGGTCGAGGCGCTGGGCGGCGGCTCGCTCTTGCAGAAGCAGGCGGGCGCGGCGCACGTACCAGTCGTTGCGGTGCCACTGGAGTTCGACCAGGGCGAGATCGTCGAGGCGGCGAAGGTCCAGCCCGGTGCGCGCGGGCAGCCCCGTGGGGGCGAGGCGGAAGATCCGGCCCGTGTCTTTGTTCAGCACGGCATTGCCGCAAATGTCCGCATCGTGCCAGTCGAGCACATAGACTGCGCCGTCTGGTCCGACCTCGACGCTGAAGCCGATCCACTGGGGATCGTTGGCCTGGAGGATGTCGTCGCCATGACTCCCGACAAACCCCGAGCCGCGCGGCGTAAGAACATCGGTCAGCAACGCGCGCTCGTGGAGATTGGCCATGAAGATCCGGCCACGGTATTCACGGGGAAACTCATCCGCCAGGTACACGCGGGCGCCACCGTGGGCGGAGCGATGGCGGTGGTCGGCGATCGTCTTGAGGTCGTCGTAGACGTGCGGATTGAGGTGCCGCCCGCCCTGACGATGGTAGATGCCGCCGGGAATGACGTGCCAGAGGTGCGGAATCACGCAGGCGGTGACAAACATCTGGCCGTGGGCGTCGAAATCGAGGCCCCAAGGATTGCTGAAACCATGGGCGACGACCTCGAAGCGGTCCTTGGTCGGATGATACCGCCAGACGCCACCGTCGAGGTACTGGGCATTGAGCGCGCCGGCATTCTCGGGAAACGCCTCTCCCTTCCGGAGCACGCGCGCCGTCGGGGGCGGTTTCCCCACCTGCGAGCGCGTGGCAAAGCCCTGGCAACCGTAGAGCCAGCCGTCGGGGCCCCACGTCAGGCTGTTGAGCGTCTCATGGCGATCCTGGATACCCCAGCCCGTGAGCCGCACTTCGATGTCCGCGTCGGCCCGATCATCGTGGTTGCGGTCCGGAACAAACAACAGGTGGGGCGGGGCGCCCAGCCAGAGGCCGTCGAATCCGACCGCCAGCGCGGAGGGAAACGGGATGCCCTCCAGGAAAACCTGGCGGCGGTCCATCCTGCCGTCGCCGTCGGTATCCTCGAGGATGACAATCCGGCTGTCTCCCGAAGAGGAGAACCCGGTCCGGCGGCCGACCCAGAGGCGGCCGCGGTGGTCCCAGCAAAACGCCATGGGCTGCGTGACGAGTGGTTCGCTGGCAGCCAGCTTCACTTCGAAGCCGGCGGGCACCGTCATCTTGGCCACGGCCTGCTCGCCCGTCAGGAAGACGGCGCGGCGGCCCTCTTCGCGGGCGAGGTTCCAGAGGACGCTGTCCAGGCGCTCGCCGGTGTAGGCGCGCCACGCCGCGTCCAGGGCGACGTCGTCGAAGCGTCCCGGGTGGGCGAGGAGGCGGTGGCGGAAGACGGCGCGGGCGCCGCGGGCCAGCTTCCACTCCCCGAGGGCCGCGCGTGCCGGGCCAAAACCGAACTGCTGATCGACCCGCCAGGGGTGTGGGTAACCGTCGTTCCGCGGGTGGTCGAAAACGGCCAGGTGCAACGGTTCTCCGCCCTCGGGCGTTGGCAGGCTCACGTCCACCCAGACCGCGCGTTGGCCGTTGGCCCGCTGGTCGCGCTGCCGGGCGTTGTTCACCGCCGCCGCCGCCACGCCCGGGCGCCAGGGCATGCGGACGAAGAGGCCGCCATAGGGCTGGGTGCCAAACACGAGATCCGCCTGCGCCTCGCCCGTCCACTCCAGGTCTAGTTGGTACTGCGCGCCGGCCTCGCGCAGGGTCCAAAGCTGCGACTCGGTGAGAATCGCACGGCCGGCGTCATCGAGAAGGTGATACACGGTGCTCCATTTCACCTCCTCACCGCGGGCGATGATGACCGACGCCGCCGCCCGACGCCAGTGCGTGCCGCCGGGAGTGTGGAAGTAGTCGCGGCCATTCACCCGCGTGAAACCCCAGAAGATGCCGGTCTGGTGCGGATGGTGCCCGGGGCTGACCTCGGTCAACACACCGCGGCCGCCGGGAGCCACCAGGGGATGCAGGTAGGGGCGGAAGTCGGGCCGGGCATTTTGGGTGAGGATGGGCTCGGTGCCTCCGTCACGCCAGACCGTGATCGTGCCCGCGGCCGGATCCTCGCGGGCACTGAGGTTGCCGGCCGAGATTCGGGCGGCCGGGAGACAGAGGAGCGCGGCGAGCAGCGCGGTGCGAAAACCGGTGGACATGGGCGGGGGTGGGCTGCCGCCGGAGGGACCAGAAGCCGGCGGGGAACGCAAGCCGCGAGCGGCGACGCTGACCCCGTCCGGCGCGGCGCGTGTCGCGTGATGGAACCCGGCGGTCAGCGTTCGCCCGCGAGGGCGCCCTGGAGTTGCGCGGACACCCATCCGGACTCGATCTGCGGCCGCAGCCAGGCGTCGACCACGGGCGTGAGGGAGGATTGGCGCGGCAGCAGGACGGCTTTTTCCGCACGGGTGAATGGGTGCGGCATTGTTCCGACGAGTTCCGGATGCCGCCGCTGCTGCAACTGCACCTCGGTCCCGTCGGTGATCATCACGTCTGCGCGGCGGGCGACGATCTCGGCGAAAATGGTCCGGTTGTCCGGGTGAACGAGGATCGTGGCCTGCCGGACGTGGTTGCGCACGAACCGCTCGTTGGTGCCGCCGGGGTTGACGATGACGCGGACACCGGGCTGATCGATCTGCGCCAGCGACGCGAAGCGAGCGGCGTCCTCGCGCCGCGCGATGGGGGTCTTGCCATCGGTGTGATAGGCCACGGAAAAGTCGGCCCGGGCGGCCCGTTCCGGGGTGCGGCTGATGCCACTGGCGGCGAAATCGAAGCGACGCCGCTGCAGGTCGTCCATGAGCCCCGGCCAGGAAGTGCGGACGAACTTCGCCCGCAGGCCCCAGTGCCGGGCGAATGCGAGGCCGAGCTCGACGTCGGAGCCGGCGAGCCGGCCCTCCCGTTCGCTGCTGAACGGCGCGTAGTCGCCCGTCATGCCGATGCGCACTACGCCCACCCGGCGAACGGTCTCCCAGGAAGGAGCGGCCACAAGGTGGACCCGTGAGAGCGCGACGGCCAGGGCATCGAGGGTGCCGGCTTCGATTCCCGGGTGGCGGCGCAGGCGTTCCAGGCGCGAGCGGATCGGGCCTGCCTCTGCTCCGGCAGGCCCCTCCGCGGCGAGGTAGAGGGCGACCAGAAAATCCCGTCCCAACTCATCCAGCGCAGGACGCAGGACCGTCGCGAGGTCGCGGGCCGGTGGAACGGAAGTCGGCTCCCCCTGCCATCGAGCGAACCGGTCTTCCTGGACCTCTCGCGCGAGGCGGATCTGGGCCGCGAGGCAGTCGCGTGCGGTGTCGGCGTCGAGGTGCAGCGCCCCGGCTGCTTCGGTGGCCTGGACGAGCACGGCGTGTTCCCGCGCCGCGTCGAGAACTGGCTGGCGCTGGTGCCATTTCCAGGCGGCCACTTCCGGCATCAGCTCGAGGCGCCGGTCCATGATGGCGATCACCTGGTCGAGGTCCTCCGGCCGCTCGCTGAAGCGCGGGTCCGACTCGGCGGCACCCAGGCCGACGGTCAGGAGGAGCGCGGCCAGCCACCGGAGGATGGGCCAGCGGCGTTTGCGCGCCCGACTCACGGCGTTCCAGAGGCCGAACCCTTCGCCCCAGTGGCTTTGCCTGCGGGGCGCGGGGGCCCGGCGAACCCGACTGACTGCGCCAGGATGATGCGTTGTTCCGGGCGGAGGCCGAGGAGGGCGCCGAGCGGGGCCCGATCCCCGAGTTCATGCACCACGGTGGCCAGGCCAGCCGAGGCGCAATAGAGGTAGACGTTTTGGCTGACGTAACCGGCGTCGTGCCAGGAATAGATCTCCTTCACTTCCGGGCGGGCTTTCACCAGCCGGGCGTGGTCGGCGACCAGGACCAGGGCGAGCGGCGCGACCTTGACGAAGTCCTGCCCCCCCGACTTGGCGCGGTGGTCACCCGGGGCGATGAGCCGGAGGCGATGGTCCTTGGCGTCGAAAAGGTAGGCTCCGTCGGCGAGTAGCACGTAGAGGTCGATCTCCTGGGAGTTCATCGCCGAGGGGGCCGTGCGGTGGGCGGTCTGCGGGCGGTTGATCCCGAAGGCGGCCCACAGGAGGTCGGAGAGGACCTGGCGGGGAAGGGAAGCGGGGCTGAACTCCCGCCGGGACTGCCGTTCGCGCAGGGCGTCCATCAACGGGCGGCCGCCGGTGGTTTGCGGAGGGGGAAGGGGAAGATCCTCCTGGGCGAGAGCGGGGAGACCGGACAGGCAGACCGCGGCGGCGAGCCAGCCCGGGAGTCCGGAACGAGAGGACACGCGGACGGAGATTTTCACGAAGGGACGTCGTGTTTCAGCGGTGGCGGGGAGGCAACGGAAAAGGCCGGCAGGCTGGGGAAGACGGGGCCACTTGCGAAATCGGTCCTCCTTACTACGGTGCGCCCGCATGAAACTCCTCACCTCTCTGCTCGTGGCGCTGGGACTAGCGACCAGTGCCGTCTTCGCGGGATCCTCCAAGGTTCCCGACATCAACCACCAGGACCTGCAGGCCGCGATCAAGGCCAAGGCTGTGACGCTGCTCGACGTCAACGGGACCGACTCCTTCCAGGAAGGCCGCATCCCGGGGGCGATCGACTACACTGCCCACAAGGCGAAAATCGCCGCGCTGCTACCGAAGGACAAGAACGCGCTCGTCGTGGCGTATTGCGGGAATGAGTACTGCAGCGCCTACCTGGCGGCAGCCACGGCGGCGATGGAACTGGGGTACAAGAATGTGAAGCACTATTCGCCCGGCATCGACGGTTGGAAAAAGTCGGGAGCCAAGGTTGAGAAAGGCTGAGCCGGCCGGGTGCGGTCGCGCCATTACGGCAGGGCCCGGGATTTTCCCGGGCCTTTTTGTTGGGTCAGCCCAGAGCCGCCGCGTTGTCGCAGCCCGGCGTAATCTCGTTGACGGTGCGCGGCGCCGCCGGTGTCTTCGCGCGACGCCGTCGCCTCCCATCGCCGGCGCCGCCCCTCCCATGAACACCTTCCTCCGCCGTGTCTGTGTTGTGGTCGCCGGCTGCCTGCTGCCGGTGACCGGGTGGTCGCAGGACTGGACCCGGTTCCGTGGTCCGAACGGCACCGGCATCAGCGAGGCGAGGGGCGTGCCGGTCACGTGGTCGGAGGGCGATTTCCGCTGGCGTCTGCCGTTGCCGGGCGGCGGCCATTCCCAGCCGGTGATCTGGGGAGATCGGTTGTTTGTCACCGTGGCGCGCGAAACGGGAAACGAACGGGCGCTCGTGTGTCTCAACAAACACGACGGCAAGGAGCTGTGGTCGCGGAGTTACCGCCTGCCGACAAAGCGCCTGGCCAACCGCAACACCAGCTATGCCAATGCCTCTCCCGTCGTGGATGCGCGGCAGGTGGTGGCGTTGTTTGTTTCCGAGGAGCATTTCTGGGTGCGGGCGTACGACCACGACGGCAAGGAGCAGTGGAGCCGGGACCTCGGTACCTTTGAATCGCAGCACGGGCACGGCGCCTCCCCGATTCTGCATGAGGGCCGTGTCATTGTGACGAACGACCAGGACGGCGAGAGTTCGGTGGTCTCACTGGACGCGGCGACTGGCGAGGTTCACTGGCGGTCGACCCGGCGCACGAAGGTGAGCGGCACGGCCTACGGCACGCCGTGTGTGCATCCGCTGGCGGGCGGGGGTGTCGAGTTGTTGTTCACGAGCCAGTCGCACGGCGTCTCCAGCCTGGATCCGGCCTCCGGCGCGCTGAACTGGGAGGCGCCGGCGTACGACAAGCGAATGTGCGCTTCGCCGGTGGTGGCGGGTGATCTGGTGATTGGCAGCTGCGGACAGGGCGGCGGGGCTGGCAACTACCTCGCGGCAATCCGGCTGGGCGGCCGGGGGAATGTGGCCAAGACCCATGTGGCGTACACCCTCCGGAGCGCGACCCCGTATGTGCCGACGCCCCTTTTCCGTGACGGGATCCTCTACTGGGTCAGCGACGGCGGGGTGGCGGTGGCGGTGGAGGCGGCCGATGGGAAGGAAATCTGGTCGGAACGCCTGAGGGCGGAGTTCTTCAGTTCACCGATCATGGTGGAGGGGCGGATCTACTGTCCATCGACCAAGGGCGAGATGCTGGTCTGGAGCACGGGGCGCCGCTTCGAGTTGCTCGCGCGCAATCCGATCGGCGAGGGCACCCATAGCACGCCGTGCGTCGACGGCGGTCGGATCTACGTGCGCACCTTCAACCACCTCGTGTGCGTGGGATCGCGATGAGCGGGCTGGACACTCTGGCGGGGGCAGCCCGGTCGCGGCGGGTGGGGAGCCGGGGGCCGGTTCCGCGGGCGGGCAGGGGAGCGACCTTTTTCATGAGAGCATCAATCGGTACGCCTTTCTGGCGCGGGATCCTGGCCTTTGCGGGCACGACGGTGGCGATTGCGGCCGACTGGCCGATGTTGGGCGGACGCCCCGAACGCAACATGGTATCCGGCGAGACCGGACTTCCCACCGAATGGTCGGCGCCCGGGAAGGCGCCCGGGCGCAATTTCAAATGGTCGGCGGAACTCGGCGATGTGACCTACGGGGCCCCGGTGGTGGCGGACGGCCGGGTCTTCATCGGTGGCAATCACCACGATGCCACGGGCGACGAGAAGCGCGGCGTCCTGCGCTGTTTTTCCGCGGCGGACGGCCGGTTGTTGTGGAAGGCCGAGCATGCGAAGCTCGAGGATGCCGGGGAGGACGATCGGAGCATCGGCATTTGTTCAACCCCGCATGTCGTGGACGGCCGCGTGTACTACGTGAGCAATCGCGCGGAACTGGTGTGCCGCGAGGCTCGGGATGGGGCGCTGGTCTGGTCGCTGGACCTGCGGGCCACCCTGAAGGTGTCACCCAACCAGGCCTCGGCTTCGTCGCCACTGGTCGTGGACGGCCGGGTGTTCGTGGTGACCGGCCAGGGCGCCAACTACAAGACCGGCAAGGTGGCCAATCCGGCCGCGCCGAGCTTCGCCGCCGTCGAGGCCGCGAGCGGTCGCGTGCTGTGGACCGACAGTTCTCCCGGGGCGAAGATTCTCACCGGGCAATGGGGGTCGCCGGCGCATGGTGTCGTGGACGGAAAGCCGCAGGTGTTGTTCCCGGGAGGGGATGGCTGGCTGTACGCGTTTGACCCGGCGACGGGCAAACTGCGGTGGAAGTTCAATTGCAAGGCCCACGAGAAACCCGCGGCGGACGGTGAGCCAGAGACGACGTTCAACCTCGTGGCGGCGCCAGTCTTGGTGGGGCATCGGGTCCTGGTGGCGGTCGGCGAGCCGGAGGCGAGCAGCGGCCCCGGGGCGCTCCGGTGCATCGATGCGAGAGGGAGTGGCGACATCACCGCGACGGGCGAACTCTGGCGCCTGGGCGGGGCGGATTTCAATGACAGCATGTCGACCGTGGCCGTGCACGAAGGCCTGGTGTTTGCCACCGACACTCCTGGTTTTGTGAACTGCATCGACCTCGCGACCGGGCGGCGGCATTGGGTGCACGATCTCAAGTCGGGGATCTGGGGTTCGCCGCTCGTGGCCGACGGCCGGGTGTATGTGCAGACGGCGGACGGCGACGTCTTCCTCTTTTCGGCGACTGCGGAAAAGCGGCTGTTGGGCAAGGTGCCGAGCCTGCCGGACTCGGCCCACGGGACGCCGGTGGTCGCCCAGGGCGTGCTTTACCTGACGGGGCAGCGCCACCTGTTCGCCCTGGCGCTCGCCCGCTAGGCCGGGTGCATTCCGACGCGGCGCAACGCCGCACCCCCAGGACGAGGCATCGCCTGATGTAGCCGGCCGCGCTGAGGCCGGCCTCGACCAGGGGAGCGATCGCGCCGATCGGGATCGCCGGCCCCGGCGACAACAGAATCGTCGCGAAACGGTGCGAACCGGTTCGAGGCCAGTGCAGCTATTGTCACCGGCGCATCCGCTTTCCGCCCTCTTGGAGGACGAATGAGCAACATTGTCGGGGGAAACGCCGATCCAGCGTGCGGAATCCCCGAGACGGCCGTCGATTCGCGGGAAAACGATGCGACGCACCGAAGCGGCTTGAATGATCGCGCGCGTGACCCTTCGCTCCTGTCTCTGCCGGCCGGCCGGCCCTTTGCCTTCGTTTGACATCTCATCATGATCACGTCTGCCCCCGCTCCTGGATCGAAGTCTCCCGCCGATCGTGAACCGATCACCCTGTACCACTGGCTGGTGGTGATCATCGCTTCGGCGGGCTGGCTGTTCGACTGCATGGACCAACGGATCTTCGCGCTGTCGCGCGAACCGGCGCTGAAGGAGATCATGGGAGCCGGTGCGACGCTGGATCAGGTGCGGAACTGGGGCGGGTGGGCGACCACGGCGATGATGATCGGCTGGGCCACCGGCGGCATCATCTTCGGCATCATGAGTGATCGCTGGGGGCGCGTGAAGACGATGGTCGTCACGCTGTTGGTGTACTCGGGTTTCACCGGGTTGTCCGGCATCGCGCATTCCATCACCGAGTTCCTGCTCTACCGCTTTTTGGTGGGCCTCGGGGTTGGGGGCATGTTCGGCGCCGCGACGACGCTGGTGGCCGAAAGCGTTCCCGTTCGCGTACGGGCGGTGGCGCTGGGCTCGCTCCAGGCGTTGTCAGCGTGCGGCAACATCATCGGCTCGCTCCTGAGCACGCAGATTCATCCGGGCGGTTCGGACGTGATGTTCGGCCAGAGCGGATGGCGGATCATGTTTTTCATCGGGGTGCTGCCGGCACTTCTGGTCGTGCCGATGATCTTCGTGCTGAAGGAGCCGGAGGCCTGGAAGGCGGCGAAGCAGCGGGCGCGGGAGTCGGACGACCCGTCGAAGCACATCGGGTCGATCGGCGACCTGCTCCATCATCCGACTTGGCGACGAAACCTGTTCGTGGGCGTGAGCTTGGGGCTCGCCGGCATGGCGGGCCTGTGGGGCATCGGTTTCTTCTCGCCCGAACTGATTTCCACGGCACTGAAGGGCGAGCCGCAGAAGGTGATCGACGTGGTGCGCGGCTACGGCACGGCCTTGCAGGATGTGGGGGCGTTCCTGGGAATGCTGGCCTTCACGGCGGTGGCGACGACGGTAGGGCGGCGGGCGGCCTTTTTCTTCGCCTTCCTGCTTTGCCTCGGGGTGACGATCTTTGTCTTCAACAGCCTGCGCACCGGCACCGACGCCTACTGGATGCTGCCGATGATGGGCTTCGCGCAATTGTCGGTCTTCGGCGGTTACGCGATCTACTTCCCGGAGATCTTCCCGACCCGCCTGCGGGGCACCGGCGTGGGCTTCTGTTACAACACGGTGCGGTATCTCGCCGCGGGTTTCCCGCCCTTGCTGATGTTCCTGAACACGTACCTCAAGGAACACGGTGCGGCGGAGCCCTTCCGCTTGGCAGCGACCATCCTTTCCGGAATCTTCGCGTTGGGCCTCGTCGCGCTGATTTGGGCTCCCGAGACCAAGGGCAAGCCCCTGCCGGAAGATTGAGAACCACTGGGACCGCCTGAGTCGTCGGGCACTCTTTTGCCCGTGTTCCGCATCAGGGCTCCATGGCGGTGTGCGGGGCACCGTGCCGGCCCCAGCCGCTAAACCATTGCGGTCGCACCTCGCCGTCGGACGGCGCAGGCGACCACGGCTGATGGGTGTCACGCTACCCGCACTTCGAGGCCCTGGGCCGCACCCGATATTGCAGGCCGGCGGGGTGTCGGAACGTCTTACACTTTGAGCGGAGCGGCCGTGGGGGACAGTAAATACGTACGTTACGGAAGTTACTTAGAGGCAGATAGCTGGGTTGTAGTTCCATTGGGTGGTACTCGTGATGCTAACGAGTGGTTAGTGATGCACCTCCACGGTAAGATCCTGTCAGGTCACGTCCCTCGTGCTCTCCGTTCGCAGGTTCTTCGTGGCATCATGGCGATGCTGCTGGCGGCGGGGGTTGTGACTTCCTTGCCAGGCCAGGTGACCCTCAATCCCGGAGATACCGCGACGCTTCCGGATGTGTCGCTTTCCTCCCCCGGTTTGGTGGCGCAGCTCATTTCCGACAGCCTGGCCGTGGCAAACGCGGTCGCCCCGGAGGATGATTTTCAGTTTACCCTCACGTCCACCGTGATGACCTCGGTATCGAACCCCTTTGGGGCCGACCGACTGGTGTTTGCCTATCAATTGACCAACACCGCGGCGCCGAATGGTCTCCTAGGGCTGACCGATCCAGGGATCGGCCGCCTGTTGGAATGGGGCATCACCGAGTTGTGGATCAACTCGTTCACCGGCTATTCCGTCGCGGTGGGAGAGGATGTGCCCGCTGTCGCGCCGTTTGGGGTGGTTCCAGGGCCGGTCCGCA
>JACRQG010000026.1:0-21876 GCA_016222805.1 Verrucomicrobiota bacterium | reverse complement strand
TCAGGTTCTCCTACCCTCCGTTCAACGGACTCAATCGCGCCCCTCCCATCTATGTCGGCGAGCATTCCAACTTGCTCTTCGTCTTCACCGACGCGACGGACTTCATGGTCAGTTCGGCGACGGTGGTAAACGATGTGATCGAGTTTCCGCGCGACGAAGTGACACCGGACACCGAGCGACTGGCCCCGGGCTACAACTGGCGGCTCGAGACCGTCGAAATCCTCGCCCCGGTGGAGTACGTCCCGCCGGTCACCACCGTCCCGGATGCGGCCAGCACCGCCGGTTTGGTGGGGGCGGTGCTATTGGTGGGTTTGAGGCTGAGCCGGCGGCCGCGGCGCTGAGCAGGCGTCGTTGGGAACGGCTGATCGACGCCCTCGGATCTCACCCTCGGCGACATGCGGTGCTCCACCGTGGCAATGCGTGCCACGCAATCGTCGCCGGACGTGGAACAAGTCCCAGGGCCGGCAACGGTCGCCGCGTCGGCCGCGCTCAGACGGTCGAGAGAATCTGGTTGAACGTCGCGCTTGGCCGCAGGGCGGCGGAGGCGCGGCGGTCGTCCGGCTGATAGTACCCGCCGATGTCGGTCGGTTTCCCCTGCACGGAGAGGAGTTCCTTGGCGATCACGGTTTCGTTGGCCTCGAGGGCGGCCGCCACCGGCACGAAGATCCGGTGCAGTTCCTCGTCGACGTGCTGGCCCGCGAGCGCCTGGGCCCAATAGAGGGCAAGGTAGAAGTGGCTGCCGCGATTGTCGATGGTGCCGAGCTTGCGTCCCGGGCTCTTGTCATTCTCGAGAAACTTTCCGTTGGCGGCGTCCAGGGTGTCGGCGAGCACCTTGGCCTTGGCGTGCTTCATGACGATGCTCAGGTGCTCGAGGGAGGCGGCGAGGGCGAAGAACTCCCCAAGGCTGTCCCAACGCAGATAGTTCTCGGTCAGGAATTGTTCGACGTGCTTGGGGGCCGAACCGCCGGCCCCGGTTTCGAATAACCCGCCGCCATTCATCAGCGGCACGATGGAGAGCATCTTGGCGCTCGTGCCCACCTCGAGGATGGGGAAGAGGTCGGTCAGGTAATCGCGCAGGACGTTGCCGGTGACGCTGATCGTGTCGAGCCCCTGGACGATTCGCTCGAGGCTGAACTGGCAGGCCGCGGCGGGCCCGAGAATGCGCAGGTCCAGGCCGGTGGTGTCGTGGTTCTTCAGGTACTTTTCGACCTTGGCGATGATCTGCGCGTCGTGGGCGCGCCGCGCATCCAGCCAGAACACGGCGGGCGTCTGCGACAGGCGGGCGCGGTTGACCGCCAGTTTCACCCAGTCCTGCACCGGCGCGTCCTTGGTCTGGCAGGCGCGCCAGACGTCGCCCTCGGCGACCTGGTGTTCGAGCAACACATTGCCGGCCTCGTCGACGACGCGCATCGATCCCGCCGCGGGAACCTGGAATGTCTTGTTGTGGGAGCCGTACTCCTCGGCGGCCTGCGCCATGAGGCCGACATTGGGGACCGAGCCCATGGTGCGAGGATCGAGGGCGCCGTTTTTCCGGCAGAAGTCGATCACCGTCTGGTAGACGCCCGCATAGCAGCTGTCGGGAATGACCGCGAGGGTGTCGGCCAGCTTGCCCTGGGCGTCGTACATCTTGCCGCCCGCGCGGATCATCGCCGGCATCGAGGCGTCGACGATGACATCGCTCGGCACATGGAGGTTGGTGATGCCCTGATCGGAGTTCACCATCGCGACGGCCGGACCCGCGGCCAACGCGGCCTTGATGTCGGCCTCGATGACGGAGCGCTGATCGGCGGGGAGTTTCTGGAGCTTCTCGACGAGGTCGCCGAAGCCGTTGTTCAGGTCCACGCCGAGCGCGGTGAAGGTGGTGGCATGCTTGGCGAGCAGATCCTTGAAAAACACGCGCACGGCGTGCCCGAAGAGGATGGGGTCCGACACCTTCATCATTGTGGCCTTGAGGTGCAGGGAGAAAAGCACGCCCTCCCGACGGGCCCGGGCGATCTGCTGTTCGTAGAACGCGACCAGCGCGGCCTTGCGCATGACCGTGGCGTCGAGGATTTCACCGCTCTTCAGGGCGAGCTTGGGGACGAGCACCTTGGCGGTGGCCGGAGCACCGGCCGCCGGGAGGAACTCGATGCGGGCCGTGGTCGCGGCCGGAACCGTGACGGACTTCTCATTGGAGAAGAAATCATCGCGGCCCATCGTCGCGACGGCGGTCTTGGAGTCGGGCGACCACTTCCCCATGGAGTGCGGGTGGGCGCGGGCGTAGTCCTTCACCGCCTTGGGCGCCCGGCGATCCGAGTTGCCTTCGCGCAGCACCGGATTGACGGCGGAACCCTTGACCTTGTCGTAACGGGCCTTGGCCTCCTTCTGGGCGTCCGTAGCCGGCGTTTCCGGATAGTCCGGCACCGCGAAGCCGTGGGCCTGGAGCTCGGCGATGGCCTCCTTGAGCTGGGGCACCGAGGCGGAGATGTTGGGCAGCTTGATGATATTGGCCTCGGGACGAAGGGTGAGTGCCCCGAGTTCGGCCAGATGGTCGGCCGTGCGCTGGGCCGGCGGAAGTTGGTCCGCAAATGCGGCCAGGATGCGGCCGGCGAGGGAGATGTCGCGCGTCTCGACGTTGATGCCGGCGTGTTTGGTGAAGGCCTGCACGATCGGCAGGAGCGAATAGGTGGCGAGCGCAGGCGCTTCGTCAGTCTTGGTGTAGATGATGGTCGGTTTCGCGGCGGACATGAGGGAAGGGAGGAAGCGGAGGAAAGAGACGGGCTGGGGGCGCCGAGGGCGCGGCGGACGGCAAAGTGGCTGACGTAAGAGGGCGGGCTTGAGAGGGTCAAAGGGAAATCCGGTGATTCCTGCCTCCCAGGGGCGCCGCGGGCAGGCTGGACGAGTCCGGCTGGCCCGGCCTCGGGTGGATTGGCTTTGCCCCGCGCCAAGGCTCGGGAGAGAAGGGAAGGCATGAGCACCTCCGTGTTTCTGGCGGCGGCCCTGGCCGGCGCGGGCATCATCGACACTTCGGGTTTCAACGACTCGCGGCACCACTGGAGGAGCATCAACCAACCGGAGCGAACGATGCAGGCGGTGCCGGACCAGCCATCCTATGCCGCCGGACAGGTGGACGAGATCGCGGCCAATGTACTCCTGTTCCAACGCGCGAACGGCGGCTGGCCGAAGGACTACGACATGCTGGCGATCCTGAACGACGACCAGAAACAGCGGATCCGCGACTCGCACGACGCGAACGACACCTCGTTCGACAACCACAACGTGTTCCCGCAGGTCGAATACCTGGCGCGTGCCTTCGCCCTGCGTGGCAACCCGGCGTGGAGGGAGGCCTGCGTGCGCGGGCTCGATTTCATGCTCGGCGCGCAGTACGCCAACGGCGGGTTTCCCCAGCGCTGGCCGAAACCCAGCGGCATCGGCGCCCATATCACCTTCAACGACGGGGTGATGATCGGGATCCTGCAGGTGCTGCGCGACGCGGCACGACCGGCCCCGCATTTCAGCTGGCTCGACCGGGAGCGCCGGGAACGCGCGCGCCTGGCCGTGCAGCGGGGCGTGCAGTGCCTCCTGCGGATGCAGGTGTTGGTCGACGGTGTTCCCACGGCGTGGGGCCAGCAGCATGACGCCCGGACCCTGGCGCCGGCTCCGGCGCGGACTTTCGAGCCGGCGTGCCTTGCTCCGGGAGACACCGCGGAGATCGTGGAATTCCTGATGGGGGAGGAGCGCCCGTCGCGAGAGGTGGTGGCGGCGGTCGAAGCGGCAATCGCGTGGTTGCGAAAGGTCGGGCTCAGCGGGGTGAAGGTGGAGCGGGTGCCGGCGCCGCCGGCCGAGTACTTTCGGCACAAGACGGATTTCGACGTGGTCGTCGTGCCGGATGCGAAGGCGCCACCGCTTTGGCCGCGGATGGTGGAGATTGCCACGGGCCGGGCGCTGTTTGCCGACCGCTCGGGCAAGATCGCGTATGCCCTGGCAGAGATCGATCGTGAGCGGCGCACGGGGTCGGGATGGTTCGTGACCTCGCCCCGTCGCTTGCTGGAGACCGACTACCCGCGGTGGAGGCGGGGACTGCCGGAGTGATTCCGTCCGGGGAAGGGAGGCCCGGCGACGGGTTGCGCTGGGGCGGAGAATGCGTTTTGTCGGGCCGTTCCGGGATCACTGCCATGACCATGACACGCTTTCTCCTGCTTTTTCTCGTCTCGGCGGCTGGGCTGTTCGGCCAGATGGAGACCTTGGACCTCGGGCCGCATGGCCGGCTGACGCTGTATCTCCTCGGGGAATGGCGGGCCAACACCACCCGCAACACGGAGCAAATCACGCTGACGCTCGCGCCGAAGAAGGAGGGCGTGAACGCCAGTTGCACGGTGCAGGTCTCCTTTCCGGAGACGGACCGTTACGACACCAAAGCCCGGCTGAAGCTGAGGGTGGAGGCCGACTGCTACGGAATCGCCGAGGAATCGGTTGAGAAGAAAGCCTATGGGCGTGAGTTCTCCCTCTCCACGGGTTACGGGTTCTATTGCAGCTTCACCGATCCGAAACTGCGCGGACGGCCGATGGAGAAGGGCAACTACAAGGTGATGAGTGTCGGCAAGGTCCGGCTGTCCGCGGCTGTGCTGGTCGATGTGCAGATCATGGGCGAGGGGTTCGCGGACGAGGCCTACCAGCAGTTGCTCGGCGCGATCGAGGGCATGGAGTACACGCCCGGGCGGGGTCGGTAGGGCGGGATTCCTGGATGGGAGGCGCAGGCATCGAAACCAGCGCATGCCCGCCCGCGGCGGGCTGCGACTGATCAGGTCTCGCCTCTGGCGCTCCTCCAGGGACCACGAAGGGATGGGACCCGGCGCCTGGCTCCGGGCCGGTCCCTTCGCGGGTCGTCACCCCGCGTTTCGCCGGAGCTCCCAGATCGCGGGCCGGCTTCCCCCGGGGAGACGGCGCCCGGTGGCTATTCGATTAGTCCTTCCGTCCCGTAGGCAGGGCCATACCGGCCAGCGCGAGCAGCAGGAGAGCGAGGGTGCCGGTCAACGTCGGGTACGGCGGAGGTGGTCGTCATGCTCACCTTGGTGATCGTCGCGGACAGATCGCGATCGTCGAAACCCACTTGTACACCCGTGATGGCTCCCTGCGTCCTCACCGTGGCGGGCAAGGGGTCAGGCCGGCCGACACTCGGTCTGCCGGCGGGGCTGCTAACCGAGCAGCGTCAGGACAATGCCGGTCAGAACTCCGGCCACCGCCAGCAGCTTGGTGCGGCTGCTGGTCTCGCCGAAAAAGAGGATGCCGCCGCCAAAAGCCACGAGAATGCTCCCGCGGCGCAGGCTGGCGACGATGGAGACCATCGCCTCCGGGTCGCGGAGCGCGTTGAAGTAAATGAAATCGCAGATCAGCAGGGCGGCCGAGACCAGCGGGATGCTCCACCGCCAGTGGAACTCGTGGCGCGGCCACCAGCGCAGCTTCCATCCCAGGGCGAGCGGGAGAAACAGCAGCGCCAGGTAGATCGAAAACCAGGCCTGCACGGTGGCCGCGGTGAATCCCACCCGGCCGAGCAGAAAGCGGTCATAGAGTCCGCTGATCGCGCCGATCAAGGTGCCGGCGAGGATCCAGCCGATCCACTTGTCGCGGTGGAAATGGATACCTTCCTCCCGACCGGCGAGCGACAGGCCGACGAACGAGCCGAGGGTAATGGCGATGCCGGCGAACTCCAACCCGGTCGGGCGTTCGCCGAGAATGAGGAGGGCGCCCACCAAGGTCCACACCGGCCCCGTCGCCCGGATGGGGGCGGCAATCGAGAGGGGCAGGTGCTTGACTGCGAAGTAGGAGCAGACCCAGGAGGACGCCACGATGGCGGACTTCAGCAACAGCTGGGCGTGCTGGGTGCCGCTGAGGGGAGCGACCGTCAGCCCCGCGGGCAGAAATCCCGGACGCGCGGTGTCCAGCACCATCAGGGTGAGCCAGACGGTCGCGCTGCAGACGTTCGCGAGGAACAGCACCGGCAGGACGGCGTTGTCGCGCACGGCGTGCTTGGTGGCCAGGTCGTAGCACCCGAGGAACAGGGCGGACAGGAGACTGGCGGCGATCCAAGGCATGGAATCGTCCAGCGTGCACGCGGGCCGGGGATCGGCGCAAGCGAGGAGGGGGCCTGAGTTGGCGCGACCCTCGGGGCGCCGGACCCGTGACCGGAAGTAACTGATCAGTTCTTTGCCGGTGCGTAGTCTTGGCCAAGATGTGCGGAGCCAGTGATCTCGGCGTTGGTACGATAAACCCACACGACTGCGGGCCCTGGACACCACCCCTGGCGCCCGGAGCCCCCCTGCAGAGTAAACCAGCCACGCGCAACCTCATGAACGAAGCTGTCTCCCGACGGAGTTTTCTGAAACGCACGGCCGCCGCGGGCGCCGGTACGACCCTGACCCGTTACACCCCGTTGTCAGCCGCGCTGGGCGCCGGAGCGGCGCCACAGGTGCTGGCGGCCACGGCCGACAAGCCCGCCGCGCTGGGTGGATCGCCGGCGCACCGGGGAAAGTTCCAGTCCTGGCCCATCTACGATGCCACCGAGGAAAACGCGCTCCGCGAGGTGCTGCATAGCGGCAACTGGTTCCGGGGCAGCGGGCGCAAGGTCAGCCAGTTCGAGGAGACCTACGCCAAACTCACCGGCGCGAAACACTGCGTGGCGACCGCCAACGGCACGAGCGCCCTGCTCGCCTCCCTCGGCGGCCTCGACGTGGGCCCGGGCGACGAGGTGGTGCTGCCGCCCTACACCTTCATCGCGACGCTCAACGTGATCCTGATGAACCACGCGCTGCCGGTCTTCGTGGACTCGGACCCCGCCACCTTCCAGATCGACGCGAAGAAGGTCGACGGGGCCTGCAGCAAGGAGACCGCGGCGATCATCCCGGTCCACCTCGGGGGCAATGTGGCCGACCTCGACACCCTGCTCGACGTGGGCCGCCGGCGCAATGTGCCGATCGTCGAGGACGCCTGCCAGGCGCCGCTGGCGGAGTGGAAGGGCCGGAAGGTCGGCACCTGGGGTCGCACCGGCTGCTTCAGCTTCCAGGCGAGCAAGAACCTGAACTCCGGCGAGGGCGGCGCGGTGCTCACCGCGGACGACGACCTCGCGGAGAAGATTTACGCCTTCCACAACAACAATCGCGCCCGCAAGGTTTCGGGCTACAACTTCAGCTATCGCGGCACGCGCGGGGCCAACCTCCGCCTCTGCGAGTGGCAGGGATCCATCCTGCTGGCGCAGCTGACGCGACTGGAAAAGCATTCCCAGACCCGCGAGCAGAACGCCGCGTACCTGACGAAGCAGCTCAAGGAGATCCCGGGCATCCTTCCCGCGGAGATGTACGCCGGCTGCACGCGCAACGCGTATCACCTCTATATGTTCCGGTTCGACTCGGCCCGCTTCGGCGGCGGGCTGACCCGGGCCCAATTCGTGAAGGCCATGGCGGCGGAGGGCGTCCCGTGTTCCGGCGGTTATACTCCGCTGAACAAGGAGGGTTTCCTCAAGGACGTGCTCGCCTCGAAGGCTTACAAGCGGGTCTATCCGGCGAAAACCCTGACGCAGTGGGAGGAGCGCAATCGCTGCCCGGCCAACGACCGGTTGTGCGAACAGGCGGTGTGGTTCACGCACCCGATGCTGCTCGGCCCCCGCAAGGACATGGACGACATTGTGGCGGCGGTGCGCAAGATCCACGCGCACGCGGCCCAGCTGGCCAAGGCCTAGTCCGTTTCCCCGGCCGCGATGAAGACCCCGTTCTGGTTCGCGCTCGTGGCGGCCGGCGCGGTCGGCGGTTCGCCGGCGACCGCCGAGCCGGTGCGCCTCGTCACGCTCGATCCCGGGCATTTCCACGCGGCGCTGTTTCAGAAGGAGATGCTGCCCGGCGTCGATTCGCGCGTGCACGTGTACGCTCCGCTGGGCCCCGACCTGCTGGCGCATCTGGGCCGGGTGCACGGCTTCAACAGCCGTGCGGAAAGGCCCACGCAATGGCAGCTCGAGGTGCATGCCGGCGGTGACAGCCTCCAACGCCTGCTGGCGGAGCGACCGGGCAATGTCGTGGTGGTGTCGGGCAACAACCAGGGCAAGATTGCTCGGCTCGAGGCGTTGGTCGGTGCCGGGTTTCACCTGCTGGCGGACAAGCCCTGGATTATCGAACCGGAGGAACTGCCGGCCTTGGCCCGGACGCTGGAACTCGCGCGGGCGAAGCGAGTGGCGGCGTGGGATGCAATGACGCAGCGCTACGAAATCTCCTGTCTGCTCCAGAAGGCGTTGGTGGCGGATGCCGCGGTCTTCGGCACCCCGTTGCCGGGCACGGAGCAGGAGCCGGCGGTCTACATGGAAAGCGTGCACTTCCTGAAGAAGGAGGTGGCCGGGGCGCCGCTGCTGCGCCCGGCGTGGTTCTTTGATCCGCGGCAGCAGGGAGAGCCGCTGGCCGATGTCGGCACCCATCTGGTGGACCTGGTCCAATGGACGCTGTCCCCGGAGCGCGCGGTGGACGATCGCACGGACCTCGCGGTGCGCTACGGTCGCCGCGATCTCCTCGTGATCTCGCCGGCGCAATTCCGCGCGGTCACCGGGCTCGCCGAGTTTCCGGCGGCATTGCGCGACCAGGTCCGCGACGGCCACCTGCACTACGTCGCGAGCAACACCGTCGGCTATACGCTCCGCGGTGTCCACGTGAAGCTCGACGTGATCTGGCGGTTTGAGGCCCCGGCTGGCGGGAAGGACACCGAACTGGCGGTGTTCCGCGGCAGCCGCGCGCGCGTCGAGGTGCGCCAGGGGCGGGCGGAGAACTTCGTGCCCGAGGTGTATGTCGTCGCCAATCGCGCCGCCGACACCGCTGGCGTGGCCGAGGCGCTGCGGAAGCGGGTGGCGGCGCTGGCGAGCACCTGGCCCGGGTTGGCGGTGGCAGCGGAGTCCGGCGGCCTCCGGGTGGTAATCCCGGCCGCGCTCCGGGAGAGCCACGAGGCGCACTTCGCCCTGCTCGTGCGCCAGTTTCTCGCCTACCAGCAGGATCCCGGGCGGATGCCCGCCTGGGAGACGCCGTACATGCTGGCCAAATACCGTGTGACCACCGAGGGCGTCCGCCTCGGGCGGCTCGCGGCCAACTCCCCTTCGAACCATGAATCCTCCAACCTCCCTCCTGGCGGCGACGCTCTGCGCCGTCGCGACGATGCTGCCGGCCGCTGACGATCCCTTCCAGCCGCGGACCAAGCTCACCGCGCGCACCTACAATTCGGGCTTTGCCGACGCCCACGACACCTACAACGGCATGGGCTGCGGCAGTGACGGCAAGATTTACTACGTCCTCAGTTCGGAGAAGTACGACGTGGGCGCGCTGATGTACGCCTTCGATCCGGCGACGAAGACCATCAAGCAGGTCGGCGACCTGACGGAGGCGTGCGGAGAGAAGGGCAAGAAGACCATCGTCCAGGGCAAGAGCCACGTGAACTTCGTCGAGATGGGCGGGAAGCTCTACTTCTCCACCCACATCGGCTTTTACAGCCTGGTCGATGGCATGGAGAAGCCCGGCATTCCGCCTGCGGGTTGGAAGCCCTATCCGGGCGGCCACCTGCTTTCCTACGACCTCAAGACCGGCAAGTTCGAGGACTTCGGTATCGGCCCGGGCGGCGAGGGCATCCTGACGACGAGCATGGATACGCGGCGGGGGCGGCTGTACGGCATCAGCTGGCCCAAGGGCTACTTCTTCCGCTACGACCTCAAGAAGAAGGAATGGAAGAACTACGGGCTGTTCGCCGTGCAGGGTGAGGACGGCAAGGGCGCGAACTACCGGACGCTGTGCCGTTCCATCGCGGTCAACCTCGACGACGGTTCCGCCTACTTCAGCAATGCCAACGGCGACATCTTCCGCTGCGACTACGCCGAGGACCGCGTCGTGCCCGTGAAGGGCGAGGATCTCCGGAAGGACTACTTCGGGCAGTACGACCCGACTTCCCCCGGCCACATGGGCTACAACTGGCGGCAGACCTTCTACCGCCCCGCCGACAAGATGATCTACGGCGTGCACGGCAATTCGGGCTATCTCTTCCGGTACGAACCAGCCCGCAACCGCATCGAAGTGCTCGATCGGATCACGTCGGATGTTTCGAAAGCCAGCGGGATGTTCGATCAGTTCAGCTATGGCTACCTCGGCTTCGCCGCCGGGCACGACGGCAAGACGATCTATTACCTCACCGGTGGACCCATCTACCAGGACGGGAGACGCGTGGCGGGCAAGACGAGCACGGCCATGGGCGAGGCCAAGGGGCTGGAGAACCTCCATCTCATCACCTACGACATCGCGACGATGAAGGCCCGCGACCATGGGGCGATCTTCTACGAGAACGGCCAGCGGCCGCTCTACGTGAACTCGATCGCCATCGGCCTCGACGGGACGGTGTACTTCCTGGCGCGCATCACCGAGGGCGGGAAGACCCGCACCGATTTGGTCAGCGTCCGGACGAAATAGCCCGGGCATTCCCTGATCCCCGCGGGCGCGGCACTCTCGCCGCGCCCCTTTCTTTTGGCGAAACGCGCCAGCCGGCGGCTGGGTGCCGGAGCTTTACGCCGTGGGCCGCGGCCCCAAGGTTGGCAGGGTGACGATCGGATTTCGACGAGGATGGTCCATGGGCTGCGGGTTGCTGGCGGGCGTCGTGTCCGCGGCGGCAGTGGAGCCGCGATACGATGTCGTGGTTTACGGCGCGACACCCGCGGGGATTGTTGCGGCAGTTGCGGCAGCGCGCGAAGGGGCGCGGGTGGCGGTGGTGGAGCCTTCGCCGTGGATCGGCGGGATGGTAGCGGGGGGCCTGACCCGCACGGATACGGGAAAGGTGGAGACGATCGGGGGGATCACGCGGGAGTTCTTTGCGCGCGCGGCGGAACGTTACGGTGGCCGGCATCTGTGGTTCGCGGAGCCGCACGCGAATCGGGAAACCTTCGAGGCGATGCTGAGGGAAAGCGGGGCGACCGTTCTCCGGGACCAGTCGGTCCGGGGCGTGCGACGGGAGGGACTGCGCCTCGCCAGCCTGGTGCTGGCCGACGGGAGGTCACTGGACGGCCGGCAGTTCATCGATGCGAGTTACGAGGGGGACTTGATGGCCTGGGCGGGGGTGGCGCACACGTGGGGGCGGGAAGGCCGGGCGCAGTACGGGGAGCCGCTGGCGGGGTTCTTCCCGATGGAACTGCGTCCGCAGTCGGCGGAAGTGATGGCCAGCGTGTGTTCCTGCCTGGGGGGGCAGGGTCCCCATTATGTGCACGGCACGCCGGCGGCGATTTCGGCCCGGGACGCCCGCGGGCGGTTGATCTTCGGGGTAACCGACAGCCAGGCGGAGCCGGGCAGCGCGGATCGTCGGCTGCAGGCGTATAATTTCCGCGTGGTGGTCACGCGACGGCCGGAGCTGCGCGTGCCGTTTCCTCGGCCCCGGAACTACGAGCCGGCGCGGTACGAACTTCTCCGCCGGTTGATCGCGGCCTACCCGCAAGTGCGGTTCGGCCGGCTGTTTCACCTGGGGGAGGTCGCGGCCGGGAAGTACGATCTCAATGCGCAGGGGTTGTGCTCCAGCGACCTGCCCGGGGGCAACGTTGGGTACATCGAGGGCGACCCGGCGACCCGCGCGCGGATCCGGCAGGAACACCTCGACTACCTCCAGGGCATGCTGTGGTACCTCGGCCATGAACCGGAGGTTCCGGCGGCGTTGCGGGAGGAAACCAACTCCTGGGGCTTGTGCCGCGACGAGTTTGAGGACCACGGGCACTTTCCGACCGCATTGTATGTGCGGGAGGCGCGGCGGATGCTCGGCGAGTACGTGATGGTCCAGGCCGACTGCCAGACCGAGATCACCAAGCCGGATACGGTGGCGATGGGTTCGTTCGTGATCGATTGTCACATCGTCCAGCGCCGCGTGACCCCGGAAGGCTGGGTGCGGGATGAAGGCTCGTTTCCGGACGCTCCCGCGCGGCCGTACCAAATTCCGTACCGCAGCCTGACTCCGCAGCGACAGGAGATGGAGAACCTGCTCGTGCCGGTCTGCCTCTCCGCCTCGCACGTCGCCTATTGCTCCCTGCGAATGGAGCCGGTGTACATGGCCTTGGGGCACGCCGCCGGGCTGGCGGCGGTGCAGGCGCTGCGCGCCGATCAGCCGGTCCAGGCGATCGACGTGGGCGAACTCCAGGCGAAGCTGCGGGCGCAGCGCGCGGTCCTGGAACTGGCCGGTGCGGCCGGAGTGTCCGCACGGAAGTTCAAGGGAGCCGTGCTCGATGACGCGCAGGGCGAGTTTGTCGGCGTGTGGACCGCCAGCGGATACGGGCAGCCGATCGAGGGCGGCAGCCGGCATGACGCCAACACGGACAAGGGACGGAAGTCCGCCCGCTTTGTCATCCCCGTTGCGGTCGCCGGAGACTACATCGTGCGGCTGGCCTATGTAGCGGCGCCCAATCGGGCCACGAACGTTCCTGTGGTCATCGCGCATGCCGGCGGCCGCACGGAGCGCCAGGTGAATCAGCGCTTGGTTCCGGCGATCGACGGGCATTTCGCGGAACTGGGGACCTTTCCGGCGACGCCGAAGGCCCCGGTGGTGGTCACCATCGAAACAAGTGGCACCGACGGTTTTGTTTCGGTCGATGCCGTCCAACTCGTGCCGGCGCGGTGAACGGCGCACGGGCACGACCATATGGGCGGGGCGACCCCGCCCCGCGGGGATGGGACACGTACGGGGGAGGAGCGGGGCGCGGTCGCCCCGCCTACAAGGTTTCGAATGGAAGAGGATGAGGAAGGCGTCGGTCGAAGTGCAGTCGTGCTTTCGCCTTAGGCTCAGGCGCGGCTACAAACAACCTGAGGGCTCTCCAGCGGAGACTGCTGTGGGCGGGGCGACCCGCCCCGCAGAGATGGGGCACACACGCGGAGGGAGCGGGGCGCGGTCTCCCCGCCTACAGGGACCAGTTGTGGCCCCCTCCCGGCCTGCCTACGACGGCGGGACCTTCAGGTGCTGGAACAGGAAGCGCCGGAGCTCCGCGAGATAATCGCCTTCAAGGCGCGGCTCGGCGAAGGCGAACCAGGCGACCGCGGTGACTCCCGCGGCGTCGCAGACCCGTTTCACCTGCTGCGCGTGTCCGGGGTGATGCAGATAATGCCCGCGATTGCCGGGTGTGCCGGCCGGGTGGCTCGTGTAGAGAAAGACCGGCGGATCGTCGCGGGAGACCAGGCCAAGCATGTCGACGTCGGCGAGAATCGCGCCGGCTCCGTCGAGTTCCGCCTCGGTCTTGAGCCCGTAGAACGCAGGGATTTCGCCCGGCCGGTTCCAGTCTCCCGGCGTCCCGAGGAACTCCGGCCAGCGCCGCAGGTGGTAGGTCGCCTGGGTGTTGATGGCTCCCGCCGCCGCAATCCGTGAGGACTCGCGCAGCACGGGATCGGGACTGGTCGGGTTGGCAAGGTCGGGATGAAACGCGAGCCAGAGCGACGTGCCGGCCCCGGCCGAACCGCCGTACGCCGCGATGCGCGCAGGATCGAGGTTGTAGTCACGAGCGTGATGGCGGACGAACTGCACCGCGCGGGCACAATCCCGCAGGATCTCCTGGATTGGTGCGGTGGTGCGGTAGCGGTAGTTGATCGCCATGAACGAGACCTTGGCATCAAGGCAGCCCTGGATCATCCCTGCGTGGGCGCCGGCCTTGCTGCCGTTGACGAAGCCGCCGCCGTGGATGAACACCACGAGAGGGGTCGGAGCCGGGGAGGGGGCGAGCCAAAGGTCGAGCTTGTGGCGCTCGTGCGGTCCGTAGCTCACGTCCGCATGGGTGGGCGTCGGTTTCCGCACGCGCTCGCCGGCGGGGGCGGTGCCTTCATCGATCGCATTCTTGCCCGTGGACTTGCGGCCTGCCTTGCCGCGCAGGACCTTCGCGTAGGCTTGGGCTTCCTCAAGAGTCAGCACGCCGTCGCGGTTGGCGTCGGCATCGGGATAGCGCTTCAGCCACTCCTGCAGGCGGGAATCGGGCTCGGCGGCGCCGGCCAGAAGCGGACACAACAGTACCAGGCAGAAATACCGGGGAAGCGAAGGCATGGCAATAGAGGCGGAATGCCGCCACGGCCTCAGGGCGTGCGGGGGTTTTCGCGAAACGCGCGGTAGAGATCGAGGGCGGCAGCGTTGGTGAGATCCGGGCCGATCCAGAGCCGCGCCCAGGTGCCGACGGACTCTCCCTCTTTGAGATCGCGACCGAAGAGCGAGAAATAGACCGAGCGGTGAACCTCGGTGTCGTAGGGGATGGCAACCGCGAAACACTCCTCCGGCCGGGTCATCAGGACCGCCGCCTGTCCCCGGCTGGGATCGCGGCGAATCGCCAGCGGCAGCGCGTGCGACGGGCGGATGGTCCAATCCACCGGACTCGGCGCATGCTTCCACCGGCCGTCCTTGATGAGGGAAACGGCGGCTTCGTCCCGAGGGAACATCTGCCAGTCCCCGGCGGAACGCGGAGCGCCGACGAACTCCCGGGCGGGTCCGACGGGCACGACGGTGTCCGGGAACCCTTCGAAATAGGAGGCAAGGAAGACCTCGAAGCGCCGCACCGGTCGCCGGGCGGTGACGCGAATCGGAAAATCCAGGACGTTGGGCGCCGACCAGCGGTAGACCGCGGCAATCTCGACCGGCAGCTGCTCGTGAGCCGGCCAGTTCACCTCCACGGCACCGTTGGGCAGGAGGCGGGCCGTGCTGGGCCAGCTCCACGCGGCATCGCCATAGCGATGCGTGTCATCCAGCAGCCGATACGGCGAGAACCACCCGTAGGAGCGGGCCACGGGCTTTCCCGACGCCACATCGACCACCGGGATGAGGCCTTTGGACTGGCCCTTGCCACGCAGCGTCCCGCGCAGGGCGCCGGTGTCGAAGGTGAATTCGTTGCCCTGGGCGGAGAATACCGGGCGGGCGGAGGCGGCGGACGTCACCTTGGACCCGCCAAGAGCGGCGAGCGCGGTGACTCCCCCGAGGAACTGGCGGCGCGTCGGGAGCGGACTCATGATTTGCGGGCGGGAGGGCTGGTGAGCGCGGGGAGCCGGCGCAGGTGCTGGCGCATTTCGGCGAGGACCGGGGCGTAGGTCGGATCCTCGGCTAGGTTGGTGCGTTCCCCGGGATCTTTCAGCGTGTCGATGAGCATCGCCCCGCCGCGACCCTCGTCCCAGTCGGCGTAATGCCAGCGGTCGGTGCGGACCGAGCGGCCAAGGATGCGCTGCACGTAACACACGGAAATGGCGGGCTGGTCCCACGCCGCGGAGGGGGCGCGGAGTAGACGGGTGATGCTCACGCCATTCTGTCCGGCGACGGCGGGCAGGCCGCAGAGATCGACCAGGGTCGGGTACATGCTCATGCACTCGACGACGCGGGCACACGCCTGGCCATTGGCGGAGACCCCGGGTGCCGAGATCATGTAGGGCACGCGCAGGCCGACCTCCCAGAGGGAATTGTGCTTCGACCACTTGCCCTTCTCGCCGAGGTGGTAGCCGTGATCCCCCCAGAAGACGATGACGGTGTTTTCACGCAGCCCAAGTTCGTCGAGGGCGGCGAGCACGCGGCCGACCTGGGCGTCGACAAACGAGACGGCGGCCCAGTAGGCGCGTTTCATCTCGCGGGCCTCCTTCTCCGAGGCGTCCCGTCCGATGAAGAGGTCGCCATTGCGCGCGGGCACGCTGCGCGCCGGAAAGCCCGCCGGCACCGTGGGGCGGGGGGCGAAGTCGGCGGGCAGCGGAATACGGTCGACGTCATACTGCTCGAACAGCTTGCGCGGGGCCGTCGGCGGGCTGTGGGGCTTGCTGAACCCACAAGCGAGGAAGAACGGTCGATCCCCCTTGCCGTGCCGGCGCAGGTAGTCGATCGCGTTGGAGGCGGACTTGTAGTCGCCGTGGTTTTCGCCGTCCCCCTCAAGGATGATGATGCTGTCGGAACGCTTGGGATCCTGCGTGGAGCCCTGCCGATCGGCATTGCCCAGGGGGCGGACCTCGCCGCCCTCGACCCAGGCGTCGGTGTCGTCGTAGCCGCCATGGAAGATCTTTCCGGTGCGCAAGGTGACGTAGCCGTGCTTCCGGAAGTACATCGGCAGCGTGTCCCACTCGGGATGGCGCGAACCGAGAAACTCCGTGTTGCCCATCACGCCCGTGGCCGTCGGATACCGCCCGGTGAGCAGCGAGGAACGCGAGGGATTGCAGAGGGGGAACTGGACGTAGGCGCGGTCGAAGCGGACGCTCCGCCGGGCGAGTGCGTCGATGTGCGGCGTCTTGATGCCGACGGTGCCGTAGCATCCCAGCTCCGCGCGGAGGTCGTCGGAGAAGAGCAGCAGGACATTCGGCCGCGGCGCGGCGGCGGCGACGGGTGACCAGCTGGCAAGGGCGGCGAGCGCCGCAAGGGCGGCGGGGAGAGGGAGGCGACGACGGGATGGCATGGCGACGGGAGTCAGTTCTTTGACTTCGAGGCGGATTTCTCCTCGAGGGAGAAGACAATCGGCACCTGCATGTGCGTGGCGACGTCGCGCCCTCCCTTGCGTCCGGGGCGGAAGCGCCACTTGCTCACCGCCTCGATGGCAGCGGCCTCAAACTCCTTCGAGGTCGAGCGCACGGCGCGTGCCCCCCGCACCTCGCCCTTCGTATCGACGATGAAGTCGACCAAGACCTCCCCGGAGCGTTTGGCCTTGCGGGCGGCTTCCGGGTACCGGGGCCGGGCCTGGAACCGCGGCACCGGCAGCTGATCGAGTTTCGAGAGATCGAGGGGCTGTTCGCTTCCCGCCGGCGCCGGCTTCGCCGTTTCGGCGGCACCGGGAAGGCTGGGCGGAAGGGCAAGGCTACCAAGCAGCAGGCAGACCGGGAGGGGAGTTTTCATGTTTGCGGCAAACGTTCGCCGTCGGGTTTAGCCCGAGTCCGGTCGCAGGGGGAGTGCAAAATCGCGAGGTCATCAGGGTTGGCTTTGTCCCCCTGATTGGCGGCGGCGATCGGTGGCCGGGTGGATTTCTGCGTGGCCACGTCGTCGGGCCGGGGATTCGCTGGGGCATCATGACGCGCCCACGGTTACCTTGAGGCCGAGGCGCGCGGCTTCTATCTGCTCTGGAGCCAGGGCAAGGCTGATGCGGAGCAGATCCTGGCGCTGCCTTACGTGCGCGGCGGCCAGGTCGTCCTGCAATGGGCGGAGGTGGAACCGGCCCCGGGGCGCTATGACTTCTCCGTTGTCGACGCCGGACTCGCGAGGTTCTCCGCCCTGGGGAAGCGCGCCACCCTGCAGATCAACGGAAACCTGAAACCGGCGTGGTTGTTCCAGCAGGTTCCCTCGGTGAAGGAGAAGCTCAGCGTGCAGGTGCGAGATGCCGCGGGAACGCTGATGTTCTGGCATCCGCGCTACCAGGCGGCGCACCTGGCGATGCTGGAAGCGCTGGCGGGGCACCTGCGCGCGGGTCCCCACCTGGCGGCGTTGCTGGGATTGCGCCTGAACTTCAACGCGATTGGCACCGAACACCTGCACGTTCCCGCCGCGCTCACGGAGCCGTCTGCCTGGAGCGAGCCGGCGGGCGTCGACCGAGAGGCCGCCGGCCGTTTCACGCCCGCGGCGCACCTGGAGTACTTCGAGCGGGTGGCGGAGGCGTATCGTCGGTGGTTTGCCGACTGGGCGGTCGTCTTCGTCCGGAACAACCTTCCCGAGGAACTGCGCGTTCGGTGGGCCGGACAGTTCGCCGCGGGCCGGCTCGCCTGGTTCCATACCTCGAGCGAGGCAGAGCCGCGCAGTGCGGGTGTCGAGCGGCAGTACGGCGTCTTTTTCGACGACTGCCGGAGCGGAAAGACCGTGGCCTACGCGGAGCCCTGGGCCTCGGCGTGGGGAGAGCACGGGGGAGGGCCGGACCCGCGCTGGTGCAGCCCGGCGCAATGGAACTACTGGACGATGCTGTTCAACCTCCACTGCGGCGTCTCGTTCATCGGCGAGTACCACGCCAACCTCAGCTACGCGATCAGCGGGCGCCACGGACGCGACGCGCCGGTGGACCCGAATGCGGCGGGGCCGCGCGAGTTTCGCGCGGCGTACGCCTGGGGCGCGGAGTACGTGGGGCGGCACCATCGCCCCGCGGAGTCGCCGGGGGCGTGGGTGGCGTTTCGGCAGAACGCGGCGGCCCGGGCTCCCAATGCGAAGGTGTCCGAGGGCGCGCGCCGCCTCCAGCGTTTTACAGGCGACTACACCTGGCTGGCGGCGCGGGTGGACGGCGACGGCTCGATCGGGGTTGGCCCGGTGGGGCCACCAGGTTCTCGCTTTGGAGCCTTTGCGCGCCGCTACTCCGCCGGCCAGGTGGCGCGAGTGAAGCTGGACGAGGCGTTTCGCCGGACGCTGGAGGGCCACGTGCGCGTGCGGGTGATCGCCGGTGGGGAAGGGGAGGGGCAGGTGCGGGCAGGCTCGCGACAGATCCCGCTGCGCACGGACCCCACGCGCTGGAGCGAAACCGAGTTCGCCATGCCGGTGAGCGAATGGCCGCGCGAGCCCGGCGTCGCGCAGGTGGAAGTGCGCACGCTTCGGGGCCATCTCGACGTGCACCTGATCGAGGTGCGGCGCGGCCCGCGGTGATCTGGGGTTGAGCGCAGCGGGGTTCAAGTGAATCCTCGCCGGCCGAAATTCGTCCTGCTATCGGTCGGCGTTCTGCCTTTCGATCATGACCAACCCTTCCGCGTTTGTCTCCCTCCTTCGTCGGTCCAGCCTCGCCTTCACCGCGGTTGGGGCCCTGCTCTCCAGCCCGGGCTTCCGGGCCCAGGCTGCCACGGCGCCGCAGGTGGCGACCGCGGCCGGCGACGAGCCGATCGAACTCTCGCCCTTTGTCACCACCGCCAGTTCGGACAAGGGTTATGTGGCGACGAGTTCGCTCGCCGGAAGCCGGGTGAACACGCCGCTGCGCGACATCGCCGCCCAGATCGACGTGATGACGATCGATTTCCTCAGCGACATTGGCGCGACCAACATGGAGGAGGCGGTGATGTTCACGACGAACAACGGGGGCGCCAACGAACAGAACACCGGGCCGAACGACGGCACGCTCAACACCCGCGCCGGCGGGCGCGCCCGGGGGTTCGACGCCATTACCCAGTCGGCGGACTTCTACGCGACAAACCTCCCCAGCGATTTCTACAACATCGAGCGGATCACGATCGCGAATGGGCCGCAGTCCATCCTCTTCGGACTCGGCAACGCCGGAGGGGCAATCGACGTCGCGACCAAGCGGGCCCTCTTCCGCCAGCGCGACGAGGTGACCCTGCGGGTGGACAACAACGGATCGCGTCGGGCCGCGATCGACCTCAACCACGCGGTGATTCCGCAGAAGCTCGCGGTGCGCTTGGCGGCGGTCGACCACGACGGCCAGAGCTATGTCGAGGACGCGTATAACCGGCAGAAGCGCGTCTTCGGCACGGTGACGTGGCGTCCGTTCGAGCGCACCTCGTGGCGGGTGAGCCTGGAGCGCACCAGCCAACGGGCGTCGCCGGCGAGCAACTACATCACCTACGATTTCCTGACTCCCTGGGTGGCCGCCGGCCGCCCGCTGTACGACAATTCCGCCGGGAATGCATCGGTCACCGCCGCCGCCTTCCCGTTGCTCAACCGCAACACCAACGCCCTGCGGGTGGTGGCGTACGGGGCGGGCCAGCCGTCCCTGCTGGTGTGGAACGGGTCGGCCAACACGCGCGGCCCCAACCAGCTCGCGGGCGTGGCCGATACGCGCAACGCCTCGCTGCTCGACAACTCGATCTTTCCGACCTCCCGCGACGCGCGGGTCGGCTCCCGCCTCAATCGGCTCAACGGCAAGCTGCTCCGGACCGCGCTCGAGCACAAACTGACGGAAAATCTCTTCGTGGAAATCGGTTTCAATTACGAGGAGGTGGCGGAGATCCAGGGCGGCGCGTTCCAGCTGGGCGAGGCGCTCAACCTCTTTGCCGACCCCAACCGCTACCTTCCCGGAGGTACGGCCGCCAACCGGCAGACGGCCCTGAACCCCAATGCGGGAAAGCTCTTCATCGAATCGTATCCCAACGGCACCGAGTCGCTGAGCCTCACCAAGGAGGTCCGGCTGACCACCTCGTACGAGTTCGACAGCGCGCGGCATTTCCGCGGCTGGGCCCGGTTTCTTGGCCGGCATCGGCTGGCGGGCCTAGTGTCGTGGCGCGTGGACGAGGACCGATCGCAGGATACGCGGGCGATGGTGACGGGTTCGCCCTCGTTTGCCACGGGAGATCTCCTGAACAACAGCCGTTTCATTCGCTCCCGGTACTACCTGGATCCCGCGGCCGGGAGTTTCACCGCGCGGGCCCTTCCGGGCGGCGGGAGCGGCGATCGGGCGTACTTCGGGCCGTGGACCTTCACCGATGGAGCCACCGGCCAGGCCTTCCAGGCCACGATGTTTGACCATCCGGACGGCCGTCAGACAGCGACCGGCGGTTCGCGCAAGGACGTCGATACCTTCATGCTCGCCTGGCAGAGCTTCTTCCTCCGCGACCGGCTGAACCTCTTCGCCGGTCGCCGGCAGGACCGGTTCCGAAGCTTCCTGGTCGCCCCGGTCTTCGCGGTGCGCGGCGACCAGCTGACCCCGGGCGACCGCCGCGGCCTGTACGTGCCGCTGTCCCGGACCCGCTTCGACACCACGCCGGAGCTGAAGGACGACGCCACCACCGCCGCCTATGGGGCCGTGTACCACGCGACGCGGTGGTTCTCGGTCTTCGCGAGTCGTTCCGACAACACGGCACTGCCACCGCGTTTTCTCGACACCGAGAACCGCCTCCTGCCGGGCATTTCGAGCAACGGCTATGACTTCGGTTTCCGCGCCGCTCTCCGGCAGGACGACCTTTCCCTGCGCGTGAACTTCTTCAAGGAACACCAGCAAAACCTGATCGGCGATGGCCAGGACGTCCGCAACGCGATCCCGGCGATCGAGCAGCGCCTGCGCGGCCCGGACCGGCCGGCCGGCATCGCGGACGTGCCGGCGGATGGCTACGACCCGGTCGGACGCGGCGCCAACGCGTATCGCTCCGTCGAGGACAAGATCGGGCGCGGCCTGGATGTCACCCTGGTCGCCCGGTTGACGCGCAACTGGGATGCGCGCCTGGCGCTCGGCCAGCAGAAGACGCGGGTCTTCAACAAAGGCGCGGACTTCCACCGCTGGGTGGAGCGGCGCCTGCCCGTCTGGCGACAGTTCGGCGGACTCGGCTGGGACAATGTCGCGATCTCGGCCACGGATCCGCGGACCGTGCACCAGTATTACGACCAGGACGTGGCGTCACAGATTCTGGAGGACCAGTTGCGCAACAACCTGCCCCGCTTCCGGCAGCGGCAGTGGCGCGGCAGCCTGTTCTCGAACTATCGCTTTGCGGAGGGTTGGGCCAAGGGGCTGAACCTCGGCGGCGGCCTGCGCTGGCAGCAGGCGCCGGTGACGACCGGCTACTTCCAGCGCACCTATCCCGATGGCTCCACGGGCGACGATGTGACGCGCCCAATCGGGGGCAACTCGCTCACCTTTGTGGACCTCCTGGCCGGCTACGGCGGGCGCGCCCGGCTGTTCGGTAGCCGTCCGATGGGCTGGCGAATCCAACTCAACATCCGGAACCTCCTCGACCGTGACGATCTCGAGATCCTCCGCTCGACCTACATGGATGGCGGCCGCGGCCTGCAGTACGGACGCGTCGAGCCCCGGCAGATCGCGCTCACCAGCACGTTCTCCTACTGAACGGGTCCGCCCGCCGTTCGTCCCCCTTGTAGGCGGGGCGACCCCAATGCTGTCCAATCAGAGTGGTGTGCGAGTCTCCTAAGTGATTTATTTTGAGTGGCGCTACGTGACTGAAGGGGTGCTCACGATTTGACGGCGATTCCGCGATCCGCCGTGTGGCGGGATGCACTCTGGCAAGTTTG
>JACRQG010000025.1 GCA_016222805.1 Verrucomicrobiota bacterium | reverse complement strand
GAGATTCGGGCGAAGCCAAGCATTGTGACCGTGGGATGAGAGGATGGTCTTGGTGGAAGCTGACGCCGTGGAGGCGATCCACAGTTGCCGGGCCAGCGACCGCGTGGTCTTCCGCAAGACCACGCCTCCACTGCGTTCCAGCGCGGCTAGCGTGTGGCTAGCGACCGCAGGCGCCAAATGCGGGCGAGGCGTGCTGCCGCAGGTGCGGGCCGTCGCGAAGGAGAAACACCGCGGCGATGGATTCGCGCGCCGCGAGCCGGCGACCTTCCTCCGCGCCCAACACGAAAAGCGCCGTGGCCAGGGCGCTCGACTCCGCGCACGTTCCGGCGCGGACACTCGCCGACCACAGCGAACCGCTGACCGGAAGTCCGCTCCGCGGGTCGAGAATGTGTCCGACCGCTTGTCCGCCGATCTGGAGGGCATTGCGATAATTGCCGGAGGTCGAGAGCGCCTCATTGCGGAGCGTAACCACGCAGGCGGGCTTTCCTCCGGGATTCCGCGGGTCCTCGATCGCGACCATCCAGCCTTCATCCCGAGGTCCCGGCCCGGCGGCGCGAAAGTCGCCGCCGATCCGGACGAGGTGATGAGGTGCTCCCAAGCGGTTGAGAAGGGCGCTGAGGCGGTCGACTGCGTATCCCTTGGCGAGGGACGCCAACTCGACTTGGAGGTGCGGATCGGCCTTGCGCAGGGCCGGCGGATCGGTGCGTACCTCCAGGCGGCGCCAGTCAACCTGCGCGCGGGCGGCGCCGATCTCCGTGGCAGTAGGCCAGGTGTCCCGGGCCGGGTGCGGGCCGATGCCCCAGGTTCTCAGCAGCGGGGCGATCGTGGGATCAAAGGCATCGCCCGTCCGGGCGCTGATCTCCCGGGCGAGCATCGCGGCGCGGGCCAGGTCGGCTGAAACCGGAAACCACTCGGTGTGGCGCGTTCGATTGAAATGGGAGACTTCGGAGCCTTCGCGGTAGGTGGAGAACTGTTGTTCAAGTGCTTCGAGGCAGCCGGCCAGGGCCTCCTTGACGGCGGCGGGATCGATCGCGGCGGCAGGAGCCCGCCACTGCGCCGACCAGGTGGTGCCCATGGCGCGACCGGAAACGGTGGTGGGGTCGGGCGCGGCGGCGATCGGCAGCGAGCACGTGGCGGCCAGCGCCAACACGAGCGCGGTGCGGCGGGGCGGGGTCGCCCCACCCACAATCTTCGCCGAGAGCGCCGAGGCCGCCGGTCCTGCGGCTTTCACGGCAGGCCTTTCATCCAGATCAAGACGGGTACGTAGTGCGCGTTGAGTGCGACGGCGACGGCGACGAAGCCGAGGGCCAGGACATCGCGGCGACCGAAGCGATCGCCTGCGCCCCGGGTTCGCACAAAGTTCAGCAGCAGACCGGTGGGGCATCCGAATCGGCAATACGCCTGAGGCACGAAGCACGAGGCCACCAGGCCGAGCACCGCGACCACGACCGTGGCGCCCCCGGCGGTACGCACGAGGTAGGCATCAAACGGTTCGATCCCGGCCAGATCGAGCGGCAGCGCGATGAGCGCGGACACGAGGACGAGGAGCAATAGCGCCCCCGGCAGGTACTCCAGGCCGCGGACGACATCGGCGCGCAGCACGAGGGTCCAGCGCTTCGGCCGAACGCGTCCGATCAGCTCCTGGGCCGCACCGTGCGGGCAGAGGTGGTGGCAATAGAGAGGTTTGCCGCTCGCCCAGGGCACCACCAGCGCCGCCGCCAGGAGGGCTACGAGCCCCGAGGCGGTTTCCCACGGGACTCCCGAACGAGCCCATCCGGCGACGAGCGATTGGGCCAGCAGATCGCCACTGACCAGCCCGACGTACCCAATCAGGAAGAGCTGATACGGCACCTTCCAGCGATGGCGCCAGGCGGCGGGGCCGAACGCCATCAGGCCGGCCAGCACCAGGACGCCCGCCATCCCCCAGTCGCGCCAGCCGGGACTGAAGGGCGGCCGAGCGGCAAGTTCGTCGCGGCTCAGCTGCAGCCGGGCCTTCACGCTGCGGGCGATCGCCATGCTGGTCATGGTGGCGCCCGAGACACCTTCGACCCCGGCTTTCTTCAGATCCATGTCCGCCGTCTGATCCCAGGTGAGGCCGTTCCAGGTCTTGAGGAAGCGGCGGTGGTTGAGCACGTCCTGGAGATGGTCCTTGGTGTCGTCCGAGGAGCGCACTTTCAGGCCGAGGATCTTCCAGTCGGGGTCGAGGGCGATCAGGGTGTCGGTGACGCCGCAGTAACCGATGATGTCGTGGCAGCGCGGCTGGGTGCGGACGATGTAGCCGAGTTCGCGACCTTCGCGATCGTGAACGAACAGACCATCGCGGGCGGAATCATCGGGTCGAAGGCGCGCCGCGGAAGGGAAGAAGCCGCGCACCTCCTCAAGCACCACCGGAGCGTCGCCGTGTGAACGTTGCCGCACCGCGACGTCGCGCACCAGCCAGGCGATGGTCACGACGACCGCGAGGCGGTAGACGCGCAGGGCGGTGGAGCGGAGGTGGGGGTGGGCCATGGGCGCCGGGAGGCGGTTGGAGTCCTGGTAGCCGAAAAGTCGCGGCAACCAGGTCAAGATTCCCCAACCAGAAGAGAACCACGGAGGGACGCCGAGGAACGCGGATGAGGATCTCCCTGCCGGTGTCCAGTTGGGTTCATGAGTGGCGAGAAGAGTCGGAGGCAGGCCTTCATTCGTATTCCCAGGTTATCTCCGATCGACTTCGCCTTGGGATTCTTGTGGGCGGGGCGACCTCGCACCGCGAGTTGGCGCCGGCGATTCGCCTCACGCGGGGCGAGGTCGCCCCGCCTACAGGAATGGGCCATCGCGAATCGGGCCGGTGGCGTGGCCGCCGGCGGGAGCGGGACCGGAACCGGGCGTCCCGCTTTCAGGGGAGGTGGGTGGTGTGGGTCAATTCGCCGGCAGCACCTGCACGGCGTCGATATGGGCATTGCCGTTGGCGTTGGCGGCGTCGACCACGACGGCGTAGGTCTGGCCGGCCTCGAAGCGCCAGGTGCCGAGCGAGACCCAGCGGTCGTCGATCGGGCCGGGGACGCGCTGGTTGACGGAGACCGTGGCGGTGCCACCGGCATGCCGCACGCTCACGGAAGTGTTGCTGGCGCGGTTCTCGTGCGGGGCGGTGGCAAAGCGAACCTCGTACCGGCCGGCGGTGGGCACGGTGAACTCAAAGGTCGCGGTGTTGCCCGGGCCGCGGGCGTAAGCGTACTCGCTGCCCACGTGGGGCAGGCCTCCGCCCGTGGCCCATTTGCCGGTGAGCTTGGCCCGATTGTTGTCGATCACGATGCCCTTGAGCGAGGCGAGCGAGGTGCCGCGGCCCGCGGTGTCGTCCACGGGAGCGGGCACGGGGCCGGAAAGATCGAAGGTGTTGTCCGCCTGGCGCCGGGCCCGGCCGGGCAGCTTGAGGAGTTGGTCCATTTCCGCCCAGTGGAGGTGGTAGACGTCGCGCGGCGTGCAGTTGCGGCGCACCGCAATCGAGGCGGCCTTGCCCACGACCTCGCCCATCATGCCGATTGTCTTCATCACCCGCACGGTGCCGAGGGCATGGTCGGTGACGCTGATGTTGCGCCCGGCCATGAAGAGGTTGGCGACGTTGACCGAGTACAGGCAGCGATAGGGAATCGGGTACCCGAAGGTCCGGTCCACGCGCCGATCGTGGTCGGCGTACGAGATGAACGGATTGTCGGGAAACTTCTTCGCGAATTCCTGCTTGGGGAAGTGCAGGTCGATGCTCCAGGTGCTGGGGACGCAACCGTCGGGGAAGTCGCGCTTGTTGACGATGTCCTCGTGCGTGAGCATCACGTCGCCGACGATGCGCCGCGATTCGCGGGTGCCGCCGATGTAGGCGATCCAGTCCAGCTTCGCGTTGGGGTGCTGGGCCTTGCCGTCCTTGTTCTTCATCGCGTTGAACGCCCCGTACACGGCGCGGAAGTTCCAGTCGCGGATGGTCTCGAGATCGTTGATCGGGTGCTTGTTGAAACCGCTTTCCCAGAACCACTCGCCCTTGCCCTTGTCGGCCATGTCGGCGCGTCCCATCTTGGGATACGGGAAGTCGTCCATGGTCAGATCGAGCGCCCACGGGGTCTCCGGGAAGTTCTGCGGCGAGGAGGCGTTGCTCCAGATCCACATGTTGCTCATCCCGAGCAGATCCTTCATCTCGATTTCGTACTTGGCCCCGGCGAGGTGGGCGAGGTTGCCGTGCCCGGTGCAGTCGGAGAAGAACTTCCCGCGGAACCGCTTTTCCCGGCTGTTGGTGGTGTTGAGCGAGGTGACGGCGACGATGCGGCCGTCGCGGGTCTCGGCGGCATAGACGTGCTCGTTGAGGAAGAGGGAGATGTTCTTTTCCTTCCGGATGTGCGCCTCCTTCTGGGCGTCGCCGAACTCCTCATACGTGCCGGGCGAGTTCTTGGCGCGGTCGGCGAATTCCTCGATCATCTCGCCGATGTGCGGGTACTTGCCGCGCCGGATCAGGCCCTGGGCCCAGACGCGCACCTCGGAGCTGCCGTTGCCGCCGAGGACCGGGCGGTTCTGAATCAGCGCGACCTTCAGGCCCATGCGGGCGGCGGACAGCGCGCTGCCGAGGCCGCCGTAGCCGCCGCCGACCACGACCAGATCAAACTCCCCCATGTCCTCGGGCTGGTCGGGCAGGTGGAGGGCGACCTTGCGCCAGGCGGAAAGCGGGGCGGAGTCGTTGGGCGGGGTCTCCCCGAGGTCCTTGGTGAAATAGACGGCGTCACAGCGGCCCTCGAAGCCGGTGAGGTCGCGCAGGGCGACGGTGACCTGGCGGTTGCCGACCTCGACGGTGCCGCCGTCGTGCCAGAACCAGGCGGCGCCCTTCGTCCCGAAGGTCTCGCCCAGGGGCTGGCCGTTGACGAGGACCTGGAACTTGCCGGGCGCGCCGGGGGCGCCCCAGTGCGCGACCCAGTCCTTGGTGCGCACCCAGACGCGGTATTTGCCAGTGGAGGGGAAGGTGGTCGTGGTGGTGGCGTCGGCCACGGGTTGCCCGAGGCCGTGGGCGAGCAGGTAGGGCGAGCCCATGAGATCGATGAACTGGGTGTCGAGCGACCAGCCGCCGGCATTCTGGAAGCTTTCGGCCTCGAGGAGCACGCGATCACCGCCGGGGGCGGGGAGGGCGGTGCGGGCCGGCAGCGCGGCGCGGAGGGAGATTCCGCCGAGCAGGGCGAGGAGCAGGCAGGGGAGGAGGTGTTTCATGAAGGGAGAAAGGAAAGGAGGAAGACTCGGAAAACGTGGGAGACGTGGGAAGAGAGGAAAGGAGGAAGACTTGGAAGACGTGGGGAGAGAAGAAGGCAGGGGAGACGGGGGAGACAGAGAGACGGGGAGAGGGAGGGGAGGTGTGAAGGGACTGGCCGGACTGGGGTTGGGCCGGGGTCACCGACCCCGGCTACAGTGGTGAGGTATCATTCGTACACCAACCAGGCGGTGGCCGTGGTGGAGGTGTCGGCCGAAATTCGCAGCCAGTAGGCTTGGAATCCAGCGGGGAAATCGTGCACGGTTGACTGACCGGGGGCGGCGGTGAGCGTCGTATACTCCACCCAGACGCCGGTGCCGGTGAGGTCGATCTCAACCTTGAAGCGCACGGGCGTGGAGGCCCGATGCGAAACCGTGAGGGCCTTCCGGTCGTAGCCGGTCAGCAGGTACGGATCGGAGGGTTGACCCGCGGTGACGGCGGAGTCCTTCCACGGGCCGCCGACCCCCACTGGTTTGCCGAGAGCCCAGAGGTCATCGACCGCGCCGAGCCAGACCGCGGCCTGGCCATCGTCGGAGCGGACGAGATGGCGGTTGCTGGCGGGGGCGTCCGCCGCGATGCCCGTGAGCACGAGCAATCCGCGCCAGCTGGCATAATCGTGGAAGCGGCGATTGTGCGTCGCCACGGGACGGAGCTTGGCGATGCCGCCGGCATTTTCGGCGGGCAGTTCGAAGAACGTGCCGGCCACATTGAGGAGATCGCGCTCGGTGCAGACCTCGCGGCAGGCGCGTTCGGGGCCCAGCGGACCTTCGAGGCGGTAGTCGGCGCGGCCACGGGGCAGGCGGAAGCGGCGTCCGGCTTCGTCGGTATAGATGGCGGAGGCGGCATCGAGCGAGATGGCGTCGCGCGGAATGGCGACGTTGGCTTGCATCCACGCGGCCGCCCCGGCCTCGTCACTGCGGCGAAGCTGCAGGTCGGGTCCCATTTCGTAGAAGGTGTCGCCGACGGTGACGGCCAGGGTCTTCTTGCCGGCACCGCGGGCGTGGAGCAGTCCGCCCCGCGGCGTCGGAGAATCCTCGCGGGCGAGTCCGGCGAAGCGGGCGTCGGTGGTGGCGGTCGGGCGGCGGTCGCGGTTGCGGTAGGCGAAGAAGGCCGTGAGTTGCGCGCAGTCGCGGGAAGCGCGCAGGCGGATCCAGGCCCCTTTTTCCTCCGTTCCGAAGGTGGTCCAGGCATAGCCCGAGGCGGGCACCTCGATCCGGCGCAGCGGGCTCCAGCGGCCGTTGCCGGCGCGGTCGATTTCGAGGGTGACCGAAAGCGGCGCGCCGCCCTCGTGGGCGATGTGGAGAAGCCGCTCATCGTAGCCGGCAAAAAGGTACGGATCGGAGGGTTCGTCGCGTTTGACCGGCTCGGTGAACCACACCGCACCGCGACCAAGGGGGGGGCCGAATTGATCGAGCTGCGCCGGGTCGAGGAACCACAGGTTGGATTGCGACTGACCGGGGCCGGCGAGCTTGCCCTTGGCGCGCCGCTTGTTGAGGAACTCGCTCTTGGCCGTGTCATCGCAGCCCAGCACGAGGCGATCGCCCCAGCGGGCGAAGTCGCCGACGACCTTGAGGTAGTTCGACCGCGGGGCGATGCCGGCGGAGTTCGCCGGGGTGAACGTGGCGGGAAAGCGCCAGAAGGTGCCGTGCATCGTCATCAGCAGGTCCTTTTCGCCGATCTCGCGGATGCGCGGCCACTCGGTGTTCCAACCGTGGGCGCCGTCGTACGAGTGGCTGGCCTTCGGCAGGCGGTAGCTGTGCCACCGGCCCTGATCGAGCACCATCAGGATGACCGAGCGATGATCCCAACCGATGGTCCAGAGTGGGTCGGTGGCCGGATTGGAGTTACCTAGAATGCCACCCGGTCCGGTGACCTCGGTGAACTGGTTGCGCCGGATCACGTTCCACGTGTCGGCCCGGCCGTCCCAGGCGGCGAGGACGCCGGAGGGCGTTTCCGGCTTGGTCAGGGCGGCCTGGCCGCGTTCGCCATTGTTGGCGTAAACGAGGAGTCCCTGGCCGGAATAAAGACCCTTGCCGTGGTAGCCGGGCAGATCGGCGCGGCGGAACGGCTCCTTGATCGCCTCGTCGCGGAAGAGCTCGGTGACGGCGAGGGTCTGGACGTCGACCTCGTAGAATCCTTCCTCCATCGAGGCGTAGTAGATCTTTTTGGCGGGATCAGTGAGGTGGCGGGCATTGCCGGTGGGGCGGCCGAACATCTGGGTGTAGGGGATGACCCGGACGTTGCGCCGGGCATCGATCGCATAGGGGCCGATGAAGAGCTGCTGCGACTCGCGGTGGATGAAGCGATTGGCGGGGGTGCCGCCGATGCTCTCCGGGCGGATGATCTGCTCCAGGTCCGGGGTGATTTCGTAGAGCTTGTCGGATGACCCCTTGGGCATGTGCGGCGCGTAGGAGATGACCCAGAGGCGGTCCGCCCAGGGCACGACGGCGCCGGTGCCGCATTCGCCCTCGTTGTTGAAGGTCGCCAGGTGCGGGTAGATGCCGCTAAAGGCCGGGCGGGTGCCGGAGGCGGGGGTGGCCGCGGTGATTGAACCAGCGGCAACGGTGGCGAGCAGAAGGAGTCGGGTGATTCTCATGGGGAGGGTCGAAGGCGGCGGGCGATGGCGCTCCCCGGAGCATCGGTGTCGCCGGCCTCGGGGAGGCCGGGCCGGGGTCAGCGACCCCGGCGACACGATCCGAATGCGCCGGAGCGGTGCAATCGCGCGCACGCCAAGCGGAACCCTGACCGTGCTTCACGGCAAGGTGTAACCCACCGCCGGAGGCGTTTCGGGCGCATCTATCGGTTGGCGGTTGTAGCCGGCCGCGGTGAGGCCGGCCGCCGGGGTCACCGCCCCCGGCTACACCAGACAAATGACCGCCAACCGGCAGATGCGCCCAGGCGTTTCCTTCCGGAGCGGTGGTGACAAAGAGCGGCCGGTCACCAGCTGGTGGCGGAAGGCCGGCCGCCCTGCGCGGGGGTCAGAAGGTGCCCTTCAGGCCGGCCGAGATGGCAATGCCGTAGTCGTCGCGCTGGTAGCGGCGGGCGTAGGGTGGCGTGTTGGGGCCGTAACGCTCGGTGATGAACGGCCGGCCGAGGATGTTGCGGGCGCCGAGGAACAGGCCGAGCCGCTTGTTGATGCGGTACTCCCCGTCGATGTCCATCGTGAGCCGCGGCGCGGCGTAGCTGTAGGTGCCCAGTTCGGCGTTGCCGCCGATCGCGCTCTGGCGCTGGCGGCCGCGGGAATTCCAGTTCAGCCGCAGCGTGTACTGGGGTTTGTTCAGGCTGATCCCCCAGTTTTGGGAGCGGCGGATGAAGGCGCTGAAGTCGGCCAGGCCGTTGCCCTGCAGGTGGAGCTGCGTGATGTTGTAGAAGCCGGACAGGCCCCGGGCCCACGCACCCAGGAAGGTGAGCGGTTGGCGATAGCTGAACTCCGCCCCGGTGATCTTCGCCGCGCCGACGTTCTGCTGATAGCTGATCACGTAGCCGCCATTGGCGTACATGTCGTCGATCCCGTAGAGATCGAGCAGTTCGGGCGTGGCGTCGACGACGCGGCCGCCGAAGAAGTCTTTGATGTCCTTGCGAAACGCCCCGACGGTGACCTCACCACCCTTGGCCGGATAGTAGCTGAGGGCGACGTCGTAGTTCTTCGCGCTCCACGGCTTCAGGTTGATGTTGTTGACGGTGATGGTGCGCGCCGTGGTGCTGGCCGGGTCGGGGAGGGTCGTGCCGGGGATGATGCTGGTGTAGTTCGGGCGGGCGATGGTGTTGGCGTAGCTGGCCCGGGCGACGATGGCCTCGGTGACGTTGTAGGTCACGTTGAGGCTCGGGTACAGATCGCCGTAGTCCTTCTCGATGTGCGCTCCGCGATCCACGTACTGCAGGCGGTTGAGGGTGAGGGCGTCGGCGACGATCTTGATCGGCCGGCCGGCGGCATCGCGGAGCAGGTTGCCGGCCGCGTCGCGCTGGTAGGTGCGGCTGATGTCGTTGAGCGGGCCGTAGCCGTCGTCCCGCGTGGTTTCGTAGCGGGCGCCGGCGACGATCCAGAGGCGGTTCTTGAGCAGGCGCAGGTCGAACCGGAGGTACTCGGCGATGATGTCCTCGGTGATGACGTTCGAGTTGAGCGCGCTCTGCTGGATCGCGTACGCCTCGTCGGCGATGAAGTACTCGGGATGGGCGCGGAAGAGATCGTACACCTTGTAGGCGCTCGGATACTGCCACGGGCCGTTGCCATAGGGCGCGGGCACGGAGGAGTTGTAGGTGTCGACGAAGTCGTAGAGCCCGGCGCGTTCGTCTCCGGTGCCGGTGCGGCCGTCGGCGCCGGCAAAGGTCCAGCGCTTGAAGGGGCGGCGGGCCTCGGCAATGGCACGGCGGGCATCGACGCCGGCTTTCACCACGACGGGCAGGCCGAAGAGATCAAACACGCGGGCGAGATTGAGCTTCACGCCCTTGTTGGAGTTGTAGGAATCCACCGGCTGGGTGGTGGCGGTGCCGACCGTGTAGTTGCCGAGCTGCCGGATGTCGATCGGGGCGCCCGTGGCGGCGACCACGGCGGAGATGTTGTCCGGGCGGGTTTCGTTGAGACCGTCGAACCGGATCCGCAGACCGGAGAGGGAGTAACTCACCCCCTGGAAGTAGCCGTAGTCCATGTCGCGGAAGAGGCCCTTGGAGTGCGAGGTGTAGCCGCTGGCATCGAAGCGCCAGACGCGGCCATCGTGCCGGTACTTGGCGTTGAGGACGTAGGTGACGCGAGCGGCCTTGCGCTGGGAGGGGCCGAGCGAGGCGCTGCCGGTGTTGCCGCCCTGCGTGAAGGTGCGATCCCAGGCGGTCGGCGTGCTGGCGTTGATGGTGTGGACGTGGTTGTTGAACATCGCGTCGAACGCGTTCCACGAGCCGCCGACGCTGATGACGTCGCGCGGTGCGATGCGCCAGTCGGCGGTGGCGCCCATCGAGTAACGCGAGGTGAACTTCGGGCCGTCGTTGAACTGGTAGCTGCTCATCACCGGATTCGCGAGGGTGCCGACGCTCGAGGCGTTGCTGGTGGGGTTCCAGCGGGGGGCGGAGGTGTACTGCTGGTTGAAGATGTTCGAATTCAGGCCGGTGAGGGTGAACCCGAAGTCCTTGGTGACGGGCAGGACGTAGGTGAAGTCAAAGCCCGGGCGGGCCTTGGAGCGCGGTTCGCGGCCGGGGCCGGGCGAACGACCCAGCGACAGGTACTGCACATCCTGCTGGGTCTGGTGGTTGAGCCCAAGGTAGGCCCGGTAAGTCAGCTCGGAGCGGTTGCGCTCAAAGGCGCTCTTGCTGATCAGATTGATCGTGCCGCCGATGGCGTCCGCGGAGCTCTCCGGTGTCGGGCCCTTGGTGACCTCGATGCGCGAGACGTTGTTGATCGAGAGTTGGTCGAACTCGAAGGTGCGGTTGGCCACGCCGGCGCCGGTGTTGGCGATGCGGTTGCCGTCCACGGTCACCGCGGAGGCGACGGACGGCATGCCGCGGATGGCGACGGAGCGGGCGTCGGCGGCGGTGTAGTCGAGCGTGACGCCCGGGAGGAACTTGAGGAACTCGCCGACGTTGCCCTCGGTGACGGTGCCGAACTCGTCGGCGGCGACCACGTTCTTGATGTTCTCCGCGAAGCGCTGCTCGTTGATCGCGATCGCGCTGGCGTTGGTCTCCTTCACCGCGGCGACCACGAAGGTGTCGAGCTTCACCGTGTCGTCGAGGGTGGCCGGGCTGAGGCTGAAGTCGCGCGCGACCGTCTGGCCGGCGGCCACGGTGAGCTGGGCCGATTGCGGCGTCAGGCCGGTGAAGAAGGCGCGCAGGGTGACGGGGCCGGGCGGGAGATTGGCGAGGCGGTACTCGCCGTATTCGTTGGTGAAGGTCTGGCGGGTCGTGCCGTCCACGCTGATGCGGGCGTTGTTGAGGTAGGTGCCGCTGGAGGAATTCAGCACCCGCCCCTCGATGGTGCCGGTGGCGGCCGGTTGGGCGGCGAGCGGCGCGGGGTCGGCGGCGAAGAGCAGCGCGGCGAGCGCCACAACCGCGGAGCGGAAGGTCGGAGGCAAAACGGGGAGTTTCATGGTGGCAGGGTGAGGGCGGCCGGCGGACCGGACGCGACAGAGCAGGACGCGGCCGGCGGGGACCGGTTGCAGGAGAAGACATTCGATCTCGGGGGATGGCGCACGGAGAAACCAGTCAAATCCCGGTCGACCGTTGACGCTCCGGCGGCGCTTTCCCGGCAAAACCCTTGCTCCGCGCCGTGGTCCACTGCTACAAGACGCCCGCGTCGTTTGGTGTGTCTTGCTTCCGGTCAGCCCCTTCCAACTCATGACTCCCTCCTCCGTCCCTGCGCCGATGACCCGTCGGCAATTTGTGAAACACGGCAGCTCCGTCGCCGTCGGCACCGCCGCTCTGGGGGGCTTCCTCCCCGCGGTGCACGCTGCGGATGATCACACGATCCGCCTGGCGCTGATCGGCTGCGGCAACCGTGGCACGGGCGCGGTCGCCGATGCGCTGAACGTGAAGGGCGAAGGGCCGATCAAGTTGCACCTGATGGTCGATCTGAGCGAGAGCCGGATGGCGACCGCGCACGACGCGCTGAAGCAGAAGTTCCCCAACCAGGTCGACGTGCCGCCGGAGCGGCGGCTGGTGGGCTTCGACGCCTACAAGCAGGCGATCGACAGCCTGCGGCCCGGGGATGTCGCGATGTGCACGACCCGCGCGTACATCCGGCCGGTGCACGTGGAGTACGCGGTGAAGAAAGGGATCAATGTCTTCATGGAAAAACCCTTTGCTCCCGATCCAGTGGGCCTGCGGCGCCTGCTGAAGGCGGGCGAGGAGGCCGACCGCAAGGGTGTGAAGATCCTGGCCGGGTTCCAATGCCGGCACAGCCCGGCGCGCCAGGCGCTGATCGCGCAGATCCGCGACGGATTGCTGGGCGACATCCACCTGATTCGCGCCAACCGGCTGGGCGGCGCGGGCTGGCTCGGCAACCAGGGCGAGAAAGCCAACCGCTTGGTCGATCAGCTGCAGTTCGGCAAGTCGCACCTGCACTGGATCGGCTCGGGCCAGATGGTGGACAACCTGATCCACCAGGTCGACGAGTGCTGCTGGATCAAGGATGCCTGGCCGGTTTCGGTCGTCGGCATGGGCGGGCGGGTGCCGGGCAGCAAGGACTGCGGCCAGAACATCGACGTGTACTCGATGGAGTACACGTTCGCGGACGGCACGAAGGCGTTCTGCGGGTTCCGGCGGATCAACCGCACGCGCACCGATTTTGCGACCTACCTCCATGGCACGAAGTGCGCCGCCCAATTCTCGGGCAATGTGCACGCCGCGACGGTGCACCGCTTCAAGGACCAGCGGATCGACAAGGGCAACATCGCTTGGACGCCGACCCCCGACGCCCACAGCCCGTGGCAGTACGAGTGGAACGAGTTCATCGCCAGCATCCGGCGCGACCGGCCGCACAACGAGACGAAGCGGGCCGTCTATTCCGACTTCGCGACGCTGATGGGCCGTGCCGCCTGTCACACCGGGCAGGTCGTGACCTGGGACGAGATCCTCAAGTCGAACTTCCAGTGGTGCGACTACCTCGACACCCTGACGGCCGACAGCCCGCCACCGATCAAGGCCGGGCCGGACGGGCAGTTCCCCGTGCCGATCCCCGGGCAGTGGAAGGAAGTCTGAGGGCAACGCGCAAGGACCGGCCTCGATTCCGCGTGGGTCGGGCCGCTGCCTTTCCAGGTGGCCGCGCTTGAGCGCAGCGACAGCGAGAGCGTGCGTTGCCGCGCTTTCGCCTGCGGCTCAAGCGCAGCTACCGGCTCCGCGGCGGCCTCCGGGCCTTGGTTGCGGGAGACCCGTTATCCAGCCGTCCACGGCCAGCGTCGGAGGGCCGGCGGCCGGCGGAAGAGGGCGAAGTCGACATCGCCGATCAACACAAACGGCAGGATCTCCGCGGACTTCGGGAGGTGGGCGCGGGCGGTTTCGAGACTGCGCCCGCTGAGATAGACGTCGTCCACGAGCAGCACGCGTCGCCAGCCGCCGAGTCCGGGGACATCGGACACCAGGCGCGGCTGTTCGAATTGCGGTTCGTTGATCTCGTTGCGGAACGAGATGGCAATGGTCTTCAGGTCGAGCCGGAGGTGTTGGGCAACCAGGGCTCCGGGGACGATGCCGCCGGTGGCGATGGCCACCACGCCGTCAATCGCCGGGGGGAAGCTCCACGCGGCAAGGGCGTCGACAATCTCCTTGAAAGTGGGGGACGCGGACGGGCGCGACACCGAGGAGGTCGTGGAAGGTGGCATCGGGTTCATGGCGGGGAAGCGGAAGGCAGCGGGAAGGTAGCCGGGGTGCCCGCGCCCCGCAATCCACGCGATTCCAACCCGCGGGGGCGTGCCTCAGCCGTAACCCCGCGCCACCGGCCACACGGCCTCGACGTGCTCGCCGCGGAGGCAGTAGAGGCGGTCGTGCAGGTTCACGTTGGGGTCGCAGTGGGGAACGATGAACTCGAGGCGATCACCGCGGGCGACCTCGCGCGAGGCCTCCTTCAGGTCGAGGATGCCGTGCTCGTCGCCGCCCCAGCTGAAGACGGCGCCGGTGGGTTCCAGCAGTTCCGGCCCGAACTTCCGGTCGGTGGCGAAGGCCTTGAAGCCGGCATCGACGGTGGCCCGCTGGCGCTCCGTCTTGCTGATCACCGTGGCAATCACCCGCAGGGCGGCCCCGAAATCGTCGTACAGCGGCCCGCGGCTCCCACCGATGCGGCGGTAGTCGACGTCCATGAAGACATAGGAGCCGACCTGCAGCTCGGTCATCGCGCCGAAGGCAGGATCGATGTTGTAGGTGCCGGTGCTGCCTCCGCTGAGGATCTCCAGCGGCAGGCCGTCGCGGCGCAGGTCGTGCCAGGTCGCGATGGCCGGCGCCATGGCTTTCTCTGAGTGGACGCGGCGCGCCTCAAAGCCGACGACGTGGGCCGACGATCCCGAGTAACAGTGGATGCCGCGCAGTCGCAGGTGGGGAAGCCGGGCGACGGTGCGCGCGAGCGCTTTGGCGGGTTCGCCGGGCGCGATGCCGGTGCGCCGGCTCCCGGGATCGAGATCGAGGAGGAGGTTGAGGGTCAGGCCGGCGCTGCGCGCGGCGGCGCTGAGCTGCTCCGCGTGGCCCGCGTCGTCGACCACCGACATTGTGTCGGGGGCCTGCGCCGTGACGCGCAGCAGGCGCCGGATCTTGTCGGGTCCCACCATTTCCGAGGTGATGAGTAGCCCGCGGATGCCGCCGGCGGCCAGGGCCTCCGCTTCGCGGATGGTGGCGACACAGACGCCCAGGGCGCCGGCGGCGATCTGGCGCCGCGCCACCTCGACACACTTGTGCGTCTTGGCGTGGGGGCGCAGGGCGATGCCCGCCGCCTTTGCGTGGGCCGCCATCTTCGCGAGGTTGCGCTCGAAGACGTCGAGATCGAGCACGAGCGCCGGCGTCGGCAGGTCGTGTTTGGAAAGACCGACAGCGGGGCGGCCGTCGGGCAGGGTGGCGGTGGACGCGGGGGCAGGGGAGGGCGGAGTGCCTCCGAACAAGGCCGGGGTGGCCGCGGCGGCGAGGCCGAGGCCGTGGCGCAGGAAGGTGCGACGGGAAGTGGTCACGGGTGGGGCGAAAGGAGAAGTGAACGGTGGGACGAGCGGAGGCAAGGGGCGAGAGGAACGGGTGCGCGCGGACCGGAGAGATCCTCCGCTCCGGCATTGCAGACCGGCGGCCGGAGTGCGCAGAGTGAGGGACCCACATGAGCGCCCCCACGCCCCCGTCTCCGTACAATGCCACCGTCGTCGGCCGCGAAGCCATCAATCCGCTTTTGTTGATCCTGCGGGTCCGCCCGGACAGCGGCGAATACGGATTCACCCCGGGACAATTTGCGGTCCTGGGGCTCCTGGGCCGCGAACCGCGCGTGGCGGAGGCGGCGCCGGAGGAGACGGTTTCGGAGCCGGACAAGCTGATCCGCCGCGCGTACAGCATCGCGTCGTCGAGCGTCGAGCGGGCATATGTGGAATTCTATCTCACGCTGGTGACGACCGGGGGGCTGACGCCGCGGCTCTTCGCGCTGGCACATGGGAGCCGGGTTTTCCTCGGGCCAAAGGCCAGCGGGCTCTTCACTCTCGACCGTGTCGCGCCGGGGAAGGCCGTGATCCTCATTGCCACCGGCACTGGTCTGGCCCCGTACGTCTCGATGTTGCGCACCATGCTGATTGCCGACACCACGCGGAAGTTCGTCGTCCTGCACGGCTCCCGCTGCAGTTGGGATCTCGGTTACCGCGGGGAACTGGAGAGCCTCGCCCGGCTCCGGCCCAACTTCACCTACATCCCCTCGATCACCCGGCCGGAGCAGGATCCGCATTTCAGCGGCCGGACTGGCCGCATCCAGAAGCTCCTCGAGCAGGGCGTGGTGGAGCAGCTGGCGGGCGTGAAACTCGATCCGGCCGAGGCGGACGTCTTCCTGTGCGGCAACCCGGACATGATTGACCAGATCAAGGGCCTGTTGCTGGCGCGCGGCTACACGCCGGATCACGGCAAGCAGTCCGGGACGCTGCACGTCGAGGAGTACTGGTAGAAAGGCAAAAGGGGACTGACGGTCACTTGTTCGCGTCCGGGTCGGGCACCTGGGCCGCTGGCGAGATTCGCCATCAAGTCACAGGCAGATCCCGTTGATTCGTCGCTTTGGTCGAACCACACCTCGCCGCCCGCCACGCCAGGCGAATGTACTTCGCCGCCGCGACCTCCTGCCGGGCGCAGCGAGCGAAGACGGCTTGGTTGTCCGCGGCGCTCACGGCTTCGCCCCCGGTTTTTCCGGTGGGTGCGCCGCCAGCCACGCGTCACTCCGGGCCTGCGCGTCGGTGAGCCCGACCTTCTTCACCCACGCGCGAAAGTCCGGATCGGCGCGGATCGAGGCGAAGGAGGGATCAAACCAGAGGTTCTCCATCCAGTTGATCGTCATTTCATCCAAACGCTGGACGAACTCGCGGACGCGTCCGGCATAGACCAGCGCGATCGGCAGATCCTCCGAGTTTGGGGCAATGCGGGCGATCAAGGCCTCCGCCTCCGCGGTTTCGCCAAAGGCGCAAAGCACGCCGATGGCCGTGCTGTACCGATAGTCCGGTTCCTCGGCCTCCGCGTCCGCCGCGAGGGCGCGTGCGGCGGCGAGCGCCTCGTCGCGGCGGCCCAGCGTCGCCAGTATGGCCGTCTGCTTGCAACGGATCTGCACGCCCGACGGTTGCAGCGACGCCGCGCGCCTGAGCACGGCCCAGGCCTCGCCAGGTCGGCCGGTGTGTTTCAGTGCATCGGAGTAGTTGTCGAGAATCCGGTGCGACAGCGGATCGAGCTCCGCGGCGCGCTGCAAGGCCGCCAACCCCTCGTCCAACCGGCCTTGAGCGAGGAGCGCCCGGCCGAGCCACTGGTGCGCGCTGGCGTAGTTGGGATTCAGTTCGATCGCCCGGCGCAACGCGCGCAGCGCTTCCGGGAAGCGCCAGGCCTGGCCGAGGGAGTGACCGAGCGAGGCATGGGCCTCCGCCGAGTTCTCATCCAACGCCACCGCCTGCTCGGCCTTCGCGATCGTCCGCGCCAGCAGGGGAGAGTGGCGCTGGCTGAAGGTGCCCGACAGCGGGAACGAGCGGACGGCCCAGACATCGGCCAGGGCCGCATGGGCCCGGGCAAACCGCGGCTCGAGTTTAATCGCGCGATTCAGAAGCTGCTCCGCCTGCCGATAACCCTCGGCATCGCGGCGGTTCCACGCGGCCCGACCCTCAAGGTAGAGGCGGTAGGCGTCGGGGTTGACCGCTGCACCCGCGGTGGCGGTCGCGGGATCCGCCCCGAGCTTCAGGGAGAGATTCTTCGCGATGAGACCCGCGATCTCGTCCTGCACCGCAAAGATGTCCTTGAGGTCGCGCGTGAACGTGTCGCTCCAGACATGGAATCCGTCCGCCGCCTTGATGAGCTGGGCGGTGATGCGGACCTTGTCGCCCGCCTTGCGCACGCTGCCTTCGACGACGTAGGCCACTCCGAGCTGCTGCGCGATTTCCGGGATGGGGGTGTTCTTGCCCTTGAACGAAAACGCCGACGTGCGTGCCGACACTTTCAGGCCCGGCACCTTCGCCAGCACGTTGAGCAGTTCCTCACTGATGCCGTCGGAGAAATACTCGTTGGCCTTGTCGTCGCTGAGATTGGCAAAGGCCAGCACGGCGACGGACTTGTCGTCGGGTCTTGCCGCGGTCGCACCGCCCGCCTTCAGCTCCGCCAGCCGCTGCGCGCCCCGGGCCAGCAGCAGCTGCACCCGCGGATCCCGGCGCAACGCGGCCAGCGTGGGCTCGTGCCGCAGCGCGTTGTAGATATTGGGCCAGCGGCCGTTATCGGGCGCGAGCAGCCGGTCGATTCGGGAAATCGCTGCCTCCGGATCCCCGATCAAGGCGAAGTAGTCGTAGTCCTCGGCCCAGGCGATCGAACCGGCCGCGGGGTGGGCAATCTCGTTGGCCAGCGCATAAGCCGCCGCGGCCCCCGCCCGGTCGCCCAAGTGCACCAGCACGCGGGCCTTTTCTTCCAGCAAAGTCACGTGGCCGGGATGCGCGGCCAACCGCTGGTCCACGAGCCGCAGCGCTTCTTTCCACTGAATCGCCGCCGCGGACGGACGGCCCGCCGCCGCGAGCACTTTTCCGCGCAGGGAAGCCACCGGCGAGAAGATGAGCGCCTCCTGCAAGAACTCGCGTTGCGTGCGATCGAGGGTCGCGAGCGCCCGGTCGTATTCGCCCGAGTAGAGCCAGACGTTGGTCACATGCGCGATGAACACGTCCTCCAGCAGGAGCTTCGCCGGGATGGTGGCCACAAAGTCCCGCGCCGCCGCCAAGTCGCCCCAACCGTAAAGCAACACCAGCAGCCGGACCAGATAGCTCATCCGCACCGGCTGACCCGCGGCGAAGACCCCATCCATCAGCCGATCGGCCTCGCCGTATTCGCCCCGCACCCAGTGTCGCGACGCCTTGAATGAGTCCGCATACGTGCGCCCCAGCGGCGAAAACGCGCGGAGCTTCGTGAGCATTTCCGGATCCTTTCCGCCCGCCGGCCCCCAGGCATCGTGACTGCCCCACACTTCCGCCCACACTCGCTGGCGCAGCACCGTGAAGTTGCCCGGCGCGCGCGCGACCAGCGCGTGCAGCCGCCTCTGCGCTTCGACGCGGTTGCCGGTCGCGAAAAGATCACCGCACACCGCCAGCTCGGCATTGACCGAATCGGGCGCGAGCAAGCGCGCCTTTTCGGCGAAAGAGTGCAAATTGGCGCGGCGCTGCGGGGTGTCGTCGTAGCGCTCGCCGACGAAGCGGAAATTTGCCCACGCCGCCGCCGCGTGGGCCTCCGCGTTGGTCTGATCCTTGGCGACGGCCTCCAGGGCGAGTTGCTCCGCGAGCCCGACATTGGCCCGCGTCATCAACGGATCATCGTCGAGCAGCGCGCGCGCCTTCGCCACCAGGGCGTCGACCGGGCTCGCCGCCGGCGGCGGCGCCTGGCGGGTCGTTGTCGGCGGCGGCGCAGCCGTTCGCGTCTGCCACCACCACGCGCCGGCCGTGAGGAGCACTCCCAGCGTCGCCACCGCGCCGATGAGCCACCGCGGCCGCGGCGGCCCGCCCGGGTCAGCGCCACTCCGGGGCGCCGGGCCGAGGGTGGATACGGCGGGAGGCAGCGGCGCGACCGCCCCGCGATCGAGCAGTGTCTTCACCCGCGCGGCGAATCCCGCGCTCTGCCCGCCGTCCGGAAGTCGGGTCCACTGCACCGCCTTGAATTCGGCGGGAACGCGCGCGTCGGCGTCGCGGGTGGTGTCGATTGCCACCGGCAACAGGAACGTCGCGTCGTCCGCGATCATGTGCGTGCGCTGGGCCGCCAGTTTCCACTCCAGCCGGAAGTAGCCTTCGGTCCGCGCCTGGGTGTTCGCCGAAATGACCGGCACGAACAGCGCACACTCGGCGATCTGCCGGCGGATCTTCGCATCCCACGCGTCGCCGCCAACCAGCTCGTTCTGGTCGAACCACACTTCCACGCCGGCGGCTCGGAGCGCCGCGCATAATTGTGCCGCCGCCGCCGCGTCCTGGGAGGCGTAGGACAGGAAGACCGCCTGGCCGCCTTCGCTCATCGTTGCGAGGGCCCACGCGACGACCGAAAGGGGCCCGACTGCCTGCGCAGCACCTTGCGGTTGCCCTGCGCTGACCGGTGGGCGGCTGGCCGCACCACGGAAGGAGGCGGGTCGTACGGCAAGACGGCGGTTCTGGCCGAAGTCTGGGGGGGCACCGGGTGGGGCATGCGGCCGGGAGAAGTTGGTGAGCGGCGAATCCGGTGACGAGGAGAAACCACCGGAGGGTCGGGAGAGCACCTGGCGGGTCCCCTGGGACCGTGGCCTTCCTGATTGCCGCCTCCGCGGCGACTTTCACTCGCCCGAGCCGCCGGACTTCCCAACTGTACTCAGCTTCCTGATATCCTCCGCCGTGGCTTTCGGGCCGAGGAGGTGGCGCAGGGCCGCTTCGAGCACCTCGTCGCGGCCGTCGCGAATCCCGGCGAGGGTCGGCTTCACTTCGCGGTCGGGAACGATGCCGACGCGCTGGGTCGGGCGCTGGTCGGGATAGAACACCCCGATCCCGCTGATCATCGAGTGGGCCCCGCCGGGCAGCGGAATGCGGGAGACATTGCCGTCGGCCGCCGCGGTCGTGCTCCCCATGACCGTGACGCGCGGCGCCGCGCGAAACGCCATCGTCGTGTACTCGGCGGAGCTCTGCGTCACCTCGTCGATCAAGATCACAATCCGGCCGCGGTAGTGCGGGGCCTTGGGCTGCAGGCTGAGCGTCTTCGTGAACGAGAACGCGCCCGGAGACGCGGGATCACCGGTGGTGAATTTCACGAAGTCGGTCGGTCGGTCGACCAGATGCTGTCCCAGGGCGAACACGACGAACTCGGCCGGGTAGTTGCGAAGGTCGATGATCCATCCCTGCGTGTTCGCCGCCTGCTCGACGTACTTGGTCGCCTCCGCCGCCTTGACCGCCGAGAGCTTCAGGTACGCGATGTCGGGCGAGAGCAACCGGAAAGCCGGTCCCGGCAGGTCGTGCGTCCGCCCAACCGTGTTGGGAATCGCCGACGCGGGCACGCGGGCGACTTCGAGTTCGAGTGTCCCGCCGTCGCGCTGGACGCGGACCCTGGCTGCACCGGCCGGGCCGCGTCCCATGCCGCGGGCAAGGTCGCGCAGTCGCGTCGGCTCATTCGAGGCGGCGTAATAGGGTGTCCAGGCCCGGATGAGTTCCTCCATCGGCCTGCCGTCGATCGCCAAGACGATGTCGCCGCGGCGGAACGCGCCGGTCGTCTCCCCGGACCCGGCCACAACTTCGCTCACGACCGGCTTGCCCTCGACAAAGCGGAAGACGGCTGGAAGGTGATAATCACCGACGGGCGGGCGCACTCGCAGCGAACTCCAGAGGTTCGCGTGAGTGTCATGCACCCGGGCAATCAGCGCCATCAACTCGAGGAGGTAGGCGTCGGTCGACTGTGCCAGGCCGAGGCGCGGGATGAACTCGCGCAGCACGGCGTTCCAGTCTTCCTCGATGAGATTCCGATACGGAAACCAGTAGCGGATGATGTTCCAGAAGCGGTACAGCGCGAGGAGTTGATAACCGGCATCCGGTCCCTTGATTTGCGGGTAAGCCGATTCGTGGTCGAAACTCGGATTGCCGACGCTCGGTGTCAGCGTGAGGTAATGCTGCTTTGGCTCCGACGAACGCGCGGCGTGCACCGCCCGCAGGCGTTCCGCGAGGGGCCGGGTGATTGCGTCGTCGCGACCCGGCCAGGCTGGGGGCGGAGCGAGGTGGAGGCGGGAGGCATCGGGCGCGCGCGGCTTGCGCGGTGCCAGTTCGCCGAGTTGATCGATCCAGCGGACGAGGCGCTGGTTTGCGGCGGCCCGGTCGGTGGCGGCGAGAATCGAGGGCAGGATCCGAAACAACTCGTAATCCCAGTTCAGGCCACCCGCGGTGACCTTCGGGTGGTGGTACTTCAGGAATCCCCAGACCTCGCCCAGGGTCGCGAGATTCTCGACCTGGACGGGCAGGAGTCCGGTCAGAGCGATTCCCGAACCCGCGTCGAACTCCGTGTCCCGGTTGCCGGCGGTGGATGCGGGCGTGGCCCGCGGCGCTTCCCAGACTGGCTTCCCGTCGACGAGCACCTGCAGATCGTCGGCCCAGACCTTGCCTGTCCCGGAGAGCAGAAAGCCGAAGTACACCCGCCGGCCGGCGGGATCCAGCGGCAGCACGATCGAGTATTCCTTCCAGTCGCTCGTCCCGTTGAGGCCGCGGCGCTGCATGTTGTCGAACCTCAGCGAGCCCCCGTCCCCGTCGATGCGCAGCCACAACCCGGTGTGTCCCTTGACGTCCTCGAGGCGCAGGAAGCCGCGCAGTTCCACCTGCCGGCCGCTGAATTCGATCGGCAGCATCTTCGTCAGCGAGGAGAACTTCCCCTCGCTGGCCGGATTGCGTTCGAGGCGGGCGGACGATTTGCCGCGGTGCCGAATCTCATGGTCGACGAAGATCGTCGACGGCGGACCACCCGACCATTCGCGGGGCATCGGGCCGGTGTGTTCGACCTCGAAGTTCAGGACGGAGGCGAGACTCGGATCCAGCGGAGGCGGCTGGGCAGGAAGCAGGCCCGCGGCGACCACGGCCAACACCGGGAACAAGAGCGGCCGGAACATGGCAACCACGACTGTCGGAAAAGGCCCCGGCCGACAAGCTCCCACCGGATCCTCTGCGAGTGCCGGGCGCATCTGTCGGTTGGCGGTTGTAGCTGGCCGCGATGAGGCCAGCCGCCGGGGTCACCGCCCTCGGCTACACCGGACCAATGACCGCCAACCGGCAGGTGCGCCCGCGAGTGCCGGAGAGCCGCGTTGCCGGCCGTCCCGCTTCGGCGCGGGACAGAGACCTCCACCTCAACCTGGTCCCTCCCGACGGCGTGGCCCGCCAAGGAAGGAAGGCCGGCCAGCCTGACGTTGCAGGGCGGGCGCGCTGCGCCTACACGGGAGGAATGAAACGGGTTTTCCGACTGGTGGTCGCGCTGGGGTTTTTGTGGTCCGGGGCTCCCGGGCTGCGCGTGGCCGCCGCCGAATCGGCGCCGTCTGGGCCCCGGGTGTCGGGCTTCGTGGACGCGGCGGCGTTTGGATTCGCCCCGGACGCCTCCGGCACGGCCAACCAGGAGGCGCTGCAGCGCGCGGTCGACGGCGGCGGCACCATCGTGGTGGCCCGGCCCGGCGTCTATCCCCTGGCGGGGACGGTCTACCTCGGGAGTCACACTTCTCTGATCTTCGGTGCGGGTGTGGCGCTGAAGAAGGTCAACGAAAAGGGCGAGTTCTGCCACGTGCTCCTGAACAAGGGGGCGCGGACCAAGACCTGGGACACCCACATCGCCATCACCGGGCTGCACGTGATCGTCAACGGCATGGATAACCGGCGCTTCGAGGTCTACGGCCTGCACGGGCAGATCGCGTTCTTCTACGTGAAGGACCTGCGGATCGAGGGTTTCCGCTGCCACGACCTCGGCAAGGCGCAGTACGGGATCCACATCTGCACCTTCGAGGATGTGGTGGTGAACGATGTGATGATCGCCGGCGACAAGGACGGCGTGCACCTCGGGCGCGGGAAGCGCTTCACGATCAGCAATGGCGTCTTCCGCACCTACGACGACGCCGTCGCGCTCAACGCGCACGACTATTCCGTGGGCAACCCGGAACTCGGCTGGATCGAGGATGGCGTCGTGCAGAACTGCCACGATCTCGAGGACGGCCGGAAACCGATCGGGTTCTTCTGCCGGATCCTCGCCGGTGCCTGGATCGACTGGCGCGAAGGCATGGAGGTGCAGCAATCGGACACCGTCGTGTCAGGCGGGCGCCTCTACCGCGTGCAGGCCCGGCCGGACGGAACGATGTACAAGTCGATGGCGCGCCCCACGCACGAGCGCGGCAGCCAGGTCCTCGACGGCATCAATTGGGGCGTGGTGCAGGACGACGTCACCTACACCGCCGGGGTGCGCAACGTGGTCTTTCGCGACATCTTCCTGCGCAAGCCGCGCATCGGTTTCTCGGTGCATTTCGACAACGACAAGTTCAGCCGCTCCTATTACCCGGGGGCGCCGGTGCCGGCCCAGGAGCAGATCCTCTTCGACAACATCCGCGTGCTGCACGACCAACGGGTGCAACTGCTCTCCATCGGCACGCCGATGGATGTGATCACGATCACCCATTCGAGCTTCCGCGACAGCCGGATCAATTTCCACGGTAACAAGGCCATGCCCGACTACCTGCGGACGAAGCTCAACCTGATCGGCTGTGTCTTCGGTCACGCGGGAGACTTCGACGTCGTGTCCAACAGCGTGCCGGGCAAGGTGGTCGAGCTGCGCACGGCGTCGAGCATGACCCTGCACGACCGTTTCCTCGCCCGCGTCGTGCCGGGCCCGGGGACGATCACGGTCATGCAGTCGGATCTACCTGGATTGTCCCGATAGCGGACTTTCCATCTGGCATCCCAGAATCCAGTCGAACTTGCCGGGGAACTAGGCTGGAGTGGCGGGACCGGCTGGCGTTGCCCGGCCGGTGCACGTGCCATGAACTCCCTGCCTCGCCCGCGTTTTCCCCTGCTTGTGCTGGCCACTCTCCTGGCCGGCCTGTTTTCCGCCGTTCGCGCTCAGGTGGCGTCGACGGCGCCCGGTGCGGTCCCCGCCCGCGATGATGCCGTGGTGCTGTCGCCGTTCACGGTCAGCACCGATCGGGACACCGGTTTTGTCGCCGCCAGCTCGCTGGCCGGCGGTCGCCTGGCGGGCGAGTTGCGCGACACGCCGGTCGCGTACTCGGTGATCACCCGCGACTTCATCGACGCCCTCGGCATCACCAACCAGTTCGACGCCTCCGACTGGGCGCCGAACAGCGTGAAGAGCATCGCGGCCAACGGCGGCGGCTACGGCGACGACGTCTCCAACGCCCCCGGCACCTACAGCGTGCGCGGCGCCGGCGGCGGTCGAGCCCAGCGCAATTTCTTCATCTATTTTTCCCCGAACGACAGCTACGTGGTCGAACGCTTCGACTTCGGGCGGGGCCCCAACGCCATTCTCTTCGGCAACGGCGGGCTTGGCGGCGTGTCGACCGTCACGACCAAGCAGGCGCGCCTCAAAACCAACTTCACCGAGATCGGCCAGACCTTCGGTTCGTGGAGCACCACCCGCACGACCTTCGACGTCAACCGCGCCCTCGGCGACCGCCTGGCCGTCCGCACCGCGGCGGTCTTCGGCGACGCCGGCGGCTGGCGCGACAAGCAGTTCGACAAGATCCGCGCCGCCTTCCTGACCGCGAGCTACAAGATCGCCCGCGACACGACCCTCCGGATTGAAGGCGAGCATGGGGAGGCGAAGCGCAACCAGACCTTCTCCAACCTCACGGACCAGCTCAGCGGCTGGGATGGCAGGACCACCTTCAGCGGCCGGGCCGACACGCTGCCTTCCAATGCCAACGCCCTCGGGGTCACCCGCCGCAGCACCGGTTACAGCGTCTACAACCCCTTCTCCGGCGTGGAGGCGATCATGAGTTATCAGAACGATCCCATCACGCTCGCGGGCGGCGCCAATGCGCAGGTGCCGCTGGCCGGGTTCGTCCAGGGATCGCTGCCCTCGTTCGCCAGCTCCGGGGCCAACATGCTCTACGCGCAGAACCTGCCGGGCAACCGCTTCGAAAACGCCATCGCCGGCTCCGCCTTCCGGCTGCCGTCGAAGGCCTTCAGCCTGGCCTCGGACGTGCCGGTGATCGACGAGCAGTTCAAGGACCTGCAGCTCACCGCCGATCATCGCATCGGCAACCTCTACCTGCAGGTCGCCGGCGACATCAACCGCGCCTACCAGCGGATCAACAACATCGACGTGCGCAATTCGAACGTGATGTACATCGACATCAACCGCGTGCTGCCCAACGGCGCGACCAACACCCACTTTCTCCAGCCGTACGCCGACGGCATCCTGCGGCGGAACCTGAACTTCCGGAACTCGCAGGGCGCGCGGTTCGCCGTGGGGTATCTCAAGGATGCCGGGAAGTGGGGTCACTACACGGGCAACGTCATGGGCGGTTATTCCGAGAACGAGTATCTCAACCAGGCGGAGAACCTCTCCATCGCGCAGAACGCGGATCGCCGTCGCTGGGGCTCCACCGGTGTCGCGCTCGGCGAGACCGACCGGGTGCGCGTGCGCCGCTACTGGAACGAGAGTTCCCGCCCCTATTACGAGCCCTCCAGCATCCGCTACATCGATCCGATCAACGGCGTCGACAAGACGATCAATCCGTTCTGGACCCTGGAAAACGACCGCAGCGACTCCCAGCAGTACACCAAGACGCGGTTCAAGTACGCCATCGCCGCGATCAACGCGAAGTACTTCCAGAACCGCTTAATCCTCCTCGGGGCCGTGCGCGGCGATGATTTCTACAACTACAACAAGCAGCAGGGCCACGCGGGCGACTACAGCCCCACGACCTGGGACGGCAAGACGGTCAACTGGAAGCCCGACGGCGGCGACGACTGGGCCACCCTGACCTACGTGCCCAAGGACGCGGCGGGCAACCCCGTCGGCCCCCGGACCTCGGCCGACAACCGGCCACGCGATGGCAACGGCAACCGGCTCGCCCAGTACGCCAACGATCGTTTCAAGGACGACTACAACGCCCCGGCGGTGCAGGAGACGAAGATCACGCGCAGTGTCGGCGCCGTCTTCCATCTCACGCGCTGGCTGAGCCCCTACGCGAACTACGCCGAGACCTTCAATCCGCCGTCGCAGATCCAGCGGATCGATTCGAGCTTCCTGCCGCCGACCGTCGCCAAGGGCATCGACCTCGGCCTGCGCGGCACCTTTCTCGACGGGCGCCTCAACGTCACGGTCCTCCGCTACCTGAACAAGGAGGAGAACGCCTCCGCGGGCTCCACCGGCGTGGGTGACATCAACAACCTCGCCTCGGCCAACGCACTGGGCGACACCTCGACGGCCGGGCGCAACATCCGCGGCTTTGCCAACGTGCCGGTGATCCTCACCGACCTGCGCGACCGCGAGGCGAAGGGCTTCGAACTCGAGGCCGTGGCCAACCTCACCAAGCAGTGGCGGCTCTCCGGCAACGTCGGCCTGCCCGAAGTTTTCGAGACGAACGCCTTTCGCGACTTCATCAAGTTCTACGACGCCAACAAGGCGACGCTCCGCCAGATCGTCCTCGACACCGGCGGTCTCGTCGACGCCAACGACCTCGCCACGATCGACACCAGTATCCCGGTGAACAGCCGTTCGCCGGACGTAAACACTGCCGTCAACTCCTACAACAACCTGCGCATCGCGCGTCAGAACGTCGTCAACCAGCGGCGCAAGACCCAGAAGCAGACGGCGATCAACTTGTTCACGGACTACACGCTGGCGAGCGGCCGGCTCCGGGGCCTGCGCCTGGGGGCGGGGATGAACTACCGCGGCAAGCAGATCATTGGCTACCGCGGGTCCGACACGATCGTGAACCCCGCCAATCCGCTCACCGCGATCGACGACCCGACCGTCGATGCCTACACCCCCGTGTATTCGCCGGCGGCGTACTACACGGTCGTGGCGACGATGAGCTACACCCTGAAGCTGGAGAAGGGGCGCACGGTGCGGTTCGACCTCCGGGTGAACAACCTGCTCAACGATCAGGGCCCTATCTTCGGCGTCAGCACCGCGCTCCGGCCCAAGGGGGGCGACCTCACGACCCCTGCGCGGGAGACCGTGGCCAACAACTACGCCTACAAGACCCCGACCGGCATCAGCCTGACCTCGACCCTGCGGTTTTAGGATTACTTCGTTCGGTTGGTGTAGGCGGGGCGACCCCGCCCCGCAGCCTACGCTTCAGGGCCCGTCGGGCGCGGGGCGAGGTCGCCCCGCCCACAGGAAAGCCGGGAGGAGACAGGGCAAGGGAATCAGCACGGAGCGAAGTGCAGTGCAGCCGCGATGGCGATCAGTGAGTCGCAGGCCCAGCGAAGGCGGGGCGACCCCGCCCCGCCCGCGTCTTTCACTTCCCACTTTCTTCTTTCTCTTCATCTCCCTCTCCGGGCGGGAGAATTCCGGAGCATCGGGCGAAAGAGAGAGATAACGAGGAACGAGAAAGACCCTCTCGTCCTGCAACGAATCGAGCGGGACCTAGGGATCGACGTCCACGGGGCCGCGGCGCCCCTCAGGCTTTCCGGATCTTCCAGCCGGCGTCCATCATCTCGCGGGAATAGGGCTGCGGCACCACGCCTTCGGAGGCAAAGACGTAGAGGGCGCAGCGGTAGACATGGGTCGCGAGGCTGAGCACGAAACCATAGAGCACGAGCGCCAGCACAAAGAGCACCGCCAACGCGACGCCGAGCCACACCCGGTGCAGCGCGACGATCAGGATCACCTCGGTGAGGGCAAACGCGAGGGAGGCAAACAACACCACCAGGCCGAGGGCTTGGACTCCGAGGAAGCCGACCAGCGACTCACCCCAGGTCTGCTTGAGCGTGAGCGCCGAGGCGCGCAGCACCGCGAAGGGGTTTCTCTCCTCGTGCCGCACGATCACCGGAATGGCGAAGACCGCCGCCACGCTCCACGCTGTGCCGATAAGGCCCATGACGATCTTCCCGAGCCAGCCCAGCCGCTCCTCGATGGCCCGGATGATCAGGCCGACGGTGCCCGCCAGGAGACTCCACATCAGAATCGAGCCGATTCGGCTGCGCGCGAAACTGAAGCCGCTCCGGACCGAGACCGGCTGGCCGGCCAGGGCTCGGAGAATTTCGTGGTAGAAGGCCACGTTGCAAAAGGTGCCGAGCAGCAGGGACAGGAGGTAGATGACCGCGCCGCAGGAATAATAGAGCCAGCCAAACGCCTCGCGGAAGCGGTCCGCGCCCGCCGGGACTTGCCAGCCGTGGCTTTCCAGCCAGGCCAGGGCGCTGGCCTGGCCGATGGCGAGCAATACGAGCGGCACGATGAAGAACGCGGCGATCACCAACACGCTCAGGGTCGTGACGATGGGGAACAGCGCCAGCCGCGGGTGGTCGCGGATGACGCGCAGGGAGGTCTTCATGAGCTCCCAACTGTTCTCGAGTTTTTGGACGAGGTTCATGTCAGGCGGGATGTTGGCGTTTCAGCTGGGCGACGAGTTCTTCAAACGAAATTCCATGGCTGCGCGCCTCGGCCGCAAACCGGGCGCAGAGTTCGACCAACTTGGCCTTCCTTTCCCGTGCCGGCAGGCTGCCGGCCGTTTCGCCGGCGCTGGGGGCGACGAAACACCCGCTGCCGTGCTCGGCCGAAATCACCCCGAGATGCTGGAGTTCGCGGTAGGCCTTCGCCACGGTGTTCGGGTTGACGTCCAGTTTCTCGTGCAGCGCCCGGATGGTCGGGAGCTGGTCTCCCGCCGCCAGCCGGCCCGCCGCCACCGCGGCCTGCACGTGGTGGATGATCTGCTTGTAAACGGGGATCCCCGAGTGGAACTCGAGGCGCCAGGTGTCTTCCAAGAGATTCATAGTGTACTAGGGCACTAGTACATAGGAAGGCGGCGGCGGGTTGCAACTCTTTCCGAGATTTCCTCCGTTGCTCGCGGGGACGTGGCGGGGCCGCGGCCCAACCCAGGGATTGCGGGCCCGTCGCCGTCGCGCCAGGAGTATGCGGTGCCCGCCTCGCGGGCCGGACGATGAATGGTCTTTTCCGACTTCCTGGATGGCGGTGGACCGCCCTCCTGCTCGCAGCGCTCGGCGCGATCCGGACGCTGGCGGCGGAATGGCATGTCGCTCCCGGTGGCCGCGATACCAACGACGGCAGCGCGGCCGCACCGTTTGCGACCCTGGCCCGGGCGCGCGATGCGGTCCGGGAATGGCAGGCCGGGCCGGGCGTTGCCGGCACGGGGGCGACCGTTTGGCTGCGCGGAGGAATCCACGGGCTGACGGCCACCGTGGCCTTTGACGCCCGCGATTCCGGGAGCGCCGGGGCGCCCGTGGTGTTTGCCGGCTGGCCGGGGGAGGAAGTGCGACTCTCCGGCGGACGGACCCTCGACGCAGGTGCCGCCCGCCGCGTCGAAAGTGCGGCGCCCGTCTGGGCCCGCCTCGATCCACTGGCGCGGGGTCAGGTGTACGTGCTCGATTTGCGGGCGCAGGGGGTGACCGACTTCGGGAGCCTGCGGCCGCGCGGTTTCGGCCTGTCCGCGGCGGCGCCGCTGGAGCTGTTCTGGAACGGCCGGCCGCTGACCCTGGCGCAATGGCCGAATCGAAGGGAACCGTGGGCGCGAACGGCCACGGCGCTCAGCAGCACGCAGTTCACCTATGCCGGAGCGCGTCCGGAACGCTGGACCCAGGCGGGGGAGGCCTGGTTGCACGGGTTCTTCAAGGAGGCCTGGGCCGACTTTCACGTGAAGGTGGCGACGATCGACGTGGCGCGGCGGACCATCACCCTCGCCTCGGCGCCCGGCACCTATGGGATCGAAGACGATCGGCCGTACGTGGTGTACAATCTCCTCGAGGAACTCGATGAGCCCGGCGAGTACTTTGTCGATCGCATCGCCGGCCTGCTGTACTTCTGGCCGCCGGAGGCGCTGGCGGGTGCTGCCCTCCAGGTTAGCCTGCTGGAGGCGCCGTTGCTGCAGGTCGCGGGGAGCCGGTATCTGACCTTCCGCGACGTGACGCTTGAGGCGGGTCGCGCCGGACTGGTGCGGGTCGAGGCGGGTGACCACGTCCGCTTTGAGCGCTGCCAGTTCCGCAATGCCGGGCAGTTTGCAGCGGCGATCGCCGGGACCGCCAACGGCCTCGACCACTGCGAGGTGGTGGACTGCGGCGAGGACGGCGTGCGCCTTTCCGGGGGCAGCCGGGCGGCCCTCATCGCGGGCGAAAACTACGTGACCAACAGCCGCCTGCATCGGGTCTCCCGGCTCGCCTGGACTTACCACCCGGCGGTGTCGGTCAGCGGCTGCGGCCACCTCGTGGCGCACAACCTGATGGATGATCTCCCGCACAGCGCCGTGCTCTTTTCGGGCAACAACCACCGCCTGGAGGCGAATGAGATTCGCCGGGTCTGCCGCATCACCAGCGACGCCGGGGCGATCTACACGGGGCGCGACTGGGGTTACCGCGGCAATGTGATCCGCGGCAACTTTCTCCACCACATCGGGACCGCGCAGGAGGGGTTTGGGGCCCATGGCGTCTATCTGGACGACTGCGTTTCCGGCATTGAGGTGAGTGGCAATGTGTTTTTCCGGATCAACGACATTGCCCTCATGGTCGGAGGCGGGCGCGACAATGTGATGCGGGGAAACCTAATCGCCGAGTGCGGGATTGGCCACCGGAACGATGATCGCGGCCGCACGCGCATCACCAATGTGGCCGGCGACTCCTGGAACCTTCTGGCGCGGCTGTCGGCGGAGGGGATCCGCTACCAACAGCCCCCGTGGTCGACGGCCTATCCCGCCTGTGCGGCGATCCCTGCGACGTGGGAGGCGGTGCAACTCGGCTGGTGGCGCAATCCGGAAGGAACCGTTTTTTCCCAGAACGCCGGATGGGGCAACACCACCTGGACTGCGGAGCAGAATGCCTCGGGAACGGGGGTTTTCTCGGTCTACGCCGCCATGGCGGAAAACCAGCCGGCGCACGCCGTGCTGTTTGACGAGGAGGCGGGCGTAGATCGGGCGCGGCGGCCGGCCCAGTTGCGCCTGGCCGTGGCGGGGACGGAGGCGATTGCGTTCTCGGCGATTGGGCGGGCATGGGAGGGGCAGGCCGCGGCGACGGCTGCGCCACCGGCGTCGGTCCTGGAGGCCCGCGCAGTCGCGCCGGATCAAGTCGAACTCGAATGGAGTGACGCGGGCAACCTGGCGCGCCAGCAGGAGACCGGGTTCGTGCTGGAGCGACGCAATCTGCCCGCCGGCCCGTGGCGGCAGGTCCGCACGGTCGGAGCGGATGTCAACTTCGCCAGCCAGACCGGCCTGGCTCCGGCGACCACCTACGCGTACCGCGTGCGGGCCTTCAACGCGGTGGGGGCGCGGGATTCGGCGGCGGTGGCCGTGACGACAGCGCCGGCGGCGATGGTGCCGGGAGCGGCGACGCGGGTGGAGGCGGAAACCGCGGGCGAAGTCGTGAGTGACGTTGGCACGCTGGGGACGATTGGGGCGACCGACGCCACGCTCGATAGCGGCCGCAGCATGCGGCTGTACGATCCGGGCGACACCCTTCGACTGCGTTTCACGGTGCCCGCCGCGGGAATGTACCGCGTCGGCGTGCGGGTGCGGTCGGGCAGCAGCGGCGGACCGCGCGCCTACTGGCCCGGAGGGTACCGTTTCAAGCTCAATGGCGAGGACCTCGTGCTCACCGGCGACGCCGCGACGGTGTCCGCCCGCGATCCAAGCTACGGAATTTCCTACTGGGGCACGATGTACAGCGAACCGCTCTTGCTCGCGGCCGGCGGCCACGCGCTGGAGGTGCGGGCGGTGACCGCCTATGGCGTGGTGGATCTGCTCGAGTTCGCTTCGCTCAGCCGGCGCCCGATTGCGACCTACGCGGAGTGGCGGGACGCGCACTTTGCCAGCGATCAACGAGCGGAGGAATCAGTCGCGGGACCGGGGGCGCGGCCGGTGGGTGACGGATTGGCCAATCTGTTGAAGTATGCCCTGGGCCTGGATCCGTGGACGGAGGCAACCGGCAGCGGGTTGCAGGTGATCATTGAGCCGGGCGGAAGCCGGGCTTCGTATTCCCGGTCCGCTGGCTTGGCCGATGTTCGCTGCGCGGTCGAAGCCTCAGACGACGGACAACACTGGGAGATGATGTCCGAGACCAGCCTGGCCCGGACCGAGGGGATCGAACGAATCGAAGCGGCCGGTCCGGCCCGACGGTACTTCAGGCTGCGGGCGGTCCGGGAAGGTGTTTCCGAAACCGGTGAGATTCGCGCCGCCGGGGCGGGGACGGGAGTCCGGTCCCCCCGGCTGGGCAACCTGTCGGTGCGCGCAATTTCCGGATCGGGAGCGGACACCCTAATCGCTGGATTCCACCTCGGTGGGTCCGGAAACAAGACCCTGCTGGTCCGCGGGGTTGGTCCCGCGCTGCGGGCGTTTGGCGTGCCGGGGGCGCTGGCAGATCCGCGGCTGCGACTGTTCCGGGGGACGGCGGAGATCCTGACCAACGACGACTGGTCAGCCCCTGCCGTCGCAATGTCCGGGCTGGCGGCGGCAGCGGAGCGGGTCGGCGCCTTCGCGCTGCCTCCGGGTTCCAAGGATTCCGCGGCGCTGCCGCTGCTCGCCGCCGACAGTTATACTATCCAGGTCGGAGAGGCAGGGGGCGCGCCAGGCGAGGTATTGGCAGAAGTCTACGACGCCGATGCCGATTCGGCGGGGAGTGCGCTGCGGCTCGACAACCTCTCCGCGCGTGCCCGCGTGGGGACGGGGTCCGCTGTGTTGGTGGCGGGTTTTACGGTGGCGGGCCCGGGCGAAGCGTTGCTCCTGCTCCGCGCCCTGGGTCCGGCGCTGGCGCGCTTTGGCGTCAGCGGAACGCTGGCGGATCCCAAGTTGGAGGTCTTTCGCGGGACAACCGTCATCGGCGCCAACGACAATTGGGGCAGCCAGGGCGTTGGCCAGCATCCGGCAGTCGTGGAAGCGACGACTGCCCGCGTGGGCGCCTTCGCCCTCGAACCGGGGGCCCGGGACGCCGCGCTGATGGTCGTGTTGCCGACGGGGTCGTACACCGTGCAGGTTTCCGGTGTGGATGCGACCACTGGCATCGGGTTGGTGGAACTCTACGAAGTTCCTTGATGGTTGTCGACCCCGCCGCCGTCGGACCGTGGCGGGTCGGGACGCGGCCCGGTGCCTGCGCGTGCCGATGACGGCGTCAGGGCGATCGTCGCGCCCGGCGGGGGTTTGGTCGCCGGAATGGACCCGGTTGGTCGCTGGGCGTTCCGGTACCGCTGCCACTCGGCTCAAAAAACCGGCGTTCTGGCGCAACGGGCTGCCCTTGGTCGCATTGCGGTTTTGAGCGCCGCGTCGCCGGTATTCGTTGCGAGGAGACAACGGCACGGACGACCGAGGTTGGTCGTCTCCCCGGAATCTCCGCACCATCGCCATGACACCAAGTCCGCGTTCCCGCGGCGCCGCCTCCGTGCGTGCGCTCGCCCTCGCCCTCCCGCTCAGCGTTGCCGCCCAGCCGGCTGGCCCACCGCCGGCCGCGGCCGAAAGCCAGGTTCAACGGATGGCCTCCTTCGAGGTCACCGGTTCGCGAATCAAGCGCCTCGATACCGAGGGACCGCTGCCCGTGATCAGCATCACGCGGGACGAGATCTTCCGGACGGGCGTGACCGACACGCAGCAGTTCATCCGCAAGCTTCCGCAGAACTCCCTCGGCTACACCAACGAGGCCGTGTTTGGTTTTACGCCGGGCGCCGCCGGCGCCAACCTGCGGGGCCTCGGCGTTGAATACACGCTGACACTGATCAATGGTCGCCGGGTCTCGCCCTTCCCCATCGGAGCCGGCGCCACCGCGTCGTTCACCAATACCCAGACCATCCCGCTCGCCGCCGTGGAGAAGGTGGAGATCCTGACGGACGGTGCCTCGGCCATCTACGGTTCCGATGCCGTCGCCGGCGTGATCAATTACGTGCTGCGAAAGGAATTCAACGGCTTCGAGGTCACCACGGGTTACCTCAACACCTTCAACGCCGACCTCGCCACGCCCACGTTCACGATCACCGGCGGGGTTTCCAACGGCCGCGCCAGTGCGCTGGTCTTCGCCGACTGGCAGACGCGCAACGCTCTCTATCGTCGCGACCGCGCGTGGAGCCGCAGCTCCGACCACAGCGACGTTGGCGGCCTCAACATCCTGACGCTCGGTGGTCAGCAGCCGACCGGCTATCCGGCCTTCCTGCGGGCGGTGAACGCAGCCGGCGTGGCCAACGGGCCCACCTACGCCGCCTCCGCCACGCCCTACACCACCCAGCAGCTCCTCCAGAACCTCCCGGGGACGACGAACTGGAACAACGCCATCACCGATCCCAACACCGAGGCTTCCCTGTCGCCCGAGACCGAACGCTACACGTTTGCCACGATGTTCGACTACAAGCTCACGCCCGCGCTGACGTCATTCTCCGAGCTGAGCTACTCGCGCCTGAAGACGTTCAATTCCGTGCACCCGGTGTCGCTCGACTCGTTCGGCGAGACGGTCGCCGGTGTCGGCAACCTCGTGGTGCCCGCGGCCAACCCCTACAATCCGCTCGGCGTGAACCGCACGGACGGCGGGGTGCCGACCGATGTGCGTGTCTGGTATCGCATGCGCGACTTCGGGCAGCGCGTCTCCAATGTCACGAACAACTCGCTGCGGCTGCTGACCGGCCTGAAGGGTTCGCTTTTTTCGGGCTGGGAATGGCAGGGTGCCGCCGCGCACATGAGCGAGGAGGCGGTCAGCTACGACACCGGCCACACCTCGCGCAGCCAGCTCCGCAATATCCTGCGCGGCAGCACGGCCGCGACCGCGCTGAACGTCTTCGGCGCCTTCTCCGGAGGCCCGACCCCCACCAATCAAGACGCGCTGCGCCAGCAGGCGTCCGCTGCGCGCACGCTCGACGCCAAGTTCTCGACTTGGCTCTACGATCTGTCGGCCAGCGGCACGCTGGGTGAGTTCCTGGGGCGTCGCATTGGCGTGGCGGCGGGCACGGAATACCGTCGCGAAAAGATCCAGCAGGTTCGCGACACCGCCACGGCCAACGGCGAGATCACGGCCTCCGGTGGCGGCAGCAACCTCTTCGGGCAGCGCAACGCCACGTCGATCTTCGCCGAGCTGAGTGTGCCGGTGACGAATCGCATCGAGCTGCAGGTCGCCGGCCGGCACGAGGACTTCTCGGACTTCGGCACCGCGTTCAAGCCGAAGTACGCCGTGTCGGTGCGCCCGACGTCGTGGGCGCTCGTCCGCGGTTCCTATGCGGAGGGCTTCCGCGCACCCGCGCTCATCCAGCTGTTCTCCGCGCAGAATGTCTCCTTCCAGGGCGGCGTGGTGGTGGATCCGCAACGGCGCAACCCGAGCACGCCCTCGCAGGTCGCCGCTTACTCGAGCCTGCGCACGGTCTCCGGGGGCAATCCCAACCTGAAGCCCGAAGAATCCCGCTCCTACTACGGCGGCGTAGTCCTCGAGCCCACGGGCGGCCTGCTGAAGGGTTTCTCGTTCTCCGTCGATTGGGCCAATATCTACGTCTACGACCGCATCCAGGTGCCAAGCGTCGCCGTGTCGATGAACCAGAACGACCCCGCGGTCGTCATTCGCGCCCCCGCCACTGCCGAGGATCGCGCGCTCAACCAGCCCGGTGAGGTCACCGAGATCCGTCTGACCTTCCAGAACCTCGCCAAGCGCATCACCGAGGGCCTCGACTTCGGGGTCAACTACCGGCTCAACACCGAGCGGCTGGGACGGTGGGAATTTGGCTGGCGCGGCTCCTGGCTGTACAAGTTCGTGACGCAGAGCTCGAGCATCAACGCGCAGGTGGAGAACCGCGGCACCTCCGGGCTGCCGGAGTGGCGCTGGGTCGGCGACGTCACCTGGCGCATGGGAGAGTGGAAGACCAACCTCTCCCTCAATTATGTCGGCATGACCGATGCCTTCTATCAGCCACAGGCCATCGCCGGCACGTTGCCCACGCGTTGGGTTGATCTGAAGCGCTGGGTGACGGCCGACGTGCAGGTGGAACGCCGCCTCCCTTGGCTGCGCGACACGAGCCTCGTGGTGGGCGTCGACAACGTGACCAACGAACCGCCGCCCTTCTATGACCAGAACGCGGAGGCCTACGACGCCCGGATCGCGAACCCGTTTGGGGCGATGTACTACCTCAAGCTCACCCGGAAGTTCTGAGCCGGTCGCCGCCTGGGCCGCCATCGCGGACCCAGGCGGATGGCCCGGCCGGTGCAGCGGGAGAATCGGCCGAGACGCGGTCAGGCTGCGGTTGGCCGGCGGTTATATGGACGTTGGATTGGCCTGCACCGGTTTTTCCTGCCAGAACCTGATGATGGTCCTGCGCCACACGAGCCGCTTCTCCACCACCATTGCGATCACGGCCACCCATCCGGCGGCGCGCTCCCGAAGGGTACGCAGGTTCAGTCCGTTTGCGATCCGGCGGTCGTGTCCGGGAGAGGGTGTGCCCCCAGCACCGTCGCATGGGTAACGACCCGACCGTAGTCCAGGCCCCTGGCCGTCCGGCCGTCAGGAGGGTAGGCTGCCTGCTGGTCCTCCTCGGCTGTGTCCTTGGGGTGCTGGCGCAACCCGCCCCCCCCTCCGCGTCGGCTGCGCCGAATTCGGGCGGTGCGCCGGTCCGGGATCGCGATCCCATCGAAGGCGTCTGGTTGGGGAAGATTTCTGCGCCCCAGGGCGGGGATGCCACGATCGGATTTGAGTTCGCCCGCTCCGAGCGCGGGAGCCTGGTGCTGGGGAGACTGTATTTCCCGGCTATGTTCACCTACGGGTTTCCGTTTGGGATTCCCGTGGAGCGGGACTCGGCCGGGGGCTATCAGATCAAACCTACTTTCAACCTCATCCTGCGCCTCGATGGCGATGCACTCACCGGGACTTTTGGGAACGGCCGGCTGCCGTTGCAGCTGACCCGCGGCGGTTCCTTCGGCCCGAAGCCCGCGGCGCCGCAGCACCCGGCGGCTCCGGACCCGCTCTGGTCGTTCGCGATGGGGGCTGGTACTTGGGCGCCGCCCGTCGCCGCCGATGGCATTGTCTATATCGGCACGAGTGCCGGCAAGTTCCATGCCGTGAACGCTGCCGACGGCAAGGGCCGCTGGACGTGGACCGGTCCGGCCGGCATCGACGGCCGGGCGGTCGTGGGCGGGAACTCGGTCTATTTCGTCGATACGCGGCCCGCGCTCGTCGCCCTGGATCGGGCGCGCGGCATAGAGCGCTGGAGCGTCGCGCTGCATGACGAGAACCTCGCCGGCCGGCCGTCGTCCGAAAACCCGACTTTCAACCATCGGGCGGCCTATCCGCTGCTCCTGGATGGGGTTCTCTACGTCGGATCGAGCGATGGGGGCCTCTATGCCCTCGATGCGGCGACCGGAGCCAGACTCTGGCGGCATGACGCCCGGGCCCCGGTCTATTCCGGCGTAGGTCTCTACGAAGCCGATACCCTGACCTTCGGCACGATGGATGGTTCGGTGGTTTTCCTCCACCGCCGGACGCGCGAGGAGACGTTGCGCGCCAAGACCGGGGGCGGCGTGGTGACGACGCCAGTCGTGGTGGGAGGCAAGGTCATCGTCGGCAGCCGCGACTACCAACTCTACGCCTTCAACCTCGCCGATGGCGGCATTGCCTGGCGGTTTTCCTACTGGTTCTCGTGGATCGAATCGACGCCGGTGGTCCGCGACGGCCTAGTTTACGTCGGTGCGTCCGACTACCGCCGCGTGACGGCCATCGACCCGGCGGCGGGACGGGCGAAGTGGGCCACCGAGGTGCCCGGCATGAATTGGGGTTCGCCGCTCCTCACCGACGACACGGTTTTCACCGGCACGGTGTCGCAGAATGTCCCCGGAACCGTCATCGAGCATCGCGGCGGGCTGATGGCGATGGATCGTCGGACCGGGGCCGTGAAGTGGTGGCTCGCTGCACCCCAGCCGGTGGTGGGAGCCTTCGGCGGTTATGCGGGCACGCTTGCGCTAGTGGACGGCAAGGTCATCGCCGCGGGTTTCGACGGCATCCTTGTCGCCCTGCCGACCAAGTAGCCGAGGCCGTCGGTTGGGACAAAGGCAGGAGGCAGGACGCATGTTCGGAACTCGGACAACCTCCAATTCCGGTGCGACGGAGGGTCCTTCCACCGATCGCGGCGAGTGGAGAATGCGGTTCCCATCCGAATCGGACGAGTACATGGTACCGGAGCCGGAAGGTGGTACCTGCCTCCGGTGCAGACCATGAATGCTCCCCGACCGGTGTTGAACATCGCCCCTCCCGTGGCTGACGAACCACTCTCCCGCCGCGACTTTCTTCGCACCGCCTCGGTCGCCGGGGCTTCGGTGGCCCTGCCGGGAAGCCTGCGGGCGGCGACGGCCAGGGCAGACTGGACGTCGATCGCCAGTACCGTTCCGCCGGCGGAGCGCGTGGTGCTGGGCGCCGTCGGGGTCGGCGGCGTGGGGTTCAGCCAGCTTAAGGAACTGCAGCGGGCGGGATTTGACATCGCGGCGCTCTGTGATGTCGACGAGGTCTACGCGAAGAAGGCCTTCGACTTTTGGCCGCAGGCGCGCCGCTACCGCGACTTTCGTGAGATGCTGGAGAAGGAGGACCAGCGGATCCGCGCGGTCTATGTCGGCACGCCGGATCACACCCACGCGATCGTGACTCTGGCTGCACTGCGGAAGGGCAAGCACGTGTGCTGCGTCAAACCGCTGACGCGGACGATTGAGGAATGCCGTGCCGTGGTGGCGGAGGCCGTCAGGGCGGGCGTGGCAACCCAGGTGACGGCCTCACCCAATACCAGTGAGGCAGCCTGCCGCACCTGCGAGTTGATTCAGGCCGGGGCGATCGGCGACGTGCGCGAGGTGCACATCTGGTCCGACCGGCCGCTCTGGCCGCAGGGCATGCAACGGCCGGCCGGCGAGGACCCGGTGCCGGGGACATTCGATTGGAACCTCTGGCTGGGTCCCGCGGCCAAACGCCCGTTCAAGGCGCGCTGGGCGGACGACGACGCCGCGGTGCATCACGTGAAGCTTCCGGCCGGAAGAAAACCGGGCCAGCGCGGTGTGTATCACCCGTGGAATTTCCGGGGATGGTGGGATTTCGGGACCGGCGCGCTGGGCGACATGGGTTGCCATTTCTTCAACACGCCGTTCCGGGCCCTGCAATTGGATCATCCGGTCCGGATTCAGGCCTCATCGACCAAGGTGACGGCCGAGACCGCGCCACTCGCCTCGTGCGTCACCTACGATTTTCCGGCCCGCGGAGAACGACCGCCGGTGCGGCTCGTGTGGTATGACGGCGGACTGCAGCCGCCTCCACCGGCCGGGATCGGCGATCGTCCGATGCCCACCGATGGCGTCCTCTACCTCGGGAGCCGAGGCGCGATGCTCGGGCCGAAGATCCTCGAACCCACCCTGGCGGCGAAGTTCGAGTCTCTGCCCCGGACGCTGCCGCGGCGCGGCGGAGTGTGGGAGGAATTTCACCAGGCGTGCCGGGGAGGGGAGCGCGCGGGCTGCCACTTCGAGTGGGCGGCCTTGCTCACTGAGGCCGTCCTGCTAGGCAACATCGCGATCCGCACCGGGAAGCCGCTCGCCTGGGACGCCCGGGCCGGGCGCTTCACCAATGAGGAAGCGGCGAACCCGTACCTGCGCGCCTCCTTCCAGAACGGCTGGACCCTGTAGCCCGGGTGGCGCGAAACGTTACGGCACGATTTCGCCCACGAGCAGGATGGCGCCGGGGGTGAAGGTGAGGCCGGCGTACTTGGCCGGATCGTCGATCTTTTGGTTCCGTTGCGCGAGAATCTTCGCCTTGTCGGGCGGATCCGGCAGCAACTCGATCGTCACAGTGTGCACGGCATCCGCCAGGTCGGAGCCGATCAGGAACGTGCTCAAGCGGTGGTACGTGCAATAGGCGTCGAAGCGCGGGCGCACCTCTGGCGGCCGATCGTCGAGCGTCACGCGCACCTGGCCTCCGTCGGGCCCGATGACGTCGTAGATCGCGCAGCGCGTGCCGCGGAAGCGGAAGGAGAGTTTCGCCCCGGCCGTCGCTGCGCGGTGCAGAGCCGGGAGCCGGTTGGCAAAGCGTTTCCCAATCGTGTCGGTGCGGACATCCAGGGCCGTCACTTCGGGGGAGAGTTTGGCGGCGGTGATGGGCACCAACTGCGCCCGCTCGTAGTTTGCCGGCGTGTGAGGCGCGGGCAGGGTGTACGGGACGGGCGGGCCGGAGGCCGTCCGGATCGCCGGCAGCGATCGCACGATGGCCTGCAGGTACAGTTCGTGGCCGGTCTCCGGATGGGGATGCACCGCATCCGGGGCAAAGACGAACTTGTCGCCCAGGGCCGCGCGCTCCGACTCGGTCTTCGGGAGCGGCGCCCTCCAGATCAACCGGCCGGCCTTGGCGAGTTGCGCCACCTCCATCGCGAGGTGGACCGTGGGCAGGCCGTAGTGATCCGCGATGCGTTCCATCGCGCTGGCCGAGCGCTGGAAGTTGCCTTCCAGCATCGGGGCGGACAGCGCCTCCGTCAGGGTGTAGACGAATCCGATGTCGCACCGCGGAGCGGCCCGCCGGATCTGGCGCACGATGCCCTCGATGCAGCGGAGGATCTGCTCCGGGGCGGCGCCGCCGTCGTTGACGGCGAACTCCACCAACACGAGGTCCGGCCGGTGGTCGATGACGTCCGCCTTCACCCGGTGCACGCCGAGGTCGGATCCGGTGCCGCCGATCGCTGCGTGGATTTCGGAGAACTTCGCGGTCGGGAAGGTGCGTTGGAAATAGGCGAGGCTCTTTGGCCGCCAGCCCGCCTGCGCGGTGATCGAGCCGCCAAAGTAGGCGACCTTCACCTCGGCGCCGGGCGTGGCCGCCTTGGCCAGGAAGTTGGGCCAGCCTAGCCGCGGCCGGCATTCCTGCGCGGTTACCAGCGGGAAGTCGGGTTCGGCGGCACGGGTGGGAAGGACCGCGCCAAGTAGCAGGCCCAGGAGGCAGCAGCGGAGTTTCACGCCGCCAGCCTGGTGCGCCGCGCGTGGGATTGTCGAACCGTTTGGACCAATCGTCCGTGACCTCCGCGAAGGACGGGTCCACGCTGGTGCCCGTCCATCGCCGTCATGCTTCGTTTCAACTCGCTCGTAGTTTACTGTCTGGTCGCGACCGCCCTCGCGGTGGCCGCCCAACCTCCGGCGCCCTATGGCCCGTTGCCGTCGCCGCGCCAGCTCGCCTGGCACGAGATGGAGTTCTACGGCTTTGTGCATTTCACCGTGAACACCTTCACGGATCGGGAGTGGGGTTATGGCGACGAGAGTCCGGCGATCTTCAATCCGACCGACTTCGACGCGGATCAGATTGCCCGCACGGCGCGCGACGCCGGCATGCGCGGCCTGATTCTGACCGCCAAGCACCACGACGGGTTTTGCCTCTGGCCGTCGCGTTACACGGAACACTCGGTGAAACACGCGCCGTGGCGGGGCGGCCGGGGCGACGTCGTGCGGGAAATGGCGGAGGCGTGCCGGCGGGCGGGGATCAAATTCGGCGTCTACCTTTCCCCGTGGGATCGAAACCACCCGGACTACGGCCGGCCGGCGTACCTCGAGTACTACCGCCACCAACTGCGCGAACTGCTGACGAACTACGGCCCGCTCTTCACCGTCTGGTTCGACGGCGCCAATGGCGGCGATGGCTTTTACGGCGGAGCGAACGAGCGGCGGAACATCGACAACCGTACGTACTACGACTGGCCGGGCACTTGGGCGATCGTGCGGGAGCTGCAGCCGATGGCCTCGATGTTCAGCGATGCCGGACCGGACTTTCGATGGGTGGGCAACGAACAGGGTATCGCGGGCGAAACCTGCTGGGCTACCCTCGACATGACGAAGCCCAATCGGTACCCCGGCGGCGGCTCGGCCGGCCTCAACTCCGGCGAGCGTCCCGGCACCCAGTGGCTCCCGGCCGAGTGCGACGTGTCAATCCGCCCCGGCTGGTTTTACCACGCCGGCGAGGATGAGGCGGTGAAATCGCCCGCCCAGCTCCTCGACATCTATTTCAAGTCGGTCGGGCGCGGAGCCTGCCTCAACCTCAACCTGCCTCCGGATCGGCGGGGTCGGATTCACGAGAACGACGTTCGGGCGCTGCGTGGCTTTCGCCGGCTGCTCGACGAGACGTTCGCGGTGAATCTCGCCCGTGGCGCCCGGGTGACGGCGAGCCACGAGCGACCCGGCGGAGGGTTCACCGCCGCGCGGGCGGTCGACGGGGACCGCGCGTCGTATTGGACGACCGGCGACGAAGTGACGACCCCGGAACTCGTCATCGATCTCGGGCGCGAGACGGTGGTCAGTGTGATCGACCTGCGGGAGCACCTTCCGCTCGGCCAGCGGGTGGAGGCGTTCACCGTCGAAACCTGGCGCGGGGGCGGCTGGGTGGAGTTTGGATCGGGAACGAGCATCGGCAACCGCCGGCTCCTGCGGGGGCCTCGGACGTTGACGACGAGGGTGAGGCTTCGGATCACGCGGGCGGCCGCGGCGCCGGCGATCGCCGAATTCGGGCTGTACGCCGAGCCGCTGCGGCTGGATCCGCCGGCCATCGTCCGGAACCGGCAGGGGATGGTGGCATTGCATGCGAGCACGGCGGCGGCCGACGTGCGGTACACCACGGATGGCAGTGAGCCCACCGCCGCGGCGGCGGTCTATGCGGCCCCGTTCCCGTTGCCGCGCGGCGGGGTGGTGAAGGCGAGGGTGATCGCGGGCGGCGAGGGCGGGGTGGGCGAGGTGGCCGTTCGCCGGTTCGGGTTCACCAAGGGCCGTTGGAAGATCCAGACCTCGGTGGCGGATGCCAGCCGCAAGAACCCGGCACGGCAGATGATCGATGAAGCACCGGCGACGGTCTGGCGCGCCGCCGCTCCGGGGCCGCTGGAGGTGACGCTGGATCTGGGCGAAGCGGCGTCCGTCGGTTCCCTCGAGTACCAGCCGCCCGCCGACGGGATCGGGGCGGTGGATCGCTGCGAGGTCCGCGTGAGCCTCGATGGCCGGAACTGGAGCACGGTCGCGCGGGGGGAGTTCGGAAATCTGCAGGCGAATCCCGTGGCGCAGACCCTGACGCTGTCGGGTTCACCGCAGGCTCGCTTTGTCCGTTTGGTCGTCCTGCACACGCTGGCGGACGCCCCGGCGGCGATCGCGGAGCTGGGATTGGCGGGCCGGTGAACGCGACGCTCGCGGAGGCTTCGCCTGCGGGGGATGCTGGCCGGGATAATCGGAGCGGGGAGCTGCAACGCCGGGTTGCCAACGGAATCGCCCGGGTTTTGTTAGTCGTACCCCCATGAAGGCACTCGGCATCGATATTGGTGGTTCGGCAATCAAGGGCGCGCCGGTGGACACCCGGACGGGCCGGTTGCTGGCCGAACGGTACCGGATCGAGGTGGATCGGCGCACGACTCCGGCGGCGCTGGCCAAGGCCGCGGCCGAGATCACGGCTCATTTCAAGTGGCGGGGCCGCGTGGGGGTGGGTTTTCCCGGAGTGGTCGAAGGGGCCCGGATTCGGACGGCGGCCAACCTGCATCCGCGCTTTGTCGGCTGCGATGCGGCGCGGCTCTTTGGCCGGGCGACGGGATGCCGGGTGGCGATGATCAACGACGCCGCGGCGGCGGCGGTTGCGGAGATGCGCTTCGGGGCCGGCCGGGGCTTCCTGGGCAAGGTGCTCTTTCTGACCCTCGGCACCGGGGTGGGCACGTGCCTGGCGTACCAGGGGGTGGTATATCCGCTGGAATTCGGTCACTTCCCGTGGAAGGGCGGGCGCGACGCCGAGAAGTACGTCTCGACCGCGGCGCGCGACCGGAAGGATCTTTCGTGGGAGGAATGGGGCGACCGGTTGCACGACTTCATCGCCGAACTCGAGCGCCTGATGTGGCCCGAGCTGATTATCATCGGCGGCGGGGCGAGCTCCAAACACGAGAAGTTCTTCCGCCATATCCGGCCCCGGGCCCGACTGGTGCCCGCCCGCCTGCTTAACCGCGCCGGCATCGCCGGGGCGGCGTGGTGGGCCGCCGAGACCCTCGGTTGAGCCGGGGAAGACGGCGGCCCGGACCCGAAACCGGTGGCGCGGGCTTCGTCGCAGCCAGGTGCAGTTCGTCGCGGAAAGCCGCCGGTTCGTCGCAAGGCCGGCTTTATCCGCTTGAATCGCTCCGATGACAGGGGGATGAACGCCCGTATCATGCACAACCCGTGGATCCGCTATGCCGTGCTCGTGGCCGGCTGGTTGTTCCTCGGCTTCGTGTTGTCCGTGGAGGTCTATTTCAACAACCGGGCGATGATGCGGCCGGGGGGCGTGGATTTCGTGGAGGTCGCCCTGCCGCAGTTCGGCCGCGCGGTGATGTGGGCGCTGATGGCTCCGCTCATCCTCAAGATGCGGGATCGGATGCCCCTCCGTCGCGGGCGCTGGGTGGGGGGCGTGGGATTCCATCTGGGCATGAGCTTCGTGGTCATGGCCACCTACTACCTCGGCCGGATGGTGTCCTATCTCCTCTTCTGGGACGAGACGGTGGATGACTTCTGGCAGACCGCCTGGCGGAGCTTCTACGGCCGGAACATGATCGACATGGCGTACTACTGGGGCGTCCTCACCTTTGGATACGGGCTCGAGATCCACCAGCGCTACAAGAACGAGGAGCTGAAGGCCGTGCAGCTCGAGGCCCGCCTGGTCGAGACGGAGCTGAAGGCCCTGCGGGAGCAGCTGCGGCCGCATTTCCTCTTCAACACCCTCAACACGATCGCGGTGCTGGTCCGCGAGAACAAGAACGACCAGGCGGTGACGCTCATCGCCCGGCTCAGCACGCTGCTCCGCATGTCGCTCGACAACACCCGCGTGCACGAAGTCACGGTGCGCCAGGAGATGGACTTCCTCGAACGGTACATCGAGATCCAGCAGATGCGTTTCTCCGACCGGCTGAGCGTGGGCATCGCGATCGAGCCGGCGGCGATGGAGGCGCGCATCCCCAACCTGCTTCTCCAGCCGCTCGTGGAGAACGCGATTCTCCACGGCGTCGCCCCGAAGTCCGGCCCCGGTCGCGTCGAGATCAGTGGCCGGGTCGAAGCCGGCCGGCTGCTGCTCGAAGTGCGAGACGACGGTCCTGGAATCGGCGACGGCACGCGCCGGGCCAAGGAAGGCGTCGGCCTCACGAACACCCGCGAACGCCTCGCGAAAATCTACGGCGCCCAAGGCCAGCTGTCGCTCCGCAGCGAACCCGGGCGCGGCGTGTCGGTCCAAATCATCCTGCCCTGTCGCACATGAAAACGAACGTTTCCGCCCCCGCCCGCGTCGATTCTCCCTCCGCCCGAATCCGGGCGATCATCGTCGACGACGAACCGGCCGCCCGCCGCGGGGTCCGGCTCCTCCTGGAACGGGATCGTTCGATCGAGGTGGTCGGCGAAGCCGCGAACGGGGCGGAGGCGGCGGCGCTGATCCTGCGTGAGAAGCCGGACCTCGCCTTCCTCGATGTGCAGATGCCCGGGTCCGACGGCTTCGAGGCCCTCCGGCAGCTCGCGCCCGCCGAAGCCCCGACGATCGTCTTTGTCACCGCCTACGACGAGTATGCCCTCCGGGCCTTCGAGGTCCACGCCGTCGACTATCTGCTCAAGCCCTACGACGATGCGCGTTTCGGCGCCGCGCTGCAGCGGGCCAAGGAGGAAATCCGGCGGCGGCAGACCGACACCGTGAACGCGCGGCTGACCCAACTCCTGGATTACCTGCAGGCGGCGGGAGGGGCGGGCAGCCCGGGCGCCGAGGGCCCGGGGGATCGCATCCTCCTCAAATCGTCCGGCGAGATCTTCTTTCTCAAGGCCGAGGAGATCGACTGGATCGAGGCCGAGGGCGACTACATGAAGTTCCACGTCAACGGCCGCGCCCACCTGATGCGCGAGACCATGGCGCGGCTCGAGGCGCGGCTCGATCCCAAGCGCTTCATCCGCATCCACCGGTCGACGATCGTGAACATCGATCGCCTGCGCAAACTCAGTCCGTCCTTTGCCGGTGAATACGCCGTGATCCTGCACGACGGTACGAAGCTGAAGCTCAGTCGCGGCTATCACGAGCGCATCTCCAGCCTGCTGAAGCAGTCGCTGTAGGGCGTGGTCGCCTCTGCGGTCGCCACGGGCGATCCGAAGGCTTAAGCGTGGTCGCGCTCGGACCGCCGGGTCGCGACGCGCCGGGCAAAGCTGGTTCCTTCTGCCTTGGTTGCTGGCGTGTCGGCGGGGCGAGGTCGCCCCGCCCCCAGAGAATCCGCGACGACGCAGAGCAGGGTGAATGGAGTAATCCTCGCCGTTCGGCCCGGCGAAGTTTCGACCTGGGGGCCCAGGTGACGCTCCACACCGCGCCAACCGGTTTCGATCGGTCCCGTCTCGTTTTCGGGACATTCCTTCCCGGAGGCGGGACACGGGGCGGCGGCGTGGCGATCGACGTCCGGTCTCCCGGGCGCGCGCGCCGGATTCTCCGTCGCGAAGTGGGCGCAGTTCGTCGCATTCCGCCACGGATGGCGTGCGGCAAGCAAAAGCAGGGGCGTGAGAATCCCACCCCTCTTCCCCTGTCTGTTGGCCGTGGTTGCGATCGCCTCCGGCGCGGAGGATTCGCTCCTGCACGTACGCCGGGCCCAGGCCCTGCTCGGCCCCGATGTCTGGTCCCGCATCATCGAAGTGGAAAACGACTCCCTCCGGTCTCCGTATCCAGCCCGGCTGCACGCCCTGGTCTTCGAACTCGCGGACGTGCTTTGGTTCTACTCCGACGTCGATGGCACGCAGAGCTTCTCCCTGCACCGCGGCCGGCTGGCCCAGGAGAAGGCGGATTTCGCCCCGCTGCTGCGGGATATCGAGCCCGGCTTCACGCGGTGGCGGGTGATCGAGAACGGCCCGCTCTTGGAGGAGGCCGGAGGGGGTGGCGAGATGCTCCCGAACGGGTGTTTCATCGAGAGCGTGGCGGCCCTGCGGCGGTTGGTGGAGCAGGGGGCGACCGTGAGCAGCCCGGGCTTGCTTTCCTACTATGCGAAATCGAGCCAGCGGCCCCAGGGACATACCGTGCTCACCTACCTGGTGCCCGGCCGCGTGATGGTGGTGGATCCCCTGCGCCCCGACACGCCGCTCGGCTTCCCGGCGACGCTGGCGCGGGATCCGAAGCGGCTGGCGCGGGCCATTCAGGGCCCGGAAATCGACCGCGCCCGGGTGTTGCCCCTTGAACTGCCGGGGCGGACCGCGGCTCGTACCTTCGCCGCCGCCCGAGCGGCAGATCGCGGCGAGGTGTCGCTCGAATAGGGCGGGGCGGGTGCGGCGGACGGGGTGGCCTACTGGTCGCGGGTCCGCCGCGGTTGGTCGCGCCCGGTGCGCAGTTGGGCGATTCCCGGTGCGCGATTCCGTCGCCTGACGGGGGGCATTGGGCGCTGGGAAGGAGCGCCTGGTCGCAATCCCGTTGTCGCCCGGGACCCGTCGGAAGTGGTGTCGGCGCAAAGAACCAACACCCGCTTGCTGTTGCGGCGGGTGGATTCTTGCAACCAACACCCTCCATGCATCACCCATCCCCCAGTTCCGTGCCAGTGCGGACCGGGCTCGCCTTCCTTGCGACCGCCGCCGCCCTCGTTGCCGCCAGCACCCTGGCCGCCCAGGGCGTGGCCCCGGGCGCCCGCGACGAAACCGTGCGGCTCGAGAAATTCGTGGTCGCCGGCTCCAACATCCCGCTGGCCCTTGAGGAATCGTTCGCTCCGGTCACCGTCTATTCCCAGGAGCAGTTGATTCTCACGGGCGCCAACAACCCGATCGAGGGCCTGCGCGATCTGCCGTCCTTCGTTGGCGGCACTGCCACGGAGCAGGACAGCAACCGCGGCACCGGCGCGGCCAACATCAACCTTCGCGGCCTTGGTTCCAACTCCACGCTGACCCTGATCAACGGGCGCCGCACCGGGCAGGCGTTCAACAACGTCAACCTCATCCCGCTCGATGCGATCGGTCGCATCGATGTCCTGAAAGACGGCGCGGCCGCCAACTATGGCGCCGACGCCATCGCCGGCGTGGTCAACTTCACCCTGCTGGACGTGCCGAAGGGCACCCAGGTCCGCCTCACCTACGGCAACACCTGGGACAAGGATGCCGCCGTGGTCCAGGGCGGACTGGTCACGGGCCTTGCCGATGCCAAGTCCTCCATCCTGGTCGCCGCGAGCGTGTACACCCGCAACGACATCTACTCACGGGATCGCGGCGTCTCCCGGAACGCGGACGCGCGCCCGTACGGCGGCAACAACGGCGGTTCCGACAGCTTCAGCGGCCGCCTGGACACCAAGCTCAACACCACGACGGGAGGGCCGTTCGGGGTGCCGGCGCAGACGAACCTGCCGAGCGCCGGGTTCCTTCGTCCGGGCGTGGCGTTTCCGCGCTCCATCGCCGATTACCGGCAGTACGACACCAACACCGATCGCTACAACTTCCGGGAGCTGACCCCGGCGATTCCCGGGCAGCAGCGGTCGAGCTACTACGGCGTCGGCAAGCACTCGTTCCTCGAACATCTCCGCGGCCGCGTCGACTTCCTCTACACCAAGCTGAAGACCGACAACGGGCTCGCCTCTTCGCCCTTCACCATTGGTGCGGCGGAGCAACTCTACAACAGCCCGTATCTCGAGATCTTCGAGACTCCGGCGGCCATCGCCGCCGCGCGGGCGGCGGGCACGACGACGCCGCTGCAGGTGGTGAGCTTCCCGCGCTACCGGTCGCTTGAACTCGGCAACCGCCGGAATTACTGGACGGAGGAGTCGTACCGGGTGTTCGCCGGCTTCGAGGGCGAGATTGGCCGGTGGCGGTTCGATACCGGCTACATGTACGCGGAGATGGACCGCTTCCGCGGTGACAGCGGCTTCCCCTCGCGGCAGGCGCTGCGCACGGAGGTGACCTCGGGTGCGTTCAATCCGTTTGCGCGCAATTTCGCGACGGGCAGCTGGACCTCGCCGACGACGGGCCGCACCTACACCTTCGACAATGCCGCCGCGCTGCGGCGCACGGCCGTGCAGGACAAGCGCAACACCAAGCGCGGCATCGAGCAGGTCGACCTGAAGACCAGCGGCCCGGTTTTCGCGCTGCCGGCGGGCGACATCCAGGCCGCGGCCGGGTTGGAGCACCGGACCGAATACGACGACGACTTCTTCGGCCCCCTCTACAACGCCGGCGACGCGCTCGGCCTCAACACGGGCAACAGCTTCCGGGGCGACCGCAAGGTCGACGCGGGCTACCTGGAGACCATCGTGCCCGTGGCCAAGCAAAAGGCCTTTGCGCACGACCTCAGTGTCAATGCCGCCGTGCGGCGCGAGCAGTTCGAATACTCGAATCCCCGCGTGGCGCAGAAGAGCAAGCTGTCGAGCACCGACTGGAAGGCCGGGCTGCGCTGGCAGCCGACCGACGAGCTCACCGTCCGCGGCACCAAGAGCACGGCATTTCGCGCGCCGCTGGAGAACGAGTTGTACGCGGCGGTCGGCACTTCCTTCCCGACGGTGAACGATCCGGCGCGCAAGCCGGACGGCTCCCGCTTCTCCCCGGCCGGCGTGCAGACCCAGATTCAGACCGGCGGCAACATCAACCTCAAGCCCGAGCAGTCCGACACCTGGACCGCCGGCCTGGCGTGGTCTCCGCGTGCGGTCAAGGGACTGTTCGTCTCGGTCGACTACTACCGCGTGGACAAGCGGGACATCATCGTGACCGGTGACGCCCAGTTCATCCTGAACTCCAACTGGGCGGGCCAGGGTCAGGGTTATCCCCGGCTGCAGAACGGGGTGTGGCAATTCGACCCCAATGCGCCGCTGGCCAACGCGGTGATCCGCCAGCCGGACGGCTCGCTGTCCTCCTCCAATGCGGTGATCAGCGTGATCGGCACCAACCTCAACCTCGCGCGCAACGAGGTCGCCGGGCTCGACTACACGATTGGCTACACGATGCCCCTGGGAGAGGGGAAACTCACGACGACCCTCGCGCTGAATCAGTTCCTGAAGTGGGACCTGCAGCGCGTGACGGGAGCGGCGCGGGAGAGCTTCGTCGGGCACTTCGTCGACATCTCGTCCGACGCGTTCTCGCCCGGCTCGATCCCGAAATGGAAGGGCAACCTGAACTTCCACTACAAGGTGGGATCGAAGTGGGAGACGATGTTCACCGTGAACTGGATCGATTCCTTCCAGGACGATCCCAACCTGGTCAATCCGGCCTTCAACAACGGCAGCACCTTCCGGGAGATCGAGGCGTGGTGGACATTCGACCTCGTGGCCAACGTGGCCCTGCCGGAGAAGTGGGTGCGGGGCTGGTGCCGAAACACGCGCCTCACCGTTGGGGTGGAGAATCTCACCAACGAATCGGCGCCATTCTCGGTCGGGGCGTTCAACGACAACTACGACACGACTCTCCACAGTGTCCGCGGGCGCTTCATGCACGTCAGCCTGACCAAGCGGTTCTAGCGCACGGGCAAGGATTCTGTAGCCGCATTTGGGCTGAAGGCGAAAGCGTGGCCGCGCACGGACCACGTTGTCACCTGCCCGCCGTCGGCGGGCCACGCTCCGATGCGGCTACACTGCCGTTGAATCCGCTCTGGTTTCCGACCCCACCGTCACGGAGCGTCGTGATCGGGTGGCCCTTGCCCCCGGCTTGCTTGGGGCAAGGGCAGCTCCGGCGGACATTGACCTGGATCACTCGAAACGAAAGCGCGGCCGGACGCGACTTTGGTGGAGCCCGCGACGAAGCCCGCACGGCGTCCGGCCGTTGCGCGCCGGTGCCATGCCGTCCACGGCGTCAGGCGCGGGCCCTACTTGCCGTTCCAGAACTCGGGGTCGGACGCCCGGGCCTCCTTCGACACGTAGCTCTGTTTGGGATCGAGCCGGAAGCGCTGAGTTTCCTCGCGGACCACCGCGTCGCCCCATTTGTCGAACAACGCCGTCTCTTCAGGGGTGGCCGCCGCAAAGGTCTTGCGGTGCTCGTCCCCCGTGCGATCGAAGTGCGCATAGTCCTCGACGGACTGGATGATGTAGTAGGTCGCCCCCACCGTGCCCGCGATGGCGGCATAAATGCGATAGCTCGACTCGGGTGCCACCCGCTGGCGTGCGGCGTTGTAGGCCTTGAGAATCGACTCGAAGAGGGCGTACTTCCCCGGTCGAACGGTCAGGATCGTGATCTCAAAGAAGCGGGCCTTGGCGATGTTCGGATATTGGCCGAAGCTGAGATCCGGGCGGGCCTTCGTTTGCACTGCCCGCCAGCCCTCGAGGTACTCCGCGTCCTTTTCCCCCAGCCGCCCCAGTTCCGCGGCGAGCACGGGGTCTTTCTCCTCCCGCTTCATCATCGCGGCTATCGCCGCGTGTGACTCGAATGGAGCCAGGTACCACGCCTCGGAGGGGCCCGTCATGGAGGTGAGCGCGAGGTAGTAATCGGGCGAATTGGCCTTTTCGTAGGCCGCGGGCCAGCCCGCTTCATGGCGGGCATGGTCGGCGCCCCGGCCGACTTTCACCGACTCCCGGATGATGTTGAGCATTTTGGGCTGCGAGGCGGGCAGGCCGGCGTCGGCACCGCGGACAGTGCCGGCAATCGCCAGCACGAAGATCAGGCAGGAACGAATCGGGGGTGTTTTCACGGGTGGGTGGTTTTGGTCGCTTGCCACCATCGCGGAGGCGATGGCAACGCGCGAAAAGGGAGCGGCAAACGTCCGCCGCACGTCGGCGGGACGCAGATGAAGGCAAGTCGTAAGGCGGGGTATTCCGGTGGGGGTGAACCGGGCGGTTGGGGTGCCCCGAGTGATCGGTCGTGTCGTTTCGGAGTCAAACAAACTCGTGGGGAGCCCGGCGGCGAGTCCCGCCCATGGGGCGGTGCGCGGTGACGATGGCGGGGAAAAGGAGCGGCCCTCCGGAACGCGGTCGACCTCACCTGACGGAATTCCAGGCTGGATTCAGGACCGGTTTGCCCGAGCATCGCGCCTCACCCCATTCCCACCCATGCGCAGCCTCATTTCGTTGTTGGCTTCCGTCCTTCTTGTCCTGGGAGCAGCGTCGCCTGACGCGCTCGCCCAGTCTCCCTCAAAACAGAAACAGGGTCGCCCCCCGCTCGGGATGGAGAAGATCACCGATGATCTCTTCGTCATCATCGGCAACGGGGGTAATGTGGGCGTGCTCGTGACCGACGAGGGGGTCGTGCTGGTCGACGACAAATTTGAGGAGGACTACGACGGCATCATCGCGCGGGTGAAATCCGTCACCAATCAGCCCGTGAAGTACGTGATCACGACGCACCACCACTCCGATCACAGTGGCGGGAATACGCGGTTCATCGAAGTGGCGGAGATCATCTCCCACAAGAATGCCCGCGCCAACATCACCGGCGGCAAGCAGCCCGGCGCCCCGGCGAACCTGAAACCCGCCCGGATCACCTTCACCGACGAAACCTCGGTGTTCCTGGGAGGGAAGGAAGTACGTGCCCGCTATTTCGGCCGGGGCCACACCAACGGCGATGTGATCGTGTACTTCCCGGCGCAGCGGGTCATCCACACCGGCGACCTGATGGCGGGGCTCACGCCGCTCATCGACTACGCTGGCGGCGGCAGTCTGGTCGAGTGGATCAAGACCGTCGACGCCGCGATGGCCGCGCTCGATTTCGACCGGGTGATCCCGGGCCATGGCACGGTGACCAACCGGGCCGGGCTGCAGACGTACCGCGACAATGTCGTCAAACTGCGGGACGACGTCGCCGCCCAGATCCGCCAGGGAAAGTCGCAGGAGGAAATCCGTGCAGCCCTGGCGACCCAGTTTCCCACCGTGTACGGCAACCCCAACAGCATGCAGAATCGGTGGTCGCTGCCCGGGTTCCTGACCGAGCTGAGGTAAGCCGACCACGGGCTCGGCCGAAAGACCCGGTGCCGGGTCGCAGCCGTGCAGTGCACGGGTGGCGGGACTCCGCCAGATCCGGCATTGCGGGAGGCGGACCAGTCGCCAGCGTAGGCCGACCTGCACGACGCCCATGGACCTCACTTCAGAAATCGCCTGGCGACCTGGGATTGGAGATCCGAGCTTCATGGGCTGGTTTACCGTCGCCGCGTACGCGATCGGTGCGGTGCTGGCCATTCTCGCCGCCCGTGCGAAGGGCGGAAGTTCGACCTCGTTCCAGGAACGCGGACCGTGGCTGGTGGCCGCGTTTGTGATGGCAGGCCTGTGCGTCAACAAGCAGCTCGACCTGCAGTCGTTGTTGACTGACCTCGGCCGCGTCGTCGCCCGTCACCGCGGCTGGTACGACCAGCGGCGGGAGGTTCAAAAGTGGTTTGTGATAGCGGCCCTCGGCGGCGCGGGATCTTTGGGGTGCTGGTCCTTCTGGCGATTCCGGACCTTCTGGATCCGCCACAAGCTGCTGGCGCTGGGCTCCCTTTTCCTCCTGACGTTCATCGTGGTTCGCGCGATCTCGTTCCACCATGTGGACGTGTTTCTCGGCACCCGGTGGTTTGGCTTCAAGATGAACTGGGCCTTCGAACTGACGGGGATCGGCCTGGTCAGTGTGGCGGCGTTCCGGGAAGCCTGCGGGAGGCGGATGGATTCGGCCTGCTGATCGACCGCCAGCCGCGGGAACTTGCTCTGCCTGGGGCTTGCGTCCTGTGGGTGGGGGGGCGGCGCGGCCCCCGGCCCCGGGGCGGGTCCGTCCGACCCGTTGGTTTACCGTTCATCACAAGTTCCCTGTAACTTTCGCGGATCCGGAGTGTTTTGGTGCCATGTCCGCCACCGAAGGGCACCGCTTTTCAACCGTCTCCGTCCCGCTGTTCATCGCGAATGGCCGGCGGTCGGTCGCAAAGACGTTTTCTTTCGGGCCGGCGGGCCTTCACTCCGGTCTCGTTCGTAGTTACCAGTTGTGTTGTGTGGCCGGCCTGTTGTGGGGCCGGCCACATTTCTTTACAGCGGAGACCGGGCAACAGCCCGCTTGCGTTGGCGTCGGCAATCTTCTCCCATGAACGTTTCCCTTACCGTGCAACCTTCCGCCATGAGTCCCTCGCCCACGGCTCCCAAGGCTGGCGCCGTTTCCGCAGCTCCCGCGCCGCGGCGATCCCGCACCAAATGGTACATCCTGGGCGGAGTGCTGCTCCTCGCCGGTCTCGGCACGGCGGCCTACTTCAAGAGCCGCAGCTCCACCCAGGGCACTCCGGTGACGACGGAAAAGGCCATCGTCAAGACCATCACTCAGGTGGTCACCGCCACGGGCAAGGTGCAGCCAGAGGTGGAGGTCAAGATCTCCCCCGAGGCGGCCGGCGAAATCATCGATCTGCCGCTCAAGGAGGGCGCCAAGGTCAAGAAGGGAGACCTGATCGTGCGGATCAAGCCCGACCTCTACCAGGCGCAGGTGGACCAGCAGGAGGCCAACCTGGCCGCCGCCCGGGCCAGTTCCGTCCAGTCCAAGGCCCAGTTGCTCAAGGCGCAGGATGACTTCAAGCGCTCCGAGGATCTTTACCGCCAGAAGCTGCTCTCCGAATCGGAGTACCTCGCCTCCAAGACCGCGTTGGAGGTGGCGCAGGCCAATTTCGAGAATTCCGTCGCCCAGATCAAACGCACGGAAGGGTCCCTCAACCAGGCGCGGGATCAACTGAGCAAGACGGTGATCTACTCCCCGATGGATGGCACGATCAGCTCCCAGAACAGCGAAGTCGGGGAGCGCGTGGTCGGCACCGGGCAGTTTGCCGGCACCGAAATCATGCGCGTGGCCGATCTCGCGAACATGGAGCTGCGCGTGCGGGTGAACGAAAACGACATCGTCAACGTCAAGCTCGGCGACAAGGCCATCATCACCATCGATGCCTATCCGGGCCGCAAGTTCAGCGGCACCGTGTCGGAGATCAGCTCCTCCGCCCAGGGCAGCAGCGCGTCCTCCCAGCTGTCGGCCATGTCCGACGACGTCACCAACTTCCTCGTCAAGATCCGGATCACCGACCAAGGGGTGCAGCTGCGTCCGGGCATGAGCGCCACCGCCGACATCGAGACCAAGACCGTTGAGAACGTCATCGCCGTGCCGATCCAGAGTGTGACCGTGCGCGCCACCGGCGGAATGACCACGGAGGAGCTGCAAAAGAAGGCGGCGAAGGACGCCGAGAACAAGACGGGCACCGCCCTCGATGCCGCCGCCGAGAAACGCGAGGCGCGGCGCAGCCGCGAGAGCCTTTCCAAGGTCGTCTTCCTCAAGAAGGGCGACAAGGTGAAGCTGCAGCACGTCGAGGTCGGCATCGCCGATAACACCCACATCGAGGTGAAGTCCGGCGTGAAGGAAGGGGACGAGATCGTGTCCGGCAGCTATGCGGCCATCAGCCGGCAGCTGAAGGACGACATGGTCGTCACGATTGCGAAGCCCAAGAAGGAAGAACCCAAGAAGTAGTCCCGGCTGCCGCCGCCCTCCCGGATCCCCGGCGAATTTCCATGATCCCTCCTGTTGCTCCCGCCGACGCCCGCCGCCGCACGGTCCGCCCTCCCGGTGCCCTCGTGATCAAGATCGAGGGGGTGACCAAGCTCTACAAGATGGGGTCGGAGACGATCCACGCCCTGCGCGGCGTCAACCTCGAGATCTACCGCAACGAGTATCTCGCCATCATGGGGCCATCGGGCTCGGGCAAGTCGACGCTGATGAACATGCTCGGTTGCCTCGATACGCCGACGGCCGGCCGGTATGACTTCAACGGCAAGAACGTCGCGCACATGGTCGACGACGAGCTGGCGGAGATCCGCAACCGCGAGATCGGCTTTGTCTTCCAGACCTTCAACCTGCTGCCGCGGTCGGATGCCCTGCACAACGTGGAACTGCCGCTCATCTACGCCGGCATCCCCGCGCACGCCCGCCACGAGAAGGCGCTTGCCGCGCTGCGCAACGTGGGGCTCGGCGACCGCGTGCACCATCGGCCCAACGAGCTTTCGGGCGGCCAGCGCCAGCGCGTTGCCATCGCGCGCGCCCTGGTCAACCACCCGTCCATCCTGCTGGCGGACGAACCGACGGGCAACCTCGACTCGAAGACGGGCGAGGAGATCATGGGCCTGTTCGAGCAGCTCTATGATCAGGGCCACACCATCATCGTGGTGACCCACGAGGAGGACATCGCCCGGCATGCCCGGCGGATCGTGCGCCTGCGCGACGGCCTGATCGAGAGCGACACCACCGTCGCTTGAACTTCATGACCCGGACGATCTACGAGTTCACCGAGTCGTTCCGGATCGCGTTCGGCCAGATCCGGGCGAACGCGATGCGATCGGTGCTCACCGCGCTCGGGGTGATCATCGGGATCGTGGCGGTGACGCTGATGGGCACGGCGATCAATGGCATCGACATCGGATTCCGCAACAGCCTGGCGATGCTGGGCGAGGACATGCTGTACGTGCAGCGCTGGCCGTGGCGGCGCGTGGAGGATTGGTGGAACTACGTCAACCGGCCGCCGATTCGCTTCGAGATGGCCGAGCAGCTCAATCGCATCATCGAGAACACGCCGAATTCGCTGCTGGAGGTCGCCGTGCCGGTGGCCGGGCGGGGCACGAGCGTGAAGGCCGGCGACGTGAAGCTGACCGGCATCGTGATCTTCGGAACCACGGCCGACTACTCCCGGATTGTCACCACCGACGTGACTGACGGCCGCCTGTTCAACGACGTCGAGGCCAACACCGGGCGCCAGGTCTGCGTCCTGGGCTCGAGTGTGGCGGAGAATCTCTTCCCGGGGCGGTCCGCGCTCGACCAGGTGGTCGACATCCGGGGCCAGCATTTCACCGTCATCGGCGTCCTGGCCAAGCAGGGGGAGTTCCTCGGGCTGTTCAGCTTCGACAACCAGATTGTCGTTCCGCTCAACGCCCTGCGGAAGTACTGGGGGAGCCGCATCGACCTGGAACTCCGGGTGAAGGTGCGCGACAAGCTGCGCATGACCCAGGCGGAGGAGGAACTGACCGGCGCGATGCGGCGGGTGCGCCGGCAACTTCCGGGGGAGCGCGACAATTTCTCCATCAACCAGCAGCAGGCGTTCAAGGAGCAGCTGGATCCGGTGAAGACCGGCATCGCGGTCGCCGGTCTTTTCATCACCGGGCTTTCCCTCTTCGTCGGGGCCATCGGCATCATGAACATCACGTTCGTGAGCGTGAAGGAGCGCACCAAGGAGATCGGCACGCGGAAGGCGCTTGGCGCCCGGCGCCGGACGATTCTCCTGCAGTTCCTGATCGAGGCGGTGTCCATCTGCCTCATCGGCGGCGTGGTCGGGCTGGCGATCACGTTTTTCACCTGCCTCGGGATCAGCGTCGCGCTGCCGGCGCTGCCGGTGGAGTTCTCCGCCGGGCTCATGGTGATCAGCATGGTGGTGTCGATCGTGACGGGCATCGTCTCCGGCTTTGCGCCCGCTTGGGGGGCGTCGCGCCTCGATCCCGTCGAGGCGCTGCGTTACGAGTGAACCGGTAACCGAGGACCACCGATGCTCTTCTCCGAGATTCTACGGATGGCGTTTCTCTCCCTGGGGGTGAACAAGCTGCGTTCGTTCCTCACCATGTCGGGCATCACCATCGGCGTCTTCTCCGTCATCGGGGTGATGACGACGGTGTCGGCGATGCGTGGCTCGATCGAGACCGGCCTGAGCTTCCTCGGCGTGAACATGTTCCAGATCGGAAAATACCCGACCGGCATGCACATGAGCGGCGATGCCCGGAGGCGGATCGAGATGCGCCGCAACATCACCCTGGCGCAGGCCGAGCGTTACCGGAAGCTGATGGAGGATGTCACCGAGGTGGTCTGCCTGAAGGTCTTCTACCGGGACGGCGCCGTGCAGGCGACCTACGCCAACCGGAAGACCGAGCCCGGGCTCAGCTTCGGCGGGACCAACGAGTTCTTCCTCCTCGCCAACCAGTTTTCCATCGACGCCGGCCGCAACTTCACCGCGGAGGATGTGGATCTCGCCCGTCCGGTGGCGATCATCGGCCAGGAGGTCTTGAAGAAGCTGTTTCCTTCGGAATCCCCGCTCGGGAAGATGATCAAGATCGGCGGCCGGGCCTACACGGTGGTGGGGACCTTTGCGGAGAAGGGCACGAGTTTCGGCCAGACGCAGGACGATTTCGTGATGGTGCCAATCACTCGCTTCCTCAGCGACTACGGGGCGGCGCGCTACACCGTCAACATCGCCACGCAGGCCCCCTCGCAGGCGCTGTACAACGAGACCGTCGATCGCGCTATCACGGCCATGCGCATCGTGCGCAGCCTCAAGGCGGACGAGGAGAACGACTTTGAGCTCTATTCCAACGACTCGCTGATCGCCGCGTTTGCCAAGGTGGCGGATGCCGTGCGGGCCGGGGCCCTGGTCATCAGCGGCATCGCGCTCCTGGCCGCGTCCATCGGCATCATGAACATCATGCTGGTGAGCGTGACGGAGCGCACCAAGGAAATCGGGGTCCGGAAGTCCATCGGGGCCCGGCGGGTGAGCATCCTCACGCAGTTCCTCATCGAGGCCGTGGTCCTATCGCTGACCGGAGGCGTCGTGGGAATTCTCCTCGGCGTGGTCGCGGGCAACGGCCTGGCCCTGTGGATGAACGCCTCGGTGGTCTTTCCCTGGGACTGGGCCGCGATCGGCCTGTTCATCTGCACCGCCATCGGTGTCGGGGCCGGCCTGTACCCGGCGATGAAGGCGGCCGCGCTCGATCCGATCGAGTCGCTGCGCTACGAGTAGAGCGCGGTGGCCGGGGGCGGACGGCGGCCTCAGCCGCGGCGGATTTCCGACCCCTGGAAGCGGATGATGATTCGGAAGACCTTCTTCATCCGGCAGCGGATCTCGCCGGTGGCGAGATCGACCTTCTCCGGCACCTCGATTTTGTGCAGGTCGACGACCGCGTGGTAGCCGCGTTCGGAGAAGACATCGATCAACATGGCCAGGGCCACGGGTTCCTCCAGGACGGGATCCTCGGCGTTGATATGGGCCACGCCTGAAATCGCGTGGCGGAGCACGATGGGGATGATCTTCTTCTCGATGAACGCGATCACGCGGGCGAACTTCTCCGCGTGCTCGAGCTCGTAGGAGTCGAGCCGCTTCACGAGTTCCTGGCGGGCGTGGACGATGATCTCGCTCGCGACGGGCACGCCGCGGAGGCGGTCGACCGTGCGGGGATCGAGTTCGAGGGTGCTCTGGTACTCGAGCTCGCGCAGGATGTTCTGCTCCACCTCCGCGATCGGGCCCTCGGCATTGATGAAGTGGTAGTGGAAGATCTCCTTCAGCGACTGGAGGGCATCCCAGGTCTGCTCCTTGAAAACCCGGTAGCGGCGGGAGGCGAGGGCGGCGTCGTGGTCGGTCGGCCGATCCTCCCACAGTTCGCCGATGCCGGTGCGGGTGACCTCGGTGTTGTGGGCCTTGGTCTCACGTCCACGCTTGAGCTGGCGGGCCACCGACTGCTTTTCGTCCACGAAAAGCACCATGATGTGGATCGTCGGCTGGCGGAAATGGATGCTCAGCGGCGTGCTGTAAAACTCGCGGCGCAGCGCGTGCATCTTATCGACCAGCAGCTTGAGGCACTCGACCTGCACCTTGGTCCGGGGAAAGCCATCGAGGATCACGCCGTCGCGGTACTCGACTTTCAGCAACTCGCGGAGAAGCAGACCCACGACTTCGCGATCGCCCACCATGTTGCCGGCATCCTTCAGGGCCCGGGCCTCCGGGGAATCCAACAGGGAGCTGACCACGATGGGTGGGCAGGTGAGCCCGCGGGTCTTCTTGATGAAGGCCGTATTGGTGCCCTTGCCTGCGCCGGGAGCTCCTCCCAGCAGGATGATCTCCTTGGGAAACCGCAGGTTCTCGCGGCCGAAGCCCGTTTCCAGGTCCTGCCAGACCGAGTCGAAGATCAGATGCGCGTCCTTGATTTCGAGATCGTTGAGCTTTCCGACCGCTGTGGTCTGAGCCGGAGTGGCGGAGGTGGGATTCGGCATGGCAGGGTATTGAAGAGAGGGGGTTAGAGGTTTTTCCGTGGGAGTTCGATACAAGAAATACAAGAAACGCGTCCCCGATCGGAGGCGCTGGGTGGAGGCGAACCGGGAGCGAAGTCCGGACTACGACTTCCGCGCGATCCCGGGGCCGTCGATGGAACCTTCCGATCTCAACCTGGTCGCAGGAAGCCGCAGTTCGAGTGGGTCCAACCCGCCGGATTGTGAAGTTGAAGCTGGACCTGGCGGAGCCGCGCAAGCGGCTCCGCCTTGTTTTTGGGGCAAACCAAAGGGCCGCCCTCAGGACTTGCGGGGGAGCTGGCGCGGGGCAGTGTCGAGTTGACCCCGGGTGACTCCGAGCTGGTTGATCAGCCGCAACTCCCGCCACAGGTCGGTCCCGCTGATTTCCCCGCGCAAAAGGCGCTGATACCGCGCCAGGGTCCGGCTGACCTCTTCCGCGGGTTCGTTGACAAACTCGATCCGGAAATGGCGTGCGCCGAGGCCAAGCAGCCGCCCGGCGTATTCCGCGCCGGTCTGGGCGCGGTTGTTGAACACCGTGTTGCGACAGCCGGCATCCGCCCGGACGGGGAGGTCCGCCCCGATGCGGTCGCGCAGGGCGACGCGGCGGGTGTCGCAGGGCCGCCCGCAGTCCCGGTAGTCCCGTCCCGTCGAAAGGAAGGCGCAGAAGATGCAGTGCTCCATGTGAAACATGGGCATGTGCTGGTGCAGAGTCAGGTCGAACCAGTCCCCCGGAGCGGCCTGCAGCAGTGCCTCGAGCTGGCTGACGTTGAGATCGTAGCTCGCGGTCACGCGTTCGAGTCCGTACCGCTCGAGGAAATACTCGGCGGTCAGCGGATTGGCGACATTGAGCGAAAAGTCGCCCCGCTTCCGGTCACCGGCGAAGAAGGCGAGGTGGTCGAAGTTGCGGATGAGGTAGCCGTCGGCGTCACATGACCGGACTTGTTTCAGGATCCACTCCTCGCCCGGCTTGAAGATTCGGGGGGCCGCGACCCAAATCTCGGCCGGGCCGGAGGCCTCTGTGGCGGCGGGAGTTCCGGATGCCAGCGCGCGGAACCGGCCGACGGTCTCGCGGTAATGCTTGGGGTTTTCGAATTCGCAGTAGATCGTGCGGACTCCGGCTGCCCACGCGGCCTCGAGTTGTTCCGGCAGGCGGATGACGGCGATGAGTTCCGGGCCCGGCGCAGCAGCGGGAACAGTGGAGGCAGGGCGGGCAAAGCTGGCACGGGTGGGATGGGTGGCTTCGTGCAAGGTCCAGCGGAGGGGCTGGCTGCGCAGACGCTCGATGGCGGTGACGACGGCGCGGCGCACGCGGTTGAGCTCGCTCACGGGCAGCATCACTTCCCCTTCGAGGTGCGACTCCAGGCGGCCCAGCCGGAAGGGGGTGTCACCGAGGCGGCCCAGTTGTTCGCGCAGGCGCTCAATCGTGAGCGGCTGCCGGGTGGCGGGCTGCAGCGGAAGCGCGGAGTCTTCCCGGGCCACCCGACCTTCACCATCGTCCGCGAGGACGGTCAGCGGGCCACCCGCGGCTCCGTGCACCGCAAAATGGAGCTCCCGTGTGTGGCGAATGCGTTCGCCCGAGTAGGTGGCGCGCAGTTCGCGGTCGAGCGCCGGGTCGTTGGTCTTCCACACCAGGTTTCCGGCCTGGATGCGGCCCCAGTCGATGTCTCCGCGGCCGAACTTCAGGGTCGCGACCTGATCGCGACCCAGTTCGACCTGATACACGCGGCCGCCCTCTTCGCGCTCCTCCGGCTTTCCGGCGTCGAAGACCACGCCGTCGCCCGGCTTGAGCGGCGCCACCAGGCGCAGGAGGGCGGAATCGCCCGTCACCCGCAGCACCTCTCCAAGGAAGACGCCCCGTTTGGTGCCGAAACGGCCGTGCACCAGCGCCTGGTTGTCGATGCCGCGAAACCACCCGGTGAACAGTCCCCGGGAGAAGGCCATCTGCAGCTCGTAGTCCGGTGCGGTCTCGCTTTCCGTCGGGGAGGGGCCGGGCAGGCGGTCCTCCATGACGCGATCAAGCGCCTTCCGGTAGACCCGGGTGATGCTCGCGACATACTCCGGTGCCTTGAGTCGGCCTTCGATCTTCAGGGACGCCACGCCGGCGCGAAGGAGCTCGGGGAGGACCTCGATGCCGGCCAGGTCCTGCGGGCTCAGGAGGTAGCGGCGATCGCCGAGGTCCACCTTCTGGCCGTCAGCGATCAACTCGTAGGGCAGGCGGCAGGCCTGGGCGCATTCCCCTCGGTTCGCGGAGCGCCCGCCGAGGGCCTCGCTGGTGAGGCACTGACCGGAGTACGCGACGCAGAGCGCGCCGTGCACGAAGACCTCGAGGGGCATCCGGCGCGGATGCCCGGCCTGGGCCTCGTTGATCTTCGCGATCTCGGCCAGCGTGTTCTCCCGCGCCAGCACCACCAGCTGGGTGCCCAGCTCCCGCGCAAACTCAATTCCGGCCGCGCTGGTGATCGTCATCTGTGTCGAGCAGTGGATCGGGAAATCGGGGGAGAGCCGGCGAATGAGCCGGCAGATCCCGACGTCCTGGACAATCGCGGCGTCCACCCCGGCGGCGATGATGGAGCGCGCGAAGGACTCGGCTTCGGCCAGTTCGTTGGTGAAGACGAGCGTGTTGAACGTCACATATCCGCGCACGCCGCGACGATGCAGAAACTCCATCAGCGCAGGCAGGTCCGCCTGGGTGAAGTTTCGCGCGCGCATGCGGGCGTTGAACCGCTCGAGGCCGAAGTAGATGGCGTCGGCCCCGTTTTCGACTGCAGCTCGCACGCAATCCCAGTCACCGGCCGGCGCCAGCAGTTCAGGGCGAACGGCGGGCCGGATCGGAGGCGCGGAAGCGAGGACGGCGGTGGGCAACATGAATCCGGGGCAGCCTGTCGGATTGCCTTCCCACTGCAACTCACTCTGCGGACCGGCCGCGGGCCGCATCCGGGGGCGGAACGGACGTCGTGGCTGACGGGGGCGTCGGCGTCACCGCGCGCAGTTCCGCCGCCAGCAGGACGGTGAGGCAGAAGAAACCAATGGCAATGTAGCCCAGCAGCGGCAGTCCAAGGAGCCGCCCGTCCGGTGTGCGCGTGATGTACCAGCCAGCCACCAGATTGGCGGTGGCGCTGGACGCCTGCTGCAGGGCGGCGTTCACGCTCATGAAGCCGCCCCGATAGCGCGACTCCACCGCATTGGTGATCATGGTCATCGCGGGGGCGAATCGTCCGGACATTGTCACCATGAAGAGGGCCATCATCACCGATGCCACCGTGACGGAGGCGGGGCCGAGATGTGTGATCGCGAGCACCACGATCACCGCGAAGGCGGACAGGTACGCGAGCAGCTTCAGCCGATCGATGCGGTCGCTCAGCCAACCGACCACCGGCGTGCTCACGACCGTCGCAAGTCCACCGATCACGTAGGTGAGCGGGAGCTCGGATTCCTCATTCAGGCCGACGTTCGCGACCAGGGAGGGAGCGATGAAAGGGATCACGAGCCCGCCGGCCATCACGAGCACGGCGCCGAGCGCCAGGGCGCGCTGGTGCACCGTAGGGGTCAGGATGCCGCGCATCTGGCGGAGCGGCTGGTGATCCCGCTGGGCGGTGGAAAGGTGGGGCAGGGCGGCGGCCGCGACCGCGAGCACGCCAACGGCGCAAAGAAAGAGGAAGGCAAAGGCCGCGTGCCAGCCGAGCTTGGCCGCGAGCACCAGGCCAAGCGGCACGCCAACGACCGATGCGACGGGAAAAGACACCATGACCAGCCCCATAGCGCGCCCGCGGCGCGCCGGCGGAATGATGTCCCCCACCATCGCGTTGACCAGCGAACCAGCGAGTCCGCCAAAGGCCCCCGCCGCGATGCGGGCGAGCAGGAAGGCATGATGGGAAGGCGCCAGCGCGCACCCGAGTGTTGCCAGGCCGAATCCGGCGTAGAGGACGATCAGCGCTCGCTTCCGGTCGAAACGGTCGAGAATGAAGCCGCCGGCGAAACCACTGACCGCCGCGGAAAAGCCGTACGCCGCCACCAGGTGGGTGAACTGGCTGGGGGAAATCTGAAAGACGGTCATCAGCTGCGCCCCGAGCGGCATGATGATCATGAAATCCAGAATATGCGTGAACTGGACCGCCGCCAAAGTCACCAGCGTCGCGCGCTCGCGCGATGAACTGAGTGGGTGATGCGAATCGGGCGGCGACATGGGAAGCGGGGAGGGTGGGGACGTACCCCAGGGCGGCAATTCCAGTGTTCAGGGTGTCGCTCGGCTCAAGGCCTGGTGCTGACGGACGTGTTCGCGCAAGAGCGAGAGGAACTGTTCGACCCCCCGGCTCTGGTAGCGTTGCAAATGCCGCACCACGACCAGTTCACGGGTTGGCACGCTGCCGGTCAGGCGGAGGTAGATGAGGGAGTCCTTGTCGTCAGGCAGCCGGGCTGACTCTGGCAGAAGCGAGATCCCCAGGCCCGAGGCGACGAAGACCTTGAGCGTGGCCACCTGTGCGCAGCGAAACCCGATGCGGGGCTGCAGGTGCTGGTCACCGAAAAACCCTCGTACCTGGGCGGCCAGCGTACTGGAGTCACCCAGTGACACAAACGTTTCATGGGCGAGGTCTTGAATGCTGATTTCTGATCGGCTGGCAAAGGAATGGGCCTTTCCAACCACCAACAGGAGAGGTTCGACGAGAAGGGTTTCAGTCGCCACCCGATGCTCCCGAATGGGTGCGGGAACGACGGCCAGGTCCAGGTTTCCTTCGAGTACCTCACGGATTAGATCGGTTCTAAAATCTTCGTGAGCATCGATTAAGAGGTTTGGATGGGTGGCCCGACACATTGCGATCAAGTCGGCGAGAAGGAAGGGCATCACCGTTTGGACCGCCCCGACGGTGATCCGCCGGCCGAGTTCGGAATGGTCGCCGAGCTCACGCTTGGCGTCGTCCACCTCAAACAGGATTCGCCGCGCTCGGTCCAGAAAGGCGCTACCGGCCTCGGTGAGGACCGCCCTCCTGCCCAGTCGATGGAAGAGCTTGTGCCCAAGTTCGGACTCCAGGTTTATAATCTGTTGGCTTAAAGCGGGCTGTGAGATGCTGCTCCGCTCCGCCGCGCGAGTGAAACTCTCGGTGTCAGCGACCGCGAGGAAGTACCTCAGTTGGTGTAATTCCATAGATTTTTGCTATAGGTAAGATAGGAATCATCGATTTCAATTATTGCAAGGGCTGCCGTATACTAGGGGCGTCGGATCAAGAATGATGCGACAACTCAAGATAAACCTATGAACAAGAACATCCTCATTGCGGTCCCCACCGGCCTCTTGGCCGTCGCCGCCCTCGTGCTTTCTTTCCGTATCCCCGTGAATGCTGAGTCCGTGATTGGCTATGTCAGCGTCTTGGCGCTGCTGGCCGTCGCCGCCTTGGAATACCGCATCACGTGGAAGCGGCTGTTCGGCCGCGCCTGATCGTCGGCCGCAACAGTCTCCCACTGAACAGGGGCCCGGAGCAATCCGGGCCCCTTTTTCTTTTCGTGGCGGTCGGGGCGAAAGAAACGTACATCGTGATCATTCGCTCCGCAGACAATTCCCCGCGGTCATGACGCTATTCGGGCAGAAAACGACGAAGAACCTTCGCATGGAGGATGTGCCCGAAAATGACGCGTGGAAGTCATGGTTTCAGCTTTACGGCCCGAAACTGCTGCTGTGTGCCCGGCAGTGGACCCGTTCGGCCGCGGATGCGGAGGATGTCCTGCAGGAGGCGTTTGTCCGTTACTGGAAACACCAGCGCCACCTTCCGGGCGATCCAATGGCCCTGTTGGTCACGTCGGTGCGCCGCGCAGCCTTCGACCTGGGGCGGCGCGAAGGAAGGAGAAGCGCTCGGGAAGCGCGCACGGTGGACGACGGGGGCGACCACTCCCCGTTCTTCGCTCCGCTGCCAGGAGAGGAAGATGAACGGCGGGCAGCCCTGGAGGGGGCGCTGCGCCGGCTGCCAGCCGAACAGCGTGAGGTCATGGTGCTCAAGATCTGGGGGGAGCTCACGTTCGAACAGATCGCCACGGAACTGGAGATTCCCGCCAACACCGCTGCGTCGCGCTATCGTTACGCCCTCATCGCCCTTCGCCGGGAACTGACTGCCGCCGACTGCCATGGATGACGAACTGCGATCCCTGGAAGAGGAACTGCGGGCCCTGCGGCCCGCGCCCGTCCCGACTGCACTTGTGGAACGCGTCCGGCGGGAGCTTGCGCCGGCCACACCCCAGCGGCCGGCGTTGGCCAAGGGGAAGGGGCCGATGCGCTGGGCCGTGTTGCTGCCGATGGCCGCCGCGCTCGCCGTGGGGGTGTTCAGCTGGCGGCTGCTGAAACCGTCACACCCGGTCCCCGCTCCGGTGGTGGCTGGGCGGGGCGTCGCGCCGGACGCCTCCGCCGTGGAGGCCTTCAAGCCGGTCGCCGCCCGAAACGTGCTCTACGGAGCCGACGACGAGGGCCTGGTGATCCTCGATGACGGCACCCCGGCACGCCGTGAACGACTCCACTTCGTCGATACCATCACCTGGCGCAACCCGCGGACCAATGCCTCCCTCACCTGGAGCCTGCCACGGGAGGAAGTCCGCCTGGTCCCGGTGATTTTCCAGTAGAATCCAGATCCGCCCCGATCCCGAAACCTTTCCCATGAAAACCAACACCCTTCATCTCGCGGCGATGCTTAGCATCACCGCCGCCGCCCCGGTCCTGCCCGCCGCGGATGCACCTGCCCCGGTCCGGGAAGAAAAGCGCGAACTGCGCGTGATCTCCGGTCCGGATCGTGAATCTCGGATCTTCCTCCGCGACGGCGAACGCCGCGAAAAGACCGAGATGGAGAAGGTCGCCTTCCTGGGGGTGGAAACCTCGCCGGTTGCGCCCACCCTGAGCGCCCAGCTCGGATTGGCCCGCGGCACCGGCCTCGTCGTCGGTCACGTGGCACCGAAAAGTCCGGCGGCCGGAGTGCTGCAGGAGCATGATATCCTGCTCCAGCTCGACGACCAGATCCTGATTGAGACGCGCCAGCTCGCCGTGCTGGTGCGCAATCACAAGGAGGGCGACGAGGTCACCGTGACCTACCTGCGCGGGGGCAAGAAGGCCACCGCCCGGGTGAAGCTCGGGATCCACGAGGTGCCGAAATTCAGTCTGGGAACAACCCCGCACATCGAGGTCTTTGGCCTTCACGGTGGGCCCGGGGCGCAGTGGACTGAGCGGGCCCTGCCGGGCGGGCAGGTGGGACGCGAAGAAGTGGATCGGGTCCTGTCCCTGCTGCGCCGCGCACCGGCGGCTCCCGGGGCGCCGTCGGCTCCCACCCCGCCACCGCCATCCGGGCGGATGCAGATCGAGCGCCGGGTCGCGCCGGGCGTGCGGGCCATCACGGTGCATCCCGGCAACAGCAGCCTGAGCTTCAATGACCAGGAGGGCTCGATGGAGCTGACACTGCGCGACGGCGCCAAGACCCTGGTCGCCAAGGACGCCGCCGGGAAGGAGATCTTCTCGGGCCCGGTCTCAACCGCGGAGCAGCGTCAGGCCCTGCCGGAGGCCCTGCGGGAACGCCTGGAGCGCCTGGAGGGCATGCGCGAGATGACGTTCAAGACGGACGGGGACTTCCAGGGCGCGGAAACGCGCGTGATTCGGCCCCAGGGCAAGTCGATCTCCGTCCGCGAGGTTCCGGCGCCGGCCGCGCGGGTATCCGATCCGTTGTGACCCGGGGCGACCCGGTTCTCAGGCCGCGGGCGGTGGCGCCGGCGGCGTTGCCGGACGCTGACGGAAGAAGATCGCCACGATCAGGGCGAGAATCAGGGAGAAGACGAAGCCCATCACACCCTGGGTCAAGGTCAGGGCCGCGGGGCTCATCCACATCTTGATCATCGGTTCGATCTTCTCGATCTGGGCCGCCGGCATCCCGCGGGCCTCCATTTCCGCCACCTGCGCCTGGAAGAGGACGTCTCCAAATCCCGGATTCAGCAGGCCGAAGTAGGCGTAGGTCGTGACGAGACCGATCAGGCTGCCGAAGAGTGACGTCAGCGCGCCGGTGCCGAACGCCGAACCGTAACCCCAGTCGGCGTCGGCGGGAAGGAGGCTGCGCTTCTCCCGCATCGCCAGCGCGAGGCAGGCGGCCCCGATGGCCACGCCCCCCAGCCCTCCGATCCAGCGCGCGGCCGTGAGCTTGGCCGGCGCCTCGTGGAAGCCGGCGACGTAGAGCAGCAGGGTCAGGACGGCCCCGGCGATGGCCATGGCGGTTCCATAGGTCAGGGAGGTTTTCACGCCTCCAGACTGCCCGGGCCGCCCGCCATGGCAACGTCGGCGTGACCGCCGGTTCGCGGCCGGGATGAGTGGTGCGGCGATCAGGAATTGTCGCCGTCCAGCACCCGGCCCAACCCGCCCAGCACCGAACCTTCCTCGCGACCGCCCCGTCCGGGACCGGGAGCCGCGGCGATGATCCGACCGGCCAGGCGCGAGAGCGGGAGGGATTGGAGCCAGACCTTGCCCGGTCCGCGCAGCGTCGCGAAGAACAACCCTTCTCCGCCAAAGAGCGCCGTCTTGATGCCGCCCACGAACTGGATGTCGTAGTCGACTCCCGGCTGGAAGCCGACGATGCAGCCGGTGTCGACCCGCAGCAACTCTCCGGGGCCGAGCGTGCGCTCATAGAGGGTGCCACCGGCGTGGATGAACGCCCAGCCGTCGCCGGTCAGGCGTTGCATGATGAAGCCCTCACCGCCGAACAGGCCGGCGCCCAGGCGCTTTTGGAACGCGATGCCGATGCTCACGCCGCGGGCGGCGCACAGGAACGAGTCCTTTTGGGCGATCAGTTCCCCGCCAAGTTCGGACAGATGCACCGGGATGATCTTGCCGGGATAGGGGGCTCCAAACGCCACCCGCCGTTTGCCGGCCCCCTGGTTCTGGAACACGGTCATGAAAAGCGACTCGCCCGTGAGCAGTCGCTTGCCGGCGCCCAGGAGCGCGCCCATGAGGCCGCCGGGGCGGGCGCTGCCGTCGCCGAAGACCGTTTCCATCGCGATGCCGTCATCCATGAACATCATGCCGCCGGCCTCGGCGATCACCGCCTCCTGCGGATCGAGCTCGATTTCGACGAACTGCATGTCGTCGCCATGGATCTTGTAGTCGATCTCGTGCATCTGGGAGGTGAGGACGGGAGGGAGCGAGCTCATGCGGGAAAGGTGTGGGGGGAGGTTCGGAAGCTCAAGGCGGCAGAGGCGCGGATGGCGGGCCTCAGGCGGCCAGCGGGAGCGCCTGGGTGGGCCGGAGAGCGATGGTCGTGCCGGCGGCGTAATCGCGCCGCGGTTGGTAGTCGTGGACCCAGGTCAGGAGGACGAGGGCGGCGACCGCCGCCGCAAAGAGCGGGAGGGCACCGAGGTTGAAGGCGAGGCCCGCGGCGAAGGCGACGAGTCCGGCGAGGCTGGTGAGGGAGCAGAGGGTGATGGTCTTCATGACGGTTCGGGATGGGAGAACGCGTCAAGAACCCGGCTCCGTTCGAAAAGTTTCAGTCCCGCTGCGAAACCACGAAATCCTCCGCCGCCGCCCGGATCGGCGCGGGGTCAGGGCCGCAGGACCTGGCGCAACAGCCGATCATCTCCGTCATTGGGTGCCGGCTGCAACTGCAGCACGGCGCACATCAGGTGGTAGAGATGTACGCTTTCGAACTCCGGCACCTGCACGCCGCGACGAAACGCGGGGCCGTGGGCGATGAACACACCGCGCATGGAAGCGAGCTGCGGATCATATCCGTGGTCGCCGCCGAGGTAGCCCTTTTCGGGATAGCGGCTGCGCAGCTTCTCGATGTTCGCGCGGGTCCCGATGTGCCAGCCTTCCTCGGGCAGCACCCAGACTTCCGCGAGCCGCGGGTTGGCGCGCAGGCGCAGGTGGGCGGGAAGGTCGGCGGCGAGGTACGCGCGCACGTGCGGCACCTGGGCGAACCGGCGCACCAGCTCTGCGGCGGTGGTGGTGCGGGGCCGCAGCGCCAGCACGCTGCCGTCGGAATCGACCTGCACGGTCTTCAGGTCCACGATGTCGTCGAGGACGATGGTCCGCGCCAGGCTGGTTTCGGTCATGCCGTGGTCGGAGACGATGAGGAGGTTGGGCGTGAGGCCCGCGGCGCGCAGGCGGACCTGCAGCACGCCGAGACGCTGATCGAGCAGGCGCACGGCCGCGGCGACCTGGGGCGAACGCGGACCGAAGCGGTGCCCGGCGCCGTTGGTTTCCTCGAGGTAGAAGGCGACAAAGTCCGGACGTTCGGCTTCGGGGCGGCGGAACCAGCCGAGCATCTCCTCCAGCCGGTTCTCGAAGGGGATGCGGTAGTCGAACGGCCGCCAGTACGTCGGCCGTACGCCACCGATGGCCGCTTCGGAGCCGACCCAGAACGCCGTCGCCGCCTTGCGGCCCTGCCGGATGGCGGTCACCCAGATCGGCTCGCCTCCCCACCAGCGGGGGTCGCGCACCGATGCGGGATCAAAATACCGGAAAAACCGTCCTTCGGCCGGATCGAAGAACTCGTTGTTCACGATGCCATGCCGATCTGGATACAATCCAGTCACCAGGCTGTAGTGGTTGGGAAAGGTGTTGGACGGAAACACCGGGATCAGGCCGCGGGCCGTCGCCCCCTCCTGGCGTAGCCGCCGGAGCGTGGGGGATTCCGCGGGGTAGAGGTCGCAGTAGTCCCAGCGGAAACCGTCGAGGGAGAGGAGCAGAAGGGGATCGGGGCGGGCCGCGGTCAGGGCGCCGGGCAGCAGGGCCGCGAGCAGGGCGAGACGGAGGATCATGAACGCAAGGTGACGAGCGTCGCTCCCCAGGAACCGGTGTGTTCATCTCCGGTTCGGAACGAGACGACCCAGCGGGAGCGCCGCAGGTGGGCGTGGACGGTGGCCCGGAGCGTGCCGGTGCCCTTGCCGTGGATCAGGCGCACCTCCCGGAGCCCGCGGGCATGGCACTCGGCCAGGTAAGCGGGCAGCAGTTCACCCAGGTCGCGGGGATGAAAGGTGTGCAGGTCCAGTTCGCCCGTGATCGGCAGCGGCACCGGCTCGACCGGGCCGCCGTCCGGGGCGGAGCCGCTCACGGATAATCCTCGCTGACCACCGGCGGCTTCTTGGCCGCGGGGGGAGGGGCTTCGGCCGGAGCGGCCGCGGGGGCCTCGGCCGGGGCGGAAGACGGCGAAGTCGCAGCGGCCGCGGGGTCACCGGCCGCGGGGGTCGCCGGGGTGGCCGGAGCGTCGGGACCGGCCTGGCTGGAGTAATCGGTGGTGCCGTCGTCGGGATAGGTGTACGCGGGCTGTTCCGCCGGTGGGGCCTCGGTCGGGCTGGCCGGAGTGACGGGGGTGGCGGCGGCGGCGCGCTTGCGTTCGTCCTCCTCCATCGCGCGCTTGAACTCCTCCTCCACGCCCGCGGCGGCCTTCTTGAACTCGCGCATGGTCTTGCCCAGGCCCCGGGCGAATTCCGGCAATTTGTCCCCGCCGAACAGAAGCAGCACGATGCCGAAGATGAGCAGCATCTCCATGCCGCCGAGGCCGTCGATGAAGGCCAGCGTGACATCGATGGGAATCATGGCGTGGGAAAGATACGGCATTTCAGAAAGGTGCGAGCGCGGCCGGGCGAATTCAACGCAGGTGCACACTCACGACGAAGCGCTGGGTTTCCCTGGGCTGCACGAACTTCAGGCCGACACCGTGCCCCGGGGCGTTGGGCGGCCCCATCCAGGGTTCGACGCAGTAGAACGGCGAGTCGTCCGCCAGCGTCCACGTGACGAACATCGCGTCGGAGGCCGGCACCTTGTCCGAGCCGAGGCGCACGCAGACGTCGCCGGGTCGACCCTTCTCGCCGAACACGACCTCGTTGCTGCGCAGTCCGGTATGCAGCACGTCCACCAGCGCGGGGTTGGCGAAGCTCTCCTCGGCTTGCAGGGCGGGTCCGGCGACCAGCGCCCCGGTGGGATCGTGGCGGAGCCGCTTGGTGGCGGGGATGCGGATGAGGTAGTCGGCGCGCGTGGTGCCCTCGCTCCAGGGGAGCGTGAAGTAGAAATGATGCCCGGCACACCACGGCAGCGGCTCCTGCCCAAGGTTGGTCACGGCGAATTCACAGGAGAGCCCCAGGGACTCGAAGCGGTAGGTGACCGTGAATTCGTAGTCGAAGGGATAGCAATTGCGCGCCTCCGCGCCCGGAACGAACTGCGCCGAGAACCCGCGGACATCGGCATGGAGCACCTTGAAGTCACCCTGGCGGGCAATGCCGTGCAGCGGCATCGGCCGGCGCACGCCATCGGCCGCGCGCCAGTGAAAGATGTCGCCGCGATCAAACGAACGTCCGTTGAAGGGGAAGAGAATGGGATTGCCGCCGCGGACCTTGGCAATGTCCGCAAAGTCAGCCTGCTCCGGCCAGTAGATCACATCCCGCACCGAACCGTCGCCCAGCGTCACGTTCCAGTTCATCAGCCGGGCACCTCGCTCCGGCAGGGCGAGAAACGTCGAGTTGCCGACGCGCCAGCGGGTGAGTTCCTGCCCTTGATAGGAGACTTTTTCCATCGAAGGGCTGTTTAATGGGGGCGGCAGGTCGCGCGCAAAGGTTTATTCTCGGAATCTGGGCCGGGAAAGCGGCCCATCGGCGCCCCCGTTGGAAACACGAAGGTCGAATTCCGCCCGCGGCGCACTTGCACGCTCCCGGCGGGTCGCTAGGGTGACCTTGATGTTCCGCCGACTTCTGCCGCTTGTTTTGGGGCTGATCGCCCTGGTGCCTTCCTCCGTGGGCGGGGGCAACGCGGCGGTTTCCGACCCGGATCGCGTGACGCCGGCGGCGACCAAGGGGGAGCCGGGCGCCCGGACGCGGGTGGTGGTGATCCCGGTCCGCGAACAGGTGGATTCACCGCTGTTGTTCATCATCCGCCGCGGGCTGAAGCAGGCGATTGAGGACAAGGCGGATGCCGTGGTTCTGGACATGAAGACGCCGGGCGGGGCGCTCGATGTGACCTTTGAAATCATGGAGGCGCTCGGGAAGTTCCCGGGGAAGACGATCACCTTCGTCAACTCCGAGGCCCTGTCGGCCGGCGCCTTCATCTCGGCGACGACGGAGGAGATCTGGTTTGCGCCCGACGGAGTGATTGGTGCAGCGGCGCCGGTGCTCGCCACCGGACAGGAGATCGACGCGACGATGCGCCAGAAGATCGTCAGCTACCTCAAGGCCCGCATCCGGGCCACGAGCGAGGGCAAGGGAGGCTACCGGGGCCAGGTCATTTCCGCGATGATCGACTCGGACTACGAGCTGAAGATCGGTGACAAGGTGCTGAAGGGGAAAGGGGAGTTGCTGTCGCTCACGGCCAAGGAAGCGGCCGAGAAGTACGGCGACCCGGCGCAGGCCCTTCTGGCCGCCGGCGTGGCCAAGGACATTTCGGAGCTCCTCGATCAGCGGTTCGGCGAAGGGAAGTATTCCGTGAACACGCTGGAGATCACCTGGTCCGAGCATTTCGCGGTGTTCCTCCGGGCGCTGGCTCCAATCCTCCTGGGCGTAGGCCTGCTGGCACTCTACATCGAATTCAAGACGCCGGGCTTCGGGGTCTTCGGGGTGACGGGCATCGTCTGTCTGGCCATCGTCTTCCTGAGCAACTACGTGGCAGGCCTCTCCGGGCATGAGCCGATGCTGTTGTTCGGCCTGGGCTTCGTGATGGTGCTGGTGGAGTTGATTTTCTTTCCCGGAATCGTCGTGCTGGCGCTGTCCGGACTGGCCTTGATGCTCGGCTCGCTGCTCTGGTCCATGGCGGATATCTGGCCCAATGAGCCGGTCAGCGTGCAGGGAGACATGTTTCTGCTGCCGCTGCGGGACCTGAGCCTCGGCCTGCTGGTGGCGGTGGGACTGGCCCTGGCGCTGGCCCGCTTCATTCCCAAGGGGTGGTTCTTCACGCGGCTGGCGGTCTCACAGCCGGTGGCGGGTGCGGCCCAGGTCGCGGGCGCGGCGCCGGCGACCGGCCTGGCGACGGATTCGCTGGTGGGTCGCAGCGGAGTCGCCATGACCGGGCTGTTTCCCAGCGGGCAGGTCGAGGTTGACGGCCAGCGCTTCGAGGCGCGGCTCGAGGTGGGCTCTGCTCCGAAGGGCACCCGGGTGGTGGTTCGCCGGCGGACCGACTTCGGCCTGATGGTGGACCGCGACGAAGGGAGGACTGCATGACCCTGATTCTGCTTCTGTTTGGCGCCGGCATCGTGTTGCTGGCGCTGGAAGTGATCGTGCCCGGGGCGATCCTCGGGATGGTCGGCGGCGTACTGATGCTGATCGGGGTCCTCGTGGCGTTCGACCAGTATGGCGCCCAAGGGGGCGCGATTGCGACCGCCGCTGGGCTCGCGCTGGGCGGCCTTACGTTGTACCTCGAGTTTGTCCTGCTGCCGCGGAGTCGACTCGCCAAGACGTTTTCCATGACCGCCACAGTCGCGAGCACGAGCCAGCCGGCGGTGGCGGATCGGAGCGTCGTTGGGCGGAGGGCGGTGGCGGTCACAACCCTCGCACCCAGCGGCGTGATCGAGTGTGAGGGCCGCCGGTACGAGGCCTTCGCGCGCAGCGGACACGTGCCGCCCGGGACTCAGGTCGAGATCGTCGGGCTCGACAATTTTCGCGTCATCGTCACCCAACCTTCCAATCCAACCACCACATCATGAGTCTCACCCTGGTCGGTCTCGTCGCCCTCGGCCTCGTTCTCCTCGTCATCGGCGCCATTGTCTTCAGCTTGATCGGCGCCTGGGTTAAGGCGCTCTTCAACGGCGCCCCGGTGCCCATGTCCAAGCTCGTGGCCCTCAAGTTCGCCAGCATCCCGTATGGTCTGATCGTGGATGCGCGCATCACCGCCGTCCGCGCCGGCATCAGCCTTGATGCGGACCAAATCGCCTCCCATTTCCAGGCGGGTGGCAACGTGGTGCCGACCGTGCAGGCGCTGATTGCCGCGCAAAAGGCCGGCATCGCCCTGGAGTGGGACCGCGCCTGTGCGATCGACCTCGCAACCAAGGGCTCGGGCAAGAGCGTGGTGGAGGCCGTGCGCACCTCCGTGGATCCCAAGGTGATCGACTGCCCGAATCCCGAGGGCGGCCGCACGACCATCGACGGCGTCGCCAAGGATGGCATCCAGGTGAAGGTGAAGGCGCGCGTGACCGTGCGCACCAATCTCGACCGCTTCGTCGGCGGCGCCAAGGAGGAGACGATCATCGCGCGCGTGGGTGAAGGCATCGTGACCACGATTGGTTCCGCGGAATCCTACAAGTCGGTGCTCGAGTCCCCGGACAGCATTTCCAAGACGGTGCTGGCGCGCGGCCTCGACGTGGGCACGGCGTTCGAGATCCTCTCGATCGACATTGCCGACGTCGATGTCGGCGAGAATGTCGGCGCCAAACTCCAGGAGGCCCAGGCCGAGGCGAACAAGAACATGGCGCAGGCCCAGGCGGAAATCCGGCGCGCGGCGGCCGTGGCGCTGGAGCAGGAAATGAAGGCGCGCGTGCAGGAGATGCAGGCCAAGGTCGTCGAGGCGCAGGCGCAGGTGCCGCTGGCGCAGGCGGAGGCCTTCCGCAACGGTCGCCTCGGCGTGATGGACTTCTACCGCATGGAAAACGTGCAGGCCGACACGCAGATGCGCTCGGCGATCGCCCACCCGGAAGGCAAGAAATAGGCTGCAGCCCGGCCGCCGAATCCCGCGGTGAAAGCCTCCTTTCTCGACTGGATCCTCGAGCGACTGCCCGTCGTCGCGTTCGTCGTGTACGTCGTGGTGCAGTTGTTGCGCGGTGTGCGGAAGACGCGGCAGGAGGCGCCATCCGACGAGGCGAAACCCGACGCCCTGGAGGAGGAGCGGCGGGTGCAGGAAATCCAGGAGCAGATCCGGCGGCGCATCGCGGAACGCCGGGGCGAGGCCCCGCCGCCCGCCGCGGAACCTCCGCCGCTCATGCGCCGGGAGGCCCCGCCACCGGCGCCGAGCCCGGAGACCACCCAGATGCCCGATACCTTCGGCGACCCGCTGCGGCGGGTGCTGCAGGAACTCGAGCGCCGTGCCCGGCCGGAACCCGAGACCCCGCCGCCCCTTCCGGCGGTGCCGGCGTTTGACGCGCGGGCGGCCGAACTCGAGCGGCAGCGAAAGCTGGCCGAGGAGATCAAGGCACTCGAGGAGGCGCGGCTGGCCACCAAGCGGCGGGCCGCCGCGCTGGCGGCCGAGGTCGAGTCGCGGGCCGCCGCGGCCAGTGCAGAGGCGACCAGCGGACGAGCGCGCGAAGATCTCCGCGACCCGGCGGCGCTCCGGCGCGCCGTGGTGTTGCGCGAAGTGCTGGGTACGCCGGTCGGGCTGCGGTAGCGGTCGCCGGCTCAGAGTGAGCGGGCGTGACAGTGAGTGAGCGGCGCGGTGCCATCGGGACGCCCGCCGGCGAGCTCAACCCGCGGTTCGCTGCGGCCTCGACCCCGAAAATCGCGGAGCGGCTCGCACCGTGGTGGCGCGCTGCCGGCCGCAGGATTGCCCCGGCTTCTGTAGCCCTGATACCGAAGCTAACCAGCAACGACCTGACCTGGTGATCCGCGCACGGGTTAGCGCGGCGGCTGCAGCTCTGCGAGCAGCGCATCGGGCAGGTACTTGCCGAGCAGGTAGTACTTCCGATCGGGATACCACAGGACGCGCTGGCCGCGCCATTCGGTGACACTCGTGTACGTGGCAATCTCGGCGCTCTTCTTCGGGCCGATGATCACTCCCTGCGTGTCGAGGATCTGCTTGGGCGGACTGAACCAGAGGGGCTGATGTGCGCCGGACCGGAACTCGCCGATCGCGATGAACGCGGGGTGGCGAACGAAATTGAGGTGATTCGTCTTCCAGGCGACCTCGCGCTGGTTGTGGGCGCCCACGTGACCGTTGTTGTTGTGGAACAGCAGCAGGTAGCGGCCATCCTGCAGCGCATAGATCGGGCACGGCGCCAGGGGGTGGAGCACCGGCTCGCCGCCGTCGCGATAGCGCATAATCTCGGTCCGGCGCCACGTGCGGCCGTCATCGTTGGACACCGAGAACCAGATTTCACCCGTCCAGGTGCGCATCGTGGCGAAGAGCCGGCCGTCGGGCAGCAGGACGACGGCGGGTTCCGAGGCGGACGACCGTCCCGTGTTGGGATGCGGCACCTCGAGCCCCGTTTCAGCTTCGGGTAGCCAGGTGAGACGCAGGTCGGCGGGAGCCGGGCCGTCGTCGAGATTCTCGAGGCGCATGAACTGGCACCGGCTTTCCCACTGCCACCAGCGGCCGACGATCGCAGGTGGCTGCAGGCTTCGACTGGTCACCTGGGTATAGCCGGCCAACCAGTGCCCCCGACGATCGCGGATGGGCTTCTGCCAGACGATCCAGTTCTTGGGTACGTTGGGATCGGAGTGGTCGAAACGATTGCGCGGCATCGGCAGGTCGGGGCCATCCTGCCACGCGCGTCCGCCGTCGTCAGAATAGCAGCAGCCCATCGTGCCGCAGCCCTGGGGATTGCCGTCGTTCAACTCCACCTGTTTCGTGTAGAAGAGGTAGATGCGGCCCGTCTTCGCCACGACCGGGAAGCCCCAGCTGGCCTGCGGTTCGCGAGTGCCCGGCGTCGTGCCCCGGATGCGCTGCGGTTCGGACCAGCTCTTTCCGTCGCGGCTACGCGCCAGCATCAAGCGATTGTCCCCCCGGCCCTCGACGCTGCTCTGCGTCCACGTTGCCAGCAACTCGTCGCCTCCGGGTGACGGAAACACCAGGAAGTGCTCGTTGTCAGTGTCGTGGTGCGCGCCGCCCTTGGGCACGTACACGACGATATCCGGATGGCTGCGTTTCCAGTCGGTGGCGGGATCGGGTTCTTGCGCGGCAGGCAGGGTGCCGACCGAGACCTGCAGACCGACGAGTGCGAGGGAGGCAAACCCGAATCGGTGGGCGATGGTCCTCATGGCAGGGATGGAGAGGGGAGGCGCTCGCTATCGCGGGAGCAGGTGGGCCGTGAACGGGGTTTCCCCATCACGGTCACTGCGGGGGCAGAAGCCGGCTCAGAGATTGCGGGCGTGCAGGTTGGTGAACGTGCCGCCGGCGTCGGCGGCGACCAGACCGAAGGGGGCGCGGGCCGGGGCAGCGGAAGGGAGCGGCTGCTCGACCGGGCTGGCGGAGTCGCGTTGCACCCGGATGGTGCCTCTTTCCACGGTCACGGTGAACCGGCTGAACTTGCCCGACTCGGCGCCGCCCAAGGTCACGCGCTGGCCGCGGACCATGATCTCCGCGACTGCCGCTCCCGGCGTTCCGGTCTTCGGCGGCTGGTAGTCGACGACGAACTCCGCCGCGCCAAACTGGGCTTCGGTCCACAGCGGGGCTTCCTCGCCTGGCGTCGGTTTCCGGGTGATCCGACCCCCGCCTACCGTCCAGTGGGCGACCGCGCCGGCGGCATCGCGCCAGCCGCGCAGATCCAGGCCATTGAAGAGCGCCTTCCAGCCAGGATCGAGAGGTGCGGTAACCTCCGGGCTCGCGCCGGTCGAGGGCAGTTCCTTGATGCGGAGGTTGCGGAACTCCACGGGCGATCCCTCCGATTCGAGCCCCAGGTAACCCTTGCGGTAATTGGCTTCGTCGCCGCCGCTGACCTCCTTGCCGTTGACGTGCAGACGCAGCGAACCGTGGTTGGCCACGATGCGATAGTGGTTCCACTCCGGGGAGGGTTTGCTGCGGTCCTCAATCGGGAAACTCCGTTTACCATTGGTGCGTCCGATGTACTTCATCGAGGCCCCGTGGATCGCGAAGACATCCCCGTGGACGGTGAACCAGTCCGACTTCTTGCCGTTCTTCTGCTCGAAGTCCTCCGCGTAACCGTTGTCCAGGGCCTGCACCTCGATGCCGCGCAGGAAGGGCACGCCGGGGGCGTTGATCGGTGAACCCCAGACGAAGATCCCGGAGTTGCCGCTGCGCTTCAGGTGGCGCCATTCCAGTTCCAGGATGAAGTTCTCGTACTGGCGGGTCGTGCGGAGGCAGCCGATCGGCAGGCCGGTGGAGTGAATCACGCCGTCCTTGATGCTCCAGGTTTCGGGCGCGCAGTTGACGTTGGTCCAGCCGGTGAAATCCCGGCCGTTGAAGAGCGGGACAAAGCCCTCGGCGTCGGGTACCGGAGCGGCGGCGCGGAGGGCGGACGCGACGGCCAGGCTCAACAAGGCGGGGGTGAGTCGCAGCAGGGGACGCATGGCGCAAGCAAGGCGCGGCGGCGAGAACTCTGCACGCCAGAAAATCCGGCTTCCCCGGGAGCCGACGTCACGTTTTGCTGCGGTCGCCCCATGCCCCATCCGCTCCGTCCCGAGGACCTGCTGCTCAGTCGTCGCGCGTTTCTCCAGCGCTGCGGCGTCGGCATGGGCGCGCTCGGGTTCGCGCTGGTGGCCGGGGCGGAGGCGGCCGCAGGGAGGCAGGCCGGGGTGGCCTTTGATCCGAACTTCCCGCTGGCGCCGCGCGCGCCGCACTTTCCCGCCAAGGCGAAGCGCGTCATTCACCTCTTCGCGAACGGCGGGCCGTCGCAGGTCGACACCTTTGATCCCAAGCCCGAGCTGGCGCGGTGGCATGGAAAGACGCTGCCGGTCGAGCTGAAGACCGAGCGCAAGACCGGGGCGGCCTTCGCCTCCCCGTTCAAGTTCGAGCGCCACGGACGCAGCGGCATCGAGGTGAGCGAGCTTTTTCCGCAGGTGGCGAAGCACATCGACGACATCGCGGTCGTCCGGTCGATGCAGGCCGACGTACCCAATCACGAACCTTCGCTCCTGCTGATGAACTGCGGAGACGCGCGGCTGCCACGCCCGAGCCTCGGTTCGTGGGTGACCTACGGACTCGGTTCCGAAAACCAGAATCTCCCGGGGTTCATCGCGATGTGCCCGGGAGGACATCCGATCCAGGAGTCGCAGAACTGGCAGAGCGCCTTTCTCCCCGGCATCTTCCAGGGCAGCTACATCGACACCCAGCACCGGGAACTGGACAAACTCATCGAACACATCCGCAGCCCGGTCAGCTCCCCCGCCGAACAGCGGGCGCAGCTCGATCTCCTGCGGCGGCTCAACCAGCTGCACGCTTCGCGCCGCGGTGAGGACCCGCAGTTGGAAGCGAGGATCCAGTCGTTCGAGCTGGCCTATCGCATGCAGCTCGAGGCGAGCGATGCCTTTGATCTCACCCGGGAGCCGGCTGCCATGCGGGAGCTTTATGGCGATACTGTGCAGGGGCGGCAGATTCTCACCGCGCGCCGGTTGCTGGAGCGCGGCGTGCGCTTCGTCCAGGTCTGGCATGGTCCGGGCCAGCCGTGGGACAACCACGACGACCTCGAGGTCAACCACCGCAAGCTCGCGCGGGAAAGCGACCAGGCCATCGGCGCGCTGCTGCAGGATCTCCGGCAGCGCGGAATGCTTGAGGACACGCTGGTGATCTGGGGCGGAGAGTTCGGGCGCACGCCGGTGGTCGAGTTGCCGACGGCCGGTGCCAACGCCGGCAAGGTCAACGGACGCGATCACAACCACTACGGCTTCACGATGTGGCTGGCCGGCGGCGGGGTGCGGGGAGGCCATGTGCACGGGGCGACGGACGACTTCGGCTTCAAGGCGGTCGAGAAACCCGTGCACGTGCACGATCTGCACGCCACGATCCTCGCGCTGCTGGGTTTCGATCATGAACGACTGACGTACCGGCACGCCGGACGGGACTTTCGGCTCACCGACGTGCATGGCCGGGTCGTGAAGGAGCTGATCGCGTGAGCGCGGCGGGTAATTGGGGCCGCGTTTGGCGTCGTGCTTGTGGGCGGGGCGGCCTCGCCCCGCGGGAACCCGGCTGCGAAGCGATGGGCGCGGGTGCCCCGCCGACACGAAAGGGATCCAGCCATGCCCTATCGTAACGTCGTAAGGTGGGTGCGGGGGGTGGCCGCCGGTGCGGCCGTGGTGGGCGTGACCTCGGCGGCGGAACCGGAGCTCCCGGCGGAGCAGGTGGAGTTCTTCGAGGCGAAGATCCGCCCCATCCTGGTCGAACGTTGTTACGACTGTCACAGCGCGGCGGCGGGCAAGTCCAAGGGAGGGCTGCGGCTCGACACGCGCGATACCTTGCGGAAGGGTGGGGAAACCGGCCCGGCGATTGTACCGGGAGACCCCGGGAAGAGCCTGCTACTCGAGGCCGTCCGCCATGCTTCGGAGGATCTGCAGATGCCACCGAAGGAGCAGGGCGGAAAACTGCCGCCGGAAGAGGTCGCCCTGCTGGAGCAATGGGTGCGAATGGGGGCGCCGGATCCGCGCACCCGCGGTCCGGCGCATCCGCTCGACATGGTGGCGGCGCGCCGCCACTGGGCGTTCCAGCCGGTGGTGAAGCCGGTGCCCCCGTCGGTGCGCCGCCCCGAGGCGATCGCGACACCGGTGGACGCGTTTGTCGTCTCCGCACTGGAGGCGCGGGGCCTGGCCCTGGCGCGCGAGGCGGGTCCACGCACCCTGCTGCGGCGCGTGGCGTACGACCTCACCGGGCTGCCCCCGACGATGGACGAGGTGGAGGCGTTCGCGCGGCGTTATCCCCAGGATCCCCGGGCCTATGCCGAGGCGGTCGAGCGGTTGCTGGCCTCGCCCGCCTATGGCGAACGCTGGGGACGCTTCTGGCTCGATGTGGCGCGTTATGCCGACACGCAGGGCTACCTGGTGGGCAATGCCGAGCGGCGCTTCGCTTTCTCCCATACCTACCGGGACTACGTGATCCGCTCGTTCAATGACGACAAACCCTACGATCAATTCGTCGTGGAGCAGCTCGCGGCGGATCGCCTGCCGCTCGGCGAGGACAAGTCGCCCCTGGCTGCGCTGGGATTTCTCACCCTGGGCCGCCGGTTTCTCGGCAACCAGAACGACATCATCGACGACCGGATCGACGTGATGACGCGCGGGTTGCTCGGCCTGACCGTGACCTGTGCCCGATGCCACGATCACAAATACGATCCGGTGCCGACCCAGGATTACTATTCATTGCACGGGGTGTTTGCCTCGTCGGAGGAGCCGGCGGAAAAGCCCCTGTTGCGGCCGCTGGTGGATTCGCCCGCCTACCAGCAATTCCTGCGCAAGCGGGCGGTGGTCGAAGGGAGGATTCGGGAGAAGGAACGCGGCGAAGTGCAGGCGTTCCTGGCCGGGCTCCGTCGTCGCACGGGTGACTACCTGTGGGGCGCCTGGGAGGCGGGTGACGCCGTGGCGGGGGAGAAATTCGAGCTCTTTGCCGGGACGCGGAAACTGAACCCCGAAGTGCTTCGGCGTTGGCGAAGCTACCTCGCCGAGGCGACCCGACGGGACCATCCGATCCTGGCGCCGTGGTTCGCGTTGGCGGCGCTGCCGGCCGAGGGGTTTCGCGAGGCCGCGGCCGGGCTGATCGCCGGCTGGCGGGGCGATCGCCGGTTTCACGCGGCCGTGGTGGGAGCCTTGGCAGGGCGGGAAAATCCGCCGGGATCGCTGTCGGAGGTGGCCGGAGTTTACAACGAGGTGTTTGCGGCGGCGGAGCCGGCGGGCACCGCCCCGGCAGGGAAGCAGAAGGGCAAGTCAGGGCGGATCGCCCTCGCGCCGGAAGAGGCGGAGGGGCTGCGCGGCTTCCTGACCGCGGCCGGGGCGCCACCCGCGGTGGCGGAAGAGGCGGCGGCCACAATGATTCGCCGCCAGCTCAATGATCGCACGGCGGCCCTGCGGAGGGAGCTGGAATCGCTGCAGTGGACCGAAGCGGGGGCGCCGCTCCGGGCGATGGCGCTGGTCGATCGCGCGGAGCCACGCAACTCGGCCGTGCTCCTGCGGGGCCGGCCGGGAAACCGGGGGCCCGAGGTGCCGCGCCGGTTCCTGGAGGTGCTTTCCGGGGAAGAGCGGGTGCCTTTCACCGACGGCAGCGGCCGGCTGGAACTGGCCCGGGCGATCGCCAGTCCGGGAAACCCCCTCACGGCGCGGGTATTCGTGAACCGGATCTGGGGCTGGCATTTCGGCCGGGGGCTGGTCGACACCCCGAGTGATTTTGGCGTGCGGACGCCACCGCCGGAACACCGGGCGCTGCTCGACTGGCTGGCGGCCTCCTTCATGGCTGGAGGCTGGTCGACCAAGGCGCTGCACCGCACCATCGTCCTGTCGCGGGTGTATCGGCAGGCCAGTGACGTCGAGCCGGCCGGGGCGGGCCTGGATCCGGACAACCGGTGGCTCGCGCGCTTCGGTCGCCGCCGGCTGGAGTTCGAGGCCCAGCGGGATACCTGGCTGCAGGTGGCGGGAGAGCTGAACCGCGCCGGAGGCGGCCTCCCGGATGATCTGCTGCAGCAGCCGTTCACCCGGAGACGCACCGTATATGGCTTCATCGACCGCCAGAACCTGCCCGGCATGTTCCGCACCTTTGATTTTCCGAACCCGGACGTGTCGAGCGCGCAGCGGCTGGCGACCACCGTTCCCCAGCAGGCGCTGTTTCTGCTCAACAGCCCCTTCGTGCTGGAAATGACGCGACGGCTCGCCGCGCGGGTGGAGCGCGAGGCGGGGGCTTCCGAGTCGGTGCGGATCGAGTCCCTTTTCCGCACCGTGCTGCAGCGGCCACCGGACGCCGGTGAAGCCGCCCTGGCCCGCGCCTTTCTGGACGGGGTCGGATCCTCCGGGACCGGCCTCACGCGCTGGGAGGCGCTGGCGCAGACGCTGCTCCAGTCGAACGAGCTGGCCTTCCTCGAGTGAAGCGGCGGCAGCCGGCCGACCGCGCGGGGTGCTTTCCCGGACGAAAATCCCCCAGACCCGGCTCGCGACCGGGCGCATCTGTCGGTTGGCGGTTGTAGCCGGCCGCGGTGAGGCCGGCCGCCGGGGTCACCGCCCCCGGCTACACCAGACAAATGACCGCCAACCGGCAGATGCGCCCCTCGCGGCCGCCCCCGTGCCGCGATCGTTGACAGGTAACCGGAAGGTTACCAGAAAGCGGATCCCACTCCCCATGAAACTCGTCCCCTTGCTGTGCCTGCTCGGCACCGGCGGCGGCCTGCTGGCCGCGGAATCGGTCCAACATCGCAACACCTACGCCCAGGCGTACGGCGAAACCAAAGGGGCGGTGGCCGTCGACCCGGCCAAGGACCTGCCCCGGTATCCCCCGGTGGAGCCGAAGGACGCGGTGGCCACCTGGAAGGTGAAGCCCGGCTTCAAGGCGCAGTTGGTGACGCACGAGCCCTTCGTGCGCGATCCGATCGCCATCTGCTTCGACGAAAACGGCCGGATGTTCGTCTGCGAGATGATCGACTACTCGGAGGAGCGCGACCGCACGCCGCACCTCGGGCGGATCTCCCTGCTCGAGGATCGGGACGGCGACGGCTTCTACGAGAACAGCCGGGTGTTTGCGGATAATCTGCCGTGGCCGACCGGGCTGATCTGGGCGAACGGCGGCCTGTTTGTCGGCGCGACGCCCGACATCTGGCGGTTCGAGGATCGCGATGGCGATGGGCGGGCCGAGGTGCGCGAGAAGGTTTTTACCGGGTTCGGCACCGGCCTGGCGCGGCTGAACGTGCAGGGGATGTTCAACAGCTTCATGTGGGGCCAGGACAACCGCGTGCACATCCAGTGCGGCACCGGCAACCGGGGGAAGATCCGGAACCTGAAGCGGCCCGACCTGCCGGAGGAGGAGCTGACACCCGCGCGGGATTTCTGGTTCGATCCCCGGACCTACGAGCACGGCTTCGAGGCCGGCGGCGCGCAGTACGGCATGAGTTTCGACAACTACGGGCGGAAGTTCGGCTGCTCCAACTCCGATCACCTGCAGTTCTGGGTCTACGACGGTCGCTACGCGACGCGGAACCCGTTTTTCACGATGCCCGCGCCGCGCCAAAGCATCGCGGCGGACGGCGGGGCGGCGGAGGTCTATCGCGTGAGCCCGGACGAACCCTGGCGCATCATCCGCACGCGCTGGCGCATCTCCGGCGTGGTCAAGGGTGCCGTGGAGGGCGGCGGAAGGGTGAGCGGCTACTTCACCGGCGCCTCCGGGACGATGATCTTCCGCGGCGACGCCTACGGCGAGGACTTCGTGAACAACTCGTTTTCCGGCGATTCCGGCGGCCAGTTGGTGCACCGCAAGAAGATCACCGCCGACGGCGCGAGCCTGATCGGACGCCGGCCGGCGGACGAGCAGGGGTACGAGTTCGCCGCGAGCACCGACACGTGGGTGCGGGTGGTGAACTTCGCCAACGCCCCGGACGGCACCCTGCATATCTGCGACATGTACCGGGAGGTGATCGAGCACCCGTGGAGTCTCCCCGACGAGATCAAGAAGTACCTCGATCTCAACTCCGGCAACGATCGGGGCCGCATCTTCCGGCTGGTCCCCGACAACCCTGCGTGGAAACGGCGCGGCAATCCGGCGCTCGGTCGGGCACCCACTGCGGAACTGGTCGCCACGCTGGCCCATCCGAACGGCTGGCATCGGGACACCGCCTCCCGCCTTCTTTACGAACGGCAGGACAAGACGGCCGTGCCCCTCCTCCAGGCCCTGGTGCGGGAATCGACCTCGGCGCTGGCCCGGCATCATGCCCTGGGTGCGCTGGAGGGATTGGGCTCCCTCGATGAGGCCAGTGTGGCCACCGCGCTGGCTGACCGGGACGAACATGTGCGTGAGCGTGCGGTCGGGCTCGCCGAAAAACTCATGGCGCGGCAGGCCCCAGGGGCGGCGCTCCTGGCGCGGCTGGCCGCCCTTTCGGACGATCCGAGTGCGCGGGTGCGCCTGCAACTCGCGTTCGTGGCTGGCACCCAGCCCGCGCTGGAGAGTGCCTACGCGCAACTGGCCCGGCGCGACCACGCCGATCGCTGGATTTCCGCGGCCCTGCTCAGCGGCGTGCCGGATGCCGTGAACCGGGTGTTGTTCCCGGCGCTGACCGGAGACGCGGCCCTGGCGCAGCGGGCGGCGCCGTTCGTGGCGCGCCTGGTCGAGATCCGGGCCGCCTCCAAGCCGGCTGAAGGTTTCGGCCCGTTAATCGAGTTTCTGGCGCGCCCGGGGACGAATCCGCTCTGGCTGCGGGCCCTGGGAGACGGCCTGCACCGGGCGGGGCTCACCGTCGGGGCGGCCGATACCGCGAAGCGGCTGGATACGGTGTTTGCCCGCGCGGCGGCAGTGGCGGCGGATGGCAAGGCGCCGCCGGCCTCCCGCCTGCAGGCGATCGAACTCCTCGGCGTGGGAGCTCTGGGGCAGACGCGGGCGGCGTTGTCTGCCTGTGTGGCGGCGGGTCAGCCCGAGGAGATCCAAGTTGCGGCCGTCAAGGCGCTGGCGGCGCACCCGGCGCCCGAAGTGGCGGGTGTGCTGCTCCGCCACTGGGAATATGGACCGAAGGCCCGGGAGGCGGTTCTGGCGGCACTCATGGCGCGGGAGGATCGGATCAAGGCCCTGCTGGACGCGGTGGCGGCTGGGCGGGTCAAACCGGGCGACCTGGCCGCCTCCCAAGTGGAGAGCCTCGGCCGGCACAAGAACGCAGCCCTGCGCACGCAGGCGCGGACCGTTCTGGCGAGCGTGATTCCTCCGTCGCGCGAGGAAGTGGCGGCGAAGTTCCAGCCGGCGGTGACGACCAAGGGCGATGCCACCCGCGGAAAGGTGCAGTACCAGGGCCGGTGCTTCATCTGTCACCGGGCGGCCGGGGAGGGCATGGAACTCGGTCCGGACTTGATCACCACCAAAAGCCGCGGTCGCGATTCGCTGCTGGCTGCGATCGTCGATCCGCACAAGGAGGTCGCCCCGCAGTATATCGCCTACGAAGTGAACACCAAGGACGGCAACGCCTACCTCGGAATGATCACCCGTGACGATGCCTCCGGCCTGGCGCTGAAGATCATGGGAGGCGCCGAAGTCTCCATTCCGCGGGCCAACGTGAAGGGCAGCAGTTCCTCCGGGAAGAGCCTGATGCCCGAGGGCCTCGAGGGCGGCATGTCCGTCCAGGACATGGCCGACCTCCTGACCTTCATCGAGGAGCTGAAGTAAAGCGCGGCCGGGCATTCTGCAGCTTCGCCTTCGCGGATCCTGAGGCGGACGGATCGTCAGCGCGGCTGCCCTTCAGCTTGACCGGCTCTGCCCGCGCCCCGGCGGGGCGGAAACCGCACCCTACCGCAGGGCGAAGTCGTGGGGGCAGGGGGTGGGCCAAGCCGAACCGGAAAAAAGGGTCGGCCGCGGCGCACCCACATGCGCCGCGGCCGACTGGTTCTATGGAGGACTGACGAAACCGACTCGTCAGAACTTGTACTGCACCTTGGCGTAGATCACGTGGGCGTCGAAGTCATTGAGACCCGCCCAGGTCTGATCGCGGTTGGTGACATACCCGTACTTGACGGTGTAGAGGAGATTCTCGCTCTGCCGGCGGACCCAGGTGAGGGAGGCCTGCTGGGTCTTCTGGCTGAGGCCGAAGGGAATCAGCGTGGCGGACCGGTCGATGAAGTTGTTGGCCCGGAACCACGAGTAGTCCGCGTACAGGTCGTCCTGCTTGCCGACCACCCAGCCGCCGCCAAGGGAGGCGTTCACGTAGTTGTTATCCTGATTCTGCGTGAAGGCCAGGGTGGGGGTGGTGAGGGTGTCGTAGGTCACGTTGACGTTGCCCGTGAAGTAGTAGCTGCCCGCGGGGCTCCAGGTGGCGCTCTGCGAGAGGATGTGGGACTTCATCTCGGCGCTGTCCACCTTGCCGAGTCCGGCGTCCTGGGAGATAATCTTGCCCTTCTGGTAGTCGTAGCGGGAGACCAGGTTCAGACCGGTCACGGGGCGCCAGGAGAGGCGCACGTTGAAGTCATTGGTCTCGAAGTCCTGGTCGGTGATGAAGGCCGGGTAGCGGTCGCCCGAGGTGAGAATGTTCGAGGTGTTGTCGCGGCGGGCGTTGTAGTCGTTGGTGTTGCCCTTCCAGTAGTACTGGGCGGCGAGGGTGAGGCCGGGCCGGAAGTACCAGTTGGCACCGAGGGAGTACTTCTGGCTGTTGCGCTTGTACTCGAGGTCGCGGTCGACGGTGAGCTGGCCGGTGTGGTGAATCATCCGCTCCTCCTCGTGGTCGCCCTGGCCCTGGATCCACTCGGCCTTGGCGCTGTAGACCACGTTGGGCTGGCCGGTGTAACGGACCTCCAGGCCCTCGCCCCATTCGTCCCACGACTTCTTGTGCTCGCCCTCGACGTCCTCGAGGATGGCCGCGAAGGCGGGGCCGGCGCCGATGTTGGTCTCGACGAATTCGGCGATCGTCTCCTGGTGCGAGTTTTCGAAGCGCAGGCTGCCGCGGACCGACCAGTGTTTGGCGGGCAGGTAGACGGCGTTGGCGTTGAGGATCGTCTGCTTGATTTCGGACGTGCCCTCGAGGTTGTAGTAGCCCTCGTCGCGCTGCTGGCGGCGGAGGTAGGCCGGGTCGTAGACGGGGTCGTAGGTCTGGCCGTAGATGCGGCTGCCCTCGATCACGCCGTCGAGGGTCGTGCGCAGGGCGCCGGCGGTCACGGTCAGCTGCTCGCTGACCTTCTTCTCGTAGAAGCCGTGGGCGGTGAAGATGTCGTTCTTCGATTCGTCCTTGTGCGTCACGATGCGGTCGGCGGTCTCGAAGGGCCGGCGGCGCTCGTAGCGGCGGTCATCGATCTTGGTGTCGGTGTACCGAAGGGTGGCGCCCCACTTCACGTCCTCCTTCGACGTGTTGCTCACGCTGATCGAGAAATCGTCGGTCTGGTCGTCGACGTCGTAAAAGGTCGGCACGATGCTGCGGGTGCCGAAGGTGCCCACGAGGTTCGAGTCGGCCCAATGGGTCGAGCTCTTGGTGCCGTTGCGCGTGCGGCGCTCCCAGCGGAACTTGAACAGGGTCTTGTCCGCGGTCCAGGCACCGAACTCCGCCCAGAGCTTGGCCCGGGAGAGGGAGAGGTCCTCGTTGAACATGACGAACGAGACGTTCATCGGCAGGAAGACGCCGCCCGAACCGTCGGACCAGACGCGGAACTGCTCGTAGCCGGCATCGACGTAGTACCGGTCGTTCTTGTCGTAACGGATGGCGACGCGGTAGTCGTCGTTGCCCGGGAGGAGGCGGGCCTCGAACTTGAAGACGGAATCCTTGGCCTCACTGGTGACCTTGAATTCCTCGATGCCGCCGTAACCGTCCTTCTTCTGCTGCATGACCTGCTGGAACGACGGCCGGTCGCCGTCGAGCAGGGAGCCACCGCCGCCGACCGTGATGGTGCCGGACGAGGAGGATTGCTGGGCCAGCAGGGTCGCTGGCGCGAGGAGGACCGCCCAGAGGGTGCTGAAACGAGAGCTGTGCATGGCGGGAGATTCTTGAAGGTTGCTGGGTGGAGTTAGAAGCGGAGCGACGAATTCACGTGCGATCCGTGGACGGCCTCGTGGCAGCCCGCGCTCCAGCACGTGCCGCGTTGCTGCAGGTAGGTCTGGTGATCGCGGCCGCCGATGTAGAGGCCGGTGGCGGTCTGCTGCTGGTAGTGGCACTGCAGGCAGAGGGTCGCGTTGCGCGCCTTCAGCATCTTCGGGTTCGTCGAACCGTGCGGGTTGTGGCAGACGCTGCAGTTGTCGCGGAGCGCCTCGTGCTCGAAGACATAGGGGCCGCGTTGCGACTCGTGGCACTTCAGGCAGGTCTCATTGGCGGAGGCGAGGCGGACCCCGCCGCCCTTGATGGCGTCGCCCTTGTGCGGATCATGGCACTCGGAGCAGCCGACGACCCCGGGCTTGTGGCCGTAGGGAAGGTTGAATTCGCCGCGCTTCTCGAGATGGCACTGGTAGCAGGTGTCGGCCTTCTTCTGCGGATTGACGATGGTGCCGGCACCGCCTCCGCTCTTGGTGTGCACGCTGCCCGGGCCGTGGCAGGATTCGCAGCCCATCTCCTTCTGGGCGTCACCCGGCGTCATCAGCTTGGCGTGGGTCGCCCCGCCGAAGCCCTTGGTGACATCGGCGTGGCACTCTTCGCAGGCCTTGGAGCCGACGAAGGTCGCGCCGGGAACGGTTGGCGGCATGATGACGTTGCGGTTCACCATCACGCAGGAGACGAGGAAAAGGCCCCAGGCGGCGGTTCCGCCGAAGATCAGGGCGTTCTTGGTCAGGCGCGGTCGTAGGGTCATGGCTGAGGGTGCGGTTAAGTTAGGAGAGCGTGGGAAAGGGGTGCTGAACCATCGACCTTGTTATGCCCGAGATGAACAGGGCAGGCTGCGCATGGTTTGCGTTGTTCCGCGCAAGACTTGTCAGATCTTGTCCTCGGCGGAACCGGGCGGAAGGCGGGTTTCGGGGGAAAAAGAACGGCCGCGGTGCAATGAGATGCACCGCGGCCGGTAGGACGCTCGATCGAGCGTCGAAGTTGGCTGGCAGCTGACGAGCTTAGAACGCGCGCTGGATGGACAGATAGGCGAGGGGCCCGCTGAAGTCGGCGAAGCCGCCGCGCGTGCTGTTCTCGCTGTCACAGTAGCCCACCTTGGCGTTCAGCAGGGTCTTGTCGTCGATCTTGTACCGCACGCCGAGACTGATGGTCGAATCTTTGCCGCTGGCCCCGAGGGGCATGCCGACGGCGGCATAATCGGCGTCGAAGTTGTTGGCGCGGTAGTAGGTGGCCTGGATCATCCCGGTCGTGTTGCGGTCGATCGAGAAGCCGACGGTGGCATCGCCCGTGACGTAGTTGTTGTCGGCATTGCGGAAGTTGCGCTTCGCGATGCCGCTGATCCACGGGTACATGGTCTGCATCTGGTCGTAGACCACGGAGCCGTTGGCCTGAACGTAGACGGCCTTGGAGACGCTCCAGGTGATGCCTTCGGAGAAGCTGTGACGGGTGGAGTCGTTGCCATCGACCCAGCCGTTGAGGACGCCGGTGGTCGTGAGCCCAGAGTGGAAGATCGTGGACTTGCCCCGCTGGAGCACGTAGCGCGACGTGAGGTTCACCTGGTTGGACGGCTTGATCACCGCGGTGAGCCGGCCGCCGTAGATGTCGTAGTTCAGGACGTAGTTGCGGCCGATGACATCGTCGTAGCCGTTGAAGTCGTTCTCGTGATCCTTGGTGAAGACCTCGGCCCGGAGGGTCAGCTGCGGGCTGACGGTGGCGGACATGCCGATCGTCGCATTGGAGTGCGTTTCGTCGATCTTCTTTCCGATCATGTCGAGCTCGTTGGCCTTGGTCTGACCATTCAGGCCTTCGTAACGCACGTGCTCATCCTGTTTCGCGGTGCGGTACTCCCAGCTCGCGTAGAGGGCCATGTTTTTGATGCCGGTGTAGCGGAAGTCCAGGGTGGGCGTCCACGGCTTCTCGACGTTTTCGACGCCGTGCAGGCCTTGGGAGGCATAGGACGTGACCGCGCCGGTGGCGAGCGTCACTCCCTGCGAGGAGTAGTTACCGAGGTTCTTGCCGGAGTCCTTCCAGCGCTCGCCGCGGAGGGCGGCCTCGATGGCGACATCCTTGCTCGGGTTAAAGCGGGCGCCGATGTTGCCGGTCACCACCGTGTATTCGAGGTCGCCTTTCGCGACCAGGTGATACGGGGCGCGGGCCGTGGGGCCCGTGTTGGTGAAGCCGCCGGCGTAGTCACGCACGCCGGTCGCCGAGGCGATGGTCGCGATGAGCTGGCGGGAGGTCGCGATGTCGACGTCGGCCGTGTGGTACACGAGGCCGCCGAAAACGGTGACCTTCTCGTCCACCTTGGTCTCGAACGTGGCGGACGCGTGATAGCCGTCCTCCTCGTGGCGCTGGGTCATGGTCGTGCGGCGCGGGCTGCCGGCGCGGACGTTGTTGACCGTCGGCGCGGTGAAGACCGGCGCCGGGAACACGGCGAGCTCGCCGATGTTCTGGTACATTTCGCGCACGTTCAGGTTCTTGATCGAGTTGCCGCCCAGCGAGACGACGGCGGTCGTGTTGCCCACCTTGTGGCGGGCGCTGATCTCCCACGTGTCATTCTTCTCGTCGAGGTCGACGTAGGCCGGGAGCAGCTTCCGCATGGCGGCGATGGGATTCACCGCGCCGGGACCGGCATAAATCGGAATCCCGGTCAGGTTGCTGTCACCCCAGCTGGTGCTGTCCTTGCGCCCGTCGCGCGTGCTGTGCGCGTACTTGAACGTGAAGACCGGTGCCTTCGGCAGCGCGATGGTGCCGCTGAGGCTGAATTGGCCGCGGTCGACGTAGAGCGCCCGGCTGAAGAGCGGCATCCAGACGTTGCCGATGGGGAAGAAGCCGCCCGCGCCGTCGTAAAACGTGCGGAACGTCTTATACCCGACCTCCACCGATCCGACCTGATCCTTCGAGAGCTTGAAGTTGAGCAGGTAGTCCTCCTGGCCGGCGAGGGCGCGGCCGGTGACCGTCAGCGTGGTCTTGTCCTTCAGGTCGTAGTCGAAGCGCATGTCTTCGATACCCGCGGCGCCGCTCTTGGCGCTCTGGGTCCGGGCCTGGTAGGCGGGTTTGCTGCCGTTGAGGTCGGCGCCACCGGCCGAGAACGTGATATAGTTGCTGTCAAACGTCGGCATGGCGTCGGTTTCAGCGGCGCCGACGGAGACGGACAGGAAAGCCAGACCGGCGGACAGGCCAGCGGTGCGGAGAGCAAAAGAGAGTGAATTCATTTGGGTGTCCGTTGGCGGGTTAGAAGCGCAGGGCATGGCTGACGTTGGAGCCGTGGACTGCCTCATGGCAGCCGGCGACCCAGCAGGATCCGTTGACGGGATTGCCGGCGTGGTCGCGTCCACCCGCGAAGAGCATGCCGGGGCTCGAGCCCGTGGCATGGCATTGCAGGCACACATTCGAATCCGGGGCGGCGAGCATCTTCTGGTTCACCGAGCCGTGGGGACGGTGGCAGGAGGTGCAGCCTTCCTTCATGGCGTTGTGCTTGAAGATGAAGGGACCCTTTTGCGCGGTGTGGCACTCGGTGCAGGCTTCGGCCTGCGTCTGCAGGGAGGCGCCGGTGCCCTTGGTGGCCTTACCCTTGTGCGGGTCATGGCACTCGCCGCAGCTCATCTTGCCCGACATGACCGCATGGCTGTACGGCAGGCTGAACTCGCCGCGCTTGTCCAGATGGCACTCGAAGCACGATTCCGGAGACTTCTGCGGATTGATGATGGTGCTCTTGGTGCCGCCGGCCTTGACGTGCAGGCTGCCGGGACCGTGGCAAGCTTCGCAGCCGGTTTCACCCACCTTGGCATCGGCGATCGCCAGGCGAGCATGGGAAGAACCGCCAAAATGGCTGGTGGTCTCCTCATGGCACTCCGCGCAGGCCTTGTTGCCGACAAAGGTGGCCCCGGGAATACTGGGAGGAGCAACGAGGGTGCGGTTTACGGCCACACACGAAATGAGGAGTAACCCCCAAGCGGCTACTCCTCCGAATACTAGCGCATTCTTAGTCAGTCTCGGTCGCAGTGTCATGGTGAATCAGGGTTCCTAACGTTGCTAATAGCAGAAGTTTTGGGTCACTAATAACCGGCCTATTGTTTAGCCGAACCGGGGTGGTCTTGACTGCGCATCCATTGGCAAGACCGGCGCGGGACTTGGCAGATTTTGCGGTGCCTGGTCGCACGGCCGTCTTTCCGGAAATCCTGTCATTTCGCGCCGCTATCCAGCGGTGCGCGGAGGAGGTTTTGTCGCTCCCCGCCGCCGCCATCGGCGCTGCCGGAATGGGGCAGAAAGTGGAGCGCCCGGCCAATCCTCCCGCTGGGCGGGAACGGAACGGCCGCGGCACTCGTGCGAGCGCCGCGGCCGTTTTCAGCGACCAGCCAGGGCTGGTCCCCAGTGCTTACAGTCCGTACTCGATCGACACGTACCCGAGCGGGCCGCGGAAGCTGGTGCGGCCGCCGGTGGCGGTGTTCTTGTTGTCGAGATAGCCGAGCTTGGCGTGGCCGATCCACTTGTCGGAGAACTTATGTTTCAGGCCGGCCGTCACCATGTACTCCTTGAGGTCGGAGCCGTAGGGCTGGGTGCGAAGCGCGAGGGCGGCGTCGGAGTTGTCCGCCCGGTAGTAGGTGAACTGGATCTTGAGGTCGTCCTCCTTGGAGAGGACGGCGCCGGCGGTCAGCCCCGCCGTGATGTAGTTGTTGTTGGCGTTCTGCAGCACCTGGTTGACGTCCCAGGCGACCGCCGTCGCGGTCGCGGGGGCGACCCCGGCGCGCGGATAGACCGTGCTGATCACGTTGAACACCACGTTCACGTTGCCCTGCAGGTAGAACTGGCGGCTGGGAGCCCAGTCGACCGTCTCGCTCAGCGTGTGGTTCTTCGCGTGCATCGAATCATACTCCTCGGCGCCGGGAAGGACGCCGGTGACATCGACCCGACCCGTCTGGTAGATATACCGGCTGGTGCAGGTCACTTCCGGTGACAGCTTGGCGACGGCGGAGAACTTCAGCCCGGAGTATTTCGTGCGCAGCATGAAGTGATCGCCGACCCGGGTGGCGTAGCCTTCAGACAGGAACTCGTGGTCCTTCAGGAACACCTCGCTGCGGAAGGTGAGTCGGCTCGACTGGCGCCAGTTGGCGCCGAAGGCGCAATTGGCGTGATCCTCACCGATATCATTGTTGGCCAGGGTGCCGTTGACCGCGGTCAGCGGATTGTAGGGAGTGGAGTAGCGCTCGTCGCCATCGAGGAGCCGCTTGCTGCCGTTGCCGTAGAGCGTGAGATCGGGAATCCCGGTGTAGCGCGCCTCGACCACGGGCGTGGCGGATTGCTCCTTCACCCGCGACCAGTTGAGCTGGTTGGTGGGCGTGATGGTAATCGCACCATTGGCGGTGTTGACGGCGGCGGCGACACTGGTGAGCGAACCGGCCGAGGAGACGTACTTGTCCTCAGCGCGGACGGCCACCGTGGCGGAGAAGTCCTTGGTGGGCTTGAGATCCACCCCGGCCTTCGCGGTCCAGACCTCGAGGCGGGAGCCGATGAGGAGGTTCTGGTTGTTGTTGCTGGGGGCGATCACGACGACGACCGCGGTCGGCGTCGAAGTCCAGATCGGCCGGTCGCCGGTCGAATCGCTGTGCAGGAGCGAATAGCTCAGTCCGGTGCGCAGCGTCAGCCGCGGAGACAGGACGGTGATGGTGGAGGCGTTGAGCACACTCATCGTCGCCTCCATGCCGTCGGTTTGCTCCATGATGATCTGGCTGTTCATGTTGGCCGCGGGCACGAGAACGGTGGCGGCCGGGGCCGGGAAGAGGCGGGCCTCCCCGGGGAAGCGGGTCATGTACCGCGTATCGAGGTTGTTGACGCGATCCCCGAGCAGCGTGAGCTGGTAGGTGGTGTTGCCGAGGGTGTGCTTGACCGAGGCTTCGATCTCCTCATGGCGCTCGCCGAGCTGGATGGTGGCGGGAATGATCTTCCGGACCGGGGAGAACGGGGAGACGTTATTCGGGATCCCCGTGAAGCTGGTGTCGCCCCAGATGGTCGAGTCCTTGCGCCCGTTGCGGAGTTCGTTCGTGTACCGCAGGGTGAAGACCGGCATCTTGGGCAGCGTGATTTTCGCCTCGGCCCAGAACTGGCCGCGGTCGGTGTGCAGCTCCTGCGTCTTCAGCGGGAACCACGCGTTGTTCAGCGGGAAAAACCCGCCGACACCATCGTAGAACGTCCGGAAGCGTTTGTAGCCGACATCAAACGTGCCGACCTCGGCCTTGGTGATCTTGTAGCTGGCGAGATAGTCCTCGGCGCCCGACAGGGCCTTGCCCTCGATGACCATGTTGGTCGTCTTGGACAGTTCCTTGGAGTAATAGAGCTCCTCGATCCCGGCGCCACTCTTGGGCTCCTGGGTGCGGGCGGCCTGGCTGGCCTTGCTGCCGCTGATGTCGGCGGCCTGGCCGGAGATCTTGATGTAGCTCTGGAACTCCGGCATCGCGTCGCCGGCCGCGGCGGCGGCCCGGGCGGAAACGCCGGTGAGGAGAATCGCCGAACCAGCCACGAAGCCGGCGCAACGGAAGAGGGAAGAAGTATTCACTTTCATGTTGGGCGGTCTCGGGGTTAGCGGCGGAGGTGGTTGTTGGCGTTGGAGCCGTGGACGGCCTCGTGGCAGCCGGCGACCCAGCAGGTGCCCTGCTGCAGCCGGTTGTTGTGATTCTCCGGCGAAGCGACCTTGATGCCGTTCACGATCGTGCTGCGGATCGAGTTGGAGTTGATCTCACCGCTGTTCGGCACGCTCGGCCGGAGCAGGTGGCAGGAGTTGCAGAGGTTGGCGTCGCGGGCGACGAGCATCTTGGCATTGACCGAGCCGTGCGGGTTGTGGCACGCGGTGCAGCCTTCACGCATGGCGCTGTGTTCATAGACGAACGGGCCGCGTTGGGCGGTGTGGCACTTGGTGCAGGTCTCGATCTCGGCTTCGAGCGAGGCTCCCGTGCCGCGGACCGCGTTGCCCTCGTGCACGTCGTGGCAGTCGACGCAGGTCACCTTGCCGGCCATGACTGGGTGGGAATTGGGCAGGCTGAACTGGCCCCGCTTCTCGAGGTGGCACTGGAAGCACGACTCGGCGGACTTCTTCGGGTTGATGATGGTGGCCTTGGTTCCGCCGGCCTTGACGTGCAGGCTGCCCGGCCCGTGGCAGGCCTCGCAGCCGGTGTCGCCGAGCTTGGCATCGGCGATGGCGACCTTGGCGTGCGTCGACCCGGCGAAGTGGGCCGTCTGCTCCTCGTGGCACTCGGTGCACTGTTTGGTGCCGACGTAGGTCGCGCCGTCGATCGTGACCGGCGAGACCACGGCTCGGTTCACCGCCACGCAGGAAATCAGCAGGAGGCCCCAGGCGGCGGTGCCTCCGAAAATCAGGGTGTTCTTGGTCAGTCTTGGTCGCAGGTGCATAACAGGTTTGGTCTTGGGTTCTCGGCGCTGGCGCAGACGGTGTCCCGCGTCGGAGCCCGTTTATGCCTGACAATCCGCTCAGCGGCTGCGCATCAGTTGGCCATTCTGGCGCGCCGCTTGGGCGGTTCTTGCCCGTCCGGTTCCCGCGCTGGGTGTCCGCGAGGGGAAAAAACAAGGCCGGCCGCAGTGCACCCACTTGCACCGCGGCCGGCAGATTTCGGGGTAACTCTATCGGGGTTCTTTATCGCAGGTTTGGGGGAGTTTGGCTGCGCGTGCGTTGGCCAAGGCTGCGCGGGGCTTGTCTTTCCTGCCGGCCGTCCGCAAGAGCAATTCAGAGTATTCAGAATTAAGATACAGAGTGGCCGGGCGGCGGGTGGGCACCGCAAGGCATGCGGCCCCTTCGCCAAAATGCGGTTGGTTCTGCTTCGGCACGGTGAACTACAGTGCCGCACCCCTCCCACCCCGATCCCCCGGTCGTTTCTGGCTTGCCCCAACCAGCCATGCGCACGTCGCCCCACTTTGCCCGCCCTGATTCAGCGATGGCCCGACCATCGCCGCGATTTGCTTCAGCGGTGGCGTCGCCGTCGATGGGTGGGCGGGAGCGGCGGCTGGGTCCCGTGGAGGCGCGCCAAAGCCAGGAGCGCGCTCGAAGAGGCGAAGGGGACGAGAAAACGGCGCCCCCCGGCCGCGGGCGTCTGCGGAGCCTCGAATCGGGACCGGTGATTGCGATGCCGGTGACGAGTGGCTGGACCGCAATCGGGTGCGCCCCGGCACAGGGGTGATTTCCAATCGCGCTGCATCACCATGGATACGCCCTCCCCGATCCCTCCCACCCCGGATCCTTTTCCGCGCCGTACCGGTTATGTGCTGGCTGGTCTCAGCCTGGGCTTCGCCGGGCTGCTGGCGCTCTTCGCGGCGGACCCGGGACTGTGGGGCCGCCCGCCGGCCCGGCCGGCGGTCCCGCCGGTGGACGTGAAGTTTCTGGACACGGCTCCGTGGCGCCGCAGCTATGCGGACCTGGTGGCGGCCAAGGAGGATCTGTCCGATTTCGACTGCTACGCCTGCCACGAAAAGAACAAGCCGCCGCCGATCCGCTATGACGCGAACCACAGGATCATCCTGCCCAAGGAGCATTCGAACTTCTCCATGGCGCACGGTTCGCACGACCGGAACAACCAGTGCTACAACTGCCATAACGAGTCGAACCTCGTCACGCTGCAGGCTCGCGACGGGCGGGAACTGAAGTTCGACAACAGCGTCCCCCTCTGCGGGAGCTGCCACGGTCCGACCTACCGGGACTGGGAAGGAGGCGCCCATGGCCGCACCTCGGGTCATTGGGACGCCAAGTCCGGCCCGTCGCGCCGGCTGGTGTGCGTCAATTGCCACGATCCCCACCAGCCGCGCATTCCGGGCCGGGCGGCCGCTCCCGGACCGCGGTCCCTCCGGGAAGAGACGCCCCCAGCGGTTCCCGTCCCACCCACGTCCACCCGTTGATTCCCCATGGCTCCCCCCTTGCCACCTGCCGCCCCCGACAAGACGTCGGACCACGCGATGTCGCGTCGCAGTTTCCTCCGGGGATCCGCCGCCGTTTCCGGGCTGGCCGCCCTGGCGGCGAGCCTTTCGCCTCTGCGGGAGTTGCAGGACTTCACCTCGACGGAGGAGTTCCTGCAGAAGTATTACAAGGAGCTGACGCCGGAGGAGATGAAGCGCGTCCTCGCCCGCATCGAGCGCGAAGTGGAGCGGCAGTACGGCATCCGCCCGCATGTGCGCGACCTGCGCCCGATGGACGGCGTCGAGTTCGTCTACTGTCTCAATCTCACGCGCTGCATCGGCTGCCGCAAGTGTGTGCACGCGTGCGTGGCGGAGAACAACCCGTCGCGGAATCCGGAAATCCAGTATATCCGGGTCCTGCGCCTGCCGCACGGCTCGCTGGACCTGGAGAAGGCCGAGCACCGCTACGCGGCCGAGCAGGTGCCGGAGAAGGGGTATTTCTACATGCCGGTGCAATGCCAGCAGTGCGAGAACCCGCCCTGCGTGAAGGTCTGTCCGGTCAACGCCACCTGGCAGGAAAAGGACGGCATCACCGTCATCGACTATGACTGGTGCATCGGGTGCCGCTATTGCGAGGCGGCGTGTCCGTACTGGGCCCGACGGTTCAACTTCGCCCAACCCACGATCCCCCGGGAGCGTTTGAATCCGGAGATGGCCTACCTGGGCAACCGGCCGCGCCCGAAGGGAGTGATGGAGAAGTGTCACTTCTGCGTGCAGCGGACCCGGGCGGGCCGCTACCCGGCCTGCCTGGAAGTCTGTCCCGTGGGGGCCCGCAAGTTCGGCAACATCCTCGATCCCAACAGCGAGGTCTCCCACATCCTGCGCGAAAAGCGGGTCTTCATCCAACTGAAGGAGGAGATGGGGACCTCGCCGCGGTTCTTTTACTATTTCGACAAATGAGCACCGCGCTTCGCAACTACGCCACGTTCCTGTCGCGCTGTGCGCGGATCGCGTTCGTCGGCGACTGGCGCTATTACGCCTGGATGGGGCTGCTGACGGCGGTGACACTCATCGGCCTCAACGCCTACTGCAAGCAGCTCGTCCATGGTCTGCTCACGACGGGCATGAGCGATGAAGTGTCGTGGGGGGTCTATATCGCGAACTTCACCTTTCTCGTCGGGGTGGCGGCCGCGGCGGTGATGATGGTCATTCCCGTCTATATCTACGACAACGAGGAGCTGCACGATCTCGTGATTTTCGGCGAGCTGCTGGCGGTCGCCGCCATCGTCATGTGCCTCGCGTTCGTGACCGTGGATCTGGGGCGGCCGGACCGGTTCTGGCATCTCATCCCCGGCCTGGGGCAGATGAACTTCCCCAACTCCATGCTGAGCTGGGATGTGATCGTGCTGAACGGCTACCTGCTGCTCAACGTGCACATCTGCGGGTACCTGCTCTACATGCGCTACCTGGGCCGCCGGCCCTCGAAGTGGTTCTACATTCCGTTCGTCTTCATCGCGATTGTCTGGGCCGTGTCGATTCACACGGTCACCGCCTTTCTCTACGTGGGGCTGGGCGGCCGCCCCTTCTGGAACTCCGCCATCGTCGGACCGCGGTTCCTGGCGTCGGCGTTTGCCGCCGGCCCGGCGCTGATCATCCTGGCGTTGCAGGTCGTCCGCCGCGTGACCGCCTCCGGATCAGTGGAGGAAATCGCCGGGCAGGCCGACGCCGGCAGCCGGTCCGGCCGGCCGGCCACGGCGGTGGATTTCGCCGCGCTGGTGGAGGCACTGCCGGAGGCCGGAGGGATCACCACCGAGCAGCAAGCCCGGTTCCTTGCGGGTGCCGAGGTCCTGGAGGTGGCCGCAGGCGAGGTGTTGCTACGGCAGGGCACGAAGGCGGCGCACGCCTTCCTCGTCCTGCAGGGCAGCGTCGTGGTGAAACGCGGGGAAGGCGGTCGGGCCCGGGTTACGCGCACGGCCCAACCAGGGGACCAGTTCGGGGAGGTGTCGGCGTTGCACGGCACCGACCGCATGGCGACGGCGATCGCCGAGGTGCCTTCGCGCGTGCTGCGCGTGACGCCCGACGCGCTGCGCGTCTTGCTCGAAGACCGCGAGCTCGGCCAGATCATCCGCGCCCGGATGAGCGAACGACTGATGATCACCGATCACGCGCTGCTCACGCTGCGGGGCATCGTGCAGGTGGCCATGATCATCAATGTCTTCCTGTTGGCGAACGAGGTGTTCAAGGAGTTCTATTCAGGCAACCTCCATGTGGCCTCCTCGAAGTACCTTTTCCTCGGGCTGCACGGGCACCACGCCTTGGTGCCGTGGATCTGGTCAGCCGTGGCCCTCAACCTGGTCGGGATGGTGCTGCTAATTCTCCCGGTCAGCCGCAGCCTCAAGTGGCTGGATGTGGCCTGCGTGTGCTGCATCGTCGGGATCTGGATCGAGAAGGGGATGGGGCTGGTCATCCCCGGGTTCATCCCGACGCCGCTCGGGGACATCAGCGAGTACAAGCCGTCGCTGAACGAGACGCTGATCTGTTTCGGCATCTGGGCCTTCGGCCTCCTGCTCTACACGATTTTCCTTCGCATGGCGGTGCCGATCCTTCAGGGGCGGCTGACCAAGGCCAGCGAGAGTACATCGACGACGCCCCGCGCGACCCTTTGAGGGTCACCCGTTACGCCGAACATGACCAGGCCACTTTCCGCCGCTGACGCCCGGCAGTCGCTGACCGACCACGTGGTGGCTCGCGGGCTGGAGGCGCTGACCCGGTACGGGCCGCACCTGGGCTGGGACGCGCTGCAGCGGTTGCTCCTCGACCGGACGCAGGTGCGCTATCCGTGCACCGTCGTCTTCAGCGAGGCCGGGCTGCTGCCGGGCGAGCTGGCGCATCCCGCGCCCTGCGGGGATCGGCCGGAGGACGGCTTTCTCCTGCACGTGCACCCTTGCTTTCAGTCCAATCGGGACGAGGCCGCGGCGGTTGTCCTCTACCAGTTGGTGCTGGTCAATTACGGGGAGTTTGCCTCGGCCCACGAGGCCGAGAGCTACGGCGCGGCGGCGCTCGGGCTCACCCGGGATGAATACTATGACTGGATGTGCCGGCTCGCGGAGCGAGTGCCGACTCCCGATGGCCGTGCGGACCACTCAGGCGGTTCCGAAGGAGGAGGGCGCGGCTCATGAGCACCCGCCGCGCGGAGACCGGCGGTGACCCAAGTTCGAACAATCGATGCGGTGCCTTGGTCAAAAAGCGGTTAGCTGCCGCACTCGCGTATCGATACCTTCGCGACGCTTTCTTCGCCGCGCACCGATCCCCCTTCGGACGCGGCCCTTTTGCCCCATGAAAACCACGCGCTTCGTCGTTGCTTCGATTGTTTTGTCCATCGCGGGGGCGGCCCTCGCCTCCTTTGCGGCTGATGCCGGTGCCAACTGGACCGAGCATTGTGCCAAGTGCCACGGTCCCGATGGCAAGGGCCAGACCAAGATGGGCAAGAAACTCGGCCTCCGGGATCTCGCCGACGCGCAGGTCCAGGCCAAGTTCACGGACGAACAGGCGCTGAGGGCGATGAAGGAGGGCGTGAAGGACAAGGACGGCAAGCAGACGATGAAGCCGGCGGAAGGACTGTCCGAGGCCGACATGAAGGCGCTCGTGGGTTACGTGCGTTCACTGAAGAAGTAGTCGGTCGGCCGACTCCAGTCATGACCTCCCCCCGGCTGCCTCCGCAGCTGCTGCGGCTGGTGCTGTTGACGCTCGCGATCATCGGCACCTATTCCGTGGCGCGGGTGTTTCTCACCCCGGCCACCTTTGGACAGTTTGGGCACTATCGGGGCGCGGCGCTGGAGGAAGCAGCCTCCCGTCCGCCAGTCTACGCCGGGGCCAAGGCCTGCGATGAGTGCCACGGCGACACGTTTGCGCAACTCACCAAGGCGCGGCACCGCTCGGTCTCCTGCGAGGCGTGCCACGGACCAAACCGGCCCCATGTGAAGAATCCCGACATCGTCCCAGCCAAGCTGACCGATCGGCATTGCGTCCGCTGTCATCTCGCCGACGCCGCCCGTCCGGCCAAACACCGTCAGATCAACCTCACGGAGCATTATCCGAACGAGAAGTGTCTCGAGTGTCACGTGGCCCATCAACCCAACCAGTCCAAATGAACTCCTCCTGTTCCCGACGGCGTTGGCTGGGATGGCTGGGAAGCGGCCTCGGCTGGCTGGCGGCGCTGCCGGCGGCGAAAGCCGCGAAGTCGACCGTGAAGAATCTTCTCACGTCGAGCGGGGCGCCCAAGGGCTACGACCCGACCAAGCACCAGTGGCTGATGTGCATCGACGTGGACCGCTGCATCGGTTGCGGACTGTGCGTGGATGCCTGCAAGATCGAAAACAAGGTGTCCGCCAGTCCGCACTATTTTCGGACCTGGATTGAGCGTTACCTCATCCGCAAGCCCAAGCCCGGTCAGCTCGCCCTGCGCGGCGAAGTGACCGTCGATTCGCCCAATGGCGGTCGCGACGGATTCCCGCCGACGCTGGTGCCGAAGTCGGAAATCCTGAAGGCCTTCTACGTCCCCAAACTCTGCAATCTCTGCGAGCATTCGCCCTGTTCCCAGGCCTGCCCGGTGGGTGCGACCTTCGACACACCGGACGGAGCCGTGCTGGTGGATCCGGAATATTGCATCGGCTGCGGCTTCTGCATCCAGGCGTGTCCCTATGGCTGCCGGTTCATGAATCCGGACACTCACACCGCCGAAAAATGCACCCTGTGCTATCACCGGATCACCCGTGGGTTGAAGCCGGCCTGCGTGGAGGTGTGCCCGACCCAGACGCGGATCTTCGGCGATCTGAAGAACATGACCGAAAAGGACCCGGTGCAGGAGTTCATCCGCAACAACAAGGTCTTCACCCTCAAGCCGAACCTCGGCACCGAACCGCGGGTGCTGTACGCCAACATCGACAAGGAGGTCAGGTGAGATGAACTCGTTCCTCTTTTTGGCCCAGCTGGGCGTCGAAACCGCGGCCCCGCATGTGGAGGGCTTCGCCTATCCGAACGAGCAGCATGTCCTCTGGAGCATCCTGATCGTCATCTACCCTTACATCACCGGGCTCGTGGCGGGTGCGTTCATCATGGCCTCGCTGGTCAAGGTGTTCAACGTCCGGGCGCTGGCGCCGGTCTACCGGCTGGCGCTGCTCACGGCGCTGGCCTTCCTGATTTGCGCGCCGATGCCGCTGCTCCTCCACCTCGGGCACCCGGAACGGTGCCTGCAGGTGATGATGACGCCGCACCTCTCGTCACCGATGGCCATGTTCGGCTTTGTCTATGCCTGGTACATCATGGCGGTGCTTCTGTTGGAGCTTTGGCTCGAGTACCGGCACGATTTCGTCCGCTGGGGACAGACCGAACCGGGGCTGCAAGGTGCCCTGTACCGCCTGCTGACGCTTGGCGCCAGGGACGTCTCTCCCGAAGCGCTGAAGTTCGATGAGAAGCTGAGTTCGATCGTGACGCTGATCGGCATCCCCTCCGCGTTCCTGCTGCACGGCTACGTCGGGTTTATCTTCGGCTCCATCAAGGCGAATCCCTGGTGGGGCAACGTGCTCATGCCGGTGATCTTCATCTTCTCCGCCATCGTTTCCGGCATCGCCTTGTGCGTGTTTATCTACACGGAGTTGAACTGGTTTCGCGGTCGCGAGGTCGACGACGAGTGTCTCGATGAGATGGGCAAGTTCCTCTTTTATGCCCTGCTGCTCGATTTCTCGATCGAAGGGTTGGACTGGCTGCACCGGCTCTACTCGGCGGACGAGTCCATCCATGTGTTGAAGCAACTGGCGGCGGGAAAGCTCTTCAACACGATGCTCGTCGGCCAGCTCTTCTGCGGGACGCTGATTCCGCTCCTGCTGCTGGGCTCCACGCAGGTCTTCCGCCAGCAGATCCCGCGGTTTGTCCGGCGGCGCATCTACTATTTCAGCGCCCTGCTGATCATGGCGGGCGTGTTGCTGATGCGGTGGAATGTGGTCATCGGCGGCCAGCTCTTCTCCAAGAGCCTGCGCGGCTTCACGACCTTCAAGTTCGAACTGGCGGGTCAGGAAGGCTGGCTGGTGGGGCTCACGCTCATGGTGCTGCCCTATCTGATCCTCTGGCTTTTCCTGCGGGTCTTCTTGCCGGCCAAGTACGACAAGGTGGGCCACTCACAGGGTCCGTTGCACTCGGCCGTTTGAGACCGGGGGCTGGCGGTGGTGCGACGAAGGACGGGGGCGTCCCATCCTTCGCGTTCGTGCCTCCCCGCGGGTCCAGTCCGGAGGCGATCAAGTCGCGGAAGGGGCGTTCTCCCGCCGGCGCAGTCGGGTGAAGGCCAGCGAGGCGATGAGCATGACCGCCCCCAGGGCGAGGAAGGAGATGATGCGCCACGTGGGGTCGAGCTGGCGGCTCCCCGCCAGCAGGAGGAAGATGGCGGTCAACAGCAGCGTGCCGTGTCCCATCCAGCGGTATTTGCGATTCTGCACCGCGAAATTCAGGATGTAGTAGACCAGCGCCATGCCGATCCAGGCCAGGCCGACGACGCGGGGCGGCACGAGATGATAGAGCGCATAGGGGAAGATGACGAACGCGCTCAGCAGGTAGGCGTTGCGCATCAGCTCGGTCTTCAATTCCAGCCGGTGCTTCTTCCAGTTGAGGATACGGGCGCTGATCAAGGCGACGATGCCGAAGCCGACGCTGATGCCGGTCTCAGTCTTCTTGACGAAGATGTACGCCAGCACGACTGCGAGGTAGATCAGGAAGTTCGCCACGACGATGGAACGCGAGCGAAACGCAATCGCGGTGGCCACCACGGCCACGCTCTGCAGCGAGAGCCAGACGAAGACATCCGGTGTCGGGAAGAACTTGAGGATGGCCGCGCTCAGGGCGGCGCTGCCGGTCATGACGTGAAGAAAGGTGGAGATGGGGCTGTGGCGTCGGGTCCAGAGGGCGACCGCGATCACGGTGTAGACGGCGACGGCGCCGAGGTGGGCGGTGGCGAATTCCTTTGGAAAGGCCGCCAGGGTGTGCACGAGGTAGGTGGCGTAGCCGAGGCCGCAGACCGCCAGCGCGCCCCCAATCGAGAACACGTCGTCATCCCCCCGGGCGGGGCGGAACAGCGGCTGGAGGCCGAAGACCAGCACGTAGAGCAGGAGACAGGCCGGGGCCAACGAAGGCGACGTGGTGAACTTGAAGTCCCCGCCGCGGATTGGGTTGCCGGCGGCCCAAAGGAGATAGGTGCCGAACACCACGGCCACTCCGAAGAGGACGACGGCCGGCCATTCGCGCCGCACGCTCAGCCACACGGCGAGGAGGCTGATCACCCCGAGCCCGACCAGCGTCCCGCCGGCGCTTCCGATCGCCAGGAGGGTGCCCGCGCCGCAGAGCAGCGTCAGGCCCGTCAGCCACGGGGAGTCGCGGTGCAGGGCGAGGGCAAGATTGATGCCCACGGCCGCCCAAAGGAGGACCGGGCCCAAGGCGGAGTCGATCGTCAGGGCCGGCGGAGCGCCGAAGAAGAAGAAGCGCAAGGTGGCGCAATAAAGCAGCGCCATCCCGGCACCGCGCAGGTAACGGGCCACCAGGTCGAAGGCGCTCTGACCGTAGTGGGCTACTCCCAGCAGCAGCCCGGCCGTGGCGATGCCCGCGAGCGGCGGCGCGAGGGGAGTAAGGCCGGGATACGGCAGGGTCAGCATGTAGCCGCCGCCCAGGGCAAAGACGAGAATCCCCACCCGGGCGAACCAGGTCTGCCCGACCTCGACTTCGAACTCGTCCGCGGACTGGGCCTGGGGCTCGACGCGGGCTGGCCGCGCGGCGACCGGGAGGGGGGCGGCGGCCGAGGGTGGGGCGGAGGGAGACGCGGCGGCGGGTGCGAGCCCGAGGTGGGTTTCGATGCGGTGCAGACGGGCTTCGAGGTCGGCCAGGCGGGCGGAGGAAAGCGGGTCCGACGGGTGGGGGAAAGACACGTCTGGCATGGGGAAGAAAGCGTAGGGGAAGAACTGCTACGCCGGTGGGCGATCGAAGGGCGGGCGGCGAAGCGTGATCGCGGAGCCGGCGTGGGGACGAGGGGGCGCCGGCGAGTATTACCCTTCCAGCCCTCCCGGGCTAACCGCCTATTGGCGCTCCCTGCGCGTCTCTTGGCCGGTGGCGGGGGCAAGGAATGCGCGTCCCGAATCCGAATTACCGGCCGCGGGGCAATGGCCGCGGAGGGTTGGTCAACCGATGCGAGGACCGGCGGCTTCAGGAGGCCGTAGGATGGGTTGGTCTCAGCCACTCTCATGCATACCATCCTTTCCGGGGCGTCTCCAATCCGCGGCAACCTCCGCAGCGGAGCCCGCCGCGGGTTCTTCTGGCCGGCCTTTTTGATTGCCGCGAGCGCGGCGCTCTCCGCGGCCGAGCCGGCCGCGCCCGCCGCACCCGCGGCGGCGGCCGACGCGGCGGCCCCGAAGCCCAATTCGACCGCCTCCTGCCTCGAGTGCCACAGTGACAAAGACCTTTCGATGAAGAAGGACGGCAAGAAGCTGTCGCTCTTCGTCGACGAGAAGGTGGTCAATGCCTCGGCGCACAAGTCGCTCGAGTGCATCGACTGTCATGAGAAGTTCGACGGCGAGGCGACGCCGCACCGCAAGCCGATGGTGGTGGTGGACTGCGTCGGCTGCCACGAGGACACGGGCAAGAAGAAGCACAAGTTTCATCCCCGGCTGGCGCTGGCGGAGATCCCGAAGGGCGAAGACACGAACTGCGTGGCCTGCCACGGCAAGCATGACGTAGCGGCGGTGAAGTCGCCGGCGTTCTCCTTTGCCAACGGCCCGCAACCAGCCTCCTGCGGCAAGTGCCATGAAAAGGCGCGGGATCACTTCAACGGATCCGCCCACGGCCGGGCCTTCAAGGAGAAGGCCAAGAACGCCCCGGACTGCCTCACCTGCCACCGCGAGCCGGTGGCGCCGGTGGCCGGCAGCAAGGCGACCCTGGCCCAGAAGCTCGCGCAGACGAAGCAGTGCGAGTCCTGCCACGTGGAGAAGGAGACCGTCGCCGGCCAGGCGCTGCGCGGCGAGAAGTTCGTGAAGTCCTTCGACCTGAGCGTGCACGGGGCCGCGCTGCAGAAGGGCGACGCGAAGGCGGCCAATTGCGTGGACTGCCACGGCGCGCACGAGATGAACCGGGCCCTGGCGCCCGGCGCCCGCATGAACAAGGTGCACGTCGCCGAGACCTGCACGAAATGCCACGAGAAGATCGGCAAGGAGTTCGGCGAGAGTGTGCACGCACTGGCCCTCGCCAAGGGCAACGCCGACTCCGCGACCTGCACCGACTGCCACGGCGAGCACGACATCCGCGGTCACCTGGATCCGGCGTCACGCGTGCATAAGACCCACGTGGCGCAGCAGGTGTGCGCCGATTGCCACGCCTCGCTCAAGCTGACCCAGAAGTACGGCATCGCCTCGCACACCTTCCAGACGTTTGCCGACAGCTACCACGGCCTGGCGGTGCGCGGCGGATCGGTGGAGGTCGTCAACTGCGCCTCCTGCCATAATTCCCACGCGATCAAGTCCCAGAACGATCCGACTTCCTCGATTCACAAGGACAACCTCGCGCAAACCTGCGGGCAGTGCCATCCGGGGGCGAACACGCGCTTCACGGTGGGCAAGGTGCACGTCAGCCCGGAGGCGGCGGAAAAGGGCAAGGGGGGCGACCCCATTCTCTACCTCATCTCGACCCTCTATGTGGTGCTGATCATCGCGGTGATTGGCGGGATGGTCGTCCACAATGCGCTCGATTTCATCAAGAAGATCCGCCGCAAGCTCGCGATCCAGCAGGGGCTGATCGAGGAGGAGCACGTCGCCCACCGCCTGTACGTGCGCATGACCGGGCACGAACGGCTCCAGCACGGGGCCCTGGTGATCAGCTTCGGGCTCCTGGTGGTGACCGGGTTCATGTTGCGCTATCCCGAAGCCTGGTGGGTGGTCGGGATCCGCGACCTCAGCGCCCGTGCCTTCGAATGGCGGGGAATCATCCACCGCATCGCCGGCGTGGTGATGCTGGTGGCGGGGGTCTGGCACATCTGGTATCTGGCGTTCACGGTGCGTGGGCGGCAGTTGTTCATGGATCTGCTGCCGCGGGGACGGGACCTGGTCGATCCGTTCAAGGTGCTGCGCTACAACCTGGGACTGGTGCCCACCAAGCCGGCCTTCGGCCGCTTCAGCTACATCGAGAAGGCGGAGTACTGGGCGATGATGTGGGGCACGCTGCTGATGGGCGTGACCGGCGTCATCCTGTGGTTCGACAACACCTCGATGGGCCTCTTCACGAAGCTCGGCTTCGACATCTCCCGCACGATTCACTTCTACGAGGCGATCCTCGCCACGCTGGCGATCATCGTCTGGCACTTCTACTTCGTGATCTTCAATCCGGACGTGTATCCGATGAACCTCTCGTGGCTCACCGGACGGATGTCGGAGCGGGAGATGCTCGAGGAGCACCCCCTGGAGCTGGCCCGGATCAAGGCGGGCGAGTGCGAGGTCAATCCACCGACCGGCCACGCCCCGGGCGCTCCGGAGTCGAAATAACGCCGGCAAGCGACGCGCGGTGATTGCCAACGGGTGCGTGGGCGCGGCCCGGAGGCGGCGCTAGCGTGGCGCATGCCCCTTCGCACGGCCGTGGCCGACGGTGTGGCCCGCGTCACCATCGACGTGGGGCGGTGCGATGCGTGCGGCCGTTGCGTGCAGGTCTGCCGGGGCGGCCCCTTGCAGTGGGGAGGGGATCACATCGAGGTGGATCCGCGACGGATGTTCGGCTGCACCGGTTGCGGCCAGTGCGTGGCGGCCTGCCCGCGGGAGGCGATCCACGTCGAGGGCCGGGGCCTCGCCGTGGAGGATCAGCGTCCGTTGCCGGCCGCCGGGCAACGGGCGGATTTTGGCCAGCTGAACGCCTTGCTGCAGGCGCGCCGCAGTTGCCGGGTTTTCCGGCCGGAGCCGGTTCCCACGGAGGACGTGCACCGAATCCTGGACGCGGCCCGCACCGCGCCGGTCAGCCTGCCGCCGAGCGGCGTGGGGGTGCTGATTCTGCCGGGCGGGAACGAGGTCCGTGAGTTTCGGCGCGGCTTGCTGGACGTCGTGGCCCGGCGCCGCTGGCTCTTCCGGCCCCCGGTGGTCTGGCTTCTGCGGGCCCGGCTGGACGCAGCCCAGTACCGGTTGGTGCGGAGCTTCGTCGCGCCCTTGTTTGACGCCTACCTCGGGCGGCGGCCGGAGGTTGCTCCCGGCGAGGATTATTTCTTCCACCGGGCCCCGTTGGCCTTGTTGTTCTATGCGTCGTCCACGTCGCATCCTGCGGATGCGACGATCGCCGCCACCCACGCGATGCTGGCGGCGCAGTCGCTTGGCTACGGCACGTGTTTCCTGGGTTTCCCGGGATTCCTCCTCGGACAGGATCGCGGACTGCGCCGGCGTTATGGCCTGCCCGAATGGGCGCGGCCGGGGCTGGCGCTGGTGATTGGAAGGGCGGCGGTTCCTCCGGTGCGGGGATTGCGACGCCATTTCGCGCGGGAAGACTGGGTTTTCAACGTCCCGTCGGAGTCGTAGCCCGGGTTTTTCTCCACTCGGCTCTGGACCGCAGCCAGCGGAGCGCGGGGGCGCCGGCAGGGATCCGGGCGCGGCGACGCCGGCGACAACGAAACCAGCGCGGCAAGGGCGAAGGGGCTCGATCAACCTCTTCCGCGGGCGGACGCCGCTCCCCCGGCAGGATGCCATGGGCGGAGCGGCGAAGCGTGCAGACGGCTCAGTGTCCCAGGCGCGAGACCATCGCGTACACAATCAGGACGAGGAGGACCAGGCCGGTGCCGAAGAACAGGAACCCGAAAGATTTGGCGATGTTCTTGCGACCTTCCCAGTCGTCGGCCTTGACCCGGAACAGGTCCAGCTTGCCGGCCGCGACGAGCCGGTCGTACCAGCGCTTCCGCTCGTGCAGCATCTCGGTCCGCGAAATCCGCCCGGAGAAGATCACCGTATCCATCGGGAACTTCTCGATGCGGAAATGGGTGTTGAAGAAGTGGAACGAGAAGATGAAGCCGGCGGCGAGCAGCGCCTCGTCGGAGTGCACGACCATGGCGATGTTGATGATCCAGCCCGGGAAGAAGAGCGTGAAGAACTTCGGGAACCAGAGAATCAAGCCGGAGAAGCCGATGATCGCCACGCCCCAGAACACGGCGAAGTAGTCAAAGCGCTCCCAATACGTCCAACGGTCGAACTGCGGGCGGGGCCCCTTGCCGAAGAACCATTTCTGGTGGGCGACAAAATCGCGCCAGTCCTGGAGCGACGGCACCATGGAATCGGGATGGAAGACGATATCGAGCAGTCGGCGGAAGGTGACCTTGCCGGTCGCCGGATCGCGAATCCCGTCACGCTGTTTCCAGAAGTTCACCACGAGCCCGCCGACGTGGAGGATGAAGTAGGCGAAGGTGACGACGGCGGCGTAGTGATGGAGGGTGCGGGCGACCTCCGCGTTGCCGAGGAAGCGGAACATGGTCTTCGCCCAGTCGGTGTAGTAGAACTTCAACGGCATGCCGGTGATGACCAGCGCGAGGAAGCTCGTGACCATCATCAGGTGCAGGAAGCGCTCGAACGGGGTGAAGCGCGTGAAGACGTCGTCGTCGACGTGCGCCTTGACCACCGCCTCGCGGAACGACTTCGAGTCGTGCAGGTAGAGGTAGACCGAGCGGAAGAGCCAGAAGGCGGTGTGCAGCCCGAAGAAGGCGAAGACGCTCACGAGGAGCGTGGTCATGAACCAGAACACCTTGTTCAGGATGGGATAGTTCTCCTTGTCCAGCGGGTTGGCGTGGGGCTGGTACTGCGTGAAGCTGGCGTTGACGCCCGGGTGGCATTGGGCGCAGGTGCCGACGATCTTCTCCTTGTGGAGGCGCGAGCGCTTGTCTGTGACCGCGAAGACATCGTGGTGGCCGTGGCAGTCATAACAGGCGGCGACATCGGCGGCGACGTTGGGCTGGCCGAGGGCCATCGCCTTGCCGTGATAGGTTTCGCGGTAATGTTCGAGCCGATCCTGGTGGCACTTGCCGCAGCTACGGTCGCTGCCGGCCTTGAAGTGGGCATTGGTGGGCTTCTCGATCTCGTGCGCGCTGTGGCAGTCGACGCAGACCGGGCCCTTGGGGTCTCCCTTGGCGAGCAGCTGGCCGTGGATGCTCTCCTTGTAGACATCCTCGACGCCGACGTGGCAGGCGCCGCAGGTCTTGGCGATGTTGGCGTGGTTGGAGCGGGACTCCTTGTCGACCGTGCGCTTGATGTCGTGCACGCCGTGGCAGTCGTTGCACGACGGGGCGACGATCAGCCCCATTTTCACGAGGGCGCGACCGTGGATGCTGTCGAGATAGTGCCCGGCCGCCTTGGCTTCGCCGATCTTGTATTCCTTGGTGATTTTGGCGTCGTCGTGGCACGTGCCGCAGGTCTTGGGCAGGTTGAACTTGAAGACCGGGGAGTCCGCCTGCTTCACCGGCGCCATCTCGTGGGTGCCGTGGCAACTCGCGCAGGACGCGGCGGCCGAGGCGCCCATCTTGTGGCTCATGCCGTGGATGCTGGTGCTGAACTGCTCGGCGGCCTTCTCGTGGCACGAGGCGCACTGCGCGGGTTTGAGTTTCGAGGGATGCTCCGCCTCCTTGATGTCCGCGTGGCAGTCGACGCAGTTGAGTTTGCCGTGGACGGATTTGGCGAACTGCTCGGGCCGCACGCCGACCCATTCCTTCGGCAGGCCCTTCTTGCGCGACTTGAACTCCGCCTCGTGGCATTCCATGCAGTCCTTGTTCGCGACCACGGGCGGTTTCTTGGACGGGGCCTCCGCGGTGGCGGCCGGTTCGGCGGCACGACTGGCGGCAAGCGAGAAAGCAATCAGGCCAAGGCTGGCAACGCGGCGGGCAAAGACGATCGGGGAGGCGCGCATGGGGCCGAGTATGGAAAAAACCGGTCGGCGGCACTACGCAGCCATTGACGGTTCGTGCGCGCGCATTGCCAGATTTTGTCCTCCCCCCGGCAAAGTGTGCCCAGTCTTGGTCAAGGAATGCGCGGACCGCGACGGCGCCGGGGACTATGCTCGGCGGCAGAAACCGCGAGCAAACCGTTCAACCTGCAAGTGGGAGGAAAATGACATGTCCTCGATCAAACTACACCTGGAAGCGGCGGAGTCCGATGCCGTCGAGCGCTACGCCGAGTCGATCGGTTGCAAGGCGGAGGCGGTGGTCTACGCCGCCCTCAACCGTCTGATGCTGGCGGCGAGGGATCCCGCGGTCGCCGAGGAGGTGCGGCAGACGTGGGAAACCAAGAAGCAGAATCTCCCGCTCTGGGCGGACTCGGCCTGTTCGGTCCACGCCTACGAGGGCAAGCCGGACGACGAGCCGGCGCCCAGCCGCTATCTCAAGTTGTAGCGGGCCGGCCGGAGCCGGAAGCCGGCCCCGGCCGCACCGGGTTTTGGCCGCCCGGCGGAATCCTCACTTCTGGATTCCGCCGTTGTGGCAGTCGGCGCAACTCAGCTCGGGATCGAGGTCCCCGCTGGGATGCTTGAATTCGAGACCCTTGGCGTTGAGGAGTTCGAGATCTGTCCCCTTGCCCTGCGAGAGGATGGTGTGGCAGGACGTGCAGTCGCTGGAGCGGACCTTCTGCCCCTGGGCGGTTTTGTGCTTGTCGTCGTGGCAGCGGAAGCAGCCGGGCCAATCCTTGTGGCCGATGTTGTTGGGATAGACGCGCCAGTCGGCCTTGCGATCGACGAAGATCGTGCTCGAGAAGATCTTCTGCACCGAGTTGATCGCGCCGGGGAGGTCGACCGCGTGGGCCGGGTCGTTGTACTTCCCGCGCATGAAGTCCGCGATCTTCTGCGGGGCCTCCGCATCCTTGGTAATTTCCTTCTGCGTCATCGCCTGAACGGCGCCCCGCTTGATATTCGGCAGCTTGGTGGTGAGCTCGCCGGTGAACATGGCGGGCTCGACCGCCTCGTTGGCCGTCGGGAACACGTGCGCGGGGCGGTTGTGGCAGTCGATGCAGTCCATCACGCGCACCTTGTCCGCCGGAGGTTCGCCCTTGAAATCGTCGGTGCGGAAGACGCGGGACGTGCCGTTCTTCTTGTTCACGACGCGCATCCACGGGATGTTCTGGCGGTCCTCGTCGGTGGCGAAGTACTCGACGCGCTCGAATTCGTTCACATGCCAGTGGATGCCGCCGGGCGGGTGGCCGGGCACGTTGGTGTTCACGTGCATCAGCATCCGGGCGGTGTACGGGGTGTTCTTCTTGTCGGAAAGGAAGTGGTCGAAAACCATTTCGACGTTGCCGGCGAACTTCTCTGGCCAATGGCACTTCTCGCAGGTGTCCTGCGCGGGGCGGAGGTTCTTGATCGGGGTGTCGATGGGACGGTTCCAATTGTTGAGCGTGTAGGCCATCAGCTGGTGGGCGCCGTTCAGCTTGGCTTCGATGAACCAGCGGGCGCCGGAGCCGATGTGGCACTCGACGCAGTTGACGCGGGCGTGCGCGCCGCGCCGGTACGTCACCCATTCGGGATTCATCGCCGAGTGGCAGACCTGGCCGCAGAACTGGTTCGACTCGGCGTAGTGGTAGGTCTGGTAGCTGCCGAAGGCGCTGAGCACGACGAAACCGAGGGCGCCGATGACCAGCGCCGCCATCCCGCGGCGCTGCGCGGGACTGTGGAAGTCGATGCGCCACCGGTCGGGCGCGTTCGCGTGCTTGACCATCCAGCGCCGCTGGGCCCAGGCGCCAAACCCGGCCAGCGCCAGGCCGGCAATCAGGAATCCGGGGGCGACCAGGTAGGTGAAGATGCCCAAATACGGGTTCTTTTCCCCCTGCGTGAAGTCCATCCAGACCAAGAGGGCGAACGAGAACAGGGCCCCGATGGCGACGACACCACCGACGGCGCTGATCCAGTTGTTGAAGTTCGAACGCGCCTTGGCCGAGCGAGCGGGTTCCGGGGCGGGGGCGGAGGGAGTGGGTGAGTCTGACATGGTGGAAGTCTGACGATTGCCAGGGCCGGGAACAAGGCCGGCGCGGATGGCAATCGCTCCGCGCCGGTCTTTCTAACGAAACAGATGAAGCCGATTACTTCTTGAACTTACGCACGTGCGCGACGAGGTCCTTGATCTCCTGGGCGGAGAGCTCGTCCTTGAAGCCCTTCATGCGCTCCTTGCCCGCCTTGTCCTTGGCGCCTTCGGTCGTGACCTTGATCGCCTGTTCGTCGGTGAATTTCGCCTGATCGGCCGCGCTCGTGTAGTCGAGGACGTTCAGCTTCTTGCCGACCTTGGTCTGGCCCTTGCCGTCGGCTCCGTGGCACTTGGCGCAATGGTTTTCCCAGTTTTCAGCGACAGGAGCGGCGATGACAAAGGCGGCACCCGCGGCAAGCAGGGCACCGGCGACGATCAGTTTGATTTCGTGTTTCATGGGTGAATTGAAGGTGTTTTGAGGCGGAACGAGCATGCCGAAAGTCGGCGGGTGTGGCTGTGCATAGGTTGCTATCTTCGACGCAAAGCTTGCGAGCGGAATTCGAAAAAGATGCGCAGTCGTCCAGGACGCGCAGTGGAGCTCCGGAGACAAGCCTCCGGCCGGGATCGGGGCTCCGGAAGCAGTCCCCAAGTCGTGCGCAGCGCTCCGCAAGATCCGCGGAGCGGGGGCCGTGGGCCTTCTGGCACGCTGGTCGCGCCGACCACGGGCGCTCCCATGACCACACCCACCTCTGTCGCTGGCCCCCGCCGGATCCTGCCGCTTCTCCTCTCGGTCCGCCAGCAGCTCGCCTCCCTGAAACTGACCCTGGTTCTCCTGGGTCTCAGCATGATCCTGGTCTTCGCCGGCACGCTGGACCAGGTCAATCTCGGCATCTGGGCGGTGCAGGAGAAGTACTTCCGTTCCTTTGTGGTCTATGGTCAGGTGGGCCCGGTCTCCGTGCCGCTGTTTCCCGGCGGGTATCTGGTCGGAGGGTTGCTGATGCTGAACCTGACCGCCGCCTTTCTCGGCCGCTTTGCCCTGACGTGGCGAAAGTCCGGACTGCTCCTCTCCCATTTCGGCCTGATTCTGCTGCTGGTCGGGGAACTCCTGACGGGGCTGTGGCAGGAGGACTTCCACCTGCGATTGAGCATGGGCGAGACCCGCAACTATGCGGAGAGCTTCCAGGCCACCGAGCTCGCGTTCACCGACATCACCGAGGCGAAGTTCGACGAGGTCGTCGCGATTCCCGAGGCGCTGCTGGCGGGCAAGGAGTCCCTCCAGCATCCGAAACTGCCCTTCCGGGTCGTGACGAAGGCCTACTATCCCAACTCCAGCCTGGCGATGCGGGGTCATGAGGGGGGGGCGGTGATGGCGACGGCTGGCCTGGGACTGCGAATCCTCGCGGCTCCGCAGCCGGTCACTTACCGGCCGAAGGAACGCAACGCTCCGTCGGCCTTTGTCGAGCTGAGCGCGCCGGATCGCTCGCTCGGGGTCTACCTTGTCTCGTTGCTCCTGGACCAACCGCAGGAGTTTGTCCACGAGGGCCGCACCTGGCGCATCGCGCTGCGCCCCAAGCGGGTGTATCAACCGTACTCGCTCACGCTGCTGAAGTTCAGCCACGACCGCTATGCGGGCACGCAGATCCCGAAGAACTTCTCCAGCCGCCTGCGCCTCAACACGCCGGACGGACGCGATGACCGCGAGGTGCTCATCTACATGAACAACCCGCTGCGGTACGGCGGCCTCACGTTTTACCAGTCGGGTTTCGAGAACAACGACCGCACCACCATCCTGCAGGTCGTGCGCAACCCCTCCTGGCTGATTCCCTATGTCGCCTGCGGGCTGATGTCGGTAGGCCTGCTGCTGCAGTTCGGGGTTCACCTGGCCGGTTTTGTCGGCCGGCGCCGGACCGCCAACCTTCCTCCCCCCGCCCTCGCATGAACACCCGCCTGCCGCTTTTCGTCCTGCTCGCCGTTACCGCGGGGGTTGCCTTCACCCTGCGGACACCGCGCCTCGGGGGAGAATTCGACCTCGATGCGTTCACCCGCGTCCCGACTCTCGTCAACGGACGCGTCAAGCCGGTCGACACCGTCGCGCGCACCTCCCTGCTCATGCTGCAGGGGCGGCAGCGGGTGGTCGCGCCCGATGGCCGGACGGTGGCTCCGGCCGAGTGGCTGCTGGACATGTTCTTCAAGCCGCTGCAGGCGGATCGGTACCAGGTGTTCGAAGTCGTCCATCCCGACGTGCTGGCGATGCTGGGCCTGGCGACCACCGACGGCGCCGGCGGCAAGCGTTTTTCCCTGACGCAGTTGCAGCCGCGGCTGATGGAACTCGATCGGCAGGCACGCCTGGCCGACGACGTCGAGGGCGCCGCGCGCACTCCCTTCCAACGGGCGGTCGTGCAACTTCGCGACGCGGTGATCCTCTATCAGCGCCTGCAGACCTGTGCTGCGGCGCCCGGGATCGAGACCTTCCTCGAGGACCTGGCTCGCCTCGAGCAGAACCTGCCCGCGGCGGTCGCGGCGGTGCGATCCGCGCCGACCGGGACGGCCGCCCCCGGGGGCAAGACCGACGCGGGTGGCTGGTCCGCCCTCAGCCGCGCTTTCACCGTCATGGACGAATTCGGCTACTTGCGCCTGGTGCCGCCAGCCGCGGGAGTCGCTGCGGAGGAAGGGTGGCGCACGATCGGCGGCGCCTGGAGCGCGACCCTGGCCTCGGGCCAGCTTGAGCCTTCGGCCCAGGCGTTGGCCGCCCTGGGTCGCGCGTGGCAACGGGGTAATGCCGCGGAGTTCAACCGGCTGGTCCGGGCCCAGCGGGAGCGCACGATGGCGGCGTGGCCCGAGATGAAGCGGAAGACCGACTTCGAGACCCGCTTCAACGCGGCCCAACCTTTCTACACGAGCATGGCGCTCTATGTGGCCGCCGCGCTGGTGGCATTCTTCTCCTGGTTGCGGTGGCCCGAGGAGCTCGGCCGGATCGCGTTTGGTCTCGTGGGTCTGGCCTTTGTCCTCACTTCGGGCGGGATCCTGGCGCGGATGTGGCTCGAGGCGCGGCCACCGGTGACCAACCTCTACTCCTCGGCGCTCTTTGTCGGCTGGGGAGCGGTCGCCCTCTGCCTCGTGCTGGAGTACTTCTTCCGCAATGCCGTGGGCAGCGTGGCCGCGGGGTTGATCGGTTTTGCGGCGCTGCTGATCGCGCATCACCTCTCCCTTGGCGGCGACACGATGGAGATGATGCGGGCGGTGCTCGATTCCAACTTCTGGCTCGCGACCCACGTGGTCACCATCACGGTCGGATACTCGGCGACGTTTCTCGCGGGTCTGCTGGCGATCCTCTACATCGTCCGCGGCGCCCTGACCCGCTCCCTGGATCGCGCCACCGCCGACGCGCTCGCGCGGATGATCTACGGCATCGTCTGTTTTGCCACGTTCTTCAGCCTGGTTGGCACCGTCCTCGGCGGCATCTGGGCGGACCAGTCGTGGGGACGGTTTTGGGGCTGGGATCCGAAGGAGAATGGCGCGCTGCTGATCGTGTTGTGGAACGCGATTATCCTCCATGCGCGCAGCGGAGGCTACGTGCGGCAGCGCGGACTCGCGGTGCTGGCGGTGTTCGGCAACGTGGTGACGGCGTGGAGCTGGTTCGGTGTCAACATGCTTGGCGTCGGCCTGCACAGCTATGGCTTCATGGGCGCCGCCTTCTGGTGGCTGATCCTCTTTGTCGCCAGCCAGCTGGCGGTCATGCTGATCGCGGCGCTGCCGTGGGCGCAGTGGCGGAGTGCGCAGCTGCTTGCGGCCGGGGTGGCCGGACGCGCGGCTGCGGGGCGGGGGTAGCCGCTGCGCCGCAGGATGGCGGGCGCGGCCAGCTCCGGAAATCCCGCCGGCTGCGAGCGGCAGGGGCGACCGCCGCTTTTCGTTTTTTTCGGCGAAGATCCGGGGGTGGTCGAAACGGGGCGAAAGGCGGCGAAAGAGGATGCCTGGGAGGCAACCTCGGGTGGTGACCGGTGGCAGCCGGCCTCGCGGCCGACGGCGGTAGGCGTGGAGAGTTTTCGTTTTGGCAGTGAGCTGGCGGAAGCCCCGAGGGTGCCTACGAAAGCTCCCCTTTCGCCGTCTTTCGCTCTTGTCGGCTGGATTGGACGTGGGGCGCCGCCAGGATCTCGTGCAGGGTTCACCTACCTTGCCGCAGGGATCGGGACATTCCATACATCTTGATGTAGAACGGGAGCGTTCCGAAGTTCAGCAGGGCCCCGTGCTCGAGGTTCGCGGCGCGAAGATAACCCAAGAGTTGGGCGATATGCTCCGGCACCACTGCCCGGGTTGCTTTGAGTTCCAGGAGAAGCATCTCCTCGATCACGAGATCCGCCGTGAACGCCCCCAGCTCCGTTCCGTCCTCGTCGTACACGAGCAGTTGTTGCTGCTGGACGAGTTGCAGTCCCCGTTTGCGCAGTCGGTGGACTAGGGCGTTTTCGTAGACTCTTTCCAGATGTCCTGGGCCAAGAAACTGGTGTACCGCCCGGGCGGTTTCGCGAACGATGTCGCAGAGGGCAAACGGTCGGTCCTTGGTCTGCATGTATCGCGGCAGAGTCACTCAACGGGTGGTCGTTGGTGGGTAAATTAGGGCCTGTACCCGAAACCGGGTATACGAGACCGAGGGTGCAGCTCGCGCAGCGCATCGTTCCGCTTGTCCCTGTTCCGCGTCTGGCCCAGACGAGGAAGCACGGCGACGGGACGCACCCGGGCTGAGTCGACATCTCTCCAGTGAGCAAGACGTCTGTCTGCTACGGTCTGGGGCGCGAGGTCGCCTTGACGTGGGCGGTTTTGTGCTGCGCGAGAATCCGGACGCGATATCGGCCATTTTTCGCCGCTTTTCGTTTTTTTCGGCGAAGATCCGGGGGTGGCCGAAACGGGGCGAAAGGCGGCGAACGGGCTCACGGGATCGCCGCCCTTCAGCTCGCGGCGACGCGGCGAAAGGAGAGGCAGCGGGTCCAAGATCCGGGGCTTTCCGGGAGTCGCGTGCGCACGTGACCACTACCACCAAGATCTGCGTGGCGACCGCCAACCTTCGCATAGCAATTCGGGCAAATCGCGCTAGAGTGCGCTTGCCATGAAACCTGCCCCTAACGCGATCCCCTCGAAGTGGGCCTGGCACCACCGGACCCTGCTCCGGCTCCGGAAGGATTTGTTGAAGGCCCGCGATGAACATGAACACGCGGCCCGCGTGCCGCACGAGCGGGGCGGCGCTGATTTGCTCGACGTCGCCGAGGATGAAGTGGAACTCCGCACCCTGCGCGCGGAGATGGCGCAGGAAGACACGGAGTTGGGCGAGATCGAGGCGGCGTTGAAGCGGCTGCAGAAGGGGACCTACGGGATTTGCGAGGTCACCGGCGAGCCCATCGCGGAGGCCCGGCTGCGGGCCCTGCCGTGGACGCGCCTCTCGAAGAATGCCGCCGTCCGGCTGGAGCGCGCCAACGGCCGGCGCCCGGCGTAGCCGTCTTCCGCGGCCGCCGGGTCCACACTGAGGCGGGCGGCAGCGTCATGGTGATGTAACCTAAGTGGCGTCCGGATGGCGGACGGGTGAAGCTTCGGCGACGAATCGGCATTAGCATTGCCGGCGTTTCGCGGCGCATGCGGTCCTGTGCCGCATGTGGATTTCCCGCTCTGTTCGCATCGCGGTAGGACTTGTTGCCTGGCTGGCGGCGGGTGCCGCCTTGGCGTTGGCCGCCGCCCCGGCGGGCGAGAGTGGCCTCGGCGTCATCGCCGGACGCGTGTTGCACGCGGAGAACGGAAGCGGCGTCGCCGGGGCCTCCGTGGGAATTGCCGGCGGGACCATCACCGCCACCTCCGACCTCGACGGCGCGTACCGGCTCGCGGGCGTTCCGGCCGGCTTCCAGACCGTGACGGTGACGCGGGTCGGGTTCCAGCCGGCGACCATTACGGGCACCGCCGTGATGGCGGGCTTGGTCGCCAACATCGACGTCGCCCTGGCCGTGGCCCGCGACGCCATCGTGAAGATGGAGGCCTTTTCGGTGTCGGCGGACGTCGTGCAGAACTCGGGCCTCGGGCTCCTCAGCCTCCGGCAGAAAGCCACGGCGGTGAGCGACGCCATCGGGGCCGACCAGATGAGCAAGCTCGGCTTCGGCACCGCGGCGGCGGCGATGAAAGCGGTGACGGGCGCCTCCGTCGTCGGGGGCAAGTACGTCTACATCCGCGGTCTCGGCGAGCGGTACAGCTCGACGATGGTCAACGGCGTCGAGGTGCCGAGCGCCGATCCGGATCGTCGCGCGGTCAACCTCGACATGTTTCCCAGCGATCTGATCGACGCGATCGTCACGACCAAGACATTCACGCCCGACAAGCCGGGTAACTTCACCGGCGGCAGCGTCGACATGAAGACGAAGGAGTTTCCCGAGCAGTTCATGGTGTCGGTGTCGGTCTCATTCGCGGTGAATTCGCAGGTGACCGGAAAGGACTTCCTGGGCACCGGCGGGGCCAGCAACCGCTGGGGGCGCGACGACGGTTCGCGTTCCCTCCCGGCCGCGCTGGCGGACCAGCGGCTGCCGCTGCGTTTCTCCTCGCCGACGGTCGATGCGGAGATCGGCCGGCTCACGCAGGCGTTCCGTCCAATCCTTGCGCCCACGGTCAGGGAGGCGCCGTTCAACCGCAGCTTCGCCGTGGCCTTCGGCGGGCTGGGTCGCCTCTTCGGCCGCAAGCTCGGCTACGCCGCAAGCGTCTCGTACGATCGCAACTTCGGCGGCTACCGCGACGGCGTGCTCGGCCGCTACGAACGCCAAAGCGTGAACGCGCCAGCGCTGGCGCCGCTGGTGCTGCTCAGCGATTCCCGCAGCGAGGACGACACCCTGATCGGCTCGCTCTTCAATGTCGCGTACCAGGTCAGCCCCGAGCACCAGGTGAGCGTCAACACGATGTGGAATCAGGCGGGCAACGACATGGCCCGCCGGCAGGAGGGCCTTAACGTCGCGGGCGGCGGCCTCAGCGAGACGGAGACCTTCGAGACCCGCACCCTGCGCTACACGGAGCGCGACCTGAGGTCCTTCCAGCTTGCCGGCAAGCACCTGTTCCCCGCCCTGCGCGACGCCCGGCTGCAGTGGAGCGTGACCGACGCGACGACCTCGCAGGACGAGCCGGACACGCGGTTCTTCTCCACCTTCCAGACCCCGGACGGCAGCCAGTACTTCGAAGCCTCCGGCCTGCCGCGGCCGTCGCGCTACTTCCGCAACCTCGAGGAGTCGCGCGACGACTACTCGGTCGACCTCACGCTGCCCTTCGGGGCCTGGGGCGGCCGCAGCGCCCAGTTCAAGGCCGGTTGGGCGCGCGCGGAGACGACGCGCGAGTACCGCGAGCGGCTCTTCGAATACAACAGCACGGTGCTGCGCTACGACGGCGACGAGCAGGCCTTCCTGCGGCCGGCGCAGGTCGGACAGATCGATCCGGCGACGGGGCGTTTCCGCCCGGGTCAGCTCTACCTGGTGGAGACCGGCTCCGCCGGCAACAGCTACCTCGGCGAGCAGAGGGTGCAGGCCGGCTACGCGATGCTGGACCTGCCGGTGACGCGCGCGCTGCGGCTCGTCGGCGGCCTCCGCCGCGAAACGACCGATCTGGAGGTGCGGAGCCGGGATCCGCGACGTCGCGCCGGCCGGCTCGACAACACCGACGACCTGCCGTCGGCGAGCCTCGTCTATGCCCTCACGGATCGGATGAACCTCCGCGCCGCCGTGACGAAGACGATCGCGCGGCCCAACTTCCGCGAAATCGCCGACTACACCTCCTTCGAGTTCGTTGGCGACTTCGTCTACATCGGCAATCCCAACCTCCGCCGCACGACCATCCGCAACTACGACCTGCGCTGGGAGTGGTTTCCCCGCCGCGGGGAAATCGTCGCGCTGAGTTTCTTCCACAAGCGCATGGTCGATCCGATCGAGCGCGGCGTGTTCTCGGTGATCAACAGCGGCGAACTGCAGTACCAGAACGCGCCGGTCGGCGAGGTGCGGGGGATCGAGATCGAGGCCCGCAAGAACCTCGGCATCCTCTCCGAGCACCTCCGCGGCTGGTCCGGCGGCTGCAACTACACCTGGGTCGAGTCGTCCGTGGAGATCACTCCGGCGGAGCTCGCCTTCATCCGCTTCTTCGAACCCGGCGCCGGCGCCACCCGCGAGCTGACCGGCCAGTCGCCGTACCTCCTCAACTTCGACCTGACCTACCAGCATCGCCGCTGGGGCACCACCGTCAGCGCCTACTACAACGTCTTTGGCGCGCGCCTGGCCCAGGTCAGTCCGCCCGGCACGCCCAACGTCTACGAGCAGCCGGCGCCGACCCTCGATCTCATCCTCAACCAAACCTGGCGCGATCGCTGGAAGTTCACCGCTTCGGTGAAGAACCTCCTGAACGAGGCCGCCGAGGAAACCTACACCTACCGCGGCGTCGACTACCTCCGCTCGTCGCGCCGGCGGGGCGTCACGACCTCCCTCGGGGTCACCTACACTTATTGAGCCGCTCCGGCCCAATTGTCCGCCGTTCCAACCTCCAGCCCTCCGACATGAAGAAGTCCTCGTTCCTCTCTGCACTCGCGGCCCTGGCCGCACCCGCCGCCCTGTTCGGCGCCGACGTGGTGGTGAATGCCAACATCACCGCCAACCGCACCTGGACGAAGTCCAATACCTACATCCTCGACGGTCGCGTCTTCGTCACCGACGGCGCCACGCTCACCATCGAGCCCGGCACCGTCATCAAGGGCAAGGTGCGCGCCGCCCAGGACGCGTCCGCGCTGGTCATCGCCCGCGGCGGGAAGATCAACGCCAGCGGCACGGCCGCCGAGCCGATCGTCTTCACCGCCGAGGCCGACAATTTGAACGGCAACCTCGGGCAGGCCGACCGCGGCCTCTGGGGCGGCGTCGTCATCCTCGGCCGGGCGCGGATCAACACCGCCGCCGGCACCGGCAACATCGAGGGTATCCCCACCACCGAACCCCTCGGCCTCTACGGGGGCACGGACGACAACGACAACTCCGGCACTTTCCGGTACGTCTCGATCCGGCATGCCGGATCGCTCCTCGGGCCCAACAACGAGCTCAACGGCCTCACCATGGGCGCGGTCGGCGCCGGCACGACGATCGAGTATGTCGAGGTCTTCGCCAACGCCGACGACGGCTTTGAGTGGTTCGGCGGCACGGTGAACTGCAAATACCTCGTCAGCGCCTTCAACGACGACGATGCCTTCGATTGGGACGAGGGATTCCGGGGCAAACTGCAGTTCCTGTTCGCCATCCAGGACCCGTCGGTCGGCAACCACGCCTTCGAGTCCGACGGCGGCACCACCCCCGAGGACGGCCAGCCCTATGCGATCCCGACGGTCTACAACTACACCGCGATTGGTTCCGGGGCCACCAGCACCAACGCGAACAGCATCGGGCCCATCTTCCGCGACAACACCGGCGGCAAGGTCTACAATTCGATCTTCCACGACTTTCGCGGCTACGCGTGGCGCATCGAGACCGAGAGCGCCCAGGCGCAGGACAGCGCGAAACGCCTCGCCGCGGGCGACATCGTGATCGCCAACAACCTCTTTGGCACCTTCGGCGCCGGCGCGACCGAAACCGCGCTGTTCCTCGCGCCCAACGTGACCGCCGGCGGCCCGGCCCCGGCCACCAACTACACCGTGGCGCACATCACCGCCACCGCGCAGCAGAACCGGATCAACGCCGATCCGCAGCTCGTCTCGATCAGCCGCGCCCGCGACGGCAAGCTCGACCCGCGCCTGAAGGCCGGCAGCCCGGCGCTCCTCTTTGCCGGCACCCCGCCCAACGACGGCTTCTTTACCGCCACGAATCACCTCGGGGCCTTCACCACCTCCGGCAACTGGGCCTATGCCTGGACCAAACTCGGTCGTGACGGCTACTTCGATCCCGCCAGCGCGCTGGGCGATGGGGGCTCCGGCGCCACCGTCGTGGTGAACAGCGGTTCCACCAGCAAGCTGGTCAACATCTCCACGAGGCTCACGCTTGCAGCCGGTGGCACCGCCTACCCCGGCTTCTACATCAACGGCAATCAGTCCCAGACGGTGATGATTCGGGCCGTCGGTCCTGGACTCGGCGCGCTCGGCGTCAGCGGCTTCCTCGCCGACCCCGTACTCGAGCTCTACTCCGGCGCCAACAAGATCGCGGAGAACGACGACTGGACCGGCGCGCAGGCGGTGCAGCTCGCCGCGCAGGTCGGCGCTTTCGCGCTGACGGCGGGCAGCCGTGATGCCGTGCTGCTGGCGACGCTCTCTCCCGGCGCCTACACGCTGCAGGTCCGCGGCAAGACCGGCGGCGGCGAGGTGATCGTCGAGGTCTACGAGATCGATTAATCGGCGGCTCCGCCCGGCGGAGTGACGATTGCGTGGATGCGTTCGTGTCGGCGGGGCGACCGCGCCCCGCCGCGGGCGTCTCGGGACCAAGCAAAGGGACGCAACGTGGCGGTGCCTGTTAGGTGTGTGAGGCGGAGCCGAAGCAACGGCTCCGCCTCTTGTTTCCCTGGAAGCGGAGGTGGGAAAATCGAAGTGGCGATTCGCGGTGGACCCACCCCGTCGCTGCACGCCACCCTGCTCAAAGGGGGGCGGCCAGTCTGCCGGGGCTACGGTGTTCCGCGTCGTCCCCTGCCCCCTGCCCCGGGGGCGACCCGATACCGCGTCTTGAACGCAAAAATCGGACTACCAAGTCGCAGCGCACCTGAGACACGAGCCCCTCTTGAGAGAGGTGCCCGCGGGTCGGGGTGGGTTGCCAGCCGGCGGCACCGGCCGCGCGCCCACTCTCTTCCTACTCCGGCTTTTCCTTCGGCGTCCGGGGTGCCGCGGGCCGGCGCCGTTGCGGTGGCAAGGTCTCGATCAACAGGTTCGGCTCACCGGGTCGTTTCCGCAGGGTGAAAGCGTCGTAGAGCCGATTGGTGGCGGTGCGTGCTTCGAAACGCAGTTCGTCGCCATCGACCGTGATGACCTGGAAGAGTTGGGTATCCTCCGCGCTTCGCACCGCCCAGTCGGAACTGGTGATGTCATACATCTTGGGGCCGCTTACCGAAACTACGTACACCGTGCCGATGGCGGGATCGTAAACCTGGTTGTAGCCCTTGGGCTGGTTGACGTCGCCGACCGGCACGCGGCTGGAGACATCGCCGCTGCGTGCGTAGGTGTGGTCGTGCCCGGTGAGCACAAGGTCGACCTTGAACTCGTCCAGCACGGGCTTCCAGAGTTCGCGCAGCTTCGCGTTGTCGCGGTTGCGGGCGGGCGAGAAGATCGGGTGGTGGAAGGCCAGGATTGTCCAGCGCTGCGGATTGGCCTGAAGCGTCGCCCGCAGCCACGGCACCTGTTCCTCCTGCTTCACGTTCGAGTCGAGCGACACGATGCGCGCGCCTTGGTAGTCAAACCAGTAGGCGGTTTCGCGGACTTCCGCGAGGTCCGCCGGGCCGTTCTCCGGCAGGGTGAACTGCGGTCGCCAGTTGCGACTGAGGACGCGCGGTGCCTTCTCGTCCTTCTCATCAAGCCGCGCATACTCGTGGTTTCCCGCGATGGGAACGACGGGCAGCGTGGCGTTGACCCACGCTGGGGCGCCGAACCACTCGCCCCACTGGGCGTCGTTGTGGGCGTTGTTGATCAGGTCGCCGGCGTGCAGGGTGAAGGCGGCGCGCGGCGCCTGCCGGAAGGCTTCGCGGAAGACGCGCGACCAATGGGTGCGGATATCGTTCTGCGCGTCGCCGAAGTAGAGAAACGAGAAGGCGCGGGTGGTCCGGCTGGCGGTGCGAAAGTGACTCCACTCGCTCCAATTGACGCCGTCGCCCACACGGTAGGCGTAGAGGGTGTCCGGCCGCAGATCACGGAAACCCGCCGAGTGGTAGTGCGCCGGTCCCAGGCTGGAGATCAGCGCGGTCGTCGTCGCCGGTACCTTTGTACCTTTCAGGTCGCGACCGTTTTCGTTTGCGACCGCAAGCTCCGCCTCGGCGCGCCCGACGCTAGTGTCGGTCCGCCAGGTGACCGCTTGAGTGGTGGCCGGGTCACCGTCCCACGTCAGGACAATCCGGTCGGGCATCGGGCGAGGGGCGTGGATGGCCTTGTCCGGGAAGGCGGCGGGAGGCGCCGGCTCATGGGCCAAGCAGACCAGAGGCAGGAGCAGGCAGGCGCTGAGGACGGAGACGGCAGGCGATTTCATGGAAGTGGGTGAAATTGACGGGGTCGAACGGGAGGGAGAATTCGTGCGTAGCGCGATCCGGAACGGCCTTCTTGGTCGTGACAATCTCGCGTCGGCAGGGAGCAGAGCTGAGTTCCACCGTCCGCAGACCGCGGCGAAGCAGCGGTGCATCGGCGGCAGACCGGAGGACGCACAGTTCGCTTTCAGCGGGAGGAGGGAGTGACTGGGCGCGCCAACGCCCTTCGTTGACCGTGAAGCCCGGCGGGAGCAGCGGGTGCTGGCCCTGGCGCCGCAGACTCAGAAGCGGTAGCTCATGCCGACGGTGGCACGCCAGGAATACGTGGTGTAGTCCTCAGGATTGTCGGTGCGGCGGTAGCCCTGGTAGGAGATCTGCGGTTCGTCCAAGAGATTGTTGAGATGAAAGAAGATCCGGGTCTGGCGGCTGAGTTGGTAGCTCGACTCCCAGTTGAGCGACTCGTAGGCGCCAAACCAGTCGTCGAAGAAACTGTTGGCATCGAGGCCCTCCAGGAAGTCGGAGCGATAGGTGTAGCTCAGGCGGGCGCGAAAACCGCCGCCGGCGTATTCGAGGGCGGCGTTGTAAATCTTGTCGCTGAAGCCGTAGGTGGGCAGGTCCTCGTCCAGACGGCCAGGGTACTTGCCGTCGCTCGTGGTGAAGGTGCCGGAGAGCGCCACACCGAGCCCGTTGAACGGCGCGGGTAGAAACAGCAGCTTCTGCCGGGCGATGAGTTCGACTCCGTAGTTGGTCGCGCCGAGGGCGTTGTCGGTGGTGGTGTATGTCCGGGTGCCGTTGGGATCGGGGATGGGATAGCCGTTGGCGTCGGTGGCGGTGAAGCGCAGAGTGGATTCGTAGTAGAATCCCTTCATCCTCTTGTAGAACACCCCTGCGGAGTAGAGCCCGCCCTTGGGGGTGTAGTACTCAAGCTGGACGTCGAAGTTGTGGGCCGTCGAGGGCTGGAGATTGGGGTTGCCGCCGGAGATGTTGCCGGTGGTGGTGTCGAGATTGAGGCCGGCGACGAGGGCATTAACATCGGGGCGGCTGTAGCTGCGATGATAGCTCTCGCGGAGGATGAGGTTCTTCGCGAGTTCGTGGCGCAGGTGCAGGCCGGGAAGCCACCTCGTGTAGCTGCGATCGGCGTCGACGGCGGTGGGAGCGGCGGGGGCGTTGCTGTTGTAACGATAGGTATGCGAAGAGAAAGTGTTGTGCTCGATGCGGAGCCCACCGATCAGCGTCGAGGCGCCGAAGCGGAGGGTGCCCATGGCGTAGGCGGCGGTGGTATCCTCCTGGGCGCGGTAGTCGTTGATCACGTCGTTCTGCAGCGCGCTGGTGACCTGCAGCGTGAAGAGCTGAGGGCTGCTCTGGCGCAAGGCGTCGAGTCTGTTCAGGTCCGGGTACTGGTAGATCGGCAGCGCGCCGAAAGTCTTGTAGTCGGTGCGGGTGAGGATGCTGGCGTACGGAAATCCGGCGGCATTGGAACCGGTCTGGTAGACGATCGAGGCCTGGTCCTGCTCCTTCACGTTGGAGCGAAACTTGGCGCCGAACTTCAGGGCGCCGCTGATGCGGTCGCCGGCGAACTTTCGCTCGACGTCGACCTTCGCGCTGGTGGCCTTTTCGGTGGCATCGCGCGGGGAGTAGGTGAGATCGCCGCGGTTGATGGTGGCGACGTCGTAGGGGTCCTTGCCGTTGAGGATGGTGTAGACCGGCTTCCAGCGGGTGGACTGGTCGTAGCCGAACTGGTAGCCTTGGTTACGGACGACGTAGGCGAGAGATCGGTCGCGGTTGGAGTCGTTGTTGGAGCGGAAAAGATCGACGCTGATCACGGTGCCGTTGAAACGGTGCTGGCCGCCGAAGGACGCGCCATAGACGTCGTTGTCCGTGAAGCTGACGTCGTTCTGGTAACGGAGCTCGGTGAGAATGGTCGGGAGGCTGCGCCCGGTGTTGTAGGTGGCCTCGGCGATGCTCTTGGTGCCGGTGGCGGAGTTGAAGTTGTGGTTGGAATTGACGTAGTAGCGGGCCCGCGGCTTCTCGGCGTCGGTCTCCTGGTGCCGGAAGAACGGCCGAAGGTACAGGGTCGTGCCGGGGCCGATCCGATAGTCGAGGGCAAGGTTGGCGCTCAGGGCCGACGTGGTGCGGAAGTTGGTCTGAGGGGCGGCATTCGTGTGGAAATAAAGCGGACCGGTGAGCCGCAAGGCTGGCTCGAACTGGGGCTGCAGCACAGCGTAGTCCTTGTCGAGGTTGTCGTAGTCACGGGAGGTTTCCGACCAGGCGAGGTTGATGCCGACGCCGAGGTTTCTCTGGCCGCCGCCGACGCTGAAGATATCGAGATAGTTGACGGCGGCGTTGTAGTTCCACTGCTCGCGCTTGTCGTAGTAGAGACCGCCGACATTGAACTCGACGGCGCGACCTTCCCGCTGGAAGGCGGAGCGGGAGACGACGTTAATGATGCCGCCGAGGGCATCGCCGTCGCGATCCGGGGTGGCGGCCTTGATCACCTCGATGTTGGCGACCGCATCCGCGTTGAGCTGGCCCACGGAAAATGCGCGCGAATTGCCGGACGACGGCATCCGGTTACCGTCAACTTGGACGGAATTGTATTTCGCTTCGAGGCCGCGGATGTTGACGCCGGACGGCTCGCCGTCCTCGCCCTCGTTGACGCTGAGACCGGGAAGCTGCTGCAGAGTGAACCCGAGGTTGCCGCCGAGGTTGGTGTTGAAGGTCTCCTCGGAGACGATGTTCACGAGTCCGCTGGCGGTTTTCTGCTGGTTGATGGCGAGGGCCTGGCCGCGGACAGACTCCGCCACGGTGAACGCCTCCAACTGCAGGGCCCTGCTCTCAAGCGGGGCGTCGAAAAAGCTGGCGGTGCCGGAGAGGATTTCCACCTCTCGGGAGAGAGGATCGAGGCCGACGTACTCCACCTCGACGCGCCGGAAGCCGGCGGGCAGCCCGGTGAGGCTGTACCGTCCGTTGGCATCGGTGTAGGCGATGGCGGTGGAGCCGGAGACTCGGACCACCGCGCCCTGCAGGGAAAAGCCGGTGCGGGCGTCGGAGACCCGGCCGGACAGGCTGCCGGTGGATTGGGCAAGGGCGGTGAGGGAGGCAAAGGTCAGCAACAACAGGAGCGTAATCGGCCAGCCGAAGCGGAACCGGAAGCAGAGGGCGGTGAAGGGTGTCATGGCGTGGTGAAGGACTCCCACGATGCGCCGCCTTCATGACATCCGGGCGGCGAGGCGGTGACGAACCGGTGAATCCGCAACCGCGAGGTCTGGCGCCTTCCGTTGAAACCGATATTTCACCGGACCGCCGCGCGGGCGTAACCGTGGGGTGACAGTTTCGAACCATGCCCGTTCGACTTTTGCTGGTCTCCACGAATCTGGCGGTGGCATGGCTGGAGCGGACTGTGCGCGCCCTCGCCAGTGACTGTGGCCGCGCGGCCGTGGTGACGACGGCGGAGCCGATCGGAAAGGAGCGCAGTCGCAACGCCATGCTCGCGCGGGCGGCAGTGGCCGGGGCCGGGGTCGCCCGGCAAACCTACTTCGATTTTGATGAGCGTCCCGCGACGGAGTTGGACGATTTTGACTGTGTGGTCCTGGCGAGCGGCAACCCGTTCTACCTCTTGGGAAGTTTGCACCGGTCGGGTGGCGATGAGGCGATCGAGCGCTTTCTGGCCTCCGGTCGGCCGCTGCTCGCCTGTGGCGCAGGTGCACTCGTCCTAGGGCGGTCGTTGTGGCCGGTGCGGGCCTTCGATTCGTCGGTTTCCCCCCTGGGGACGGGCCATCCGGCTGCGCTCAGTTTGGTGCCGTACTCATTGCTCATCCACGCCAATCGGTGGCGATCCCGCCTGGTCGACTATGCGGCGCGGCTGGAGAGTGTGCGGAATCTTTGTGGGCCCGTCGTCGAACTCGACGATGACGAAGCCCTGCTTGGCTCCGGTGCGGAGCCGGTCCGGCTGGCGGCGTAATCAATCCGCCGCTTCGAGCAGTGCCTTGAGGTCGCGGCAGAATTTCCGATTCTCGAAGTTCGACCACGCCTCCTCGAGGGCGGCCCGGGCCTGGTCGCGACGGTGGCGCAGGCGGCGTCGAACTGCCCGCGGTGGCGACGGTTCATTCTCGGAAGTCCGGGCCAGTTCACCGGAGGTATCTCGGATTTCCGCAATCAGGTGCTCGAACCGGTCAGCCCGCCGCTGCAGTTGTTCCACCGGCCGACCCAAGATGGGGGCGAAGACTTCGGCCAGGTATCGCACCCGGCGCAACGCGATGCGCAGGCGGTGCAACCGGGTGCTGTCGCTCGAATTCCGGTGTCGGCCGAGTTTTCGCGCCCGCCGCCATTGTCGGAGCAGTGCTTCGCCGGCCGCCCGGGTCAGCGACGTCGGAGAAGTGGCGGCCCCGAGCGCCGGGATCTCGACGCGCAGCAGGGGGTCGATGCGGGACTGCAAAGCCCGGAAGGCGGCACCTCCAAGCCGGCGCCGCACGGCGCGCTGAGCTTTCCGGCGGGCGTGCTGCAGACGGGACAGATACGCAGCGGTTTTGGACCTCACCTCTCCGGGATCGCGCAAGAACTCCAGCGCGACGTCGAGGTCGCGGGCTGGACCGAGATCCCGATCTAGCTTGCGGAGGTGCCGGCTGAGGCGGCGGGCGGAGGTCGGCTTCAGTCGTGCCCGGAAGCTGCGCAAAACGGTCCTCAGGCGACGCAGCGACTTCCGCACTTCGTGCAGGGCGTTCGCATCCCCCTCCAGTGCGGGCTGCCAGTGGCACACCAGTTCGCCGTAGTGGCGGAACAGCAGGCGTTGTACGCCCTCCAGGTCCGCAAGATCGCGGCGAAGCCGGCAACCCGCCTCGATCCAGCGGCGGTTCTCCACGAAGATCCGGACCTGCTGCTCTAGTGGTGGACGACCGCCAGGGAGCAGCACCGCCAGGCGTCGACTTCCGGCCGAGACCCGGGACGAAACCTTCCGGCCGGTGCTGGCGCGACTGCGGACGGAAAGGGAGAAAGGATGGGCAGATGGACTCACGACGAGACATTGCAGGCTTCGAAGGCGGTGTCATCGGGCGCAAGCGCCAACCCGTGCGACACCCAATTGTCACCCCAGCATCAACGGAGTTCCTGGTTTCGGCGCGCGGTAGCTGACGGGACCGACGGGGCGCTGGCGGACACCGCCCGGTGTCCGGCGGAGTTCGGATCACCCTCATGAGTTCACTCCGTTGCTGGGGGTGGCGGGAACTGTCACGTGATTGTTGCCGTTCCGGCATTTGCTTTTCCCTCACGATCAGCACGCTGGCTCCCTGCGCGTCCCAACTACGGCGTCGCGCCCCCTGGATGCACCTTTATCTTTTCCGCCATGCCCATGCCGAGGAGGGTAGCCGCGACGCCCTCCGGCCCCTCAGTCCCAAAGGCCTCCGCCAAGTCCGCGTGATGGGGCAGTGGCTGCGCGACGCCCGGGCGGTCGAAGCGGCGGAGATCTGGCACAGCCCATTGCGGCGGGCGGCGGAAACGGCGGCCCTCCTTTCCCGACGGCTCCGATTGAAGGTGCCCCTGGTGGAGGTCACCGGACTCAAGCCGCAGGACGACCCGGAAGTGATCCTGCGGCGCCTGAAACTCACCGAGAATCCCGTTGCCCTCGTGGGGCACGACCCGCATCTGAGCGCCCTCGCTTCCCTCCTGGTGGCGGGCGCCGCGCATCCACCGCGTTTCCGGTTGAAGAAGTGCGCGGCCATGCGACTCGATCTCTCCGGAGAGGGCTGGTGTGTCCGCTGGCAGATTTCGCCCGAGTTGCTGTGATCGGGTTTTCCCGCGACGAGGGGTAAAGGACGCCGGACGGCATACCGCGGGGACCGGCGCGCTGGAGCGACCCCGAATTGGGTGACGGCGCCGTCACATTCGGAAAGATCCGGTGACGGACCGACATTGGCGTTGAACACGCGTGCGTCGCGCGCTGCGTAGGCGCGGTCCCGCTTCCACGCCATGCACCACACCATATTGTTTTCTCCCGCGCGGCTGGCGATCGCCGCGCTAGCCGCGACGCATTGCTTGTCCCCCGCCATCGAGATTGTGCTGGCCGCGGAGCCCGGGCCGACGCCGGTCCCCGCCGGCGAGCAGGCGGTGGAGTTGCAGCGCCTCGTCGTCACCGGCTCGCATCTGCGCCGGCTCGATCTGGAGAAGGTGGCGCCCATGACCGTCCTGGATCAGACGGCGATCGACGTGCGTGGGCCGCTTCTGCCGGTCGACCTGCTGACCTCGCTGCCTTCCGTGGTCAATTTGCCGGAGAACGAGACGCGACTCGGTTCCTCGGGGGCACGAGGCGACAACGCGAACCTCAATCTCCGCAACCTCGGGGCGACCGCGACGCTCGTCCTCGTCAACGGTCGCCGCATGGCGATCAACCCGATGACCGCGGGTCTCTCGCAGGCGGTGAACGTGAACCAGCTTCCGGCGCGGGGGGTCGAGCGCGTGGAGGTGTTGCGCGACGGTGCCTCCGCGATCTACGGGTCGGACGCCGTGGGTGGGGTGATCAACTACGTGCTGCGGCGCGACTACACCGGGGTGGAAACCTCGCTGCGCTTCGGCGCCCCGGAACACGGTGGCGGCGAGAGCGTGCAGGGTACCGTGACGCTGGGCACCCCGTTTGCCCACGGGCGCGGCCGGCTCTTCGCGACCGTAGAGGCCCTTTATCGCGAGGCCATTTTCCTGACCGAGCGCGACTTCAGCCGCAGCGCCGACAGCTCCGCCCGGGCCGAACCCCCGTTCAACGTCGCCGGCGGTCCGTTCGACGCCCGGTCGGCCCGCGGATACTGGCCGACGTTCCGCGTCGGCACCGCGACTGCCAATAACTACTTCCGTCCGGTCAACGGCGTGCCAACCCTCACGACCGCGGCACCCTCCCGGGTGAGCAATCCGGAGTTTTTCCTCGACCTGAACCAGTTCGGCATGGCGGCGCCGCGCGTGCGCCGCGCCAACACGTTTCTTTCGGCCGAACTCGACCTCTCGCGTGAGATCACCGCCTTCGGCGAGTTTGGCTACTACCGGGCGAAGTCCACGATGCGGCGGCAGCCGCTCGCCCTGAACGCGCCGACCTCGGACCAACTCGCGGTCATGCCGGCCGACAATCCCTACAACCCTTACGGGGTGCGTTTCTATCATCCCACCGGGGCGCCCAACGCCGACGGCACCCCGCGTCTCGCCGGCCAGCCGCGCGACGTCAGCTTCACGGCGATGACCCTGGCCGGGCTGGCGGCCGAGACCGTCAACACCCGCGCCGACGTGGTCCGGCTGGCCGGTGGGTTGCGGGGCCGGCTCGGGGGCACCTGGCGCTGGGAGACCTCGGGGTTTTTCAACGAAGTTTCCGGCCTGGACGAGGCCTACCCGGACGTGCGGGAGAGCCGGCTGCAGCAGGCGCTGGCACGGACCGACGCCGCGGCGTATAATCCCTTTGGTTACACCTTTCGCGTGCAGGGGGGCGCGGTCGTGGCGGATCGACCCTACACGAATCCGGCGGCGGTCGTGGACTCCTTCTCTGAGACCTACCGGCGCGAGGCCTGGAGCACGATCGCCAGCGGCGACCTGCGTACGACGGGGCGGCTCTTCCAGCTGGGGGGCGCCGATGTCCTCGCGGCGATCGGGGGTGAATACCGCTTCGAGGATCTCAAGGACCTCCGTCCGCCGTTCAGCGGTGAGAATCCCGCGGGTTCCGGCCTCGATCCGACCAACAACGACTTCCTGCTGCACCCCCCGCGGTCCGATGTCCGCGGTGACCGTACCGTCACCAGCCTGTATGCCGAGGTGGTGGTCCCCTTGGTCGGGGCGCGGCGCCCGCTGCCGTTGGTGCACTCGCTCGAGGTGACCGGCTCGGGGCGGCAGGAGCACTACAGCGACTTTGGGACGACCACCAAGCCGAAGGTGGGCCTGAACTGGCGGCCCGCGCGCTGGCTGATGCTGCGCGGTTCCTACAACGAAGGTTTCATGGCGCCGAGCCTGGCCGCCCTGTTCACCAGTCCCCGCTGGACGATTTCGGCCGGGGCAGGGGACATCGACACCTACCGCAATCCCCTGCTCAATGAAGGGCCCTATGTGCAGCGCACGTACTTCGGCGGCAACCCCAGCCTGCGGGCGCAGGAGAGCAAGGGCCGCACCTGGGGAGTCGTGATCGACGTGCCGGGCGTGGCGGGGCTCAGCCTCACTGCGGATGCCTGGCGGATCAGTCGGACCAATCTGCTCGGACAGCGCAGCGTCGCCCAGATTCGCGACAGCGACGCCGCGCTGCTGCAGGCCTACACCCGCGCCCAGCTCGCCGCGGGGGTGCCGATTGGGTCGATCGATCTGGGCAGCGGCACCTCCGGCTACAAAGGCGACCCCGATGTGGTGCGATTTGCCCTGACGCCGGAGGACCGGGCGGCTTTCGCCGCCTACAATGCCGCCAATCCGGGCCGGCCCGCGGCTTCAGCCGGGAAGATCTTCTCTCTCAACCGGCCGTTCCTGAACCTCGCCAGCAGCGAGCACGAGGGGTGGGATTTCAGCCTGCGGTACGTGCTCCCGCGCCGGGCCTGGGGCAACCTGGTAGTAAACTCGGATTGGTCCTATCTCGCCCGCTCCGAGTCGACGCTCGCCCCGGCCAACCTGCCGCCCACGGTGAGCAATGGACTTTACGCGGGCGGCGCGGCGCGGTGGCGCGGCACGACGACGCTGGGATGGCGGCGCGGCGCCTGGTCGGCTTCGCTGGGGGCGTATTACGTGGGCCGCACCCATGATTCCGGTGCCACGACCACCGCTGCAGTGTACGAGTCGCTCGGTCGTCCGTCTTACATCGCCCCGTTTCTCACTGCCGGTCAAACCGTGTACCGGCGCGTGATCGATCCCACACTCTCGGTCAATTTGCTGGCGGGCTACCGCTTTGGCGACGCGGCGCCGACCTGGGTGCGGGGCACCGAAATCCGCCTCGGCGTGGTGAACCTCAACGATCTCGAGCCGCCGCTCGCGAGTTCGGAGGGATTCAGCTACGACTCCTCGGTGAACCAGAATCTCCTGCCGGGGCGGACCTGGACATTGGAGGTCACGCGCCGGTTCTGACCGAGATGGCAACCGGCGCCGGAGACGCCGGTCGGCGGTCTCTCGTTGCCGTCGCCGGCGGACCTGGAGCGGACTTGAAGGCATCGAATCATGGGACGCGAGGGCGCATCTGTCGGATGGCGGTTGTAGCTGGCCGCGGTGTGGCCGGCCGCCGGGGTCACTGCCCCCGGCTACACCAGCCTAATGACCGCCAACCGGCAGACGCGCCCGGGACGCGAAGCTCCGGCGGTTTTCGATTGAAAGTCCCCTGTCTCCCCGGCTCCCTCGTTCGCGTCTGGCGCGAACTCGTGCGCGACCGGACAGCTCTAGTCCGTCTCAACCTTTGTCTGGATTATCCAAGGCCTGATCGCCATGCGACACGCACTTCGCCGCTCCCACCCGCCCGTTTCGGGCGGTCCCGCCGTCCGCTCGCCTGGCCTGTCGGATGCCGGGGGGCGGCATGAATAACGTTCACGATCTGGCCCGGGCGCGACGGGAGGGACGCCGCCTGGCCATGGTGACGGCGTACGACGTCCTGACGGCGCGCATTCTCGAGGCGGCTGACGTGGATGCCATCCTCGTCGGTGACAGCGTCGCCATGGTCGTGCACGGCCTGCCCTCGACCGTGCACGCGACGCTCGAGATGATGGCGCTGCATACCGCGGCGGTCCGGCGGGGTGCGCCCCGGAGCCTGGTCGTCGCGGATCTGCCGTTTCTGGCTGTGCGCCGGGGGCGGCAAGTGGCGGTTGAGGCCGCTGGCGCCTTGATGTGCGCGGGGGCGAATGCGGTGAAGGCCGAGGGCCTCGCGGGTCACGCGGAGGTATTGGCGCATCTCATCGAGAGCGGCATCCCGGTGATGGGGCATCTTGGCCTAACGCCCCAAGCGGTGCACCAAATTGGGGGATACCAGGTGCAGGGACGGACCGAACCGGCGGCGGAGCGGATCCGGACGGATGCCCGCCGTCTGGAGGGAATCGGGGCCTTCGCGGTGGTGTTGGAGTGCGTCCCTGCCACCTTGGCGGCGGACGTGACAGCGGCGCTGACGATTCCGACCATCGGAATCGGGGCCGGCGCCGGAACTTCCGGCCAGGTGTTGGTCGTTTCGGATCTGCTTGGACTCGATGCCGACTTCCGCCCCCGCTTTGCGCGGCGTTACCACGAGGGGCGGGCGGCTGCCCTGGAGGCGGTGCGGGCCTTTGTGCGCGATGTTCGCGGCGGCGCCTTTCCGGCCGCTGGGGAGGTGCTGGCATGAAAGTCTGGCACGAGGTTGATTCATGGCAGGCCGCCCGCCGCTCCCTGCCGTCGGGAGCGACGATTGGTTTTGTCCCCACGATGGGGGCCCTGCACGAAGGCCACCGCGCCCTCCTGGAGCGGGCCCGGGAGGAGAATGCGGTCGTGGTGCTGAGCCTATTCGTCAACCCGACCCAGTTCGACGATCCGGCGGACCTCGAAAAATACCCGCGGACGCTGGAAGCGGACTTGCGGCTGGTGCGTGGAGTGGCCGACCACGTGCTGGTGCCGACCGCGGGACAGCTTTATCCGGATGAGTACCGTTATCGGGTCACCGAAACCAAGGATAGCCGTGAATTGGAGGGCGCGCATCGGCCGGGGCATTTCGATGGCGTCCTCACCGTGGTGCTGAAACTCCTGAATCTGGTGCAGCCACGGCGCGCTTACTTCGGGGAGAAGGACTGGCAGCAGCTCCAACTCGTGCGGGGGATGGTGCGGGCCTTCTTCCTGCCGGTGGAAATCGTGGCGTGTCGCACGGTGCGGGAGGCGGACGGATTGGCGATGAGCTCGCGCAACCGGCGCCTGTCTCCGGCCGGGCGCGCCCAGGCCGCCGAGTTTCCCCGGATTCTGCGGGAGACTCCCGACGCCGGCGACGCCCGCCGGGCCCTGGAAGCCGCGGGCTTCTCGGTGGATTACGTGGTGGACAGCGACGGCGCGCGGCTGGCCGCGGTGCGTCTCGAAAAAGTAAGGCTGATCGACCATGTCCGGCGCTGACCTGATCGTGGTCGTCACGGGCTCGATCGCGGCGGCCAAGGCCTGCGAGGTGATCTCCCGACTGGTGCAGGGCGGCCACCGCGTGCGGGTGGTGGCCACCGAGGCGGCGCTGCGTTTTGTCGGCCCGGCGACATTCGAAGGTCTCACCGGCCTGCCGGTGCTCACCGACCTCTTCGCTCCCGGTGCGGCGCTCGAGCACATCACGCTCACGCGCCGGGCGGATCTCGTGCTCGTCTGTCCGGCGACCGCGCACACCCTTAACCGCCTGGCGGCCGGATTGGCCGACGATTTTCCCGGGGCGCTCTTTCTTGCCCACGATCGGGAAAAGCCCTGGCTGATGGCGCCGGCGATGAATCCGGCGATGTGGGCCCATCCCGCGACCATCTCGGCGGTCGCGCGGCTGCGGGAGTGGGGCGTTGGGATCCTCCCGGTCGGCTCCGGTCGTACCGCCTGTGGGGAGACGGGGGAAGGTCGGCTCGCCGAGCCAGCCGAAATCGTGGCCGCCGTGGAGGCGGCGCTGCATCGGCCGGTTCGGCGGCTGCGCGTACTGGTGACCGGGGGAGGCACGGCGGAGCCAATCGACGGCCTGCGGGTGTTGACCAACACCAGCACGGGCGCCACCGGCGCCGGCCTCGTCGATCATCTGCGCCGGATGGGACACGAGGCGGTGTGGTTGCACGGCCGCCGGGCGGTGCAACCGGCGGCGCCCGGTCCGACGGAGGAGTTCGGGTCCTTCGCCGATCTGGACGCCGCCCTGCGCCGCTGGCTGGGGGGCACACCCTTCGATGCGGTGGTCCACGCCGCCGCCGTGAGTGACTTCGGGGTCGAGGCGATCGAGTCGGGGGGAGTCGTCCAGCTTCCGGCGGGGGCAAAATTAGATTCGCAGCTTCCGCTCCGTCTGCATTTGCGGCCGCATCCGAAGCTGGTCGATCGGCTGCGAACCCTCAGCCTCAATCCGCACCTGCGCGTGGTGGCCTTCAAGCTCACCAACGGCGCCTCTCCGGCGGCACGGGCGGAGGCGGTTGGCGCACTGCTCCGCCGGGCCCGGCCCGACTGGGTGGTGCACAACGACCTCGCGAGCCGCGGCGCGGATGGGGCCTTTCCCGCGGATATCTTCGGTCCGGACGGAACACTCGCCCGCCACTGTCCCGACCGCCGCACGCTGGCGGAGACGCTCGAGCGGCTCCTCGCAGATGCCCCCACTTGAACCGGTTTCCTCCCATGCTCCTCTGTCTCGATGTCGGCAATACCCAGATCCACGGTGGTCTCTTCGACGACGACCGGTTGTGCTTCCAATTCCGGAAGTCGACTCATCCGCTTGGCTCCTCGGATGAACTGGGACTCTTCCTCCGCGCGGTGCTGCGGGAGAACCGGCAGGAGCCGGCCGCCGTCCAGCGTATCGCCATCTGCTCAGTGGTGCCGCCAGCGGCGTACTCCCTCCGTAGCGCGTGCCTGAAGTACTTCGAGTGCGAGCCGTTCGTGCTGCAGGCGGGGGCAAAGACCGGGTTGCGGGTGAAGTACCGGAATCCCCACGAGGTCGGAGCCGACCGAATCGCCAATGCGATCGCCGCCAACCAGCGCCACCCCGGCCGCAACGCCGTCGTGGTCGACTGCGGTACCGCAACCACCTTTGACGTTGTGACCGCGGCGGGGGATTACCTCGGTGGCGCCATCCTGCCAGGGCTGGGCATCTCCGCGGAAATGCTCGCTAGTCGTACAGCACGGCTCCCGGCGGTGGAGATCAGCGAACCCGCCCATGTGCTGGGCCGCAGCACGGTCGAGAGCATCCAAGCGGGGCTGTTTTACGGCCATGTCGGCGCCATCCGGCAGTTGACCGCCGGACTCACCCGCGAGGCGTTTCCTGGCGTGCATCCGGTGGTCGTCGGTACCGGCGGTTTCGCGCGGATGTTCGAGCAGGAGGAGGTGTTCGACGAAATCGTACCGGAGTTGGTGTTGCTCGGGCTGCGGCAGGCCGAGCGCCTCAATCCGGCCGGGGAAGGGAAGTGATCCGCGGTGCGTCTCACCCTCCTCAAGTCCAAGATCCACCGCGCCACGGTCACCGGCGCCGATCTCGACTACGAAGGCTCGATCGCGCTTGGCCCGGACCTGCGCGCCGCCGCCGGGCTTCTGCTCCACGAGCGTGTCGAGATCTACAACGTCAACAACGGCCAGCGGTTCGCGACCTACGTCATTGGCGGGGAGTTGCCGGGAGAGGTGGTCCTGAACGGAGCCGCCGCCCGGTTGGTCCAGCCCGGTGACGAAATCATCATTGCGGCGTACGCGATCTTCGATCCCGTCGAGGCAGGGAAACACGAGCCCGTGATTGTTCTGCTGGGGCGTGGCAATCGCCCGCGGCCCCGAAAAAAAACGAGGGCAGCCCAACCCCTCGGGCGGCCCTCTTCCTGACTCGCAACAACCAATTCAGACACAACCGCGGGGAAGACGCAGGAAAGGGAGCGGACGTTCAACCCATCGTGGCTTCGTCCCGCGAATTCACCGGTCCGTCACACAACGGCGCGACGAGCGCGGCGAGTTCATCAGCGATCGCGCGATCGCTGCGGCAGCGGGGCATCTTGTGCTGTCCGCCCCACTTGCCGTGTTGGCGAAGCCAGCCCTCGAATGTACCCGGTGGCACCACGCGTACGCGTGGTGCGTCCAGACCGCCGCCCCGGCGTTTGGCCTCGTAATCGTCGTTGCGCTGCTGGAGTGCCCGATCGAGTTCGCCCGCCAGATCGGCCTCGGTTCCGGGTGAGGAGGCAGGCCTGAACTCAAGCCACCATTCATGCCGTCCACGGTTCGCCCCCGCGGCGGCGTCCACAAAGAGGGGCGCGACATGGAAGTTCGCGACCGCCAGGCGGTGCCGCGCGCCGACTTCGCTCAACGTGTCGGTCAGTTCCTTTTCAATCACATGTTCGCCAAAGGCGCTCAGTTGGAGTCGGGTCCGGCCGACGTAGAGGAGGCGTGGGGGGCGCGTGGAAATGAACCGCACCACATCGCCGATCACGTAGCGACAGAGTCCGGCGGGGGTGGTGAGCAGCAGGACGTAGTCAACGCCTGGCTGGACGGCGTCCAGCGGAAGCGCCTGGCCCCCGAGTTCTGCGAGCCGACCGGGAGCAAACGCTCGGAGAGGCAGGAACTCGTAGTACACGCCGGCGCCGGTCAGCAGCCGAAGGCCGGCCTCCGGCTCCGCCTCCTGAGCCGCAATGAAAGCCTCCGACGCGGGAAAGACCTCGTGGAATCGGACCTGCGGTCCGTAGGCCTCCCAAAGTTCGGCCGCGAACGGCCCTACCGGCACACCGCCATGTATGAGGCACTCCAGGTTGGGCCAGCAAACCGGCGCCGGAGCGCCGCCGGTCCGGCGACGCAGCACTTCGGCGAGGACCAGCAGCCAGCTCGGAATCCCAGCCACGAGGGTGATGTCGCGAGAGACAGTTCGGTCTACGATCGCCTCCAGTTTCGCCGGCCACTCGGCGAGCTGGGCAATCTCCTTCCCCGGTTCGTAGAGCAGATGCTCCACCCAGGCGGGCAGATTGAGTGCGGTGATACCGCTGAGATCGCCACACCACGCGCCGGGTCCTGCCGGTGTCGGCAGGCGGACGAGGGTAGTCGAGCCGCCCAGGAAGAGGTGCCGTCCCTGAAAGACGCGCGCGTGGCCGGCGCGGTTGGCGTAGAGGCCGAGGGAGATCAGGCCGGTGTGTCGAAAATGATCGAGCATCGCGCTGGTGACCGGCAGGTACTTGGTCCGGCCGGCCGTGGTGCCCGAGGACACGGCGAAATGCCGGCAGACACCGGGCCAAAGCACGCCGGCCTCCCCGGCTTTCATCCGTTCGATCCACGGCTCGAGCGTTTCGTAGTCGGTCACGGGCATCCGGGTGCGGAAGGCGCCGGCGGAGAGGCCCTGTTCCAGCCCATGGAACCGGCCGTAGGCGGTGCCGGCCAGTCGGGAGACCAGGCTGGCGCGTGTGCTCTCCTGCTCGCGCACCGCGGCCGACGGCTCGCCGAGGACCCGGCGCGCGTGGGCGGCCAGCCACTGTCCGCCGACCAGGGCCAGGCCCCGCCGGAGCCCGGGCGTTCGGTGGCAGGGCTTCACGCGGCGCGACGCAACCGGGCTGCCCGCAACCGACCAAAAAAGGTCTGGAGCGGCGGCAAAAACTCGAACACGTGGAAAATCAGCGAAGCGTGTTGGACGGGAGGCTGTCCGGGCAAGGCGGAGACCCGGCCGAGACGTCCCGTCGGGAAATAGGCGCGAAGGCCGGTTTCGAGCGCGAATCGAGTCGGCGCCCCGGCCACCAGCACGCCGTCTTCCTGCTCGGCGAACAGGACCAGAGCGGGGGCTTCCGTCAGGGGCAGGATGGCAGGGGAGAAGTAGGCAGTCGGCTCCGGCATGGCTCGAAACGCCGCGACCCTTTCCCAGGCACCGGTCGGGCTGACCTCCCGAATCGCCGCGAGCACCGCGCTCCGCAGTTGCTCCAATTCCGTCGGCGACATGAGCACCTTCAACGCCGCCTTGTTCTGGGCGCCGGCTTCGAACATCCGGGCGAAAATCGTGCGCGACCGCTCGATTGCGGAGGCCGCCGGTGGCTCCGCGCCGAGGTAGGGTTGGACGGCGCGGCCGAGCAGGGTGTCGGGCTTGGCCCGCCCCGCTGCCATCACATCGGCCACGCAGCCGGCCGGGCTCACCAGAATGACGCCGGAAAGCGGGGCAGCGGCTCCGGCGAGCCGCTGCCGCCGAAGAAACTCCAGCACCAGTCCCGCTCCGAAACTCACCCCGAGGAGGACCGGCGGCTGCCCGCGGGCGGCGAGCTCGGCAACGAGATCGGCCAGTTGAGCCAGGACCAGATCCAGCGAAAATCCGGTGCGGGAGTAGTTGACGTAGTAGATGTCGCCTGATCGGCGCAGCATTCGGCGCAGGAGGAACACCTGCTCCGTGGCGTCCGGGACAAATCCCCCGAGTACAATCGTCGGGACAAGTCCGCAGCCGTCTTCCCTCATGATCCGGGCCCGCTGATGCAGGCCCGCTCCCCCGGCGCCGAGCAGCCGATCCTGCGCCTCGCCGCCCCCGGCATGGGCTTCGATCCGGCGGGGCCGGCGCTTTTCCTCGCTCGTGCGCACCAGGCGCTGCAGCGGCCGGAGGGCGGAGACGCGTTGAAACGCGGCATAGAGATGCAGGGCAGGAGCGAGGGTGAATCCGGGCATGAACCGAGGAGCGCGGCCCGCCGTCCGCCCGGCAAAGCGAAACGGCCGTCGCCACCCGAATATCACGTCGCCGCCATGCGGCCGTAACACCTGTCATTGTGACGTAATAGTAACCGCGGCGCCACGGGTCCGCCATATCGAGGCGTCATAAAGAGGCGGATACAGAGAACGGCTCATCCCGTCCTGTCGCTTCCTCCCGCGTGAAACTCGCCCTCGTCACCGAGACCTTTCCTCCGGAAATCAACGGGGTGGCCATGACCTTCGGCGTCATCGCCCGCGAACTCGGTCGGCGTGGACACGAGGTAACGGTCTACCGTCCCCGGCGCGACGATCTGCTGCGCGGAGCGGCCCGGCCGTCCGAATACGTCGAATGTCCCCTGCCGGGCCTGCCCATTCCCGGCTATCCGCTGCTCCGGCTCGGCCTGCCGGCGGTCGGCCGGCTCCGGCGCCGTTGGCGCGGAGATCCACCCGATCTCGTGCACGTGGCCACCGAGGGGCCGCTCGGCGCCAGCGCCATCACCGCGGCCCGACAGCTGGGGATTCCGGTGACCTCGAGCTTTCACACCAATTTCCACGCCTACACCTCCCATTATCGTTCGGGTCTCCTGCACGGACTGGTCCTGGCCTGGCTGCGCCGGGTGCACAACCGGACCCGGCGGACGTTCGCCCCCACCGAGGAGCTGTGCGCCGAACTGGCGGCGACGGGTTTCCGGGATCTCGCCGTCCTCTCGCGCGGGGTGGACACCTGGCAGTTTCATCCGGCCCGGCGCTGCCCGGCCCTTCGGCAGCAGTGGGGCGCGGCTCCGGACGATCCCGTGGTGATTCACGTCGGACGCATGGCGGCGGAGAAGAACTACCCGCTGCTCTTTCGGGCCTATGCCGCGATGCGCGCCGCCAACCCGCGCTGCCGCTTTGTGCTCGCGGGCGAAGGCCCCCTGAAGCCTGCGCTCAGCCGGTCTCATCCCGAGTGCATCTTCGAAGGGGTCTTTTCCCGCGAGGAAATCGGCCGGCACTACGCCTCGGCCGACCTTTACGTCCATGCCAGCCTGACCGAGACCTTTGGCAATGTTCTGACCGAGGCGCTGGCCAGTGGCCTGGCGGTGGTCGGATTCGACTATGCCGCCGCGCGGCAGTTCGTCACCCATGGTCGCAGCGGTCTGGTGGCGCCCTGCGATGCTCCGGAGGATTTGATCGAGTTTGCCGTGATGCTCGCCACGGACGGCATGCTGCGGACGCAACTCCGGGCGGCGGCCCGAGCCGCAGTCGAGCTGCAGTCGTGGGATCGGGTCATCGGGAAGTTCGAGGCGGAATTGCAGGCGGTCGCGGCGGAGGGAAGTGGCGAGCCGCAGGAGGTTCCCGCGTGAGTCTCCGCACCCTCGTTCTGACCGCAGGCTTTGGGGAGGGGCACAACGCCGCCGCCCGGGCGTTGGCTGCGGCCCTAACCGACGTGCACGGTCCGGGCAGCGCCAGGGTGGTTGATGCCTTTGCGCTAACCGCGCCCCGGAGAACGGCGGTGGGCCGGGCAGCCTACCTGACCCTGATCAACCGCGCCCCCCGGCTTTGGAACGCCTTCTATGGCTGGGCCGACCGCCTTTCGCCTTCGAGTCAGCTTTGGCGCCTGTTCCACCCGGTGACCCGCCGGCTGGCGAGACTGGCCGCGGAAGTGCGCCCCGATGTGATTTGTTCCACCTATCCGCTGTACGCCTTCCTTTGGTGGCGGGGCCCGGCCACGCTTGCGAAGGTTCCGTTCTACAACGTCGTCACGGATTCCATCAGTCTCAATGCCTTGTGGTGGCGGGCTGGCGCCAGCGGCTGGTTCATGGCGGAGGAGGATTCGGCCGAGGTGCTTCGCCGGGCGGGGGTCGAGGCGGAGCGGATCGAAGTGTGCGGTTTTCCGGTTGACGCGTTCTTCGCGGCGCACGGAGAGCGGCTGGTGCCGCCGGACCTCGCCACCGGGGCAACGCCGAGGGTGCTGTACATCGTCAACTCCGGCACCGCGCACGCCCACGAGACGGCGCGCCGCTTGCTCGCCGAGACCACGTGGGAGGTGACGTGCGCCGTGGGCCGGGATGACCGGCTGCGGCGGGAGCTGGCGCGGCTGTCCGCGGGACGGGTCGCGCCAGCTCGGATTCTGGGATGGACGGCCGAGATTCCGCGGCTGCTGCTCACTCACCACGTGGTGGTGAGCAAGGCGGGAGGCGCCACCACCCACGAAGCCATCGCCGCCCGCTGTCCGTTGGTCGTGAATCAGATCGTTCCGGGACAGGAGGAGGGAAATTACGAGTTGCTCCGCCGCCATAAAGCGGGCGCTTTTGCCCCGACACCGGACCGCGTGTTGGAGGCGTTGCGCGACGCCTTTGCCAACGGCGGGAAGCGATGGAGCGACTGGCGCGCCAATCTGCGGCCGCTGTCGCGCCCGGGTGCGGCCGCCGCGATCGTCGCGCGAATCGCCGAGCGCAGCGAGAGGCCCGCGCTTTCCCTCGGGCGATGAAGACGCGCTTCATTCTCAATCCGTCGTCAGGGCGCAACCGGCTGCGCCCGTGGCTGCCGGGGATGATCCGGAACTTCATCCAGGTGCAGGGGCTTGAGGCGGAGCTGGCGGTTACCGAAGGGCCGGGGCACGCGACTGCCTTGGCGCGCGCCGCGATTGCGGCCGGGTGCACCCAGGTGGTGGCGGTGGGGGGCGACGGCACGATGAACGAGGTGGCCCAGGCGCTCCGGCACACGCCGGCGGAACTCGGTCTGGTGCCGTGCGGTTCGGGCAACGGACTCGCCCTGCATCTGGGACTGCCCCTTTCCCTGGCGCAGGCCCTCGCGCTGACCGCCTCCCCGACCGCCCGCGTCACCACGATCGACACGGGGGAGGCCAACGGAAAACCTTTCTTCAACGCCATGGGGATCGGGCTCGATGCCGTGGTCAGCGACCGGTTCAATCGCCTGACGCACCGCGGACTGCCAGTCTATGCCCGTACCGTGTTGGGAGTCATCCGGGAGCTTCGCCCCGAACGGGTGGTGATCAGCGACGGGGCCGCAGCGGAGGAGCTCGAAGTCCTGCTGGTCGCGGTGGCGAACTCGGACCAGTACGGCAACCATGCTCGCATCGCTCCGGGAGCGCGGGTGGACGACGGCGCGCTTGATCTCGTGGCCATCCGGCCGGTGGGGCTGGTTGGTGCGGTCTCCCTCGCCGTGCGGTTGTTCGCCGGCAATCTGCACCGGAGTCCCGGCGTGCGCCGGTTTCGCGGTGACCGGCTGATCATCGAGCGGGTGGGCCCCGGCCTGCTGCACACCGACGGCGAAACCCACGCGGCGGGGGCGCGGATCGAGGTGCGGGTGCAACCGCGCAGCTTGCGCGTCCGGGTCCCCGCGCGCTCGCGGGTGACGACTCCCAGCCCGGACTGGGCGCCGGCGGGATTTGCCCTGCAACTGCCATGAAAAATCTGCTGCGCGTCCGCACCGTCATCCTCTCGGATGTCCACCTGGGCACCCGCGACTGCAAGATTGCCGAGGTGAATCACTTTCTCCGGCACGTGCGCTGCGAGACCCTGATTCTCAATGGCGACATCATCGACGGCTGGCAGCTCCGGCGTTCGGGCAGCTGGACCAAGGCCCACACGCGGTTCGTCCGCCTCGTGCTGAAGATGCTTGAGAAGCGCGACACGGAGGTAGTGTACCTGCGGGGTAACCATGACGATGTGTTGGCGGCCTTTCTGCCGCTCGAGTTCGAGGGGCTGCAGGTCCGGGAGGACTACGTGCACGAATCCCCGGCGGGGCGGTACCTCGTTCTGCACGGTGACATCTTCGACACCGTCACCCGGAACTTCGTCTGGCTTTCCCATCTGGGCGACTATGGGTACGGGCTGCTCCTGCGGATCAACCGTGCCTACAACTGCTGGCGGACCTGGCGGGGCAAGGAATACTGGTCGCTGAGCAAGGCGATCAAGGCGCGCGTCAAGTCGGCGGTGAACCACATTTCAAACTTCGAATCCCATCTCGCCGCGCTGGCGGTGAAGCGCGGCTGCAGCGGGGTGATTTGCGGGCACATTCACACGCCGGCGGACAAGCGCCTCGATGGCATCCACTATCTGAACTCTGGCGATTGGGTCGAATCCCTCACCGCGATCGTTGAACATTTCGACGGTCGGATGGAAGTCGTGGCCTTCAGCGACTTTGTCCGCCAGTACCCGCTGCCGGCGGAAGATTCCTCCGGAGTGGGGGAGGGACTGGTGGCTTTGGTGGAGGCCTGAGCCGGAGTCGACCCCACCGGTTTTTCGTGTTGGAGCAATTTTCCGCTTGTCGCCTCGGCGGGGCAGGAACAACCCGAAGGCGCACCGGCGCGCACCCTCCCATGAAAAAATCCCGGCGAACCATTGGCATCCTCACGGCGGGCGGCGATTGTCCCGGCCTCAACGCCGTCATCCGCGGGGTCGCGAAGGCGGCGATGCACCACGGCCTGGACGTACTGGGCATTCACGATGGCTTCCGGGGCCTGGTGGAGGATCGCATGACGCCGCTCGAGAATGCGATGGTGAGTGGAATCCTGACCCATGGCGGCACCTTCCTCGGCAGCAGCCGGGATCGCCCGCACAAGATGAACGTTGGCGGTCGCATCGTCGACCGGACGGATCACGCGGCGAAAAATTACCGGCGGCGACGGCTCGACTGCCTGGTGTGCCTCGGCGGCAACGGCACGCAGAAGACCGCTCTGCGGCTGAGCGAACGGGGCGGGATGAACGTGCTGACCCTGCCGAAGACGATCGATAACGACGTGGCGGAGACCGACATCACGTTTGGCTTCGATTCGGCGATGGCGATTGCCACCGAGGCGATCGATCGCCTGCACACCACGGCGACGAGCCATCAGCGGGTCATCGTTTGCGAGATTATGGGGCACGATGCCGGCTGGCTGTGCCTCGGGGCGGGCATCGCCGGAGGGGCAGACGTGATTCTGATCCCGGAGATTCCCTATGATCTCGGCAAAGTGGCCGCACATCTCCGGCAGCGCCAGAAGGCGGGCAAGCGGTTCTCCATCGTGGCGGTGGCGGAGGGCATCGTTTCTACCGCCGAGGCCCGGGCGAAGCAGGCGCGCGGGAGTGATTCGGCACCGCTGGGCGTGGAGACGCGGATTATCGCGCAACACCCAGCCGGCACGGGCGAGGGCATTCATCTCGTCCAGGAACCGGTGGCGAGCCGTGTGGCGCGACAGCTGCAGCAGCTAACCGGAGTGGAAGTCAGGGTGACCTCCCTGGGCCACGTGCAGCGCGGCGGTGTGCCGACGCCGTTCGACCGCCTATTGTGCACTCGCTTGGGTACGAAGGCCGGCGAACTGCTGGCCGCCGGCCGCCACAACATCATGGTTGGGGTCCGGGGCACCGAGTGTGTGCCCGTGCCGCTGGAAAAGGTCGCCGGGATCAAGCGCACCGTGCCGCCGAATCATCCCTGGATTACGACGGCCCGGCTGGTGGAAACGTGCCTGGGGGATTGAAACTCGGCTTGGGCGGAACGGCGTTGCGGGGCGGTGCCGGACTGCCACCAGGCCGGTAGTGGGTTCCTCCGCCGAATGCCTGGTATCGCGGCGGCAGGGCCGGTCTGCGACCGGCCCCGCGGGACGGGAAACGAAAGCGTGGGAAGTGCCAATGCCCGCTCACTCGTTCGACGGTTGCTGGTTGAGAAAACCCTCCAGCAGCTCGTCTTCGTCCTCCGTGCTGGCGTAGAATCGCTCTTCCAGAGCTCCGAGGCCGCGACGGGCGGCATCGTCAAGACCGAGCACTTGGGTGGTCCGCGTGCTGCGTTCCTGGCCGGGCCCCGCGGGACCGAACATGGAATTCGCTTCTGCCATGATGGCGGCCAATTGGATTGCGCCGATCTTCCCGAACGCGGTCGGGGCGTAATGGGCCAGGTTGCCGCGCTTGCTCTTGTAGAACCTCAGAAATCCGTTGTTACCCACTCCGGCAGCGGTGCACCAGACGGTGGCCAATACCTTCTCGGTTTCCGTCAGGGCTTCGAAGCCACGTTTGTCGAGTCGGTCAATGGCTCGTTGCGCGGCAAGATCGGTATTCATGCGAGAGTTCGCGAGCTAGCCTCAAGTAGCGGCGTCGCCTCCACCTCGATCAAGTTGGGGCGACAACAGGGGATGTCGAATTGACCCGCCGCATGTCCTGCTGGCAAGTGCCACATTGTTACATTTTGCCGGGATCGGATTAGGGCAGAGGCATCGTGATCGACGAGCCAGCCCGTCGTGCGCCACGGATGTTTTGGGCCCGCCCGACATTCGTGCCCTCCAGCACGGCGACAATTGTGCGGATCCACGGGTTGTCGACAGGTTCGGTGGGCCTGATTTCAATGTGACGAGGGAGTGGCGAGTGGATTTCTTATCCGCTTTGTCACCGAACCGTCATGTGATTGTAACAATCGACCGGCAGGATGGCGCCATGGCGACGTTCGCTGGATGCTCTTCTGTTTTTTCCCGGGAGTATTTCCGCACCCTGGTTTGCCTCGTCGGTTTTGGCCTTCTCTCCGTTTCGGTTCACGCCCAGGAAAGCGGTCCGCTCGTCGATCTCCTGATCAAGAAGGGCATCCTGACCAACCAGGAAGCCGAGGAACTGCGGGCGGAACTGGTGCGCGAGAGCAACACGGTGCCGGCCCACGCCTTCGGCGGCGGCAAGGCCACGGATCGCCTCTCGGTCGGAATGCGGATGCAGATCCAATACGCGCACATCGACACCGAGATCAAAGGGACCGCCGCCAAGCCGGCCTATGTCGACCAGGCCTTCCTGCGCCGGATGTATTTTACGCTCAAGGCCGGCGTCGGCGGCCACTGGGGAGCTCAGTTCACCTACGACTTCGCCTCCGGCTACTACGACGACGGGTACATCGACTGGAAGCCCACGCCCGACCTGCAGTTCAATTTCGGCCTGCGCAAGGTGGCGGTCGCCTATGAAGAGCGCTACTCCAGCGGCAACCTCAAGGCCCTCGAACGCTCCGGGGTCACGCGCTATTTCGTCGAGGGCAACAACGGCCGGAGGCTGGGGGCCGCCAGCTACCGCATCGGCGCCTTTCTCGACGGCAAGAAGGAGATCAACTCGACCACGAACTTCCTCTATACCGCCGCGATCACGGATCCGGAGCGCAGTGAGTCGTTCACGGAAGCCTCCGCGGCCGGCGACTCCACCTCCAACAAACCCGCCTTCTGGGGCACCGTCGCGTTGTACCAGAAACTTCCCGAGAACAACTTCTGGACGGCTGGCGTGGGCTCGGGCTTCCAGCCCGATCGAGGGGGCTTCGGCACGACGAATTTTGGCCGCGGTTTCGATCTGACCCTCTATTCGGCGTTCTTCGAGCTTCAGGCCGGGAGGTTCGCCTTCATGGCGGAATATCTGACCGCGGACGTCGAAGGCGGGGTGTCGGCCACCCGCGATGCCAGGCCGAAGGGCTACTTCCTCATGCCTTCTTACTATCTGACCGAGACGATTGAGGCCGTCGCCCGTTATTGCTACGTCGATTCCAACGGCCGCGGCCTGCAGATGGGCGACGTCATGCGATCGGCGGCCTCCGGCGGCACGATGAACAAGTTCGAGGAATGGTATGCCGGCGTGAACTGGTACCTGCGGGGCATCGACCTGCGGTGGCAGCTCGGCGCCATGTACGGCAAGACCAGGGAAAACGTCACCGGCGCTCCCGCCGAGGCCAAGGCGGTCGGCATGCGCAGTCAGGTGCAGATCCAGTTCTGAACCCACCCATCACCCATCCACGGCATCTCCTTTATCCGACTCCCACCATGGTTCCCATGAAATCCTCCTTCCTCGTCCTCGCGGTCCTTTCGGCCGCCAGCCTCGCCAGCGCGCAGAAGCTCGTGATCAAGGGTTCGGACACCCTCGGCGCCAAGCTCGTGCCCCTGCTCGCCGAGGAGTACAAGGCCGCCCATCCCGGGGTGTCCTTTGAAATTGCCGCCGAAGGCTCCACCACGGGCATCTCCGCCATCATCGACGGCACGGCGCAGATCGGCATGAGTTCCCGGCGCGCCAAGGCCACGGAGATGTCGGCGGCGACCGCCAGGGGGGTCACGCTCAAGCCCATCATCGTTGCGTTCGACGGGATGGCGGTGGTGATGAATGCCAACAACCCGCTGGCGAAGCTGACCTCCCGGCAGGTCGAGCAAATCTTCACCGGCGATGTCACCGACTGGTCGGCGGTGGGCGGCAAGCCGGGGAAGATCTCCGTCTATACCCGCAACACCTCCTCGGGCACCTACTCGGACTGGAAGGATCTCGCGATGAAGAAGCGCGATTATGCCAAGTCGTCCCAGAAGATGGCGGGCAACGAACAGATCGCCGCGGAGGTGGCCAAGAATCCCAACGGGATCGGCTACGTCGGCCTCGCCTACATCACGGCGGAGGGAATCAAGGTGGCGGCCATCGACGGAGTCATGCCCTCCAAGGAGACCGTGCTCAACAAGAAGTACGTCTACGCCCGCCCGACCTTCTACTACACCAACGGCGACCCCACGGGGGAGGCGGCGAAGTTCGTGGAGTTCACCCTCAGTCCCGGCGGGCAGAAGATTGTGGAGAAAATCGGCTTCGTGCCGCTCCAGTAAGTACCCGCCCGTCCCCGCACCGGTTGGACCAGCCCGCCACCACCGAACGGCTCCACCCTTCGCCCTCCGCTCCATCCACGCATGCCCCCGGCCGAATCCGCCGCCGCGCCCGCGGTCGAGTTTGCCATCCAGAAGCGCCGCGTGCGTTTTCTCGGCCTCACGCTCGACGAGTGCATCAAGCTGTTCTTCGGCGGCAACGCAGTCGTGTCGATCGTGGTGCTGACGCTGATCACGTACTTCCTCTTCCGCGAGGGCGCGGGGTTCTTCGGCCAGAACCGCGTGAATCTCCAGGTTTACCGGCAGGCCGGCTTGGAGTACGTCGATTACCTGCGGCGGCAGGCGGACGACCACACGGCGCTGACGCGCTACCTGGCGGACGTGCGCCTGCGGACGGTGCAGCATCACACCCGGACGTCGGGGAAGTCCCTCGAGGAGGCCAACGCGGCCCTGACGGAGTTCGACGTCTACGTGGAGCGGTACTCGGCGGCCATCGATCCCCTGCGCACGATGGTGGGTGAGCTCTCCGAGGTCGCCTCGGCGATCAAGACGAAGTTCATCGTCAACGAGGACAAGAAGGAGGAGCGGCGGCAATTGCTGGCGGAGGGTAAGATGGCCGAAGCGGCCCGGGTGGCGATTGATCGGGTCGATTTCGAGGCGGAACTCCGGCCCATTCGGGCCGGCTTCCCTGCCTATCGGACCCTGAACCGGGAGCTGTCGTCCACGCTCACGCAACTGGCGGGCAACATCCCGGCGCTGCCGGTGCCGGAATTGCAGCAGCGGATGGAGAGGTTTGCCGTCCTTTCGCGGGAGTATGTGGGGACGTTTCCGGAAATTGAACGATCGCTGGAAAGCTGGGACCACAATGCGCCCATCAGCGCCAGCCAGGCGTTTTCTTCCTTTCTGTTCGGCCGACAATGGCTCACGGCCAGCTTCTGGCAGGATTGGTACGGCATCATTCCCCTGTTGATCGGCTCGTTGCTGGTTTCGCTGGTGGCCCTCGCCCTGGCAGTGCCGCTTGGGGTGGGCGCGGCCATCTACGTGAATCAGATTGCCACTCCGCTGGAGCAGAAACTGATCAAGCCGTGCATCGAGTTCATCTCCGCGATTCCCTCGGTCGTGCTCGGTTTCTTCGGTATCGCGGTGCTGGGCCAGCTGCTGCGCAACCTCTCCCAGTCCCCGGCGCTGGCCTGGGTGCCCGGCTTTCCCTACTCGGAACGGTTGAACATCCTGACCGCGGGCTGCCTGCTCGCGCTGATCGCAGTGCCGACGATCTTCACCCTGGCGGAGGACGCGCTCAATAACGTGCCCCGCGCCTTCAAGGAGGCCTCGTTCGCCCTCGGCGCCTCGCGGCTGCAGACAACCATGCGCATCATCGTCCCGGCCTCCCTGTCGGGCATCATCTCCGCGGTGCTCCTGGGGTTGGGGCGGGTGATCGGCGAGACGATGGTCGTGCTGCTCTGCGCGGGCAACCGCATCGCGATTCCGGACTTCACCCAGGGTTTTGCCTTCATCGTGGAGCCGGTGCACACCATGACCGGCATCATTGCGCAGGAGATGGGGGAGGTGGTGCGGGGCAGCATCCACTACCGGGCCTTGTTCGTCGTCGGGCTGGTGCTCTTCCTGCTTTCATTGCTGATCAACTTCGGCGCCCAGAAGATCGTACGGCGCTATCGCATTTCCGTCGGCTGAGCATGAGCGCCTCCCTGCACCCCTTCCGCTCCCATTCCCAGCCGGCCCGTCGGATCGAGGGGGTGATCTTCTGGGCGTTCCGACTGGCGACCTACTTCGTGCTGGCCTGCGGCCTGGCGGTCTTCGCGAACATCTTCTTCAAGGGCGGGGCCACCGTCTTTCAGGCGCGCGCGCCGTTCGTGAATTTCACCTTCCTGACCGAAGCCCCCGAGTCGCTGTATGTGTTCGAGTGGCAGGGGCGGAAGGTGGAAATGGGGGATCGGGAATTCCGGGAGTTCCGGGAGCGAAATCCGGAGGCGGCCAAGGTGAAGACCGAGAGCTATGTCTACTCCGCGGGGGGCATCTTTCCCTGCATCGTGGGCACGGTGCTGCTCGTGATCGGCTCGATGGCGATTGCGCTCCTCCTCGGCGTGTGCGCCGCGATCTACCTCAACGAATACGCCCGGGATGGGCGGTTCATCCGCTTCGTGCGCCTCGCGATCCTCAACCTCGCCGGCGTGCCATCAATCGTCTTCGGTCTCTTCGGCTTCGGCATGTTCGTGATTTTCTTCGGTTGGAACGTCTCGCTCCTCGCCGGCTGGTTCACCCTCGCGTTCATGGTGCTGCCCGTGGTGATCACCGCCAGCGAAGAGTCGCTCAAAGCCGTGCCCCGCGGTTTTCGCGAGGGTTCGCTCGCGCTCGGGGCGACCAAGTGGCAGACTATCCGCAAGAACGTGCTGCCGTATGCGATGCCCGGCATCCTCACCTCCTCCATCCTCGGCATTGCCCGCGTGGCTGGGGAGACCGCCCCGATCATGTTCACCGCCGCGTATGTCGTGCGGGACAAGCTCCCGTGGGACGTGGAGCGCAGCCTGGATTTCTTCTTTCAGGGGGTGATGGCGCTGCCCTATCACATCTACGTGGTCAGCTCGAAGATCCCGCAAAACGAATACACGGAGAAGGTGCAGTACGGGACCGCCTTTGTCTTCCTGGCCATCGTCGCGCTCATCGCCACGAGCTCGATCCTCCTGCGCTCTCACCTCCGCAATCGCTACAAATGGTAGGATTTCCCTCCCCCGTGCTCATGGAACCCCCCGCCGCCACTTCACCGGGCCCAGCCGGCCCGGCTTCCCTCCGCCGGCCGGCGACCGCGCCGGGCGCCACCGCACCGACCCAGGCGGGCGCAGTTCCCACCACCCATCCGGTCATCGACATCGAGAACCTCGATTTCTACTACGGCGCCTCACAGGCGTTGCACGACATCAGTCTGTCCATCGATCACCATCGGGTCACCGCCTTCATCGGGCCCTCCGGCTGCGGCAAGTCCACCCTCTTGCGCTGTCTCAACCGGATGAACGATTTGATCGACGGCACGCGGGTCGGCCGCGGTCGGATCCGGGTGCACGGCGTGGACATCAACCAGCCCGACGTCGATGTGATCGAACTGCGCAAACGCGTCGGCATGGTTTTTCAGAAGTCGAATCCCTTTCCCAAGTCGATCTACGAGAACATCACCTACGGGCTCCGCCTGCAGGGTGTGAAGGACAAGGCCCGGCTCGACGAAGTGGTGGAGAGGTCCCTGCGGGGCGCGGCCCTGTGGGAAGAGGTGAAGGATCGGCTGCACGAGAGCGGCCTGGGGCTCTCCGGCGGGCAGCAGCAGCGGCTGTGCATCGCGCGGGCGATCGCCGTCGAGCCGGAGGTGATCCTGATGGACGAACCCTGCTCCGCCCTGGATCCGGTCGCGACCGCCAAGGTGGAAGAGCTGATTCAGGATTTGCGCTCAAAATACTGCATCGTGATCGTGACCCACAACATGCAGCAGGCCGCCCGCTGCTCCGATCGCACCGCGTTCTTTTACCTGGGGCGGCTGATCGAGTACGCCGACACCCGCGACATCTTCACCAACCCGGCCAACCCGCAGACCGAGGCCTACGTCTCCGGGCGGTTTGGCTAGGCCGGTCCGCAGGACCCGCCGGCCACTGACCACCGATTATTGACCACTGATTCCCGACGCCCGATTGTCATGACCCACTACGCTGAGGAACTTTCCCAACTGAAGGACAGCCTGCTCGCCATGGCCAGCCACGCGGAGTCCGCCGTCACGCGGGCGATGCGGGCGCTGGTGGAGCGGGACGAGGGGCTGGCGCGCGCGGTGCAGGATGACGACTCCACACTCGACCGGCTGGAGGTGGAGATTGACGACACCGCCATTCACCTGCTGGCCAAGGCGCCGCTCGCGACCGACCTGCGTCTGATCACGGTGGCGATGAAGATCTCGCAGAATCTCGAGCGGGTGGGAGACGAGGCGGTGACGATCTCCCGGCGGGTCATCGAGCTGAACGCGGAGCCCCAGCTCAAGCCGTACGTCGACCTGCCCCGGATGGCGACGATGTCGCTGGAGATGCTGCGCGATGCCATCACCGCGTTCATCAACCGGGACCCGGAGCGGGCGCGGGGGGTGGTGCCGCGCGATCGGGATGTCGATGATCTCAACCGGCAGCTACACCGCGAACTCTCCAGCTACATGGTGGAGCGCCCCACGACGATCACCCGCTGCCTGCACCTGATGGTCATCTCCAAGGCGATCGAGCGCATCGCCGACCACGCCACCAACGTGGCGGAGGAGGTGGTCTACCTCTACGAGGCGAAGGACATCCGGCATTCCGAATTGAAGCACAGCACGACAAATGAAACCGAAGATCCTGGTCGTTGACGACGAGCCCGATGCCCTGGAGGTGCTGGCCTTCAAGCTGAAGGAGGCCGGGTTCGCGCCGCTGCTGGCCAAGGATGGTACGCGGGCCCTGGCTCTGGCGCGGGACGAGCGTCCGGCGTTGATCCTGCTCGACCTGATGCTGCCGGAGGTGGACGGGTTGGAGGTGTGTAAGATCCTCCGCCGGGATCCGGGCACGGCCGGCATCCCGATTATCATGCTCACGGCGCGGGCGGCGGAGATGGACCGGGTGCTCGGCCTGGAGCTCGGCGCAGACGATTACGTGACCAAGCCTTTTAGCCCGCGGGAGCTCGTGCTGCGCATCCGCAAGCTCCTGGCGCGGGCCAAGACCGCGGAGGAAGCCGTGGCGCAGCTCCGGTTCGGCGTACTGGACATCGATGTGCCGCATCACCGGGTGAAGGTGGCGGGCGCGCCGGTCGAACTCACGGCCACCGAATTCCGCCTGCTGGAGGTGCTCGCCCGCCGGCGCGGCCGGGTGCAGACGCGGGAGCGCCTGCTGCAGGATGTCTGGGGCTACGAGAATCCGATCGACAGCCGGACGGTGGACACCCACATGCGCCGGCTGCGGGAGAAGATTGGGCCGGCGGCGGATTATCTGGAGACGATTCGCGGGGTCGGCTACCGCTTTGCCGCGGACGAATGAGCCTGCTCGAATTCCTGCTCGGCTTGGCCCTGGTGGCCCTCGCGGCCTGGGCCGCCTGGCGGCTGCGCCGGGCGCGGACGGAGCGCAACCGGCTGGCGGGCGAACTGGCGGAACAACGGGCGCAGCGCGAAGTGGAACTCCACGCCCAGTCCGAGCGAACCGCCGCCCTGTTTGATCGGATGGTCGAGGGAATCCTGGTGGTCGATGCGGCCGGCCGGATCCGGCTCGCCAACCGCGCGGCCGGGACCTTGTTCCAATTCACGCCGCCGGCCCAGGGGCGCACGGTGCTGGAGGCGACCCGGCACCATGAGGTCGCGGCGATCGTGACGCGGCTTACCCGCGAGCCCGAGGTGCTCAACCACGAATTGCGCATCGATGGAGTGACCGAGACGCGGTACTTCGAGGTGAACGCCCTCGCCCTGCGCGGGGCCGGCGGGACCCCGGATGGCGCCATTCTGGTGTTTCACGATTTGACGGCGTTGCGCCGCCTCGAGGCCGTGCGCCAGGAGTTCGTGGCCAATGTCAGCCACGAATTGCGCACGCCGCTTTCGTTGGTGAAGAGCGCCGCCGAAACCCTGCTCGACGGGGGCCGGCATGACCCGGCGGTGACGTCGCGCTTCCTCGAGATCATCGACAAGAATGCCAACCGGCTGACGCTGCTGCTGGACGATCTGTTGCTGTTGGCCCGACTCGATTCCGGGCGGGTGGAACTCAACCTCCGGCCGGTCATGATGCGGGACGCGGCCCAGGAAGCACTCGACGACGCGGCCTTGATTGCGCAGGCGCGCGCGGTGACGCTGGTCAACGAAGTGCCGGGGGACCTGCGGGCGCTGGCGGATCCGGATCGCCTGCGCCAGGTGCTGGCCAACCTGATCGACAACGCGATCAAGTATGGCCGCGAGGGCGGGCTGGTGTCCGTGCGCGGCCGGGCGATGGGCAGCTCCCTGGTGGAGATGTCGGTGCGCGACAACGGCGCGGGCATTCCGCCCGAGGCGCTGGCGCGGGTGTTCGAGCGGTTCTATCGGGTCGACAAGGCGCGCTCGCGCGAGCAGGGCGGCACCGGCCTGGGGCTGGCAATCGTGAAGAACGTCGTCCAGGCCCACGGCGGAGACGTGCGGGTCGAGAGCACCGCCGGCCAGGGGGCGGAGTTCTTCTTCACCCTCAGCCGCCCCGGCGCCGAGCGGAAGCAGGATCCGACGCTGAATCCCGTTTCGACGGTTCCGTGACGGGTGCAGGCCGGGAGGACGGGGACCGCCCACGGGCTCACCACGTCGGCGCGCGATAGACCGGCTGGAGTTCACCGCGCGGCAGCGGCAGCTCGAGCTGCTCCATCACGCCGTCGAAGAGGAGCCGGCGCTGTTCGGGGGAGAGGCCGGGTTGGAACAGGGCGACCCGGTAATCGCGATAGACGCTGGCCGTTTCGCGCGCCGTGGCCACGCGCATGGCGGTGTTGATCGCCTGGTCGATGCGCTCGGCGCGTTCGAGGCGGAGGGCGCGTCCGGTCTCCGCGCGGATCGCGTCCCGCTCCTCGAGCAGCGTGGAGAGTCGGCGGCCGTAGTCCGCGGCCACGGCGGAGATCTTCTCGCTCAGGGCCTGGATCTGGGCCGTCTGCTCCGGGCTGGGGACAGCCCCGCCGCGGCCGGCGCGACTGGGAATCACCAGGAACTTGAGGCCGTCGGTCTCGAAGCGGTAGGTGGCCTGCATCGGCAGGTCGCGGGCCGCCGCCAGGAGTGCCTCGACCCGATCCGCGGCCTCGCGTTGGGCCGCGCCCACGTCGCCGAGCAGGGCCGCGACCCGTTGGTGGAGCACCGGCGGCAGGGGTGTGCGTTCGACCAGAGGGACGGTCTCCGGCACTCCAGCGAGACCGCGGCGAATGTCTTCGGCGAGGCTCTCCAGTTCGGCGAGGCGCGGGGCCTGGCTCGCCGCTAGTGCCTTCAGGGTATTGCCGCGGAAGAAGGCGAAGCTCTGGCTGTCGTGGCGGTACACGCCGTCGTAGAGTTCCTTTTTCAGCGCCGACTTGCGCGACTGGTAGACCGCGATCTTGGCGGAAACGTCGGCCGGGATGTCGTCGGGCAGCAGCACGCGGGCGGGTTCCGGCGGAAAGAACAGAAACGGCTGGTTGGCGGCCGCCGCCTCGGCGTTCTCGCCGGCCAGCTGCAGTTCCAGGGAAATCTCGCGCAGGAGCCGGCGCTGGGCCGGCAGCAGGCCGTCCTGGTAGTAGGCGGAGGCGCGCATCACCTGGGCAATCTCGAGGGGCGAGTAGCCCCGCTGCTCGCGATCGCCCAGGCGCCACTGGCGCAAGGCGCCCCAGGACTGGTCGGCGACGATCAGATCGCGCCGCAGTTGCTCCGCCGTGGCCTCGAGGGCCGCCAGGGTCGGCGCCTGCCGGCGGGCAACTTCGGCCAGCGCCGCCTCCCGGTCGGCGGCGGGCAGCCCGCGCGCGCGCTCCAGTTCCTCGCGCAGTTCCCGCTGCCTTGCCTGCTTGTCCGTGCGATAGGCCTGCAGGCGGGCCTGGAGTTTGGCAGGAAGGGTCTTGGTCGCGAGGCGCGTGGCGAGCGGCGGGTAGAACGGCTCGTTGACGTAGGCGGCCATCTCCAGCGGGGCCGCGAGACGGCCGGCGGCCGGTGTCCCCCGGGGCAGGGCCCGGCCCAGGGGCGGAGGAACCGGCGGAAAGAAGATCGGGACGCGCTCGCTCATCCGGCTGACGGCGCGGGACTGGTCGGGGAACGACGGACCAGAGTAGACTCCGTCTTGGGCGGGCAGGGCCAGGACCAGCCAAGGCAGAAGGAGCCAATGGCGGCCGGGCCCCCAGCGGGAGGCGCGGTGGACCAGGGGGCGAGGGATACCGGCGAAATCCACGCGTCCACTATGAAGGCCCCGTCGGGCGCGTCGAGGCGCCAGATGGGGTGCGCGCGGCGAAGGCCACTCCTCACGGTTGTAGCCGGCCGCGATGAGGCCGGCCCCGGGGATCGCCGCGTCCGGGCGGCACGGGAAAAAGACAACGCCATCCGGGAAAGGCGCCCCCAGGGCCTGCCACCCCGTCTCGTCAACCGTAGCGCCCTTCGATGTACTCGGCGGTCTTGGGGTTTTCCGGAGCGATGAACAGGTCCTCTGTGCGCCGGTGCTCGATCCTCTGGCCCAGCAACATGAAAATGCACTCGTCGCTGGCGCGCCGGGCCTGGGCCATGTTGTGGGTCACGATGACGATGGTATACTTGCCCTTGAGGGAAAACATCAGCTCCTCGATGGCGGCGGTGCCCTCGACGTCGAGGGCGGAGCAGGGTTCGTCCATCAGGATGATCTCAGGCTTGAGCGGCAGAAGGCGGGCGATGCAGAGCTTTTGTTGCTGCTCCAGCTGCAGCGTGGTCGCTCGCTGGTGCAGGCGATCCTTTAGATCCTGCCAGAGGTTCACCTCGCGGAGTGCCTTTTCCACCGCCTCGTTCAGCGTCGCCCGCGTCGGCGGGGAATCCGAGTGGACCCGGAGGCCGAACACCACATTCTCGTAGACGGAGAGGGGCAGCGGGTTGGGCCGCTGGAACACCATGCCGACGGACCTTCGCAACTCGATCAGGGAAACATCCGGATCGTAGATGTTCTTTTCCAGCACGCGGATCTCCCCGGTGGTCGTCACATAGCCGTAGCGTTCATTGACGCGGTTGAAGCAGCGGAGAAGGGTCGTCTTGCCGCAGCCCGAGGGGCCGATGAGGGAGGTGATGAGTCCGTGCTTGATGTCGAGGCTGACCCCGCGCAGCGCCTGGAACTTCCCGTACCACAGGTTGAGGTCGCGCGTGACGATGCTGGGAGTGGCCGGGTCGCTCATCCAAAAATCCCCTCCACATATTCCCGCGTCCGGCGGTCGCGCGGACTCTCGCTGAAGATCACCTCGGTCCGGTCGAGTTCCACAATCTCCCCTTTCCAGAGGAACATCGTGCGGTCGGCAAGGCGGCGGGCCTGTTGCGTGAGATTGGTGACGAGGATGATCGTCATGTGCCGGCGCAGTTCCTTGAGCACGTCCTCGATCCGCATGGTCGTGACCGGGTCGATGGCGATGCTGAATTCGTCCAGGCACAGGATTTCGGGCTGATGCGACAGTGCGCGGGCGATGGTGAGACGCTGCTGCTGGCCGCCGGAGAGCTTGGTGCCGAGACTGTCGAGCCGGTCCTTCACCTCGTCCCACAGGGCGGCCTGGCGCAGGCACTGCTCGACGATGGAGTCGAGTTCGCCCCGGCGGGAGAGACCGGCGCAGCGCGGGGCGAAGGCGACATTGTCGTAGATGGAAAGCGGCAGGCCGACGGGCAGGGGTGCGACCATGCCGATCTTCCGGCGCAGGGTGTAGACGTTGCCCGTGCGATACACGTCCTCCCCGTCGATGGTGATGGTGCCCGAGACATGGCTGTCGGGCGTGAAGTCGATCGTGCGGTTGATGCAACGCAAGAGGGAGGTCTTGCCCGATTGGGCCGGCCCGATCACCCCGAGGATCTCGTTGGGGTGGACGGCGAACGAAATCCCGCGAATGACCTCTTTCAGGCCATACGAGAGGCGCAGGTCGACCACCTCGATCTGCTTGGTCCGGGAAGGAGTGGTCACCATTTCTTGCGGGAACGAAGGTAGACCCGCAGCGCGATCGCGGCGGCGTTGACGGCGATGACCAGGGTGAGCAGCACCACGGCGGTGGCGAAGGGAATGGCCTCCTTCACGCCCGGCACCTGGGTGGAAATGGTGTAGAGATGCATGGAGAGCGCCATGCACTGTTCGTTCAAGTAGTACGGCAGGAGGTCGCCACGCTGCACGGCCTTGAAGAAGACCACCCCGGTAAACATGACCGGGGCGGTCTCGCCGGCGGCGCGGCTCACCTGCAGGATGACGCCGGTGAGGATGCCGCTGATCGAGTTCGGGAGCACCACGCTGCGGATGGTCTGCCAACGGGTGGCGCCGACATTCCAGCATGCTTCCCGGAAGCTGCGGGGCACGCTGGCGAGGGCCTCGCGTGTGCTGGCGATAATCACCGGCAGCGTCATGATCGCGAGCGTCAGCGCGGCGGAAATGATCGAATAGCCGAATTGGGCGGCGTAGACGAAGGCGCCGAGGCCGAAGAGGGCGTGAACGATGCTCGGCACGCCGGCGAGATTGATCACCGCCAGGTTGATCACGCGATTGAACCAGTTTTCGCGGGCGTACTCATTGAGATAGACCGCCGCGAGAATGCCGATCGGCGCGGAGACGAGGAGGGAGAGAAACACCAGGTAGACCGTGCCGATCAGCGCCGGCCAGATCCCGCCCTCGGTCATCCCTCGTTTCGGCACGTCGAGGACGAACTCGAGGCTGAGCGCCGGGGCGGCCCGCACGACCAGGTAGCCCACGATCAGGACCAGCGGCAGCACCATCGCCGCGGCCATGGCGCCAAACACCCAGCGGGCCAGGTTCTCCCGCCGCAACCGGCGGCGGACCGAGGGTGTTTCACCGAATCGCGGGACCGGGGAGGCGTTCATTTCCGGCGGATGCCGCGTACGATGGCGTCCGCGGCGAGGTTGACGGCAAACGTGAGCGTGAACAGCAGGACGCCGGTCAGAAACAGCACGCGATAGTGTTCCGAACCGGCGGAGGCCTCACCCAGTTCCGCGGCGATGTTGGCGGTAAGGGTGCGGACCGAATCGAGCACGCTCTGCGGGACATGCACGGCATGGCCCGTCGCCATCAGGACGGCCATGGTCTCCCCCACGCCCCGGCCGACGCCGAGCAGCACCGCCGCCAGCAGGCCGTTTTTCGCCGCCGGCAGGAGCACCCGCCAGATCAACTGCCAGCGGGTGACCCCCAGGGCGATGGCCGCCTCGCGATAGGAATCGGGCACCGCCTTGAGCGCGTCCTCCCCGATCGAGACGATGATGGGCACGCTCATCAGCGCCAGGACGATGCCACCGTTGAGCACGTTGACCCCGACCGGAGCCCCGGTGAACTGGACGATCAGCTTGCTCATCACGGTCAGGCCGATGAAGCCCCAGACCACGCTCGGGACCGCGGCGAGGAATTCGATGATGATTTTGAGCGTCTCCCGGGTTTTCTGTCCGCAGAACTCGGAGAGGTAGATCGCCGCACCGAGCCCGAAGGGCACGGCGATCACCATGGCCAGGAGCGTGACACTGAAGGTGCCGGCGATCATCGCCAGCACGCCGTAGCGCTTGCTGGCCTCCGAGGTCGGATACCATTCCGTGCTGAAAAGAAACCGCGAAAGGCTGAAATCCTCGTGTCCCAGCACGGGCAGCGCCTCCTTCAAGACAAAGACGAAAATCCCGAGGACGAAGATGATGGCGCTGATGCCCGAGACGTACACCATCCCTTCGATCGACTTTTCACCCAGGCGCGCCCAGAGCGGGCGGCGCGCCGCGCGGACCGCCATCACGGCGGGAGAATCGTCTGGGGCGGGGGCAGGGCTCATCGGGGGGGCCGGAGACCAACCAGGGACGGCGACGCGAGCGGGAGAGTCCGCCGGGGCGGACCGGCGTGCCAGGAGGCCTCTGGGGGCGGCGGCTGGGACATGCGACGGAAGCCGATCCCCTTACTTGCGGTCTGCGGCGTGCGAAAGCGGAACATAACCGCTGCGTTCGACGATCTTCTGTCCCGCGTCCGACATGATCCAACTGACATAGGCTTTCAGCTCTCCCGTGGGCTCACCGAGGGTGTAGAGGAGGAGCGGCCGCGCGATCGGGTACTCCTTGCTCAGGGTCGTGGCCACGCTCGGGGCCACCGCCGGCCGTCCGGCGGCGACCGCCACTTTCAGCATCTTCACCTTTCCGGGTTCGTTGTAGCCGAGGCCGCTGTATCCTATCGCCGACGGGGTCGAGGCGACAAGTTCCACGACTTCCTTCGAACCATTCATGTCGCGCGAACCCAGTTTGAAGTCCCGCTTGTTCAGGACGTGCTCCCGGAAGAACTCGTAGGTACCCGAGCTCGACTGCCGGCTGATCCGCACGATTTGATCCTGGCCGGCTGGCAGCTTGACCCCGAGTTCGGACCACCGGGTGACCTTGCCCCCTTCCGCGAAGATCTCGCGCAGTTGCTCGTGCGTGATTTCGGTGAGCGGGTTGTCCTTGTGCACGTAGACCGCGAGGGCGTCATAGCCGACGACAAATTCGCGCGGCTCCTTGCCGGTGTTCTTTTTCGCGTGGGCCTTTTCCTCCGCCTTCATGTCGCGACTGGCGTTGGCCAGGTCGATGGTTCCTTTGATCAGTGCCGCCAGGCCGACCCCGGAGCCGCCGCCGGAGACCTCGACGTCGACCTGGGGATGGGTCTTTTTGTATTCCTCGGCCCAGACCTGGGCGACGTTGACCATCGTGTCGGAGCCCTTGTTCTGAATCGTGGTCCTGGCCCCTGCGGTGGAGGCGGATTCGGAGCGTGGCTTGCAGCCGGACACGCCTACCGCAATGGCTAGTGCCACCAACGAGGCGGCGAAAGGAAGGGGGCGGGAGTAGGCAAACATGAGGGAGGAAGGAACTAGCTCTTGAGAACGGCCTGGACGAACTGGTTGACGCTTTCGGAAATCTGGCGGTACGCGCGGTCGAAGGCGGCGTGAACCTCCTCCGGGCTGCCGGAGGCTCTGGCTGGGTTCTCGATGCTCCAATCGAGGTATACGCCCTTGCGCGGCCGCCGGGGAAACCGCTTTTTCACCTCCGGCGACAGGGCGATGATCAAATGGTAGTGGTCGAGATTGGGGACCTGGTGCAGCGCGCGGGAAACCAGGTAGGACGGGTCGAGTCCCTTGCTTTCGAGGAAGCGAAGGGTCTCCTTGCCGACGGGCCGGGGATCGAGACCGGCACTGGTGAAGATGAACTTCGATTGGCCGAGCGCATTCGCCACGGCTTCGGAGATCTTGGTCAGGCAGTCATCGTGTTCGTCGATGAACAGCACCCGGAACACCTCTGACCCCGGGTGCTTGGCGTATTCTCCGGTACAGAGGTACAGGACCTCGGTGCAGATGTTGCGGGCCTGATCGGCGACCCGCTCGTACCGGCGCACCATCATCGTGAGCGGATCCAGGGCCTCGAACGGCAGCCGTCCTTCCCGGAACAAGTGGACGAGGTTTTTGATGAGGGCGCTCTTGCGCAGATCGACTCCGTCCTCGAGTTCGATGGTCTTGCGCGCCAGTTCTGCATCCTGGCCCACAAATGCCTTGGTCGCATCGTCCAGCATGGCGATGGCGTGCTGCGCCAGCTGCGTAAATTCGTCCTTGGGAAAGGAGGCCGGCATTTCCTTCAGCTTCAGCAGCTGTCGCGCGATGCTCTCGGCGTAGTCCCCGACTCTCTCCAACTCGAGGTTGATGCGGAGCGCACAGTAGGCCAGGCGCAGGGATTGGGCCACCGGTTGCTGGCGCACCAGAAACTCCAGACAGAGGCGGTCGATCTCCTTCTCCTTCTCATCGACGTATTGGTCCCGGAGGATCACCGCGTACGCGAGTTCCCGGTCCACTTCGGTCACGGCCTTGAGGCAGTCGTTCAGCGCCCCGACCGCCAGCTTGCCCATTTCCATCACCTTGGTGCGAATGCGGTCGATGTCCCGCTGGAGGGAGGCGTCAAGGAGGGAGGACATGGCAGCTTATCTTCGTGTGGCGAAGCCGCCGGGCGACAAGCCAAAACCCTGCGCAGCCGGCAGAATTGTTTCCGGCACGTCAGGTAAGTCCGCGCAGCCAGATCCAGGTGTAGCCGATGCGCTCGCGGAGGGCGTAGGTGCTGCGCACGAGGGACTCGGCGTCGAACAGGAAGTCGTCGATGGAGAGTTGATCCCCCGGATGGGCGCGAAAGTCCGCCGGACACGGCACCACGGTGACCCCCGCGTGGCGGAAGAGCGCCACGGCGCGGGGGAGGTGCCAGGCCGAGGTCACGACGGCGAGCGGCGCGCCTCCGGCCAGCTTCACGACGGCGTGCGCCTCCTCCTCGGTGTCGCGGGCGGACTCGACTTGCAGGATGCGGGCGGCGTCGATGCCCAATGACTGGGCTGCCTGGCTGAGAACGCGCGCGTGCGAGGGTTTGTCCCGATCGCCCGGACCGCTGACAATGAGCCGGGCGTCGGGCAGGGCCCGCAATACCCGCACGGCTTCGGTCAGGCGGGAAAGCGCCGAGGGTCCGAGCAGGTTGACGGCGGCCGTGCCAGGGTTGTGACCGTTGCCGGAGCCCAGCACCACCACGTACCGGCACGCGGCCAGGGCCGGCGGCACCGGTGCGCCCGCCGGCAGTTCCGGAATGGACGGATAGCGCGTCTCCAGCGGCCGCATCAGCCACTTGCTGATGAAACTGTTGCTCAGCAACGCCAGCACGACGACGGCCGTGGCGGCGAGCGCGCGTCCGAGCCGGGCCAGACGTTTCGACTGCAGGAGCAGCAGCGAAACCACCAGGATCGCCAGGCAGGCCGGCAGCGGCATCAGCCAGAACGAGACGAACTTCTTCAGCCAGAAAAGCACGGCGTCGACGAAAACGACCCGGGGGCCGCGGGGCCAGCCCGGCTTTTTCCAACGCGGCACGAGGCCGCCACCAAGGGAGCTGGCTGGTGGATCGCCGCGTTGGGGGGGAGGGAAAGGGAGGAGGGAGTGAGGGCCCCCCTCCCGAGGTGCCGCAACGAAGAACGTCGCGGAATCGCCCGAAGGAGATCGTCGGGGAGGCGAGGGGACGAAGGGTGGACGATTTTTGTCATGCCTAATCCATGATTATCCATTCCCATCGCGTCGGCGCGGTGCGTAGAATGCCCGCGAATCCATCCCCTGCGTCAGCCAATCCCCAGCCAGCCGAGACATGTCGCAAAAAAACTACTTCAAAACCGCCGATGGTCAGAACCACACGGCGACGTTCTTCCTGGTTGCGACGCTCTTCCTGCTGTGGGCCGTGCTCAACAGCCTGATCGACACGATGGACAAGCATTTCCAGGATCTGCTGCACCTGAGCAAGGCGCAGTCGGCCTGGGTGCAGTTCGCGCACTATTTCGGCTATACGCTCATGGCGCTGCCCGCGGGGTTGATCACGCGGAAGATCGGCTACAAGGGCGGGATCATCTTCGGGCTGTTCCTGGTTTCGCTCGGCTGCTTCTGGTTCGTGCCGGCCACGGGCATCGCCCAATTCTGGGCGTTTCTCGTGGGGGTGTGCGCCGTGGCGATGGGGCTCACCGTGCTGGAAACCGTGGCGAACCCTTACACCACGGTCCTGGGCTCGAAGGAGTACGCCGCGTTCCGCATCAACCTCGCGCAGTCATTCAACGGCTTCGGCTGGATCGCCGGACCCTACATCGCCTCCTACTTCTTCTACGCCACCACCGGCGGCGCGGAGGCGGCCAGCAAGACCCTCTACATCCCGTACCTTTTCATCGCCCTTTTCGTCCTCGTGTTGATCGTCCTGTTCTGGCGGGCGAAGCTGCCCGAGATCGCGACGCAGGATGACTACCACACCGATGAGCGCGGCCCGGCCGCGACGGCGGACAAGTCGCATCACCAGAACCTCGCCTACGTGCTCATGCTGGCGGGCGCGGGGGTCATCACCTTCTCGGTGTATGCGATTCTGGCCTATGTGATGGAGGTCGCGGTGCCGGGTTGGGCATTCCTCGTCCCCCTGGCGGTGGTCGCGGTGATCTTGTGGAAGTATTCCCGCGGGCTCTCCACCCACCACATCTGGGCGCATCCGCATTTCTCGGGGGCCGCGCTGTCGCAGTTCCTCTACGTCGCGGCCCAGGCGGGCATCTTCAGCTTCTTCATCAACTACATGATCTCGGAGCTGCCGGCGATCTCCGAGAGCACCCGCAGCGGAGGCGTGCTCAGTTGGTACCTGCAGGACGGCTTTGAACAGACCAACGGCGTCTGGCACCTGAATGATCGCGGCGCGAGCCGGATGCTGAGTGTCGGCTTCTTCCTCTTCTTCATCGGCCGGGTGATCGGGGCGGCGATCCTGCGGAAGACGTCGGCCCACCGCGCGCTCGGCACCTACGCCCTGATCAACTTCCTGCTGTGCGGAATCGTGATGGCGAAGATCGGCTGGCTGTCGGTGCTCGCGGTGTTCGGCACCTTCTTCTTCATGTCGATCATGTTCCCGACGATCTTCGCCCTGGGGATCTTCGGCCTCGGACCGGATTCCCGGAAGAAGGCGTCGGCGTTCATCGTCATGTCGATCACCGGCGGCGCGCTCATGCCCAAGATCATGGGCCGGCTGGGCGACCTCTACAACATGTCGGCCAGCTTCCTGATGCCGCTCGTGTGCTTTGCGGGTGTCGCGGCCTATGGCTACCTCTGGCCCAAGCTCAGCAAGGCCGAAAACCTCTCGGACGTGTCGCTGAACAAGGGGCACTGAGGCCCCCGGTCGTCGGAGAAGCTGAGTCGCGCGGCCGCCCCGGCGGAGCAGGCCGCCGCGGTTGAATGGCGTGGCCGTTGGGCTGGTTTCTGCGGCGGCGAAGGGACTTGCCTCCCTGCCAGGAACGAGGGTCGGTCTAGGCAGGGCGCGGACTCCGCACCGCGGCACCAACGAATGCCACCAACCGGCACACTCAGTCCTCGGCGCGGCGGCCCCACTATTCGCTCGCCAAGCGGAGCGCGGGTTTGGCTAACTGCGCGGCCCCGACGTCGGGGCGCTGTCACTCCGTTTCCCCATGAAGAGACTCCTCGCGCTGCTCGCGTTTGCCCTGGTTGCGCCGGTCGGCGCCGTCGCGGCCGACGCCTACAAGATCGCCGTATCCCCAAGGGGACCACGCACGAGTTCTGGAAGTCGATCCACGCCGGGGCGAAGAAGGCCGAAGGCGAATTGAAGGCCCAGGGAATCAACGTGCAGATCATCTGGAAGGGCCCGCTGCGGGAGGATGACCGGGAGCAGCAGGTGCAGGTGGTGGAGAACTTCATCGGCCAGCGCGTGCACGGTATCGTCCTGGCTCCGCTGGACCGGCGCGGTCTGGTGGCTCCGGTCGAAACCGCCGTGCGCGGAAGGATCCCCGTCGTGGTGGTCGACTCCGCGATCGAATCCAAGGCCCCGGTCAGCTACGTGGCGACCGACAACCGGCAGGGCGGCCGCATCGCCGCCCGCGAGCTGGGCAAGCTGCTCGGCGGGAAGGGCAACGTGATCATGCTCCGCCTGATGGTCGGCTCCGCCAGCACCGAGGAGCGCGAGGAAGGGTTCCTCGAGGTCATGAAGTCCGAGTTCCCCGGGATCAAACTCCTCTCCACGGACCAACATGCGGGGTCCACCCGCGATACCGCCAAACGCGCGGCGGAGAACCTGCTCAATCGCTTCGGCCGCCAGACCCAGGGGATCTTCGCCTGCAACGAGTCCTCCGCGGTGGGCATGCTCCTCGCCCTGCGGGATGCCGGCCTGGCCGGCAAGGTGAAGTACGTGGCCTTTGACTCCGGCGAAGCCCTCAATGCCGGCCTCAAGGCCGGGCACATCGACGGCATGGTGGTCCAGAATCCGATGAAGATGGGCTACCTGGGCGTGAAGACGATCGTCGCCGCGCTGCGCGGCGAAAAGGTGCCGGCGGTGATCGACACCGGCGTCGGCTACGTGACCAAGGCAAATTTCGACTCGCCGGAATTGGCCGACATCGTGCGGCCGCCGCTCGACAAGTACCTGAAGTAACCCGGAGCGGAGCGCGGTCGCGAGCGGTTCTGCACTCGAGGGCAACAGCCAACCAGCCGGTTTCTATGCCTGCGGACGAGGCTCTCGCGAAGGCGGAAAGGTGTGAGGCGGAGCGTTTCGGTTGGAGCACACGCATCATCTGTCGCCGGGGGAATCAGCCGCTCCAGCCGGCGGCGGATGGATTCAAGGCGTCCCAAGCAACTCTGAAGTCCATGAAGCCCGATACGCGTGGTGAACAGGTTGAGTTTTCCCAACCAGGAAACCACGGATGGACACCAATGAACACGGATGAAGTCCGACCATCCGTGTCCATTCGTGTTCATCCGTGGTTAAGAGGGTCTGAGGCGTTGCCTCGCTAAGAAAGGGACCCCGTAGCATGTCGACGCCCTCCCTCACGCTTTCGTCCGCTCCGCCCGCCCTTCGCCTGGCGGGCATCCGGAAGGACTTCGGCGGGACGCAGGCCCTGCGCGGCGTGTCGCTCGAGGTGGCCGCCGGCGAGGTACATGCCCTCATCGGGGAAAATGGCGCCGGCAAGAGCACGCTGATGAAGATCCTCAGCGGCGCCCACGCGGCGGATGCGGGAACAATGGAACTCTCCGGCCAACCGTATGCGCCGGCCGATCCCCACGACGCGCGGTGCACGGGCGTCGCGATGATCTACCAGGAGCTGAATCTCGCGCTCCACCTGCCTGCCGGGGAGAACATCCTGCTCGGCGCCGAGTCCGCCCGGGGCGGCTGGATCGATCGCCGTGCCTCGCGGGAGCGCGCGCGGGAGGCCCTGGCCCAGCTCGGCCATGCCGACCTCGATCTCGACCGTCCCGCCGGCCGCTTCAGCATCGCCGAGCAGCAGGTAATCGAGATTGCCCGCGCGTTGCTCACGCGTCCCCGCGTGCTCATCATGGATGAGCCGACGAGCAGCCTCACGCTCGCCGACACCGAGCGGCTGTTTGCGGTGATCCAGCGCCTGCGGGCGCAAGGCGTGAGCGTGATCTACATCAGCCATTTCCTCGAGGAATGCCGGCGGATCGCCGATCGCTACACCGTGCTCAAGGATGGCGAGACCGTCGGCACCGGGGCGATGGCGGAGGTCACGATCGACCGTCTGGTGACGCTGATGACCGGGCGCGAAGTACGAAACCTCTACCCCCGGACCGAACACGCCGCCGGCGCGCTGGTCCTCGAAGTGCGAAACCTCTCCCGGCGGCCGCGTCTGCGCTCGGCTTCCCTGCAGCTGCGGGCGGGCGAGATCTTCGGCCTCGCGGGACTCATCGGCGCGGGGCGGACCGAGTTGGTCCGGGCGATCTTCGGGCTCGATGCGGCGGAAGCCGGTTCCGTCGTGGTGGGCGGAACGCCGGAACGGGAGGCGGATCCGCGTGGACGGTGGCGCCAGGGGGTCGGCTTCCTCAGCGAGGATCGCAAGGAGGAGGGGCTGATGCTGTCGCAGTCGATTACGGACAACCTCACCCTGACCAAACTGGGGACGTTCGGCCGCTTCGGCTGGATTGATGCCGCCCGCCAGCGGGAGGCTGCGCGACGCTGGGTCGACGAACTGCGTGTGAAGTGCCGGGAGCCCGGCCAGGCGGCGGGGGAGCTTTCGGGCGGCAACCAGCAGAAGGTGGCGCTGGCCCGGCTGCTGGAGCATCCCGCGCGGATCCTCCTGCTTGACGAACCCACCCGCGGCATCGACGTCGGGAGCAAGGCGCAGGTCTACGAGCTCATCGGCCAGCTCGCCTCGGCCGGAAAGGCGATCGTGATGGTGAGCAGCTACCTGCCGGAACTGCTCGGGCTCTGCGACACGATTGGGGTGATGTGCCGGGGCGAACTCGCCGCCGTCCGGCCGCGGTCCGAATGGAGCGAGGCCGATCTTCTGCGCGCCGCCACTGGCGGAGCCAGCGCCGCACCCATCGCATGAAGCTTCCGATCCAGCGTCTGCTCGCCCAGGCAGGTCCGTTCCTTGGCCTGCTGGTCGTCATCGTGCTCTTTGCGATCCCGACCGAAACCCGCGAGTTCTTCCTCACCTATCACAACTTCAAGATCATCCTTACCCAGACGGTGATTGTCGCGGTCGGGGCACTGGGCATGACGCTGATCATTGTCAGCGGAGGCATCGACCTCTCGGCCGGGTCCAGCATCGCCTTCACCAGCGTGGTGGGCGCCCTCCTGATCCAGAAAGGATGGGGGCCGGCCCCGGTCCTGGCCGCGGTCGTCCTGGCTGGGGGCGCCATCGGACTCCTCAACGGGGCGGCGATCGCGGCGCTGCGGCTCGTGCCCTTCATCATCACGCTGGGCACGCTCGGCGTGGCGCGCGGGGCGGCGAAGTGGCTGGGCGACAACCAGACCGTCAATTACGACACCTCGCCGATCAACCAGTGGATGACCACGGCGGATCCGTTCAGCTATGCGCTGCCGGCGGGCGTGTGGGTCGCGGTGGGGCTGGCCGTGGTGACCGCGGTGTACCTGCGGCGCACCGTCTTCGGCCGCCACATCTTTGCCCTCGGCTCGAACGAGGCGACGGCCCGCCTCTGCGGGGTTCCCGTTACCCGGCTCAAGATCGCAATCTACGCTTTGGCCGGCTGCTATTTCGGCCTGGCCGGCCTCTTCCAGCTGGCCCGCCTGCGCCAGGGGGACCCGACCGTGGCGGTCGGGCTCGAACTCGACATCATCGCCGCGGTGATCATCGGCGGGGCCAGCCTGAGCGGCGGCGTCGGCACGGTGCTGGGTTCGATGATCGGGGCGTTGATCATGGCGGTGCTCCGCAACGGCTCGCAGCAGATGGGTTGGCCGACGTACTTCCAGGAGATCATCATCGGGCTGGTGATCATCGGCGCGGTCTTCGTCGATCGCCTGCGGCAGGGGAAGCGGGCGTCATGAGTGGCGCCGCCCCGACCGAGGCAGGTGGATCTGCCGCTGGGCGTTTGTAGCCGGCCGCGGTGAGGCCGGGCCCCGGCAAGCGGTGGTCAACGATCGCCAGCCAGGGAACGCCTCCCCCGGCCGGTTCCCGCCAGGTTCCCGCATTGAACGCCCGCCACTGCCCTGCTTGAAACCAGGGCCATGTCTTCCTCCACCCGGGTCACCCTGCAGTATGGACGTGCCGGCCTGGCGCTCGACCTGCCATCGTCCCACGTCACGGTGCTCGAACCGCGGTTCGTGCCCGGCCTGGCTGACGAGGCGGCGGCGTTTCGCGCCGCCCTGCGCGAACCGATCGCCTCGCGTCCGTTGCGGGAGGTTATTCGCCCCGGAGACCGCGTGGCCGTCGTGATTCCGGATCACACGCGCCCGCTGCCGCGCGAACGACTGCTGCCGTGGCTGTTCACGGAGCTTGATCATGTGCCCGCCGCGAACATCACGATCGTCAACGGCACCGGGTCGCACCGGGCCAACACCCCGGCGGAACTGCGCGAAATGGTCGGCGAGGCGGTGCTGGCGCGTTACCGCGTCGTCAATCACGACTCCCGCGATCCCGCGACCCTGGCGCGGGCGGGCACCACCGCTGACGGTAGGCCCGTAGGGATGAACCGCGCCTACGTCGAAGCCGACCGCCGGATCGTCCTGGGGTTTATCGAGCCCCATTTCATGGCCGGTTTTTCGGGCGGATACAAAGGGGTCTTCCCGGCCATCGCCGACCTCGAGTCGATCAAGCACTATCACCGGGCGGGGGTCATCGGGGATCCGCGCAGCACGTGGGGGCGGCTGGAGGACAACCCCACGCAGGCGCAGATCCGGGCCAACGGTTCCCTGCTTCCGGTCGATTTCCTGGTCAACGTCACCCAAAACCGGCGACGGGAGATCACAGGCTTCTTCTGCGGCGAAGTGAGGGCGGCCCACGAGGCGGGATGCGCCTTCGCCCGGCGCACCGCCATGGTGGCCTGCTCGCGCGCGTTTCCCCTCGTGCTCACCTCGAACAGCGGGTTTCCGCTCGACCAGAATCTCTACCAGACGGTGAAGGGCATGTCGGCGGCGGCCCAGATCGTGGCCGACGGCGGGCTGATTCTGGCGGCGGCGGAGTGTGGCGACGGTTTCCCGGACCACGGCAGCTTCAAACGCTGGCTGTTCGGGCATGGCTCGCCGCGGGCCCTGCTCGAGGCCATCGAGCGCCTCCCCGCTCCGGTGGAGGATCAGTGGCAGGTGCAGCTGCTCGCCCTGATTCTGGTGCGGGCGAGGGTCGGCGTGTATTCGGCGATGGCGGCCGAGGACCTTCGTCGGGCGCACCTGGAGCCGGTGGCTGACCTGGCCGCCCGGGTCGTGGAGGAATTGCAGCGCATCGGGCGGGAGGCGCCGATCGCCGTCCTGCCCGAAGGGCCCATGACGATTCCTTACCTGGCGTGAGCCGGCCGGTTGGGCAGCGGGGAAGGGTGGCCCGGGCGCCGCTTTCCACCTGAGCCCTGCCTTGCCTTCGCGGTGTTCCCTCCGCAGTTTCGACCCCGACCCGCCCGACCCGCCCCTCGTTTCTCCCAATGAAATCCTGGACCATCGCCCAGCGACTCTACGCGTTCTTTGGCATCGTGATGCTCGCCCTCGTCGGCGGCTTCCGGCTGTTCTTCTATGCCGTGCACCTGGAGGATCTCGCGGGTGAACAACGGGATCAGATTGAGGCCGCCACGTCGATCATCCGCTTCGACGCCCTGCAGATCAGCGACGCCCTCCGCGGCATCCTGCTCGACCCGACCAGCCAGGTCGAACGCCAGCGCCGGCTGACGGCGGACGCCCACCTCGACAAGACGATCGACTCCCTGCGGGCGATGTTCCAGGACCGGCCCGACCTGCTCCGGGTGGTGGAGGCCCTGCGCGACCTGGACAACACCCGCCTGAACAAGGTGGAGATGCAGATTCTCGAAGTGGCCTCCACCGACAACCGGGCGGCCGGCAACATCTATGCCACCAGCTACCTGCCGCTGCGACGCGAGCAGGACAAGCTGCTCGAGGAGTTCCGCACGCTGGTCGATCGCGAGGTGACGGATCGCATCGCTGATGCCCAGTTCAAGCGGGTGGTCGCGCTGGCCGTGCTGGGCACGATTTTCGCGGGAACGGTGATTTCGGTCCTGTTCTTCGCCCGGGCCCTCAGCCGCCCGGTGCAACAGCTCACCTCCGCCGTCGGCCTGCTGGCGGAAGGCGATTTGGCGGTGGACCTGCCCCGGGCCCATGGCCGCGACGAGATCAGCCAGCTGACGCGGTCGCTCGAACGGCTCGTGGCTTCGCTCCGCTCCTGCAGCGAAGGGGCCAACCGAGTCGCCATCGGCGACCTCACGACCGAGTTTCGCCCGCAGTCGGAGCGCGACGTCATGGGCACGGCCCTGGCCGAAATGGGTCGCAAGCTGGGGGCGCTGATCAGCGATGTGCAGCGATCCAGCGTGATCGTTTCTTCGGTCATCACCGAGGTGGCGGCTACGGCCAAGAAGCAGCAGTCCACCGCCAACGAGGTGGCGGCCACCACGACCGAGATCGGGGCGACGTCGAAGGAAATCACCGCGACGGCCCGCGACCTCGCCCAGACCGTGGCGCACGTTTCCGAGGGCGCCCAGCATTCGGCCACCCTGGCCGACAGCGGCCGCGAGTCGCTTGGCCGCATGGACGAGACCATGCGCCGGGTGACGGATGCCGCCGGCGCCATCAACGCCCGGCTCACCGTCCTCAACGACAAGGCGGCCAACATAGGCTCTGTCGTCACCACCATCGCCAAGGTGGCGGATCAGACCAACCTGCTTTCGCTCAACGCCGCGATCGAGGCCGAGAAGGCCGGCGAATACGGGCGGGGTTTCGCCGTGGTCGCCACGGAGATCCGCCGCTTGGCGGACCAGACCGCGGCCGCCACGGTCGACATCGAACAGCTCGTGAAGGAAATCCAGACCGCAGTGACCGCCGGCGTGATGGGCATGGACAAGTTCTCGGAGGAAGTCCGGCGCGGCGTCGGGGATGTCGAGAAGGTCGCGAGCCAGCTGGCCCAGATCATCCAGAACGTGCAGGCGATCACCCCGCGCATCACCTCGGTCAGCGAAGGCATGCAGGTGCAGTCTTCGGGCGCGGAGCAAATCAGCCAGGCGTTGACGCAGCTGGGCGATGCCGCCCGGCAGATCGCCGATTCGCTCCACCAGAACAACGAGACCGTGCGCCGGCTCGACGAGGCGGCCCGCGGCCTGCGCTCCGGGGTGGAGCGGTTCAAGCTCCGGACCTGAGTTCGACCTTCGCCGGGCTGCCGCGATGCTGTACCTGCTCTTCCACCTCGATGCGGATCGCTATGCGTTCCCCGCCCGGGACGTGAAGGAGGTGCTGCCGCTGGTTTCGACCAAGGCGCTGCCTGGGGCGCCGGCGGGAATCGTCGGTGCGGTCAACTTCCGCGGCATGGCGGTGCCGGTGCTGGACCTGGCGCAGCTTGCCCTCGGACGGCCGTCCGCCCGGCGGGTGAGCACGAGGCTGTTGATCGTCAACTACCCGCATCCGGACGGGCGCCATTGTTTGCTCGGAGTGACCGTGGAGCGGGCGACCGAGATGATTTCCCGGGATCCGGCGGAGTTTCGTCCGGTGGGGGTCGCGACGGCTGGGGCGAGGTACCTGGGGCCGGTCATCCAGGACGCGGGAGGGATGATTCAGCGGATTGAGATTGCCGAGTTGCTGACGGCGGAACTGCGGGAGGCCCTGTTTCCGGAGGCGGTTGCCGGCGCGCCGGTGCCGGCGGGTAAGACCCCATGAACGTCGCCGCGGTCGAGACCTGGTTGCAGTCGTACGCCGGCCTCGAGTCGGCGTCGATTGGCGCCGATGCCGTGGCCCGGGCGGCGCGGGAGAGGATTCAGGCCACGGGGTGCCCGACGGTGGAGGCCTATCTGGCGCGATTGGAGGAGTCCTCCGAGGAGCGCAATGCCCTGATCGACCGCGTGGTGGTGCCGGAAACCTGGTTCTTTCGTGATCGTCCCGCGCTCGACGCGCTGGCGAAGCAAGTTGTGGAGGGCTGGAGTCGCACCCGGCGGGGGGCGACTTTCCGGGTGTTGAGTGTGCCCTGCTCGACGGGGGAGGAACCCTATTCGCTGGCGATGGCCTTTGCGCTCGCGGGTTGGCCGCTGGAGCAGCTCCACATCGACGCGGTTGACATCAGCCGGCAGAACCTGGAGCGGGCAACGCGCGGAGTCTATGGGCGGAATTCCTTCCGGGGTGATGATCTCGGCTATCGCGAGGCCTTCCTGGAGCGGGCCGGGCCCGACACGTGGCGGGTCAGCAACCGGCTGCGGGCCCCGGTGCGGTTCGCGTACGGCAACCTGCTCGCCGACGACTTCGCGGTGGGCCGGCGAACCTATGATGCGATCTTCTGCCGCAATCTCCTGATTTACTTCGATCGCTCCACCCAGGCGCGCGCGGTGCGGATGCTCGACAGCCTGCTCGCTCCGCGCGGCTGGTTTGCCGTCGGCCCGGCCGAACCGGTCCTGCTGCTCGCCCACGGCTACGAACTCCTGAAGATTCGCAGCGGCTTCGTGCTGCGCCGCGCCGGCTCCTCCGACTCGGTTCCGCCGCTGGCGATTCGACCGCCGGCACCCGCGGTCGTCTCCTGGCGCGAGATTGCCCGGCCCGCTCCGCCAGTGCGCGCGCCCGACCCGGCGCCGGTGGATCCGGAGGTGGCACTCGCGGAGATCCAGCGGCTGGCCGACGCGGGCCGGTTGCGGGAGGCGCGGACCCAGGGCGAGGCGCTGCTGGCGCAGCGGGGGGCCTCCGCGCCGCTGTTGTTCCTCCTCGGGGTCGTGGCCGAGGTGTCCGGTGACACGGCCCGGGCCGAAGAGCTTTATCGCAAGACGGTCTACCTCGAACCCGATCACACCGAAGCCCTCGCCCACCTGGCGGCCCGGGCCGAACTCAACGGTGATCTGCGGGCTGCGCGTTCCTATCGTGAACGCGCCCAGCGGGCCCTCGGCAAGGAGTCCAGATGAGCGCCCCCGCGATCAACGACTGCTGGAAGCGGATCGGCATCTGGGGCGACCGGTCGTGCGCGGAGCTCAAGACCTACCTGCATTGCCGGAACTGCCCGGTGTATTCGGCCGGGGCGGCGCGGCTGCTCGACGCCGAGGTGCCCGAGACCTACCTCTCCGGACATGCGCGGCACTATGCCGAGGCCAAGCAGGAAGTGCGGCACCGGGCGCACTCCGTGGTGATCATCCGCGTGGCGTCGGAGTGGTTTGCACTCGCGACGACGGTCTTTCGCGAGGTGGCGCCGCTGCGGCCGGTGCATTCGCTGCCCCACCGGCGCGATCGGATCGTCACGGGCCTCGTGAATATCCGCGGCGAGCTCCTGATTTGCATTTCGCTGGCGGCAACCCTCGGGCTGACGGCGGAGGCGGGCCGCGAGCGGACGGCGCGGCTCGCGGTGGTCAGCCGGGAAGGGGACCGATTTGTCTTCGTCGCCGACGAGGTCGCGGGTCTCCACCGTTATGACGACGCCGAGCTCAGCCCGGTGCCGGCCACGCTGGCGCACGCGCAGGCGGCGTACACCCGCGGCATCCTTTCGTGGCAGAATCGTCCGGTCGGAGTGATCGACGACCAACTCCTTTTCTATACCCTCAACCGCAACCTCGCATGAAGAACAGCCTGCAGGACATGTCGATGGTGGAGCTCTTCCGCATGGAAGCGGAGAGCCAGCTCGGCGTTCTCACCCAGGGGCTGCTGTCGCTTGAGCGCGGTGACAAGGCGGCGCTGGAGGCGATGATGCGGGCGGCCCATTCGTTGAAGGGTGCCGGCCGGATCGTCGGCATCAATGCGGCGGTTTCGGTCGCCCATGTGATGGAGGATGTGTTTGTGGCCGCCCAGCGGGATCAGGTTTCGTTGGGAGGCACCCAGGTGGACCTGTTGCTGCAGGGCGTGGACCTGCTCACCCGGATCGCCCAGTCGACCGATATCGATCTTCCTGCCTGGGAAGGGGAGCGCGCCGGCCTGGTCGACACCGTCGTGGGTGATCTCAAGTCGATCCTGCCTCCCGCCGAGGAAGGCAGTTCCCCGCATCCCTTCGGCCCGCCGCGCAAACCGGCCGCCCGGCCCGCGTCGACCCCGCCGCCCGCCCCGCCAGCGCCGACCGAACCGGCGCCGAGTCCGAGCACCGGAGAGACGCCACCGGCGCCGGCGGCGTCTCCGGCGGCGGAGGCGACACCCGCGGCACCGGCGGGCGCGCCCCGGGCGACCGCCGCGACCGCGGCTCCTCCGCGGGCGCCCGGTGAGACCGGCCGCGTGGAACGTGCCGACGCCCGGACCCTGCGCGTCACGGCCGAGAATCTCAACCGTCTCCTTGGCCTCGCGGGTGAATCCCTCGTCGAGTCGCGCTGGCTGAGGCCCTACGGGGTTTCGGTCGCCCGGCTCAAGCGCCTTCATCACGAACTGGCGGGCACGATCGAGCAGCTGCGCGATCGCATCAGCTCCGGTGACTCGCAGGAACGGCTCAAGGAATCCCTGCTCGAGGCGCAACGCCGGCTCGCGCTGTGCCGCGAGCACCTCGGCCGACGCCTGGATGAGCTCGACACCTACGATCGCCGCTCCACCAACCTGGCGCAGCGGCTCTACGGCGAGGCCGTGGCCGTGCGAATGCGGCCATTTTCGGACGGCGTGACCGGCTTTCCGCGCATGGTGCGCGACGTGGCGCGCTCGCTCGGCAAAGAGGTGCGGCTCGAGATCCTCGGGGAGGAAACCAAGGTCGATCGCGACGTGCTCGAGAAACTCGAGGCGCCGCTGGGGCACCTGCTGCGCAATGCCAGCGACCACGGCATCGAGGCGCCCGGCGTGCGCCTGGCCGCCGGCAAGCCGGCCCTGGGCACGATCACGCTCGAGGCCCGGCACCAGGCCGGGGTGCTGCTTGTCACGGTCAATGACGACGGCCGGGGCGCGGACCCGGAGTTGATTCGCGCGGCGGTGGTGCGCAAGAAGCTGGTCGCGGCGGAGACGGCCCCGCGGTTGAGCGACGCGGAACTGCTCGAATTCCTCTTCCTGCCGGGCTTCACGATGAAGGAGACCGTCACGGAGATCTCCGGCCGGGGCGTCGGGCTCGACGTCGTGCAGAGCATGGTGAAGGCCGTGCGGGGCAGCGTCCGGGTGGCGTCCAGTCCCGGGCGGGGCATGCGGTTCCAGCTGCAGCTGCCGCTGACCTTGTCGGTGGTCCGGGCGTTGCTGGTCGAGGTGGCGGGCGAACCCTACGCGATTCCGCTGGGGTTCATCACGCGCACCCTGCGCCTGCCCGAGAAGGACATCGCCTCCACCGAAGGCCGGCAGCATTTCGCGTTCGATGGGCGCCGGGTGGGGCTGGTGACCGCCCATCAGGTGTTGGGCCGGCCCGGGGCGCCGCGCGGAAATGCGGTGCCGGTGGTTGTCCTCGGCGAACCCGACCGCCGGTACGGCGTGGTGGTCGACGGCTTCATCGGCGAACGCGAGCTGGTCGTCCAGCCGTTGGACCCGCGCCTGGGCAAGGTGAAGGACATCGCCGCCGGTTCGCTGATGGAGGACGGCTCGCCGGTGCTCATCATCGATGTCGACGACATGGTGCGCTCGGTGGAAAAGGCCGCCGCCTCCGGGGCCCTCGGCGCGATCCAGACCGCGTCGGCCGCCAGCGGGGCCGATCGCAAGCGGGTGCTCGTGGTCGACGATTCGCTCACGGTCCGGGAGCTCGAGCGCAAGCTCCTCGAGACGCGCGGCTACGCGGTGGAGATGGCGGTCGATGGCATGGACGGCTGGAATGCCGTGCGGATCGGTTCCTTCGATCTGGTGATCAGCGACGTCGACATGCCGCGCCTCGACGGGATCGAGCTGACCAAGCTGATCAAGCAGGATCCGAAGCTGCGGGGCCTGCCGGTGATGATCGTCTCCTACAAGGATCGCGAGGAGGACCGCCGCCGCGGGCTCGAGGCGGGCGCCGACTACTATCTCACGAAAGGCAGTTTTCACGACGACACGATGCTGAACGCGGTGCGCGACCTGATCGGTCACGCCCAGGAGGACCGCTCGTGAGGCCGTCGCGCCCCGGGTCATCATGCGGATAGCGCTGGTCAACGACATGCCGATGGCGCTCGAAGTGCTGCGCCGGGTCCTGGCGCAGGCGCCGCGACACCAGGTGGCGTGGACGGCCGCTGACGGGGCGGAGGCCGTGCGCCGCTGCGCCGAGGATCGGCCCGACCTGATCCTGATGGATCTCATCATGCCCGTGATGGACGGCGTGGAGGCCACGCGGCGGATCATGGCGGCTTCCCCCTGTGCCATCCTCGTGGTCACCGCCACCGTCGAAGGCACGACGAGCCGCGTGTTCGACGCCCTGGGGGCTGGCGCCCTCGACGCCGTCAACACGCCGGCGCTTACCGGCGACGGGGCCGCGGTGCTCCTCGCCAAGATCGATGCGCTGGAACGCCTGATTGGCGACTCGCTGCACCCGTTCGCCGCGGATCGGCCGCCCGGGCTGGCGAGTGTCCATACCGGCGGGCTGCGACCGTGGCTGTTTGCCATCGGGGCCTCGGCGGGCGGCCCGGCCGCGGTCGCGGAACTACTGCGGGATTTCCGGCCGGAGACCCGTGCGGCGATTGTCCTCGTGCAGCATCTGGACGAGAGCTTTGCCGGGGGGCTGGCGGAGTGGCTGGCCGGCCAGATCTCGCTGCCGGTGCGCATTGCCTTGGATGGCGATGCGCCCGTGCCCGGCGTCGTGCTCCTGCCCGGGCGGGATGATCACCTTGTGCTCACGCCGGTGGGGACGCTCCTGTACCGGCGGGAACCCGCCGACTACGTGTATCGTCCCTCGGTCGACGAGTTCTTCGAGAGCGTGGTCGAGCATTGGAACGGGCCGGCGGCCGGCGTGATCCTGACCGGCATGGGCCGCGACGGGGCCCGGGGACTGAAGGCGATGCGCGACGCACATTTTCCGACGTTTGCCCAGGAGCGCGCCAGTTGCGCGGTCTACGGCATGCCGCGGGCCGCAGTCGAACTCGGCGCCGCCGAGGCCGTGCTGCCCCTCAACCAGATCAGCCGGTCGCTGCTGCAGTTGATTTCGGTATCGTGATGCCTTAACCCCTCTACGCACATGTCTTCCAACCGCCCGCCATTCTCGTTCTCCATGATGGTGCTGCTTGTCGACGACCAGGCGATCGTCGCCGAGGCGGTGCGCCGCAGCCTGGCGGAGGTGGCGGACCTCGAATTCCATTACTGCCAGGATCCGCAGCGGGCGGTGATGCTCGCGCAGCAGCTGAAGCCGACCGTGATCCTGCAGGATCTGGTAATGCCGGGGGTCGACGGACTGGAACTGCTCAAACAGTACCGCGCGCACCCGGCGCTGCAGACCGTGCCCGTGATCGTGCTGTCCACGAAGGAGGAGCCCAAGGTCAAGGCCCAGGCCTTCGAACTCGGCGCCAACGACTACCTCGTGAAGCTGCCCGATCGGGTCGAGCTGGTCGCGCGGGTGCGTTACCACTCCGAGGCCTACATCAGCGCCAAGCAACGCGACGAGGCCTTCCGGGCCCTGCGCGAGAGCCAGCACGAACTGGCGGCCCGCAACGCCGCCCTGGTCACACTCAACCAGCAGCTCGAGGAGGCGACCCGCGCCAAGTCCGAGTTCCTCGCGAACATGAGCCACGAGATCCGTTCGCCGATGAACGGCGTGATCGGCATGACCACGCTGCTGCTCGACACCGCGCTGAACAGCGAGCAGCGCACCTTCGTCGAGACGGTGCGCGGGTGCGGCGAGAGCCTCCTCACCATCATCAACGACATCCTCGACTTCTCCAAGATCGAGGCCGGCCGCATCGAGCTCGAGAATCATCCCTACGATTTGCGCCACTGCGTGGAGGAGGCCTGCGAGCTCCTCTCGCCTAAGGCCGTGGAAAAGGGGCTCGACCTCGTGGTGCTGGTGGACCCGGAGATGCCCGCGGTCGTGGTGGGCGACGTCACCCGCCTGCGCCAGGTGGTGGTCAACCTGGTCGCCAACGCGGTGAAGTTCACCGCCAAGGGAGAGGTGGTCGTGGCGGTGCACGCGACCCCGGCCCCGAACCCGGCGGAGCTAATCCTGAACTTTGCAGTGAGCGACACCGGCATCGGCATTCCCCGGGACAAGCAGGACCGCCTGTTCCAGTCGTTCTCGCAGGTCGACAGTTCGACCACCCGGCAATACGGCGGCACGGGCCTGGGCCTGGCGATCTGCAAGCGCCTCACCGAACTGATGGGCGGCAAGATCTGGATCGACAGCGACGCCGGGCGGGGCTCGACCTTCCATTTCACGATCACCGTGCGGCAGGGGGTGTCGGAGATTCCGGCGTGGCACCGCGCCCCGGTCGCCCTGCGGGGACGAACGATCCTGCTGATCGAGGACAGCAGCGCCCAGCGGCGGCTGGTGGCGCAATGCGCCGGACTCTGGGGACTCGTGGTGATCGAGGCGGCATCGCTCGCGGAGGGCGAGGCCCGCGTTCAGGCGGCGGGACCCGAGCAGATTGATGTCGTAATTGTCGATGGGGAACTGTTGGGCGAGAATCTCGTGCAGGGGGTGGGGCACGTCCGCCAGAGGCTGGCGATCCACGCCCCGGTGCTGCTGTCGACGGTGCGGCGTCCGCGGGCCGGGGAGGCGGTCGCTTTCGGCGCGGATGGCATGATCGTGAAGCCGGTGCGCCCGGCGCTGCTCCTGGAAGCGATCGTGGGCACGGTAGCCGGAGGAACGGCGCAGGAAAAGCGCGCTCCCGTCGCCTCGGCGTTCACCGAGACCCTGGCGTCGCGGCTGCCGCTGCGGATTCTCGTCGCGGACGACAACGCCATCAACCAGATGGTCGCGCTCATGCTGCTCAATCGCCTCGGCTATACGGCCGACGTGGCGGCCAACGGGGTCGAGGTGATCAAGGCGATCGACTCCAAGGTCTACGACCTGATCTTCCTCGATGTGCGCATGCCGGAGATGGATGGGTACGAGGCGGCCCGGCGGATCTGCGAGAAATGGGCGGGCGACGCGGCGGCGCGACCCCGCATCATCGCGATGACCGGCAACGCGATGCAGGGCGAGCGCGAGCGCTGCCTGGAGGCGGGCATGGACGATTACCTGTCCAAGCCCGTCCGCATCGAGGAACTCAAGGCCCTGATCAAGCGCTGGGGCGCCAAGAACTGACGAGCGGGCGCCAAGGGGCGCCGTGCCGGCGGGCGCATCTGCCGGTTGGCGGTTGTAGCCGGCCGCGGTGAGGCCGGCCGCCGGGGTCACCGCCCCCGGCTACACCAGACAAATGACCGCCAACCGGCAGATGCGCCCCGTGCCGGCCGGTTTCGCAGGAAGGGTTTGACAGCGTCCCGGCGGGTCGTGATTTTCGCCCCCCCTTACGGCGGCCATAGCTCAGTTGGTTAGAGCACAAGATTGTGGATCTTGGGGTCGCGGGTTCAAGTCCCGTTGGCCGCCCCATTTTCCCGGCTCCCGGGACGATCAACGGCCCGCTGGGCCGCCCCCGGGACCGCCGCGGGATGGGGAGCGACACCCTTGCACGGCGCGGGCCCGGTATTACGTTAGTGGCAGACCATGCCGCATCTCCGTCTGGTGACTTTCAACATCGCGCACGGCCGGGGGCTCAATCCGATCCAGGGCCTGACGTCGCAGCGGAAGTTGCGGGCCAATCTCCGCCGGATTGCGGACATGCTGGATCGCCTGGCGCCCAACGTGGTGGCGCTGCAGGAGATCGACGAGCGATCACGGTGGGCGGGGAACTTCGATCATCTGGACTACCTGCGCGTGCACAGCCGGTTTCCGCACACCGTCTTCGGAATCAACAACCGCCGCAGCGGGCTGTTCAACCTCAGCTATGGCAATGCCGTGCTTTCACGGCACGCGATCCGGGCGGCGGAGACCGTGGTCTTCGGCCAGCGACGGGTGGGGGAGAAGGGATTTCTCTACGTCGAACTGGATGTGGGAGGGCGATGCCTGCCGATGGTCAATCTGCACCTGCACTTCAGCTCGCGAACGCAGCGACTGCGCCAGCTGGAACGACTGGTGGTCTGGCTGCGGGAAAAACACCGCCTCCACGGACGCACCTGGGCCGTGCCCCCGATTGTCTGCGGCGACTTCAACAATCCGGGGACCCGCGACGATGCGACGGCGTCCCTCCTCAGCCACCTTTCCGACTACTGCGACTACCACCTGTTTCCGGCGACCGCGAAGACGTTTCCGTCGCCTTTGCCGCGCCGGGCGCTCGATTTCATCTTCCTGCCAGACGGCTGCCGGCACGTGCGCTGCGAAGTCGTGCGCTCGCTGCTCTCGGACCACCTGCCCGTGGTGGTCGAGTTTTCGATCTGAGCTGCGGCCCGCATCTTGCGGTCACGGGTGCCGCCCCGTCGGAGGCGATCACCGCCACCGGCGGTGGCGTCCGCGCGCGCGACGCCTGCGAGATTTTGGTGTCATTTTTTCCCCTTCCCGGCCAACTTCGCGAATCCATGTCCCGACTTTCCGCCGTGTTTGAACGCACCCGGACCGCCCGTCGCTCCGCCTTCGTGGCCTATGTCTGCGCCGGAGACCCGGATTTCGACACCTCCGTGGAAGTGTGCCGCGCCCTGCTCGCCAACGGAGTGGACATCCTCGAGTTGGGCGTACCGTTCTCGGATCCGCTGGCGGACGGCCTGACCAACCAACTGGCGGCGCAGCGAGCCTTGGAGGGCGGGATGACCGCCGCGCGGGTCTTCGAACTCGTGCGCCGGGTGCGGACCTTCAGCGACGCCCCCATCGTGTTCTACACTTACTACAACCTCGTGTTCGCCCATGGGGTCGACGCCTACTTCCAGGCGGCGCGGGCGGCGGGGGTGGATGGCATCCTCACGCTGGATCTTCCGCCGGAGGAAGCCGGGGAGGTTCAAGCCGCGGGGAGCCGGCATGGCGTCGACACCGTGTTCATCATCGCGCCGACAACCCCTGAGGATCGCATCGCTCGGATTTCGGCGGCGACCACGGGTTTCCTGTATTACGTTTCGCGCGAGGGCGTCACCGGCGTGCGGGACCAGGTGGCGGGGAACATCCCGGAGGCGATGGCGCGCATCCGCCGGCAGACCCGCCTTCCGGTGGTGGTGGGGTTTGGCATCGGCTCGCGTTCCCAGGTGGCGCAGGTGGCGCCGCTGGCGGATGGGGTGGTGGTTGGCAGCGCGCTGGTGAATTGCATCCGGGATCATCTCGGGAACAGGGAACGCCTGGTGGCGGCCATCGGGGCGCGGGCGGCCGACCTGGCGGCGGGAACCGCCATCGGTGCCTGACGGCGACGCCTGCGTGGAGAAACCGCTCCGCCCAAACGCCATGAACCGCCGCATCCTGCTGATCGACGACGACCGGATGCAGTACCGGCTGACGCAGGCGCACTTCAAGACCTTCCAATCCGGACGTTACACCCTCGAGTGGGCCGAGACCTACGAGGAGGGCATGCGGCAGCTCCTGTCCGGGCGCTACGACGCGTGCCTCCTCGACTACCAGCTGGGCGAAAAGAACGGCCTCCAGTTGATTCGCGACGCCGTGGCCCAGGGCTGCCACACCCCGATTGTCTTCCTCACGGCGGAGACCGCGGATCGCGTCGACATCGAGGCGATGAACGCCGGCGCCCTGGACTATCTGGTCAAGGGCGAGATCACCCCGCGGATGATCGAACGGTCCCTCCGGTATGCGCTGAAGCTGGGCGAGACGCTGGAAGCCCTGCGCCGACTGGCCACGCGGGATGAGCTCACCGGGTTGCTCAACCGCCGGGAGTTCGAACGGGTGCTCAATGAGGAGGAGGAACGGGCGCGGCGGTTCCAGCACCCGCTCGGCCTCGTGATGGTGGACATCGACCACTTCAAGTCCGTGAACGACACGCACGGCCACGCCGTGGGCGACGAGGTGCTGCGGGAGGTCGCGCGACGGGTGGCGGGTGAGGTGCGTTCCGTGGACCGGGCCATGCGCTACGGCGGCGAGGAACTGGCGCTCGTGCTGGTGCAAAGTGACAGCGCGGCCGCGGAGGATGTCGCGCGGCGGGTCTGTGCGGCGGTGCGCCGGGAGCCGGTGCGGGTGAGCGGAGGCCGGGCGCTGCGGGTGACCGTGAGCGCCGGGTTCGCGGCGTTTCCGCACGATGCGGGATCGGGACCGCAATTGCTCAACGCGGCGGACAAGGCCTTGTACGCGGCCAAGGCGCAGGGGCGGGATCGCGCGGTCGCCTTCGGCGAGGTCGAGGCGGGGCGGTAGGTTGCGAAGGCGCGTGTGGCCTAGCTTGACCGGGGAAGCGATTCCGGTGGGCGGGCGCGAGACGACGGCGGCACCGGTGGCGGTCCGATCCGCGGCCTATGTCTCGGCCGGCAACTCGGGAGGGACGAGCACGCGGAGGCTGGTGGGACGCACCACGATCTCGACCGCCGCCCCGGCCACGTGGACCTCGCCGTCGGTATGGACCGGGCCCGGTTCGTTGCGCCGCACAGTGAATCCCGTGCTGCGCAGATGGGTGATGCCGCGGGCGCGATCCAGGGTGCCGCGAAAAAGGCGGACGAGCAGCGGGAGGGCGTTGCCGGCCGTCACGGGCGGGACCGCCACGAGGTCCAGCCGGCCGTCGACGGCAGAGGCGCGCGGGGCGATGCGCGCGTTGTTGCCATACTGGGTCGTGTTGGCGATGGCGAGGGTCAGGGCGCGCAAGCGCAGCGTGCCGTCATCATGCCGCACCTCGAATTCCGGGGGGGACCAGGTGCGGAAGACCTGTGCGCCAACGAAGAGGTAGCGCAGGAATCCGCGCCGCCGGAGGCGGTTGAACCGGTGGGCGATCTCCGCTTCGAAGCCGAATCCGGCGACCGAGAAGAAGGGATGCTCGTCCAGGAGGCCGGAATCGAGCGCGCGGGGCTGGCCGTCCCGCAGGATCCGCACGGCGCGCCGGACCGGACCGTGGATACGCAGGTGCCGGCCGAGGGCGTCGCCGGAGCCGCACGGGACAATCCCGAGAATCGCGCTGGTGCCGACCAGGACGGAGGCGACCTCGTTGATGGTGCCGTCGCCGCCCACCGCGACAACCAAGTCGCAGCCATTGCGCACCGCCGCGGCGGCCAGCTCCGACGCGTGGCGGGGATGGGTGGTGCACCAGACGGGGGCACCGCGTTCCGCGGCCAGGGCCCGGATGGCGGCGGAGGCGCGCGCCGCGCGGCCGGAGCGGGGATTGACGATGATGCCGGTTTTCAACGGGAGGATACCCTTTGACCACGCAGAGCGCGGATGCCACGGATGGAAAGCCCAAACCGTGCCGCCCGCGAACACGCTCCATCTGCTCACCGGTCCGACCGCCGTCGGCAAGACCGCGTGGGCCCTGCGCTGGGCGGAGCGGCACGGCGCGGAGATCCTCTCCTGCGATTCGCTCCTCTTCTACCGTGGCATGGACATCGGCACGGCGAAGCCCACCGCGGAGGAGCGGGCGCGGGTGCGGCACCATTTGATCGACGTCTGCGAACCGGGGGAGCAGATGGACATCGGGTGGTACGTGCGGGCGGCGCGCGCGGCGGTGGACGAGATTCGCGCGCGGGGCCGCCGGGTGCTGGTGGTGGGCGGCAGCGGCTTCTACCTGAAGGCGTTTTTCGGGCCGGTGACGGACCAGATCGAAGTGCCGGCGGAGGTACGGGCCGAGGTGGACCGGATGGCCCCGGCCGAGGCGCTGGCCCGGTTGCGGGAACTCAACCGGGGGGAACTCGGGGCGCTGGATGCGGCCAATCCGCGCCGGGTGGCCCGGGCCCTGGAGCGCTGTCTGGCTTCGGGGCGGACGCTGGCGCAGCTGGCCGCGGACTTTGCCCGGCAGCCGGGGGCATTTGCCGGAGAGCAACTCGAGCTGACGCGGCTCGAGCGGGAGACCGCGGAATTGCACCGGCGGATCGACGAGCGCGTGGCGGCGATGCAGCGCGCCGGCCTGGTGGAGGAGGTGCGGCGCCTCCAGGCGGCGGGGTTCGAGCGCAACCCGAGTGCGGCCCGCGCCATCGGCTACCGCGAGGTGCTGGCGATGTTCGCGGGCGGGCTGCCGGCGGCGGAACTCGGCGGGACGATCGCGCGGAACACGCGCGCCCTGGTCAAGAAGCAGCGGACGTGGTTCCGCACCCAGCTGCCACCCCATCGGGTGGTGGCCGCCGGCGGGCTGCAGCACGAGGATGCGATATATCCAGATTTCCATGACAGATCCGATCCGGCCGAGTCGGCAACCGGGCGGGCGTAGAACTGCGTAGTCGTTGTACCGGGCGGGCGTTTTTTTTTCGTCCGGCCGGAGCCGCCTTTACTTGATCGGGTGACCGGGTAAATAGCGGGGAACATGCCCGCCGATCCTGCCCGCCGACCGACCGTTCTTCTCGCCGAGGACGATGCCAATGTTCGGGAGACGACTATCGATCTCCTCAGTCTGATCGACGTCAAGGTCCAGGGAGTGGCGAGCGGCCGCGAGGCGGCGCAGGTCCTCGAGGCTGAAGGGGTGGATTTGATTATCACGGACATGATCATGCCCGATGGTGACGGACGCTGGCTCCTCCACCATGTGCGCACCACCCCGCGGCTCGCCGCAACGCGCGTGATCATGCTGTCGGCGCGGGCCGATCTCGACGACGTGGCCGCGGGACTTTCGGCCGGAGCCGACGAGTATCTGACGAAGCCGTTTGATCCCGAAAAGCTGCTGGCGGTAGTGCAGCACTGGCTGCGGGCGGAACCGCGCCAGGCGGAGTAGGAAGGGAGATTGCGTTCGGTTGAAGTGGGAATCAGGGGTGACATGTCGTCCCGGGCACCGATGCCGACAAGACCGTCGCTGCGTGGGTTGCTGCTGGCCGGTTTGATCCTGCTTGCCATCGGCGCCGACTGGTTTGGCCCGGTGCTGTTTGTCGGGCATACGTTGGTGCTGGGCCTGGTGTGCTACTGGGTCGCCCTCTGGTTGTTGGGACCGGTGCCAGGTTTGCTGGTTCTGGTGACGAGCACCACGACCCTTTGGTTGAAATGGGGCCAGCCCTACACGGCCCTCTTGATCGCGCTGGAGGGGCTGCTGGTGGGGTGGGCCTGGCGGCGGGGACGAAACCCCGTCCTGATGGATCTCCTGTATTGGGTGGTGATCGGGACGCCCTTCTCCCTGTTCCTCTATCAATACGTCTACCGGATTCCGCACCCCTCACTGGAACTCGCACTGGGTGTGCAGGTGGTCAACGGCTTCATTGGAGCCTGGCTCGGGCTCCTGCTGGCGGACCAGTTGCCCCGGGCTGCCCGCCCCGGGGGCCTCCGGGCGCCGCGGAGCATCCGGACTGTCCTCCTGACGAGGTATGTCGCCTTTGGCACCGTGCCGGTGCTGGCGGTCGGGTTGCTGGCGGCACGCACGTTTGAACAGCGTTCCATCTCGGAGGCACGGGAGAACCTGCATGCGCGGGCCCAGCATCTGGCGGCGCTGGTCGCGCGCCTGGTGGCGGATGCATCCCTGACCGTGCGGGAGATGGCGGCGCGTCAGGTCAGTCCAGAGGTGTTTCTCGATGCCGATCGGATGACCCACGCGTTGGACGAGGGGTATCGGAGCAGTGGGGTGTTTGTCACCCTGCTCGCCGCCGGTGAGGACGGGATTGTGTTCGCGCGGGCGCCGCGGGATTTCCCGCCGGGCGAGACGTCGGTTCAACGGATTCCGGTGTCCGATCGGGAGTATTTCTCAATGCCGATGGCCACGGGAAAGCCCTATGTTTCGGGGGTCTTCCGCGGCCGCGGATTCGGCACCGACCTGCTCATCGCCGTCAGCGCGCCCGCGGTAACGGACCAGGGCCGACGTTTGGGGGTCGTCGAGGGTTCCATTCGGGTTGGGAGGCTCGAGGAGTTGATCCGCGCCAATGCCGCCGGATCCGTGTGGCGGTACGTGCTGGCGGACGGGCGCAGGCGCGTCATCACTGCGCCCGGAGCACAGGAGGAGCCGCTGAGCTCCCTGGCTGGCACGGCGCTGGGCAGGCAACTGGAACGGGCCGGGTCCGGACCGGTTCGGTTCACGGCGGAAGTGGACGGCGAGTTGGAGAGCTTCTTGTCGGTGACCGCGCCGGTGCCTGGGCTGGACTGGACCCTGACCGTGCAGCGGCCGTGGCAGGAGGTGTTGCGTCCGGTGCTGAACGGTTACGGGTGGATGCTCCTGGTGGCGATGGCGACGGTGATTTTCGCCTCCTATTTTGCCACCTGGTCGTTGCGGGATCTCCTTCGCGCGTGGCAGAACCTGACGGAGTTTTCCCACGCCCCGACGCAGCGGGCGGACCTGCTGCAGTCCTCCCGCCGGCTGGATCTCCCGCTCGAGTTGCAGGATCTCATGACCAATCTCGCAGCCATGGCGCACCGCCTGGAGACGGAACAGCGGCAGCGCGAGGAGTTGCTGGCGGAACTGGAGTCACGGGTGAAGGAGCGTACCCGGGAACTGGAGCGGGCCCTCGTGCTGGCGCAGGCCGCGGATCGGGCCAAAAGCGCGTTTCTGGCCACCGTGAGCCATGAGCTGCGCACGCCGCTGACCTCCATCATCACCGGGCTGCGCTTGCTCAAGGTCGGGCCGGTCGCCCATGGGGATCTGGCCAGCCGGACCCTGGCGACGATGGAAAAGTCGGGCCAGATCTTGATGAGCGTGATTTCGGATGTGCTGGATTATTCGCGCCTGGAAGCCGGCGGCGTCGTGGTCGAGGAGCGGGAGTTCCGACCGGCCGAGGTGGTGGCCGACGTGGCGGCGATCGTGGAACCGGCCGCGCGCAAGGCCGGCCTCCACCTCGTGACGGAATGCCGGCACGCGCCGGATCTGAGCTGGATTGGAGACGCGCCGCGGGTAAAGCAGGTGCTCCTCAACCTGGCGGGCAATGCGGTGAAGTTCACCAGCAGCGGCAATGTACAGCTGACAGCGTGGGTCGGAGAGGATGCGGCCGGAAAGGGGCGGGTGCTGTGGTTCTCCGTCCGCGACACCGGCTACGGCATTCCGGCCGATCGCCTCGAGGCGGTCTTCGAGCCCTTCGTGCAACTGGAGAGCAACCGGGTGAGTTCGCAGGCCGGCACCGGGCTGGGCTTGAGCATCTCCCGGCGCTTGGTGGCGATGATGGGTGGTGCCATTGAAGTGGAGAGCCAGGTGGGGGCGGGTTCTGAGTTTCGATTCTGGATCCCGAACAAGGGGAACGGGGGCGCGGGCACTACGCAGGACTCTTATCCGCGGTAGCAAAACTGTTTCTTTGGATGATGGCCATTGGTCCGCCAATTCTTGGCGCCATGGCCGACCGCCCGAACTCTTCGCCCCGCATCTCCGTGGTCATCATTGATGATCATGAGCTGCTGCGCGGGCTGCTGGAGCAGGCGCTCAACGAGCGCGTGGACATGCAGGTCGTCGGCCAGGCCGGTGACGCCGAGGGCGGCATCGAGCTCTGCGGGCGTCTGCGCCCCGATGTGGTGATCCTCGATTCCCTCCTGCCGGGCCAGCAGGGTCCGGATGCGGTTCAATATCTCCTGCGCGTCTCTCCGGGCAGCCGGGTGCTGATGTTCTCGGGCACCACGAATCCGCTGGCCCTGCGCCGGGCGATTGGCTGTGGAGCCCGGGGGTTCCTCCCGAAATCCGCCCCGCTGCGCGAAATGGTGGAGGGCATTCAGGCGGTGCACGCCGGCCAGATCTTCTGCGGCGCGGGAACCCGGCGGCTGATCCAGCGGATCATGCAGGATCTGCCGGGCAACCCGCACGAAGGTCCCCTGAGCAACCGGGAGCGCGACGTCCTGGCGGGCATCGCGCGGGGTCTAAGTTCCAAGGAAATCGCCGCGCAACTGGGTCTGAGCGTCTTCACGGTAGAGAATCACCGCCGCCGCATCATGGATCGGACGGGTGTCCACTCCATCGCCGGACTGACATTGCTCGCGGTGGAACTCGGCCTGGTGGCCGCGCCGCAGCGGGCCGGTGCGGGTGGCGCCAACGGGCGCCCTTCCTCCGGTGCCGACGTCGCCGAATCAACCTGACGTCCAGCCCGTTCCCTCCTTTCCCATGAGTAATCGTGATTTCCTCCTCCGGGGAGCCCGTCGTTTGCGTCGGGCGGCTCCGAGTTTGGTTTTTCTCTCCGGCCTTGGCAGCCTGCCCGGGGTCGGGCGGGCGCAGGATTGGGTCCGGAGCCACTTCGAGGCCCCTTCGGCCCCCTCGGCCCAGACAGCGCCCGCGCCGGTGGCATCGACGGGGGGCCTGCACGACGGCTCGCCCGGGCTCAATCCCCTGCAGGCGCGGGTCGGCCGGACCGCCAACGTGGGCGGCCTCGCACTCTCGCTGGGGGTCGATGCGGCGCTGGAGTACAATGACAATGTCCGGGTGGAGCCGGTGGGGCAGAGCGGGGTGATTGCCAGTGCCGGACTTCGGTTTGACGCCGCGTACCAGTTGACGCGGCTGCAAGAACTGTCGCTGAAGGGCCAGATTGGGGAGCGGATTCCGCTCTCCGGCCCTGGCCGGCGGCAACAGCTGCTGTCGGTAGCCCCGGACTCGGCCCTGCGCTTCAACCTGTGGGTGGCGAGCATCCGGATCTCACCCTTCTTCAAGTACCGGCGCCAGCTCGACCCCATTCTCTCGCCGGTGGTGAACCGGACCGAGATTCTCGACCAGCGCGCGGTCACCCTGGGGGTGCAGGCGGACCTGCCGATGCACGAATCGGATCTCCAGCTGCTCGTCTTCCGTGAGCGCCGCAGCCAGCTGGGCGAGGCGGCGCTCGCGCAGACCTCGTGGAACGACGTGGGCGCGATCCGCTACCGTCGGGCGCTGTCGAAGACCAACCAGATGTCGGCCGACGTTGCCGTGGTGGAAGCCCACAGTGAGGGCGGGCCGTCGCAGCGTTCGAACTTCGTGACCTTCGGCGTGCATGACGACTGGCGGCTGTCGCCCGCCATGGCACTGCGGGTCGGCGCCGGGGTGGCGCGTAACCGGTACGTGAACTCGCGCGTTGCCGCGGACGATGCAAAGGTGACCACGCCATTCCTCGTCTGCTCCTTCGATCACTCCCCGCGGGAGAATCTCTCCTATGTCCTGCGCTACCATCAGTCGACCCAGGAGGGGGTGAGCACGAACTTCTACCGGTTGCGCGAGCTGTCATTGACGCCCCGTTACCTTCTCACGACGGCGGTCACTCTCGATTTGATGGGGTCCTATCAATGGGTGCGGGAGTCGGGACCGACGGGGGAGCGCGGGACGCGATGGACCGCCGGTGCCGGATTGGGCTACAACGTCACGGCGGACCTAAACGTCCGGCTCGCCTTCGATCGTGTGGCGAAACAGTCGAATCTGCCGCTGCGCGCCTACCGGCAGAACCGGCTTACCCTTTCGGTCCAACTGGAGTTCTAATCGATGTCTCGCGAATACACTCGATGGTTCCTGGCCACCCTGTTGCTGGGCGGAGCCGGATGGCTGGCTGCAGCCGAACCCCGGCCCGCGGCCACGCCTCCGCCGGCCCAGCCGGCCGGGGTCACGGCCGAAGTGCCACTGCGGCCGGGCGATCGGCTGCGCTTCTCCGTGCTGGAGGACCCGGAGGCTGCGGCGGATTTGGTCGTGAACGCCGGCGGGCGGATTGACCTGCCGCTCCTCGGGCTTTGGACGGTGGCGGGCAAGACGGTGGACCAGGTCACGGCGGAAACGCGGCAGGCCCTGGAGGCGGACTACCTCGTGCGGGCGACGGTGCGGCTCCTGCTGGTGGAACGTCCGGACCGGTCGATCAGTCGCGGACGGATCTTCCTCGCCGGACAGATGCGCAAGGTCGGGGTGGTGGAGATCGATTTGACGGAACCGAACACCGTCGGCCGGGTGATCCTCGCCAACGGCGGTCTGGCCGACTTCGCCGATGCGCGCCGGATCAAGATCATCCGCCGGGCGGCCGACGGGGGGCAGGTGCAGACGCTGACCGTCGATCTCGAGGAAGTGCTGAAGAAGGGCCGGATTGATCGCGACATGCCGGTCCTCGACGGGGATTTCGTCATCGCGGATGCCAAGCTGGTGAACTGGTAGGAGGGAATATGTGGCGCAGTAGATTCAATCTCAGTGCGATCCTGTCCGGGAAAGCGCGCACCTACCTCTTCATCGTGCCCCTGGGCATGATTGTCGGGGGCGCCTGGTCGGCCTATCGGGCCTCCGGGCTGCCCTCGACCTTCAGCTCCAGCGGGCGCCTGGTGATGAGCGGGCGGCTGAACTTCTCCGAGGGCAACCCGGTGGCCAACGACTTCATGGCGGTGCTCGGTACGCAGCTGGAGATCCTGACGAGCGAGGAACTGCGGGAGCGGGCGATGATCAAGCTCCGGCTGGAGCACCCGGATGCCATGGTGCGCCCCGACTTGGGGGCGCGGCAGGTCCCGCGGACCACGATCTTCGAGCTGACGGCCACCAGCGGCGGCCCGACCCACGTGCAGCGCTACCTGGACCTGGTGATGGAGGAGTACATCACCATGCGGCGCGAACAGCGTCTCGTCTCCTCCCGGAGCGTGATGGATCAGATCTCCGGGGAGATTGCCCGGCTCGAGAAGATCCTGAACGAGCAGGAGGCGGAGCTCTTTCGGTTCAAGCAGCAACGCAACATCGTCTTCTGGGAGCAGCAGTCCACGACGGCGGCGAGATTCCTCTCCCAGCTGAAGAACCGGGAGGCGAGCCTGCGCATGCAGCTGCGCCTTGCCGAACTGCTGGACCGCGGGGCGGTGACCGATTCCCTGGCCAGCCGGGTGGGCGCGCTCGAGCTCGGAGAGGCCGTGTCGGCGCGACCGCGGACGGAGACTTCGGGACCGTCCCGCGGCAGCGCGGTGACGGTGCAGCGGCTCAAGCTGCGGGAGCTCGAGGTGGAGTTCGAGGCCATGCGCGAGGTCTTTCGGCCGAAGCATCCCCGGTTCCAGAAGCTGGAAGGCGACATCGCCAAGTTGCGGCGTCTGGTCGGCCTGCTGGAGACGGAGGACGCCGCGGCGTTCCGGCGCGAGGTCGATGGAATTCGCAGTGAACTCGAGACCATTCTCGCTTCCATGGGCGAGTGGGAGGCCAAGGTGCTGGAGTCCACCCAGATTGAAGCGGAACACCAGAAGCTGCAGAGCACGACGGCCCGAACCCGGGACCTCTACCAGCGACTGGTGGCGAGCCTGCAGAACATCGATTTTCGCAAGGGGGTCGACGACGAGGTGATCCAGGTGCTGAAGCGCGCCGGCGTGGTGAGAGAGAGCAAGCCCGATTCCGCGGGGGAAGTGCGGCGGGGAATCGGCCTGGGGCTGCTGGTGGGGCTGGGCCTGCTGATGCTCGCGGTGCGGCTGGATCGCAGGGCGTTTGCGGTCGCGGAGGTCGCCAAGGCCCTGGAACTCGACGTGGCGGCAGAGATCCCGGCGTTGCGATCCCGGTTTCAAGACCGGATCGCCATGGCCGATCCGAAGTGCCCTGGGGCGTTTGCCGAGGCGATCCGCTCCCTGCGAGCCACGCTGGCCCTGGAGCGGACGACGGCAACCGGTGGCCAGGTGGTGGTCATCAGCAGCAGTTCCCCGGGAGAGGGCAAGTCGACGCTGTCCCTCAATCTTGCCCTGGCGGCGGCCGGCGCCGGCGTCCGCACCCTTCTGGTGGATGCGGACGTGCGTCGCGGCACCATTGCCCAGCGCTTGGGGTTGTCGGCGGAACTGCCGGGCTTCGCCGACCTGATTCGCGGCACCTGTTCGTTCGACGAATGCGTGCGGCCCGCGGGCGAGCACGGTTTCTCCGTCATGACGGCGGGCCGGGAGTCGGCCCGCGTCGTGGATGCGATGATGCTCAAGTTCCCGAGCGCGCTGACGACGGAGGCGCGGGAGAAGTTCGACCTCGTGCTGATCGACTCGGCTCCCGTCATTCCCGTGAGCGACACCGTGCCGTTCATCTCCCGCGTCGACCGTGTGCTCTACGTCGTGCGACTCCGTACCGCCACGCTCATGACCATGAAGAAGGCGCTGCTCGTCCTCAGGCGATCGGCCAAGAAGGACCCGCTGCTCGTAATCAATGGCGCGCGGCCGTCGGACGGGAATTTCGATTACTACGACTACTCGTCCTCCTACGGCAGCTGATCGATCCCCTGTCCCCGGGGGTAACCGGCGGTCCGTCGCCGGTGGATACCCGACCGGGGAGGGCGGATTCTCCGGGCGGTGGCGCGCACGCTTGGAGGGAAAGCGAAAGCAGGAACGGCGGTCAGCGGCTGGAGCTCCGGTCCCCGACAGAAACGGGGCAGGAGGCGATCACGGTGCGGGACGGGCGGCCAGGATCTGGTCCACGGCAGCAGCGTAGTCACCGGCCGCGGCGAGGTGGCGGGCATAGTGCAGACGGAACCAGGCCGGCGCCTCGCGTACGGCGCAGATGCGTGCCAGCACGGCGAGCTGCTCCCCGTGAGTGCGGCCGGGGGCCAGCAGCCAGTCCCGTAGGTCGGAGAATCGCCGCGCTCCCAGCAGCAGATCCGGGCCGGGGCCGGCGGGCGGGCGGGAGCCCGCCGCGGGGAGGCGATCCTCCGGCAGCAGATGGGAGGCGGCTGTCCAGGCTGCCTGCGGATGTCCGCCGTCCCGCAGCAATCGGGCGGCGCGAATCCAGAATCCGGGATCGCGAACCGAGAATTCCGGGAGCGAGGTCGCCAGCAGGTCGAGCCGGCCGGAACGCTCCACGGCAGCAAGCAGCCAGCGGGCGGGCCGGGGATCGATGGCCCCTTTGCGCCGGGAGGCAAGCCAGTCGCGGACCAGGTGATCTCCGGGGGACGAGGCCAGGACGGAAAGCAGCAACACCTGGTCGGGGTCGGTGGCGTTTGCCAGCCGGATCCAGTATTCCAGGGGGGTGGCCGGAAACGCGGCGACGGCTTTGGCAAAGTAGTCTCCGGCGGCTTCCGGCCCGGCTCGCAGCAGCGCCAGACGCCAGAACTCAAACGCGGCCTCCGGGGCATGGGGGTGCAGGAAACGGGCCGTGGAATCCGGATACGACACCGACCGGTGCTGGAGCCGGACGGCAGCATCGAAGCGCGCGAGCTGCGCCGATGCCGGAGGGACGGTCGGACCCAGGTGTGCGGCTGCGGCCCAGATTCGAGCGGGATCGAGCAACGTCCAGCGAAGCTCCGATTGGCCAATCGTGGCCGCCCAGGAGCCCAGGAGCAGGGCGGCGGCACCAAACGGGACGGCCGCCCCCTGCAGGGGGCGCGCCGGCAGCGGCCCGGAGGCGACCCCGGCGAGCGCGAGCCCCAGCAACAAGGTGCCGGTCAGCAGGGTTTCGGGCCGGTGCAGCGTGTTGTCGGTCAGTCCGCTGGCGAGCCAGCCGACGACCGCGGCGGCCGCGATCCTGGCCGGGGCCGACGCCTTCGGCCACGCCGGTCGCAGTTGCGCCAGACCCACCACGGCTCCACCGATCAGGAGTGCGACCGGTGCCAGTCCCCATTCGACGAGGAGGCGCACCCAGCTGGAGTCGGGATGAGTCAGCCGGGCATCGTAGGGCAGAGGCAAGGATCCAAACAGCGGATACACCTCTTCAAAGGCACCGAGACCGATTCCGCCGCCGGGGTAGGCGGCCAGCATGGGCAGCACATCTTTCCAGATGCGCAGGCGGTAGTCGTTTCCCAGTTCTCCCACGCGACTGGCCAGCCGGGGATCGAAACTGGCCAGCGCCAGTACGACGGCGGCGGCAGTCAGCACCACCAGGAGTTTTCGCGACGCTAATCTGCCCTCGAGGAGCAGGACGATTCCGCCCGTGGCGAGTGCGACGAGCGCGGTCCACGAACCCAGGCGCACCAGAGGGAGGAGCAACATGATGCCGGTGACGGCGGAGGCCAGGGCAACCGGAACGCGGCCGGCCCGAAGGGCGGCGCGGGCCAGTCCCGCCTGCAGCACGATCCCGAGCGCGACCAGCGTGCCCGCGCTGTTCTTGCTGATCACCGCCCCGACCGAGTTTCCCGGACCGTAGGCCGTCGGACCCCGGGTGATCCAGAGGGCTGCGAGCCCAAAGGCGGAAAGCAGGCCGGCGGCGGCGGCCAGCGCGATCCACTGGCGGCGCGCCGTGCCGCTGAGGCTGGCGACGCATCCCAGGACCCATACCGTCGCGAGCGCCAGCGCGGCAAGATGGGCCGCCCCATGGCCCAGGCCCGGGCTGCGGGCCGTGGCCGGCCAGGCCAGCACCTCCTGGGCGAGGACCTGTTGTCGTTCGGCTTGCCCTGGGACGGGGAAGGCAGGGAGCAGATCCTTGGCGGCGAGCAGGGTGAGGAGCGTTGCGATGGCCCAGCCGGCGCGGGCAAGCCCGCGCGGCAGTTCCCCGCGTGGGGCGCCCGGTGGGTTCAATATCAGGATCACCCCCAGCCCACACGCGAGGGCTCCCGCCGCGGCCCCCAGCCAGAAGGTCGCGGTGATCGTTGCGATGACGGCCGCCACGGACGCGCCGCCCCAGAGCGCCCCGAGGTGCTTCATCCCGCGATCATGAAGGCCGACTCCCGGATTGAAAACCCCGGATTTGCTCGGGGAGCCGTGGCGACATTTCGAGGTGCGGAGAGGGGCCTCCACCCGTCCGAACGATCGCGCCCCCCTCGGCCGTTGACTCGGTTCAGAAGCTGACGTTGCGCGATTGGGGCGGGACCACCGGCGGTACGCTGTTGTTGGCCGATGGTGGAGTGGCGGGTGGTGTGCGCGGGGTCGCGGTGGTGGAGGCCGCGGAGGAAGTCGCGTTCGACGTGCTGGCGGCCGCCGAGGCGGCGTTGGGCAGGGCCGTCGGCGCGGGCGTGGACTGACCGATGGCCGCGGTCGCGATGGTTGGAACGGGCGCGGAGCCGGTGCCGGACCCGATCGCAGCGGCGGGCGGCGGCGTGCGGGTAAAGAC
>JACRQG010000024.1:11061-130098 GCA_016222805.1 Verrucomicrobiota bacterium | reverse complement strand
CTGCTCCAGGAAGCCCAGCACCTGCCGTCCCTGCGGATCCTTCCCCACGTACTCCGCCAGATCCCCCTCGTGCGCCCGCAGCAGCCCCACCGTCCGCTGCAGACTCCCCACCCGCGCCCGATCCAGCCGCTCCCGCAGCAGGTTCGTCGCCACGTTCACGCTGTTCAGCACGTTCCCCACGTTGTGCAGCACCCCCGTCGCCACCTCCGCCATCCCCGCCTCCCGCGACAGGGACATCAGCCGGCTCTGGGCCTGGGCGAGTTCGGCCCGGGCCTTCTCCTTCGCTTCCACCTGTTCCTGCAGTTCCCGCGTCCGCTGCCGCACGCGTTCCTCCAGGGTGGCCTTGGCATCGAGCAGCGCATCCTGCGCCCGTTGCCGGGCGATCGTCGCTCCCAGCATGTCCGCCGCCGCCCGCAGACTGTCGCGTTCCGCATCCGTCCAGAGGCGATCCCGGGTGCATTCATCCAATCCCAGCAATCCCCACCAACTGCCCTCGGTCCGGATCGGGATGACGAGCAACGATCGGATGCCCTGTTCGGCCAGGAGCCGCCGCGCCCCTTCCGGCATCTCCGTCGCCAGATTGGCCGTGATCTCTCCGCGGGCGAGACTCTCGCCCCAGGCCTCGAATCCCGGCGTGCGATAACTGAAGCCCTGCAACTCGGTGTTCCCGATCTGGGAGGACACCCCCGGAGCGGTCCACTCGAAGATCTGGTAGCTCAGGATCTCCCCCCCCTCTCCCGGACGGTTTTCAAAGATGTAGGCGCGACTCGCGGCGGCGGCCTGGCCAATCTTCGCCAGCACGTCGGGCATCACCTTCCGCCAGTCCCCCGCGGCCAGGAACTCCTGGGCTGCGAACCGCACGCTCTCGAGGATCCGGTCCCGTCGGTGCAGCGCCTCGGTCATGGAGTTCACCGAGTCCGAGAGGTTGCCCAGCTCATCGTTGCGCAAGACCTCGGCGCGGGCCGCCAGGTCCCCCCCGGCGACGCGGCGCACGACCGCCTGCAGCAGCAGGATCGGGCGCACCAGGCGGCGCGCATAGAGTCCGGAGGCCAGGAGGCTGAACACCACGCACACGACCGCCACCAGGGTCGTCTGCCGGTACAGCTGGCTCAGGTTGGCATCGTAGCCCGACAGCGACAGCCCGACGTGAATCCAGCCCCACTCGATGCCCGAATAGTCGAACGGCTGGGAAAACAGGTACATCCGCCGACCCAGCAGTGCCGGCGTCTCGATGTCGCCGGTCGCCGCGCGCACGCCGGGCCGCCAGCGCCCCTCCAGGGTCTTGGATTGCCAGCCACTGCGGTCGTGCACGAGCGAGAAGCCGTCGTTGCGGGTGATGACGATCGAGTCGATGCCGGGATCGCCCCGGAGCATCTCGGTGCAGTAGTCGACCACCGCGCTGTAGTCCTCGTTCACCACCGCCCCCGCGGCCACCTCGCGCAACGACACGGACACGCCGTAGGCCTTGGAACGCAGGCCGTCGAGGAACGTCTGCTTCTGCCGTGGCAGCAGGGCGGCGACAAACAGGAGCAGGGTCACGACGGCGACCGTCCAGGCCAGCAGCGTCGTTCGAGCGGTGATGCCCAGCCCTCGGGCCTCGGGTGCAGCGGTTTCGGGTTTCATGGAGCAGGGGTCAAAAGGGAACCGGCGCCGGTGGCGCGCAGGCCGGCGTGGTCGGAAAACAACCGTCGGGTGGTGACGAGCGCGTCTTCATCCTGCGGGGCGATGGGCCCCGACTGGAAAATCGTCAGCAACTGCCGTCCGGCGGCGGTATCCTGCAGGGTCGCCATCGAGGCGGCGATCCGCTGTTTCACCGCGGGATCGTAGCCGGCGCGGAAACACGAGAGGATGGGCACCACGCGAGGCGAGGTCGCGATCGGCCTCAGCGCCCGCGCCAGTTGCGGGTTAAGTTCCGCCAGCACGGCGAAGCCCGCCCGGGTGACCACGCAGGCGTCCACCTGCTGGAAGAACACCGGCAACGCGGCCAGCGAGGCCTTGTTGACCACCTTGACGCTGCCGAAAAAGGCGCCGGGATCCGCCTGCGCTTCGCGGGAGACCAGCAGTTCCAGCCACGGAACGGCCAGGGAAAACGACGAGCTGTTCACCAGCACCAAGGACCGGCCTCTCAAGTCCGCGACGCGCATGTGCTTCGCTTCCCGACGGACGAGCAGCTGATACTCGGTTCCGACGGCGTCGCCCGAAAGCGACAGGAGATAGGGTCCGGTGAGCAGGCCTTCGGGAAGGCGGAGGACATCTGGCGTGCTGCCCGAGATCAGGTCCACCCCGCCCGCGCGAAGCGCCGCGGCAGCGTCGTCGGCCCCGTCGAACAGCATCGGATCCGGGTCCGCGCGAATCGCGCGATCGAGCGCCACCGCCCGGGCGTACGCCTTCAGCGATGCCCGGATGTCGTTTTCGTTCACATCCCGGAACATCGCCCGGAAGAACCCAAAACGCACCGCCGGCGCGGCGGCGTCGCCCGCCTCGGCGGCCTGGGCACGTCCCCCACCCGCCAGCCCGAAGCCGCCCACCAGCGCGCAGGCGATGGCCACCGCCGTTCGACGCCGGCCGCGGCGGTCACCACCGCGAATCCAGAATTCCACCACGGTGATCATGGCTGGGGGCGCCCTCCTTCGGGGGCCGCCGTGGCACCGGAAGCCCGGACCTTCGCCATCAACGCCTGGCGCTCGGCCAGCAGTTCCCGGGCGGGTTGCAGGGTCTCGGGTGGCACGATGACAAACTTCTCGGACTTGAAGATCGTGGTCACCTGGCGGCCGGAGGTGGACGTGTGCATGGTCATGACCGTCCGCGCGAGGCGATCGTAATCCGCTGGCGGTCCCCCGGCCCGGAAGCAAAGGACGGAGGGAAGGTATGGTCGCGAAGTCTCGAGGATGCGAATCTCCCGGCCGACCTGCGGGTTGAGTTCCTGGATGATCCGCAGGCTCTGCGCCGTGACCACGGCGGCGTGCTGGCGGCCGAAAAACACCGGCAGGACAGCCTGTGAAGGTTTGCCCACCACGGTCAGCGTCCGGAAGGCCTGGGCTGCCGCGCCGAGCTCCGCCTTCAAGGTGAGGACATCCAGCCAGGCCTGGCTGAGGGCCGACCGCGCATTGTGATACACCACCACGTCACGGCCCCGCAGGTCCGCGAGTCGGTTCACTTCGTGCTTCCGGTGCGTGATTAACACGTACTCATCCTCCGTCCGCCCCTCCAGGACCGCCGCCAGCAGCGGGCCGGTGAACAGGTTCGGCGGCAGGGACACATACTCGTCGGTGAGAAGGGCGAGCACGTCGACCTCCTCCTGGCGCAGCGCCTCGCGGATCGCCTCGATGCTCTCGAACAAGGTGCGGTTGATGTCGATCGGCAGATTGTCCGCCCGGCTGATGATATCGGCGTGCAGGCGGATGGCCGCCAGGCCGGCGTTGATGTTCACCTCGGCATCGAGCACGCGCCGGGAGAACCCGAGCCGCAGCGGCCGGCTGGGGGGCGTCGATGCCCCCGCTGGTGTCGGGGCTTCGGCCGCCCCGCCGCCCGCCACCAGGGCCGCGGCCAGCAACACCCCGCGCCAGCCGCTCCGGTCGACGCGCCAACCAGGGAAATTGCCCGGGGTGCTCATGTCAGTGCGGCTGGCCTCCCGTGGGCGCCGGACCCATCCGGCGGTGCTCCGCCAGCAGGGCGAGGGAGGACGTGAGTTCTCCCGCGGTGATCTCGTGGAGACGCTCCCCCTGGAACAGATTGAGGAGCTGCCGCCCGGTCGGCAGGAGGTGGATGTCCCGCATGTTGGTGACAATCGAATCCTGCAGGCCCGGATCCATGCCCTTTACGATCGCAAACAACATCGGGATGTACGCCGGCGAACGGGCGATGACCCGCAGTTGCCGTCCCACCTGGGGGTTGAGTTCGGCCATGGTGTCGAACCCGCGCTGCGTCACGAGAGCGGCATCAACCTGGCTGAAATACACCGGCAGCAGGGCCTTGGTGAGCTTGGCCTGGCTGTGCACCTCGCCGAAATGGCGGCGTACGGCCGGGCTCCCTTGTCGAGCCAGTTCGAGATCGAGCCACGGCTCGGCGAGCCCCATGCGCGGAGTCCCGAAGATCGCCAGGGACCCTTGGGCGAGATCCGCCAGACGCGAGCGGTGGCCGTCGAGGCGGGTCACCACCACATAGGTTTCTTCCACGTGATCGCTGGCCGCGGACACGAACAGGTGAGTGAGGTGGGACCGATCCGGCAGGCGTTCGTATTCGTCGGTGAGCAGGCCAATCAGGTCCGCCTGGCGGGCCTGCAACGCCTCCTGCAGCGCGGATACGCCCTCGACGACTCGGGTGACGGGATCCACCGGCACTCCGCGGGCAGCCGCCACGGTGCGCCCCCACACCTTGATCGCCGCCTGGGCATCGTTCAGGCTGACGTCCTGGAAAAGGCTGCGCGAAATCACGACCCGCACGGCGGTGCTTTCCGCAGCGCCGCCCTGGCCCGGCAGCATCCAGGGCAGGAAGCCGGCGGCCAGGCCCGCCCGGAGCAGGCGGCTACGGTGACAGCGTCGCGCGCAGCCTGCGATGCTCCGCCAGCAGCGCCAGCGAGGGCGCCAGACGCGCGGCGGTGATTTCCTCGAGTCGCTCCCCCTGCAGCAGGTTCAACACCTGCCGGCCTCCGGGGGCCTTGTGAATCTCCGTCACATTGGCCGCCACCTGGGCCCGGACGATCGGATCCATCCCCGCGGCCAGCGCCACTACCATCGGGATGACCGGGGGCGATTGGGCAATCACCCGGAGCTGCCGGCCGAGTTGCGGGTTCAGCTCAATCATGGTCTCGAAGCCCCGCCGGGAGACCAGGGCTGCCTCCGCCTGCCGGAAGAAGACCGGCAAGACCGCCTTCGTCAGCTTGCTGTGCATCTGCTGGGAACGGAAGTGTTGCCGGCCCGGTAGAAGGTGGTTGCGCACGAGTTCGAGATCGAGCCACGGCTCCGCCAACGCCATCTGCGGCCCGCTGTACACCAGAAGGGAGGCTCCCTCGAGGTCCGCGAGCCGGGCCCGTCCGCCTTCCCGGTGGGTCACCAGCACGTAGTCTTCCTCCACCCGGCCGCCCGCGACAATCACGTAGAGGTGCGTGTAGCGAAAGGCGGAGTGGAGCGCATCGAATTCGTCGATCGCCAGGCCGACAAGATCGGCTTCGCGATCCCGCAGCACCTCCCGCATCGCCGGCGCTCCGTCGACGATTTTCCCGAACGGGTTCATCGCCACGCCACGTTCCGAGGCGATGTTCTGCAACCAGACCTTCAACGCCGCCTGGGCGTCGTTCTGGTTCACCTCCTGGAAGAATCGCATCGACAGCACCGCTCGGAACGGAGGTCGGGGGTCCTCCTTCTCGCTCGCCGTCAGCGCCGGGACGCCCCCGAGCAGCAGAGCCAGGGCCGCGCACGCCGATTGCACTAAACCGTCACGGTGCATCGCCACCTCCCGCCTCGATTCGAACCGTCAGCCGCCGGTACTCGGCCAGCAGCGCGATCGACGCCCTGAGCAACTCGGGATCGCAGTCCACCAGCTGATCGCTCTGGAACAGGGTCAACACCTGCCTTCCCGCCTGGGTGCGATGAAAATCCCGCAGGCTCGCAATCACCTCCGGAGCCACGGTCGGATCGAAACCTGTGCGCAGGACCAGGATCATCGACACCAACGGAGGTGAGCTCGCGATGACGCGAAGCTGCCGGCCGAGCTGGGGATTGAGTTCCACCATGGTCTCGAAACCCCGGCGATCCACGATCGCCGCCTCCGCCTGGCGGAAAAACACCGGCAGCACGGCCTTGGAGAGCTTGGTCGGCCGCTGAATCCCGCCGAAGTGGCGCGAACTCGGGCTCAGGCCGAGGCGGACCAGTTCGAGTTCGAGCCACGGCTCACCGAGCGCCATGCGCGGCCCGCGAAAAACGTTTACCTCGCACCCGGCGAGATCCGCCAGCCGGACGCGGGGCCCCTCCCGGTGGGTCACGACGATATACGCGTCGCTCACCTGCCCGCCCACGCTGGCAAAGAACGAATGCGCGATGTGCCCGTCGGCGCCGATCTGCCCGAACTCGTCCAGCGGGAGCGCCACCGCGTCGAGTCGGCCCGCTCCCCACTCGCGGCGCAGGGTCTCGACCGTGTCGATGATCCGCGGCTGCGGGGAAATCGCCACCCGGCGTTCCTGCGCGACGGTTTGACCCCAGACCTTCATCGCCGCCTGCGCGTCGTTCGGGTTCAGGTCCGCAAAGAGCGCGCGGGAGAAACCGACCCGGAACGGAACCGGCTCGGCCCGGCCGCCATCGGCGGCCGCGGCAGGCGCCGCCACCAGCGCCGCCAGCGCCATCGTCGCCCACCCGCGCACCCCCATGGACCGGAATCTCATGGCAAGCGGCCCTCCTCGATCGGCTTGGCGCGGCGCACGGCCGTCAGGTACGCCGAATATCCAGCGGGACGGAGCCGCGCGTAATCCGCCAGCAGGCCCAGGCCCGGCTCCAGCACCGACACCGGGAACGGCGCCACCCGCTCCGCCTGGAAAATCACCAGCGCCTGCTGGCCCGCCGTCGACGTGTGCACCACGCTGAACTCCTGGAGCGACTTCTCCTTCAGCGTGGCGGAGAAGCCCGACCGGAAGGCAAACAGGGCCGGCACCACGCCGGACGAGGTGAGCACGGCAACGAGGTCCCGTCCCACCTGCGGATTCAGCTCCACCATGGTCGCCAGCCCGCGCCGCGTAATCAGGCAGGCGTCCGACTGTCCAAAGAAGACGTCGAGCACCACGCGCGACAGCTTCGGGTTCTCCGTCACCCGGGCGAAATGAACCTCGGCCTCCGCCAAACCCGCGCGGGCCAGTTCCACTTCCAGCCACACCCGGCCCAGGCTCATCCGGGGATTCCGGAAAATCGCAATCCGTCCCCCCTTCAGGCCGGTCAGCGTCGGCTGGGGTTTCTTTCGGTGCATCAGCAGGACGTACTGCTCGGTCGGGTCGTCCCGGTACACGGCGCAAAGGAAACGATCGAACTCCGCCTGCCCGGCCGCCGCCTGGTACTCTCCGAGCGTGAGACTGACCGCGTCAACGCGCCGCGCCCGCACGGCGTCCACTACCTCCCCGGCACCGTGGAACAGCAGGGGTTCCGGATCCGCCGGGATGCCCCGCTCGCGGGCCACTGTCGCCGCCAGAGCCTTGATCGAGGCCTTGGCATCGTTCTCGTTCACGCCCGCGAACATCGCGTAGGTGAAGCCGAGGCGCAGCTTCTCGCCGGTTGCCACCGGAGCATCCCCCGCCCCGTTCACCCGGGGAACCGCCCAGCCCAGCACGCAAAGCGCCGCGGCGCAGGCGCCGCGGCGGAAACGGAAACGGGAATGGTGGATGACGGGCAAGCGGCTTGGGCGCGGCTCTCCCGCGCCTCACGGACCCTGTTGCAGCTGCCGGACGACTTCGGTGCCGACCGCCAGGCTGAGCTGGGATTGCAGGGCAAGATGATCGTAGCGGGCCTTGTAGTGCTGGGCGGACATCAGGGCCTCCATCAGCTGCGCGCGGATGACCTTCTCGGTTTCGACGAGCTCATTCTGATACGCGCGGGTGTTGAGATCGCGATTCTCTTCGGCGGCTTTCATCGCGTCGAGGGTGGCCTGGTGCGCCTTGCGGGCCGCAATCAGTCCGAGGAAGTGATCCTTGATCATCAGGCCAAGGCCTTCCTTCAGGAGAAAACCCTGCTCCTTGAGCTGGCCGAGCCGCGCGCGCATCTCCGCCACCTTCGAGCGGGTGAGGTTTCCGTCGAAGAGAGGCATCTCGAAGCCGACTCCGAGCGTCCATCCTTCGAGGTTGCGCTTGGTGGCGAGGCCGGCGTCGTAGTCGTTCCACCGCCGGTGCAGCTCGCCGGTGACGGCGACCTTGGGCAGGTAACCGCTGCGGGCGGTCAGGACGGCCCCCTCCGCGGCGCGGATGCCGGCCTCGAGCTTGTTCCAGTCCGGATTGAAGCGGTAGGCCGTGCCCACCAGATCGGCCAGATTCCCGCCGGCGTCGGAGAAGGGAATCTCGGTGGCGCTGGGGGCGATGCTCTCGGTCCACGACCGGCCGATGGAGTTCGCGAGGGCGGCCTGGGCCATGGCCTCGTTTTTCTCCAGCATCACGACCATGGCGCGGATCGACTCGACCATGACCTTGTTGTCGAGCCAGTCGGTCTTCTTCACCTTGCCGCCGCCCTCCTTGTACATGGTCTCGGTGAGGTTCAGCGTGGCCTCCATGCGCGCAAGGGTGTCCTGCCCGACCTGGCGCACCTGCCGCGCGAGGACCGAGCCATAGTACATCCGCCGCACGCTGTCCGCGATTTCCAGATCGGTCCGCCGCTCCTCCTGCTTCATCGCCGCCACCAGGCTCTCCGTCTGCTGCCGCAGGCCGCGGCGCATGCCGCCGTCAAAAACGAGCCACTTGACGTCGATCTTGCCCGACCACAGGTCCGGCCCCAGCAGCTTCACATCCTGCTCCGGAACCGGGAAGATCTGGGGCTGCGTCGTGATCGTCTGCCCCGGCACCGCCACCGGCATCTGCACCGCCACGGGTCCCACCACCCCGGCGGGAAGCGTGAGAATCGCGGTGCTCGGTGGCGTCGTCACCGTCTGCCCGGGGACGCCCATGAACGAGGCGGGAAAGACGAAGTTGGGGGAGTTGTCCATCCGCTGGTAGCCGCCCTGCAGGGCCACCTGCGGCCAGTACGAGGAGAGCGCCTGGCGGTGCTGGGCTTCGGCGGCGGCGACGGCGAAGCGGGAGGCCGGCCGGCGACGGTTATTCTGGAGCGCCTCGGTCAGGCATTCGTCCAGGCTCAGCGAGCGAAGGCCCGGCGCGCCGCCAGGGGCGGGAGCCGGAGCGGCAGCGGTGGCTCCGGTCGCACCGGCCAGGGCCAGCAACACGGAAGCGAACGTTCGAGAGAGGAAGGAGGAGTTCGGAGGATTCATGGAACGTGAACTGGCGACAGGAACCCGCATAGGGGGAGTAACATTTCTTATCGGTTGAAAGAGACCGGGCTGGAACGTTCGGGAGTTTCTCTGTCGGAGCCTATTAGCCCCGCTGGGGCCGCGATCCCCCGGCGGCCGCCGCCCGGCGCGCTCAAAAAAAAAAGGCACAGGAGGGAGCCGGCGCTCTCGCACCGTCACTCTCCTGTGCCTTCAACTCGCGGACCCGAAGTCCAGCGCGCCAAGGCCGCGGCCTCCGGCAGACCGGCGACCGACAGACATGCGTAGTAATCGGCACCGGTTGGCAAATTTCAACCGGAATGATCGAGCACTGTCCCCCGTGGAGGGATGCGTAAGACCACCCAACCGTACGGCGCCCGCCGGCGGCGTACCCACGCCCCGCCACCTGCCAGTCCCCTCCGCGGGCCAACGGCCTCTTGCCGAGAAGAAACGAAAGGGGGCCGAAGGCGGCCTGCCTTGGCCAAGGTCGCTCTCTGCTCCCGTCCTTTCGCGGCTTTTCGTCCTTTTCGGCTTCCTCCCGATTCTGATTTTGTAGCCGAAAGGAAGCGAAAGAAGACGGAAGGGTGACCGCCGTCTCCCTTTCGGCTCCCTCCGGCCTTTGGGCCGAAAGGGATGGAAGCGAGCGGACCGGCTCACCGGCCGCGCGCTCCCCCGCTGCGCGTGCCTTCGGCGGCCGGTCAGGAATCGCGGAAGAAAGCCTCGTGATTATCCTGCGTGATGGTGAGCGGCTTCTGTCCGCGCTCGGGCACGCGCACGGCCTTCCCTTCGCGGGCGACTGGTGTCGGCCGGACTGGCGCCTTCACGGGGCGTGCGGAAGCGACGGCGGCAGCCGGCGCGGCCGCCCGATCGACGCCCACCAGCTGGCGCAACTCGGCGGTGGCCTCCTGCATCGCGGCGGCCTGGGCGCTGAGTTCCTCGGCAGCGGCGGCCGTTTCCTCGGCATTGCCCGCGTTGGCCTGGGTGACCTTGTCCATCTGCGAAACGGCGGTGTTTACCTGGGTGATGCCCTGGGTCTGCTCCTGGGAGGCCGACGCAATCTCCGCCACCACGCTATCCATGCGCCGCGCCTTCTCGACGATGTCGCCCAGCGATCGGGCGACCTTATCGGAGATAAGCACCCCGTGTTCGCTCTTGCGCACGGAGTCCTCGATCTTGCCGGCGGTGTCGCGCGCGGCCTGCGCGGAGCGCTGGGCCAGGTTGCGCACCTCTTCGGCCACCACCGCGAATCCCATGCCGGCCTCGCCGGCACGGGCGGCTTCCACGGCGGCGTTGAGGGCGAGGATATTCGTCTGGAAGGCGATTTCGTCGATGGTCTTGACGATCTTCGCGATCTCGCCGGACGACTGCTTGATCGCGTCCATCGCGCCCTTCATCTCCTCCATGTCCGCCGCCCCGGCGTCCGCCGCGGTGCGCGTGTGGCTCGAGAGTTCCCGGGCCTGGGAGGCGCTGTCGGCGTTGCGCTTGGTCATCGATGCCATCTCCTCCAGACTGGCCCCGGTCTCCTCCAGGCTGGCGGCCTGCTCGCTGGCCCCCTCGGCCAGCGACTGGCTCGAGGCCGAGACCTGGGCCGCCGCCGCGGAGGTCTGATCTGCCCCGTCGCCGATGGTCGCGGCGAGGCGAGTGAGGATACGATCGATCCCGCGCACAATGACCAGCGCGAGCACCACCGCCAACACCAGGGCCATGCCCAGGCCGGTGAGGATCGCCCGTTCTCCGTGGATGACGCTGGTTTCGATCTGCGCGACCGCCTTTTCGCCGTCGCTCCGGTTCATCGCCACGAGCTTTTCCAGGACGGCGTTCATCACCGCCTGGGCGGCCATGCTGCGCTCCGAGAACTCCGCAAGCGCCTCCTCCTGGCGTCCCGCCTTGCTGCTCGCGATGGCCTTGGAGAAACTGGCCACGAAGGCGGCGCGCTGCCTCTTGAAGTCGTCAAACATCTGCCGATCCTCCGCGTTGGTAAGGGTGGCGTCGTAGCGGCCGATCTCCTCGGTGATCTTTGCCACGTTGGCCTGGATTTGCGCCTCGAAGGCCGCCTTTTCGCCGGCCGGGGCGTGCAGCAACCCCCGCACGAGGGCGTTGTTCGTGTTCACCCGCCCCTCGATCGACAGGATGGAGGTCAGACCGGGCAGGACGTCGACCTTCACGAGGTGGGCCGCGGTCTCGACGGGCTGTTGCCGCAGGAAGCTGAACGTGCCGAGCGCGACGGTGACCAGGGTCAGGAGGGCGAAACCGCCGGTGACGCGACGGCCGATGGTGAGGGTCGAGGATTTCATGGCTGAGAATGGAAAGTTCCGCCGGGTCGCGGGAATAACCCGCGCCCGGCAGCGTACAGAGGTGCTTAATCGGAACGGCGCATCAGACGCGCGCCGGCTGCGCCGACTCCGTGGCCCCGGCCGGCACCACTTCCCGCATCCGGGACACTGATAGCGCAGGCGGAGGGAGGGCCGGCTTCAGCACGACGGGTGCCGTGGCGTCCACGTCGCGGGCCGCAGCGCCGCCGCCGTTCACCAGGGCCTCCAGGGTCGCGACCGTCCGGCGCATGTCGCGAGCATGGGCGCTCAGTTCCTCGCTGGCCCCCGCATTCTCCTCGGCACAGGCCGCATTCTCCTGGGTGACCTTGCCCATCTGCGCCACCGCCGTCGACACCTGGGCAATGCCCTGCGACTGTTCCTTCGACGCCGATGCGATCTCACCGACCAGTTGATCCATCTCCCGCGCGCCGGCGGCGATGTGCTCGAAGCCCGTCGCCACCCGTCCGCTGATCTCGACCCCGCGCTCGCTCTTGGCGATCGCCTCGCTGATGCGCTCGGCCGTCTCGCGCGCCGATTGCGCCGACCGCTGGGCGAGGTTTCGCACTTCCTCGGCCACAACGGCGAAACCCGACCCGGCCTCGCCGGCGCGGGCCGCCTCCACCGCCGCATTGAGGGCCAGGATGTTCGTCTGAAAGGCAATCTCGTCGATCGTCTTCACGATGCGTCCCACGTTGGCGCTCGAGACCTTGATCTCGTCCATCGCCGTGCGCATCTCGGCGATGTCGCCGGCGCCGGCGTCCGCCGCCGTCCGGGTCTGCCCCGAGATGGCAGTGGCTCGCTGGGCCGCCTCGGCGTTGCGCTTCACCATGCTGGACACCTCCTCGAGCGACGCGCTGGTCTCCTCGAGGCTGGCCGCCTGGGCGCTGGAGCCTTCCGCCAGACCCTGGTTGGAGGCGGAAACCTGCCCCGCCGCCGCGAGCACGCCCTCGGCGACCTGCCGCAACTCCTGCGCCGCTCCCCGCAGCACGCGCCCGATCCACCCGGCCACGCCGAAAGCCAGGGCGATCGCAAGAGCCACGGCGAGGCCGGAGATGATCACGGTATTGCGGCGGTAGGCCTGTCCCTTGGCGCGGGCCTCGTTTTCGTGCGCCACGCGGCTTGCCTCCACCAGCGGCCGCATCTTGCCGAGCAGCGCCTGCACCTCCTTCAGGACCGCGCCGATGTCGGAGTGGAAAAAGTCCAGCGCCGCCTGCCGCTCCCCGGCACCGCCCCGCAGTTTCGCCTCCAGGAGGACCGCCGACTGGTGCAACCGCTGGTGCGGTGCCTCGATTTGCTGCAACAGCTCGGCCAGCCCCGGCACCGCCGCCTCGGCCCGCCGGCGATCCTCGCCGTAGAACCACTTCCCGAATCCGCACCGGCGGGGGTCCTTCTCGACCGTGACACTCCGGATCGAGGCGTCGCGCTGGAACTCGCCGAGGTTGCGCACCCACTGCAGGTGGTCGATCTCCCGCTGGAGGAAGTTCCGATTGATGTCGTCGAAGGCCTGGATCTCGATCCGCAATTCGTCGGCCGTGGCCACGCCGTTGGCACCGATCCATCCCACCAGGCTGGTCAAAGCGGCAATCACGAGGAACGCCGCGAGGATCTTTACGCGAATCGAGGTTTTTTTCATCGGGGAATGGGATAAGCGGGGGCTCGCCGCTGGACCGGAAGCCGCCGCCCGGGCCGGAACCCGGGAAAAACAAAAAAGGCACAGCGAAGGGCTCGTACGGAGACGAGTGCTTCACTGTGCCTTCAACTTGTGGACCCTAAGTCCGGCTCGCTAAGGCTGCGACCTCCGGCAGACCGGAAGCCACCTGACAAGAACCTCTATCGGCCATCGGCGCCCGAAGCTGAGGGAAAAGTGCACTCGAAAAACGAACGCCAGCTGTCCCCCAGACCCGGGCGGACGCGAAGCGGCGAAGGCCGCCCAGTCCATTCCCCTCCTTTGCGCCCCGGATGGTTTCGCGCGAACCCGGTTTGCTCCGACCGGATCCAGGCCATCAACCCGCCCGGTGGGTCTGGCCACCAAAGCGCTTTTCGTCCTCTTCCGTTCTCTCCGGCTGAGATTCTGCAAAGGTCCGAAAAGGGCGAAACACCGCGCCATGCGGAGCCGGGGAAAAGGCGCGCGGCAGCGGCCAGCCCTTTCGGCTTCTTCTGGGCTGTAAGGCCAGCAGGCCGATCCCACGGCGCGGCGCCCGGCCCGCCGTTCGCATGCTCTGTGCGCGCTGGCGGGCCCGCGCTGGCGCCACTCGTTCAGGCAGCGGGACCAGCCGCCGCACCCGCCGGCGGCCGGAGGTGACGCGCGATGGCCTCCGCGAGTTCGGCGCGCGACGGCGGCTTCCGCACCACTTCCCGCACGCCGCGCCGCAGCAGATCCTCGATCTGCTCCGGCTGCACGAAGCCACTGAGCACCAGCACCGGCAGCCCTGGCCGGAGGCGGAGCAGTTCCGCCGCCAGCGCGGCCCCGCTCATTCCGGGCATCGCCAGATCCGTGATCGCCAGGGCAAAGGAGTCCGGATCCTCCCGGAAGCGCTCCAGCGCGAGCGCCGGGCCCGAGCAATGCGTCACCCGGTAGTTCAGAGCCTGCAGCATCAGCGCCACGACCTGCACGACCGTGGGATCATCGTCGACCCAGAGGAGGTGCTCCCCCTGGCCGGCGGGCGGAGCCCGCACCGCGGCAAGGGCCGGGGCGCCCCCCGGGGTCTGGGTGGCCACGGCCGGGAAGTAGACGTCGAACCGGGTCCCCTGGCCGGGGATGGTGTGCAATTCGATCAAGCCGCCATGCGACTCGACGATGCCGTGCACCACGGCCAGCCCGAGACCGGTCCCCTTGCCCGTCTGCTTCGTGGTGAAGAACGGCTCGAAGACACGCGCCGCCACCTCCGGGCTCATGCCGCAGCCATCGTCCTCCACCGAGACGCGGACGGAGGGTCCCGCGCACACCTTCGGCCGCGACGCCGCCTGGGAGGGGGTGATCTCGACTGGCGCCACGGAGACCGTAATCCGGCCACCGGTTTCCGGCAGCGCATGCCAGGCATTGGTGCACAGGTTCATCACGACCTGGTGCACCTGGGTGGCATCCGCGAGCACCAGCGGGCACTTGGGGGCGAGGCGCGGGCGGAGCTCCACCATCGCCGGCAGGGTTGACCGCAACAGGCGCAGGGCCTCCTCCACGATCGGTCCGAGGTAGGCGGGTTTGCGCTCGCCCTCGTGCCGGCGGCTGAACGTGAGGATGTGCCGCACCAGATCGCGGGCCCGCTCCGCCGAACCCGCGGCCAGATCCACAAACTCCCGCGCCGGATGCTCCGCCGGGAGAATCTGACCCGTCATCTCCAGCGCCCCGAAGATGCCGGTCAGGAGGTTGTTGAAATCGTGCGCAATTCCGCCCGCCAGCGTGCCGAGCGACTCGATCTTCTGCGCCTGCCGCAAGGTGGCCTCGAGCCGCGCGCGCTCCTGCTCCGACTGGATCCGGGCGGTCATGTCGCGGAAGCTCCACACCCGGCCGACGGATCGGCCCTCCACGACCTGCGGGCAGGTGAACCGCTCGAACACCCGCCCGTCCTTGAAGCGCAGGGTGTCGTACCCCGAGGCGAGCGGATCCTTGAACAGCTCGGTGATCCGCTCCCGCACGACGTCCGCGTCGACGACCCCTTCGAGGGCGAATTCAAGGGCGGTCTGCGCTTCTCCGGGCCGTAGCTTGTCCTCGGGAATGCCCCACATCCGCGCAAAGCGCCGGTTGAAGGTCACGATGGCCCCCTCGGCATCCACGACGAGGATACCATCCGCCGTCGACTCCAGCGTTGCCTGCGTCAGGGAGAGGAGATGCTCGCGGGCCCGTTCGGCGGCCTTCTGCCGGGTGACATCGAGGAAGCTGTTCAGGCTGTAGCGCTGCCCCCCGATCGTGACCAGGACGGCGCTGTACAGGATGTCGAGGGAGTGGCCCTGCGGATGCCGGACCTTCGCCTCGAGGAACGGGACGGACCCGCCCAGCCCGAGCTGTTCCATGATTCGCGCGTGGGTGCCGTCATCGGGCCAGAGCCGAAGTTCCCCGGCCGTGCGCCCCACGATCTCCGCCGGGTCCCTCCCCCACGCCCGGCCGAGCGCATCGTTGACCGCGACCACGCGCCCCCCGGGAAACTCCGCCAGCGCGATCGGCACCGGGCTGTGGTTGAAGATCGAGCGGAACCGCTCCTCGCTGGCCCGCAGCGCTTCCTGCGCCTCCTGCTGCTCCGTCACATCCTGGACGGTGCCGAAGACCCGATCCGGCATCCCGGTGGAGTCGGTGCGCAGGTTGGCCAGGACCCGCACATGGCGGATCGTGCCGTCGGGCCGGACGATGCGGAAGGCAACTTCCTGCGTGCCGGAGAAACGCGCGGAGCCGCCGACGCGAGCCGCAACCCGCGCGCGGTCGTCCGGATGTACGATCGGCAGCAAGGCGCCCAGGGCGACGCGCCCCGGGGCGCGCGGCCGGCCCAGGATTCGGAAGACTTCGTCGGACGCGGCGTAGGAATTGTCCCTTAGGTCGCGGTCCCAGTGCCCGAGCCGGCCGACCCGCTGGGCCTCCCGCAGGTGCTGCTCGCTTTCGACCAGGGCGGCCGTGCGGGCCGCGGCTTCGCGCAGCGCCGCGGTGCGGGTCGCGGTGTTGTGGACGACGAGGGAAGCCGTGTGCGCGAACATCGCCGCCTGCGTCAATTCCTGCGGGGAAAACGCCGCGCCGCGGGAGTCCCGCGCCAGCGCCAGCACCCCCACGCATTCCGACTGCAGGAGAACCGGCACCTCCGCCACCGCCCGGAACTCCCGGCCCGCGTACCGGGCGCTGCGGCGCGGATCCACGGAGTAATCGGCCACGGCGACGATTTGCCCCGAGTCGACGGCCTCCCAGCTGAGGCGCGCCTCCGAACGCTCGAAGCGGATGCCCAGCGGACACGGGATCTCGCGGCTGCTGGCGCGCAGTTCCAGCGTGTCGCCCGCGCGCAGCAGCAGCTCGACGGTCGGCGCGTGCAGCATCACCGAGGCGCGATCCACCAGCGTTTGGAAGACGGCGGTCAAATCGCCCAGGGCGAGCAGGTCCAGCGTCGTGCGCTGCAGCGTGGCCAGGAAGGCGCGCTGGGCCCCGATGTCGGCCTCCGCCTGCCGTCGCGCGGTGACGTCCTGATAGGCGCCCCAGGCCCGCACGGCCCGGCCGCTGGCGTCGCAGTCGATTCGGTAACGGGAAGCAATATGCCGGGTCTCGCCGGTGTCCCGCCGGCGGGCCCGCCATTCCAGGCTGTAGGTCCGGCGCGGATCCGGGGACGCGACCCCGCTGGCCATCACGTCGCGGATCCGCGCGGCGTCGTCCGGGTGACAGAAATCGCGCAGGAAGCGCTCCGCCGGCACCCGATGCCCCCCTTCCCTCTCGGCGCTGGTTCCGGCGAGGGCAAAGAACCGGTCGTTGAAGAGGAAGGTCCCCTCGGCCACATCGTACTCCCACTCGGCCAGATCGGCGGCATCAATCGCCTGTTCCAGCCGGCGACGGCTGCGCTCCAACTCCTCCGCGACGGCCTTGCGGGCGGAGATGTCACGGTTCGTGCCGAGAATCCGGAGGGCGGCGCCCGACGCATCCCGCTCCACCGCCCGGCCCCGGCTGGCGATCCAGACCCAGCCGCCCGTGGCGGTGCGCACGCGATGCTCGGCGGTGTAGCCGTCGCATTCCCCGGCCATCACGGCGCGGACCGCGCGCACCGGGATCGCCCGATCCTCCGGGTGCACCTCCAGCAACAGCTCACGCACCGTCGAAATCGTCGACAGCGGCGGGAAGCCGCGCAGGGCGCGCCACCGGGCGTCGAACGAGATCCGGCCGGAACGCACGTCGGCATCCCACGTGCAGGTACCGGAGGCCTCCAGCGCCAGTTCCAGCCGTTCGTTGGCGGAGCGGAGATCCTCGTTGGCCTGCCGCTGCGCGGTGACGTCGCGGAAGACCCCCCGCAGGCCCTCGCCGGGACGGCCCCGGGGCGGGCCGTGGAAGGTGCCTTCGAGTTCGAGGCGGCCCCGATCCGGGCTCAGCAGGGAGAGTCCGACGAGCCCCACCTCCTCCCCGCGCATCGCCCGCTGCAGGAGTTCGAGGACCGCCGCCCGCTCCTCGGGGGGCAGCAGGCACCCCAGGTCCGGCCGGTCGGGCGCCGGTGCCCCCAGGACCTCGCGCCAGGCGCGATTTCCCCAGAGGAGGCCTCCCTCCGGTGTCAACCCGACCACGAGGTCGGAGATCACATCGAGAAGATCGGAATCTCCACCGGGCACGACGCCTACCGCGGGCGGTGCGGCCGCCGCGACGGGTCCTCCCGGGGCTGGTCCGGATTCACTCCTCTGGCGCACCGGGCCGGCATCACCGGGCCCGCAAGTCGGGGCCAGGGACGTTTCCGGCGGAAGGGCGGACGCGGGGGGGCGATCCATCGGCTGGTGCGGTAGCGGCTGGACGAATACGGAGCCGAAGGGTGACGCGCCGGTCGAGCCGGGACAAGCCTGGAAGGGCCGCCCGTCAGGATCTCGAAGCACCCTCGGGGGCACCGGCCTCGGAGGCCACCGGCAGTTCGAGGGTGAAGGTCGCCCCGAGGCCGACCCCGGGACTCTCGACGTACAACCGGCCGCCCATCGAGCGGGCGGCGTTGGCCCCGCTGTGGAGGCCAAAGCCATGCCCGCCCTTCTTCGTCGTGAAACCGTGGCCGAAGATTCGGTTCAGGTTCTCGGCCGGGATTCCCACCCCGTTGTCCTGCACGCGAATCGCGACCCGATCCGACTCGACCGGCTCGACGCGCACCGTCAGCCGCTTGCCGTCGACCCGGGTCGCGTCCATCGCGTACTTGGCGTTGCGGATGAGGTTGATGAGGATCTGCAGGACCTTGTGCCGGTCGATCTTCACCCGCGGCAGCGGAGGGCGATATTCCCGCACGACCTCGACGCGATGGCGCTCGACCGCGGCGGAGTTCATGCGCAGCGCGTCCTCGACCACGGTGGTCGGATCCAGGAGTTCGAAGACGCCCGCGACCGTGGCATAGCTCTGCTGCATCGCGACAATCTGCTTGATGTGATCCACGTTGCGCCCGAGCTGCGCCATCTCCTGGAGCAGCGCCTGGCGCTCGGCCACGAGTTGCTCCGCCACGGTGGCGAGGTAGTCCGGGAGCAGGCGTCCCCGCGGATCCTGGGTGAGGAACGCGGCGAGATCCGCCTGGTGTTCGCGGAGCATGGCGGTGGCGCGCGGCAGGTTGACAACCTTGGAGCCCTGCAGTTGGTCGCCGACGAGCGTGACGGAGACGCCGACGCTGTTGAGGACATTGCCGACGTTGTGCAGCACGCCGGTGGCCACTTCCGCCATGCCGGCCACGCGGGAGGCATCGGCGATGTGCCGGTTGAGCCGCTCCAGTTCCATGGCGGCGACCTTTTCCTGCGTGATGTCGAGCAGGATGCCGCGCAGAGCCACCACGGCGCCCTCCTCCTTCCTCACGGTGCCGCCCTCCCGCAGCCACACCTCCCGGCCATCCGCCGCCTGCGCCCGGTACTCCAGGGTGTAGGCCTCGCGGGCGCCCACGTGGGACCGCCGCGCCGCCGTCACCCTCTCCCGATCGTCGGGATGAACGAGGCTGGCCCAGAACTCCGCCCGCTCCAACCACTCCTCGGGCCGGTAACCGAGGATTCGCTCGCACTGGCGGCTGAGGAAGGTGAAACGGAAATCCTCGGGCGCGGCCTCCCAGACAATCCCGTCGATGGAGTCGACCAGGGCCGCGAGACGTTCCTGCGAGTGCGAGAGTGCCCGGTCCTGGGCCTGGATGTGGTCGAGCATCCGGTTGAACGCGCGGGTGAGCACCGCCAGTTCGGCCGTCGATTCCACGCCCGCGCGGATCGAGTAGTCCCCCCGATCCGCCACCGCCTGCGCGTGACCCGCGAGGCGCAGGAGCGGCGCGGAGACGTGGCGCTGCAGGCGATGCGACACCAGCGCGCCCACGCCCGCCCCCACCACTCCCATCAGCACCAGCGTCCACACGATGAGCTGGAGCAGGCTCGAGTAGACCGTGCGATAGTCGCTGACGACGTTGAGCGTCGCCACCTGCCGTCCCTCCAGCAGCACGGGGATCACCAGAAGGGCATCGGTCTCGCGGTAGGTGAACCGCCGCTGCGCGCTGCGCACCGGCGCCTCGCCGGAGGACCCGTAGCGGGCAAACACCACGCCGTCGGGCAGCACCAGCACCGCGGTGGTGATCTGGGGCTTGCTCCGCAGCGAGCGCAGGATGCCGGTGGCATCCGCGGCATCGCTGAACGCGACCGCCGCGGTGGAGTTCTCCGCCACGATTTCCGCGACAGCGGTGATGTCCCGGGCGAAGTCGCTGCGGAACAGGCGCAGCTGAAACCACACCAGCGCCGAACCGGCCACCAGCAGGACCGCGACGCAGGGCACCATCACCAGCAAGGTCATCTTGCGGCCGAGGGGGAGCCGGCGGATGCGAGCCAGGAGCGTCATGGGGTGCGAATGACCTTCCGGGCGACCGCGAGCAGCTTGGCGCTCATCCGCAGATCGGCGGCGGTGGCCGCATCGAGGTTGATGTCGAAGCGCACCGACTGCTCGACGAGGGCAAAGCCAATCGTGCCGCCCCGTTCGGCGAACCCTTCGACGTCGCTCACGGTCAGCACGGGGCGGCCGCGCAGCCGCCCGAGGATGCCCTCCGCCTCGGCGGCCACGGAACGGCTGAGAAAGAGAATGTGGCAAGCCTCGAAGTCGTCGTCGGCCCGGAAGCGGCGGATCTCAATCCGGCGGCCCCGCACGGTCTGCTCGCGCACGATCTGCGGCAGGACCGGGCCAAACGGATCATCCCCCACCACCCCGATGACCATCGGCCCCCGACCCGGTGACGGCTCCGGCCAGTCCACGAACTTCGCGAAATTGAAGAGGAACGCCGCCTTGACCTCAAACTCTCCGGGCGCGCGCCCGGCGGCCGCCGCCGTCGCGAGGAGAATCCAGAGCCACCACCGCCACGCTCCCGCGGCCCGCCCGCTCCCGCTGCCGGTCATCCGAACCTCTCCGAGGCTGCCTGCACACGCGGGTTTCATCTCAGAAGCGATATTGCAGCTTCAGCCGGAACGTGCGGCCGTCCTGCTCGATGGCCTCCAGCGGGATGAAGGCCCCCGTAACCGGACCCGTGTAGGTGAAGTCGACCGATACCGGGTGCCAATACCGGCGATCCCAAAGGTTGTAGACGCTGGCCGACACCTCGAGCCCCGGAGCCAGCGTCCGGCTGAACAGGGTGAAGTTGGCCAGGCAGGTGCCGGGGACCGTCCGGCCACGGGGCGTGCGGCGGGAACTGATCGCCTGCAGTTCCAGTCCACCCAGGACCTGCTGGCGCCACACCGGAAACGCCAGGTTCAGCTTGCCAAGATGCCGCGGAGAGTTGTCGAGCACCTGGCCGGTTCCGGTGTCGCGGGTCTCCGCCAGGGCGTAGCTGGCCAGGAGGCGCACCCCGCCCGTGAACCGGCGCTCCGCCTCCAGTTCCACTCCCCGGGCCCGCACCGCCGTCCGGTTTTCGAAGGCATACGTATCCGCCAGCCAGTCCGCCTCCCGCGTCCCGCCCGTCTGGGTCACGAGATCGATCAGGTGGCGCACCCGCGACTGGTACACCGAGAGCCGCGAGCGCGCCATGGGCCCGTAGCGTTGCTCCCAGATCAGTTCGGCGGTCCGCGTCGCCTCCGCCCGCAGGCCGCCTCCCGGAGTACCGGCGGTCGTCGGATAGTACGCCTCGTACGCGCTGGGCGCCCGGAAGGCCTCCCCGTAGACGAACTTGAACGTACAGTCGGCGGAGCGCTCGAAGACGACCGCCCCGCGCGGACTCACCGTGCCGCCATAGTTCCGGTTGCGGTCATAACGCGCCCCCACCTGCACCATTAGCCCCGGCGCCAGGCTCCATTCGTCCTGCCCGAAGACCCCGACCACGTTGCCGGTCTTGTGGGTATCCACGTAGCTGAAGCCCGTCTCCACATCCCAGTTCTGCTGGGTCAGTTCGAACTCGTGCCGCCACTCCCCCCCGAAGGTCAGCCGGTGGCCCCCGGCCACCACGCCACTCATCGTCCAGTCGAGCCCGGCGGCCGACGCCACGGCCAGGTCGCGGTTGACGTCCACGCTGGTCCGCGGATCCCCGTCGTAGTCGTACGGATAGATTCCGTCATATCGGTATCTGTCATACGACAGGCGCGCCTCCGTCCGCCATTCATCGCCGAGAGTCCGCTCGAACCGCAGGCTCGCAAACGTCTGCGCGTCCTCCGTCGACAGGCGCGGATGCCGGGAGTTGGGCACGGTGTCATAGGCGGCGGTCGGCCAGTCCTTCTCGCGCCGCGCCCAGCCCGCCTGAAAGGTGAAATCCCGGTAGGAAACCCGGGCGAAGCCGTTGCCCACCCGGCTGCCGTCGCTGTCTTCGGCGACAAACTCCGGGAAACCGAGCCGGCGGTTCCCGGCCGAGTCCAGCAGCGTGCCCGACACCAGGAAATCCCAGCCACCGGCCAGGCGCCGCCCAAAGGTGGCCCGCCCCGTCCAGGTGTCGAAACTGCCAAAGCCGCCGGCGAGCTCGGCGCCATCGATGTCGCGCCCCCGCCGCGTGATCACGTTGATGACGCTGAAGAACGCGTTGGTGCCATAGAGGGAGGAGCCCGGCCCGCGGACGACCTCCACGCGCTCAATCAAATCGACGTCGATCGGGAAATCCGTGTCGCTCGCCGCGGAGTCGTAGATCCCGTCGTTCATGCGCTGGCCATCCACCAGCAGGAGAATCCGGCTGCCAAAGTCCCCGGGCCGGCCCACGCCCCGCACACCGATGAAACTGTAGCCGCGATCGTTGGTCGCGTAGAAGCCGGCGACGCTGTTCAGCACCTCCGCCAGCGTCCGGTGCCCGAAACGCTGGATGTCGTCGCGCTTCACGATCGTCACCGATGCCGGCGCCGCCGTTGTCGCCTGGTGATGCCGCGAGGCGCCGTAGACGACTTCGACCTTCAGCGTCGTCAACTGCTCGAGGCTCATGCCCGCCAGATCCCGCAACCGCTCCGCTCCCGCCGGTTCCGACGCCGCGAACAGCGGACCGGCGGCGAATCCCAGGGCCAGCCAGCGGATTCCGGGCCAGCCTCGCGGGCGGGGCCCAGTCCGGCGGACAGGCTCGGGAAGAGGAAGAAGTGGTGGCACGGTTCCGCGGTGTTTATCGGTTCACCCGGGGGACGAATGTAGGCGAAACTGCTCGCGGCGATGTACCCTCGCGGACCTGGTCGGGTGCCACCTACGAACGCACCCACCGAGATTGGCGACAACGGCGGGTCTCCCCGCGATCAGGCCAGGGTGGCCCGCATCTTCTCGAACCGGGCCTGCACGCGGGCCGAAAGATCGGCCAGCAGGGCCGCGTCGATGTCGAACGATTGCAGGCGCTCGTCGGCGCCCTCGCTCCAATATCCGGCCTCGCCGGGAAGTCCGATGCCCGCCGCGTCGGCAATCCCGGCGGCCACGTTCAGGATCTTCGCCTCCGGCAGCGGGTCGACGCTCAGTCCCCGCAGGTACTGGTCCCGGATCGGCACGTACACCTGATAGGGGAACTTCCACTTGCGGAGCAGGGCCTCCGAGACCTCTCCACCACCCAGGCCGAAATTTGCGGTCTCCCACTCCCCGAGGCGGCCCGCCGGGTCCAGGGGCAGCGCCCGGAAGTAGGGTTGGTCTCGTTGCACGGTGACATCGATCGCCAGCCTCCCCGCCGAGCGCATCAAGCCCGCCGTGAACGCCGCCCGGGCATCCAGCTGGGCCAGGGGCGCTAGTTCCTCGGCCGCCAGGGCCACAAAGAGTGAGTTCTCCCGCATCCGTTGAATGCGGAAGGGATAGTGGCGGAGCTCGAAGGCCGCCAGCTGGGCCACGGCAGCGATGCCCGCGAGCCGGTACACCTCGTTGAAGCCGATGCGGCCCAGCGCCTCCTCGAGCGAGGCCACCGGATCGCCCTTGTTGTACACGATGCCGTTGGCGATGCGGATCACGCGCGCCGTCAGGCCTGCGTCACGCCGCAGGAGCACGGTGATCTCGTCCAGCCCGTTGTTGGTGTCGTTCAACAACACCTGCAATTCGGCCAGGATGCGTGGCGCCGACGGCAAGCCGTCGGCCACCTGCAACACACGGGCAAGCGGCACTGACTGGGTCACGGGCATGAGCGCACTGCCCTATCGGCACAAACCGCTTCAAGACCGGCGAAATCCGCAGCCATTAGCGCTTCTACCTCCGACTACAACGTTTGCTCCCAACCCAACCGCCCGCTGCCGGCCACCCGCCGAGCGAGCGCCCCGCGACCACCGCGTCCTCCGCAAAGACAATCTCCCCATCGGTACGTGCGAATGCACCTACTCACCCACTCCGGCGCACCGGCTTACCAGCCCCCCTCGCGGCGGCGCGGCCGTCTCGCACGGGCGGCAATCGGACCAGGAGACACGCTCCGGGCTTGCTCCGGGCCGGCGCGGACGCAGCCTGACGGCAATGCCAAACCCCGATGTACTTTTGGCGGAGAACGCGGTGAGCACTGGCACCGTCCTGGTGGCTGATGACGATCCGATCTCGCGTGGCGCGATCACGAGCGTCCTCCGGCAGCAGGGCTTCGCCTGTATGGCCGTTGAAAGCGCGGAGGAGGCCCTCGCGACCCTCCGGCAGCGTTCGGTTGATCTCATCGTCTCGGACATCTGCATGCCCGGCAACGCCGGTCTCGAGATGGTGCAGTTGCTCTCCCTCCAGGACGACGCGCCTCCCATCATCCTCGTCACCGGCCAGCCGACCCTGGAGACGGCGATGCAGGCGGTGCGACTGCGGGTGTTCGACTATCTGCTCAAGCCGGTGGACCCCGGCCAGCTCGTGAGCCTGGCCGAAGCGGGCATCGCCTCGCGGCGGACGCTCCAACTGCTGCGCACCCAGCGCGATCGCCTGCGCTCCACGCTCGCGGAGATGGATCGGTGCGAGGAAATCGCCCGCACTTCGCCCGGCCGTGCGGCCAACGCGGCCCTCGTCACCTTCCTCGGAGTAAGCGTGCAGCAATCGCTTTCCACCATCGCCGACATCGGCACTCTCGCCGAGGCGATCGTGAGCACCGATCGCCAGGGCGAGGCGCAGCGCCGCCTGCAGTCCGCCCGTCCGGTGCTGCTGGTCGAGGCGATTCGCGAGACCATCCATACGCTGGAACAGACCAAGGGTTCCTTCAAGTCGCGTGAACTCGGTGATCTTCGGAAGCGGCTCGAGCACTTGATCGGCAACGACTCGGCCCGCTGAGCGGGCGCCGGATACGACGCACGATCCCGCGTCCATTTCCTTTCGGCTGGATCCCAGAGGTTGCCGAAAAGGGACCAAAGGCGACGAAAGGACGAGCGAGCGATGGCTCGTCGGCGGCGGGTCGCCCCTTCCGTCCTCTTTCGTTCTTTTCGGCCACCAGGGCGCGACGGTCGTTCTCCCGTCGCGGCGGGGGTGCACGGCACCCGTCGGGCGCGACGCACGGTCCCGCGTCGGTTCCCATTCGGCCCGTTCCCAGAGTTCGCCGAAAAGGGACGAAAGGCGGCGAGGTGCTTTTCGATGCGCCCGTGAGAGCGCGTCCCCCCTTCCCGCCCCGGCAAGCCCGGCCAGGCGCACCTCCGTCGCAGCGCCGGTAACCGCCACTCTGCGGGTTTCCACCACCGAAATCTACCCTCAACCGGGAACCGGAAGGGTCGATAAAAAACCAAACCGCGCCTCCCGGCCCGTCCGGTCCCGCCCTCGGGCGAGCCGGGCACCGGGAGCCGCGAGCCCTTTTCTCCGCGTGAACTGCACCCTCCGTCCCTCCTTGAACCGGGAGTGAGCCAGAGGGCTGTTTCGCACCCGGGGGGAAGCCTCTTCCTCCCATCGCTTTTCTCCTCCATGAAACTCGGAACCAAAATCCTGCTCGCCGGCACCGGTGCCGTCGTTGTCACCGCGCTCGGCGCCTTCGTCACGGTGCGCCACCTCGCGGCCAAGAACCGCATCGATGCCATGCACACCAGCATGAGCACGATCATCCAGCAGGCCGAGGAAGTCGCCTCCAACATGGACCTGATGCACAAGGCGAAGGTCTTCGATTTGCAGGGCGTCGCCGAACGGGCCCGCACCCAGGCCGGGAACCGATCCATCCGCGAAGTCTACCGGGAAACGGATCTCTACCGCATCATCCCGATCGTCGCCGCCTGGAACTCGGTCGAAAAGGCCGCGGCCAAGGAAGGGTACGAGTTCGTCGTCACCTCCCGGCCCGATCTCCCCGCCCGCAATCCCCGCAACAACCAGGGCGACAAGTTTGCCACCGCGTTCTCGGCCTTCGGCGCCGGCGAGAAGGAGTTCTTCCAGTACGACTCTTCGGCCGATCAGCTGGTTCTCGCCCGCCCGGTCCGCCTCGCCGAAAGCTGCCTCAGCTGCCACGGCAACCCGGCCACCAGCCCCACGAAGGATGGCAAGGACATCCTCGGCTTCCCGATGGAGAACATGAAGGCCGGCGACATCAAGGGCGCCTTCGTGCTCCGCGCCACCATGGGTCATGACCCGGTCGTGGTCGCGACCAGCAAGGCGATGGGCTTCGTCTCCCTCGGCATCCTCGCCGTCGTCGCGGGGGCGTTCTGGGCCTTCAATGCCTTCTACGTTGAGCGCCCGCTGCGGCAGGCCATCGGCGGCCTCGCCACCGGCGCCCGCGATGTCGCGACCGCCTCCTCGCAAATCTCCGAGTCGAGCCAGAGCCTCGCCGAAGGCGCCAGTGAACAGGCCGCCGCCCTCGAGGAAACCAGCGCCTCGCTGGAGGAGATGGCGTCCATGACCAAGCGCAACGCCGAGAGCGCCAGCCAGGCGAAGGAACTCGCCGCGCAGACCCGCGCCGCCGCCGACACCGGCGCCGCCGACATGGCCCGGATGAAGGAGGCCATGGGCAGCATCACCGCCTCGTCCGGCGAGATCGCGAAGATCGTGAAGACCATCGACGAGATCGCCTTCCAGACCAACATCCTCGCGCTCAACGCCGCGGTCGAAGCCGCCCGGGCCGGCGAGGCCGGCGCCGGTTTCGCCGTCGTCGCCGAGGAGGTCCGCAACCTCGCCCAGCGCTCCGCCCAGGCCGCCCGCGAGACCGCGACCAAGATCGAGGAGTCCGTCTCCCGCAGCGAAAACGGCGCGCGCATCTCCCACCAGGTCGCCGAATCGCTCCAGCAGATCGTCGAGCGCGCCCGCAAGGTCGACGCCCTCGTGGCCGACATCGCCTCGGCCTCGAACGAGCAGAGCCAGGGTATCGGCCAGGTTAATACCGCCGTGTCCCAGATGGACAAGGTGACCCAGGCCAACGCCTCCGCCGCGGAGCAAAGCGCCGCCGCCTCGAACGAGCTGCACGGGCAATCCGACCGCCTCCAGCGCCTCGTCGACGACCTGCTGATCCTCGTCGGTGGGGGCACCGGCGTCGCCGGGGTCGCGGGTGCTCCTTCCGCCCCGCCTCCCCCCGCTCCCCGTCCGGCCGCGCCGGTGCCGGCCGCTCCCGCCGTTGCCACCCCGGCCCTCTCGGCTCCGTCCCGAAAGTCGATCACTCCGTCCGCGATTTCCCGCCTGCGTGGCAACGGGACCGACCGCAGCCACGGCAATGGGAATGGCGGCGGCAATCACGAGGACTTCTTCAAGAACGTCTGAAGAAGCCGCAATCCACGGACGAGACCTTGACCGCTGTCGCCGGCCTCACCGAGGCCGGCCTCGATCCGGAGATCGATCGTGCCTGCCGGGGTCGGCGACCCATCAGCGCTAACTTAGGTTTCCGCTTACGCACGGGGGCGACATCTTCCCAGGTCACCGTTTCGTCAGTGGACTCCCGCAGGTGCGTCAGCCCGACTGCATCGTTCCGGCTGGAGAGGGGTGGCGCGCCAGCGCCGGGGTGTGTCGCCTTGGTCGATTCATCGGTGACGGCTGCGGACTAAGTCAGCGCTCATGGGTCGGCGACCCCGGCTACAAGCCGACCAATCGAGGATCGCCTCAAGCCGCCGCGGATTGCGGCGGGCTCAAGTTTCCCGCCGCCCATCCGATGATCGGACATCGCATCAACTGATTCCCCGGTCCGGCCGGGGACTCTGGCCTTACCGAGCGGACTCCGGGTCCTCAAGCTGAAGGCACGGCAATTCCCTCCTCCCGCTGGAGGGGCTTCGCTGTGCCTTTTTCTTTCCCCCGCACCGGCGGCCAGGGCTCCGGTCGCGCCGCGCACATCAATCCTCCCGAACATGCCTCTCTCCGCTTTCGATGTTCTGCACCGCCGGCGCGGCCGCGGCTTTTTGCTGCTGGTTTTCGCCATCGCCTTCGGCCCGGCCCCGGCCCTGATGTCCGCCTCTCCCGCCGTCTCCCCGGATCTCCCTCCGACCCAAAGGCCGGCGCTTCAGGTCACCGGCGCCTACACCGGGGAAGTCATGACCGTGGTCACCGGCGGGATTCGCACCGGAGCCGTCTACCGCGGCCTGGCCGAGGCGGCCGTCGATGCCGACCTCGGGGTCCTGGGCGTCCCGCGCGATCTCCAGTTTCACCTCAGCGCCCACGCGCCGCACGGGGGTGACTTCAGCGGGACCAGGCTCGGCGACCTGCAGGGTGCAAGCAACATCGCCGCCTCCAATCACCCGTTGCTCTTCGAAGCCTGGTTTGGAGCGCGATTCGCCGGCGAACGCGGCGAGGTGCGCGTGGGACGGCTCGCCGCCGACGCCGAGTTTGCCTCTACCGAAGGGGGTGGCGCCTTTCTCAACAGCAGTTTCGGCTGGCCGGCCTTCATCTCCGCCAATACCCGCAACGTCGGGCCGGCCTACAACCGCTCGGCCACCGGCGCCTGGGCGCGGCTAGAACTCACGGAGCGTCTCGCGGTCCAGGGGGGCGTCTACGACGGCGACTCTTTCGACAGCCCCGAGGGGGATCCCACGCGCCATCCCAACGGCCTTCACTTCGAGTTTGGCCATGGCCAGGGCGTGTTCGCGCTGGCGGAGGCAGCCCTCACCTTTCCGGCGCCCGGGGGGGAAGTTCCCGCCGCCACGTTCAAGTTCGGCGCCTGGCAACACACCGCCGGCTTTGCGGATCAGTTCGACGCCACCCGCCAGCATTCCGGCAACCACGGCTTTTATGTCGTCGGCGAAGTGACCCTGTGGCAGGCCGCCCCCGCCCGGCCCGACTCCCCGCCGCGCCAGCTCGGTGCCTTTGCCCGGTACGGCACCAGTCCGCGGGAACGCAGCCGCCTGCACCGGACCGCCGACGCCGGCCTTCATTTCGTCGGCCTCGTGCCGGGTCGACCCGAGGATGTCGCGGCCGTCGGCTTCGCCTGGGTCGGAGTCAGTCCCGAGGTCCGCCGCGCGGAACGCCGCGACGGCGTCGCCGTGGTTTCCGATCACGAACTCGTGGTCGAGGCCAGCTACACGCTCGCCCTCCGGGACAGATGGTCACTCATCCCGGACCTCCAATGGGTGCGCCACCCGGGAGGATCTCCCGCACTGCGCGACGCGTTCGTCCTCGGGCTGCGCACCCGCCTCGAGTTCTGATTCTTGGCTTCCTACCGGGTCCAAGCCACTTGGCGTTTGGAATAAGATCCGCAAGGAGTCCCCCAAGCAAAACTTACATCGGGAATACACCCCGCAAAACCGCTCCAGAAAACCTCCAGCCGAGCCGATACGACTTCTGACATAAGGGACTGCCGTATCGACGGCAGTCGACGCCTTACCGAGCGGGACTCTGGGTCCGCAAGTTGAAGGCACAGCAATGACGACGCGCACCGCGCGCCGGGTTTGCTGTGCCTTCTTTTTTTGCGTCCCCGCGCAGCCCCCTCCCTCCGGCAGCCGCTTCGTTCATGAAAAATCCCGATCGCACCGTCCACCCCGGATCCTCCGGCACTCTCGGCTCCCGCCTCACCATCCAGGCGCGACTGTTGCTGCTGTGCGCGTTGCCGATCTCCGGACTCGTGCTCAGCATCGTGGCGGTCCAGGTCGCCAATCATTTCACGGCCGAGACCATCCGGCAGACCTCGGAGGTCAGCGCTCCCCTGGCGGATCTCGCGCGGACGATGCAGGTGGACGTGCTGTCGATCCAGGATGCCTTCACCGACCTTTCCGCCACGCGGCAGAAGGACGAGAAGGACACCGCCTTTGCGGAGGCCGAAAAACACCGGGTGTCGTTCCACCAGGCCAGCGCCCGCTTCCAACGCCTGGTCGCCGGACAGGCCGCGGTCGAAGATCAGCTCAAGGCCTTGGGGGCCGCGCTCGACGCCTTCTCCGCCACCGGACGCGAGATGGCCTCCGCTTTCCTCGACGGGAAGCTCGATGTCGCCCAGGCGAAGATGAAACAGTTCGACGCCGACGCGGAACGGTTGACCACGCTCCTCACCCCGCTGGTGGAGGAGCAGATCAAGACCTTCAATCGCGACCTCACCTCCGTCAACGTGACCCAGGCACGCGCCGGAAAACTGCTGCTCGTCGGGGGCATCGCGTTTGCCGTCTGCAACCTGATCCTGGCCTGGTACTTCATCCGCTCCACCAAGGTCGCCCTCCTGGACATCGCCCGGCCGCTGGGCGAGGGCGCCACCCAGGTGGCGGAGTCCTCCGGACAGGTCTCCACCGCCTCCCAGTCGCTCGCCCAGGGCGCCAGCGAACAGGCCGCGTCCCTCGAGGAAACCAGCGCGTCCCTCGAGGAGGTCACGTCGATGACCCGGCGGAACGCCGACCATGCCGCGCAGGCCAAGCAGATCGCCGCCCAGACCCGTGCCGCTGCCGACGCCGGCGCCGCGGACATGGAGCAGATGAAGGTCGCGATGGACGCCATCAAGATCTCCTCCGCCGAGATCGCCAAGATCGTGAAGACGATCGACGAAATCGCTTTCCAGACCAACATTCTCGCGCTCAACGCCGCCGTCGAAGCCGCCCGAGCCGGCGAAGCCGGCATGGGCTTCGCCGTCGTCGCCGAGGAGGTCCGCAACCTCGCCCAGCGCTCCGCCCAGGCCGCCCGTGAAACCGCGACAAAAATTGAGGATTCCGTCAGCCGCAGCGACCACGGCGTGCGCATCTCCGCCAAGGTGGCTGACTCCCTCCAGCAGATCGTCGAGCGCGCGCGCCAGGTCGACACGCTCGTCGCCGAGATTGCCTCGGCCTCAGGCGAACAAAGCCAGGGCATCGGGCAGGTCAGCGCCGCGGTTTCCCAGATGGACAAGGTCACCCAGACCGCCGCGGCCAGCGCGGAAGAGTCCGCGGCCGCTGCCGAGGAACTCAAGGCCCAGTCCACGGAACTCGAGCTCCTCGTGGCGCGCCTGCTCGCCCTCGTCGGAGGGCAATCGCAGCCGCAGACGAACGGACTGCCCGCCCCGTCGCCCCGCGCAGGCGGTCACGGGCTGCCCGCCCCGGCCGCGGCACTGCCGGCCTCCCTGCACGCCCGCACCCATCCCACGCCACCGGCCGGCACCCACGCCCCCGCGCGCGCCCAGGCCCAGGACGCGTTCTTCTCCTGATGCCCCTGCCCGACCCTCCCGATTCTGACCCCGCGGTTCGGTCCGGCCCGACCGAACTGCCCGAGGCCGGCTGCCGCATCCTGCTGGTGGACGACGACCCGTTCGTGCGCAATTCGCTCCTGGCCGTTTTGCAGCGGGCGGGTTGCACCGTGGTCGCCGCCGAGAATGGCAAAGTCGCCCTGTCGCTGCTCGCAAAGCAGACCTTCGACTGGCTGGTGACGGATCTTGTGATGCCGGAGATGGAGGGCATGGAGCTCATCCGGGCGGTGCGCCTGACGCATCCTCAGCTTCGCATCCTGGCGATGTCCGGTGGCGGCCGGGTCGCGCCCTGCAATTACCTGCCCATGGCCCGCCTGCTCGGGGCCCACCGCGTGCTGGAGAAACCGTTCCTCTTCGCGGACCTCCTCGCGGTCCTTCGCGATTCCACTCCAGCACCCGTGCCCGGTTCCCCTCTCCCGTGAAAATCGATCCCCGTCCCGTCCTCTTCCTCGCCGTCGGCCTCCCCCCGTTTCTCACCGGCGAACTCGTCCTGCCCTTTTGCGCCCCCGAGGCTCGGCCGTGGGTGCTGGCGACCGCCGCTGCGGTCGGGTTCGTCAGCGCCACCGTTACCCTGCTCGTCGTCGGGTGGCTGCTGCGCGACCTTCGGCTCCGGCTGCACCGCCTGGCCGCGGCCGGGGAAAGCCTGGCCGGCCACGCCCAGTTTCTCCGGCTGAACTTCCAGCCCACGTCGCGCCGCAGCGACGCCGGCGTCAACTAGAAGACGCGCCCTGGCACCATGGTTGGTCGGTTCACTTCGTCGGCGAAGCCCGGTGGGCAGGACGACCTCACCCCGCGTGAGCCGAGCGGCGAACCGGAGGGCACGGGGCGCGGGCGGCCCTCGCCACCGCCTGACCTGCCCCCCGCTTCCACGATGAACTCGTCCGAACCGGCCCCGTCCTTGCCCCGCATTTTGGTCGTCGACGACGATCCCCCGGTCCGCGTCGTCATGCGTCACCTGCTGCACCAGTCCGGTTTCAGCGTGGAAGTGGCCTCCGACGGGCGGGAGGCGCTCGCCTGCCTTGCCCAGGGCTCCTTCGATTGGCTGATCACCGACCTCCTGATGCCCACGATGACCGGCACCGAGCTAATCGCGGAGATCCGTCAGCGACAGCCCGCCCTGCGCATCGTCGCCATGTCCGGGGGATCGCGTTCCAGCTCGGGCGTCACCCTCGAGGCCGCCGGACGCCTGGGCGCGGTCCATTTGCTCGCGAAGCCGTTTTCGGCCGACACCCTCCTGGAGATCCTCCGCGCGGAGCCCGCCGTTCCGGCCCAGACCGGGTCCTGAGCCCGCCCGCCACCGCCCTCCACCGCCTCCCCGGTCCACCCCAAGCACGCCCCCTCTCCGGGGTTGCTCTCCACCACCAGCGTGGGAATCTCCGGGAGCCTTTCTTCTCCCGATGCCGGCCACCCTGTTCATTGTCGAAGACGACGAGCTGATCGCGATCGCCCTCCGGCAGGTCACCACCCAACTCGGCTACACGGTGCTGGGCCATGCCACCAGCGGCGAGGCCGCCCTCGAGGCCGTGGCGGCGCAGCGTCCGGACCTCGTGTTGATGGACATCAACCTCGCCGGCAAGCTCGACGGCATCGCCACCTCGATTCGCCTGCGGGAGCAATGGGACGTCCCGGTGGTCTTTCTCAGCGGCCACGCGAGCGACTCCTATCTCCAGCGGGCCCAGGAGGCACGGCCGCTCGGCTACCTGGTCAAGCCCATCGACGATCGCGAACTGCACGCCACCCTGCAGATGGCGATGCTGCGCCTTGAGCTCGAAGCGGAACTCCGCCGCGCCAACGCCCAGCTCGAGGACAAGGTCCGCGAACGCACCGCGGAACTCGCTGCGAAGCACGAGCAACTCGAGGACCTCCTCGAAAACGCCACCGACCTCATCCAGAGCGTCGCCCCGGACGGGCGCCTGCTGTTCGTCAACCGCGCCTGGCGGGAAGCTCTCGGCTACACCGAGGCCGAGGTGGCCCGGCTCAACCTCGGCGAGATCCTTGCGCCGTCGTGCCGCGAACACTGCCTCGGGCTCTTCGAGTCCCTCTGGGAAAGCCGGGCTTCCCGGTTCGTCGAGGCGATCTTCGTCACCAAGGGCGGACGACACCTCGAGGTCGAGGGCAACGTCAGCGCCCGCGTCGAGGACGGGCGGCGCATCCTCACCCGCGGCATTTTCCGCGACGTCACCGATCGGCGGCAGATGGAGCGGCGGTTCCGCCTCGCGGTCGACGGGGCGCCCAACGCGATGATCATGGTCGACGCCGCGGGCCGCATCCTGCTCGCCAATCCGCGGGCCGCCCAGCTGTTCGGCTACCGATCGGAGGAGTTGCTGAACCAACCCGTCCAACTGTTGGTGCCGGAGGCGCTCCGTGCCAGCCATGTCGAGGCAGTCGGTGCGTATGCAAGGGCCCCCAAGCCCCGCCCGATGGGCCACGGCCACGAACTGGTGGGCCGGCGCCGGGACGGCTCGGAAGTTCCCATCGAGGTCGGCCTCAATCCCATCGCCACCGACGAAGGACCGCTGACCCTGGCGTCCATCACCGACCTCACCGAGCGCAAGCGCACCGAGGCCGCCCTGCGGCAGAGCCAGGTCCGGCTCGATCTCGCCCTCGCCGCCGTCGGCATGGGCGTCTGGCACTGGGACATCGTCGCCAACCGCCGCGTGTTGGATCGGCAGGTCTGCCGCCTCCTGGGCCTCGATCCCGACTCCTTCGGCGGCACCGCCGCCGAGTTCTTTGGCGCCATCCACCCGGAGGACGTCCCGCGGGTGAAGGAACGGATCGACCGCGTCCTCGCCTCCGGCGATCGGTACGAAACCGAATACCGCGTCTTTGATCCCCGCGGTCAGGTCCGCCACGTACAAGGACGTGGCCACGTCGTCCGCGACGGATCCGGCCAGCCGATCCGGCTCGAAGGCGTGCTCTGGGACGTCACCGCAGCCAAGCAGGCCGAAGCGGTGTTGCGGGAATACGCCGAGCGGCTTACCCGCGTGTTCCTCGCCGCCCCGACGGCGCTCAGCCTCAGCGATGCACGCACCGGAGAGTTTATCGACGTCAACCCGCGCTTCGCGAGCGTCGTCGAGCGCCCGCGCGAGGTGCTGATCGGCCAGACCTCCGTCGGGCTCGGGTTCTGGCTCCGGCCGTCCGACCGGGAACGCATCATGACCGCGGCGCTCGACCAGGAGAGCATCCGGCGCGACGAGACGGTCTTCGTGATGCCCGACGGCCGGCACAAGCAGATTGGGATCTCCGTCAGCCTCGTCGAGGTGGGCGGCCGGCCGTGTGCGCTCACGGCCATCGCCGACATTACCGCCCGGAAGGTGGCGGAACGCGCCCTGCGGGACCGCGAGATCCTCCTCTCCTCAATCCACGCGAACCTCACCGGCGCCTGCGTCTATCGCACCCTGCACGCGCCGGGAGAGACTCTCCGCATCAGCTACCTCAGCCCGACCGTAGTCAACCTCGTTGGCCTTCCCGCGGATCGCCTGATCGCGGATCCGCGGCTGTTCTTCGAGCGCCTCCACCCGGAGGATCGGTCCGTCTTCACCACCGCAATCAACGAACGAAGCACTGCGCTCGCGCGGCCCCGCGTCCTTCACCCTCCGTCTGTTCGATGCCCAGGGCGAAATTCGCTGGATGCAGTTCCGCTCGCAGTTCGTGGAATGCCACCCCGATGGCACCCACGTGCGCGACGGCGTCGCCATCGACATCACCGCCCACAAGCGGGCGGAGGACGAGGTGCGCAACCTGAACACGCACCTCGAACGGCTCGTCGAGCAGCGCACGGCCGACCTCGCGGCCAAGTCGGCCCGGCTCGAGACTTCCGAGAAGCTCTACCGCTCCCTGGTCGAGAGCATCAACCACGGCTACTTCGTCGCCGATCACCGGAGTCTTTTCACTTACTGCAACTCCGCGGTCAGCGCGGTGCTGGGAGTCCCCGCCGAGTCGCTGCTCGGCACCTCCTCGTTCCGCATCGTGTGCGACGAGGATCGCCCCCGGGTCGTCGCGGCCTACCGGGACGCGGTGCGGGCCGGGGAACCCGTGCTCTCCGTCGAGTTCCGGCTCCGCAGCGCCACCGGCCGCATTCTCTGGGTGGAACAGGCGACCACCATCGTCCGCGATGCCGCGGGCCACCTCGAGGGTTTCCGCAACGTCGTGCGCGACATCTCCGAGCGGAAGGCCGCGGAGGAGCGCCTGCGCCGGAGCGAGGAGCGTTATCGGGCCGTGTTCGACCACAGCCCGATCATGATCGGGCTGACCTCCCTCGCCGACGGCCGCGTGCTGGAGTTCAACGCCGCCGCCGTCACCGGCTTCGGCTACGCCCGCGAAGAGGCCATCGGGCGCACCACCGTCGAACTCGGCCTCTGGGGCGACGCCTCCAGCCGCGACCAGCTCATGGGCACGCTGCGGCAGTCCGGCCGGGTCGCCGGTGTCGAGACCTGGCTGCGCCGGAAGGGGGGCGAACGATTCCGCGCTCTCTTCAGCGCCACTTGCATCGACGTCGCCGGGGTCCCCGCGGTGCTCAGCACCGTGCAGGACGTCACGGCCCAGCGCGAGACCGAGCTGCGGTACCGACACATGTTCGAAAACACGCCCGTCGGGATCTACCGGACCAGCCCGGATGGCCGCGTCCTGCTCGCCAATCCCGCCCTGGCCACCATGCTCGGCTACCCATCGGTCGAGGCCCTCGCCGCGCGCAACCTCTCCGATCCGGGCTGCTTTGCCGGTCACTCGCGGCGCGAGTTTCAGGAGCGCGTCGAAGGGACCGGCGAACTCCGCGGCTTCGAAACGGCATGGCGACGGGCGGACGGCGAGGTGATCCACGTGAGCGAGAACGTGCGCGTGGTTCGCGATGAAACCGGCCAGGTGCTCTACTACGAGGGGACGGCGGAAGACATTACCGCCCGCCGCAAGGCCGAAGTCGCCCTGCGGGAGAGCGAGGCCATGTTCCACGGCGTCTTCGAGGCGAGCCCGATTCCGATTCTCCTGTCCAACGCCGAGGACGGCACGATTCTGGTCGTCAACCGGGCGGCTCTCCTGGCCTTCGAGTACGAGTCGGGCGAGGTCCGCGGACGCAACACCGGCCAGATTGGGATCTGGGTCCGCCCGGAGCAACGCGACGAGTTCTTCCGCAAGATCAGCACCGAGAAATCGGTCCAGGGCTTCGAAGCGGTGATGTGCACCAAGTCGGGCCAGGAGCGCGTCATGCTCTGCAACGGCACGCTGCTCACCGTCGCCAGCCGGCGCCTCATCCTCGCCTCCGGCATCGACATCACCGCCCTGCGCCAGGCCGAGACGGAACAGGCCCGGCTCCAGGAGCGGATGTTCCAGCACCAGAAGTTCGAGGCCCTCGGCACCCTCGCCGGCGGCGTGGCCCACGACTTCAACAACATCCTCACCGGGGTCATCAACTACACGGCCCTGGCGCAGGCCGACTGCCCGCCCAGCCATCCGCAGGTGCGGGAGTTTCTGAACGAAGTGCTCGCCTGCGGCGAACGCGCGAAGGAGCTCGTGCGCCAGATCCTCCTGTTCAGCCGCGCCGAGTCCGGACGGAAGGAGCCCGTGCTGGCTCAGGTCATCCTCAAGGAGGCGCTCGCCCTCCTCCGCTCCACCCTTCCGGCCACCGCCAAGATCGAGACTGAGGTCGACCGCCAGGCCCCGGTGGTACTGGCCAATCCCACCCAGCTGCACCAGGTCATCGTCAACCTCGTAATCAACGCCGCCCAGTCGCTCCAGGGTCGCCCCGGGCAAATCCGGATTCGTCTGCAACGCGTGGCCGTCGAGGCTGACACCGTGCGCGCCCTCCCTGACCTGCAGCCCGGCCCCCACGTCCGGCTCGAGGTCACGGACTCGGGCTGCGGCATGGACGAACCAGTGCTCGCCCGCATTTTCGAGCCGTTCTTCACCACCAAGCCGGTCGGCGAAGGGACCGGTCTCGGCCTCGCCGTGGTGCACAGCGTGGTGCGCAATCACCAGGGCGCAGTCAGCGTCCGCAGCCGCCCCGGCCAGGGTTCCACGTTCGAAGTCTACCTGCCCGCCCGCCCCGGCCCCGCCCGCCATGGGCGGAGGGACAAACCGGATCTGCGTCGCGGACGGGGCGAGCACGTGCTGCTCGTCGATGACGAACGCATCGCCGCCGACTCGGCCAAGTTGCTCCTCGATCGGCTCGGCTACCGCGTCACCGTGTTCTCCAGTCCCGAGGCGGCACTGGCCCAGTTCTATGTCAACCCGGCCTTCGACGTCGCGATCCTCGACTACCAGATGCCGACGATGACCGGGGTCATGCTGGCGAGCCGGCTCCTCGCCCACCGGCCGGGCCTGCCTATCGTCATGGCGAGTGGCTACGCCGGTGGGCTCACCGCCGAAGCCCTGCAGGCCGCCGGGGTCACGCGCCTGCTGCCGAAACCGTTCGAACTCGAGGAACTCTCGCGCGTGCTGCACGAAATCCTGACCCAGCGCCCGCCGGGTGGGGCCTGACTGGCCGCTCCCGTATTCTTCGTGGCCACGGGTCTCCCGGTGCCACCCTGTAGGCGGGGTGACCCCACCCCGCGCCTTTCGCACCGCCACCCGGCATCCTGAACTCCGCCGTTCAAGACCAACCACGGTGCCACCGCGTCTTCCCTGGTACATCGCGGGGGCACGGTCGCCAAGTCCGTCGGAAACATCTCACGCCGCCAGGGCATGGCAGGCCCGGGCCAGTTGCTCATCCGTCAGCGGCGCCGTGTGGGCCAGGCTCCAGATGACCTCGGGTTCCCACAGGGCCGACCGCAGCGGTTCCAGCAGCCGCACCGGCAGGTCGGGGTCCGAAATCTGGCGCAGGATTCCCAGGGTCTGGCGCGAAGACGGAAGACCGAGCCACTGCAGCACCCCGAAGATGCCCTCTCGTTCCTGCACGGCGGCAATCTCCGCCCAGCGGGCCTCGCCTCCCCCGCGCAGGCTCCGGTGCGCCGCCAGGTAGGCGGTGAGCGCCGGCGTGGACGTCAACTCCGCCAGCAGCCCCGGGCACCGCACCAGGACCAGCAACGCCCCGAGACGGGAAAAGGTGAACCGCTCGAGGAACTCCCGCTCCGCCGCCGGCACAAATTCGAGAAACCGCCGCCAGGCGGCCGGGCCGACCCCCAGGGCCGCCGAAGCCAGCGCCCCGTCCGAGGGCTCGGCCTTGATCCAGCGGCCAGCCGAACCCTCCCGCGCGAACGTGACATCGGGCCATACCGTGGCCCGGTGGCGGACCCCATCATGGATCCAGACAAGATCGGGGCGGACGGCAGCGGCGGGAGCGGTGGAGGAGCGGGAGTTCATGGGGGAAGCTTACCCCACAGGTGGGACATTGCTTGTCCCACACTCGAAATTGGTTCTCTCTTTTTTTCGATGGATTCCCGCTCCCAGCTTTCCCGGCCGCCCATCGAACGGATGCTGCGCATCCACGAGGAGCTGCGGCGGGGCGCGTTCACCAACTGCACCCGGCTGAGCGCCCTGCTGGAGGTCAATCGGAAGACCATCGTCCGCGACATCGCCTTCATGCGCGACCGGCTCGAGCTGCCCATCGAGTTTGATCCGCGCATCCAGGCCTACCGCTACACCCACCCGGTCTCGTCCTTTCCGACCGTCCAGGTCACGGAGGGCGAACTTCTCGCCCTGCTGGTCGCCCGCAAGGCCCTCGAGCAATACCGCGGCACGCCGTTCCACCGGCAACTCGAGGCTTCGTTTGAGAAGCTCACCGGTGGACTGAAGGACCGCATCACCTTTTCGCCGGCCGAGGAACTGCAGTCCGTCTCCTTCCGGAACGTCGGCCTCGGTCGCGCCGATCTGGCGGTCTTCAACACCCTCAGCACGGCGGTCCTCCGCCAGCGCGAAGTGGAGTTCGATTACCGCAAGCCCGGGGAGAAGCGCTCCTCGCGCCGGCGCGTCCGCCCCTACCACCTGGCCCTGCGGGAGGACCTCTGGTACCTGATTGCCTATGATGTCGGGCGCGCCGCCCTTCGCACTTTCGCCCTGCCCCGGATCTCCGCGGCCGTGGGCCTGGCCACCCGCTTCGTCCGCCCCCACGACTTTTCGCCCGAGAAGTTTTTCGCCACCGCGCTGGGGGTGCTGGGCGGAAGCGGCAACTTCGAGGTGACGATCCGGTTCAGCGCGGCGGTCGCCGATCGCGTGCGCGAACGCGAATGGCACGAATCCCAGGCGCTCCGCGACCTGGCCGACGGGAGGCTCGAACTCCAGCTCCGGCTCGGCGCCCTGCCCGAAATCGCGGCCTGGGTACTGTCCTGGGGAGCCGAGGCCGAGGTGCTCCGCCCAACCGAACTCCGCGACCACCTGCGCCAGACCGCCGCCCGGCTGGGGGCCATTTACGGCTGACGTAGCCGGGCCCGCGCGGCCCCGGAAACGTTCCCGCCCCCGCGGCATCACCCTTTCGCCGCCGGCGATCCGGCTAAGCCGGAACCATGCAGTCGGGCTGACGCACCTGCGGGAGTCCACTGACGAAACGGTGACCTGTGGGCGGGGCGACCGCGCCCCGCTCCGCGACGAGGTCGTCGCGGCTACATTGCTGCGGCAGTCGGGCTGACGCACCTGCGGGAGTCCACTGACGAAACGGTGACCTGTGGGCGGGGCGACCGCGCCCCGCTCCGCGACGAGGTCGTCGCGGCTACATTGCTGCGGTGCACGTCGACTTCGACTGCATCGTTCCGGCTAAGGGCGGGCACCGCGATTCGAGGCTCGATTTCCCCGTGCCCCGCCTTCCATGCTTCCGCCGTCGCCGCTGGGTGAGCCGCCCCCCGGCCCAAAGCCCCGCCAACCAGAAATCTCCGTCACCTTTCCCCGGTCGCTGCGTCTTTGCGGACCGCCAGCCAGTCTGGTGTTGCCGCCGCGCGGTTCACCGGTGTTTCGTTCCTACCTCCCAGCTCCTCTTTCCCTCCTCCCAAGTCATGGCCAAATCAAAAAGTTACGGTGGTCTTATCGTTCTGCTCCTGGTGCTCGCCGCGGGCGCGGGCGGCGGTTGGTACTACTTCGACAAGAAGGGTGAGAAGAAGCCGGAGTTTCAGACGGTTAAGGCGGGTGTCGGCGACATCACCCAGTCGGTCACCGCGACCGGCGACCTCCAGCCCGTGGTCACCGTCGACGTGGGCGCCCAGGTGTCGGGCCAGATCAAGGAGGTCATGGTCGACTATAACTCCAAGGTCACCGCCGGCGAGGTGCTCGCCAAGATCGACGAATCGACCTTCGTCCAGCGCCTGCGGCAGGCCGAGGCGGATCTGGAATCAACCAAGGCGAACAACCAGCTCCTGCAGGTGAACCTGAAGCGAATCCGCGAACTGTACGGGCAGAAGCTGGTGTCGCAGCAGGAGCTCGACAACCTCGAGGCGCAACTCGCCCAGTCCAACGCCCAGCTGCTCACCCGAAACGCGGCGGTGGAAAACGCCAAGGTGGATCTTTCGCGCTGCATCATCACCGCGCCCATCGACGGGATGATCCTCGACCGGCGCACGGACAAGGGACGCACGGTCAATGCCAACATGAACGCGCCCGTGCTCTTCACCCTCGTGAACGACCTCACCAAGATGCAGATCAACGCCGCCGTGGCCGAGGCCGACATCGGCAGCATCTCCGAGGGCCAGGAGGTCAAGTTCACCGTCGACGCCTTCCCCAACCGCACCTTCGCCGGCAAGGTCCGCATGGTGCGCAACGCCGCCAGCGTGCAGCAGAGCGTGGTCTCGTACGCCACCATCATCGACGTGGCCAACGACGACCTGCGGCTCAAGCCCGGCATGACCGCCAACGTCTCGATCATCGTGCAGCAGCGGCCCGGCGTCCTCCGCATCGCCAACGGCGCCCTGCGCGTGCGCGTCCCCCAGGAAGTCCTCGCCGCGCCCGCCCCAGGCCCGGGCGGCGAAACCAAGGGCGGCGGCAAGGCCGGCGGCCCGGAAGGCATGACCGACGACGAGCGGATGACTGCCATCTTCGGCATCATGCGCGCGGTGGGCTTCGAACGAGGCACGCCGGCGTCCCCCGAACAGATTGAAAAGGCCAAGGCGCTGGCGAAGGAGAAGGGCCTCGACCCTGACCTCGTCGCCGCCCGCATGGCCATGCCCGGCGGCCGCAAGCGCGGCGACGGCGGCAGCCGCGGGGGTCCCGGCGGCGGTGGCGGTGGAGGCGGCGGCTTCAGCCGCGGGGGCGGCGGCGCCGGCGAACGCGGTTTCAACACCACCATCGTCACGCGCACGCTCTACACCTTTGTCGACGCCGATGCCCTCGAGAAGAAGGTCCGGCCCATCTCGGTCCGTCTCGGGGTCTCGGACGGTTTCTACACCGAAGTCCTCGACGGCCTGAAGGACGGCGACGTCGTGATCACCGGCGTCACCATGCCCGGCGCCGCGCCCATCGTCACCCAGGCCCCGGGCGGTCAGTCTTCCAATCCGTTCAGTGGCGGCGGCGGGCGCAGCAGCTTCGGTGGAAGCCGCGGCGGACGTTGAAACGCCTCCCTTCTCTGACTCCCGGCCACGCCATGTCCCCTGTCGTCCAAATCAAGGACCTGCACAAGATCTACGAGTCCGGAGAGGTGCCCGTGCACGCCGTTCGCGGTGTCACGCTCGACATCCACCGCGGCGAGTTCATCGCCCTCATGGGTGCCTCCGGCTCCGGGAAGTCGACCCTGATGAACATGCTGGGCTGCCTCGATCGCCCGACCCGCGGCACCTACCTGCTCGATGGGATCAACATCGACGAACTCGACCGCAACGAGCTCGCCGACCTGCGCAACCAGAAGCTCGGGTTCGTGTTCCAGGGCTTCAACCTCCTGGCCCGCACCACCGCCCTCGAGAACGTCGAATTGCCGATGCTCTACGGGCGCCACCGCCACCAGTCGATGGAGCAGATCCGCGAGCGCGCGATGCACTGCCTCGAAATCGTCGGCCTCGCCAACCGCTTCGATCACTTCCCCAACCAGCTTTCCGGCGGCCAGCAACAGCGTGTCGCCATCGCCCGCGGCCTCGTCAACGAGCCCCAGGTGCTGCTGGCCGACGAACCCACCGGCAACCTCGACTCCAAGACCTCCGTCGAGGTCATGGGGGTCTTTCAGAAACTCAATGACCAGGGCATCACCATTGTCATGGTCACCCACGAGCTCGACATCGCCCGCTACTGCAAGCGCAACCTCGTCCTCCGCGACGGGGTTGTCGTCCGCGACGCCCCCGCCGAGGATCGCGTCATCGCCGAGCACGAGATGAAGCGCCTGAAGGAAGCGGAAGCCGCGGCGAAACTCACCAGCGCCGCCGCTGCCAACTGAGAGCCCGACCATGCGTTTTTCCAACACTCTCCGTGTCGCCCTCCGCGCCCTGCGCCGCAACACCATGCGGTCGCTGCTCACCGCGCTCGGCATGATCATCGGGGTCGCCGCCGTGATCACGATGGTCAGCATCGGCAGCGGCGCCAAGGCCCAGGTCGAAGCCCAGGTGGCTTCCCTCGGCCAGAACCTCATCACCGTCATGCCCGGCAGCTTCACCTCCGGCGGCATGCGCGGCGGTTTCGGCAGCTCCGTCACCCTCACGCCCGAGGACGCCGAGGCCATCGCCGCCGAGGTCAAGGACATCGACGGCCTCAGCCCCGAGGTGCGCGATCGCAACCAGGTCCTCGCCAACGGCCTCAACTGGAGCACCAACGTCAACGGCGTCGGCCCGGACTACCCTTACGTGCGCAACTGGCCCATGGGCTCGGGCGCGATGTTCACCGAACAGGAGGTTAAGTCGCTCGCCAAGGTCTGCGTGATCGGCAAGACGGTCGCGGACCAGATGTTCCCCAACGAGGATCCGGTCGGCCAGACCCTGCGCATCCGCAACCTCCCCTTCCGCATCCTCGGCGTGCTCTCCCAGAAGGGATTCAGCATTTTCGGCTCCGACGAGGACGACGTCGTCCTCATCCCCTATACGTCGCACATGCGCCGGGTCTCCCGCCGCACGTCCATCAGCATGATCCGAATCCAGGCCGCCGCCCCGGAGAAGATCGCGGACGTCAAGACCGCCATCGAGGATCTGCTCACCCAGCGCCGGCGCGGCCGCGAACCGGACTTCACCGTGCGGACGCAGGAGGAACTCGCCACCGCCGCCACCCAGACGGCCAAGACCATGACCGGCCTGCTCGCCGGGATCGCCGGCGTTTCCCTGATCGTCGGCGGCATCGGGATCATGAACATCATGCTGGTGTCGGTGACCGAGCGCACCCGCGAGATCGGCATCCGCCTCGCCATCGGCGCCCACGGGCGCGACGTGCTCATGCAATTTCTCATCGAGGCAATTCTGCTCAGCTCGCTGGGGGGCATGGCGGGGGTGGCGGCCGGCATCGCCGGCTCGCAGGCGCTGTCGAACTACAACGGCTGGCCCGTCCTCGTCCCCACCATGTGGATCTTCATCTCGGTGGCGGGCAGCGCGATGGTCGGCATCATCTCCGGATTCTACCCGGCGTGGAAAGCGGCCCAGCTCGATCCGATCGACGCCCTGCGATACGAGTAAAACCACCCGGGGCACCCCGGCCTGGCTGAGGATTCCTTCCTCACTTTCCCTATGAGCCTACGCCTGGGTTCTATGCTCCTCACTGCGGGTCTCGTCGCCGCCACCGCCGCCGAGCCGCCGGAGCGCTCGCACCTTGACTTTCGCGCGGACGCCCGCGCCGCCGCCGCACGGAAGGACTTCGCGGCGGCCCGTGCAGCCACCCGGGCCGCCCTCGAGCGGCGACCCGATTCCCCGCTCTACCGTTACAACCTGGCGGCCTTCTCCGCCCTCCTCGGCGAAAGGGACGCGGCGCTCGCCGCCCTCGACCGCCTCGCCGATCTCGGCGTGTACCTCCCGGCGGAACGCGACCCCGATTTTGCGTCCCTGCAGGGCACACCTCCCTTCCGCCGCGTGCTCGAACGGCTCGCGTCTCACCGCGCCCCGCGTGGGCAGGTCGAACTCGTCGGAAAGATCGATGGGCGCGCCGGTATCATCGAGGGCATCGCCTACCGGGAGGCGACCGGCGATCTCTTCCTCAGCGATGTTCACCTCCGGGGCATCTGGCGACGGGACCGCGGCGGGCAGGTCACCCGCTTCAGCGTCGAGGACGAAGGCCTGCTCGGACTCTTCGGACTCGCCCTGGACGAGGCGCGTGGCGCTCTCTGGGCGGCGATGGCCGGGGTGCCGGAGGTTTCCGGCTATACGTCGGAATGGCGCGGTGCCGCCGGGCTCGCCGAATTCGATCTGCGCAGCGGCGAGGTCCGCCGAATCATCCCCGTGCCTGACGACGGCCGGGATCACGCCCTCGGCGATCTCCTCGTCGCGCCCGACGGCACCGTGTACGCCACCGACTTCAAGGCTCCGGTGATCTGGAAATTCGCTCCCGGCGCCGAGGAGATGGAGAAGGTCGTCGACTCGCCCCGGTTCGCCTCACTCCAGGGGATCGCCTTGCGCGGCCGCACCCTCCTGGTCGCCGACTACTCCCACGGTCTTTTCGCCCTGGACCTCGCCAGCCGGGCGCTCCACCAGTTCACCCCACCGCCGAACGCCACCCTGCTCGGCATTGATGGCCTGATCCTTGCCGCCGACGGTCTCGTCGCCACGCAGAATGGCGTGGAGCCACAGCGCGTCGTGAAATTCGCCCTGAATGCCGAACTGAATGCCCTCACCGGCTGCACCGTCCTGGCGGCCGGGCTGCCGGATCTCCAGGACCTCTCGCTGGTGACGCTGATGAACGGCCGCCCGGTCGTGGTCGCCGGTGCCGGCTGGGAGGGTTTCGATCCCGCGAAGTCACCCGCCCCCGCTCCGCACGTGGTCCGTCTCTTCCAGGTCGAGCTGCCGTAAGGCTCCCCGCCCGCCGCCACTCGGGGCGCAAGACTACGCCGTCGCGGCGGAAACGACTTTCTCCCTCGACACCCGACCGGCCCCCCGGCGCACTCGTGGTCCGATGTCCGAGCCGCCTCTTGTCGAGTTCCGCGACGTCGCCAAGCGTTTCGGCGACGGCCCGTTGGTGCTGGAGGACATCTCGTTTTCCGCGCGTCCGGGGGACTTTCTCTCGTTGATCGGGCCCAGCGGCTGCGGCAAGTCCACGCTCCTGCGCCTGCTCGCCGGACTCAGCCCCATCAGCGGTGGCAGCCTGATCGTGGATGGCGTCACCCCGGAGGATGCGGCGGCGGAAATCGCCTTCGTCTTCCAGGAACCGACGCTGCTGCCCTGGCTCAACGTGGCCCACAATGTCGAGGTGCCCCAGCAACTGCGCGGCGTCCCGGCGGCCGAGCGCACGGCCACGCGGCGCCGGGTCCTCGATCTCGTGCGCCTCGCCGACAAGGCCGGGGCCTACCCGCGCCAGCTCTCGGGCGGACAGAAAATGCGCGTCTCGATCGCCCGAGCCCTGGCGCTGGGGCCGAAGATCCTCCTGCTCGACGAGCCCTTCGGCGCGCTCGACGAAATGACTCGCGAGCACCTCAACGAGGAACTGCTCGCCATCCGCGGCCACGGGGCCTGGACCGCTTTCTTCGTCACCCACTCGGTGGCCGAGGCGGTTTTTCTTTCGAACCGGATCCTGGTGATGTCGGCCGGCCCCGGACGCATTCACCGCGAGATCGCGGTCCCGCTGCCGTATCCGCGCACCGGGGAAACCCGCCTTTCGCGGGAATACCACGACCTCGTCGCCGATGTCTCGAGGATCCTGCGCACCGTCGAAGCTGTCCCGGCCTCCCTGGGGCGCCCCGTTGCCCCCGCCTGAACCCGCGCCGTGCCCCGAACCCTGCTCAAGCTCCTCCTTCCCGCGTTGACCGGCCTGGTCGTCCTGGCCGTCTGGCAGGCCGTCCACGAGTTTCTCTCCGAGGAAATGCGCTTCCTCCTGCCGTCGCCAGGCGCAGTGCTGCAGGCGCTCGTGGACCACCGCGCCACCCTCTGGCGGGCCACCCTCAACACCACCGAAGGAGCCCTGCTCGGTTTCGGCCTGGCCGTGGTCGTCAGCGTTCTGCTCGCCGTGGCCCTCTCGCTCTCCCCGCTCGTGCGGACAAGTCTGTACCCGTACCTGATGGCCCTGCAGATGACGCCCCTCCCGGTGCTGGCGCCGATCTGCGTCATCTGGGTGGGCGCGGGGCTGCGGAGTGTCGCCCTGCTCACGTTCGTCATCGCGTTCTTCCCGCTGGTCGTGAACACCACCCAGGGCCTGATTTCCACGGATCGCAACCTCGTCGAGCTCTTCCGGCTTTACCGTGCGCGGCCCTGGCAGCGCCTGTTTCTCCTGCAAGTCCCCGCCGCCCTGCCCTACTTCTTCACCGGCCTGCGAATCGCCGCCACCATCGCGCCCATCGGGGCGGTCGTCGCCGACATGAACGCCGGGTCCTCCGCCGGAGATGGCGGCGGTCTCGGTTTCCAGGCGGTGATCTTCGCCAGCCAGGCCCGGTATCCGGCGCTGTTCGCCACGGCCGCCACGACCTGCCTGCTCGGCTTCGTGCTCAACGCCGCAGTGCTCGCTCTGGCCTGGCTTTCCCTGCACCACTGGCACGATTCCTACGAACGCGCTGATCGCTGAGATTCGCTCCCGTGAACCGGAACGGGGCCCGCCCGGCAGCCAGGGGGAGGCGCCCCGACCGCCCTCAACTCGCGCGCCGCTTGCGCAAACGCCATCCACGTTTGTATTCTGCGGCTGCCCATGCGACCCACTCACCGCCCCCGCCTTGTTTCGCTGCTGGTACTCTCGGCCTTCTTCACGGTGCCCCTCCTAGGTCGTGCCGCGGAACGCCCCCTATCCAAGATCACCGTCCAGCTGGACTGGGTGCCGGAACCGGAACACGGCGGACTCTACCAGGCGCAGGCACGAGGCTGGTTTCGCGAGGAAGGGCTGGACGTGGTGCTCGTCCCGGGCGGACCAGGGGCGCACGTCATGCCCGCCGTCGCCACCGGCAAGGCCGACATCGGCCAGGCCGACGACATCGGCACCCTGCTGCAACAAGCCGAGGGTTTGCCGTTCGTCCAGTTCGCTGCGGTCTTTCAAGACGACCCCGCGGGCATCCTCGTCCACGCCGACAGCAAGGTGCGGAAGTTCGAGGATCTCCAGGGCCGGACGATCATCGCGCGTCCCGGCTGGCCGTTCCTCGAGTTCCTGAAGAAGAAGTACGGTCTCAAGGTCAATGTCGTCGCCCAGACGTTCTCGAGTGCCGCCTTCCTCAGCAACAAGGAGACGCTGCAGCAGGGCTACTACATCGCCGAGCCCTACCACATCACGAAGGCCGGCGGGAAGATGCCCCGCTTCCTCTCGACCTGGGACGCGGGCTTTCGCGGCTATGCCGTGCTGATCACCAACCGGAAATTCGCCCGGGAGCATCCGGAAAAGCTCCGCGCCTTCACCCGCGCCTACATCCGCGGCTGGCGCGACTACCTGGAGGGAGATCCCCGGCCCGCACACACCGTGATGAAGATCGCGAATCCGGCGAATACCGACGAATTCATGACCTTCAGCCGGCAGATGATCATCGGGGAGCGGCTCGTCACCGGACGCGATGCCGATGGCGGCCCGGCCAGAATCGGGCAACTCGACCCGGCCCGGTACGAAAAGCAGATCGCCCAATTGGAAAGCCTCGGTCTCCTCAAGCCCGGACGCATCACCGCCGCCGCCGCGATGACCACGGACTTCCTGCCCAAGACCGGCCCGTAACGAGGAAGCGTGTCGGCCTTGCTTCGCCGTGGTCTTCCTCAGGACCGGTGCAAAGATGACCTCGGTCCACTTGTAGCCGGGGGCGCTGACCCCGGACCGGCCTCAACGAGGCCGGCTACAGGGATCCAATTTGGCAGCATGACGACTCGGACACTGCAGTTAATTTCGCACAAGCGCTTGACCACGAATCCGCACGAAGGGACACGAATCGAGCGGTTTTCATCCGTGTACATCCGTGTCCATCCGTGGTTCTCCTGGTCTGAAAGACTCGACCGGAGGCCCGGTGCGCGCCCCGGTTGACGCAGAGGCGGCTTTTCGCGCACGCTGGAGCATGCCCGCCGCTCCCGCCCGCATTCGCTTTCTTGATCTCCTTCGCGAATCCATCGGCTCGGGCACCCTGGTAAAACTCACCCTCGGGAAACACCGCGGCGCCGACACCACCCTGCGCAATCTTTTCGTCCGCCCGATCGTGCTCAAGGCGGGCCCCCACCTTTCGCTGGTGTGGCGGCACGACACCCGCGATGTCACGCGAAACTTTCCGCCCGCCGCCGCCCTGGAACTGCTGGCGCCGCTCATCGGCGGGGATTTTCTCGACGCCCATCTCTTCACCTCGGGGCAGGTCGCCCAGTTGGAAACCCAGCCCGACGGCACGGGCCGCCTCAAGATCACCGCCGTCTCCGCGACTCCTCGAGCCCCGATCGCCACGCATGACCGTGCGAAGGCGCACCTCATTTCGGCCGACACGCCCTGGCTGCGGGAACTCGGCGTGATCAACGACCGGGGTGCACCGCGCGAAGGGATGGCGGACAAGTTTCGCCAGATCCAGAAGTTCGCGGAGCTGCTCACCCATCTGCTCGACGAAGCCTTTCCGGACCGCGGAGCGGCCTCCGCCCGCCCCCTCCGCATCCTCGACGCCGGCTGCGGCAAGGGCTACCTCACCTTCGCCCTCGCCCATTTGCTGGGCCCGGCCGCGGAGATTTGCGGCATCGAACGACGCCCAGCCCTGGTCGATTTTTGCAACCGCGCGGCCGCCACCCACGGCTTCGCCGCGCACCTCCGCTTCGAAGCCGGCGAGATCGGCCGCGGATCCCTCCCCGGCGGGGAAAACCTCGACGTCCTGATCGCCCTGCACGCCTGCGACACTGCGACCGACGATGCCCTCGCCCGAGGGGTTGCCGCCGGCGCGCGGCTGCTCGTTGTCGCCCCGTGCTGTCAGAAGGAACTCCGCCCGCAACTCACCGCTCCCGCCGTGCTCGCCGACGCTCTGCGCCACGGAATTTTCCAGGAGCGCCAGGCCGAGTTCGTCACCGACGCCCTGCGCGCCCAGCTCCTCGAATGGGCCGGCTACCGTACCAAGGTCTTCGAGTTCATCTCCACCGAGCACACGGCGAAGAATCTGATGATCGCCGCGGTCCGCGCCCATCCTCCAGGAGACGCCACCCGGGCGGAGCGCCTCCGGGACTTCGCAGCATTCTACGGCATCCGCCACCAGGCCCTTGCCCGCCTTCTCGGGCTCCCGCTCTCCCGTGAACTGGCCTGATCTCGACTGGTCTGTCCTCGATCGCCTCCGCGACCGGTTCCTGCGCGGGTCCTGCGCGAACTCCGCCTGCGTGGCTGGCGGCCGGGCTCACCCCACGTGCTCGACTGGGGCTGCGGCAGCGGGGTCGCCGCCCGGCGCGTGATCGAGTTTTTCGGCCCGGCCCGGTTCGAGTCGCTCCTGGTGTGGGACCACTCGCCGCTCGCCTGCAGTTTCGCCGCCGAGGCCGCCCGCCTGGCCTTCCCGAAGCTGAAGATCGCCACCGCCACCCCGGGTTATCTGGCGGCGGACGAACCCCTCGGCCTGCTTATCCTCAGCCACGTGCTCAACGAACTGCCTCCCGAGTCCCTCGATTCGCTGCGCCGTCTCGTGGCCCGCGCCGAAGCCGTCGTCTGGGTCGAACCCGGGACGCACACCGTCAGCCGGCAACTCGGGGCGCTGCGCGAGGAACTGCGGGCGGCATTCCACGTGGTGGCTCCCTGCACGCACGCCGGCACCTGCCCCGCCTTGGCAGCCGGGCAGGAGCGCCATTGGTGCCACTTCTTCGCCCCGCCGCCGCCCGAGATCTTCGCCGATTCGAACTGGGTGAAATTCGGCCAACGGGCGGGCATCGATCTGCGCAGCCTCCCCTATTGTTTTCTCGCCCTCGATCGCGTCACGCCGCCGGCGCCGATCGCCAGCTTTTCCCGGGTGGTTGGCCGTGTGGAACACTTCAAGCCGTATGCCCGGCTGCTGAACTGCGACGCCACCGGCCTCGACGAACTCGAACTGCCGAAACGCGCGGACCCGGCGCTGTTCAAGCAACTCGAACGAACCCGCGCCCCCTTGGTCTATCGGTGGGAGCGTGACGGACGGAAACTCCGGGGCGGGATGCCGCTGGCGGAGCCCACCTCATCCGCCGGCCCGGCGAGACCAGTTTCAAGTGAGGGATAGGCGCGTCGGCCCTGACTTGTAGCCAGGCGCGGCGAGCCCGGCCGAACCAGGTCGGGCTCCCCGACGCCAGCTGCCGGGGTTGCCGACCCCGGCTACCTCTGACCGTCTGCCAATGGCGCGCGACGGAACCGGCCCGTCACCCGACGCGGCAGGCCTCGCGCACGGCGTCCACCATGCGCTTCTGCCGCGCCTCGACCGTCGCCATGATGGACTTCACCCGGGCTTTCGCCGCCGCCGGGTCCTTCACGATGGCCCCGAGCCGCGACCACAATTGCGGGCCATTCGTCTCGTCGACCTCAAAGAACCAATCGCCGGCGCCAAAATCGCGGTACATCTGCCCCTTGCAGGTATCCGTCGGCTGCCGGACGTAGAAGGTGGGCGTCCCCTGGTGCAGGGCGATGAGGGGAGAGTGACACTCGACGCTGACGACACACTGCGCCTTTGAATAGATCGACGCCGCCTCGTCGGGCAGCCAGTAGGTGTCGCGCCAGACGACATTCTTCTTCACCTCGGCCGGGAGCGGATCGACCAGCACCTCCTTGCCCATCTCCACCTGGTAGGTCATTTCCGCGCAGACCATCACCTTGTGGCCGGTCGCCTTGATGTAGGACACGATCATCTCCCGCAGCTTCGCGTGATCCTTTTCCGTGGTCCGCTCGTTGATGGCATCCTTGACGAAGTCGTCCTTCCCGCGCGCGGTGTTGCGGATCTTGTAGTACGGCGTGTAGCGCAGCCGAGGAATCACGCAGATGAACTTTCCTTCGGTAAGCCCCCGCTCCTTGAGCCAGGCCAGTCCCTTGGCGTCGTCGCGCAGGTGCATGCCGAGCTGGGCATCCGGTCCGAATTCGAGCACCGGCGTCTTCACCCCCTGCGCCTTCAGGTAGTCGCGCGAAATGGTGTCGCGGCAGAAGAAAAACGCCGAGTTGTCCATGATGTAGCGGAGGTCGGCCGCCAGGTGCGTCGGCGGCAGCTTCATCGCCCGCTCGCGGATGCTCACCAGCGTGCCTCCCTCGGGATCGCGATTGGCGCCGACGCCCGAGATTGGGTCGGTGCTTACCCCGAAGACGCCCACGGGCTTGCCGGTGGCCCGGCGGAAAGCCACGGCATGGGCGCTGGCCGGGAAGCCGGAGCCGGAGCCACTGAGGTAAAGGTCGGTCTCAGCCCAGACCTGCGCCAACTTCTCGTTGTTCGGCTTGTCGTCCTTGCCCAGGCTACCCTCGACGATTTTCAGCTGCGGGTAACCCTTGGTGAGGAGCTCGCGCGAGCCATGGCCGAGGCTGCCCGGCCAGAGCGTCACCTCGACCTCCGGGAAGTGTTTGTAGAGCAGTGAGAGGGCACCGGGGGTGTGCCCGATGTCGCCGATGTTGACGCTCTGCCACGAACTGCGGAGCAGGACGCGCGGGGGTCGGCCGGCCTTCTTGGCCGCGGCGAAGATCGTGGGGCCGAACGCGGCGGTCGCGACGGCGGCAGTCGAGGAGCGAGTGAGGAATTGGCGACGGTTCATGGAAAGCAATTCGGACGGACCCAGGTTAGAGTCGGAAAGGAAAACGCACCGTGTTCATTACCAGGATCACACACGGTCCATGGCCTTCCGCAACCACTCCGCCAGGTCGGCAACGAAGACCGAGCGGGTGTTGCGGTGCACGCCATTGAAGACGACATAGCGGCCCGTCGCATCCCATACCGGATGGGCATCGATCCGGTGCTCCGAGGTGAGTTTCCGCGTATCGCTGGTGGTCTGCAGGACGTGCGCCAGGGCCACTTCGGTTCTGGACCGAAGGTCGATCAACCGCAGGGGCGCCGTGCCATCCCCGCGCGTCACGGGTTCCCGCGGGTAGGCATCGGTGATCATGAACGGCAGCGTCGGATGTTGCGAAGGATGCCCGGAGCCGACCGGATGGATCGAACGCAGATCGGAGCCGTCATAACGCACGCGCACCAAATCGAGGTCCTTGGTCCCGTCGCGGATGTTGAGATTGAGGGTGAGATGCTCCCCGTCCGGCGTCCACATCGGATGGTGGCCGCCGCGCGCATACTGCTGGGGCGACACCGCCACGCGGATATCGGAGCCATCCCCCTTCATGGTCAGGAGCGTGAGCAGTCGCGGTCCGCCCTTGGCTGCCGCCGGATCGTGCCAGCGCAGGAAGGTCATCAGGCGCGTGCCCTGGCGATTCCACCGCACCTGGAAACAATAGAACTCGCAACGGTCCGCGTGGGGAATCTCCAGCTTCGGCACCGCCCGTTCCAGCATTTCCTGGATCGAGACAATCATCCGCACCCGGCCGGTGGCCAGATCCGTGACAAAGATGCCGTCATCCGACACCGGACCGCGATTGCGGCGCGTCTGCGTCTCCGGGAGCACCACACCGTAGCCCACCTGGATGAGCCGCGACGCCACCAGATTGTAGGAAGTCAGCTGACCGCCGTCCGGCGACACCGTGAAGACGGTCCCCGCCAGACGTCGTCGCTCGCCCGTCGCGGGATCGAGGCGGACCGCAAACGGCGTCCACGTCGCCGGATCGACGTCGTTGAAGAAGAGATCTGCGTCGGTCCGCCCCCATTGCACGTTGGCGCCCATCTGCGTCTCCCAGCCGCGCGACGTGGCGACCGTTCGTTCCCGGCCGGTCTCGAGATCCACCACGATCACCTCTCCCGTTTCGCCGGGCTGCGGTGGCCTCGTTTCATTGGGGAGGCGAAACAGGCCGACATACCGGCCCGAGGGACTGATCGGGGAGGTGTCGAAGAAGCGATGGATGACCCGATCCGTCGCGAGGCGGATGACCGGAACCTTCGCCTCGAAGTCCGTCGCCGCGGGAAAACGCGACCAGAACGACGGCGGCGCCGCGGTGCCGGCCGCGGTGCCGCGCAGCCACGGCGCCGCCAGTCCGCCGGCGACAAACCCGGCAGCGTGACGGAGAAAGTCGCGGCGGTTCATGGACGGAAGACGAGACGGGAGGTGTTCAGAAGGTCGCCTTGACGCCCACGTTCCAGTACGCGCGGTAGTCGGCGCGTCCGCTCAGGCTACGATTACGCGGCGTGTTGGGACCGTAGATCACCGTGTCGTCGATGGCCTCGTTGACATTGCGGCCGCTCACGAACACGGAGAGGGCCCGCGTGAGCCGGTATTCGGCGGTCAGGTCCGCGCTGTTTCGCGGCAGCAGGTATTGAAACGTCCCCGGCTCGGTGCCGGCGTTGGTGATCTGCCCCTGCTTCACGCGCCCCTTCAGGTTCACCGCCAGCCGCGTGGTGAAGCGGGCGCGACTGTAGCTGAGGCCCCAATTGATGGTCCGGCCCACGAACCCGCTGAAGCTCGCCATCTGGTCGCCCTTCAGGTGCTGCAGGGTGATGTTGCCAAAGACCGTGAGGCCGCGCGCCCAGGCCGGCAGAAAGGTCAGGTTCTGGCGGTAATCGAACTCCATCCCGCTCACCCGGGCCGAGCCAACGTTGTTGCGGGTGCTGATCAGGTAGCCGAGCGCCTGCCCGTAGACCGACGGATCAAGCCCCCAAGGCTCGAGGAGTTCGTTGGTGGCCGGCGTGAGCGTGGTACCCCAGAAGTCGGTGATGTCGCGCCGGTACAGCCGGGCCGACACCACGCCGCCCGAGCGCTCGGCGAAATAATACTCCAGCGCCACGCCGTAGCTGTCCGCCGTCCAGGGCTTGAGCGCCGGGTTGCTGAGCGTGATGGTGCGACCGGTGCCCTCGGGATCCGGCAGGCTGGCCGACGGCAGGATGTTGGTGAATTCCGGGCGGCTGATCGATCGGGCGTAGGAGGCACGGGCGAGCAGGTTGTCGCGGATCTGCAGCGTGCCGTTGAGGCTGGGGAAGAAGTTGCCGTAGCTCTTCTCGGTGTGCGACGCCCGTTCCAGATAGGCGAGCTTGGTGCCGGCGAGCGTGTTCAGGGCCGCAACCACGACCGGGCGCCCGGCCGCATCGCGAACAATCTGCCCGGCCGCGTTGCGCTGATAGATCCGCACGGGATCCACCAGAGGCCCGTCGCCGGCGTCGTCGGTGCGCTCGTATCGCAGCCCGCCGGTCAACTGCACGCGTCCGTCGAGGAGTTTGGTGTCGAGCCGAAGGTACGGGGCCGTGATGGTCTCAGTCACCACCTGGGAGCCGTTGACCACACTGCGGTAGTAATTCACCGCATTGGTTTCCGTGTGGTTGAAGTAGGCGGGATTGGCCCGGAAAGTATCCACAATTTTGCTCGGATCCATCCACTGCATCCGGGTGCCGAACAACAGGTCGCGGCTCGAATACACGGGATCGAACCACTGGTCGGCACGGTCGTCCGCCGACTGCGCCGTCCGATCCGCGCCGACGAAGGTGGTGTCGTAGGTGTCGCGCCAGAGATCGCGGTGCTGTGAACGCACATCCATCCCCACCTTGGCGGTGAGCGGCAGGCGGCCGAGGAAATCGCGCTTCACGTGGAAGGACAGGCTGCGCACGATGTCGTAGCCGTCGATGCGGGAGCCCTGCAGGCCCTCGAGCCGATAGTTGGCGAGCGCGTACGGATCCACGTCCCGGCCCGCGCTGTCCTTCGCCGACACCACCCCGGGATGATCGAAGTTCATCTGTTCGAACCGGAGGGTGAGGTTGCGGAAGTAGGCGTTGTTCGTCTGGAAGTACCCCTTGTCGACGTTGCGATAGTGGTTCGACGCGCGGGAATACGCCGTGTTGATCTGCCACTGCCAGATCGGCCCGTTGTGCCGGTAGCGCAGGCTGGGCATGTAGGTCGTACCGTCCTTCTGCCGGGCATCATAGATGATCTGCGCGAAGCCGGCGCCCGCCGCCCCCTGGGTGAAATCCGGTCCGAACGAAGCCACCCGCCCGACGTCGAAGTTCAGCTGCCGCACCCAAAACTCCGCGTTGAAGTACGCGTACTGGAAACCAAAGGACAGGACGCCCGCGTCAGAGAGGCGCCAGTCGGCCCCGATGGACGCCGACTCGCGCACACTGATCTTCGGGCGTTCCTGCAGCCGGTAGCGCACCAGATAGGGCTGGTCGATCGTGGTGGCGGGGAAGTTCGCCGACTGGCCCGCTCCGTTCGGCACCCAGGTCATCAACGATCCCTGCCCATTGGCCAGGGCCCGCGTGATCAGCCCGCTCGCCGTGATGCCGAAATTGCGGGTCAGCGGCACGACGGCGCTCACCTCGACGTTGGGTTCGAAGGGATAGGCGCGGTTCGCAAACGGGCTGGGCACCTTCTTGAGTTCGAAGTCGCCTCCCTTGAACGAAAGGTAGGTTTTGACCGAATAGAGCGGCTTGGCGCGCTCGAAGGCACTCCGACTCACCAGATTCACCGAGCCGCCAATCGCATTGGCCGGGGAGTCCGGGTTCTGCGACCGGGTGATCTCCACCCGGGACATGCTGGTGATGGAGATCTGCTCCAGTTCCACCGTCCGGCTGCCGCTCGAAGAGGCGGCGCTCGCCAGGCTGTTGCCATCGACCATGATCGGGGTGCCCGAGGCTGGCACGCCGCCCAGAGCGATGCTGCGTCCGTCAGAACCATCGCGGTTGAGCGTCACCCCGGGAAGGAACTTGGCGAACTCGCCGACATTGCCCTCGGCGATGTCCCCGAAGGAGTCCGCCGCCACCACGTTCTTGATGCCCGAAAAGTAACGCTGCTCGTTCACGGCAATGTCGGACGCCGCCATGTCGCGCGTCGCCGCCACGGTGAAGGCATCGAGCAGCACCGTATCGGGTTCCTTGCCGGCACGAAGGTTGAAATTGACCTCGGCTCGCCGGCCCGCCTCGACCCGCACCGCCTGGGTTTCGGCGGCAAAGCCGGTGTAGAAGACCCGGACGGTTGCCGGTCCCGCCGGCACCCGCGGCAGCGAAAACGTGCCGAACTCATCCGTGAACGTCTCGAGCCGCGTGCCGTCGACGACGACGCGCGCGTTGTTCACGTAGCTGCCGACTGCCGGGTTGAAGACGCGGCCCTCGATGGAACCGGTAATCAGGGCGGAGCCGTCGGCGGCGGAGGTGGCGGGACTGGACGCGAGCGCCAGGGCGAACCAGGCGCCCAGGGTGGCGAGGGGGTTGCGTGACTTCATGCGAGGTGCAGGGGAAATGGAATCGGGCGAGCCCGGAGAGGGAGCCTGGCCGGCGGACGCCGCCGGGTCCTGGCGCCGCAACGAAAGCGGACTCCCGTCGACGCCGTCGACGAGTTCCAGTCCGGTTCCAGCCACCAGCTGCGCGAGGGCCTCGCGCGGCGCAAAGCTCCCGCGCAGAGCTGGGGTGCGCACGCCGCGCACGGTCTCGGCAAAAAACGCGATTTCGAGCCCACCTTGCCTCGCCGCGAGTTTAAGGGTTTCCGCCGCCTCGCCGGCCGGAACATCAAAAGCCACTTCTCCTGGGCCAGTCGCCGCGCCCAGGCTGCCGGACAAGCCGGCAAGCAGCACCCAGGTGCGGCAATACTGGAGGGGCAAGAAGACAAGCGCCCCTAGACGTCCGAGAAGGGACCTTTCACTAAGAGAAATTTCGCGGCGATGCCGAATCACGGCGCGGCGGGGGTCAACGGCTCGCAGGCGGCGCGGCGTGACCCGCTACCGCTTCCGGCGGACCACGATTTCGGCCGCCCCTCGTCGCTCAATCTTCAGGCCCGGCGCCGCCGCGAGAAACCGCGCGAAGCCCTCCACGTTGTCCGAACGAACCGAGGCGACTATGGGCAGGTCCGCAAGGTCCGCGTCGGCCAGCACGAACTGCACGCGGTTGCGACGGTTGAACTCGGCCACCGCTACCGCCAGCGGCGCGGACGAGAAGTCGAGCAACTGCGGTTGCCAATTGAGCTGCCGGGCAATGGCCTGGGGCGAAACCGGGACAACTTCGGGCGGGGTGCCCGCGGCTAGGTTAAGCGTGGCGCGATGCCCAGCGTCGACCAGCGTGGGAGCGGGCGCCTCGGGCGGTGCCGCCACCGTCGCCGGGGCCGCCAACTCTGCCGGCCCAGCGACCGCCACCCTCCCCTCGGTGACCAGTACCTCCACCGCCCCCGAATCGAGCCGCACACTGAAGGCCGTACCGACGGCGCGCACATCGACGCCGCCGGCCCGCACGACAAACGGACGCCGCGGATCCTTGGCGATTGCGAACAGGGCCTCGCCGCTGACCAGCGTGGCCCGCCGCTCCCCGGCGGAGAAGGAGATCGTCACCACCGCGCCGCGATTGAGTTCCACCGTCGAACCATCCTCGAGAATGCGACGCTTCAACTCGGAGTCCGTCTGCCGGGTCCCGGCCGTTTCCGGCGCAGAGGTGGAGTGCGCCCAGAACACCGCCAGAACCACGGCCGCCGCGGCCGCCAGCACGCCGAACCGGATCCACGGGCTGCGGCGGGGCGCCGGGGCCAGGAGATCCGGATTGGGTTCCTCGCTGTGCTCAGGGCGCCAGTCAGCCAAAGCCGAAAAATCCGCGACCGTCCCTCGATGCAATGCCAGCCATTCGCCATGGCGCGGGTCGGCGGCGAGCCACTGCAGGAATTCGTCCTGTTCGGCGCCCGTCAGGCCGCGGTCGCGCCGCACCAGCCAGTCGGCGGCGGCTTGCGAGCGGGCCTCGGCCGCAGGGGAAGGTGGTTCGGGGCGTCTCACGGGACTAGCCTCCTGACCGCCAGCCGGCGCAACAGATAGTCCGAGCACTTCTTGGTCCCGATGGCGAGTTGGGCGGCCACCGTGCGGTCGGAGATGCCGAGCTTCTCGCCAATCACCCGCTGAGACAGCCCGTATACCAGCCGCAGGGTCATCACCTGGCGGCAGCGATCGGGCAGGGTCTGGACGGCCTCGGTCAAGAGCGCGACCTCCTGGCTGCGGGCGACGGACTCGGGAATGCTGGCATGGTCATCCAAGACGTCTGAGAGGTCGGTCTCCACTAAGGAATCCGTGCGGGAGACCGCGTGCCGGCGAAGCTGGTCGACCGCGAGGTTGCGGGCCGTGGCGAAGAGAAACGCCTTGGGCGCCTGGAGTTCCCCCGTATCCCGGGCCTGCAGCACCCGCAGGAACGCCTCCTGCACCACATCGTCGATCGCGAGCCGCGGCCCGAACCCTCTGGCCAGCCAAGCCCGCAGCATGGGTTCGTGGGGCAGCAGGTGCTCCGCGAACCAGCGGTTGGTCTCGGGATCGGGAGGCGGCATGGGTCACGAGGTAGGATCGCGACGGCCCGCTTGGCAAGGACGGCGCATGAGCGCTAGCCATGGCTCGCGCGGTTTCACTCGAAACGCCGCGGTGCGCGAGCACCGCGGCGACTTGGCCGCCGGCCCGCCTTTGCTGTCACTTCAGCTTGGCGCGGCTGCCTCAAGGCAGGCCGAAACCCCTACATGGCAAACGCCGCCTATCGCTTGATCTCAATCGCCCCGGGCAGGACGGGCCTCTGCGCATAGAACCGGAAATCGTCGAAATTCAGGTGCCCCCAGGCCTCTCCGGGCTGTTCATCGACCAGGCGCAGTTTGATTTCCCGGCCCTGCCAGGCCTGCAGGTCGATCACCACGGGGGTCATCGTCTCGGTGTTCTTCAGCCCGCTCGCGAGCCGGCGCGCATCCACGCCGGAGAGCTTGGCGAGGACCTGGCCGCCGGCGGCGTCCACCAACTCGACCCGCGTGGTTTCAAAGGATCCCGCGGCGAAGACAAAGGCCGCCCAGGGGTGGGTCACCCGGAAGGGCTTGCTCGTCAGCGTGCCCGTGGCGCCGTCGCCGAGCCCGTTTTCAAACGTACCGATCCAGTGCTTCCCGATGTGGGCGCTCTTCATCGGCCCGCGGCGGGCGAGGACGGTGTCACCGAGCACGGGCTGGCGCGCGAAGGCACTCCCGCTGGCCGTCCAGTCGCGCAAGTCGCCGGCTTCGAAATCGGTGTTCAAGGGCCGGCCATCTGCCCCGCGGGGCAGGAGGCCTCCGCCCGGCAAGGGCGGGTTGTCGACCGCCGCCGCTTTCGCCTTCGCGACGTCGGCCGCGCGCTGGGTGTGCACAACCACATCCTTCGCGGTCAGGGCGTTCTTGCCGGCATCGGGGAAAAGCACCTTGGGCTGCGCCTTCTGCCACTCCGCTGTCGGCACGGCCTGGGCCTGGTTGGTGAAGACGAAGGCACCCTTCTTGTTGCCGATGATGAGGTCGGGCCAGCCGTCACCATTGACGTCGCCAAGACCGACCTGGCGGCCCACGCCCGAGTTGTCGTCGATGAGGTGCGGCACCCAATCGACCTTGCCGCCCGGTCCTCGCTCCAGCCGGAACCAGTACAACACGGCCGGGGCGTTGGCCTCCGGCGCGCCGGTCGGACCGTGCGCCCAGAAGCACTTGCCGGTCACGATGTCCTTCAACCCGTCGCCGTCGACGTCGACGAGCTCCACCGCGTGAATCTCGGAAAACACCACCCCGTATCGGTTTTCGGCCGGTTCGCGGTTCATGAAGATGTACGGTTTGAACTGCGGCGATCCTTCCGCGTCCTTCTCCGCCAATTGCTCGTACCACGCGAAGCCGAAGCCATGGGCGGCGAGCGCCGTGATCACGTCCGCGCGGCCGTCGCCGTTCACATCGTAGGCGTACATCTGCGCGCTCGCCGGGGCGAAGAAGACCTTGTGCAGCTTCCAGGCGGGGTTGCCCGCCAGTGAGGCCGGCTGCTCGAACCAGCCGTCCTTGAACAAAACGTCGAGCCGGCCGTCGCCGTTGATGTCGCCCACCCCCAGCCCATGCGTGTAGCGCTGCCAGTTTCCGCCGGCTGAAATCGGCGTGAATTTCCACTTCGCGCCGGGGTTGGACCAGTCGGGCGAGGCATATCCGAAGTTGCCCCCGTTCACGCAGAGGATCTCGGGTTTCCCGTCGCCGTTCAGGTCGGCAAAGGTCGGGGACTCGTTGTCGACCTCGTCGAGCACCTGATGCCGCTCCCAGTGCTGCTCGCGACCGGCCGGATTCAGGTACAGGTAGGCCGGCGTATGCGGCAGCCCGTAGGTGAGCACATCGTTCCAACCGTCGCCGTTGAAGTCGTGGACGAACGCGAAGAAGTTGTCCGTCGAGTACGCGTTCTTCTTTCCGAAACCGCCTTCGTAACCGGGAAAGGTCCGCTCGGTGCCGTCCGCCTCCTTCACTGTCGTGGTGCGCGCCGGCGGGTAGATCTCATGCCGCCGCGTGAAGTCCGGGCCCTCCCACCAGTAGGGCCCGTAGATCGCGTCTGGTTTTCCGTCCCGGTTGAGGTCGCCGAGCATCGCGCCCTCGCTCCAGTAATATTGTTCGAGGTGCTGTTTCTTGAAGGTGTGCAGGGTGCGGTCGGCGGCGCAGAGGCTGTGGGCAAGCAGGCCGGCGACCACGAGGGGTAGGGCTTTCGGGGTCATGCCGGAACCTGTTCGCGCCAGGTGCCGGTGGTCAAGCCACCGGTGGGTGATCCCCACGGCACCCGCGTCTGCACCGCGCGAGTGCGGTCCCGCGATCGCAGTCGTCGCAACCCGCCGAGCGAGCCTCGGACGCGAAAATGTTCCCTTATATCCTATTTTTTAGCTACTTACGATCCTGACACCATCGTCAGGGCAAAACTTTCCATTCCTTTTCGCGTCTGGCTTCCCGCAACGATGATGACAGACGGAGAGTGGCATCGATTTCGTCAGGAAATGCAGGCGCTGGCCGAAGCCGCGGCTGCGCAAGGACGTGACATCCCTGGCCATCTCGAGCCTCACTTCTTCCACGCGGTGCACCGGCATCCGGACGAAGAGGTGGAGTTGGTGGAGTTCTGGGATCAACTCATCTCCCGCCGGCTGCTGTGAGCGGGCGCCGCCCTTGGATGGCAGGTTCGATCTCATGCTCCGGGCCGGCCTCAGCGAGGCCGGCTTTATCTTGTCCCTGTTTCGCGTTTGCTCGCGGTGTCGAACCGCGCGTTGTCGGCGCTGAGACGATGGGTGCGGGTCGAGTTCGCCCCGCCTACACTGACCTACCAAGGCAGCCTCAGTAGCTGCCCTTCACGCCGAAGGTCCAGAGCGAGTGGAAGTCGGTGACATTGCGCAGGCGGGCGTAGCCGGGCGTGTTCGGTCCGTAGGACTCGAAATCCTCGGTCGCGTCATTGAGATTGCGGAGGTTCATGAACAACGCAAGGCGCCGGCCGAGTTTGTACTCTCCGAGCACGTCCACGTAGAGGCGCTCCGTGGCGTAGCGGTAGGCGCCGGGCTCCGTGCCGGCGTTGGTGATCGCGTTGAGGCGCTGCCGGCCGCGATAGTTCCAATGCACGCGCACGTTGAACTTCGGCCGCGTCAGGCTCACACCCCAGTTGAAGATCTTCGGGACAAAGCCGGCGAAGGCCGAACTGCCCAGCACTGCCCCGGACTCGTGAATCAATGAGGCGTTGGCGAAGACCTGCACCCCGCGCGCCCACGGCGGAAGGAAGGTGAGCGCCTGCCGGTAATCGAACTCCGTCCCGTTCAGGGTGTAGGTGCCCGGCTGGTTGGCCTGGGTGAAGAACTCGTACCCGCCGTAGGTGGCGGGATCGATGCCGTAGTTCTCGAGGAACTCCGGCGTCGGGACCAGGCGCTGGGTCTGCCAGAAGCTCGTGTAGCTGCGACGAAACGCCCCGATCGAAACCTGGCCGACGCGTTCGAAATAGTACTCGGCGCGCACCTTGATTGTCTCCGCCTTCCACGGCTTGATGCCCACGTTGTTGACCGTGATGCGGCCGGTCGCGGTGTTGGGATCGGGCGTGACGGTAAGATCCGGCAGCGTCACGCCGCTGGCATACTGGTTGAAGTCCGGGCGTCCGATCGACCAGTAGTAGGCGCCGCGCAGGATCAGGTTTTCCCGTACAGCGTAGTTGGCGTTGAGGCTCGGGAACCACCGCAGGTACTCCTTCTCGGTCCGGAGGCCGCGATCCCGCAGGATGAGTTTGCGCGCGTCGAGCGAGCCCGTCGGGAACAGGGTCGTGTTGGGGATCGGCCGTCCGCTGGCGTTCTTCTGGTTGTTGCCGGTGGGATCGTTGAGCGGCCCCTCGGCGTCGATGTTGGTCTGCTCGGCGCGGACCCCCGTGGTGATCTTCAGCCGCCGCTCGAGCCACGACACATCCCCTCGCAGGTAGGCGGAGGAGATGCGCTCCTCGGCGTGCTTGGAGGTGTTGGTAAAGTTGTTGTAGGTGTCGACGGCGTTGGTCGTGAACTGGCCGGGCGTGGCGGCGTAGGCGCGGTAGATCTTCGCGGCGCTCAGCCAATCGACTTTCGGGAATCCGAAGGCCGGCGTGCGCGTGGAAAACTCGGCATCGAGGAAGGGCCCGGCGCTGTTGTCGTTGCCCACGGGCGTGTTGGGCGTCGGCGCCGGGACGCCGTCCGGTCCCACGTAGGTGTAGTTGATCGTGCCGCCCCGCGCGTCGCGCTCGGCCACCCGCACGTCCACACCCGCCTTGAGCACGACCGGCACCCGCCCGGCGAATTCGCGGCTGCCATTCAGGAACGCACTGCGGCGGACGTCGCTCCAGTCGCGCGGATTGGACGCGGCGCTGGTCAGGGCCTTGTTGTCGAGGCGGTACGGATCGAGCAGGGCGCCGGTGTTGTCGTCACGCACCGTGATTTCGCCGGGCCGGAGGTAATTGATGTTGTCGAAGTTGATCCGCAGCCGCCCGCGGGTCGCGGTGGCACCCTGGAAGAATCCGAAGTCGGTGTCGCGATCCCGGTTGGTCGCCCGCGAATAGCCCACGCCGCCCTCGAACCGCCAGGTCGGTCCCTCGTGCCGCCACGTGAACGTCGGCATCGCGGTGCGGTTCGTCCGGTTGATGGCGTTGTTGGTGACCTGGATGTTCCCGAAGGAGGCGGTGCCCGTGGCGCCGGTGTTGCCGTGGGTGAACGTCGGGCCGAACTCACCGGTTGTCGCGCGCTGGATGTTGAAGTTGAACTGGCGCGCGAAGAAATCGACGTAGTTCTGCGTGGTCTGAAACGCCACCGACACGCGATCGTAGTGCCCCAACTTGAAATCCGCGCTCGCGCCCAGCGAGGTGCGGCCGGTCTCCTTGGTGTCGTCGCGGAAGGAGAAGTTGGTGAGGTACGGCTTGTCCGGCGTGGTCGGGGCGTAATTGGCGTCGATCGCCCCGGTCGTCCCGCGCCAGGTCAACTCGACCCAATCCTGCGGCGAGTATTGCTTCGCGTGGTTGGCCGAGATCGTGAATCCGAACCGCTTGTTCACGGGGACGGTGTAGGCGAAATCGAAACCAGGGTTGACCTTGCGCCGGGCTTCGTGGGTGGGCCCCGGGGTCTTGCGAATGTCCCGCTCACTGTCGCGCATCATCAGGAAAACGCTGCCCTGCATCTCCGCCCGGCCCCGCTCGAAGGCGCTCCGCGGGACCATGTTCACCGAGCCGGAAAGGGCGTTGCCCGGCGAGTCCGGCGTCGCTGACTGCACCACCTCGACGCGGGAAACGTTGTTGATCGACACCATGTCGAGCGCGACGGCCCGCCCCATGCCGCCGGTGCCCGCGCTCGCAAGATCGAAACCCGCCACGGTCACGGGTACGTTGCCGCTCGGCGCCCCGTTGATCATCACGTTGCGCGCATTCCCGCCGCCGTACTCGATCGCCACTCCCGGGAGGAACTTGATCATCTCCGCGGCGTTGGCCTCGGCGACCTGGCCAAACTCGTCCGCGGCGACCACCGTCTTCATCTCCGAGGCGAACCGCTGCTCGTGGATCGCCACCGCGGCCCCGTCCATGCTCCGCGAGGACACGACGAAGCTGTCGAGCTTCACCACGGCGTCGCCGGGTGCCGCCTTCTCGTAGGATCCCATCTGGATCGCGTGCGTGACGCTCCCTCCGGCCGGCACGACGACCGAGGTGACACTCGGCGGCAGGCCGGTACGAAAGGCGCGCAGCCGGGCCGTTCCCGCCGGCACCGCGGTCAACCGATAGTTGCCGTCTTCATCGGAGAACGCTTCCAGCGCCGTGCCCTCCACGGTGAGTTGCACGCGCTCGAGGTAGGTGCCGGTGGCGGGATTGAACACGCGGCCTTCGATGGTGCCCGTAGCCGGCTGGGCCCGGGCCGAGGAGAGCCATCCGGACAGCAACGAGGCGAGGAGCAGGAAGAAGGCGAGGGAGCGGCGAAACAACCGGGCAGGGCGCATGGATCGAAGGGGTTCAGGGCAGACGAACGGCCAAAATGTACCCGATGCCTCCCCGCCTCGCTACGGGAAACCCGGTCAGTCTTGGAAGAAATCCGGTCGGGAGTCGCTCCTCCCCGCTCCGCAGCGCGGCCGCCGTCCCGACTGGCCGCACGTCCTGTTCTATTCCCGGCAAAGGACGGCGCCGGGCCCCTTTTCCCTGCCCCCGGTCACGCCAAGTCCATCGGATCCACGTCGAGCACCTGGATGACGTCGTCAGCCCAGGCAAACTCGGCGCGCAACCGCGACAGTTCCGCCACCACCTTCGTCACGCCGTGCGTGAAGTACCAGAGCTGCCAGCGGTACTCGTCCTTGATCTTCTCGATCGGCGCCGGCGCCGGGCCCCGCAGTTCCACGCGATCTCCCAGGGTCTTCTCCACCAACCGCGCCCATTGTTCGGCGTAGAACTTGAGCTTCTCCGGATTCGGCCCGCGAAACAGGTGCTGGATCAGGTGCCGGAACGGCGGATAGCGGAAGTCGCGGCGCATCTTCAGCTCCGCGGCGGCGAAGCCCGCGTAATCCGCGTGGCGCGAAAACTGGATCGCCTCGGATTGCGGGGTGAAGGTCTGCACGATCACCTCGCCGGCCCGATCGCCGCGCCCGGCACGGCCGGCCACCTGCACGAGGAGTTGGAAGGTGCGTTCGTTGGCCCGGAAGTCCGGGACGTGCATCGAAATGTCGGCGTCCACCAGCCCCACCAGCGTCACGTTGGGAAAGTCCAGCCCCTTGCCGATCATCTGCGTGCCCACGAGCACATCGATCTTCCCCGCGCGAAACTGCCCGAGCACCTCGCGAAAGCGATCCTTCCGCCCCATCGTGTCGGCGTCCATGCGCTCCACCCGGGCGCGGGGCAGCACCCGCCGCACCGCCTCTTCGACGCGCTGGGTGCCGAGGCCGCGCCACCGGATGTCCGGGGCGCCGCATTGCGGGCAGCGCACCGGGGCGGCGCGCTGGTCGCCACAGAGGTGGCAGCGGAGGGTGTCGTCCGTGCGGTGCAGCGTCATCGCGATGCTGCAATGGCGGCACTGCTCCACGTGGCCGCACTGTTTGCAGAGCATCGCGGAGGAATAGCCGCGACGGTTGAGAAAGAGGATCGTCTGCTCCCGCCGCTCGAGCCGGTCCTGCATCGCCCGCACCAGCCGCCCGGAGAGCGCGGCGAATTGCCGCTGCTTCGCCGCCTCGATCCGCAGATCCACCACCTCGATGTATGGCAGCTGCCGGGCGTCGACCCGCCGCGGGAGTTGCAGCAGCTTGTACTTGCCCGCCTCGACGTTGGTGAAGCTCTCCAGCGAGGGCGTGGCGGAGCCGAGCACGACGACCGCCCCGGCCTGCTTGGCGCGCATCACCGCGACGTCGCGGCCGTGATAACGCGGCGTCTCGTCCTGCTTGTAGGCCGGTTCGTGCTCCTCATCGACGACGATGAGTTTCAGGTTCTGCACGGGGGCAAAAATCGCCGAACGCGCCCCGACCACCACCCGCGCCTCCCCGGTGGCGAGCGCTAGCCAGCCGTCCAGCCGCTCCCCTTCGCTGAGAAAACTGTGCCAGACCACGCAGCGGTGCCCGCGGGCGATCGCCTCGAGGCGCGACCGCAACCGCGCGACCGTCTGCGGCGTCAGGGCCACTTCGGGCACGAGGAACACCACCCCGCCCCCGGCCTTCAGGGCCGTGTCGATCGCCCGGAGGTAGACCTCGGTCTTGCCCGAACCGGTCACGCCCAGGAGCAGCGAGACGGTGAAGGCGCCGGCCGCGAGGTCGGCGTTGAGCGCGTCCACCGCCGCCTGCTGCTCGCCATTGAGCTGATGGGGCTGGGCCGCCACGAGCTCGCCCGCGGCATGGCTGTCGGCATACGCCACGCGCTCGATCCGCCGCACCTCCTCGCGCAACCATCCGCGTTTGACCAGGGCCTGGGCCACGGCCGCGGTCACCCCGAGCCGGGAAAGCACGAGGCTCTTTGGCGCCGGGCGAATCTGCTCGGCAAGGAAGCGGTACAACCGCACCTGCTGCGGCGCCCGGCGCTCCAGCCGGTTGAGTTCCTCCGCGTCCGGCCGCTGCGCGACGGCGAGGAGTTTTTCCTGCTTGAGCGCCGCTCCGCGGCGCACCGGCGCCGGGATCATCGTCTCGATGATTCCGTCCAGGCCGCACGCGTAGTAACGTGCCATCCAGCGCGCCAGCTCCAGCAGCTCGCCCGTCAGCGCCGGAAACGGATACACGACCTGCGCCACCGCCTTCAGCCGATCAACCGGAAAGTCCCGCGGCGCCCCCACCTCGCCGACGATGCCCAGCTTGAACGCCCGCAGGATCGGCACGCGCACGAGTGCTCCCACCGTCACCAGCGGCTCCAGGTGTGCCGGCACGCGGTAGTGCAGCACCTTGTCGAACCCCGCCAGCGGATGGACCCCCACAATCATTGCCGCGATCACGCCGCCCCGGCGGGACCGGCGCAACGGTTTTCCCGCTCGGAACGGGTACAACACCCCCTTGACACCCGGGGACCTCGGAAAAAAAGTCGCGCCGTGAGTCTCACTGCCGCCCGCGACAAATTTCGTTCCTTCCTTACGCGGAAGGGACTGCGCGCGACCAACCAGCGCCTCGCCATCTTCGACGCCGCGCTGGCGCAGGGCGAACACTTCACCGCGGAACAGCTGCTCGACTACGCCCGCAGCATCGACGACTCGGTCTCCCGCGCCACGGTTTACCGCACCCTGCCGATCATGACCGAGAGCGCCCTGCTCCGCGAGGTCGACATCGGCACCGGCGAGAAATACTACCGCGCCAGCCGTGAGGGCACCGACGTCCAGGTGGCGCAGGTGGTCTGCATCGACTGCGATCGCATCTTCGAAATCAGCGCACCCTTCATGTCTTGGTACGGCAACACCGTCTCGCAGAAACTCGGACTCACCCCGGTGTCCCAGCGGCTGCAGGTGAGCGCCCACTGCAACGCCTGGCGGGAGACCGGCCACTGCCCTAGGCGGGAAGCGACCTGACCCACCATGCCCAAGTCGCCCACCCACGACCCCGAGTTCGAGATCGCGTTCTACGAGTCCGTGCTGCGCCGCAGTCCCCACTACGTGCAGGTGGTGGAACTGCTGGGCGGCCTCTACACCCGGCAGGGACGCATCGCCGATGGACTGCGGATGGACCGCAAGCTGGTCCGCCTGCAGCCGACCAACCCGACCGCCCACTACAATCTCGCGTGCAGCCTGGCCCTTTCGAAGCGGCGGAGCGACGCCCTGCGGGTACTGCATCGCGCCGTTGCCCTTGGCTACCGCGACCTGGACTGGATGCAGCAGGATCCGGATCTCGACCCCCTGAAGGATCACCCGGAATTCCAGGCGCTGTTGGAGACGCTGAACCGCCCGAGCTGACGCGGGTGGATCGAACCTTGACTAGGTAGGAGGCCCACCGCTTCGTACCTCCCGCGGGGTAACTACGGGCCTATTCCCGCTTGTCGCCCCTCCGCCGCTGGCTTCGCTGACCGACCATGGAACTTCCTGCCGAGACGATTGAACTGCTGCGCGACGAGGCCCTGGCCGCGCGCTGCCGCGAGGTCATTGCCGATCAGCTCTCGGTCTTGGGGCGGCAGATGGAGGATATCCAGGCCACCCGGAGCCCGTTCCCGATGTTTGCCCGCAAGGAAGCGAAGGAACAGTTCGCGCGCTCGGTCCGCACCACCGAGCAGGAAACCGTCGCGGTCCGGCAACTGCAGTTGCAGGTGCAGCAGATCGAGGCCCACCTGCTGCCACAGCTGCGGCACGCCCTCGAAAGTTACCTGCGCCAGGCCAGCCCCGACTTCCTGCAGATCCAACGCGGCATCGACGCCGTTGACCGCTGGAGCCAGCGGCTCGGCCAGTTGTCGGACTCGCTCCTCGCGTTCGCCCGCGACGTGCGGGAAGTGCGACAGGCCGAGGCGGGGATATCCCGGGTGCGAGCCATCGCCAGTGTCCGCGAGGTGGCCCAGCGCATTGAAGCCGAGGAACTGGGACTCGCCAAGCTGGCGCGAGACGTCGAGTTCGTGCTCCAGAATTCGACCTCCGGGGTCCGTCTGCCCGATCTGCCGGAACTGCGGCGTTGCGCGTGGGTGCAGCGCCTGGCGGTCCTCCCGCCGGAGACCACCGGGCCTGAGTGCACGCAGGTGGAAACGGAGACCCGCCGCTTTCTCACCGACGGCCTGGCGGCAGCGACAGGGTGCGCCCAATCCTGCCGCGAAGTCTGCCGGACGGTCTCCGACTGCTACCTGGAGCACTACTGGGCCCAGTTGCGCGTCTTCGCCCGCGAAAACTACGCCACCGATTTCGCGCTGGAACGAGATCTCGCGCGTCTTTCCGCCCGGTATGTCGACGCGGAGATCATCCGGGCGCAGGGTCAGCTCACGGCCAACCCGTTCATCGACCATCGCTGAATCCGCCGGCCGCGCGGACGAATTCCGTCCCTCGGTCGCGGTGTTGCCCGCCGGTTCAGCCGATCACCTGCGCGTACGCCGCGGCATCCAGCAAGCCCGCCGCAGCCGCCGGATCCGCTGGTTTCAGCCGCATCATCCAGCCATCGGTGTACGGGGCGCGGTTCACGGTCTCCGGCGCGGCGTCGAGGGCGGCGTTGACGGCCACCACGGTGCCGGCAACGGGAGCGTACAGGTCGCTCGCCGCCTTCACCGATTCGACGACACCAAAAACCTCCCCGGCCTGGAACGTCGCCCCGACCTTCGGCACCTGCACATAGGTGATGTCGCCGAGCGAACTCTGGGCGTAGTCGGTGATGCCCACGGTGACAGTGCCGTCGCTCTCGGGCCGCAGCCATTCGTGCGATTTAGCGTAGCGGAGTCCGTCGGGGATGTTGCTCATTGCCCCCAGTCTTGGTGCCGCTTTGCGCCGCGACCTCAAGCCAAACCCTCCGGACTGATTCGTTCCGGTTGCTCCACCACGGTAGCCACGCAGGAGCGGCCAAGCTCTCCCTCCGTGGCGGCGCGGCTACCTTCGTCACCGAGGTGGCCGCGCTGGAAGCAAGGCAGGCTTGGATTACCCTGCCATTTTCCTGTGGGCGGGACGACCCCGTCCCGCCCCCTTTGCTGCCGAATCCGGAGCTCGCGGGGCGTGGTCGCCCCGCCCACACACGTCCGAGTCGCTGCCGCGTCAGGACTTCTTCAAGGGCACGAACGGCGGCTTCACCACGTGCAAGGGCACGCGCGCGCCACGGATGTCCACCGCGAGCGGCTGGCTGGCCGAGGCGGCGGGCACGAGGGCCGAACCGATGGCTTCGTTGAGGATCGGCGAAAGCGTGCCGGAGAGCACCCTGCCCACCGCCGCCCCCGTCGCGTCGAGGACCGGGGTGTCCGCCCGCACGATCCGCCGATCGCCCGTCCGGAAGAAGACCACCCGCCGCGCCGAACCTGCCTGCTTTTCCGCCTGCAGGGCGGCGCGGCCGACGAAGTCGGCGCCCTTGTCGAGCTTGACCGTCCAGCCCAGCCCCGCGGTCAGCGGCGAAATCTCCGCGGTGATCTCGTGTCCATACAGGGGATACCCCGCCTCCAGCCGCAGGCTGTCGCGGGCACCCAGTCCGGCCAGTTCGAGCCCCTGGGGACGACCCGCCTCCAGGAGTGCGGTCGCCAGCCCGACGGCCTCGCCCGCCGCGTGATAAAGCTCGAAACCGTCCTCGCCGGTGTACCCGGTGCGGCTGATGAGGCACGACACCCCGGCGACCACCCCGGAGGTGAAATGGTAATATTTCACCCCGTCCAGCGGGGTCGGGCACAACCGCTGCACGAGGGCCGCGGCGACCGGTCCCTGCACCGCCAGCAGCGCGTAATCGGCACTGCGATCCGTGATGGTCACGCGAAAGTTCGCCGCTTGCCCGCGGATCCACGCCAGGTCCTTCTCGATGTTCCCGGCGTTGATGCAGAGAAAGTAGTCGTCGGCGCCACGCATGTAGACGAGCAGGTCGTCCACCACTCCGCCCTCGGGATAACACATCGGCGTGTAGAGGACGCGGCCCGGGAAGAGCTTCGCGACATCGTTGGTCACGAGATGATTCAGGAACCGGCCCGCCTCCGGACCGCGCACGTCCACCTCTCCCATGTGGCTCACGTCGAAGAGTCCGGCCGCGCGCCGTACCGCCTTGTGCTCCTCCAGGATGCTCCGGTACTGCACCGGCATTTCCCAACCAGCAAAATCGACCAGGCGGGCGCCATGGGTCGCATGAAAGTCGCGCAGGGGAGTGCGTTTCAGTTCGCTCATGAGCGCACAATAGCGCCCCGCTAGACGCTGCGGGCAAGGACGAATCCGCCCCCCGGACCCCTTCCCACCCCGGAGAGCCAGCGGGCGGCCGAGCCTCGCGCCTGGGCCACGCCGGAAAATCCCGCAGAGCGATCTCGCCGCGTGCAGAAAAATTCCCACGCTCGCCACCCGCGCCCGAACCCCACGTACGCCGCCTGCATGTCCCACCGACTTCTACTACTGCTGCTCGCCTGGCCCGTCGCCACCGCCCTGGGCGCGCCAGCCTCGCCGGCGAGCTCCAAGGTGCGAGTCGAGATCTGCGAGGAGGGGATTCCGGCGGACAACTCCTGGCCCAGCCAGCCGGTCGTGACGGAAGCCTACGAGGAGGACGTGTTCGGGGTTTTTGAGCTTCCGCAGAAGTACGTTTCGACGGGCGTTCGGGCCGACCGGGCGTTCCCCACCCTCGTCCGGGCTTCGGCCCGGGTCGTCCTGCCCGTCGGGCGCCACCGCGTGCTGCTGCGTTCCCGCGGCGCCGCCCGCCTGACCATGGATCACCAGCCGGTGCTCGCCACCCCCTTCGATCAACCGCGCCAGTTCGCCCTCGGCAACGGCGGCGAACTCCCGGTGGAGGAACAGGACGCCTTCCTCGATCTTGGTCCCGGCTATCGTTTCTGTCCCCCGGGCAACCGGGAATCCTGGGGCATCTATGAAGTCACGAGCACCGCGCCGGTCGACGTCGTGCTGGAGGTCCTCGTGGGTGGCCTCGAGCCGAAAAGCCGGAAGCCCTTCCGGCCCGAACTCGGAGAGACCGTCGTGGCCATCGCCCTCGAGGGCACCACGGATTGGCAGCTGCTGACACCCGGACCGCGGCGCATCCGCTACACGGACGCCGCGTGGGCCGCTTACGAGGAGGAACGCCGTCGCCATCTGGCCGCCACCAACCAAGAGGCCCGCACCGCCCGATTGCAGGCCAGCGCGCCCTACTGGGATCGCCGGCGCGCGGCCGCCCGCGCCTGGCTTGCCGCCACTCCGGAGACTCCGGTGCCCGCGCTGCCTCCGGGCTACCCCGCGCATAACGCCATCGATCACTTTCTCGCGCAGCGCATCGCCCGGGCGGCCGCCGAACAGCAGGCCCGACCCGCCGGCGGTGTCGATTTTCACCGCGAGATCCGGCCGATCCTGGAATCGCAGTGTTATTCCTGTCACCAAGGAAACCGGGCCAAGGGCGGACTCCGTCTCGACGAACCCACGGCTGCCCGGCAGGGCGGACGGAGTGACGGGCCGGCGGTGATCGCCGGCCATCCGGAACGCAGCCCGATCATCCAACGGATCACCAGCCAGGACGCAGAAGAGGTCATGCCGGCCAAGGGCGATCCCCTGCCGGCGCGGGACATCGCGCTCCTCCGGCGGTGGATCGCGGACGGAGCCCCCTGGCCCGAGTTCCCCGACACCACCTTCACGCTGCCGCCGCTGGCCGATGACCTCACCTTTCTCCGTCGGGTCACGCTGGATACGGTCGGGGTGATCCCGACGGAGGCGGAGATCGCCGCCTTCCAGGCTGACCGTTCGCCGGACCGCCGGGCCCGGCTCATCGATCGCCTGCTGGAGGATCCCCGCGCCGCCGACCACGCGATGGGCTACTGGCTCGATGTGCTGGCGGAGAACCCGAACCTGATCAACCCGACCCTCAACAACACCGGTCCGTTCCGCTGGTGGCTGTACGAGGCGCTGCTCGATCACAAGCCGCTCGATCTCTTCGCCACTGAACTCGTGCGCCTCGAAGGCAGCGAGCGCTTCGGCGGTCCGGCCGGTTTCGGCGTGGCGTCACAGAACGACGTGCCGATGGCCGCCAAGGGCCTCATCCTCAGTTCGGCCTTTCTCGGCGTCGAAATGAAATGCGCCCGCTGCCACGACGCGCCGACTCACGTCTCGAAACAAAAGGACCTCTTCGAACTCGCGGCGCTGCTGGAAACCAAGCCGCTCAAGGTGCCCGCCACCAGCAGCGTCGCGATGGACCAACTGCGCCAGGGCGGCCGCGAGCCGCTGATCGAGGTCACGCTGGCCCCGGGAACCTCGGTCGCCCCGGCCTGGCCGTTTGCCCGCTATTGCGACGAAGCAACCGCCGCCCCCCTGGCTGAACGGCCGGGGAACCCGCGCGACCGGCTGGCCGCGCTTCTGACCGCGCCGCAGAACGAGCGGTTTGCCCAGGTGATGGTCAACCGGCTCTGGCAGCGCTTCATGGGCCGCGGTCTCGTGGAGCACGTCGGTGACTGGGAGAAATCCCCGCCCTCGCACCCCGAACTGCTCCGCTGGCTGGGGCGCGAACTCGTCCGGTCCGGTTATCAGGCCCACGCCATCGCCCGGCTCATCCTCAACTCCCACGCCTACCAGCGCGCCAGCGATCCGCGCGTCGGCACGCCGAGCCCGTTGTTTCTCGCGCCCGCCCCGCGCCGCCTCGGCGCCGAGCAACTGGTCGACTCCTTCCATGTCGCGACCGGCAAGCCATTCCGCGTCGAACCCGTCAACCTCGACGTCGACAGCGTCCGCACGATCGACAACGCGCTCGACCTCGGTTGCGCGCGCCGGTCCTGGATGCTGGCCTCCACCTCGAACGAACGCGACCGCCCGAGCCTGACCCTGCCCCGGACGCAGGCGGTCGCCGAGGTCCTGGAGGTCTTCGGCTGGCGCGGCGCCCGGCCCGACCCGATCAGCGGACCGCGCGAAGTCGCCGCCAACGTGCTGCAGCCCGCCCTCCTCTCCAACGGCACCCTGATGCTCTGGCTCACCCGCCTGGGCGACGACCATGGCCTCACCGCCTTTGCCCGGGAGCCGCAAGACCTCGACGGGCTAATCGATCGGCTGTTCCTGCGCATGTTGACGCGGCTCCCGAGCCCGGAGGAGCGGCGCCTCTACCACGCCTACCTGGCCCCGGGGTTTGCCTCGCGCGTGGTCGATGCGCCCACCCTTTCGCCGGAGACGCCGCCGGTCCGCCGCAAGTTCGTCGCGTGGTCGAACCACATGAAGAGCGAGGCCAACCGACTCCGGCTGGAAGAAGCGGAGGCGGCCCGCCGGGGCGATCCTCCGACCGCGCGCCTCGTGCCCGCGTGGCGCGAGCGCTTCGAGGATGTGATCTGGGCCCTCCTCAACGCGCCCGAATGGATCCACCTCCCGTGAGACCCGCATTCCGAATCCGCACTCCGCGCGCGCGCCGCCTCTGACGCGCTCTTCCCTTCGCCGCCGCTCCCGCCTTCCTTCCGCCGATTCCGGTTCCTCCGCGCCCTCAATCGAACCCGACCCTCCCGCGCCGCCTCCCCTATGAACCGCCGCACTTTTCTCACCTATGCCGCGGCCGCCGCCACCGCCGCCCCTGTCGCGAGGCTCTGCGCCGGCTCTGCCCCCGCCGGCTCGCCCGCCGTGCCCCAGGGCAAGGCCGAGCACTGCATCTTCCTCTGGCTGGGCGGTGGCATGTCCCAGATCGACACCTTTGATCCCAAGAAGCGCGGCAACCCCAAGTCGCGACCGAGCGCCGCCGGCTCGGACTACGCCGCGATCGACACGGCCGTCCCGGGAGTGAAGTACACGGAACACCTTGGGCAGTCCGCCCGTCTCGCGGAACGCCTCACGGCCGTCCGCACGGTGAACCACAAACTCGGGATCGAACATGCCCTCGCCACCAACTTCGTGCACACCGGCCGCCCGGTGAGCGGGGCGACGATCTATCCCTCGCTCGGTTCCGTGGTGGCCCACGAGCGCGGCGCCGTGGCCGAAGACGTGCCCGCGTACCTCCTCATCGGCTATCCCAGCGTTTCCCGGGGCCCGGGTTTCCTCGGCGCCAAATACGGTTATGTCTACCTTATCGACACCGAATCGGGCCCGGCAGGTTTCACGCCTCCGGCCGGGATCGATCCCGAACGCCTCCGGCAGCGCCAGGCGCTCCTCGCCCCGCTCCAGGGGCGGACGCCGCCCGACTCACCCGTGGCGGACTACGAAGCGGCGCAACGCGAGGCACTCCGTCTCGCCGGCCCCTCCTTCATGCGCAACTTCCGCCTCGACGAGGAACCCGCGGCGGTGCGCCAGCGCTACGGCGGGGAGTTCGGCCAACGCTGCCTGCTCGCCCGGCGCCTGGTGCAGTCCGGCGTGCGCTTCATCGAGGTCTCCCACAACCTGAATTTCATCAACGGCGCCGGCTGGGACACCCACAACGCCGGACAGCTGAACCAGCACGTTCTCATCCGTGAACTCGACACCGCCTTGTCGGCGCTCCTCACCGACCTCGAGGACAAGGGCCTGCTCGATCGCACGTTGATCGTCGTCGGGACGGAATTCGGCCGCCCGGGGCAGTTCGACTCCGGCGGAGGACGGGGGCACCAGTCCGCCACCTTCACGCTGGTGCTGGCCGGCGGCGGGCTTCGGCACTGCGGGGCCTTCGGCGTCACCGACGCCCTGTCGAACCGCCCCGTGGAGCATCCCGTCTCGGTGCCCGATTTCCACGCCACCGTGTATGCCGCGCTCGGAATCAACCCCCGCAAGGAGCTGGTGAACGCCGCTCGTCCCGTTCCCATCACCGACGGAGGTAAGCCGATTGCCGCCCTGTTCGCGTGAAACCCGGACGGGGACCGCGAAGCCCCGGCCACGACGCAGAAATTTCTCAAGGCCCACGGGAATCGTGCCGATGGATTCTCTGTCCGATGCCCTTCCGCGCCTCCCCATCCCCTGCCGACCCTGTGTCCGGACGTGCCACCCGTCCCGACGTGCGGCGCTACGACGTGCAATGGGATCGGCCCGTCTTCCGGGCACCGGTGGTGTCGCCTCCTCCGCCGATCTGCGAATTCGCCGTCGCCCCTCCGCGCTTCGGCCAACGCCAGCCCCGGCGGGAAGCGCTCCCCTCCTCGATCGACCGCGCGGCGTAGTGAACGTCGCCGGCTCGTGCGATTCTGATCGAAGGCCCCCCGGGCTGCCGCGCCGCGATGCGGCGCGCGTCATAGGCGGACCCGCCATCGGCAGATGCAAACCGACGGCACCCGGCGCCGTCATTGCCATTGCGGAGCGCCGCGGGGCCGCCTTTCTTTAGCCGACATGGGTCGCCAAGACAACCTACGCGGGATTGCCGGCGGGGCCGCATTGTTTGCCGCCCTGCTGGGCGCCTTGGGCCTCATCGGGGTCCTGGCCGGCTGGGACGGCGCGACCTACCTCCGCCTCGAGCGGATCCGGATGGATGCCGTCACCGCCCTCTGTCTGGCGCTGGCGGGAGTCGGGCTGTGGCTGCAGGCCCGCGAGTGGAAGCCCCGCTGGGGCCAGGCCCTCGCCGCCACCGCCGTGCTGCTGGCATTGCTGGGCCTGTTCGAAGGCGCGTTCGGGTTGCACCTGCACCCGGCCATCTGGAAGACCCACCCCGCGAGCACCAACCATCCCTGGGCTTCGGTGCACACATCGATTGCGGCTCTCACCGCCGCCCTGGGTGTGACCGCCCTCGGCTTCCGGCGGCGGTCGGGTCTCCGCCTGAACTCGAGCTGGTTCGGCAACCTCGGGATCACCTTCGCGATCGCCGGCTTGCTGCCGGACCTCTTTGGCACCTCGGCCACGCACGTGCTGTCGCTTTCACTCGGGTCCTCCACCGCCCTCGCGCTGCTGCTGCTCGGTGCCGGCACCCTGCTCGCCCGCCCCCAGGAGAAGTTCCTCCGGATGCTGCTCGACGCCGGCCCCACCGGCGTGCTCACCCGCCGGCTTTTCCTCGGAGCCGCCGTGCTCCCCATCGTGCTCAGCGTCGTGCTGATTGTCTGCGTGCGGCTCGACGTCCTCGGCATTGCGGACGGCGTGGTGCTGTTGTGCGGGGGCATGATCATCTGCGGCTTCGCGCTCACCTCCTATTCGGCCGGGGCCGCGGTCGTGCTGCAGGAGGAGCGCGACGAGGCCGAACAAGCCCGCCAACTTCTCACCGCCCGGCTGCAGGAACAGGCCGCCCAGCTGCAGGAGACCGTCGGCCAGCGCACCCGCGAACTGCAGGAGGCAAACCACAGCCTCCGTCTCGCCGCGGAATCGAATGCTCTCCTGGCCATCGTCGCCGAGCACACCACCAACGGCATCATCATCTCCGACGGGACCGCGCGGATCGAGTGGGTCAACGCCGCCTTCACCCGCATCACCGGTTACGGCCTCGCCGACGCGAAGGGCCGCCGGCCGGACGAATTCCTGCCCGCCCCCAACGCGGAATCCTCCGCCATCGATCGCCTCCGGCAGGCGTTCGCTCAGGGCGAACCTGCCCGGCTCGAGATGCTCAACCGCACCAAGGACGGACATCCGTTCTGGGTCGCGTGCGACGTGCAGCCGGTCCGCGATCGCCACGGTCGGGTCGTCAACTTCATCTCGGTGATCCTCGACATCACCGACGAACGGGCCGCCCAGCAGCGCCTGCTGAGCCTCAACGACCGCCTGGGCCTGGCCACGCGTTCCGCCGCGCTCGGGGTCTGGGAATGGGATGCGCAGACCGGCCAGAGCCAGTGGGACGCCCGCACGCTGGAAATCTACGGACTCCGGCCGGAGGAGTACGGCGGCCGCGCCGAGGACTGGCTCGACCGCGTGCACCCGGACGATCGCGAGCGCATGCGCCAGGCGTTTCGCGCCCTCGGCCAGGGATCGAACGAATTCGAGCACGAGTACCGCATCCTCCGCCGCTCGGACCAGTCGATCCGGATCATCGAGGCGCGCGCCATCGTGCAGCGCAACGCCGCCGGCCAGCTCCTGCGGGTCACCGGCACCGATCGCGACGTCACCGCCGAACGCGATGCCGCCATGCGGATGGCGCTCCTGAACGAACGCCTGCGCCTGGCCCTGCGCTCCTCCAACTACGGAGTCTGGGAATATGACATCGCCAGCCGACGCCTGCTTTGGGACGAGCGGATGTTCGAGCTATACGGCATTTCGCGGGGCGATTTCGACGGCACGCGGGATCACTGGCGGCAGCGGATCCACCCCGTGGACCGCGAGCGCGCCTTCGAACACGCGGACCGGGTCATTTCCGGGGAAATCCCCTCCTACGACATCGAGTTCCGCATCCTTCTTCCGGACGGCACCGTCCGCCACATCGAGGCCCACGGCTACCTGCAGCGGGACTCGACCGGGCAGCCGCTGCGCCTGGTCGGCCTGAACCGCGACGTGACCGAGAGCAAGCGACTCGAGGATCGGGTGCGCAAGAGCGAGGAACTGGCCAAGGAAGTGGCGGTGATCGCGCGCATCGGCGGCTGGGAGTATGAATTCGACTCCGCGCAGCTGACCTGGACCGAGGGGGTTCGCCTGATCCACGAGGTGGACGACGCGTTCCAGCCGACGCTGGAGAACACGATCCCGTTCTATCCGGAAAGCCCGATGGAAACCTGGCCCGGCCTCATCGACCCGGAAGACCGCAGCGCCCGCGAGTTCGACCAGGAAATCCGGCTGCGCACCGCCCGGGGCAACGACCGCTGGGTGCGCGTGCTCGGCCGGGCCGAGTTTGGCGAGCACGGGCAGCCGGTCCGCGTGCACGGCACCATGCAGGACGTGACCGCCCGCCACGAAATCGAATCGTCGCGGCGCGAACTCGAAGTGCAGCTGTTTCAGGCGCAGAAGATGGAAACGCTGGGGACCCTGGCCGGCGGCATTGCGCACGACTTCAACAACCTCCTCACCGGCATCATCGGCTACCATGAACTCGCGGCCGATTCGGTGCCCGAGGATCACCCCGCGCGGGCCTGCCTCGCCGAGGCCCGCCACGCCAGCCTCCGCGCCCGCGAGCTGGTCGAACAGATTCTCACCTTTGGACGTCAATCTTCCGGCGGTGGCCACGTCTCCCTCGACCTGCACGGTGTCATCGAGGAGGCCCGCCGCTTCCTGCGTTCGACGCTGCCCGCCAACGTCACCATCGAGCTGAGGATCGCGCCCCAGCTCCCGCCCATCCTCGGCGATGCAACCCAGATCCACCAGGTCATCCTGAACCTGGGCTCCAACGCCGCCCACGCGATGCGCCAGCACGGCGGCACGCTCACCATTTCCGCGGAGGGAGCCGAGGTGACCAACGAACTCGCCTTCTTCCTCGGAGGATCACCGTCCGGTTCGTACGTCCGCCTCACCGTGGCCGACACCGGCCACGGCATGGATGAAGCCACCCGACGCCGGATCTTCGACCCCTTCTTCACCACCAAGAACACTCGCGAAGGCACCGGGCTCGGCCTGGCCGTGGTCCATGGCATCGTGCGGGCCCATCGCGGCGCAATCGATGTCGAGAGCAAGCCGGGCGCAGGCGCGCGCTTCCACATCTACCTGCCGGCCTCAACCCCGGAGCAGGAGGCGCCTCCGGTGCCGCAGGAGATCGGGCCGCGCGGCACCGGGGAACTCGTCCTCGTCGTGGACGACGAGGAAATCGTCGGCACCTGCACCAAGCTGGTGCTCGAGAATCGGGGGTACGCCGCAGCCGTTTTCCGCTCCGCCGAGGAATGCCTCGCCGCGGTGGCGGGCGGCATCACGCAATGCTCCCTCATCGTGACCGACCAGACGATGCCGGGCATGCAGGGGATTGAGTTGATCACCACCCTGCGCAAGCAGTGGCCTGAACTGCCGGCCGTCCTGATGTCCGGGTACTTCTCCAAGATCTCGCCCCTGGAGCTCGATGGCATCGGGCAGGTGGAACTGGTCGCCAAACCGTTCACGACGGACGAACTCACCTCGGCCGTCCATCGCGCCCTGCAGCCGGGCCGCCTCTGAGCCGGAACGATGCAGTCGAAGTCGACGTGCACCGCAGCAATGTAGCCGCGACGACCTCGTCGCGGAGCGGGGCGCGGCCGGAACGATGCAGTCGAAGTCGACGTGCACCGCAGCAATGTAGCCGCGACGACCTCGTCGCGGAGCGGGGCGCGGTCGCCCCGCCCACAGGCCACCGTTTCGTCAGTGGACTCCCGCAGGTGCGTCAGCCCGACTGCATCGTTCCGGCTGAGGCTGGTTCAATGGCGGTGTGGCCGCGTGGGAGCGCCGCCCGCCGGCGGCGGGCGGTCAGAAGACCACCTGCATGCGTCCGAGCCAGCGACCATCTGCGGAGTGCGGCAAGGGAGTCCGGCCAAACTGGTAGTTCAACAGCAGCTTCAGATCGTCGCCCTTGACGAAGTAATTGAAGCCAAGGGTCCATTCGCGCGTCGTGGCGTCGAGCCGGGGAGTGCCGGCGTCGAAGCGCTCGAAGCGCCAGACGCCCTGCCACCAACGGTTGAAATTCCACGTGCCAAAGACCGACCATCCGTCCGCTTCGACCGGAGACCCGACCGCTGGCCGGCTGTCCTGCCGCAGCCACTCGGTTCCGACCATCGCCGGACCCAGGCTCGCCTGCGTGTCGATGCCCCGGCCGATGCGCCGGCCCGTGAAGGAAGCCTGGTCGGTGGTATCGAAGCCATTCACCCCCAGATTCCAGCGCGCCGGCAGTTCGCCGAGATTGCCCCGGTACACCGTGGCCGCGACCCGCGCCGCCGTCATAAACCGGCCGTTGTCGTTCGCGCCCGCGTTCGTCCCGCAGCCGTTGAAGGCGCCAATCGAATACCCCAGCACCGAGCGCACGATCTCACCCGACGCCTGGACTCCGATTTGCCGGCCGACCGTGAGGCGATCGTTTGTCAGCGATCGTTCCACAAAGATCGCCTTGGAGTCGGCCGTGAGTTGTTCGTGGCCGAACGGGGTCTTGAACTGCCCCAGGCGCAGGTTCAGTCCCGGGAATCGCGACCAGGCGACAAAGGCATCGGTGAGCTGGCCGCTCGCCCCGGTTCGCCCGGCGACGGACCCATTGCCGAAATCCGCCTCGAGCTTGAAGGAGACCTGCTCGGCAAACGCCCCGCAGAACGCCAGCCGCATGCGGCGAAGTTGGACGCGTTCGTTGACCCCGGCATAACGGGAGTCGGGCACGCCCGCCGATTCGGCCTGCACCTGCAGGAGCCCTCCCAGCGAGAGGCCACTCGCCTGGCCCTCCGGTCGCACCCAAACCGGCGTCGCTCGATCCGAGCCGCCGGCGAGCCGCGCGCGCAGGGCCTGGTTCTCGCCGGCCAGCTCGGTGACCTGTCGCTCGAGTGCGGCAAGCCGGGCTTCCAGGTCACCGGTCCCGGCGGCACCCGCATCCGAGACCATCAGCGACGGAATCAGGGCCACGAAGGCCAGGCACGTCCACCCGCCAACACCCGCCCGGGGCCCCGTGGCGCCCGGTCCGCTCCCCGGAGAAGAGTCCAATGTTCGCGACGACAGCTCCACGTCGTGGGTCTTCATGATATGTTCCTGGTTTAAGATAACGTCACCGGTACAGCGCGGCCCGCGCCCGAAGTCTCCGCGCCCCCGGCGTTGATGAGACCCGTCCGGCCGCTCCTGGCCGTGGTCGGAAGCCCGCTGCGGCCCCACTCTCGCTCCGCGCCGGGCCGGCCAGCCGAGGCATCGTCCCGGCGGTTGCCCTCCGGGATTGACTGGCCTGCCCGACCGCCGCGGTCACCGACACGCCGTCCGCCGATCAGTTCGAAGAGATCTCCGACGATGCCGTTGAACTCCCCCGCCTGGGCGCTGAGTTCCTCGGCGGCGCTGGCCGCCTCTTCGGCCGCCGCTGCGTTGTCCTGCGTCACCTGATCGATCTTCGCCACCGCCTCGTTCACTCCCCGCAAACTCGCCGCCTGCTCCGTGGAAGCGCGGGCAATCTCGCTCACCAATTCGTCCAAACGCCGGACCCGGCGGTTGATTTCCGCCAGCTCACTTGCGACCTCCCCACTGATCCTTCCCCCGACCTCCGCGTGCCCACGAGCCTGATCGATCTTTGTCGCCGTCTCGCGGGCCGCCTCGGCACTGCGGCGCGCCAGGGCTCTCACCTCCTCGGCCACGACGGCAAATCCCGCTCCGGCCTCCCCGGCGCGAGCCGCCTCGACCGCGGCGTTGAGCGCCAGGATGTTGGTCTGGAAGGCGATTTCGTCGATCGTGCGGACAATCTTTGCCTCTTCGTCGCTGGAGATCTTCAAGGCCCCCATCGCCGCCGTCATCCGAGAGATCGCTCCTTCGCTGCGGTCAGCCGCCTCCCGGGCGGCTCCGGCCAGGTCCTTCGCCTGTTGCGCCCCCCCGGTGTTCCGGGTGGTCATGCCGGCCAGTTCCTCCATTCCCGCCCCCGTTTCCTCAATCGACGCCGCCTGCTGGTTCGCTCCGGCGGCCAGGCTTTGGCTTGCGGACGACACTTGCGTCGCCGCCGAGAGGATCTGCTCGGCGCCGGCAATCAGGAGGTCGGTGGCCCGTCGCAGGGGCCGGGTGATGACCCGGGTCAGTCCCACCGCCATCGCCACGCCAAGAACCGCCGCCAGTCCAAGGCCCCAAGCCAGAACTTGTCCGGACCAGGTCAGAGCCGAAGCCGCGGCTCCGCTCACCCGGGCGGTCGCATCGAGGCCCTGTCGAGCCGCGTCCTGGGCTTCCTTCAGGACGGCCTGGGCCGAGCCCCCCCGCCGGTCTGCCAAGGATTCTTTCCGGGACCAGTTTGCGGCCATCGCCTGCATCGCGGTCTGGTATTCCGCCGCGGCCCGCAGGCAGATCTCGATCTGATCGAGGTTCACTTTCTGGCGGGTGATCGGTCGCAGTTCCTCCAAACGTCTCCGAATGGTCGCGAAGTGGGGTTCTGCCCGGCGGGTCTGCGCCAGGTCACGTTCAGCCTGCGCCCGCCAGGCAATCAACTGCACCGCCTGACCGGCCTCCAGCACCTCGTCGACGAGCACGATCTTGCCGGCCCGCTCCGCCAGGCGTTCGGCGGAGGTTGCCCCCCCCTTGATCTCCTCGACCAGCAGCCGCCGGTGGGTCGCCAAAAACGCCGAGCACTCCTTCACAAATGCCTGCGCCGCCGCGTCCATCTGCCGGCGGTTTTGATCGAGAGCCGCCTCCACGGCGACGGTGTCGGCCACCAATTGCCCGTACTCCTGCACGCGAGCCGCGGCGCGCTCCGCCGCCGTCCGGAGTTCACCGTCGGCCGCCCCGATCTGCCGGGCGCGGGCGAGGGCCTCCTGAGTCTGGCCGAGGTGCGCCCGTCCCCGGGCCAGCATCTGGGCGTCATCCGTGTAGGCGTAACCGCGAATCTCATACATGGTGAGCAGGGCCGCCCGCTCGATCTGGTTCGCCACCACCACTTCCGGCACCTTTTCCCGCTCCAGACGGTAGACTTCCCGCCGCACCTGCAGCATCGCCCAGAACGCCACCGCTCCCAGGAGGCAGGTGAGCAGCACCAGCGCGCCAAATCCGCCCGCGACCTTCAGTCCGAGCGGCAGGGCGCGACCGGTCCCACGCACAGAGCCGGGCACCGCACCGGCGGCACCTGGCGAAGACGGGTTTGGGGAGCGGATCAGCCACTTCTTCATCGCATTGGAATAATCGGACCCCGCGGGCGCCAACGCACCGGAACCGCCATGGCAGGCGCTTCGAAATTCCCGAGTCGTCCTGGGGAAAATCCCCTGCCGGGAGGCGGGCGGCCGGCGCAAACGAAAACGCTCCGGCGCGGGACGTTAGTCCCCCGCCGGAGCGGGCTCTTGGTTGTGTTGCTTGCTCGGGTAGGCGCCGGTTTTCGCCGGCGCCCTGAAGTCTTAGTGCCGGATGTCCTTGAACGAGTCGAAGGCGGCGGCTCCCTGCCGATTGGGCGGCGTCAGCACCAGCGGCTCCTTCTCCTCGGCGGCGGGCGTCGCGGCGGTGCCGTTACCGTTGCTCGAACCCACGGCGTGGTGTCCGTTGCCGCCACTGACCGACCGGGCCCGGACCGCGGCCTTGGCCGACACGGACCGGAAGGCGGCGTTGGGATTCACCGCGGCCGTCGCCGACCCGGTGGTGGTGTTGCCGTTCACCAGGGCCATCAGCTCGCCCACGGCTTCCTTCAGCGACTCGGTCTGCGCGCTCATCTCCTCGGCCGCACTCGCGCTCTCTTCCGCGTTCGCCGCATTGCTCTGCGTCACCTTGTCGATCTGGCTGATCGCGGTGTTGAGCTGCTCGATGCCCTGCGTCTGTTCCTTCGACGCCGTCGCCACCTCGGCCGCAAGTTCATCCACCTGCTTCGCCTTGGTCACGATCTCCTGCAGGCGCGTCGCCACCTTGTCCGTCAGGCTCACGCCCAGCGACGTCTTGCTGATCGCCGTCTCGATCTTCGTCGCCGTCTCCTTTGCCGCCACCGCGCTGCGCTGCGCCAGGTTGCGCACCTCGTCGGCCACCACGGCGAAGCCCATGCCGGCCTCGCCGGCGCGCGCGGCTTCCACCGCGGCGTTCAGCGCCAGGATGTTCGTCTGGAACGCAATCTCGTCGATCGTCTTGATGATCTTCGCGATGTCGTCGCTCGACGACTTGATGTCGGCCATCGCCGCCGCCATCGCCTTCATGTCCGCCGCTCCGGCTTCCGCGGACGTGCTCGCCTCGCGGGCGAGGTCGTTCGCGCGCTGCGCGTTGCCGGCGTTGCGCTTCGTCATGCTCGACATCTCCTCCAGCGACGAACTGGTCTCCTCCAACGACGCCGCCTGCTCGCTGGAACCTTCCGCCAGCGACTGGCTCGCCGCCGACACCTGCCCCGCCGCCGCCGCCGTCTGCTCCGCCCCGGCCGACAACGTCGTCGCCACCCCCATGATCGGCTTCGTAATCGAACGCGTCACGAAGAAGGCCACGAGACAACCCGCCACGGCGGCGACGCCCAGGCCCCAGACGAGGATGGTGCTGGCGGTGCTCAGGGAACTGGTCGCATGGCCGCTGACCTTGGCCGTATCATCAAGGCCAAGCTTGGCTGTGCTCCGCGCCTCGGCCAGGACGGCATTGGCCACCTCGGCCCGCTTGACCGCAACCGCGTCCTTCTTCTGCCAGTTGGTCGCCAGGTCCTGCAGGTTCTTTTGGTAGTCGTCGGCGGACTTCTGGCAAAGGTTGATCTGATCGATGTTCACCTTCTGGGTGGTGATCGGTCGCAGTTGGTCGAGCTTCGCCTTGATCGTGCCGAAGTGCGGCTTGGTTTCCTCCAGCAGCTTCAGCTCACGCTCCGCCTGCGCCTTCCAGGCGAGGATGCGGATGGTGTTGCCGGCATCGACGATGTCGTTGGCGATTTCCACCTTGAGAGTGCGCTCCCCGATCTTGGCGGCGCCCGCGTTGGCCTTGATCTCTTCGGCGAGGGACGTGGACTGCCCCTTGATGTAGTCGTAACAGACCTTGATGAACGCCTGGGCGGCCTCGTTCATGCCCTTGCGGCTCTGATCGATGGCCGCATCGATCGCCACCGTCTCGTTTACGAGCTTCTCATATTCGAGGACCTTGGCCTCGGCCCTCTCGGCCGCCGTTTTCAGGCTGGCGAGGCTGGCGGAGCTCGCACCCAGGCGCTTCGCGTCCGCCAGGTGGCTCTTGACCTCGGCCAGATGGGCCTGCCCGCGCTTCAGCATCTCGGCCTCCTCGGAGAAGGTGTAACCTCTGATTTCGTACATGGTCAGCAGGGAGGATCGCTCGACGTTGTTGGCGACGGTGACCTCCGGGACGTTTTCCTTTTCCAGCCGCGTGGCCTGGTCCTTGACCGTGTACATGTTCCAGATCGCCACGGCGCCGAGGACGCAGGCGAGCAGGATGAGGGAACCGAAGCCGAGACCGATCTTGAAGCCGAGTTTCATTCTTTTCATGGGGGCAAGCGAGTTGAGTTGGAGTTTTACAGTTTGAGCCAAAAGGGAGGGAGGGAGCGGGAATCACCCGGCCAGCAGGCGGTCGAGGTCGATCAGCGTGGTGAGTGTGCCTTTCGCCTTGGCCATTCCGGTGATGTGGCCGGCATCGTGCCGGGCGACGACTTCGGGCGGCGGTTCCATATCCGCGGCATTGAGAGTCAGGACCTCTTCTACCGCATCGACCATGAGCCCCATCGCGCCGGAGGCTCCCCGCCGGTCACCCACCTGCACGACGATGATGCAGGTGCGCTCGTGAATCTCGGAATTCGCCAGACCGAAGCGGATGCGCAGATCCACCACCGGCACGATGCGGCCCCGGAGGTTGATCACACCCTTCACGTGCTCCGGCATCTGGGGCACCCCGGTGATGGTGCTGACGCGGATGATCTCGCGGGTGCGCTCCACCGGGACTCCGTAATGTTCACCGCCCACTTGGAACGTCAGATATTTGCCAGCGGCGCCGGCAACGGATTCAGCTGCAGCCTCGGGAAGAGTAGCTTGCATATGCATGCTTTCATCGGCGTGCCGGTGATCGGCCGAATCAGACAATCCGGACCTGAGATCTCGTAATTCCCGAGATACCTAGGGTCATACCCCCAATTCTTGTTCCTACTCAGGTCAGGGAGGCGTGTCTCGACGGCCTCCTGCTCGTAACGGTCCACTCCACCATCCGGAGTTGCGCTGGATTCACCCGGCGTCGCACACTCACCTACCCAACCCACGTGACAGAAAAGACACCGCCCTCGGATCCGCGTTCGCTGCGCCGTTTCGCCCTGCAGTTGGGTGCCGTCTTGCTGCTGCTGCTGGCAGTGCTGGACTGGCGCGGCCTGGTGCCGGCCCGCGGTGCCGCCGTCGCTGCCATCGCCGTGGCCGTGGGTGTCGCCATCGGGCTGGTCCAACCGGGCCTGGTCCGGCCGGTGCACGCCGCGTCCTTTGCCTTCAGTCGCTGGATGGGAAAATACGTGGGAGGAGCCGTCCTGACCGTGTTCTTCCTGGGCGTGGTCACGCCCCTTGGTTGGCTGCTCCGCTGTTTCGGGCACGATCCGCTGGCGCTGCGGGCCCGCGCCGGCACGCGGAGCTACTGGCACCAGGCCAAGCCACCTGGTCCCATGAACCGCATGTTTTGACGTGGCGACGCGTCACTGACCTGCGTCCCACCTCCCTTCGTCCGCAGCATGCCTCAGACCCTGTCCTCCTCGCCTCCTCCCAGCCGGTGGAAGCTCTGGATCTTCCGGTCGATGGCGTTGGTGCTCGCCTTGGCGGCTGGAGCGGCGGGAGGCGAGTGGTTCCTTCGCCAGCGCCAGCGGCAGATTTCGGCGAGCGACCGCCTGGATCCGGGGCTTGTGCGCTACGATCCCATGCTGGGGTGGCGCCTCCAATCCGACTGGAAGGGCAACCATCGCCACGCCGATTTCTCGGCTCAGTACTCCATCGATGCGCACGGATTCCGGCGAATCGTGAGTCCGCTGCCGTCCGCCCCGCCCCCGCGGGTCACGGCCGTGCTGGGTGACAGCTTCACCTTCGGATTCGGGGTGAACGACGACCAGACCTTTGTCCACCTGCTCGATGCCGCGAAGTCCGGAGGCATGCGCTTCCGCAATTTTGCGGTGCCGGGGTACAGCACCGACCAGCAGGCGTTGCTGTTGGAGCAAGGCGTCCTCCCGTTGCGGCCGGCGCGCGTTCTCCTGGTCGTGTACCTGGGCAACGACCTCCTGGACAACCTGCGGCCCATCCCCCTGCAGGTGAGGCTGCCCAAGCCTCACTTTGACACCGGGCCGTCCGGGCTGACCCTGCGCAATTCTCCGGTCCCGCTGCAGCCGCCTTCCGGCACGCCGTCGGACTCCCTCACCGCGGCGATTCTTGGGGCGGACCCCTCCGGCTGGCCGCTGCGCCTGCGGTTCGAGCAGCGCTGCGAGATCTTCCGCCTGGTCAGCCAGGCCTGGGGCGAGCTGAGGATTCCGGCGGAACCACTCTCCCGTCGGCTCGCTCCCGCCGCCGCGCTGTGCGATCTCATCCTGGCCCGGATGCAGCACGAGTGTGAACGCGCCGGCGTCGATCTGCGCGTGGTCCTTCTCGCCGGAAAGTCACACGCGGAACAACCCGGCTCGCTCTCGGCGCAGTATCAGGAGTACTTCCGCAGCGCGGTTAACCGGGCCGCTACCGCGCGGCGGATCGCAACGATCGATCTGGCCTCCCCTCTGCGGACGGCGGCCGCGACGGGCGAGCGGTTCTTTTTTCCCAATGACGGGCACCTGAACCCCGCCGGCCATGCGCGGGTCGCGGAGATTCTGCGAGAAAAACTCGCCCGCTGAGCGAGCGCGCCGGCACGGCGCCTCCACTGGGGTTTGCCATCCTCCTCCACCACCGGGGTCCGGCGTCGGCCCGAACACGGCGCGGCGGAGTCTTGTGTCTCCCCCCGCAATGGCCCACATACTCCCGGCGTGCGCATTCGCGCCCGTGGCGTCCGGCTTCCTCCGCCGTCCCGGTGACCTCCCCTTCCGCACCTTCCGTCCTCCCCTTGTCGACCCTGCTCTCACCCGCCTCGCTCTGCTTCGCCAGCGCCGCCGCCACGATTGTGGTCGCCATCTTCGGGTCGCTCCGTCTCCGCCGCGGCACGGCAGACTGGACCCTGGTGCTCGGTCTGTGCCTGTTCGCCGCCGATCGCATCCTCGCCGCCTTCAGCCTCCAGGCGGCCACGCTCGGCGACGTGGAGGCCATCCAGCAGTGGCGCGTCATCGTGCTGTCGGCCCTGCCGGGAGTGTGGCTCGTGTTCAGCCTCACCTTTGCCCGCGTCAACGCGGCGAACTTTCTCCGTCGCTGGAAGTTCATCTGGCCGGCCGCGCTGGTTGTACCGCTGGTGCTCGCCATCGCCTTCCGCCAGGATCTGTTCAGCGCGTTGTACGCGAGCCGCAGCGAGCCCTGGATCCTCCGCCTGGGCTGGCCCGCAACCGTCGTCTACTGCATCCTGCTCCCGGTCAGCGTGCTCGTGCTGATGAACCTCGAGCGCACTTACCGGGCCTCGGTCGGCACCCTGCGCTGGAGGATCAAGTTCATGCTGCTCGGCGTCGGCGTCGTCTTTGTCACCGAGGTCTATTCCACCAGCCAGGCCGTCCTTTACCGCAGCATCACCGCCTCGATGGAAAGCACGACCGCCATCGCCGTGCTGCTGGCCATGGTCATCGTCGGCCGCTATCTTCTCCGCAACAGCCAGTTCGACACCGAAGTCTACCCGTCGCAGTCGGTCCTTGAAGGGTCCGTGATCGTGGTGCTGGCCGCGATCTACCTCCTGGGCGTCGGGGTGCTGGCGAAGCTGGTCACGTACTTTGGGGGCGACGCGGCCTTCGAGCTCAAGGCGTTCGTGCTCCTGATGTCGCTCGTGCTGCTCGGCGTGCTGTTCCAGTCCGATCGCGTGCGCCTGTACCTGCGGCGGATGGTCAGCCGGCATTTCCAGCGCCCGATCTACGACTACCAGGCGATTTGGCGGAAGTTCTCCGAGGGCACCGCCTCCGCGGTCGACCCGACGGATCTCTGCCGCGCCGTGGTCAACCTGACCGCCGAGGTCTTCGAGGCGCTCTCCGTCACGATCTGGATCGCCAACGACTCGCGCGATACTCTCACGGTGGCCGCCTCCACCTCGCTCTCGACGGAGAAGGCGAGCGTCTGCACGCCCACGGAGGCGGAGATCCGCGCCGTCTTCGCCCATTTCGAGGCCAACCCGCACCCGGTGGACATCGAGACCGGCGACGCCCCCTGGGCGGTCGCCCTGCGCCGCTGGCATCCGATCGAGTTTCCGGAGCGGGGTTCCCACCGGATGTGCGCCCCGTTCGTGCGCCAGGGCAGGATTGGCGGCATCCTGATGATCGGCGATCGCGTCAGCGGCGTGGAATTTCCCGATCAGGACATGGACATGCTCAAGTGCGTGACCGATCACGTCACCACGCGGCTGATGAACGTGCAGCTGGCGCAGCGCCTCGTGCAGGCCAAGGAACTCGCCGCCTTCCAGGCGATGGCGACCTTCTTCGTCCACGACCTGAAGAATGCCGCCTCGACGCTTAACCTCATGCTCCAGAACCTGCCGGTGCATTTCAATGACCCGGCGTTCCGCGAGGATGCCCTCCGCGGCATGGGCAAGACCGTCGAACACATGAACCGGCTGATCGGGCGCCTCGGCCAGCTGCGCCACGACCTCAACCTCCGCCTCACCCCCGGCGACCTGAATACCGTCGTCGAGGGGGTCCTGCGCGGGTTGCAGAACGCCACCGGCGTCCGCATCTCCCGCGAATTTGCGCCCCTGCCGGCCGCCGCCATCGACCCCGAGCAGCTGCAGAAGGTCATCACCAACCTCCTCCTCAACGCCATCGAGGCGACCCCGCCCCAGGGCGAAATCCGCCTCGCCACCCGCGCGACCGCCACGGAGGTCGTCTTCTCCGTCGCCGACACCGGCTGCGGCATGTCCGCGGAATTCATCCAGCGCTCGCTGTTCCGGCCCTTCCAGACCACGAAGAAAACCGGCATGGGGATCGGCATGTTCCAAAGCAAAATGATTGTCGAGGCCCACGGCGGGAGACTCACTGTCACCAGCGCCCCGAACCAGGGCACCACCTTTCAAGTCCACCTGCCCACGCATGGAAAATAACCCGAAACCGAAACTTCTGCTCGTCGAGGACGACGAGGAGATCCGCACGCAGATGCGCTGGGCGCTCAGCAGCGAGTACGAAACCCTCCTGGCAGGAGATCGGGCCGGGGCCGTGAGCGCCTACCGGGCGCACCGTCCCACGGTCGTGCTGCTCGACCTCGGACTGCCGCCTGAACCCGCCTCCCCGGCCGAGGGACTCGCCACCCTCGGCGAACTGCGCGCCCTCGATCCGACCGCGAAGATCGTGATTGTGAGCGGCCAGGGGGAAAAGGCCAACGCCCTCCACGCCATCGGCTCGGGCGCCTATGACTTCTTCACCAAGCCGGTGGAGATGGACGAGCTGAAGCTGCTGCTCAAACGCTGCTACCATGTGGCGTCACTCGAACGTGAATACGCCACGCTCCAGGCCAAGCTGCGCGCCGACTCCTTCGAGGATCTGATCGGCAGCGGCGCCCGCATGCAGCTCTGCTTCGAGTCGATCCGCAAGGTCGCCACCACCAACGCCCCGGTGCTCATCCTCGGCGAAAGCGGCACCGGCAAGGAGATGACCGCGCGCGCCGTCCACCGCCGCAGCGCCCGCCGCGACGGCCCGTTTGTCGCCATCAACTGCAGCGCCATCCCGGAGAACCTGATCGAAAGCGAGCTTTTCGGCCATGAGAAGGGCGCCTTCACCGGCGCCCATACCCAGCGCAAGGGCCGGATCGAGCACGCGGAAGGCGGCACCCTCTTCCTCGACGAGATCGGCGAGATCCCGCTCGCCATCCAGGTGAAGCTCCTGCGCTTCCTCCAGGAACAGACCCTCGAGCGGGTCGGCGGCCGGCAGGAAATCGAGGTCGAAACCCGGGTCATCGCCGCCACCAACGCCGATCTGAAGAAGAAGATGGCCGACGGCTCCTTCCGCGAGGACCTCTTCTATCGCCTCGCCGTCGTGCAGATCAACCTGCCGCCCCTCCGGGAGCGGGATGATGACGCCGTGCTGCTCGCCAAGGCGTTTCTCCAGCGATTCTCGGAGGAAAACGAACGGCCGGGCATGACCTTCACGCCCGAGGCGATTCGCGCCCTGCGCGAACACGCCTGGCCCGGCAACGTGCGCGAGCTCCAGAATCGGGTGCGCCGTGCCGTCATCATGGCCGACGGCAAGAAGATCGGCGCCGCCGACCTCGAGCTCAGCGCCAGCCTCGGGGCCAAGGGCACCACGCTGCGGGAGGCCCGCGAGAAACTGGAGCGCGAACTCGTCACCGATGCCCTCCGCCGCAGCGGGGGCAAGATCAGCGCCGCCGCCAACGACCTCGGAGTCAGCCGGCCGACGCTCTACGAGTTGCTGGAAAAGCTCGGGATCCAGAAGCCCGAGTAGGCGCCATCCCGCGGGGAACGCACCCAGCGCCCTCACCCGGTCCGGCCTCGACCCCGGTCATTGCCAGGGCACTTGGGTCGTGTCCGGATCCGCGGGTTCCGGGGCCAGCGGATCAAACGAAAAGGGCAACCCTGTTTCGGCGCGCAGGACCTGCGATCGAATCCGGGCGAGCTGTTGCACCAGTTGCCTGTCTTCCGGAGTCACCTCGCAGCGGGCCGCCTTGAACGCGTGCAACGCCCGGTCCAGGCCCATCAGGACGGAGTGATACTGGGAGGAGTTCATGGCAAGGATGACGGGGTGGCCGAACGACAGAGGCGGAGTGACAGATGGACCAGGTCGAAAAGGAGGCCCTCCGGGGATCAAGCCGATTCCCCCGCCGCCTCCCCCCGGTCGGAGACGCCTTTGCGCTGGGCAAAAAACTCGAAGAGGTGGGAAACGCGGGTGTATCCCTGTTCACGCAGGGTTTGCTCCAGCGCCTCGATGGCGGATCGAAGCTGAACGGTAAGCGCACCATCGAGCTCGACGAAACGGTTGGTTTGCTTGCAGAAGACGCGATACGGCGGCGGGGCGTGCATCCGCCGCTCAAACAAGGTCGTGCCGTTGTATCGGTAGCTTCTCTGCACCAGGCCGTGGTCCTCAAAAACCAGCATGCTCCGGTAGATGGTGACCAAATCACAACCGCCCCGTCCGACACTGGCGTGCAATTCCTCCACCGACATCGGTTCCGTGGCCTGCCCCAGGGCCGTGAGCAACTGAATCCGAGACTGGGTGATGCGAAGTCCCGCCTGCCGAAGGCGGCCCAGGGCCAACTCCACAAACGCCGACGACCTTCCCTCCCCCGCAGAAAGGGCGACAAACGGAGCCTCGCTTGAGGTGGTAGCTAGCATTTCCGTCGGAGGGATTGGGGTGGAAATCAGAGGCGGCCCCTTCTCAAGGAGACCACCTACTCTCACTTAGCACGGTCCATGCCACCGCTTCAGCGGTGACTTAATCGCCTGCTGGCAAGACTTTTAGCCAACGCTCAACTCGGCACCTCCGCGGGCGGATGTAAGGAAACCTGACACCTCCATCGCAGCTCCGTTGGCTTCCCTGTCACCCCTTCACCTGCCGTCTACGGTTGGTCGACATTTCCGCTTCTCTCACCGCCTGCCTTGTTTCCTGCGCCTGAAAGCCGCACGTCCCGAGAGGGTCAATTCGCGTCAAGTTCCCGGAAAACCGTCCGATGGAGGACTGGCGCCTTCCGCCCAGCCAACGCAGTCCCAGACCAGTCCTTACGGTAATTCCTTCTCCGCATCCGCCCCGAGATGAACCTCGCGACCGAGTCCCTCCCAGTCGAGGCCCCAGGCTCCCTTTCCCTCCCTGAACCTGAGGCGGTTGTCACTGATACCCTGCCTGCCCCGGGGACGCCCTCCGGGTCGCGCCGTGCCTGGCCGGTGTCCGATCTCATTCTCCTCGGAGCAGCCGGAGCTCTCCTGCTCGGCGCACTCATCGCCGCTGTTCAACAAGTCCAACACGTCCGCGCCCGCCAGCTCGTCGCGGCCCAGCTGCTGTCCGCCGCCGCGGGTTTCCAGCACTACCTCAAGGAAAACGGGGCGCTCCCCGAGGACGCCGACGCCAGCGTCGTCCCCAAGGGTATGGACCACCACCTGGACACCAAGGTCTGGACGGCGCCCACCCCGGTGGGAGGCCACTATCGTTGGAACCATGCGATGCCCGACGACGCCGGGGCGACAACGCTCCCGCCGCACATCGCCATCACCGCCTTCTCCCGCGCGGATCCGCTCCGCCTCACGCCGATCGACCTGCTCGCCATCGATCGCCAGATCGACGACGGCGACCTCGGCACCGGCAGCTTCCGCCGGGGTTTCAACGGCTGGCCGGTGCTGCTGGTTCGCGGGCAGCCCTGATCCCCATGTTTCGCGTCACTCTCTGTAACTTCGACGCGGCCAGCGGACAGGCCTCGGCCGAATTCGGATCGATGTCCGGTGGTTTTCTTTCGTCCGGGGAACTGCAGGAACTGCTTGAGCGATTTGCGGCGGTGGATCCGATCCAGAATGCCGATGCCGAGCCTGAAATCGGCATCGAGGTGAGGCGGCGCCGACATTTGGTGCGCACCGGACAGGGAAGGCTCTTCCTTTACGACCCCCGCAATGCGCTGGAGCCGGCCCTGGTTCTCACTCCCGCCGAAGTGATTGCCGAGCTGGATGGGAGCGCCGCGGCCGCTCGTACCCGCGCGCCCTTCTCTCCCCTGGCAGCCCCTGCACCCGAGGTACCTGCGACGCCCCCGGGACCGACGGTGATCTCACCCCTTCGGCGGATTCACCGGATTGCCGTTTCCGCCGTGGCCCTGGCGTGCGCGGTTTACCTGGCGGCACCGCTGGTGATCACGGCAAGTGCCCGCGCGCTCCCAGACCGCTTCACCTTCCTTTCGGATCCGGCCCGGATCGAGGCCACCCTCCAATCCGTATCCGGGGTTTACATGACCGGCTCACGTCCCGGGCACCACGGGATCGCGGTGGCGGCGGATGGCTCGATCAAGCTCTTCCAACTCAATCGCCAAGGGATCCCCAGTCTGCTGAATGCGCACGTGCGTGTTGGCACGCTTGAGGGTGAAACCTGCCTCATCGGGGACGAATTCCGGGAGCCCATCCGGTTCCGCGGGAAAGGGGTGCTGGTCTTTTGCGGCGAGACCTATCAGCGCATCCAGTAGCGCCTTGGCGCCCATTCGGGCGGCCCTGCGACGGTCTGCGCCGACCGCGGATCCAGCCGCCGGCGGCCTAAACTCCCCGCCTCTCGTTCCGATTACCAAAGGCAGTCCTCCATGAATCGAACGGCCTGCCTTGTCGCCCGTTCCGGCCCCCGGCCCCTGCGCCGATGCCGGCGGCGTGCGTTCACGCTCATCGAGGTGATCATGGCCGTCATTGTCCTGGCCTTCGCGATTACCACGTCCATCACCACGCTGCAGCGCGCGTTCCTCAATCTCGATTCGGCCCGCAACCTCGAAATCGCCAGTCGCATCATGCAATGCCAGCTGGAAAAGGAGCGGGTGCTCACCTGGTCACAAGTCAGCGATCCCTCCTACCGGCCAACGATCGATGCCTCGTTCCTGGGCAATCCCGCCGTAGCCGGCCGCTTTGCCCTCTCCCGCACGACTTCCCTCGTACCCAACCGCGGGGGACAGCTCTTGCAGATTACGCTCACGACGTCATGGCGAACGTACGACGGCCGCACCGTCCAACGGAGCTACACGACCTACTATGGCCGCAACGGCTTGTATGCCGCGTTCACGCGCCGCTCGTAGTCCACGCCCGTCCGCGACCCCACCGGTCGTCGCCCGCCGACCGGGAGGTTTCACCATTGCCGAGACCCTGGTCGCCGCGACGGTGAGTGGGATCGTCCTCGCCGGAGTCCTCACTGCGTCCGTGGAGTTGGCGCGCAGTTCGGTCCGCCTCACGCACTACGCGGAAATGGAAAGTCAGGTGCGCCGCGCGCTCACCCAGCTCGAGGTCGATCTCAAGGCCGCCAGCGGCATCACCCTCAACTCCGCGTCCGACCTCACGGTCAGCATTCCGCGGAGCGACGGCACGACGTCGCAATACACCTACGCCTGGAACAGCTCCACGCAGATTCTCTACCGGGTGCCCGGCGCGAGCAGCTCCAACCCGTCGGGTCGCGTCGAGCTGGTCCGGGGCGTCGCGGCCAACCCGGACGGGACACCCGGGGTTTCCTTCCAGCGGTTGGATCGCTTTGGCCGCACCGCCACGAGTGACCGCACGACCAAGACCGTGCAGGTCGGCCTCACCGTGCGCCGGAGCCCCGGGACCTCGACGCGCACGTCGTCCTCGGTGAGCGCCACGTTCACCCTGCGCAACAAGCTCTCCTCGTGAACACCGGCGGCCACCGACTCCGCCCTAGCAACCGCCCCCGCAGAAAGGGCAGCGTCCTGCTCTCCGCCCTGTTGGTGGCGACTGCCATCGCCGCCGGCCTGGGCGGCTACCTGGCCGTCAGCCACAACGCCCTCCGCCTGGCCCAACGGACCTATTACCTCAACGACGCCGCCAACCTCGCCGAGGCCGGCCTCGAAGAGGCCGCCTACTGCTTCCGCCTCATCAACGCCGGTGTCGCCGTGTCGTCCGCCTGGAACGGCTGGACGGTCAACGGCAACAACGCCCGCCTCACCCTGCCTTCCTTTTCCCGCGGCCTGAGTGCCGTGGGCACCGTCAAGGTCTACGTCGAGGGATTCAACGGCTCGACGATCGCGCCCTACGCCATTTCACAGGCGACCATCACCCCCCTCGATGGCAGCCCCCCGGTGATCAAGACACTCAAGATCGGCCTGAGGAAGAAAGGGGCGTACAGCCAGGCAATTGTCACCACGACGGCGCTGGACCTGGGCACCGGCTCCGTCATCGACAGCTTCAATTCAAACCCGACCGATTCGACGGAGTTCACGCCGCTCGACTATCCCGGCACCGGGGCCGCCGCCGGGGGCGACGTGGTCGTCCTCGGTGGCACTGCCAGCCTCGGCAACCGAAGCCTGATTCAGGGCGACCTCCTGCTGGATGACTCGGTCGCCGCACCGGACGCCAGCCATGTCACCGGCACCATCGTCACCGACTATTCGGGGTCCTTTCCCCTGCCCACCTTTCCGGCGATCGGCTCGATCACCCGGGGCTACCTGCTGCTCGCTTTTCCCGGCACCCTGCCTCGCCCCGCGGACCGACCGGCTTCCGACGGGCGCTACTACTATTTCGGTCTCCTCAGTCCGATCGGGGCCACCACGATTGCCGCTGGCGCCAACGTGACGGTAGTCGCCTCGCGGGTGACGTCCGGACTCACCATCCAGGCCGGCGCCTCGTGCATCATCTACACGTTCGGCACGGTCTCGACTTCCGGCAACAGCGGCATCGTCAACCAGAGTTGGGCCGGCGCGCTGCAGATTTTCACCTCGACCGGAGGCACGTGCGACATCGGCAGCAACAACGAAATCCGCGCCTGCATCTACGCTCCGTTCGCCGACGTCCGCCTGACCGGAGGCGGCAGTTCACCCAGCTTCGTCGGCTCGATCATGGCGCGGGCCGTGCGCACCTCCGCCAACCTCGCCTTTCACTATGACGAGGCCCTGCAGCACTCGTCGCTCGTCGTCGGCATCGGCTGGTCGCTCACCAACTGGTACGACCTGCACGGCACTCCCGAGGCGGCGGGACTTGGAGCCGCGACCAGCGGCTTTCTGGACTGATCCTCCGGGACGCGGTCAGATGTAGTACATCTCCGCCGGCTCCTTGCTGACGAGGCGGTCCAGCGTGCAACGCCGGGTTTTTTCCGCCAGGAGTTCGCGGATCTCGATCCACATGTGCTGCACCCGCCGGCCGCTCCGGCCGGCCGTGTTGCCGCTCAGCTGCAGACAGTGACCTTCCACGGCCACGAGAATGTCATGCAGCGAGATCTCCTCGGGCGGCCGCGCGAGCGCATACCCGCCCTGATTTCCCCGGCGGCTCGTGATCAAGCCCTCGTTGCGCAGCTTCAGCAGGATCTGCGCGAGGAAATTGGCCGGGACTCCCTCGGCCTCGGCCAGGTGCTCGATCTGCGCCAGTTCCCCGGAACCGTACCGACGTGCGAGTTCCGCCATCACGCGGCAGGCGTAGTCGACTTGGACCGATACTTTCATCGCAGGATCAGATGACGTAGTCCGCGCTCTCCGGCTTCACCGTTTCCCGCGGTGGCAGGAGCATGCCGGCGGCCACGGTGGCGTTGGTGCCGGGCTCGATCAGGATGAAGGACCCGGTGAGGCGGTTGGTCTCGTAGCCGTCGAACACGAGCGGGCGCGCGGTTTTCAGCCTGACCTCGCCGAGATCGTTCATCGCCAGCCCCGACGGTGCCTCCCGGCCTTCGAGGGACGCCACGTCCAGCTTGCTCACGATGTCCGTCACCAGGCACTGCACGGTATGGGTCGTGTGCTTCAGCAGGTACTTCTTGCCCGCCTGCAGCGGCCGCGGATGCATCCAGCAGAGCCGGGCCTGGAGGTCCGTCGCCGCGCCGGGAGGATGATCCAACCCGATCAGCATGCTGCCACGGCTGAGGTCGATGTCATCGGCCAGCACCACGGTGACTGACTGCGGGCAGAAGGCCTCCGCGACGGGCCCATCGTAGGTCCAGAGCTGCTTCACCGTGCTCATCATGCCCGCGGGCAGCGCCAGCACCTTCTGACCGGTGCGCACGATCCCCCCGGCGATCTGGCCGCTGAAGCCGCGAAAGTCATGCAGGGCCGCATCGGTCGGACTGTTGGGCCGGTTCACCCACTGCACCGGCAGACGGAAACCGTCGAGATTCCAGTCGCTCGCGATGTGCACGCTCTCCAGGTGCCCGAGCAGGGTCGGGCCCGAGTACCACGGCGTATGCGGCGAAGCCGTCACCACGTTGTCGCCCGTGAGGGCGCTCAGCGGGATGAACTTCACATCCTTGATCGCGAGCCGGGGCAGGAACTCCTCGAACTGCGCCCGGATTTCGAGGAAGCGTGCCTCGCTCCAGCCGACCAGGTCCATTTTGTTGACGGCCACCACCAAGTGAGGGATGCGCAACAGCGAGGCGATGGCCGTATGCCGGCGGCTCTGCTCAATCACCCCATGGCGCGCGTCCACCAGCACGACCGAGAGATTGGCGGTCGAAGCCCCCGTAACCATGTTGCGCGTGTACTGCACATGGCCTGGCGTGTCCGCGATGATGAACTTGCGGCGCGGCGTCGCAAAATACCGGTACGCCACATCGATCGTGATGCCCTGCTCCCGTTCCGCCCGCAGGCCGTCGGTGAGGTTGGCCAGGTTGATCTGGCCTCCGCCCGTGATGTCCGCCGATCGCTCCAACGCCTCCAGCTGATCTTCCATCAGCGACTTGGAGTCGTAGAGGAGCCGGCCGATCAGGGTCGACTTGCCATCGTCGACGCTGCCGCAGGTATTGAAGCGGAGGATGTCGACCGGGACGGGAATGCGGGAGACGGGAGCCATGACTTCTTCGGTGAACACGGGAGCAAAGGTGGAATGCGGTTCGCGGGCGTCAGCAGCGGTGTGGACCACGGGAAGTTAGAAATAACCGGCCTTCTTGCGGTCTTCCATCGCCGCCTCGGAGGCGCGATCATCCGCCCGGGAACCCCGTTCCGTGACACGCGCGGCCGCAATCTCCGCGATGATGTCGTCGACTGTGGCGGCAGGTGACTCCACACAACCGGTGCTGATGATGTCCCCGATGGTGCGCACCCGCACGATCAGGTCGCGAACCTCCTCGTTGGGCTTTGGCGGCACCAGTTCGTTGGCCGGCAGCCATTGCCCGCCGCGGCGGACACACCGGCGTTGGTGGCTGAAGTAGATCGAGGGCACCTCCAGGCGCTCGCGGCGGATGTACTCCCAGACGTCCATCTCGGTCCAGTTGCTCAACGGGAACACGCGCATGTTCTCCCCCGGGTTCAGGCGCCCGTTGTAGAGATTCCAGATTTCCGGCCGCTGGTTCTTCGGATCCCACTGGCCGAAACTGTCCCGGAAGCTGAAAAAGCGCTCCTTGGCCCGGGCCTTTTCTTCATCGCGTCGCGCGCCGCCGATGCAGCAGTCGAAACGGAATTCCTCGATCGCCGCCAGCAGCGTCGGGATCTGGAGCCGGTTCCGGCTGATCTCGCCGGCGGCGGGCTGGGCAAGGCCACGCGCGATCGCTTCCTCGACGGTGCGGACAATCAGCCGGGCGCCGAGTTGGCGCGCCCGCCGGTCGCGGAATTCGTTTAACTCCGGAAAGTGATGTCCCGTGTCGACGTTGAGCAGCGGCAGCGGAAGTTCGGCGGGACGAAACGCCTTTTCCGCCAGCCGCAGCAGGCAAATGGAGTCCTTGCCTCCCGAAAACAGCAGGGCCGGGCGCTCAAATTCGCCCGCGACTTCCCGCATGATGTGAATCGCCTCGGTCTCGAGGAGTTGGAGGTGATCGAGATGGTAGCTGGTCATGGTACTCGGTGGTCGGCGACTCCGCTCAGGCGTTCACCGCCCGGCCTCCCCAGGCGGCATGGAGCCCGCACTCGCGCTTTTCGTCCGCCTTGGCCGGATCGAAGTAGTCCCACTCGTTGGGCAGGTCGTGCGCCGCGAGGTAGGCCTCCAACTCGGCGTCGGTGCTATGGAAGAGCGGGCTGACCTTGAGCGTCCCGAAATTCTCGTCGTGCGAAACGATGTCCAGGGCGGCCCGGTTCGGATTCTGGACTTTCCGTAGTGCCGTGATCCACACGCGCGGGGCCAGTTCCCGCATCCCGCGCTGGAAGGGCTCCAACTTCATTCGAGCGCTGAACTCCTTGAGCCCCTTTTCATCCTCCGTGCTCGGGAGCGGGCCGAAGATTGCTTCGTGGTGGGCCGCGGAGTAACGCGGGTGGTAGGGCTTCAGATTCAACGCCAGCTTTGCGCGCAGCACCTCCGCGTGCCGGTACGTGGCGGGGCGGTTGTAGCCATGATCCACCCAGAGCACGGGAATCGCCGGCGCCGCCCGCGTCACCAGGTGGAGCAACACGGCCTCGTAAGGCCGGAAGTTCGTGGAGACGATCGCCCGGCCGTCCGCCTGGGCAAGCGCCCATCGAACAATGTCGAGCGGCTTCTGCTGCCGAAGTTCATCATTCCACTGAGAGAGGTCTGGTTTGCCCATGGGAGAGAAAAAGGGGGCGTTGATCGCCGAAGGGACGGCCGCCATTGCTTTAGATTCTTATTACTGTGTGTTAATCTTTTATGTGATTTCTCACCCTCGGGTGAGTGCGATGGAGAAGAAGGCTTGAACTCCGGCCGACAAAGGTAAAGGGTAAAACTCGTTATATTTACTGATGTTGTCATCTTTGACACTTTCCGCCGCTTGCCTTGCCGCTACCGGCGGTGCCTACTAGCCGACCACCGCCCATCCTCGCACCCGCGCGCCCGACCCATGTTCTACGAGACCGATCCCCTCCTGTCCCTTGGTTCCCCGAGCCCGCACCCGGAGAACAAGGTTGGTCCCGGAACCAACCCTGATGGCACCGGGTTTGTCTTCCTGGTTGGCGCCGGACCGGGAGATCCCGACCTCCTCACCGTCAAGGCGCTTCGGGCGATTCGCACCGCCGACGCCATCGTGCACGACCATCTGGTCGCCTCCGAAATTCTCACCCTCGCTCGCCCGGATGCCGAGATCCACTTCGTCGGCAAGAAAGGCGGCGGCTTCTGCACGCCCCAGCAGGCGACGGAGGAACTGCTGCTCCGACTGGCGAAGGCCGGCCGGACCGTCGTCCGCCTCAAAGGCGGCGACCCGTTCATGTTTGGTCGTGGCGGTGAGGAGGCCCAGGCGCTCGCCGCGGCCGGCGTCCCGTTCGCGGTTGTGCCGGGGGTAACCTCGGCACTCGCCGCCGCCGCCTACGCCGGCATCCCGCTCACCCATCGTGCCCACGCGTCTTCAGTCGTGTTCCTCACCGGCCATGAGGATCCGCACAAACCGGGCGCGGCCATTCGTTGGGAGGATTACGCCCGTCTGGGGGCGACGCTCTGCGTGTACATGGGCATGAAGAACCTCGACTGCATTGCCGAACGGCTCCAGGCCGGCGGCCTCGATCCCGACACCCCCGCCGCCGTCATCCAGTCCGCCACGACGGCAGGACACCGACAACTGCTCTCGACCCTCCGGCGCCTGCCGACCGACGTGCACCGCGCCGGCTTCAGCGCCCCGGCCATCATCGTCATCGGCGAGGTCGCGGCACTGGCGCGTGACCTCTCGTGGCTGGGCGAGGCCGCCACCGCCCACCACACCCACCAGCCGGCCCCGGCATGACCGTCGCGCTGATTGACAACGGCTCCCTCGAGCCCGCCGCCCACCAGCATCTCCGCGAAGTGGCGTCCCGGCTTTCGAACCGGCTGCGCGTGCCGGTGCACGCCGTCTCCTGGAAACATAGTGATCGCATTCCCGCCGCCGAACTCGGGGGTCGGCCCGCCTGGACCGTTGACGCGTTTCTCCGCTCCCGGATCGCCGCCGGCGAACGGGACTTCCTCCTGGTCCCGTTCTTCCTGAGCGCGCAGGGCGCCATCGGCTCGGCCCTGCGCCGCGAACTCGAACACCTCCAGGCCGAAGCGGGAGGCTTCACCTTCGCCTTTACGGAAGGCATCGCGGCCCGCGGAGTCGTGCCTGCCATCGCGGCCTCTCGTATCCGTGACGTCCTTACGCAGCGCCGCCTGTCCGCGGCGCCGATTGTGGTCGTCGACCACGGCGGCCCCTCGCCTGCGTCCGCCGCCCTGCGCGACCGGCTGGCGGGTGAAATCGCCGCAACACTGTCGCTGCCGGACACGCGGGTGGTGGCCGCCTCGATGGAAGGACGGCACCCTCCCCTGCTGCGCGATACGCTGCGCCAGCCCGGGCTGGCGGGTCAGGACGTCGTGGTCCTGCCCCTGTTCCTTTCGCCCGGCCGCCATGCCGGCCCCGGCGGCGACATCGCCACCCTTTGCCAGGAGTCACCCGCCCGCTGCCACCTGGCCGGCCTCCTCGGAACCCACGAACTGGCCGTCGAGGCCCTCGCCGGAGCCTTGCTCCACCATCTCTCCCAATCTCACACTCCCTCCCTCGCATGAGCTCCCATCCCGGTCCGTCCGCGCCCCCCGATTCGAAGCCGCTGCACAAGAACGAGCAGCTCAAGGCCGAGAGCGACTTCCTGCGCGGCCACATCCTCCGCGACCTCGCCGACCATTCCACGGGCGGGATCACCGAGGAAAGTGCCCAGCTCACGAAGTTCCACGGCATCTATGCCCAGGACGATCGCGACCTCCGCTCGGAACGCCGAAAGGCGGGGCGGGAAAAAGCCTTCTCCTTCATGGCCCGGGTGCGCTTGCCCGGCGGCGTATGCTCCCCCGGCCAGTGGCTGGCCCTCGATGCCCTCGCCGATCAGCACGCCAACGGCACCCTGAAGATCACCACGCGGCAGACCTTTCAGTTCCACGGCATCCTCAAGGGCAACCTGTGGCGCACCATCAACGGCATCAACCGCGCGCTGCTCGACACGATCGCCGCCTGCGGGGACGTGAATCGCAACGTCATCTGCAACGCTAACCCCGAGCATTCGGAACTGCACGCCGGGGTCTACCGTCTCGCCTGCGCCGTCAGCGAGCACCTGCTCCCGCGGGCCCGCGCGTATCATGAACTCTGGGTCGGCGAACTGCTCGTGGGCGGCGGCGAGCCGGAAGCCGAACCCATCTACGGCCGAACCTACCTGCCGCGGAAGTTCAAGATCGCGATCGCGATTCCGCCGGACAACGACGTCGACGTGTTTTCGAACGACCTCGGCTTCATCGCCATCACCGATGCGGCCGGGCGGCTCGAGGGATTCAATGTCACGGTGGGCGGCGGCCTCGGCATGTCCCACAACCAGATCGAAACCTATCCGCGCCTGGCTGACCTCCTTGGTTTCTGCGCTCCGGAACAGGTCGTGGAGGTGGCGGAGAAGATCCTGACGGTCCAGCGCGACCACGGCGACCGGACCGATCGGAAGCACGCGCGCCTGAAGTACACGATCGAGGACCGCGGCCTCGCCTGGTTCCGCGCGGAGGTGGAGCGCCGGCTCGGGTACGCGCTGGGAACCCCGCGCGCCTTCCATTTCGAGCACAACGGCGATCGTTACGGCTGGACCAACCTGCCCGACGGGCGGTCGCATTTCACCCTCTTTGTGCAGAGCGGACGCGTCAAGGACGAGCCCGGGTACCGGTTGAAGTCCGCCCTGCGCGAGGTGGCGCTGGCGCACAAGGGGGAGTTCCGGCTCACGGCGAACCAGAATCTCGTGATCGCAAATGTCGCGCCCACCGACCGGCCGCGCCTCGAAGCCCTCCTGGCCAAACACCGCCTCGATCGCGCGAACGATGCCTCCGGCCTCAAGCTCAACGCCATGTCCTGCGTCGCCCTGCCCACGTGCGGCCTTGCGCTGGCGGAGAGCGAGCGTTACCTGCCGGAACTCGTTGCCGAACTTGAGGCGGAGTTCGCCGCTGTCGGCCTCCGGCAGGAGGAAGTCACCCTGCGGGTGACCGGCTGCCCCAATGGCTGTGGCCGGCCGTTCCTGGGAGAGATCGCGCTGGTGGGCAAATCCCCCGGCAAGTACAACGTCTATCTCGGCGGCGCCTTCAATGGTTCCCGCCTCAATGCGCTCTACCGCGCCAACGTGGTCGACGCCGACATCGCCGCACTGCTGCGTCCGATCATCCAGCGCTACGCGGCCGAACGCCGCCCGAGCGAGCGGTTTGGCGACTTTGTGATCCGGACCGGCTATGTCTCGCCGACCGGACGCCCCGAGGATTTCCACGAATCCAAGGCGTCCGGAGCTGCTCCCAGCTGACGCGCACCGGCCTCCACCGACAGGTCTCCGCTCCAAAAAAAACAGAGGGCGGACCGCCTACCCCTAAGCGGTCCGCCCATTGCTTTCTTACTTACCCCAATTCTCCACCGCTAAGCGGAGGAGAAAACTTGCTTGTTGCGCCTCTACGTAATCTCAAATCGGCCAAAGTTCCACCGGGTTTCGCTAATTTTTCTAGTCCGGTCGCGCGGTGCGTCTCCGGCCCACCGATGGAACCCAGAGGCGGACCAGGAACTCGGCGAGGTTTTTCATGCTCGTCCGTTGTCGCCCCTCGTGGCGCACCGCGTCCTTGAACGGCGCCGCTACCTCACTGCGCTCCAGGTAATAACGCCACAGCTCCGGCTCCAGTCGGGCCACGAGTTCATGGGGAGACGGGTAAATCTTCGCCGCGGCATGCAACTTCTGCTCCCAATAGTGTCTCTCCTCCTTCTGTGCTTGCAGATAGTCATACAGGCGTTGTTCGCAGCGGTTCAGGCTCATCCGGGCCACGCTGCGACCGCGCGCCTGCACCACAACCGCAAAAGCCCGGCCACGCCGGCGTTGCTTTTGCCTTCCAGCCATGAATAACGTGACCACGAACAACCAACCACCTCCCGCCATGTGGCAGAAATTCAAAGACCAAATTCCCGCCGTGGTTCTGACCGCGCTGCTGGTCATTGCCGGTGCCTTTTGGATTCACCAGCAAACCGTCACCCAGATGGCGACCAAGCAACAGACCGAGCTCGCCCCGCTGCGTGAGGCCAATGACGCCCTCAAGGCGGCCTCGGAGGAAAACCGCCGCCAAATCGAGGCCACCAACAAACTGCTCCGCGACGCCATCGCCAAGCGCGAGGCGGACATGTTCCGCACCGACGAGGAGATCCAGAAACTGAATACCGAGCGGATGGACGCGCTGGCCGAGGCCATCGCCAAGAAGGTGATGCCCTTCAACCCGCTGCCCAAGTCCGCGGAGGAGGCGGAAAAGCAGCAGAACGAGCAGGTCGACAAGGTCTCCGGCCGCATGGCCGAGCGGATTCAGCCGATTCTGGCGGAGATGGCCCGCGACCAGAACCTCACCCGCGAGTCGCTCGCGCAGTACAGCCAGCGCATTTCCGATCAGGTCGGCAACGTGCTGACGGCCGAACTCGCCAAGAACCAGCAACTGAACAACAACCTCCAGCACACCCAGGCGGTTGCCCAGGACGCGCTCAAACTCTCCCACGAAATCACGGCCCTGTATCTCAGCTCGTTCAAGGACCAGGGCATCATCACCCGGCTGCTCACGCTCCCGGCCAATGTCGTCAAGGACGCCGCCAGCCTCAGCATCGTCAACAGCAGCGATCGCAAGAAGGTCGAGGAGCAACTCGTCGCCAAGATGGGTGAAATTGAGAAGCGCCTCAACCAGCTCCAGGCCGCAGCTCCGCAGGCTTCCACCCAACCGGCTCCCGCCCCGCTAAGTGCGCCGACCCGTCCTCCGACCAAGTAAGCCCCAACTTAGCTCTTTCCGCAGCCACGCGCCCTCCGGCGCGTGGCTTTTTTTCGGCCCGAACCCACCCCTCGGGCGCCGCGATCGGATGTTCTGCGGCGTCGCGCCCGGTTATGGAGTCATACCATCCTCATAAGCACATGATTTGAAGCTATTTGAGAGTAAACGATCGGATTCCTTCGAACACCCGCGCCCCCGGGCGAAGCGTGCAAGTACGTATTACGAGGGAGTAAGGTAAACACCCCATTTCACCTTGAGATTTTCCACCTAGTGCCGATACCTTGAGATCGAAAGAAATGGATCCGCGCCCCCTGCGAAACCTCAGCATGCTAGTCCGAACCGCATTTCTCCTGCTGGTTGGCTTCGCCTTATTCACCTCCACACTGCGGGCGCAGTTCACCTATACCGAGGATTTTAAGGGCACCACCGCGAACGGTTGGGTGTTTGGAGCGGGCAGCGGCTCCCCCTACACGCCGACCCTGACCGCAGCCACGGGGGTCGACACGCCGGGCAACGGCTGGCTCCGACTTACCGACCTGCAGCCCAACGAGGCGACCTATGCCCGGCTCACCACCCCCATCCCGTCCATCAACAACAACATCACCGTCACGTTGGATCTGGCGATGTGGAACAAGGGCACCGGAGGCGCGGCGGACGGAATCACCATTTCCCTTCGCGACGCCTCGGTGCCTTTCAGTCCGGGTGCCTTTGGTGGCTCGCTCGGCTACGCGAACCGTACCGGCGTGGACGGAATGGCCGGGGGCTACTTCTCCCTCGGAGTCGACAACTGGGGGAACTTCTCAAATCCCACCGAGGGCCGAAACGGAGGCACGGGCTTCGTGCCAAATTCCATCAGCACCCGCGGACCCGGCAGCGGCCAGACCGGCTATACCTATCTCGGGGGCACTTCGGACCTTTCCCAGGCCCCCTACAGCCTGGGGCAGCTCGATTTTCCCAACTCCACCACGCGCCCGGTCCAGACCGGCAACGATTACCGGCAACTCGTCTTCAACCTCGACAGTTCCAGCCAGCTCACGGTGAGCCTGAAATTCGGAGCCACGGGCACCCTGACGCAGGTGTATACGGCGGACCTGTCCGGATTCGCCCGCCCGGAGAATCTCGAACTCGTGTACACGGGGTCGACCGGCGACGCGCAACAGATCAACGAGATTCGCAACCTCGTGGTCACCACCACGGCCGCGCCCGTCGGCAACGTCTTTTACTCCAACTACGCCAACGACAACAAGTGGGGCACCGGGGCCAACTGGGGCAACGCCACCACTCCGAATCTCGGATTGGTGCCGGGCCCCACCGCCAACCTGATCTTCTCCAACAACGCGTTTACCTCGCCGACCTTCCAACTGACCACCGCCCAGAATGTGGACCTGCAGCAGAACCGGACGGCCGCCTCGATCCAATTTGACGCTCCGTTCAATTACACCCTGCAAGGCTACCAGCTCACGCTGGACAACGGGACGAGCTCCTCGGCGATCACGGTCACCAGCGCCCAGCCCGGCGGCGCCCACAGCATCCAATCGAACCTTCAGCTCAATTCGAACCTCAACATCAACACCAATACCAACACGGCCCTGGTCATCGCCGGCAACGTCAATGCCGGGACCAAGACCCTGACGCTGAACAATAGCGGCACCACGACCTTCACCGGGCAGATTACCGGTTCCGGGACGATCACGCAGCTGGGCTCCTCCGCGGGCACCCTCATCATCGCCGGCGATAGTTCCAGCACCTATTCGGGGAACCTCGATATCCAGCGCGGAACGCTGCAACTCGGCGGCTCGAACGTCCTGAACTCCGCCACCAGTCTCTCCCTTTCCAACGCCGTGACTGGGACCGGCACGTTCAATCTCGCGAACTACAGCCAGACCCTGGGTGCCCTCACCTATGCCAGCGGCGGCACCGTGACGACGGGCTCGGGCACCCTCACGATGGCGGGCAACATCACGAGCGCGGCCTCGGCGACCGAAGCCACCTTGAGCGGAAACCTCGACCTCGGCGGAGCGACGCGCACGTTTGACGTGGCGCAAGGCGCTGCCGCCAACGACCTCAACATTTCCGCTGCCATCACCGGTACCGGGGCCGGCATCAACAAGACCAGCGGCGGCACCCTGCTGCTGTCGGGCAGCAACTCCTTCACGGGAAACAGCACAGTGTCGGCCGGCACCCTGATTGCGGCCAACAACAACGCCCTCGGCACCACCGGCAGCGCCACCACCACCACGGTCGCCAGCGGAGCAACCCTCGGGCTCCAGGGTGGAATCACCGTCAATGGGAACGAGCAACTGGTTCTGAGCGGCACCGGCGACACCGGTCGGGCCGGGGCACTCGACAACCTCTCCGGCAACAACGCCGTGGCCGGCGCCGTGACGCTCGCAGCCGATAGTCGCATCGGCGCCGCGTCCGGCACCACGCTGACTCTCAGCGGTCCCGTCGGCGAAAGCGGGGGGGCGCGTTCCCTGACCGCCAACGGCAACGGTACCATCGTCCTGGCGGCGGCGAACACCTACACCGGCGCGACCACCGTCAACGCCGGGACCACCTTGGTCGCCGCCGCCAACGACGCCCTTGGCAGTCCCGCCTCCGGCACCACCGTCGCCAGTGGCGGCACCCTCGGGTTCCAGGGCGGCACCACCTACTCCACCACCGAGGCCGTTACGGTGCAGGGCACCGGTGCTGCCGGGCGCAACGGCGCGATCGACAATCTCTCCGGCACCAACACGTTTGCCGGCAACGTCACGTTGGCGGGAGCGACAACCATGGGCGCCGCCGCGGGGTCCCAACTCTCGCTCTCCGGAGTCATCTCCGGCGCGCAGAACCTCACGGTCGGGGGCAGCGGAGTCATTGTCCTGGATGGTGCTGCCAACAACACCTACAGCGGAACGACGACGATCAATTCCGGCGCCACCTTGATTGTCGACAAGAACAACGCTCTCGGCACCACCGGCAACGGCACCACGGTCAACGCGGGAGCCACCCTCGGTTTCTCCGGCGGGACCACTTACTCCTCGACCGAGTCCCTCTCCGTCTCCGGAACCGGAGCCTCCGGCCGGCTGGGTGCCATCGAAAACGTCGCCGGCACCAATTCCTTTGCCGGCAATGTCGCGCTCACCGGCGCCACCACCATCGGAACGGCTGGCGGTTCGCAGCTGACCCTCTCGGGCAACATCACCGGCGCCTCCAACGTCACCGCCGCCGGTACCGGCACTCTCATCCTCACCGGCAACAGCACCTACTCCGGGACCACCACCATCACCGATGGCACCGTTCGAATCACCGGCGCGAGCGGCAACATCTCCAGTTCCTCGAGCCTCACGATTTCGAATGGCTCCCTGGTCCTCGACAACAGCGCCAGCGGCAACGCGAACCGGATCGGCGACACCGCGGGGCTGACCCTCAACGACGGCACTTTCACGTTCATCGGACGGACCGGCGCCAATTCCACCGAGACCGTCGGCAATCTCACGCTCGGTTCCGGCGCCAACGTCCTCAACCTCGCCACCGGCGCGAGCAACCGGCGGGCCGATCTCACCCTGAATGACATCATCCGCGTCGGTTCCTCCAGCCTGACGATTAGTTCCTTCAGCGACGCGGCGATGACCACGCGCTCCACGCTCGGCCAGGGTACGACCGGCAGCGCACGGGTGTACCTTACCACCGACACCTTCAACGCGGGCGGCAGCGGCATTAGCCTGACCGGCGCCACCTCTGCCGCTCCGATTGCCCTGCCGGGATGGATTACCACGGTCACGGCGTCCGGTTCGACTGAGTTTGTCGAGTACTCCGGCGACTCGGGCAGCGGCAACGGCATCCGCCCGGTCACCGCCTACACCGGAGCGCTCGGCATCAACGTCAACAACCCCAATCAGGTCGTTCAACTGGACTCCTCTTCCCCGACCGGCGCCTACACGCTCAATCTTGGAGGCCCGACGCAGGCCCCCGTTGGCGGCGGGGCCCCGAACGGTTCCGGCACGATCGGCGGCAATGTCACCGTCGATTCGGGCCTCAAGCTCCTCAACGTGGCCACGGTGGATCTCAACACCGACGCCAACAAGCGCCTCGTCCTCAAGAACGGCGGTCTGCTGAAATCCGGCGCCACCACCACCAACTTCATCGGCTCCGGCGCCCTCACCTCCGGCAATGGATTCCTCGCCGTGACGGTCGACAATGCGGGCGGCACGCTGAATCTCACGGCTCCGATCGTCGATAACGCCACAGGTTACGGCACCAATGGTGCGGTCGGCCTCAACAAGTCCGGCGCCGGCTTGCTGATCCTGGGCGGCACGAACACCTACACCGGCGGCAATTACCTCAACGATGGCACCGTGCGCGTCAGCAGCGAGGCCAACCTCGGAGCTGCCTCCAACGACGTCATCTTCTCGGGTGGCACCCTCAACGTCGCCACCGGGTTCACCGCCTCCGCCGGCAAGCAGTTCAGCGTCACGGCCGGGCAGACCGGCACGATTGACGTCAACGCCGGCCAGACCCTCGCCACCGCCGCCGGAAGCACCAACCGTCTCATCACCTCCGATACGCTCGGTACCCTGGTAAAGGCCGGCACCGGCAGCTTGCTCATCCAGGACGCCAACGCCGGGTTTGATGGCACGGTCCGGATCGATGCCGGCACCGTGGAACTCCGCCAGGCCACCTCCCTCGGCGACGCCACCAATCGCGGCCGCGTCACGCTCAACGGCGGCACGCTCGCCCTGGCCAACAACGCCGCCACGTCCTTCAGCAACAACGTCACGGTCTCGGCCAACTCCACCATCACGGTCGACCGGGTGAGCAGTGGCACGAACCTCACGCACACCCTGGGCACGCTGAGCATCGGCTCGCAGACCCTGACGGTCACCGGCAACAACGGCTTCGACCTGGCCTTCGGCGCCACCAGCCTCACCGGCGCAGCCACGCTGACCACCAACACCGATGTCACGCTGGGCGCCACGTCCGGCGCAGGTTCGCTCACCAAGGACGGCACCGGCACCGTCATCCTCTCGGCGGCCAACAGCTACGCCGGCGCCACCACCGTGAACGCCGGGATCCTGCGCACGCTTTCCGCCACCGCGATCCTGCCCGCAAACACCGCCCTGACGATCAGCGGAGGCGCGACATTTGATGCCAACAGCCAGACCCAGGCCGTGGCTTCCCTGGCCGGCGCCGGCAACGTCACGCTCGGCAGCGGCACTCTCACGGTCGGGTCCAACGGCGCCTCCACGTCGTACTCCGGCGCCATCAGCGGCACGGGCGGACTGACCAAGACCGGCACCGGCACGCTCACGCTGGCAGGCGCCAACACGTATTCCGGCGCCACCAACGTCAACCAGGGAACCGTGACCTTTGGTGCTTCCAACGTCCTTTCCGACACCACCGCCGTGACCGTGGCGGCCCCCGCCGTGCTCAACCTCGCCGGTAACAGCGACACTATCGGCTCCCTGGCGGGCGCGGGCGCCATCCAACTCGGATCAGGTACGCTCAGCACCGGTGCCAACAACAGCTCGACGCTCGTCTCCGGCGTGGTTTCCGGGTCCGGCGGCAGCCTGGTCAAGCAGGGTACCGGCACGATGACGCTCAGCGGTGCCAACACCTACACGGGCACCACCACGGTTTCGGCCGGAACCCTGGCCATCACCTCCAGCAGCGGCCTCGGCTCCGGCGATGGCACCGCGGGCACGGGCACCACGGTCGCCAGCGGCGCCACCCTCCAGGTCTCGGGCTCGGTCAACGTGCTCAACGAGGCGCTCAGCCTCAGTGGCACCGGTTCCGGAGGCAACGGCGCGCTCCAGAACGTCAGCGGGAGCAACACCCTCGGCGGCCCCGTTTCGCTCGCGACGGCCGCCAAGGTCCTGGTCAACTCCGGCACCCTCACCCTCAACGGCGCGATCTCCAATGCCGGCAACACCCTCACCGTTGACGGCACCGGCAACACCGTGACCGGGGGCGCCATCACCGGCACCGGCGGTCTCACCAAGGCCGGCGTCGGTGCGTTGGTCCTGAACAACGCCGGCAACACCTACAGCGGCGCCACGAACGTCACGGGCGGCACCATCCAGATCGGAGTCAACGGCGCCGGTCCGTCGAATTCGGCGGTCACGCTCGCCTCCGGCACCACGCTCGATGTCAACAGCAAGACCGCGAGCATCGGGTCCCTGGCCGGCAGCGCCGGCTCCAGCGTCATTCTCGGAACCGGGGCGTTGAGTGCGGGGGCCAACAACGCCAGCACCAGTTTCTCCGGTGTGATCTCCGGAGCCGGAGGCAGCTTTACGAAGCTCGGCAGCGGCACCCTGACCCTTTCCGGCGCCAACTCCTACACCGGCGCCACCAACATCAACGCCGGCGTCCTTTCCGCGGGCGCAAGCACTGTCATTTCCAACCAATCCGCGGTCACGGTCGCCAACGGCGCGGCCTTCACCTTGAACAACACCACCCAGGCCGTCGGCTCGATCGCCGGCGCCGGCACGGTGAACATCGGCAGTGGTCAGTTTGTCGCGGGCGCCAACGGGAGTTCCACCACGTTCAGCGGCGCCATGACCGGCGTCGGCGGCACCTTCACCAAGGACGGCGCGGGAACCCTGACCCTCACCGGCGTCAACACCTACACCGGGACGACCACCATCGCCGGGGGCTCGCTGGTCCTGGGCGCCAGCAACGCCCTCAGCAATTCCAGCAGCCTGACCATCAGCAGCGGCGCCAACCTCACCCTGGGGACCGGCGTGACCGACACGATCGCGGGCCTCACCACCACGGCGACGTCGAGCATCAGCCTCGGAGCCAACTCCGTTCTCACCGTCGACCGGGCCACCGCCACAACCCTGCTCGGCAGCGTGAGCGGCACCGGTACCCTGGCCTTCACCGGTGGCGGCAATCTCACGCTCCCGAACAACTTCAACCTCTCGGGCGGAACGCTGGCGTTTGGTGGCACGACGATCGGGGGCACTCCGACGTCGACGATCTTCCTGCCGGCCACCGCCACGGTCGGCACGCTGCGGATCACCGGCGACACGATCCTCGACTTCGGCAACAGCACGGCCTCGGTGCTCAATACCACGAACTTCATCATCGATCCCGGAGTGAAGGTCTCGATCACCAACTGGGTGCACCTGCAGGACTACTTCTACGCCAACGGCAGCTTCCAGCAGTTCGGCGGTCCCTCCGCGGCCTTTGATGTCCGCGGGACCGCGCCGCAGAACCAGGTCACCTTCGGAGGGTTCAACAACAGTGCGACCGTGTGGCAGTCTTGGGATCGCCAGATCACTCCCGCCCCGGAACCCGCCACCTACGGCGCGCTCCTGATGGGCGGCGCCCTCGGACTCTTCGGCCTGCAACGCTGGCGGCGGCGCACCGCCCGTCGATCAACCTGACACTCTCCCCCGGCAGCCCGGGGGGACATTACGCCAACACAGACAGGGCCGCCTGGGATTGCCCGGGCGGCCCTTCGTGTCACTTGCCGACGCCAACCGCGCGAAACCCGATGGCACGAAGCTTCGCCAGGTCGAGGATGTTGCGACCGTCGAAGAGAAAGGCGGGTTGCTGCATCCCGGCGTGAATCCGGGTGTAGTCCAGCGCGCGAAACTCATCCCACTCCGTCACGATCGCCACCGCATGCGCCCCCGCGGCCGCCTCATAGGCGCTGTTCGCGACGGTCAGGCGCGGTTCCGTCCGATCCCGGCCGACGATCTCCTGCACGATCTCGGCCGCCGGCACCTTGGGGTCGTACACGACGACGCGCGCCTGTTCGGCGAGGAGCTCGCGGCAGACGGCGATGGCAGCGGACTCGCGGGTGTCATTGGTGTCTTTCTTGAACGCAAAGCCAAACACCGCGATGCGCTTGTCCGCCACCGTATTGAAGAGGCTACGCACGATGCGGGCGGCAAACCGGCGCTTCTGCCAGTCGTTCATCTTCACCACCCCATCCCAGTACGCCGCCACCTCGGGCAGACCGAAGTGCTCGCAAAGGTAAACGAGGTTCAGGATGTCCTTCTGAAAGCAGGATCCGCCGAACCCGACGGACGCCTTGAGGAACTTCGGCCCGATGCGCGAATCCCGGCCAATGGCATTGGCCACCTCGTCCACATCCGCCCCGGTTGCCTCGCAAAGCGCCGAGATGGAGTTGATGGAGGAGATGCGCTGCGCCAGGAAGGCGTTCGCGACCAGCTTGGAGAGCTCCGACGACCAGAGATTCGTCGTGAGGATGCGCTCTCGCGGCACCCAGCGGGCGTAAACTTCCACCAGGGTACGCAAGGCCGCCTCCCCGCCCGGGGTGCGTTCCCCGCCAATCAGGACCCGGTCCGGAGCCTCCAGATCCGCCACCGCCGTGCCTTCCGCCAGGAACTCGGGATTGGACAACACCTCGAACTTCACGCCCCTGGTATTCGCAGAGAGGATATCCTTGATGGTCTCCGCGGTCTTCACCGGGATGGTCGACTTCTCCACGATGATCTTGGGCGACGTGGCATGCTCCGCGATGGTACGCGCAACCGATTCAATGAACCGCAGGTCCGCCGCCCGGCCCGCCCCGAGGCCGTAGGTCTTGGTCGGGGTGTTCACGGCCACGAAGATGATGTCGGCGGAACGAATCCCCCCGGCGACATCGGTGGAAAAGCGCAGGTTGCGCCCGCGGGCCTCGTTGACGACCGCCTCCAGTCCGGGCTCGTAGATGGGCAGCGTCCCGGAGTTCCAGGCCGCGATGCGCGTCGCGTTCATGTCGACCACCTCGACTTCGATGTCGGGGGCCTTCCGGGCGATCATCGCCATCGTCGGACCGCCGACGTAGCCGGCGCCAATGCAGCAGATTTTCATGTCAGTGGGAAAGGAGGCGGAGCCGGAAAAGCAAAACGGCCAGCCCGCTCTCCCGGAGCGAACCGGCCGCGCGAGGCATCCGCCGGGTTGAGTCTCAGGCCGGGTTCGGGGCGGGAGCCGGGCCCATCGGCTCGGCGGCAGGAGTCTTCTCGGGGAGTTTCTTCGGCGGCTGTCCGTCCGTCTTGGTCACGGGACTGACCACGATGGGGGAGCGGATTTCCCCGTGCTGGAGGATTTCCAGCACGTGCTTGCCGTCGATCGTCTCGTGCTCGAGCAGTGCTTCGGCAATCTTGTCGGGCGCCGGGCGATGCTCGGAGATGATCTGGGTGGCCCGCTGGTACTGCTCGTCGATGATGCGGTGAATCTCCTCGTCGATTTTGCGCGCGGTCTCCTCGGAGACGTTCTCGTTGCGGGTAATCTCCCGGCCGAGAAAAACGGTGTCATGGGAATCGCCAAAGGCCACCGGCCCGAGGGGGCTCATGCCCCAGTCGCAGACCATGTGGCGCGCAATCTTGGTGATTTGCTTGATGTCGCCGGCCGCGCCGCTCGAGACGTCGCCCAGGACGAGTTCCTCCGCAATCCGGCCTCCGAGGCCCATCGCAATCTGGCTGAGCATCCGCTTCTTCGCATGGGTGAGGATGTCCTTCTTGGGAATGAACATCGTGCTCCCCAGGCTGCGCCCTCGCGGAATGATGGTGACTTTGTGCACGGGCATGTGGCCGTCATCCAGCACCGCCTGCACCAAGGCATGGCCGGCCTCGTGGTAGGCCGTCAGCTTCTTCTCCTCGTCGTCCATCAGCCGGCGGCGTTCGCGCCCGAATTGGACCTTTTCCCGGGCATCGTCGACGTCGATCATCTCGACCTTCTTCTTGCCCCGGCGCGCGGCGAGCAGCGCCGCCTCGTTCAGGAGGTTGGCGAGCTCCGCACCGGACAGCCCCGGCGTGCCGCGCGCGATCACCTGCAGGTCGACGTTCTCCGCCAGGCTCACCTTCTTGGCATGGACCCGGAGAATCTGCTCCCGGCCCACCAGGTCAGGCAGGTCGACGTAAATCTGCCGGTCAAAGCGGCCCGGTCGCAGCAGCGCGCTGTCGAGCACGTCCGGCCGGTTCGTGGCCGCGATGATGATGACGCCTTCCGTGGTGTCAAAGCCGTCCATCTCGACGAGCAGCGAGTTGAGCGTCTGTTCCCGCTCGTCGTTGCCGCCCCCGAGACCCGCGCCGCGTTGCCGCCCCCCGGCATCGATTTCGTCGATGAAGATGAGGCAGGGGGCGCTCTTCCGGCCCTGTTCGAACATGTCGCGCACGCGGCTCGCGCCGACGCCGACGAACATCTCCACGAAATCCGAACCGGAGATGCTGAAGAACGGCACGTCCGCCTCGCCCGCCACGGCCTTTGCCAGGAGGGTCTTGCCGGTTCCCGGGGGGCCCACCATCAGGATTCCCTTCGGAATCCGTCCGCCCATCTTCGTGAATTTCTTCGGGTCGCGCAGAAACTCGACCACCTCGGAGACCTCTTCCTTCGCTTCGTCGCATCCCGCCACGTCGGCGAACGTGATCTTGTCGCGGTCCCGGGTGAGCAGCTTCGCGCGGCTCTTGCCAAAGCTGAGCGCCCCGCGTCCCGCCTGCCGGAGCTGCCGGACAAACAGGAAATACAGCAGGCCGATGATGATCACGAACGGAATCACCTGCGCCGCGATGGAGGTGAGCAGCGTCTGTGTCGGCTGCTCGGCAAAGACCTTGGTCTTGCTCAGGCGCTCGTGCGTCGTCTCCGTCACCCGGCCCGCCGCCCGGAAATCCCGGTAGGGGCTGTTGGCGTCGCGCCGGCTCTGGCCCACAATGATCATCCAATCCCGCCCTCCGCTCGGATCCGAGCGGATCACCGCCGCCTTGCCGGGCTCCCGGTTGACGTTCCCGGCCTCCGCGCGCTCCACCACGTCCTGAATTGTCAGAACCTCCGGATTGCTGGCGGTTTGATTCGGGAACCACAGAAGCGCCAGCACGGCCGCCACCAGCGCCAGCCAGAAAAACAGCATCTTCGGTTGAAAACGGTCCGGCGGCAGGTTCTTCAAGGCACGGCGGGACTTCTTGGATTCAGGATCGGACATCTCGGGTGGGACTTATTGCGAACGGTGGAGGTTCCGGAAGGAGAAGTCAATTGGCGGACCGGCGAATTCTGGCCGGCTTCGCCGCCCGGGAAACCAGCATCAGCAAGTCCCCGCGGCACTCTGCAAAGTGGCTTGTTCCCACGCTCTGGCGGAGGCGCCCCCCGGCGACAACTCCCCGCAACAAGGCGTCAAACGCCTGACGGGAGAGGTCCGCTTCCGGCAGGTTGCGCATCAGCCAGAGATGCAACGCCCTCCGCCAAAGCGCCATCGGCCGCCCGGCGAGGCGCCTTCGCACTAGGCAACCTGCACGGTCAAGGGGGTCCAACTCCCGCACCCATGCTTCCAGGGCGGCATCATCCTCTTCCAGCAGTTCCCTGGACCGGGCAGCACCGGCCACGGCGTCCCGCTCGGCAGCCTTTACCCACCTCGCGACAACCTGATGGCGCATCCGGTTGCGCAAGTAGGCGGGTCCGGCATTGCTCGAGTCCTCCCGCCATTCCACCCCTGCCTCCCGCAACGCCCGCACCAGTTCCGCTTTCTTCAGGCCCAGCAGCGGCCGCAGGTTCACCCGACGAGTGCCGAGCAGTTGCACCGGGCGCGGCGCCGCCAGACCCGCCGTCCCGCTCCCTCGCGCCAGGCGCATCAGCAGCGTCTCCGCGATGTCATCCTGCTGGTGCCCGAGCCACATGATCCGGCTGTGGCGCGCAAAGAAGGCATGCCGCGCCGCCCGCGCCTCGGCCTCGCTCGCCCCGGGCCGCCCCTGGGCCCAGGAGGCCGCGACGAAGGGTACTCCAAGCGTCCGGCACACGCGCCGACAAAACCGCGCGTCCGCCCACGATTCCACCCCGCGCAAGCGGTGGTCGAAATGGAGCGCGACGATCTGCTTCCGGCGCGCAGGCCAGTGGCTCCAAACCAGCAGGAGCAATGCGAGCGAGTCGGGGCCGCCGGAGAATCCCACGCCCCACCGGCTGCGGCGTGAGGCGCGTTCGCCCCACGCGAGAACCGCCGGGTCCAGGCGCGAGCGGGGAATCAACTCCGTCAGCCTTTGGGCCGACTCAACTAAAGCTGAGGTACTCCTTGCCAAAATAGGGTACCAGCGCGGCCGGAATCTTCACCCGGCCGTCGGCCTGGAGGTTGTTTTCCAGCAATGCCGCCAGCACGCGCGGCACCGCGAGGCCCGAGCCGTTGAGCGTGTGGACGAGCTCCGGCTTGCCGGTCTCCTTGGACCGGTATCGGATCTGGGCCCGCCGCGCCTGGAACGCCTCGAAGTTCGAACAGCTCGACACCTCGAGCCAGCGCTTCTGGCCGCCCGACCAAACCTCGAGGTCATACTTCTTCGCCTGGGTGAAGCCGAGGTCGCCACCGCACATCAGCAGCACCCGGTAGGGTAGCTCGAGCTTGCGCAGCAGTCGCTCGGCATCGTCGCGCAGCTTGTCCAGCTCCTCGTAGCTGGTCGAAGGATGGACCCATTTGAGCAGCTCGACCTTGTCGAACTGGTGCAGGCGGTTCAGGCCCCGCACGTCCTTGCCGTAGCTGCCGGCTTCGCGGCGGAAACAGGGCGTGTACGCGCACCGGTAGATCGGCAGGGCTGACTCTTCGAGGATCTCATCCCGGAAGAAGCTTGTCAGCGGCACTTCCGCCGTCGGCACGGCAAACAGCCGGTCCGGCGTGGTCTCGTACATCTGCCCCTCCTTGTCCGGCAGTTGCCCCGTCGCCGTTGCGCTCGCGGCGTTCACCAGAATCGGCGGGTTGACCTCGACGTACCCCGCCTTGGCGTCCTCCTCGAGGAAGAAGTGCAGGAGCGAGCGCACGAGCCGCGCCCCGTCCCCGACATAGAACGGAAAGCCCGCGCCCGTCACCTTGGCGCCGCGCGCGAAATCGAAGAGGCGGTCAAACCCGGGAATCTCCCAGTGGGAAATGGCGTGCGCCGAAACCGCGGCCGTGTCTCCGTGCGTCGAGAAGACCACGTTTTGCTCGGCGTTGCGTCCTTCCGGCACGCTGGCGTGCGGCAGGTTGGGCAGCGACAACATCGCCTGGCGGAACTTCTCCTCCGTCTCCTTGAGCTGCCCTTCCCGCTCCTTGATCTGCGCCGACGCCGCCTTCATCTCCGTCACCTTGGCCAGGAACTCCGGGGTGCCCTTGGGCAGCGCGGCCATCGCCGTGTTGGCGGCCTTCTGCGCCGCCCGCAGGGATTCCACTTCCTGCAACTGGGTCCGCCAGGCGGCATCGATCGCCAGGACGGCGTCGAGGTCGACATCGAGGTGCTTTTTCGCAATGGCCGCCCGGACAAGTTCGGGCGTTTCGCGGATGAGTTTCGGATCGAGCATGGGAGAAAGGGGGAGGCGGTCCGTCGCGGGTCGGCCTCAGCGGAACCGCGCGCGGGCGCGCTGAAATCGCGAGTAGACTTCCTTGGCCGAAAGGAGCTTCAGGTCGCCCACGGGGGCCTGCACCACGACGTTGCTGGGGGCGTTGAGGGGATACGGGCCGAAGAGACGGGGATCGGTGGGGCCGAAAATGCCCATCACCCGCACTCCCATCGCCGCGGCGAGGTGCATCGGTCCGCTGTCATTGGCGATCACCCAGTCCGCGCGCCGCACCAGCGCCGGCAGCGAAACGAGGCTGGTGTTGCCGGTGACGTTGAAGAACTGGGCCGGCGGATACGCCCCGCGATCATGGACGTAACTGCTGCCCGCCCACACCACCTTGCGGTTCTTGTCCTCGCGCAGGATGAGCTCGGTCAGCTGCTTGAAGCCGTTCCAGCATTTCTCCGCGCGCCGACTGTCGACAAACATCACGATCGGCCGGCCGCCGCCGCGGGCATCGGCAAACCGCAGGTTGAGGCCCTCCACCTCGCGGAATTTCAGGGTTCCGCGCAGCTCGGCCTTGGCGCCCAGCACCGGGCAGAACTGCAGCAGGATCTCCAGCGCGTGGCTGCGGCGGCCATCCTTCGGCAACGGCACCTTCTCCTGGTAAAACATCCCCGACCATTCTCGGGCGTCCGTTCGCCCAATTTTGCGGTCCGCCAGCACCCGCGAGGTCAACAGGCCGGTGCGCAGCAGGCCCTGCATGTCGAAGACAAAGTCGTAGTGTTTCCGCCGCAGCTCCTTGGTCAACCGGATGAAGCCCTTGGCCCCTCCCGCGCGCTCGAACACGAACACTTCATCCACCGCCTCGCACGCCCTCACGATGGGGGCGAAGATCTCCCGCACCACCCACGAAATCCGCAGCTTCTCGACCTGCGCCTTGAGCGAGGTCGCGACCTGCAGGCCGTGCACGATGTCGCCAAGCGACGAGGGTTTGATGATGAGGAGTTCCGTCATGGACAGGACGCCGGCGGGGATCCGGCGGCACAAGATCTCAGTGTCTGGAAGATCATGGGGCCAAATCAAACGCCAACTGCCGCCTCTGCAAACGTCCTCCGCATCCGAGCCTTCTCGCCGC